>NZ_JAPDHU010000001.1:0-2294947 GCF_031921685.1 Methylocella sp. CPCC 101449 | reverse complement strand
GGCCAAGGTGCAGGCGGAGGGCCAGCGCGTCACCGATACGATCGCTCTGTTCCAGGCTTTGGGTGGCGGCTGGTGGAACCGCCCAGGCCCGCTCGTCCCCCAGGGCGTGCCTGCCGAAGGAACGCCGCAGGCTATCGCGACGAACTAATAAGAGCGCGGCAAACCGAGGACATGTTCGGCGAGATAGGAAAGCACCAGATTGGTCGAAACCGGCGCCACCTGATAAAGCCGCGTCTCGCGAAACTTACGCTCGACATCATATTCGGCGGCAAAGCCAAACCCGCCGTGCGTCTGCAAGCAGGCATTCGCCGCTTCCCACGATGCTTCCGCCGCCAACTGCTTCGCCATATTGGCTTCCGCCCCGTTCGGCTTGCCGGCATCGTGCAAGGTGGCCGCCGTATAACGCATGAGATCGGCGGCGCGCACATTCATATAACTGCGCGCGATCGGAAACTGCACGCCTTGATTCATACCGATCGGTCGGTCGAACACCATGCGCTCGCCCGCATAGGCCCGCGCCTTGTCGACGAACCAATAGCCATCGCCGATACATTCGGCCGCAATCAGCACCCGCTCCGCATTGAAGCCGGCGAAGATCGTACGAAAACCCTGCCCTTCCTCGCCGATCAGATTTTCGGCTGGTATTTCGAGATTGTCGAAAAACACCTGATTGGTTTCATGATTGACCATATTGGCGATCGGCGTCATCGCCATGCCGCCTTTAAGCGCCTGCGCGACATCGACGATAAAAACCGACAAGCCATCGGTCTTCTTCTTCACCTGATCGAGCGGCATCGTGCGGGCCAGCAGGATCATCAGATCGGAATGTTGCAGGCGCGATGTCCATACTTTCTGGCCATTGACCACATAGCGATCACCGCGCTTGACGGCCGTCGTTTTCAACTTCGTCATGTCCGAGCCGGTCGTTGGTTCCGTCACCGCCATGGCCTGCAAACGCAGTTCGCCGCTGGCGATACGCGGCAGATAGGCCCGCTTCTGCGCTTCCGAACCGGCCCGCAACAGCGTCGACATATTATACATCTGCCCATGCACGGCGCCGGAATTGCCGCCAGAGCGATTGATCTCCTCCATCACGATGGAGGCTTCGACCAAACCCAGGCCCGATCCGCCATAGTCCTGCGGGATCAAGGCCGCGAGCCAGCCGCCCTTGGTTAAAGCCTCGGCGAACGCCTCGGGATAGGCGCGCGCTTCGTCGATCCGCCGCCAATAGGCCCCATCGAAGGCGGCGCAGAGATCGCGCACCGCTTCGCGGATATCGGCATGATCTTCAGGCGCGGGAATCTGCATGGCGTTTCGGTCCATCCTCTGGTGCCAACGGCGTTTTCCGCGACTTTAGAGACCGCCGGCCACGGGTCAATGCACCGATCAATGCCGCCGCTGCACGCGCACCATGCAGGAGCCGTCCTTGTTCGGGTTTCGGCAAAGGGCTACGCAAGAACAATGCAATCCGCGCAACGGAGAAGCGCCATGGAACTCGGCTACAAAGGGGAACGCGTCCTCATCACCGGCAGCACCAAGGGCATCGGCTATGCCTGCGCCGAGGCTTTCGCCGCTGAGGGCTGCCCGATCGTCATCACCGGCCGTGACGCCGCCACCGTGGAAGCGGCCCGCCAAAAACTCGCCAGCACCTATCAAGTGAAAGTCGAGGCCTTCGCGGGCGATCTCTCGCATCCCGCCGAACGCGAAAGGTTGGCGGCGCAAGCCCCCGATATCAACATTCTCGTCAACAATGCCGGCGCCATACCCGGCGGCAGCCTGCTCGATCTCTCCATGCAAACCTGGGATCAGGCCTGGGCGCTGAAAGTGATGGGCTATATCCATCTCACCCAGATCTATCTGCGCCGCATGAAGGACAAGCATGCCGGCACGATCGTCAACATCATCGGCAGCGGTGGCCGCAGCCCGCGCTTCGACTATGTCTGCGGCGGCACGGGCAATGCGGCGCTGATGGCCTTCACCGGCGCCGTCGGCGGCCATTCCGTCGATTTCGGCGTGCGCGTTTTTGCCATCAATCCGTCATCGACCAAGACCGATCGCGCCGTCACTTTGGCCAAGACCCGCGCCAAGGCGAAATATGGCGACGAAAGCCGCTGGGAGGAAATGCAGCATCATGCGCCGCTCGGCCGCCTCGCCGAGCCCGGCGAAATGGCCCGCGCCGCCGTCTTTCTCGCTTCGCCCGCCTGCGGCTATGTCAGCGGCGCCACGCTCGATATTGATGCCGGCAGCGCCTATCGCGGCGGGCCTGTGTAATGTTCGATCCCGACGACATCGACTGGCTGGCCCATGCGGCGATCGCCGATGCGCCCCACGTCGATGTCGTCTTCCTGCTCAACGACCGCTTCTATATCGGCAATCCCAACGATGGGGCTGAGATCGCCGATCCAAAGCACTATGTGCCCCTGGCATCACCCGCGACCGATGGCACATTTTCGGTTTCCGAAGTCGAGAACCGGGGCGACGAACTGGCACTCTACTATCGCCGCCTCGTCGAGATGGCTGCGCACCATCGACGGCCTTTCGGTCAAATCAGGCAATATTTCTGGATGCGGTTGGTATTGCGCTGGCGGGAGGGAGAAACCTTCCTGCCCTGGTACGATCATTGGCGCGAAATGACGTCGCTGCTCGACTGGCTCGACGGCGCCGGCAACGGCCAGCATTGGTATGATGTCGATCAAGGCTGGGAAATGCTTGTGCGCCGACGCGGCCACCACTTTTTTATCCGCGAGGGCGATGGTGACGGCAATGAAATTCTCAATGTCCAGATGGAAAGAGAACCGCTGCTGCGCGGCATCGCGCCCCTGCAACGGCAAACGACCACTGCCATCGCGCTGCTGACCGAGCGCCTGGGCGCCGATGTCTGGAGTACCTATCTCTATCAGCCGGACGTCCGCTTCGGCACCAAAGACTGGTCGCCCAAGCCAAGCAAAAGGCCGACCGCCAAGCCATAATGGCCGGCGGCCGATCCAGTCAGAGTCCTGCCCAGGGATGCAGGGCGCCGCTCGTATCGATGTAATAGGATTTCTGCTGCATATAGGCGCGCAGACCATCGCGGCCCTTCTCGCGACCCATGCCGCTCGCCTTCATGCCGCCGAACGGCGTCGAGATCGAGAACTGCTTGTAGGTATTGATCCACACCGTGCCGGCCTTGATCGCCGCGCCGATGCGCAGCGCCTTGACCACGTCCCGCGTCCAGATTCCGCAAGCGAGGCCATATTCATTGTCATTGGCATCGCGGATCAGCGTATCTTCATCATCGAACGGGAAGACGGTCAGCACCGGGCCGAACACCTCCTCACGGCAGATCTCGGCACCCGGCGCCACATCGCCGATGATTGTCGGCTCCAGATAGACGCCCTCGTTATAGTCGCCGCCAGCCGGACGCTGGCCGCCGGCCAGAATCGTGCCCCTATCGCGGCGCGCCTGCGCGATGAAACGCTCGACGCTGTTGCGATGATCCTCGTGGATCAGCGGCGCCACCTGGGTGCTGCTCTCGAAGGGATGGCCGACACGCAAGGCTTTCGTGCGCGCGATGAGCTTTTCCAGAAACGGCTTATAGATCGAACGCTGCACATAGAGCCGCGAACCGGCGATGCAGGATTGACCGGACGACGAGAAAATGCCGAACAGAATACCGGCGATGGTCTGATCGATATCCGCATCCTCGAACACGATGGTCGGCGACTTGCCGCCGAGTTCGAGCGAAACCGGCATCAGCTTCTCAGCCGCCTTGCGCGCCAGGCTACGACCAACCGCCGTGCCGCCGGTGAACGAGACCTTGCCGACCGCCGGATGAGTGACCAACAGATCGCCAACGACACTGCCCGAACCCGGCAACACCGACAGCAAGCCCTTCGGCAGACCCGCTTCGTCGATGATGCGCGCCAATTCCAGCGACACCAGCGGGCTCCACGATGCCGGCTTCAAGATCACCGCGTTGCCAGCGGCCAGCGCCGGCGCGAGCTTCTGCGCATCGCTGGCGATCGGCGAATTCCACGGCGTGATCGCCGCGACGACGCCAAGCGGCTCCCAACGCGACAGAGTGATGTAATCGCCGCGCGCCGGCGTGATCTTCTCTTCCTCGGTTTCGCAGACGGCGGCGAAATAACGGAACGTGCCGGCGGCACTGGCCGCAAGCGCCCGCGTCTCGCCCAAAGTCTTACCCGTATCGCGCGTCTGGATGTAGGAGATGCGATCGATATTGCGGCTGATGCCATCGGAGATTTTATAGAGGAAGCTCGCCCGTTCGTGCGGCTTCAAACGCTTCCAGCTCGCCGCATCGGCGGCATCCTGCGCCCGCGCGATCGCTTCTTCGACATCAGCGGCGGAAGCGCCCGAAACCGTAGCATTGTGGCTGCGATCGGCCGGGAAGACCGAGGTGATTTCCGCGCCCTGCCCCTTGCGCCATTCACCGCCGATATAGAGGCGATCCTTGGGCATATCGACTTTATCGAGCATGTCGTCTCACTCCAACAGATATCAAAATCACCCAAAAACCTAGGCATCGAGCGGCGCGGTCCAGGCGTTATAGCCATAGAGCCAGTCGACATTGCCATCGGTCCGCAGCCATTCATTGCCGCGCGAACCGATCTGTACTTTCGCGGTGCGATCGAGCCGCGCCGCTTCATAGGCCGCCACAGCCTGCGCCACCGGAAGCTCCGACAAGGCGCGTGCCAGAACCACCGCATCCTCGATGGCCATACCGGCGCCCTGCGCCATGAACGGCATCATCGGATGGCAGGCATCGCCCAACAGAACCACCGCGCCTGACGACCAGCTCTTCATCGGATTGCGCACGTTCAGCGCCGATTTCTTCACATCCGAAACCGGCGCCAGCAAGGCCTGGGCCTCCGGATAGAAATCCGCATAAGTGGCACGCAGTTCTTCAGGGTCACCGTCCGTCGTCCAGGATTCATGTTTCCAATCCTGTTCCTTTGTCGCGAAGACGAAAGTCTCGCGACCCTGATTAAGCGGGAAGGTGACGATCTGCCGATCCGGCGTCGGCCCCCACCATTTGGTAAAGGCATCGAGATTGGGCACCGACAGGCTCGACTGCGGCACCACCGCCCGAAAGGCGATGAGCCCGGTGAATTCCGGCTTGTCCGGACCAAACAAAGCAGCACGCACGACCGAGTGAATGCCGTCGGCACCGATGATCACATCGGCCTTGATGATCTCACCATTCGCCATGGTGAGCGAAGGCCCATTGGCGGAGGTATCGATCGCCTGCACGCGCTGACCGAAGCGAATGCAGTCCGCCGGCAGCGCATCGGTCAAGGCTTTCAAGATATCGGCGCGATGGATGGTGAGCTGCGGCGCACCGTAAAGCTTTTCGGCTTCGTCACCCATCGGCAGGCGCGAGGTTTCCTCGCCCGTGTCCCATGTGCGGCTGATGCGATAGGTCGGCCGCGCCGCCGTCGCGCGAATAGCATCGCCGATGCCCAGGCCATCGAGAGCGCGCACCGCATTGGGCGTCAGATTGATATCGGCGCCGACGCGGGTGAATTGCGAAGCCTGTTCGAGAACCAAGGCGTCATGGCCGAGCTTGCGCAGCGCCAAAGCGGCGGTCAATCCGCCGACACCGCCGCCGACAATGACAATCGAAAGCTTGCTCATGAACCCCTCGCTCCCAGCACCGCTAAAGGTCCGCATCTTCCTCAAGGCGCCCATTGAGGCAAGGCGGAAATCCCCGCACGCCAGCCTGAGCGGCGGAGTGTTTTGCGTGTAAAACGGGCATGTTCAACCCATGAAACACTGCAGCGCAGCATAGAGTGTGTTAGGCATTCCCGAGAGATAAGGCGCTGGAGCGCGATGGCACAGGCAAAGAAATTGACGAAGGAACGGGCGCTCTCGCGCAAGGCGCCGCCGCCCCGGCAGGGCGTTCAATCCTTCGAATTGGGGATGAAGCTGTTTCAGACGCTGGTGAGCCTGAAGGGCGCCGCCACTTTGGCGGAGTTGAGCGCCGCCAGCGGCATGACGGCAAGCTCCGCTCACAAATATTGCGTCAGCATGATCCGCACCGGTCTGATCGAGGCGGACGGACGGGGCCGCTACAAGATCGGCCCCTATCTTTATACGCTCACCAATCCCGACACCTGGCTCGAACGCGCCCAGATCCTCGCCGGTGAACTCCTGCCCGATCTCGTCCGCCAGGTGCAGGAGACCAGCTTTCTATCGATCTGGAGCCCGACGGGGCCGATGGTTTTGAAAGTGCATGAGAGCGATCGGCCGGTCACCGTGCGCATCCTGGCGCAGCATCGCTATCCTCTCTCCAATACATGCGCGGGCCGCGTCTTCGCCGCCTTCCTCGATCAGGAGAAGGTTGCCCCGCTTGTCGACGCAGAACTGAAGCAGCGGGCGACCGATGCTGCCATTCTCAATCAATTGCGCAAGCAATATGAGCAACGCATCGCCGAAGTCCGTCGCCGCTTCCTATCCCGCGCGACCCCAGAGCGCTACGCCGGCTTGAACTCCGTGTCGGCGCCGATCTTCGATCGCAACGGCAAGCTCGCCTTCACGATCACCAGCTTCGGGCCGACGGAAACCTGTTCCATCGCCTGGGACGGCCCGGTGGCGCAGGCTCTCAAAGCCTTCGCCAATGAAGTGATGCAGCAGATGGGCGGGCGCTATCCCTGACCGGGCTCTTCCTCGGCGCGCAGCATGCGCTCCAGGATGCGACGATATTGCACGGGACCGACATCGATCGACAGGAAGAGCGGCTTTGGCGCGCTCGGCGCCTTCATGCGGCGCTGCTGCGCCTCGATCACCGGCGCGTCCTGCTTCTCAAAGGCGAAGCGTCGCATCTCGTTCAGGTTCTTCTGAATACGCAGGTCGGTCTCGCCCTGCGTTCTGACGTTCCAGCGCACGGCAGCAAAGAAATAATGCGTGGTCTCGTCGGTCTCGGGCGTCAGAATATGGGCGCCGTAGAAACCCGTACCGGTCGAACGATCCGTGCCCTGCCGCCACACCCCCGTGTCGTTGAGCAGATTGGATGGCGCGGTCCAGCGAATAGCAGTTCCTTTATCGACCAGCTTCGGCGGATCGGGCCAGAATTCGGCGAAAATGCCGGGAATCGTCGCATCCGTATTGAAACGGCTTACGGTGATCGCATCGCCGGTATTTTCCACCTTGATATCCGCATCGGCCTTGGCGGAATCGCCGAGAACGCCATCATGCAGAAAAGCGATATGGCTGAGATCTAGGAGATTATCGACGACGAGCGATGTTTCCGCTTCAAGACGCAGATAGTCGCGCTTGCTCATGTGACGCTCGTCGGCGCCATCGAAACACTTATAATCAGGCACAAGCGTCACATCGGGCTTGGCCTCGCCGAGCCACACCCACACCATGCCGTGCTTCTCAACCAACGGATAGGAGGGAATGTCGAGCCGCGCATTGGGCATGACACCGGGCGTATGCGGATTGACAACGCAATGGCCATCCTTGTCGAACTCGAGGCCGTGATAGCAGCAGCGCAAATGGCCGTTCGCCAACAGCTTGCCCATGCTGAGCGGCGCCAACCGATGCGAACAGCGATCGGCGATCGCATGCGCCACACCATCGGCACTGCGAAAGAAGGCGAGCGGCTGATTGAGAATGGTGCGCGCCTTGATTTCTCCGGCCGGCAAGTCGCTCGACCACCAGGCCGCATACCAGCAGTTCTTCAGATAACGTGTTTCATGCGCTGCGACAGGCGCTTCCATCTGCGCTGCTTGAACATTCATCGCCCTCTCCTCCTCACGATATCCAACGGCAACGCCCCTTCGTCATCGCAGGACAATTTCCTAATAGGAAATTTAATTTCAATAATAGGAAATTATGTGAGTGACCTGAAGACCTGTCAATACAAACAAAAAAGCCGCTGCAACCGCAGCGGCTTATCAACGGCAGTTGTCCCGGCCATAGCGTTTCACTGTTCGGCTTAGCCGAACGCCATGAAGACGCGCCAAAATAATAGAATACAAGCAAAATCACGTTTCTATCGAAACGTGATTTGCTCTAGTGTCCAACGAGCGCCAGCGCATTGCCTCCGGTAATCAGCGCCCTGTCCGCCTCGGCGACGTCGGCTGTCTGCAACGCGGCGAACAACCTCTCACGGATCGGCCCTTCGTTGACGATCGGCCAATCGCTCCCCGCGAGCACGCGGTCAGCACCGAGAATATCGATCGAGGCACGGATCTGCGCGGGATCGAAGCCCATCGTGTCGATCCAGACATGCTTGCGCATCGCCGCGATCGTCCCTTCGGACAAAATGCTGTGATGCGCGAAGCCGCTCGCCATCGCCAGACCGCCGAAGGCCAATGCCGTGACGACCACTTTGAGCCCGGGCAATTGCGTGAAGACGCCACCTTCCAAAAGCGCGATCAAGGCCGCTGAATTCACCGTGCCCCGCGCGAACAGCACGCCCAGACGGCCATAGCGTGACATTTGATCGGTGAACGGTTGCGGATTGACCGGATGCACAAAAACCGGAACACCAAGCTCCGCCGCCACCTGCAAGGTCGGCCGGGCCTGCGGCGCATCGATCAGCAAGTCTCCCCGGGCACTGTCAACAAACAGGCCCGTGAGCTTCAAATGCTTGATCGCGCGCTCAACCTCGCGCGCCGCCCGATCACCATCATAGGCATCGATCGTGGCAAGTGCCCGGATCCGCCCTGAATGGCGGCCCGCCAGCTCCGCCAGTTCGTCGTTGATTTCAACGATCGTGCCATGCGCCAGATGGCCATCGGCATCGGCCAAGAGCGCAGCCGGCGTATTGACCACCCGCGCATCGAGATCGCCGTTGCGGATATCCTGCAAAAGCAGATCTTCGTCCGCCAGTTTCCGGTTCAGGTCCAACCACCGCGCCTGCTGGCTCGGCGGGAAGGTGCGCGCCGCCGTCGATTCAAAGCGCTGGGGAATATGATGATTGTGAAAGTCGACGACGAAATCAGCGGCCATGTTTCCTCCTCAAGCAAATCTTCTGGCTGGCGTTCTTGCGGCCAAGGGCACGCCGGTTTCACCGATCAAGGCTTTTACGCGCGGAATCACATGCCTGGCAAAATTTTCCTGCTCCTCGATCAGCGGGAAGAAGGACAGAAGATAGGTGGAAATACCAATATGCCAGAATGCCGCGATCCGTTCGGCAACCTGGTCATAGCTGCCGACAAACCCTGGCAGCGTACCGCCATTCGCGCCGATCATGCGCGCGTTGTATTTGAGGCCATAGCTCAAGGTCTGCGCTTTCGGATCGACATTTTTGCGCATGTCCTGTTGGCGCGTATCGTAGAAGGAATCCTGTATCCGGAAGAGTTCCGCCAGAGCCGCCTGCGCCTCGGCCTCAGTCTCGCGCGTAATCGAAAAGCCGGTGATGCCAAATTTAAGAGGCGTGCCGGGCCGTACCTTGGCACGCATGTCGGCCACGTCGCCCACCACATCATCGATCGGCCGTCCATTGATCAGCCAGACGTCGGAATAGTCGCGCGCGAGCTGACGCCCCGGCTCGGATTCGCCACCGGAATAGATGACGGGCCGTTTGCGATAGCGCGACGTCGGGCGAAGCGCGTAAGCGTCGAGCTTGAAGTGCTCGCCTTCGTGCGTGACCGTCTCGCCTTCCATCAAGCGCTTGACCACATCGAGCCATTCGGCGCCGTAGGCGTAGCGCGCATCATGTTCCGGAAACCCGATGCCGGAGCGCTCGAGCTCAGGAATGAACCAGGCATTGACCACATTGATGGCAAAACGACCGTGGCTGATATCCTCGATACCGAGCGCCATCTTGGCGAGCACGACGGGATGAAAGAGACGCGGCTTGATCGCGGCGATGATCTCGATCCGCTCGGTGATGGCGGCGGCCGCCGCGGCCACCGTCCAGGCTTCCTGGATTTCCTCCGTCTGATCGAGCGGATTGATCGTGTGCTGCGCGTAGAGAATGGTATCGAAACCCGCTTTTTCGGCGCTCACGGTCATATCGCGCGTCAGATCGTAACTGGCGACGAGGCGTTCCTTATGGGGGTCGATCACCCATTTGCCGCGATAAGGCGCCCAAACACCGAATTGAATGGGCGACGGCGTGTCGACAGAAAGACGGTCAGGCATGGCTTTTTCCAGATTCATCCATGTTGAGGCGGCTAGAGATAGGAACCCGGCGGCGGCAATTGGCCGTTCAGATAGTAATTGCCGAGATGAAATTCCTTCCAGCGCAGCGGATCATGCAGGGAATGGGTCCGCGCATTGCGCCAATGGCGATCGAGACCATATTTGCCAAGCGTCGCCCGCGCGCCCGTGAGCAGGAAGAATTGATCGGCGATATGCGTCGCGGCTTCCGAACACAGCAGCCGTGCATCGGCAACCGCCAACCGCGCTTCCCATACGGCCTGTTCGGAAGGATGTGCCCGGGCATGATCGATCTTGCCGGCCGCGGCTTCCAACACGAGCGCTGCCGTCCGTACTTTGACACCGAACTTGCCGAATTCGCGCACCACGAAGGGCTCCTCCCAATGCGCATTGGGATTGCCCGTCCAAGGACGATTGTTTTCACGGATATAATGCGCCGCATCGGCAAGCACTTCGTCGGCGATCCCAAGATCGATGGCGGCATGAATGAGCCCGGCATTCAGCGAATAAGAACGGCCATCGGCGCCCGGAGGCAACATCGGAAAAACATGATGATCGGGCACGAAGACATCGGTGAAAATGGTCGTTCCACTGGCCGTCAATCGCTGGCCCATGCCGTCCCAATCGTCGATCAATTCGATTCCTGAACCGGCCGCATCGACAAAATAGATAAAAGCTTCGTGCCGGCCATCCTTGTCGAAATGCGCGGTGAACGGAATCCACTGAGCAAAGAGCGCACCGGTCGAATAATATTTGCGACCGGTGATGCGCCAGCCACCCTCTACCTTACGTAGATCATGGACATAGTCATTGGGGCGGCGTTTCGTATCCTCTGAATGCGCATTGCCGATGCGATCGCCGGCCAGGAAGCGCTTGAAGAAGAAGGCCGCTTGCTCAGCCGTTCCTTTCGCGACCGTCGGAACCCAGCAGAAATGATTTTGCGGAATCTGGCCGATGCTCGGATCGGCAGCCGACAAAATCCGAAAGACCTTGGCGACCGTCGCGGCTGAGACATCCGCCCCGCCATGTTCCTTCGGCACGGCGATCCCGAAGACACCGGCTTGTGTCAGCGCCTCGATCTCTTCGCGCGGTAAGATGCGTTTCTGATCGCGGGCTATGGCGTTCGTGCGAAAACTCGCCGCCAGCCGCTCCACCACATCGATTGCCTCGGCATCGGAGCTGATAATATGAACGGACGGCTTGGCCGGGGCACTTGCGACAACTTTCAGATGACTGACCATGTCAAAACTCCCTACGCGCCGATGAAGGCGTTGAACTCTTCGGTGAAGGTCGGATCGACCTTGATCGGTTTGGGAATGACGGCTTGAGCCAGGAAGGTATCGGCAATGTCTTGGCCGTTGGCGATCAATGACCGATCGATCGGGCGCAGGCCCGCCGGCCGCTTGCGTTCGGACACCAGCGCAACCTCGTAGGGAATACGCAGCAGCTCGGCCACGGCACGCGCCCGCGTCTCCTGATTGTTGCGCGCCCAGGCGAGATGGCGATGCAACTGCCGCACGAACAGGCCGACGCCGGCCTTTTGCTGCGTCACAGCCTTTTCCGTTGCGATATAGAACAGCGAATTATCGCATCCGGCTTCGCCCGCGTTGAGAATGCGACGCGCGCCCTCAGCCTCATATTGCGACAGCGACGCATCGATGAAAACTGAAGCGTCGACCCCGCCGGTCTCCAACACCGCCAGAATATTGGTGCCGGCCGGTAGGGTGACCGAAATCACGTCGCTGATCTTCAGCCCTTCCGCACGCAGCGCTTTCGTCAGCAGCCATTGTGCATTGGTGGCACGCGGATAGGACACTTTCTTGCCGACCAAGTCCTTCACGGTGCGGATCGACGAGGTTTTATAGACGATAATAGCTTCGCCTTCCGGCCAGGGCTGAGTGGCCGCGACGATCTTGATTGGAATGCCGGCGGCCTGCGCGACGACTGGACCGACCTCGCCGACTTCGGCCACATCCAGCTCGCCCGCATCGAGGGCTTGAAGCATCGCCGGCACACTGTTGAAGCGGATGATCTCGATGGCGCCATCCGCCGGCTTGTCGTCGCCATTGGCATGGAATGTCGCCGCCACTCCGTAAATATTGTTGGTGCCGACTTTAACCGGCCGCTGCGCTTGCGCTCGCACGGAAGACATAAGCGGCCCCAAGGCCATCGCGGCGGTCAGGGAACGACGGGTAATGCCTAAAGACACGAAAGCCTCCTAATTAGTATATAATTTTGGTAGACTAACTTGACTTTGAAGTCAAACCTGTAATGCTTGCCCCATTGCAAAGCGCGATTGGAGGTTTCTCGAAATGAACGTGTCCCGCAGGGTGATGCTCGCGTCGCTCGCCGCCGCAACCGCGGTCACGACGGCGCGCGGCCAGACGGCACAGTCCAAACCGCTGCGGATCGGCACTAGCAACACCTTCGGTTTTGCCGCCACCTTCAAAGCCAATGGCGATGACAAATTCGGCGGCTTCTCTTTCGAGATCGTCCCCTTCAACGGCGGCTCGCCGCAGATCATTACAGCCCTCAACGCCGGGGAACTCGACGTCGGCGAATTGGGCGAGGTTGGTCCGGTGGTCGCTCAGTCGGCGGATATTCCCTTCAAGATCATTGCCGCCACCGAACCCTGGGGCGATGGCCAAGGCGTTCTGGTCGATAAGAAATCTGGCATTGCCAGCCTTACCGACCTGAAAGGCAAAAAGATTTCCTATACGCGCAGCACCAATTCCCATTGGGTTTTGCTGAAGACGCTTGAGAAAGCCGGTCTCAAACCTGATCAGGTTCAGCACATCTTTCTGCCGCCCGGCACCAATGTGCAGGCCGTGCTCGAAACCGGCGGCATCGATGCCGCCATCGCCATCGACACGCTGCTCACCGCCTTCGAGCGCTCCGGCAGCCGGCGCCTTGTCAGCGGCGCCGATGTCGGCGCTGAAAACCCGCTCTATTACATCGCCAGCGACACGGCGATCGCCAACAAGGCCCCGGCGATCGGCGCCTTCGTCTCCGCCCTGGCGAAACACGTCGCCTGGGGCCACGCCAAACCGGAAGAGCGCGCCAAAGCCGTCGCGGAATTGCTGCGCATCGATCCCGAAGTCGCCCTGATCGCCGAGCGCAAACGTCCCGGCCGGCTCGCGCCGATCGACGACCGCCTGCGCGGCAACAATCAAAAGATTTCCGACGTGTTCTTCGAACAGGGCCTGATCGGTAAACGCCTGAATGCCTCCCTGTCCTTCACCGATCAATTCAACGGTTCTATCGCACCATGACCGCCCTCAGCCGCCCCCTGCGCCGCGCCATCGTTCCGCTGGTCATCCTCGTCACCTGGCAAATCCTGGCGAGCTATGGCGTGATCAATCGCCGTTTCAGCTCTTCGCCCTATGACATCGGCGTCTCACTGTGGACGCTCGCCAGCAACGGGCAACTGACCACGCATCTCGGCATTTCGCTCTGGCGTGCGGCTTTCGGCCTCTTCGTCGGTGCTTCGACGGCCCTTGCAGCCGGCATTTTCGCGGGCCTGTCGAAGATTGGCGAGGATGCGGTGGATTCGACCATTCAGGCGATCCGCACGCTGCCTTTCCTGGGCCTCGTGCCGCTGTTCATTCTCTGGTTCGGCCTCGGCGAAACACCACGCATCCTGCTCGTTGCGCTGGGCTCGTTCTTTCCGATCTATCTCAACGTCTTCAAAGGCATTCGCAGCGTCGACGAACGGCTGATCGAATTAGGGCGCAGCTATAAGCTGTCGCAATGGCGTCTCGTGCGCGACATCATCTTTCCCGCCGCTCTACCCTCCGCTCTCGTCGGCTTGCGCTATGCCATCGGCATATCCTGGCTCAGCCTCGTCGTCGCCGAGCAGATCAATTCTTCTTCGGGTCTCGGCTGGCTGATCGTCCAGGCCAACGAACTGGCACAGACTTCCGTCATCATGACCGCGCTTGCCATCTATGCGGTGATCGGCGTTCTGGCCGATGCCCTCGTCCGACTGATCGAACAACGCGCGCTGCGTTGGCAACGCGCATTCAAAGGTGCCTGAACATGCCGCTCGACACCACGCGCGACCCGATCATTCTGCACAATGTCGAACGGTCCTTCGATGGCCGACAGATTCTGCGCGATATCAATCTCGTCATCGAGGACGGCGAGTTCGTCGTTCTGGTCGGCAAAAGCGGTTGCGGCAAGTCGACCCTGCTGCGCATCGTCGGCGGCCTTGACAGCGGCGCGGCGGGCCATGTCGATGTCGCGCCGGAACATGCCATCTGCTTTCAGGATCCGCGCCTCCTGCCGTGGAAATCCGTCTGGCGCAACGTGACGCTTGGCCTCTCCGGTCCGACGCGCGCCTTGCGAACGCGCGCTCTGGCGGCACTGGCCGAGGTGGGCCTGCGCGAACGCTCCGATGCCTGGCCCCTCACGCTCTCGGGCGGCGAGGCCCAACGGGTGGCGCTCGCCCGGGCTCTGGTGCGCACGCCGCGGTTGCTGCTGCTCGACGAACCTTTCGCCGCTCTCGATGCCTTGACAAGGTTGAAGATGCAGCAACAGATATTACGTCTGTGGCGGCATCACCGTATCGCGATCCTATTCGTCACGCATGATGTCGATGAAGCCCTGCTTCTGGCAGACCGAATTTTGCTGATGGAAGCCGGGTCGATCACGCGGGAATTCCGCATCGATCTCGACCGCCCACGCAAGCGGGACGATGCGAATTTCGCTCTGTTGCGAAAGCAGATTCTGCTTTCGCTGGGCGTCGACGAGCAGGACGGTGGCTGACCAAGATCGGCCACCGATGAATGGAGGCTTTCATGAATATTCATGCCGACAGCAAGGCTACGCAGCAGCCGCTTCTCCATGCCTCGTTGAACTATACACAGCGCATGAGTGAACGCGGCTTCAACTATGCGTCCGAGCCGCCGCCGGGCAAGCCCCGCACCAATGTGGTTTCCGATCCCGAGACGGTCGGCATTTACGACGGCCGTGCGATTGAAGCTTCCATCGACCGCGAAGGTTTCGCGCTGGCTCAACATCCCACCACCGTCGCCGATCTCTTCAACGACGATCTGGTGAAGTCGCAATATTACCCGGAAACAGCCGATCTGCTGCGGCAATATACGGGCGCAGCGCGGGTCCATATTTTCGATCATACGACCCGACGCCGCCAGCCTGGCGAAGTGCTGGGTTCCGGCCGTGGCGGCGTGGGCCGCGGCCCTGTCGGGCGTGTGCATGTCGACCACACCGAAACGTCCGGCCCCAAACGCCTGCGCGAATTGCTCGGCGATGAAGCCGATCAATTGGCAAAACGCCCGTTCGCGGTGGTCAACGTCTGGCGCCCGGCGCATGGACCGCTGGAGGATTCGCCGCTCGCCGTCGCCGATGCGCGTACCATCCCGCCCGAGGATCTGATCGGCACCGATCTCATCTACAAGGACCGCACCGGCGAAACCTATTCGGTCGCCTATTCGCCACAGCACCGCTGGTATTTCTATCCGCACATGCAGGCAGACGAGGTCATTTTTCTGAAGTGCTATGATTCACGCACGACCGTGGCACGGTTCGCGCCGCACACGGCTTTTGAGAACCCGCTGGCGCCGGCCGATGCGAGACCGCGCGAAAGCATCGAGATCCGCGCCTTCGTGTTCTTCTGAAAAAGGCTCGCAGCCTTAAATATGATACATGAGGTCGCTGCGCTCATCGTCGGTGAGCGCGCGCATCTCCGCCAAGGTCCGCTCGTCGAGCACGCGCGAGATGGCATTGCGCACCTCGTACATCATCAACCGCACCGGGCAGTTTTTCTCGTCGCAATCGTCGCAGGAACGATAATAGTTGTGGCTGGCGCAGCGGATCGGCGCCAATGGCCCATCGAGCGCCCGCACGATCTGCCCGACACGGATCTGCGACGCGGGCTTGGCCAGCGTATAGCCGCCGCCCTTGCCCTTCTTCGATTGGACGAGGCCGGCATTGCGCAATTCGCCGAGAATGGCGTCCAGGAACTTTTTGGGGATGTTGTTCAGCGTGGCGATGTCGGAGACGAGCGCCGGCTGGCCCGGCTCGAAACCGGCCAGATGAACCATGGCCTTCAGCCCATATTTGCCCTTGTTCGTCAGCACCAAGCCACTCCGGAAACAGTTCGGCAAACCCGCCCGGCGCCAACAGCGCCGTCTTAGCCAGAAAACCGATCAACCTTATATAGTGTAAAGAGTTGATATTTTCGACGTTCCCCGCCCAGTCCACACAGGAAGCGCGCTGGACCGTCGCCACAAACTCAAGCTTGACTTTAAATCGAGATCCCAGGCTGCCGGAAGATGCCTGGCTGACGACCCAGACGGGACAGCGGGGGTCTGCTCGATCACCTCAGAACCCTGTTTCTTCAAATTAACAGGTGAATTTTCCTGATTCAAAGCCCCTGTTCCACCGTACGCCGCCACGTATAGGTGGCTCTTTCAGATAGTTAGTTCGCTATAGGTCTCGCCGCCAAACAGGTTCCTATCAGGGACAAATCAGGTGGATAACAGGTGAGCGCACGCGCTTTTGCAGGGTTCCAAAGCGCACCAAGCACAACCACGACCATAAGGTCCGCTATTTGGGCAACCTCTTTCGCTCGCGAATCTCTTATGGTTCGCCGATATCGGAACATCTTCCGAGTCGTACTCCGAGGTAGGCATCATGACCCTCGACATCTCTGAAACGACGCATTGGCAGATCGACATGATCGAAGAGGTCCAGGCCGGTCGGATTTCTTGGGAGCAGGCAGAAGCAGAGGCGCAACAACAAAGGATGCCTCCATTTGTTGTTTGGGATTCACCGCTGCATCTCAGAAATTTCGAGAAGGCTTTCTGGCCCGTTGACTTGGTTATTGCCTACATAATTAGTCCGAATCCCAGCGCCGCAATTCGGCGGTGGCGCGAACATCGGTTTTGGACGGAAAAAAGATCAACAGACGGCTGGCCGGACGCAGCCTCCCGTCTTCAAGAAGCTTTCCGATGCGGGGCATTACGTGCCTTCGGGAAGCGGTATCCAGACGATACGCGTGTGGAAATTCCCCAGCTCGATTGGATTGACCTCCGCATCACTCAAATTGGTCAATCCGACTACGTCTGCGAGCTCTCAGGAGCCATTAAATACTACGACGTGCAGATTGCCCGTGCCGAGGTTGAGGCGGCTTTTGACGCCGCCGGAGATGGCTCAATCAGCCAAACTCATCAACCCGACGCCACCGATAGCGCTGCGTCGAAGATCGAGATTCCCATCACCGAAACTCCACAGGCCTATTCGGCATCCGCCCCTGAGCAGAACCAAGCCATAGAAGCTACATGCGAAACTTTTCTCTCTGACCTCATGAGGGAACACCCAGACAGGCCTGCCTCGAAGAAGGCGGTCTTTGAGGAAGTAAACCAACGGCTTCAGAAGCCCATTTCTAGGAGAAAGTTCGACCGTTTATGGGGAAACGCGACGGTTCATCAACCGAACTGGTGCAAAGCCGGCCGACGACCCTCTTCAAATCGTATCGATCTGTCGCAGATTTGCCCCGAACTCCCTCGCGTAAAATAGGGGTACAGAATCGCGACCCGATTAATTCGAAATCATGTCGGCTATTAAGATAGCAACGCGCTCTGCTCCACTGCCTCCATCGCTCCTAACCGATGATTCTATGAGGCAGACATGTCCGACGACGACTCCGAGACCGGCTCACGCTCACTTAAAACCGGGCGATTTCAGCCTGGCCGATCCGGCAATCCCCGAGGTCGACCGAAAGGAACACGAAACTTTTCCCAGAGAATTGTTGCCCAACTGAGCAAAACCGTTTCCGTAATCGAGAACGGGCAAAAACGGCGAATGACCAAGGGGGAGATCGCCGCGAGACAACTGGTCGATAAAGCGGCAAAGGGCGATATACATTCACTCAAGCTTGCCAGCAGTATGGTCGCTGCGCACGAAGACCATTCTCTACAGAGTCGAATCGCTGCCCTGTCAGAACCAGATGACGATTTAGTCATAGAGCAGGTCATCAACAGAATCCGAGGAACGCTTCAGCGTAACAAACAAGATCCAACCGATGCTCCTTCTTCACAAACTCAAGCCGTGAAGGGGGAGCAAGGACGATGACCAACCGAAGCAGCCAACGCCTCCTGACATTTCAAGAATATAAGGCCGCGCTGAAACGTGATCCGACGGCTTTTATGCAGAGAAGCTTTCATGCTCTGCATGCAACGCAGTACCTGTACTCGGACTATCACGATCTAATTATGAGCACTCTTAAGGAGTGTCTCACCGGCAATATCAAGCGTTTAATTATCAATGCACCACCACGGGGCATCAAATCGCACGCGGTGTCGGTATCATTTGTTGCCTGGGCGCTTGCTAACAATCCAGCCCTTAAGTTCATCTTGGCTAGCTACAGCATGGATCTAGCGCAAACCCTGGCGCGAGAAACGCGCACTTTAATGGAGCATCCCTTCTACAAGGCCATCACTACGACCAGAATATCGCCTCACCGCAAGGCTCTGAATGATTTCTATACTACTGCGGGCGGCTTTCGAATGTCGACGTCCCCTGACGGCACGTTGACCGGCCGAGGTTGCAACATCTTCATCATCGACGACATTATGAAGGCCGACGAGGCTCTATCACCAGCCGTTCGAAAATCGCGCATCGAATGGTATGAAAACACTGTTGTTTCCCGACTAAACAGTAAGAAAGATGGCGTCATTATTATCGTTATGCAGCGCCTTCACCAAGACGACCTTTGCGGACATCTTCTCAGAACAGGCAAATGGAAGCACCTATGCTTTCCCGCAATCGCGGAAGAAGATATTGAGATACCCTACCGAGGGATCTACGGCGACTACAAATTTGTGCGTAAGAAGGGGGAACTCCTTCACCCCGAACGGGAAGATCGTGCCGCCATTGAGCGCATTCGAAAAGAAATATCCTTCTACAATTACACAAGTCAGTATCAGCAGAATCCGGCCCCAGAATCTGGCCATATCGTCAAAAAGGAATGGCTCAAGTACTACTCTGATCTGCCAAGCGGCCGACCACTCAATATATTACAGAGCTGGGACACAGCGAATAAAGCGTCTGAGCTAAGTGACTATTCCGTTTGTACCACTTGGCATCAATATGGCGATGACTACTATCTCATCGATGTGCTTCGGCAACGACTTGATTATCCGTCACTCCGAAAGGCGATCAAGCAACAGGCAGATAAATTCAGTCCGCATTCTATCCGAATAGAAGATCGCGCTTCAGGTTCATCGCTTATCCAGGACATCTCGAGCGAGGTCTCTGGTGTTCTGGCATACCTTCCACCTCCTGGGGCAGATAAGATTATGCGGCTGCATGCTTGTTCCCATATCTTTGAATCTGGTCGCGTGTACTTGCCTCAATCAGCATCTTGGCTCGATGCTTATATCAATGAGCTCATGGGTTTCCCGGGAGGATCTCATGATGATCAGGTCGATTCGACAACCCAAGCGCTGGATGTCCTGAAAACGCCAGATACGCTGAGCTTACTCATAAAAATCGGGCAAAATGAAAGAGAGTTTCTTGAAAAATCAGGCCGTCTAACAAATCCATTACGCTTTCCGTTCTAATCACACTTCGACTGGAACAAGAGATGCGAAAGCAACAAAAGCCGCTCGACCTTAAAACGTCACTGACGAATAGCCTCAAGACCGAGGATCGAAATCACCGTTCCAGAACCAGCGCACTAGCTGATCTGCCCATTACGCCTTCGCGCAACGACATCCTACCTGGATTGGAACTGGTTCAAATCGCGATAGAGAAATTGACCATCCCAACCCGTAACGTGCGAATTCTCAACCAATCTCACATTCGCGAGCTCGCGAACGCGATGTCTTCGTTAGGCTTCTGTGTACCGGCCTTAGTCGGGAAGGAAAACCTTGTCGTTGACGGCCTGACTCGTATCGAGGCAGCGAAGCTTCTTGGGCTCAGAGAAATTCCATGCGTTCGCATTGACCACCTATCGGATATTGAACAACGAACTCTCCGACTGGCAGTCAATCGGCTAGGAGAAAAAGGTCAGTGGAGCCTCCCTGAATTAAAGATCGAGCTAGAAGATCTGAGCCTGGCTGAAGCATCGATCGAAATTACCGGCTTTGAACCTCCAGAGCTCGATCAATTGATGTTCTCGCCAGAAGGAGAGCTCGAAAAGACGGCGCTAGAGCCTTCGCCCAACGGCGGGCCCATTGCCCGTGTCGGCGACATGTATCAGTTAGGCGATCATTTTTTGATATGCGGAGATGCCACCGATCCAGCAGTTCTCGGGAGGCTATTGGCGAACGTACAGCGTCCGGCGCGAATGATCTTCACTGACCCACCGTACAATGTCCGAATTGCAGGCAACGTCACCAAGACGCCGCACCGCGAGTTCACAATGGCGTCTGGCGAAATGTCTGACGAGCAATTTCTCGCCTTCAACCGAAACTGGTTAGCAGCCACCACCCCCTACTTGATAAATGGAGGTGTCGTTGCTGCTTTCATCGACTGGCGCGGCTATCCAATTGTGCACGCCGCGGCTGTGGCTGAATCTTTGACTGCCCTTAATCTGGTGGTTTGGACCAAGACGAACGCGGGGCTCGGCAGCCTCTTTCGTTCTCAACACGAATTTCTACCTATTTATCGTAAGGGCAACGCTCCTCATCTGAATAACATCAACCTCGGTAAGAAAGGTCGTTGGCGCTCAAACGTTTGGGCCTACGCTGGAGCCTCCTCCGTTGGATCTGATGCTCGCAAGGGGCTTATCCATCATCCCACCGTCAAGCCGGTTCAGATGCTAGCCGAGGGGCTTCTCGACTTCACCGATGCTGGGGACGTGATCCTCGACCCGTTCCTGGGGTCCGGTTCGACCCTGATGGCAGCACAATCCACCAAGCGGATTTGCCTCGGTGTCGAGATTGATCCACTTTATGTCGATGTCATTATTCGGAGATTTGAAGCGACCACTAGAAGGACAGCTATTCGCCTCAACCACGACAACGCTAATGAGAAACTAGAGCAAAGTCAGAAGCAAGATGGCGTACCTGGCCAATAAGATTCCTGTACATTTGAGCTCAGCTATTTTGCCAACCTAGATGATCCAGCTTTGCGGCCACTGCTCTGAACCGATGGCTTACCCTCTTTCCGCTTCCCGGCAAATACAGACGAACTAGATCGGCGAAGCAAATCGGCCGCCTCTACGCCTAGAATCTTGGCCAACCGGTCGACGACATCAATTCCGGCCGAATACACGCAGCGTTCGAGCGAGCTCACGTAGGTACGGTCGATATCTGCCTTGTAGGCAAGCTCCTCCTGGGAAAGGCCAGCGGCTTTCCGGTATTGGCGCAGATTCTTGGCAAAAACTTCCCGAATTTCCATCTTGGCCAGAAGATGGCTTCGATGGGTATTGATCTACGGAGTATACTCTACATTTCTGCACGGAAATCGGGTATGGAGGCGTAGCCGGCCACCTGCCGGGAGCAATATATGGGCGCCTCAATATGTCCGACAAAGAAATCCTGCTTCTCGCCTTAGGCCTGACGTTATCCTTTTTCCCAGCCGTTTATGCCCTTTGGAACGGGAAAATCACCGCAGCCGCCGGCAGCGTCCTCCTTATAGTTGTCTCCTTCGGATTATTTGGGCTTCCGGGCTATTTTCTTTCATTTGTCGTCGCACTTCTACTTTGCATCGTTTCTGTCAATGCGTCTCGACACCGTCAAATGATGCAGGCCATAGCGACAACCATGGCATCGTCCCCCCAAGAGACAGCGCCCTCGCGATTTCAAATTTTACTTCAACCTAGGAGATCGCGTCCGACGCTAGTCCCTGCAGGTAGCAACGAAACGAGGATAAGCACGCCCGAATACGCTTGCGGAAAGTGCGACACGACAATAGCGCCTAGCTCACGGTTCTGCCCAGGCTGCGGCGGGAGACTGGATTGGCCACCACCGAGCCAACTCTAACGGCCCAGCCCCTGTTCTCCGCGGAACAGGCGTAGCAATGCTAGATCAGCCAATTCGCAGGTTGCCGTCACCATGACGCCGAAATGAACCGCATTGATACCAATAGCCTTGACCATCGGCACCAAGGCGGAATCAATGGTACGCGGCGTGCCACGACTTCCTCAGTCAACGCCCTTAAAGCCCGATTGTTTTATCGGTTCGGCCCAGAATTGAGCGTCACGTTTTTGGATATTAGCCAGCTCAGCAGCGGTTTTCCCAGTCGGCGTCAAGCCCAGTCCCTGGAAAAACTTCTGTCCTTCCGGACTTTTGACCGCCTAGATGACGATAGATTCGACTTTGCTAATCATCTCTTGAGGCGTTCCGGCAGGCGCGTACATTGCGAACCAGGCTTCGGCAGCAATATCATAGCCCTGTTCTCGATATGTCGACACATCGGGCGTGAACAGGGATCGTTGCTCTCCTGTCGTCGCTAAAATTCTGAGTCTGCCGCTCTTATGAAGCTGAACAACATCCGCCAAGGAGGTTGACGCAAGTGGCACCTGCCCTGCGACAAGATCATTCAGCAATGGCGACGATCCACGATAAGGCACATGACGCAGCTCGATTTTCGCGGCGTCGGCAAACAGGATACCAGAGAAATGCAGGACCGAACCACTAGCTGGCGAACCGAAGGCTGCATCCTGCTTATGCGTGATAAGCCATGCCTTTAGATCTTGCAGATTGCGCGCAGTCGTCATCGGTCCTGTTGAAAGCGCTCCACTCGTCGGCCTCGCGCACGATGATCGTGCAGGAGATGATTTCGCTCCCACTCTCGTCTTTCCAGCGGTCCCATAGGCCGGCGAACGCGAGTATCTGTCTGTCGCGCGCCGTGAAGTAATGCGGCGTCCGATCGGCCTTCGGTCCCGTCCATTCGAAGAAGCCCGACGCCGGGATGATGCAGCGACGCTTTTTGAAGGCCTCGCGAAACATCGCGGCCGTTTCGACCGTCTCGACACGCGCGTTGAACGTCGCCGGCATGCCCTTAAGGGGCTTCTTCCACCAGCCCGGCACTAGGCCCCATCGCGCCGTTATCAACTCGCGGCCGCCATCGGCGCTGCGGCGGATGATCTGGACGTCAGTCGTGGGGGCGATGTTGTAGCGCGGCTGCTGGTTGCCGGCGCCGACGGGGCGCGCGTCCGTCAAGCCCGAGCTGAAAGCGTAGACTTCTTCCCAGGTGTAGGCTTGGCTGAAGCGGCCGCACATTCTTCCAAAAGTACCCCTTTCGGCTTCGGCCGAGAAGTCCGACTATCAGCGAAAAAATCGGTGAAAAAGGGGCTTGAAAATCGGACAAGTCGCACCAAAATTTCCGGCGCTCGGACCAGTTGGTCTGGCCATGTGTCATCTTGAGGATAAGGCCATGGAAAACGCAAACGACTACGAACGTATTGATGATATTTTGATTCCAGCTCTCGCGTTCGACCACCCAATGGACGTGGTCAACGATCCCGATCTGACCACGGGGGAAAAGAAATCCCTCCTGGCTGCGTGGGCCTCCGATGCCCAGGCTTTGGAAGATCAGCCGGCGCTCAGACGAAGTGATCCGCACCGAAAGCCCGTCCCGATCGACGACATTCTCGCTGCATTGCGAAAGCTCGATCGATTTCCAGATGTCGGGCGTAAAGCCGCGCGGGAAGCTCGCCGCATGTCGATTGAGCTGAGCCCAGCCTGCCGATCATGAACGACGCAAAACTTATCGTTTCACTCTGCGGAGCAAGCGCTGCGGAGAACGCCCTGGCGACTCTTGCCGCGAACAGCTCGCTATTGTCTGCTGGCGTTTCCCCGTTGGAAGCAGCAGCGGCCTTCGAGCAAGCAGAAAGAGCCGGCCTAGATGGCCGGCTCCATGAACTAACGGAAGTGCAGCGACAATTGGCGAGCGCATGGATTAACGCCCAACGTGCCGCCTATGACAAGATCATGGCTGGTCGTGGCCAACCGTCCAATGGACCATTACCGAACAGCTTCGACATGCGTGTAGTCTATCGAGACACACGATCTTGAACGAAATGGCGCGGGGATACCGCCTGCGCATTGAAAGAACAGCATCACGGTAGCCGAGAAGCATGCACCGCCCAATTCCTGATATTCATTGCAACGATTGCAGAATAACAACTGGCGAAGACACGTCCACAGGCTGTTCGTCGTCCGAAGATGCGGCGCGATCCGAAGTGCTCGCAGACGCGCCACTCCGGCACGGACCGTTGCATGTACAACTCGAAGCTGTTCATGCGGGTTGGTCGAGATTTGGGCTTACCTCCCAATGGACCGAGGCGCACTACAGAGTCACCGCGAAGGTGGGAACGACTACATATGCGTGCCGCTATCAGCGCTTCGAGGACGCTGAGGCCCACTTCAAACGCATCACGCAGAAGCAGCACGCGTTCGATTAGTGAGGTCCGGTTGCTGGTAAGAAGCAACCGGGGCCATTTGTAATGTCAGTCCGTCATTTTTGATTTCGATACGTCGGCCTTGAGGCCCCGCGTCTGCAGCTTCGGCACAGCTATACTAAGAACACCGTTGGACTAGGTGGCGGAGATCAACCAAAATCAATGCAATCGAAACTCTCCCGAAACGGCCTTAAGTTCTGCAGGTCGAATTAGATTCTGATGACTGACAGTTATTCGAAATAGCGTACCTTCCAGCTTCGCCCGCCAAAACTGAAGGAATCGATTGAGCTCAGGAAAGAGCGGAGCCACATCGTAATCCTGCCATACGTATTCTTGCAGAATCGAAGGATGATCGGGCAGTCGATATAGGATGCCCGCGGTGGTCAGTCCGTAGCCGTTCAATTGCCTCATAAACTCTCGCTCCGACATTCCTTTCACCTCCTTGAGCTTCGATCAAAATTCTAAGGAATTTCTTTCGTCACGCGCAAGAAGAAAGTACTTTTTTATTTGAACTATCAGCGCTTTAGCACTCACCATAAAAAAGTGCTGACAGCCCCTTGACGTCAAAAAAGAGGCAACCCAAATTTTCGCGCGGATGCACGCGAGGGAGCTTTGAGGCTCTGGCCGATAAGCCACCGACCGACATCTGCTTAACATTGTGACCGACATTGAACCTGGAGGAACTCATGAAGTTTCGGCCACTACATGATCGTGTGCTTGTGAAACGTATCGATGCGGAGGAGAAAACCAAGGGCGGGATTATCATTCCCGACACCGCAAAGGAAAAGCCGCAAGAGGGCGAGGTCGTCGCGGTAGGTCCTGGCGCGCGTGATGAGGCAGGGAAGTTGATCCCCCTCGACCTAAAAGTCGGAGACCGAGTGTTATTCGGCAAATGGAGTGGCACGGAGGTCAAGATGGAAGGAGTCGATCTCCTAATCATGAAAGAAAGCGACATCATGGGCGTCATCGAAACCACTACGACGCTCAAGAAGGCCGCTTAAGATCGTGAACCCTCAAGTCTAAGAAGGAGTGAGGAATCATGGCAGCGAAAGACGTTAAGTTTTCGCAAGACGCACGCGAGCGCATGCTGCGGGGCGTCGATACACTTGCAAATGCTGTAAAAGTCACACTCGGCCCGAAAGGCCGCAACGTCGTAATCGACAAATCGTTTGGCGCCCCGCGAATTACCAAAGACGGCGTAACGGTCGCCAAGGAAATCGAGCTTGCGGACAAGTTCGAGAATATGGGCGCTCAGATGGTGCGAGAAGTCGCCTCAAAGCAGAATGACGCGGCTGGCGATGGCACCACAACTGCGACCGTGCTTGCTCAAGCGATCGTTCGAGAGGGTGCCAAAGCAGTCGTTGCTGGCATCAATCCGATGGACCTGAAGCGTGGCATCGATTTGGCAGTCGAGAAGATTGCCGAGTCGCTCCGAGAGCGATCGAAGAAGGTCACTAATTCCGACGAGATCGCGCAGGTCGGCACCATTTCCGCAAACGGCGATCAGACGATCGGCCGCATGATCGCGGAAGCAATGCAAAAGGTAGGTAATGAAGGCGTCATCACTGTCGAGGAAGCCAAGACAGCAGAGACGGAACTCGATGTCGTTGAGGGCATGCAGTTCGATCGCGGTTACCTCTCGCCTTACTTCGTCACCAATTCCGAGAAAATGGTCGCGGAGCTCGAAGATCCATACATCCTTATCCATGAGAAGAAGCTTTCGGGCCTGCAAGCTATGCTTCCGCTATTGGAAGCAGTCGTTCAGACCGGCAAGCCACTTTTGATCGTGGCTGAAGACGTCGAGGGCGAGGCTTTGGCGACCCTCGTCGTGAACAAGCTTCGCGGCGGTCTTAAGATCGCGGCAGTGAAAGCTCCCGGCTTCGGCGATCGTCGGAAGGCAATGTTGGAAGATATTGCTATTCTGACCGGAGGCACTGCAATCAGCGAAGATCTCGGCATCAAGCTCGAGAGCGTTACGATCAATATGCTCGGACGTGCCAAGAAGGTCAGAATCGAAAAGGAGAATACCACGATCGTGGATGGAGCGGGGTCGCGCAAAGATATCGACGCGCGAGTTGCTCAGATCAAGGCTCAGATCGAGGAAACGACATCTGATTATGATCGCGAGAAACTTCAGGAGCGCCTTGCAAAACTTGCCGGTGGCGTCGCTGTCATCCGTGTCGGCGGTGCGACTGAAGTCGAAGTCAAGGAGAAGAAAGATCGAGTGGACGATGCACTCAACGCCACGCGAGCCGCCGTCGAGGAAGGTATCTTACCTGGCGGAGGGGTGGCGCTATTGCGCGCAGCCAAGGCGCTCGATGGGCTCAAACCTGCGAACGATGATCAAAAGACCGGTATTGAGATTGTTCGTAGAGCAATCGCTGCGCCAGCTCGGCAAATCGTCGAAAATGCAGGCGTCGATGGCTCGGTGGTTATCGGTAAGATCCTCGAAGCGGATGACTACGCTTTAGGATACGACGCCCAGAGCGGAGAGTACTGCGATTTGGTCAAGTCGGGGATCATCGATCCTACCAAAGTGGTACGTACAGCTATCCAAGACGCAGCCTCCGTCGCCGGCCTCCTGATTACAACCGAGGCAATGGTTGCCGAGATTCCTAAGAAGGAAAATGCTCCGCCGATACCGGCTGGAGGTATGGACTACTGAGACGTCAAACACGTCCGTTAGATCGAGGCATGGGGTACGCCCCGTGCCTTTTGTTAGCGAGCATTAAACAGACCGCAGGATAAATCGTAGCGGATGTGAAAGATGAACCATTTTGGTGATCTCGCCATTTGGGGAATTATCTTGGCCACGTCGGCGCTGCTGATGCTCACGGCGTACGGATGGCTCATTGAACCCTGGCGCTAGCACGCAGAAACGGCGGCACCTGCGAACCAGGAGGAGATGATGGGAAGTGCCTTAAACAGGCTTGTGTTGTCATGTTTCAAATGTCAGGTGCCGGTCGAAGAAGTCCAGTCATCCGGCGTAGAGCCCGAAGTTCAATGTCCTGTGTGCGGACTCAGAGCCGTCAAATTTGCTGCCTCGCACGAGGCTACACGGCATAGCATTCGGTCGGCTGGCAATCAGGCACTCGATAAAATGGATGAATTGCGCGCGAAAGTAGGCCTACCACAGCGAAACATACCGCGAGAGGAGGTACACACCACATTTTACTTTCATAATAGCTCATCCTGAACGTTAAGGTGCTAGGAGCTTCACGCGTGTGCGTTTGTAAGATTGCGATTCAGGGAAATGCGATTACAACAGGTACGCGAATATTGCATACCTGCCCAGGTAACCAATGAAGAAATTGGCGTACACCCCTGCCGCCATCTGCTTCATTGGTCAGGACTTTTTTCCCTCTAAAAGCCGAGAAGCCATAATTCACTTAAAAGGCGCCGCCTGAGTTCGGCTCATGACGATTATTTCTTTAACGTCTGTCGCCCGCATGCCGCTGGTGATTGCAGTCATTCCTTGGCTCGCGATAATTATGACGCTTGCTGTGATTGTTGATCTGCTCAACCGCGTCAGATCATAAAATGAAAAAGGCCCCGCCTCCGGCGAACCGGAGACGGGGATTTGTTGTAGAGGGAGGGCTGGTTACGACCAGGTACTCTCCGCAAGAATTTGAAACCGCTCTCCAATACGTCTGGCCAACGCTCTCACACCGTCCTTAGCAAAATCAAAACAAACGATGAGCAGAAGGATCACAATCAAAAGCAACACGGCTAGCCACAGAAATGGAGACTTGAGAAACGCTGTGAAGAAAAGGAAGGTCTCAACTTCGCAAGCGATTTCCTATAGCTCTGCGCGTAGCTCCTTGTCGTGTACCTGCTCTGCTGCACGCGAGAGGCCACTGAGAACCGGGACATATCTCCCACGCCCGTCACCGTGTACGAGCCGGCACAGAAAAGGCCACCGTCACCGCCCCTAATCTCTCCTCCCTCGATATAGGCTGCGCCGTTCCCCGTCCCCAGGCCCGTACCAGATTCTACATAGGCGCGACTCGCATCCCCATGGTCGTCACTCCCTGACTTTCAAGTGGCGACAAACTGGCCTCCTGATCGATATTGAAATTGGGAGGGCGAGCTTTCTAATCGTTCCGCCTCGCCACCTTGATGCTATCGTCGATAGGCAAAGTCAGGCAGAAAGTCGATCCGCCGGCGTCGGTGGCAGCCAATATGACATCACCGCCGTGCTGGCGGGCAATCTGCCTTGAAATATAGAGCCCTAAACCAGAGCCCCTCACCCGTTGCCCCGCTGCACGGAAGTACTTCATAAATATGAATTCACGGTCGTCGGGTGCCACGCCCCTGCCCTGGTCCACAATACTGACAAGCGCCACACCATTATCAGCCCAAAGCCGAACCGTTACAGAGCTTGTCACTGGCGAGTATTGCAATGCGTTCTGAAGCAGGTTTTGCAACACAATCTCCAGGAGCCCGCGATCCCCCTTCACCATCACTTCATCGCCCGGCAGGAGCTTAACGCGCGCAGCGCTAACGTCATCCAAACCGGCCTGAATGGCTTGCAGAACCTCATTCAAATCGAACATCTGGATCGCGTGTGACAGTTTCTGCCCAGCATGGACGCGGTCATCGGCAAGGACGTTCTCGAGCAGCAACGCCATCCGCCTGACGGTCTGGCGTATCTTGGCCGCGCGCAACTTGAGAGTGTCGATGCTTTCAGCCGCATAAGACGAAAGATTGTCTGCGGTGGCGGCGATCACAGCCAAAGGACCGCGAAACTCGTGCGATATCAGAGCCACAAAATCCCGCTGCTGAGCCAGAGCTTCATTGACGGCGTCCAGAGACTGTCTGAGTTTGATCTCGAGCAGATGGCGTCGATCCACTTCTAGTTTGAGAGCGGCATTCTTTTCCGCAAGCTCAATGATTCTCTGGTTCACCCTGATTGTCAATTCGCGCTCGGCTAACTGCGAGATCGCGATAATGCGATCCTTCTCCTCGCTTAAGCTGAGCTCCGCAAGCCGCGCGCGCTGCGCGACGGCAGCGCTCAGCAGCACCAAGTGAAGCAAGGTCCCAGCGGCTAGGAATCTGGCAAGTGAACTGTCGATGTTGACGAGCGGGGTTGCTGTGTACTGGTTCTGCATTATTAAAAGGGCGACGAGCATAACGGAAAAAGCCAGTGCTCCCAACACATACTGGTATTGTCGCCGCACCAAAATCAGATAGAAAACTAATACGGTAGTGAAGACATGAGACACTTGCTGTAACCGCGACACGAAGTGGCCGACATCGCCATAACGTCCCAAGATCGCGAACATCAGGGCGATGCCGTTGAGCAACATAACACCTTGGAGAATGCGCCAGGCCCAAATCCAATGCTGGCGGAACTCGAACAGTCGCCCCATGAACCATACGAGGACTATGCTATAGAGACAAACGATCACACCCCAACTGCGATGAATCTGCGCTGGTTCTAACCAGCTCAGTGCATCGCCCGCATATCCCATGTGGAATGTCGATATCAACGCGGCTTCCACAAGCACCGCAGCGTACAGAAGATACAGCGAATCTCTGAGCAGGTAAGCGTAGAGAAGATTTGCGAATATCATGGCGCCAACGGCGCCGGCCACCACGCCTACGATCCAGTAGTCAGTACGACGGTACTTCTCGTATCCGTCCTCCTGCCAGATTCTCAATGCAGTCGTTATTGAGGTCGACGACTGAAGGCGAAGGTAATATTCCGCTTCAGCAGGTGGGACGGGGATTGGAAACAGCGCCGGATAAGCGGGATCGACGCTTTTATCCCGGTATAGATTGCCACGAGCCGGAGGCGAGGCAGTGAAGCGTCCCCCTCCATCGGGAACATATAGGGTGACCTGTTCGATCAAGGGCCGTTCAATCTGTAGCAGCCATTGTTTGGGGATCGCCGGCGCGGACAGGGAGAAGCGGACCCAGATCGCGCCCTTTCGATAGCCTTGCGTGAGCATGGACGGGATCGGCTGAAACTGGACGTCGGAGTGCCCGGACGCAACCTCCTCTATCGTGAGCGCACCGGTTGGATCGTAAAAGACAGCGAGGTGACCGCCGAGCGAAACGGAAGCCTCCATGCCATCCGTTAATTTCAAGGCAAGAGCCCAGGCCATTTGCGGGGCAAGACACCCGAGCAAGATGGACAATGTAACAAAAAAATGAAATCGAATACGATACATTCGCTGCATGGGGGCCATGGATGACTGGAGAAGGTTGGAGGCGGAGCGATGCTGCGCTATCCCCCCTCGTTTATCTTGTCGATGACGACAGGGACTTTTGCGAGGAAATGGTCTTTGGATTGTCGAGGCTGGGTTTAAACGTACAGGAATTTAACAACGCAGCGGCACTCTACAGAGCTTACGCTGCCAGGCCGGCCGACATCGTGATTCTCGACATTGGTTTGGATGGCGAGGACGGCCTGTCCATCGCCGCTCACTTGCGTGCATCGCAACCGGTCGGGATCATCATGGCGACGGCCCGAGGCTCTATAGATGACAGGGTCAATGGTCTTGAAAAAGGAGCAGATGCTTATCTTGTCAAACCGATTGATGCCCGGGAATTGGCTGCCACGGTCAGGGCGCTCAATGGACGTCTGAATAAACACGGTGTGCCGCCTCCTCCTCTTCAATGGGCGCTGGTGGAAGGCGGATGGGTACTCACCGACGGAATAGGCCACCGCCTTCGCTTGACTACCTCGGAGAGGAGCTTTTTGGAACTCCTGTTCAAAGAACGTGGTAAAACCGTCGAGCGGCGCGCATTCGTCGAAGCAATGGGCGGCAACGTTTATGACTTTGACTATGGTCAAATAGACACCATCGTGAGCCGTCTGCGGCGACGGGCCCAGAAGTCCAACATGCTTCTTCCTCTTCATTCGATTCGCGGGATTGGCTTCTCTTTCTCTGATTAGAGTGACTGCGTTTCGGCGCGCGAGCTCGATCATGAAGAGAGCAAGCAGGGAGCATTTTGCAGGCCGCCGACAGCAGACGCGGGGAACGAGCAGCGCCGCCGTCTTTGTTCCAATCAGGGCGAGAGTTAAAATGACGCCGGGCGCATCGCCTTACCGCGTAGCCGTGCAGGCTCTGCGGTCATAAACGCCATGATCACAGCTGCTCGTCGTCGCCAAATGTCATCGGCACAGGCTGAGTGACAGAATGAGACAGTATGTGAGATATACTGTAATATACTGTCATTGTGAGTGTATCTGAGCCTCCATATTCTTAAGCGATTCGAGTTTTCTAAGTACAGGATCGCTAATTGGCTTGGCTGGAGCGTTCAATCTCCGGCTTCTATGGGGGTTAAATGATTCCCGAAAATTTAGACAGGCTCAGGTTGTTGCCTGAGGAGCAGGCTGGCCGCCTGCGAAGCGTGGCGGTTTCGGCTTCCCGCGATCTCGAATATCCTTCCTTGTCGCAATCGAAGAGCAAGGCCAGCGACCTCCAGGCTCGTGTGTCCTTTGTCGTGGCTGCGTTGGCGCTTGGGGGCTGTGTTTCGGAAACGGCAACGTCCCGGCCAGAAGCGCAGATTGTGGCCCAGGCGCCCGCTGCGCTCTCGCACCGCGATGTTCATTTCCTGTCGCTGATGCCGCAAGTCCGACCCAACCCACTTTATGCGCGGATGGTTGTCGACAATCCGACGCAAGCGCCTCCAGGCACAATCGTCGTTGATGCACAGCAGCGGCTACTCTATCTGACACTGCCAGATAGGAAGGCTATTCGGTATGTTGTCGCGACCGGTCGCGACGGTTTTGCTTGGCGCGGTTCTGTTTATGTTGGTCGAAAGGCCGACTGGCCAGATTGGACGCCGCCTCCGGAAATGCGCAGCCGCGATCCGATGGCCCGATGGACGGCTGGCGGCGCGGAGAACCCGCTTGGTGCGCGAGCACTCTATCTTTATGCCAACGGCGCGGACACGCTCTATCGAATTCACGGTACGAACGATCCATTCAGCGTCGGCATGCCGGTCTCATCCGGCTGCATTCGCATGAGTAACGCCGACATCATTGATCTCGCAAGCCGCGTGCCGAACGGTACGCGCGTCATCGTCGTCCACGCCTGATCTGAACATCCTCGCTGCGTTAACGGCGAGCGCCTTGCAGCTTCAGGCATCCGTTTATTCTGATCGTATTGCCTGCGTCATCATATCCTTCGATCATAGTGGGGAAGATCATGTCTTTGCGCACAGAGCTCACACTCAGTTGCTCCGTTTTTGCTATGGCCTGCTTTTGGGCTGCTACATCCGGCTCAGCCCAGACGGCAACGAATGAACAGCTCTATAAGATGATTGTTGATCTTCAAACGCGGCAAAAAGCGTTGGAGAGCGAGTTAAAGACGGCGACCACTGAGGCTGCTAAAGCGAAAGCGGAGTTGCGTAGGCTTAATGCTGGTGGATCAAGACCAGCAGCCCGGTCTGGGCGGGATTATGTGGAGCATATTCCTGCGATTGCGGGTCCGCCTATCGCCGGCCCTGCCATCGCGGGTGGTGGCCTGCCTCCACAGGCGCCGCCTGGCACTCAAGCCGTAGCAGCCATCAACGGAAAACTCGAACTCGGCGGAGGCAGCAATCTTGGGCGGGCTGCTTTCGGCTACGCTGGCGGCTCGTTGGCGGTGCCCCTCGGGCAGTCGTTCGGTGCTCAGATCGACGGTGTCGGTGGCATTACCCGCAATAGCGGCTTCTTTGGCGGCGCCGGTCACGTATTTTGGCGCGATCCTTCTGTAGGTGCGATTGGCCTTTACGGCAGTTATCTCTACGGGACGGGCTATTTTACAACGCGCTTTGGCGACATCGTAAACGGTCGTCAAAACGTTAAAGGTGGCCTGGAGGCCCAGCTATATTGGGGTCGATTTACGCTGCAAGGGGTAGCAGGCGTCGAATATGACAATCTCTACGGCAGATCCCGTTTCTTTGATGATATGCGGTTGGCCTGGTACGCGACAGATAACTTGAAATTGAACATTGGCCACCGCTTCACCGGTGGTCGCAACCAGATCGTTGGCGGCGCCGAATATCTGACCAATTTCAGCACTGGCACCGCCGCCTCGCTCTTTGCCGAGGTTGCCTATGGCAAGGTAAGCAAGGATTACTACACCGGCTTTGCGGACTGGAAGAGCCGCGACCTGACCTTCAAGGCCGGCCTACGTGTCTATTTCGGCACAAGTGGCAATTCGACTACGCCGATGGCTGTTTACGGCAGTCCAGATTTCGGCGCAAAGCGTGGCGGTACTTTCACGGCGCCTGCTCCGACACCCTTGGGCGAGCGCACGCTCATGCAGCGCGATCGCGAGGATTACATGCCCAGCTATATCGGACGCGATGCTGCCGATATGCCAAGCAGTACGAGGCGCACGCCGGTCAGAGTGATCGCGGGACCGCCCGGTCCTCCGGGCCCCGCCGGGGCGCCTGGCACGGGAACTCCTGGTACTCCTGGTACTCCTGGCACTCCTGGCACTCCTGGCACTCCTGGCACTCCTGGGACCCCCGGCAAAGATGGCCTGCCTGGCACTCCTGGTACTCCTGGCGCCACCGGAGAACCTGGCGCTCCTGGCGCTCCTGGCGAACCCGGCACTCCTGGCACTCCTGGCGATCCGGGAGCGCCTGGCGCTCCCGGACCTGCCGGACCGGAGGGGCCTATGGGACCTCCGGGACCTCCGGGACCTCCGGGACCGGCTGGTTAAGGCATCAGATACCTTGTGCGACAACTCAGGTCTGTTCTTGAGAGGGCTAGGACCAAGCATGCCGAAGCGGGGCGCACCCATTGGTCGATTCTCCTTCCAATTGTTTCTCTGCTTCATCCGTAGAGAGTTTCCCCGACGACAAAAGCATCGGAGCTTTCTCTGGCGAGCCCTGGCGCCTTGGCGGGATCTATTGGTTGAGCATCTGTTTTCATGCGGCGGGGAGGTTTCCCGCCGCAATGTTAGGTCTAATCGATTATTGGGGTGCGAGGAATGAACGCGCCAAAACTAGATTGTTTTGCTCTCTCCAAGTCCCCGCCTTTGCTGGTGCCCGCGGGCATGGAGCGATCGTGGATGGACAAAACAAGCGATCATTTCGCTTATCGGTGCACCCCCCTGGCAATAGCGAACGCAACGGGCTGGGAGCTTTTAAACCCTTCGGGTTTTTCTGCCACTTGGACTGGAGGTAATGGGAAGGATGACATCATCCTGCGCCCTCATGAGCCAGGCCAAAGTCTCCATCAAACCGGCTTTTTCTTCGGTCACGGCATCATCAGCTTCCATCCAGGCTATCTCTTCCGTACCGATCCAGACTGGGTGGTCTGGGCCCGGGGGGCGCCGAACCGCATCAAGGACGGCATTCATCCCCTTGAAGGCTTGGTAGAGACTAATTGGCTACCCTTCACCTTCACCATGAATTGGAAATTCACGCGTCCCTGCACCGTGCATTTCGAGAAAGACGAGCCGTTCTGTTTCATTACCGTCGTTCCGAGCGTCGCAATTGAATCCATAGAGCCATGCATCCGACAGATCGAGGACGAGCCCAATCTGCATAAAGAATTGAAAATCTGGACGAGCGAGAGAACTAAATTTGCAGCCGCCCAGAAGCTCGGCGACGCTCTTGCCCTCGAACAGAAATGGCAAAAAAATTATCTTATGGGCAAGTCACCGAGCGGGCGTTCGGTCGCGGATGACAACCATCGCGTAAAACGTAAACTCAAGCCTCCTGTCTCGGGATGTCCGGTGAAGCATGCCCCAGAGTGACCGCCCTGACGAAGGAGACACATCTCCACCGTTGAAACTGGAATGCTATGCCATTCACGATCCTGCACCCAAGCTGGTTCCAGGCGTAAGTGAGCGTGATTGGATGGACTATACAAACCAGCACTTCGCCTATCGTTGCACACCGTTAACGATTGCGAACACTTCTGGCTGGGAGTTGCTCAATCCTTCCGGTTTCTCCGCAACTTGGACAGGCTATAACGGCGAAAGTGATATTATCTTGCGGCCGGACGATCGAGGCGACGAGCTTCGGCAAGTATCGCTTGGCTTTGGACATGGGATCCTTACCTTTCACGTAGGTTATCTATTCCGAACTGATCCGGGTTGGATGCTCTGGGCACGAGGAGCACCGAACCGGCTCAAGCACGGGATACAGGCTCTCGATGGATTGGTTGAAACCGATTGGCTGCCCTTCACTTTCACAATGAACTGGAAATTCACAGAACCGGGGACAATTCATTTCGAAAGAGATGAACCGTTCTGCTTCATTACCCCGATGCCCGCCCTTCCGATTGAGACCATCCAACCCGTCATCAGTCGCCTCGACGAAAATCGTGAACTACATTGGGAATACAAGAACTGGCTGAGCGAGCGCAGTAAGTTTAACTTTGCTTTACGGGCTGGAGATCCTGTCGCCTTAGAGCAGAAGTGGCAGAAGAATTATTTTTTTGGCAAATCACCGACGGGGCAGTCTGTTGCGAATAGCAACCATCGTGTGAAACGGTCTCTAAAAGCGCCGATATCACGGAGCGAACAAAAACTAAATAAACATGTTCAATTCAAGGACGACTGAATGCTAAGTCCGCAATTCAGCAAGCGTGATTTTGAGAGCTAGTTCTTGCATTTATATTTTGATGTTTTTTGAGGATTAGGCAGGTAGGGCCATGAGCGATCAGAACGACCATGGGGCTAATTTGATTGTACTCGCCGCTGATATTGTGTCCGCTTACGTTAGAAACAATCCTGTTCCGACGACTGCACTGCCAAAGCTTATCTCAGAGGTTCATTCTGCGCTGGCGCGAATAGGCGGTTTATCGAAATCCGCTAAGATGATCGAGCCGCCCATACCCGCAGTTCCTGCGCGCCGCTCGGTCCATGACGATTTCATCATCTGTTTGGAAGACGGGAAGCGCTTTAAATCGCTGCGCCGCCACTTGCGCTCGCAGTACAATATGAGCCCCGAGCAATATCGCGAGAAATGGCGCCTGCCGTCGGACTATCCGATGGTCGCGCCCAACTATGCCAAAATTCGTTCGCAATTGGCCAAGGAAATCCACCTTGGCCAACAGCGTCGCGGTCGGGTGGCTAAGCGGGTCTAATTACTTAGGCTGTTTTTTGCTTAGGATCAGAGTGATGAGGTCATAGAACGGGAATCGTTTTAGCCGTCCTTTCGGGCTCTTTCGTCGAACCAAACCTTTGATGATTGCCCACTTGTAAAGTCTTAATAAGATCGGCCGTTATTGCTTCTTGGGGTTTCTGGCTGCAGATGATTCGCGGAAGGGGGCTGCATCGATGCGTACAAATCGCATGGAATCGCCAATTGCCGTTGCAGATTTGGATCTATGGTTGGGTAACTCGCTGAAATGGACGCTGTTGGGCTCCGTCGGCTGCCGCCGCACCATCTTGGCCACCGCGGCGATGGCGCTGCTGCCTTCCGCTCAAGCCCTCGCCCAATGCGCAGGCGCGCCAGCGGCGGTTAGCATCTCCTCCGGCAATTGCGTGGATCCCGCCTTCACCGATCGGACCAGCGCGGGCACCGTGGTCGAAGTCTTCGGCACTGGGAGCTATAGTGCCACCTCGACCCATCTTTTGGTAACCGGCAGCGGCTACGGCGCATATGCGGGCGACAGCGGGACGATCACTTTAACCGGCACCCCAAACGACAGCACGACGCTCAGCGAGATCACGACCTATGGCACGGGCAGCCACGCTCTTTTCGCCAATGGCGGAGGCGTGATCATCGGCGACAATACAGCCATCTACACCAACGATGGCGGTGCCCACGGCATTGTAGCGACGGGAACGGGCAGCAAGGTTACGTTGACCGATAGCGCGGTGAACACCTACGGCGACGGCTCCTATGGTGCCTACGTGGCCAGCGGTGGGATGATCACCCTCACCCGCACCGATATCCAGACCTACGGTGCGGGCGCTTCTGCTGTCTTCGTAGACGCTAAAGGCTCGATCATCCTCAACAACGTGAACACGTTCAGCATGGGCGCGAACAATGCCTCGGGCGCCATCGCATCGGGCGCCGAAAGCAGTCTCACGCTGAATAGCAGCTACATTAACGTTTACAGCAATGACGCGGTCGGTCTGCTCGCTGCAGATGGAGGAACGATCAATCTCAATGGCGGCGCCGTCGTTACCGGCGATTATTACGGGGGCACCGTCATCGCCAACTCCCCGGGCATCCTCGCCAGGGGAACCGGCAGCACCATCCAGGTCAGCAATGGCGCGACTTCTGCCACCTATGGAGCAAACAGTCCGGGCGTATGGGCTGATGCCGGAGGCAGGATCGACTTTTCAGGCTACGGCATTTTCACCTATCAGCCCAATTCACCTGGCGCGCAGGCAGATGGAGGCAGCACGGTCACTCTGACCGACACGATAGTGCGCACCTCCGGCCCTTCTAGTGCTGGCGTCCTCGTCCGTGGGGGCAGCACGATCATCGTAACGGGCACCGAGATCACCAGCGGATATCGGGTGACCGGAGGTTCCCCACCGGTCCTCCAGTTTCCGGACGCAGAGATCGGCTTGGAGGCTCATGGCGCGGATGTGATTGGGGCCGGCAGTCGACTACAGGCCGAGAACGCGAACATCACTACGAATGGCGACGGCGCCGTCGGCGTCAGGGTCAGCCAGGGCGGCACGGCCGTAATTATCGGCGGCACTATCGTAACCCACGGCGCCGATACCGCTACCGTGGGCGGCGCCGACGGTGCCCGGGCGGCAGACGCCGGTAGCAGCATCATCCTCACCGGCACCTCGGTCAGTACTGCGAACGTCAATGCCATGGGCCTGCATGCGCTGGCGGGCGGCACCATCGCGGCCACGGATGTCACGGTCGCCACGCAGGGGCAGAACTCTTTCGGCATCCAGGCGCAGGATGCCGGTAGCACCATCACTCTGACCCGTGCCGCTATTACCACCGCTGGAGACGCCGCCACCGGCATCCAGGCCAACAACAGTGGCAACGTGCAAGTCACCGGTGGATCAGTTGCCACCACTGGCAGCGCCGCACATGGTATCGCCGCAATCAACGGCGGCACGCTTACGACCTCCGGCACTGTAGTCGCCGCGGACGGCGCCGGATCGGCGGCGATCTACCTCGCCGGTAGCGCGCCCAGCACCATTTCGATTACCGGCGGCAGCCTGAGAGCCGCCAGCAACGCGATCGTCCTTGCCGAAGGTGGTACCGGCACAGTGTCGATTACTGGGGGAACCAGTATCACCCCTGCCCTCGTCAACGGTCGGCTGTTGCTGGCACGGGTGACAGAAGACGGCGTAGGCAACCCGGCCAATCTGACATTGAACATTGCCGGGATGCCGGCACTCACCGGCGACGTCGTCGTCGATCCCTCCACACTCGCCTACAACCTCAGCAACAGCAATTGGACCGGCAACCTCGTTTTGGCCGGGCCGGGCAATACCGCAACCGCGACCCTGGACGGTTCGAAGTGGACCGGCGACCTCCTGGCCGACCCTAGCAACACCGCTGACGTGGCGCTGACGAAGGGAAGCCTGTGGACTGGCTTGGCGCAAAACGCGACCAATGTCGCGATCGATGCCAACAGCGCCTGGAACGTAACGGGAGATTCCAACGCAACCGGCGCCGTGACCAATGCCGGCCTAATCCAGTTCCTATCGCGCAGCCAAGGCTACACGGTGCTTACCGCCGGCAACTATATCGGCAACAATGGCCGCATTGGCTTCAATACCTACCTGGGCTCCGACAATTCGCCGAGCAATCTGCTGATCATCAATGGCGGCGCAGCAACCGGTAACACGGCGCTATTGATTGCCAATACCGGAGGCCCAGGAGCGTTGACGGTGGCCGATGGCATCCGGCTCGTTCAGGTGACGAATGGCGGATCCACCGCCGCCGGCGCCTTCACGCTCAGCCAGCGCGTAGCCGCCGGGGCATATGAATATCAACTCTTCCGCGGCGGCAGTACCGATCCGAACGATTGGTTCCTGCGCTCCACTTTGATCACCGACTCCTCGAACCCAGGTCAACCGCCCTCGCCGCCGAGTGGACCAGTGATCCCGCTGTATCGCCCAGAAGTGGCACTCTATGCGCCAATCCCGGCGATCGGCCGGCAAATGGGGCTCGCGACTCTCGGCACTCTGCATGAGCGCGTCGGCGAGCAAGAGAACATCCGCGCCCTGACCGGCCGCGGCTATGCCAACGGCGGCTGGGTTCGTGTCATCGGGGAACGCACCACCAACAATTGGAACGGCACCGTCAACAGCCGCGCCACCGCAAACCTCATCGGTCTGCAGGGCGGCGTCGATGTCATCCGCACAAATCCTTATGCGGGCGGCCATCGTGACCATCTCGGCATCTATGGTGCCTATACCGACTACAACGCGCCGTCAGTGTCCGGCTTCGCCCTCGGCGTTCAGAATCTTCGCGTCGGCCGGCTGTCAATGACGGGGTCTTCGCTCGGCGCCTACTGGACCCATTTCGGGCCGAGTGGCTGGTATGTCGACGCGGTCCTTCAACACACCTGGTATGATGTCAAAGCGCGCTCAGACTACGGCACTGGTCTGTCCACCAAAGCAACCGGCTTCACCGCTTCGCTAGAGACTGGCTACCCGATCCGCTTCGGCGACGGCAATCGCTGGCTGATCGAGCCGCAGGCGCAGATCATCTCTCAAACGATGTCAGTGGACCGCTCCGGCGACGCTTATTCCACTGTGAATTGGAAAGCGGGCAATGCCTGGACAGGACGGCTCGGAGCCCGACTGCAATACAGCAACCAAGACGCGCAAGGCAGGCTTTGGCAGCCCTATGCGCGGATCAATCTTTGGCATTCCTTCGCCGGTAATGACGGTGCACTCTTCGGTCCATCCTCACCCATCATGGAAACTCGCTTCGGCGGTACTTCGCTGGAGGTCGGTGGCGGCATCACGGTGCGGGTCAACAAGAACTTGAGCTTCTACGGCCAAGGCAGCTATCGTTGGTCGCTCGATGGCCGCAGCCGCCAAAGTCCCACGCTTGGCACATTCGGCGTTCGGATCAACTGGTGACTATCGCGCTCATCGAGGTTTCGAGTGTCCGAGAAAGACAGCTTCGATGCCCAAGTATAGTGAGGGCTCTAATCTCGGTTCGAGTGGTCGTGGTACCGATTATCGAAAATTGGATTGCAAAACTGCTCGTGTGACGGCGATACAGTCACAGATACGAAGCTTGGCTTTTCGTCGTCAATCGGTATTGTGAGTGCAACCAGGACCGCCAGCATCGGCTCTTGGCCAGGGTCGCGCTGAAGCTCCCGGCCCAACGCGCGACCCACTCTAATTATCGCACTCGACTAGCTCGGCTGGCGTTACGACACATCTATGCTTGCGACCCGATCAGGAGATATTCACGGTCGAGCATTTGGATGTCGGAATTGACCATCGGCCTGGAACTGGCTGACCATCATTCAATCTCAGCCACGCACCGGGACGTCGTCCAGTGCTACAACCAGGATGACTGCGTCTCGACAGAGGCGCTCCGCAACTGGCTGGAAGCACGCTGGTCCGGCCTTGTTGCGCAGGGCACAGATGTACCGCATCCGCCACCTGGTCAGGACGGGCCGAGCGAAGCGATCTCAGAGCGACAGAAACGTCCCATCCATTCCAGTGCCCGACGTGAGTTGGGTGAACAGATACGAGTTGTCAGCAGCATTCATACCGTAGGTAACTATCGACCCGTTTCTCTCGAACGTGACATTCAGGTGTCCCGTGTCGAAAATTGAAACTGAAGATATCTCGTCAGGTGGAAAATAGTTGAAGGTTATTGTTGCCATAACGAATGCCCCCTACCGAAAGTCAACGCGAAACTCGACGAAAGTATTGTGTTCGATCCGCTCGCGAATAGGTCCGAGCCTCGCTAGATCACTGCTTAATTGTGCCGCCTGTCCTAGATCGATTATTACCAGAGGGACCATCATTCTGTGCGGAGCGATGCGCTCTAGGTCTGCAACAGCCAATTTGTTGAGTAGTCCGACGTCATTTTTTGCGTCTTGCAAATAAGCGACGACCTTATCGGGATCGACTATCTTGGGAATGCCCATGATGAGAGAGGTCTCAGTCAGCCGAATATGTATTGGCCGACACAAGGCCTTTTTTCCTGTGGCGTTCTCGGCCCGTTTAATCAGCTCCAATTCATCTGATGCGCTTGCGAAGAGGGTTTCAATATTGTTGAAATTGCATAGCTCGCCGCTCATGCCAACAACTGCCGGTCGCCCAAAAAAAAATGTCAGTAAGATTCGACTTGCTAAAGTTTGAAGCCGGCCTGCTGCAAATATACGATTCAGTTTTGGCGATGTGCGAGCAAAGGCGCTTGACATAACTCCGCCTCCAAGTGCGTGCAGACCGAACTGCGACTCGCTGGCGAAGGAGGAGAAGACGATAAATAAAACAAACGAAGCCGTTACAATTGAAGCACGGCTGGTCGATCTATTCATGCGCTATTTCTCCCCGAGCTTGTTAGAAGTGCAGAACTTCTATCACCGCCGGTTCGGTCTGGGATGAAAAATCAGTGCCGAGTAAAGGCCCGTTTAAAACTTCCGCACCCTCGAGCCGCAGACTTGCTGTTGCAGAACCATCTTGCTGATAGCTCCAGTTAGTGCTCGCCAACCCCAGATGGTCCCAAGATTGTAGCCCATAGGACACATCCATCTGCGTCATGTCGGAAAACGCAAAAGGCTGGAGAGCCAATTCCACCCACTGGCGCGTCGTCTGACCATAACTCGCCTGAAAATCATCCCAGAAGCGCGCGACCTCGGCCTGCACTTCTTTGGCATTGGCGAGCCAGTCGGGCAGCCCTAGCGGCTTTTGGAATAAGAGCTCAGCGACCGATTGCCCCAAAGGAGTCGATGCCATGGTTCACGCCGCCATATGACAAAGAGACAATAATCAGCCTGCGGCTCGACACCCACCAGCGCCGCCCGTTCAATCGTCGGAAACAAAACTATAAGAGACTGCGGGCCCCCCAAAGTCCGCGTAAATCAGCCCCAATTACTACTGCACAGCTTGGACTAGATCGCAGCCCGTTGTTTTGTGCAAGCGCTTTCTGTTTAAACTTGAGTATAGGTTTTGAGAATTCGTGAACGCGAAGCCCTGGTAACGTCCCGAACAGGAACTCCATTGTGATGATCGGTTTAAGCTCAAGACAGATGTCGATAGCACCAATACGACATGCGGTTCGTGGGCTCCTTTGTGAAGGAACCCAACCTCGTTTCAATCCACGAATTCCTTTCTAAACAAACGAGAAGTTGTTCGCGTTGAGAGTGCTTAAGGAAACACCTTGGAGCGTGATTGAGTTGGATGCGTCAAGGGTGATGACGGTGTCATTTCCCGACGTACTCGCTGCCGCTAAAACAGCGTTGAAGTCAGGGAACTGACTGCTATCAAACTCGATAATGTCGTTTCCAACTCCAAAATCATAGATGTGATCGTGATCGAATGTTCCAAGGAAGGAGAAGGTATCGTCGCCAGCGCCGCCTTCAAGGGTGTCGTTGCCTACACCGCCACTCAAAAAGTCATTTCCGTCTCCTCCACCTAGCGTATCAGCACCACTGCCGCCGTAAAGCCTATCTGCCCCTTCCTCACCTTGCAGTTCGTCATCCCCGTCGGCACCATGCAGCTCATCGTCATCAAGTCCGCCAAGTATGATGTCGCTACCGTTTGAGCCGATAATGGTATCGTTCCCAGCAAAGCCATAGATATAGAAGTTGTTGCTATCCAACCGCTCAATATTGGCGAAGTCGATGACGTTGCCATCTCCACTCCCCGCCCACCAATAGTTGGGCGCGGATTGAAGGCGCTCAAAGCTGGCCTCAACTATGCTCCAGTTTGCCGAAACGAAGGTCGCTCCTGTTGCTTCGAACACGAGCGTGTCCACTCCGTCGCCACCTACAATTTGGGACGAAGATCCGATCGACTGCTCGAATATATGAACAACATCACTACCAGCCCCAGCGTCGACGATATCAGCGCCATAGTCGGCGTAGATCACATCGTCGCCAGCGCCTCCAAAGAGCGTATCATTACCCTCACCGCCAATAATAACATCGTTTCCATCGCCACCATCTATGGTGTCATCACCGGCGCCGCCATCCAAGATATCATCGCCAGCCGTTCCGGTGATAACATCGTCACCACTCGTGCCACCTGTGTTTGCGTTAGCATTGATCGTCGCCAGATCCCATTCTGTTCCGTTGGCAAATTGGATCTTCTCGATCCCCCAATTCTCGGTCTCGGAATAGAACTGCTTGTTGACCTGAATGATCTCGTTGGTAGCCTTAATCTTGATTTCGAGATGATCATCAACACGCTTCAAGGCTATGTCGCCGGCATCTAAGTTCGTAAATCGGAGAACATCGACATCAGAAGTCGAACCGGAGTTGTCATTGATCACATCGGATCCGTCACCAGATGAATAGATATAGGTGTCGCTACCGGATATTCCCTCCAAGGTATCGTTTCCAAGACCGCCGATAAACGAATCTGGGCGCCCTTGAGTGCCGTACAGTGTGTCGTTACCTGTTGTACCTCGGATCGCATCAATCATCGCTCGATCCCAACTACTGCCGTCCGCGAACTCTATTCTTTCGATGCCGTCGGTTTCGTATTGAGATAGGAGTTGGTAACTGAGCGTGATCGTCTGTCCTGTTGCATTGACCGTTATCAATACGTCGGAGCCGGAACGGCTTACGGTGATATCATCCGCATTGAGATCGGTCAGACGCAGAATATCGGTTGTCCCACTCCAATCAAATATGACATCGTTTCCATCGCCAGATGCATAGAGGTAGACATCGTCGCCGCCGTTGCCCTGAAGCGTATCATCACCGCCTTTGCCATTTAGGATATCGGCACCAGAACCACCGCTCAATGAGTCATTGAAATCGGTTCCAGTTGTCAGTGGCACATTTGCAAACGTGACGATGTCATCTCGGTCCCACACCGTTCCGTCAGCGAACTCTATTCTGTCGATAGAGTCCTGTCCTGCGTTGGAGGTTACCGTAATCCATTCGGCAGTTGCATTGATCCTGATCGCGAGATTATCGCCCCATCGAGTGAGGCCTATATCGCTTGGATTTAGATCAGAGAAACGCACGGTACCAGTAGAATCGGTGTCGTCCGTGATCGTATCGTTACCATCGCCAGTAGCGTAGACATATATGTCGCGCCCTTCTCCACCATGGAGTTCGTCGTTGCCAAGTCCTCCATAGAAGGTCGTGGGCTGGCTCAAAGAATAATTGATGAATTTCCAGTACAGATTATCGTCGCCATCTGTGCCGCGAACCACGAACAACGCCTCGACGATCTGTTCCCGGCTCCACACGGTGCCATCGGCAAAACGAATCTCCTCAATTCCGTCAGATCCTCCTTGTACAAGCTGATCAATGATTGTGATGAGCGCGGGACTCGCCCCCAGAATCTTGATGTACAGTTCGTTCCCTCTGCCGCTCAGTTCGATATCTTCCGCATTAAGATCGTCGAAGGCGAGGACATCGATGTCATCAGTCGCGCCGTCATAGTCCATAATGTAATCATCGCCATCACCCGCGCGATACTGGTAGGTGTCGCTCCCCGCGCCGCCGACTAACAAATCCATTTCGCCGTCGCCGACAATCTCATCGTCGCCGCTAGTTCCGCGCAAGAAATCCATACCTGATGTCCCTACAATCTCCTCTCCAGCCAGAGCCATGAACCGTTGTTGGTCACCAGGCTCCTCTTCAGTGGCCGCTCTTGCCTCAAACCTTAATGCTGTCTGGAGGTTTCTCAGATAAGGTGCAAGAGAGGCAGGCCCGCTAGTCCCTCTTATCCATGCCATGTAACTTGTTGGATCTTGGATATCCAAGCCAAAGTCGCCCGCTTGATAATCCGAAATTACAAGGTTGAAGCCATCGAGATCCCATGGAAGGTCAAAAACAACGAGCGACTGTCCAGTGTTGACGAGCCAGTAGTCTAGGAGCTCGTTTCGAAAAATCGCTTGTCCTCCGGGAAAGACTGAAGACTCGTAATTGCTCCATGCTGTCTGAATATCCGATTGTTTGAGATCCCCATAGACGGCTAATTCGTCTGCTTCATTGCCACGAGTAACGAAGAGCTTGTCACCGGCATCGCCGTCGAGGATGACATCGCCGGATTTGACGTAGAATTCGTCATCACCTTCTCCCCCGATCAATCGATCTTTCTCGGTGCCACCGTAGAGTTTGTCGTTGCCTTTGCCTCCGAAAAGCACATCCTTGCCCGCGCCGCCGAAAAGCCGATCTGCTCCATCGCCGCCAATGAGAAAGTCATCGCCTTCTCCGCCATTAATAGTGTCATCGCCACCGCCGCCAGAAAGAACATCTCTCCCGTTCCCTCCATTGATCGTGTCTCCTTGGTCAGCTCCAATTGCGAGAAGCCCGCCATTCTGAGCAACTAGTGGCATTGGCAGATTGTTTGCTGAGATAGTCGCCGCCTGTCCATCCAGTCCGATCTCGGCGCGTGAGATACCACCGGCCAGATCGCCAATCTTCGAATAATATAGAGCTCTAAAGGCGGTTTCTCCGGGATTAGGTGCCTGGACTTCCGGACTGAAGTAATCTCTTAGCAAGCTTTCTAGGCCAACAATCTTTGAGCTTTGTTGCCAATACTCCTTATCGAAATCAATTGAGAGGAGCGAAGTCGATTTTGCTGTAACCCCATTCAGGAATTTGCCGTCGGTCGCTTTTTGATTGGCTACGTCAGCGGCGAATTGGACGACTATATCTGCCAATGCCTTCCTGAGAAGTTGGCTCCTCGCGCCAGTACCAATGAAGGCGTTTAATTGACCGCCAGTCAGCAAACTACCGATATCGTTAGCGTCATTAAAGAGCGCGCGGATAGCTTTGTCGCCAAACGGACGCGTACCACTGTCGACTGCGGAGTATGCAATCATCGTACGCATCTCATCAGCATTGCGTGCTGGGTTGACAGTGCTGGCCTTTTTCGCGGCTTCGACGAGCGTCGCGTCGTCCAACGATGAAAAAAGCTCCTTAAACGACTTCCACCGGTCGCTGCCAGGAACCTCGACCTTACTGACCTCCTTCTCGCCGAACAGCAAAATGACCTGGAACGATTGACTGTGACGTAGCAGGAGGCCGGTCACCGCGCCCAAATCGCTCAAATCGACACCCGTCCCAACAGGGTTCATAACACCTTGCTGCCCACCTCGGTTAACGGCGAGCGGGTCACCTATCGTTGCAAAAGCTGTAACATTCGACCAGCTTGGTGTAATCGGGTTCCCGTTGTTGTATGACCCATTGAAGTAATATTGGCTGATGACATCCTGTTGATGCTGAAGTTCCTGAGACGTCTGAAATTGCCCGGTGGCAAAGTAGTAAGCACGCTCCGCCGAGAGCTGATATGCCATATTATTGAAGACCGTGGCGTTCTTGCCGTAGAGGCTCGCGACAAACCCTGCCAATCCACCGCCAAGTGAGTGGCCGACAAATGCAACATTGGCCGCGGTCGGATCGACGGGACCGATAATCGGGCCATAGTAGTCCAGAATTTTCTCATAAAATTCGACTGCTTTCTGCGCCTGTGTACTCCAATAGTCGCCGAGGCCAGTGCCCCACCCATTCCAGGCGTCGCTCAGGGGCTCATCCGTTCCTCGATATGAGACAACGATCTGCCCCTTCCATATGTAGGATTGAGCGAAGAAGCTGGCGCCTGCGACCTGGAGTTCATCGGAGTTTCCCATTATCGCTGCATCGCCGATTGCAGCACCATCCAACCCCATCCCTCGACCGCCTCGGTTGTAAGAGTCCATGGCCAGAATGGCGCGGAACACATCGTCATTGATTGCCATTAGTATTCTCCTGAACGCTGAAATATCGTGTCGGGTGCTGAGCCGCTTCCCAAATGGTTTTTGCGTAGAAGCCGCCAGGCCGTGGCTCTTAACTTGGGATCACTGATCCATGGTAAGCGAAGCGACAATGTGGACGTCACCGGATCGCGGGTTAATTCGATCCAGAAACGCACTTGGTGTACATTGGAACCTAAAACGCTCTGTGGTTCATTGTACGACACCTCGCGGATCGAACTTGGATCGTTGAGGTCGGTAAAGGTCGCCAACGTCGGCTTTTTGCTGGTGTAAGCACGCCGACCTGAATACTCGGTTGGCATTTTCACCAATATCTTGCTCCAACGAGGATCATACGACCCTCCCTGATAATTGAAAAACGTGCGCACAGCTAAAGTGATTACGCCTCCATCGGACGCTTGTGGGCCCAAAGCCAGCAGGGAAACGAGATTTCCCCCGTTGCCAAGATCGACAAAAATCGCCTCACCGCGTGCTGTCGTGACGGAGTCGTTTGCAGCGAGAAAGAACCAAGGTGGATTCATTGCGGTCATTACTTCCAGCACGCTGGACCCGGTTTTCATGCCGGCTGCGGTGTCGACCTCGACGGTGAGACGAAAACGATAGGAGTAAGAGGCAAAGCTCCATGCATAGAAAAGGCAAAAGGCGACGACGATGTTGAGCCAGATCCACGTCTTCCGCGACATCATCAAATTCCTTCACGCTCGCAGGGCAGCAAATCTTTAGCCACATCATGCGTTGCGGTTGAAAAACAAATATTAAATCATTGAAATTGTCGTCGGCTCTGATGCCAAATGCGCCCCTTGCGTTACCAGCCCCGGCACCAAAAGGTTTGGCGTATCAGTGTGTTTTGCGACCAAGCTGGCTGTAACCATGCTGTCCTGCTGATAGCTCCAATTGGCGCTCGCCAGCCCCAAATGATCCCAAGATTGCAGCCCATAAACTGCATCCATCTGCGCCATGTCGGAAAGCGCAAAAGGTTGGAAAACCAGCTCCACCCACTGGCGTGTCGTCTCACCATAACTTGTCTGAAAATCATCCCAGAAGCCCGCGACCTCGGCCTGCACTTCTTTGGCATTGGCGAGCCACTCAGGCAGGCCTAGCGGCTTTTGAAATAAGAGCTCAGCGACCGACGCGCTCTTCGAGCTTGAAGAGTTCGATTGCCCCAAAGGAGTCGATGCCATGGTTCACGCCGCCATATGACAATGAGACAATAGTCAGCCTACGGCTTGGCACCCACCAGCGCCGCCCGTTCAATCGTCGGAAACAAACCATAAGAGACTGCGGGACCCCCAAAGTCCGCGCAAATCAGCCCTAAAAAACTACTGCACAGCTTGGACTAGATCGCAGCCCGTTGTGCAAGCGCTTTCTGTTTAAACTTGAGTATAGGCCTCCCAGAATTTTCGCATGCGATGTTACTGCAACACGCCAAAGCGAAACTCACCATCCATCTTTTCAATGGCGACGGCTCTGATATGGAGTGAGACGATTTCAAGCATCATCGCGGTCATCAAGTCTGGACCGCTTCGATGCCCAGGGGCTGGGGTATTCGAGTTCGTGAGCACTGAGAACACTCAAACAATTGACGCAAGCACACTTCAAACAATTGTAGATTCAGGTCTGCGCGCTTTGGCGGGCATCGCCAGCTATTATCGGATTGCCGCTGATCCAAGACAGCTCCATCGTGAATTGGCGCTTGGCGAACGAGCGGCTGTTGATGGTGATCTTGTGCGCGCGGCCAACCTGATCGGCCTTAAAGCACGTATCCTTTCAAAGGTTACGACAAAGCGGTTGCTGAGCGTGCCCTGCCCTGCAATCCTACGTCAAAATGACGGTCGATATCTGGTTCTCGTTGGCAAACTGCCTAGCGGCGCGCTGCATATCGTGGAGCCGATCAGCGGCAGTCATCGCGAAGTGCCCATCGAAGATTTGTGGGCAAATGTCGAGCCGGTCGTCATTATGGTCGCGCGCCGGTTCGGCGGTGCCGGCATTGCGCCTGATGCCTTCAGTTTCCGCTGGTTCCTCCCGTCGATCTGGCGCTACCGGCGGCCACTGGCACATGTTCTTGTGGCCTCCTTGTTCGTCCAGATCTTCGCGTTGGTCACGCCGCTCTTCTTCCAAATTGTCATCGACAAAGTGCTGGCGCACCGTGGCTATTCTACCCTTTTGATCATCATCATCGGTTTGGTGGTGATCGGCCTGTTTGATGTTGGGCTGCAGTATCTGCGCACTTATGCGCTGTCCCACACAACCAATCGGATCGACGTTGAGCTTGGTCGCCGACTATTTTACCACTTGATGCGATTGCCATTGGCCTATTTCGAAACCCGACCGGCTGGCCAAACTGTAGCTCGTGTTCGCGAGCTTGAAACGATCAGATCCTTTTTGACAGGCCAAGGTCTCTTTTCCGCGATCGATTTTCTATTCACCATCATCTTCATCATCGTCCTCTGGATGTATTCCTGGCAGCTGACGCTGATCGTCCTGGCTTCTATACCCGTCTATCTTCTAATCGCGGCTCTGGTCCGTCCGGCTTTACGCGAGCAGATCAAAGAGAAGTTCAACCGCGGCGCCATAAGTCAGCAATTCCTGGTCGAAACCATTGTTGGCATCCAGACGGCAAAGGCCGCGGCGGTCGAACCCGTTATGCAGGTGCAATGGGAGGAACGTCTCGCCGCCTATGTGAAGACATCCTTCAAGGCGACCATGCTCAGCGCTGGCGGCCAGAATGCCATTCAATATGTCAGCAAATTCACAACCGCGATGATTTTGTATTTTGGCGCCAATGCCGTGATCAATGGACAGATGACCGTTGGTGAATTGGTGGCCTTCAATATGATCAGCGGCCAGGTGATGCAGCCTATCCTGCGCCTGTCGCAACTATGGCAAGACTTTCAACAGATCCAGATCTCGGTCGATCGCCTCGGCGATATCCTAAACTCCCCTCCGGAGCGCACGACAGCGCCACAGGCTGTTTTGCCGGCCCCCAAAGGAGATATCGTTCTCAGCCACGTGACGTTCCGCTATCGGCCTGGCGCTCCGGAAGTGCTCAAGGATGTCTCTCTCAAGATTAGACCAGGAGAAGTGATTGGCATTGTCGGCCCCTCGGGCTCTGGCAAGTCAACTCTGACGAAGCTCATCCAACGCCTTTACACACCAAGCGAAGGGCAGGTTCTGCTGGATGGAATGGACCTCGGCAATCTCGACCCTTCGTGGCTACGTCGTCACATCGGCGTCGTGCTCCAAGAGAACCTGCTCTTCAATCGAACCATTCACGACAACATCGCCCTTGCCAATCCGGCCATGCCGCGCGCGCAAGTGATCAGCCTGGCCAAGCTGGCCGGCGCCGACGAATTTATTTCGAAGATGCCAGAAGGCTACGACACCATTATCGAAGAACGTGGCGCGAACCTATCCGGCGGCCAACGCCAGCGTATTGCTATAGCACGCGCGCTCGCGACCAATCCGCCCATCCTGATTTTTGACGAAGCGACCAGCGCTCTCGATTACGAAAGCGAGCGCATTATTCAACAAAACATGCGACAGATCGTACGAAACCGCACTGTAATCATTATCGCCCATCGCCTGGCCGCGGTGCGCCCCTGCGATCGGATCATCGGTATGGCTGATGGGCGTATTGTGGAGGTCGGCACGCATGATGAGCTCCTGGTGCGGGAAAAGGGCCTCTACCGCCACCTCTGGAACTTGCAGAACGAGCAGAGCGTCAAATGACTGAGCAGTCGGGTGAAGAAAAGCCAAAGCCAGCACAAAAGCCATCTGCGCCCACGCGCCGCCGCGACGATCAGGAGTTTCTGCCTGCGGCGCTGGAAATTCTCGAAACGCCAGCGTCGCCCGTAAGCACGTGGCTGATTTTCGCGATCTGCAGTTTCGTCGTGATTGCCTTGACGTGGTCCTGGTTCGGGCGTTTCGACATTGTCGCCATGGCGCAAGGTAAGTTTCAGCCGACTGGCCGCGTAAAAGTCATTCAGCCCCTTGAGACGGCTAAGGTGCAGAGCATCAAGGTTCAGAATGGCGCGCGTGTTCAACAGGGAGATGTTCTCCTTGAACTTGATGCATCTGATGCAGTCGCCGATAGAAACTCTCTTGCCAGCGCTCTTGCCTCAACCCGTGGTGAAATTACGCGCCGGTTGACGGCAACGAAAGTCGCTCGCAAAAGCGATTTACCGGATGCACCTAAACTCGCATGGTTGGATAGTGTCGACAGCGCTGTTCGTCTGCGGGAAGAACGAGTTTACGACACCGAAACCGAGCGGCTGAAATCCTCGGTAGCGGCCCTCGTTGCCCAGAGAGTTCAAAAGAATGCCGAATCTAAGCGCGTATCGGAGACGATTAACGCGCAACGGCAATTGATCGAAATCATGGGCGAACGTGTTGGCATGCGCTCAGAGCTCGTCAAACGCGCATCCGGAACCAGAGCCTCGCTGATAGACGCGCTTGAAAGCTACCGCTACCAGCAGACCTCTCTGGCCGGCATGGAAGGCCAACTGTCGGAAATCTCCGCCAATATCGAAGTCCTCAATAGGGAAATCGCAAAACTCTACGACGCTTTCTATGCAGAAAACAGTCAGAAGCTGGCGGAAGCTGAACGGCAGCGAGACGATCTGGAGCAACGCCTAGCTAAAGCGGATGCGCGACTAGAGCGCTTCACGTTGAAGGCGCCCATTGACGGCATTGTCTATGCGCTGACGGTGACAACGCTTGGGCAAGTTGTCGTCCCTGCCGAAGAGGTCATGCGCCTGGTCCCGGAAGGCAATGGTTTGGAAATCGAGGTCTATATCCAAAACAAAGACATCGGCTTTATTGCCATTGGTCAGGAAGCCGTCATCAAGGTCGATTCTTTTCCCTTCATCCGATATGGCAGCTTGCCAGGTGTCGTCAGCAGCATCTCTCGCGACGCTATTCCAGAGCCAGACGCTCAAGCCCTAGAGAGCAATGCACGGCAGAATGGCCGAGCGATCACCAACTCGGGCGGACAGCGTGTCCAGAATCTTGTCTTCCCGATTTTGGTCAAGCCAAGTGCCTTCGAACTCGACGCAGACGGCGAGAAAATACCTGTTGCACCAGGTATGACGGTGACGGTGGAAGTCAAAACCGGCTCGCGACGCATCCTGGAATACGTCTTTTCTCCGCTCGTTGAGGTCGCGGCCACATCTATGCGTGAGCGATAGAGTTTCAAAAAGGCGCAGGCCGTTTCCTGAGCGCGATCATAATGCTTTATATTGGACATTATGCGAGGGCGCCTAGTAAAGAGGCGCTTTCGTTTTCTGCGTAATCGTCAATTTACACTGCTTAACTCATTGAAAATATTCTACTGGAACCGCAAGTTTCACATTTTTAATGGTGTGTCGGATTTTTTCGAACGATACCAGCCATTGAAAAGAGGATGGGCCAAAATGAAATCGATTTCTGGCCGCTTCTATCTGTGTTGTGCCAACGAATGGACTGCGTGTGAAAATTTTGAAAGCGGTTTGCTCGTCCTTTGATCCGCTGAGAAGTTCACGAAGAACGTCCAAAGGGACCCGAACGAGGAAGGTCTTGTTCGCTACCGTCAAAAAGCATTCGTCGTGCATCTCGTCCGAGTCCGAAATGCACTGAATCGATCCAATCCGGACGATGTTCCGGAGACCATCCCCATCCGTCAGTTCCAAAAATTGATAGCCGACGCCCTCAACCGTCGTCGTCGCACCTCAAAGCGCCTCCAGCTTCGAGCACAAAGCTTGCGTGCGAGTCCTCTGTGCGCCGCGCCGCCGCCCCATCGCCTTGCCCATTAGCTAAATCGGACGTCGGCTCGCCAAGAGCGTCAGTTCGGTCAGCTCTCCTAGAGCGATCAACTGCCGAAATGCACCATGCGCCAGCAAACTCAGCATCATCATATTGTAAGGCATTGCATTACACCTTACATATCTTATCTACTCCGCGCAAATGGAGCGCGCGTGTGCCAAAAAAGCCTATTTCTCGTGCCGCCGATCATGGAATGCCACAGCATCCGGGGCAGTACATTCGCGAGATTGTTCTGCTTCCGAAGAAAATGACAGTCACCGACGCCGCCAAGCTCATCGGGATCAGCCGGCCGGGTGTCTCGAATTTCTTGAACGGTAAAGTTGCTGCAACCGCAGAAATGGCGACGAGAATCGAACGGACATTCAAGATTCCCGCGCAAAAGCTTCTGGACATGCAGGCGGCCTATGAAGCTGCGCAGGCCAAGGCTAAAGGCGTCCCTTCAAATACAAAGTCCTATGTGCCGCCTTTTCTGGCCATAAAGCGCAACGATATTGAGGAATGGGCATCCAAGAACATCTCGGCGCGGACCCGTCTTGCGGTCTTATTGCGGACACTCGTCAATTCCACGGGCATTGGCCTGACCAAGGTGGATTTTCCGGGCAACGATGACGCGGAACGCCCAGGATGGGACGGGTTAGTGGAAGCGTCAGAGGGAACCCCCTGGATTCCGAGCGGGACGTCCGGATGGGAGTTTGGCGTAAACACCGACATCAAAGGAAAAGCCGACGGAGACTTTGCCAAGAGCGTCAAAGCTCTCGGCAAAGCCGAGCGTATGGCTACAACGTTTGTGTTTGTTACACCGCGGGTGTGGTCAGGGAAGGATGCCTGGGCTGCTAATGCGCGATCCAGGGAACAATGGAAAGATGTCCGCGCTTATGACGCGCAGAACCTGGAGCAGTGGCTAGAGCAGTCTCTGGCCGGTCAAACTTGGTTTGCGAATGAAACCCATCTTCCGTCGGAGGGCGTTCGAACGCTCGACAAATGCTGGACGGACTGGGCTGAGGCAGCAAACCCTGCGCTATCGCCGGCGTTGTTCAAGTCAAGCATCGATGCGGCAAAGCGGAAGATGATTTCGCGGCTGTCGAAACAGCCGGATGAGCCCACGATCATTACGGCGGATTCCGCCGGGGAAGCGTTGGCGTTTCTTTCACAGTTATTTGGAGAAGGTGGCGGCGAAGAATTGATCGCGCAGCGTGATCGGGTCCTGGTGTTCGATAAGCCAAGCGTTCTGCCGCGTCTGGCGCAGGGTACCCAGAATTTTATTGCGGCGGCCATCAGCCGCGATGTTGAGCGGGAATTGGCCCCGTTTGCCAAAACGCTGCAAACCATAGTTGTCTATCCGCGCAATGCGACCGTCGATCCGCACATTGTGCTGGAGCCAGTAAGCTATGAAACTTTCCGCGTGGCATTGGAAGAGATGAACCATGGCAGGGACGATATATCCCGTTTGGATAATGAGTCGGGACGGTCCTTGACCGTGCTTCGACGGCGGCTTTCTTCCGTTCCAGCAGTACGTACCCCTACTTGGGCAGCGGACTCTAATACAGCGTCACGCCTCGTACCATTCCTATTCGTTGGCGCCTGGAACTCGGCCAATCAAACTGACCGGGAAGCTCTTTCTTTGCTAGCCAGTGATCTTTCGTACGAAACGTTAGAAAAGGAATGTCAGCAGTTAGCGCAGCTTGACGATGCGCCGCTTTGGTCTGTTGGAACCTATCGAGGGGTCATCTCAAAAATAGATTTGCTGTTCGCCATTGCTGGTTCGATCACGGTTAATGACCTAGAACGCTACTTTTCCATCGCACGGATGGTCCTTGGCGAGGACGACCCAACACTCGATCTTCCCGAAAGCGAACGATGGGCCGCTTCCATCCATGGAAAAGCGCGCGAATTCTCATCCACATTCAGGGATGGCATTTCTGAGACGTTGGTACTGCTCGCCATCCACGGAAATAACCTGCTGAAAGGCCGCCTTGCCTGGGATCTGGAGCAGGCGGCGGAGCGTGTTGTCGCGGATCTGCTGCCAGCACCTCTCACGACGCGCAAACTGGAAGCGAACGATCGCGATCTTCCCATCTATGCTGAAGCGGCTCCGGACACCTTCCTGTCAATTATCGAACGTGATCTAAAAACAAATGATCCCGCGGTGCTTGGTCTCCTGCGTCCGGCCGATCCAGGAGTCTTTGGAAGCCATCCGAGCCGAACGGGGCTGCTTTGGGCGTTGGAAGGCCTTTCATGGAACCCAGCAACACTTCCACGCACCGCACGCATTCTCGCGCGTCTTTCGGAAGTCGAGATCAACGACAATTGGGTAAACAAGCCCATCAATTCGCTGGGAGCAATATTCAGGGCATGGATGCCTCAAACCGCTGCTGGTCATGATGAGCGCGTTGCACTTATCAGGACTCTGGCCGAAAAGCACCCAGATGTAGCCTGGAAAATATGTGTTGAGCAGTTCGATGCGTATAGGGAAGTAGGACACTACAGTCACAAGCCGCGTTGGCGGCCAGATGGTTACGGTTTTGGTGAGCCATTTTCTACTTGGGAGCCTATCATCTCTTTCAGGCACGAGATGGTAAGCATGGCCCTGAACTGGCCGGACTATTCGCGCGAAAAGCTGTGCGATCTGATAGAACGTATCCACGCTGTTGATGATGAGGCGCGGGCGAAAATCTGGAAAATTGTGAGGTCTTGGGCTGCTATTGCGACCGATGATGACAAAGGAATCGTCCGCGAAAAGGTCCGTGTGACAGTCAAGTCTCGTCGTGGTGTACGTCGTGCCGAAGAGTCAGGGCAAGTCATCATGAACTCAGAGGCAAAAGCGGCTTATGCGGCTTTGGAGCCCACGGATCTGCTATGCCGCCATCGATGGCTTTTCAAGGACACCTGGGTCGAGGAATCGGCGGATGAAATCGAAGAAGAAGATTTTGACCATCGAAAACGAGAGGAACGGATCAACAATCTTCGTGTGGCCGCGTTGCGCGAAATACTTTCCGAGCGCGGAGTTCCAGGTATTTTTGAGTTAGCTGAACAAGGCAAAGCTGCACGTCTGATTGGATGGTTGCTTGCGAGCAAAATTCTACCACTGAACGACCTTTCAGATACCCTCCTTACGGCGTTTCGCTCAACTGTCAATTCAGACTCTTGGTCTAAGCGAAATCTGGTTTCCGGTGTGCTTCACGCGATATCCGATCCCGATGAACGCAGTGCTATCCTTCAAAAAATGGCACTGCAACTCACAGATCGAGAGACTACCAAGCTGCTGCTTTTGGCTCCCTTCCGTCGCAACACCTGGAAGATGGTAGATATGTTGGAAGAAGCCGAACGCACTACCTACTGGGCCGAGATCGTGCCGGATTGGATACATGACTCCGATCTAGAAAACAGCGAAGCTGTTGAGCGCTTGTTGGCAGCCCAACGGCCACGCGCTGCATTCGCATGTGCTCGTTTGAATCTTGCGCAGATCGAAACGACAACCCTCTATCGTTTGCTAGGCGAAATCGCGAAAGGCGGAAAAGAGGAGTCTGGTCAGTATCAATTGGATCAGTACAGCATAAAGCAGGCTTTCCACGCCCTCGAAAAATCGCCTGAAATTACGCTTGAACAAAAGGCTGTGTTGGAATTTGCATATATCGACGCTCTCGCACGCTCTTGGCGCAGCAGCGAAGGCCACGGTATTCCAAATCTTGAGAAGTATATCGAGCTACATCCTGAAATGTTCGTGCAGGCCGTTGTATGGGCTTATAAGCGCAAAGATAGAGCGGAAGACCCGGAGGAATATAGGGTTGCTTCTGAGAATGTTCAGCGGTTCGCCGAGCGCGGATATCGGCTATTGGAAGCGATCAAACGCATTCCAGGACAAGATGAACCAGAAGAACGTCAGATCGATTTTCTTACTGTATGGGTGACAAAAGTTCGTGACGCTTGCACAAAACTCGGTCGCGGTGACATTGGCGATGTCTGTTTGGGAAAGCTTTTTTCCAATACATCTGAAGGAAAAGATGGCATTTGGCCCGGTGAGGCTGTTCGGCAAGTGATGGAGGACATCCAGTCGGAAAGCATTTCCGAAGGCGCGCATACGGGGCTGTACAACTCACGTGGCGTTCATTCGCGTGGAGAAGGTGGGGATCAGGAACGTGAACTCGCGGAGAAGTATCGCCGCTGGGCCGTCGGTCTTCTGTACTCTCACCCATTTGTGTCTGCTCTGCTTATGGGCATGGTGAAGACATACGAAAAGGAAGCAACCCGTGAGGACTTGGAAGCCGGGATAAGGCGGCGTTTGCGTTGAGATAAGCTGATGGGATGGATGCCCCGTCCGACATAGGGCTTACCCGCCACACCCGGCCACAGCGTATTCTTGTGGCAATCATTCGACCAAAACGATTCGAACTTTCCACCGCCAAATGCTGTCGCTCCGACGCCTTCTGTGCCCGGAGCGCGCCTCTAGTTACCCGAACCGGGGTTAGTGAGCGAGTTGCGCCGGAAAATTCATCTTCGCCTGTTTGCAGATAGTACTCGACTTCATTGGCCAACAGAGCGCTAGTGCCGTTGTCCCCACCGGGGTTCCAACCCCGCATCACCCCGCCGGCAGGAGCCATTTGCGGGGTCGCATCAGTGCAGCGATTGGAGCTGCGCTGATGGAGATGCAAATGCTCAAGCTTACAGACACCCAGGCCAAGATCCTTCTTGCCAGCGCGCAGCGTGAGGACCGAAGCGCAATCGTACCGGAAGGAATGCCGAAACCAGCTGCGGCGAAAGTCGGAGCCAGCCTTGTCGCCCGAAAACTGATGCGAGAGGTCAAAAGCAAACCGGAACAGCCGATCTGGCGGGAGATCGACGGCCGCCCAGTAAGCCTCGTTATCCTGAAAGCAGGGCTTGATGCAGTTCGAGAGCTTGAAGCGAGCGAACACAACGTCCACCAGCCGGTCGAACTGGATCCAGGCAGCGTTCAAGGTGCAGATGCCCTTGAAGAACCAGCTTCCGCAGCAGCCCAGGGCACGCGTTCACCAACAGATGCCAACTCGCCCACCGTCATTAAGCTGCCATCCGGTAAAACTCCCCGCTCGGGATCGAAGCAGGAACTGATAATCGGGATGCTCTCTGCGGAGACCGGTGCCTCTCTCGATGAGTTGATCCGCGCAACCAGTTGGCTGCCCCACACCGCCCGAGCGGCACTCACGGGACTGCGCAAGCGCGGATATAGCATCGAACGAAGCCGATCCAACGGCACGACGGTTTACAGGATCATTGAACAGCCAGCGACGGAAGCAGCGGCCTAGTCCGATGGATCCCGATAATCTCGACAACGTGCTGCTGGCCTATGGCCAGCAGCACGAGGACGCGCATCGCAGATATTCCGATACGACCTTGGCCTTCGACAAAGCCGAAGAAGCGGGTGATCTGCTACAGATTGAGCTTCTGAAGCAGGCGACCGATGAAGAGCTTACGACGCTCTTGGCCATCCAATTCGCGATCGCTCAATTGCCAGCCCAGACCTTGATGGGCCTGAGGGTCAAAGCGCGCGTCTTCGCCAGCCGCTGGTCAAATCTCGACCAGATGCGGCGATGGTCGATCGAACACCACACGGCCCGCTCCCAAGACCCGCAGGAGATGATCGGCATCTCCATCATGCTCGACCTGTTGGATGGGGCGTTGTCATGAGCGCGCACTTCCAAGCATCGCTGGGAGATACATTAACTGATGAGCTCGCTCGAATACAGGCGATGTCCGTTGACGAGCTGCGGGCCTATTGGCGGCAGGCTGAGAGCTGCGAACCACCGCCCGCCTTCTCTCGCGATCTTCTGGCTCGTGCAGCGTGTTATAGGCTGCAGGAACATCGTCTCGGGCGCCTGAACCATCGCCTGAAGAAGCTCCTTAAGGCTCATGAGAACGGCCCGACGAATCCCGCCCGAACTTTGAAGGCTGGCTCCATCATCGTGCGCGAACATCTAGGCGAGATGCACGAGGTGATGATTGTTCCGGATGGCTATTGCTGGCGGGGGAAGACCTATTCCAGTCTTTCCACCATCGCCAAGAAGATCACCGGCACCACCTGGAGCGGGCCTCGGTTCTTCGGCCTCAACGGAAAAGGCCGAAAGGATGAAGGAAGCGACCAAGATCTCGATGAGCTGAGCCACCGGGAGATTTCACTGTGAAGCCGGTTGTCCAAAAGCCACAGCGTTGTGCCATCTATACCCGCAAATCGACCGATCATAATCTCGACCTGACTTTTAATTCTCTCGATGCGCAGCGGGAAGCCTGCGAGGCCTATATCAAGAGCCAAGCCCACGAAGGCTGGTCCCTTCTGCCGGGCCGGTTCGATGACGGAGCGTTTTCAGGAGCTTCCCTCGACCGCCCTGCCCTCAAAACTCTCATCGAGATCGTCAAGTCTCGCACGATCGATATTATCGTCGTCTATAAAGTCGACCGCCTGACCCGATCGCTCGCAGATTTTGCCAAGCTGGTGGAGTTGTTCGACGAGTATGATGTCTCTTTCGTTTCCGTGACGCAATCATTCAACACCACATCCAGCATGGGTCGATTGACCCTGAACGTCTTGCTGTCGTTCGCCCAGTTTGAACGAGAGGTCATTGGCGAACGTGTTCGGGATAAAATCTCGGCCTCCAAGCGCAAAGGGCTTTGGGTCGGCGGACCCATCCCCGTCGGCTACCGTTCCGTCAACAAGAAGCTGGAGGTCGTCCCGCAAGAGGCCGATCTCGTGCGCAGGATATTTGTGGACTATCTGCGCCTTGGCTCCATACCCGCTCTGGTACGGAGTTTGAACGACGAAGGTTTGCGGCCCAAGCCACGCCAGCTTTCAAACGGCCAGGTCATTGCCCCAACCCACTATCGAAACGGACCGGTCAATTATCTCCTCAGGAATCGATTCTACATCGGTGAGGTGGTTTACAAAGGCCAAGTCCATGTCGGCGAACATGAGCCGATTCTCGCCAACGACCTGTTCGAAGCGGTTCAGGCTCGGCTGGCAGCCCAGGCCATCGAACGCACCCGGCTACAGGCAACCTCCTCCTGGCAGCTCACCGGCCGGATATTCGATGACCGCGGCCATCGGATGAGCCCAACGCACAGCACCAAGAACGGTGTGCGCTATCGTTTCTATGTATCGCAGGCGGCGGTTCAAGGGCTGCGAGAAAAGGCTGGATCCCTGCACCGAGTTTCGGCTCCCGACGTCGAGCGAACTGTTGCCGAGGCTTTGCAAGCGCATCTGTCAGCTGACGACGGAGCAATCAATGCGGATCCGGCCGCCCTCATCCAGACCCATGCCCAACGTGTCACAGTTGGCAGGACCTCAATCCATATTACCGTCACCCCTCTACATGCCGATGCCATGCCGGTCATTCTGACTGCACCATTCCGTCCCAAGCAACTGCCGCGCAAAGGCGTTACGCATAAAGCCGGTTCAACCGAGACAAGCGATCACAATCGCCAGACTCTGTTGCATGCCATTGCCCGTGCCCAGCGCTGGATCGACGACCTCCGTAGCGGTCGATCAATGTCCTTCGCCCAGATTGCGCAGAGTGAAAATCTCGTCGAGCGCCACGTCCGCTTCCTGGCCCCTCTCGCGTTTCTGTCTCCCAAAATCATCAGCTCCATTGCCGACGGTTCAATCCATGTCACCGTATCCCAGCTCGCACGAGGCCTTCCGATGGTCTGGGCTGACCAGGAAAAGCGGTTCAATCAATGACAATGGCCATTCCTCCACTGGACTTCACGCCGACGATATGTAGAGTATTCTCTACATAATCAAAGGCGAACGAAATGCCCGTCGCGGATCATCCAGCCAGCAGCGCATTCTTAAGATCGACAAAGATTGTACGGCCCTTCGTTCTGATCTTCGTGTTGCTGGCCGTCATCGCCAGCACTCAAGCGCGGTCAGAAGTGGCAGCGACAGGTATCTTCACGCGACGCTTCTGCCAGATGGGGGGCTGTGATTGGGTAAAAGCCCTCGGCAGCATGACTATATATCGTGATGGCGAAATCAAAATTTTGACCGTCCCGGTCGCATCTTGCCACATTCGATATCGGTCCGACTATCTCGGAGCAGCACAATGCAGTGCTCCCAAGGTGTCTCAAGAGGCGGTCGTTTGCAGCAGGAAGGCGCCGATGTTTGCCTTTTCAAAAGAAGGCAAGTGGCAAACAGTCCAACTCTCTTTCACCAGCATATCCTTCGGCAAAGCTCTGGAATACGCCCAAGCCCAATACTTCTTTTATTGTCATGGCGTCAGCCGAACAGAGAATCTCGAGCTGCTCGTCACCCGTTTCGGTTACAGGCCGAATGAAAGTGAAATCGAAAACCTGGACGATTGGTTCGAAGTTGAAAGCCTGATCGATCTACGGGCGAAAGCGGTCTGGCGAAAATAATCCGTGCTAGCATGCCCTCCGGAAACCATCCCCAGGTCTAGGCCGCGTAACGTGGCAACTCGGTCCCAACCGACTTGAGTGCGAGAGGGCCAAGCTGACTGCGCCATCTCATTCGTCACGGCGCTTTCGGCATGCTCCTCGGCCCAGATCATCCTCTCAATGCGAACGGCAAATCTATCGGCTCATCGGAGCGCAGCACCTCCATCAGAAAATTCCGGAGATTTCGCATTCGCGACTACAGATTTTCGCCCGAAAACAACCAATTAGAGACCGCTCGGACCGTGGCTTACGTCTGGGCTGGGCGACTATACCCAGCATGCTATTGAAATTGCGTCGAATTTTCGCCGGAACGGCTGAAATCTGCCCATTCGCAAATGCCTGGCTGGGGCGGGAGGGATCGAACCTCCGAATGGCGGAATCAAAATCCGCTGCCTTACCGCTTGGCTACGCCCCACCGGCGCCGGGGCAATAGCGCATTTCAGCGGAAAGGGGAATCGTCTTTGCGCAGGAACGGTGGATTATCCAGCGCCGACGCCGGTTCGGACCGCGATTTCAAAGAGTTTCCCACATCCGCCCGCCGGCACGACGGTTTGTTGCGATTTTCACAACAGGTGCTTGTCGCCGCCCCGCAGCGTCGCTATAAGACCGCTGCTTCGCGCTTCGGCGCGAAGATTTCCAGGGCATTTTCCGATCGGAGTGTAGCGCAGCCTGGTAGCGCACCTGCTTCGGGAGCAGGGGGTCGGAGGTTCGAATCCTCTCACTCCGACCATTCTTTCAGCCACTTAAAATCGGCAGTCAGGGCACCTCCAAACTGGAGACCACGCGCCGTTGGCATCAGCCCATCGCCCGCCCGCCAGAATCGTCTCAGCCCTAATCCGCCCCTAGATAGGCGCGCGCCAGGAGAGGATCATTGGCGATCGCGGCCGCCTCGCCCTGGGCGACGATCCGCCCATGCTCGATCACATAGGCCCGATCCGCCAGAGCCAGCGCCAGGGCCGCCATCTGGTCCACCACCAGCAGCGTCACGCCTTCCCGGCGCAATTCCTCGAGAACACCGAACAGTTCGGCAACCACCTTGGGCGCTAGCCCGAGCGAGGGCTCATCGAGCAAGAGAACGCGCGGACGCGACATCAATGCCCGGGCAATCGCCAGCATTTGCTGCTCGCCACCCGAAAGCGTGCCGGCGCGCTGATGCGCCCGCTCCCGCAGACGCGGAAAGCGTTGAAACATCTCTTCGACCCGTGCCTCGCGATCGCGTGGCGTCAGGAAAGCGCCAAGGCGGATGTTGTCCAGCACCGACAATTCCGGAAACACCTGCCGCCCTTCCGGCACCAACACCATGCCGAGCCCGACGATATCCTCTGCGGGTGCCTGCGTGATGTCGTGCCCTTCGAGGGTGACACCGCCCGACACGACAGGTCGATGCAGCCCCGAGAGCACGCGCATCAAAGTCGACTTGCCGGCGCCGTTGGCGCCGAGCAAGGCCACCGCCTCGCCACGCCGCACCTGCAGATCGATTCCATCCAAAACCGGCTCGGCGCCATAGCCCGCCATCAATGCACCGACGCCAAGCAATTCCTCGCCCACCGTCGCCGCCGAGCGGACGCGGGCGGAAGGGGCAATCGTCGCCTGATCGCCAAGATAGGCCTCGCGCACCTTGGGATCGGCCTGGATCTGCTGCGGCGTGTCCATCGCCAGCCGTTCACCCGCATCAAGGACGACGATGACATCGGAAATATTCATCACCAGCGTCATGTCATGTTCGACGACGAGAACGCCGAGACCGGCATCGGCTATGCGTCGCAGAAGAACCGACAGATCGGCCTTATCCTCCCGGGACAAACCGGCCGCCGGCTCGTCGAGCAGAAGCACGTCGGGATTGAGCGCGAGGGCACGTGCAATCTCGACGATCCTGCGATCCACATGGGGCAGATCGGCCGCAAGCCGCAACGGATCACCGCGATAACCACAAAACGACAACAGGGTCAGCGCATGGTTGCGCAGGTCGTCCGCGCTTAAACGCCGTCGCCCCAGCAAGGCTCCGAGCCGCCCGCCGGTCATCGCCAACAGAATATTGTCGATGACGCTCAACGTACCGAACAATTGCGAGGTTTGATAAGTACGCGCCACGCCGGCTCGCGCGACGATGTAAGCGCCCTTCCCGCCCAGTTCGCGGGTACCGAGCCGGAAGGTGCCGCTCTGCGGACGATAGAAACCGCTGAGCAAATTCATCGCCGATGTTTTACCCGCGCCATTCGGGCCGATCAGACTGGTGACCTGCCCCGCCTCTGCCCCGAAGGACAAAGCGTGGACCGCGCGGACGCCACCAAAACTGATGCCGAGAGTGTCGGCTTGAATCGCCTGACGCGGACGTTGCGGCAACGGCAGGCTCGTTGCGCCACCATGCACGGGCGTCACGTCGGAATCACCGGCACCGAGCGGAAGCAGGTTGACCAGCGCGCTCCACAATCCTGCAACGCCGCCAGGCGCCACCCATTGCACCACCAGTAGCAGTGCGCCGAAGAACAGCAGTCTGAAATCTTCGAGGCTGGAGAGAAGTTCCGGAAGCAGCCCGACGATGACGGCGCCGATCAGCGGACCCAGCGTCGACCCTGCGCCGCCAATCATCACCACCAGGACGAACAGGATCGACTGCGAAAAGGCAAAGGTGTGCGGCGTGACGAAGCTCGAGAGCGACGCGAACAGACCACCCGCGATACCAGCGCAGCCTGCCGACACCGCGAAGGCAACCGTTTTGACCAGGAGCGGATTAATACCAACCGAGGCTGAGGCAGTTTCGCTGTCGCGCACGGCACGCATGGCGGCGCCCCAGGTGCCGCGCGCCAAAAGGATATAGCCGATGAGAGTCAAGGCGGCGGTGGCGATGGCCAGCAAGGCGACGGCGCGTTCGCCGCGCGCCAAGGAGCCCAGCGACGGCGCGACAATCCCCATGATGCCGTTCTGACCGCCGGTGAGGCCGCGCATTTCGACGATGCCGTGTTCGACCACAAAGCCGAAGGCGATTGTCACCATGGCGAGATAAGGGCCTTTGACGCGCAGCGTCGGTAGCGCCAGCAAAGCGCCCAGAAATGCGGCGATGATCGCCGCCGCCGGCCAAGCGAGCCAAAAGCTGACGCCGCTCTTCGTCAAAATCGCCACCGTGTAGGCGCCGATGGCATAGAAACCGACATGGCCGAAGGAGATCTGGCCGCTGAGCCCGATCAAAACGTTCATGCCGAACCCAACAATGGCCAGCAACGCGACATTGGCCAGAATGAAAACGTAATAGCCGTTGAGCGACAGCGCCATCCAGGCCGCCGCCACACACAATGCGCCGGCGAACGCCAGCTTGATGGCCTGATGACTGAGGACCGCCGGCGCTCCAAGCGGCCGTCTCGCCGTCATGATCTCGCTCATACCTTATAGACCTCCGCGCGCCCGAAGAGCCCGCTGGGACGTAGCGCCAACGCCACGATGACAAGAAGAAAGGTGATGATCTGCGTGTAACCAGACCCCAGCAAAGTGGTGACCAGACTTTCGACAAGGCCGAAGATCAGTCCGGCGATCATCACGCCCCAGGGGCTGGTGATGCCGCCGAGGATCGCCACGGCGAACGCCTTGAGCCCGAACAAAGTGCCCATGTCGGAATGCACGTTGAAGAGCGGCGCGATGAGAATGCCGGCGATACCCGCCAGCAATGTCGACACCGCGTAAGCCAAAGCGGTTGCCCGCTTGATCGGAATGCCCATCAGACGCGCGGCGGAGGGATTTTGCGATACGGCGAGGAGTGCCGAACCCCAGCGGGTTTTCTGCGCCAGCAGATGCAACAGCAGCGCCAGGATGTGTCCCACGATCGGGATGACGACCTGCAAGGGATAAACCCCGAGACTGACGCCACCGATCTCCAGCGAACTCTGAGCCAAGGGCGAGGCCAGGCTGCGCGGCTCCTTGCCAAAGGTGAACATCACGATGTTGTCGATGACGATGCCAAGCGCCACCGTGGCCATCAGCCAGGCATCCGATCCCCGGCTAGCGAACGGCCGCACCGCGATCCGCTCGACCACCAGCCCATAGCCGGCGCATAAGATCAGTGCGGTCAGAATGGCCAGCGGCATCGGCCAGCCGGAGGATTTCGCCAGCGCGAAGGTCAATACCGCGCCGAGCATCATCGAACTGCCCTGCGCGAAATTGACCGTCTTCGAAACGGCATAGGTGACATAGAAGCCAAGGGCGATGAGCCCATACATGCTCCCCAGCCCGATGCCGCTGATGAGTGCCGACGTGACGAGCATCATCCTTTTCCCGATTCCATGAGAGGGATACGCGGCGTCGCAGCCGCGTATCCTCGGTTACGTTCAATCCTTGAGACCAACCGGCACGATGCGGTTGTCGATGAATTGCGCCCAGACATAATCGTTCGCCTGAATCGCATCATGGCGGCCGGGCGCGAAAGGCGCCTTGTAGGTTTTGATCAGCCCTTCATAGCTGCCGATCTTGTAGAACCCCTGACGAACCGCATCGCCATCGGTCGAACCAGCCGCCGCAATGGCAAGCGCCGCCAGATGCATGCCGTCATAAGCATTGGCCACGCCAACGGCGGGCGTGATGTCGGCCACCGATTTGATCGCCGGATATTTAGCTTTCAGCGCGGCAATCAACCGTTCGCCGACAGGCGATTGCTTGCCATAGAAGCTGTAGGTCTGGACAAAATGCACGTCCTTGCCATTGGGTCCGGCGAGTTCCGTAAAGCGGCCGCCGGCGGGCCCCCAATGCGAAACGACCGGCACTTTCCAGCCCATCCGATCGAGCGATTTCACCACCTGCGCGGAAGGACCAACATTACCGACCATGAAGAGGACATCGGCACCGGCCGATTTCAACCGCGTCAGTTGCGGCACGAGATCGACATCATTCTCCTGGAATTTTTCGACGCCGACCGCTTTCATCCCCTTGGCATCGAGCGCCGCCTTGAGACCGACTTCGTTGGATTCGCCCCAGGGATTGTTGACGAGGATCATGCCCGGCTTCGCCGCCTGAAAGGTCTTCTGCGCATAATCGAGCATGCCGACATCTACGATCTCGTCGACCGCCGAAACACGGAAGGCGAAATTCGGATCGGCGCCATTCTTGGTGATACCGGTGCCGGCGGCCCAAGGCCCCATGAACGGCGTCTTTTCCTGATTGATGATCGGCACGATCGCCATGGACACCGGCGTATCGAGACCACCGAAGAGAACGGCGACCTTCTCACGGAAGATCAGTTCGCGCGCGGCGGTGACGCCCTTGGCCGGATTGCCTTCGTCATCCCGGCGTACCAGTTCGATCATGCGGCCGCCCAAGAGACCGCCCTTGGCATTGATCTCGTCGATGGCAATGGTGAGACCACGGCTAATGGCCTCTCCGGCCAGGGCCGATTGACCGGACAAAGCGGTCACGAGGCCGATCTTGATCGGTTCGGCCGCGAAGCCAGCCGTCGCGGCCAAAACCGCAACGGTGCTCACGACACCTCCAACGAAATGCCGTCGGGAAAGACGCAACAACTTGTTTGCCATGGGACACTCCGGCTAGCGGCAGGCGCAGGCCTGCCGCGATGAACAGCGCGGAGCCTTCCTGGCAATCCCTGTGCCAGTGTCAGCAATCTTGGATTTTAAAAGCAACAATCTTGAAAAATATTGTCTACAATTGTGGCACGCAGCTTGCTGGTGCCTCTTGAAGGCGTCGCACGAAGCACAAGAGGACCGGAGATGCGAAAATGACCGCTCAATCGCCGCGAGAGAGCCACCAGGACACGCTATCAGCCGCTGAAATCGTTGACGAATACCTCCGGATGCTAATGATTCCGGACCCTGTCACAGCCCGCCGCTACACGTCGTCGGATTTACGGATTCGCTTCACCGGCGGCCGTCAAATGAGCGATCCGGCGGAATGCGCGGCCTTTAATGCACAAAGATACGCCTGGGTGAAGAAGCGGATTGAAAAGACCGAGACTGTCGATAATGGACAATCGGATGAGCAGATTGTCTACAGTTTAGGCACATTGTACGGCGCGTGGCCGGATGGGCGGCTCTTCGAAGGCAATCGCTACGTCGATCGCTATGTGCTCCGCGACGGCCTCATCGTTGAAATGGACGTCTGGAACGACAGCGCCGAATGGCTGCTGACGCAGAACCTGGAAAAGACGGCCTGACCATGCCCCGTTTCGACAGTTTGCGGACCCATGAACGCTTTGACTATCGGCCGATCACCGATCGGCAGGCCTATCGCTGGCCGAATGGCGCAGGCTTGGCCGTCTATATCGGCTTCAATATCGAGCACTTTGCTTTCGGCGAAGGCCTGGGCGCCAATATCGGCCCGTCATCGCCACACCCCGACGTCCTCAATTTCGCCTGGCGTGAATATGGCAATCGGGTTGGCGCCTGGCGCTGTCTCGAAGTGTTCGACGATCTGTCGCTTCCCAGCGCTGCCCTTATCAACACCGCGCTCTATCAGCATTGCCCCGAACTGGTCGCGGCTTGCGTCGCCCGGGGCGATGAGATCGTCGGCCATGGCCACACCAATGCCGAACGGCAATCCGATTATAGCGAAGCCAACGAACGGGCTTTGCTGATCCATTGCCATCAGGAGATCACGCGCCACAGCGGCGTCGCACCCACGGGCTGGTTGTCGCCATGGATTTCCGAAAGCCATGTCACCCCGGATCTGCTCGCCGAAACAGGCTATCGCTACACACTCAATTGGTGCCACGACGATCAGCCCGTATTGATGCGCACGCGCGATGGCAAAGGTCTGTGGTCGATCCCCTACCCGCAGGAACTCAACGATATTCCAATGGTAGTCGGACGCTTGATGACAGGCGATGCCTTCGCCCGAATGATCGTCGACAATTTTGATGAAATGCTGGAACAGGCGCGGCGACAACCGCTCGTCATGGGGATTGCCCTCCATCCCTATATCGTCGGGCAGCCGCACCGCTTGCGGCACCTGCGCCGCGCGCTCCAGCATATCGCGCAGGCGCGCGATGCCGGCGACATCTGGATGACCACACCCGGCGCCATTTGCGCCGAGGTCTCGAACATGACCCACGAAAGCCTTGGAATAGACCTATGACCGATAAGACCGAAATGCCCGCCGATGCCGTTGCCGGATGGATGCCCGACGGACAATTCAATCTGGCCGGCGCTCCGACCGGCCCGCTGGCGGGATTGCGTTTCGCGGTGAAGGACCTCTTCGACGTCGCCGGCCATCCAACGAGCGCCGGAAATCCCACCTGGCTTGCAACCCATGCGGTGCCGACGACCAGCAGCCCCTTGGTCACGGCGCTGCTGGCGGCTGGCGCCACGTGCGCCGGCAAAACCATCACCGACGAACTGGCCTACAGCCTGCACGGCGACAACATTCACTACGGCACGCCCCTCAACGCCAACGCGCCCGATCGCGTGACGGGTGGCTCGTCGAGCGGCTCGGCCGCCGTGGTGGCGGCGAAACTGGTCGACTTCGCCCTTGGCACGGACACGGGCGGATCGACCCGCGTACCAGCGAGCTATTGCGGGCTCTTCGGCCTGCGCCCCACCCATGGTTTGCTCTCGGCCGACGGCCTGGTACCGCTGCACCCAAGCTACGATACGCCGACCTTCTTCGCTCACGATCAAACAACCTTTTTGAAAGTCGCCGAAACGCTGTTGCCGGAAAGCGATTTCCACGCTTCGCGTGTGCTGATCGCCGCTGATGCCCGCGCTTTAGCCGACGATATTTTCACGCGACCAATCAATGCGGTGGTCGCCACGCTGGAGACGATGCTGAAAACGGCGGCACAGCCCGTACCGGTCGCGAGCGAGCAAACGCTCGCCGCATGGCGCGGCATCTACATGACGTCAGGCGCTTATGAAGGGTGGCAGATTCATGGCGACTGGATCAATGGCCACAACCCGACATTCGCGCCCGCCATCGCCGGCCGCTGGCAGGCCGCCAGCAAGGTGACAGCGGAAGCGGCGGCAGAGGCCCGCCGGCAGGCAGCCGAGATTCGCGCCAAGGTGCGGAGCCTGCTCGGCCAGGACAATCTTCTGGTCCTTCCCTCGGCCGCGAGCTTCGCGCCCCTGCGCAACGCCGATCCTGCCGCCGTGGATGCCATTCGCCTGCGCACCATGGCCATCACCTGTATCGGCGGCCTCTCCGGCCTGCCGCAGATCAGCATACCCTTCCGTTCTTCCGAAGGCATACCGCTCGGTGTATCCATTATGGGGCCGGCCGGATCGGACCTCGCGCTCGTTCGCATGGCGAAGGAAATTTTCGAATGCCAATTGATGACCGCGGGGCAGCTTTCATGACATCCGCAGCGGAGGACACCAAGCCGTTCACCCTGGGGCCTGGAATACGGCGGGCCATGCCGGCGGATGAAACGCCGATCTATAAAGCCATTTTCGACAGCGTCATGAACCAGCGCCTGACGCCGGGAACGAAACTGCCGGAAAACGAACTCTGCGAAGCTTTCGGCGCCAGCCGGTCGCTCGTGCGCCGCGTCCTGCAGAAATTGGCCCATGATCACATCGTCGAACTGCGCCCCAATCGCGGTGCTATCGTCGCAACACCTTCGCCGGAAGAAACCCGGCAGATTTTCGAAGCACGCCGCGCGCTTGAAGCCGCGCTGGTGAAGCTCGCCGCGCGCAATGCCACGGCCGACGACTATGCAAGACTGCGCCAACAGCTTCACGACGAACATGAGGCGATGCACCGCTTCGACCAACCCTCTTGGGCCCGTCTCGCTAGTGCCTTCCATCTGAAAGTAGCGGCCTTAGCCAAGAATCCGATCCTGGAGACCTATCTCCAGGAAATCGTCTCGCGCTGTTCCCTCATCGTGGCGGTGTATCAGCCGTGGGGCAACGCCTCCTGCGAACATGACGAGCACGCCAGCATCGCCAACTGCATGGAATCAGGCGAAGTCGGCCGCGCCATCGAACTGATGGAACAGCATCTGCTTGAACTCGAGAGCCACATTTCCTTCAACCGCGACAACGACAAACTAAGCCTGAAGGACAAACTGGGGCTTAAATAGTAACGAGCTTATCCAAGCCAACCCGACTGTCGAATGGCGTCATAAAGCAGTTTCAGTGCCAGCACCGTCAGGCCGACCTGCAAGATCAGGCGAAAGCGCTGTTCGCTGGTGTGGTTGAGCGCCACTTCGCCCAGCCAATTGCCGGCGGCGCCCGTGACGATCATCGCCGCCATCAAGGGAATATAGGCGGTGATGGCGAAGCCGATCATGGCGAAAGCGGCCATTTTCAGAATATGCACGAAGCTCATCAAGGCGCCGAGCGTGGCCGCGTGATTGCGCCGGTCCGGCGCCGCGCTGGCGACGAAGGGCGCCACCAAAGTGCCGGTGGCGCTGACGAACACGCCAACGAAGGTGGCAACGAAACCAACGGCGGCGAAACGGCTGCTCTGCGCGCCCATGCGCCCGAGCTTCGGCAGCCAGGTGACGATCAGAATGAAGATGCCGAGAATACCCATGGTGGCCGAGGTCGGCATGGAGACGAAGGCTTTCGCGCCGAGCCCAGCGCCAATAGCCGCGCCGACGATGAAAGGCAGCAACGTCGCCCGCATCACCCAGCGCCACATGATCATCGTTCGCGTGACGCCGGCGCCCAATTGCACCACCGTGTGAACAGGCACCAGCGCCGCCGGTGGCATCACCATCGCCATCAATGCCAGCAGGATCAAACCGCCCGCCGTGCCCGTGAAAACGCCGATGAAAGCGGTGGCGAAAGACGCAAAACTCAAGCCAAAAAACAATAAAGCGCCCGTATCCGGCACGCCGAGAAAATCAGCCATACGATCAAACCCCCGAGACCAACCTTTATGATCAAGCTTTGGCGTGTTTGCCGGAAAGCTGCGGCGCCATCGGATCGAGCCCGTTGTTCTGCCGCTGCAAGCGGGTTTCGCGCGGCCAGGTGCGCTTCAAATCGTCCTTCACGACGATGGCGAGCCGGCCAAGCCCCTCGACCTCCATTTCCACTTGATCGTTGTCCTGGAAGGCATGCAGGCCGCGATGATTGGTGCCGAGCGCCAGAATGTCGCCGGGCTCCAACGTATGGATCGAGCTGACGAATTCGATACAGCGCGGAATCTTATGGGCCATGTCATTGGTGTTGTAGTCCTGCTTCAACACGCCGTTGTTCCACAGTTTGACCTGTAGGTTCTGCGGATCGGCGATTTCATCGGCGGTGACGATCCACGGCCCGATCGGCGCGAACGTGTCGCGAGATTTCATCTGATAGAAGGACTGGTTGGCCGCCTGCACGCCACGCGCCGAACCGTCGATGAAATTCACATAGCCAAAGATGTAGGACATGGCTTCCGAAGCTGGGACATTCGTCGCGCGTTTGCCGATGACCAAAGCGATCTCCGCCTCGCCTTCGAAAACGGTTGCCGGAATGTCCGGCAACACCATGGTTTCGCCTGGCCCGATGATCGCGAAAGGCGATTTATGAAAAGCGTTGATCGCCGCCGGCTCCGCCCGCGTGCCGTCCTCCATATAGTTGACGGCCATGCAATCGATATTGATGGGGCGCGGCAACGGTGGCAGCAACGTCACCGACGACAGCGGGAACCCGACATCCTGGGTCAGTGCCTTTTCGAACTGCGGCCGAAACGCATCGAAGTGGGCGATCACCTGATTGATCAGATCATGCGGGCCCGATGTGATGAGCCCCGTCACATAGGCACCGACATCCACGACCGTATCGGTCCCTTTGAGGACACCCAGACGCCAATCGTTGAAGAACAGAATTTTCATGGTGTTTCCCGCATGAGATCAGGCCAGCAAATGGCGGCGCCTGGCCTTGCGGCCAGCCCCGTGTCGGCAATGAGGGTGAACTGCCATTGTGGCAGCGGTTGCGTTTCCTCCACGCTTGCTTTCCGGCCATATTGAGCTTAGCGGTTCGCCCCGTCAACGCCCGCCAGAACCATGCTCCGTCTTTCAATCACCGATCTTCTGTCGACCTTTCCCGATTTTCGCACCGCTGTTCTGCTGATCGAAACCGACGGCATCGCGACGCAGCGCACGCCCGGTCTCGCCGCTTATATCGCCGAGGCGGAAGCGACGTGCCGCACGCGCTGGGCTGGTATGGAGCTTTCGGCCATTCCCGGCATCGCTGCGTGGCGGCGCGCCTATAAGGGCTTCGGTATCAAGAGCACGAGCTATCGCTCATCCGTCGAGCGGTTGGTGAAGCGTGTTCTCGCCGGCGACAGTGTGCCTGCGATCAACGGCTTCGTCGATCTCTACAATGCGGTGTCTTTGGCGCATGTGCTATGCCTGGGCGCCGACGATCTCGATCGAATCACGCCCGACCTCGCCTTCCGCTTCGCCCGCGACGACGACACATTCATCGACATGGCGCCGGGGGAGGGCCTGCCGGCCGAACAACCACCGAAGCCGGGCGAAGTGGTCTATGCTTCGGGCTCCACCGTTTTATGCCGGCGCTGGAACTGGCGCCAGGATGCACGTTCGATCGTCACGCCGCAGACACGACGCATCGTGCTCACTTTGCAATCGCATGGCGAGGGATCGGTGGAAGCGGCAGCGCAAGCGTTGATGACCCTCGCGCAAACCGAACTTGACATGACAAGCCGTCTCGCGATCGCCGATCGCGAGACGCCCTTGATCGAACTGGCGTGAGCCTACCAGTTGAGATATTTGCGGGGACGATGATGGCCACCGCCAATCGGCTGCCATCCATCATAACCGGGCTGCACCATCACCTGGCGCGACTGCGTCGCATAGGTCGCCGGAATGGACTCGTAATAGGTCCGTGCCGGACGCACCTGCACCGGACGCGTCACCGTCGCATATTCCGCCGGCTGCGTTTCATACGTCACACCGCCCGGCTGCACGACCACCTGACGATATTGCGTGGCGTAGGTCGCCGGTTGCATCACCCAGCAACCGACCTCGCGGCCATAAGCATCGCGCGTCACCGACCAGACCTTGCGGGCCGGCTGCACCATCACCTGTTCGGCGACGGTCTGCGTCACGGGCGGAACCTGGCGCGCATAAGTGCGCGGCGCACGGGTCATGACCTGCTCGGTCACTTCGCCATATTCGGCCGGAATTTCACGGGCGACGGCGCGCGGCGGTGAAACCATCACTTGCTCTTGCACCGTGTCGTAAACCGGCGGCGTGGTGACGCGCTGATAGCACTGGCCACCGGCACAGCCACCCGCCCAAGCTGAGCTGGCCATTGTGGCAGCCGCCACGAACACCGGAAGCGGGAAAAAATACGTCTTCATATGTGCGCCCTCTCAGGCCTCGAATGTCCCACAAGATCAATACCGCCTTGCTAAACAACGCCGATCGGCTGATTACGCAACGTTATTCCTTTGTTAACCTAAACAGCCGGGACGGGAGAGAAGCAGCATGGCGGATGAAATCCTCATCGGGACGCAAGCCCCACAGGCGATCCGCATTCTCAGCGCCAGCGCCGTGCGGCAGGCGATGACCGCTGCGGCGCAAGCTTTCCATGATCGCACCGGAGCGACCCTCCACCTGCAATTTGGTACCTCGGGCGCGGTCGAGCAGCGGATCGGCGCCGGTGAGACCTTCGATGTGGTCGCCGCCTCGCTCGCCGCCCTGCAAGGCTTGCACGACGCCCGCCATCTCGGCGCCCCCGCCGCCATTGGCGCCTCCCGCATCGCGCTAGGGATCAAGGATGGAGCGCCCGCCCCTGATATCTCGACCCTGGAAAAATTTCGCGCCGTCATGCTCGCAGCCAAGAACATCGCCCGCGGCGATCCCGCCGGCGGCGGCACCGCCGGCAACCATCTGCATCGCGCCCTGGAGCGCGTCGGCCTGTTCGAACCGACACGAGACAAAACGCTGCTGAAGGTCGGCGGCTACAATGTGATGAAGGAAGTGGCCGAAGACCGCGCCGATTTCGGCCTCACCCAATCGACCGAAATCGTCGCCGTCGACGGCGTGCACATCGCGGCCTGGCTGCCGGAAGAGCTGCAAATGACCACCACTTACGCGGTGGCCCCTTCTGGTAAAGCCGGCGCCTTCTTTACAACGCTGATCGATGGAAGCTCCGACGACATCTTTCGCCGCGCCGGCTTCTTTCCGGTCGCCCAATAAAAATCCGGCCCGGAGAACCGGGCCGGATGATCCATGATCAGGCGAAGCGTGAGAGCTATTTGTTGACCGGGGATTCTGGATCGAACAGATAGGCCACCGCATCCTTCATCTGTTGTTCGCTCAAGAATTTGTGCAGGCCGAAGCGCGGCATCTGCGAACAGGGAAAGACCGCCTGCGCATCGTAGATCTTGGCATAGGCATTGCGCGCCTCGGCCGGATCGAATTTGCGATCCTTGCCGTAGTTCTGCAGGCTCGGCCCCAAAGTGCCGTAGCTCAATTCCGTCGGCGCCATCTGATGGCAGGCATAGCAATTGCCCCCACGCGGCGTGTTCGGACCGTCGGTGAACTGACCGCCAGTGCCAGTATTGGCGACACGCTCGCCAGCCTTCCAATCGCCGATCACCTTGCCATCAGCCGGGAAGACGACGCTGGCTTTTTCCCGCTCCATGATCTTGGTGAAATCGGCTTGCGAAGGATTGTTGCGTGTCTCGGTGCAGATGCGCTGCGTTTCGTCCTGAACCGGCACGGTCTTCCAGGGATCGGGCGCCTTAGCCCACATGGATTCGACATATTTGTCGACAACGGCGGGGTCGATCTTGGTCGGGGCCGCCTGCTGCGCATGAGCGGCACCGGACAGGACGACCAGACTTGCGGCCAAACTGGAAGCAATGAACAGGGCTTTCATGACTGTCACTCCGTTCAGCGCTTGATCGAGGGAACGGTGATTTCGCCACCGGCGGCCATTTTCACCATATAGGCCGTCAAAGCGGTGATACCGTCGGAAGCATATTCGGGCGCCGGCATGCGCATCTGCCGATAGCAGTCCCACAACCGGTGCTGCATGGTGCGCAATTGGCTCTGCGACACGCGATAGGTCGGCCAGCCGCCCATCGTATCCTGCGCATCCTTACCGGCCTTCGAGAAGTTCGGCAGGGCTTGCAGACGAATGCGCTTGCCATCGTCGCCATGGCAGGTGGCGCAGGAGAAATCCATCACACCGGCACGGCGGAAGAACAAGGCTTCACCCGCCGCCAGCATTTCCTTTTCCTTCGGATGGCTCTCCTGCGGCTGGTATTTCATGCCCGACGATTTGTTGGCGATGAAGGCCACGAGATCCTGCATGTCCGACGTATAATCGGGACCGCCGAAACGGCGGCGGCGCACGTCGGCCGTGTCGAGATCCTGGATCTTTTCCATGCACCACAGCAGGCGCTGTTCGATATCCATCACCCGATCCGCGTCCTGAAAATAACGCGGCAGCTTGGCATAGGCGCCATCGAGCTTACCGGGTCCCTCGCCAAGATCGCAGGTCTCGAGCGTAACGTCCTTCTTGCCACGCTTGGCGGCCCAGAGCACTTCACCACGATCGACGGCCAGAAAGCCTGGATTCGACATCGGATCGCTGATCATCGCGCGATAACGCTCGATTTCTTTCTCCGCATCATCTTGCTGCGCCTGCGCCATCGCCAGGCCCGAACTCAATGCGAGCACCCCGAACGCGGCTGCAAATAGTCCTCTGAAACGGACGTTTCTCATGCTCCCCCCAATCTCAAATAGAACGTCTTCGCAGGCAGATTCCCTGTTCCATAGCAGCGCATCGGCCATCTAAAAATTACATTTTTTTAGAGTACATTGGGAATTTGCATTGCTCAAAAATCGCGGGAATAAGTTTGCACAACCAGATAAGGTGATCGCCAAGGGATATGCCCCTGGTCGAAAGAACGAGGAGTGAGGAATGGCGACCGCATTCGCTGCGCCATCGCGGCGGGATTTGTTGCAAACGGGATCGATCGCGGCCCTTGCCGCCATCCTGGCCCCATCGATGGCGTTGGCCGACGTCAAGGCCGTCGAAGCCGAAATCAAAAAGCTATACGGCGACAAGACTCTGCAATCGGGCAAGATCAAGCTCGATGTGCCGCAGATCGCCGAGAACGGTCTGGTCGTGCCAATCACCGTCGAGGTGGAAAGCCCGATGACCGATGCCGACTACGTCAAGACCGTACACGTCTTCGCCGACGGCAATCCGCTCCCCAACGTGTTGACCTATCGGTTCACGCCCGAGTGCGGCAAGGCCAATGCCTCCGCGCGCATGCGCCTGGCCCAGACCCAGAACATCGTCTGCGTCGCCGAAATGTCGAATGGTTCGCTCTACTCCGTCAAATCGGAGATCAAAGTGACCATCGGCGGCTGCGGCGGCTAGACATCCGGGAAGGAAAGCACATATGGCAAACCCCACACCGCGCGTTCGCGTCCCGGCCCAAGCCAAGGCAGGCGAACTGATCGAGATCAAGACCCTCATCTCGCATGAGATGGAAAGCGGCCAGCGCCGCGATTCCAAGGGCGAGATCATCCCGCGCAAGATCATCAACAAGTTCACGGCCACGTTCAACGGCAAGCTTGTCTTCGAAGCAGACTGGAACCCGGCGATTTCAGCCAATCCGTACCAGTCGTTCTTCTACAAGGCCAAGGAGAGCGGCGAGTTCGTCTTCGCCTGGAAGGATGACGACGGCTCGACCTATGAGGCGAAGAACAAGCTGACGGTCGGCTAAGCCGCCGCTCTGGCATCACGTGCAACGTGGAGTGAATAACGGCGTGCCGCCGAATGCGGGCGGCTGGCCGCAGGGATGGATGATCACATGATTTCGCGGCGGCATTTTCTGCAAGCAAGCGCATCGGCTTCGACCATCGTGGCCGCGTCCGGATTGGGGCCGCTCGGGCGCGTCGCCGCCCAGCAACGCCTGAGCCAGAACGACATTCTGCGCTTCGACCCCTTGGGCACGGTGACAATCCTGCATGTCACCGATATCCATGCGCAGCTCGTGCCGCTCTATTTCCGCGAACCCTCGGTCAATATCGGCGTCGGCGCCGACAAAGGGCTGCCGCCGCATCTCACCGATGCGGCCTTCCGAGACTATTTCAAGATCGCCACCGGCTCGGCTGATCAATATGCCTTGACCAGCGATGATTTCGTAGCACTCGCGCGCAACTACGGCCGCATGGGCGGTGTCGATCGGTTGGCCACGCTCATCAAAGCCATCCGCGCGGAACGCGGTGCCGACAAGGTGCTGCTGCTCGACGGCGGTGACACCTGGCAAGGCAGTTGGACCTCGCTGCAAAGCAAGGGCCAGGACATGGTCGACGTGCAAGGGGCGCTTGGCATCGAGGCCATGGTTTCCCATTGGGAATTCACCTATGGCGCCGAGCGGGTGAAGGAAATCATCGGCAAAGCGCCCTTCGCTTTCCTCGCCCAAAACATCCGCGACAAGGAATGGCAGGAGCCGGTCTTCGACGCCCGCCGCATGTTCGAAAAGGGCGGCGTCAAGATCGCCGTCATCGGTCAAGCCTTTCCGCGCACGCCGATCTCCAATCCCGCCTGGATGATTCCCGATTGGGAATTCGGCCTGCGCGAGGAAGATCTACAAAAGCAGGTGGATGAATCGCGCGCTGAAGGCGTTCAAGTCGTCGTGCTGCTGTCGCACAATGGCTTCGATGTCGACCGCAAGCTGGCGAGCCGCGTCAAAGGCATCGACGTCATTTTGACCGCCCATACCCACGACGCCATGCCGGGCGCCATCACTGTCGACAAGACCGTGCTGATCGCGTCTGGCTCGCATGGCAAATTCCTCTCGCGCCTCGATCTCGACGTGCAGGGCGGCAAGGTCAACGGCTATCGCTTCAAGCTGATGCCGGTCTTCTCCGACGCCATATCAGCCGATGCGGACATGCAGGCCCTGGTGCAGAAACTGCGCGCGCCGCATGAGAAAGATTTGCAGCGTGAACTCGGTCGCACCGAGTCCCTGCTCTACCGGCGCGGCAATTTCAACGGCACCTTCGACGATCTGATCTGCAACGCCATGCTGACGCAGCGCGATGCCGAAATCTCCCTTTCGCCCGGCTTCCGCTGGGGCGGCTCTCTGGTGCCGGGCGATGCCATCACTTTCGAGGCCTTGGCCAATGCCACCGCCATGACCTATCCCGCCTGCTACCGCATGGACATGAGCGGTGCGCAGCTCAAGGCCATTCTCGAAGATGTCGCCGACAACATATTCCACCCCGATCCTTATTTTCAAGGCGGTGGCGACATGGTGCGCATCGGTGGCATGGGCTATACGATCGACGTCTCCCAGCCGATCAACAGCCGCATCTCGGACATGACCTTCCTCAAGACAGGTCAACCGATCGATCCGTCGCGCAATTACAAGGTCGCCGGCTGGGCCAGCGTCAATCAGGCGACGGAAGGCCCGCCTATCTGGGACGTCGTCGAGAAACATTTGAGCGATGTGAAGACCGTGCGGCTTGAGCCCAACACATCGGTGATCGTGCGCGGCGCGTGAGCCAATTCGGCACGCAAGTCCATAGGATCGACGGAGGGAAGCAGTGACCGACAATTCCTCACCCACCGCGGCAAGCCGGCGGTCGTTCCTGAGAACGGCAGCTTTCGCTGGCGCTGGTCTCGCCACCGGCGCGGCGCAAGCGCAGACGCCCAAGCCCGATCCCGCCATTACCGAAGTGCCCGACTGGACGCGTTATCTTGGCCCCGGCGTGCAAAACGCGCCCTATGGCAGCCCATCGAAATTCGAAAAGCACATCATCCGGCAGGACGTCGAATGGCTGACGGCGAGCCGCGAATCCTCCGTCAATTTCACGCCGCTGCATGCGCTTGACGGTGTCATCACGCCCTCGGGCCTGTGTTTTGAGCGGCATCACTCCGGCGTTGCCGAGGTCGATCCGGCCAAACATCGGCTGATGATCCATGGTCTGGTCGACAAGCCTTTGGTCTTCACCATGGAAGACCTGAAGCGTTTTCCCGGCCGCATCAACCACGCTTATTTTCTCGAATGCGCCGCCAATTCCGGCATGGAATGGCGCGGCGCGCAGCTCAACGGCTGCCAGTTCACCCACGGCATGATCCACAATGTCTGGTATCACGGCCTGCCCCTGAAAACCTTGCTCGACGAGGCCGGCGTCAAGCCGAAGGGCAAATGGCTTCTGGCAGAAGGCGCCGATTCCGCCGCCATGACCCGCTCGATCCCGATGGAGAAAGCGCTCAAGGATTGCATGGTCGCCTGGGGCATGAACGGCGAAGCGCTGCGCCCCGAACAAGGCTATCCGCTGCGCCTCGTCGTGCCCGGCTGGGAAGGCAATATGTGGGTGAAATGGCTGCGTCGCCTCGAAGTCGGCGACGAGCCATGGGAACAGCGCGAAGAGACCTCGAAATATACCGATCTCCTCGCCGATGGCCGCGCCCGCCGCTTCACTTGGATCATGGACGCCAAATCCGTCGTCACCTCGCCATCACCGCAAGCGCCGCTCGTCCAGAAAGGTCCGAATGTCATCACCGGCATCGCCTGGTCGGGTCGCGGACGCATGCAGCGCATCGATGTCACCATCGACGGCGGCAAGAACTGGACGACCGCTCGGCTCGATGGGCCCAACATGCCGCTCTCGATGGTGCGTTTCTATCTCGACTTCGACTGGGACGGCCGCGAAATGCTGATCCAGTCCCGCGCCATGGACGAGACCGGCTATGTGCAGCCGACGAAGGAAGAATTGCGCAAGGTGCGCGGCGTCAATTCCATCTACCACAACAATGGCATTCAGACCTGGCTCGTGCGCAGCAACGGAGAGACCGAGAATGTCGAGATTTCGTAACAGTCTCCTCTCTGGACTCATGCTGGGCGCACTGTTGGCTTTCGCCAGCGGGCCGTTGCAAGCAGAGCAAGCCAAAAAGCCGATCGGCCTTGGCCGCATCGCGCTGCCCGAGGAAATCGCCGCCTGGGATATCGACATCCGCCCCGATGGCCAGGGCCTGCCGCCGGGCAAAGGCAGCGTCAAGGAAGGCGAAGAGGTCTTCCTCAATCAATGCGCCGCCTGTCATGGCGAATTCGGCGAAGGCGCCGGCCGCTGGCCGGTTCTGGTCGGCGGACGCGGCACGCTCGACAAAGACAATCCGGACAAGACGATCGGCTCTTACTGGCCATTCGCCTCGACGACGTTCGACTACATCCGCCGCGCCATGCCCTTCGGCAATGCGCAATCGCTGACGCCGGACGAGGTCTATGCGCTGACCGCCTTTCTGCTCAACATGAACGACATCGTCAAAGACGACTTCGTACTTTCACGGGAGAATTTCTCCTCGTTGAAAATGCCGAACGTCGGCGGCTTCTATGATGACGATCGGGAAACCACCGAGAAAGCGTTCTGGAAGAAGAATCCCTGCATGAAGGACTGTAAGCCCGAGGTCTCCGTGCTGAACCGTGCCCGCGTGATCGACGTGACGCCGGACTCCAAAGCCGGTCCCAAGGTCGAATAGCGCAGACCGTGCCGATCCTGCGAAACTTCATGCTTGGCCTGTCGCTCGTTTTCATTGTGCCGCAAGCACAAGCAGCCGGCGATCGAGCTTTGGGGGAATATCTGTCGGCCACATGCGTGAGCTGCCATCGACCGGACGGCCAATCGGCGGAAGGCATTCCCTCGATCACCGGCTGGCCCAGTGATCAGTTCGTCGCCGTGCTGAAAGCCTACCGAGACAAGACACGCGAACATCAAATTATGAATTCGCTCACGTCCGGTCTTTCTGATGCTGACATGGATGCATTAGCTGATTATTTTGGTAGCCTTAGTCGGAAATAAAATCACCGGAGGGTCCAAAAATGAATATCAACCGTAGGCAGGTCATTCGTGGCGGCGTCGGTCTTGGCGCCTTGGCGCTCGCGGCACCGGCCGTGATCGGTCAGGCAAAACCGCGTGCCGTTGTCATCGGCGGCGGTCCGGGCGGTGCCACCGCCGCCAAATATATCGCTAAGGATTCACAAGGAGCGATCGACGTCGTTCTGGTCGAACCGACGCGCGAATTCACCACCTGCTTCCATTCCAATCTCTATCTCGGCGGCTACCGCGACTTCGCCTCGATCACGCACGGCTATGACAAATTGGTGCCCTATGGCGTGCGCCTCAATCACCAGTTCGCCAACACCATTGATCGCGACAAGAAGGAGGTCGTGCTCGCCGATGGCTCGCGCCTGCCCTACGACCGGCTCGTCGTCTCGCCCGGTATCGACTTGAAGTATGACTCCGTTCCCGGCTGGGGCCAGGAGTTTGAAGAGACCATGCCCCATGCCTGGAAGGCCGGTCCGCAAACGCAACTGCTGAAGCGCCGCCTCGATGCGGTGCCGGATGGCGGCCTGATTGTCATGGTGGCGCCACCCAATCCCTATCGCTGCCCGCCCGGCCCCTATGAGCGCGCATCGATGATGCTGCATGTGCTGAAATCGACAGGCCGCTCGAAAGCCAAGATCATCATCGTCGATCCCAAGGAGAACTTCTCCAAACAGGCGCTCTTCCAGGAGGGTTGGGAGAAATATTATCCCGGCATGATCGAATGGATCGGCCCGAAGATTCACGACGGCATCAAGTCGGTCGATCCCAAGACCAACACGGTCGTCACCGGCTTCGAAACCTATAAGGATGCGGCGCTGGTCAATGTCATTCCGGCGCAAACCGCCGGCAAGATCGCCCGCGATGCCGGCCTCGCCAACCAGACCGGCTTCTGCCCGATCAATCCCGAAAACATGAAATCGGCGCAGGATGCCAACATCTTCATTCTCGGCGACGCCTGCATTGCCGGCGACATGCCGAAGTCGGCCTTCTCGGCCAACAGCCAGGCGAAAGTGGCGGCGATGATGGTGCGTGGCGATCTGACGGGCGCGCGCACCTTCCCGGCCCGCTATGCCAACACCTGCTGGAGCCTGATCGAGACCGACGATGCGGTGAAGGTCGGCGGCGCCTATGAACCCAAGGACGGCAAGATCGCTGCCGCCAGCACGTTCATTTCCCAGACGGGCGAGATGGCGGACCTGCGCAAACAGACCCAGGCGGAGAATATGGCCTGGTATTCGGCCTTCGTGGCCGACGTTTTCGCCTGAAAGTAAGCTGTTTGTGAGCGGATGCGACAAAGTGAAATGCCGCTTTTTTGCAAGAATCCTGCTCTAATTAGTCTCATAATAAGAGACCGAGGAAATTGGCGGCGCTCCCCGCGCCGCCTTGTTAACGGAAATCACGACATGAAGCTGAACCTGTTGCCCGTCGCCGCATCGATGCTGTTCGCGCTCGCGCCCGCCGCCGTTCAGGCCCAGGACGCCGCCGCCGGCCAGACCGTCTACAATCAATGCCGCCCCTGCCATCAGGTCGGCGAGAATGCCCGCAACCTGGTCGGCCCCGAGCTGAACGGCCTGTTCGGCCGCAAGGCCGGCTCGGTCGAGGGCTACAGCTATTCGGAAGCCAACAAGAATTCCGGCATCACTTGGGATGAGGCGGTCTTCAAGGAATATATCGCCAATCCGCGCGCCAAGATCCCCGGCACGAAAATGGCCTACGCCGGCTTGAAGAACGAGACGCAGGTCGAAAACCTGATCGCCTATCTCAAGAAGTTCGCCGCCGACGGTAAGCAGCAGTAATCGCCGATGAGGCCCTTCGCGCTCGCTTTGCCTTTGAGCTTTGCGAGCGCGACGGTGACGTCCGCCGGCATGGTCGATACGCCGCGATGCCGGACAGATCTGGCTCAAGCCAATGCGCTGATCCAGGCGGTCGATAACCGCACGTACAAATCGCCACCACGACGGAATGATCAGGCTGCGGTTTGCGCTGTCCTCCGGCAGAACCGCTTGGACATGCGCGCCGCGACCGAGATCATGCAACGCTGCATGACCGGCCGCGACCGCGACGAAAATGTCGGCCAGATGGTCGCCTCGCTTGGCGACATCGAAGAGGTTTTAGCCCGCAACTGCCGCTGACCTAAATCACCCCCAGCGCATCCATCGCTTCGGCGACACGCACGAAGCCGGCGATATTGGCGCCCAGCACATAATCGCCGGGCGCGCCATATTCGTCGGCCGTCTGCGCGCACAGATCATGGATGTTGCGCATGATCGTGGCGAGCTTTGCCTCGGTCTGCTCGAAGCTCCAGCTATCGCGCGAGGCGTTCTGCTGCATCTCCAGCGCCGATGTGGCGACACCGCCCGCATTGGCCGCCTTGCCCGGCGCGAACAACACCCGGGCCTCCTGGAAGATGCGCACCGCTTCCGGCGTCGAGGGCATGTTGGCGCCCTCGCCCACGGCCTTCACGCCGTTCTTCACCAGGGTTTTCGCATCGGCGCCCGTCAGCTCGTTCTGCGTCGCTGACGGCATGGCGATGTCGCATGGCACATCCCAGATCGAACCGCTTTCGACATAGTGAGTGCCTGCGCCTTTCAATCGCGCATATTCGGAAATGCGCGCGCGGCGGACTTCCTTGAGCTCCTTCACCAGATCGAGATCGATGCCCTTCTCGTCGACCACATAGCCGTTGGAATCCGAACAGGCGACGACCTTGCCACCGAACTCGATCACCTTCTCCATCGTATAGACGGCGACATTGCCGGAGCCCGACACGACGGTGCGCTTGCCTTCGAAGGTTGTCTGCTTAGTCGCCAGCATGCGCTCGACGAAATAAGTGGCGCCATAGCCGGTCGCCTCGGTGCGCGCCCGCGAACCGCCGTAGAACAGCGCCTTGCCGGTCAACACGCCGGCTTCGTAGCGGTTGGTCAGACGCTTGTATTGGCCAAACATATAGCCGATCTCTCGGCCGCCGACGCCGATATCACCCGCCGGCACGTCAGTATATTCGCCGATATGGCGATGCAACTCGGTCATGAACGACTGGCAGAAGCGCATGATCTCGCCATCGGAACGGCCGCGCGGATTGAAGTCTGAACCGCCCTTGCCGCCACCGATCGGCATTCCGGTCAATGCATTCTTGAATATCTGCTCAAAGCCGAGAAATTTGATGATGCCGATATTGACCGACGGATGGAAGCGGATGCCGCCCTTATAGGGACCGAGCGCCGAATTGAACTGAACCCGGAACCCGCGGTTGATCTGCACCTGGCCTTTGTCATCGACCCAAGGCACGCGGAAGATGATCTGCCGCTCCGGCTCGCAGAGCCGCTCGATCAAGGCGTTGTTGGCATAATTGGGATGTTTGGCGACGACGCGGCCAAGGCTCTCCAACACTTCCCGGACGGCCTGGTGAAATTCCTGTTCGCCGGCATTACGGCGGAGCACTTCATTCAGAATGGGCTCAAGCTTCTCATCGATAACGACCAATTGGTCACCCCCAGTCTTTGCGGAGGCAGCTCTACGCTGCCTATATTTTGGGCAATCGCATAGCAGCCCGATGACGGCTGCGTCTAGCGCGAAGAGCGGCCAAATAGCCGCATGACGACTCCGCTAAACGCAATTCAGGCGAAACCGCCGCAGGTTTCGCCTGAAAAATTAGAAATTCGCGCGGTCAGATGAGCAATCGGCCTCAGGCCGTCATTCCAAGGTCAAACCGAGCTCCTTGATCACCGGCCACCACACATCGCGCTCGGATTTGAGCAAGGCTTGAAACTCAGCCGGGCCGCCGGACAGTGGATCGAGACCGATTTCGCCCATGCGCGCACGCACCGTATCCTGCTTCAAAGCCGTGGCGAGGGCTTCGCTCAGACGGTTGACCACCGCATCAGGCGTCTTCACCGGTACGACGACGCCCTGCCAAGCATAGGCCTCGAACCCTTTGAGCCCGAGCGCCTCCTGTGCCGTCGGCACATTCGGCAACGTGCTGAGCCGCGTCGCCGAACAGACCGCGAGCGGCCGTATGGTGCCGGCTTGCAACTGGCTGCCACCGGCGGCGACATCGACGATGCCCGCTTCCAGAACGCCTGCCATCATGTCGTTCATCATCGGCGCCATGCCACGATAAGGCACGTGCGTCATCTTCGTGCCGGTCTCGCGCATCAGCCGCTCCATAGCGAGATGGTGCGGCGAACCGAGACCCGGGGAACCATAATCGACCTTGCTCGGTGCGGCCTTTGCCTTGTCGATCAGCTCACGCGCGGTCTGAATGGGTGAATCCTTCTTGACCGACAACACCAGATGGAAGCGCGCGCTCAAACCGACCGGCCGGAAATCATTGACCAGATCGACCGACAATTTCTTATAGAGCGCTGGATTGTAGACGAGGGTCTCGTTGCCGCCGGTGAAAACCGTATAGCCATCCGGCTCGGACCGCGCCGCTTCGCCAGCCGCCAGATTGGTCGCGGCACCGGGGCGATTTTCGATCACGAACTGCTGGCCGATCGCTGGCGCCATCGCCGCGCCGAGCAGGCGCGCCAGCACATCGGTGCCACCGCCAGCCGGATAACCGACCAGCCATTTGATCGGCCGCGTTGGATATTGCTGCGCCCAGACGTTTGAAGCCGGCAACACGCCTGTCGCGGCAAGCCCTGCCAGCGCGGCACGACGCGTGATCCTCATATCCTCCATCTTCCCCTCCTCAAGTCGCGATCATCGACATCCCTGTCGAACCGAGATTGGCGAAGACAAGTCGACGCGGCCAGCGCGACATTCGACTCGGTGACCCAATTCGGCGGCAGTCCCTACCATCTCAATATCGACAAATTATCGATTATCGCACAAATATGTGCTATAAAATCTAAATTCGGGCTATTCCTGAGTCAAGAACCGGTGGTCTTAGCCATTAGAAGTGGGAGCAGGACGTGGCAGCGAAACCAGTCGCCGAGCGGGGAAAGGACGATGCCGGCTCCACAATGTCATCGACCACATTGCAGACGCTCGATCGTGGCCTGCATGCCCTGACCGTGATCGCCCAGCATGACGCGGGCTTGTCCATCGCCGAATTGGCTGAACGTCTCGCCATCCATCGCACCATCGTCTATCGCCTGATCGCGACACTCGAAGGCCACGGCCTGGTGATGCGCGGTGCGAAAGGACAATTGCGTCTTGGCGCCGGTATCGTCGCTCTGTCGTCGCGCTTCGAACCCCAATTGCGCGATGCCGCGCAACCTCTGCTCGAACGATTGGCCGATGAAACCGGCGCTGCCGCGCATGTCTCCGTTCCCCAAGGCGAAGAGTGCGTCGCCATCATGTCGGCCGAACCGAAGAATACACTGTTGCGTGTCGCCTATCGCATCGGCAGCCGCCATCTCCTGACGCGCGGCGCGGCCGGCATCGCCATTCTCTCCGGCCGCCCTGAACGGCGCGCCGATCCAGCAGATGTGCGCGCCGCACGCAGCGATGGTTTCAGCATCACGCGTGGACAGCTGCAGACCGGCGCCGTCGGCGTCGCCTGCCCGCTGCATCTCCACGACGATCCATCGTTCAAGTTCGAAGCAAGCCTTGGTGTCGTCACCCTTGGACAAGCCGACGTAAACGGCCTGACCGCCACGGTCATGGCCCATGCACGCGAACTTCGCACACGGCTGCGCGGTCAATAATCAATCATCGCACGGTTGCATCCGGCAATATGTCCGGTTCCACGGCGACACCTTATGCCGGACGCGCCGCTTCTCGCGCCTTTTTTCCAAGACCACTGCGCAATTGCTGCTACAGTCCCGCCCGTTGGATGAACAGATCCATGATGTGAAAACGGATGAACAGAAGTATTCGCCAACGGATTTGAAAGGAGGGGAACGCCCATGGGAGTAGAATTTCGAGGAACGGCTTCTCGCAAAAGCGCCGCCGATTTCGATCAACGCCTGCTCGATCTCTATGACGATTATTGTCACGGCCGGATCGACCGTCGTCAGTTTTTCGCCGGTGCGGGCAAGTTTGCCGGCAGCGGTATGAGCGCGGCGGCTTTGGTCAGCATGTTGATGCCCAACTACGCCCTGGCTCAGCAAGTGCAGCCCAACGACCCCCGTATCAAGACCACGACGATCACTTATGAATCACCCAAGGGCAATGGGCCGACGAAAGCCCTCCTGGCCAAGCCCGCCGCCGGCGGCAAGCATGGCGCCGTTGTCGTGGTGCATGAAAACCGTGGTCTCAATCCCTATATCGAGGACGTGGCGCGGCGGCTCGCCGTGGCCGGGTTCATTGCTCTGGCGCCCGATGGGCTGAGCTCGCTCGGCGGCTATCCCGGTGACGACGATAAAGGCCGCGAGATGCAGGCCAAACTCGATGCCAGCAAGTTGCTCATGGATTTCGTTGCCGGCTTTGAATGGCTGAAGAAAGATCCTGACATCAACGGCAAGATCGGCGCGATCGGCTTCTGCTTCGGTGGCAGTGTCGTCAATCAAATGGCCGTACTGCTGCCTGATCTCGCCGCTGCCGTTCCTTATTATGGCGTCGCGGCGAAAGCGGAAGACGTGCCGCGCATCAAGGCGCCGCTCCTCATCCAGCATGGCGAACTCGACAAGCGGCTCGTCGAAGGCCTGCCAGCCTATGAAGCGGCGTTGAAGGCCAACCATAAAACCTTCGAGGCCTTCATCTACCCCAACGCCAATCACGGTTTCCACAACGACACGACGCCCCGCTACGACAAGGCTGCTGCGGAACTGTCGTGGGAGCGCACGATCGCGTTTCTGAAGAAAAATCTCGCCTGAACAAAAACGACGGTGCCATAGAGCAAATCACGTTTCGATAGAAACGTGATTTTGCTTAAGTCTCCTGTTTCGACGCGTCTTCTCTGCTTTTGATGATCCCATCAAAAGCAGAAGCGCTATAGGCACCGTCGTTCGCTCCTGCCCCTGCGCTCTGGCTTAGCGCCCCCGTAAGCACTTTAATTATGTGATGATGCGATCACCCTTGAGGGCCGGGCGCGCCAACACCTGCACCCGGTCTTCGAAATTCAAATGCGCATGTTCGTAGGCGAGCGCCTTCTGCGGGGGCTCGGTTGGAACGCCGGCCATTCTCGCCACCGCCGTCGCCCAGGTCGCGGCTTCCCGTTTCCGTAACGCCCAATCGGGAACGCTCAGGCTTTCCTCGACAATGGAATCCGGACTCTTCTCTTTCTTCCGGCCGATCATGCACAGTCCGAGAACCAGCACGGAACAGGCAAACAAAAGCCAGGGCGCCATCGAGCCGCCCCGGCTGGCCATATCCGCCGCCGCGTCCTGAAGCGAAGTCGGTGCCGAGATCGCCACCACCGTCGGCTGCCTGGTCGCCGTTCCAATCAGATAGCCGACGCCCAGCAGCATTTCTGCGATCAGAACGTTCTTGCAACTTATCCCCATTGCTACCGCCCGATGTTTTTCAGTCGCAAGTTCACCGTTCGATCCGCGACTGAACGCGGCCGACGGCCAAGGATCTTGTGATGTCCCTCGCGCAGGTTCACGGCAAAGCCTCCCGGCAGTCGAAACTGCGCGGCCAAGGCTAGAAACCGTTGTTGCAGCCCAAAGGCTTGAACAGCGCTCTATGAGGGAAGATTCCGGACTGAAACCGGCACGACTTGGCGGCATCATGCCTCTGCTTGATCCAGAACAAAGCTGGAAACAGCAAGTCGTGGCGCCAAACTAAGCTCAAAAAGTTTCAAACGTCTTAAGGAATTTTTCGTAACCCGATTTCCTCGGACGCCTCATCCATCCCGTCGCGCAGCAAGGCCGGACAGCGTCTGCGCACTGCCCGGCCTTTCGCCTCGACGTTGAAACGTATCTATCCGATCGTCTGTTTGGCGCTGAGGATCGCGTCGTAGAACATCTCGGTATTCCGCAGCGATCCGTTTTCCTGATTCTCGAAAGTGATGCTGCGGATATCCACGCTGGCGCGATCGTTCTGCAGTTCGAGGCTGAAGAGTGCGGTCACCCCGGCATTCTTGAATTCCAGATCGAAGGCCACGGCAGGCGGCGCCTTCCAGTCGACGCGCAGCGTAGCACTCCAATTGAACGTGATCGTCCCCGGCTTGAAATAAAGCTCGGCCGACGAATTGATGAGATCGCCGACATTCGCGTAATTCTCAGATTTGATATGGTATATAAAGTCGCTGATATCGACCATGCGCAGTTCGGATGCGACATCGACGATTCCATCCGCAAGAATTTTCTCATGAAAATATGAGAGTTCAGCTTTCTGGGAAGGGAGCAATGTCGTCCGCCTTTCGCCTTCTGAGACCTTCCTGGCCTTCAGTTCGTAAAATATGAATCAGTCCGGCCACGGCCCTGTAGAAGGCGGCAGGAATCAATTGATCAACCGTGACAGCGTCGAACATGGACCTTGCCAGAGCCTTGTCTTCGACGACGGGAACGCCATTCTTTTCGGCAATTTCTCTGATTTTAAGTGCAATGAGATCCTTTCCCTTGGCCAGAACGAGGGGTGCGGCACTCTCGCCGCTGACATAGCGCAGCGCGATCGCATAATGCGTCGGATTGGCGATCACGATCGTGGCGCGTGGAACCGCGGCGATCATGCGCTTGCGCGCCCGTGAAATCGCCAGCGACCGCAGGCGGGATTTGACGATCGGATCCCCCTCGGATTCCTTCATCTCATCCTTGATTTCCTGGCGGCTCATCCGCAGATCGCGATACCACTTGAACCTGACCCAAAGAAGATCCGCCGCGACGATCACGCCGACGCCGATCGTCAAAGCGGAGATCAATTTGATGGCGATGGTCAGCGTGCGCGTTGGAATGGAGCCGGGATCGACGAAAACGGAATCGATGAACATTCCCGTTTCCGACTTCAAAACGATCACCGCGACACAGCCCACCGCCAGAAGTTTGGCGATCGATTTTCCAAATTCGACCAGTCCCGAAAGCCCAAAAAGGCGTTTGAAACCGGCTTGCGGCGAAATGCGGGAGAGTTCGGGCGCGATCCGATCGAAGGATACTTTGGGCATGTTCTGTGCCACGGACGAGGCGACGCCGAACAGTAGAAAGATGCCAACCACAGGAAGAACGAAAATCGCCGATTGCAAGCCAATGGGCGCCAAAACCTGAAAGACGTCGAGACCATTGCGAATGGTCCACTCGTCCGGGCTGTCCATCATCTGAGCCAGCATTTGCGACAAGGCCCGTGCGCCAGGCACCGCCAGAAAGGCGCTGACGATCAGAAGGCCGCACAGAGAAGCGAAAACCCCGGCCTCCTTGGAGAAAGGCGTTTTGCCTTTCTCGATCGTATCCTGAATTTTCTTTTCGGTTGCGTCTTCGGTTTTTGAATCGGCATCCGGCTGTTCGGACATGACCGCCCATTCCTAAAAGTGCATGTCCGGCGGAGGGCTCCGCCTATTCGCTGTGAATTTCCAGCTCGTTGCGCTCCGCCAGAGCCAAGACTGTCTCGGCGATCTTGCGCCGCGCCTGGGCGATATCTTTTTTGGAAACGCCCTGAGCGCTTGCCAATTCCTGCTCGACCATGCGCTTGGCACGCGACGACAACGACGACAGGATCAGTTCCTTGAAGGACGCTTCTGTATCGTTCAAAGCCAGGATCACAGTCTCCACCGGAACCTTCTCGAACAGGATCAAACGCGCCTTGGTCGACAGTTTCGTCACATCTTCGAACGAGAACAATTGATTGCGAATGGCTTGCGCCTGTTCCGGCCGCGTCTCCGCGATCGTCTGCAAAATGCCTTCCATCTGGTCGCGTTCCAAACGATTCATGATGTCGGCGAATTGCGTATTGGCTTTTCCCGCGCTCTTGCCGGGCGTGCCCGACAACAGATCCTGTTGCAGCCCCAGACCGATCAACCGCAGCGCGGCATCCGAAACGGGCTGGATCTCCAGCATCCGGAACGACACGTCGTTGCGCAAGCCTTCCGGCAGTTGGCGCAACACGCCGGCGGCTGCGATCGGACTGATCTTCGAAAGCACCAAGGCCGCGGTTTGCGGATGCTCGCCCGCCAGATAGTTCGCCAGATCATCTTCCGCCACACGGGAAATCTGATCCCACAGGCTCTGATTCGAACTGCCCAAGACGTCGGACATCAGTTCGGAAACCTGTTCAGCAGGCAAAGCTTCCGCCAACAGCTTTTCGGCGTCGCCGGTCGATCCGACAAGATTGGTGCCCGACGAGAAATCGGCGGCGAATTCGTCAACCAGACGCTGCACGACGTCAGGCGAAATTTCGCGAAGATTGGAGATGGATCGCGTGATGTCCTTCAATTCCTGCGGATTGAAGTGCTTCAGCAGACGGCCGGCGTCGGACTTGTTCATCGTCAACAGCAGCGCAGCGACCTTGTCGACGCCGCGAAGCCAGGAAACGGGCGGCCCCATACTTATGCTTTCCCTGACGGCCATTCTCTCGCCCTGTAGGAATCAGATGGAAGTGGAAGAACCGACAATCTCGGTCAGGGAAATGCCGATGCGCGAGCCATTCTCCTCGGCGACGACGAGTTCGCCGCGCGCCACGATGCGGCCGTTGACGACGACATCGACAGGATCGCCGACCCGCTGATCGAGATGGACCACGGCGCCACGTCCGAGCTTCATCAAGCTCGTGACCGGCATGGTCGTCGACCCCAGGACGATGTCGACCTTGACGGGGATTTGCAGGATATGATCGATGCTGCCCTGATCAGGACCGCCAGCCGGCGGATTGATCCCGACGTCAGATGTTTCGCGCATTTCGGACCTTCTTCTCTCGCTTCAATTTGTCGGCCAGATCGCTCTTCAATCGGCGATCGGGCGCAGCATCTCGTTCGGTTTACTACCGATGAACTGATTGATACGCGCGGTATACACGCCATTCGATTGTCCAAGCTGACATTCGTAAAGCGGCTTGCCATTTGATTCGAGCACGACACCCGCGTCGATCGTCGTTTCCAGATAAAGGGTCTGATTGACCTTAAGACGGGAGATTTCGCCAAGCGTCAGACTGTTGTCGCTGATAACTGCCCGCAGCGAAACTTCTGTCTTGACCAGTTCCTCGCCGAACTGATGGCTCCAGTCTTGATCCGTCTTCGCACGTGGATCTTTCGGCGATTGTGCAAGATCGTATCGCAGTACGGACAAAGCGCCGAGTGGAACGACGATCGTCGTGAATACGGCCATCGATCCGGCCGCGATCTTGATCTTGGCGCACAGGCATGGATTGGAACGCCGGCCGATTTCGATCCGCTCAAGGCGCCGTTCGGTCCCCTCGAATTGGAAGGAAGAAGGCCGCAGGATCGAGAAGCCCGTCTGCATGACACCGGCGAGCGTCTGAAACAGGCTGTTGGCGACGCGGATTTCCAGATTGGACAAAGGCCGTTCCGGATCGGGCGCCGTTCGAGCACCGGTTCCACCGAACATGCGCTCGAGCATGGTCAGGATAAAAGGCACATCCAGCAGTACGACGATACGCTCATTCCATTCGCCGACATTGAAAACGCCGGCGAGAAATTTGGGCTCCGAACGCGCCAGAACTTTCTCCGCCGCTTCATACGAAATGTCGGCGATGCTAACGTTCACCGCCTCGTCGAGCTGGCGAAGTTCGAGAGCGAGCTGCGCCGAGACCCGATCGAAGACGACGGGAACCATCGGCAGGCGTGCCAGATTGGGCCCGCCGGACAATGGATTGTGGGCGGTTGACGGACTTTCGTTGTAATCGGTCCGGGCTACGGTCATGTCCTGTTATGCAGCCTCTTTCACGCCAGCCGAGACGGTCGCATTCTCGACCTCGTCAATGGTTGGCCGTTCATAGGAAGAGATCGTCTTGCGTCCATGCTCGACGGCGATCTGCGGCATCGCGCCGTTCATAAAAGCGAGAAGCGACTGTTTGACGACAATATAGGCCCGATGCTTCTTCTCGCGGGAAATCTTGATCTTATTCGCGATCGGCGTGACGATGCCATAGGAAATGAAAATGCCAAGGAACGTACCGACGAGCGCCGCGCCGATCAGGCCACCCAGCAATTCCGGCGATTGATCGAGAGCACCCATCGCCTTGATCACCCCCAGCACGGCAGCGACGATACCTAGCGCCGGCAGAGAATCCGCCACCGTCGTCAGCGCCGTGTAAGGCTTGAGATAGTCGTGGCGCACAGTGTGCAGTTCCTCGTCCATCAGTGCTTCGATTTCATGGGTCCGCGCATTGCCGATGATGATCAGACGCAGATAGTCGCAGATGAAAGTGAGCAATCCCGTATTGGCCAGAACCTTCGGATATTGCTTGAAGATGGCGGACTCTTCCGGATTGTCGACATGCGCTTCGACTTCGTTGCGCCCCTTGGCGCGCAGCTCGCGCATCAGCGCATGAATGAGGCCGAGCACATCGAGGTGATCTTCCGCCTTGGTGCTTTTGCCCATCAGCACGTCGACGATGGCGCGCCCGGTATCCTTGATGGTGGAGACCGGATTGGCGATGATGAAGGTGCCGAAGGCCGCCCCGCAAATAATGACGAATTCCCAGGGTTGCCACAGGACGATCAGATGTCCGCCCAACGCGGCGAAGCCACCCAGCATGCATCCCAGAGTTATCGTAAGACCGATGGCGAAACTCAAAGCGAGGCCTTTCACTGCTGTGTCAGTGCCTGTTTTGCGGATGTCAACCTTGCGCGGGGCTTTCGTCGCCAGCATCAGTCTGGCGCAAGGCTGGCAGCTTAGAAAACGCCGTGCAGTTTTAAGGTGCGGTGATGCTGTCGACGTATCAGAGCTACAAGATCATCAATTCCGACATGACCCGCTCGCTGGATCGTATCGCTTCGGAGCCGATCAACAAGCGGGCGACCGACTACTATTTGGCCAATATCGAAAAGGTCAAAAGCATCGACGACTTCCTCAAGGACGACAAGCTCTTCTCCTACGCCATGAAGGCTTTCGGCCTCTCGGACATGACCTACGCCAAAGGCATGATGAAAAAAGTGCTGCAGGAAGGCGTGGAGAGCACATCGAGCCTGGCCAACAGGCTGGCGGACCCCAGATACAAGGCCTTCGCCACGGCCTTCAATTTCGCCCGCTATGGCTATTTGACCACCACCTTCGCCGCGACGCAGAGCGAAACGGTCGCCAAATACAACCAGCAGACGCTCGAGGAATCGGCTGGCCAGGACAATGCCGGCGTCCGGCTCGCCCTCTACTTCAAGCGCAGCGCCGGCAATATCACCAGTTCCTACAGCATCCTCGCGGACGCGGCCCTTCTGAAAGTGGTGCAAACGGCGCTCAATCTGCCCTCGGCCATGTCGGCGGCGGATATCGACGCCCAGGCCAAGGAGATCGACAAGCGGCTGAAGGTCGCCGACCTGCAGGATCCCAAGAAACTCGACAAGTTCCTGCAGCGCTTCACCAGCATGTACGACCTGCAGAACACGGACCCCACCACCACCTCTCCCATACTGGCCGCCTTCACCGGTCAGTCGTCGCAAATCGGCATCGGCACCGACCTGATGATGAAACTGCAAACCCTCAAGCTGGGACGATAGGGATGCAATCAAGCCTGTATGTCGGACTTTCCGCACAGATCGCTGCACGCCGGCAACTTGATTCGATCGCCAACAATGTCGCCAACGCCAATACGACCGGCTTTCGCGCCGATGAAATCCGCTTCGAACAACTGATCTCCTCCGCCGGCGACAGGAATGTCTCTTTTGCCTCGGCCGGCGACACCTATGTCCAGCAGCGCTCCGGCTCGATGGTCAAATCGGACAATCCGCTCGATGTCGCCATCTCCGGCGACGGCTGGCTGGCCCTGCAAACGCCGAATGGCACCATCTATACGCGCGACGGCCGCATGACGATGGCGGAGAACGGACTGCTGCAATCGGTCAATGGCTATTCCATTCTCGATGCCGGCAATGCCCCGATCCGCCTCAATCCCGCCGATGGCCCGGTCTCCATTTCGCGCGACGGCATGATCACGCAGAACGGTATTCAGGTCGGCGCACTCGGTCTGTTTTCCATCGACCAGGGCGCCAAGCTGACCCGGACGGACAATTCCGGTGTGATCCCCGATCGCCCGGCGGTGCCGATCATCGATTTTCGATTCCACAGCTTCATGCAGGGATTCACCGAAAACTCCAACGTGAACCCGGTCATGGAAATGAGCCGCCTCGTGATGGTCCAGCGCTCGTTTGAGGAAATGACGAACACAATGGAATCCTCCGAGTCCTCGTTCACCGACGCAATCAAGACGCTCGGCTCAGGCGTATGACGACGGCGTTTTCCGAAGCGCGCATGGATTTCAGCCCGTCGGCCCTTGATCGCTTGGCGGCCACGGTTGCCGCTACGGCGGCCGAACATTCGGCGCTCCGTATCGGCGGACTCGTCCAATCCGTCGCCGCCGGCACCTACTCCGTCTCCGGCCTTTCGAAATTCGCCCGTCTTGGCGATCAGGTTCTGTTCGATACGACGGGGCAAGCCGCCTTTGGCGAAGTCATTCGCATCGACGAACAGGTTCTCGTCAAATCCTTTCAGGCGCGGATGGACGTGGGCCTTGGCACGCGCGCCTGGCTCGCCGGCCCCCTGCGCATCGCGCCCGACAAAGCCTGGCAGGGCCGCGTCATCAATTCGCTCGCCCAGCCTGTCGACGGGAAGGGACGACTGCCAGTCGGCACCCTGCCCTTCGCCACGGACACGGATCCGCCGCCCGCCATGAGCCGGGACCGCGTCAGCGAAGCCGTCAAAACCGGCGTTCTCGCCATCGATGTCTTCACGCCCCTGTGCGCGGGCCAACGCATCGGCATTTTCGCCGGTTCTGGCGTCGGCAAATCGACCTTGCTTGGCATGCTGGCGCAGGCAAAGGGCTTCGACATCGTCGTCATCGCGTTGGTCGGCGAACGCGGACGAGAGGTCCGGGAGTTCCTGGAAGATTCTTTGGCCGAGGGCGCCGAGCGCGCCATCATCGTCGTCGCCACCGGCGACGAAAGCCCGATGATGCGCAAGCAGGCGCCGCTGACGGCGATGACCATAGCCGAGTATTTCCGCAATGACGGCGCCTCCGTGCTTCTGATCGTCGATTCCGTCACGCGCTTCGCCCATGCCTCCCGCGACATCGCTTTGGCGGCGGGCGAGCCGCCGGTGGCGCGCGGCTATGCGCCCAGCGTCTTCAGCGATCTGCCGAAACTGCTTGAGCGCGCCGGACCAGGAGCCTCGGGCAAAGGATCGATCACCGGCATCTTCTCGGTTCTGGTCGATGGCGACGATCACAACGATCCGGTTGCCGACAGCATTCGCGGCACGCTCGACGGGCATATCGTTCTGGATCGGTCCATCGCCGATGAAGGCCGCTATCCGGCCATCAACGTCCTCTCATCCATCTCGCGCCTGTCGTCGCAAGTCTGGTCGCCCGAGCAGATGGAGCTGGTGCGCAAGCTGCGCGCGATCGTGGCGCGCTATGAAGACACGCGCGACCTCAGATCCATGGGCGGTTATGCACCCGGCAGCGATGCGGAACTCGATCAGGCCGTCCGCATGGTGCCGAGGCTTTATGACGCCTTGCGGCAATCGCCGGGACAACCGCTCAGCAACGAGGCCTTCCGCGATCTCGCCGAAAAACTTCGCGAGCCCGGTTGAGGATGACAGAGGTGGAAAACCACGTCATGCGCAAACGCAAAACAGCCTGGAAGACCGACGCGGCGCTCTGTGTGATGGGCGTGTTATGCGCTGTCCTCTCCGTCAACTTCGCCGTCAGCAAGATCACCGCATCGACGGCACCGCCGATCCCCGGCGCGGAACATCTGCGCATCTTTGCCATGCCGTCGGGCGGCCGGCTTCCTACCAAGGCCAGCGAACCGACGCCCGCGCGCAAGGAGATGGAGTTCGACCCCGTCGTCACCGGCACGGTGCGCCCCTCCACCGCCGAAGCGACGGCGAGCGCACCTGCCCGCACGGCCGCACGGTCGGCAGAGGTCGCGCCACCCCAACCCGCGACCCTGAGTTCCTATAGTTTGCAAGGCGTGTTCAACGGCAAGGCGCTTTTGCAGGGACCGTCTGGCTACCTGCTCGTCTCGGCGGGAGAGGCCATTCCCGGCGTCGGCCGGATCCAGTCGATTCAAAACCGCGGCGGAAGCTGGATCATACAGACGCCACTCGGCACGCTTGAAAGCGGCAAATAGCCGAAGGCTTGTCTGCCTATGTCGGACGGCCGGAAACGTCCGGCCCGATCACGCCGATGTCCAACCCGTCATTTCATGAAATGGATGTGCTGGAGCCAGGCGGCCCGGGAGGCATCGGTGCCTCCCCTGTCTTCATATCGCCTGGAAAAGGCACGTTCGCGGGCAATCAGCCCTGCGAAATCTGCTCGTTGAGCTCGAAGGAATATCCCAGATAGCGCTTTGAATCGATCGGATCATAGCCCAGGCGCTGACGCAGCTTCTTGCGCAGCTTGCTGACATGGCTTTCCACCACGCATTCGTCGACGCATTCGTCAAACAGCCCATAGACCGCGTTGAAAATCTGCGTTTTGGTGACGCGTTTGCCAGCCTTCGAGACGAAAAACTCGAGGATACGCCGTTCGCGGCGCGGCAGAATGAACGGCGTGTCGTCGATCAACGGATCGCGCCCGTCGAAGAACACCCGCAGATTGCCCCTGGCCGTATTGACGCGCCGCTCGCCGGCGGCCCGCCGCCGGATCGCTTCGATACGGGCGAGGATTTCGCGGACATGCACGGGCTTGCGGACGACATCGTCCATGCCCGCATCGAACAGCGCCAGCGTATGCTCCAGCGATTGATACTCGCTCAGCGCGATGACCGGCGCCCGCGAACGCCGGCGGATCATCGTCGGAAAGCTGTTCTGCTCGCTGCAGTTGCCGATGACGAAACCTTCAACGGCTTCGAAATCGGCGCCCGTGGCCGCATCAACCCATTCACCAAAATCGGACGGCGAGAATTTTGTCGTGCTGACCCCAGCTTCGCCGAAGCCGGAGGCATAAGCGCTGAGGACAACTTGTCGCTCGTCGATGATCACCAGCATTGGTCACCCGAAGTCGAATCACATTGTGGCGATTCTCGGTCAAACTCGTGATCCCGCCAACTGAAATCTTTACCATAAAGTAAGCAAATTGAATGTTTTGAACGATTAGCCATTGAAGTGACTCAGTTGCCACATTTTTCGATTCAATCGTCCCAAATTGAATCAACTTGCATCGCCAATTCATGCGGAGCGACCGCTTGATGAGTCAGAAAACAACCGACACGCGACATCCCAACGCGTCAGACTCTTCAGCTTAGCCGACGCGTTGCCATCGTCGGACAGCACGAGCACACCTTTGCGTGTTGTGGAGTCCATGCTTGTTCATCATGTTTCGAACTCATCGTAGTGACCGGCCGGCGCTCGGGTTAGAAATGGGCTCGCAAGACACTGGCGCCGGAACGACGAGCATGGCGGACCGCTCTTCTCAATCTCCCTTCTCGGGCAAGGCCGCCCCTCTCCTGGAAGCCGGCAAGATCGCCGCGCCCAAACCCCAGGGCACCAACACCCCCAAAGCCCGGTCGCATTGGCTGTCCCGTCTCTGGTCTTTGCAAGACAGCCGAAGCGCCGAACCGCAAACGACCGACCTGCTCGATGTGACCTATTGGGTCGACGCCAACGCCGAGAAGCGCGGCACACCCCGTCGCCGCACCCGGCTGCGGGCCGGCAAGATCGTCGATGCCGACAATCAATTCCTGTCCGAATGCGTCATCATCGACCGTTCGTCCCAGGGTATCCGCCTGCGCCCGGTACGCCCCATCGCCTTGCCGCCGTCGTTTCGCCTCTACGACGACCTCGACAAGCAGGTCGTCGATGTCTGCCAGGTCTGGTCCGGCAATGGCGAGGTCGGCGTGGTCCTGCGCGATACATGGGAAAGCGCTCGGGCGACCAGGCATCCCTGCGCTTCGCTCGGCGCCAAATACTACGCCGTCAACGACTGACCGCTTAGGTTCTTATTTTGACGCGTCTTCATGGCGTTCGGCTAAGCCGAACTGTGAAACGCTCTACCCGCCCACAAAAGCCCGCGCATCTTGATGCGATTTGAAGCGGCGCATGCCGATGCGGGTCTCGATCTCCGTGCTGCCATCGGCATAGACGACATAGGGCCGATCCTTGATCCAGCCCCGGTCGACAATCACGTCGTGCTTGTCTTCTTCATCGACGGGCGGTTCGGGTGCGGGCGGCGGCGCCACCGATGGCCTGGCGGTCCGCGTCAGAATGGCATCAAAAAAGCGTTGCAGCGCGCCAAAGCCTTCCCGGAGCGTCTGGACGATGACGCAGCCAAATCCGGTCAGGATCAGGCTCTGGCCGAGTGTGCCGAGATTATAGCCGTTCACCCACGCGAGGCTGCGCTGAACCAGCCCGGCCGCCGGCCCAGGGTCCATCATCGCCAAGAACAGGATGGCCCACCCCAAGAAGATGAGAACGACGCCCGTGGCACCCAGCCAGACTCTCATGGACAGGAATCCCCGATGCTCCAGATCATTTCCGTACGTCCGTCTTCGCCACGTAGTTGAACTGATCCACCAGAACCTCTTTCACCAGATCCCCGTTCAGTCTCACCTTCAGCTTTTCCGTCAGCGTCTTGGTGAGGCGGGCGAGATCATACCGCTCGGTGTGTCTGAACTTGAGCGCCTCATCCGAATAGATCAGACGAAACGCCTCATCGAGCAGATAGATTTCGAGGGGAACAGACGCGTCATTCGCGGTTTTCGCATCCGCCTTATAGACGAACTGCACGACGATATAGCCCTGAATGACGCCGTCACTCAGGACCGGAACGCTCAGCGGACGCACCTTCTTATATTCGGTGCCGCCAGGCGCCTCCTCGCTCGCGGACACTTTGCCATGCTGCGTTTGCCAATAGGTGAAGCCGTAGCTCGACGCCATCACCACCGCGCATCCCCAAATGCCCGCGAGAACGATCTTGATCATCCTTTCCGCTCGCGGCCTATCCGTTCCGAATAGGTCCCGTCGGATTCCACGGATTCCATCGCCTGAGCGAGAACATCGGAAATCTCCCGCGCCGCGACCAGATGGTTCGTGATGACCCGCTGGTTCTCATCCAGAATGGCCCGCAGGCTCTTCAGGCGGTCGATGCTCTCGCCGTCCAGGTCCTCGATCCCGACCGAGCGGGTGACCCGCATCAGATCGAGCAGGCCACGGCTTTTACGGTCGTTGAACTCCCGCAATTGCGAAAGATCGTTCCCCGAAAGGCTCTCGATCTCCTGGACGAGCGTTTGTTCCAAGCGCGTCACCGCATTGCGAAAGGCCGCCTGCGACGACGGATCGAGCGCAAGACGAGAGCCTTGCATGTGGGGGGCTTGCAGATCGGAGCCCTGTAAATCCATGTGATGCCTCGCGTTGTCTGGGATCAACTTTTCCCGGTTTTCTGATTGGTGTCGGCGGCGGCGGTGGCGGCGACCGCCGCCGCCTTCTGATCAATGTAGGTCGCGACATAGGACGCCAGCCCAATGCCGCCGCGATTGACGAGCTGATTGGCCAGTTCCTGCGCCAGCATCGACTTCCAGATGCTGCCGGCATTGCCCTTGCCGTAGATTTTGCTGCTGTTGGGCAACATCACTTCGATGCTCTTTTGCAGCAGAACGGCCTCGAACTCTTTCGCCGTCTTTTGTGCGCCGGGACTCGCCGTGCCGGTCGTCGGCGTGGCGACGGGCAGATGCGCCCGGATATTGGCAAACCCGGCAACAGCGTTCTTGTCACCGGCCAGGGCAGCAAGATCCGCGGCGAAATCGGTCGCACCCGTCCGTGACCCGGCTTCGGCTAGTTTTCGGACCGCGACATTCAGCCTTGCGGGATCGGCCGAACGGGCGACGTCCAGGACGATGTCGGAAGGCGGCTTGATCGCCATGAGATAAACCTTGGAAATAAACCCTGATGACTGCTCGTCCGGACTTTCCTCGCTGAAGCTTATGGGAGCCTTGCGGCCTGTTTGCCGCCAATAAGATCGATCAGCCGATCGAGATCCTTGGCCTCCTCCTCCCGCCGGACGACGGTCGCGACCCGCGTACGCAGCCGACCAAACAGCTTCAGACGACGGGCTTCCTCCTGCAGGCGTGCGGCAAACCGCAGCTTGTTTTGCCGGACATGCGCCAGCTCTTCTTCCAAGCGACGGCTTTTCGCCGCCAGAAGCTCGACGAACTGTCCATAACCACCGATATATTCATTGACGCTCGCCATCAGCTCGAGCTGCTGCCGTTCGAGGTCCGCCTCGCGGCGCTGAAGCTGGAACAGTCGCGCCTCCAGCATGCGATGGCGCCAGGATTGCGCCTGTTCGATCCGTTCGAGGCTTTTCAAACGATCAGACACGTCACGCTACCCCGTGGTGAGCCAGGCGCCGAAGGACTGGATGAAGCCGGTCAGAATGAACTTGACCGTAAACAGGAACAAAATGAGTCCGCCTGCCAGAGTGAACGGCAGGGCCAGGAAATAGACCGGCACCTGCGGCGTCAGCTTGTTCAACAGGCCGAAGGCGAGATTGACGATAATGCCGAAGATGATGAACGGGCTGCACAATTGCAAAGCAATAAGGAAAGCGCGCGCCAGGACACTCGTCACCTGCAAGAGACCAAAGCGCGGCCGAAACCCGTCGGCGACCGGCATGGTTGTATAGGACGAAACCAGCGCACGGATCAGCTCCAGATGCAGATCGGCAGCGAACATCATCATGGTCGCCGCCAGCATCAAAAGCGTGGCGAGCGGCGACAGCGGTTCGTCCTCGTTGACGGGTGCGCCGACATTAAGAGTAATGCCGATCGTCATGCCGGCCGCCGTCCCCATGGTCTCCAGCGCACCAAAGAAACACCGGCCCATGACGCCGATCATGCCACCAATCAAGGTTTCGGTGACGAGAAGAGCGATAAAACGCAAATCCTGCTCCGGTGGAACAGTCGGGCGAACCGTATCCATCAGGATGGGCGTGAGCACTAAGGTCATGCCGAATGCGATGAATAGGCGCACGCGCACCGGCACGCGCGGGCTCGAAAACCCGGGCATGATCATGAGGCAGGCGCCGATGCGGCAGAAGACGACCAAGGCGACCAGGACAATATCTGCCCCGAGAGCCATCATGAAATCGTACCGAGACTTTTAATCTCGATGCCACGGGCGATCTCAAGATGCGACAGCACCGGCAAGGCCGCGAATAGCCGCTCGGTAATCATGCGCACATAGGGCCGCGATTCCGCCGGCGAGACGAGAACGAAGTGATGGCCCTCGTCCATGCGCGCCTGGATGGCCGAGGTGGCGGCGGCACCGAATTCTTCGAGCATGCGGGGATCGAGGTCGAAGTCCTGAATATCGCCCTTGCCGTCGCGCTTGAGGCTTTGATGGAAGGCCAGATCCCAGCGATTGCCCAGCCGCAGAACTTTCAGAACGCCGTCTTCGCTCACGTCGCCGCAGATCTGCTGCGCCATGCGCATGCGCACATGTTCGACGATCTGCTCGGCGCGGCGCGCATGCGGCGCGATCTCGGCGATCGCCTCAAGAATGAGATGGAGATTGCGGATGGAGACACGCTCCGCCAGCAAGAGCTTCAACACCGCCTGCAAACCGGAATGGGAAATATGGGCCGGGCAGACATCGTCGATCAGCCGCTTATATTCGGGCTCCAGACGATCGAGAAGCTTCCGCATGTCCTTATAAGAGAGCAATTGCGCGAAATTGTTCCTTACCACCTCGCTGACATGGGTCAGCATGGTCGAAATATTGTCGACAGGCGTGAAGCCGTCGTGCCGCAAATCGTTGGCGAAGGTTTCGGGAATCCAGATCGCTTTCATGCCGAACGACGGTTCGCGCACTTCATCGCCAGGATAATCCGGCCGGCGGCCGTCCCCCAGCACCACGAGCACCTCGTTGAGCCGCAATTCATGGGCGGCAACCACCGTACCATGAATCTTGATCTGATAGCTCTTCGGCCCGGTGTTCATATTGCTCGACAATTTGATTTCCGGCACGACGAAACCATATTGCTGGGCAAAGCGGCGGCGCATTTTCGCCACTCGGTGTCCGATATCGTCGTGCGACGTCGCGAGCTTCGCCGCCAGCTGCTTGCCGAGGCACAGTTCGATTTCAGCGGTCTTCAGATATTCCTTCACCGATTGCTTGGACTCGACTTCCGCCTGCAGATCGGCTTCCGCCTTCTCTTTATCGGCCGCGACCTTCGCCGCGTTCAGGCGACGCGGGATCGAATAGCTGATGAAGGCGAGGAGCACGGCAAGAAAAGCGAACGGCAGAAACGGCAGGCCAGGCACCAAAGCCAGGAGCATCATGAGACTCGCCGCCACGAACAAAGCGCGCGGATATTTTCCGAGCTGTCCCATGATGGCCTGTTCGGCCGAACCGCGCGTGCCACCCTTGGAAACCAGCAGGCCGGCGGCGAGCGACACGATCAGCGCCGGGATCTGCGACACCAGACCATCGCCGACGGAGAGCTTGACGAAAATGTCCGCCGCGTCGCCAATCGGCATGTTGTGTCGCGTCACGCCCAGAATGATGCCGCCGAAAATATTGACGATCAGGATGATGATGCCGGCGATCGCATCGCCGCGCACGAATTTCGAGGCACCGTCCATCGAACCGAAGAACGAGCTTTCTTCTTCCAGCTCGCGCCGCCGCAATTGCGCATCTTTCTCGTCGATCAGACCGGCGGACAGATCGGCATCAATGGCCATCTGCTTGCCCGGGATCGAATCGAGAGCGAAACGGGCGCCCACTTCGGCGATACGCGTGGCACCTTTGGTGATGACCAGGAAGTTGACGGTGATGATGATGATAAAGACGATGATGCCGATGACGAAATCGCCGCTCATCACCAGTTTCGAAAATCCGCCGATGATATAGCCGGCAGCCGTAACGCCTTCCGACCCATGCGAGAGGATGAGACGCGTGGTCGCGATGTTCAGCGCCAGGCGCAGCAATGTCGCGACCAGCAGAATGGTCGGAAAGGCGGAAAATTCCAGCGGTTTCTGAATCCAGAGCGCCACCATCAGGATCAGAACGGAGAAAGCGATCGAAAACGCCAGTCCGATGTCGATCAGAAGCGGCGGAATCGGCAGGAAGAAGATGCAGAGAATGAAGACGATAGACGCCGCGAACGCCATATCCCGCATGCTGGTCGGGCCGGCCTTAATCCGGCTTGCGGCAATGGTCCCGGCCATTTTTACGTCTACTCCTGCGTCTTATGAACGGGGCGGCGCTAGGCGCCTGATTTGCCTGATCCGCTGGCCGGCGTCTTAGTGAACGAAGCCGGATTCGATGCGAGAAAAAACAAACTCGCTGAACACATACATTTTGGCGCCCACGAAGGGCGCCGAGAACGCGATGACGACTGCCATGACGACGATCTTCGGAACGAAAGTGAGCGTCGCTTCCTGTACTTGCGTCAAGGCTTGGAAAAGCGCGATGGCGATGCCGATGAGCATCGCGGCCGCCACCGCGGGACCGGCTCCGAACAGAACGGCCCACATCGCGGCATCGACGATATCGAGCGCGTCGGCTTCGTTCATCTCAGCTGACCATCACACCATCGGTGACCGCGAGCTTGGTCCCGTTGTCGAGAAGCGCGACGAGACCACCGGACTGCAAGGTGACCGAATTGACCTTGCCGGTGATCGTGCCATCCGCCGAGGTCAATGTCCGGCCGATGATGCCATCCGCCTGAGAGAGCGCCGAATTGGTCAGCAAGGCGTTCAGCTTATTGTTCATCTGCACGGCCTGCTCCACATTGGAGAAGGACGCGAGCTGCGAAAGAAACTCGGTCGAATCCGTCGGCTTCGTCGGATCCTGGTTTTTCATCTGCGCGACGAGAAGCCTAAGGAAGGCGTTATAATCCACGGTCGGCGCCGAAGCCGTTGTCGTGGACGTCGTCGTCGAAGATGTCTGGGTAGTGGAATTGACTTGCATGCGATTCTCTCCGGCTAACGACGCTCTACGACGAAGGTTACGCGGCGCTGACCGTTGCGATGGTTTCGACAGATTCCGTGGATTTAGGACGCAGAATGTTGTCCTCGATCGGAAACAGCCCGCGTATCGTCTTCATCGCGTCGAAATAACGTTCCGATCCGATCTGCTTGGCGACGACCTGGAGACCGGCCAGCACCTCGGAATTCTCAAACGAGCTGTTGAGGGCCGGCAGCATCGAGGCCAGCAGGCCATGCACCGCCGGCGCGCTCTTGGGATCCATGAGGGCGGCCTGCAGCACGAAATAGAGCTGGCGCAGCGGCGTGCGGGCGTCGGCCTCTTGCATGACATGAATGTCGAGCAGAAAAACCGCGTCGTTCAGAAGTTGAACATTGACCTTACGATCGACCTGAACAACCGCGCCGTTGAGGTAGAATTTCGATTTCGGCTTCAGGGAGATGATCATTTCGACCTCATTTCAATCCGTCGCGGACGATCTGATTGATCTCGATCAGATCGGCGAGGGATGTCGCGGTTCCACTGCGAACGGCGTCTACTTCCTTCGCGACCCACAGACCAATCGACACGATACCCGCCCGCAGATCCTTGGGTAAATCGTTCTCCGGCGCACACAGATCCTTGATCAGGATGGACCAGAGCATTTGCAGAAAATGCAGCGCCCGCACCGTTTCAATGGAGCCGACGCCTTTTTCCTCCGCCGTACGCAGCAGGCTCAACGCTTGGTCGAAAGCTTCGCGCTCGCGGCGCCGCGCCTCGTCCGGATCATCGTCAAGCACTTCGGAATAGAGAAACTGATACATGCCCGCTCCCAAACCCTACAGACAGTCCGTTACAAAAAGTTCAGCAGCGACAGTTGTTGAATGCGCCCGGTGACCGTATAGGCCATCTCCATCTGCGTGGTGAGGCTTTGAATTCTCATCGTGACTTCGTTGTAGTCGACGCCGACGAGATCACCCAAAGAACTCTCAAGCATATTGCTCTGAAGCGTCATTCGATCGTTCGCCGCGCTCACCCTCTGCTGCGCATATCCAACTTTTGCCTGTGCCGATGTCAGATCAGACACGGCCTCGCCAATCATGCTGATCGCCTTTTCCATGGTCGCCTGATAGGCGCCACTGTTCATCTGATCGACACCGAGGCCAGCAACCATGGTGTATGCCATCGCAAGCTTGCGCATGGCTGGCTCGTTCGCCGTCACGGACGTATCGACGCTTTCGTTCGGTGATATCCGGCTCTTGATCGGCGTGTCGGAAGCCGAACTCGTCGTCGCCGACCAATTCGCGGCATCGAAAGCCGACTGGAACTCGTTGTCCAAAAAGCTCTGCATATCGGCTTGCGAAATATTCTTCGCCTGCGGATCGCCAGGCGGAAAGCCGAACTTCGCCTGGAAACTGGCATCGATCGCCTGTTGCGCCGCCGAGGCAGGCGTCGAGAAATAGCTCGCGACCGGTTTCTCGCTCGAATTCTCTCCCGCGAAAATATATTCGCCGCTGACGCTCGTGTTGAGAATCCCCTCGAAACTCGTGAGAAGAGTCTTGGCGTCCGTCGCGATGTTCGAAGCATTGTCAGTGCTGCTGCGCGAAGCCATGAGCTGAGTGCTGAAATCCTTCGCGCTCGACATAATGGACGTCATCGACGTCTGCAGGGCCTGCATCCGCGTCGACGCCAGCTTGTTCGTCTCCAGGATCGCGGTGAGCTGGCTCTGCTGGTTGCTCAGCGAAAATGCTTGGCCCACTTTCGAGCCGAGCGCCAGGCCTTCATCCGCGACGGTTCCGGACGCCAGCTCCTTCTGTCCCTTGGCCAATTGCAGCTGAATCTTCTGGATCGCGGTCCGCATCGCCTCGGAGCCGGCCAGACCTGAAATCATGTTCGCCATGGGTTTAGCCTATCGCCTGAAACAGGACGGTGAACATTTGATCGATCGCGGAGATCAGTTTCGCCGAAGCCTGATAGGAATGTTCGATATCCAGCATGCGCGACAGTTCGTCATCCATGTTGACGCCTGTGGCGCTCGTCAGCGCTTGCGTGGCGCTATCGCGAATGGTGCCTTGTTGATCGGCCTTGTCGGAGGCATTTTTCCGCAAACTCTCAAGCCATGCCGCGGACGATGTCGCGAAGGTCGATACGCTGCTGGAAGTGTTGATCCCCGCGGCGGGATCGAACGTCTGATTGCCAGACAGATTGTCGACAAGCCCTTGCAGGCGGCCGGAATAGCCAGCCGCGCCCGTTCTGTTATAAACATAGTCGGGGTTGCCGGGATCCGAAATGCCGCCGTCGCGCAGCAGGTTCAAATTCCCGCCCCGCGCCGGATCGACGCTGGCCGCAATACTGATACTGCCTGCCAGACCGTCGGTGAGCGATGCCGGCGGCATGCCGGGCGCACCGGACCATGTGAACAGACCCGCCTGCGTCGGGCCGCCGGACGATGACTGATCGCTTTCGGCGAAAGCATTGATCAATCCGCGCGCCGTCTCGTCCAGTTGCTTCTGGTACTGCACGGTGACGTCGTCGCGCAACTGCGCCAACCCGAACAGATTGCCGGACTTGATGCCCATGTTTGAGGATTGCGACGTGACGTCGACGCCATCGATGAATACGGCGCCGCCCGTCGTGCCCGCCGAGAAGGCGGAGGTCGGCTGGAACGTAACCTGCCGTGGATCCTTGTCGAAGAGGGCAACGCCGCTATCCGTATAGATCGACATGCCATTGTCTGGGCCGGTCACGACGGAGATGCCAACTTCCTGCGAAAGCGACGTCAGAATGCGATCGCGCGCATCGAGTTGGTCGGTGATATCCGTATTGGAGGTACTGCCCCTGACGATCGCATCGTTGACGCTCTTGAACTGCGCCAGCAGGTCGTTGATCTTCGCCACCGATGCGGCCATGTCGGAATCCGCCTGTTTGCGAATCCCCTGAACCGAGGTGGTGGCGTCATTCAGCGCCGAGGCCAGATCCTGTGCCGCCCGCAGCACGTCCTGCAACGTGCTTTGCGAATTCGGACTGGCGGCGGCGGTCAGGAGCGCCGTATTCAAACTGGCGATCTGCGACGACACCGACCGGCCGTCCGTGGACGTACCGATCGTTTGCGAGATCTGATTGAGCCCGGACGACAACGCTGAACTGGCAGCGGCACTGGACGTCGCGCCCCACACCTTACTCTGCAAGGCCGCGCTGGTCGCGCGGGTGACGGAGGCGACATAGCCCGTACCGTCCAGGCTTGTGACGACATTGACGATCTTACGCGAATAGGAAGAATCGTAAGCCCCCGCGATATTTCGCGAGGTCACATTGGTTTGGAGAGCAGCGGTAGCAAGCGACGTTTTCGCACTGTTGAGAGCGCTTGTGAGCGTCATCCCATATCCTCAACTATAGCGGTTTGCGGTTTGACCTGGCCAAACCTCACAAAGACGCATCAAAAATGGGAACTCAGGGCAATCGCGTTTCGACCGAAGCGTAATTGCCCCTGGATTGGACGAGAACTTTAGGTTTTCAGATTCATGAGCACGTCCATCATCTCGGACGCACCCTGGAAGACTTTCGAATTCGCCGCATAAGAGCGCTGCGCCTCGATCATCGTCGTCAGCTCGGAACCGAGATCGACGGTGGAATTTTCGAGTGACGAGGAGGCGATGGACCCGAATGTTCCCTGCCGCGCGTTGCCGACCAGGATCGAGCCGGATGCCGCCGTATCGGCAAAAGCATTGCCGTCAATCGGCCGCAGATTGTCAGGGCTCGCCACCGTCGCCAGCGGGATCAGGAATTTCGCGATCCGGGTACCGTCCTGATAGACAGCCGACAGAATGCCATCGTTGCTGATCTCGATATGATCCAGCGCGCTCGGGGCATTGCCGTTTTCCGTCGCATTGCTGATGAGGAACGGCGAGGAGAGCTGCGTCGAACTGCTGAGATCGTAGGTCATCGTCTGGCCGCCCGGAATGGGGATCGACAAAGGCGAACCGCTCGTCAACGCACCATTGGTCGGGCTGAAGTCCAGGGTTTCCGACGCAAGAGGGCCTGACGCATAGGGAAAGCCGCCGCCCGCTGCCGCATCGGCCTTGTTATAGACCGCCACTTCCCAGGTATTATCGGCCGTCTTCGTGAAATAGATATCGAGTTCGACCTTGCCGCCCAGATTGTCGTAGGTCACCCGCGACGTCTTGCTGGTAAAGGTCGCATCCGCCTGGTTTGCCGAGGGCAGCTTGTCGGGGTCGGTGACCGCTGTGGCGGTAGAAGACAGATTGGCCGAGATGGAGCCGGCCGTCGTCGGGCTGGCGACGAGCGCGGTCTGGTTGATGTTGATTCTGGTCAGCCCCGACAGCCCATTCGCCGAAGAGGCGCTGGCATTGGACAGGTCATAACCCATCAGGGAATAGCCGGCCGTATTGACCAGATAGCCCGAGGCATCGGGCACGAACGAGCCGGCGCGGGTGAGATAGGCCGGACCGTTGTCCCGGGAGACCAGGAAATATCCCTCGCCACGAATAGCGAGATCGGTCGTGCTCGTCGTGCCCGTCAATCCCCCCTGTTCGCTGATGTTGTAGCGAACCAGGCTCGAAATGCCGCCGGACGTATAGCTTCTGACGTTGTTGCTGCCGATGATCGTTTCGAACTCGGTCGACGCCCGCTTGTAGCCCGTGGTGCTGACGTTGGCGATGTTGTCGGCGACCGTGCTCATCCGGGTCGATTGCCCGTCCATGCCGGAGATACTGGTTCGCATTGTTCCGAATAGACTCATGTCGCAGGCTCCTGATCAACCTTCTCTATTGGACTGGCTACGGCTTGTGCGAGGCTTACCCGGCCCCGCTCGAGCAGAAGCTTTTGGCCGCCGGAGTCCAGGTTCCGAACCCGCTGGCGACCATGTTGGTGATGACGGCGCAGACATATCGCTTCTGCGCCGGATTGTTGTTGGGACCGGCGTTGTAACGCGCCACGGCCATCGTCCAGGTTTGCTCGCGCGCCTTCAACTCGACGAGGAAACGCGCCGCATAGTCGACATTGTCGGGCGGGTTGAACATATGCGCCAGGGAGCGGAACTGCTTGCCGTGAAAGCGGTGGTTGATCTGCATGCAGCCGACGTCGATGAATTTCGCACCGCTGCTCAGGAAGCCCTGGAATTTGCTTTGTGCTTCCACCAAGGACCGGGAGAACACCGCCTTGCCATCGACATTCATCGCATAGGGCTGCATGGAGCCCTTCTTGCCGGTTTCCGTGAGCCCCACCGCATAGAGAACGGCCAGCGGCACTTTATACTTTTGCGACGCGCGCAGCATTTCCCGTTCGCAGGTCGCCGCCGTCGCGGGTGCGTTGATCTGCGCCTGCAGAACCGCGCTTGAGCTACAGATAAACGCCAGCGCGAGTGGTGCGAGGAGCCGAAGCTTCATGCGATTGACCACCATTTCCCTTAAACCCGCCTTGCCTTTCCGCACCCCTTTGCCCGTCCTGTGCTTGTCCGCTGCGTTCCTGCGACTGTTCCCCTGACGGCGTCATCGTCGAAGCGTTGCCATCGCGCCGCGCTCCGGCATCGCCTGACGGCGCCTGATCCGTGGCGGGGGTTGGCGCCGCCGCCACGATCGTCAGTTTGTCGACCTGATATCCGGAGGCTTTCAGAAGGTCCTCGAGCTTGTTCGATCCCGACTGGAAGGAGGCTAGGGTCGCGGCGTCGGAAACCTTGATGTGCATGGACAGGATATCGCCCGACAGGCGCATATGAACGGCAACATTGCCGAGAGCTTCCGGCTGCAGCTTCAGATTCAAAACCTGCAAAGGCGCAGTCGTCTCCTGTGCGACGGTAGCCTCCGGCCCAGGCTTCACGGGCGTGCTTGGCGCCGGACCAAGACTTTCGCGCACCGCCGTGGCCACCTGCTGAAGCGCGGAACCGGCCGGCGCGAAATGCGACGCACTGTCCACGTCGACGATCTCGCTCACCTTCAAACCAATGCCAGAACCCTCGGTGTTGACGGATATCGACGCGTCCCGTCCCTGCGGGCGACCTTCGCGCGGACCCTGATCCACCGGTTTCGTCGTTGCCGGATGAACATCCGGCAACACCCGCGCCTCGGATGACAAAGCATCCGACAGCGAAGCCGGGCGCGACGACGGGGGGGAAGGCGCAGCGCGCTGTGGTTCGACCGGCGACACCGGCGCGGCCACGACACCGATGAGCTGAGCAATCGGGTCGCTCTTCGCGGGGATCGCCGGTGCGGCCTCCTGGCCCGTCGTTGAGCACGTGTCATCCGGCTCCGTGGTGCCGGCGTCGCGTATGTCCCGCCGCCCACCCGCCACGGCGATCATCAGCTCGCGGGCCGAAAGAACCAATCGCTCGGCTGTCTGCTCCGGCTTGAGACTTGTCTTTTCGGGCCGCTCCGCCATCTCAGCATAAGCGCCGATCTCGACGCCCTTGCCATCGACATCGGCCGTACGATCGCGCGGTGCGGCTGGCACCTGCGGAACCCGAGCGGCTAGAGGCAGATCCGTCATATCTGTGTTTTCCTGTTCGGACGCTTGCCCGCCGCGCCGATCTCCGGCCTGCGATGGAACAGGCGCCGCAAGACCGATGAGCAAAGCCAGCGGATTGCTCCTTGCATCGGTGGCCGGCGTCGTCCCCTGAGCAACCGTCTGCTGTGGTCCCCTGGGCTCCGCCGAAGCAACATCATGCGGCTCCCCTCGCCCGCCAGCCCCGGGGCTTGTTGTGTCGCGCGCTGAAGACGTCGGCCGATCCGTCTTTTGATCCGGCTTCGCACCTCGTCCTTTTTCGAACCGTTCCTGCATCTCGGCGAAAGAGCCGGTCTTGACGCCTTCTCGACCTGTCGTCGCCGCGTCAGCCGTCCGCTCACGCGGTGCATAAGGCGCCTGTGCAGCAGAGGAAGCGATGGACAGATCGGTCATTTCTGCGCGTCCTTGTTGAGAAGCTTGTCGGCTTCGCTGATCGCCTGTTGGGCAGCGAGAAAGACCGGGCGTGGCTCGACCGGCGTCCGCGCCAAACGGTCGATCGAGGCTTGGTTCAGCGGCGCAATCGGCGCGCGCAATTTCGCCGCCAAGGCTTTCGCCGCAACGCCCAGCTCTCGGTCTTCGCCGGAGAGCTCCCTCTCGGGCAATGTCTGCAACTTCCGTAGCCCCTCGGTCAGCCGATTGTCCGCGATCATCGCCGCGCCATCATAAAGCTCGGCCCTGACCGCCTCCGGGCTACCGGTCGCCGACAGGTTCCGCGCATTGCGCGCCCATCGTTGCGCGTTTTTGGCATGCCCCTGCCGGATCGCCGACTGAGCCATGTTCAGATAGAGGTCGCGCTGTTCGAGCGGTTTGAAATCGGCGAGGAACGTCTCGATCTTTTCGAAATCCCCTTCCTGTGCCGACAGCGTCGAATGCGAAAGAAGATGAGTGAACTGCGGCCAATAATTGGAGGCGTAGACGGAATTGCGGTAGCGCTGAAAATATTGCCGCGCCATGAGGAAGAATTTATCGAGGCTCGTATTGGCATCCGTCATGAAGATCTGCCGGCGCAGAGCCGCTTCCTCGACGAGAGATCCCGGCATCAACAGACGAGCCGTATCCAGAAAGCCGCTTGCCGCAACCGGATCTTTCGCACCGACCAAGGCAGCCTGCACCAGAGCAAGATGTCCGCCGAGATTGGGATTGACGGACCGCGCATCGATGCTCATCAGCAGCGTCATCGCTTCCTGCGCACGTCCCTCGACATAGGCGAGCGCACCGCGCACCAGTGCCCGGCTCGGCTCTTGAATCGCATTCGCCTGCACCAGGGGCCGGATGACGCTGGCCGAACCGCCGCTGAAGAGATAGGTCGCGGCTGCCTGTGCGTTACGCTCTTCCTGCCACACACTCATCGGCGTTCGCAGGAAATCGTCGGCGATCTGGCTCATCAGCTTTGGCTGCGCCATGTAAGCAGCCTGACTGCCCGTGGCGATCTGCGACTGAATGATCTGCAGCGACCGGATCAATTGGAACGGCTCCGGGCTGTCCGGCGCTTGCGCAAAGGCGCTCGTTAAAGCCGACATCGATAGGGCGAAACCGATCGCGGCCGCTCTCACGATTTGTCCTTCTTGATCAGAATTTCAATTCTGCGGTTCTCCGCCGCGAAGGGAGCAGCGGCGTTCTTCAAATGCCGGTCCGCATGCCCTTCGACACGATCGAAACGCTTCTCGTCAAATCCGCCCCGCACCAGCATATAGAAAGCCATCTGCGCGCGAGACGACGATAGACGCCAATTGTCGCCCGATCCACCGCTGCGATAGGAGCGCGAATCCGTGTGACCGCGCACCACCACGGAACCCGGCACGGACTTCAGGATCGTGCCGATTTTCGCCATCACGCGGACTGTCTTTGGATCCGGTTCCGCCGATCCGATTTTGAACATGCCGAATTCGAGATCGTCGGTCAGGCTGATCAACGTGCCTTCCGGCGTCGTCTTGAGTTCGATCCGCGGCGCCTTCTTGACATCCACTTCGTCGCGCAGCGCCTGATCGAGCAACGTCTTCAATTTCGCCGTCGGATCCGCATTCTCTCCTGCCGTCTCCGGGGCCGCCGCCGATTTGGCGGGAGCAGGACCGGCTTGTGGCGGATTGGCGGCATTGACCGGAACGCTTCCCTCTCCGGCAATCGATTGCGGCGGCTGGGCCAACACGTCGGGCGTATTGGCGATCCGGTTGGCGGTGGACGTGTCCAACGGCTGCGGCCGCAGAACGGGAAGCACCGGCTCGAACGGATCGCGGAAAATTTCGGTGGCATTGAGACCCGGCCGGCCGCTGGTCGCTTCCGGAGGCCGCTCCCGCGTTTCCTTTTTCAACCCGCCCTCGTCCCGCGACGCCGCGATCTCGGAGAGAACGGCGTAAGGATCACGGAACAAAGCCGTGTCGTTGAGAGCGCCTTGTCGGGGTGCGACTTGCGCGGCGCCGCTGGCCTCGACGCCAGCGCGGGCCGGCATTTTCTCTTTCACGTCCGAAGCATTTTTCGGCTTTTTCGCATCACTAGGCGACGGCTCCGGCTCGGCCTCAAGCCGCTGCGTCTGATGCGGACCACCGCCCGCCGGCGGCACGCCGACGTTCTTGTCGTCGCCCTTCACATCCCCCGGCGCATTGTTCTCCGTCGTATGGTCTGCGTCGGAATCCAGCCGCTTGGCATCCTGAAGGCCCTTGCGCGCCGGCGTGCTGTTGGAAAGCTGCACCGGATTGAAATAGAGCGCGATGGAGGAACGCGTTTCCTTGCTGGAGGAATTGACGATCCAGAGAACGAGAAAAAACGCCATCATGGCGGTCATGAAATCGGCGAAGGCGATCTTCCAGACGCCACCATGATGATGATCGTCATCGTCGTGGCGACCGCGCCGGATAATGACGATTTCGTGAGGTCTTTCCTGTTCCGCCATGGAGAAGCTCACGAACCCGAATGCTGAAAAGCCGAAATCCAGGCGCCGATGCTCGTTTGCAGCTCCGTATCCTGAACCGCAATCCGAACGTCGACCCCGTCATGCGCGTCACCGCGCACCACGTTTAAATGCTCAGGAAGTGCGGCGCAGATGGCCGCAACGAGATCGGCCGCCCCGCTGATCTCGATCCGCGTCGTGCCATCGGTTCCCATCAACTGGGTCAGCTTGTCGACCAGCGCAGCCTGCATATTGGCGCGAACCGCTTCGACGATGACCGGCTTCAGCGCGTCCGCCACTTTCGACGAAATATGCCCCGACATCCGGTCGAGCCCACCCAAAATGGCTGTTCGCATCGCCACAGCCTCTTCCTCGACCCAGCGCCGGCGTTCATCCGCCAATCGTTCCTCGAAATGCGCGCGCTCGGTGGCGAGAAGCTGTTCGCCCTCCTGCAAGGCCGCGGTGCGCCCTTCCAGCAAACCCTGCTCGCGGCTTTCGGCGACGCGCAAGGCACAATCCTGCTCGGAAATTCCTGCCGCGGTTTCCTTCAACGCCATCGCTAGGTCCACGAGACTTGGACGGGCGGGCACGGATTCCATGCGACTGAGATAAAGCGCCACCGGCACGGTCTTCACGCCGCCACCCTATGGTTCATCCATTGTTTGAGAACCGCCACTGATTGGGTTTCGTCGAGCGCGATGATCTGCTCCAGCCGCGCACGGGCCGCATGGATCGGCTGAGCCATCGGATCGGGCAAAGGCGGCGCCAGATCCAGCGTCGGCACCGACGAGGCCATCGTTCGATCCTCGATCCGCATCTGGCTCGCTTCATTGGTCAGAAGCGGCGTCTGCGGTTCCTCCGCCGGTTCGGCAACCGCCAGCAAGGCACGGGTCGCCGGGCGCACGCCAAAGAACAGAACCAACCCGATCGCCAGCAGCGTGACGAGAGAATTGATAAGCGTACCGGCATATCGGCCCAGAATATCCATCACCCCCTGGCCACTGGTTCCAGGATCGAGATCACGATCGATGGCGACGAAATCGACGACGCTCACCTTCACCGTGTCGCCGCGATCGCGCCGAGCGCCCGAAGCCGTAGCGACGATCTGTTCGATTTCCGCCGCCCGGGCGGCGATTTGTTCCGCCGTCAGCTTGCCATCACCAGCCAGACTGGCGCGGTTGATGACGACGGCAACCGACAAGGCATCGACCGTATAGCCGCCGCTGACCGTGGTCGTCGTCTTCGAGGAAATCTCATAGTTGGTGAGTTCCTCGCGCTTCTGATTTTCTTCGTTCGACTGTTTGTTGTCGCCGTTGCGGCCGCGATCCTGCTGCTGTTGCGGCAGATTGCGATCGACGCTGGTCGCCTGCTGCTGGCTGGTCGAATTCTGCGACTGCTGATTTTCCTTGATGACGCGGACCGAGCGCTCCACCCGCGATTCCGGATTGTAGACGGTTTCGTTGGTCTGGCGCCGGTCGGTATTCAGCCGCGTTGAGACGCTGATCTGAAAGTTCTTCGGGCTCAGATAAGGCGAAAGCGTCTTGCGGATATTGTCCTGAATTTCCTTCGAGACGGACCGCTCCAGGCCGCGCAGGCGCCCCGGCGCCGCATCGGATTCGCTTTCAGACGATGTCAGCACGGTGCCGTCGCTGTCGATGACCGTGACATGCTCGGTCAGCATGCCCGGAACGGCAGCGGCCACCAGATGACGGATCGCGGCGGCAATGGCCGCGTCATTGGTCGCGTCGGTGCGGATCGCCACGGAAGCCGACGGCGTCTGCCGGCCGCGCCGGAAGGTGCCTTCGTCGCCCATGACGATATGCACCCGGGCCGCCTTGACCCCGCGCATGAACTGGATCGTTCGGGCGAGTTCGCCCTCGGCCGCGCGCACGCGGGTGACTTCCTGCATGAACGAGGTCAGGCCGAAGGAACCGACCTTGTCGAACAGCTCATAACCGGCGTTGGCCCCGCTCGGCAGACCCTTTTCGGCCAGCAGCATGCGCGCCCGGGCCGTCTGGCCATAACGTGCATAGACGGTCGTCCCATCGGAGCCGATGTCGAAGCCGATCCCGGCTTCCGTGAGCGCCGTGCTGATTCGGGTGACGTCCTGCCGATCGAGACCGGCATACAGCACTTCGAACGAAGGGCGGCTCATCTGGTAGCCGACCAGCCCCGTGGCGATGAAAACCGACGCGCCGACCATGGCCAGCGCGATCAACCGGCGTCGGCCGAGCCCCAAAAGGCTGTTCCACAGCCGTTCAACCTGTTCCGTGACCCCATTCACAAGCCGATTCCACCTGCTGGTAAAACGATCTTGTTGGACAGTTCACGCTGAAGCTTGTGCGAGGATTGAAACTGAAAAAGCCGCGCTGTTTCCAGCGCGGCTTTCTATTGGTTTAGTCAGCGATCTTAGCGGAAGAGGCTCAGGATCATCTGGGTGTTCTGATTCGCGATCGACATCGACTGAACGCCGAGCTGCTGCTGGACCTGGAGGGCCTGCAAGCGGGTCGATTCCTTGTTCATGTCGGCATCCACGAGCGAACCAATGCCGCTGGTGATGGCGTCCGACAGCTGCGACACGAAGGTCTGCTGGATCGAGATACGGGTCTTGACCGAACCCATGGTCGAAGCGGCGGCCGTGATTTCGCCGAACGCGGTGTCGGCCATCTTGATGTAGTTGGCCATCGTCGCCTGGTCGGCAGTCGAATCGGTCAGAGCCGAGATGTCCATCGTGGCGATCGAGGTGGTGTCGGTGCCGATGGTCCGCTCTTTATCGAGAATGCCGCCGGTCGCGCCGGTGGCGGCAGCGTCATAAAGCGCGGTCTTCGAGGCGTCGAGATCGATCGTGCCGATCGAAACGGCGCCGGTGCTGTCCTTGGTGAAGGAAGCGATGGTCTTCTTGGTCGCGCTGTAGTCGGTCGCGCCGGAGTCGACGGAAACCCAGTTCTGACCGGAAACGGCGGCGGAATCGGCAACGCTCTTCAGCTGCTTCTGCAGCTGCGCGATGTCGGCCTGCACAGCGGTGCGGTCGACGCCTGGCTGAGAAGCGGTGACGAGCTTCGCCTTGATCTGCGAAACCAGATCCTTCGACGAGTTCAGAGCCGCCATGCCGACATCGACAGTCGCGGCGCCGAGGTTCAAGGCGTCCGTAACCGACGAATTCGCATCGTTGTCGGACTTCATCTTGGTGGCGATCGTCCAATAAGCAGCGTTATCAGCGGCGCTGGTGACGCGCAGACCGGTCGAAATGTGCGATTGGGTCGTGGCCAAGTCCTTGGACGTCTGCGTCAACGTCTGCAAGGCGATCATCGCGGAATTGTTGGTGAGAAGGCTAGCCATAACTGATGTCCCTTTGAACTGAACTAACGTGGGGGACATTCCGGACTTGCACCGGTATAGCAGGGCGACATCATGCCTTTGGGCCCGGATTCATCCAGGAGCCACAACCTGCTATCTGCGCAGAGTACGTATCAGAGTCTTAATAAGTCCTCAACGCGGATCGGAGCCGCTCTGAGAGTTTTTCATACGACCGATCGGACCAGGCTGCCCACCAGCATGTTCCAGCCGTCGATCAGGACGAAGAACAACACTTTCACCGGTAAGGCGATCACCGAGGGCGGCATCATCATCATGCCCATCGACATGGTAAGCGTAGCCACGATCATGTCGATGACCAGAAACGGAATGGCGATGAGAAAACCGATTTCGAATCCCCGGCGCAGTTCCGAGATCATGAAGGCCGGGATCAGAATACGGAAATCGACCACGTCTTCGCTGGTAACCTTAAATTTCTCGCGCGCGAGTTCGGAAAACAGCTTGAGATCCTTCTCGCGCACCTGCGCCAGCATGAATTCGCGGAACGGCGTCGAGATGCGAACCATCGCTTCTTGTTCCGTGATGCTGTTTTCCATCAGCGGACGCACGCCATTTTCCCAGGCGCGGTCGAATGTCGGCGTCATGACATAGAAGGTCATGAAGAGCGCAAGACTGATGAGGATAATATTGGATGGCGTGCTTTGCAGGCCGATCCCCGACCGCAGAAACGACAGCGCGACGACGAAGCGCGTGAAACTGGTCACCATGATGAGCAGGCCCGGCGCCACTGACAGGACCGTCAGCACCGCAAAGATCTGGATCATCCGCCCGCTGACCGAACTACCGGCACCCGGCAGCAGCTTGTCGAGATCCAGCGTTTGCGCCTGCGCATCCGCAGCATACAGCAAGAAAAGCGTCAACAGCAGGAGCGGCGCGACCAGACGCTTCATTGGATGACCATGGTGTGAATGATGAGTTCGCGGACACGTCCCTTGGACCGAATAGCCGCACGCTCGGCCAGATCCTGCCGCAAGTGCTGCAACCCGATGGCGCCTTGGACCTGAGCAATGGAAATGGTGCGCAGATAGGCCAGGAAATCGCCGGTGATCTCGCGCGCCAGCACGTCCGTATCTGGCTGGCTCGGATTATCCATGACCACGGCGGCCTCGAGACGGATCCAGGCATCTTCCGGCGCGCCCAAATTGGTCACCATCGGCGCCAATTCCACCAGGTTCGAAAATGCCCGGCTGGCGGGCCGCGGCTTGGCGTCTTCCGCCTTCGGCGATTTCGCCACTTCATGGCTGGCCATCGTCTGGATCTGCGAACTGATGAGCCATCCCCCGCCCAGCGCCGCCGCCGTGATAACAAGCAATCCGAGAATGAACATGATGCCGGAAGGACCGCGTTTCGGCTCCCCTTCCTTGACCGTTACTTTCGCGACATTCTTGGCCATGAGCCGGTCATCACCTAAAACGGGCGCGCCAGATCGTAGATCTGCTGTCCCCAATTGGGCTGCTGCACTTCCATCACGCGGCCACGCCCGCCATAGGACACACGCGCTTCGGCGATTTTGTCGTAGGAGATCGTATTGTCGCGGGCGATGTCGGTCGGCCGCACGATGCCTGCCAGGTTGAGCAGGCGTAGTTCATAATTGACGCGGATTTCCTGCGACCCGGAAATCAGCAAATTGCCGTTGGGCAGAACCTGAGTGACGATCGCCGCCACCGAAAGCTGGATCTTTTCGGAGCGATCGATATTGCCCTGCCCCTTCGTCGACGACTTCGAGTCGACCTCCACATCCAAAGTGCCGGACTTCGTCCACCCGAACAGGCTGAACAGCGCGGCCATATTGTTGGAAATCTTGGCTTCCTTGGAACGATCGGTCGTATTGCCGAGCGTTGCCTTGTCGTTGATGGAAATATTGACGGTCAACACGTCGCCGGCGCGCATCGCACGCTGATCGCGGAACAGATCGCCCCGCCCGCTGGCCCACAGCGACCGGCTGCCATAGGCGAGCGAGGGCTGCGGGTACGGCACCGTATAAATGGACGACGTCGCGATATCCTGCTCAAGCCCGGTGCCCACCGCCGTCATCCTGGGCTCGCGACCAAAGTCGTGAATATCGGTCGCACAGCCGCCCAACGCCGCGAGCGCGAGCGCCAGAAACGAGCCTTTCACAAGCGCGCATTCATTTCTTGCTGGCATCGATTGATCCCGTCGTCATCAAATCCGCCAGCTTCGCAGCCTTCACGGCATTCATTTCATTGAGCAACAGGCTTGCCGTCTTGGGGCTGAGCTTGGACAGAATGGCGGCCGCCCCAGCTTCCTCCATGACAGCGAGCTGAGACGAGGCCGCGTCCGGCCGCATGCGCGAATAGATCGCCACGACGCTCTCTTCGGCCCGGCGCCGATACTCGTCCTGCTTTTCCTGCCATAGCGCCAGTTCCGCCCGGCGGGCATCGAGTTCGGCGATGCGCTTGGTGATCTGGCTTTCGAGATCGGTGAGCTGCTGCATCTGCCAGGCGAACCTGAATTCCGAGGCCGCGTTGGAAATGTTGGCGCAGTAATCTTGCGCCAATGTCGGCCGGACCGGCTTGGCGGCAACCGGTTCGACCGCTGCGGCGCGCGGCTCTAGCGCCGCGACGACCGGGCTCGGCGCAGGCGCCGGCACCGTTGCTTTCGCCACAGGCTCGACGAGCGTCGCCGTCTGCTCTTGCGGCATCGGCACGGGCTGAGTGCCGCTCGCTACGGCTTTTGGCTGCCGTGCCGCCCGACGATTGGCGGCGGCCTCCGCTCTCTGAATGGCCCTTGCGCGCGCCTGTGCGGCGCTGATCGCCGGCTTTCCGCCGCGCAACAGATCCAGAGGCCGGCCAGCCGCCACGCGCGCCTGGTCCTGCGCCAATACCGGGCCGGACCAAGAAAGCCCGCAGACCAGCAGACAGGCTCCGGAGAATGCGGCAATCCACCGTGAATGAGAAGGCTTTGGGCTGTGATGCGGCAGCGTCATATCGAAGGTATCGCGTTTCAAGCTTGTGCAAGACTGTCGAATGCAAGACGGGAATTGCGATGTGAAATCCCGCAGCGCTATTGAACGACGAGCTCGGCCTGCAATGCGCCCGAAGATTTGATCGCTTGCAGGATGGCGATGACGCCGGTGGGTTTCACGCCGATCTGATTGAGCCCGCGCACCAACGTCTTCAGGGTCGCGCCGCCAACGAGAGCAATCTGGCCGCCGGATTCATTGACGTCGATATTGGTTTGCGGCGTCACCACCGTCTGCCCACGTGACAGCGGGGCCGGCTGCGAGGCGACCGGCGCTTCCGTGATCCGCACTGACAGATTGCCGTGCGTGACCGCGACCGTCGAAATCTGCACGTCCTGGCCGATCACGATGGTGCCGGAACGGGCATCCACCACGATGCGGGCAACCGTATCGGGCTCGATGACGAGATCGCCGATCTCGGCGAGATAGCGCGTGGTGGTGGTGCGCGGTGGCCGGACCAGCGTGACCGTCCGAAAATCCTTCTCGCGTGCCGTCCGCTTGCCATAGCGCTGCAACGAATAGGCGTTGATGGCATCGGCGACCCGCACCGATGTGGCGTAATCGGGATTTTTCAATGTCAGGCTCAACTGCGAAAAATCCGACAGCTGGCCCGGCACTTCGCGCTCGATGGTGGCGCCATTGGGAATACGCCCCGCCGTCGGCACGCCCTGTGTGACGGTTTCGGCCTGGCCGACAGCCGCCATACCGGTGACGATCAGGGCGCCTTGGGCAACCGCATAGGTCTGGCCATCCGGGCCGTTCAGCGGCGTCATGATCAGCGTTCCGCCCATCAGCGACGTCGCGTCGCCAAGCGAGGACACCGTCACATCCACACGACCGCCCCGCCCGATGGCGGGCGGCAGATCAGCCGTCACGATCACGGCGGCGACGTTGCGGGTGCGCAGCACCGAGCCGCGAATATTGATACCCATCCTGTCGAGCATGGATTGCAGGGACTGCTCGGTGAACACCGAGTTGCGCAGCGTATCGCCGCTGCTTTGCAGGCCGACGACCAAGCCATAACCAACGAGCTGATTGTCACGTAAACCCTGCGGCGCAGTCACATCCTTGATGCGAACCAGCGCTTGGCTCGGCATGGCGAACAGGCAGAGCCCCAGCACCATGAGGAACAGCCGCATCAAAGCCCCCCGACCAGCAGCGATCCGTCCGATTGCACGACTCCGGAGACATTGACGCCGCTGTCGATATTACGCGCCCTGACCAGTTCGCCAGCCGTGCCCGACTGCAACGAAAGACCATAGGTAACGATGACGATGCCGCCGGAGTTGTAGACCAGCCGCACCTGATGCCCGATGGTCACCAGCCGCGGCTCTTCGACCGCGGCGGTTGGAATCAAGTTGCCCGGCAACAAGGTTTGCCGCGCCACTTTGCCGACAAGCTGGGCCCGCGTTTCCGCGATCGCGCCCGATTGCGGCCGATGGGAAATGGAGCGGTTCTCGAGCATGTTTTCTTTGATGACGTCGCGCGGATAGATCACGATCGTCGGAACCGGAACACTGATATCGTCCGCCGCGCAAACAGTGATGCCGGCGGCGAGAAACGCGGCGAGCAAAGCCGCCGCTCCGATCCGACGGGTCACGCGGGAGCGCCCAACAGACATCCGCTTACCTCATGCCCTTGGAGACGGTCGAGGCCATTTCATCCGAAGCCTGAATGACCTTCGAATTCATTTCATAGGCACGCTGCGCCGAGATCAGTTCGGTGATTTCACGCACCGGATCGACGTTCGAGCCCTCGAGATAGCCCTGCTTGATGGTCGCGAAGCCCGGATCACCCGGCACGCCGGTCACCGGCTGGCCGGACGCCACCGTCTGGCGATAGAGATTGCCGCCGAGCGGCGCCAGACCGGATTCGTTGGCGAAATTGGCCAGCGTCAATTGACCCAACTGCTGCGGCGCCGTCTGGCCGCTGAGCGTCACGTTGACGATGCCGGAATCGGAAACGGTGACATCCACCGCATCGGTCGGAATGACCATCGTCGGCGACACCGTATAGCCGTCGAGGGTGACGAGCTGGCCGGTGGCGTTGGTATTGAAGGCGCCCGATCGCGTGTAGAGGATTTCGCCGTCAGGGCCGGTGATCTGGAAGAAGCCGCGCCCCGTCAGGGCAAGGTCCAACTTGTTGCCCGTCGCCGCCAGACTGCCCTGAACGTGCAGGTTGCGGATGGCGGCAGTACGAACGCCAAGACCGACTGAAGCGCCTTCGGGAACGATATTGTCCCGCCCGCGGCTGGAAACACCCTGCAAGCGCTCGGTTTGATACAGCAGATCGGTGAATTCGGCGCGGGCGCGCTTGAAGCCGGTCGTATTGATGTTCGCCATATTGTTGGCGATGACGTCGACGTTCAGTTGCTGCGCATTCATGCCGGTGGCGGCAATGGCGAGGGATCGCATGAGAACTCCTAGATCGAGAGGCGGCTAATTTCTTGGTAGGCGCTCACAAGCTTGTCGCGCACGGCGACCGTCGTCTGCAGCGTCCGCTCGGCGGCGAGAATGGATTCGACCGCTTGCTGAGCGGAGATTTTATTGCCGATCGCGGCGACCGACACGTGTTCCGCCGACTTCAGAGTCTGCACCGCCTCGCCGGAAAGCTGCGTCAGCAATTGACCGAAGTCGGAAACGCCAGCCTGCCCTTCCGTCACCTGTTTGACGGCATCGGCGCCGCCCAAGGCATTCGGCGTCGCAACGCTGCCGAAGCCCGTTACCGAATTCACAAAAGGAGTTCCAACAGCCACGATTACGCCCCACTCTTCAGAAGATCGATCGTCATCGAGAACAATTCCCGCGACTGTTTGTAGGTTTGCAAATTGGCCTGATAGGACCGGTTGGCTTCACGCATGTCGGCCATTTCGATCAGCGGATCGACATTGGGCAGCTTGACGTAGCCGTTCTCGTCGGCCGCCGGATGGCCCGGATTGCGCTCCAGCCGGAACGGCGAATTGTCGACACCAATGCTCTTGGTGCGCATCAGTGAGGCGCCCGAAGCGCGGTCCAATTCGCTCTCGAAGGTGATGGTCTTGCGAGCGTAAGGATCGGCGCCGGGAGTATTTCCGGTCGATTCCGCATTCGCCACGTTCTCGGAAATGACGCGCAGCCGGTTCGATTGCGCCTGCAAACCGCTCGATGCGATTTTGAAAGACGCCTGCAACGGATCAATCATGATTATGCCTTCATCGAGGTGAGCAGCATTTTGTGGAATGCCTTCACAATGTTGGTATTCAAAGCGTAGTCGCGATTCACGGCGCCGGCTTTGACCATCTCTTCTTCGATATTGACCGAATTGCCCGAGACCGTGACGTCGGCTCCCGATGAAGCCCTCGCCGCCGACGCCTGCGTCGCGAACGAGCCGGTCGACATATGTCCCGGCTTGGTGGTGGCGACGGCAACATCCATTTTCTCAAGAATGTCAGAGAACGGCTGCACGTCGACCGCCCGATAACCGGGCGAATTGGCATTGGCGATGTTCGTCGAGATCGCGGCCTGGCGGGCGGTCAACCATTCGTTGCGCCGCGAAGCCAGCGCGAATAACTGGAGTGCCTCCGTTGTCATACTATACGAGCCTCGCGCCTCTTCCATATCAGCACCATGAGCATGTCCGCTCAAACTTGCCCGAGGCTGGCGCCAGCCCCAGTCCCCGCGCCAGGCGGGAAAGCCGACGCAAGCTCCACGAAAGCTTGAGTAGCCTAACTAAGCTGGGGCGTGTTTGGACACCTCATGCCAGGCCGTCGTGGAGGCGCGCCTTCCAGCCCTAGTTGGGCCAAGGCGCTTCGGTGATTGCGCCAGAAACGAAAGAATATGACCATGAGCAGCATACTGACCAACAATGCCGCGATGATCGCCCTGCAGACGTTGACGCAAACGTCGAAGGACATGACCACGACGCAATCGCACATTTCGACGGGCCTGCGCGTCACCAGCGCCGCCGACAACGCCGCCTACTGGACGATCGCCACCAAGATGAAGTCCGACAACGATGTGAATTCGTCGATCACGGACGCACTCAACCTGGGCAGCTCGACGATCGATGTTGCCATCGCAGCGATGAATTCATCGAAGGATTTGATTTCGCAGATCAAGGCGAAGCTCGTCACCGCCGCTCAGCCGGGCGTCGACCGCACCGCCGTGCAGGCCGATATCGCGCAGTTGCAGAAGCAGTTGAAGAGCGTCTCGGACTCCGCCGCCGTCTCCGGGCAAAACTGGGTTTCCGTCGATTCCGCCGCCACCGGCTACAATCCGGTCAAGAGCACGTTGGCCTCGATGTCCCGCGACACAAGCGGGACGCTGACACTCGGCACGATCGACATCGACGTCACGAACATCGCGCTCTTCGACGCCGCCACCTCGGGCGCCACCGGCGGCATTCTCGACAAGGACCGCACCGTCGGCACGACCACCGCCAACCTCGCCACCCTCGACGTCTCGGCGCTGACCGATTCCGCCGCCGATAGCGCAACCCTGGCGGACTATATCAAGATCGCCGACGAGACGCTGGATGACGTGACGACCGCCGCTTCGAACCTCGGATCGGTCAAATCGCGCATCTCGGCGCAGCAGACCTTCATCTCGCAATTGTCGGATGCTATCACCAGCGGCGTCGGCTCGCTGGTCGATGCGGACATGAACAAGGAATCGACCAAGCTGCAGGCTCTGCAGGTGCAGCAGCAATTGGGTGTTCAGTCGCTGTCGCTCGCCAACCAGAGCACGCAGCTGATCCTGAGACTGTTCGGCAACGGCTAAGAGCCAGGCACCTAAAATAAAACCCATTGGCACCAGCGGGCCAATGGGTGACACGACGATCGCGTTTCTCCTGAAACGCGATTTTCTTTTTAATGGACTTCTTTCTCGCTGGCGCCGCTCCGGCGGACCGCCCAGCTCAAGGCTTCCTTCGCCAACCGCTCGAAGGTCGCGCTGTCGATGCGTTGACCGGTTTGTTCGGCGACGACAAGCGCTTCGCGCGCTGCCACGGTCAGCAGCAACGTCACGGTCGCGTTGGAAATCACATCCAGATTGAGGGCGCCATCGCGGGCCAAAAGAGCGTTCTCACGGACGACGTTGGTCAGCGCGTCGTCGATGTGCTGCAGATGCTCGCGCTCTGGGCCCTTTATGGATTGCAAATCAGAGATACAAGCGAATGGCATATAGATAGGCCCCTCTGCAATCAAATTAGTATATAAACAACGCGCAACAGGAAAAGTTCAGGCCTTCCGTATAATAAAAATTAACAATGAACGCCACCAACCCGGCACTGCACAAGCCACGTTAACAAGTTCGCCCGCTCCACGTTTCCATCTCTTCTGAGAATGATTTGACCAGCCGAAGCCGCGCGTATCAAGCGCAATCATCAGGCAGGCTTTGCCTCTCTAACTAAGCTCGTGGAAGTGTTGGTAAAAGATGCGCACCAAATGGGCGGATTTGGGTCATCCAACGGCAGTCTGCTCGGGCACCGACAAATTCAAATCGAGCCAAAGTGAGAATCACCGATGCGGTGAGTGGTGGGCCGAGCAGGACTCGAACCTGCAACCAGACCGTTATGAGCGGCCGGCTCTAACCATTGAGCTATCGGCCCGGAGAGCAAGGCTATCAAGCCGCGCCCACGGGTGCGCCGCAGGTATATTCGATTGCGCGCAGCAAGCAAATTATCTTGTAAATCATCCGTATAAATCAGGTGGTCGATGCCTTAGAGTCTTTTACCGTTTCTTTGAAACGGTGAAAGACTTCAGGCTCTTGTTTTGACGCGTTTTCTTCACGCGAACCGGAATCCACTTCGCTCGAAAACGCCTCAGCCGTCATGCTTGGGAATCGGGCGGGGCCGGCCATTATCGTCGACGGCGACGAAGGTGAAGGTCGCTTCCGTCACCTTGTCGCGCTGCGTGGTCTGGAAACGCTGCGCCCAGGCCTCCATGCGGATTTTCATCGACGTGCGGCCGATGCTTTCGATCTCGTGATAAATTTCAAGTACGTCGCCGACCTTCATCGGCGCGATGAAGACCATCGAATCGACCTTGACGGTAACGACGCGGCCCTGCGCCCGCTCGACGCCGGCGATGCCGCCGGCTTGGTCCATCCGCGACATGACCCAGCCGCCGAAAATATCGCCATTGGCATTGGTGTCGGCCGGCATGGCGATGGTGCGCACGGTGAGCTGCCCGGTCGGCGCTGTCTGCTTCGGCTGTTTGGAGGAAGTGGGGGCCGTCATGGTCTGCTCCGGGCGGAAATCGCCAGAGGCGATTGTGCCGATCGGCGCCAGCCGATCAAGCGCAAGAAATCAGCAAGCGGTAAAACGTCGCTGGACTTAGAGCGTTTTCGAGCGAAATGGATACCGGTTCGCGTGAAGAAAACGCGTCAAAACAGGAGCCGGAAGTCTTTCACCGTTTCAATGAAACGGTGAAAGACTTTAGAGCGGCATCCGGGCATTACGCAGGTCGATGATCTGCTTGCCCTTGAAGAAGGTCATCTCGACCGCTTCTTCCATCGAGCCAAAGGCATCGGCGCGGATGAATTTTTCTTCCGTGCCATCGCTGCCGACGATGACGCCGCACAATTGATAGCGCCCGCCGTTCTCAAACGGCGTGGCGCGAATGGTAAAGCCGCTATGCTCGATCTCCTGAGCCGGCGCCGGCGGCTTATCGCTGGCGCCGCCGATGCCGAAGAGCTTTTTCAAAAGCGACATGGGAAGAGCCTCACGCTAGCACTTTCGACTGACCACCGGTTCACAACGGCAAATCGCGTTGCGCGATTTGCTTTAGTTGTCGAGGAAGCTGCGCAGCTTGCGCGAGCGCGATGGGTGCTTCAGCTTGCGTAGCGCCTTGGCTTCGATCTGGCGGATGCGTTCGCGCGTCACCGAGAACTGCTGGCCGACTTCTTCCAGCGTGTGGTCGGTGTTCATGCCGATGCCGAAGCGCATGCGCAGCACGCGCTCTTCGCGCGGCGTCAGCGAAGCGAGCACGCGCGTCGTCGTCTCACGCAGGTTCGACTGGATCGCCGCATCGATCGGCAGGATCGCGTTCTTGTCCTCAATGAAATCGCCGAGATGCGAATCTTCCTCGTCGCCAATCGGCGTTTCGAGCGAGATCGGCTCCTTGGCGATCTTCAGCACCTTGCGCACCTTCTCGAGCGGCATGGCAAGCTTTTCGGCCAGTTCTTCCGGCGTCGGCTCGCGGCCGATCTCATGCAGCATCTGCCGGCTGGTACGAACGATCTTGTTGATCGTCTCGATCATGTGCACGGGAATGCGGATGGTGCGCGCCTGATCGGCGATCGAACGGGTGATCGCCTGACGAATCCACCAGGTCGCATAGGTTGAGAACTTATAGCCGCGGCGATATTCGAATTTATCGACCGCCTTCATCAGGCCGATATTGCCTTCTTGAATCAGGTCGAGGAATTGCAAGCCACGGTTGGTGTATTTCTTGGCGATCGAAATCACGAGGCGCAGATTGGCCTCGACCATCTCTTTCTTGGCCTGACGGGCTTCGCGTTCGCCCTTCTGCACCATCTGCACGATCTTGCGGAATTCCTGGATTTCCAGGCCCGTCTCGGTCGCCAGATTGTGGATGTCGGCGCGCATATCCTTGATGCGGTCCTTCTCGACGGCGACGAAGCCCTTCCAGCCCTTGCCGCCGAGCTTGGAGATGCGCAGCACCCATTTCGGATCGAGTTCTCCGCCCTGGTAATTGCGCAGAAAATCCTCGCGGCCCACGCCATGGCTCTCGGCCAGACGCATCAGCCGCAGTTCAAGGCCGATGAGCCGCTTGTTGATGTCATAGAGCTGCTCGACCAGGGCCTCGATCCGGTTCTGGTTCAGCGACAGCGATTTGACGTCGACGACGATCTCTTTCTTGAGCGTCTTGTACTTGCGCTCCTGCGCCGGCGTCAGCGCTTCGTTCTTGAGCTTGTTCTCGACGTTCTGATCCTGCAGGCGGCGCAGCTTCTTATAAGCCGAAGCGACGCGGTCGAACGTCTCAAGCACCTTCGGCTTCAGCTCCGCTTCCATCGCCGACAGCGACACGGAATTTTCCATATCGTCTTCGTCATCGAAGGACTCTTCGCCCGCCGGCTTCTCGCCTTCCTCGTCGTCGCCGGAAGCGGCACGCTGCGCGGCGCGATTGGCGGCGGCCTGCTGCTGTTCCTGCTGGCGCGCGGCAAGCGCTTCCTGGGCGCCCGGCGCCGTCATGTCGATCTTCGGCGTGTTCTTGCCGTCCGGGCCGGCATAGGTCGCTTCGAGGTCGATGATGTCACGCAGCAGAACCTTGCCGTCGTTGAGTTCGTCGCGCCAGATGATGATCGCTTGGAAGGTCAGTGGGCTTTCGCAGAGACCCGCGATCATCGCTTCACGGCCAGCCTCGATGCGCTTGGCGATGGCGATTTCGCCTTCGCGCGACAACAGCTCCACTGAGCCCATTTCGCGCAGATACATGCGCACCGGATCATCGGTGCGATCGGCAGGCTCGGCCTTGGTCGTCGCGACGACGGCCGTGGCGCGCGCGGTCTCGACGAGGTCGCCGCCATCGGCTTCCTCTTCGCCCCCTTCCTCGCTCTCGCCTTCTTCGGCGTCCTCGGAATCGACGACGTTGATGCCCATTTCATTGAGCATCGCGTAAATGTCTTCGATCTGGTCGGAAGACACTTCCTCCGACGGCAACACCGCGTTCAACTCGTCATGGGTGACGAAGCCGCGCTTCTTGGCGGCCTTGATCATCTTCTTGACGGCGGCGTCGGAGAGATCGAGCAAAGGACTGTCGGTCGTCTCAACGACTGCGGTTTCGCCTTCGCGCTTCTCTTCGTCCTTCTTTGCCATCTCGCACTCCAATCACACCGCTTCCGCATTCACATGCGCGCGGGACAATCTCACGGAAAATTCCACATCGGGATCGCCTTTGCAGGCGATTCGCTCCATTCACCATTCCTGATGCGGACTTAAGCCCGCCTTAACCACAACTCCACGCGCTATCCGTGGACGCAAATTACACTGCCCGGCCCAATCGCCCGGACATGAAACCGAACCCTTCCAGTGCGGCCTCACGGCCGTCGATGGTTGAAAGCTCCGACTGAATTTCCCTGAGGCGGGCGACGTTCTCTTCGGTGGCGTCCTCGGCAAGCGCTAATTCAGCCGATTTCAGCTCTCTATTTAACGCTAAGGCCCGCCGATGCAAGACCAGCGCCTGCTGCAGAGCCACTTCTGCGTCCTCCAGGGCCGCTTCCGGCTTCAGGACCCAGACGGAGGATACGCCAACCATGGCCTCGGCCTTATGCAGATCCCCTGCCAAGCCCATGTCATTCAGGGCGGCCCGCACCTCAATGTCGCTCTCCAGCCGGTCGGCCGCGAGCGCCGCCAAGGCATCGCGCAGGCGGCCAGCGTCCTTGCTGGTACATTCCAGGCCAGCCAAATCCTCGATATGCCGGGCGAGCAGGTCCGGATGATTGGCAAGCAGCAGCAAAATGGTCGCTTCCCGGGCCGGAATGCCCCCCGTCCGGGTGAAAAGCACTGATTTTGCGATGCCGGAACTCACCCCCGGCGACTGAAAGCGGTAGCCCTGAGGGGTTCCCGGCGGCTGGAACCGCCCACCCTGCGCCCGCCCGGTCGCGCCACGGCGCTGGCCCGGCTGGAACGGCGCCCGCCCGCCGCCACGGCGCGGCCCGAGCAAATCGTTCAGACGCGCCCGCATTTCGTCGAGATAATAGCGCCGCAAGGTCTCATCGGCGATCGAGCGGACGATAGTGTCGAGCCTGCGTTCAAGCGCCGCACGGCGCTCGGGCGTGTCGAGCGGCCCCGCCTCGCTCTCGCGTGTCCACAGCACCTCGGCCAAAGGCCGCGACGCCGTCAGAACGGCGGCGACCGCCTCCTGGCCGCCGCTGCGGGCAAGATCGTCCGGATCCTGCCCATCAGGCAGAAAGGCAAAGCGCAGGCTCTTGCCGGGTCCGATCAAGGGCAGAGCCGTGTCGATGGCCCGATAGGCCGCCTTGCGCCCGGCCTTGTCGCCGTCGAAACACAGAATCGGCTCTTCGGCCATGCGCCACAGCAGTTCGCACTGGTCAGGCGTCAGCGCCGTACCGCAGGACGCCACCACATTACCGAAGCCGACGCCGGTCATGGCGATGACGTCGACATAGCCCTCCACCGCGATCACCTGGCCATTGGCATCATGGGCGGCCTTACGGGCATTGTGATGGTTGTAGAGTACCGAACCCTTGTGAAAGAGCGGTGTTTCCGGCGAATTCAGATATTTGGCTGGAACATCCTTTTCCAGCGCCCGGCCGCCGAAGGCGATCACCTTGCCGGAACGGTCGCAGATCGGGAACATCACCCGGTCGCGGAACCGATCGTAGGGCACGGCGATATCCTCACCGTGAATCAGCATGCCGGCTTCGATCATGGTCTCGGCGGTGGCGCCCTTACCGGCCAGATAGTCACGCAGGGCGAATTTTTCGTCCGGCGCATAGCCGAGCCGGAACTGTTTCTGCACCGACGCGCCCATGCCGCGCCCGGCCAGATAGCCACGCGCCTTGGCGCCGCCGCGCGCCTGCAACTGCTCCTCGAAGAATTTGGCCGAAAGCTCCAAAACCTCCTGCAGCGTGGCTCTTTTCTTCTCGCGCTCGATATTTTCCGGCGTCGATTTCGGCAGGGCGACGCCCGCTTCCGCCGCCAGACGCTCCACCGCCTCGGGAAAGGTCAGGCCTTCGGTGCGCATGACGAAGTCGAAAATGTTGCCGTTCTGGCCCGACGAGAAATCGAACCAGGCCATTTTCTGGTCGTTGACGAAAAAGGACGGCGACTTTTCTTGTGTGAACGGCGACAAACCACTGAATTCACGGCCAGATTTCTTCAACTGCACGCGTTTACGCACGACTTCCGATACAGGAAGCCGCGCCTTGATCTCCTCGAGCAGGGACGGTGTAAATCGCATCAGCGCTGGTCTCGCCTGGCCAGGATAAAGCCTTGCATCCGCAGAGTCCTCATATTGTGCGCTTTTCCCCGCTTTCCAGCGGTGCAAATCCGTCATCGGGAAGTTTCTTTCCCCTGCGATATTAAGCAGCGACGACGGAAATACTTGCGGTAAAGCCAAATTTGCGTGTCAAATCAACGTGGGGCCATTTGGCTTCGTTCCCGCTTTCGCTTCTGTGCGAAGCGAAACGGCATTTGCGAAGGGGGTTTTTATGACCGGCGCAATGTTAATCAACCTCATCCTGCAAATCGTAGGTGGCGTGATCGGCGGTAATGGTATTGCCGGCGCGATGAAGAATGCCAGCCTTGGCTCAACCGGCAACACCATTGCCGGCGCCATCGGCGGTTTGGCCGGTGGCAGCCTGCTGTCGTCGCTGATTCCAATGCTGGCGGGCGGAGCCGGCGGCTTCGATCTCGCTGCTGCAGCGGGTCAATTGGTCGGCGGCGGCGTCTCCGGCGCCATCGTCACGGCGGTCGTCGGCATGATCATGAACGCCACCAAGAAAGCCTGATTGCGTCCACAAGCCTCTGGGCGGCGGTGATCAGCCGCCCAGCATACCCTTAACCAAGGCACTGGCCTTCGCGAAATCGAGCTGGCCGGTGTATTTGGCTTTGAGCGCGCCCACGACCTTGCCCATGTCCTTCATCGACGTGGCACCGGTTTCGCTGATCGCCACCGCGATCGCCGCCTTGACCTCGTCCTCGCCGAGCTGTTTGGGCAGAAACTCATTGATAATGGCGATTTCCTCGCGCTCCTGGGTTTCCAGCTCCGGGCGGCCCGCCTTGGCGTAGATATCGGCCGATTCCTGCCGGCTTTTCACCATTTTCTGCAAAAGCGCCAGAATATCGTCGTCGGAGACGGTCTTGCCGGCCCCGCGCGCCTCGATGTCCTTGTCCTTCAGGGCGGCCTGGATCAGGCGCACCGTGGCCAGACGGCGCTTGTCGCCAGCCTTCATCGCCTCTTTCATGACCGTGGTGAACTGTTCGCGCATGCCCCTGCTCCTGTTTTGTGTAATCTGGCGAACTTCTCACGCGGCCGCTTCCGTTTTCGCGGCTCATGCGCTAGCGTGCGCGCCAATTCAATCCCATGTCCGCGGCCAGATCGGCGCGTCAGCGCGCCCACAGGCACGCGCGAACGGTGTAAAGCGACCATGACCAACGTTCAAGCAAAGCCGGAGACGACCGGCTGGACCAAACCTGCGCCGACCGCCCTCCTGGTGCTTGCCGACGGCACGGTGATCGAGGGCTACGGCCTGGGCGCCCCTGGCCACGCCATCGGCGAAGTCTGTTTCAACACTGCCATGACCGGCTACCAGGAAATCCTCACCGATCCGTCCTACGCCGGCCAGATCATCACCTTCACCTTCCCGCACATCGGCAACGTCGGCACCAACGAAGAGGACATCGAGACCGTCAACATGGCGGCCTCCTCGGGCGCCCGCGGCGTGATCGTCCACGCCCCGGTGACCAACCCGTCGAATTTCCGCGCCACGCGCCATCTCGACCAGTGGCTGAAGGCCCGCAACATCATCGGCCTCAGCGGCATCGACACGCGCGCGCTCACCGCGCTGATCCGCGAAAAGGGCATGCCCAACGCGGTTATCGCCTATGCGCCGGATGGCAAGTTCGATCTCGCCGCGCTGAAGAAAGAGGCGGCGGCCTGGCCGGGCATCGATGGCATGGATCTGGTGCCCGACGTCACCACCGCCCAGCGCTACGACTGGGACGAGACGACCTGGGAACTGGGCAAGGGTTACGGCCGCCAGACCGATCCGAAATATCGCGTCGTCGCCATCGATTATGGCGTCAAGCGCAACATCCTGCGCCTGCTTGCCAAAGCGGGCTGCGCCGTCACCGTCGTGCCGGCAACGACGCCGGCGGAAAACATTCTCGCCATGAAGCCCGACGGTGTCTTCCTGTCGAACGGTCCTGGCGATCCCGCCGAAACCGGCAAATATGCCGTGCCAGTGATCAAGTCGCTGCTCGATGCGAAAGTGCCGACCTTCGGCATTTGCCTCGGCCATCAGATGATGGCGCTCGCTGTCGGCGCCAAGACCGAGAAAATGCATCAGGGCCATCATGGCGCCAACCATCCGGTGATGGACTACACCACCGGCAAGGTCGAAATCGTCTCGATGAATCACGGTTTCGCCGTCGACACCAAGACGCTGCCCAAGAACGCCAAGGAAACTCATCGTTCTCTGTTCGACGGCTCGAACTGCGGCATTGCGCTCGATGACCGCCCGGCCTTCTCGGTGCAGCACCATCCGGAAGCGAGCCCCGGCCCGCAGGATTCGCACTATCTGTTCAAGCGCTTCGTCGACCTGATGCAGAAGTCGAAAAAAGCCGCTTAAATAGTCCTCCGATGGGCCGCCGCGCAGGCGGCCCGGTACAGCGGAGGAAAGCTCATGAAGGTTGGCGACGCAATCGCGGAAATCCTGAAGCGCGAAGGCGTGGATACGCTGTTCGGCTATCCGGTGAACCGCATGTTCGAATGCGCCGCTGCCGCCAAGATCAGGCCGATCACCGTGCGCCAGGAGCGCATCGGCGTGCATATGGCCGATGCGGTGGCACGCGTCACCTCGGGCAAGAAGATCGGCGTCTTCGCCATGCAGCACGGCCCCGGCACCGAGAACACGCTCGGCGCCATCGCCCAGTGCTACAGCGAATCCGTACCTGTCCTCATTCTGCCCGGCGGTTACGATCGTCGCCTCGCCCATGTCGATCCCAATTTCAGCGCGCCGAAAGGCATGCAGCACATCACCAAATCGGTGGAACAGCTCACCTCGGGCAGCGACATCAACGCCGTCTTCCGCCGCGCCTTCACGCAATTGCGCAACGGCCGTGGCGGTCCCTGCGTCGTCGAAATTCCCAAGGACGTGTGGGATGAAAGCGTGCCGGAGAATTTCGACTACAAGCCGGTGATCGCGACGCGCTACGGCCCCGACCCGGCGGCAGTGACGCAAGCCGCCGAATTGCTCGCCAACGCCAAGCGGCCGGTACTCTATGTCGGCCAGGGTGTGCATTACGCGCAGGCTTGGCCCCAGGTGCGCCAATTGGCCGAACTGCTGGCGGCCCCCGTCTGCACCTCGCTCGAAGGCAAGAGCGCCTTTCCGGAAAATCATCCGCTGGCCTTGGGTTCGGGCGGGGCCGCCGTGCCGCGCGCCGTACGCGAATTCCTCGACAATGCCGATGTCATCTTCGGTATCGGCTGTTCGTTCGGCGAAACGGCTTTCGGTGTCGCCATGCCGAAAGGCAAGACCTTCATTCACGCGACGCTCGATCCCAAACATCTAAACAAAGATGTCGAGGTCGTTTGCGGCCTCATCGGCGATGCGGCGCTGAGCCTCAACGCTCTGCTCGAAGAGCTTGCGGACCGCGTGCGTACGCCACGTGATCAGAAGGCCACGGCCACGGCGATCGCCGCCGTGCGCGATCCTTGGTTGGCGCAGTGGCGCGCCAAGCTGACCTCGAACGAAACGCCGATCACGCCCTATCGCGTCATCAACGATCTGATGAACACGGTCGACGTCGCCAATACGATCATCACCCACGACGCTGGTTCACCGCGCGATCAGCTTTCGCCCTTCTGGGTTTCGACGACGCCTTTGTCCTATCTCGGCTGGGGCAAGACCACGCAATTGGGCTATGGCCTGGGTCTCGCTATGGGCGCTAAGCTTGCGGCGCCCGACAAGCTCTGCATCAACGTCTGGGGCGATGCCGCCATCGGCTTCACCGGCATGGATTTCGAAACCGCCGCCCGCTACAAAATTCCGATCCTGTCGATCCTGTTCAACAATTTCTCGATGGCCTGCGAACTCGACATCATGCCGGTGTCGACACGCGACTATCGCGCCACCGACATCTCCGGCCATTATGCCGACTTCGCCCGCGCGCTCGGCGGCCATGGCGAACGCATCACCGATCCCGCGCAGATCATTCCGGCAATCAAGCGCGGCATCGAGAAGACGAAGGAAGGCACGCCGGTCCTGCTCGAATTCATCACCTCGCTGGAAACATCGGTATCGCGCTATCCGTTGAAAGCGACAGACCAGCGTTATTGAACACCACGCGTAAACGCCAATATCTCCCTGGTCAGCGACACGTCCGCCGTGCCGACCGCATAGATTTCGGACATGTGACTGTGATCGGCGAGCCGCACGAAGCGCGGGCATTTCTGCGGCGCGCAGAGCGTCTTGTTGGCCAGTTCCGATTGCCCGACGAAATTCGGTGGATCGAGTTCGCCATGCGCGACGAACAAGGGAAACTTCGCTTTCGCGAGATGCGACAGCGAAGACCCTTCCGCCAGGCGCGCGCGATCCTCGCCGAAATAGGCGCGCTCCGCATTGCTAATGTTTTCAGGCGTGAAGTCGTAAAGCGCCGACACCATCAGCGCAGCCGCAATCGGGCTCTCACCCTTCTCCGCTACATCGGCGACATAGCTCGCCACATGGATGGCGCCAGCCGAATGGCCCATCAGGAAAATGCGCTGCGGATCGCCGCCAGACGCGGCGATGTTCTCGCGCACCCAGCGGATCGCCGACGCAACATCGTCACGCCCCGCCGGCCAAGGATTTTGCGGCGCCAATCGATACGTCATGTTGACGCCGACGAAACCGTTCTTCACCGCCCATGTCGCCACATTGCCGTAGAAAGGCGAATTCGGCACGGTCTTGTTACCGCCAATGAAACCGCCGCCATGAACGAAGACGAGCACGGGCCGCGCACCGGCGGCGCCAGGCGCGGTGACGACGTCAAGGGTCTGGCGTGGATCGGTGCCGTATTTGAGGTCACGCTTCACCTCCATGCCGGAATAGGGATCGGTGCCTTGCAGCGGCACATAGAGCGCGGCGGTCGGTGGTGGCGCCACCACCCGGCCGATGTCTTTCAATTTGGCGGCGATGTCCTGCGGCACTTGGGCGCTGGCTTGAACCGCTGCAAACAGCAGGCACGCCGCCAACATCCACGCCGCTTTTCCTGCATTCCTCATAGCAGCCTCCCTGTTTTCCCTCGCCTTCCAGCCCCAACTGGAGAAAGACCAATTCGAACATGGTTTTGCCAAGCCGCCAACCGCTCGCGAATGGATTTGCCAAGCATTTCCTTGCGGCTCCTGGCCCCGGGCTTTATGGTGCCGGCGCTTCGGGGCACATGCAGAAACGAACGCGTACACGCGCGTTTTAGAAAGCAAGGTTGATGACAGCAGCTTCTCCGGCTTCGGCCGACCAAATCGTCAAGACGTTCTGCGCATCGGTGGATGCCGCGCGTCCGTTTGACGACCCCTATCGCCACTTCCTGATGGACGAGCTGTTTCCAGCCGGTGTCTCAGAAGCGCTGAACACCCTGCCCTTCAAGGCGCCTTCCGTGGAAGGCGTGTCCGGCAAGCGCGAATTGCACAACGACACACGCTCCTATTTCGACGACGCCAACATGGCCCGTTTCCCGGTGATGAAGGAAGTGGCGAAGGCGCTGCACAGCCAGGGCGTGACGCACGCCATCGCGCAAAAATTCGGCGCGCCAATCGACGACACTTTGCTGCGTCTCGAATATGCCCTCGACATCGACGGCTTCTGGCTGCAGCCCCACACCGATCTCGGCGTGAAGAAATTCACCTGCCTGATCTACCTGTCGCACGAAGAAGGACACGAGGATCTCGGCACCGACATCTATGTCGACGAGAAGACCCACCACAGCCGCTCGCCATTCATCCCCAATACGGCGATGGTCTTCGTGCCTGGCGACAACACCTACCACGGCTTCGTGCGCCGCCCGATCCATGGCGTGCGCAAATCGGTCATTCTCAACTATGTGACGCATGACTGGCGCGCGCGTGAACAACTGTCCTTCGCCGACCAGCCGATCCGGCTGTAAGGCTTACGGCCGGCGCGCCCGATAGCGCCGTGCCACTTCCGCCGCGATATCACCAGTCGCATCGAGCGGCGGATAGGACCAGCTTTCCAACTGCCCGGCCCAACGGCGCGCCGCGCCGTGGGCGACGAGGCCATCGATGAAGCGGGTGAACTTCGGCGACCCGCCCGATGGCTCGTAGATGTGCACCGGCACGCCGGTCGCGCAGGCTTCGCCACACATATTGGCGCTGTCGCCGGTGACGATGATCGACTGCGCCAAGGCCAGCATGGCGCGATAGGGGTTTTCGCCCGAACCGTCCCAGACGAAAACATTGTCGGCCCCGCCCACCGCCGCGCGGATGGCGGCGATCAACGCCTGCGGCGTGCGCCGTGACGGCGTCACCATCAGCCCCGCGCCAGACGCGGCGATCTCACCGGCAATCTCCGCCAGCGTGGCGATGTCTTTCGGCTCGAAGCGATGCGCGCCACTGTCACCGCCGAGAATCATGGCAACACGCGGCGTCGGCAAGGACGCCAATCGTGGATCGGGATTGTCGCGCGCATAAGCGAGAATGCCGGGCGACACCGCATGCGGGGACACTGCCGTCGTCATCACATTGGCGCCGCGCAGCTTGTCGTGCTCCGGCACCCAGATCAGATCGAACGAGCCGCGCCAGGCGCGCGGATCCTGCAGGAAAACGGTGAAGGTGCGCCCGCCCGAACGCCGCTTGATGGTGCGCAAATAAGGCACCGTGATGCGGCCGCAGGCGATGGCGATATCGACCTCGGGCACGCGGGCGAAATCGCTTGGGTCGGCGAGGCCCCAAGGCGCGGCGGCCGCGAACAAGCTGCGCGGCGCAACGCGCAAGGTCGCATAGCCAGGCACCAAGGCGCCGGCGACACCGACGGCATTGGCTTCATGGCCGGCGAGACCGGACCCGAAAACCAGCACCCGTGTCGCAGGTGACAACAGCGGCGCCTGCATGCCCGTACTCTGTCGGTGGGAGGAAGGAAAGCCGCTTAAAGCGCGGCTTTCGGATCGCAATTGGCTGATCAGCCGAATTTGATCTTCAGAATTTCGTAGCTCTTGCCACCGCCCGGCGTGTTCACCTCGACGGTGTCGCCGACCTTTTTGCCGATCAGCGCGCGGGCGATCGGCGAGGTAATCGAGACACGGCCCGACTTCACGTCGGCTTCCGGCTCGCCGACGATCTGATACTTCTTCTCTTCTTCAGTATCTTCGTCGATGAGCGTGACGGTGGCGCCAAATTTGATGGTATTGCCCGACAGCTTCGTCAGATCGATGACCTCGGCGCGCGACAGCTTGTCCTCAAGCTCGGCGATCCGGCCTTCGTTGAGCGACTGGGCTTCCTTCGCCGCGTGATATTCGGCATTTTCGGACAGATCGCCATGCGAACGCGCTTCGGCGATCTGCTGGATGATGCGCGGGCGATCCTCCTGCTGGCGGCGCTTCAGCTCCGTTTCCAGCGACTGGTAACCGACCTCGGTCATCGGAATCTTTTCCATCATGCTTCTCTTTCAATTCTCCCGCTGCGCGGGACAGACATTTCCCTAGTTGGTTCTGCCGTACCGGCCATGAGTCCGACATGAAATCATGGCAATACGATATGGCGGAGGCGTGGCCAGTTCAACGGCCACGCCACCCGCAAATCCGCTCAGTTCCGGCTTATGGGAACCTCTTGCGGGCTGAACGTCAAGCGGAACGAAAAGTTGCCTTTTCCGCCGTTACGATGCAGCCGCAGGTTCGAAATAGTCCTGCAAGGCTCGAACCTCCAGGTCGCCGCCCTTATAGGCCCTGATTCCCTGGGCGGCCGCCAAGGCGCCCGCCAGAGTTGTATAATAGGGCACTTTGTGCAGGAGCGCCGCCCGGCGCAGCGGCCGCGAATCGAGCAGCGCCTGTGCCCCTTCCGTGGTGTTGAACACCAGTTGGACGCCGCCGTTGCTGATCGCATCGACGATGTGCGGGCGCCCTTCCGAGACCTTGTTGATCCGTTGGGCAGGCACCCCACCGGCTTCCAGGAAGCGCTGGGTGCCGCTCGTCGCCAGCACTTTGAAGCCGTTGCTCGACAAGAGCTTCAGCGCATCGAGCACGCGCGGCTTGTCCGCATCCTTGACCGAGACGAACACTGTACCACTGGTCGGTACTTTGGTGCCGCCACCGAGCTGGCTCTTGGCGAAGGCAATCTCAAAATTGCGATCGAGGCCGATGACCTCACCCGTCGAGCGCATTTCCGGACCGAGCACCGTATCGACCCCGGGGAAGCGGGCGAAGGGGAACACCGCTTCCTTGACGCCGACATGCTTCAGTTCCGCCGGCTTGAGGCCGAAGGAGGCCAAAGATTCGCCCGCCATGATTCGCGAGGCGATCTTGGCGATCGGGTGCCCGACGACCTTGGCGACGAAGGGCACCGTGCGCGACGCGCGCGGATTGACTTCGAGCACGTAAATTTCGCCGTCCTTGATCGCATATTGCACGTTCATCAGCCCGCCGACCTTGAGCGCCAAGGCAAGCTTGCGGGTCTGCTCTTCGAGCAGCGCCAGGGTCTCGCGCGGCAGAGAGCGCGGCGGCAGCGAACAGGCGGAATCGCCGGAGTGAATGCCGGCTTCCTCGATATGTTCCATGATGCCGGCGATATAGACATCCTTGCCGTCACACAGGCAGTCGACGTCGACTTCCAGCGCATCCGACAGATAGCGATCGAACAGCAGCGGGTTCTTGCCCAGCACCGTGTTGATCTGGCCGGTCTTGTCGTTGGGATAACGCGCCTTCACGTCCGATGGGATCAGGCTCGGCAAGGTGCCGAGCAGATAGTCGTCGAAAGCCGCTTCGTCGCGGATGATCGCCATGGCGCGACCGCCGAGCACATAACTCGGGCGCACCACGACCGGCAGGCCGAGTTCGGTGGCGACAAGCCGCGCCTGTTCGACCGAATAGGCGATGGCATTGTTCGGCTGCTTCAACCGCAGCCGCTCGAGCAACCGCTTGAACAGGTCGCGATCCTCGGCGAGATCGATCGAGTCGACCGACGTGCCGAGAATGCTGATGCCGGCATCTTCCAGCGCATGCGACAGTTTCAGCGGCGTCTGGCCGCCGAACTGCACGATAGCGCCTTTCAAAATGCCGTTCTCGCGTTCCTTGTCCATGATCTCAAGCACGTCTTCGGCCGTCAGCGGCTCGAAATACAGCCGGTCCGACGTGTCATAGTCGGTCGACACCGTCTCCGGATTGCAATTGATCATGATGGTTTCGTAGCCGACATCCGACAGCGCGAAACAGGCGTGCACGCAGCAATAGTCGAATTCGATGCCCTGGCCGATGCGGTTGGGACCGCCACCCAAAATGACGACCTTTTCCTTGTCGGACGGACGCGCCTCGCAGGCCGGCTGGCCGGCGAACGGCGTCTCGTAGGTCGAGTACATATAGGCGGTGGGGGAAGCGAATTCCGCCGCGCAGGTGTCGATGCGCTTATAGACCGGGCGCACGCCGAGACCGTGGCGCAGCTTGCGCACGTCTTCCTCGTGGCCGTTGGTCAGCGACGCCAGACGCAGATCGGAGAAGCCGGCTGCCTTCAGCATGCGTAGATTATCGGCGTCCTGCGGCAAGCCGTGGGCGGCGACGCGCTTTTCCAGCGCGATGATTTCGGCCAGCCGTTCCAGGAACCAGCGGTCGATCCGGCAGGCGTCATAGATGTCTTCGACGGACATGCCCATGCGCAGTGCCTGTCCCACGACGAGCAGGCGATCGGGCGTCGGCGTGCCGAGCGCCCGGCGCAGCACATTCATGTCATCGCCACGGCCGATGCCGTCGATCTCGATCGGGTCGAGACCGGACAGACCCGTTTCCAGCGAACGCAGCGCCTTCTGCAGCGATTCGGCGAAGGTACGGCCGATGGCCATGGCCTCGCCGACCGATTTCATCGCCGTCGTCAGATAGGGCTCGGCGCCGGGGAATTTCTCGAAGGCGAAGCGCGGAATTTTGGTGACGACATAGTCGATGGTCGGCTCGAACGACGCGGGCGTGGCGCCGCCGGTGATGTCGTTGGCGATCTCGTCGAGCGTATAGCCGACGGCGAGTTTGGCCGCGACCTTGGCGATCGGAAAGCCCGTCGCCTTGGAGGCGAGCGCCGAGGACCGCGACACGCGCGGGTTCATCTCGATGACGATCATGCGGCCGTTTTCGGGATTGACCGCGAACTGCACGTTCGAGCCGCCGGTTTCGACGCCGATCTCGCGCAGCACCGCGATCGAGGCATCGCGCATGATCTGATATTCTTTGTCGGTCAGGGTCAGCGCCGGCGCGACAGTGATCGAATCGCCCGTATGCACGCCCATCGGATCGAGATTTTCGATGGAGCAGATGATGATGCAGTTGTCCGCTTTGTCGCGGACCACTTCCATCTCATATTCCTTCCAGCCGAGAACGCTTTCCTCGATCAGCACTTCCGTCGTCGGCGAAGCATCGAGACCGCCCTGCACGATGTCGATATATTCGGCCCGGTCATAGGCGATGCCGCCACCGGTGCCGCCCATCGTGAACGATGGCCGGATGATCGCCGGCAGACCGACATCGTCGATCGCTTCCAACGCTTCCTGCAGGCCTTTCGACACATAGCGGCGCTTGCGCTCGGCATTTTTCGACTGCCACTCGCGCGCGAAAGCTTCGACCGCCCGCTGCCGCTCGGTCGGATCGCTATGCTGGGCGGCCACCGCCGCCTGCTGGCGATTGAATTCGTCCTTGTCGGCCTTCTTGAGATCGGAGGCATTGGCGAGCCGCGAGCGCGGCGTGTCCAGGCCGATCTTGGTCATCGCCTCGCGGAACAATTGCCGGTCTTCGGCCTTGTCGATGGCCTCAGCCGTCGCGCCGATCATTTCGACACCGAAAGTATCGAGCACGCCCATCTGCTTCAGCGACAGGGCGCAATTCAGCGCCGTCTGGCCGCCCATGGTCGGCAGCAAAGCAAAACCCTTGGAGCGGTCGCCGCGCTCCTTCTCGATGATCTTGGCGACGATCTCCGGCGTGATCGGCTCGACATAGGTGCGGTCGGCCATGTCCGGATCGGTCATGATCGTCGCCGGGTTGGAATTGACCAGGACGATTCGATAGCCTTCCTCGCGCAGCGCCTTGCAGGCCTGGGTGCCCGAATAGTCGAATTCGCAAGCCTGACCGATGATGATCGGCCCGGCGCCGATGATCATGATCGTTTCAATATCCTGGCGCTTCGGCATGTCCGTCCGTCTGGCTCCCGCGCGCCGGCCTCGGCGCACTGGGTGGCCCCTGGGGGCCAAATCTGCACACACAAAAAAAGGCCGCGCTATCGGCCAAATGACCGGAGCGCGTCCTCGCGAAATCCCGCTATGGGCGTGAACCCTGATGGGGCTTCGAGCAGGGCCGCCCGGCTCGAAAGTGGCGGTTGATTAGCCCAATATCGGCGCCGGGGGAAGCCTTGCGAGGCGTTTTGCCACGGAAAGGTGGTGGTTCTTTCCCCGCCTGGCAACCCTTTGGCCAGCCTGGCGGGGTCTGACGGGGTTTCGCCGGCCTTTGGACCGTGTTAGGCGACCTTTTTTGCCCCTTCCGCGTCCCGGTGACGCCCCTAGCCAAGGCTGGCCTTTCGACATGATCCCCCGCTATTCGCGCCCCGAAATGGTAAAAATCTGGGACCCGCAGACCCGGTTCCGCATCTGGTTTGAGATCGAGGCCCACGCCTGCGACGCCCTCGCCGACCTCGGCGTCATCCCCAAGGAGAGCGCCAAGGCGATCTGGGACCGGGCCGGCAACGTCACCTTCGACGTCGCCCGGATCGACGAAATCGAGCGGGTGACCAAGCACGACGTCATCGCCTTCCTCACCCATCTGGCCGAATTCATCGGCCCTGATTCGCGCTTCGTCCACCAGGGCATGACCTCGTCCGACGTGCTCGACACCTGCCTGAACGTCCAGCTCGTGCGATCAGCCGACCTGCTGATCGCCGACGTCGACGCCCTGCTCGCCGCGATCAAGAAGCGCGCCTTCGAGCACAAGATGACGCCGACCATCGGCCGCTCGCACGGCATCCATGCCGAACCGGTAACCTTCGGCCTGAAACTGGCCCAGGCCTATGCGGAATTCTCCCGCTGCCGCGAGCGTCTCGTCGCCGCCCGCAAGGAAGTCGCCACCTGCGCCATTTCCGGCGCCGTCGGCACCTTCGCCAACATCGACCCGCGCGTCGAAGAACATGTCGCCGCCAAAATGGGCCTCGTCCCCGAGCCGGTGTCGACCCAGGTGATCCCGCGCGACCGGCACGCCATGTTCTTCGCCACGCTCGGCGTCGTCGCCTCCTGCATCGAGCGGCTGGCGATCGAGATCCGCCATATGCAGCGCACCGAAGTGCTGGAAGCCGAGGAATTCTTCTCCGAGGGCCAGAAGGGCTCTTCGGCCATGCCACACAAGCGCAATCCGGTGCTCACCGAAAACCTCACCGGCCTGGCCCGGCTGGTGCGCGGCATGGTCACCCCGGCGCTGGAAAACGTCGCGCTGTGGCACGAGCGCGATATTTCGCATTCCTCGGTCGAGCGAATGATCGGCCCGGACGCCACGGTGACGCTCGACTTTGCCTTGGCGCGTCTCACCGGCGTGGTCGACAAGCTGATCGTCTATCCGCAGAACATGCAGAAGAACCTCGACCGTCTCGGCGGCCTGATCCATTCGCAGCGCGTACTGCTGGCGCTGACCCAGAAGGGCGTGTCGCGCGAGGATGCCTATGCCTATGTCCAGCGCAACGCCATGCCGGTGTGGCGCGGCGAGGGCGATTTCCTCACCCTGCTCAAGGCCGATAAGGACGTGGCGGCGAAGCTGAGCGCCAAGGAGCTCGAGGACCTGTTCGACCTCGGCTACCACCTCAAGCACGTCGACACGATCTTCAAACGCGTGTTCGGCACCGCTTAAAAGAGAGAAGCTGCTGGCGGCTTAGCCGCCAGCGACAGCCTTCGTCGCCTTCTGATAAGCCCAACTGAACGCCACCAGGATCAGCGCACCCGAAGCCACCGGCATCAGCACGAAGGTCCAGGGCGGGTGCGCCACCACCATCAGCAAGGCATTGATGCCGGCCGGCGGATGCATCGTATCCGTCGCCAGCATGGCGGCGATGGCAAGCCCCACCGCCAGCGCGGCAAACCAGGCATTCTGGCCGCACAGTTTCACCACCAGCAGTCCGCACAGAGCCGAAATCACATGGCCGCCGAAAATATTGAGCGGCTTGGCGAAAGGCGTTTCGGGCGCCGACATGACCAACACGATGGACGTGGTGAACGGCACCAGCGCCAGCTCCAGCCCGACCTCATGACCGAGGAGGATCATGATCAGAATGCCAAGCCCGCCACCAACCGCCGCCACCAAGATCTTGCGCATCACCGGACAATCCCATCACCACGACCGATGGAGCGGCCATAACACCTCATACAAGAAGCGGGCCTGGTCGGTCACCACGGTTATGGTTGACCCGCGGCCATCAGGTGCCCAGATATAGGCCCATGAAAGTCTCCGATCTCGATATCCTGATCGCCCCCGGCCACGGCGGCGGCAGCCCCGACCACTGGTATGCGCGTTGGGTGGACAAACTCTCCACAGCGCGGCGCATCGAACAGGCCGATTGGAACGAGCCCAATTATGACGATTGGATCGCCCAGATCGCAGACCATGCGCGTAAGACCGAGCGGCCCATCGTTCTGGTCGGCCATTCGCTTGGCGCGCTGTCCATCGTCCACGCCGCGCCTCTGCTTGCGGATATGGGCGCGCGCGCGGCCTTTCTCGTCGCGCCGCCGTCGCAGCGCGTCCTCGCCACCATTCCCGAGATCGATCCCCGTTTCAGCGACATTCCCTCCACGCCACTGCCCTTTCCTTCCGTCCTCGTCGCCAGCCGCGACGATCCCTACGCAACCTATGAGGAAAGCGAAGCGATGGCGCGCGACTGGGGCTCAACCATCGCCGATGCGGGCAATGCCGGACACATCAACAACGAATCCGGCCATGGCCCCTGGCCCGAGGGCCTGATGCGGTTTGCCGGCTTTCTGAAGACTCTCTAAGCTCTCCCCCAACGATAAAGTTGGGAGGAAACCATGCGTCTTCACGGCGGAGCCATGCTTTTGGCTGCGATGACGGCAACAGCGGCGCAAGCCGATCCCATTGCCGATTTCTATCGCGGCAACACCATCCGCATCATCAATTGGGCATCGGCGGGCGGCGAATACGACATTCACGGCAAACTGGTGAGCAGATTCCTGGGCCGCCATCTGCCCGGCCAGCCCACCGTGCTGCATCAGACGATGACCGGCGGCGGCGGTCTCGTCGCCGCCAACTATCTCTACAATGTCGCGCCGAAGGACGGCACGACGCTCGGCATCATGGTGTCGAGCCTGCCGCTCTCGCAGGTACTGGGCGATGCCGCAGTGCGTTTCGATGCCGGCCGCTTCCATTGGATCGGCACGATCGCGCCGACGCAGGAATGTCTCGTCGCCTGGCACACCACCGGCGTCAAAACCTGGGACGAGATGACGAAGCGCGAATTTGTTCTCGGCGCCAGCGGTGCGGGATCGCCAAGCGTCATGGTGCCGACGGTGATGAACGCGCTGCTCGGCACGAGGATCAAGATCGTACCCGGCTATCCCGGTGGCGCGCAGATCAATCTCGCGATGGAACGCGGCGAATCCATGGGCCGCTGGAATACGCTGTCATCTTGGAAGGTGACCAATCCCAATTGGATCGCCAATAAGAACATCGTCTTCCTCGTGCAGTCGGCGCTGAAGACATCCCACGGCGTGACCGATGCCCCACTGCTCACCGATCTCGCTCGCAATGACGATGATCGCAGGATTTTCGCTTTGCTTGCCACCGGCTCCGAACTAGGCCGTCCCCTCGTCGGTTCGCCCGGCATTCCACCTGAACGGCTGGCGGCTTTGATCAACGCCTATCGCGCGCTTTTCAAGGACGAGGACTTCCGCCACGAAGCCCAGAACCTCAAGATCGAAATCGATCCGATCATCGGCCAAGACCTGCAAGCCATCGTGACATCGGCGCTCGCCACACCCAAGCCCTTGGCCGAACGATTGAAAAAGCTGGTCGAATAAAGCTGGAGCGTCGCCAACCGAATCATTCAACATCGCTTGAACGACGCCTGTGCGTCCTGGACGGGCCACAGCCGCCTGCTTATCTTGAGGGGATCAAGCGAGGAAACATGATCGTCCTGTCACGCCGCATTCTCATCGCCACGGCCGCCTGCGGCCTCCTCGCCAGCGTCATGCCCGCCTGGGCGACGGAGCGTCAGCCTTATACGGAAGCGGCTTTTCTCGCCGCCCAGAAAGCCGGGCGGTCGATCGTCGTCGAAGTCCATGCGCCCTGGTGCCCGATCTGCGCCAAGCAGAAGGTCGTCATGGAGCAATTGGAGAAGAAGCCCGAGTTCGACAAACTGCTGATCTTCGCCGTCGACTTCGACACGCAGAAAGACGTGCTGAAGAAATTCCGCGTCACCCGCCAATCGACCTATATCAGCTTCACCGGCACGGATGAGATGCAGCGCTCCACCGGCATCACCGATCCGATGTCGTTGGAGGCCCTGCTCCAGACCGCGCTCTGAACGAGGAGGCCGCGTGACCACGCTCGCGCTTGCCTTCATCGCTGGCCTGCTGACGCTTCTCTCCCCTTGCGTGCTGCCGTTGCTGCCGGTCGTGCTCGGTGCCGCCACATCGCAACATCGATGGGGACCGCTGGCGCTCGCCGCCGGGCTGGCCCTGTCCTTCACCGTGCTCGGATTGTTCGTCGCGCTGTTCGGCTTCGCTCTCGACATCGACGCCGAATTCTTCCGCAAGGTCGCTGCTGTTTTGCTCATCGTCATCGGCCTCGTCTTGATGCTGCCGGCAGCGCAGATGCGGCTCGCCACCGCCGCAGGCCCCATCTCTACCTGGGCAGAGAACCGCTTTGGCAATTTTTCGACGTCGGGCCTCGGCGGTCAGTTCGGCGTCGGCCTGCTGCTCGGCGCGGTCTGGTCGCCTTGTGTCGGCCCGACGCTCGGTGCCGCCAGCATTCTCGCCGCGCGCGGCGAAAATCTCGGCATGGTGACGCTGACCATGATCGTGTTTGGAATCGGCGCCGCCCTGCCGCTCGCCCTGCTCGGCTTTGTCTCGCGCCCGTCACTGCTCGCCTGGCGCGATCGCCTGCGCGGCAGCGGCACTGCCCTCAAGATCGGTTTCGGCCTGCTGCTGGTTGCAGCGGGTCTCGCCGTCTTGACCGGCCTCGACAAACGCATCGAGACTTTCCTGGTGAATGTCTCGCCGCAATGGCTCACCGATCTGACGACACGCTTTTAAACGCTCGCTTGAATGTGGTCGCGCACCTTGGGATAGATGCGATTGTCCCAGCGCTTGCCATTGAACACGCCATAGTGCCCGGCGCCCGGCTCCATATGGTGCGATTTCATATAGGGCCGCAGGCCGGAACAGAGATCATGCGCCGCTAAAGTCTGGCCGATGGCGCAGATGTCGTCGCGCTCGCCTTCGACGGTGAGCAGGAAGGTGCGCTTGATCGCTCTCGGCTCGATGAGGCGGCCGCGATAGGTGAGCTGGCCTTGCGCCAGCGCCGCATCCTGAAACACGCTCTTGATCGTCTGCAAATAGAACTCGCCGCTCAAATCCATGATGGCGAAATATTCCTTGTAGAAATCGCGGATCGTATCGGCCTTCTCGAACTCGCCTTCGAGACGATGCTTGAACAGATCGGCGAAGGATTTCGCGTGCCGTTCGAGATTCATGCTCATGAAGGCGGCGAGTTGCAAAAAGCCAGGATAGACCAGGCGGCCGCTGCCCTTGAGCGTGCCCGGCACGATGCCGACGAGCTTGTCGCGAAACCATTCCAACGGATGGTCGGTCGCCAGTTTGTTGACCACGGTCGGCGAAATGCGCGTGTCGATCGGCCCGGCCATCAAGGTCAGGCTCGCCGGCTGATCGGGATCCTTATCCTGCGCCATCAAGGCGACGGCAGCGAGCGTCGGCACCGTCGGCTGGCAGACCGCCATCACATGCGATTGCGGGCCGAGGAATTTGATGAAGCGGATCACATGATCGATGAAATCGTCGAGGTCGAACGGCCCTGCCGACACAGGGATATCGCGTACGTTCTTCCAATCCGAAATATAGACCTGGTAATCCTTCAGCAGCGTGCGCACCGTGCCGCGCAGCAATGTCGCGAAATGGCCGGACATCGGCGCCAGCAGCAAGACTTTCGGCGCGTCCTCGCCGCCCTTGCGGGTGAAGCGCAGCAGCGAGCAGAACGGCGTGTCGAGCACGACCGTTTCGGTGACCATCTTCGTCTCGCCCCGGACGTCGACCGTCTTGATCCCATAGTCGGGGCGCGTATGGGTGAAGCCGGCCAAGGTCACCAGTTCGTAATAGGCGGCCATGCGCTTGATCGGCGAAGCCGTCGCATTGCTGCCCCAGGCGGTGAGGATGCGCTCGGCATTCGCCGCCAGCATCCGGACCGGATCGGTGAGATCGGCGTAGGCTTGATAATATTGATACATCGCCACGGCACCCGGTTATGCCGAGACCGAAGCAAGGCATATGCCATGGCATAGCGATTGCATTGATATTGCAAATGATCGCGGCCCAACAGGCGGGGAGCATGGCGCGTACCACCATTACCTTAAGCAGTCGGAATTACTCATCCTGGTCCTTGCGCGGCTGGCTGATGGCCAAACAGTCGGGCGTACCGTTCACGGAAATCATGCTGGCGCCTGACGATCTCGATGCCCGCGCCGAGATTTTGCTGCTCTCGCCGTCGATCCTGGTGCCCTGTCTGGAATATGAGGGCATCAAGATCTGGGACACGTTGGCGATTGGTGAATTTCTCAACGAGATCGCCCCAAATGCGGGCCTTCTGCCCAAAGATCGGGCGAAGCGTGCCCATTGCCGCTCCATCTCCGGCGAAATGCACTCCGGCTTCAGCGCGCTGCGCTCCGCCCTGCCGATGAATTTGCGGGCACGTTTCCCCAATTTCAAAGTCTGGTCGAAAGCCGATGCCGATATCGCGCGCATCGCCACCATCTGGAACGAATGCCTGCGCGCCTATGGCGGCCCGTTTCTGTTCGGCGAGTTTTCCATAGCGGACGCCATGTATGCGCCCGTCGCCACCCGTTTCGTCACCTATGACGTCAAGCTGGACGCCACCTGCGCCGGCTATCGCGACCGCATTCTCGCCTGGCCGGCGATGCAGGAATGGACCGACGCCGCCCTGGAGGAACCGGAGGAAATCGAGGAACTCGAAGTCGAATTTTAAAAAAGCGCGAAGGGAGATCCCGGGGCCAAGGCAAGCGACGAAGGTCAGCCGTGTTTGAAGCGTGGCGAAAGGAGCATGCCATGTTGGACAAGCCCACTACCGAGCCTGACACCACTTCCGCCTCTGCGACGGAATTCTCCCACACCAAGCCCGCCGACACGCAATGGCGCGGCGAAGGCCTGCGCGACTTCTTTCTCTATAAGGACCTTGGCATCGCCAAGGCGACCAATGGCAAGGTCATCGCCCATCTGGTGAAGGCCAATCTGCCGCCGGAGAAAGGCACCGGCTGGCACATTCACGTCGCCGATTTTCAGATCGTGCTGATGACCAAGGGCTGGGCGAAATTCATGTACGAGGACAAGATCACCCTCGTCGAAGCCGGCGACTGCGTCCACCAGCGCCCGGGCATCGTGCATTATCTCTACGATTACTCGCCCGACATGGAATATCTCGAAATCGTCGGTCCAGCCGATTTCGGCAGTATCGATGTCGAGGAAGGTCCGGCCGAAGTGCCGGCACCGACGCCTTGGAAGTGAACTCGATAGTACGCTGCGGCCTTTGTGTCATCCCGGACGCGCTGAAAGCGCGATCCGGGATCCAGAGCAAACGCTTGAATCTTGAAAGCCTCTACGCCGTGGCTCTCTATCCCACATGTTTTACCGCACGCCCCTGGATCCCGGATCACGCTGCGCGTGTCCGGGATGACACCTAGGCTTCGGTCTCTTCTCACCCATGCGCCTCAAGCGGCTTGCCGTCGACGGTTGGCGACTTGGCGGAGACCAGAACGAAGGCGATGATGCAGGGCTCTGATCCGCGATTAACCCAGTTGTGGACCGTGGCGCGCTGAACGAGCGTGTCGCCTGCCCGCAGATGCACCGTCTCGCCGTCAAGCTCCATGTCGATCTCGCCCGACAGCACGACCGCATAGTCGATGGAATCGGTGCGATGGCGACGCGGCACGACACCGGGATCGTAGCGGATGATGCGAAACACCGTTCCGTTCTCTTCCGTCGTACTGATGACCCGCAATGTGGGATCGGTCTCATCATCGCTGCTGATCGGCCAGGCGTTCGTCGACCAGATGACGTAGGAGGTCGCACCAGGGCGATTGTTCCTGATGTTCGTCGAGATTTCATCGATCTTGACGACGGCGCGCCCGGCCTTGTCGTGCCCGGTAACGACACGTCTCAGATTCATAGTCATCGATTGTCCTTTCACTCAATTCGGCTGTTTATTCAGGCTTGATTTTTGCCGCTTTCACGGCTTCGGCGGTCGCCTCGATTTCCGCCTTGAAAAACTCTGCCGTCGCCTCGGGCGAACGTTCGTCCGGCTCGTAACCAGACTTCTGCACGACATTGGCAACGGCCGGCTGTTTCAACGCCGCGCGGATCGCCACGTTGAGCTTGTCGACGATCTCCTTCGGCGTGCCCTTGGGGGCAAAGAAAATGCCCCAGGAACCCTGCACCGGATAAGTTGGCACCGAATCCTTCACCAAAGGCACTTTCGGCAATTCGGGAAACGGCTTCGCGCCGGTGTAGCCGATCGCCTTGAGCATGCCCGACTGCACCAGCGCGATCACCGACGGCGGCGTCACGAACATCACTTGAACATTGCCGGCCAGGAGCGCCGCCGTCACCTCAGAGGCGCCGCGAAACGGCACATGATCCATTTCGATGCCGGCGCGCTCGTTGAAGAGCGCCGTCGCCAGGTGCAGGCCGTTGCCATAGCCCGGAGAGCCGTAAAACAGCTTATGGGTGCGCGCGTAGTCGACGAATTCCTTCATGTCCGACACCGGAAGCGAAGGCTGCACCAGCACCAGATTGCCGTCGAGCACGCCCGACGTCGCGATCGGAACGAGATCTTTCAGGACGTCGAAATTGGGATTTTTATAGAGATAGGGAACGGAGGCGATCGACGCGCTGGAATAGAGCAAGGTGTAGCCATCGGCCGGCGATGTCGCCACAGCACGAATGGCCACCGTGCCATTGGCGCCCGCCTGGTTCTGAACGTAGAACGCCTGCCCCAGATCGGTCGTCAACTGCGTGCCGACGGTGCGTGTGATGACGTCGGGACCGCTGCCGGCGGCGAAGCCGACGATGAACTTCACGGGATGATCGGGATAATCGGCGGCATGGACTGAGGGTGTTAGAGACAGCGCGCCACAGAACAGCGCGGCAAACCAGGCTGCTTTCATGATCGTTCCTCCACTCGATTTTTGATGGCCGTGCGTTCAGGCCGCTCGCACTCCGCGCTGGCGCATGAAGTCGGTGAAGATCGCCGCCAGGCGCGGCTCCGCCACCTTCCACTCCGCCACGTCCCAGGTCTCGAGCAGATCGTCGTCCGCGCGCTTTGAAACCAGATCGTCGTAGAGTTGCGACTCGGCAATGAGACCGGCGACCTTGCGCGCCGTCTCCGGCGTATGGATCATGTCATTGCCGGCGCAGATGCAGGCCGGCACTTTCAGCGCGCGCAATTGTTCTTCCGTCGCGCCGACGACCGGCAGATCAGCATCGGCCAGGAAGCGCTTGCGCCACATCTCCATCGTCGCCCAGAAATCATCGACCCGCATCGCCATCAAACGCTCGCGATTGGCGGGACGTTCGCGAATGCATTCGGCGAAATGTTCCGAGGTGCAAACCGCTTCCATGCCGCCGCTGCGCGCCAGGTCCTGAAACTGCCCGTAATATTGATGGGCCAGTTTCTCGGCTGCGTGCCGACCACCCGTGACGCGCCACAACAGCAGCCCCTGCACCAATGTGGGGTGCCGCAACGCGAACAGCAGCGCCAAGCGCGCGCCGGCCGACGAGCCCCCCGCATAGATGCGATCGATACCCAGCGAGGCACTCAGCTCTTTCAGATCGTCGGCCCAGATCTCATGTTCGGAGCCAATCGGCTCGATCGCCACGCCGGACGCACCGCAATTGCGCCGATCATGCAGCAGCACCCGATAGCCGGCGCCCGCAACAGCCTGCGCCAAAGGCACAAGCTCGCCGTAAGGCCTGCGGCTGCCCGGCGTGAAAGCCACCCAAGGCCCCTGATCGCCGACCACGAGATAATTCAGCGGCACTCCGCGGATAATAGCTTCAGGCATCCCTGCCCTCCCTCTTCAATAAACGATTTTTAAGCTTGCAGGCGCAGCAGTTCGGCGGCCGTGCCGCCGAGAATGGCGATCTTGTCTTCGTCCGTCAGACTTGGCGTATTGAGAACGTGATCGATCGGATTGCTTACCCACGGGAAGCCGTAGTCGGTGCCCACCATGATCCGCCGCGGGCCGACGACCGCCGCCAGATGGCGCAGCGCTTCCGGCGTGAACACCAGCGAGTCGACATAGATATCCTTGAGATATTCGGTTGGCGCCTTTTTCGGATAAGCCCCGGAGCACTGCTTAAGCGTGCGGCAACCATTGTCTGATCGATCCGCATAAGACGGCAGATAGCCACCGCCATGGGCGGCGCAGATTTTCAAGCCAGGGAAGCGATCGAACGTGCCTTCGAAGATCATATGCGAGAGCGCGATCGTCGTTTCCAGCGGATTGCCGATGACATTGCGCAGCATGCCATTGCCCTGCACGCGCCGATCGATGCCTGTGACGATCTCGGCACTCTGCGGATGCATGAAGATGACCGCCTGCAGTTCCTCCGCCTTCTTCCAGAACGCATCGAACATCGGGTCGGACAATTCCTTGTCGTTGACGCTGCCACCAATGGCTGCGCCTTTCAGCCCATGCTGCTTCATCGCCGCCTCCAACTGCTCGGCGGCGAGTTCGGGAAACTGCAAGGCCACGGCGCCGAAACCGACGAAGCGATCCGGCGCCTGTTGGCACATGTGCGCCATCTTCTGGTTGAGGAGATCGATCAGCCGCCGCGATGTGTCGCGATCGGCGCCGTACCAGAACGCATTGATGCTCATCGCCTCCACGTCGATGCCCTGCGCATCCATGATCGCCAGGCGATCCTTCATCGAGGGATTATTGGTCGGACTGTTGATCGTCGCCCGCGCCTGCTTTTCCAGCGGCGTGCCTGACAGGACGTCCATCATTTCCGGCACGACGCAGTGGCAATGGATGTCAACCGTGCGCACGGCTCGGCCGCCGACGGAGACCTTGCGTCGCGGCGCCGCGCCCTGGCCCCAGGCGGGCCGCATGCCGCAGGCGGCGCAGAACGCAACACCGCCGAAACCGCTCAAAAATTGCCGCCGGCTCGCCATCCGTTTCCTCCGCTCTTGTTGAAATCGGCGATTTCCGTTCGCCATTTTATTCAGGCATGCTAAATTTGACTGATCGATCAGTCAAGAGAACCAGAATGAAAGCCGTCACCGCTAAAAACTCATCGAGAGATGCAATCTTGCGGGCGGCCGAACGGGTGTTTGGAGAGCTTGGCTATCATGGCGCTTCGATGCGCGAGATCGCCATGGAAGCGAAGGTCGCGCAGGCGCTGTTGCACTATCATTTCAAGACCAAGGAAGCGCTTTACGTCGCGATCTTCGAGCAGCGCTCGCAGCTCATCAACGACAGGCGCCAGGCGCGGCTGCAGGAACTGCGCAAGAAGGGCGCGTTCGATCTGCGCGCCGTGGTCGAAGTCTTCGCGTTGCCGGCGCCCGACATGTTCGACGATCCGCGCCAGAACTATGAGAGCTACCAGCAGATGGCCGCCGCCGTCTCCGTTGGCCACGACACGCGCTCGGTCGCCCTCGTCAAAAGCTGCTACGACGGCATTTCGAAACAGTTCATCGACGCCTTCATGGCCGCCGTGCCGGAACTGACGAAGGCCGCCGCCACCTGGTGCTATCTCTATGCGCTCGGCATTCGCCGGCAGGCGGAACTGCAGACCGATCGCGCCGCGCGGCTATCGGGCGGCAAAAATCCATCGCCGCCGGCCTGGCTGGTTGCTTTCATCGAAGCTGGCATTCTGAGCATCGCCCAAACCTCTGCCGGCAGGAAGAAAACGGCCAAAGGCCGCGCGCCGACAAAACGTAAACCGCAATGAGAAAGGCCGCCGCACGGGGTGCGACGGCCTGACGATTGCGATAGCGCGACTGAGGTTAAATCAGCGCGAATAGAATTCGATAACCAGGTTCGGTTCCATCACGGTCGGATAGGGAACTTCCGACGGCAGCGGAATGCGGGTGACCTTGGCGGTCATCTTGCCGTGATCGACTTCGTAGTAATCCGGCACGTCGCGCTCGGCGAGCTGGCTCGCTTCCAGAACGATGGTGAGCTGGCGCGAAGCTTCCTTCACCTCGATCACGTCGCCGACCTTCACCAGGTAGGAGGCGATGTTGACCTTGCGGCCGTTGACCTTGACGTGGCCGTGGTTGACGAACTGGCGGGCCGCGAAAACGGTCGGCACGAACTTGGCGCGGTAGACCACCGCGTCGAGACGGCGCTCGAGCAGCGCGATCAGGTTGTCGCCCGAGTCGCCCTTCATGCGCACCGCTTCCTGATAGTATTTGCGGAACTGCTTCTCGGAGATGTTGCCGTAGTAGCCCTTGACCTTCTGCTTGGCCTTGAGCTGGGTGCCGTAGTCGGAGAGCTTGCCCTTGCGGCGCTGGCCGTGCTGGCCGGGGCCGTATTCGCGGCGGTTCACCGGGCTCTTCGGGCGCCCCCAGATGTTCTCGCCCATACGGCGATCGATTTTGTACTTGGATTCTGCGCGTTTGGTCATCTTAGTCCTCAAAAACCGTGTCATATCGGCAAAAGGACCAAGGCCTGCGCCCGCACTGGAGCCTTAAAGGACTTCCGGCGCGTCGCTCGTCCGCGATCCTTCCGCCATGGGAAGGAAAGCGCCCTCCTCTGCCTCATAAGAGGCCGACAGGCTGCTCACCGCGCCGGAAGATCCGGCCTGGGAACGGCCACGGGTGCATAATCCGCGCGCCAAAGGCGCCCGGACCGGGGTTCTCTAGGGGCCATACCCCTAAAAGTCAAATCCCTTCCGACTTTATGGCCGCCGGTCAATCCTCTAGGAAGGAAACCAGGGAAAACGGGAGCGGTCACGCATCCCGGGGGAAATCGAGGAAAAACAAGGGAGGAAACGAATGATCGTCTCGCGCGCCCGGCGCATCGCAGCCCTGTCGGCTCTGTTGGCTTTCACAGCGCCAGCCATGGCGCAAAATAACAAAGACCCGATCGCCGATTTCTACCGCGGCAAAACGGTCACCATCGTCGCCGGCTCGTCGGTCGGCGGCGGGCTCGATGTCTATGCCCGCCTGCTTGCCCGCCACCTGCAGCGCTTCATCCCCGGTAATCCCGCCGTGGTGGCGACCAATATGCCCGGCGCCGGCTCGCTGATCGCCGCTAAACATCTTTATACGGTCGCCCCGAAGGACGGCACCCATATCGCCATCTTCCTGCCGGGCGCGATTTTCGAACCGCTGTTCGGCACCACCGAGCGCGCCAGTTTCGATCCGACCAAGCTCAACTTCATCGGCAACGGTAATTCCGAAGCGGTGGTCTGCATCACCCGTCGCGATGCGCCGGTGCAGACCTATGGCGATGTCTTCCAGAAGGAACTCGTCATCGGCGCCACTGGCCCCGGCAGCACGCTGGTCGATTATCCCGTCGTCATCCGCAATCTGCTCGGCGCGAAGCTGAAGATCATTTCGGGCTACAAGGGCTCGCGCGAGGTGAGCCTCGCCGTTCAGCAAGGCGAATTGCAGGGCATCTGCGGCCTCGGCTGGTCATCGGCAAAACTGCAATATCCCGATCTGTTCGAGCCGAGCAGCCTCGTCAAAGTGCTGGCCTTGGAGGACGTGAAGCCGCATCCCGAACTCGCCGGCAAGAACATTCCGCTCACCGTCGACTTCGCCAAGACGCCGGAGCAGCGCCAGATCCTGAATCTGTTCTATACCCAGGGCGTCATCACGCGGCCCTTCGCTTTGCCGCCGGGCGTCCCGCAAGAACGCGTGGCCGCCCTGCGCAAGGCGTTCATCGACACGATGCGCGATCCCGAATTGCAGGCCGATGCCGCCAAGCAGCGTACCGATGCGGTGCCGCAGACCGGCGAAGAACTGCAGCAGATCGTCGCCACACTCTACACCACCTCGCCGCAACTCATCGGCCAGCTCAAGGAAGCGCTGAACGCGAAGTAATGACGAAGGCTAAGGCGTTATTGCCAACGCGCCCAAGCACAGGCTTGAGACCCCGGAAAGTGCCCTTGCATGGGGTTGTTCCTCAAAATTATGAAACACCCCCTCCTCTACCCGGGTCTCGCTTCGCGGACCGCAGTGCAATCGGCGCAAAATACGCAGGAAGGGCGGCGGAATTATGCTGGCGGTCTGCCACGCCTTGCACCGTGACGCTTAATCCCGATCCGGCGCGCCGAGCGGAAAATAGGAGCGATATGGCCGCCCGCCGTCGACAGCCTGTTTGACGGCGGGATGCTCAAGCAAACGCGCGCGATAGGCCCGCACCTGCGGAAAATGCGACGCGATTTCATGGGTCCAGTCGGCATAGAACAGGCTGGGCGCCGCGGCGCAGTCGGCCAAAGTGAAGTCCCTGCCGGCCGCCCAAGGGCGCCCCGTCAGATGCGCCTCAAGCCAGCCATAGGCCGTGTCGAGCATGCCGCGTGCTTCCTCAACGCCATAGCCATCGCGCGCCTCAACCGGGCGAAGCTGGTTGAGGACGATCTTCTGCATCGGCGTCATGATGTAATTGTCGAAGAAGCGATCGAGCATGCGCACGTCGAGCGCCGCCGCTGGATCCTCAGGCACGAGGCGCACGCGGCCTCCGTGATGCACGTCGATATATTCGATGATAACCGTCGACTCGACCACGGTCTTGTCGCCGTCGACCAGGGCCGGCATGCGCTTCAGCGGCCAGAGCGCGGAGAATTCCGCCAAGGCGACCTTGTCTTCGAGAATCCGTAGATCGAATGGCGTCTCGTTCACGTAGAAGGCGATGAACACCTTCTGGCAATAGGACGAGAACGGATGGCCATAGAGCGTCAACGACATCGTTTTCTCCTCAACGGTCGCGGCGATAGTGCAGAATGACCGAGCCGGTCCCGAGCGCGATACATTCCGTGCGTGTCAACGGCAGGTCGGGCCGCCCCTCTTCGAACAGTTTCTTGCCAGAACCGAACAACACCGGCGCGACCATCAATCGATATTCGTCGGGCAGGTCGAGCGCCACCAGGCTGTTGATGAGTCCTGCGCCGCCGAAGCAAAAGATGTCGCCCTTCACATTCGCTTTCAGCGCCGCGATCGTGCCGGCGAGATCGCCGTTGGCGAGCGTGCCGTTCCAGCCGGGATCGCCGGTGAAAGACCGCGAGACCAGAGTCTTCGGCAGACGGTTCATCGTCTTCGCATAGGAAATGCCCGCCGCGATGCTCGTCGGATCTGTGTCGGCCGGCGCCCAGAAATCCTTCATCTTGAAGAAATTGACGCGTCCGTAGACCAGGTGCTCCGCTCGGTCGAGGGCATAGCGCGACCAATGACGCTCGACCTCGTCGGACCACGGCGGCGGCACGAATTGGCCGCCCGGCTTCTCGATATAGCCGTCCACGCTCGTCACCATCGATACGATCAGCTTGGCCATTGACACCTCCTCAATCAAAACTGCTTTCAAATAGCAAGCAGTTGTGAGATGCCATAACTGATCCTATATTGCAAGCAGTTTTGGAGAGCTTGTCATGGAATCCGGCCAACGCTCTGGCTGTCCGATCAATTTGACCTTGGAAATGCTGGGCGATCGCTGGAGCCTGATCGTCATTCGCGATGTCATGTTCGGCAATCGGCGGCACTATCGCGAACTGCTCAATCATTCTGAGGAAGGCATCGCCTCGAACATCCTGGCCGACCGTCTGAAGCGGCTGGTTGCCTCCGGCCTGCTGTCGCGCCGCGACGACCCCACTCATAAGCAGAAAGCGATCTACAGCCTCACCGAACCGTCGATCGAACTGGTGCCTTTGCTGGCGCAGATGGGCGCCTGGGGCCGCCGCCACACGCGCGTGTCACCGGAACTGTCGATCCGCGCCGAAATTCTGGAGAAAGGCGGCCCGTCGCTGTGGCAGGCCTTCATGGACGAACTGCGCCATCAGCATCTGGATGCGCCCAAGCCCGAACGCTCGGTCTTCGCGCAATTGCAGACCGCCTATCTGGAAGCGGTGGCGCAGCGCGACGCGCAGACCACCGCCGCCAAGTAGCTCAGATCAGCTTCACCAACTGCTTGCCGAAATTACCGCCCTTCAGCATGGCGAAAAACGCCTGCGGCGCAGCCTCAAGTCCTTCAGCGACGCTTTCGCGCCAGCGTAGCCGCCCGGCGGCCACGTGGCCGGCGAGTTCCGAGAGCGCCTGCGGCCACACGGACAAATGATCGGAGACGATGAAGCCTTCGAGGCGCGAACGCGTATCGAGCAGCACGCGCACGTCGGGCAAAGGCGTCGGCGTGCCGTCATAGCCCGATGAGACGAGACCGCAGAGCGCGATGCGCGAGAACGGATTGAGCCGCCGCATCGCCTGACGAAACGGTTCGCCGCCGACATTCTCGAACAGGCCGTTGATGCCATCAGGCACCGCCTCTTTAAGCCGCGCCGGAAAATCAACATCGCGATGATCGACGCAGGCATCGTAGCCAAGATCGCTGACGGCGAAGGCGCATTTCTCCGGGCCGCCGGCGATGCCGACCGCCCGCGCCCCCGCCAGTTTCACCAATTGCCCAACGACCGAACCGACAGCCCCGGTCGCCGCCGACACCAAGACGGTTTCGCCGGCCTTGGGCGCGATGATCTGGGTGACACCATACCAGGCGGTGACGCCGGGCATGCCGACCGGCCCGAGCCACGCCTGGATCGGCGTGCCCGGCTCGATCTTGCGCAGGCCCTTGCCGTCGCTCAGGCCATAGAGCTGCCAGCCGCCGGTGCCGACCACGCGATCGCCGACGGCAAAGCGCGGATTGCGCGAGGCCACCACCTCGCCGACCGTGCCGCCGATCATCACTTCGCCCAAGGGCTGCGGCTGCGCATAGGATTTGCCGTCGTTCATGCGCCCGCGCATATAGGGATCGAGCGACAGATAGTGATGGCGCACCAACACTTCGCCTTCTCCAGGCGCGGCGGCCTCGCGCTCGACGAGCTGGAAATTGTGCGGCCCCGCCGGTACCTCGCGCGACGGTCGCGAGGCCAGAATGAACGCCTTGTTCTGCGGCATCTTACGGCCTCAGATAGGCGTAGCCGAGGGATTGCAGTTCGGCGAGGCGCACGACACCGCCCTCTTCCACGACTTTGAAGCCCGGCACCAGATCGGCGAGCTCCACCTTCTGCGCCTTCAACGTATTGCCGCAGGCATCGAACTTGACGCCGGCCTTGGAGAAATTCTCGACCTTCTGCGACACGGCCGGATCGGCCGACATGGCATGAAAACCCTTCAGCGCCGGCCCGTGCACCACCAGCACGATCTCGACGCCCTTCGGGCCGCCATCGAGGTGGTTCTGGATATTGCCGAGCACGAAAGCGACCTTGTCGGCGTCCGAAAGATGATAGGCCACTTTATTGGCGGAGACTTTCGCCGCGCCGCCCGCGCCTTGAGCTATAGCCTTGGTGGCAAACACGCCGCCAACGGCTGCTGCCGCGGCCTTGAAGATATTGCGCCTATGCATGTTTCGCTCCCACGTCGCTCGATCGAGCCGGCAGGCTAGCACTTCGGCGGGGGAAGCACAGCCTGTTCTCCGCAATCGCCCTGGAAACAAGGCCAAAAGACCGGACTTGACGGCGCGGCCGAAGCGGGCCACCCAACAGCCCTCATGCAAGACCCCATGACTGACTGGCCCGACACATTCACTTTCGACGGTTTCGCCATCGACGAGACGGCGCGCGAAGTGGCGCTGAACTACCGGCTTGGCGACACGATCGCTTTCACCGAGCGCCTGACCTTCGAGGCGCCGCTGCCCTCAGCCGGCTCGCCGCTGCGCCCCGGTTTCGAGGCAGCGCTCGAGGCGCTGCATATCCTGGCCGGCGTCTCCTATTACAAGACCTGCCTGCCCCGTCAGTTCGTCGTCCGCGGCACTAGCCTCGACGATGAACAGCGCCGCTTCTTCCAGACCCTTTATGTCGACGGGCTCGGCGAATTCGGCGTGCGCAATAAGCTCGACGTCGCTTCGCGCGTCGATTTCCTCAATGCGCGTTTCGAAGACACCCGTCCCGTGCGCCAGGCCGGCCATGCGCCGCTGACGCGCCGCGCTGCCGTACTGATCGGCGGCGGCAAGGATTCGCTCGTCTCGGTCGAAATGCTGCGGGCCGGCGGCGAACCGATGAGCCTGTTCGCCGTCAATCCGAAAAAGCCCATTCTCGAATCCGCCGCCGCCAGCGGCCTGCCCTTCGCCAAGGTGACACGCAAGCTCGACCCGCTGCTGTTCGAACTGAACGAGAAAGGCGCGCTCAACGGCCATGTGCCGATCACCGCCATCGTCAGCTTCATCGCGCTCGCCGCCAGTTTCGTCTACGGCTTCGATGCGGTGATCCTGTCGAACGAGCGTTCCGCCGACCAAGGCAACGTCAGCGTCGACGGCCGCGACATCAACCATCAGTTCTCCAAGACCACCGGCGCAGAGCGCGATCTTTCAGCCTATGTGGCACGCCATATCGACGAGAACTTGAGCTATTTCTCGCTGTTGCGGCCTTTATCGGAAGCCCATATCGGCCAGTTGATGGCGCGCGTGAGCCGCTACGACCACGCCTTCACCTCCTGCAACCGCGCCTTTCAGATCAATCCAAAACAGGAGCCGAAGCGCTGGTGCGGCGATTGCCCGAAATGCCGCTTCACCTTTCTCATCCTCGCCAATGCGATGGAGAAGCCGCGCATCGAGGGCATTCTCGGCAAGAACATGCTCGACGATCCATCGCAGATCCAGGGCTATGAGGAATTGATGGGTCTCTCCGGCCACAAGCCCTGGGAATGCGTCGGCGAGATCGCCGAGTCCGGCGCGGCATTGCTGCGTCTCGCCGAACGGCCCGAATGGCAGGACGCCGCCGTCATTCGCGCGCTGGCGCCACGCCTCAAACCCTTGATGCCAAATTGGCAGGAGATCTGGGACGAGCTGATGACACCGTCGCCCGACCACGCCTTGCCGCCTCGCTATGCCGCCATGCTCGATGCCTATGTCCGCTAAGCCGCACACCATCGCCATCTGGGGCTATGGCCGCGAAGGCCAGGCGGCACTCGCCCATTTGCAGGCGCTGCATCCGACGGACATGTTTACCGTTCTCAACGACACGCCCCTCGATACCCCGCCGCCGGCGGATGTTCGCACCGTCACCGGCGAAGCGGCGGGACAAGCGCTGCGCAGCGAGCCTTTCGACCTGATCGTCAAAAGCCCCGGCATCAGCCTCTATCGACCGGAAGCAACAGCCGCCCGCGCGCTTGGCGCGACAATCACCTCGGCCACCAATCTGTGGTTCGAGGAAAATGCCAGTGCCCACACCATTGCCGTCACGGGCACCAAGGGCAAAAGCACGACCTCGCGCCTCATCGATCACATCCTACGCCAAGCCGGGCGCGATGTGGCGTTGCTCGGCAATGTCGGCGTCGCAGCGCTTGGCCAGAAAGCCGGCCGCGATCATACGGTGCTGGAACTCTCCTCCTATCAGATCGCCGATCTTGGCTCTGCGCCCTCGATGGCGGTGATCACCAATCTCTATGTCGATCATGTGCCTTGGCACGGTTCGATCGCGCAATATCACGCCGATAAACTGCGCTTGATCGCCGATCCAAAGACGCGCGCCGTCCTCAACCACGGCAACGAAGGCCTGCGCACGCATGCGGCTGAGCGCGCCAACGTCCTGTGGTACAATCGCGACGATGGCTTCCATGTGCGCGACGGTGCGCTGTTCTTCCGGCAGCAGAAAGTCGACACCAGCCAGTTCCCTCTGCGCGGCAATCACAATCTGGAAAATCTGGCCGCCGCCTGCGCGGTGGCCGATGATCTCGGCGTGACGGGATTGTGCGAACGCGTCGCCATTCCCGACTTCGCGCAATTGCGCCACCGCCAGGAAGAGTTCCGCGCCAACAATGGCGTGCTCTGCGTCAACGATTCGATCTCGACCGTACCGGAAGCCACCCTCGTCGCGCTCGAAGCCTATCGCGGTCTGCCCTGCGTGCTCATTCTCGGCGGCAACGATCGCGGCCAGAACCACGCGGCGCTGCTCGATTATCTGCCGGGCGCAGGCCTCTCGGCATTACTGCTGCTGCCCGATACCGGCCGGCGCATCGCCGAGGAGATGCAGGGGCGCGACTGGCCCTTCCCCATCGTGCCGGTCGATGATTTACAGCAGGCTGTGCGCGAAGCCATGGCGCGCGTGCCGCAAGATGGCGTCATCATGCTCTCCCCAGCGGCACCGAGCTTCGGCCAGTTCCGCAATTTCGAGGAACGTGGCGACCGCTTCAAAGCATTGGCGACGACCGCTTAGTTACAGCTCCTCGTCCAGTGGATCAGAACCGAATCGGTTAGGGCCGGCCGTTCCCTTGAGCACGTATAGCTCGACGATGAGCCAGAGATTGACGAGGATGACGGCCAATTGGAACAGCAGGACGCCCGTCGGCCCGATCCCCTTGGCCTTGTCCAGTCCCTCGAAATAAAGCGCCAGGAAAAACGTGAGGATCGCAAATAACAACCACCAACCCGTTCGATTTCGGTCATGGAATCGACGCACAAACGCAGCGCCATTGACCAGCCAGATCGCCGCTATCATTGCCACCGCCGCATAGCCTGCAAAGCGAACGCCCAGTGATGCCAGGAATATCCCAGCCACCATGACGGCGGCCGACAGGTAGATGAGGCGTAACATAAGGCGCCGATATTCGTGGCCACTCATGCGACCGCTGACAGAGAAATGCGATCCGAGCCTTGCTCCAAGCGTCATCGGCTTTCTCCCTCAAAGCCTGCTCCAGGAACACCTGACTTAGTATCTCTGATTTTCGCGGCGAGAGCCACTCATGGCGGCGGACAAATCCGACCTGTGTCCCAGGACACGCCGTCCCCACGCGGACTATGCGGGCTTTCACCCGTGGTCGAGGCCTTTGGCACCACAAGGATGCCTGCCTTCCCACCAGGAGATGCATCATGCCAAAGCTCGCACTCGCGCTTACGCTCGCAACCTTCGCGTCCATCGGCCTGGCCGCCACCGGCGCCTCCGCCAGAGGCTTCCATGGCGGCCATGGTTTCGTCTTTAATCAAAGTCCGTCGCAGAGCTATCAAGCCAAGACCTATTATGGCGGATGGGGGCCGCACGGCGGCTGGCGCCCCGCGCCTTGCCACCGGGAGTTGCGTAACGGACAGCGCATCATCGTCTGCTGATTGGACTGACGGATGCGCTTCAAGCCGTCATTGCGAGGAGCATAGCGACGAAGCAATCCAGGGCCACGGCACGAAATCACGGTTTCACCGTTCTACCGTTTGCCCCTGGTTTGCTTCGCTACGCTCGCAATGACGGTGAGACCCTTATTCCTTGACGCCCCACCCTCGCGCGATCTCGGCAATGCGGTTGGCCGTCATCTCCGGGTGCGAACGCACCACGTCATGCGGCGCGTCGAATTCGCTGTAATCCCAATCGGGCTTGCCCTTCACCTCGTCGGCGAACTGATGGAAGGGCGAGCTTTTATTGGTCGTGCAGAGAATGTAATGCCGTCTGGGCCAGGTGCGCTGCGCTTCAGGTCGCACCGAAACCCATTTTTCCGACAAGGTGTCGACCGGCTGCGGCGTGAACAACGGCGCCCATTGCGCCGCCAGTTCTGGCGGCATCGGCGGCACATTGGGGCGAGGTACTGAATAGCCACCGTCATGGGCGAGGGCTGCCTTCTTGTGCAGATCGGCCCCCTGTTCGCCGACCAGGTCCCACAGCGCCTGCCCACTCTTGGGCAAGAAGGCATCGAGATAAACCATGCCGGCTACACGCTGCGGTTCGCGATCGACCGCGCCGGTGATCACCATGCCACCATAGCTGTGCCCGACGACCAGAACGTTTTCCAATTCCTCATAGCGCATCAGGCCTGAAATATCGGCGATATGCGTCGACAACGTCACCTGGCGGGGATCGACATGGGAGCGCTCCGCAATGCCCGTCATCGACGGCGCATAGACATCGAACCCCTGCTTGCGCAAAAGCCGTGCCGTATCGCGCCACGACCACGCGCCTGCCCACGCGCCATGCACCAAGAGAATGGTCATCGATGTCCTCCCTGCGGTTTGCTGTTTATTCGTCTCGCAGCTTGCCTACCGCGCTCTCTGCCTCTTGACCAGCCTCGGCCTCTTCCTGCTGGGCCTGTTTCTGCCGCCGCCGCGTCTTGGCTTCGAGCCGCGGCCCCTCGGCGATGCGCACGATGGCACCCCAGAGCGTGCGCACGTCCTGCTCGGTCAATTGCATGCGGTGGAACATGTTGCGCAGATTGCGCTGCATGCTCGGCCTCTTGCTCGCCGGCCGGAAGAAACCGCCTTCTTCGAGCTTGCTCTCGAAATAGGCGAAGAAGGACACGATCATCTCACGCGTTGCCGGATGCGAGCGTTCCGGCGTGGCGAAAGGCATCGCGCTGCCATGGGCGGCGCGGAACCATTCATAGCCGGTGAGCAAGACCGCCTGCGCCAGATTCAGCGAAGCATAGGCCGGATTGACCGGGAAGGTGATGATCGCATCGGCGAGCGCCACCTCGTCGCTGTCGAGCCCGGTGCGCTCGGGGCCGAAGAGAATGCCGTGCTTGGCGCCCGTGACGACACCCGCCTGGGTCTCGCGCATGGCGACCTCAGGCGCTTCGACCCGCTTGCCCTGGCCGCGTTCGCGCGCGGTCGTCGCCCAGACAAAATTGAGATCGGCGACCGCCGCTTCCAGGCTGTCGTAGAGTTTCGCACCTTCGAGCAGATGCACCGCGCCGGCAGCGGCCGCATTGGCGCCCTTGCGCAAAGCGCCGGTGCGCGGCCAGCCCTCGCGCGGATTGACCAGGCGCAGATCGTCGAGGCCGAAATTGGCCATCGCCCGCGCACACATGCCGATGTTAACGGCAAGCTGCGGCCGCACCAGGATGACGGCCGGGCCGCCGGCAATATTGGTTTGCGTTTTATTCGTGCCTGCGCCGACCACCCAAAACTCCGCTACCTCTCAAGGCGGCGCACCATAGTCCTTGCTCGGGCAACGGCAAGCGCCACGAAAGCAAACGGGCGGCCAAAGCCGCCCGTGCCAAAAATCTGTCTCGGATTACGGCGCCGCCGTCTGGCCCCGGCCGCGATCGCCGCCGGCCCAGCGCTTTTGCCCCTGTTGGCCGCCATTCGGCTTGCCGAAGCCCGGCTTGCCCGAACCCGGTTTGCCAAAATGGCGCTTGCCGGCATGAGGGTTCGCATAGGGCTTGCCGCCCGGCGCATGGGTGGCCTGCACGCCCGGTTCGCCCCGAACCGGCGCGGGCCCACGCGGACCGGCAGAACGCTGGTCTTGACGCTGATCCTGACGATGACCTTGCGGATGCTGTCCGCCGCGCGGACCGGCATTCTGACCCTTGCGATGCGGTTTCTTGGCCTGGCGCTCGGCATAAGGCGTGCCCGACGGCGGCGGCGACGTGCGCCGCTCGACAGCCGGAATGGCCATGCGCGTCAGTTTCTCGATGCCGCGCAGCAGCGCGCGCTCACTGTTCTCGCACAGCGAGACGGCAACGCCCTCGGCGCCGGCACGCGCCGTGCGGCCGATGCGGTGCACGTAGCTCTCCGGCACTTCCGGCAGTTCGAAGTTGATGACATGCGTGACGCCGGGAACATCGATGCCGCGCGCCGCGATATCGGTGGCGACCAGAACGCGGATGCGCCCCTGCCTGAAATCGTCGAGCGCCCGCACCCGCTGCCCCTGGCTCTTGTTGCCATGGATCGCGGCCGACGGAATTTTCGAAATGTCCAGCGCCTTGCTGACGCGATCGGCACCGCGCTTGGTGCGGGTGAAGACGATGGTGCGCTGGAACTCGTCGTTCTTCAGAAGCTCGATGAGGATGTTCTGCTTGGCGCCGCCATCGACCATGATGACCTCCTGGCGCACGCGCTCGGCGGTGGTCGCCACCGGCGTCACCGCCACCTGCACCGGATTCTTGAGGAATTCGGCGGCCAGGGTGGCAATCTCCTTCGGCATGGTGGCCGAGAAAAACAGGCTCTGGCGCTGCTTGGGCAGTTTGGCCAGGATTTTCCGGATCGGCACGATGAAGCCGAGATCGAACATGTGATCGGCCTCGTCGAGCACGACGATATCCGTGGTCGCCAGGCTGATATTGCCGGAGTCCATATGGTCGAGCAGCCGGCCCGGTGTGGCGACGAGCACGTCGACGCCGCGCGTCAGCGCTTTCACTTGGGCGCCATAGGAGACGCCGCCGACCACGGCCGCCACCTGGATGCCCATGAAGCGGCTGTAGGCGCGAAAGCTTTCGGCAATCTGCGCCACCAGTTCGCGCGTCGGCGCCAGCACCAGAGCACGCGCCCGGCGCGGCTCAGCGACTTTCCGCTCGGCGGCGAAGCGGGTGAGGATCGGCAAAGCAAAGGCCGCCGTCTTGCCGGTGCCCGTCTGGGCGATGCCGAGCAGATCATGGCCTTTGATGAGATGGGGAATGGCCTGCGCCTGGATCGGCGTCGGCGTTTCATAGCCCTCCTTGCGCAGAGCACGGAGGATGGTCTCGGCAACGCCGAGAGCCGCAAAATCAGTCACGATGAATCTTTCATTGGCCCCGGACGCGGCTTTTCGCGCCGCCCGAAGGCTGGTTTGGGGGACGCGCCCCGCGTATCCGGGCTGTCGTGGGGTTTCGACGGAGGCGCTCAACGGAGGAGCCGGACAAGCGGCTTAACGCGACCGGAGCGCCTTTTGCTGCGATGCAGCGTGCCTCAAATAGTGCGAAACCGAAGCTAAGTCAAAGGAATTCCAAAAACTGCCGTAAAAAGAAGGGCGTCACCCGATTTCGGGCGCGCCCTTCATCGCAATCAGATCATTTCCACGCCAACAGATTGAACAGAAAGCCTTCCGGCTTCAGCGTGCCACCCGTCGGGATCTTCACCTCGGCACTATGGGCGATCACGGAGGCCAGCGGCGTGATCGGCATGGAATAGCGCTCGCTGGTCGCCCGGTCGAAAATGCGCTTCAGCAGCGCTTCGCGCTTTTTCGGGTCCATTTCCGTCTGGGACTGCTTTTGCAGGTCCTCGAGCTGCGGATCCTGGTTGTAGTTCCGGTCGCCCTTTTCATACATGAAATTGACCGTCGACTCGACGTCGGGCGAGCCGCCGCCGTTGTCCCACAGCACGATGAAGGCCTGGAGCTGGCCGGCCGCCCGCTTGGTGACGAAGCCGGTCGAGGTCAGGGTATCGATGCTGGCGTTGATGCCCACCTTGCGCAACTGGCCGGCCACCGCCTCGGCCACGGGCTGCGCCGCGCCCCAGGTGGTAATCGTCAGGTTGAAACCATCCGGCTGGCCCGCCTCTTTCAGCAATTGCTTCGCCTTGGCGAGATCGTAGCCCGGCGGATCGATCGACGAGGCGCAGCCCATGATCTGCGGCGGGCACATCGCCTGCTGCAACGGCAAGGCGGCGATGTCCTTGGGCTGCAACGCATTGACCAGGGCCTTGCGGTCGATGGCGCGGAACATCGCCTCGCGCACGCGAATGTCCTTGAACTTGCCGAACCCCGAACGATCGGCCGCATCCAGCATCAGATAGGTGAAGGACACGCTGGGGCGCACCGAAATTTCGATGGCCGGATTGCTCTGCATCATGCCCGCAATGTCGCTGGGCACGTCATACATCAAGTCCTGATCGCCGATCATCATCTTGGCGAGCTGGGTCTGCTGATCGGGAACTGGCGCGATGACGATCCTGCCGATCTTTCCGGCAGGCTGGCCGAGATTCACTTCCTTGAAATAGGGATTCTTTTCGAGAACCACGCCCTTGCTCGGATCGACCATCGTCACCTTGTAAGGACCCGTGCCGATGGGATTGCGGCCGAAGAGCGCCTTGTCGGCCAGCTTGCTATGCACGTCGGAGGGATAGATCGGCAGGGTCGTGGTCAAACGCGCCAGGATCGGCGCGAACGGCTGCTTCAGCTTCAGACGCACCGTATATTGATCGACCTTCTCGACAGACTCGAACAGGCCAAAGCGCGCTTCCTTGAAGCGGAACTTGCTGGCCGGATCCATGACAAAATTGATCGTATAGACCACGTCGTCGGCGTCGAAGTCCGAACCGTCCTGGAATTTGACGCCCTGGCGCAGTTTGAACTCGATCGTCTTGTCGTCGACGAAGGTCCACGATTCCGCCAGCCCCGGCAGGATCTGGCGTTTGTGCGCGTCATATTGAACGAGCGTATCGAAGACGGAGCGCGTGATCAGATCGGTTTGCGGCTGCGGATCATAGATCGAGTCGACGATCGAGATCGGCTGATAGACGCCGATGCGCAATGTGTCCTTGGCCTTCTGCGCCAGAGCCGGCAGCGGCGACAGACCGACGGCCAGCACGAAACCCAAACTGAAAAATGATCTGGCGCGCATGACGCTCTCCCACGGACGTTTCCCGCGCGCACGATATGGCAACCTTGGCCATCCCGCCAGCAAAGAGCCGATCGTAGACCGCCGCAAATTGCCGCGCTCTCAACGCCATTCCAGCAGATTGAAGGAAAATCCTTCCGGCTTCTTGGTGCCGCCGACAGGGATCTTCAGATCCTTATTGTGCGCGATCACCGAAGCCAAAGGCGTGACCGGCATGGAATAGCGTTCCGCTGTCGCCTTGTCGAAAATGATCTGGTGAATCGCATCGCGCTTCTTCAGATCGGTTTCCGCCAGAGCCTCTTTCTGCAATCGCTCCAGTTCCGCGTCCTGGTTGTAATTGCGATCGCCCTTTTCATAGAAAAAATTCACCGTCGATTCCACGTCCGGATTGCCGCCGCCATTATCCCACGCCACCAGATAAGCGGCGAGCTGGCCGCCGGCGCGTTTGGTGACGAAGCCCGTCGATGTCAGGCTTTCGATGCCGGCCGTGATGCCGATGCGCCGCAATTGCCCCGCCACCGCCTCCGCCACCGGACGGGCCGCTCCCCACGTGGCGATCGTCAGACTGAATCCATTCGGCACCCCCGCCTCTTTCAGCAATTGCTTCGATCGCTCGAGATCGAACTCGGGCGGGGTCAGCGTCGCGACGCAGCCATCGTGCCAGGCATGGCACATCGCCGTCTGCAAGGGTTCCGCCGCGATCTCTTTCGGCTGCAACGCATTAACCAGCGCCCGCCGGTCGATGGCCCGAAACACCGCCTCGCGCACGCGCCTGTCCTTGAACTTGTCGAAACCGGAGCGATTGGCGGCGTCCAGCATCAGATAGGTAAAGGCAACGCTCGGACGCACCGAAATCTGAATGTTGGGATTGCCGCGCATGAGATCGGCAACTTCGCTGGGCACATCATACATGATGTCCTGCTCGCCGATCATCATCTTGGCGAGTTGCGTCTGATGGTCGGGGATCGGCATGACGATGATCTTGCCGATCTTCGCCACCCGTTGCCCGGCATTGATTTCCTTGAAATCGGGATTCTTTTCCAGAACGACGCCCCGCGCCGAATCGACCATCGTCGCCTTGTAAGGCCCGGTGCCGATGGGATTGCGCCCGAAGGTCGCCTTATCGGCCAGTTTGCCGTGCGCGTTCGACGGATAGATCGTCAGGCTCGTCGACAGGCGCGACAGGATCGGCCCGTAGGGTATTTTGATCTTCAGACGCACGGTGAACTGGTCGATCTTCTCGATCGACTCGAACAGACCGTATCGGGTTTCCTTGAACCGGAATTTGCTCGCCGGATCGAGGATGAAGTTGACCGTATAGACCACGTCGTCGGCATCGAAATCCGACCCGTCATGAAATTTGACGCCGTGACGAAGTTTGAATTCGATCGTGCGCTCGTCGACGAAACGCCAGGATTCAGCCAGGCCCGGCACCACCTCGCGCTTGTCGGAATCGTATTGCACCAACGTATCGAACACCATGCGATCCATCAGCGCCGTCTGCGGCTGCGGATCGTAAAAAGCGTCGATCACCGAAATCGGCTGGTAAACGCCGATACGGACCGTGTCCTGCGCCTTTTGTGCCAAGGCCGGCAGCGCCAGAATGAGGCCGACCAATCCGAGCCAGCGCAGGCAACGATGTCTGATAGGCATCAAGCCTTTCCTTCCGTAGCGCATAGTTCGCCCAAACGCCGAACCGTCATTGCGAGAAGCGCAGCGACGAAGCAATCTAGGAGCAAGCGGTAGAACGTCAACAAATGCCTGTGGTGCAGACATACGTCTACAACTCTACATTTTGCCCCTACATTGCTTCGCTGCGCTCGCAATGACGGTTGAAACAAAGGCGGCGCCTTGCTCAGGCGCCGCCTCCTAACTTCACGCCGATAAGATCACTTCCATTCGAGCAGATTGAACATGAAGCCTTCCGGCTTCTTGGTGCCGCTCACTGGAATTTTCACGTCCTTGCTATGCGCGATCACGGCGGCGAGCGGCGTGATCGGCATCGAGTAACGCTGCGTCGTCGCGCGGTCGAAGATCTGCTTGTGGATCGCTTCGCGCTTCTTCGGATCCATTTCCGACAAGGCTTTCTTCTGCAGGTCCTCCAGCGTCGGGTCTTGATTGTAGTTGCGATCGCCCTTCTCGTAGAAGAAATTGACGGTCGACTCGACGTCCGGCGTGCCGCCGCCGTTATCCCACAACACGATATAGGCCTGCAGTTGGCCGGCGGCGCGCTTGGTGACGAAACCGGTCGACGTCAGACTGTCGAGCGCGGCGGTGATGCCGACCTTGCGCAACTGGCCGGCCACCGCCTCGGCGACGGGCCGAGCCGCGCCCCAGGTGGCGATCGTCACGTTGAACCCGTTCTCCAGGCCCGCCTCCTTCAGCAATTGTTTCGCCTTGACCGGATCATAGGACGGCGGATCGATCGACGAGGCGCAGGAATAGTGCCAGGGATGGCACATCGCCTGCTGCAACGGCTGAGCCGCGATTTCCTTCGGCTGCAAGGCATTGACCAGGGCCTTGCGATCGATGGCCCGGAACATCGCCTCACGCACGCGAATGTCCTTGAACTTGTCGAAGCCGGAACGGTTGGCGGCATCGAGCGCCAGATAGGTGAAGGAAATGCTGGGACGCACCGAAATCTGAACGTTCGGATTGCCCTTCATCATGTCGGCGATGTCGGTGGGCACGTCATACATCAGGTCCTGTTCGCCGATCATCATCTTGGCGAGCTGGGTCTGCTGATCGGGGATCGGCATGATGACGATCTTGCCGATCTTCGCCGCCGGCTGGCCGGCATTGACCTGTTTGAAGAGCGGGTTTTTCTCCAAGACGACGCCGCGGCTCGGATCGACGAGGGTCGCCTTATAGGGGCCGGTGCCCACCGGGTTGCGCCCAAAGGTCGATTTGTCGGCGAGTTTGCCGTGCACGTCGGACGGATAGATGGGCAGGGTCGAGGCCATGCGCGTCAACAGCGACGCATAAGGCGATTTGATCTTCAGGCGAACCGTATATTGGTCGACCTTCTCGATCGAATCGAACAGGCCGAACCGGGTTTCCTTGAAACGGAACTTGCTCGACGGATCGATGACGAAATTCACCGTATAGACCACGTCGTCGGCATCGAAGTCGGAACCGTCGTGGAATTTAACCCCCTGACGCAATTTGAACTCGACCGTCGTGTCGTTGATGAATTTCCACGACTCAGCCAGACCCGGCACCACTTCGCGCTTGTCGGAATCGTATTGGACCAGCGTATCGAAGACGACCCGATCCATCAGATTGGTCTGCGGTTGCGGGTCATACAGAGCATCGATGATCGAAATGGGCTGATAAACGCCGATACGCAACGTATCCTGGGCCTTCTGGGCCAGGGCCGGCAGCGGCAGAAGCCCTGCGGCGGCAACGGCGGCCAGTCCAAATCGACGCATGAGTCGACGTTCGAAGCCACGCTTAGCGTGCATGCTTTCCCTCCCTCTCAGAGCGCGAATGGATGAGCCGGCTAAGAATCCGGACGTTTAGGCGCTCCCCCTAGGATTTGCACGATATTGCAGCTTGTCGCTTCCCGCCAGTCCCTGCGAATTTTTGCCGGGCCTGTCGAAAACGCCATATTTGCCCTTTCGGCCACCCATGCTAAGGGGGCGCGCCGACCGGGTAGCCCTCTTTAAGGGACGGGCCGCCCGGCACAGGAATTCATCTGGCCGTTCCGGCCCATCCACTAGCTGTCCTGAATTTGAAAGGTCGCGCCTCATGCAGAAGATCAAGGTCGCCAATCCGGTCGTCGAAATGGACGGCGACGAAATGACCCGCATCATTTGGCAGCTCATCAAAGACAAGCTCATCCATCCCTATCTCGACATCGACCTGAAGTATTACGATCTGTCGGTTGAGAAGCGCGACGAGACCAACGACCAGATCACCATCGACGCCGCCGAAGCGACGAAGAAATACGGCGTCGCCGTGAAGTGCGCGACCATCACCCCCGACGAAGCGCGCGTGAAGGAATTCAACCTCAAGGAAATGTGGAAATCGCCGAACGGCACGATCCGCAACATCCTCGGCGGTACAATTTTCCGCGAGCCCATCATCTGCAAGAACATTCCCCGCCTCGTTCCGGGCTGGACGCAGCCGATCGTCGTCGGCCGCCACGCCTATGGCGACCAGTATCGCGCCACCGATCTGAAAATCCCCGGCAAGGGCCGCCTGACGATCAAGTTCGAAGGCGAGGACGGCACGGTCATCGAGAAGGAAGTGTTCAAGTTCCCGGGCGCCGGCGTCGCCATGTCGATGTACAACCTCGACGATTCGATCCGCGACTTCGCCCGCGCCTCGCTGAACTACGGCCTCAACCGCAACTATCCGGTCTATCTGTCGACCAAGAACACCATCCTGAAAGTCTACGACGGCCGCTTCAAGGACATCTTCCAGGAAGTGTTCGACACGGAATTCGCGGACAAGTTCAAGGCCGCCGGCCTCACCTACGAGCACCGTCTGATCGACGACATGGTCGCCGCCGCCCTGAAGTGGTCGGGCGGCTACGTTTGGGCCTGTAAGAACTACGACGGCGACGTCCAGTCCGACACGGTCGCCCAGGGCTACGGCTCGCTCGGCCTGATGACCTCGGTTCTGGCCACCCCGGATGGCAAGACGGTGGAAGCGGAAGCGGCGCATGGCACCGTCACCCGCCACTACCGCCAGCACCAGCAGGGCAAGGAAACCTCCACCAACTCCATGGCCTCGATCTTTGCCTGGACCCGCGGCCTGATGCACCGCGCCAAGCTTGACGGCAACAACGAGCTGATGAAGTTCGCCCAGACCCTCGAAAAGGTCTGCGTCGACACGGTCGAATCGGGCTTCATGACCAAGGATTTGGCTATCCTGGTCAGCGCCGATCAGAAGTGGCTGTCGACCACCGGTTTCCTCGACAAGATCGACGAAAACCTGAAAAAGGCCATGTCCGCCTGATAGCTGATTGGCCGCAAGGCCATCCAGAACGGTAATAAAGTAACGGGCGCGATCTTCGCGCCCGTTTTATTTGGTGTGGGATAGCCCCAACGGCGCCATTGTCCAGGCTAGACCGTTTCGCTATAAGCCGCTCCGATCCAATCGGAGACAGTGTGATACGCATGGCTTCAGCGGACATCATCGACGGGGACTATCGTCCGAGTGACGACGAGGCGTTCATGAACGAGCGCCAGCGTGAATATTTCCGCCGCAAACTTCTCACCTGGAAAGACGACATCCTGAAGGAGGCTCGCGAAACGCTGGCCACCTTGCAGACCGAAAGCGAAAACCATCCCGATATCGCCGACCGGGCCTCCTCGGAGACCGATCGCGCCATCGAGTTGCGGGCTCGCGATCGCCAGCGCAAGCTGATCGCCAAGATCGATGCGGCCATCGCCCGGATCGATGACGGCACCTACGGCTATTGCGAAGAGACCGGCGAGCCGATTTCCTTGAAGCGGCTCGATGCACGACCGATCGCCACTTTGTCGATCGAAGCGCAAGAGCGCCACGAGAAGCGCGAAAAAGTCTATCGCGACGACTGAAGCCCGAAACATAGCTCCATTGAAAAAGGCCCGTCATCCGGGCCTTTTTTATTGCTCATTGCGATGCTTCGAACGCAGCGCCGATCAGCTCTTTTCCGTCGGACGGCCGAGCAGCTTCGCCATTTCCTCTTCCAGCGCATCGAGCGGATCGGGCTCGTTTTGCGCGGCCTGGGCCGGCGGCGGCGCAGGCTTCGGTTCAGGAGGCGGCGGGGCAACGGGCTTGGGTTCGGGCGGCGCGACCGGTTTCGCCTCGGCCTTCACCTCGGGCTTGGGCGGCGGCGGCGGCACGATCGGCGCGGGCTTGACCGCGGGAGGCGGCACAGGCGCCGGAGCGGGCTTGGCAGCCGGATCGACCCGCGGCGGCAAGGTCGGCCCGGCGCGCGACACGGACGACGGCGTCAGCGGGCGCGGGGTCAGCGGGCGCGGTTGCGGCGGGGGCGGCGGCACGAACGGACCCGGAGGACGTGTCGAGGGCGGCGCGACGGCGGGGGCGGTGGAGGCCTGGGGCGCCGGAGCCTGCGGGGTCACCGCGGGGGCGGCCGGAGCCGGACGGGCGGGCGGAGGCGGCGGCGTATGGACGACGGGCGGCGGCGCGGGCGCCGGAGCAACCGGTGCGGGCGCCGGGGCGACGGGGGCCACGGCGATCACCGGTGGGGTCATCGGCGGGGCAGGCAGATCGCCAATCGGCTCGGCGGTGGCGAATTCCTTCGGCTGGCGCAGATCAGCCGCCACCGGCACACGGGAAATGGTCGATTCGATCAGAATGTCGTTGGGACCGCCGATCATCACCAAATGTTCGACATTGTCGCGCCGGATCAGCACGAGCTGGCGCTGCCGATCGAGATCATAGGCATCGACAACACCCAGACGCGGCTGCCGCGCCCGTCCGCCGGCGGTTCCGCGAATGCGCCGCCCAAGGATCGCCCGATAGAGTGCCACGGCGATCAGCAGCACCAGAAGCGCGGCGGCAAGGCCCAATACGATTTGCAGCAACGGCTTTCCGTCGCCCAAAAGAGTGGTCAGATACTGCATCGCCGCCTACACTCCGCTCGCCCCAAGCAAACAACCAAAACCAAAATCAACCAACCAAAGCCATAGGCCTTATCATCTGCCAATACTTTAGCACGGCTGACAACGCGATATTTCGCGACGTTAAGAAATGGTTAACCACGATGACCGTTGGCTGATGTCCATAGAACCGTAGCCGGCCCGTGGAAACAACGCCCTGATGATTTCATTCGATTTTCGTGCAATTAACTTGAATTCGCACTATTCCGGCCTGATTCTCCAACTGTCATCCCGGCGGACGGGCTGCGCCAGATCGAGCCTTCATGACCCAGGTTAGCCAGGGATCCACCCCAAGCGCTTCGCCGAGCCCTGCGGCCAATGCCGCGCCGAACGCCTCGAGCAGCGTCGTCGACCGCACAGAGCGGACCGGCAGCCCCGGCATGGTCCTCGTGCTGGCCTTGGTGCTGGTCGGCACCGCTGCCTCCTTCTCTTTTCTGAGCCCGGAAGACGCCGGCCGCCTCACTTTGGGCCTGCTCGCCCTTCTGGCGATCATCGGCGTCATCGGCTTGTTCGCCTATGCGGTCGGTTTCCTGCAATTGTCGGGACAAGCCGCCAAGAACGACATCACCAAGCTCGTCTCCGACACCGGCGTCGAGGGCATGCTGGTGACCGAAGGCGACACCCGCGTTCTCTATGCCAACGAAGCCTATATGGCGCTCGCCGGCGCCAACGACCTGGCCGATCTGCGCACGGTGGAGCGCCTGTTCTCCGGCACCCCTGAAGTCTCCGAGGCGATCTATCGCCTGGCCCAGGCGGCACGCGACGGCAAACGCGGTTCCGAAGAACTGCGCCTGAGCCCGCCGCTGTCGGGCGAAGGTGCCGTCGGCTGGTATCGCATCCGCGTGCGCCCCCTCGAACGCTTCGGGCAAAAGCGCGCCACGCTATGGACCGTCGCCGACGTCACCCGCGAGCGCGCCCGCCACGAGAACGTTTTCCAGGAACTGCAACACGCCATCGATTTTCTCGATCACGCGCCGGCCGGCTTCTTCTCCTGCGGCGCCGACGGCAAGATCAACTATATGAACGCCACCCTCGCCGGCTGGCTCGATTACGATCTCGCCCAATATGGCTCCGGCGGCCTGCGGCTGGCCGATATCGTCGCCGGCGACGGCGCCCATCTGATCGGCACCGTGGCCGGCCGCGCCAGCGAAGTGCGCACTGAAACCTTCGACGTCGATTTCAAGCGTCGCAACGGCCAGAGCCTGCCGGTGCGCGTCATCCATCGCGTCGCTTTCGCCCAGGACCGCACGCAAGGCCCTTCGCGCACCTTGGTGATCAACCGCGCGCCCGGCGAAGAGCCGGCGGAAAATCTGCGCGCCGCGGAAGTTCGCTTCGCCCGCTTCTTCAACCAGACGCCGATGGCCATTGCTACCGTCGATCGCGATGGCGCCATTCTCAACGCCAATGCCAGCTTCGCCCGCCTGATGCCGCAGGCGGTGTCGGGCGCGACCGACACCGGCCGCTCGATCTTCTCCAGCGTCGTCGATCGCGACCGCGAGACCTTGCGCAAGGCCATCGCCGATGCCCTCGCCCATCGCACCGACACCGAACCGGTCGACGCGGGCCTCGGCGGCGAACCGCCACGGTCCGCCCGTTTCTTCGTCACGCCCGGCGAAGACAGCAACGATGACGCCAGCGCCGTGATCTTCGCGCTCGACACGACCGAACAGAAGACCCTGCAGGAAAGCTTCGCCCAGGCGCAGAAGATGCAGGCAATCGGCCAGCTCGCCGGCGGCGTCGCGCATGACTTCAACAACGTGCTGACGGCGATCATCGGCTTTTCCGATCTCTTGCTCGCCCGCCACCGGCCGACCGATCCGTCCTTCCAGGACATCATGCAGATCAAGCAGAACGCCAATCGCGCCGCCGGCCTCGTGCGGCAGCTCCTGGCCTTCTCGCGGCGCCAGACCCTGCGCCCGCAGGTGCTGCAGCTCAACGACGCTCTGTCCGACCTGCAAATCCTGCTGCGCCGCCTGGTCGGCGAGAAAGTCGAGATCGACGTGCGCCACGGCCGCGATCTGTGGTTCGTCAAGGCCGACATCAACCAGTTCGAACAAGTGCTGGTCAATCTCGTCGTCAATGCGCGCGATGCCATGCCCGATGGCGGCAAGATCATGCTGGCGACCAAGAACGTCACCGCCGCCGAAGCGGCTAATGTCACCGAGCCCGGCTTCGTGCCCGCCGATTACGTGGTGGTGGAAGTACAGGACACCGGCGCCGGCATTCCGCCGGAGGTGAAGGAGAAGATGTTTGAGCCCTTCTTCACCACCAAGGAAGTGGGCAAGGGCACCGGCCTTGGCCTGTCGACGGTCTATGGCATCGTCAAACAGACCGGCGGCTTCATCTTCTGCGATTCAGAACCCGGCAAGGGCGCGCTGTTTCGCATCTACCTGCCCCGTCACATCCCGACCGCCGAGGAAGAGAACGCGCGGCGCGAGGACACCAAGGCGAACAGCAGCCCGGCGGCCGATGCCACCGGCCACGGCACCATCCTGCTGGTCGAAGACGAGGAGGCGGTGCGCGCCTTCGCGTCGCGTGCGCTCGCCTCGCGCGGCTATACGGTGCACGAAGCCAGCAATGGCGAGGATGCGCTCGACATCGTCAGCGAGGTCGGCGGCCAGATCGATCTGATCGTTTCCGACGTGGTGATGCCCGTGATGGACGGGCCGACCATGCTCGGCGAACTGCGCAAGCGCGGCGTGACGGCGAAAATCGTCTTCATGTCCGGCCATGCGGAAGATGCCTTCGCCCGCAACCTGCCGGCCGGCGAGGATTTCGGCTTCCTGCCAAAACCCTTCCCGCTGAAACAGCTCATCGAAACGGTGAAGGCAGCGATGGGCTAGCGCGATTTCGCGCCGCCCAAGATTTTGCGCGGCGCTTTCGGCAAGGCTTTGTTCACCATGTTGCGGGAAGCTGTGGCGGCCTGCGTGTCACACGCCCCGCCAGGATGAGCACCTTGCCCGTTTTCTTTCAGGAATTGCCCCGACCTCGCCAGAGCTATCGTCGCCGCCAGCAGCCCGGCGCCCGGGCAAGACTGGTGCTGATCAGTCTCGCGGTGCTGGGCACGGTCACCGCCCTCCTGTTGATCCGCCCGACACCAGCCAACGGGCCAACCCGGCACACCATCAAACTCATTCCCGTGCCGGCCTCCACCGCGACAGCGAACCGGAGCCCCGATCCCATCCCGGTCGGCTCGATCCGCCCGATGCCCGTGCAGCACCCGCCGCAACAACAGCCCCCGCAAGGCACGTTTCGCGAAATCGAACGCGCCGCGCCACAGGACTATGTCGGCTTCCGGGAAGTCAAAACCGGCCGCTAACGGGGCTGTCTTCCGGCCTCTCACGCTTTGACGCGCCTTTACATAGCGGTGAAACGCCGCCGCAGCCGCATGGGATTTGGCGTCGGCCAAAATACATAGGGTCCTATTGACTTAGATTTAGTCTCATGATCACCTTCAAGCCTCCCCGCTTTTCGAGGCTGCGTCATGAACCTGAACAGAAGAACATTCACGGGCGGCCTCCTGGCCGCGGGTTGCCTCAGCACGCGGCCGGCTTTCGCCGCCGACAAACTGCTTTATTTGTTCCCGACGATCCCGACTTTGCCGGCCTTCGCGCCCTTTCAGGTGGCCAAGGCCAAGGGTTTCTTCGCTGCCGAGAATCTCGACGTGACATTCCAGGCGGCCAAGGGCGGTGTCGATGGCGCCAAACAGGTCGGCGCCGGCAATGCCGATCTCGCCGGCGGCATCGGTGATACCTCGATCATCCTGCGCCCGAACGGCATTCCCGTGCGCGCCGTGGCGCTGCTGGGCGGCCGCGCCCTGCATCAACTCATCGTGCGCAAGGATGCAGGCATCCGCACCTTCGCCAATCTGAAGGGCAAGAAGCTCGGCGTCGTCAGCTATCAGGATACCTCGTTCTACAATCTGCTTGGCGTGCTCGCGAGTGTCGGCCTCGACAAGAGCGCCGCGGATATTCAGGCTGTGGGGCCGACAGGCATCACCGCCTTGATGGCGAGCGGCAATCTGCACGCCATCGTCGGTGCGCCCGAATGGGCCGTCACGCTCGAGAACAATGCGGTCGAAATCGAAACCTATCAAATCGACAGCGCCTTCCCGGCGATGGCGCAAGCCATTCTGACGAGCGACGCGACGATCAAGGCGCGGCCTGATCTCGTGCGCCGTTTCGTCAGCGCCGTGCTGAAAGGCGTCGCTGCCGTCGCCGCCAATCCGCAGGACGGCGCCGCGACTTACCTGAAGGAAATCGGCCGCCCCGACAGCGAATTGCCCTCGATCGCCAAAATCCTCAACTTCTATGCGCAGAAAGTCTATCCGGCGAGCAACGGCATTCCCTTGGGCCAGTTCGATCCGGCCCGCGTCGCCAAAGTGCAGGAGTTCTATCTCGCCAATGGCCTGATCGAGAAGACGACGCCGGTCGCTGATCTCTTCACCAATCAATTCGTCGGCGGTTGAAGCCCCATGTTGAAGAACTACTGGTATGTTGCCGCCACCAGCGGCGAACTCACCAACCAACCGCTGGCGCGCACTCTTCTCGGCGAAGCTGTCGTTCTCTTCCGCACGGAAAAGGGGCGCGTCGCGGCGCTGGCCGACGTGTGTCCGCATCGGCGCTCACCGCTGTCGATGGGCCATGTCATCGGCGAGACCATCGCCTGCCCCTATCATGGCATCCAATTTTCCGGCGACGGCACATGCGAACATATTCCCGCGCAGAGCCGCATTCCCTCAACGCTGAAAGCTCGCGCCTATGCGGTGATCGAACGCTACGGCCTGATCTGGATCTGGCCGGATGCGGGCGAACCGGATGCCGATCTCCCAGCGCTGCCGTGGCGCGAGGACGAGACGTGGAATGCCGAACTCGCGCAATATCTGCATGTGCGCGCACCAGGCGAACTCGTCACCAACAATCTCCTTGATCTCTCCCATGTCGCCTTTGTCCATGCGCGCACCATCGCCTTCGCGCAAAACCGCCTGGCCGAAGACCCGTTGGTCGTCGAAGCTTTTGCCGATCGCGTGCGCTGCACGCGCATTTTCAAGGATGTCGAGCCGCCGCCGGCGCACCGCATCTGGCGTGACTTCAAGGGCCTCGTCGATCGCAGCTCTATCTCCGAATGGCAGCCGCCCGGCAATGTGCTGATCCTCGTGCGCAATGAAGATGCGGACGGCGCGCTCGATCTGCGCTTCGATCATTTCATCACGCCGGAGAGCGCGACGAGCCATCACTATTTCGTCGCCATCTCGCGCAACTTCCTCATCGACGATGCCGAACTCACCCAAAAGCTCGATGCGGAAAACGCCAAAGTGCATGATGAGGATCGCGATATGGTCGAAGCGCAGCACAAGACCATTCTGGCCTTTCCCGAGATGCGCGACATGAACCTGCGCCAGGATCAGGCCATCGCCCGCGCGCAGGCGATCATGGCCGAACGGCACAAATCAAACTGATGGCGGATTAATCGGCCGAGGAGGCGCGCCGCCTGCGCACCGTCTTCGCCTTGCCGGCATCGGTGGGAAGCTGCGCTTCGAGATTGCCGATGATCTGGCCCAGCACGTCGAAACAGGTGTCGAGATCTTTCTCGGACACGCCGACAGCCAAGCTCGCATTATTGGCATCGAGCCAGTCCTTCACCTTCGGATTGAGCCGCTTCGCCCGCACGGTGAGATGAAGGGTCTGCTTGCGGCCGTCGCTCTTGTCCTGCCGCCGCTCGATGAAGCCCTCGCTCTCCATCCGCTTGACGATCTCGGCCATCGAGCCCTGCTCGACGGCAGCAAGCCGGCTCAGCTCCATCTGCGTCAGCCCGTCGCTTTCCGACAGCCACAGCAGCACCGGCACGAAGGCCGGCTGCATGCCCTTCATATCGAGCTGCGCCCGCATGACCTTATGCATGAGCCGGGCGGCCTGATTGACGACGAAGCCGAGCGAGCGAGTGCGGGCGTACATGTTTCCCACCATGGAAAGAACGGTCAGACTCAAGACTAAAAGAAGCAACTGGATATCATATGATCGGGCTGTGCGGATTGAAGATTAAGCGAGACGTCTTTCTCGGTGGGACACGACAGGCGCCCTTTCTCTTGGCTTCAGCCAACGCCGCCTAATCGCGCTTATCGGAGCGGCCCATTGAATGCGCCGGTTAGCCATATAACAACACCAAACACGCAAGCGATGATCAATCCAGTGATGAAACCATTGCGATTGACGAAGGTAACAATGTGATCAAAGAAGGTCGCCGTGCTCGGCGGGCGCATCTTTAAAATGTTTGCCACACTCACAACGGCATACATCGCAAGGATCAGAGCCGCAAACGGGCGTGGCACCGATTGCATTTCAAAGAACACCACGAGTACAACGATCCCAATGAAGAGCATCAGGTAGGGACGCCCGGCGATATATTTCAACAAAGCCATACCAAGCCTCGATGCGATCAACAGGGACTGCGTCTTTCTTTGCCTGCGTCGATGGCGATCACGTGGCCTGCAAACGTTTCACTGCTTTTCTTCCGATCGCCGCCGGAACAAACGGACAAATCTCCAAATTCCAAGCAAGATGAAAAGAAGCAACAAACCAAAGGTGAACAAGAACTCAATGGGATGGTCCCGGAACATCACTTCAATGTGGCCCCCACGACCAAGTTCACCAATCACTCCACGCTCGGCTGCGCTTAGAAGATAGTAGATACCAAAACCGATAATCGCGAAGTCCATTCCCCAATCTACAACCGCGTTGAGCCGAGGAAATCGCTTGGCGATGTAGTGCTGATTGAACGCGACGAGATCGGCGTTATCGAGCTTCGCAACACGAGCCCCAACGATACAGCCCACAAGGACGAGCCCCCATGCGCCCCATATGATGGCCGTTCCCATGGTCGAGGCCGGCAGCATTTGCGTAACGGCAAAGAAGACAGGCGCACCAAAGACGATCCAGAGCAGAGCCGGACGGCCTGTGAGGTACTTAAGCAGTGCTCGCATCCAAGCAATCCAGCCAAGTCTGGAACAGTGAAGATCCTCGGCCCTCAATCTAGCGCCATGCCCCGATTTGCCTAAGACCGAGTTACCATTGGTCCGCAGAAGCGGTCGCAAAATTTGACCTATCTTTCATCGACGGATCGCCGGATCGCATTGTCGAGCGGCGGCCGATTGGCAAGACGCTGCTCGGCACGACGCTGCTGCCAATACCCCCAGATCAATAAAGCCACAAAGGGCAGGCCCAGGATTCCCACCATCGTCCAAGGGTCGAGATAGACGATCGCAAGGCCTATCAGAACCAGAGCAAAGGCGCTTCCGACCACTTCGGCTAAGAGATGAGCGAAGGAGCGCTTGGAATTTGTTCGACTTGGCCCTGTAGCGTGTGGTGCCCGTTGCTGCTTCTCCCGCCACCAGTTCCAGACGATGAGGACCACCACTCCGCTCAAATACAAGGCAGTGCTGAAACCGCTCGCGAAAATCCGGTCGCCAAAAATCACCGGCGGGAAAAAAATGATGGCCGGCAGCCAAGGACGTTTAAGGCAATACCAGAGCGCGTCCTGCAGCAGAGACTTGAACAGCCAGTCGAAGAGCTTGAAGCCAGTTTCATCCACGAGAGCAACCTCGGTTCACGACCTAATGTGGGTGACGTCTCGCGCACATGCCAGCCAAGCAAGAAGACGTGCCTAACAGAGCCTTGCAATGATCCCGAATGATGAATGCTCACCAGCTAAGTCTTAACCATATCCTGACACTTCCTGTCAGGAGCAAGTGGCAGGAACAAAAAAAGAACTTGCGAGTGAGAACAAACAGCGTACACTCTCCTCCACAGACAAAGAAACGCCCGCCGTTGCGCTGTTTGCCGGCATCGTGCCAGAAGGAGCAGACCCTTGAGCCAAGCCAATCTCCGCCTCGTGGAAGGTAGTTCCGTGGACAAAACTAAGGCGCTGGACGCCGCCCTCTCCCAAATCGAGCGCGCCTTCGGCAAAGGCTCCATCATGCGGATGGGCAAGAACCAGCAGGCGGTCGAAATCGAGACCGTGCCGACCGGTTCGCTCGGCCTCGACGTGGCGCTCGGCGTCGGCGGCCTGCCGCGCGGCCGCATCGTCGAAATCTATGGTCCGGAATCGTCCGGCAAGACCACCCTCACCCTGCATGTCATCGCCGAGGCGCAGAAGCGCGGAGGCGTCTGCGCCTTCGTCGACGCCGAACATGCGCTCGACCCAGTCTATGCCCGTAAGCTCGGCGTGCAGCTCGACGATCTCCTGATTTCCCAGCCCGACACCGGCGAACAGGCGCTCGAAATCACCGACACCCTGGTGCGCTCCGGCGCCATCGACGTCCTCGTCATCGATTCGGTGGCGGCCCTGACGCCGCGCGCCGAAATCGAAGGCGAAATGGGCGAGGTACAGCCCGGCCTGCAGGCGCGCCTGATGAGCCAGGCGCTGCGCAAGCTCACCGGCTCGATCTCGCGTTCCAAGACCATGGTCATTTTCATCAACCAGATCCGCATGAAGATCGGTGTGATGTACGGCAGCCCGGAAACGACCACCGGTGGTAACGCTTTGAAATTCTACGCTTCGGTGCGCCTCGATATCCGCCGCATCGGCGCCATCAAGGACCGCGAAGAGGTCATCGGCAACTCGACCCGTGTCAAAGTGGTCAAGAACAAGGTCGCCCCGCCGTTCAAACAGGTCGAATTCGACATCATGTATGGCGAAGGCATCTCGAAGAACGGCGAACTGGTCGACCTTGGCGTCAAGGCCGGCGTGGTCGAGAAATCCGGCGCCTGGTTCTCCTATGATTCCCAGCGCCTCGGCCAGGGCCGCGAGAACGCCAAAACCTTCCTGAAGGACAATCCCGATGTCGCCAACCGCATCGAGGCCGCCATTCGGGCAAATGCCGGTCTGATCGCCGAGCAGATCGACGCTGGCCCTGCCGAGGAAGACGACGAATAAGGCAAAGATCCCTCTTTGCGCTGAATACGGGCGCGGGCAGGGTCGCATCGAAAACGTGAAGCAGTGCCGCCAACACGTTTTCGCATCGGTTTTGTGGAACGGTCCCCTCTACAGGCCCCTCCCTGTCCCACCCGTCTTGCGAAACGGGAGCGCGTCGCCGGAGCGTATGTCCGGCGTGCTCCCGTTTCGCCCCCCCTTTTTTAGCCCCTCGGCCTTTTTGCCTGCTCACGGGCGCTGCAATCGCGGCTTTTCTGAAAGCCATCGGGTCCAGCCTTCCCCGGCAAACAGCCCCGAAACAGCGGCCTTTTCATTTTCCTCCAAACCACGCTAGAACGGGCCGCTTCCGGCGGTGCCAGGCTCCGCCAAGCACCCCTGCGACCATGATCAGCGCAAGCCCGCCCGGCATGCCGCCTGCTTGGGGCCGCAGCCAATTGCAACGACGGGTGAGGTTTAGTTTCCCAAGATGAGCGGCGTTAACGAAATCCGGTCGACCTTCCTCGACTACTTCGCCAAGAATGGTCACGAGATCGTTCCGTCGTCGTCGCTCGTGCCGCGCAACGACCCGACCTTGATGTTCACCAATGCCGGCATGGTGCAGTTCAAGAACGTCTTCACCGGCGTCGAGAAGCGGCCCTACAACCGCGCCACCAGCAGTCAGAAGGTCGTGCGCGCCGGCGGCAAGCACAACGACCTCGACAATGTCGGCTATACGGCGCGCCACCACACCTTCTTTGAAATGCTCGGCAATTTCTCTTTTGGCGACTATTTCAAGGAACACGCCATCGAATTGGCGTGGAAGCTGATCACGAAAGAATTCGGCCTCGACAAGAGCCGCCTGCTCGTCACCGTCTATCACACCGACGACGAGGCCCATGCGCTGTGGCGCAAGATCGCCGGCTTCTCCGACGATCGCATCATCCGCATCCCGACCAGCGACAATTTCTGGCAGATGGGCGACACCGGCCCCTGCGGTCCGTGTTCGGAAATCTTCTACGACCAGGGCCCGGCCCTGCAAGGTGGACCACCGGGTTCGCCCGATGAGGACGGCGACCGCTTCCTCGAATTCTGGAACCTGGTGTTCATGCAGTACGACCAGATCGCGCCCGGCGATCGCGTGCCGCTGCCCCGCCCCTCGATCGACACCGGCATGGGCCTCGAGCGCATCGCCGCGATCTTGCAAGGCGTCCATTCCAACTACGACATCGACCTGATGCGGGCGCTGATTCGCGCCGTCGCCGATGCGACGGGCGTCGATCCCGATGGTCCGCAGCAGGCGAGCCACCGCGTCATCGCCGACCATCTGCGGGCGTCCTCCTTCCTCGTCGCCGACGGCGTCACCCCGTCGAACGAAGGCCGCGGCTATGTGCTGCGCCGGATCATGCGCCGCGCCATGCGCCATGCCCAATTGCTCGGCGCCAAGGAGCCGCTGATGTGGCGCCTCGTGCCGGAACTGGTGCGCGAAATGGGCCGCGCCTATCCGGAACTGGTGCGCGCCGAAGCGCTGATCACCGAAACGCTGCGCACTGAGGAAACCCGCTTCCGCACCACCTTGGCGCGCGGCCTCGCCATTCTCGACGATGAGACCAAGACGCTCGTTGCCGGCGCCAGCCTCTCGGGCGAAACCGCCTTCAAGCTCTATGACACCTACGGCTTCCCGCTCGATCTGACCCAGGACGCGCTGCGCGCCCGCGGCATCAGCGTCGATCTGCCCGCTTTCGACACGGCGATGGAGCGCCAGCGCGCCGAAGCGCGCAAGGCCTGGGCCGGGTCCGGCGAAGCCGCCACCGAAACCATCTGGTTCGCCATCAAGGATCGCATCGGCGCCACCGAATTTTTGGGCTACGAGACCGAAGCGGCCGAAGGCATCATCAAGGCCATCGTGCGCGACGGCAAGGAAGTGAACGAGCTTCTGCCGGGCGAAAGCGGCCTCGTCGTCGTCAACCAGACGCCGTTCTATGGCGAATCCGGCGGCCAGGTCGGCGACACCGGCCGCCTGACCGCCGCCGGCATCAAAGCGACCGTCAAGGACACGCAGAAGAAGCTCGGCGATCTCTTCGTCCACGACGTGGAAGTCGCCAAGGACTCGTCGAAACTCGTCCTCGAAATGCCGGTCGAACTGAGCGTCGATCATATGAGGCGCACGGCGATCCGCGCCAATCACTCGGCCACCCATCTGCTGCACGAGGCGCTGCGCCAGGTGCTCGGCGATCACATCGCCCAGAAGGGTTCGCTCGTCGAAGACACCCGCCTGCGCTTCGACTTTTCGCACCCCAAGCCCATCACCGATGCGGAACTGGCCGAGATCGAGGACATCGCCAACAAGGTCGTCTTGCAGAACGAGCCGGTGATCACCCGCGTGCTCGGCGTCGAGGATGCCATTGCGTCCGGCGCCCGTGCGCTGTTCGGCGAAAAATACGGCGATGAAGTGCGCGTCGTGTCGATGGGCACCAATGCGGGCGGCGATAATGCAAGTGGTGACAATAACCGCCGCGATTTCTCGGTGGAATTGTGCGGCGGCACCCATGTCGGCCGCACCGGCGACATCGGCCTGATCACCATCGTCGATGAAAGCGCGGTGGCCGCCGGCGTGCGGCGCCTCGAAGCCAAGACCGCCGATGGCGCGCGCCACCACCTCAACGAGGAAGCCCGTCGCCTGCGCGAACTCGCGCAATTGCTCAAGGCGCCCGCGAGCGACGCCGCCAGCCGCCTGACGAACCTCATCGACGAGCGCCGCAAGCTCGATAAGGAACTGGGCGACGCGCGCAAGAAACTCGCCATGGGCAGCGGCGCCGGTGGCGGCGACAATGCGGTGCGCGATATCGGCGGCGTCAAATTCTTCGGCCGCTCGGTGTCCGGCGTGGAGATGAAGGATCTCAAATCGCTGGCCGACGAAGCCAAGCAGAGCGTCGGTTCCGGCATCGTTGCGATCGTCGGCGTCACCGCCGACGGCAAGGCCGGCGCGGTAGTCGCCGTCACGCGCGACCTCACCGACAAATATAACGCCGTCGATCTCGTCCGCCTCGCTTCCGAAAAGCTCGGCGGCAAGGGCGGTGGCGGCCGTCCCGACATGGCCCAGGCCGGCGGCCCCGACGGCACCAAGGCCGACGAAGCCATTGCCGCCATCGCGCAGGCGCTGGGGGGCTGAACCCCCAGCAACGCCCGATTGGCCGACCCGTTATAATACATTTCAAAAATGTTATTATACTGAAATCACATTGTTATCGCCGCCAGACGCGCCTATATACGAGGCAAGTTCTCAATGGCCGGCGCGACCGGCGGAGCGTGTCATGCTCGCACAGATCCAGTCTTTTGCTGGCGAACCCCGCCTTGCCGTGGCGCTTGCCGCCGCGCTCATCGGCCTCGTCTTCGGCGCCATGTCCGAGAGTTCGCAATATTGCCTGCTCGGCGGCCTCAAAGAAGCGCGCAATGAGGGCTCCAACAGCCGTCTCACGGCCTATTTCGCCGGCGTGCTCGCCGCCCTGGCCTTCACCCAGATCCTCGTTGGCGCCGGCGTGCTCGATCTGTCGGCCTCGGTCTATCTCTCCAACACCAATGGTCTCATCGGCCTCGTCGTCGGCGGCCTGATCTTTGGCCTCGGCGCCGCAATGACGCGCGGCTGTGCCGGCCGTCTCACCGTGCTCGCCGCCAGCGGCAATCTGCGCGCCATGGTCGTCATCCTCGTCGCCGGTGTCGCCGCCTATGCCACCATGCGCGGCATCCTGGCGCCGCCGCGCCTGCCGATCGAGGCGATCGCCCGCCCGGAAGCCCCGGCCGCCGATCTCGCCACCACCGCTGGCCTTGCCGCCGCCGGCCGCTATGTGATCGCTGGTGTCGCGCTGATCGGCGCTCTGGCGCTCGCCGTTTTCGCCGGCGCCTGGCGCGGCTTTGCCGCCGTCGCCATCGGCGCCACCATTGCCGCGGGCTGGAGCGCCTCCGTTCTGCTCGGCGACGACGGTTTCGACAAATTGCAGCCGTGGAGCGGCGCCTTCATCGCGCCTTTGGCCAATGGCGTGCAATATCTGATGACCTATACCGGCGCGAAGATCGACTTCGGTGTCGCCTTCCTCGCCGGTGCGCTCGGCGGCGCGTTCCTGTCGTCGCTGATCGGCGGCCGCTTCCGCCTGCAAGGCTTCGATGGCCCGCGCCAGATGCTGCGCTATCTCGGCGGTGCCATCCTGATGGGTTTTGGTGGCGTCATGGCGCTCGGCTGCACCACCGGCCAGGGCCTGTCCGGCGTCTCGACCCTGTCGCCCGGCTCCTTCCTCGCCATCGCCGCCATTGCCGCCGGCATGTGGATCGGCATCGCCGTCGACAGCCGCGCCGCCGTGAAGGCGCGCAGCGGCGCGGTGAAATCCGGCGCTATCCGCGCGTAATGGTCCGCCCACGGGGCGACGATCCCCGTCTTCCGGCTTGAAAGGCCAGCGTTCTAACCAGCGTAAACTATGGGCGGCTGGTTCACGGACCCTTTGCGCAAACAAAAAGCCCGCCGGATTTCATCGGGCGGGCTCGTAACGACATATGTCGAATAGCAAGGACCGCCTAACGGCGATCCGCATGCATGATCACCGCGAGAAAATATCTTCCTCGCGTTCTTCAACGATAATGAAAATGGTGGCTCGCGTGATCATGGTCGCGTCACCTACACGAATGTACAGCTTCATGCAACTCTTTCGTGGATCGGCTGACTACCGCACCAATTCCCGCATCGCCTCTTCGAGGCCCTTGATGGTGAGCGGGAACATGCGCCCTTCCATGGCCGCTTCGATCAGCTTGATCGATTGCGTGTAGCGCCATTGGTTCTGCGGCACCGGATTGAGCCACACCGCATGCGGATAGGTGCGTGTAACGCGATCGAGCCAGACAATGCCGGCTTCCGAATTGTTGTGCTCGACCGAACCGCCCGGCATCGTCACTTCATAGGGCGACATCGAGGCATCGCCGACGAAGATCACCTTATAGTCGTGGCCGTAGGTGTGCAGCACGTCCCAGGTCGGCGTGCGATCGGTGAAGCGGCGCACGTTCTGTTTCCACACGCCCTCATAGAGGCAGTTGTGGAAGTAGAAATGCTCCATATGTTTGAACTCGGCGCGCGCCGCCGAGAACAATTCCTCGACCTGTTTGATGTGCCAATCCATCGAGCCGCCGATGTCGAAGAACAGCAGCACTTTCACGGCATTGCGCCGCTCGGGTCGCATCTGCACGTCGAGATAGCCGCGCTGCGCCGTCTCGCGGATCGTGCCATCGAGATCGAGTTCGTCGGGTGAGCCGGTGCGGGCGAATTTACGCAAGCGCCGCAGCGCCACCTTGATGTTGCGCGTGCCAAGCTCGATGTCGCCGTCGAGATCCTTGAACTCGCGCTTGTCCCACACTTTGGCGGCGCGGAAATTGCGGTTGCCGTCCTGGCCGATGCGCACGCCTTCCGGATTGTAACCGTAGGCGCCATAGGGCGACGTGCCGGCGGTGCCGATCCATTTGTTGCCGCCCTGATGACGGCCCTTCTGCTCGCGCAGCCGCTCCCGCAAGGTCTCCATGAGCTTCTCCCAGCCCATGGCTTCGATCTGCCGCTTTTCCTCGTCGGTGAGATATTTCTCGGCCAGCTTGCGCAGCCATTCCTCGGGAATCTCGGCCTTTTCCATGGCCTCGACGAGGCTCTCCAACCCCTTGAACACGGTGCCGAACACACGATCGAAGCGATCGAGATTGCGCTCGTCCTTCACCAGAATGGTGCGCGCCAGATAATAGAATTCATCGACCGACTTGTCGGCCAAATCCTGATCGAGCGCTTCCATCAGCACGAGATATTCGCGCAGGGTGACGGGCACCTGCGCATCCTTGAGCGCCGTGAAGAAGGTCAGGAACATGAGGCGATCCTAACCTTCCGCACCTGCCCTGTCCAACCGCCTAAAGCTCCTTCAGGCGCGGAAACAGCCCTTCCGCATTGCCGCGATCGATCAAGGCGCGGGTGGCCGCATCGAACTTGCCATAGGCCGCAAACCCCTTCGTTTCGGCGATGGCGATATCCTCGGACACATAGGGATAGTCTGTGCCGAACAAGATTTGCGATGGCGGCACGAAAGCGGTCAGCGCGTCGAGAGGTGCCGCATGGCCGCTGAGCGCCGTGTCATAGTAGAAACGTGAAATGTAATGCAGCGCGCCCTTGGGGTAATTGCCCTGCTGCTTGGTCTTCTTGTCGAACAGCGAGATGCGATGCGCCAGCATCGGCAAGGTGCCGCCAGCGTGGGACAGGATGAACTTGATATCAGGCAGCTTCTCGGTGACGCCATTGAAGATCAGGTTGGTGGCGACACGCGTCGTCTCGAACGGATAGTCGACCAGCATGCGCGGAATATCCCATCCCCGCGCTTCGGTGCCCGGCGGATAGCAGGGATGGATGAACACCACCGCCTTGCGCCGGTTCAATTCCTCGTAGACCGGCCAAAAATCCGGATGGCCTATATAGCGCTCGTCGACGCTGGTCAGCAGGCAGATGCCATCGAGCTTCAAATCGTCGAAGACACGAGCGATCTCGGCCAAAGCCGCATCGACATCCGGCAGAGGCAGAAAAGCGAAGGCGCCGAAACGTTTAGGGTGACGCGCCACGAGATCCGCCAGCCAATCGTTGAACTGCCGCGCCAAGGCTCGCGTCTGCGCCACATCGCCGAAGAAAATGCCTGGCGAGGTAAAGGACAGGATACTGGTGGCCGTGCCCGTCTCGTCCATCAAGGCGAGGGACTTTTCCGCCGTCCATTCCGGAAAGGCCTGATAGGCACTGCCCATGATGCCGGCCTGCCGCTGCACGTCCTTATAAAATTCCGGCAAGACGTGGTGATGAACGTCGATACGGCCCGTCAGCGCCATGTCGTTTCTGGCCATGTCGTTTCCTCCAAATGATTTTTCTAGACTCTCTCTAAAGGCCATAGCGCAGCCGGCCAGCGAACGAAACCGCCCTCTGACCGATCCAAGAAACCGCCCCAAGAAACCGCTCGCCATCGCCGCGGGGCCGCACTAGTTTCGTTGAGTCTGGCCCGGTTTCGGGCTTGGGACCACGGGACGGAGGCTGTTCATGGAATTAACGGCAATTCTCACCACGCTCATTATCGGCGCCATCGCCGGCTGGCTTGCCGGGGTCATCGTGCGCGGCGGGGGCTTCGGCCTTCTCGGCAACATTATTCTGGGTATTGTCGGCGCCTTCGTCGCCGGATGGCTGTTTCCCCGTTTAGGCATTTCGCTCGGTGCCGGCGTCATCGGATCGATCGTCCACGCCACCATCGGCGCTGTCATAATCCTGGCGATTGTGACGTTGATAAAGCGAGCTTGAAATAGAAAGGGTGATCAGCGCGATGCGCTTCGAAGGGACCGACAATTATATCGCCACCGACGATCTGAAGGTGGCCGTCAACGCGGCCATCGTTCTGGAACGTCCCCTGTTGGTCAAGGGCGAGCCCGGCACGGGCAAGACCGTGCTGGCCGAGGAAATCGCCCAGGCGACGAAGGCACCGCTGATCACCTGGCACATCAAATCGACCACCAAGGCCCAGCAGGGCCTCTACGAATATGACGCGGTGTCGCGCCTGCGCGACAGCCAGCTCGGCGACCCCAGAGTGTCCGACATCCGCAACTACATTAGGCGCGGCAAATTGTGGGAAGCCTTCGCCAGTGACATCAGGCCCGTGTTGCTGATCGACGAGATCGACAAGGCCGACATCGAATTCCCCAACGACCTGCTGCTCGAACTCGACCGCATGGAATTCCATGTCTACGAGACCGGCGAAACCATCCGCGCCGTCAAGCGGCCGATCGTCGTCATTACCTCCAACAATGAGAAGGAACTGCCGGACGCCTTCCTGCGCCGCTGTTTCTTCCACTACATCCGCTTCCCCGATCACGACACGATGCAGCGCATCGTCGACGTGCATTTCCCCGGCATCAAGAAGCGGCTGGTCGAAGAAGCGCTGCGGATTTTCTTCGAGGTCCGCGATGTTCCCGGCCTCAAGAAAAAGCCGTCGACCTCCGAACTGCTCGACTGGTTGAAGCTGTTGCTCAACGAGGACGTCACCGTCGAAACCCTGCGCGAGCGCGACCCCAAGAAAACCATCCCGCCGCTGCACGGCGCGCTGATCAAGAACGAGCAGGACGTGCATCTGTTCGAACGCCTCGTCTTCCTCAATCGGCGTGAGCGGTAACAGCGACCATGCTTCAGCTCATTCTTCTGCGCCACGCCAAGACGGAGCGCTCCTCGCCCAACGGCGACCATGGCCGCAAACTCACCGATCGCGGCGAACGCGATGCGGCCCTGATCGGCAAGCATCTGCGCGAACGCGGTCTCGTTCCCGACCTTGCTCTGGTGTCGGACTCCGAGCGCACGCGCCAGACGTTCGACATCGTCACCGCCCAGTTCGACCGGACAGTCGAACAGCATCTCGATCCCGAGCTCTATCTGGCCGATAGCGCGACGCTTCTGAAGGCGGTCATGAAGACGCCACCGCCGGCGGAGCGCGTCATGATCATCGCCCATAACCCCGGCATGGGGGAACTTGCTCATTCGCTGGCAACCCTCAGCGGTTCCCCCGACACAATAGATCATTTCCCGACGGCGGCCCTGGCGGTCTTTGCCTTCGATGCTCCGGAATGGATCGATTTGAACGCGGCAAAGGCGCATTTGGCCTATTTCACCACGCCGAAGCTGCTGCGCCCCGACAGTGACGACGGCGACGATTGAGCGGCATTTCCGCTCAAAACACCATTTTGCCGTCAATCATTTGTTTGATGCGTTTTCGTAACCTGTAACCGCAGAACGCTTGAAACGGATCAGCAGATGTTGGCCGAGATTTTCGCCTTGCTGCTCAATGTCGGTTCCGCGCCGCAATTGGCGCTGACGCCGGCCCTGTACATGCCCGCCGACCGCGCCGTGTCCAACTGGCGCGCGCAAGCGGTCTTGCATCTGGAAACCGACCTCTCCCGCCGCCTGCGCATGCTGAGCGCGCAGGAGCCCGCCAATCTGCCGCGCTGCATCCGCCTCAACAATTACTGGTGCGTCAAAAGCGCCCGCTGGAGCGGCGAGATCGCCACCGACAATGCCGGCCATGTGGCCTTCTCGTCCGCCGACGAGGGCGCTGCCGTCGCCGCGCAATTGCTGCGCCGCTATTATCTCGACTTCAATCGCAAGAGCGCGCTCGCCATCATCTCGCGTTGGGCGCCGGCCGAATGCGGCGGCCCTGTCGTGGCGAGCGTCGGCGGCACGAGGAGTGGTGCAAAAAGCGGTGTTCGCCGCCAGAGCGCCAATGTGAAGGGCCTCACCACCCGTGGCCTCGGCAATACGCTGCGGGCACGCTGGCTCGCCTCCCATCGACCGGGCGGCGTGCAACGCAGCGCCCAGCGCGGCGGCAAACGCGTCCACAGCACGTTCGTCGTGCGCTCGCGCGTGCCCGACCGTGGCCCCGCCATGATGCGCGCACCCTCCATCGCCGTCGGCCTGGGTGAGCGGGCCGCGCCCGTCATCTCGCTGGCGCCCGTACGCATCGCTTCGCTCGGCCTGCCGGCATTGGGGCCCTCGCCCGGTCCGGCGGTGCCGCTCGTCGCCTGCGCCAGTGAAACCGTGCGCATCCGCAATTATGCCGCCAAGATGAGCGAGGGCATCACCGCCAATGCGACCGACGACCTCAAGCTGTTCGACGCCGAAGGCCGCCCGACGCCCAATTTCTTCCTCGCGCTCGTCAACATGGCCTCGGTCGAAATCGGCCCCTATCGGGCCGAAACCGATCTGGTACGGCGCGCGGTCGACAATATGCCAGCCCGCCTCCCGGCCGAGTGAAATTGGGATTTCGGTTCCACTGCGCTTACATAGGGCATAGCGTTTTGCAGTTTAGCTGAGCCAAGCGCCCCAAAGACGCGTCAAAACGAAGATTTTGCAACCCGCCGGAAAGTTCCCTTGAGCCTGTTCTCGGACCTCTTCAACGAAGCCCGCATCGCCACGCAGAGCGTCGCCGACTATGTCACCGGCACGGGCCTGCGCCTGGGGGTCACCGGCCTGTCGCGCTCCGGCAAGACCGTCTTCATCACCGCACTGGTGCATCATCTGCTACGCCTCTCGGCCGAGACCCGCGCACAGCGCAGCTTTCCCGTTTTCCGCGTCCATGCCGAGGGACGGCTGACCCGCGCCTTTCTCGATCCGCAGCCCGACGATGCGGTGCCGCGCTTTGCCTATGAGGATCATTTCGCCGATCTCACCGGCGGCGCCGACGGCCCTGATCTCAGAAAATGGCCGCAGTCGACGCGGCGCATTTCCGAATTGCGCATCGTCATCGAATTCGAACGCGCCACGGGCTGGCGCAAGGGCCCCGCCTCGCTCGCCCTCGACATCGTCGATTATCCCGGCGAATGGCTGCTCGATCTGCCGCTGCTCGCCAAGGACTATGCGCAGTGGTCGCGCGAGACCATCGATGCGAGCACGTCGGCGACGCGCGCCCATCTGGCCGCCGATTGGCGCGGCTTTCTCGCCACGCTCGATCCTTCAGGCCCCGCCAGCGAGGAACAGGCCCGCCGCGCCGCCGAACTCTTCACCGCTTATCTCAGGGCATGTCGCGACGATGCGCTGGCGCTTTCGACCTTGCCGCCCGGCCGCTTTCTGCTGCCCGGCGAAATGGAAGGCTCGCCTGCACTCACCTTTGCGCCGCTGCCGTTGAGCGAAGGTGCCGGCATCGCCTCGGGTTCGCTCGCCGCCATGATGGAGCGGCGTTACGAAGCCTATAAATCCCATGTGGTGCGGCCATTCTTCCGCGATCATTTCGCCAGGCTCGACCGGCAGATCGTCCTGGTCGACACATTGTCGGCGCTCAACTCCGGCCCCTCGGCGGTGCGCGATCTCGAAACGGCGATGACCGACGTGATGACGGCCTTTCGCACCGGCCGCTCGTCGCTCATCTCGACGATCTTCCGCCCGCGCATCGATCGCATTCTGTTTGCCGCCACCAAGGCCGATCATCTGCACCATTCCAACCATGACCGGCTGGAGGCCATTCTGAAACTGCTCGTCGAACGCGCCATCCACCGCGCCGAAGGGGTCGGCGCCGGTGTCGATGTCATCGCGCTCGCCGCCGTCCGCGCCACGCGCGAAGCCTCGATCCGCCAGAACGGCACAAGCCTGGAGGCCATCATCGGCGTGCCGCTCGCCGGCGAAAAGGTCGATGGCGAGATTTTCGATGGCAAGGCCGAGGCCGCCATCTTCCCCGGCGAATTGCCGGCCGATCCGAAACGGGTGTTTCGCGGCGATGGCCTGGCCTTGCCGGAGGGCGAGAACGACTGGCGTTTCGTCCGGTTCCGCCCACCGATTGCAGGCCAGATCGACGGGCGCCCGGCGCCCCTGCCGCATATCCGCATGGACCGGGCGCTTGAATTCCTGCTCGGCGACCGCCTTCTCTAGCTGTGAAACGCTATAGCCCATGACCCAGGACGCCCCCATCCGCCGCCCCCGCGCTTTCCGCCTTGATGCGGACGGCGCCCCCGCGACGACCCATGCCACGATCGAGGAGCAGCCCGACGCCTACGAGCTGGAGACGGCGACGCCGGAAACGGAAAACGCCGTCACCGAATATGCGCAGGCGCGCGGCATCATCGCACGCCGGTTCCTGTCCTGGGGCGGCGTGCTCGGCACCGCCATCAGCGGCCTCATCACCTTGGCGCTCGGCCTCTGGTTCAACACGCTGATCGACGATCTGTTCGCACGCTCGCTCACTCTGGGCTGGATCGGCGTTGCTTTGCTGGCGCTCGCCATTCTCGCTCTTGCGGTTCTGCTCGGCCGCGAGATTGCCGGCGTGCTGCGCCAGCGCCATATCGCCAAACTGCATGCGGCGCTCACCGAAGCGCGTATCAAGGATGATCGCGACGCCGCCCGCTCACTCGTCACCGATCTCGCCTCGCTCTATACGAAACGCCCGGAGACGGCGCAGGGACGCTCCGTCGTCTTGCGCACGGCGCGCGAGATTGTCGATGGCCGCGATCTCATCGACATCGCCGAACGCAGCCTCATTCACCCGCTCGACGAACAGGTGCAACGCGAGATTGCCAATGCGGCCAAGCGCGTTTCAGTGGTCACTGCCATTTCGCCCCGCGCGCTGCTCGATGTTCTCTTCGTCGTGGCGCAAGCCATCCGTCTCGTGCGCCGCACGGCGGAAATCTATGGCGGCCGACCGGGCCTGCTCGGCTTTCTGCGCATCGCCAAATCGGTCGGCGCGCATCTTGCCGTCACCGGCGGTATGGCGGTCGGCGATTCCCTGGTGCAGCAATTGCTCGGCCACGGCATCGCGGCGAAACTTTCGGCACGGCTTGGAGAAGGCGTGTTGAACGGTCTCTTGACGGCGCGCGTCGGCCTTTCCGCCATGGCGGTGTGCCGGCCGATGCCTTTCTCCGTCGACGATCCGCCGGGTGTCGGCGATGTCGCGCCGTTCCTGTTCAGCGCGAAGAAGGACTAACGCGCGCCGTGCGTTTGGCCATGACAGCCGGCTTGCGCAGGATGCGCAGCACCGCCAGCAGCACGCCGGCGCCGAACACATACCAGGACGGCCGGATCTCATAGGTGAAATCGAGATTGGCTTCGAGCAAGCGATGCACGTCGACGCCCGTCGAATAGGCGTAATAGCCCGCTTCGATGAGCGCGGTCGCAAGACCACCGAGCGCCGCCAAGGCCAAGAGGCTGAGCGGCGTGAAATCGCTCTCGCGCTTGCGCAGGAAACGGAAGCCCGCGCTCAACGCCAGCAACCCTGCCATCAAAGCCGGTTCGAAGGCGTTGAGACGGATCAGCATGAAATAATGGACGAGACTGGCAATGGCCGCCGGATAGACCCACCAATGCAGATTGTTCCAGCCGACCGAGCCCAGCTTGCGCACGCCCCAATCGTTGGAGGTGATGCCCAAAGCAACCATGATCAATGTCGCGGCAAGACCGACCGACAGATAGGTGCGCAACACCATTTCCATCACGATCGGGCCCCAGTCGAAATCCTGCTGCCAGAACCAGAACAGCAGATGCGCCAACGTATAGAGAAGCGCCGTCACGCCAAGCATACGCCTGACCGCATAGACCTTGTTCCAATGCGCCGTCCAACGCAGCGGCGTTACTGCCAAGGTGATGACAAGGAACCGCATCGCCCAATCGCCGGTCTGACGCAGAATGTCGGTGACCGGCTTGGGCGACAGCCAGCCCGCCTGCCATTGAACGGCCATCCACACCACGGGCGCGATGCATAAAACAAAGGCAATGAATTTGAGCGGCGGCACACGACCATTTCGGTCCGTGAAAGGCAGCCACGACGGAAGAACTAGGTCGGCCATGGAAATAGTCTAGTTGGCCCGCAACCGATTGCCATGAAATTTCCCATCACGCTGTCTCACAATTGCCGTGAGCCCGCTTGAGAAACAGTTGAAATTGTGGATTTCTGTTTTGCAGCGCAGGAAGCGTTAAGGCTCCTGCTCTATCGTCACAAAGTCCTGCTCACAGATATCGAGCCCTGATCTATGTCCATCGCCCCAAGGCCCGATCAAAGCTGGCCTGATAGATTTGGCGAAAATCGCCGGCAGGACCTCACCGCCATCATCACGCGACTACGGGCGGAACTCGAAACCCAGACACAGTTCATTCGCGAACAATCGGCCGCCCTCGCCCATAGCCGCAAGATTTTCGATCGCGCTTCGGCTGCCGCGCGCATCGGCGTGTGGGAATGCAATCTCGCCGACGAAGCCTTGACCTGGACAGATCAGGTCTATGACCTTTTCGAGCTTCCCCGCGGCGCGCCGCTCGACCGCCAGAACCTGCTGACGTTTTACACGCCCGAGTCCCTGCGCCTGCTGCATGAACGGCGCAGCCGCGCCATCGCCGAGCGTGGCGGTTTCAACCTCGATGCGGAAATCATCACCGCCAAAGGCCAACGCCGTTGGATCCGCATCACCGCCACGGTGGAATGCGAGAATGGCGCGCCGGTGCGCATCTTCGGCATGAAACAGGATGTGACCGAAGAAAAGATCCTCTCCGATCGCCTGCGCCATCTCGCCGAATTCGACGTCATGACCGGCCTCGCCAATCGCACGACCTTTCAGGCGCATCTGGAAACCCTCGGCAAGGACGAAGCCGCACCCGCACCTTTCAGCGCCTTGTTGTTGATCGACCTCGATGGTTTCAAACAGATCAACGACCAGTTCGGACACGCCTTGGGAGACGAATGCCTGAAAGAGGCGGCCCAGCGTCTGCAGGCCGTCTGCGCCACGGCCTGCCTGGTGGCGCGCATCGGCGGCGACGAATTCGCCGTTCTGCTCGACGCCAGCCTGAGCGACCGCGCCATCGAAATGACGGCCGAGCGGATCGTCGCGGCGATCCGTCAGCCGATCCAACGCAGCCTATGGTCGTTCAAAATGGGCGCCTCGGTCGGCATCGCCCGTATCGGCACACGTCAGGTCAGCGAGCTGTTCACCCAAGCCGACGCCGCCCTCTATGCGGCGAAAGCCGGCGGCCGGGACACGTTCCGCGTGTTCACCTCCGATATGATGAACGCCGTGCCACCGCCGGTTGTATTGCCGACCGGCCAGGAACGCCGCCGTTTCCGCAGCGCCCGCGCCTCGTAAGCATCTTCCATCGATTGGCATGATATTTTCTGTGCGCCGGTGATTCGCGAGCCTCGCCGGCTTTCATCACTGATCGCATGGTCTGCCGGTGCCCGAGACGTCGCTCTATCTGCCCATCAAGCGCTTTCTCGAAGACCAGGGTTTTATGGTCAAAGGCGAGATCGGCAATTGCGATCTGGTCGCCCTCAAAGAGGGCGAGCCGCCGCTGGTCGTCATCGGCGAGATGAAACTGTCGTTCAACCTCGAACTGGTGCTGCAGGCGGTCGATCGCGCCGCGGCCGCCGATGAAGTCTGGCTCGCCGCCCGCATCTCCCGGCGCGGCAACGGCCGCGAGAGCGACAAGCGTTTCCGCAACCTCTGCCGCCGGCTCGGCTTCGGCATGCTGGGGGTCGCGGAAACCGGCGACGTCAGCGTCATCGTCAGTCCGGCGGCGCCCATGCCGCGCAAGGACACGCGCAAGCGCAACCGGCTCGTCGCGGAACATCGGCGCCGGCGCGGCGATCCCGCCGTCGGCGGCAGCACCCGCGCACCGGTGATGACCGCCTACCGGCAGGAAGCCCTGGTCTGCGCCGCCGCGCTGGTCGCCGGCCCCTTGCGCCCGCGCGACCTGCGACCCAATGCGCCGAAAGCCGCGCAAATTCTGCGTGACAATTATTACGGCTGGTTCGATCGCGCCGAACGCGGCATTTACGTCCTGACCGCGGCCGGCCACGAGGCGTTGCAGCGCTGGCCGCAAACGACGAGCTAAAACGAGCGCTGACGAGTTGTCAGGCCCCGCCCCATCGGCTAAAGCTCTCCCGCTTTCTTTTCAGCGCATTTTCTGCACGCGAGCGCGATCCGCTTCGCTCGAGAATGTGCCTGGTGCGCCCGCATCAACGAGGCGCGCCTTCAACTCCATTCGGGTGATCATGACGAAGATGGCGCAGCCGCGCTATTGCGGTATCGATTTCGGCACGTCCAATTCGACGGTCGCGGTGCGCAAGGGCAACGATATCGTGTTGGCACCTGTCGAAGGCACGCAGGCCACGATCCCCAGCGCGATTTTCTTCAGCTTCGCCGAAGGACCGTTGTTCGGCCGCCGCGCCATCCAGGATTACACCGATCATGAACCGGGCCGGTTGATGCGGGCCCTTAAAAGCATCCTCGGCTATGGCCTTTTTCACGAGAAGACGCGACTGCACAAGCAGAACCTTGCGCTCTCCGACGTGCTCGGCCTGTTCATCGGCCATCTCAAGGCGCGTGGCGAAGACTGTGCCGGCCAGGAGCTCGAAGCCGTCGTGCTCGGCCGGCCCGTGCAATTCATCGAAGGCGATGCGGATGCCGATCGGCAAGCCCAGGATGATCTGGAAGCGGCGACGCGCAAGCGCGGCTTCAAACATATCGGCTTTCAATATGAGCCGATCGCCGCAGCGCTTGAATATGAAAGCGGCGTGCAGGCCGAAGAACTGGTTTTGATCGTCGACATCGGCGGCGGCACCGCCGACTTCTCGGTGGTGCGCGTGTCGCCGGAGCGCGCCCGCAAAGCCGACCGCAGCGACGACATTCTCGCCAATCGCGGCATTCGCATCGGTGGCACCGATTTCGATCGCATGCTTTCGATGCATTATGTGATGCCGCATTTCGGCCTCGGCTCGACCTATGGCGAGAAGAAACTGGAAGTGCCGCGCGCGCTGTTTCTCGATCTGTCGACCTGGTCGCGGATCAACTTCCTCTACAGCCAGACGACCTTGGCGACGGTGCGTTCGCTACGACGCGAAGCGCAGGAACGCGATAAGTTCGACCGGCTTTTGCATATTCTCGAACAGCACGACGGCCATCGCCTGATCGAAAACGTCGAGCGCGCCAAGATCGATCTGACGGAAAACGCGCAAACCGTCGTCGACCTGCACCGATTTATTCCGGAACTGCATATTCCTCTGAATCGTTCCGGTGTTGCCAAAGCAGTGGCGCCCGGCGTCAAGCGCATCGTCGAGACGATTGCCGAAACGCTTGCCGATGCCGGCTTGAAGCCCGATCAGGTCGATACCGTCTTCATGACCGGTGGCAGTTCGCTCATGCCGGCGGTGCAGAAGGAAGTGTCGCGGCTGCTCAAGCGCACCGATCTCGCCTCAGGCGATATGTTCGGCGCCGTCGGTCGCGGTCTCGGCCTCGATGCGCAACGGCGCTTTGCCTGACACCGTTCGTTGGTGCTGACGAACCTCGGTGTCATCCCGGACGCGCCAACGGCGCGATCCGGGATCCAGGGGCGAGCGGTAGAACGTTCAATCCCGTGGTGAAGTGGCGGTCGGAATCAACGGAGTTTCGTCACGCGCCCCTGGCTTCCAGATCACGCTTCGCGTGTCCGGGATGACACGAAGGTCGCGGCGCATTCAACTGACTTGATGACACCAAGCCTTCAGCTCACACCGAGCTTCTTCTGCAGGCTCGTCGATGACGTCGTGTATTGGAAGGTGAGCTTCTTGTCGGGATAGACGTAGCGGTGCGCCTTCTGCGCCGCCAAAGCCACTTCATGAAAGCCCGACAGAATGAGTTTCAACTTGCCGGGATAGCTGTTGATGTCGCCGATGGCGAAAATGCCCGGCACGTCGGTCTCGAATGTCTCGGTGCCGACGGGGATGAGATTTTCATGCAGATGGATGCCCCAATGGGCGATGGGGCCAAGCTTCATCGTCAATCCGAAGAACGGCATCATCACATCGGCGGCAACGTCGACCGTCTGATTGTCGTTGCCGCGCACGACGGCATGGGTGAGCACGCCGTCCTCGCCCTTCAAGCTCATCACCTGGCCGATCATCAGATCCATCTTGCCGTTGGCGACCAGCTCGCGCATGCCGTTGACCGAATGCGGCGCCGCGCGAAAGTCATCGCGCCGATGCAAAAGAATGATGCGCTCGGCCACCGGCTGCAGGTTCAACGTCCAGTCGAGCGCTGAATCGCCGCCACCGACGATGAGCACGCGCTTGCCGCGCACCGCTTCCATCTGGCGCACGGCATAATGGATCGACTTGCCTTCATAGGCATCGATGCCGGCGATCGGCGGTTTCTTCGGCTGGAAGGAACCGCCGCCGGCAGCAATCATGATCACCTTGGCTTCGAAAACCTGGCCGGCATCGGAGGTAACGCGAAACAGCGGCGCCGCATCGCTGCCGATGCGCTCGATCTTCTCCACCATTTCGTTGAAATGAAACTGCGGTCCGAACGGTTCGATCTGTTTCATCAGATTGTCGGTGAGGCCTTGCCCGGTGATCACCGGAAAGCCCGGAATGTCATAGATCGGCTTTTCCGGATAAAGCTCGGCGCATTGGCCACCCGGCTTCGGCAGAATGTCGATGAGATGGCATTTGATGTCGAGCAGGCCCAGTTCGAACACGGCGAACAGACCGACCGGCCCCGCCCCCACGATCACGACATCGGTCTTGATCACATCCGACATGGAATCCTCGCCTCTATCTCCGCCCCTTGTCTCCCATACCATTCCCGAGCGAGCAGCGAGAAGCAGCGCACGGCCGTTTTAACGCCGCACGCCTATAAATTATATTTTATCACGCTGGAGATGCGTACAATCGGCGAGCGCCGATTGTTTTCAGCCCTGCTGTTCGGGCGTCGTTACCGTCAGGCCGTCGATTTCGTTGCTCACTTTGATCTGACAGGACAGGCGCGAGCCGGGACGCACGTCATAAGCGAAATCGAGCATGTCTTCCTCGATCGAACTGGCCTTCGGCAGTTTTTCGACCCAGGCTTCATCCACATAGACATGACAGGTGGCGCAGGCGCAGGCGCCGCCGCATTCGGCGTCGATTCCCGGCACATTGTTCCGGATGGCCGTTTCCATCACCGTCGAGCCAACATCGGCCTCGACCGTCCGCGACGTCCCATTCGCATCAATGAAGGTGATTTTCGGCATTCCACCTGTCCACATATGAAATCCGGCCCCAACGGGCCGGCGCGGCTTCGTAGACAATCCCGGCCGCTTTGGCGAGACCTGTTTCTATTCAAATGAAAGGGAGCGGACCGGCCGTTACGGTCAATCGGCGATCAATCGGCCAAGAGGCGGCGAATCGCCTGCCGGGCCACGTCGACGGCCGTCACCAGCGCCTCGCGCGCGGTTGCGATCTCGGCCTCATCGCGGGTCGAAGCTAGAACGTTTTCATAGTGTTGTGCCGCATTGGCGACCTGGCCGGCGCCGATCGCACGGGCCGAACCCTTCAGCGTATGGGCCAGATCCTGGCGCCAGCGCCGCTCCGGATTGCCGGTATCGCCCGCCAGACGGGTGATGATCTGGGCGGCCTGCCGCTCGAACAGTTGCAGCAATTCGACCTCGAGAGCCCGGTCGCCGAGGGTCTGGCGCGCCAGATGGACGAGGTCGATCGGCCGTCCTTCCCCCTGGTCCACACCGATCTCCGGTTTACGCAGCGCTGCAACATTCATGGCACTATCCATCTGAAATCGCTTCGGCCGAACCATCCCAGGTGGTGCCACGGGGCCGGCCTGACGGATATATCGGCACCAATCATGGCAAGTGTTAGCCAGGTAAGTAAAAGGCGCGTTAACGCTGTTTACCATTCCGTGACCGCACTGGTTTCATTCCGCGCCCCGGCGCGGTAGATTACCAATTGGTTAATGCGTTTGCGTAGAGTTCCGAGGCCCATCGGTGAACCTTGCGCATGCGCGCGGCTGAATAGCCGTTTGGATGCGAAGCGAGAGGCAGCAGAATGGCCACGAAACCCCAGGCCCAGGACCCGGCAGCGGCAGCCCTGTCCGCGATTGAGCAGGCCCTGAACCTCGGTCTTGAACCCGACAATGCGGCGGCCAAGCCCCAGGATAGCAAAACGCCCCCCGGACCCCAGGAGCCGCAAGGCCCCGCGGTGGTGGGCAATCTCGCCCTCGATATGACGCCGCAGCCGCGTCTGCCTTCCGTCAGCGACAACGAACTCTCGGCCGATCCGGCCAAGGCGAAAGAACCGCCCAAGGTGGAAGCTCCGAAAGTCGAGCCGCCGAAAAGCGAAGCGCCCAAGGTCGAGGCTCCGAAAGCCGAGCCATCGAAGACGGAAGCGCCGAAGGTTGCAATCACGGCACCGCGTCCCGCGCCAGCCAGCGAAGCCCCGGCCGCACCGCGCGCCGCCGCGACGCCCGAACCCACACCGCAACGCGCACCCGCCAATGACGACCGTCAATCGGTCGGCCAGATCCTGCAATCGCTGCAGACGCGCCCGAGCCGCACGCCGCTCACGCTGGCGATCCTGGCTTCGCTCGCCTGGCTCGGCGGCGCCGCGGCCTATCTTTATTCTCTGTCGCGTGCCGGCGAACTGGCCAGCCTGTCGGCCGTTCATGTCGCGATGATCGCGCTGGCGACGGTTGGCCCCATCGCTTTCTTCCTGATTGCCAGCGTGCTGGTGCGTCGGGCGCAGGAAATGCGCCTCACCGCCAACGCCATGTCGCAGGTGGTGATCCGCCTCGCGCAGCCCGAGACTTTCGCCGCCGAACATGTGGTGACCCTGTCGCAAGCCATCCGCCGCGAAGTCTCGTCCATGGGCGATGGCATCGAGCGGGCGCTCGCCCGCGCCAGCGAACTTGAAACCGTCATGCGTTCCGAGGTCGCTAATCTCGAACGCTCGCATGCCGACAACGAGCGCCGCGTTCGCGCCCTCGTCGACGAACTCGCCTCCGAGCGCGAAGCCATCGTCGGCAATGCCGAGCGCGTGCGCTCCGCCATCGAAGGCGCGCATGAAAATCTGGCGCGCGAACTCGAAACCGCCGGCATGAAAATGGCCGATGCGGTCAACGAAGCCGGTTCCCGCGTCACCAATTCGCTCGGCGGCAAAGCCGAGGAAATCAATCTCACTTTGGGCCGCACCGGCGACGACGTCACCCAGAAGCTGACCGCCGCCTCCAGCGAGATTTCCACCTCACTCGCCAGCCTCGGCTCCGACATCGTCGAGCGCATCGGCACTCACGGCAATAACATCGTCACCAGCCTGACCGACACGGGCGACGGTGTCTCCAACCGCCTCAGCGAATCCTCGGATCGGATTTCCAATTCGCTGGCGACGCTCGGCGAAGACATTGTCGAGCGCATCAACAGCCACGGCACCTCGATCGTCACCAATCTCGCCGACACCGGCGAGGGCGTGGCCCGCCGCCTGACGGAATCCTCCGAACAGATTTCCAGCTCGCTGGCGACACTCGGCGAAAACGTCGTCGAGCGCATCAACAGCCACGGCACCTCGATCGTCACCAATCTGGCCGAGACCGGCGATGGCGTGACCCAGCGCCTCACCGAGTCCTCGACGCACATCACCGAAACCATTTCGACCCTGGTCCATTCGGTCATCGAACATATCGGCAGCCACGGCGACAATGTGGTCGCCCGCCTGACCGAAACCGGCGACGGCGTCAGCCAGCGCCTGGCCGATTCCTCCGAACAGGTGACAAGCTCGATCGCCAACATCGGCGATTCGATCGTCGGTCAGATCAGCGAACATTCCGCCAATATTCTGGGCCATCTGACCCAGACCGGCGAGCAGTTCACCCGCCAGCTCAGCGAAACCTCGCAGCAGGTGACCGGCGCCCTGTCGGAACAGCTCAACGATGTCGACCATCGCCTGCGCACCACCGGCGAAGCGCTCGTCTTCGACATTTCGATCCGCGGCAAGGAAGCCGCCGAACGCATCGAGGAAACCGGCTCGTCGATCAGCGATAAGATTTCCTCGCGCGGCGATCACCTCATCGCGACGCTCGAATCCACCGCCAGCCGCATCGACGAGACCGTCAATGTGAACGGCAACGCGCTTGAACGGGCGCTGGCCACCACCGGCGACCGCATGGGTCAGCTCATCAGCGACCGCACCCAGGCCGCCTACGACCTGTTCCACAACGCCGGCAACGAGATCGCCATCCGCCTCGAACAGCACCAGGCCCTGGTGCGCGACCAGCTCGACGGCCACACCAACGATCTGCATGCCCGCTTCATGAATACGGCCGCCGAATCCATCGCCGCCGTCGGCATGCATGGCGACCGCATCAACGAAGCCCTGGTCGAACGCCTGCGCGCCTTCGAACACATGGTCCTGTCGCACGGCAATAACCTGACGACCCAGATCGCCGATCATTCGGATCGCTTCACCGGCGTCGTCAACGACAAGCTCCAGGCGGTCGAGGCGGCCTTCAGCGGCCATGCCGGCGCCTTCACCGAGCAATTGTCGCAGCGCGCCAACGAGACGGCCAAACTGCTCGAAGACAAGGTGCGCGAGTTCGACACCACCGCCAACGCTCGCGCCGAACAGCTTGCTCAGGCGATCGAACAGCACATCCGCACCTTCGCCGACGTGGCGCAGGAGCGCACCACCGAACTGTCGGCACAGATCGACGCCAACACGCGTACACTGGCCGAAGTCGCCGAAACGCGCACGACCGAAGCGGTGCAGAAGATCGCGCTCGGCACCCGCGCCTTCCAGCAGATCGCCGAACGTCGCATCGCCGACATCACGACGCAGCTCACCGCCAGCACCCGCGCACTCGATGAAGTGGCTCAGACCCGCATCACCGAGATGAAGGAGCAGATGCAGAGCAGCACCAACGTCCTCGAACAGGTCGCCCAGAACCACACCCGTGGCATTCTGGAACGCATCGAGACGACGGCGCGCAGCCTGGACGAAGTGGCGCAGTCGCGCATCGGCCAGATGCGGGAGAACCTGCTGTCGAGCACCAGCGCGCTCGAGGAAGTCGCCCAGAGCCATACCCGCGACATCGTCGAACGCATCGAAGCCTCGACCCGCGCTCTCGACGAAGTGGCGCAGAGCCGCATCGGCGAACTCACCTCGCAGTTGCAGTCGAGCGTCAGCGAGCTCACCTCGCAGCTCCAGTCCAGCACCGGCGCGCTCGAACAGGTCGCCCAGAACCACACCCGCGACATGGTCGAACGTATCGAAGCTTCGACCCGCGCCCTCGACGGCGTCGCCCAGACCCGCATCGGCGAACTCACCTCGCAGTTGCAGTCCAGCACCAATGCGCTCGAACAGGTCACGCAGAACCATGCGCGCGACATCGTCGAACGCATCGAAGCGACCACCCGCGCGCTCGACGAAGTGGCGCAGAACCGCATCGGCGAGATGACCGTGCAGTTGCAGTCGAGCACCGCCGCTCTCGAAGAGGTCGCTCAGAGCCGCACCTATCACATCGTCGAGCAGATCGAGGCTGCCACCCGCAGCCTGGAACAGCTCGCCCACGCCCGCACGCAGGATCTGGTTGCCCAGCTGCAAACCGGCACCGATGCGCTCGGCGCCATGGCGCAGCTGCGTCTCGCCGAACTGTCGACCGGCCTCGACGAACGCACCAAGTCGTTCGACGAACTGGCCTCGCGCCGCACCACCGAAATCGTCGCCGCCCTCGATCAGCAGATCCGGGCCTATGAGGATAAGGCGACGGCCAAGTCGATGCAGGTCAGCGGTACGCTCGAAGGCATCATCACCAAGATCGACACCAGCCTCGATGCGCGCGCCCGCGCCATCAACGAGACGCTGGCCCGCAACGCCCTCGAAGTGGCCCGCGTCGTCTCCGAAGGCGCCAAGGAAATCAACGCCGCGCTCGATCCGCGCGTCGTCGACGAAAGCCTGGCCGCCCGCGTCCGCGAGATCAATGACCTGCTCTCCGAGCGCGCCAAGGATCTGCACGAGACGCTCTCGGGCCGCAGCACCGAACTGTACACGCTGTTCGACAGCAAGGGTCCGATGCTGGTCGAACTGCTGTCGGCCCGCGGCAGCGAGATCGCCCGCCAGGTGTCGGAAGCCGGCGAACTGGTCAGCATGACGATCGACCAGCGCGGCGCCGCCATCATCGATGGCCTCAACGAACGCCAGGTGCAGATCGCCGATGCGATCGACCGTTCGTCGACGGGCCTGCGCTCGGTCATCGAAGCCAGCGCCAGCGGCTCCATCGCGTCCCTGGTCAACGCCAGCGACAAGATCAAGAGCGAGATGTCGACGGTGCTCAACGCCCTGTCGAAGGCCAATGGCTCGCTCGACAACATCCTCGGCAATGCCGGCGAGAACCTCAGCACGGTCGAAAGCGCGCTCACCAACCGCGTGCGCGAATTCCAGACCGCCCTGGCGACGATCTCCACCCAGGTCATGACGCTGAACAATTCGGCGGCCCAGACCATGGAGAACGCCGACCAGCTCGCCACCCGCCTCGACAAGCAGAACACGGACCTCGCGGCGAGCGCCTCCGAACTGGCGCGCACGCAGATCCAGCTCGATCAGACGCTCGAGAGCCGCCAGAAGGCGCTCGACCATCTGCTGCACATGGTCCACACCCGCACCGACGATTTCGATGCGGTCACCCGCTCCTTCACCTCGCTGGTCGAGGAAGCGTTCAAGAAGGCGGAGTTCCGCGCTCGCGAAATCGGCGCGCTGCTCAACAACGAGACCCAGGCTGTCACCAATCTCATCGGCCAGCAGTTCGAACAGGTGCGCGACACCACCGGCAAGGAGCGCGAGCGCACCGCCGCTGCGCTGCGCGCCGCCTACGAACAGGCCAATACGGAGATGGGCAACATCTTCGGCTCGTCGATCGAGCGCTTCAAGGAAGCCACCGGCCAGATGCGCAACATGGCCTCCGAGATCCAGCGCGAGATCAACAGCACCCGCGAGGAACTCAAGCGCGGCGCGCTCGAACTGCCGCGTGAAGCCGCCGAACAGACCTCGGCCATGCGCCGTGTCATCGCCGAGCAGATCAAGGCGCTCAACGAGCTGACTGACATCGTCACCCGTTCGGGCCGCGCCTATGACATCGCCGAACCGCGTCGCGCCGCCGAGCCTCCGGCTCGCCCGGCCGAGCCGGCTCCGGCACCGCGCACAGAGCCGATGCGTATGGAAACGACGCGCCCGACCCTGCCGCGTCCGTCGGCTCCGGCTCCCGCCGCGCCGGCCCCGCGTGAGGAACCGGCCCCGCGCCCGCGTCCGAGCCAGGCAGCCACCACGGTGACCCCGCCGGCCCCGGCCCGTCCAGCGGCTCCCACCGCCGAAAACCGCGGCAACAACACCGGCTGGCTGTCGGACCTGCTCGCCCGCGCCTCGCGCGACGAGACGCCCGCTCCAACCCCAGCGCCGGCTGCTCGTCCGGCCGCCCCGACACCGGCGCCCCGCATCCCGCAGCGCCCGGCCGACTCGCTCGACGCCATCTCCCATGACGTGGCGCGGATGGTCGACCATGACGCGGTCGCCAGCCTCTGGGACCGCTACTACCGGGGCGATCAGAACATCTTCTCGCGCCGGCTCTATACGGCCGCCGGCCAGCAGACGTTCGACGAAATCCGTCGCCGCTATCGCGACGACCGGGATTTCCACGAGACCGTGGATCGCTACATGCAGGAGTTCGAGCGTCTGCTCACCGAAGTCGGCCGCGACGATCGCGACGGCACGATGACACGCTCCTACCTCACCTCCGACACGGGCAAGGTCTACACGATGTTCGCCCATGCCTCGGAGCGCTACGAAGCGATCTGAGGCCCCAGGCCCGACCAAACAAAAAGGCGCAGCGGAAGCTGCGCCTTTTTCGTTACTCGCTTGGGGCAGTCTTACATCGCCGCCGAGGCCCAGCGCACGATCTCGCGCATGACCTGGCTCAGCGCCGCATCGAGCGCCACCGAGGCCTGCGCCCCATCCGCCGCCGACCCCGGCACCTGCGCCCGGAAGATACGCGCCGCGCGGATGCGGCCCGACTGCTCGCTGACCAGCTTGGCCGAGATTTCGACCACCGCCGTACTGGTCGCCACGTCGATCTCGAAGTGGCGGATTTCCGACGTCAGCGAGTAATCGGCGACGATCTTGTCGCCCGAACGGCCGACCGCCCGCAGCAACCGGCCGTTCTCGAAGGTTTGCACCAGGCGCGACTGCAACAGGCGTGGCAGCCGGTCTGTCCATTGCGCACCCTTCAGATAGGCCACTTGGTCAGCCCCGCCGCGCACCACGATCCGTTCGGAATCGAAGGGCGAGATCGCCACCGGCTCGGACACGACCAGTTGGCCCCGCCCCGCCCGGCCCGTCGCGCCGGATGCGGGGCTGAGATCGAACGTGGCCGACGGCGAGCCGCCGCAGGCAGCCACAGTCAGGGCGAGAAGGGAAGCGATGGCGAACCGCCTGGATTGATGGAAGGAAGCCCCAGTTGCGCCCGCGGCAAACGAACCGTCTGATCTCGGCACACGCGTCTCCCGCGATTCTTCAAAGCTCATACGATCAATCCGGAGTAAGCAACAAACGGGGGTGAAAGCAATATCGGTCCAGGGCCGGTTAGCGGCCGCTATATTCGGGAATGGAGGGTTTGGGGCCGAAAATGAGCTGTTGCGGATTGCGCTCCAGGGAACGCAGCGTCCGGTTCAGCTCGTCCAGGGTCTTGCGGCCGTCGGCGGCCAAAGCCTCGTATTGGCGCAAGCCCGCGCCGCTGAAACGGTTGAGATTGGCGGCAAGATCCTTGGTGCGGACATTGAGATTGTCGGCCAGTTTGCGGATCGACCGGGCAGCCTCGCCGATATCGGTCATCGCCCCCTTGCCATCGTCGCTGCCGAAGAAGCCGGCAAGGCTCGTCATCACCTTGTCGACCTGATCGGCGGATTTGTTCAGCTTGGCGGAAATATCGTCGGCATTGGCGACGATCGACTTCACCCGCTGCGGATCGATGGCCTTGACGCGCTCGTCGATGGAGCGGGTAAGCGGCCCGATGGCCGCGCCGACATCGGACATGGCCGAGAGGAACTGTTTCACGCCGCCGGAATTGTCGGCCAGCGCCTTGGAGAAGGTCTCGACGTTATGGACCGTATTGGCGATGGAACCGCTGTTTTCGGAGAACAGTTTGTCGGCCTTATCGAGAATGCCGTCGAGACGGGTCGACAACCGCTGCACGGTCTCGACGATGTTCTGGAAGTCCGACCGCTCCGCATTGATGACAGCCGGATTGCTGTCGGAGGTCTCCAGCGGCTTGGAGGTCGCCGTGCCGCCGGTGAGCGCGATGGCGGCGACACCGGTCAGCCCCTGATATTCCAGCCGGGCGCCGGTATCGGTTTTCACCGGCGCGCGCGGATTGACCGAGATGCGCGCCACCACCTTGGTGGGGTCCTTGGGATCGAGATCGACCCGCAGCACCTCGCCGACGCGCACGCCGTTGAACAGAACTTGCGAGCCGCGCGACAGGCCCGACACCGATGTCGTGAAGGCGACATCATAGCTCAGCCGCCCCTCGGAGGTGGCGCCGCGCGAGAACCAGAACACGAACAGGAAGCCCGCGGCGATCACCGCCAGGGTAAACAGGCCGATCAGGGCATAGTTGGCTCTGGTTTCCATCTCATTCCGCTCCGGACCGGCGAGGATATAGATACCGATCCCTGTTTCCAACACCCGGACGTCTTACGCACCGCCGTTCATCCGCGATGCACGCTTGCCATGGAAATAGGAACGAACCCAAGGTTGTTCAGATTCCAGCATTTCCTGGATCGTTCCTTCCGCCGCTACCTTGCCGCCGGCGAGTGCGGCGATGCGGTCACAAATTGAGTACAGACTGTCAAGATCGTGAGTGACCATGAAAACGGTCAATCCCAGGGTCTTCTGCAATGTGGCGATCAGATCGTCGAAATCGGCGGCACCGATCGGATCCAGGCCCGATGTCGGTTCGTCGAGAAAGAGCAGTTCCGGATCGAGCGCCAAGGCGCGCGCCAGCGCCACGCGCTTGATCATACCGCCCGAGAGTTCCGATGGCATCTTGTCGGCCGCATCGGTCTTGAGGCCGACCATCTCGATTTTGAGCATGGCCAGCTCGTCCATCAGCTTGTGCGACAGGTGCAGATATTCGCGCATCGGCACCTGGATGTTCTGCAGGACCGACAGGCCCGAAAACAAGGCACCTTGCTGGAACAACACGCCCCAGCGCCGCTCCAGCGCCCGATGCTGGTCGCGCGTCAGCGTATCAAGATCCTCGTCGAACACTTCGATCTTGCCGGCACGCTTCTGAATAAGGCCGAGGATCGTGCGCGTCAGCACCGATTTGCCGGTGCCCGAACCGCCGACGAAACCCAAAACCTCACCGCGTTTCACGTCGAGATCGAGACCGTTGAGGATGACGCGGTCGCCGAAGCCCACCGTCACGCCACGGGCGCGGATCGCCAACTGGCCCTTCTGCCCATCGGTCTCGCCGGTCTTGAGCGACCGGGTTTGGGACTGTTGCGGAACCGGAGCGGGATCGGACGCCATAGCTGAACTCAATATCTGATGGCCGCGAAGAACATGGCGAACAGGCCGTCGACAAAAATCACCATGAAGATCGATTTCACCACCGATCCCGTCACCTGACGACCGAGCGATTCGGCCGAGCCCTGCACCGCGAAGCCTTCGATCACCGCGATCATGCCGATCATCAAGGCCATGAACGGGGCTTTGATGAGGCCGACCAGGAACGTGTTCATGCCGATCGCCTCGCGCAGGCGCGCGGTGAAAATCTCCGGCGACAGGTCGCCATAGCCCCAAGCGATCAGCATGCCGCCGAAGATCGCCGACAGATCGGCCAAAAACGTCAGCAGCGGCAAAGCGATGATCAGTGCGATCAACCGTGGCAGAACCAGCACTTCAATCGGGTCGAGCCCCATCACCTTCAGCGCGTCGATCTCCTCGCGCATTTTCATCGAACCGATTTCGGCGGTGATCGCCGAGCCGGTACGGCCGGCCATCATGATCGAGGTGAGCAGCACGGCCAGTTCACGCAGCACGAGAACGCCGATCAGATCGACGACGAAAGCCGTCGCGCCAAATTTCGTGAACTGGAAAATACCTTGCTGGGCGACGATGCAGCCGACGAGAAAATTGATCAGCAGGATGATCGGCAGCGCCCGCAGCGCGAAATTCTCCATGTGATAGACGATGGAGGTGAAGCGCAGCCGGCGCGGATGGGTGAGCGAGCGCAACAGCGCGCTGACCACTTCGCCGAGGAAGGCGAAGCCCGCGTAAAAATCCTTCAGGGCGCCGACGACGCTCTTGCCGATGTCGACGAGCAGATCGACGACCGCATGGGCACTGCCGGGCTTGCCTTCGTCGAAGGTGCGATAATGCGCTTCCTTGAGCAGGATTTCCTGTTCATGCTTGGCGCCGGCGAACGTCGCCTTCACGCCCTTGGCATCGAGCTGCTGACGGGCACTGTCGATCAGCCAGGCACCCGCAGTATCGAGGCGCTCGACACCAGACAGGTCGATAGTGACGGCCGCGTCGCCAGACGCCTTGCGGCCGATCTGCGCCACCGCCGCTTCCATCTCGGCGCCATGCTCGACCGTCCACGGCCCCGACAGCGCGATGCGCGCGCCATCGCGCTCATCGATCTGCGGCGCTTGCGCGTCCTTGTCCGTCGCCGCCGAACTCATTCACCGCATCCTGCCGCTGTTGAAAGTCATTCCATCACCGCGGCTTTGAGAATGCAGACCATGGTGGCGTGCGCCGGTTCTCCCGACCGATTGCGGATCGTGTGCGGCCGGTCGCAACGATAACGCAGCGTATCGCCCGCCTTCGCCGTTTCGATCACGCCCGCCACTTCCACTTCGAGTTCGCCTTCCAGTACCGAAAGACATTCGACCGACCCGCGCTGATGCGCTTCCGACTCAAGCACGCCGCCCGGAGCGGCATGGAAGTCATACCATTGCAGCCATTCGACCGTCTTGATCCAGCCGATGATCGCCAGGCGACAGCGGCCGTCATCGGTGACCAGGATGGGCGTCTCGCCCTTGGTCGAGGTTTCGAGGAACGGCTCGTCCTCGGCGGTCTGCAACACGCGCTCGATCGAGACGTCGAGCGCCTGCGACAGCCGCCAGATCGTCGCCAAAGTGGGATTGGTCTCATTGCGCTCGATCTGACTGATGATCGATTTGGCAACGCCTGATTGTTCCGACAGTTCTGATAGCGAAAGATTGTAGGCCTTGCGCAACCGTTGCACGGTCTTGCCCATCTGGCCGGTCAAGGCTTGGGCGCCAGCCTCAAGAGTTTTTTGCCGGTCTCGTCCCTCGACACCCATTTCCGATCCTGCCGCACGACGTTATGTTTGGCATAATATACAAATCTGTTCGAAATACAGAACAAATTCAGTCGTCCACGACAGATCATCCGTCCTTTTTGCCCATCCTGCGGCGTTCATGCCACAGCACGGCAAGGCCAGCGCTGATCACCACGGCGGCGCCCGCCAGCATGACGTGGGACGGCACGTCGCCGAAGATCAAGAAGCCCAGGACGATGGCGAACAGCAGCGAGGAATAATCGAAGACAGCCAAGATCGAGGCGTCGGTGAAGCGATAGCCCTGGGTCATGAAAATCTGGCCGATGCCGCCGCAGATGCCGATCAGGATCAGCGGTCCCCAATCCTGGAGCGTCGGCCAGACCCAGGCCTGCGGTTGGATGAGCACCGCCAGCGGCCAGTTCGACGGCCAACAGGCGGCCGCGACGAGAACCAGGACACCCGCGACCGTCGTCGTGGCCTGAAAGTAGAAGGTGATGGCGCCGGTATCTTCCGACATGGTCAGTCGCCGCGTCTGGATCATCGCAATCGACACGAGCATGGCGCCGACGAAAGCGACCATCGCACCGATGGCGCCCTTGTCAGAGACGATGCCGGCGGTCAGATGATCGGACAGCATCACCAGGACGCCGCAGAAGCCCACCACGACCGCGCCCCAGCGAAACACGGTGATCCGCTCGCCCAGCAGAAGCCCCGCCAGCACGACGATCATCAAGGGCGCGGCATAGCCGATGGCCGTCGCATCGGCGAGCGGCAACAGCGAATAGGCGATGAAGGAACAGAACAGGCTGCCGATGCCGGCGACGGAGCGCACCAAGTGGCCGCCGAACCGCGACGTATAGAGCGCGCGTGGAAAATCGCCGCGCAGCAGCAGCCAGATCATCAGCGGCACAAGCGCGAAAGCGGAGCGAAAGAAGACGAGCTGCGCCGCCGGATACGTGCCGTAAGACTTGGCCAAAACAAACATGACCGAGAAAAACGCCGTAGCCGCCAGCTTCAGGCCGATCCCGAGAACGGTCTTAGATGACGTCTGGATCGAGGCCTCCCGTCACACCCAACACGACGAGATTAGCGAAACAAACGGGCACGCGCACGATCATCCATTGCATCGATTTCGGCGAGGCTGCGCAAGGTACGCCCGACAAAAGTCGTCGCGTCATTGGTGCCGGCGCGTTCGCCATGGCTTTCGCGGATCTGCGCCGCCTGGGTATTGAGCATAGCGACCGACGGCATGCTCCGCGTGAGAGACGCGGCAAGCGGCGGCCTGGGGATACCTGTTGCCGGGCGCGCGACGGGCGCTGCCGCGACAGGCGCGGCAACGACAGGCACGACGGGAACAGGCGGCGATGCAGGTACCGCAACGCTCGCAGTCACGGGCGGCGGCGGCAGACCGGTGAGCTGGCGCAAGGCGCGCGCTTGATTTTCGATCTCGGCGCAAGTCCGACCATCAAAGCCACGTTCACGCAGGCTCCAGGCGATTTCGCTGAGGCGCCGTTCGATCACCGTCACCGCATCCGCCAATTCACCGCGCGAACCGCCAGCAGCATCTTTGGATTTGTCGGTCGTGATGGATCGCTCGATGCGTGTAATCGCTTCAAGCACTTTGGTGGTTTCAGCCGCCCGCATGCGCCTGGCATATTCGCTCAGAAACCACCGCCCCCGTGCTGTTTCCATCACCGCGGCTTCGATGGCTTCGAAGTCAGGCTCCATATCAGGCTTATTCACCTGCACCACCGGCAGATTGCTGGTCATGTCGGCCCCACCCGAATCAGATGGCAACCATGTTTCGCTGACAAGCTCGTGATTGCAAGCGTCTAGAGTCTTTCACCGTTTCTTAGAAACGGTGAAAGACTTCAGGCTCTCGTTTTGACGCGTTTTCTTCACGCGAACCGGAAGCCACTTCGCTCGAAAACGCTCTAGGCTTTATTTGGCGGGCTTGGGCGGCCCCTCGCGTGCCGGCAGCGACTTGAGAAACGTCGCCATGGCTTCGAGATCCGGCTTCGGCAGTTCGGCCATGTTCTTGACCACCGAACCCATCGAGCCACCGACCGTGTCGGCTTCCGGCGTCAGACCGAATTCGAGAAGTTGCACGAAATCGGCCTTATCCCAGGTCTTCAGGCCGTTTTCCGACTGGGTGATATTGGGCACCCAGCCCTTGCCTTCCGGATCCGGCCCGCCGGCGAAACGCTGCGCCGCGACGATGGCGCCGAGAACATTGCGTGGCGAATGGCACTCGGCGCAGTGGCCGAGGCTTTCCACCAGATAATGGCCGCGATTCCATTCCGGCGTCTGGGCTGGATCATCCCGCACCGGCTCGGGACGGAAGAAGACAAGCTTCCACAGGCCCAGGCCCCGGCGGATGTTGAAGGGGAACGGCAGCGCGTGGTCGCGCGCCTTGCCGGCCACCGGTTCCAGCGTCCGCAAGAAGGCCATCAGATCGCGAATGTCGTCGATCTTGGCGCCAGCATAACTCGTATAGGGGAAGGCCGGATAGAAATGCGAACCGTCGGGTGCGACGCCCGCCATCATCGCATTGGCGAGGTCGGCGACGGTCCAGTTCCCGATGCCGTCGGTCGGATGAGGCGAAATGTTAGGCGTGTAGAACGAGCCGAAAGGCGACGGCATTTCGACGCCGCCACCGAGCTTCAGCCGATCGCTCTGGCCGGGTGTGGCATGGCAGGAGGCGCAACCACCGGCGAAGAACACCTGCCGGCCCCGCTCGACATTGCCGCCGCTCTCCAACGACTTGTCGCCGGCCGCAAACAGCGGCTTCGGCGCCGAGAGAAACCAGCCGGCAACCGCGGCGATCACGCCGAGCACGATCAGGATGGTCAGCAGCCTGCGCATGAAAATCCCCAACTGAACACTTCCGATCACCGCTGATCTTGCCATGATCGGCAATGGCTCGAAACCTTGGGCTCGAAACCTTGACGGCGCGGTCACAAATAACAAAGGGCGGCCTTGGCCGCCCTTCGCGTCTGCATCACGCCGGGCTTAGCGCCGCGCGCGGTAATCGCTGTGGCAGGCGCCGCAATCACGCAGCAACGCCGGATAGACGGTCTTGAAGCTCGCCTCGTCCTTGATCGTGGTCAGCGCTTCCGTCGCGTCTTTCTCGAGTTTGGCGAACTTGGCGTTGAAATCGTTCTTGGTTTCCCAGATCTTCGGCAGCGCAGCGGTTTCACCACCGGTCTTGCTGGTGTCGGGGAACAGCGCCGGGCCCTGCTTGCCAGCGGCCTGCATGGCCTGCAACGCCGCCTGAACCGGCGCCAGAGCGAAGGGTTCGCCCTTCAACATCGCTGCCGGCGCGCGACCGGCATCGCCGATGGACTTCATGAGGGCCTTGCGTTGGGCGATCGGGTCGCTCTGCGCCATGACGGATCCGGCCGCAATTGCCGCGCCCGCCACCAGAATACCTGCAACGATCCAATTCGACTTCATCAAAAAGCTCCCTTCAAGCTTCGTAGCGTTTTGCAGTTTGACGTAGTCAAACGCCACAAAGACGCGTCAAACCAACGACCCCAGGGTGGATTGCGTTTCGATTGAAACGCAATCCACTGGAAGACAATGAATTTGTTCTAATCGCAAACCATGTACGGCTCGTGTCAACAGTTCGTGAAGGCGGCCATCGGCAAAACCCGTGAAAACGCCGTGGAAACCGCACTCTAGGCGCCCTCTGGCGAAAAACCGCCGCCATCGCCATATCCTGGGCCAGGAGAGTTCCATGTTCGATGAAAATCCCCGCTTCATCCTGAATGATGAAGTGCTTCACGAGGCGGAAGGTTCCGCCACCCCGATCGCCGCCACCGACGACACGCTGCTCGACGCCTATTCGTTGACGGTGTCGCAGGCGGCCGCGCGCGTCAGCCCGGCTGTCGTGCGTCTCGACATTCGCGATGCCGAAAACCGCAAGCGCGGTTCGGGTTCCGGTGTCATCGTTTCGCCAGACGGCCTCGTGCTCACCAACAGCCACGTGGTGCAGTCGGCCCGCTCGGCCGACATCACCACGCCTGATGGCAGCCATTTCAACGCCCGCATCCTGGCGCGCGATCCCGATACTGATCTCGCTCTGGCGCGGATCGAGACCGACACGACCTTGCCGCACGCCAAGCTTGGCGATTCAAGCCGGCTGCGCGCCGGACAGATCGCCATTGCCATCGGCAATCCGCTGGGTTTCGACACCACCGTGACGGCGGGTGTCATCTCGGCGCTCGGGCGCTCGCTGCGCTCGACCAGCGGCCGCATGATCGACGACGTGGTGCAGACCGACGCCGCGCTGAATCCGGGCAACTCCGGTGGTGCGCTCGTCTCGTCGGCCGGTGAAGTGATCGGCATCAACACCGCCATCATCGCTGGCGCGCAGGGCATCTGTTTCGCCGTCGCCAGCAACACGGCCAATTTCGTGCTCGGCGAAATGATCCGCCACGGCCGCGTGCGGCGCGGCTGGATCGGCATCGGCGCCAGCACCATTCCGCTGCCGCGCCGGACGATCCTGCGCCTGGCGCTGACCCAGCACACGGGCTCGATGATCACCGTGGTCGAAAAGGATTCGCCCGCCGCGCAGGCAGGCTTGATGTCGGGCGACACGATCATCGCCGTCGACGGTCATACCGTTGCTGGCACGGAGGATCTGGTGCGCCTGCTCGATGCCGATCGGATCAACAAGACCCTGCCGGTCGACTTCCTGCGCAATTCGCAGATGCGCCGGCTGTGGATCGCGCCGATCGAACGCAACGCCGCGTAAACAAACAAAATGCGGTTCCAAGGAACCGCATTTTCTTCGCTCTTAAGTTTCGACCGGCTCGCCCGCCGCGTCCCAGGCCAGCATACCGCCGCCGAAATGGGCGGTGATATCGCCACGGCCGGCATTCTGGGCCTGTTCCAACGCCATCAGCGTGCGCCGGCCGGACCGGCAGGACAGAACGACCTTTTTGCCGGCTTCCTTCGGCAAGGCCGCCGGATCGAAGCCCGACAGCGGGTGAAACAGCGCGCCCGGGATGTGCCCGGCCTCGTATTCGTTGGCCTCGCGGATATCGATCAAGATAATGCTGCCGCTCGCCAGGCCCTGTTTCAGCTCGTCCAAGCTGACATTTTCCACCACTGGACCAGACATATTCAAAAACTCCGTCGTCGCCGCCGCCGCGAACCAAGCATGCTGCATACCAGCAGGAGCCCCGGCTCTCAACCGGTCAGTGAGGCACGGCGGCGACGGCGACGAAAACCACGGCACCCAGGCCAAGTACCAGAAAAGGATGCAGTTTTGGCCACAGGGTCAGCAATCCCGCCACAGCTATGCCCAAGCCCCAGCCCAACGGCCCTGCATTGGCCAGTTTGAAGATGGCCACGGCGCCGGCGAACATCAATCCGGTGCCGATTGGAGCCAGCCCGTCCTCCAGCGCCTGGTGCCAGGCGCGGCCGCGATAGCGCGACCAGACCCGGGAGACGCCAATGCACAGGAGCGAGGACGGCAGGAAGATCGCCAAGGTCGCCACCACAGCGCCCGGCCACGCCGCCACTTTCCAGCCGATCAGGGTCGCCAGCATCGAGCCCGGCCCCGGCGCCACCCGCGCCACCGCGAACAGTTCGATGAATTCGCGTGCCGTGAGCCAGCGATGCACTTCCACCGCCTGATGCTGCAACGGCGCGAAAATCGCCGGGCCACCGCCGATGGCGACCAAAGAGAACGGCGCCAGAACCGCGATCAAAGCCATCAGAGGCGCGAAGCTGGAATTGCTCTGATCATCCATTGTTACGCTTCCACGGCCAGACGGAGGCGATCGACAGCGGCGCGATGACGAGCACGACCGGCACGAGCGGCCAATTGAGCACACCCACGGCGATGAAAGTCGCCAGCATGGTGATGGTCGGCCCGACACGCCGCACCACGCGCACCGCGCCGACGATGCCGAGCCTTATGTTGAGACCGACGGCGGCGGCGGCGACGCCATCCACCGCCGCATGCAGCAACGAGATCTGCTGGATGAAACCGTAAGCCCAGAGCGCCAGCACGCACATCACCAGCGGCGGACTGATCAGCGCCGTCAACGCAATCGCCGCACCGGAATAGCCGCGCAGTCTGTTGCCGACGAAGACGGTGAGATTGGTGACATTGGCACCGGGCAATACCTGCGCCAAGGCAATGCCGGACAGGATTTCATCATCCGACATCCAGCCGCGCTTGGTCACCACTTCGCGATAAACCCACCCGGTGAGGCCGCCGCCAAAACTGAACACACCGATCCAGAAGAAGACGGAGAAAATCTCGCGCAAGGAGATCGGTGGTTTTTCAGCGGCGGTGGTTGCGGTCATGCGATGCTAATCATTCGATAAGGGTGCAGCGGAAATCGTTCACATTGGTCAGGGTCGGACCGGTGACCACCAGGTCGCCGAGGGCCGAGAAAAAGCTCCAGGCATCATTGTCGTCGAGCATCGCCCGCGCATCGAGCTTCGCCGCCGCCGCACGTTGCAAAGTATCGGGCGTAATCAACGCGCCGGCGCTCTCCTCGACGCCATCGATGCCATCGGTATCGCCGGCCAAGGCATGAATGCCGGCACGGCCTTCGAGCCCTAGAGCCAAGGCCAGAAGATATTCGACATTGCGGCCGCCCCGCCCCTTGCCGCGCACGGTCACCGTGGTCTCGCCGCCCGACAAGAGCGCGCAAGGGGCGCCGTTCTGCGCGGCCGTGCGCAAAGCCAACGCCGCATGATCGCGACCGACGTCACGCGCCTCGCCTTCAATGGTATCGCCCAGCGTCACCGGATTGTATCCGGCCTGCCGCGCTACATCCGCCGCCGCATCAAGCGACAATTGCGCGGTGGCGATGACATGGGTTTTCGCCTGCGCCAGGCGCGCATCGCCGGGCTTAGGCGTCTCATCCTCGCCACGTGCCAGGCGTTGCGCCACCGCTTCGGGAATGGCGATGCCATAGCGTCGCAAAATCTCCAGCGCCTCTGCGCCCGTACTCGGATCGGCGACCGTCGGCCCGGAGGCAACGATCGCTGGATCATCGCCCGGCACGTCGGAGATGACGAGCGACACCACCCGTGCCGGCCATGCCGCCGCCGCCAGCCGGCCACCCTTGATGGCCGAGAGATGCTTGCGCACGATGTTCATTTCACCGATCGGCGCGCCGCTTTTCAGCAAGGCGGAATTGATCGCCTGTTTATCTTGCAGGGTCAGCCCTTCGATCGGCAGGCTGAGCAGCGCCGAACCGCCACCGGAGATCAGACACAGGACGAGATCGTCGGCGCTGAGGCCTTGCACCTTCTCAAGAATGCGTCCGGCCGCGGCACGGCCGGCCGCATCGGGCACCGGATGTGCCGCTTCAACCACTTCGATGCGCTGGCAGGGCGCGCCATGGCCATAGCGCGTGACGACCAGCCCATCGAGCGGCCCCGGCCAATGGTCTTCGACCGCCTTGGCCATGCTGGCGGCGGCCTTGCCGGCGCCGACGACGATGGTGCGGCCGCGCGGGGCGGCGGGCAGATAACGGGGAATGGCGAGGGCGGGATCGGCGGCGGCAATGGCGGCTCGGAACATCGTTTCCAGAAGTGCGCGCTGCCCAGCCATGATTCCTCCATTGCGCTCCCGCTTGCCGCCGATCGCGGTGGAACGCAAGCCCTAATTGCCAAGTCCGAAATGGGTCCATTCAAATCAGTTTGACCGGAGCGTGCCAGGGCCGATCACGACGGGCCCGATCGCCCTTCGTTATGAGGGCGACAGCTTACGTCTATGACCGGGCGGCGGGGCTTTGCCGTATGGAAGAACATATATAGGGCGCGAAGCATGAGGCCTCGCACGCATCAACAAAAACGCCGCGGCTGATGTCAGCCGCGGCGTCGTCATCGATCAGTTTGAATGCAGCTTAGCGCAGTTCCTCGCGGAACAGGCCGAGCTTCTCCTGCGCGCTGCGGTCGGAGAAGGTGAAGAGGATCGCATCCTTGGAGGCACGATACTTCCGCCACGTCCAGCTCGGCATCGAGATGACGTCGCTTTCGCCGGCGCGGAACGTCTTGTCGCCGGCTTCGACTTCGATCTCGCCTTCGACGACGATGACCGTCTGGCCGTCCGTCGAGCGCAGCGGCTTGGTCTCAAAACCTTGCGGCAAGTTCCACAACCAGGTCGCAATGGTCGGCATCGCCCAACCGCCGTCGATCGGATTGGTGTAGCGCAGCGCATGGCCGCGATGTGGATCGGGCTTGCCGGCCGCCGCGATCGCCAGCAGCGCTTCGCGGCTCGGCTTGTACTTGTAGTTGAAGATCGGCGTCGTCAGGCCGAAGGGCGAAGCCATCTGGAACGGCGCCATATTGGTGCCCCAGCGCGCTTGCGATTCACCCATCTGCTTCTGCACGAGCTGCGCCTTGTCGTTGGCATGCTCACTGAACGCCGTCTCAAAGAAGTTGATCATGTGCAGGTCGAGACCGTCGACCCAGATCACCGGCTTGTCGTGTTCCTGGCCGTGGTCGTGCCAGGCCCAGTTCGGCGTGATGACGAAGTCGCCGCGCTCCATTTCGGTGCGCTCGCCCGCCACCGCCGTGTAACCGAGATTGCCTTCGAGCACGAAGCGCAGCGCCGAGGCGGTGTGGCGATGGGCCGGCGCGATCTCACCCGGCAGGATGAGCTGCATGCCCGAATACATGGTGGCGGTGATGCGCGATCCGCCCGGCATGGCCGGGTTCTCGAACACCAGCACGCGGCGTTCCGCCTCTTCCGCCGTCAGGAGATCGCCGGCTTCCATCAGGAAATCGCGGCAATCCTTGAAGCGCCAGAGATGCGGCACGAACTTGCTCTTCGGCTCGAGCGGCACGAGGCCCTTGAGCACTTCCCACAATGGCGCCAGATTCTGCGGCGCGAGGCGGTCGTAGAATTTCTGCCGGTCCTTGGCCGGCGCGACTGCGGTGGCTGTCGACATCATAGGCTCCATCTGTTGCAAGTCTGCTTATTCAAGTCTGCTGCTTCAAGTCTGCTCAGGTCTTCAACCTTCCATGTCGCCTTGCGCCTGCAAGGCCCACAGATTCCAAGCCCGCGAGGCCGTGCCGCCAATGACGCGGGTGGCGGTGCGGGTTTCGCCTTCACTCAGTGACGTGATCGGGCCGCCGAGGCGCGCCGCATCCGACAGCACGCGGGCATTCTGTTCGGTATAGACGGCGCGAAACACCGCTTCGCGCAGGCTGCTGCCGACCGCCGTCGAACCATGGCCGCGCATCAGCACCACGTTCAAATCGCCCAGCACTTTCGCTAGCGCCTTGCCCTGCATGCCGTTGGTGATGAGGAGATCATTGTCGTCGCCGACCACATCGCGCAGATCGAAGATCGGCGCGCAGGTGCCGATGAACGAGCCCATATGGGTGACCGCGCGGAACGGAAACGACGGCACCAGGCTGAACGGCACGACCGACATGGAATGCGAATGCACGATGCCCATCACATCGGGCCGCGCCCGGTAGATTTCGGCATGAATGAACCGTTCGAGATAGACCGACCGCCCCTGGGCATCGACCGGCGCGCCGTCGAGATCGAATTCGAGAATGTCTTCGGCTTCAACCGTGGCCGGCGCCATATTGCGGGCCAGCAGGAACCGGTCGGGCCGCTTGTCGTGGCGGGCGCTGACATGGCCGAAGGCATCGACGATACCCTCGCCGTAGAGAATGTGATTGGCTGTGACGAGATCGTTGATGAGGTCGGCATCGGCTTTCGGGCCAACCGCAGCCGCCGTGGAGGCCAAGCCCCCGGCACTCGCCGGATCGAACGAATGACTATGTCCCGGTGCACACATACGCTTTGCTCCTCCCGATGGCCCGGCCCTGCGCCGAGGCCTTGCCGCAATCCCTCGCCCACAAACGCGTCACGGGCAAGGCATTTGCCATCGCTCCACGCAAATATGATTATCGTGCACGATTTCGATTGTCAATATTCTCAAAAAATAATAATCATGATGGCTATTGCGAACAGGTCAGTAGAATTCTGACAAAGGAGCAAGGCAGATGGCTGGCTTCAGCAGATTCCTCGGCGTCTTGCGCCTGTTCACCCCGGACACTCCGGCCTGGACCGTACCAGCCTTGGCTGAAACCACCGGCGTGCCGGCCAGCACCGTTTACCGCACCGTGCGCGATCTCGTCGCCAGCGGCTTTCTCGAACAGGCGGCGGAAGCCTCTTATCGGCTGGGACCGGCCTTCATCGAATTCGACCGGTCGCTGCGCCTCACCGACCCGCTGGTGGTCGCCGGCCGCCCGGTCCTGCACGATGTGGTGATGCAGGCCCATGTGCCCTGCGTCGCCATGTTGGCGCGTTTCTACAATGGCTCGGTGATGTGCGTCGCCGACGAGGCGGCCGCCGACACCCCTTTCCGTTCGAGCTATGAACGCGGCCGACCGATGCCGCTGGTACGCGGCTCGACATCGAAGGTCATTCTCGCCCATCTGCCGACGCGCCAGTTCAACAAGCTCATCGAAAATGCCGGCCTCGACAATAAGGCCGAGGCCAAAGTGGAAGCTCTGCGCACGGAGCTGGCCGATATCCGCAAGCGCGGTTTCTGCTCGACGGCGAGCGAAATCGATCCGGGCCTCGCCGGCATCTCCGCGCCGGTCATCCTGAAAGATGCCGGCATCGTCGCGTCGCTGTCGATCGTCGCTCATGACGCCGGCATCGACGAAGGCCAGCGGCGCCGGCTGATCCTGCTCGTCGTCTCCGCCGCCAGCCTGCTGGCTGAGGATTTGCGCCACCGCTACGAAGCCGCCACCAAAGCGACACAGAAAGTCGCCTGATATCATTTGAGGGGGGATAAGTGACTACGCTTGACCGGGTTCGGCCCGATAAAACCTGCGACGTCGTCATCATCGGCGCCGGCCCAACGGGATTGACGCTGGCCAATCTGCTCGGCGAGGCCGGCGTGGCGACCATTCTCGTCGAACGCAATGAGTTCACTGTGCAAGCGCCCCGCGCGGTCTCCATCGACGACGAATCCTTGCGCACCATGCAGGCCTGCGGCCTGATCGACGACGTGATGGCCAATGTCGCGCCCGACTATGGCTCGCATTACATGTCGATGTCAGGCATCAATTTCGCCCGCGTCGAACCGACGACCCGCGAATATGGCTATCCGCGCCGCAGCGCCTTCACCCAGCCCGAACTCGAAGCGACCTTGCGCCAGGGCCTGTCGCGCTGGGCAAGCGTCGAACCCTTGTTTCAGCACATGTTCGAAAGCGTTGCGGAAGATGCCGACGGTGTCACCGTCGTCATCAGACGCCTCGACGGCACGCCGCTGACCATTCGCGCGACATATCTCGCCGCCTGCGACGGCGGCCGCAGCGCGCTGCGCAAGATCATCGGTGCCGAATTGCAGGGATCGACCTATCCCGACAAATGGCTCATCGTCGACATGGAAGAGACGAAGGAGCGCCTGCGCCAGACCCGCGTGCTATGCAATCCGGCCCGCGCCGCGATCTGCCTGCCGGGCCCCGACGGCAAGCGCCGCTACGAATTCAAACTGCGCGAGGGCGAATCCGACGAAGAAATCGCCACGCCGGAATCGGTCAAGAAGCTGCTTGCCGCTTATGGTCCCGATGCCGACGCCAAGATCGTGCGCCGCCAGGTTTATGCCTTCCACGCGCGTGTCTGCGACACGTGGAACAGCAAGCACATCTATTTGGCCGGCGATGCCGCGCATCTGACGCCGCCCTTTGCCGGCCAGGGCATGAACAGCGGCGTGCGCGACGCCCATGCGCTCGCCTGGCGCTTCACCGCCATCGCCAAAGGCAACCTCGGTCCCGGCGTGCTCGACACCTATCAGACCGAACGCAAACCGCATGCCTGGGCGCTGATCGAATTCGCCATCAACATCGGCCGGGTGATGATGCCGACCTCGCCCGTGCAGGCCTTCCTCGTGCAGGGCGCCTTCCGCCTGATGCGTTTCGTGCCGAAACTGCAGAATTATTTCGCGCAGATGAAGTTCAAGCCGAAGCCCTATTACAAGCACGGCTTCCTGGTGGAAGATGAGGCCTCGAAAGTCATCGGCCGCATGTTCCCGCAGCCGACGGTCGAATTGTTGGATCGCTCGACCGCCAAGATGGACACTCTGATCGGCAATCACTTCGCGCTCATCGCCTATGGCGAGAACGCGCAAGCGACGATCGCGCAGGCACAAGGCGAAGACTTCGGCCTTAAGGACCTGCGCCTGCTCGCCATCAGCCCGATGCGCCTCAACATCGACCGCCGCGCCGATCCAGCGATCCTGGCCTGCCGGGACGTGGACGGATTGCTGGAAGCGATGCTGCCCGTGGCAAAGGACAGCCTCGTCGTCGTGCGGCCCGACCGCTACACGATGGCGGCGGCGACGATCACGTCACCGGCGGATATTGCCAGACTGGCCGATGCGGTGCGCCAGCGCGTTGCCGCTTCACGCGAAACCTGAGTGTCATCCCGGACACGCGCAGCGTGATCCGGGATCCAGGGGCAAATGGTAGAACGACTGATGTTGTACCACTCGCCCCTGGATCCCGGGTCGCTATCGCGCCCGGGATGACACCAAGGCCCCAAAACAAAAACGCCCGCCTCTCGCGAGACGGGCGTCTTCATATCGTCAGAGCCCAAAACCTATTTCTCGTCGAAATAGAGCCGGCCCGGATTGGTGACGAGCAGCTTCTGCTGCAGTTCCGGCTCGGGCGCGAACAGCGGGATCAGATCGACGAGATCGCCGTCGTTCGGCATCTGCTTGACGTTCGGGTGCGGCCAGTCGGTGCCCCAGATGATGCGGTCGGGCGCCAGTTCGCAGATCTGGCGGGCGAACGGTACGGCATCGTGGAAGGGATAGCCGGTCGAGGACACGCGCTCGGAACCGCACACCTTCACCCAGCACTTCTCGTCGTCCTTGATCAGGTTGACGAGGCATTCGAACGGCTTCTGCTGCAAGCCGTCGCTCGCCTTGACGCGGCCCATGTGATCGATCGTGTAGATCACCGGCAGTTTGGCGAGCATCGGCGCATATTCGGGCAGATCGATCGCGTCAAAATGCACGTCGAGCGACCACCCGAAGTTCTTGATCTTGTCGACGACGTTGTGGAACACGCGCATGTCGGGCACGCCGCCAAGATGGGCGACGAAGTTGAAGCGGCAGCCGCGAATGCCACCCTTGTGCAGTTCCGCGATCGCCTCTTCGCTGAACGTGTCGTCGATATTGGCGACGGCACGATAGCGACCGTTCGACTGCGCGATGGCGTCGAGACAAACGGTGTTGTCATTGCCGTGGCACGAGGCATTGACGATCACCGCGCGGGTGAGGCCGAGCTTGGCCTGCAAGGCAGCGAATTTCTCCAGGCCCGAATCCGGCGGCGTATAGGAGCGATCCGGCGCGAAGGGATATTTGTCGCCCGGCCCGAAGATGTGGCAGTGCGCGTCCGTCGCATTGTGCGGCAGTTTGAATTTCGGCGTCTTGGTGTCGCGATCCGGCGGCGGAATGGTCGGCGTGAAATCGTTCGGCGGATTCTTATGCTTGTCGAGCGCACTCATTTCTTATCGGCTCCTCTTTCTTGTGCGTCGGCGATGGCGCTGCAAAGGCCCGGGTTCATGCCCAGATCTTCGACCATCATCGCCGCCTCCCGCATTTCCGCGGCGCGGCGAATGCCGTGCTGACGTACACGACCGCCCATCGTTTCCGCAAGCTGGCGAAAATCGATCGACGGATAGCTGGCATCGAGGCTGGCGAACACTTCGTCTTCCACGCCCCATTGCTTCGCGGCGGCAGCGCAATCGACCATGATCGCTTCAAGGCCCTTGATGACAATCGAGCGGCAGAGCTTCATCGCGGAAGCGCGGCCCGGTTCCGTCGTCACCGGCGTCACGTTCATGCCAAGGCCATTGAGCAGCGCCGCGGCTTCTTCCGCCGCCGGACCGCCGGCCAGGATCGGCACTTGAATGCCGGGGCCCGGCACCGGCGCCATCACCGCGCCTTCGACATATTTGGCATGCGAGGCATTGACCTTGCCCGCCGCCGTCTTCTTCGTCACCGGCGAAGCCGAATTGATGTCGAAGAATAACTGGCCCTGGTTGAGATAGCCGGCCGCTTCGCCGGCCACATCCAGAACATTGGACGCCGTCACGGCGGAGATGACGATGCGCGCATCGCGGCTGGCGTCGGCCGCACTCTTAGCCGGCCGCACGCCGAGGCTTTTCGCCAGTTCGATTTTCGCTGGTCCCTTCTGGGGATCATTGAAAAGAATGTCATATGTCGAAATCGACACACCGCCGCGCGCAAGGAATTCACGGGCGAAGGTCGATCCGACTTCACCGAAGCCGATGATGCCGAGTGTAATATGGCCGGACATGAGCGTTCCCTTAGTCTTGAATGGGTCATCCGTGGCGATGATCCGTAAACATTCCGGCCCAGGCTGACAACTATGGTCGCGCGAAACTATTTATGGTGGGCCAGAAACCGTTCATCATAAAGCTTTTCCGCCGGCGGCGGATCGGCGAGCGTGCCGATCTCGCGCAGCGACCGGCGGATCACTTCGACCGCACCTTTGTCGAATCCGCCCTTGTCGCGGACCATGCGGGTGATCTCATCCTCATAGGCGGCACGCGCCGATTCCGGGCTGATCCGCAAGGTGGCGGCGCTGACCTTGATGGTGATCTCCGGATTGGCCTTGGCGAAAGCCACCGCCTTGAACCAGCCATCGACGAAGCGCTGCACCACATCCGGCGATTTGGCGATCAGCTCGTTGCGCGCGAACAGAACGTTGGAATGAAAATCCTTCACGATGTCGCCAAGCGGCGCCAGCACCTGCCCCTGCTTGTTCAACTGCGCATCGAAAGCCGTCGCCGCGCCCATGACGACACCGTCGATATCGCCAGAGCGCATGGCGGCGATGGACGTGCGCGACGCGCCGGTCGGAAAGGAGATCACCCCGTCATTGCCCCAGCCCTGGCCACGGCCAATTTCGCGCGCCATCCAGTCGGTTAACGAGCCGGCCGACGTCACGCCAAGTTTCTTGCCGCGCAGATCGGCCAGGGATTTGATCGGCGATGGGTTCGCCACCAGCACCACCATATTGTAAGGCGCACCGCTGACAGCGGCGATGGCGGTGACCGGTACGCCCTTCACCGGATAGGCGAGCCCAGGCCCCGATCCGAAACCCAGATCGACGGAACCGGACGCGAGACCAACCATCGTCTGCGACTCACCACCGAAATAGATCGACTCCACCTCCAGACCGAACTGCTTCCAGATGCCGGCCTCATTGCCGACGTCGACGATGGTTAGGATCATCGGGCCGCCGGATTTACCGACTTTCAATTTGGTCTGGGCCTGGGCAACACCGGCAAGCGCCAGGCCAACGACAAAAGCCGCAACTCGCCCCACGAAAAAGCGTGCCATTTCTCCTCCCGAAGATTTTTTATTGCGCAGGAGCGTAGAGGCTTGCCCAGGGGCTGTAAATACGCGTTCAATAGGGACAAGGGCCACATAAGCGCCCACAACGTCCTGGGAGGACGACATGAAGATCGGCCATGCGGATGTGCAGGACGGCGCGGTGACGACACCGGAATTTCGCGGCGGCGGCAAATTGTTCCGCACGCTGCTCGCCGGCGCGGAAGGACGGCCCGATAACTTCCGCCTGGTTTACGTGCGCACCAACGGACCGATTGCGACGCCGCGCCATCGCCACAACTTCGATCAGCTTCGCCTCGCCATCGAAGGCGACATCAATTATGGGCCGAACCATTGGATCAGGCCGGGCGAACTGGCTTATTTCCCCGAAAGCACACCCTATGGTCCCGAAGAGGCTGACAACGAACGGCTCGGCATCACCATTCAATTCGGCGGCGACAGCGGCGAAGGCTTTATCAGCGAACGACAGATGAACGACGGCATGGCGACGCTGCAACGTCACGGCACGTTCGAGAACGGTATCTATCGCCGCACCGACGATCCGCCTGATGGCACCCGCCGCAATCAGGATGCCTTCGAGGCGATCTGGGAGAACGTCAGCGGGCGCCGCATCGCCTATGCGCCCAAGCGCTGGGACGCACCGATCCTGATGCGCCCGCAAGAGCAAGCCTGGAGCGATATCGCGCCGGGGATCACGTCAAAACACCTGGGCGATTTCGGCACGCGCGGCACCGCCTTCGTTTTGCTGCGCCTTGATGCCAACCGAGCGCATGCGCTCTCAGCGCGCGACGGTTGGCGTATCGGCTTCGTTTTGTCCGGCACCGGCAGGATCGGCGACAACGCTCTGCGCGCCCATTCGGCTTTCGCGCTGGAAGCCGGCGAAAGCGCTACGATCGCGGCTGAAGCCCCACTCCATCTTTTCCTGGCGGATATGCCGGCTTTCTAGCAGGATGTTCTCAGTGTCATTCCCGACGCGCGAAGCGCGAGCGGGAATCCAGAGCAACCACACGAATGCTGAACACAGTGCAGGTGAGAATTGATGTGGCTTTTTACCACTCGCCCCTGGATCCCCGCTCAGCCGCTGCGCGGCTGTCGGGGATGACACGAAGGATTTTCGACACACCGCCTGACAAACGGATTGATCATGTTCGAGATCGGCTTCATCGGCACCGGCGCGCTCGGCGGCGCCTTGGCGCGCAAACTGCTTCAATCGGGACGCCGCCTCACCATCTACGATGCCGATCCTAAGATGCGGCAACGCATGGCGGAAGCCGGCGCGACCGTTGCGGCCTCGGCCCGTGCAGTGGCAGACACATGCGAGATCGCCTTCGTCTGCCTGCCGGCCCCTGCTATCAGCCGCGCCGTCGCTGACGAGATCGCCGGTGCTACGCGTCTGCGCATCCTGGTCGAATGTTCGACCCTTGGCGTCAAGACGATGCGCGACATTGCCGATCATCTCGCGCAGGCCCAGATCGCCGTGCTCGATTGTCCGGTGACGGGCGCGGCCGGTGGCTCGCGCGGTGTCGATGCCGGCACATTCGCTTTCGTCTGCGCCGGACCAAACGACATCTTCGCGCGGATCGAGCCCTTGCTGCGCAGCCTGACGGAACGCGTTCACCATGTCGGCACCGAGCCCGGCATGGCGCAGATTGCCAAGGTCATCAACAATGCCTTGTCTATCACCGCGCTCACCGTGTCCTGCGAGGCCATCGTCATGGGTGTCAAAGCCGGCCTCAACCCCGGCGCCTTGATCGACGCCCTCAACGACGGCAGCGGCCGCAATTCCGCGACATCGGATAAATTCCCGCGCTCCATTCTGCCGCGCGACTTCGCCTCGCCGATGAGCATCGGCGTCAAGGACATGCAGCTCTACATGGAAACCATCGAGGCCATGGGCCTGCCGGCGCCCATCGGCACGGCGGTGATGGACATCTGGAACAGCGCCTACGCAGAAAACCCGAAGCGCGGCTACAATTCCATCGTCGAATATTTCGAACGGCCGGCCGGCGTTGAAGTGAAAGGCTGAGATTGGCTACCATGCCCGCGCGACAGGAGGGACCCCATGAAAGTGCGCGCCGCCATTCTCGAAGACATGGGCCGGTCCCCGCCTTATGCCACCTCGCGCCCGCTGACGATCCAGGAGATCGACATCGCTCCACCCGGCCCCGGCGAAGTGCTGGTGCGCATCGCCGCCGCCGGCCTCTGCCATTCCGATCTTTCTGTGATCGACGGATCGCGGCCGCGCCCCACGCCCATGGCGCTCGGCCATGAAGCCTCCGGCGTCGTCGCCGCTTTGGGCACGGGCGTCGATGATCTGAGCATCGGCGATCATGTCGTTTTGGTCTTCGTGCCGAGCTGCGGCCATTGCCTGCCCTGCGCCACCGGCCGCCCGGCGCTGTGCGAACCAGCCGCTGCCGCCAACGGCGCCGGGACGTTGCTGTCGGGTGAGAAACGCATCAGCCGCAACGGCACGCCGATCAATCACCACATGGGCGTGTCGGCCTTCGCCGATCACGCCGTGGTCTCGCGCCGCTCGCTCGTGCGCATCGACAAGGATATTCCGCTCGAACACGCGGCACTCTTCGGTTGCGCCGTGCTCACCGGCGTCGGCGCGGTGATCAACACCGCACAGATTTCGGCAGGATCGACAGTCGCCATCGTCGGTCTTGGCGGCGTCGGGCTCTCGGCCTTGTTGGGGGCAGTCGCCTGTGGCGCCGACCGTGTCGCCGCCATCGATCTCGATGCCGGCAAGCTCGCCGTCGCCCGTCAGCTCGGCGCGACGGAAACTTTCGAGTCAGGCAGCGCCGATGCCATCGCCAACATTCGTGACGCGAGCAATGGTGGCTATGACACGGTGATCGAACTGGCCGGATCGGCGAAGGCGCTCGAACTGGCCTATGCCGTCACCAAACGCGGCGGCACCACCGTCACCGGCGGCCTGCCCGCGCCGTCAGCCATGTTGCAAATCCCCGCCGTCAGCCTTGTCGCCGAAGAGCGCACCCTGAAAGGCAGCTACATCGGCACCTGCGTGCCCGCGCGCGATCTGCCGCGCTATCTCAATCTTTTCCGGCGCGGCCGCCTGCCGGTCGACCGGCTGCTGACCGACCAGATCAACCTGGACGACGTCAACGCCGGTTTCGATCGGCTGCGCGAAGGCAAGGCGATCCGGCAGGTCGTTCGTTTCAGCTGACTGTCAGCTTCGACCCCGCATTCTCCCTGATCCGTTCATCCTGCAGCCATGTTTGTCATGGCATAGTCGGGAAGCTTAAACGCGATCATTCGTGAGACGACGCGATGGCGGCAAACAATTCAGCGCAGCAAGCTCTCGTCGCGCTCAACCGCTTCGGCTTTGGCGCACGCGGCGGTAACTCTGGCGATCTCGCCGCAGCGGCAAGCGATCCGCGCGGCTTCGTCCTGGCTGAACTGACGAACCCGCGTTCAACGCTTCTCGAAAATCCGATCCTACGTTCGACCGACGCCTTGCTGAGCGAACTTTACGGCCTGCAACAGCAGGAACGCACCTATCGCCTCGCGGTCAATCAACAGACCGCGAACGCCACCGCCAATGCCCAAGCATCAAACGGCCAAATTGCAAGCGAGCCGACGGAAACGCCTGCAACACCGCCGCCCGCACCGCTGCCGCCGCAGCCCAATTTCAACGTCATCACCGAACGTTTCCGCGCCGAAGCTTTGGCCCGCATCCAGCGCACCCATGCGCCGGCCTGCGGCTTCGTCGAACGGCTTGTCACCTTCTGGTCCAATCATTTCTGCATTTCGGCGATCAAAGGCCCAGGCGTGCGCATCACGGCCGGCGCTTTCGAACGCGAAGCGATCCGCCCGCATGTGCTCGGCCATTTCGCCGATCTGCTGCGCGCCGTCGAACAGCATCCCGCCATGCTGTTCTATCTCGACAACGCGCAATCGATCGGACCCAATTCCCGCGCCGGACAAAACGGCAAACGCGGCCTCAACGAAAATCTGGCGCGCGAGATCATGGAGCTACACACGCTCGGCGTCGACGGCGGCTATACCCAGGCCGATGTCACGTCTTTCGCCCGCATCATCACCGGCTGGACGGTCGTCGGACCGGCCGCGCGTCTGGGCACGCCCGGCACGTTCACCTTCAACGCCAATGCGCATGAACCCGGCGATCACACCTTGCTGCAGAAGACCTATGCGGAAGGTGGCGTAACCCAAGGCGAACAGGCGCTGACCGATCTGGCGCGCCATCCCTCGACCGCCAAATTCATCGCCACCAAACTGGTGCGCCATTTTATCGCCGACGATCCGCCACCGGCCCTCGTCGATAAGCTGGCGAAAGTGTTTCGCGACAGCGACGGCGATCTGAAAGCGGTCTCGACCGCACTCGTCAGCGATCCGCTCGCCTGGTCGACGCCGCTCACCAAGATCCGCAGTCCTTACGAATTTCTGGTCGCCTCGTCGCGCCTGTTCGCGCGCACGCCCGATCAGCCGCAGCGTTATCTTGGTTCGCTTGCCCTGATGGGCGCGCCGCTGTGGCAGCCCCCTGGCCCGAACGGTTTTGCCGACACCAATTTCGCCTGGGCCACACCCAACGGCATGAAGGCGCGGCTGGAAATTTCCAATCAGATCGCCAAGCGCCTCGGCAATCTCACCGATCCGCAGGAAGCGCTCGATGCCGCCGCCGGCGCCGCCGCCTCGGCCGATCTCAAACAAACCATCGGACGCGCTGAGTCGCGCGAACAGGCCATCGCCCTCGTGCTGATGTCGCCGGAATTCCAGAGGAGATAACCATCATGGCCTCCACCCTCCTGCATGCCACGCGCCGACAGCTTCTCGTCACCGGTGGCGCGCTGTTCGCCTGGTCTTATCTGCCGCGCTTCGCCCGCGCCGCCGATGCCAGAGATCCCCGCTTCATCACCATCATCCTGCGCGGCGCGCTCGATGGCCTCGGCGCCGTTCCACCCGTCGGCGATCCCGCTTATGCCGCCTTGCACGGCCCCATCGCGTTGTCGCTCACCGGCGACACGCCGGCTTTGCCGCTCGACGGCTTTTTCGCGCTGCATCCCTCGATGACCAATCTGGCCCGCCTTTATGGCGCGCGGCAGGCGACCATCGTTCACGCCACGGCGACTGCCTATCGCGACCGCTCGCATTTCGACGGCCAGGACGTATTGGAAAGCGGCTACGCCGGTGCCGGACGCACCGATTCCGGCTGGCTTAACCGGGCAGTCTCGGTTCTGCCCAAGGGCGAACGTGTCGCGTCACGCGGAAAAGCCCTCGGCGTCGGTCCGGCGACGCCGCTCATCCTGCGCGGTGGCGCGCCGGTCACCGGCTGGACGCCGAGCACTTTGCCCGCGGTGCAGGACGATCTCGAACAACGCCTGCTGGCGCTTTATCGCGAACAGGACAAGGCGCTCGCCACGGTGCTCACCGAAAGTCTCGACATCGAGAAGATCGCCCAGCGCGAAGCCGGCGGCATGCGGCCCGTCGGCGGCAATGTGATCGAAGCCATGCGCACGCCGGCGCGCGGCGCCGCCAAACTGCTTGCCGCCGACGATGGCCCGCGCATCGCCGCACTGGCCTATGATGGCTGGGACACCCATGCCAATGAAGGCGGCGCCACCGGCCGCCTGGCGCAATTGGTGGCCGGCCTCGATGCCGCCATCGCCGAATTCGAAACCGGCCTTGGCCCGGCCTGGAAGGACACGGTCGTCGTCGCCATCACCGAATTCGGCCGCACGGCGAAGGTCAACGGCACGACGGGCACCGATCACGGCACCGGCACCGTCGCTTTCCTCGCCGGCGGCGCTTTGGCCGGCGGCAAGATGGTCGCCGATTGGCCGGGCCTGCGCGACGAGCAATTGTTTGAAAAACGCGACCTGAAGGCGACGACCGATCTGCGCGCCGTGCTCAAAGGCCTCTTGGTCGATCACCTCAACATCGGCACGGCGCAGATCGAAGGCGTTTTCCCGGATTCGATTTCGGCCAAACCGCTACGTGGCCTGATCGCATAAAGAAACCAATTGCGTTCGATACGGATTATGCCATCGATTGGATCACGCTTGTATTGCTCGCGAGCCCCGCATCGATGGCCACCTCCGTTACGGCATTGAACGCCGCCAATTTCTTCATGGCCGATGTCCGCGACGGATTAGGTCCGTTCTTGGGTGTCTTTTTGCAGAACCGGCAGTGGAGCGCTTCGGAGATCGGGATCGTCATGACGATCGGCGGCCTGGCCGGCATGATCGCAACCACGCCGGCGGGCATTCTGGTCGACACCACGAAAGCCAAACGGGCATTGGCGATCACGGCCATTGTCGCGGTCATCCTGGCGAACACCATCAACTATCTGTATCCGACATTTCCCATCACCGCCGCGGCGCAGACGATCAGCGCCATTGGCGGCGCCGCCATGGGACCCATCATCGCGGCCTTAACCCTGGGCCTCGTCAAACAGGCGGGCTTCGCCCATCAGCTCGGCCGCAATGAAGCGTTCAACCATGCGGGTAATGCCTCTGCCGCAGCGCTAGCCGGGCTTCTCGGTTATCTCTTCGGTTTCGTCGCGATATTCGTCTTGATGTCCGCGATGGCCGTGGCATCGGCCATCGCGGTGCTCTCCATCAAGGGCGGCGACATCGACCATGAAGCGGCGCGCGGGCGGGAAAATGTCGGCGCGGACGCGCCAGCTGTCAGCAGTTATTCCACCTTGCTCACCTCGCGCCCTTTGATCGTCATCGCCGTGACGATGGCGCTCTTTCATCTCGGCAACGCCGCGATGCTGCCGCTTCTCGGCCAAGCCATGGTGGCGCGCGGCGATCAATGGGATCCGAGCGCCTATACGGCCGCGACCATTCTGATCGCACAAATCACCATGATACCGGCGGCTTTGCTTGCCGCCCGTATTGCCGAAGTGCGCGGCTATAGCCCGCTTTTCATCGCCGCTCTTGTCGCGCTACCGATCCGGGGCCTCATCGCCTGGTCTTTCACCGAACCTGGCGCGCTCATCCCCGTGCAGATTCTCGACGGCGTCGGCGCCGGCCTCCTGGGCGTCGCTTTGCCCGGCCTCGTCGCTCAGGTTCTGGCCGGCACGGGCCACGTCAATGCCGGCCTCGGCGCCGTCATGACCGTCCAAGGCATCGGCGCGGCCTTCAGCACCACCATCGCCGGCTTCGCCGCCGACCGATGGAGCTATGGCGCCGCCTTCCTGATCCTGGGGGCCATCGCCTTGGCCGGCTTAGCATTTTGGCTTCTCAATGCGCGATTTTTCGCGCCACGCAGCACAGGGCAGCTTGATCCCAATACGACATAAAACTTTGCCGCGTCGTTCGTGCTAAGCAAAACTCTGTCACCCCTCGACATGACGAAGACGCCCTATCTGGAGCGGAAATGGTATCGAACTTAATCCCGCCGGCCTTGCTTGCCCCCATCCTGCTCATCCTGTCGAACGTCTTCATGACGTTCGCCTGGTATGGCCATCTGAAATACAAGGAAAGCCCGCTGCTTTGGGCGATTCTCGCGAGCTGGGGCATCGCGCTCGTCGAATATTGCTTCGCCGTTCCAGCCAATCGCTACGGCAGCGCCTTCTATTCCGTTGCCGAACTCAAAACGATGCAGGAAGTGATTACCTTGCTCGTGTTCGCCGGCTTCTCGACCTTCTATCTCAAGGAGCAGCTCGGCTGGAATCACGCCGTCGGCTTCATCCTCATTGCCGCAGGCGCGGCCTTCATCTTCAAGGATAAGATCTGAAATAAAAAACGCGCCGCTGGCGGGCGGCGCGTTCGATGCAACTTATGTCTTGAGCGATTAACGGGCCGCCTGCTTGGCGATGATGTGATCCTTGATGTCCTCATAGACATTCTTCGGCACGATATTCTTGTCGAGCAGCTCGTTCTTGCCGCGATACGGACGGCCCTTGATGATGGCGGCCGAACGCGCTGCGCCAATGCCTTTCAGCTTTTCGAGATCGGCGGCGGAGGCGGTGTTGATGTCGAGAAGATCGGTCGCGGCAGCCGGCTTGGCAGCGGTCGTGGGCGCCGTTGCAGGTGTTGCGGCAGGCGTTGCGGGCTTGGCTGTGGTGGCGGGAGCAGTCGTCGTCGGAGCCGTTGCGGCCGGTGGCGGGACAACAGGCTTGGCGGGTTGCGTTGAAGTCGCCGGCGCCTGCGCCAAAGCTGCGCCAGTTAGGGCGGTCGCGAATGCGAGAGCGGCAAGAATGCGGGTCTTCATGGCTGTCTCCAGTAGAACGGAAGGTCCCAAGGCTTAAGGGCACCTCACACCGTTCACTCTAGTCAGCGCAGATGAACCGTGGCTGAACCCACTGGCGCGTTATCGGCAACAAAAGTCATCACCGGCGGACCGTTGCGATGCGCTTCGGTCGGTCCCTTGGCGGGCTCCGGCGCGCGCACGGTCGCCACCAGAGCAATGGCGATGGCAAAGGCCATCACAGCCACCAGCCGAACCGACATGCGCAACTGCTGCTGCGCCAGTTCCGGCGGCATTGCATAGCTGAAGCCATTGTTTTCACGCGATTCGGACCAGTTTCGGGAGCGCATCTGAGCCTCCTGGGCACGGGCGGGACGAAGAACCAGACGTCCCGCTCCAAACGGGATAAGCCCGATCCCTGCCGTCTTGCAGTGTGGTAACGCACAAACCCGCCAGAGGTTCGATCAAAAACAGGCCGAAAATCGGCTTTTCCATTTGCCCTTTGGGCTCTGCGAAACTATTTTCCGCCGCCTCCATGAATCCCATGGAGAATCCATAACTCTCCGGAGACCAGAAATGTCGTTCCTTGCAGGCGCAGTGACCCGCGTGAAGCCGTCAGCCACCATGGTGGCTACCCAGGTGGCGCGCGACCTGAAAAACGCCGGGCGCGACATCATCTCGCTTTCCGTCGGCGAACCGGACTTCGATACGCCCGATCACATCAAAAAGGCGGCCATCGACGCCATCAATCGCGGCGAGACGAAATATCCGCCGGTGCTCGGCATCGTGCCGCTGCGCGAAGCCATCGCCAAGAAGTTCAAGCGCGAGAACGAACTCGACTACAAGCCGTCGCAGACCATTGTCGGCACGGGCGGCAAGCAGATCCTGTTCAACACCTTCCTCGCCACCTGCGACAAGGGCGATGAAGTCATCATCCCGGCGCCCTATTGGGTGAGCTATCCGGACATGGTGACCATTGCTGGCGGCACGCCGGTGATCGTCAAGACGACGCTCGAGTCGGGCTTCAAACTACAGCCCGAGGACCTCGATCGCGCCATCACGCCGAAGACCAAGTGGGTGCTGCTCAACTCGCCGTCGAACCCGACGGGCGCGGCCTATACCCGCGACGAATTGAAGGCCCTCACCGACGTTTTAATGCGGCCGAAGAACAAGCATGTCTGGGTGTTCAGCGACGACATCTACGAACATCTGATCTACGGCGACTTCAAATTCACGACGCCGGTGCAAATCGAACCGAACCTGATGGATCGCGCGCTGACCATGAACGGCATGTCGAAGAGCTATGCCATGACCGGCTGGCGCATCGGCTATGCCGCTGGCCCCGACATCCTGATCAAGGCTCTCGACCTGCTGCACGGCCAGCAGACCTCGGGAGCCTGCACGATCGCGCAATGGGCTTCGGTCGAGGCCTTGAACGGCCCGCAGGATCATCTGCCGATCTTCCGCAAGGCCTTCGAGGAGCGCCGCGATCTGGTGGTCTCGATGCTCAACCAGGCCAAATTCATCAAGTGCCCGACGCCGGAAGGCGCCTTCTATGTCTATCCCGATTGTTCGGCGGCGATGGGCAAGAAGACCCAGGACGGCAAGGTGCTGACAACCGACGAGGACTTCATCACCGCCTTGCTGCACCAGGAAGGCGTCGCGGTTGTGCATGGCTCGGCCTTCGGCCTTGGCCCGAACTTCCGCATTTCCTATGCGGCGAAGACCGGCCTGCTGGAAGACGCCTGCCGGCGCATCCAGCGCTTCACCGCCAGCCTGTCGTAAAAAACTTTCCGCGGTGCATCATCAGATGCACCGCGGCTCATCCTTTGGTCTCCCTCCGTCGCGCTTTGAGCCCGTTCACCGTCCGGCTATGCTGGACGCGGTACGAAACGGAGGGATGTGCCATGGCAGCCTTTTCATCGAAACATCTGCTCTGGGGCGCGGCACTTTTGCTGCTATCCGGCGCCCTGCCCGCCCAGGCCCAGGACGCCAAGGGCGTCTGGCTGCGCGACAATGGCAAGAGCCGCGTGCGCATCACCGATTGCGGCGGCGCCCTGTGTGGCACGATCTCCTGGCTCGCCGACTCAAGCGGCCCTTCGAAAGTCGGCCAACGCGTCTTCTACAATATGAAGCCCAACGGCGCCGGCAAATGGAGCGGCAACGCCTTCAATCCGGAAGACGGCAAGACCTATTCCGGCACGATGAGCCTGTCAGGCTCGACGCTCACCACCTCTGGCTGCGTGCTCGGCGGCCTGATCTGCCGTTCGGTCAGTTGGTCGCGGGTCAATTGATCCGCTGAAGCGCTGATGTGGCGTGCTATGCTGAGGCATGCTCGCGCACACGCCTTACGACGGCAGTTCGAAACCCTTCACCATCGGCCTGCGCCCGCTCGATCCGGCCCGCTGGATCGAGCCTGACGCGGACCTCGCGCGGTTCCTCGCCGAGAAGCAGCGCCTGTTCGCCGATCAGCGCGATGCGGTCTTCACCGCCCGCGCCGATACGCAGGCAAGCCAACGCGAAATCCGCGATGCCCTTGCCGACTATCTGACGCAGACCTATTCCGATCTCTATGTCCGTGACGGCAACGGCATCCTCATTGTGCCGCTGCGGCAACGCCTGGCTTTCGACGACATCTTGCCGCCCCTGATGCAGGCAGCGCTGCTCGTTCAGGACGATCTCGCACTGATGCGCCGTTTCGACAACGGCTGGCGCCTGGCCGCCGCCGCGATCTGCTTTCCCTCGACCTGGAACCTGCGAGAAAAGTTCGACAGAACCCTCGCCGACATTCACGCGCCGGTGCCGGGCTTTCCCGGCGAGATGGAAAAGCGTGTGACGCGCATTTTCGACAATCTACGGGCCGGTGCGCCGGTCGAACGGTTCAACTGGTCCATCTACGACAACGATGTGCTGCATCATCCCCATCCCACGCCGCGCCCGTCGCCGGCAACGGAACCATCGTTCGTCCGTATCGAGCGGCAGACCCTGCGCCGCATGGCTTCCGGCGATATCCTCTTCACCATCCGCATCCTCATCGATCCGATCGCCGCCTTCCGCGATCATCCGGAGGGACAAACCCTGGCCGCCGCCCTGCGCGACCAGCTTCTGGCGCTGACGCCCGATCAACTTGCCTACAAGAATATGACCGAGAGCCGCGACAGGATCGCTCATTCCCTCGCCGCATTTGTCACGTCAGACTGAGCCCATGAGCGATGAAGAACGCAACAGATTGAGTGCCCGCGCCGCGCGCTATGCGCAGGTCGGCACACGGGTCGGCGGTGTCGCCGCCCGCATGGCGAGCGCGCGCCTGCGCGGCCGCGATATGTTCGACGATGCCAATGCGGCCGCTTTCACCGCCGCCCTCGGTTCCCTCAAGGGGCCGATGATGAAAGTGGCGCAATTCCTCGCCACCATCCCGGAAGCCCTGCCGCAGGACTGGGCCGACCGGCTCAAGCAATTGCAATCGAATGCGCCACCCATGGGCGCCGGTTTCGTCAATCGCCGTATGATGGCGGAACTCGGCGCCGGTTGGCGCGCCAAGTTCTCGACCTTCGATCTGCATCCCGCGCACGCGGCTTCGCTTGGCCAGGTGCATCGCGCCACCTCGCTCGATGGCCGGCCGCTGGCCTGCAAGCTGCAATATCCCGACATGACCTCGGTGGTCGAAGCCGATCTGAAACAGCTCGACATTCTCTTCGCTCTGCGCCGCCGCCTCAACACCGCGCTCGATACACGCGAGGCCGCCAAGGAAATCGGCGCGCGCCTGCGCGAGGAACTCGACTATGAGCGCGAAGCCAAACATGTGGCGCTCTATCGCGAAATCCTCGGCGATCGCACGACGCAGACCAACGTGCGGGTGCCGGGCGTGTGGCCGGACCTTTCCACGCGCCGCCTCATCACTCTCGACTGGCTCGAAGGCGAGCCGCTGCTCGATTTCAAATCGGCCTCGCAGGAGGCGCGCAACACCATCGCCACCGCCATGTTCCGCGCCTGGTGGCATCCCTTCATCAAGCTCGGCATCATCCACGGTGACCCGCATCTCGGCAATTACACCGTGTTCCGCGACGGCAGCGGCGAAGCAGCCGGCATCAACCTGCTCGACTATGGCTGCATCCGCATCTTTCCACCGAGCTTCGTCAAAGGCGTCGTCGATCTTTATCGCGGCCTGCGTGACGCCGATGAAGCAGCCATCGCCGCGGCTTACGAGACCTGGGGCTTTCGCGGTTTAAGCTCGCAATTGCGCGACGTACTCAACATCTGGTCGCGCTTCATCTATGGGCCGCTGCTCGATGATCGTGTGCGCCCCATCGCCGAAGGCGTTTCGCCCGGTGAATATGGCCGCACGCAAGCGGGTCGCATCCATGAAGGGCTCAAGCAGCACGGCCCCGTCACCGTGCCGCGCGAATTCGTCTTCATGGATCGCGCCGCCATCGGCCTCGGCGGCGCTTTCCTGCATCTCGACGCACGGCTGAATTTCTACGCCATGTTCAACGAAGCGCTGGTCGATTTCGACGTCGACACGTTGGCGCAGCGACAGGCCGCCGTCTTGCAAAAGGCCGGCCTGTCAGCGCCCACGTGAGGAACGGGCCTTTCGCATCGATTTGAAATCGGCATTCAAACGTTTGCCCGCCAGATTGACCTGTTTGCGCAGCCAACGGGCCGTGCGCTTTTTGACATCCTTGCGCACCGCAGCGACATGGGCCGCATCGCCGGCATGACAGGCGCCAAGCTCGAAGCCCATCATTTCCAAAAGATCGAGATTGAGCAGTTCGGCAGGATCGCGCTTCGCCTCGATCTTGCGATAGGTCGGCCCCAGACGGCGCACGACGATGCCCTCGGCAACCCGATAATTCGGATCGGGCGCGCGATGCGCGCCACCGGCGATCTTGCCGCTTTGAATGGCCACGTCTTCCGCGCCGCTGAAACGCCAGGCGGAAGCACAAAGCATTTTCGATTCGCGCAGCACGATGCCGCCACGCCAATGGCCCCAGGCGACGAAACGCGGACGGCCAAGACTGCCGGTGCCTGCGACCCGACGGGCGAATTGCAGCTTGATCTTCGGATCGGGCATCGCCGCGCGCAGCGCCTTGGCATGCGGCGCCGGCACGGCGCTTGATGGAACCGGCTTGTCGAAACAGGCAAGCTGCATCTTCGCCCAATATTTGCTGCGGTCCGCAGGCGGCAGGTTCATGGCCTCGCGCAACCGATCATGCTCCTGTTCCAGGATCGTCGGCTGCGGTTGCGCTATACCCTTGCGGTAGCCGCGCAGAATGCGCGCACAAATTTCCTTCTCGGTCGGCTTGGTGCCCTTGCGCGCCAGGATGGCGCTCAGCCCCAAGCGAACGAGATCCAACGCATAGGGCATGGTCGCCGCTTCATCGAAGTCGTTGACGCCCCAGGTCATGCGGCTGTCGGCATCGCGCCACAGCCCAAAATTCTCCAGATGAATATCACCCACCGCGAGAATAGGCGGACAGGCGGCGGTCTCGGGCGCATCCTTCAAAATGGTTTCGGCGAACCGCCAGTAAGTTCCGCGCAGGAACGAGAAGGCATTCTCGCTGATCTTCTGGTTCTTCCACTTCATGTCGGCTGCGACAAAGGTCTTGCCCGCCTGTTGGCGCAGCCAGCCGTCATAGGCTTTGACCGATTGCTTGAATGACGGAATTTCAACGGACTTCGTGCGCGTGTCAGCCATATCAGCTCCCCCAGCAGTCCTGCCGCCCTTGCAACCTAGCACCTACCGAGCGAGCTTCCACCTTGTCATCACCGGGGTAGAAGCCTATCGTGAGGCGAGGCAGTCGTCCCGTTCTTGGACGCCCTTTAACCGCCTCTTTACCCTGATAACAGACTCTCTGAGGCCAACGCTGGCGGCCGTGGCCAGTGCATAGGGGCGAAATGAGTTCTATTATACTGATTGCAGACGATGATCCGGTGCAGCGCCGCCTCCTCGAAGCGATGGTGCGGCGATTTGGATACGAGGTTGAGTCGGTCGATGGCGGCGAAGCCGTCCTGACGCGCCTCGAAGCGGCGGACAAGCCTGCCATCGCCATGGTCATTCTGGACCTCGTCATGCCCGACCTCGACGGCATGGGCGTGCTCGGCAAATTGCGCGAGCGCAAGCTCACCACACCGGTGATCGTGCAAACCGCTCACGGTTCCATCGAGACGGTGATCTCGGCCATGCGCGCCGGCGCGGTCGACTTCGTCGTCAAGCCGGTCGGCGCCGAACGCTTGCAGATTTCGATCAAGAACGCTTTGCGGGCCGATGCGCTGGAAGACGAAATCCGGCGCATGAACCGCAAGGCCAGCGGCACGCTCGGCCTGAAAGACATCGCCACCCGGTCGCCGGAGATGGAACGCATCATTCGCCTGGGTGAGCGCGCCGCCAAGTCGACCATTCCCGTCCTCATTGAGGGCGAGTCCGGCGTCGGCAAGGAACTGATCGCCCGCGCCATCCAGGGCGCCTCCGATCGTCGCGGCAAACCCTTCGTCACCGTCAACTGCGGCGCCCTGCCGGAGAACCTAGTCGAGTCCATTCTTTTCGGTCACGAGAAGGGCGCCTTCACCGGCGCCACCGAAAAGCACACCGGCAAGTTCCTCGAAGCCAATGGCGGCACGCTGTTCCTGGACGAGGTCGGCGAACTGCCGCTCGAGACCCAGGTGAAGCTGCTGCGCGCTTTGCAAGAAGGCGAGATCGATCCGGTCGGCGGCAAGCGCTCGATCAAGGTGGATATCCGGCTGATTTCCGCCACCAATCAGAATCTGATCGAACTGGTGAAGCGCGGCGCCTTCCGCGAAGACCTCTATTATCGTCTCAACGTCTTCCCGATTTCCATTCCGCCGCTGCGTTCGCGCCGCGACGACATCCCCGATCTCGCCCGCCGCTTCACCGCGCGCTTCGCCGCCGAGGAAGGCCGCAAGCTGCGCGGCATGTCGTCGGAGGCCGTGTCCTTGCTGACCCGCTACGACTGGCCGGGCAATGTCCGCCAGCTCGAAAACGCAGTCTTCCGCGCGGTGGTTTTGGCGGAAGGCGACGAACTGACCGTGGCGGAGTTCCCGCAGATCGCGGCTCAGGTCGATGGCTTCGATGTCCGTATCCCGCCGGCTCCGGCCGCCGCCCCGCCGGTGACGCAGAAGGAAATCGTCCGCATCGAAGTGCGCGATCCCAACGTGCTGCGCCTGCTCGACGAGAACGGCAATGTCCGCCGTCTCGAGGACATGGAAGCCGAATCGATTCGCTTCGCCCTCGCCCATTATCGCGGGCAAATGTCGGAAATGGCCCGCCGCCTCGGCATCGGTCGCTCGACCCTTTATCGCAAAATGAAGGATTACGGGTTGAACGATCCGAACGAAGGCATGGAAACCGACGAAGTCGCCTAAAATGGCGGCAAGCAATCAGCGCCAGCGTGGGATTTTTGCAACGCCTGTGTGTGATCACGCACGGACCCGGCCGCATGCCTAGGCGTAGCGTGGTTCGTGACGTAAATTTTACACGGTTTCGGCCCGCCTGCCGGCGGCAGAGCCGTGATCATGGGCGGGGGCGATGCTGGTATCCATAAATAACAGATTGCTGCATGGCACGGCCCTGCTGGCCGTCAGTCTTGCTTTCGGCGTGACCCTGGGCGTCGCCCAAGGCCAAGCACAAGACAGCGCGCCGACGCCCGATATAGCCGTCACCGTGCCGATGCCGCCGGACGCCGCGCTGAGCGCCGATGTCCAAGCGCCCGCCGCCGACACCGCTGCGCCAGCCGCCGCCCAAACGGAAGCGGACGCCAAGCCCGCGACCGAGCCACCGAGCGACCCCACAGTCATCGTCGAACTGCCGCCGGAAGCGCCCCTCAATCTCGATTCTCACCCGCTCGATTCTCATCCGACGGCGACGATCGCCACGCCAGCCCCCGCGGCGGCCGAGGCGCAACCCGCCCCGCAGCCGTCACAGGTGCAGCAGGCCGAAACACCGCCGGCCGCTCCGGCCAGTGAGCAGACCGCCGACCAGTCCGGCAATCAGTCCGCCTTGCGCGACCGCATCCGCCAGGCTTTGGCCGCTGCGGTCGAGGCGGAACCGGCCCGCACCACCAAGGCGCAGACCCAGCGCCGCGAGCGCGAAGCCGTCGCCGCTTTCTACGCCACCCGCGACAATGCCCCGCTGTGGAGCGACGGCAAGGCGCTGACCAAGGCCGGCACGGCCCTCGTCGCCCGTCTCGACCGAGCCGGCGAAGACGGCCTCGTCCTCGGCGACTTCCGCAGCGTTCCGAGCATCGGCAATGACGAACAGGCGGCGATCACGGAACTCGCCTTGACCAATGCGGCCATCACTTATGCGTTGCAGGCGCGCGGCGCCCGCATCGATCCGCGCACCATCGGCCTGATCACCGCCAAGCCGGAAATCCCCGATGTCGCGACGATCCTCGCCGCCCTCGCTGACGCGGGCGACAGCGTCGGCGATCGCCTCGCCGCCTTCAATCCGCCGCAGCCCGGCTATCGCGCGCTGCGCGAGAAGCTGGCGGAACTGCGCCGCGAACATCCAGCCATCGCCAATCAGCGCATCGGCCCGGGCCCGGTTCTGCGCGTCGGCATGAAGGACCAGCGCGTGCCGCTGTTGCGCGCCCGCCTCGGCGTCGATGCCGAGAGCGAGACCGACCCAATGCTCTATGATGTGCGCGTCGCCAGCGCCGTCGCCGATTTCAACCGCGCCAACGGCCTGCCTGCCGTCAACACGCTGACGGCGCGGACAATAGCCAAATTGTCCGGCGGCGAACCGCTGCGGCTGGAAGCCGAATTGCTGTCGAACATGGAACGCTGGCGCTGGATGCCGCGCGACATGGGCGAGACGCGCATCGAGGTCAACATTCCCGACTACCGGGTGAATGTGATGCGTGGCAGCGAGCTGATCCACAGCGCCCGCGTCGTCGTCGGCAAGCCGCAGACGCCCACCCCGGTGTTCTCCGATCGGATGCAGCATCTCATCGTCAATCCCTATTGGAACGTGCCGACATCCATCATTCAGAAAGAGATGATGCCGGCCTATGCCAAGGACCCGAGCTATTTCCAGCGGCGCGGCTATGAAGTGGCGAAGACGCGCAACGGCCAGCTCGTGGTGCGTCAGCCGCCGGGCGAACGCAACGCGCTCGGCCACATCAAATTCATGTTCCCCAACGAACATGCGGTCTATCTGCACGACACGCCGTCGCGCGGCCTGTTCGCCAATGCGCGGCGCGCCTACAGCCACGGCTGCGTGCGCGTCGATCAGCCCTTCCGCCTCGCCGAGGTGGTACTGGGCAAGGAGAACGGCTGGAGTGAGCAGAAGGTGCGCTCCATGGTCGGCGGCGGCGAACGCCTCGTGAAACTGCCGGAAACCATTCCGATCCACATCGAATATTTCACCGCCTTCGTCGACGACGAGGGCAAGGTGCAATTGCGCGAAGACATCTACGGCTATTCACGCAAAGTGCAGACCGCGCTCGGGCTGTAGTCCTCCGCACCTTGGGTGTCATCTCGGACGCACCGCAGGTGCGATCCGGGAACCAGGGGCACGTGGTGAAACGTTTGCAGGTTTAAGAAGCCGCTGTGTCGCAGCGATGAATGAATGGCTCTACCGCATGCCCCTGGATCCCGGATCACGCTGCGCGTGTCCGGGATGACACAAAGATCGCGGCCAAACGTCATCACGCACCAAGGTATCGCTCTAATTGCGCTCGACGAAAGATTTGTATTCGGCGATCACTTCCGGCGACAGACCCGAGATCACCTTCGACAGATAGGCGGTGATCGCTTCACCGTCGTTGGGCGTGCCGACATCGAAATTGCGCCGCCGCGCTTCCTCTTGATAGGCTGCATCTCTGACCATCCGGCCATAGGCGTCGCGCAAAATCTTCGTCTGCGCTTCCGGCATGCCGGGCGGTCCGATCAAGGCCAGCCCCAGCCGCATCGGCGTCGCCAAGAGACCGATCAACTCACGCTCGCGCGCATCGGTAAGCAGCGTATCGATGACCGGCAGATTGGGTTCCATCGGGAAGGTCTGGAACAGCGGTGTCACCAGGCCGGACGCGATCATATCGGGGCGGATGCTGGCCCGATCGGAGAAGATCGCTTCCGTCTCGCCGCGCTCCAGCGACAGCACCGCTGGCGCCATGCCAGGATAGCCACGCACCACTTTGAACGGGAACTTTTCGTAACGCGCCAGAATTTCCGGCACGATCGAATTGGACGTGGTGGCGCCGGAACCCGCGACATTGAGTTCGCGCTTCAAGGCTTTCAGATCGGCGATCGATTTGAGGCCGGACGAATTGCGCGCCCAGAAAATGAAATTGGTGCTGGCGGCGCTGCCCATCCAGGTGAAGCGGCGCACGTCGTAACGCGCCGTCTTGTCATCGCCGATCGGCGCCAGCACGAAGCCGGCACGCCCCGGCATGCCCAGCGTCAGCCCATCGACCGTCGCCGAGGCATAAAGATAATTGCCCAGAGTGACTCCGCCGGCACCCGGCATGTTGCGCGGCTGGATTTGCGGTTCGCCCGGAATGAAGCGGCTGAGGAACTGCGCCACCAGGCGCATCTCATTGTCGATGCCGCCGCCCGGCGGCTGGCCGGCATAGAGCACGATGGTCTTGCCGGCATAAAAATCCTGTGCCTGCGCCAATGGCGACAGCAGCAGCGCGGTCGCTGTCATGACGGCTTTCACGCACGCTCGCGCGCTCATCTGATCCTCCCTGCTGGCGCTTATTCCGCGCCTGGATGTTATTGAGCGTCGTCTTAGCGTTTGATGTGTCCATCAAACGCAGAAACTCTATGCTTATCGGTCGGTGAGCTTCAGCTCGATCCGTCGATTGCGGCGCAGCGCTTCGTCACTGTCGCCTGGATCGATCGGTTGGAACTCGCCGAAGCCCGCCGCCGCCAATCGCTGCGGCGACACGCCCTTACTGACGAGATACTGCACGACGGCGATGGCGCGGCTCGCTGACAGATCCCAATTCGACTTGTAAGTGCCGCCGGTGATCGGCCGCTTGTCCGTGTGGCCATCGACGCGCATCACCCACGGCAGTTCCGGCGGAATTTCGCGTTCGAGATCGGCCATCGCCGTCGCCAGTTTGTCGAGCTCGGCATGGCCCTGCGAACTGATGTCGGCTTTGCCGGTATCGAAAAGCACTTCCGACTCGAAGACGAAGCGATCGCCCACGGTGCGGATGCCAGGACGATTGCCGAGAATTTCCTTCAGGCGGCCGAAGAAGTCGGAGCGATAGCGCGCCAGTTCCTGCACCTTCTGCGCCAGCGCCACATTGAGGCGCGAGCCGAGATCGGCAATGCGCGCCTGCGAGTCGCGGTCGCGCTGTTCCGACGCATTGAGCGCCTCTTCCAGGGCCGAGAGCTGCCGGCGCAGCGCCGCGATCTGCTGATTGAGAATGTCGACTTGCGCCGCCGCACGCGCCGAAATCTGCCGCTCGGCATCAAGAGCCTGTTGCGCGGCCGCCGCAGCATTGCCGCCCGCAGCCGCATTGGCGGTGCCGGAATCGAGCAGCCCTTGCAGGCGATCGCGATCGCGCTGCGCCGCATCGAGAGTCGCCATCAAGCTGGAGAGATTGGCCTGGGCATCGGCGCGCCCGGACCGTTCCAGCGCCAAGAGCGATGTCAGTTCCTCGATCTGCCGGTTCAACTTGACGAGCGCATTGTCCTTGCCCGTCACCTCGCGCGACAGGAAGTATTGGCCGAGCATGAAGACGGACAGAAGAAAGATGATGGCCAGCAGCATGGTCGACAACGCATCGACGAAGCCCGGCCAGTAATCGAAGCCGCCGCGACGGCGCGAGCGGATATAAGCCATCAGTGTCGCTCCGGCTCCGATGTCAGCCGTTCAAGCAGTTTCTTGACTTCGCGCTGCTGTTCGGCTTGCGCCTCGACCCAATCGCGGATCATCTGCTGCTCGCCGCGCATATGTTTGACGAGCCCCTGAATGCCTTCGGCCAGATTGGCCATGGCGGCAGTAGCCGCGCGTGAGCCCGCAGGATCACCGATCTTGGCGAGCGCCGCCGCCAAATCCGGCGGCAGGCCCGCCAGGGCCACATCGCCGGCGCCAGTCGACAGAAAATCTTCCAGCTCCGTGTAGAAGCGGTTTTGCGCCTGTCCCGCTTGCAGATCGAGAAAGCCCAGGATGAGCGAGCCGGCGAGGCCGAACAGCGACGAGGTGAAGGAGATCGACATGCCGGCGATCGGCGCCGACAGACCATTCTTCAATTCGTCGAACATCAATGTCGCGTCACTGCCGCCCTGCATCGACTTGATGACATTGCCGATGGAACCGACGGTTTCGAGCAGGCCCCAGAACGTGCCGAGCAGGCCAAGGAACACCAAGAGGCCGGTCAGATAACGAGCGATCTCACGCGATTCATCGAGACGTGCGCCGACGGAATCGAGAATGACGCGCAGCATCTGCGTGGTGATCGGCGTGGCGTGATCCTTGTCGCCGATCATTTTCGCCATCGGCGCGAGCAACACGGGCGGACGCGCCTGCGCCGCCTGGCCGGCCTGATAGGCATTGACCCAGCGCACTTCGCGCCGCAGCCGCCAAGCCTGCCGGATCGCCAGGATGATGCCGATGGCCAGCACGCCGAGAATCAAAGCGTTGAGGCCCGGATTAGCCATGAAGGCCGTTTGGATCTGGCGATAGAGAATGAGGACGACGAAGCCGACCAGCGCCAGGAAAACGATCATGCGCAGCAGATAGATGCCGGGTGCGGACAGTTTACGCGTGTCGTTCTCGCTCGCCATAAATCTCCATCCTCCGGACGAAGCGTTGCGGGCGCTTAGGGGGATTGCGACGAAGAATCGCGCGGCGCCTCGACAGACATGTCAGAAAACGTCAGAAACCGCGCCCGATCAAGCCCGGGACAGCGATAGAACATCAGTTTGTGTCGTAATGGCGAAATTGCGACCGAATTTCAGGCAGTTCAGGCGCGATTGATCAGGGCGAGAAGCTGCCGCTGCATGGTTTCATTGCCGGCGCAGACCGACCCCTTGTCCAGCATGTCGTTGCCGCCGTCCGCATCGGAGACAAAGCCGCCCGCTTCGCGCACCAGAACGATGCCGGCCGCCGTGTCCCACGGTTGCAGACTGCGCTCCCAGAAGCCGTCGAGCCGGCCGGCGGCGACGAAGGCGAGATCGAGCGCCGCGGCGCCCATCCGGCGGATATTGTGCACCCGCGCCATGACCGACGACAGTTCCGCCTTGAACTTCGGATGCGCCGACGCCTTGCCGAGATGCGGCACGCCGGTGCCCATCAGCGCCTCGGAAATGTCGGACCGGGCAGCGACCCGCAGGCGGCGGTTGTTGTGCCAGGACCCCTGGCCTTTTTCGGCGACGAACATATCGTCGCTGATCGGATTGTAGACGAGGCCCGCCACCAATTGGCCCTCGCGCTCCAGCGCCAGGGAAATGGCGAAAACCGGCAGGCCGTGCAGGAAATTGGTGGTGCCGTCGAGCGGATCGATGATCCAGCGATGGGTGGTGTCACTGCCGACGATCTCGCCGGATTCCTCCATCAGGAAACTATAGCCCGGCCGCGCCTTGGCCAGTTCGTCGCGCAGCACCCGTTCGGCCTTGCGGTCGGCGGCAGAGACGAAATCGCCCGGTCCCTTGATCGACACCTGCAGGTTCTCAACCTCGCCGAAATCGCGCTTGAGGCCACGGCCGGCTTTCACGGCAGCGGCGGTCATCACATTCATCAGGGCGGAGCGGATCATAGCGAGAAAATGCCGGTCAGGAGGGAGTTGCAGGGAATTTGGGCCAGTGGCCACGCCCGGCCCAAAGGCAGGAACCAGAGGGCTGGAACCGGGATGTCTGCCCGCCCGATGCGGGCAGGTCAAGTCATTTGGGTCAAGTCATTTGCCGAGAAATCGCTGAATCGCCTCTTCGACCGCCGTTTTCTGGCCCTGGGACAGGGTGCGGAGCTTTTCCTCGAGCCATTCGTCGGGGAGACCGTTGGCCCGGGCGAGCACGTGCCATTTCATCGCCTCGACCAGATCGGCCTTGACGCCGCGCCCCACCACATAGAGCCGGGCCAGCCGGTTCTGGGCGATCGGATTGTTGAGCGAAGCGGCCCGGATGAAATATTTGGCCGCCTCTTCCTCATTTTTCTCGGTGCCGGTGCCATTGAACCGGGCAATGGCATAGTCGACCATGGCCGGAACGAGCTTTTCGTCGGCCGCCTTATGCATCAATTGCGTCGCCATGGCGCGATCCTGCGGCACACCGGACCCGTCCTTGTAGAGCATGGCGAGCGCATAGGTCGCCTCGACATTGCCCGCGTCCATCGAGCGGCGGAACAGATCCGCCGCCTTGCGGAAATCCTGGATGTCGCCTTGAATTTCCATGACGGCGAGATTGTAGAGAGCCGACGGCTGGTTCTTTTCCGCGGCCTTCTCGAACAAGGCGCGCGCCTCCTTCGGATCGGCCTTGACGCCGCGGCCCTCGAGATAGGCGAGCCCCAGCGAATATTGCGCCGCCGCGTCACCACGGTCAGCCGCCAGGCGATACCATTTGTTGGCCTCTTCCTGGCTCTGTTTCACCGACAGGCCGTCGCGATAAAGTTCGCCGACCAGCGCCATGGCCGGCGCATCGTTGGCATTGGTTTGCAGCCGCTTCATCGCCTCCTGCATGGCCGTCACGTACAGACCACGCTGATAGGCGCCGAAAGCCAGATCGACCGGCACTTTGATATAAGGCTCGGCCGGGGTCGGCCCCGAGGTCGGCAATTTCGTCGGATCCGGCATCGTGACCTTGCGTGCCGAATTGTCGAACGGCGGATCGAAAGGCTTCTGTGGCGCGGGTTTGTCCTGCGCCACGGCCAGCGCCGGAAGAACGCTCAGGAGAAGAAAGATCGGCAAAATGCGCACGGTCACGACACCTCCGCGGCGCGCGCCGTCATCATCGCCAGAACATCGTCGATGGCCGCGCGCGATCCACGCGGATCGTTCCAAACGGCTTCGCGCAGCGCAATGAAATCGGCGCCCGCTTCGACGAGTGGGCCCACATCCTCAAGCGATCGCGCATAGGCAACGCAAGGCACGGTGAAGATTTCCGCCCACCAGCGCACCCGCTCCAAAACCGCATCGGCGGAGGGCAGCGTGTCGGCGGCGTCCGGCTCGCCGAACATCACATAGTCGACGTCGAGTTCCCCGGCGCTCATCGCCTGATGGCGCGTGCGCAGGCCACCGACCCCGACAATGCCGCCGGCGCGACCTTGCGCGACGCGTGCCTGGCGCACTTGATCGAACAAGGCCTGATCGTCGTCATCGTCTGGATGGTCGAGATGAACGCCATCGGCCTCCTGGTCACCGGCGGCCGCCGGATCGCGCAACAGCGCCGCGGCGCCCGCTGCCTGGCAGGTGGCAATGGCCTGCTTGAGATTTTGGGATTCGCCGCCTGCATCGACGCAGACGCAGGCAATGCCGCCGCCGGCGAGCGCGGCGGCGAGAAGCGGATTGAGCGTGCCGGCGGCAGGCTGCCGCGGCGTCAACAGATAAAGCCCAGTCGGCTCGCTTGGCTCGGACATAAGAACTACCGGATATCACACTGCGCAGGACGAGCCATAGCATTTTGCCGTCTGACAAGGTCAAGCGGCCCTAAAGACACGTCAAAACAGAGACAGATGGCAAAATTGCGTTTCGATCGAACGCAATTTGCTCGGTAGTTTTGGCAAAGGAAACAGGCACGGATTCACGCCAAGGCCCTGCATCGAACCAGCAATGCATCTGGAACCCGGCTGAAGCGAAAGCTGGACGGATTATTCCGCGGCGGTCGCTTCGAGATCGGCAGCGCCATCGAACAGACCAACGAAAGCCGCCCGGCTTTCCTCGAGCTTCTCGAAATGGAAATGCGCCACTTCAGCCAATTTGCGCGCGCCGTGATCGGTCAGCGCCAGCAGCGCCCGACGACGATCCTTCGGATCTTTCACACGCTCGATCAGCTTGGCGTTTTCCAACCGGTTCACCAATTCGGCAGCGGTGTTGGGACGGATCAGCAGCAAGCGTGCCAATTCGCCGACGCTGATCGGCTCTTCCTCGCGACGGGCTTTGATCGCTAGCATCGCCTGATACCGACGCGGCCCCAGATTGGAGCGCTCCAGCATCGCATCGCTGAACGCCGTGAATTGGCGCAGCGCATGGCGGAAGCGGGCCAGTTTCTCATAGTCCTCGCGGCTGAGCGCTGGCGTATTCGAAGCATCCATATGCCTAACCCTCACCAAACAATCCGTCCGATCGAGTCTTGCTCGAACCACTAAATTATACCGCAGTAAATTTCCGCGCCAACATCAAAAATACGGCACTAAAAACAGCGGTTTGTCAGTTTGGTGTCAGGTAAATTTTGGGTTCAATTCACCCGAAGCATAACGCTTCGCCATCACCGACACGGGAAGCGGCTTTAGCTTGGCAGCCTTGCCCGCGGTGTTGAACTGTTCCAGCCGATCCTTGCAAAGTTTGGTCATCGCATCGAGCGCCGGCTTCAAATATTTGCGCGGATCGAATTCGCCCGGATGCTCGGCGAGAATCTTGCGGATCTGTCCGGTGATCGCCATGCGATTGTCGGTGTCGATATTGATCTTGCGCACGCCGTTCTTGATGCCGCGCTGAATCTCTTCCACCGGCACGCCCCAGGTCTGCGGCATCTTTCCGCCGTACTGGTTGATGATGTCCTGCAGGTCCTGCGGCACCGACGAGGAGCCATGCATGACCATATGCACATGCGGCATCCTACGATGGATTTCCTCAATGACATTCATCGCCAACACCGCACCGTCGGGCTTGCGCGAGAATTTATAGGCGCCGTGTGACGTACCCATGGCAATGGCGAGCGCATCGACCTTCGTCTCCTTGACGAATTTCACCGCTTCGTCCGGATTGGTCAGAAGCTGGTCATGCGACAGCTGGCCTTCCGCCCCATGGCCGTCTTCCTTTTCGCCCATGCCGGTTTCGAGCGAGCCGAGCACGCCCAATTCGCCTTCCACCGAAATGCCGCCGAGATGCGCCATCTCGACGACCTTGTTGGTGACGCCGACATTGTAATCCCAATCGGCCGGCGTCTTGCCGTCAGCCTTCAGCGAGCCGTCCATCATCACCGAAGTGAAGCCCGCCTGAATGGCGGTGACGCAGGTCGCCGGCTCGTTGCCGTGATCGAGATGCACGCACACCGGAATATGCGGATACATTTCGACGACCGCGTCCATCATATGGCGCAGCATGATGTCGTTGGCATAGGCGCGCGCGCCGCGCGACGCCTGAATGATCACCGGCGCATCGACCTTATCGGCCGCCGTCATGATCGCCAGCGCCTGCTCCATATTGTTGATGTTGAACGCCGGCACGCCATAGTCATGTTCGGCGGCGTGATCGAGAAGCTGCCTGAGGGTGATGCGGGCCATGGAACGCTCCAAGTGACGAAGGCGCGTCCCACGACGCGCCGAGAACAAGCTGCGATTAGCTGCGGACGCGCAGGACTTCGACGCCGGGCAGGCTCTTGCCTTCCAGCCATTCGAGGAACGCGCCGCCCGCCGTGGAAATATAGCTGAACTTATCGCCGACGCCGGCCTGGTTCAACGCGGCGACCGTATCGCCACCACCCGCCACCGTCAGCAATTGGCCGGCCGCTGTCCGCTCGCCGGCGAACTGCGCCACCGCATTGGTGCCGGTATCGAACGGCGTGATCTCGAACGCGCCGAACGGGCCGTTCCACACCAGCGTCTTGACGTCGGACAACAGCTTGTCGATCGCATCGATCGAGGCCGGGCCGATGTCGAGGATCATCTCATCGTCATGCACGTCGTCGACGGTGGCCACGCGCGAGGGCGCATGCGCCTTGAACTCGTGTGCCAGAACCACGTCCTGCGGCAGCACGATCGTGCAATTGGCTTCACGCGCCTTGGCGAGAATTTGCGAGGCGGTCTCGATCATGTTGCGCTCAAGCAGCGACTTGCCGACCTTCTTGCCCTGCGCGGCAAAGAACGTATTGGCCATGGCGCCGCCGATGATCAGATATTCGACCTTCTTCATCAGGCTGCCGAGCAGCTCCAGCTTGGTCGACACCTTGGCGCCGCCAACGATGGCGGCGAGCGGCCGCTCCGGCTCCTCCAGCGCATGGGTCAGCGCGCCAAGCTCGGCCTGCATGGAGCGTCCGGCCACGGCCGGCAGCACATGCGCCAGCCCTTCGGTCGAGGCATGCGCGCGATGCGCCACCGAGAAACCGTCGTTGACATAGATGTCGCCCAGCCGCGCCAGTTCGGCGACGAAAACCGGATCGTTCTTTTCCTCGCCCTTATGGAAGCGGGTGTTCTCCAGGAGCAGGACGTCGCCGTCCTTCATCTGCGCCACGGCTTCCTGCGCCTCCGGGCCGATGCAATCGAAGGCGAAGGAAACAGGCCAATCGAGATGTTCGGATACGGCTGCCGCCAGCGGCTTCAACGAACAATCCTCATCGGGACCGTTCTTCGGCCGGCCGAAATGCGACAGGAGAATGAGCCGGCCGCCGCGCCCGATGATGTCCTTCATCGTCGGGATGATGCGCTCGAGACGGGTCGTGTCGGTGACGCGACCGCTCTCGACAGGCAGGTTGAGGTCGACGCGCAGCAGCACGCGTTTACCGGCCACATCGACATCATCCAAAGTGCGGAATTTCGCCATCGTCAAACCCTGGCCGGTTGCGTGATCGGATTTCAGCGCGGCGCTTTGCATCGGATCAGACCAGCTTACCCATGGCGACGGCGGTATCAATCAGACGGCACGAGAAGCCCCATTCGTTGTCGTACCAACTCAGCACGCGAACGAATGTTCCGTCGATGACCTTCGTCTCCATGGTGTGGAAGACCGACGAATGGCTATCGTGATTGAAGTCGATGGAGACGTTCGGATCGTCCGTATAGCCCAGAATGCCCTTCAACTGTTGGGAAGCGGCGCGGCGGACGATGTCGTTGATCTCGTCCTTGGTCGTCGCCCGCTTGGCGGTGAATTTCAAGTCGACCGCCGAGACATTCGGCGTCGGCACGCGGATCGAGGCGCCGTCGAGCTTGCCGGCGAGCTCCGGCAGCACCAGGCCGACGGCCTTGGCCGCGCCGGTTTTGGTCGGGATCAGCGACAGCGCGGCGGCGCGGGCGCGATAGAGATCCTTGTGGGTCGAGTCATGGGTCGGCTGATCGCCGGTATAGGCATGGATCGTCGTCATGAAGCCATGCTGGATGCCGACCGTATCGTTCAGCACCTTCGCCACCGGCACCAGGCAGTTCGTCGTGCACGAGGCGTTCGAGACGATGATGTCGTTCTTCGTCAGCTTGTCGTGGTTGACGCCATAGACCACGGTGAGATCGGCATCTTCGCACGGCGAGGAAACCAGCACGCGCTTGGCGCCGGATTCGATATGGGCGATGGCTGTCGATTTCTTGGTGAACTTGCCGGTGCATTCGAGGACGATGTCGATACCCATGTCCTTGTGCGGCAGTTTCGAGGGATCGCGCTCCATCGTCAGCTTCATCGGCCCGTGGCCGGCGTCGATCGTATCCTTGGTATAGGTGATCGGGCCGGGGAAGCGGCCGTGCACGCTGTCGTATTTCAGCAGATGAACGAGGGTCTCGACCGGGGCAGTGCCGTTGATGGCGACGACTTCGATATCCTTCCGATCGGCTTCGATGATCGCGCGAAGGGCGAGACGGCCGATGCGACCGAACCCGTTGATCGAAACCCTGACTGCCATGAAGTTGTTCTCCAATCCTCTGCTATGACCCAAACCCCGGTTCCGGCTTTACCCGTTGTGGCGGGCGATCGCGGCTGCCGCGACGGCTTGAGCGGTAATACCGAAATGTTCGTAAAGTTTCTTATAGGGCGCACTGGCACCAAAGGTTGACATTCCGATGAATACGCCATCGGGCCCGATGAGAGCGTCCCAACCCATGCGGATCGCTGCTTCCACCGCGACCTTGACCGGCGCATCGCCGATAGTCCGCTTTATATAGTCTGCGTCTTGAGCCAAGAATAGATCAAGGCAGGGAACCGACACGACACGAGCCGAAATACCCTTTTCAGCCAACAGCTTACGACCGTCCAGGGCGATTTCGACCTCGGACCCCGAAGCGAAGATCGTGACCTGCGCGGCGCCTTCGGCGGCGGCCAGCTCATAAGCACCCCGGGCGCACAAGTTCTCGCGCATGAAACTGGTGCGCACCTGCGGCAGGTTCTGGCGCGTCAACGCCAGGATGGAAGGCGTATGGGCGCTTTCCAGCGCCACCTGCCAGCATTCGAGCGTTTCGGTCAGATCGGCCGGGCGGAACACGTTCAAATTGGGAATGGCGCGCAAGGCGGCCAGATGCTCGACCGGCTGATGGGTCGGGCCGTCCTCGCCCAGGCCGATCGAGTCATGCGTCATCACTTCGATATGGCGCAGGCCCATCAGCGCCGCCAGACGCAGCGCCGGACGGCAATAATCGGTGAAGACCAGGAAGGTCGCGCCCGACGGAATGAAGCCGCCATGCAGCGCCATGCCGTTGAGGGCCGCCGCCATGCCGTGTTCGCGGATGCCCCAATGGATATAGCGGCCGGCATAATGGCCGGGGCTGATCGCCGGCGTCGCCGCCACCTTGGTGTTGTTGGAGCCGGTGAGATCCGCCGAACCGGTGATCAGTTCGGGCACGACCGGCGCCAGCGCCGCCACCACCGCTTCACCCGCCTTGCGGGTGGCGATCGGCGTCGCGTCGGCGGCCGCCTTCTGCTTGAAAGCCTCGATCGCCGGCGCCAGCGCCGCCGGCAGTTTGCCGGCGATCCGCCGCTCGAATTCGGCCCGCTTGGCCGGATCGAGCGCCGCCAGGCGCTTCTCCCAGGCACCGCGCTGTGCGGCGCCCCGACTGCCGGCCTGGCGCCAGGCGGCCAGCAGATCGTCGGGAATTTCGAACGGCGGATAATTCCAGCCGAGCGCCTTGCGGGCGCCTTCGATCTCGCTGGCGCCAAGCGCCTCGCCATGGGCCTTGGCCGTACCGGCGCGGGTCGGCGCGCCATAGCCGATGGTGGTCTTGCAGGCGATCAGGCTCGGCTTGTCGGACTTCTGCGCCCGCTCCACGGCCGCCAGGATCGCCGCCTGATCGTGACCGTCGATCCGCTCCGCGGCCCAGCCGCAGGCTTCGAAACGCTTGATCTGATCGACCGAGTCGGCGACCGACAACGGCCCGTCGATGGAAATGCCGTTGTCGTCGAACAGCACGATCATACGGTTCAGCTTGAGATGGCCGGCGATGGCGATGGCTTCCTGGGAAAGGCCTTCCATCAGGTCGCCGTCGGACGCCAGCACATAGGTGTGGTGATCGACCACGTCGCCGAATTCGGCATTCAGCATCCGTTCCGCCAGCGCCATGCCAACGGCGGTGGCGATGCCCTGGCCGAGCGGCCCGGTCGTCGTCTCGACGCCGACCGTGTGGCCATATTCCGGGTGGCCTGGCGTCAGCGAATCGAGCTGGCGGAAATTCTGAAGCTGTTCCAGAGACATACCGGGATAGCCGGTGAGGAAGAGCAGCGAATAGAGCAGCATCGAGCCATGGCCGGCTGACAGCACAAAGCGGTCGCGATCCGGCCAGCGCGGCGCGGATGCGTCATATTTCAACACCTTAGTGAACAGGACGGTGGCAATATCCGCCGCCCCCATGGGCAGCCCTGGATGACCCGACTTGGCTTTTTCGACCGCATCCATGGCCAAAGCGCGGATCGCATTGGCCATAGCGCCATTTGAAACAGTCATGGGGATTGATCCGTGCAATGGCCGCGAGCGGGCGCCAACGGCGCACCCCTGACGACGGAGTTTTGTGGCTGACGAAAATTGCGCCCCTGATAGCACCTCGATGGGGCCTGTCAAAGGCAGGCCGCCTAATTTGCTCAGAAAATGCCTGAAAATCCGAAGGAAACTGATTGTCCTGTGGGCAAAATCGCCGTTTACGTTGACGCTCAGGCCCGAACGGTCACAAATGGGTCATGCGCATCCAGCCGTGCCGTGCTGCGAGTCTGTCATGACCTTGCCGCCCCGCCTAGACGCCGCCATGAAGCGCCTCGAAGCCGCCCTGTCCCACCTGGAAGCTGCCGGCGAACGCCGCATTGCTGCCGAAGGCACGCGCGGCAATCTCGAGGAAGAACTGATGGTGATGCAGGACGACCGTGCCCGCCTCGCCGCGGAGCTCGACGGCGCCCTGGCACGTGCCCGCACCCTGTCGCTCGCCAACAGCGAAGTGCGCGAGCGTCTGGAACAGGCGAGCGAAGCCTTGCGCGCCATCGTCGGCGAAACGCACCCCGGCGGTCCCAGTGAAGGGAGCAACTAGCCATGGCGCAGATCACCGTAACCGTGGGTGGACGCCCCTACCGCATGGCCTGCGCCGATGGCGAGGAAGAACATCTCGAAAGCCTGGCGCGCCTGGTCGATGACCGCATCGGCGAATTGCGCTCGTCCTTCGGCGAGATCGGCGATCAGCGCCTCACCGTGATGGCGGCAATTTCCATCGCTGACGAATTGTCGGAAAGCACGCGCAAGGTGACGCGCCTCAATGGTGAGATCGACGACCTCAACAAGGCGCAGGAAGAAGCGCAGGACGCCAACGCGTCAGCCGCCGAAAGCGCCGCCGACCGGCTGGAAAACATCGCCGCGCGCATCGAACGCCTGGCGCAGGTGATGAACAACGCCGGCAAGAGCCCGCAATAATTAGCCGCTCAGCTTAGCCAGGCGAAGGCCCGCCGCAAGAATGCCTGCCCGCCTTCAGTGACCGGCGTACCATGCGCCATCAGCACCTTCTGCGCCGGCCAAGACAGAATCCGGCTCAGCGCGACACGCGCCGCTTTGCGCTGGGTGAAAGCGACGCGGAATTTGCGTGGCACGGTCGGTTCCGGCGCCACCATCAAATCCAACTTCGCCACGATACCGCGCCAGCCGGTGAACCAATCGGCGGGAAACCGTTGCAGCAGATCGGTGAACAGCACCGTGCCGCTCGGGAGATGGAAAAACACCACCTCGGTCGTGATGGCATTGCCGTTCATAACAGCCTGATCAATCTCGCCGGTCCAACTGGCTTCGGGCGTTTCGCTCAGATCGCGATCGAAGACGATATCCTTGCGCTTCTGGCGTAATCCCGGCGCCGCATAAACGAGCGCCTCGGGATAGGCGAGCTTCCAATCGGGCAAGAAGACATGGTGCAATGAATTGGGCGCGACCAGATGCCGAACCGGCCCCAGCCGATCCACCGCCGCGCAGAGAGTGGCCGTCAAAGCCGTCGGCGACCAGATGAAGAGATCGCCATTCGCCAATCTGATGACGGCCATGCGTGTCGGATAACGAAACCCCATCGCCGCAACCACGTCGGTGCCATCAGCGATCCAGATATTCGGGCCAAATTCGTTCAGCATGCGTTGAGGATAGTCGATGAGGATGACAGAGGGAATGCGGTGGCCCGCAATTTCAGTGTCATTCCCGACGCGCCGTAGGCGCGAGCGGGAATCCAGAGCAACCGCTTGGCATTGATCACTCTACCACGCGCTCTGGATCCCCGCTCGCCTGCTGCGCAGGCGTCGGGGATGACACCAAGGCCCTGCAACCGATGGCAACACGCGCAGAATTCTAGCGATACCCCTCCGCCTGCAATTCGAACAGTTCCGCATAGCGCCCGCCCAGCGCGATCAGCTCGGCATGATTGCCGCTCTCGACAATGCCGCCATTCTCCAGAACGAGAATGCGGTCGGCCATGCGCACGGTGGTGAAACGATGCGAGATCAACAGGGTCGACTTGCTCGCGCTGAGATTGCGAAAGCGGTCGAAAACGCCCGCTTCGGCGCGCGCATCGAGCGCTGCCGTCGGCTCGTCGAGGATCAACACTTCCGCATCGCGAAAATAGGCCCTTGCAATGGCAATCTTCTGCCATTCGCCGCCTGACAGATCGAAGCCGGAAGCGAAGCCGCGCCCCAACATCTGCCCATAGCCCTCCGGCATGCGGGCGATGAGCTGATCGGCCAGACTGTCCTTCGCCGCCGCCGCGACACGCGCTTCATTATCGATCTCCTCGACGAGACCGACGCCGATATTCTGGCCGGCGGTGAAATTGAAGCGCATGAAATCCTGGAAGATGGCGCCGACATGGGCACGCAGATCATCGACATCGAAATCTTTGAGATCGATGCCGTCGATGGTGATGCGGCCTTCATTGGGGTCGTAAAGCCGGGTCAGCAATTTGACGATCGTCGTCTTGCCGGCGCCATTCTCGCCGACGAGCGCCAGGGTTTCACCGGCCTTCAGGGTGAAGCTGAGATGGCGCAGTGCCCAGCTCTCCTTGCCTGGATAACGGAAGCCGACATTCTCGAAAGCGATGCCGTGGCGGATCGGCGCCGGGAACGGTTTTGGCGCGGCGGGGCTGGCCAATGTCGGCTTCGTATCGAAGAAAGAGAACAGATCGTCGAGATAGGCCGTCTGCGCGGCGATCTGCGTCAGCCCCATGGTCAGGCGCTCGAACAGACCGTTCAACCGCAACAGCGAGCCTGACAGAAACGTCAGGTCGCCGATGCTGATGGTGCCGTTGACGGCGCGCCAGGCAACATAGGCATAGGCGGCGTAGTAGGACAGCGAGCTGATCAGGCCGAGCACACTGCCCCAGATCGTGCGGCGGATCGCCAGATCCCGGTTGGACGCTTGAATGATCGAGGCCAGTTTGGTGAAGCTTTCGACCAGATAAGGGCCAAGGCCGAACAGCTTCACTTCCTTGGCGGCTTCCGCATTGGAGCCGATCCAGCGCAGATATTCGATGCGCCGCCGCTCCGGCGTGATCTGCGTGTTGAGGCCATAACGCTGGCCGTTGAAATAGGCTTCGCTCACCGTCGAGGGAATGAGCGCCAGCAGCAGCAGGAAGACCAGCACCGGCACGAAGACGATGAGGCCGATGACCAAAGCCACCACCGTCACCGTGTCCTGCACCTGATTGAGCATCATGCCGAGCAGACCGTTGCCGATGAAGGTCTGCGCCCTGGCCCGTTGCAGCTTGTCCTGAAACTCGCTGTCTTCGATGTCTTTGAGATCGAGCCGCGCGACATGTTCGATCAGGCGGCCGGCCATCAGGTTGCTGTGGCGCTCGGCGATGAGATTTTCAGCCAGGGTGGTGAGCCGGCCCATGACATTGCCGGCGGCGGTCAGCGCCAGTTCGAGCGCCAGCCAGGTGAACAGCAGCGTCAGCCGGCCCGACTCCCACCAGTCCTGAAACGTCGGCCCGGGCGCCGGCTGATGCGCCTGCAACACCACTTCATCGATGATGAGCTTGCCGACATAGAGCATGGCCGGCACCTGCAGCGCCCGCAGCAGACGCAGCCCGATGATCGTCGACAACAGGCCGGGACTGACCGCCCAGAGCGTACCGACCAGACGCGGCAGATGTTTCCAGGTTTCGAGGCTCAGGCCAGCCTGCGACAGGCGTTCGGCGCGGCTGGCTCGACTGGCGCGGACAAGGGGCGGCGGCACGGCACATCCTTAAAAACAAAACACCTGGAGCGTCGGCCGGACGCTCCAGGTCGTTCGGGAGGTGTGACATTCACCCCAATGACGGCAAATTACCGTCAGCAGCCGTGCGCAGCGTAAAAAAGCCGCCGATCAGCCGCCCATTTTAGCGACGAGCGTGTCCGACACTTCAAAATTGGCGAAGACGTTCTGCACGTCGTCGTTGTCTTCGAGCGCATTGATCAGCTTCAGAATCTTCTCGCCCGCTTCGTCGTCGACCGCGATCGAGTTCTGCGGCCGCCACACCAGTTTCGAGCGGCGCGGCTCGCCGAACTTGCCTTCCAGCGCCTTGGCGACTTCGGCAAAGGCTTCCATCGTCGTGGTGATCAGATGGCCGTCTTCCGAGGTGACCGCATCATCGGCGCCGGCCTCGATGGCGGCTTCCATCACCGCATCCTCGGAAGCGACCTTGGTGTCGAATTCGATTTCGCCGACCCGGTCGAACATGAAGGACACCGCGCCGGTTTCCGCCAGCGCGCCACCAGCCTTGGTGAAATAGGAACGCACTTCGCCGGCGGTGCGGTTGCGATTGTCGGTCAGGGCTTCGATGATGACCGCGACACCGCCGGGCGCATAGCCCTCGTAGCGCACTTCGTCGTAATTCTCGCTGTCGCCGCCGGCCGCCTTCTTGATGGCGCGCTCGATATTGTCCTTGGGCATGTTTTCGGCGCGCGCCGCCTGGACGGCGAGCCGCAAACGCGGATTCATGTTCGGGTCGGGCATGCCCATCTTGGCGGCGACGGTGATTTCGCGCGCCAGTTTGGAGAAGAGCTTGGAGCGGATCGCATCCTGCTTGCCCTTCTTGTGCATGATATTCTTGAACTGACTATGGCCTGCCATAAGGGTCCCCACGGGCGGGGGCGGCGCAGCAAAGGTGCGTGCACGCCCCGGAAAAAATCGGCGGCGTTATACGCCGTCATCGGGCTGTTGCAAAGGAAGCCGGCGCATTTTCGGGTCCACCGAGGGCCTGATCGGGGCTCCGATCACGGGAACCGCCAGCCCAGGAAACGGGTCAGCCAGTCGGAAGCCGGCAGAACGGTAACCCAGGTCTCGAGCCCGATCGCCAGGATCAGCGCACCGATCAGCGACACGATCGTGCCGACGAACACCCCGCGCGAAAAGGACTCGTATTCGCGATTGAGAATCCACGAGAAATAATAGCGGAAAATCGCGGTCAACCGCATCATCGGCGCGACGATGGTGACCGGCGCCAGGGCCAGCGCCATATAGCGGGTCATCTGCGCGATCCCGACGAAGACACTAGCCAGGGCGAACCAGCCGAAATCGCCCCTACGCATCGTCCGCAGATCGCGCCAGGCGTTCGGATTGACGAAAGCAGCAAAGACCACGGCAGTCGCCGCGGCATAGGAGATGAGCCCGGCGGCCACCGCGCGCCCCAGGGTAAGGCCGCCGCTTTCGAGGCTGAAACGCACCAGGATCGGGCTCACCCCGTAGCAAATTGCCGAAACCGCCGAATAGAAGAAGCCTTCGCCATAGGCCGGCGTGAACGCGACCGCACGGGACGAGGCGGCGGAGACGGGCTTAGGCCGCTCGAAAGCCAGAACCGGCCCCAGCACCACCAGCACGATGCCGACCACCATGGGACCCGTCAGGATTTCGCCGAGGAACCAGACGGCCAAGGCCAGGGCAACCAGGATATTCGTGTCCTGGATCGGCCCGGTGAGATTGGCGCCGATGGCCTTCTGCGATCGATAATTGGCGTAGCGGCCGACCACGAAGTGAACGATGCCGGCCAGGGCCAGCCAAGTCGTATCGAGCCAGGAGAAGCTCCACAGATCGTCGAAGGACCCGAAGATCGGCAGGCAGACCAGAAAGAAGGGCACGCCGAACGGCACCGAGACCGCCATGGCCTGCAAGACGCTGCCCGACAAAACACCGCGCCGCGCGGCCGCATTGTTGAATGCGAAAGTCGCTGCCGACAGCAGCGCCAACAAGGCCCCCAGCATGTATTCGCCTCCCTGCCTGTTCCTAAGGCACGGCGACGGCGCTGGACAACAGCCCCTCACGCATAGCTCTTACCCACCTTACCAGAACGACGGCACGGCCTCGGCCAGCCGCCCACCCAGCCGCACCGGCGCCACTTTGATGGCGCGACCGGTCGCATCGGCTTCGACCGCGATGCCGCATAAGGTCGCCGCGCCCTCGGCTGGCTCGAACCGGCCCGACGAGATGCGCCGGGTGAAGCGCTGCAACGGCTCGGTCTTGTTCATGCCGATGACACTGTCGTAATCGCCGGTCATGCCGGCATCGCTCTGATAGGCGGTGCCGCCCGGCAGGATTTGCGCATCGGCGGTCGGCGCATGGGTGTGCGTGCCGATCACCAAAGTGGCGCGGCCATCGCAGAAATGGCCCATCGCGTATTTCTCGCTGGTCGTCTCCGCATGCACGTCGACGATCACCGCATCGCACATCTGCCCCATAGGACAGGCTTCCAGTTCCCGTTCGACGGCGGCGAAAGGATCGTCGAGCGGATCCATGAAAATGCGGCCCATGACATTCATCACCAGCACGCGCGCACCATTCTTGGCTTCGAACAGATTGGCGCCGCGCCCCGGCGTGCCGGCGGGATAATTGGCCGGGCGGATCATGCGCGGCTGCCGTTCGATGAAGACCAAGGCTTCGCGCTGATCCCAGGCATGATTGCCCAGCGTCACGCAATCGGCGCCAGCGGCCAGAAATTCGTCACAGATCGATTCGGTGATGCCGAAACCGCCGGCGGCATTCTCGCCATTCACCACGACGAAATCGAGATTCCAGCGCCTTCTCAGATCCGGCAAAGTGTTTACGAGCGCCGAGCGCCCCGTGCGTCCCACAATGTCACCGATGAAAAGCAGACGCATGCCGGTTCCTTTAAATCCAAGCCAATGAACAATCGATCACGTCCCGCTCGGTGATGATCAGATCGAGCGGTTGGTCATGCGCCTCCTCCGGAACGCGCGCGACCTCCTGGCAGTCATAAGCAATGCCGATGGCCGGCACCGACCGGCTGGCGCGCAAGCGCTCCAGCGTCAGATCATAGTGGCCGGCGCCATAGCCGATGCGGAAACCGCGCCGGTCGAACACCGCGAGCGGCACGAATAACAGATCCGGCTGCACATCAGGCAGCCGCGGCGAGGGCTCAGGGATGCGCATCTGGCCTTCGACCATCGGCTGGCCCCAGGCCCAGCGGCGGAAGATAAGCGGATGCCCTCGCCCCACCGTCACCGGCAGGGCGGTGACGAATTCATGATAGCTCAGCGCCTGCAGCAGCAGGCGCGGATCGGCCTCGTCGCCGATCGGCCAGAACAGGGAGACGGTCCGCGCCATGGCGCGCCGGGCGATGGCCACCCCCTCGATCACCAGCCGCTCGGCGAAGGCCTGACGGACATCCGCCGGGATGGCCGCGCGGCGGGCCAGCGCTTCGCGCCGCAATTCGGCTTTGCTGAGGGGGGTGGTTTCGAGTCCAGACATTCTTCTGCGCCTGCGGGATCACGAATCCCTAGGCCGCCCAGCCGCCCCTGACAACAGGAAAGGACCGGAAAGCCCGATCAAGAGATGGGCCGAAGGCCCAATCAGATCAGCCGCAAGGGAATTCGCGAGCGAATTTCCGGGAGAGAGGGGCGGAAGGAGAAGCGCGGAGCCGCCTGAGCCGTGGGATCATCGATCCCGGGAACCTACAACGTAGGTGGGCGCCGTGTGACCAAGTCCACGGACGAGGCCAGGAACAGCTCCCTTAGAGATCGATAAGGCCCCGGGAATACATATCCGCACGTACTCCGCAGCCCCGCTGTCGCAATGTAGGAGTAAAGTGCCCCCGGCGCCAGACGGGGCAAAAAACAATTCCCACCGACCTAGCATCGGTCTGGACGATGGCGGCGATTGCCTCCGACGATAGCCCTTGATTTAGGGGCGCTGCACACGGGGTCGTGAAGATCGGTGAACGAGCAAAAAATAATCCTAGTCTTTTCAGATAATTAGAATATAGTCGGGCGATAAAACTTGCCAAACCTTAATGCTGCAAGCGCGCTGGCGCCGTGTTCCCGCCCTCTTTAAGCCACGGTCCGCCATCCCTATATCCTCACGTGAGCGGCCGGCGTTTGCGGCCGCGAAGGGATGCCCGAGGGGGGTCCCAGGAGGTATGAACATGGCTACTACTGCGCTTCCGGTGCTGTCCGCTGATACGGGACTGAGCCGTTACCTCGCAGAAATCCGCCGGTTCCCGATGCTGGAGCCGGAGCAGGAATATATGCTCGCCAAGCGTTGGCGCGAGCATGGTGACCGCGACGCGGCACAACAGCTCATCACTTCGCATCTGCGCCTCGTCGCCAAGATCGCCATGGGCTATCGCGGCTACGGCCTGCCGATCGGCGAAGTCGTGTCGGAGGGCAATATCGGCCTGATGCAGGCCGTCAAGCGCTTCGAACCGGAGAAGGGTTTCCGCCTAGCGACTTACGCTATGTGGTGGATCCGCGCGTCCATTCAAGAGTACATCTTGCGGTCATGGTCGCTCGTTAAGATGGGCACGACTGCAAATCAGAAGAAACTGTTCTTCAATCTGCGTAAGGCCAAGAGCCAGATTCAGGCGCTGGAAAGCGGCGACATGAATCCGGAACAGGTGAAGACCATCGCCACCCGTCTCGGCGTCACCGAACAGGACGTCGTCGACATGAACCGCCGCCTCGGCGGCGACACTTCGCTCAATGCGCCGATGCGCCAGGACAGCGAAGGCGGCGAATGGCAGGATTGGCTCGTCGACGATAGCGCCAGTCAGGAGACGGTGCTCGCCGACAGCGAAGAGAAGGACAACCGGCTGACCGCGCTGCGTGGCGCGCTGGCCGTTTTGAACGACCGCGAGCGGCGCATCTTCGAGGCGCGCCGTCTGCAGGACGATCCGGCGACCCTCGAGGAATTGTCGGAAGAGTTCGGCGTCTCGCGTGAACGTGTCCGCCAGATCGAGGTGCGCGCGTTTGAGAAGGTCCAGGCTGCGGTTCGTGACGGTCTCGCCAAGATCGAGGCCGTCCCGGCAGCGGCCAGCAAGCCGGCCCTGGCAGCGCATCGCTAAAAGGTTTGCCGACGAGGGACACACCTCGCGGCAAGGCGTCGCGTAAAGCGTACAGGGCGTCGTCAAACAGAGTTACGCGTTGCGTAGGAAGCCGCCGGAGAAATTCGGCGGCTTCTTTTTATTCGCATCGTTGAAGGATTCGGCGCTGTCTTAACGCGTCCAGGAGTCGAAGACTTCGTTGACGACGCGCTCGCCCGGATTGCCCTTCTCCAAGGTGATCTTCGCGGCGCGGCCATCGGCCAGTTTCATCGGAATATCCAGCCAGCCGCGCGTCTTGAGCGTTTCGATATTGCGCACAGCGAATTGCGGATCGCTGGTCAAAGCGACGATGAAAATATTGTCGGTGATCTTCGCCTGCACGCCAGCCAAGGCATCGACATTGGCAGCCGATTCATTGCGCATCACCGGCAGACCGATCTCGGTGATCTTGGCGAGCGGGCTGTCCTCCGACGGCAGGAAGCGCACGGTGAGCGTATGCGAGGCCCGCAAAGTCGGATCGTTGTTCTTCTCGATGGTGACGAAGCCCTTGAGCTTGGCGTCAGGCACGTCGAAATCGGCGCGGATCGCCTGCGACAGGGCACCGCCGCGATTGATCGAATCCGTCCGCCACACCACCGTGCCGACCTGGGTATCGAAGCCCTGCGGCGCATCCGACTGCAGCAGCAGGCCGACGCGCTGGGCCACAGCCACACCCGCAGCCGGCGGTTGCGCGGTGCTCGGCGCCGTGGCCGGCGCCTGAGCGTTATTCTGCGGCGCCTGCGTCCGGTTCTGCGGTTCCGGCTGCAGCTCCGGTGCCCGCGTCGGCGCGGCACCCGAACCGATCCGCTCGTTGACCTTGGGGCCAGAGGAAGCTTGCGGCGCCTGTGGCTCGACGATGGGCGAGCGCGAACGCGAAATATCTTCCGGCCGATCGCGTAGTTTCCAGGCGGCGAAACCGACGCCGCCGAACACCACCGCAATGGCGCCGATGATCAGAGCGACGCGGCCAAAGCCGCGCGACGTCTCTTGCGGACGCGGCGCCGCCGGGCGCACGGCCTCCGACCGGCCCATGCCGTCGCCATTGCCGGCTTCGCGTGCCTCGGCCCGCCCAGCGGCATCGGGCGCACGCACCTTGATCGGCACCCGCGGCGCATCGCCGATCTCGGGTTCGATCGACGGCGCCGGGCCTAAATTCGCTTCCGGCTTGATATTGATGGAGGGCGCGGCTGACGCCCCCTCGCCCAACGGCTTGTCGCGGGGAATGCCGATCGAGGGCGCACTGGCCGGCGGCTTCGGCGGCACGGCGGGCGGGATTGGGGGAGGTGGCGGCGGCGCGGCAGGCTTCGCCTCCGCCGGCGCACCGCCTTTGGCGTCGATCTCAGATTCGAGACGGGCGATGGCAGCGTCGAGCGCCTGGCTCTCGCGCTCGATATCCTCATCCGGCACCGGTGGCGTGATACCACGCAACTGTCCGAGCAGCGCCTTGCGAGCGCGCTCATAAATCCCCCGGCGCTGTTCTTTCGCCTCTGGGCTGAGCCCCGAGACGGCTCGCGCAAGTAGCGGATAATAATCGGCCATAACGCGTTCAGACCACCCTTGCGCTTATGCGTCAATCCTAAAAGCTAGAGCCATCATACTGTCAAGATGGCGCTTTCAGGCACCGTCGGGAACCCCTTTGCCTAGTCCCGATACGGGTTATGGACAAGAATCGTATCCGCTCGCTCGGGGCTCGTCGACAACAAAGCCACGGGCGCGCCGATCAGCTCCTCCACGCGGCGGACATATTTGATCGCCGCCGCCGGCAGATCGGCCCAGCTGCGGGCGCCCTGGGTGGTGCCTTCCCAGCCCTCGATCGTCTCGTAAATCGGTTCGACCCGCGCCTGCGCCGCCTGGCTCGCCGGCAGATAATCGATGGTCTCACCGTCCAGACGATAGGCGGTGCACACTTTGATTTCCTTGAAGCCGTCGAGGATGTCGAGCTTGGTCAGCGCAATGCCATCGATCCCCGACGTGCACACCGTCTGGCGCACCAGCACCGCGTCGAACCAGCCGCAGCGCCGCGGCCGGCCGGTCACCGTGCCGAACTCGCGGCCGCGTTCGCCGATCAACTGGCCGGTCGCGTCCTTCAACTCAGACGGGAACGGCCCTTCGCCGACACGCGTCGTATAGGCCTTGGCGATGCCCAGCACATATTGCACGGCCTTCGGACCCAGACCCGTGCCAGTGGCTGCATTGGCCGCCACCGTGTTCGACGAAGTAACGTAGGGATAGGTGCCGTGATCGATATCGAGCAGCGCGCCTTGCGCGCCTTCGAACAGAATGCGCTTGCCGTCGCGACGCAGCTCTTCAAGCAGCATCCACGTGCGATCCATATAGGCCAGCACGTCGTCTTTCACCGCGGCCAATTCGTCACGAATCGCGGCCGCGCTGATCTCGGCAATGCCGAGGCCACGACGGATCGCGTTGTGATGGGTGAGCAGGCGCGCGATCTTCATGTCGATCGTCGAGAAGTCGGCCAGATCCATCACGCGGATGGCGCGACGACCCACCTTGTCTTCATAGGACGGACCGATACCGCGCATGGTCGTTCCGATCTTGGTGCCGGCGGTCGCATTGTTCTCGCGCAGCGCATCAAGTTCGCGATGCAGCGACAAGATCAGCGGCGCGTTCTCGGCAATGCGCAGATTGTCCCGCGAGATGACGACACCTTGCGCGCGCAGAGCGGCGATTTCCTTGATCAGATGCGTCGGGTCGATGACGACGCCATTGCCGATGACCGACAGCTTGCCCGGGCGCACGATGCCCGACGGCAACAGCGACAGCTTGTAGGTGACGCCGTCGATGACGAGCGTATGGCCGGCATTGTGTCCGCCTTGGAAGCGCACGACCACATCGGCCTCGAGCGACAACCAATCGACAATCTTGCCTTTGCCTTCATCGCCCCATTGAGCGCCGACGACGACCACATTCGCCATATCGCATAAGCCTCATTCGCGCGGCCAAGTCATGGCGACCCGCCGCGTAGACCTCGACAAGCAAAAAACCCCGGAACTGCCGCAATGGCTGCTCCGGGGCTCATTGCGGTCATGCATTACAGGAACAAGACAGCGGAGTAAAGGTGCAGGAAGTCGCAGGCCGTGTTGGCTCGTCCTTGGCGCTGGGTTACAAACCGGTGTGCCTTTCCCACCAGAGACTATTCCCATGAAATCAGTCATTGCCGGTATAGCGTTTGCCGCGCTTGGCGCCTCCGTGGCTCAGGCCCAGAACTGCGTTGAAAATTTCACCAATTCCGGCGGCCCTGCCCCCTTCATCACGACCTATGATGTCTTTCCCGGCGTCAGCACCGCCAAGGCCATCGACAATTTGGCTCGCGCCGCGCAGGTGCAGGAAGGTTGGCTCAGCATCCGTGTGGATCGGCGGCTTGGCCTGATCACCGCTCAAAACGATGGCGCGCGCAGCGGCCGCACTCAAGAGGTCAAGATTGCCGTGCGCAAGCAAGGCAAGGGGGCACGGGTCGACATTTCCTATGCGTTCCAGCCAGACCAGTTGCCGGCCGGCAATTTTCGCGGCGACGTCTGCCGCATCATCGGCAACGCCGACCGGTAGAATTGAAAAAGAGAATCAAAAAACCCGCCGTCACCGGCGGGTTTATCGTTTTCAAAGGCTCAGCGACGCTTTCAATTCGCGCATCTGCTCCAGCCGCTCGGCGGCACGCTGGCGCGTGTGCTCGACCTTGGCGTCGGCGAGGTCTTCCTCGGCATCCTTGATCTCGGCATCGAGCAGCTTGGCATCGACTTCAGCCAGAGCAACAGCCTGTTCGGCCAGGATCGTCAGCGTATTGTTGGCCATATCGGCGAAGCCGCCGCGCACGAACAGATCGTGCTTGCCGCCGGTGCCGTCCTTGTAGCTGACGACACCCGGCTTCAGCATCGCCATCACCGGCGCATGGTCGCGCAACACGACCATCTCGCCTTCGACGCTCGGCACGAGAACAGACTCGACCTCGCCCGAATACACAAGGCGCTCCGGCGAGACGAGTTCGAAATGGAAATTGGCCATGGCCCTACCTTGTTTCAGATCAGAATGCGTTTCCGAGGAAACGCATTCTGGTCGGTATCCTGGTCGTTACGCGAAAACGATCAAGCCGCTTCCGCCGCCAGACGCTGTGCCTTCTCGACGGCTTCCTCGATGGTGCCGACCATGTAGAAAGCGGCTTCCGGCAGGTGATCGTACTTGCCTTCGACCAGGCCTTTGAAGCCCTTGATCGTGTCGGCGAGCGCGACGAGCTTGCCCGGCGCGCCGGTGAACACTTCGGCGACGTGGAACGGCTGCGACAGGAAGCGCTCGATCTTACGGGCGCGGCCGACGGTCAGCTTGTCCTCTTCCGACAGTTCGTCCATGCCGAGAATGGCGATGATGTCCTGCAGCGACTTGTAGCGCTGCAGGGTCGACTGCACGCGACGGGCGACGTCGTAATGCTCTTCGCCGACAACCAGCGGCGACAGCATGCGCGAGGTCGAGTCGAGCGGATCGACCGCCGGATAGATGCCTTTTTCGGCGATCGAGCGCGACAACACGGTCGTCGCATCAAGATGCGCGAAGGAGGTGGCGGGCGCCGGGTCGGTCAAGTCGTCGGCCGGGACGTAAATCGCCTGCACCGAAGTGATCGAGCCCTTGTTGGTGGTGGTGATGCGTTCCTGCAGCGCGCCCATGTCGGTGGCGAGCGTCGGCTGATAACCCACCGCCGAAGGAATACGGCCGAGAAGCGCCGACACTTCCGAACCCGCCTGGGTGAAGCGGAAGATGTTGTCGACGAAGAACAGCACGTCCTGGCCCTTGTCGCGGAAGTCTTCGGCGACCGTGAGGCCCGTCAGCGCGACGCGGGCGCGGGCGCCCGGCGGCTCGTTCATCTGGCCGTACACGAGGGCGCACTTCGAACCCTCGCCGCCGCCCGCCTTGTTGACACCGCCTTCGATCATTTCGTGATAGAGGTCGTTGCCTTCGCGGGTACGCTCGCCGACGCCGGCGAACACCGAGTAACCACCATGCGCCTTGGCGACGTTGTTGATCAGTTCCATGATCAACACGGTCTTGCCGACGCCGGCGCCACCGAACAGGCCGATCTTACCGCCCTTGGCGTAAGGCGCCAGCAGGTCCACGACCTTGATGCCGGTTTCGAGAATCTGCGCGTCCGTCGCCTGCTCGGCATAGCTCGGGGCCGGCTGATGGATGGCGCGCAAGCCGGAAGACTTCACCGGACCAGCCTGGTCGACCGGCTCGCCGATGACGTTGATGATGCGGCCCAGAGTGCCATCGCCCACCGGCACCATGATCGGGGCGCCCGTGTCGACGACTTCCTGGCCACGCACCAGACCTTCGGACGTGTCCATGGAAATGCAGCGGACGGAGTTTTCGCCCAAATGCTGCGCCACTTCGAGCACCAGACGGTTGCCCTGGTTCTGCGTTTCGAGCGCGTTGAGAATTTCCGGCAGGTGCCCGTCGAACTTCACGTCGACGACCGCGCCGATGACCTGCGTGATGCGGCCGGTGGCCTTGTTATCGGATGCCATGATAAATCCTCGCTTCTATTCCGGTCAGAGCGCTTCGGCGCCCGAGATGATTTCAATCAGTTCCTTGGTGATCATCGCCTGACGCGAGCGGTTGTAGATGATCGTCTGTTTCTTGATCATCTCACCTGCATTGCGCGTGGCGTTGTCCATGGAGCTCATGCGCGCACCCTGTTCGGAAGCGGCGTTTTCGAGCAGCGCACGGAAGATCTGGACGGCGATGTTGCGCGGCAGCAAGGTCGCCAGAATCTCGTCTTCCTCGGGCTCGTATTCGTAGACCGGCTGTTCCTTGCCGGCCGCGGGTTTGGCGCCCTCGGTCGCGGTAATCTGCGCCGGAATGATCTGCTGCGCCGTCGGGATCTGCGCGATCACCGAACGGAAGCGCGAGAAGAACAGCGTCGCGACGTCGAACTCACCGGCTTCGTAGCGGGCGAGCACGTTGCGGGCGATGTCGTCGGCATTGGTGAAGCCGATCTGGCGCACCGAACGCAGTTCGATCAGTTCGATGATGTTCTTGTCGAACTGGCGGCGAAGCTGGTCGTAGCCCTTCTTGCCGACGCAGATGATCTTGACGGTCTTGCCCTGGGCGATGAGCGAATTGGCGCGCTCACGTGCCAGACGCGCGATCGACGAGTTGAACGCGCCGCACAGGCCACGCTCGGCCGTGCAGACGACGAGCAGGTGCACATTGTCCTTACCGGTGCCGGCAAGCAACGCCGGACCGTTGCCGGTCTGGCCGGCGGCGACATTGGCGAGCACGGCTTCCATGCGTTCCGCATAGGGCCGCGCCGCTTCCGCCGCGCTCTGCGCGCGGCGCAGTTTCGCAGCGGCGACCATCTGCATCGCCTTGGTGATTTTCTGCGTCGCCTTGACGCTCGAAATCCGGGTTCGCAGGTCCTTCAACGAAGGCATTTGTGTCTCTCATCCCCTTCCGCGTGGAAGGTCCGGTTGGACAGACGGAGCGGCGACCGAAGCCGCCGCCGCGAGTAATCAGGCGAAATTCTTCGCGAACGTCTCGACGACGCCCTTCAGCGTCGCCTCGTCGGCCGACGACAGATCGCGCGAGTCGCGGATGCTGTTGAGCAGCGCGCCGTGGCTCGAACGCAGCAAGGTCAGCAGATTGTCTTCGAACGCCCGCACGCGGTTGACCGGCAGGTTGTCGAGATAGCCGTTGACGCCGGCGTAGATCACGCAGACCTGCTCTTCCATCTTCAGCGGCGAGAACTGCGGCTGCTTCAGGAGTTCGGTGAGACGCGCACCGCGGTTGAGCAGACGCTGCGTCACCGCATCGAGATCGGAACCGAACTGCGCGAAGGCCGCCATTTCACGGTACTGCGCCAGCTCGCCCTTGATCTTGCCGGCGACCTTCTTGGTCGCCTTGGTCTGCGCCGAGGAGCCGACGCGCGACACCGACAGACCGACGTTCACGGCCGGACGAATGCCCTGATAGAACAGGTCGGTTTCAAGGAAGATCTGACCGTCGGTGATCGAAATGACGTTCGTCGGAATGTAGGCCGACACGTCGTTCGCCTGGGTTTCGATGACCGGCAGAGCGGTGAGCGAACCCTTGCCATTCTCGTCGTTGAGCTTGGCGGCGCGCTCGAGCAGGCGGGAGTGCAGATAGAACACGTCGCCCGGATAAGCTTCGCGGCCCGGCGGACGGCGCAGCAAAAGCGACATCTGGCGGTAGGCGACGGCCTGCTTCGACAGATCGTCATAGATGATCAGGCCGTGCATGCCGTTGTCGCGGAAATATTCGCCCATGGCGCAGCCGGCGAACGGGGCGAGGAACTGCATCGGCGCCGGATCGGACGCGGTAGCCGCGACGACGATCGAATATTCCAGCGCGCCCTGTTCTTCGAGCACCTTCACGAACTGCGCGACGGTGGAGCGCTTCTGGCCGATGGCGACGTAAACGCAGTAGAGCTTGACGTGTTCGTCGGTCGACTGGTTCAGCGGCTTCTGGTTGAGGATGGCGTCGAGCGCCACGGCGGTCTTGCCGGTCTGGCGGTCGCCGATGATCAGCTCGCGCTGGCCACGGCCGATCGGGATCAGCGCGTCGATGGCCTTGAGGCCGGTGGCCATCGGCTCGTGCACCGACTTGCGGGGAATGATGCCGGGCGCCTTGACGTCGACGCGGGCGCGCTTGGCGGCCTTGATCGGGCCCTTGCCGTCGATCGGATTGCCGAGCGCGTCGACGACGCGGCCGAGCAACTCCTTGCCAACCGGCACGTCGACGATGGCGCCGGTCCGCTTGACGGTCTGGCCTTCCTTAATGTCGCGGTCGGAACCGAAAATAACGATACCGACGTTGTCGCTTTCGAGGTTCAGCGCCATCCCGCGGATGCCGTTCTCGAATTCGACCATCTCACCGGCCTGAACATTGTCGAGGCCGTAGACGCGCGCGATACCGTCGCCGACCGACAACACCTGACCGACTTCGGTAACTTCAGCTTCGTTACCGAAATTGGCGATCTCATTCTTGAGAATCGCCGAAATCTCAGCGGCGCGGATATCCATCAGCCGACCTCTTTCATACGAGTGCGAATTGAGTTGAGTTTTGTCTTGAGCGAACCGTCGACCATGCGCGAGCCGAGCTTGACGACAAGCCCGCCGATGATCGCCGGATCAATCTTCACATCCACATTGACCGTCTTGCCGCCGGAAACGCCAACGAGCGCATCCTTGAGGGCGCTCAGCTGGCTGTCGCTCAGCGGTTCGGCCACGGTGACCTGGGCGCGCGTCACACCGCGTTCGCGGTCGACCAGCTTGCCGAAGTCGCGGATCATGTCGCCCACCGCGAATAGGCGGCGCTTGGACGCCACGAGTTTCAGGAAGTTGCCGGCAATGCCGGAAACGCCAACCTTGGCGAGAACGGCGCCGAGCGCCTTGACCTGCTCTTCGGCCGAGAAGACCGGGCTGCGCACCAGCCGCTCAAGATCAGGACTGGCCGCAACAAGATCGGCGAAGGATTTGAGGTCGCCGGCGACCTTATCGAGCGATTTCTGTTCCTTGGCGAGTTCGAACAGAGCAAGAGCATATCGCCCTGCCATGCCGGAAACGATGGAAACCTCTTGCGCCACGTGAAATCTGGCCTCTGCTGATGTGCCTGCACACATTCCCCGAGCATTTCCCGGCGTGATCGGCGCTGGAAAAACCCGGTTGCATGCTGGCTGGAAATGGGCCGGATCGCGCAGCCCGCGCGACCCCGCCACAAGGCGCGCAGGGGGTAACATATGGGGTTTGGCCGCGCAACACCGGCCGTTGTGGAAGAGTTTGTCGAGAGTGAGGCGAGACGCCGCAGTCTCCCTGACACATTTATAGATGCCCCCGTGAATCTACGGAGACGCCGCGCTAGGGTTTTATCGCAGACCGACCGAAGAAACTTGAGCCGGAGATTTCGCAATTCGGCAACGTCGCCGCGTTGCTTTTATCAGCCGGCGCTGGTCTTGATGACCCGCCAAGGCGCTGCCCTGAACTTAGTCCGAACCCTGGCCCGAACGAACACCCGGCTCCTTGCATCGTAATATCCGTTTGAATATAGCGAATAACACCCCCGAGGAGGAACAGATGGCTCAAGATATGGCCTCTCAGACCCAGCCAAATAGCCAAGGTGAAGTAAAATACGCCTTCACCCACACGATTGACGGCAAGGCCGTCCCAGCCACTGCCACGTTCGGCGTCATCAACCCCGCCACCGAACAGATCTTCGCCCAGTGCCCGGACGCTTCCCGCGAGCAATTCGAACAGGCCGTCACCGCCGCCCGCAAAGCTTTCCCGGCCTGGAGCCGCCTCTCCTTCGGCGAGCGCCGCGCCTACCTGCACAAGCTCGCCAAAGCGGTGCGCGACAACGCCGAGACGATCGCCGCCCTCATCACCCGCGAACAGGGCAAGCCACTGTCGAACGCGCTGCGCGAAATGGCCGGCACCGCCCATTCGCTCGAAGCGATGTCGAACATCGAGGTCAAGGACGAGGTGCTGCGCGACGACGGCAAGAACAAGATCAGCCTGCACTTCCGCCCGATGGGCGTCGTCGGCGCCATCACGCCGTGGAACGTGCCGGTCGGCCTTGCCTCACACAAGATCGCCCAGGCCCTTATCGCCGGCAATACGATGGTGCTGAAGCCGTCGCCTTATACGCCGCTCTCGACCCTGCTGATCGGTGAACTGTCGCGCGACATTCTTCCGCCCGGCGTCTTCAATGTCGTGGCCGGCGGCAATGACCTCGGCAAGTGGATGACCGAACATCCGGGCATCGACCGCATCTCCTTCACCGGATCGGTCGCCACCGGCAAGCACGTCATGAACAGTTCGTCCAGCACGCTCAAGCGCGTCACCCTCGAACTCGGCGGCAACGATCCCGCGATCATTCTCGACGATGCCGACATCGCCACCACGACACAGAAAATCTTCAACGGTGCTTTCGGCAATTGCGGCCAGATTTGCATGGCGGTGAAGCGCGTCTATGTGCCCGAGCAGATGTATGAGCCGGTGCTGGAAGCTTTCGCCACTTTGGCGAAGAACCATCGCGTCGGCGAAGGCTTCGAGCCGGACGTGCAGATGGGGCCCCTGCAAAACAAGATGCAGTTCGACAAAGTCGTCGACGTGCTGGAAGACGCCAAGCGCCAGCCCGGCGTGCGCGTCGTCGCCGGCGGCCATAAGCTCAACCGCCCCGGCTACTTCCTCGAACCGACGATTATCGCCGGCCTGAAGGACGATACGCGTCTGGTCACCGAGGAACAGTTCGGCCCGGTTTTGCCGGTGCTGAAATATTCCAATCTCGATGACGCCATCGCCCGCGCCAACGACACCCGCATGGGTCTCGGCGCTTCGGTCTGGACCAAGGACATGAAGAAGGGTGCCGAAGTGGCGGCGCGGATCGAGGCCGGCACGGTGTGGATCAACCACCATGTTGGCTCCGAAGCCGACATTCCCTTTGGCGGTTTCAAGGAATCGGGCATGGGCCGCGAGCACGGCGTGATGGGGGTGCAGTCCTATATGGAGCCGCAGATCATCAACGTCCCGCAGGCGTAAGGGTTAATATCGTAGAATCACAACATGAGAGACCGGTGCGGGGAATCACGCTTCCCGCATCGGCTTGCATCCGGTATGACAACGGACGCGAAGCGTTCGTTCTGAATTTGTGAACCTTGCTCACATTTCAGTGTGCGCAATCGCACAGGCAACCTCTGTCTGTTATGAAATCTTCATTCGCCTGACCCATGGATGTGCGCAAGCAACTGCATGGCGGGGAAACTTTTTATATTTGCTGGAATTGAGCCCTAGATGGGACCGCCTGCGGTAACCATCTTGGGTCGAAGACAGTGATTGGTGCCCTCTGACGACATTCGGCCATAGACAAAAGCATGGCTGTTGAGGTTAGAGTGGCTGGTCTATGTGTATACATTCCTATATGCATTACCGGGTTGGTGGCCCGCTTTTGGGGAAGCGACGATGAAACCGACAATGTTCGTGCGTTCGGTGAAACGTTCCTGGCCTGCCTGCGTAATCCTTGCGGGTATGCTCCAGTTCACCACCACCGTTCCGGCCCAGGCCGGACTTTTCGATTTCCTGTTTGGCAATTCCCAGCAACAGCGGCCGGTTTACGCACCGCAGCCCAGCGCTCAGCCGCGCGCCCAGGACCGCACCCGCACCAAGAACAAGAAAGAAGCCAAGCGCGGCAAGGCCATGTCGGCGACGGCCGACGGACCGAACCCGACGGTCGCGCGCGATCTGAAAACCGTTCGCCATCTCGCCGAAGTGGCGCAGACCCAAGGCATCGCGGCCGCGCTGCTGCAAGATCCGACCCTGCGCTCAGGCGACATCGTCGTCACTGCCTCTGGCCTGACGGTTTATGAGGCCGGCTCGCGCAAAGCCAATCCGTTCCGTCCGCTCGCCGAGTCAAAGCTGCGCAACCGCTCCGATCTCGCCCAATTGCAGCGCGCCTTTGCGCTGCGCCGCCTCGACACCATTATCGCCACCGGCGAACCGATGTCGCCGTTGGTCATCCATTCGCGCGGCAACCGGTCAGCGGAATTCCAGGCCAAGACCGATCCGACCGAGGAAAAATCGGTGATCGAGCAATTGGGGCCGCCGAAGCCGGGCCTGACCCTGACACGGGCGCCATAAGCGGTTCGCTGACGGACGGCGCCTACATAAAATTCATCGGATCGACGTCGATCTGAACGCGTACGCCGCCCCGCTCGGGCGGCGCCGCCGCCAGCATGGCGCGCAGAAATCCTTGCAGATCCGCCGACCGGGGCGCCTTGAGCAGCAGCCGGAAACGATGGCGCCCGCGCACAACGGCGATCGGCGCCTCGGCTGGCCCCAGCAGCACCATGTCATCTTCTTCCGGCAAGGCCCCATGGCGGGCGAACCGCCAGCGCTCCGTGTCGGGCACCGCATGGGCGGCGCGCACCAGGGCGCGGGCATGGCCCTCCGCCGAAGCCCGGTCGTTGCCAGAAACGATGAGGGCGGCCAGCCGCCCGAACGGCGGCAGACCGGCACGGCGGCGCTGCTCGATCTCCTCGGCGTAAAACCGTTCCGCATCTCCCGACAGAATGGCTTTGATCACCGGATGGTCCGGCTGCCAGGTTTGCACCAGGCCCATGCCGGGCTTTTCGCCACGGCCGGCGCGGCCCGTCACCTGCTGCAGCATCTGGAAGGTGCGCTCGGCCGCTCTCGGATCGCCGCTGGAGAGACCGACGTCCGCGTCGATCACCCCGACGAGGGTGAGCCCTGGAAAATTGTGTCCTTTGGCGACGAGCTGGGTGCCGATGACGATGTCGAAAGCGCCATTGGCGATCTCTTCGATCTCGCGCCGCAGCCGCTCCGTGCCGCCGGGAAAGTCAGAGGACAGAACCAGGACGCGCTTGCCCGGAAAGCGTTCGGCCACCTCGTCGGCAAGCCGCTCGACGCCGGGACCGCAGGCCATCAGGCTGTCGGTGGTGTGGCATTCCGGACATTCGTCCGGCCGGCGCTCGATATGGCCGCAGTGATGGCACACCAGCGCCCGCCTAAAACGATGTTCCACCAGCCAGGCGGTGCAATGCGGACATTGGAAGCGGTGGCCGCAGGCATTGCACAGAGTCAATGGCGCATAGCCGCGCCGGTTGAGGAACAGCAGCACCTGTTCGCCGCGCTCCAGCACTTGATCCATCGTGGCGGCGAGACGGGGCGAAATCCATTTGCCACGCGGCGGCCCGCCCGACTTCATGTCGATGGCCTGGAGCTGCGGCAGGCTGCGGCCGCCAAACCGCGCTTCCAGCTTCAGGTAGCGATAACGCCCCTGCTCGGCATTGACCCTGGTTTCGAGCGCCGGTGTCGCCGACGCCAGAACCGCGGCGGCATTTTCCAGCCGCGCCCGCACCACCGCCATGTCGCGGGCGTGATAGGCGACGCCATCCTCTTGTTTATAAGCCTGTTCATGCTCCTCATCGACGATGACGGCGCCGAGGTCGGCATAGGGCAGGAACAGAGCCGAGCGGGCACCCGCCACCACCTGCACCTCGCCCGAGGCCACTCCGGCCCAGATACGCGCCCGCTTGCGTGCCGAAACGCCCGAATGCCATTCCGCCGGCCGCACCCCGAAGCGCTTGGCGAAACGGTCGAGAAACTGCCCTGTCAGCGCGATTTCCGGCATCATGATCAAGGCCTGGCGCCCGGCGCGCACCGCCGCCGCCACCGCCTCGAAATAGACCTCCGTCTTGCCCGAGCCGGTGACGCCTTCGAGCAAAGTGGTCGAAAATGTCTTCGCCGCCACCGCTTCGGCCAAAGCCTGTGCCGCCACCTGCTGCCCCGGCTCGAAGCTCGGCACCGCGAAATTAAGATCGGGCGGCAAGGCCACGGGTTCCGGCGGCAGCGCCACGGTTTCCAGCGTGCCCTCGTCGATCAAGGTGTCGACGACACCGGCCGAACAGGCGGCCGCTTCCGCCAGCGCCGACTTGCCGATCAAAAGACCGCCTTCCGCCGCCTTGATCACCCGCGCGCGTGCCGGCGTCATGCGGCGCGGCAATTGCGGCGCCGCCGGATCGCCAGCCAGCCGCACGCCGACGCGCGCCGGCTCCGGCCCCGCATGATCGGGCGCCCGCACGCCCATGCGCAGCACCATGCCGCGCGGCGCCAGGGTCCATTTGGCGATCCAGTCGATCAGCGCCCGCAAGGGCTCGCGGACGGAGGGCAGATCGCGCTTGGCGATCACCGCCTTAAGATTGCCGCCCGGTGCGGCCCGCACGTTCCAGACGATGCCGGTCGCCTCGCGGGTGCCGAGCGGCACTTCGACGAAATCGCCCGGCCGCAGGTCCATGCCAGCAGGAACTTTATAGGAATAGGCCGTCTCGACCGCGACCGGCACCAGCACGTCGACGACGTGGCTGACGGCGGTAGCCGGTTCTGATTCGTCCGCGAGCAAGCCCATGCCGCCATCCATCACAGGCCGGCGGCGGCAGCAAGGCAGTTCAGCAGCCTAAACGACGGGCGTCCGCGTCAGCCCCAGATGGCGCAGACGATCGACGAAAGCGGCCAGACGTTCCTTGCGATAGGCGGCCACATCCATCGCCTCATAGTTGAGGAAACCCTGCTGTGTTTTCAGGCCGATCCGGCCTGCCGCCATATTCTGTTCGATGATCGGCGGCGCGGCATAGCGCCGGTCGTTCAAGGCACCCGAAAGATATTTGCTCGTGTGATAGAGAATATCGCCGCCGCCCCAATCTATGAATTCGAGCAAGCCCAGCACCGAGAAGCGGAAGCCGAAGCCATATTTCACCGCCTTCTCGATATCCTCGGCGCTCGCCACCCCTTGTTCCACCAGGCGAGCCGCTTCGTTCATGGCGATGCCCTGAATGCGCGGCACGATATAACCAGGGCTCGAGGCGCAGACCACGGGCACCTTGCCGATCCGTTCCAGCACGTCCTTCAAACGCTGCAATGTCTCGGCACTCGTTTCCTTGCCCGGCGAAAGTTCCACCAGGGGCACGATGAAAGCCGGGTTCAGCCAATGGGCGTTGAGAAAGCGCATTGGATGTTCGACCGCCGGTGCCAGATCCTCGACCAGGATGGTCGACGTCGTCGAGGCGATGATCGTCGAGGGACCACATTGTTTGGAGACCTCCCGCAGCGCTTCGCGCTTGAGGTCGAGAACCTCAGGGAAACCTTCAAAGACGATATCCGCCGCCGCCAGCGGGGCAGCCGCATCCTGCTTGGCCACCACGCGAACGCGATTGGCGATCTGTTCGATAGAGGCGCCGCCGTCGAACAAACCGATTTCCGCAAGCAAGGTCAGCGTTTCGACGATTTCCTGCCGCGCATCGCGTTCCAACGCCGCAAATTCCGCTGCAGGACGTTCCTTGTAGTCCAGCAGCGTGACGGGATGGCCGGCATAAGCAAAGACGATCGCGATGCCGCGCCCCATGCGCCCGGCACCGACGGCGACAATATTTTCCGGCATGCTCATGCATCATATCCATTTTGCAGGAACTGGGTGATGGCGGCGCGATCGAGCGAGGGAAAACCGACCTTGGACAGCGGCCTTCCTTCCTTCTCGAAGTCGTCGGCGCAGATCGCCGCGCCGACGGACATCATCGCCCGCGCCACCGGAACCTCGACACCCGCCAACTGCGCCACGGATGTGAGCAGCGAAAGGCCGAGACGCACGTCTTCCATCATATAGCGGTGTTCGGTCAGCACGATGTGTTCGCGCCAATCGCCCGAGTCGGTGAGCTGCTTGTGCGAATTGCGCCCATACATCCATTCATCGCCATCCTTGCGATAATGGTCGGCCAGCGGAAAATGCGGCGCGCCATATCCCATGGCTTCACGAACCTTCACCCGTTCGGCATCGAGCTGATCGGTCACCCGCCGTACCGACGGCTGCGTGCCCTCGTTATGAATGTCCCATTGCGGAAAATGTTCCAGCGGCGCCGCATTCATGATGATCAGCGGCGGATGGATGACCGGCCCGGCATTCATCAAAGCCGCCGACAAAACGTCGCCACAGGTTTCGATGGCCCCCGGGAACGCCTGGCTGATCACGGCGATCGCGTGATCATGCGCCTTCAGCGGAAAGACGCCGGTCGGCAGACGCGTCGCGCGTGTGGTGATGAGGATTTCCGCGAAACCGTGCTTGCGCACCAGCCAGGGCAACGTGCCGGTTTCTGCGAAAGCCACCCCGCGCGCAGTGCCCGCCGCCTTCGCCGCCTTGGCGAAAATAAGAGAGCCCAAGGTTCCCGGCGGCAGGAAGACGACCTGTCCCGCACGCAGATGCGGCGCGATCACCTGCGCCAGATCTTCGTGTGCCGTCGCCGGCACCGGGCAGAAGATCAGGTCCGCACCCTTGAGCGCCGCGGCGATATCGCTGGTGACGTCGCTCAGAGTGACCTCGCGCGTCCCGGAATAATCGCGCACCTTGAGCTTGTTGCCGAGCGCGCGATGTTGCGCGACCTCCTTTTCCCCGCGCCGCCACAAGACGACTTCATGACCGGCGAGAGCAAAATCCGCGGCACCCGCGAGAGAACCGTTCCCTCCACCGATAACGGCAATGCGCATTCCATGACCTCCTCAGATGAATTGCATGCAGCTCCCAGAGGGAGTCACGGCTCGTATTTCCAGGCTCCATTGACGAGCCGCACGATCACGAGCGAGCGTTCGTCGACGCCGTAGCTGGAACCTTTGGCGAAGTTGTAAACGCCATGAACGCCGGCCAGTTCTTTCGTTTGCAAAATCTCGTCCTTGAGCCGCGTGCGGAATTCAGCCGTCCCGGGCTTGGCGCTGCGCAAGGCCCGCTCCGCCGCGTTGATGAAGACCAGCCACGCATCGAAACTGTAGGCGGAGAAGCCATCGGTCGTCGCTTCGCCATTCGCCTTCTGATAGGCCTCGCGGAAAGACATGGAGAGCGCTTTGGCGAAATGACCGTCCGGCAATTGTTCCGCCACGACGACGGGGCCGATGGTCACCTTGACCCCCTCGGCGGATTTGCCGCCGACGCGCACGAAATCCGCGTTGACGAGCGGCGCCAAGCCGTAGAGCCCGCCTTTGTAGCTGCGTTTCGCCAGTTCGATCAGCGGCAGCGCGGCTTGCGTTGAAGATCCGCCGATCAAAACACCATCGGGCTGCGTCGCCAAAATCTTGAGGATCTGGCCGGTAACCGAGGTATCGGTGCGCGCATAGCGTTCGTTGGTCAGAACCTTGATGAGCCCGTCCGCCTCCGCCCGCTTGGCGCCGTCATAGACGAGATCGCCCCAGGAATCGGAAAAGCCAATATAGCCGATGTTGGTTTTGCCATCGCGCTTCATGCGCTGCGCGACCACCTTCCCCATCAGGGCCGGCGATTGCGGGATCGTCACGCTCCACTGGTCCGCGTCGGCCGAGCTGATCGGCGAGATCGCGATCATCGGCACTTTCAGCTCTTTCGCGACGGCCGTCATCGCAATGCTGGAAGGTACCGTTCCCGTGCCGATGAGAATGTCGACATTCTCTTCCTCGACGAGTTTGCGCGCGTTGCGCGTGGCTGCCGACGGATCGGACGCATCGTCAAGCTCGATGACTTTGATGTTCTCCGAACCGACCTGAGGCTTATAGGCTTGCGCCGCTTTCATCCCCTTGCCGTAGGGAATGCCGATCGCCGCCGCGCCGCCACTCAACGATGTGACGAAGCCAACCTTGATCTCCGCCTGCGCCCCTGTGGCGACGACGAAGCTCCCCGCGAGAATGGTTGCCGATATAAGCGTGCGCATAACGACCTCTCCATTTGTATGAACCGTTACAAGCAAAAATCCGCCGACCACCGCGCGAAACGCGCGGCGACATCAGAGATTGGACGGGAAGAAAGCAGCGTCTCACCCGCAATGCAGGGCGACGAGAAAGCGGCTGGCGCGGCACGCTCTGATCCATCGTTAAGCCACTTGAACACAAGCAACTGCACTCCCTCACGAAGAGAGACTAGATATTTTAGACATCAATGAAATATCGGAAGCCCGCGCCTTAGGCACGACAGCAGAAGTTTGCTAGCTCCCTCCAGAAAGGCCCATAAAACCTCCGTAATCGCTATCTTCGACCTGTTCGAGGTTCATTTTTATGTTTTCAGCCCGGCATGACCAGGATGAACGTCACGCTATTACTTCATGCATGAAGTGTCTAGGGTTTATTTGAGGCAAGATGGCCAAACAATCATCGTCGCCCATGGAAAAGAGCGGCAACCCGATGAGATTGGCGGCAATGCTTTTGGACGCCGGAGGATTTGCGGCCGGCTAGAGAAGATCGATCATCGCCGCTTCGGTCGGGGCGTCAGCAATCTCGGCCGTAACATTCAAGCGTGCGAGGCCGTTAGCGCAATCAGCTGAAATGCAGATGTGACGTGGGCGCGCGGCACGATCTTCGAGGCCGGCATCGACGACGAGATCGGCGAAGATCGAGGCGCTGCGTCGCGAATAATGCAGGACCGCGTCGAGCATACCGCCTTGCAGTGCCGTCACGGCCGGTTTCGGCAAAGTTTCGACCGCGCGCGCCTCATAGACAACCACCGTATCGACGTGCAGACCGCCCGCCGACAACGCCAGTTCGAGATCGGGCTTGCGATCGCGCCCAGCCAGATAAAGCAGGCGCGTGCCCCGCTTCATTTCGCGCAGAAGCAGCGTGGCAAGTTCCGCCGCATCGCGTCCGTTGAAACCATCCTCGAAAATATTGGCCCGATGCGCCATGTCGCGGCTGCGCGTACCGACGCAATGCAACGGCTTGTCGAAGAAAACCGCAAATCGCGCATCCGGAATCACCGCATCGAAAACATGGACGCTGGTGACGATCACGCCTTCATAAGTGTTTGCATAATCCGTGCCCGGCACATCGGCGCCCGTGGCGACGATGCCCATGAGCGGCGCGATGATCGGTTCATAGCCAGCCTGAACCAGTCGCGTCGCCGTGCCCTCGGCATCCCATTGCGGCCGCGTGACGAGGACACGCATGACTCACCCCAGAATGTCTGTGGGCGCACGCGCCAGCAGCGCCTGTCCGGCCCGTTCGCCGATGGCCAGCGCTTCGCTAGCCGGCCCTTCATCGGCGATCTCGAACCACTCGCTGCCGTCGGTGCGCAGGATCATGCCGGAGAAAGTCAGGCGATCGCCCTTGACCGTCGCAAGCCCGGCGATCGGCGTGCGGCACGAACCATCGAGCACACGCAGGAAAGCCCGTTCCGCCGTCAGCGCCTGGCCTGTCGGGATATCGCCGATCGGCTGCAAGAGCGCGCGGGTCGCCGCGTCGTTCTTGCGCGCGGTGATGCCGATCGCCCCCTGCCCCACGGCCGGCGGAAATTCATCGGTGCTGAGAATGGCGGCGGCGCGATCTTCAAGCCCCAGGCGCTTGAGACCGGCGAGCGCCAGCAAGGTCGCATCGAAATCGCCATCGGCGATGCGGCGCAGACGCGTCTCCACATTGCCGCGCAGCAGGCCGATTTGCACATCCGGCCGCAAACGCTTCAGCAAAGCGCCGCGGCGCAGCGAGGCCGAGCCGACACGCGCGCCAGGCTTCAGATCAGCGATGCTTTTGGCATCGCGGGCAATCAGCACGTCGCGTACGTCCTCGCGCGGCAAATAGACCGAGACCTCGATCTCATCGGGCAGGATCGTCGGCAGATCCTTCGACGAATGCACGGTCAGATCGACCCGGTTCTCGACCAAAGCCGCATCGAGTTCGCGCGTGAACAGCCCCTTGCCGCCAGCCTCTGCCAAGGCGCGATCCTGGATCATGTCACCCGTCGTGCGGATCGGCACGATCTCGATCGCCGCCTCGGCCAGACCATGGGCCGCCATCAGGCGGCGGCGCGTCTCATGGGCCTGAGCCAGCGCCAATTGGCTGCCGCGCGTCCCGATTCGGATCAGATTCATTCTTCTCTTCGCTAAACTGAGCTTAAAACTGGCCGGACTATAGGGTTTCACGCGCCTCCCGGACAGTCTACAAGTGTCGCATGCGTGTCCTGGGAATCGAAACAACCTGCGATGAAACGGCGGCGGCGGTGGTCTCCACCCGCCCCGACGGCAGCGGCGAAATCCTCTCCAACGAGGTGATGAGCCAGATTGCCGAACATGCCGCCTATGGCGGTGTCGTGCCTGAAATCGCCGCGCGTGCCCATGTCGATCTGATCGACCGCATCATCCGCCGCGCTCTGGAGCGGGCCGGCACCACCATGGACAATATCGACGCGGTGGCCGCCGCCGCTGGCCCCGGGCTCGTTGGCGGCGTCATTGTCGGCCTGACCACCGGCAAGGCCTTGGCGCTCGCCACCGGCAAGCCCTTCATCGCCGTCAATCATCTCGAAGCCCACGCGCTGACCGCTCGGCTGACCGACAAGCTCGAATTTCCTTATCTGCTGCTGCTCGCCTCCGGCGGCCACACGCAATTGATCGCCGTTACCGCAGTCGGCACCTATAGCCGCATCGGCACCACCGTCGACGATGCCATCGGCGAAGCCTTCGACAAGGTCGCCAAAATGCTCGGCCTGCCCTATCCCGGCGGACCGCAGGTGGAGCGCATGGCCGATCGCGGCGACCCGCGCCGTTTCGATTTTCCCCGCCCCATGCTCGGCCGCGCCGAAGCCGACTTCTCGCTCTCGGGTCTCAAGACCGCCGTGCGGCTGCAGGCCGATCGCCTCGGTGCCATCACCGAAGATGATGCCGCCGACATTTGCGCCAGCTTCCAGGCAGCAATCGTCGACATGGTAATCGATCGCGTACGCGCTGGCCTGCGCATCTTCCGCGCCACCCATGGCTACCCGACCGCTCTCGTCATCGCCGGTGGCGTTGCCGCCAATGGCGCCATCCGCCGGGCGCTGGCGCGCCTGGGTTCCGAAACCGGCCTGCCACTCGTCATGCCGCCACCGGATCTGTGCACCGACAACGGCGCAATGATCGCCTGGACCGGCATCGAGCGCCTGCGCGCCGGCTTCCAGGACGGCATGGATTTCGCGCCAAAGCCGCGCTGGCCTCTCGATCCGGACGCACAACGGGTTCACAACGGAAAGGCGTGACATGCGGCGCCCGCTGCATTCAGGCATCAAAACCGTTCTTTATGCCGTCGCCATCTTCTTCCTGACGCCAGGCGGCGCGCGCGGGCCCCTCGATGCCGACCGCATGACCGCGAGCGTGCGCATTTTTTACGCGCCACGCGACAATCTGCGCGAGATCGACCGCGCCGTCATCAGCGGCGCGCGCCAGACGATCGATTTCACCGGCTATGTGCTGACCGATCGCAGCATCGTCGAAGCTTTGTCGGATGCGGCGCGGCGCGGCGTCAAAGTCCGCCTCTATCTCGATCCCGACCAGCCCGCCGTGCGCCGGCCCGATGCCAATCCGGCCTTCTGGTCGCTTGTCGGCCAGAAAGGCGTCGAAGCGCGCATCAAAACCGGCGGCAATGACTTGATGCACCTCAAAGCCTATCAGGTGGACACGCGTATCCTGCGCTCAGGCTCGGCCAATTTTTCCGTCAGCGGCGGCCAATATCAGGACAACGACCTCCTGCTGATCGAAGGCCGCGATGCCGTCGGCAGTTTCGTGCGTCAATTCGAATATTTGTGGGACCGCCCCGGCAATACGCCACTGAACCGTGATATGCCCCCAGCCGCACGCCGCTTCCTGGGAGATGACCGGCCATGAATGAGAACAGGCAACCGCGGGGCTTTACCCGTGTCGGCGTCATCGGCGCTGGCGCCTGGGGCACCGCGCTCGCCAACGTGGCCGCTCGTGCGGGCCATCCGGTCGATCTATGGGGACGTGACACCAAGCAGATCGAGGCGCTCTGCAAGGAGCGCGTCAACACGCAGCACCTGCCCGACATCCGCCTCGAACAAGCGGTTGCGCCGACCCACGACATGCACACGATCCATCAGGCCGATCTGGTGCTCGCCGTCGTGCCGACGCAGAGCCTACGCAACGTGCTGCGCGTCTTCGCGCCGATGTTGAAAAACACCGCGCCGCTCGTCATCTGTGCCAAGGGCATCGAAATCGGCAGCGGCCTGTTCGTCAGCGAGATCGCCCGCAAGATCATTCCGCAACAGCCGGTCGCCGTGCTGTCGGGACCGAGCTTCGCCCATGACGTGGCGCGCGGCCTGCCCACGGCCGTCACCATCGCCGCCACCGACGGCCGCCTGGCCGAGCGTATCGGCGCGGCCCTGGCGACGCCAACCTTCCGCCTCTACCACACCGACGATCTCAGAGGCGTCGAGATTGGCGGCGCCGCCAAGAATGTGCTCGCCATCGCCTGCGGTATCGCCGCCGGCCGGGGTCTCGGCGCCAGCGCTGGCGCCGCTCTGGTGGCACGCGGCTTCGCCGAACTGTCGCGATTCGGCCGAGCCTTCGGCGCACGCAGCGAAACCTTGATGGGCCTCTCAGGGCTCGGCGATCTGGTGTTGACCTGCGGCAGCACCCAGTCGCGCAATTTCGCGCTCGGCGTCGCGCTCGGCAAAGGCGCGACATTGGCCGACGCGCGCGCCGGCAAACTGGCCGAGGGCGCCTTCACCGCCAGCGGCATTTTGGAACTCGCCCAGCGCCAGCAGATCGACATGCCGATCGCTCAGGCGGTCGATGCGGTCCTGTCAGGCAAGCTCAGCATCGACGGCGCCGTCGATGCGCTGATGGCACGGCCGTTGCGCGGCGAAGCCTCCTAACGGAGGTGGACAGGCGCCGCCTGGCGGTTTCTTCCTGTGAATGTTGGATGTAGGGTTCTGCCGCGATTTTCCGAAGAGGCACACGTCATGGCACATTGGCTGGTCAAGAGCGAACCGTCGTCCTGGTCCTGGGATCAGCAGGTCGAAGCCGGCGCCAAGGGCACGTCATGGAACGGCGTGCGCAACCATACCGCCAAACTCAATCTCATGGCGATGAAGCTCGGCGAGCAGGTGTTCTTCTATCACTCCAACGAGGGCAAGGAGATCGTCGGCATCGTCGAGGTGTCGAAGCTCTATTACCCCGACCCGACCGACAAGACCGGCAAGTTCGGCATGGTCGACTTCAAGGCGGTGAAGCCATTGAAGACGCCGGTGACCTTGGAACAGGTGAAGGCGACGCCGACGCTCGCCAAAATGTCGCTCGTCACGTCCTTTCGCCTCTCGGTGCAGCCGGTGACCGACGCCGAGTGGAAACTCGTCTGCAAGATGGGTGGCGTTTAGCCCAACAGATCGATCAGCGGCGGAATGAGCGGCGCATCGGCCGGCGGCATCGGATAATCGCGCATCTGCGCGGCTTTAACCCATTTGATCGCCTGGCCTTCGCGCGGCCGCACGAAGCCCTCCCAACGCCGGCAAATATAGAGCGGCATCAGCAGATGGAAATCGTCATAGGCGTGGCTGGCGAAGGTCAGCGGCGCCAGGCAATCTTCCTTGACGGTGATGTCGAGCTCTTCGCGCAATTCGCGGATCAAGGCCGCCTCCGGCCGCTCGCCCGGATCGATCTTGCCGCCGGGGAATTCCCACAGGCCGGCGAGTTTCTTTCCTTCCGGACGTTGCGCGATGAGAATGCGGTCATCCGCATCGATCAGGGCAACGGCAACGACGAGCAGAATGTTCAAAACCGGCCTTCCTGACGTCCAACGAGCGTAATCGAGACAGCCGGCTGATCCGGACCGACCCTCACCGTCTCGTACATCGCCGCGCCCTCTGGCGTAAAGGAGCCCCTGGCCGAATAGATTTTCGACGTGGCGACGAAATAAGTGCCCGGCGCCACGCGATCGAAAGCAAACATCCCTTGAGCGGAGGCACGGGTCGTGCGCGTATAGGAGCTATAGGTCGGCCCCGCATCGGCCGGCGGCGCCCACATCGGCGGAATGGAACGGCGGCCGCGATACAGCGCCTGGAAACGCGCCACGCTATAGGGCGTTGCCGGCACGAGCCGAACCGTCGCGCCGGCCAATTCATGCGCAATGCCGTCGCGCGTGACGAATAACGCCTGGCCTTCGATGCGATGGACGCCTTTTTCGCGGATGAAGCGGGCGGCTTGCGCATCGAAGGGAACAGGCGGCGCCATCGACGACGTCGACTGACATCCCGCCGTCATGACGCAAGCTAGAATCACGCCGCTCAAACGCATCGCCACGCTCCATTGGAACATGGAGCGTGGCGGATCGTATGCGGCAAATCAAGTCAGAGGAGACGAACTAGTCGATCGCGTAGCGGAAGCCGACGCGCACCTCATTGGAGGTCAACGCCTTCGAACCGGACGCCTTCGAGGGATTGCCCATATTGAGATAGCGATAGCCGATATCGATCTTGGCGCGATCCGTGAGCTGATAGGCGAAGCCGGCCATCAAAGCCCAGGCGAAGGCAACAGAGTTCGAGCTGATGGCTTGGTACTTACTCTGCGCGCCATAGTTCACGGGCTGCCCTGGAATGCTCTGCCCCATATTGTTGATATGGCTATAGATCAATGGATATCCAGCCGGGCGTACGAAAGTCGGCCCATACATGCTGCCATCTGCTGCGTTGTACCAGTTGTAAGAGGCTGTCGTCGCGCTATAGGAAACGCCGACACCCGCACCGACATATGGCGTCAAACCGGACCAGGTTCCGAGATCGAAATAGACATTGGCGAGACCAACATGACGCTTCAAGCTCGCTTTCTGCCCCGCAGTACATTTGTTGTAGATGACCGCTATCCCAATCGGATCGCCGCTCGATATGTCATTGATACCAGCCACGTCGCTTTGACAATCGAACTGCGCCGATGATGCATTTGCGTTGATCGCGTTACGGTATTCGTAAGTCAGGTCGGCACGAACCCAATTGTTAAATTGGTAGCCGAAACCAAGGCCGAGCGCCCAGCCATTCTTGGTGCCGCCCGTATTGAGCAACTGCGAGCCTGCCGGCGCGGATGTCGCCACGGCACCAGGTGCACCAAAAACCTGCGGTGTCATTTCACGTGCGAAGGTCGCATCACCACGCAGATACCAACCCGTGCCCAATTCCACCGGCACTTCCTGTTGCAGCGCCGGATATGATGGATAGGCGGTGGGGATGCCCATATCCGCCGCGAAAGCGGTCGCGCTCATGCCGATCAGAGCCGTCGCCGCCAATGCCCCCAAGCGCACCATTCGAACATTCCTTCCGCTGTCCGGTCGATGAAACGCCGAACCTTGATGCGGAAAGCTTCGCAGCGATTGCTTAATCTCCTCTTAAGTATAAAGCGGCTTTCGACTTGACAGTGTAAAAAATACTGAAGCGTCAAAAGCAAAACGGCGCGAGAGACCCGCGCCGTTGCAAGAGAGTGATGTCGCGTTGCGGCTCAGTATTTGCGAACCAGCGGCGGCGGGGGCGGCGGCGGAGCCATGATCGCCGGCGCGTAATCGGCAAGCATCCAGCGCAGACCGATCGAGAAGTCATGCGAGCCAGCGCGCGAGAACTGCAGCACGTTGTTGCAGGCGCTGACGCCCGGGCCACCGTTGTAGCAATTGGGGGCGCCGGCCGAGGACTTGCCGTAGTTCAGATAGCGATAGCCGAAATCGAGCTTCAGGTTCGAGGTGACGTTGTAGCTGAGACCGGCCATCAGCGCCCAGGCAAAGCTGCTGGTCGTCTTCGAGCCGTAGTAACCACCCGTCGTCGAGGAGGCGAAGGAGCCCGGACCCGCGTAGAGGTTGCTGTAGCCATTGTCGGTCACGCCATGCAGCGTGTTGCTGGCGAAGCCGACACCGGCGCCGACGTAAGGCGTGATGCCATACCAGGTGCCGAGATCGACGTAGCCGTTCAACAGGCCGACGAAGCTCGCCATGTTGCCGCGGTAGAAGTTGCGCAGCACATAGAATTGCGCGCCGTTGTTCCACGACAGCTCGTCCTGGGTCGAGAAGCTGCTGCCGCGATATTCGGCGGTGATGTCGGTGCGGAACCAGCTATTGATCTGATAACCGACACCGAACTTGATGAAGGTCGAATTGCTGAACTGCGCCGGGTTAAGCGAATAGGCCGTCGGGATGAAGCCCGGGCCACCCTGACTGAGCGGGTTCGGCACGTTCTGAGCGTTGATCTTGCTGTTGAGGCCGATGCCGATATCGCCGCGCAGATACCAGCCGGAGAAATCCTGAACGGCGGCAACCGCGGGGCTGCTGATCATCGGGGGCGGCGGCAGCAGGTCGGCGGCGCCGGCTGCGGTCGACAGGCAAGCAAACGAAGCTGCGGCAACACAAAGGGCCTTAGAGACGGCCATGACTCAAATCCTCTCGTTTCGCCGCGCAGCGCCGTGGCGTGCACGCAAAGTTCAACGAGCGGATCATCGGCGATTCCGGTTAATGGGGACTTAACCCTAAGACTTAACGTTAATGCCGATGGAAAAGCCAAGAAAATCAACAGCCAAATCAATGGCTAAAAAACGGCAGGAAAGGGTTATTCCGCGGCGACCTTGTCGCCCTTGCTCTCGATCGCCGCACAGATGGAATCAACGACGGATTCCACCATGGCCTGGTCGTCGCCCTCGCCCATCACCCGGATCACCGGCTCGGTGCCCGAGGGGCGGATCAGCAACCGCCCATTCTTGCCGAGCTTGCCTTCGCCAGCGGCGATGGCCCGAACCACCCGATCCTCGCCCAACGGATCGCGCATGGTCGTGCGAACGTTCTTGAGGACTTGCGGCAACGGATCGAACAGGTGGCAGACCTCGCTCACCGGCCGTTGGCGCCGCTGCACCACCGCCAGAACCTGTAGGGCCGAGACGAGGCCATCGCCGGTCGTCGAATAATCCGACAGGATGATATGGCCCGACTGTTCGCCGCCCAGGTTGAACCCATGCTCGCGCATATGTTCGAGCACGTAGCGATCGCCAACCGCCGTGCGCGCCATCGACAGGCCGATCGATCCCAGATAGCGCTCGAGCGCCAGATTAGACATGACGGTGGCGACGATGCCGGGCTTGCTCAGCCGGCCGTCATCCTTCCAGCTCTGCGCCACGACCGCCATCAACTGATCACCATTCACCGGATGACCGTGTTCGTCGACGATCAACACGCGGTCCGCATCGCCATCGAGCGCGATGCCGAGATCGGCGCGCACTTCGCGCACCTTGCGGATCAAGGCTTCCGGCGCGGTCGAACCGACTTCGCGGTTAATGTTCATGCCATCGGGATCGACGCCGATCGGAATCACTTCCGCGCCCAATTCCCAAAGCGCTTCCGGCGCCACGCGATAGGCGGCGCCATGGGCGCAATCGAGAACGATGCGCAGACCATCGAGCGAAAGATGACGCGGCAAAGTCAGTTTCGCGGCTTCGATATAACGGGCGCGCACGTCATCGACGCGCTTGGCACGGCCGAGATCGAGCGACTTCGACAGTTTCGCCGACATGTCGCTGTCGATCAGCGCTTCGAGCTGACGCTCGACGTCATCGGACAGTTTGTAGCCGTCCGGTCCGAACAGCTTGATGCCATTGTCCTCGAACGGATTGTGCGAGGCTGAAATCATCACGCCTATATCGGCACGCATCGAACGCGTCAGCATGGCAACCGCCGGCGTCGGCATCGGGCCGAGCAGCAACACGTCCATGCCTACGGATGTAAACCCCGCCACCAATGCATATTCGATCATATAGCCCGATAGGCGCGTATCCTTGCCGATCACCACCCGATGGCGATGCTCTCCACGCTGGAACACCAGACCGACGGCCTGCCCGACGCGCAAGGCGAGATCGGGCGTGATCGCGCGATTGGCGCGACCGCGAATGCCGTCAGTACCGAAATATTTGCGTGCAACTGCCATCAAGAATTTCCGCTTCGGATGTCAAAACCGGACGCGCCGGAAAAGAAGGCAACGTCACTGTAACGTCGCGCACTGTCTGAGTCTTTCCTTAAAAATCAACGTATTTAACGATTCGTCGCAATCACTTATACCAACAAGAGCTTACCGTCCGACCAGGGAATCCAGGAAAATCAATGACTACTATCTATCACAATCCGAAATGCGGCACATCCCGTACCGTTCTGGCCCGTATCCGGGAAGCGGGTGTCGAGCCACGGGTGATCGAATATCTGGTGACGCCGCCGAGCCGCGCCGAAATGCAGGCCCTCCTCAAAAATCTCGGCATGGCGCCGCGCGACATCTTGCGCCGCAAGGGCACGCCTTATGAGGAACTCAACCTCGATAACCCGGCGCTCACCGACGCTCAGCTTCTCGATGCGCTCGGCGCCCATCCCATCCTGATGGAACGCCCCGTCGTCGTCACCGCCAAGGGCGCCCGTGTCTGCCGCCCGGCCGAACGGCTGGACGAGATCTTTCCGGCATAGCCCCGGCAAGAAGCTGAATGTAGAAGAAAAAGAATGGAAGCACCCAAGGAAACACGCCCATGACCTCCTATGAGGCTTTGCCCTTCGTCCATCCGTTCAGCGGCCAGGATGCTGGAGAATTGCTGCGCGCCCGCGCCGCGGCCCGTGGTCCTCATCCTCTGCTGATCTGGGCACCGTTCGACGCACCGGTTCGGACATGGAGCTATGCGGAGTTCGCGCATGATGTGGCCTGCGTCGCCGGCGGCCTTCTGAAACGCGGCATTCGGCCGAAAGATCGCATCCTCGTTCATTTCGAGAACTGTCCGGAAACGCTCATTGCCCGTTTCGCCTGTATGTGGATCGGTGCCATTGCCGTGTTGAGCAATGCCGCTCTGGCCGGGCCGGAACTGCGCGATGTGGTCGAGGCCGCCGGCGTGCGCGCTGCGATCACGCAACCGAAATTTGCCGGGCTACTCGCCGAGCATTGCCCGCATCTCGAATGGATCGCGATTTCCGAAACGGATGCGGGCGAAACGCCGACCAGTGCAAGCCGGCCGGCGAAGGCGGAGAGCTTCACTGCCCTGATGGACGCGCCCGCACCAGCCCAAACACCCGACCCGACCGCCGACGCCCTGATGCTCTTCACCACCGGCACGACGTCGCGCGCCAAAGGCGTGGTGTGGACCCATGCCAATGTCTTGTGGGGTGGCAAGCTCGGCGCTTTGCAGAACGGACTGCGCGCTGACGACGTCTATCACATTTTCCTGCCGCTCTTTCACGTGGTCGGCTTTTCATGGTCGTTCCTGCCAACGCTCTATGCCGGCGCCACGATTGTTCTGCAGCCTCGGTTCTCCGGTAGCCGCTTCTGGGCAACGGCCCTCGAACATGGCGCAACCGTTTCATCGCAGGTGAAGTTCACCACCAATGTGCTGGCACAGCAGCCAACGCCCGCCCATCGCCTGCGCCAATTCATCACCGCCTCTCACACCCCGAAAGTGGCGCGACACTTCGGCGTTCGCGAAATCGGCGGATGGGGCATGACCGAAATGGTTGCCGAAGGCATCGTCGGCGACCCCTGGTCTGATTTCCCTAGCCGCTCCATCGGCCGTCCGTCGCTCGGCTATCGCATTTTCATCGAGGACGATGATGGCCGCGCCGTGGGGCCGGGCGAAACCGGACATCTCTTTGTCGGAGGTGTTCGCGGCCTCTCGATTTTCCGCGAGTATGACAACAATGCTCAGGCCAATGACGCGGCCTTCGATCGACACGGCCGCTTCATCACCGGCGATCGGGTCGTCCTCCTGGAAAACGGCCTGATCGAATTCGGCGATCGCACCAAGGATGTCATTAAGGTCGGTGGCGAAGGCGTTTCTGGCGGTGAGGTTGAAGTCGCCATCGGCGCGGTCGAAGGCGTCCGCGAAGTGGCTGTCGTCGGCCGGTCGGATGAAACCATGGGCGAGGTTGTCGTCGCCTTTGTGATCTTGACGGCGGGAGCGGAGGCCGAGGCAACCCGCGCTCGCATCCTCGCGCATTGCCGTGCGTGCCTGGCGAAATTCAAGGTGCCGCGCGAGATCCATATCGTTGAAGACTTCCCGCGCATCGGCTTTGGCAAGGTCGCGAAAGTGAAGATGCGCGAACAGCTCAATGCCGCGCGCACCGGCGAGCGGGCATGACCATGGCTGACAAAGATCCGATTGCCTTCTATTTCGATATTTTCTCGCCGTTCGCTTATCTTGCCTCACACCGCATCGATGCCATCGCCACGCGATATGGGCGCACCACCGATTGGCGCCCGGTTCTCGTCGGCATCACCGTTCTCAAGGTGATGGGCATGAAACCATTGATGACCTATCCCTTGAAAGGCCCATATCTGCGGCGCGATGCCGAGCGGTTGGCGCAGATGTGGAACGTGCCCTTTCAGTTTCATGGCTTGAAAGGGCATCATTCCCTCAATGCCATGCGTGCTTATGTATGGCTGAAGCAGAGCGACCCGGCTCTTGCCAAACGTTTCGCCCAGGCGATGTATCGTCACCTTTGGGTCGACAACCAAGACATCACGCAGCCAGAAGACGTCATGGTCGTAGCTGCGAAGCTCGGCATCGATACGACCGAACTGCGCGCCGCCATCACATCCGATGCGATCAAGAACGCGCTCAAGCACGACGTCGAAGGCGCGATCAATAAGGGCGTTTTCGGCGTGCCTTTTTTCATCGCCGACGACGAGCCGTTCTTTGGTTGTGACCACCTGCCGATGCTCGAACATTGGCTCGAACACGGCAGATGGAAAACAGCGTAACGGTTACTCGACCGTCGCACCCGAAGCTTTGACCACCGGAGCCCAGCGCGCCACTTCGCTGGCAATGAACGTTGCGAATTCCTCCGGCGTACTCGACAGCGGATCGAGTCCGATTTGCGTCATGCGCTGGCGGGTGTCTTCACGCGCCAGCATGGCGCGTAGAATGCCATTGTAGCGATCAACAATGGCCTTCGGGGTACCCGCCGGAGCCACGACACCAAACCAACCGCGCACGTCGAAATCCGCGTAACCCTGCTCGGCCATCGGCAACACATCGGGCAAGGCGCGCGAGCGCTCTTTCGACGTCACGCCGATCGGTCGCAGCGTTCCCGCCTGGATATGCGCAATGACATCGGGAATGCTAACGAACATGAGCTGAATGCGGCCAGCCAGGAGATCGGGAACCGCAGCCGCGGCGCCACGATAAGGCACATGCTGCATCTTGATGCCCGTCTTCATCTTCAGAATTTCGCCAGAGAGATGCTGGGTCGTTCCCGTCCCGGCTGAACCGAACGATATCTTGTCTGGGTTCGCTTGCGCATAGGCGACGAGTTCAGGCACGGTCTTGGCCGGCACGGATGGATGCACGACGACGACATTTTTCAATTCCGCCGCCAGAATGATCGGCGCACTGTCCTTGACCGGATCCCACTTCATGCGCTCGCCATAAAGCGCCTTGTTGATGCCGTGCGTGGAAACGGTGACCATACCGATCGTGTAGCCATCCGGATCGGAGCGAACGGTCGCTTCGGCACCCACATTGCCGCCGGCGCCCACGCGATTCTCGACGATGACCTGCTGACCCAACTGCTTGGAGACATCATCGGCGATCATGCGGGCGAGCACATCCAGCGCGCCACCTGGCGTGGTCAGCGTGATGAGGCGGATCGTTCGGTTTGGAAATTCTTGCGCCGCCAGGGGCATCGCCGAAGACAGGACACCCAATGCCAACACGGCGACCAAAGTTCGCAATCTGCCCATTTTCGTTCCCTCCATATTATTATCAGCCCAACTGATAACGGGAACGGCGGCGCGCTGACAAGTCATCCGCAAAACAAAATACCCGGCACGAGGCCGGGCATTGATATCCATCCAAGGCGAAGGCTTACGCCGTCGGCTGCGGTTCCATGCCACCTTCCGGCCGTGGGCGCGGCTTGTTGGTGGTGGTCGGCACCGGCGAGGAGCGCGGCGCCGGCGGCTCGTCCGTCGGCTGACGGGTCGGCCGCTTGCCGTTGAGAAGATCCTTGATCTCGTCGCCGGTCAGCGTTTCGTATTCGAGCAGCGCCTCGGCGAGATTGACGAACTCGTCGTGCTTCTCGGTGAGGATCGTGCGTGCCGCTTCCGTCGCGGTATCGACGAGCTTGCGCACTTCCGCATCGATCTTCTGCGCCGTCGCTTCGGAAATGTTCTGCTGCCGGCCAACCGACATGCCAAGGAACACTTCTTCCTGGTTTTCGCCATAAGCGACGGTGCCCAGTTCTTCGGAGAAGCCGAGACGCGTCACCATGGCGCGCGCCATCTTCGTCGCCTGTTCGATATCGCCGGAAGCACCGGAGGTGATATTCTCCTTGCCGAAGGTCAGCTCTTCGGCCATGCGCCCGCCCATGGCGACCGCAAGCTGCGAGGTGAACTCCTTGTACTTCATCGAATAGCGATCACCTTCCGGCAGGAATTTCACCATGCCCAGCGCGCGACCACGCGGAATGATCGTTGCCTTATGCACGGGGATGCCGGCCGGCACGAACAGGCCGACGATGGCGTGGCCCGCTTCGTGATAGGCGGTGAGCTTCTTCTCCTCCTCGGACATGGCCATGGATTTGCGCTCGGCGCCCATCATGACTTTGTCCTTGGCGTCTTCGAATTCCTGATGGGTGACGATGCGCTTGTTGCGCCGCGCCGCCAGCAGGGCTGCTTCGTTGACGAGGTTCATCAGATCGGCGCCGGAGAAACCGGGCGTGCCGCGCGCGATGACCTTGAGATCGACATCGGGGGCGAGCGGCACCTTGCGCACATGCACGCGCAGGATCTTCTCGCGGCCCGAAACGTCCGGGTTCGGCACCACGATCTGCCGGTCGAAACGGCCCGGGCGCAGCAGCGCCGGATCGAGCACGTCGGGCCGGTTGGTCGCGGCGATGATGATCACGCCTTCATTGGCTTCGAAACCGTCCATCTCGACCAGCAACTGGTTGAGCGTCTGTTCGCGCTCGTCGTTGCCGCCGCCAAGACCGGCGCCACGATGACGGCCGACCGCATCGATTTCGTCGATGAAGATGATGCACGGCGCGTTCTTCTTCGCCTGCTCGAACATGTCGCGCACGCGGCTGGCGCCGACGCCGACGAACATTTCGACGAAGTCGGAACCGGAGATGGTGAAGAAGGGCACGTTGGCTTCGCCGGCGACCGCACGCGCCGTCAACGTCTTACCGGTGCCGGGCGGACCGACGAGCAGGACGCCGCGCGGTATTCGCCCGCCGAGCCGCTGGAACTTCTGCGGATCGCGCAAGAACTCGACGATCTCCTGCAAGTCTTCCTTGGCTTCGTCGATGCCGGCCACGTCCTCGAAAGTGACGCGGCCATGCGCTTCGGTGAGAAGCTTGGCTTTCGACTTGCCGAAGCCCATGGCTTTCCCGCCGGCCCCCTGCATCTGTCGCGAGAGGAATATCCAAAGTCCCAGGAAGGCGATGACGGGCAGACCGTTGACCAGCAAGGTCACCAGCCAATTGTTGCCATCGCTCGGCGGACGCGCCGAGATCGAGACGTTCTTGTTATAGAGGCGCTGCACCAGGCTCGGATCGCTCGGCGCATAAGTCGAGAACGAGCGGTTGTCCGTGTAATGGCCTGTGATCTCATGGCCGGCGATCGTCACCTCGCGCACGCGACCTTGGTCGACATCGCTCAGCAACTGGCTGAAAGCGATCTGCTGCGATGGCTCACGCTGACCGGGGTTGTTGAACAACATCACCAGTGCAACGACGAGCAAAAAGATGATGACCCAGAGAGCAAAATTCCGGACGTTGGGGTTCATTCGATCCTGCCAATGGCTTCTGGCTTCGGCGCGCTGGAGCGCAGCCGTCCAGATCATGGTCCTATGTAAGCCGCCCCCTGCCCCTTGCCAAGGGAAGCTGCTGTGCGAACAGCAATATGAACGGCCAATTCGGGCGGCAACGTGAAACAAGTCTGACGCTAAAGGGTGAATCAGTCCCTAGCGGCCACGCTGGCGCGGGCCTTCACGGCGAATTTCGAGCCGGCCATTCTTGTTAAGCTTCAGAACCGCGCCGCTGAGCGTGCCGCGCCACGCCTGCCCCTGTAATAACCCCGCCGCAATTGCCTGGGCTACACCTTCGAGCCGGTCAAGACGCGGCGCTTGCGCCTCGCCGGTGACGGCAGCGATCTCCGCCTTCAGCATGGCTGCGATGAGTGCGTCCGGCAAACCGGCGAACGGCGCGAAATCAAGCTCATGGCCGGAATCGTCAGGCAACGGCGTGCGAACAAGCCTGGCCTGCTGCGCGGCAATCGCCCAGTCGATCACCGCCTGGGCGCCGGCCATGCGCCGGCCGAGACGGGTCAGTTCCGCCGTCCCAAGCCCTTCCGCCGTCAACAGACCAGCCAACCGGCGCAGCCGCGTGCGGGCATAGTGCGGATCGTCGTTGGAAGGATCGCGGATGAAAGGGATGGTGTTGTAAAGACAGACCTTTTCGAGGGTCCGCTTGTCCCAATCCAGCAGCGGGCGCAGCAACGGCAGATCACCAGTCAATCCGTCGATGGTAACCGCCTGCATGCCCCGCAGGCCGGCCACGCCGCTGCCACCGAGCAGGCGGAACAGAATCGTTTCGGCCTGGTCGTCGGCATGATGGGCGGTCACGAGTGCCGCAGCGTCATGGCGTCGCGCCACCTCGGTGAGCAGCCGATAACGGGCCTCACGGGCCCGTTCCTGGATGCGGGTCTTCGGATAAGGCCCGCCCCAGCGCGCAATCTCATGTTCGATGCCGGCTTTCTGGCACCAGGCGGCAACCATGGCCGCCTCATCGGCGGCCTCCGGCCGCAAGCCGTGATCGACCGTCGCCGCCACGATGGAACTGCCGCCGGCCTGCGACCACTGCCGCGCCAGCCACAGCAGGGCCATGGAATCCGGTCCGCCGGAAACGGCGATCAGCAGCCGCCCATGGGCGGCGAAAGGCGCAAAAACCTGCTGCGGATCGGGCGCGTCAGCCGGCCCTTCAACACTGCGCACGTTTGTATTCGCGGTCGGCGGCATTGCGCAGGCTGGCAGAAGCCGTTGGATATTTGCGGCCGATCTCGCCCCAGGCCGCGCACGCCTGTTCCTTGGCACCGAGCTTATCGAGCGACTGGCCGAGCCGGTAAAGCGACTGCGGCACGCTGCCCGACTTCGGATAATCAGTCGAAACCTTCAGGAACTGCTCGGCCGCCTCGCGATGGCGATTGCGGCGCGAGAACGTCTCGCCAAGATAATAGGTCGCTTCCGGCGTCAAACGGCCCGTCGGATAACGACTGACGAAATTGCGGAACTCGCCTTCCGCCGATTCATACTGGCCCTTTTTGAAGGTCGCGACCGCCTGGTCGAATTCCCCGCGCGGACCGGCCACCGGCGGCAGCGACGCCACCTGATCGCCCGCGCCTGAGGGCGGCGATTGAACTTGCTGCTGCGGCTGTGGCTGAACCGGTTGCGATCCGGGCGCCGGAGCCGGCAATGGCGAACTGCTGATCGAGCCCTGGCGCATCGAACCGCCGGAGCGCGGAATGCGGCCGTTCGGATTGGTCAGATCGATCGGGCCGCCACCATCGTCATCACCTTCATCGATGATCGGCGGACCCATCGGATCGATCGGCCCCTGCGGCAGACGCCCGCCGCGCGTTTCCGGCAGGGAGCCAATGACACGCGGCGCGCCTGGCGCATTGGGATCGGCATCGGGATCATAGGCATCGTTGCGCCCACCGCGCGACGGAGGCGCCACGGGGGCCGGCGCCGTGCCGGCTTCGCTGCGCCGCTGCGGCGGTGGACGGCTTTCGCCGCCGCCCGCGGGCGCTCCGCCCATGCGCTGCATCTGCTCCTGCAACTGGCGGTTTTGATACTGCAATTGCTCGATCTGGCCGGTCATCGACCGCAACTGGCCTTCCAACCGCTCGATGCGCAGCAACAGGCCGGCGGGGTCGGCGCCCTGGGCCTGCTGATAATAGCCGCCGCCATCGGGCGGTTGACCAGGAACTTGACCGGGCGGACGAAACGTCTGCGCCCCGACATCCATGGGGAAAATCGCCAGCCCGAGAAGGGCAGTGGCTGCTGAAAATCTCTTCAAAGTCATCGATGAATCCGGGCCGTAATCACGAATTCGCAGACGCCAAGCACCGTAGGCGCGCCGCGGAACCCACCGATTAGCATAAGGGGCGCTTTGGCGAAATTGCGGCCAAGATCAGACACCTCCAAGATTGCATCGCAAGACGAGATCGCCATCCACCTGAGCAGACAGAAAAATGCCGGCGTCAGAGGAACGCCGGCAAGGTTTTCACCTCTTCATCGGATCGGGACGCCGCCTGGAGGCGAACGGCGCCCGTCACGCTGAATTTCGATCAAGCGCCGGGACCACCCAAAACGGTGACGGCGCGCCGGTTCTGCGACCAGCAGGAGATATCGTTGCAGACGGCCACCGGCCGTTCCTTGCCATAGCTGATGGTGCGCATGCGGCCGGCCTGAACGCCACGGGCGATCAGATAGTTCTTCGCCGCTTCGGCGCGCTGCGCGCCGAGCGCAAAGTTGTATTCGCGCGTGCCGCGCTCATCGGCATGGCCTTCGATGGTGAAATTATAGCGCGAATACTGGTTGAGCCATTGCGCTTGTTTGTCGAGCGTCGCCTGCGCGGACGCGTTCAATTCGATCGAATCCGTATCGAAGAACACGCGATCGCCGACGTTGACGACGAAATCCTGCTGGCTGCCGGGCGTCGCGGCACCCGCGCCCGCGCCGAGGCCAGCGGCGTTCGGATCTTCACTTTTGGAACAGGCGGAAATCGCCAGCGCCACAGTCAATGCAGCGGCAACGCGCAACAGACGAACGCCAGAGAAAAAAGACATACCGAAACTCCTCAACAGATGCGCGAACGGCCCCATCCGCGCCACCGTCAGCTCACCAATGTCGTAAGGCTCATTTGGTTAAGCGAAGGTTCCGTCAACCTTGCCGACAGGTTGTTAAACTGCGTTGCATTTTAGCCAATCGCCGTCGTGGTTAACAGAAAGTGACCTTTAGCCGGAGGTTCGTGGCGGCAATGCGGCCAGATCAGTGCCATCGGCGATTTGCGCCAAAGCCGCGATCACAAAGCAATAAAGCCTGTAACGAAAGCCCGCCAAGTGTCACGACCAAACCATCGAGGATGGAATTATTCCAAACAATATCAATGACTTTTCCATTGCACTTGGCCGTCCGCCAGCGCATGGTCGGCACCCATAAGACCTCCCGTGGGATGCCTGCCTATGAAATTGGCACTGGAAGCCGGCCTCATTCTGCTTCGCGAAGGCCTCGAAGCCCTGCTCATCGTCACCGCTCTGGCCGCCGCCATGCGGCGCGCGGGCGCCCATGAACGTCTGCGTCCGCTTTATATCGGCGCCGTCCTTGCCATCATCGCCAGCCTGATCGCCGCCTGGATTTTCCAGATTTATTTCGACGGCACCCATGACGACCGCATCGAAGCCGTCGTCCTCATCATCGCCGCCGCCTTAATGCTCTACATGAGCGGATGGCTGTTCCTGCGCCAGGATCCGAAAAAGTGGAAAGCGGAAATGGCGCGGCTCAGCGGCGATGCGCTGACCGCCGGCACCGGCTTTTCGCTCGGCCTGATTTCCTTTCTCGCCGTTTTCCGCGAAGGCGCCGAAACGGTCCTCTTTCTTTATGCCCTGGCCTCGACGAGCGGCGGCTGGTCGGCGGACCTGTTGCTCGGCCTGGTGGTGGCCGCCGTGGCGCTCGCCGCCATCTATATCGCGATGCAGTGGCTCGCCATGCAGATTCCCGTCCGCCCGCTCTTCATCATCACCTCCGCCTTCCTGTTCATCATGGGCCTGCGTTTCGTCGGCGCGGCGATCCAGGAACTGCAGGAGCAGACGCTCATTTCCTACGATCTGTCGCCAGAACCCGATTGGCTGGTGTCGATCACTGGCAATCCGACATGGGAGGCGCTTGGCGCGCAACTCGTCATCGCGCTGATCGCACTCGTCAGCTTGTTTGCATTGCGCGGCAAGGCACAGCCCGCAACCACGGGCTGACGCCCATCGCCATATGCGGTTTCGTAATAACGCCTTTAACGCGCGCTAATAACGCACCGTGTAGACGCGGTTCGCCGATCAGGGCTACTGTGCCGCCGGAGCAACGCCCGGACCCAGATGCTAAAAATCGCTTTGTACAATCCGTTGGTCGATCCGACGGAATTCATTGAACGCCTGCGTGCCGATCCCGATGTGCGCCTGATGGTCGCCGAACGCGATGAGGACATTGCCGGCGCCGTGGACGGCGCTGAGATCCTGATCACCGGCAACCGTTTCTATCTGCCCGAACCCGCCGCGTTGATTCGCCAGCACGGGCGCGCCTTGCGTTGGCTCAACTTCGTCACCTCGGGCATCGACAAGGCGGTCAACAGCGGCCTGCCGCCCAATGTGGTCGTCACCAATGTCGCGGGCGTGCGCGCTTTCGCCGTCGCCGAACATGGCTTCGCGCTGATGCTCGGCCTTGCCCGATATGTGCGCGCATCCGAAATCGCACGTCTCAAAGAAACTTGGGTGCGCGACGACATCACGCCACCCATCACCAATCTGGCGCGCCGGCATCTGGTCATCGTCGGCACCGGCGCCATCGGCCAGGAGATCGCCCGTCTCGCCAAGGCCTTCAACATGCACGTCACCGGCATCAGCCGCTCGACGACGCCGCTCGAGAATTTCGACGACATCCGCCCGCGCGAGGCCCTCGTCGAGACCGCACGCGAAGCCGACTATCTGATGGTGGCGGCGCTCGCCGGCCCGCAGACCGACGGCATGATTTCACGTGCCGTCATCGACGCGCTGCGCCCCACCGCTTTCCTGATCAACATCGCACGCGGTTCGCTTGTCGAAGAGCCGGCGCTGATCGAGGCCTTGCAGGCCGGCCGCATCGCCGGTGCCGGCCTCGACGTGATGGAGACCGAACCGTTGCCGCCGGGGCATCCGCTCTGGTCGATGGAGAATGTGCTGTTGACCCCCCATGTCGCGGGTGCCGGCGATGCCGGCATCATCACGGCGGCTTCCCTCTTCATCGACAATCTCCAGCGTTGGCGCACCGGCCAGCGCCTGCGCAACATCGTCATGGAAACAGACGGCAAGAGAGCAACTTAGGAAGCGAGCGACATAGTCGGCCGGCCGCGTTTCGAAAGCAGCTCTGATCAGGTGAGGGATGGATGAGGAAGGGGTACGATTACATTATTCTCGGCGGCGGTTCCGCCGGTTGCGTTCTGGCCAATCGACTGTCCGCCGATCCCGCGTGCCGCGTGCTTCTGGTGGAAGCCGGCCCACGCGATTGGGATCCGCTGATCCGCGTACCCCTGATGGCCGGCCAGTTCTATCGTCGCAGCCTGCACAACTGGCAATATCTCACCGAGCCCGAACCGCATCTCGACAATCGCCGCATCGAATGGCCGCGCGGCCGCGTGCTCGGCGGCTCTTCCGCCATCAACGGCATGGTTTATACGCGCGGCAATCGCTACGACTACGACCAATGGGCACAGCTCGGCCTGCGCGACTGGTCTTATGAGAAATGCCTGCCCTATTTCCGCAAGTTCGAGGATTTCGAGGGCGGTGCCAACGACTATCACGGTGCCGGCGGCGAATTGCCCGTCACCCAGCCGCAGACGCAGCATCGCTTCTACGACATCTTCCATCAGGCGGCGCTCGACAGCGGCGTACCCTATAATCCCGACTTCAACGGCGAACAGCAAGAAGGCGTCGGTCGCTACCATTCCTCCATCGGCAAAGGCGAACGCTGGAGCACGGCGCGCGCCTTCATCGATCCCGTGCGCGAACGTCGCAATCTCGACATCGTCACCGGTGCCTCGGTTCTGAAGGTGACACTTGAGGGCACCCGTGCCACCGGCGTCGACCTCGTCGCCAACGGTCTTTCGGCCCATATCCACGCGGATCGCGAAGTGATCGTTTCCTGCGGTGCGATTTCCTCACCCACCGTTCTGATGCATTCGGGCATCGGCGATGCCGACGACCTCAAGGCGGCAGGTGTCGGCGTCAAGGTGGCCTCGAAGAATGTCGGGCGCAATCTGCAAGATCACCTGAACGTGCGCATGCAATACGCGGCCAAGAAGGAAGACGCGCTGTTCGGCCTGCGCCGCTTCGATCGGGCTGGCTTTGCCATGGCGCGCGCCATTCTGTTCAAGAGCGGCCCGGCAACGAAGTTTCCGCTCGAGGGCGGCGCTTTCATCAAATCACGGCCGGATGTGGCGGCGCCGGATCTGCAAATTCACTTCACGCCCGGCCTCTCGACCGCCAATCTGCGTCATCCCCTTCAGAAGAGGCCCGCCAACGGCATCTATGAGGGCTATGGCTTCTCGGCCAATGTCTGCCATCTGCGCCCAGAGAGCCGTGGTAGCATCAAGCTGAAGAACAGCGATCCCCTCGACCGGCCGGCGATCCAGGCCAATTATCTCGCCGCCGAGGGCGATCGCCTCGCCATCCGCGAAGGCTTCAAGCGGCTGCGCGCGCTCTTCCAGCAAAAGGCCTTCGACGAGATTCGCGGCGATGAAGTGCTGCCCGGGACGACGGTGGAAACCGACGGCGACATCGACACCTACATCCGCAAGAACAGCGGTTCGATCTATCATCCCGTCGGCACCTGCCGCATGGGCGTCGACCCCGAGTCGGTCGTCGACGAACATTTGCGCGTGCGCGGCGTCGACGGCCTGCGGGTGATCGATGCCTCGATCATGCCCAATCTGGTCAGCGCCAACACCAATGCGCCGACCATCATGATCGCCGAAAAGGGCGCCGACTACATTCGCGGCACCCATTGAAACAGAGACCGGCGGCCGTTCACGCCGTTGCCGGCCGATGCGCATCGATCTCGTCGAGATAGCGCTGGCGTTGCGCGTCCGAGATGAAGGCGCTGGTGAAGCCATTGCGCGCCATCTGCCAGATGTCCGTATCGCTGAACCCGAGCGCAGCCTGGATCGCGGCGAAATTGGCGTTGATATAGGCGCCGAAATAGGGCGGATCGTCGGAATTCACGGTGATGCACAAACCCGCTTCGTGCAGGCGACGAATGTTGTGCGAGGCCATGTCGGGAAAGACATTGAGCATGCAGTTCGACATCGGACAGACCGTGAGGGGGATGCCGCGTTCGGCGAGTTCGCGCATCAGGTCCGGATCGCTCTCGGCGCGCACGCCATGATCGATGCGCTCGCATTTCAAAGTATGGAGCGCATCGCGCACATAATCGGCGCCGCCCTCCTCGCCCGCATGCGCCATGGTGTGCCAGCCGCAATCGCAGCGCGCGATATCATAGGCGCGGGTGAATTTTGACGGCGGATTGCCAAGCTCCGGACCGCCCATGCCCAATCCGACGATGCGATCGCGCCACGGCCGCACGGCTTTGATCATATCGAGCGCATCGCTTTCATCGAATTGGCGCTGAATGCCGACGATCAAACCGCCGGTCATCCCGTGGCGGCTCTTGGCGTCGTCGATCGCCGCCAGAATATTGTCCATCACCTCGGCGATGGGAATGCCGCGCCGCAGATGCGCCTGCGGGCTGATGAACACTTCCGCATGGCGCACGTTCTCACGTGCCGCGCGGGCGAAATAAGCCGATGTCATTTCATAGAAATCACTGCCCTTCTGCAGAACGGTAAGCCCCAGATAGAAGAGATCGAGGAAGGATTGCAGGCTGTCGAAACGATAGGCCTGCCGCACTGCGTTCGCATCGGCATAGGGCAGTCTGATGCCATTGTGCTCGGCAAGCTTGATCAAGGTTTCAGGCTCGAGCGAGCCTTCCAGATGCATATGCAATTCGGCCTTCGGCAGCTTGGCGATAAAGGGCGAAATCTCGATACCGGTCATGAACAGTCCTTCGCTTGCTGGGGCGTGCTGACGCATTCCTGTGCGCCCGCGCCTAATTCTTGAACATGGATAGGCGCGTCCAGACGCGCCGCCGCAATCCTCCTAACGCGATCCACCGAAAGCCGTTTTCCCAAGCCAATCAGGCACTCGCGCACGGCTCACCAGGCATCCGAAAGGCTTGGCACGCGGTTTGCTGAAAACGTTTTCAGGCATTTCGAACATCTCCGTCTCCGATTCCGATCCGGCCATTGCAATAAGAGGACCAGCATGCTGCTTGCCCGTGCAATACGAAAACCTGCCGTCGTTCTGACAACGCTTATGGCGCTCGCCACGACCCCTGCCTGGGCGCAACAGGCGAAGCCCTTGAAGAAGGTGCGCGTCGCGGTCGGCACCTCCGTACTCAACGTCGGCTATCCGATGCTGACGCTGCCCATCACCTTGGGCTATTGGAAAGCGGAAGGCTATGACGTCGAGCTGATGCCGGTCGGCGCCTCGCTTCAGGCGCTGCAGCAGATGGTCGCCAACAATGCCGACTTCGCCCAGGTGAATGCCAGCGTCGTCGTGCAAGCCAATTCCAAGAACAACCTGCCGGTGCGCGTCATCATGGGCAATGGCATCATCGACTGGTCGATCGCCGTCGATGCCGATGGTCCGATCAAATCGGTCAAGGATCTGAAAGGCAAGACGATCGGCGTGTTCAGCCTCGCCACCGGCGGCATCGCTTATTTCAACAATTTTCTGCGCGCCAACGGTCTTGACCCGACCAAGGACGTCGACCTCGTGCCGCTCGGTCTCGGTGCACCACCAGTCGAAGCGATGAAGTCGAAGAAGGTCGACGGCCTGCTCTATTGGGCGGCGGCACAGGCGGTGTTCGAGAACAACGGCCTGAAACTGCGCAAGCTCGTCGGCGACGATTGGCGCAGCTATCCCGACTATTCGCTTGCCGCCATGCAGGGAACGCTCGACAAGGACCCTGAACTTGCCATCGGCATTGCGCGCGGTGTCGCCAAGGCGACGATCTATGCGCTGGCCAATCCCGAATGCGCCGTCAAACTGCACTGGCAGCATTACCCCTCGACCAAGCCATCCGGCGCCGACGAAGCGACCTTGGTCAAATGGGACCTCAACGCCCAGCAGGCGCAGCTCGACTCCTTGGCCGAAGGTTTCAAGCTGAATGGCGGTAAATTGTGGGGCGCGGCCGATCCCGCAGCCTTCGAGCGCCTGATCAAACTGATGATCGAGGCCAAGCAGATCGACAAGCCGGTGCCCGCGCCCTCGCTTATCGTCAAGACGCCGGACTTCTTTGAAAAGGTCAACGCCTTCGATCCGAAAGCGATCGAAGCCGATGCCAAAGCCTGCAAGGTTTGAGGTCCCCGATGGGTGACACCATGACCCTGCCTCATGTCACCACCGCGTCGCCGCCATCCACGACGCGCCACGCTCCTCTTATTGCGGACGCCGTGCGCGAAACGCTGCTGCGCATCGCCCATGTCGAAAAAACCTATGCGACCAAGGATGGCCAGGCCATCCATGCGTTGAAGGACGTCAATCTCGACATCGGCAAAGGCGAGTTCATCAGCATCGTCGGCCCCAGCGGCTGTGGCAAGACCACGCTGCTGAAGATTCTGGCCGGCATTCTCAGGCGCTCCTCCGGCGACATTGCCATGCAGGGGCGCGATCTCAACGGGCCGAGCCGCGAGCTGGGCGTCGTCTTCCAGGCGCCGGTTCTGCTGCCCTGGCGTACAGTCTTGCAGAACGTCATGGTGCCGGTCGAGGTGCAGAAACGCGAGCGCGCCAGCTTTGAACAGCGCGCCCGGCAATTGCTCGCCATGGTCGGCCTCACCGGCTTCGAGAACAAATATCCGACCGAACTGTCCGGCGGCATGCAGCAGCGCGTCGGTATCTGCCGCGCTCTCGTCCATGACCCCTCTTTCCTCTTGATGGATGAGCCGTTCGGCGCGCTCGACGCCATGACGCGCGAACAGATGAACGAGGAATTGCAACGCATTTGGACCGAGAGCCGCAAAACCGTGCTGCTCGTCACCCACAGCATTCCCGAAGCCGTCTATCTCGCCGATCGCGTCGTGGTGATGACGCCGCGTCCCGGCCGCATCGTCGACATCATCCCCGTCGATCTGCCGCGCCCGCGCACGCTGGCGATGCACAATACGCCGGAATTCGGCCGTTTCGTCGCGCGCATCCGGGCCCATTTCAATTCTACCGGGAGCCTCGACTGATGAAAGTTGATGACCGCCTGCACCGCTTCACCCAGGCCGTGCTGCTGCCGCTGGCGACGCTCTGCCTCTTCATCGGCGGCTGGGAAGCGCTCGTGCGTGGCTTGGACATCAGCCAGATCGTCCTCCCCTCCCCGTCGGCCATCGCATTCGCCTTCAGCGACGGCCTGCTGAGCGGCGATTTCACCTGGCATCTGGCGGTCACCATGTATGAAGTGCTGGCCGGCTTCATTCTAGGTGCCGCCGCCGGCCTGGTGCTGGGCTTCCTCATCGCGCTCGTGCCGCTCGCCGAACGCATCCTCTATCCCTATATCGTCGCCTTTCAGACCGTGCCGAAAGTGGCGATCGCGCCGATCATGGTCATTTGGTTCGGCTATGGCGTCACCTCGAAGATCGTCATCACCGCCACCATCGCCTTCTTCCCGCTGCTCGCCAACACCATCATGGGCCTGCGCGCGACACCGCACGATCAGATCGAAATGCTGGTTTCCTACACCGCCTCGCGCTGGCAGGTGTTCACCATGGTGCGGCTGAAACAGGCCCTGCCTTACATTTTCGTCGGCCTCGACGTCGCCATCGTGCTGTCGGTGATCGGCGCCATCGTCGGCGAGTTCGTCGGCGCCAAGGCCGGGCTCGGCTATCTGATCCTGCAAAAGAACTTCAATCTCGATATGGCCGGCACCTTCGCCATCCTCATCATCCTGTCGCTGATTGGCGTCGGCCTGCATGCCATCGTCAGTTGGGCGCAGCGCCGCATCGTCTTCTGGATAGATACCGCCGGCGATCGCGTGATGGGCGCCTGATTTCAAACCTCGTCTCCTAGGAGGAAACTGTGCAATCCACTGTCCGTGCCGCGGCTGCCGATGAAATGCCGATACTCGATTTGAGCGCCTTGAACGACGGCGGCGACATCGCCCCGATCGCCGCGCAATTGCGCTATGCCTGCCTCACCACCGGCTTTTTCTATGTCGCCAATCACGGCATTCCCGAACCGGTGATCGACGATCTGTTCGCCACCACCAAGCGCTATTTCGATTTGCCGCTCGAACAACGCCTGCCCCATCGCATGGATGAAAAATACCGGCGCGGCTTCATGCCCCAAGGCATCAACCAGCATCCGGGCTTCGCGCCGGACCTGAAAGAAAGCTATGAGATCGGCGTCGACCTGCCCGAAAGCGATCCCGATGTCGTCGCCGGCCTGCCGCTGCATGGCCCAAACCGCTGGCCCGCCGATTGCCCCTGGCTGCGCACCGCGTCTGAGGCCTATTTCGAACAGGCACAGGAGCTCGGGAAACGGCTTTTGAAGGTCTGCGCCGTCAGCCTCGCCATGCCGGAGGATCACTTCCTGCAATTCTGCACCAAGCCCATGGTGCAGATGCGCCTGTTCCATTATCCGCCGCAGGAGCCCGTCAGCGACGACAAGGCTTTCGGCGTCGCCCCGCACACCGATTACGGCATGATCACGCTCCTGCTGCAGGACCCGATCGGCGGCCTGGAACTGATGATGCGCAACGGCGAATGGGTCAGCGCGCCTTATGTGCCCGGCACGTTGGTAATCAACATCGGCGATCTCTTCCAGCGCTGGACCAACGACATCTACGTCTCCAATCCACATCGCGTCATCAACCGCACCGGCAAGGAACGCTATTCGATCCCGATGTTCTTCAACCTCGATTACAACAGCCTGGTCACCTGCCTGCCCTCCTGCCAATCGGCGACCAATCCGCCGAAACATCAGCCGATCAAATCGGGCGACTATCTGTTGAGCCGTTTCCGCGACGTGCAGAAATACAAGGTTCAGGCCGCCTGATCGTCCAAGAGACACGACGATGGCCGATGTAAAACCACGGCGCACGACGGCCCCCAAAGCCACCGTCAAGGACATCGCGCGCACCGCCGGCGTCTCCATCGCCACGGTCTCGCGCGTCCTCAACAATCCCGACCTCGTCGCCGCCGACAAGCGCCGCGCCGTGCAACGGGCACTGAGCCGCCACGACTACATTCCCAATCGCACGGCACGCGCGATGGTCTCGCAGCGCTCCCGCGCCATCGGCCTGATCGTGCCGACCCTCGCCAATCCGCTCTTCGTGCCGTCGATCGCAGCCATCGAGCAGGAGCTGGATCGCGCCGGCTATGCCCTGATGATCAATTGCCACGAGCGCGATCCGGCGCGCGAGGTGGCACAGGCCCGCATGTTCATCGAGCGCGGCATGGATGGCCTGCTCATCACCGGCTCGGACCATCTGCCTGAACTGCCAGCGCTGCTGGCGCGCCATCGCATGCCCTATGTCACCCAGGACATCGCGTTGGATACTCCCATGGGGCCCAGCATCGCGCTCGACAGCGTCGGCGCTCTCAACGCCGCCATCGATCATCTCCATGCCCTCGGCCATCGCCGCATCGCCGTCTTCTCCGGCCCGATCCACGACACCCCGACCGTGAAGGACCGCTTTGTCAGCGCCATCGCGCGCATCAAGCATCACGGCCTGCCCTGCCCCGAAGCCTGGCGCGTGGTGACCGAGGATTACAGCAATCATGCCACCCGCACGGCCGCGCGCCGGCTGCTCGACTGTGATGAACGCCCCACCGCCGTCGCCCTGACCGGCGACATCCTCGGCCTCGGCCTCACCACCGAATGCCGTGCCCACGGCCTCAACGTCCCACACGACCTGTCGATCATCGGCTGCGGCGACACCAATATGGGCGAATATGTCGACCCACCTTTGACGACGGTGCGCATGCCTTTCGTCGACATGGGCAGAACCGCCGCGCAGCATCTGCTCGCGCTGATCTCCGGCGAACGGCCGCCCAAGCTCACCGTCCTGCCTTATGAGCTCGTCGTCAGGCAGTCGGTGACGGCGCCAGTGAAAATGAAACGCCCGCGCGCCAAACAAGCCTAACGCTGTACATCTCCGATGAATTATGATTCTGAAATCGGCAAGCACCGGAGCCGATGGTTTCGCGCGCATGCAGGTCAGAACCATTGCGGGAGGGGAGATGACCAAGGGATACGACTATATCGTCGTGGGCGGCGGTTCGGCCGGCTGCGTCCTGGCCAATCGTCTGTCGGCCGATCCGGCAGCGCAGGTTCTCTTGATCGAAGCAGGCAGCCGCGATTGGAACCCGCTCATTCACGTGCCGCTGATGACCGCCTATTTCATGCAGTCGCGTTTTCACAACTGGGCCTATCAGACCGAACCGGAGCCAGGCCTCGGCGGACGCCGCATCGCCTGGCCGCGCGGCCGCGTGCTCGGCGGCTCGTCTTCGATCAACGGCATGGTCTACACCCGTGGCAATCGCGGCGATTACGATCATTGGGCACAGCTTGGTCTACGCGACTGGTCCTATGAGCGCGTGCTGCCTTTCTTCAAACGGTCGGAAAATTTCGCCGACGGTGCCAATGACTATCACGGTAGCGGCGGCGAATTGCCGGTGACGCGATCGCAGATCCCCTATGTCCTCTACGACGCTTTCGTCGAAGCCGGCGTGCAAGCTGGCTTCAAGCGCAATCCCGATTTCAACGGCGAACAGCAGGAAGGCTTCGGCCGCTATCACTTCACCATCCGCGACGGCAAGCGCATGAGCACGGCGCGCTCCTTCATCACGCCGATCCTCGCGCGCCCCAATCTCACCGTGCTGACCCATGCGCATATCCTGCGCGTCATCGTCGCCAAAGGTCGCGCCACCGGCATCGAGGTGAAGGTCGGCCGCCAGATCTACACAATCGGCGCAGCACGCGAGATCGTTTTGTCGTGTGGCGCCATCACCTCGCCGACCGTGCTGATGCAGTCGGGCATCGGCGCCGCCGATGAGCTGCGCCAACACGGCATCAAGGCCGTAGTAGATCTGCCCGCCGTCGGCAAAAATTTGCAGGATCACCTCACCGTGCGCGTGTCGCATGCCTGCGAGGAGCCGGACTCCCTCTACGATCTGCGTCGCATCGATCGCGCCGGCTTCGCCGTGCTGCGCAATATCCTTACCGGCAAGGGGCCGGCCTCGGCGTGGCCGCTCGAAGGCGGCGCCTTTTTGAAATCGCGGCCTGATGTTTCCGAGCCCGATCTGCAGGTGCATTTCTTCCCCGGCATTCCGGTGACGACGGGTCCGCGCATTCCCTTCCGCAAGCCAGCACCCGGCGCGCATGACGGCTATGGCTTCACCGGCACGATCTGCCAACTGCGCCCCGAAAGCCGTGGCGACATCGCGCTGCGCAGCGCCGATCCGTTCGCGCCGCCGGTCATCCGCGCCAATTACCTCGCCACCGCCGCCGATCGCGAGACGATGCGCGCTGGCGTCAAGATCCTGCGCGACGTGTTGGCGCAAAGAGCCTTCGCCAAGATGAACAGCCGCGAAATCGCGCCGGGTCCCGCGATCAAGAGCGACGCGGAGATCGATGCTTTCGTCGTCGCCAATGCCGGCACCGTCTATCATCCGGTCGGCACCTGCCGCATGGGGATCGATGCGGCCTCGGTGGTCGACGAGCAATTGCGCGTGCGCGGTGTCGAGGGCCTGCGCGTCTCCGACGCCTCGATCATGCCGACCCTGGTCAGCGCCAACACCAATGCGCCGACCATCATGATCGCCGAGAAGACGGCGGACTATATGTTGAAAACCGCCTGATCACTTCAATCGATGATGCATCAGGCGGGTCGCACCTATGTAAGGTGTGACACGACGAAAGACGTATTCTCCAAATTGCAAAGCCACGTGTGAGACGGTGATTGACCCCGCCTCATGCCTGGCTAGACTTGCTCCCACGGCGCCAGGCCATGCAATGGCCATTCGGTTGGAGGGGTTTGACCGGATCGGGCGCGCATGAGGAGGGATGAATGAGACGCATTGCGCTCGCATTGGCGGTGGCAGGCTGCGCCATCGCGCCGGCTATGGCTCAGGACAAACAAGTCAATTTGAAAGTGTCGTTGTGGGTGCCGACCGCGCATCCGCTCTATCCGTCGACCAAGGCCTGGACGGAATCGATGGAGAAAGCCTCCAACGGCACAATCAAGGCCACGCTCTTTCCGGCCGAACAGCTCGGCAAGGCCTTCGACCATTACGACATGGCGCGTGATGGTATCGCCGACGTGACCTACATCAATCCTGGTTACCAGCCCGGCCGCTTCCCGGTCATCGCCGTTGGCCAGATTCCGTTCACCTTCGCCAACGCCGGCAAGGGCACGGCGGCGCTCGACCAATGGTATCGCAAATATGCGCCGGCCGAGATGAAGGACACGAAGTTCTGCTTTGCCTTCATGCACGATCCAGGTTCCTTGCACAGCCGCAAGAAGGTGACGGTGCCCGGCGACATCAAGGGCATGAAGATCCGCCCGTCGCATAGCACCACCGCCGAACTGGTGACCATGCTCGGCGGCACCAATGTGCAGGCTTCCGCACCGGAAGCGCGCGACATGCTTGAGCGCGGCGTTGCCGACGGCATCTTCTTCCCGTGGGGATCGATGTTCCTCTTCGGCGTCGAGAAGCACATCAAATACTCGATCGACGCGCCGCTCTACACCACCATGTTCACCTACAACATCAACCGTCGCACCTATGACAATATGTCGGCGGCGCAAAAGAAGGTGATCGACGATCATTGCACCACCGAATGGGCGGTGAAATTCGCCGAAGCCTGGGGCAAGTTCGAACATGACGGCATCGCCAAGATGAAGGCCTTGCCCGATCACGAAGTCTATAAGCTCACCGACGCCCAGCTCGCCGAATGGCGCAAGACCGTCGAACCGCTGACCCAGAAATGGGCCGACGGCGTGAAAAAAGCCGGCGTCGATCCGGATGTGGCGATGAAGGAGCTGAAAGACTCCATCGCCCGCAACAACGCCGGTCTCTGAACCAGCCTTCTGAACGGCGGCCGACAACGGCCGCCGTTTTCACGACTTTTGGCGAGGTACGCCTGTGCGTAAATTCATGGATGGGTTCATCGACACGATTGAATGGATCGCGGCCATTTTCGTCGCCTGTGTCGTCACTCTGATTTTTGTCGGCGTCCTGCTGCGCTATTTCTTCGCCACCTCGATCCCCGATGGCTACGACCTCGGCCGCATGCTGCTCGGCATCCTGATCTTCTGGGGCATCGCCGCCACCAGCTATCGCGGCACCCATATCACGGTCGATCTCGTCTGGAGCGCCGCCAACAAAAACTGGAAGCGCTATATCGATATTTTCGCCACACTCGTCCTGCTCTTCGTCGTCACCGTGCAGACCTACACTTTGTTCGACAAAGTGGTCGACACCTATCGCTCCAATGTCCTGACCTTCGATCTCAATCTGCCAACATGGCCGTTTTTCGCGCTTGCTTGGATCGGCGATGTCAGTGCCGTGCTGCTGATCGCCATCCGCACCTATCGGCTGATCTTCCATCCCGATGAAATCCACGATGAAACCGAACTGAAAGTGGCGGACTGATCGCATGAGCACCGACGCCGTCGCCGTCATCGGCTTTGTCTCCCTTTTCATCCTCATGTTGCTGCGCGTGCCCGTCGGCATGGCCATGGGCCTCGTCGGCGTCGCCGGCTTCGGCTATCTCACCAATTACGAGACGGCCCTGAAACTCATCGGCCAGACGTCGATGCGCACGGTGACCGACTATTCCTTCGGCATCATTCCGATGTTCCTGCTGATGGGATCCTTCGTCTCCCATGCCGGCATCAGCCGCGAGCTGTTCCGCGCCGCCAATGCCTTCGTCGGCCATTGGCGCGGCGGCCTCGGCGTCGCCACCATCGCCGCCTGCGGCGGCTTCTCGGCCATCTGCGGCTCGTCGGTCGCCACCGCGGCCACCTTCTCGGCCGTCGCCTATCCGGAAATGCGCCGGCACAATTATCCCAAGAGCTTCGCCGCCGGCGTCATCGCTGCGGGCGGCACGCTCGGCATCATGATCCCGCCGTCCACGGTGCTCGCGGTCTATGGCATCATCACCCAGCAGGACATCGGCAAACTGTTCATCGCCGGCATCCTTCCCGGCATTTTCGAAGTCTTCGTCTTGATCGCCACCGTCGTGCTGATCGGCTATCTCAAGCCGGGTTTTCTCCCCGTCGTGCGACAGACCGACTGGAAGGAGAAAATGGCGGCGCTGCGCGATGTCTGGGCGCCCTTGCTGTTGTTCATCTTCGTCATCGGCGGCCTCTATGGCGGTCTGTTCACGGCGACGGAAGCCGGCGGCATGGGCGCTGGCGGCGCCTTCATCATCGGCTTCCTACGCGGCCGTTTGGGCCGGGCCGAGATCAAGAAATCGCTGCTCGAGGCGACGCGCACCTCCGCCGCCGTCTTCACCATCCTGATCGGCGCCTTGCTGTTCGGCTATTTCCTCACCATCACCCAGACGCCGCAGAAGGTCACCGAATTCCTCACCAGCCTGGGCCTCGGCAGCTACGGCGTGCTGGTGTTGATCCTCCTGATGTATCTCGTACTCGGCTGCCTGATGGACGCCATGGCGATGATCATCCTCACCGTACCGATCGTCTTCCCGGTGATCATCCAGCTCGGCTTCGATCCGATCTGGTTCGGCGTCATCATCGTCATGACGGTGGAGATCGGCCTCATCCATCCTCCCGTCGGCATGAACGTCTTCGTCATCAAGAGCATGGTGCCGGAACTCGATTTCACCACCATCTTCAAGGGCGTCCTGCCCTTCCTGCTCGCCTTAATCTTCACGCTGATCGTCATCGTCGCCTTCCCGCAGATGGCGACCTTCCTGCCGTCGCGCATGTGAGCAAGAGTAATGACGATCGACATCAGCCTCGAACATGTCTGCGACATCAGTGTCGACGTCGCCAAGCCGCTTGAGATCGGCGACACCGGCCTCGGCGAACGACGCATTATCGACATCACGGGTGGGCGCATCACGGGCCCCCGCCTCAACGGCCGCGTGCGGCCCGGCGCCGACTTCCAGATCATCCGGCCGAATGGCCTCACCGTGCTGCACGCCCGCTATGTCATCGAGGCCGAGGACGGCGCGCTCATCTATATTGAGAACGATGGGCTACGCTTCGGCCCGAAAGCCGCGCTCGACAAGATCAAGCGCGGCGAGCCGGTCGATCCGGCGCTGATTTACTTTCGCTCGGTGCCGCGCTTCGAGACGGCAAGCCCCGCCCACGCCTGGCTGATGCACTCGATCTTCGTCTGCTCGGGCGTGCGCACGCCCAAGACGGTGGAATTGAGTGTGTATCGGGTGGCGTGAGACGATCTTCGAAGTCGACGGCGCCCGATCGGCCGCTTACGGTTCGTCCCACAACCTCCGGAGCCTGCCATGCTCGACCACATCGGCTTCACCGTCAGCGATTTCGCCGCTGCAAAAACCTTCTACGCCAAGGCCCTGGCGCCACTCGGCCTCGCGCTGCTGATGGAAGTGACGAAAGAGCAGACCGGCGCCGACGAACACGCCGGTTTCGGCCGCGAGAACAAGCCCTTCTTCTGGATCGGCACGGGCAACAAGGCCAAGGGCGGCGTCCATGTCGCTTTCAGCGCCGGAACACGTCAGCAGGTTGACGCCTTTTATGCCGCAGCGCTGGCAGCGGGCGGCCGCGACAATGGCCGGCCGGACCTGCGCCCCCACTATCACCCTCATTATTATGGCGCTTTCGTCCTCGACGCGGACGGCAACAACATTGAAGCTGTCTGCCACGCCCCGCACGGCTGATGCTTTGCATCCGCCAAGGGGGAACTGTGATCCGCCAAAGCCAATAAGAAAATCGCTCCCGTCTTGACGCCGTCACGATCGAGGCGTACCTCCCGCGGCGGGACACCTCCCCCCAACGGGAGGCGCCCATCTGTAAGGATGGAGATCAAAGATGAGCATAAGCATCCCCGGCCGTAAGCCGGCGAACCCCAATTTTTCCTCCGGCCCGTGCGCCAAGCGCCCCGGATGGGCTCTCGAAAATCTGATCGACGCGCCGCTCGGCCGTTCGCACCGCGCCAAGGTCGGTAAGACCAAGCTTAAGCTTGCGATCGATCTCACCCGTGAAATTCTGCAGGTTCCGGCCGATTATCGCATCGGCATCGTGCCCGCCTCCGACACCGGCGCCGTCGAAATGGCCCTGTGGTCGCTGCTCGGCGCCCGTGGCGTCGACATGCTGGCCTGGGAAAGCTTCGGCGAAGGCTGGGTGACCGACGTCGTCAAGCAGTTGAAGCTCAAGGATGCCCGCATCCTGAAAGCCCCCTATGGCGAACTGCCCGACCTGAAGACCGTCAATTTCGACAATGACGTGGTCTTCACCTGGAACGGCACCACTTCCGGCGTGCGCGTCCCCAATGCCGATTGGATTCCGGCCGACCGCAAGGGCCTGACCATCTGCGACGCCACCTCGGCCTGTTTCGCCCAGCGCCTGGATTATTCGAAGCTCGATGTCGTCACCTTCTCCTGGCAGAAGGTGCTCGGCGGCGAAGCCGCGCACGGCATGATCATCCTGTCGCCGCGCGCCGTCGAACGGCTGACGACCTATGCGCCGGCCTGGCCGCTGCCGAAGATCTTCCGCATGACCAATGGCGGCAAGCTGATCGAAGGCATTTTCGTCGGCGACACCATCAACACGCCGTCCATGCTCTGCGTCGAGGACTATATCGACGCGCTGCAATGGTCGAAGCTGCTCGGCGGTCTCGACGCTCTGGTCGGCCGCGCCGATTCGAACGTGAAGGTGCTGGCCGATTGGGTGGCCAAGACGCCGTGGGTGGATTTCCTCGCCAAGTCGGCGGACATCCGCTCCAACACCAGCGTCTGCCTCAAGGTCGTCGATCCGGCGGTGACCGCTCTCGCCCCTGAGGCGCAGGCGGCGTTCGTCAAGGAAATGGTCGCCCTCATCGAGAAGGAAAAGGCGGCTTACGACATCGACGGCTACCGCGATGCGCCTCCGGGCCTGCGCGTGTGGTGTGGCGCGACAGTCGAATCCGCCGACGTGGCGGTGCTCACCGAATGGCTCGACTGGGCCTTCGCCCAGGCGCACGCCAAGGTCGCCAACCCGGTTTGATTCCGTTCCGGATGGGCAGGCCCATCCGGATACCTTTCGCGCCGGCCGCAAAGCGGCCGCGCATTTCCCCCTTCATCGTGAGGACTTCACCATGGCTCCACGCGTCCTGATTTCCGATGCGCTTTCCCCCGCCGCCGTCCAGATCTTCAAGGATCAGGGCGTCGAGACCGATTTCCAGCCGAACCTCGGCAAGGACAAAGACAAGCTGGCCGAGATCATCGGCAACTACGATGGCCTCGCCATCCGCTCCAACACCAAGGTCACCGCCAAACTGCTGGAAAAGGCGACCCGCCTGAAGGTGATCGGCCGCGCCGGCATCGGCGTCGACAATGTCGACATTCCCGCCGCCACCGCCAAGGGCATCATCGTGATGAACACGCCCTTCGGCAATTCGATCACCACGGCCGAACATGCCATCGCCATGATGTTCGCCATCGCCCGCGAAATTCCCGCCGCCGACGCCTCGACCCAGGCCGGCAAGTGGGAAAAGAACCGCTTCATGGGCGTTGAAATCACCGCCAAGACGCTCGGCATCATCGGCTGCGGCAACATCGGCTCGATCGTCGCCACGCGCGCCAATGGCCTGCAGATGCGCGTCATCGCATTCGATCCGTTCCTGACGCCTGAACGCGCCAAGGAACTGGGCGTCGAGAAGGTCGAACTCGACGACCTGCTCGCCCGCGCCGACTTCATCACCCTGCACACGCCGCTGACGCCGCAGACCAAGGGCATCATCTCGGCTGAAAACCTCGCCAAGACCAAGAAGGGCGTGCGCATCATCAACTGCGCCCGTGGCGAACTCATCGACGAGAACGCCGTGCGCGCGGCGCTCGAATCCGGCCAGATCGCGGGCGGCGCCTTCGACGTGTTCGCGGAAGAGCCGGCGACCAAGAACGTGCTGTTCGGCCTGCCCAACGTCGTCTGCACGCCGCATCTCGGCGCCTCGACCACGGAAGCGCAGGAAAACGTCGCGCTGCAGGTGGCCGAACAGATGTCCGACTATCTGATGCGCGGCGCCATCACCAATGCGCTGAACTTCCCGTCGATCACCGCCGCCGAAGCGCCGAAGCTGACGCCCTTCGTGGCGCTCGCCGAAAAGCTCGGCTCCTTCGCCGGCCAGCTCACCGACAGTGAAGTGCGCAAGATCACCATCACCTACGAAGGCAATGTCGCCGAACTGAAGACCAAGGCGCTCACCGCCGCCGCCATCGCCGGCTTCCTGCGGCCGATGCTGTCGGACGTGAACGTCGTCTCGGCGCCGATCGTCGCCAAGGAGCGCGGCATCGTCATCGACGAAGTGACCCGCGCCGCCGAAGGCGATTACGAATCGCTGATCACCTTCTCAGTGACCACCGACAAGCAGGAACGCGCCGTCGCCGGCACCGTCTTCCAGGACGGCAAGCCGCGCATCCTGTCGATCAAGGGGATCAAGGTCGACGCCGAATTCGCACCGACGATGATCTACATCACCAACGAGGATAAGCCGGGCTTCATCGGCCGCTTCGCCGGCGAACTGGGCGACGCCAAGGTCAATATCGCGACCTTCGCGCTCGGCCGCGACAAGCCGGGCGGGTCGGCCATCGCTTTGGTCGAGGTGGACGGCGACGTGCCGCCGGCGACCCTCGACAAGATCCAGGCCCTGCCGGGCGTGAAGCAGGCCAAGACCATCCGGTTCTGATCTGCAGGGCATATCCAAGGCTTTCAGGCCCCGGCTCTTAGCAGAGCCGGGGCCTTTTGATTTGGAGACGAGGCGTTTTTCGCCCCAAAACCCTATAGGCTAAGGCCCGAACGAATCGGGCAACGGGCATGATCGGCAAGCTCAAGGGTCTCATCGACAGTTACGGCGAGGATTTCGTCATCCTCGACGTCAATGGCGTCGGCTATGTGGTGCAGTGTTCGAGCCGGACCCTGCAAAACTTGCCCCGGGTCGGCGAGGCGGCCGCGCTCGCCATCGAAACCCAGGTGCGCGAGGACGCGATCCGCCTGTTTGGCTTCACCTCCGACGGCGAGCGCGACTGGTTTCGCCTCCTGCAAACCGTCCAGGGCGTCGGCGCCAAGGTGGCACTCGCCATCCTCGGCATTCTAAGCCCCGGCGAACTGGCGACCGCGCTCGGCACCCAGGACAAAGCCATGGTCGCCCGCGCCCCCGGCGTCGGCCCGAAACTCGCCGCCCGCATCGTCGCCGAATTGAAGGACAAAGCCCCGGTCTTCGGCCATGTCGACCCGGCGGTGGCCAGGCTCTCAGGCACCGACGAGGCAGCGAACACGCCCAAACCGATCCAGGATGCCATTTCCGCTCTCGTCAATCTCGGCTATGGCCGCCCCCAGGCGGCCGTCGCTGTCGCCGCCAGCGTCAAGGCCTTGGGCGAAGGGGCTGAAACCAGCGCCCTGATCCGCCGGGGCTTGAAGGAACTGGCGCAGTAACGCTCTATTGTTTTGAAGGAACAGCACGCTGACCACCCCGCCCCGCCGCCTCATCTCGCCGGAAAAGCGCGACGACGACACGGATGCCTCGATCCGGCCCCTGTCGCTTGACGACTTCACCGGCCAGGAAGCGGCCCGCAAGAATCTGCGCGTTTTCATCGAAGCGGCCAAGGCGCGCGGCGAAGCGCTCGACCATGTGCTGTTCGTGGGCCCCCCCGGCCTCGGCAAGACGACACTCGCGCAGATCGTTGCCCGCGAACTCGGCGTCAACTTCCGCTCGACCTCCGGCCCGGTGATCGCCAAGGCCGGCGACCTCGCCGCGCAGCTCACCAATCTCGAAGAACGCGACGTGCTGTTTATCGACGAGATTCATCGGCTCAATCCGGCGGTCGAGGAAATTCTTTATCCGGCGATGGAGGATTTTCAGCTCGATCTCATCATCGGCGAGGGGCCGGCGGCGCGTTCGGTCAAAATCGACCTGTCGAAATTCACCCTTGTCGGCGCCACCACCCGCGCCGGCCTATTAACCACGCCGCTGCGCGATCGCTTCGGCATTCCGGTGCGGCTCAATTTCTACACGGTGCCGGAGCTTGAAAGCATCGTGCGGCGCGGCGCCCGCGTACTCGGCATGAATATGAGCGAGGACGGCGCCAATGAGATTGCGCGACGCGCGCGGGGCACGCCACGCATCGCCGGGCGCCTGCTGCGCCGGGTGCGCGACTTCGCCATCGTCGACAATGAAGCCGTGGTTAACCGTGCCGTCGCCGACCGGGCTCTCAGCCTGCTCGATGTCGATGCCATTGGCCTCGACCAGATGGACCGGCGCTATCTGACGCTCATTGCCGAAAATTTCGGCGGCGGGCCGGTGGGGGTCGAAACAATAGCGGCCGCCTTGTCGGAGCCGCGCGATGCCATCGAAGACATTATCGAGCCCTATTTGCTGCAGCAGGGCTTCCTGCAACGCACGCCGCGCGGCCGCCTGCTCACCGCTAATGCCTTCAAACATTTGGGACTTGCCGAGCCGAAGCGGGAGGTGCCGCAATTTGGCCTGTTTGACGATGAAGAAGACTGAACCGCTTTTCCACCCTGCCGCCGGCTTCGGAGCTTGATGGTCACTCGCCGCGCCTTTCTTCGTCTCCTGTCCGGCCTCGTCGCGGCCGGTGCCGCGACATCCGCTTACGGCATCGTCATCGAACCGCTGTATCGGCTGCAGGTGACGCGCTATGCGCTGAAGCCGAGGAATTGGCCGGCCGATCTCAATCTGCGTCTCGCCATCATCGCCGACATCCATGCCTGCTCGCCCTGGATGACCGGCGAACGCATCGCCAGCATCGTCGCGCGCACCAATGCGATGAATGCCGATATGATCCTGCTGCTTGGCGACTATATCGCCGGCCACAAATACCAGATGGCGATTCCGACACAGGAATGGGCGCAGGCCCTGCAAGCTTTGTCGGCGCCCTTAGGCGTGCATGCGGTGCTCGGCAATCATGACTGGTGGCAGGACCGGCAGGCGATGCGCCGCGGCAAGGGACCGACGATCGCCGGCAAAGGTCTCGAAGATGTCGGCATCAAGATCTTCGAAAACGAAGTCGCTCGCTTCGAGAAAGACGGCAAGCCGTTCTGGCTCGCCGGCCTCGGCGATCAAATCGCCTTCGTGCCGCAGCGCGGCTGGCGCGATCCCCATCACGGCATCGACAATCTGCCTGCCACTTTGGCTCAAGTCACCGACGACGCACCGATCATCCTGATGGCGCATGAACCGGATATATTCCCAGACGTGCCGGACCGCGTATCCCTGACACTCTCGGGTCATACTCACGGCGGCCAGGTGCGCATCTTCGGTTATGCGCCGGTCGTCCCGTCGCATTATGGCCGGCGCTTCGTCTACGGTCACGTCAACGAAGGCGGCCGCGACCTCATCATTTCCGGCGGCCTGGGCTGTTCGGTCTTTCCCGTGCGCATCGGCGCGCCGCCTGAAATCGTCGTCGTCGATCTCGGTCAGCCCAAGCAACCTCTCACCGCGTCGAAAGCATGAGCGAACGTTCGCCCCATCTTCTCCCGGTGCGCGTCTATTATGAAGACACCGATTTTTCCGGTGCCGTCTATCACGCCAACTATCTGCGGTTCATGGAGCGCGGCCGCACCGAATATCTGCGCCAGGCCGGCATTCATCAGCATGAAGTCTTTGCCGGCCAGCATGGCGAAGCCTTCGGCTTCGTCGTCCATCGCATGAACATCGAATTCCGCCGGCCGGCACGCATGGACGACCTTTTGACGATCGAGACGACGGCGCGCGAAATCCGTGGCGCCGCGATCGATCTCTTCCAGCAGGTGCTGCGCGGCGGCGAAGTGCTCGCCACCGCCGATGTCCGCGTCGCCTGCGTGATCAACGGCCGTGCGGCACGCCTGCCAGCCTGGGTGCGTGAACGCCTCGCGTAGCGTGCGTTGACGCACAGCACGGCGCGAACGGGCTTATCCTTCGCACTGCAATGCGATGACCGCCCAATCACGTCGTTTTACCGCCGTGAATTCAACGTAATTCTTGGCAGAAATCCCACCGCCGCCGGGGCCGGCCGCTCACCTTCACGCCCCATTGGGAGACGTCCATGCCGTCGCGACCGCAGATCATCGCCCTCGCCTCTGCCCCCACGCCCTTTCGCAAAAGCACCATTCTCTCAATTGTTTCATTACCCGCTTTGCTCGCCGCCGCACCGGCCTTCGCGGCTTCTTTTGACGCAACATCTAAGATCGACGCCGTCACTGTTTATCCCGACGCCGCCAGCATCATTCGCCACGCCAGCATCGAACTGCCGGCCGGCACGCACACCCTGGTGTTTCGCGGCCTGCCGATGAATCTCGATCCCGCATCGCTGCGCATCGAGGGTGAATCCGATGGCAAGTTGTCGATCGGCTCGGTCGAATCGCGGGTCGCCCCCGCCGACAATGCGCAGGCCGATTCGGCCATCGCCGAGCAATTGCGCAAGCTGCGTAATGATCGCGACATCAAACAGACGATGATCGATACGCTCGGCGCCAAGCGCGACATGATCAGCCGCTATGCGCAGGCCTCGCCGGAGAAACTGGGCGGCGACAGCGCGCCGTTGGAAATCGACAAATGGAATGCCGCCTGGGATGCGGTCGGCAGCGCCATGGGCAAGATCAACGAGGAATTGCGCGTTGCGCGCAACGATCTGCGCGACCTCGACGACAAGATCAAGGCGGTCGAAAATTCGACGCGCGCCCCTGACGCCCGCACCCGGCCGCTGCGTGAAGTCACCGTCGAACTCGAAGCCGGCAGCGCGTTGAAAGGCAAGATGATCCTCAGCTATCGCGTCAACGGCGCAAGCTGGCGCCCGCTCTATGACGCCCAGCTCACCACCGATGCGAAGGGCGGCAAAGCGAGCCTCGATCTCGTACGCCGCGCGCTGATCTCGCAACGCACCGGCGAGGATTGGAAGGGCGTTACCCTCTCGGTCTCGACCGCGCGGGTCAACCGCGGCACGCGCGCGCCCGACATGCAGACCCAGCGCCTCGCTTTTTGGGAGCCGCCGGTGATCATGTCGCGCCCCGCACCGGCGCCACGAGCCAATGCGCCACTCCAGGCCGAGGCTTTGCAGCAGTCGACGGACGAGTCGCGCCTCAGAAAAAAGGCCGAGGAAGTGGAGTCCAATCTCGATACGGGCGCTTTTGAAGCGGCCTTCCGCGTGCCGGGACGTATCGATATTCAAGGCGACGGCAGCCAGCGTTCGCTGCGCATCGCCAGCAAGTCCGTCGCCGCCGACGTGCTGATCCGCACGACCCCGGCGCTCGACCAAAGCGCCTATCTCGATGTCAGTTTCGTCAACGAGGACGAAGCGCCGCTGCTGCCCGGCGAAGTGGCCTTGCAACGCGATGGCGCCTTCGTCGGACGCGGCCAGTTCGGTTTGATCGCTCAAGGGGAAACGACACGCCTCGGCTTCGGCATCGACGACCGGGTCAAGGTCTCGCGCGTGCCCGTGCGCCGGCGCGAGAACGAACCGACCTGGCTCGGTTCGACCAAGGTGGAGACCCTAGAATTCCGCACCGTGGTGAAGAACCTGCATGACTTCCCCATCAAGGTCAGCGTCATCGACCAGATCCCGATTTCGGAGAATTCGGCCATCGTCATCGACCAACTGCCAGCGACCACACCGCCCACCGACAAGATCGTCGAGGACCGGCGCGGCGTGATGGGCTGGACCTTCGATCTGGCGCCCGCCGCCAGTAAGGAGATCAAACTGGCCTATCGCATGAAATGGCCAGCCGACCGCGCCGTGGCCTTCGACACCGTGCCCAACACGCCGGACCCATCCAAATCCATGCGTTAATCGCATTCCACATAGGAACAGCGATGAAAGCCGGGGCCTTGCAGGCCCCGGCTTTTTGTCCGTAGATTTCCGCCGGTTTCATTGTGGGGATGAGGACACTGCTGAATGAGTGCCGAGACCACCGTCAAGAATCTGCTCGCGATCGCCGGCATCGACGTCAATGGCAACAAACCCTGGGACATCAAGGTTAAGGACGACCGGCTCTATGCCCGGGCCGTCGCGCAAGGATCGCTCGGTTTCGGCGAATCCTACATGGACGGCTGGTGGGACTGCGAAAAGCTCGACCAACTGTTCGATCGCCTCGTCGGCTCCCGCCTGTCCGAGAAGATCCCCTTTAATTTCAAAACGGCCTGGCTGGTTCTGATCTCCAAGATCCAGAACCGGCAGAACATGAAACGCGCCTTCATCGCCGCCGACGTGCACTACGATCTGCCGGTCGACATTTTCGAGGCGACCTTCGACCGGCGCCTCACCGGCAGTTGCGGCTATTGGAAAGACGCCAAGGACCTCGACGCCTGCCAGGACGCCAAACTCGATCTGATCTGCCGCAAGATCGGCCTCAAACCAGGCCAACGCGTCTTCGACATCGGCTGCGGCTGGGGCGCTTTCATGGGCTTCGCAGCAGAAAAATATGGCGCGCAGTGCGAAGGCGTCACCGTATCGAAGGAGCAGGTGGCCTATGCGATGAACCGCTATGCCAATCTGCCCGTCAAATCGACCCTAATGGATTATCGCAATGCGACGGGCGGCCCTTACGACCATCTCGTCTCGATGGGCATGTTCGAACATGTCGGCTCGAAAAACTATCGCACCTATTTCGAGACCGCGCGCCGCCTGATCAAGGAAGACGGCCTGTTCTGCCTGCACACGATCTGGGGCAACGAACCAGAGCCCGCGATCGATCCGTGGATCGACAAATACATCTTCCCCAACGGGGTGCTGCCGACCGTCGGCCAGGTGACGAGCGCCGTACACCAACTCTTCGTCGTCGAGGACGTGCACAATTTCGGCCCCTATTACGACTTGACCTTGATGGCCTGGAACGAGAAGTTCCAGAGCAACCGCGCCGAGATGGCACGCAAGCATGGCGAACGTTTCTGCCGCATGTGGGAATATTACCTGCTCTGCTGCGCCGGCGGCTTCCGCTCGCGCGAGATCAGCGTCGGCCAGTTCGTGCTGTCGCCCCGCGGCGTGCGTGAGGGTTACACGGCGGTGCGCTGATACGCGCTAAGGGCCTCATGGATGAATGACGTTCCAAGCTTAGACGACATACGTGCCGCAGAGGCGCGTATTCGGCCGGCTCTGCCGCCGACCCCGTTTTTGCATTCGCGCACTTTGTCCGAAATTCTCGGTTGCGAACTGTGGCTGAAGTTCGAGAATCTCAACTTCACCGCATCGTTCAAGGAACGCGGCGCCTTGAACAAACTCCTGCAATTGACGCCGCAGGAACGCACACGCGGCGCCGTCGCCGTCTCAGCCGGCAATCATGCCCTGGGGCTTGCCTATCATGCGCGCCGCATCGGCGTGAAAGCGGTGATCGTCATGCCCGAGACGACACCGGCCGTGAAAGTGATGGGCGTGCGCGACTGCGGCGCCGAAGTGATCCTTGCCGGCAAGACCTTCGCCGATGCGGCCGAGCGTCTGCCCGATTTGATCGCCGAGCGCGGTCTTGTGCTGGTTCATCCTTTCGATGATGCCGCCGTCATCGCCGGTCAGGGGACGGTCGGCCTGGAGATGTTGGCTCAGGCGCCGCCCCTCGATCTCCTCGTCATCCCCGTCGGCGGCGGCGGCCTCATCGGCGGCATCGCCACCGCCGCGAAAGCCCTGCAACCCGGTATCAAGGTCATCGGTGTTCAGACCGAACTCTATTCCGGCATGGCGCAGGTGCTCGATGCGGCGCGGACCGCCAGCGCCGGCGGCCCGTCCTTGGCCGAGGGCATCGCGGTGAAGGAACCTGGCCTGCTGACGCGCGAGATCGTCCGCCGCCATGTCGACGACATGCTCGTCGTGCCGGAGCCGAAGATCGAGGACGCGGTGGTCATGCTGCTCGAAGTGGAAAAGACCTTGACGGAAGGCGCCGGTGCCGCCGGTGTCGCCGCGATCAGCGCCTATCCGGATCGCTTCAAGGGCAAGAAGGTCGGCACGGTGCTATGCGGCGGCAACATCGACCTGCAATTGCTGTCGATCATCCTGCACCGCTCGCTCGTGCGGCGCGGCCGCCTCGTCCGCCTCACCGTGACGACCTTGGATGCGGCCGGGCAACTCGCCGACATCGCCGCGATCATCGCCCGCCACGGCGGCAATATCGTCGAAGTCTGGCACGACCGCACGTTCGGCTCGCCGCTGGCCAAGACCACGGCGATCGACATTGAGTTCGAACTGCAAAGCCCGCAGGCGCGCCAGTTGATCGAAGCCGATCTGCGCGCCCACGGCATGGGCGTGGTCTGGCGGCACAACCCGGCGTGAGCCGTGGACATAGCGCCGAAGTCTTTGTGTCATTCCCGACGCGCGAAGCGCGAGCGGGAATCCAGAGCCAATGCTTCGGTCTTTCCGACAGCGTTCAACAACTCGCATGCGAGTTGAAAGATTCTACCACACGCCCCTGGATGCCCGCTCACGCCTTCGGCGTGTCGGGCATGACACCGAGAGACAGGCCCCTACTGCTTCTCGATCTTCGCCAGCGCGATATATTTGCCCCAGGCCTCGAGTTCAGAAGCGATGAGCTGGCGCAGATCGTCGGGGCCGCCGGCCCAGGTCTCGGTGGCGAGCTTGCCCATGAACTCCTTCGTGTCCTGGCTGTTGGTGATCTCAGCGAACCAGCCCGACAGTTTGTCGACGATGGGCTTGGGCGTGCCAGCCGGCACCACCGCGCCCCACCATGGCGTCAGATTGAACGACGGGAAACCCGACTCGGCCAAAGTCGGTACTTTGGGCAGCGCCGAGGAGCGTTCCGTCGACGTCACGCCAATGGGTTTCACGCGCCCGGCCTGCGCCATGCCCGCCACCCAGGTGGCATCATAGGCAGCGAAGTCGAATTCGTCGGCCAACAGCCCCCGCATCGCGTCAGCCACCGCGTTGTAATTGATCCGCTCGATCTGCAATCCGGCCATCTGCGCATAGAGTTCGGCGGTGATGACGGCCGTATTGGTGCTGGCGCCATAGCGCGCCTTCGGCCCCTTCGACTTCAGCAAAGCGGTCAGATCGGCGATGTTATTGATCGGCGAATCCGGCTTGACGATCATGACGAAGGGCACGCGGGCGAGGCGCGCCACCGGCTCGAAACTCTTGATCGGATCGAAGGCCACGTCCTTGAACAGATGCGGTGCCGAAGCCAGGGTGGCATTGCCCGGCGTGATCAGGATCGTATAGCCGTCCGGCTTGGAGGTGGCAGCGATCTGCGTCGCGATATTGCCGGCCGCGCCGGGCTTGTTGTCGACCACCACCGGCTGGCCCAACAATTTCGACAGACGATCACTGTAAAAGCGTACGACGATATCGGCGCCGGAGCCCGGCCCGAAATTACACAGGGAGCGAATGGCGCGGTTGGGATAGTCCTGTTGCGCCATGGCTGGCCAAGTGGTGGACGAAGCGGCTGATCCCAATAAGGCCAAGCCCGCACCTTGGCCGAAATGCCGACGCGTGATGTCCATTCTTCCCTCCCGTTTTGGCGTTCTCGTCGCTCCGTCCACCGTCTCAGCGGGGCAGACGTGCGCTAAACGCAGTTTGGTTTGCAGCTAAACTGTGCCAAGAACCTCGCCTAGGTTCAAGAACGCCGACGAGGAAACCCGCCCTCCCATGTCGAAAGGTCTGCTCGCCGGCTGTTGGTCCAATCCCTGGCTGTTGATGGTGCTCACCACCCTGGCGTGGGCAAGCAATGTCATCCTTTCACGCCTGGCGGTCGGCGAACTCTCACCCATGTTCTTCGCCGGCATGCGTTGGCCGATCGCCGCCGCTCTGGTGCTGCCGTTCGTCTGGCGTCCCTTCACCAGTGCTTTGCCGATTATGCGGCAGCGCTGGCTGTATCTGCTGCTGATGGGCGGCCTGGGCTTTACGGTCTTTAGCGCGCTCTTCTATGTGGCGGGCGCTTATACCACGGGCGTCAATTTCTCCATCCTGCTGGCGACCAACCCGGTCCTCACCGTCACCATCGCCTGGATCGCCTATCGCGCGCGCATGCCGCTCATCTTCCTGCTCGGCCTGGCGATGACCCTGCTCGGCGCGCTCCTCATCGCCACCCACGGCAATCTCGCCAGCCTCAAGGACTTGCAGTTCAATCGCGGCGACCTGATCGTGCTGTCCGCCTGTTTCATCTATGCCTCGTTCACGGTGGCCTTGCGCGCACGCCCGCCCATGCACCCGCTGGCCTTTTTCATCGCGCTCTGCATCTCCGGCACTTTGGTCGGCCTCGTCTTGCTCTATGCCGAATGGCATCTCGGTCATTTCTTCTGGCCGACCACGAAAGGCTGGATGATCTTTATCTATTCCATCGCCTTTCCCACCATTCTGTCGCAGGTTTTCTATATTCGCAGCGTCGAATTGATAGGACCGCAGCGCACCGGCCTGTTCTACAATCTCGTTCCGGTCTTCGGCGCGCTGATGTCGGTGGTCGTGCTCGGTGAGCCCTTCGTCGCCTATCATGGTGCGGCTCTGGTGCTGGTGCTCGGCGGCATCGCCATCGCCGAAACCTTCCGCGCCAAAACCTGAAAGCCACCACCGTGCTGCCGACGCGCCCCTTCACCAAAGCCGGTCAGTCCGCCTGGATCCTGCTGCTGCTCACCATGCTGTTCTGGGGCGGCGGCGTGCCGGTGTCGCGGCTGGCGGTGGGCGAAGTGTCGCCGATGACCATCGTCTGCGCCCGCTGGGCCATCGCGCTCACCCTGCTGTGGATCTTCGCGCCGGAAAAGGTCTGGGCCGAGGTCTATTCGCTGCGTTCGCGCTGGCGCTTTCTCATGCTGATGGGCCTGGCGATGACGGCCTCCAACTCGCTCGTCTTCATCGGCGCGAAATATACGACCGGCATCAATCTGGCGATCCTGCAAGGCATCACCCCGGCGCTGGTCATCGCCGGCGCCTTTCTGGCCTATCGCGCCCGTGTCTCTCTCATCCAAGGCACCGGCGTGCTGATCACCATTCTTGGCGTGATCCTGGTGGCGACGAAGGGCGAGCCGCTGACCCTTCTCGAATTGCAATTCAATCGCGGCGACATCTATCAGTTGCTGTCGGCGGCGATCTATGCGGCTTACGTGGTCGCCCTGCGCAACCGACCGGCAGTCTCGGCGCTGGCCGTCTTCACCGTCATCGCCGTCGTGTCCTTCATCATCTCGATTCCGCTGATGACGATCGAAGTGTTGACCGGCAATTCCTATCCGATGACCTGGACCGGTCTCGCGGCCCTGCTCTACATCGCCATCTTCGTCTCGATGGGCGGTCATATCTTCTTCATGCGCGCCGCCGAAATGCTCGGGCCAAGCCGCGCCGCCATGTTCCACAATCTGACGCCGGTGATCGGCGCCACCTTGTCGGTGCTGGTGCTGGGCGAGGCGCTGCGGCCCTATCACATGCTGGCGATGGTGATGGTCATCGCCGGCATTTACATCGCCGAATCCTCGGCGATCCGCGCCAACCGCAGGAAGGCTGCGGCTGGGGAATGAGCGACCGCTCTGACGCCACCCTTTGTCGAACCCACAGCCTCCGTGTCATCCCGGACGCGCCAACGGCGCGATCCGGGAGCCAGGGGCAAACGCTTCAATCGTTCGATGGGAACACTGGCGTCGCGAAGACGAAACTTTCTACCACACGCCCCTGGTTCCCGGATCACGCTTCGCGTGTCCGGGATGACACCAAGTGACTAGCAAGTCCTAAGCTTGATCGAGGCCGTAGAGCGAGTGCAGGGTGCGCACCGCCAGTTCCGTATAATCCTTGTCGATCAGCACCGAGAACTTGATCTCGCTGGTGGTGATGGCGCGGATGTTGATGCCCTTCTCGGAGAGCGCCCGGAACGCCTTGGCGGCGACGCCGGCATGGGAGCGCATGCCGACACCGATGGCCGAAATCTTCACCACGTCGGTGGCGCCCTGAACGCTGGCGAAACCGATGGTGCTCTTGGCCTGTTCCAGCACCGTCTGCGCCCGCTCATAGTCGGCCGCCGGCACGGTGAACGTCATGTCTGTCGTCGAATCTTCCGAGACGACCTGGATGATCATGTCGACATTGATATTGGCATCGGCGAGCGGACCGAAGATCGCTGCGGCCACGCCGGGCTTGTCGGCGACGCGGCGCAGGGTGATCTGGGCCTCGTCCCGCGAGAAGGCGATGCCGGTGACAACCTGCTGTTCCACGATTTCCTCCTCGTCACAAATCAGCGTGCCCGGACGCGGCGCGGCCGGATCATCGAAAGACGAACGCACGAAGGTGCGCACGCCGTGCACCATGGCGATTTCAACCGAGCGCACCTGCAGGACCTTCGATCCCAGGGACGCCATTTCGAGCATTTCTTCGAACGACACCTTGTCGAGCTTGCGCGCCTTCGGCACGACGCGCGGGTCGGTGGTGTAGACGCCATCGACATCCGTATAGATGTCGCAGCGCTCCGCCTTGATCGCGGCGGCGATCGCCACCGCCGACGTGTCGGAACCGCCGCGCCCCAAAGTGGTGATGCGGCCGCTGTCCGGATTGACGCCCTGGAAGCCGGCGATGACGGCGACCTCGCCCTTGGCGAAGCCGGCATCGAGCGCCACTGACGAAACATTGGTAATGCGGGCCGAGGCATGGGCATCCGACGTTTCGATCGGGATCTGCCAGCCCTGCCAGGAGCGCGCCTTGATGCCCATTTTGCTGAGCGTCAGCGCCAGCAGGCCGGATGTCACCTGCTCGCCGGAAGCGACCACCGCGTCATATTCGGCCTGATCGTAGACCGGGTCGTTGGAGACCGATTCGGCCGCCTCGCGGCACCAGCCCACCAGTTCGTTGGTCTTGCCGGACATGGCCGAGACGACGACGGCCACCTGGTAGCCGGCCTCCACCTCACGCTGCACATGCTTTGCGACGTTGCGGATACGTTCGATATTAGCGACGGACGTGCCGCCGAATTTCATTACCAGACGGGCCATGATTGCCTGCATTAGCGTTTTGCAGTTTGACTTCGTCAAACGCACAAAGACGCGCCGAACTAAATATTCCAAAAGCAAATTGCGTTTCTGGCGAAACGCTATTTGCTCTGGGACGCGGGCGTTGAGCCCAGATGTCGCCCAGGATGCCGGCGCGCGGCAGATTGACCGCTCGCCCGGGTTTGAAAGGGCGCGTATATCTAACGCGCGGTCCGGACGTGTCAACGCCGGCCAGTTTTGAGGGAAAACCATGGTTTCCGGGCAAAAAGCCGGATCTTCAGGCGTGGCGCCCCGCGCCGCTTCCATCGATCAGCGTGAACTTGACCAATTCGAGCGTTTGGGCGCCGATTGGTGGCGGGCCGATGGCCCCATGGCCGCCCTGCACAAATTCAACCCGACCCGCATCCGCTGGCTGCGCGACCGCATGACCGAGCATTTCGGCAAGCCCGAGGGCGAGCCGATCCGCGTTCTGGCCAATATCCGCCTGCTCGACATTGGCTGCGGCGGCGGCCTGTTGAGCGAACCCCTCGCCCGGCTCGGCGCTCAGGTCACCGGCATCGATCCCGCCCCCGGCAATGTCGACATCGCCCGCCATCATGCCGAAAGCGGCGGCATCGCGATCGACTACCGCGCCGTCACCGCCGAGGACCTGGCGGCGAGCGGCGCCGAATTCGACGTGGTCTGCGCCATGGAAGTGATCGAACACGTGGTCGACCCAGCCGCCTTCATCGGCGTCGCCGCAAAACTGGTGCGCCCCGGCGGCCTGCTCTTCGCCGCCACCCTCAACCGCACCCTGAAAAGCTTCGCGCTCGCCATCGTCGGTGCCGAATATGTGCTGCGCTGGGTCGAACCCGGCACCCATCAATGGGAAAAGTTCATCAAGCCGGTGGAGCTGGAAGACTGGCTCTATGACGCCGGCCTCGACGTCACCGCCCGCACCGGCGTCGTCTACAATCCGCTGCGCGACACCTGGAGCGAAAGCCGCGACATGGACGTCAATTACATGCTGATGGCGGAACGCCCGGTCTGATCCAGCCCGCGCCCGTTCAATAGGCCAATGTTTGACCGCTCGTGCCATCGAGATCGAGCAATCCGTTCAACCGCAGATTGACGTAAAGCGGACCGCGTTCGGTCATCGTCACGTTGATGACGTGATCGATATTGCCGGGTCCGGGACGCTGGCGGATGCCGCCACAGGTCGCCATATTGATGTAATCGTGGCCATCGATGACTTCGTGACTGAAATAATGGGTGTGCCCCGCGATCACCGTATGGTTGCGCCCAGCCAGCATGCCCTGAATGCGGGCGAACTGCTTGTCCGCGCTCTTCCAGGCGGGCTTATGCAACACCACGAAAATCCATTGCGGATTGGGATGCTGCGCCAATGTGGCCTCGACCCACGCGACCTGCCGATCACTGATATTGACCTGGTTGCCCGAATCCTTGGCGGCGGCGATTTCCGGCAAAGCGATGAAGCCGTCCATGTCTTTCATCGCCTTTTCCGGATCCTTGTTCATCACATCGACCATCGCGAAATAGGGAGCGATCACGTTTTGCGGAATCCGGATGAAAGGATCTTCCGTGCTCAGCACCAGGAAGAGGGCCTTCTTATGAGTGAAGCTGAAGTAGGTCGGACCGCGACGATCGCGCCACGCCCGCGCCGTCGCCTCATTGTTCACATCATGGTTTCCACAGCAGCAGACGAAGGGACACCCCAGTTTCGCGATTGAACGTTCGGCCTCGTTCCATTGCTGGTCGATAACCGCCTGGTCCTCATGGTAGCCCTCGATCACGTCGCCGACCGACATGACGAAATCCGGCCTCAGCCAACTCACCTGAACCATGGCGCGATCAAAGACGCCCGGGCGCGCGAAGGCCGTATTGTCACCGATGATGGTAAAGCCGAGAGGACGGTTGCTCAGGTCCGGCTTCATCGTCCAAGGAAACGTGCCGTCGGTCAGTTGCCGCGCAACGTCATTGGAATCTGTTTCCGCCGCCTGAGCCGCCGAAGGCAAAACAACCGCGCTGGCGAACAATCCATTCAGAAATTCCGTTCGCGTGATTTTCACGGCTGTTCTCCATCGGCACGAATACCGTTGGAAATTAAGGGGCTTCTACAACAGCGATGTGAATGCGCCTGGAAGCGTCTAATGCAGCGCCGAGCGTGAAAAAATCTGCATGATCGAAATGCCGGCGATGATCAGCCCGAGGCCGACGACGGCGGGCATATCGAGCGGCTGGCGAAACAGCGCCCAGCCGATGCTGGCGACGAGAACGATGCCGGCGCCCGACCAGATGGCATAGGCAATGCCGACAGGAATGGATTTCAGGCTCAAGGCGAGGAAGATGAAGGCCACCGCATAGCCGCACGCCATGGCAACGACCGGCCACGGCCGCGTCAGCCCCTGCGAGGCCGCCAAGGACGTTGTCGCCATCACTTCGCTGACAATGGCGAGCGCCAGATAGACATAGCTGAAGCTCATCAGGCTCCGCCGCGATTCGATCCCTCAAATGAGGGGCTTACGGGCGTGCCATGTCGGCGCCATGACAGGAACGCGGCATTTTCGAGCGAAACGGGGCAATCTGAGGTCAGGCCGCGCCGGGCCGGTCGGTGGCGAGGCGTGCATAAAGCAGATCGTCACGCCAATCCTCGCCGACCCGCAAATTGTCACGCAGCAGGCCTTCACAACGGAATCCGAGCTTTTCGATCAATTTGCGCGATGCCGTGTTGTCGGGATGGATGAAGGCTTGCGCACGATGCAGGTTGAGTTCGCCAAAGCAGAAGTCGAGCATCGCCGTCACTGCTTCGGTGGCAAGGCCCTGCCGCTGATGCGCCGGATCGATGATGTAACCGATCGCCACGCGCTTACTGCGGATATGGCCATCGTGATAGTTGACCAGCCCCAGGGAACGATCGCTTGCTGCATCGGCCACCGCCCAAAACCGATAATAAGATGGCGTGCAGTCGATCAAGCGTTGCACGACGCGCTCGGTTTCAATGGCTTTGGTGTGGACCGGCGTGTTCCAGAAACGCATCGCCTCGGGATGGGCGAAACAGTCGTGCATCGCTTCCGTATCGTCGGCGCGAAACTGCCGCAACCGCAGCCGGGGGGTCGTGAGGATCGGATGCGGGATAGCCTGCTTTGGCATGGTCGCTCGCCTGTCGTGTGGCGAGCGCCATCAGATCAAAGGCTATGCGCGATCGTCAATTACGATCGTCGGGCAGGCTCGGCACCGGCAGAACCGGAATGCCTTCCTCCCACAATTCCTGCGCTTCGGCGAAGGTCGCCTCGCCACGGATCGCCTGCTGCGGAATCTCGCCGTCATGCATCTTGCGCGCCTCGGTCGAAAAGGCCTTGCCGACATCGACCGTATTCTCGGCGATCTTCTGATGCAGTTCGCGGATCGCTTCGCGCACCTGCCGCTGCTGCTCGTCGAGCAGGGTCATCGGCTGCGGCGCGGCGGGCGCCGGCACCGAAGCAGGCACTTGGGCCTGCGGCGCATGTTCGACGACGCTGTTGCGGGCACGGCGCTTCGAGGTCGAAACGGAAGGCGCCATCAGTGCCTTCGAGACCTTCAGCGAACCGCACTGCGGACACTCGACCAGCCCCCGTTTCACCTGCTTGTCGTAAGCATCGGAATTGGGGAACCAGCTCTCGAAGTCGTGCCCTTTATCGCAGACCAGCGCATACTTGATCATGATCGTGCCTGATCAGCCCGCCAGCAATGCGTCGAGCTTGCCGGCACGCTCCAGCGCGTGCAGATCGTCGCAGCCGCCGACATGAGTCGCGCCGATGAAAATCTGCGGCACAGTCCAGCTGCCGCCGGCGCGCTCGGCCATCTTTTCCTGGGCGGCGCTGTCGCCATCGACCGAGATTTCGTTGAACGCGGCATTCTTCGAACGCAGCAAGTGCTTTGCCGCGTGACAGTAACCACAGGTCGACTTCGTATAGATCGTAATCTCGGGCATTGGCGTACCTTTCACCCCCTATATATGGCGCTTCATCGGGTTGTCACAACCCTGGCGAAGACGAGCGCGTCGACACGCGCGGCCCCCGCCCGCAGGAGCACGCGCGCCGCCGCATTGGCCGTAGCGCCCGAGGTCATCACATCATCGACCAGAACGATGTTGCGCCCGGCAATTCTGGCTTTCGCCACGTCATCCACCCGAAAAACGCCCTGCACGTTCTCGGCGCGCTGCGCCCGTGTCAGCCCGACCTGCGGCCTGGTCGGCTTGATGCGCCGCAAAGCCAGTGGATCGGCCGCAACACCGCCGACCTCCCCCACCACCCGCGCCAGTTCCGCCGCCTGATTGAACCTCCGGCTGAACAGCCGGCGGCGATGCAACGGCACCGGCACCAGAAGATCGGCATCTTCAAGCAGATCGGCGCCGGATCGGGCCATCCAGCGGCCCATCGCCTCGGCCAATTCGACCCGATCGCCATATTTCAGCCGGTGGACGAGCTGGCGCGCCGGCCCCTCTTCGTAGCGCGCCACCACGCGGGCGCGGCCATAAACCGGCGGATTGGCCATTGCTTCCGGCGAGATCAGGCCTTGGCCCAGATCGTGGGTAAAAGGCGTGCCCAGGCGCTCGCAGAACGGCCGTTCGACGAAGGGCATCTTGATCCAGCATGTTGCGCACAATGCTGCGCTTTGCTGCGTTGCAGCAAGACAGACCATACAAGAGGGCGGATAAACAATATCAATGGCTTGCTGCGCAGCATGGCGAAAGAGGCCCTGCAGCAAAGCAAACGACCGCCAAGAGCGCTTCGGCTGCAGCAAAAGCGGCTCGGGCGATGGATCTGGCGCTTGCGGAAGGTTCTCCTGAGCCCACATGAGATGAGCCTATCGCGGTGCCGGAACCGGCGCCAGCACCGTTGAAACAGCGCTTTACGCTGAAGCCCCGCCGCGCAATATGCCGCCATGACCACGACATCAGCCGCACCGCCGCAGATTTTCGACCGCGCCCTCCTGGCGCGGCGGCTGGCGCGCGCCGCCCAGAAACCGCCGGCCACTTTCCTGCTCGAACGCGCCGTCGACGACCTCACCAGCCGGCTCGAGACGATCCTGCGCCCCTTCCCGCGCGTGCTCGATCTCGCCACGCCAACGCCGCTCCTGGCCCAGGCCCTCGCCGTCAGGCCCGACCGCCATGTCACCCGCGCCGCGCCGCGGCCCGAACCGGCCGTGCCCCCAATCGAAACCCTGGTCTGCGACGCCGAAACCCTGCCCTTCGCTCCAGCGAGTTTCGATCTCGCGGTCTCGGCGCTTGCCCTGCAATGGGTCAACGACCTGCCGGGCACCCTGATCCAGATCCGCCGTGCCCTTGCCCCGGACGGATTGTTCCTGGCCTGTATGGCCGGCGGCCAGACGCTCACCGAATTGCGCGGCGCGCTCGCCGCCGCCGAGGAGGAAATTCTGGGCGGCGCCAGCCCGCGCGTTGCTCCCTTCGCCGATATCCGCGACCTCGGCGCTTTGCTTCAACGGGCGGGCTTCGCGCTGCCCGTCACCGACAGCGAAACCATCACCGTGCGCTACGCCAATCTCTTCAGCCTGATGGCTGACCTCCGCGCCATGGGCGCCACCAATGTGCTGACCCAGCGACTGCGCCGGCCGACCCGCCGCGCCCTCTTCCTGCGCGCCGCCGAAATTTATGCGGAACGCCATGCCGACGCGGACGGGCGCCTGCGCGCCACGTTCGAATTCATCTGGCTGTCGGGCTGGGTGCCGCATGAAAGCCAGCAGAAGCCCTTGCAGCCGGGCAGCGCAAAAATGCGCCTTGCCGATGCGCTCGGCGTGAAGGAAGGCAAGCTATGACCTTCCGCGCCAGCATTTTCACTTTGATGCCCGACATGTTTCCCGGCCCCCTCGGCCTGTCGCTGTCGGGCGAAGCGTTGAAGCGCGGTCTGTGGGCGCTCGAAATCCACAACATCCGCGACCAGGGCCTCGGCCGCCATCGCGCTGTCGACGACACGCCAGCCGGCGGCGGCCCCGGCATGGTGATCCGCACCGACGTGCTGGCCGCCTCCCTCGATACGACGCTTGGCAGCACCGACCATCGCCCGCGCCTGTTGATGTCGCCACGCGGCCGGCCGCTGACGCAAACACGGGTGCGCGCGCTTGTCGAAGGCGAAGGCGCCATCATCGTCTGCGGCCGGTTCGAAGGCGTCGACGAACGGGTGATCGAAGCACGCCGCCTCGAGGAAGTGTCGATCGGCGATTACGTGCTGTCCGGCGGCGAGATCGCAGCGATGGTGCTGATCGATGCCTGCGTACGCCTCATCCCCGGCGTCATGGGCAAGCTCACGTCCGGCAGCGAGGAAAGTTTCGAAAACGACCTGCTCGAATATCCCCACTACACCCGCCCGCGCACCTGGGAAGGCCGCGACATTCCTGACGTGCTGCTCAACGGCGATCACGCCAAGATCGCCAAATGGCGGCGCGAGGAAGCGGAGCGGATTACGCGGGAGCGGCGGCCGGATTTGTTGAAGAAGCCTTAGAGCTTCAATAATGCGCGACATCTCGGTGTCATACCGGACACGCGCAGCGTGATCCGGTATCCAGGGGCAAACGCTTCAGTCTTTCAGCGCAACGTTCTCTTATGAAGCAAGCACTCTACCGCACGCCCCTGGATCCCCGCTCAGCCGCTACGCGGCTGTCGGGGATGACACGAAGATGCGGGCCTTCGCCCATGACATCGCTGCTGAAAGAATGGACCGAAGCCTAGGTGTCATTCCCGACGTGGCGAAGCCGCGAGCGGGAATCCAGAGCAACGCTTCCATGCGTCTTAAGCAATCACATCCGAATGTTTCGCCACCACCGGGATCAGCAGATATCGCACGCCGTTGCTCTCCGCCGGCGGAAACTTGCCGGCGCGGATGTTGACCTGGATCGACGGCAGCAACAGCGTCGGCGCCGAGAGCGTGCTGTCGCGCTTCTCGCGCATCGCGGCGAAATCGTCCTCGCTGATCCCAGCGCGCACATGCACGTTGTTGCGCTCGGCCGCCACTGTCGTTTCCCACGCATAGACGTCGCGACCCGGCGCCTTGTAGTCGTGGCACATGAACAGGCGCGTCTGCGGCGGCAAGGTCAGCAGTTTGTGGATTGAGCGATAGAGCTGGCGCGCATCGCCACCGGGAAAATCGGCGCGCGCCGTGCCGTAATCGGGCATGAACAAGGTGTCGCCGACGAACACCGCATCGCCGATCCTGTAGGCGACGCAAGCCGGCGTGTGGCCCGGCGTGTGAATCACTTCGACGGTGAGACCGCCGATGGAAAAGCGCTCGCCATCAACGAACAGGCGATCGAAATCGCTGCCATCGGTTTTCAAATCCGGCATGTTGAAGATCGGCCGGAAGATGCGCTGCACGTCGCGGATATGTTCGCCAATGCCGACCTTGGCACCCGTCTTGGCGCGAATATAGGGCGCGCCCGACAGATGATCGGCATGGGCATGAGTTTCCAGCACCCAGTCGATGGTCAGACCGAGCGTTTTCGCCCGCGCCAGAACGGTATCGACCGAGCGATTGTCGACCTCGCCGGACTTGTGATCGTAATCGAGTACAGGATCGATGACCGCGCCATGCCGGCTCAACCCATCGAAGACGAGATAGCTGACCGTATTGGTCGGCTCATCAAAGAAAGCCTCGATCTGCAAAGCTGCGTCGCTCACGTGTCATCCTTCTAGGTTTTGGACGACACCTATATAGCACAACGATTGTGTAAAAATCAGGCTTCTAACGTCGCAGGCGCGCCCACTGAGGCAACCCATTCGCGCATCAGCAGTTCATAAGACCGCATCCGCTTGCCATGATCGAAGACCGATGACGTGACCATGACCTCATCGGCTTCCGTCTCCTCGACGAAACGGCGCAGGCGCGTGACGACGGTGCGCGGCGAACCGGCAAACAGCCGGACGCGTTTGCGCGCCACATAAGCGCGCTCCGCCTCGGTCCACGGATGCGCATCCGCCTCTTCCGGGCTCGCCAGCGGCTTCATCTCGCCGCGCGCCCGGCGGATCCAGTTCAGATCATAGGTCTTGGCCAGATGATCGGCTTCCTCATCCGTCTCGGCGACGACGGCGGCGAGTGCGATGATCGAATAGGGCTTCTCCAGCCCTTCGGAAGGCCGGAAGAGTTCGCGATAAGCGCGCATCGGCGCCACCGCATCGAAATCGGAGAAATGCGAGGCGAAGGAATAGCCGACGCCGATCTGCGCCGCGAGCTGGGCGCTGTAGTCGCTGGAGCCGAGCAGCCAGATCGGCGGCAGCGGCGCGTCGGTCGGCATGGCGAAAACTTTGTTGAACGGATGACCTTCGGGAAATTCGCCCGTCTCCCACAGCATCAGCTCTTGCAGCCGCTCAAGAAAGTCGTCGCCCTGGCGCTCTTCCATCTTTCGGCGCAGCGCGAAAGCCGTCACCTGATCGGTGCCCGGCGCACGCCCGAGGCCAAGATCGATACGGCCGGGGAACAGAGCTTCCAACAGTTTGAACCGTTCCGCCACCATCAACGGCGCGTGATTGGTCAACATCACGCCGCCGGAACCGACGCGGATATTCTGCGTCACCGCCGCGACCTGGCCGATCATGATTTCCGGCGCGCTCGACGCAATCGAAGCGAGGCTATGATGTTCGGCAAGCCAAAGCCGCTTGTAGCCCAGACCATCGAGATGTTTCGCCAATTCGATCGTCTGCGCCAGAGCCTTGGAGGGCGGCGTCTGCGTGGTGACGAAAGACAGATCGAGCGCGGACAGCGGCGTCGGTGACGACATCGGCAAAAACCTCTTCAACGGGCCCGCCGGAACCTCGCTAAAAGCGCGGCTCCTGTAACGCCAGGGCATGGGCTTCGGCGGCAACCGGATTGAATTGGCCACTCGCCTCATCATAGGCAAGGAGCTTGCCGTCCATCACGCCGAAATAGGCGCCATGCAATTGCAGCAGACCTCGCTGTTCCAAGGTCGAAATACACGGAAAAGTCCGCAGATTGGCCAGCGACTGGCGAATCGCCTCCAATTCCAGCTTGGCGATGAAGCCATCGAGCGGCCCGTCCTCCGGCGGCGCGCCCAGCGCCTCGAAGGCCGGCTGCACCAGCCGGATCCATTTGCCGATGAAATCGCCCGGCGACAGCGGCCGCGAATAGGGATCGACCTCGTTTTCAACAAACGCCTTGATGCCGCCGCAGCGAGCGTGGCCCATGACGACCACATGCTCGACCCGCAGGCCCATCACCGCGAATTCCAGCGCCGCCGACGTACCGTGATAATCGTCGTTGGGCGCATAGGGCGGCACCAGATTGGCAACGTTGCGCAGAACGAAGATTTCGCCGGGCCGGGCATCGAAAATGGTTTCCGGCGAAACACGCGAATCGCAACAGCCGATCAACAGAACGCGCGGGCTCTGGCCGCTGGCGAGTTCTGCGAAACGCTCCTGCTCGGCTCGGAAACGCCCGGATAGGAAGGAGCGATACCCCTGTTCGAGCTGCTCGGGAAAGCCGGGCGCGACGGGAGGGCGCGAGGACATAAAACCTCCTAATTCCGAGAACCACTTGCGAGGCTTCATACTCCCGCCAGGCGATGGCGCGAACCCCCTTTTTGCAAGGCAGCATTGTGCGAGGATTTGTGCGATAAGCCGCCCATGACGCCAGCCCAAACCGCCGATTTGGCCGCTTCGCCTGCCCCGCCGCGCCCGCGCCGCAGCGTCCTTTATATGCCCGGCTCCAATGCTCGGGCATTGGAAAAAGCCCGCGATTTACAAGCAGATGCCCTGATTTTCGACCTTGAGGACGCGGTCGCGCCCAATCAGAAGGACCTGGCCCGCCAAAACATCCTGACCGCCCTGGCGAGCGGGACCTACGGCCGGCGCGAATTGATCGTGCGCATCAACAGCTTCGATACGCCGCTCGCTCAGGACGACCTCGCCGCTCTGGCGCGCGCCAGCCGGCCGCCCGACGCCATTCTGGTGCCGAAAATCATCGCCCCCGGCCAGGTGATCCGCGCCGGGCACACGCTTTCGCAAATGGGTTTTCCCGAGAGCACCCGGCTGTGGATCATGATCGAGACGCCGCTCGGCGTGCTCGACATCCGCAATATCGCGGCGACCTCGGTCGATCCCTCGGCACGGCTCTCGGCTTTCGTCCTCGGCCTCAATGATCTGGCCAAAGACACCGGCGCGCGCCTCACCAGCAACCGCGACCATTGGCAGCCCGTACTCGTGCGGTGCCTGCTCGCCGCACGCGCCTATGACCTGGCGATTCTCGACAGCGTCATGAACGACTTCTCCGATACGGATGGTCTGCGCAGCGAATGCGAAGCCGCGCGTACACTCGGCTACGATGGCAAAACCTTGATCCATCCCAATCAGATCGCACTCGCCAACGAAATTTTCGCGCCGAGCGCCGACGACATCGCTGAGGCCCGCACCATCGTCGAAGCTTTCGCCGCGCCCGAAGCGGCGAATTTGGGCGCCGTCTCGATCAAGGGACGGATGGTGGAACGTTTGCATGCCGAAATCGCCGCCCGCACCCTGGCTTTGGCCGCAGCGATCGACCGGTTGCGACCTTAACAACGAGCATCGGTGGTTCCGCCAGCCGCCGCCATGGCCTATACCTTGAAGGCTGATCATTTCGCGTATGAGTGGGTAATTGACCATGAGTGACGACAAACGCGACGCAAGCGCTTCGCCGGCCTCCGATAGAGCCAGCCGCAGCTCCCGCCGCGAGCCCGCCACCATCGACGCCCGAGCCGAGGACATGACGCCACCGGCTCAAGAGCCGGTTCAAGAAACGGCTCAAGAACCGATCCAAGAACCAATCAGCGAACCTGCGACCGAGACGCCGACGGACACGACAGCAACGTCCGCCGATTCGGCCCCGCACATGCCATCGCCACCGCCGGCCTCGACCTCCTACGTGCCCGCAGCCGTCGCCGGCCTCGTCGGCGCGGTGGTCGCGCTGATCGGCGCCGCCGGCTGGCAACAGTTCACCGCGACACCGCCCAGCGCCAACCCGGCCGTCGCCGCACTCGAAAAGCGGGTCGCTACGGTGGAAACGCGCCTGGCCGCCGCACCCTCGACCAATGCGCTCGCGACATTGGATAAACGCATCGCCGCCGCCGAGGCCCAGATCAAAACCGCGACGGCGACGCCAGCCGCACCCGCGCCGCTCAACCTCGCGCCGCTCGAACAGCGCCTCGCGGCTCTGGAAAAACCACAACCAGCCGCGCCTGTATCAACCGACAGCCTGTCCGCCGATGTCACCAAGCGTCTCGCCGCTTTGGAAGCGGCGGCTGCCGCGCCAAAGGCTTCGGAGCGCGCCACGGAATCGCGCATCGAACCAACACCGGCTGCGCCCGCCGCGCCACCCGTCGACATCAAGCCGCTCGAAGCGCGCATCGCCGCCGTCGAGCAACGGTTGCAACCGCTGCAATCCTCCATCACCGGCAGCAGCGAAGCGGCGAAAGCCGCCACCGCGAAGGTGGATGAGGAAGCTGCGCGCAGCCGCGCCACCGCACAAGCCATCGCCGCGCAGTCCTTGCAGCAAGCGCTCGAACGCGGCGCGCCGCTGAAAAGCGAAATCGATACCTTGGCCCGCCTCGGTGTCGCGCCTGATCGTCTTGCGGCGCTGAATGCCTTCGCCGCCACGGGCGCGCCCTCGGCCAAGGCGCTCGCCAGTTCGTTCATCGCGCTCGAAGACAAACTCATCGCTTTGGAAAAGCCCGCCGCCGATGCCGGCCTGATGGATCGGCTGTCGCAAGCCGCGCAACGGCTCGTGCGCGTGCGCCCGGCCGGCGACAACACCGGCTCGACGCCGACCGATCTCGTCGCCCGCATCGAAGCCGCGCTCACCGCCGGCAATATTTCAGGCGCGATGACCGCCTGGGATTTGCTGCCCGCCGCCGCCAAGGCTGTCTCCGCCGATTGGGCAACGCAGGCCAAGGCTCGCCTCGCTGCCGACACGGCGGCCCGCGCTCTCGTCGCCGATGCGCTCGCCGCGCTCGGCCGCAAATCCTGACCGGCGCGGGGACCGCATGATCCGCACTCTGATCTATATCGCGCTGCTGGCCCTCATCGCCTTCGCGCTCGCCTGGTTCGCCGACCAGCCGGGCACGGTCTCGGTCGTGTGGGGCGGCCTGCGCTATGAAATGTCTCCCGTCGTCGGCCTCGGCATTATCCTTGTCGCCACCTTCATCTTGATGGTGCTGTGGAGCCTGCTGCGCTTCGCGCTGCGCGTGCCGACCCTGGCCTCCATCGCCATGCGCATGCGCAAGCGCGACAAGGGCTATACGGCGCTCTCGCAAGGCATGATCGCTGCCGGTGCCGGCGACGTCACCGCCGCCAACAAAGCGGCGCGCATCGCCGAGAAGACGCTCGGCAACGAACCGCTGGCCTTGCTGTTGAAAGCGCAGACCGCGCAGATCAGCGGCGACAGCGCCACGGCGGAAGAAACCTTCAAGCGCATGGCCGAACTGCCGGCGACACGCCTGTTCGGTCTGCGCGGCCTTTATGCGGAAGCGCGCCGACGCGGCGACGATGCCACCGCTTTCGCCATCGCCGAACAGGCGCACGCCGATGCCGCTCTGCCGTGGGCCGGCCAAGCCATTATCGAACATCGCGCCATGAGCGACGACTGGCGCGGCGCGCTCGATATCGTCGAACGCAATTTCGCCCGCAAGACCATCGACCGGCGCACCGCCGAACGGCAACGCGCCGTGCTGAAAACCGGCATCGGCATGACGCTCACCGACCGCGCGCCCGACGAAGCGCTGCAAATGGCGCGCGAGGCGATCAAGCTCGCACCCGATCTGTTGCCGGCTTACGTGCTCGCCGGCCGCATGCTGGCACGCAAGAACGACATTCGCCGCGCCGCCAAAGTCCTGGAATCGGGCTGGCGCGTTCTGCCCCATCCCGACATCGCCGCCGCTTATCTGGATCTGCGACCCGGCGATTCCTCCACCGATCGCCTGGTGCGCGCGCAAGCGCTCGCCCGCCTCGCCCCCGATCATCGCGAAAGCCGCCTCACCGTCGCCCGCGCCGCCATCGACGCGCGTGACTTCGCGCTGGCGCGCGAGACCATGGCACCGCTGCTCGATGGCAATGCCAGCCGCCCCACCGCGCGCATCTGCCTGCTGATGGCCGATCTCGAAGAGACCGAATACGGCCAGTCCGGCCGCATGCGCGAATGGCTCGCCCGCGCCGCCCGCGCGCCGCGCGATCCCGCCTGGGTCGCCGACGGCGTCATCAGCGACACCTGGGCGCCCGCCTCGCCCGTCACCGGCCGCATCGACGCCTTCCGCTGGGAAACCCCGGCCGAGCGCCTGCATGCCCCCGAAGAAGAACCGCTCGAACCCCTCGTCGCGCCGCTCGACCTGCCGGGTTCGGATGCGAAACTGATCGAACACGCCGCCTCCGACGCCGAGGCCGTCCTGGCCGAGAGCGACACCCCGGCGCCCGTGACCGAAGCAGCCGCGCCCGTCGTGCTGGTCGAACCGACCAAACTGGACACCAAGCCCGAAACCCCCGAGCCTGAAAAAACCAAGGCGGAGACCAAACCGCTCTCCTTCATCGCCGCCCCCGACGATCCAGGCCCGGAACCCGAGGCCGACAAGCCGAAAAAGAAGGGCTGGTTTTCCTGATTCGGGAGAAGCTAGCACCGTTTTGACGGTTGGCGTGGCACTCCATGGCGGACACGGGACGGCCCACGATTCGCGCGCCAAAGCCAAGGAAGTGATCGCGGGAATGGGGCCCTGTAATGACCCTTGCATGGGGTTGTTCCTCAGAATTCGCTTCCTCCCCCATAAGGAGAGATGAACGACGTGCCGGCGGAATCCGTTCCCCAGCGGCACGCGCGACGGCGCGACGGTTGTCGATAAGCAAATTGAGCCAGGTGTTGATCGCAAAGTTCGACGGTGATTCTTCCGCCCTGATGCCATGTTCCGCCGTTCAAAAGCCGCTCTCCCCCTGTGCGCTGCGCGCGCCGCACCGAATCCGGCTCAAAATAGGAAGAAAGGCGGGCGGATTTATGTTCCTGATTTGTTCTTTCCGACACTCTGTGCGAGGCGGCGGCGAGATGGGCTCCCGCTTTGACGCGTTTTCTTCACGCGAACAGGTACTCAGGTCGCTCAAAAACGCTGTCACGCGGGAATCGCTAACACCACACCGTCATTGCGGTGCGAGAGGCGCAGCCCATCCAGGAGCATACGGGAGGGCGTTGAGAAAGGCCGAACAGGCTGCCAAACAGGTTGCAATGCCAAGTCCGGTTAGCTATGGAAGCGCCACTTCTCGGCGCGCCGCGCGCAGCCAATCGCCGCAATAGCTCAGCTGGTAGAGCACATCATTCGTAATGATGGGGTCGGGGGTTCGAATCCCTCTTGCGGCACCACTTTCAAATTTGCTCGATCCGTTCCCTCCATCAGGGGCGCCGCGACCGCTTTCCTTTTGGCCCGCTCTTGCCCGCGTCCGGACGCTCGCCCTTCGACGGACGCTCGCCTTTGCCAGGCCCCAACGGCTTGCCCTCGCGCGGCTTCTCGAACGCGGCCTTGCCGCCTTTCGCTTTGCCGTCGGCGGATTTCCCTTGCCCAGGCTCTTTATGGAATTTCTTGCCGTGGAAGGGTTTCTCATACGGCGGCTTGCCCTGATGCGGCTTGCCGCGCGGACGTTCCGCATCGCCAGCCGGCCGGCCGCCGGGCAACGGCTCGATGATCGGGTCACCGCGATCGGCCTTGCGGAGCGCTTTGCTGAAGCGGGCGACCGCGACCGGCGCGACCTCGAAATGCGTCTCCTCGTCGAGGATGCGGATCACGCCGATATCCTTTCGCGTCAGGTTTCCGCGTCGGCAGATCATCGGCAGCAGCCATTTCGGATCGGCATTGTTGCGGCGGCCGACATTGAGACGGAACCAGGTGCCTCCGACATCAAACCCACCGCCACCGAGGTCCCGTTCGGCTGCACGGTCGCGCTGGGTGCGCGCGATGCGCTCCTCGCCCGGATCGGTGACCTCCTCGGGCGCCGGCAAGCCCGCCCGATAGAGGCGCACCAATGCGGCGGCCAGATGCTCGGGCGCATGCGCGGCGAGCAGCGCCAAGCCGGCACTGGCATCCTCTTCACTCGGTTCGTCGGTGATCGCCGCGTCGCCCAGCATGCGTTCATGATCGAGCTTGCGAATGTCTTCCGAGGTCGGTGGACCGGACCATACCGGCTTGATGCTGAGGCCCCGCAGCGTGTCGTCGATCCGACGACGACGGAACGGTGGCACCAGCAGCACGCTCACGCCCTTGCGGCCCGCCCGCCCGGTGCGGCCGCTGCGGTGCTGCAGGCTTTCGACATCGTTCGGCAGATCGGCGTGAATGACCAGGCCGAGGTTTGGCAGATCGATGCCGCGCGCCGCGACATCGGTGGCGACGCAGACTTTGGCGCGCCCGTCCCGCAGAGCTTGCAGGGCGTGATTGCGATCCCTCTGGCTCAATTCGCCCGATAAAGCCACGGCGGAAAATTGCCGCTCCTGAAGCATGGCCAGCAGACGCCCGACGGCTTCGCGCGTGTTGCAGAACACGAGCGCACCGGGCGTATCATAGTAGCGCAGCACGTTGACGACCACGTGGTCGATCTCGGTCGGCGCGACGCGGATCGCGCGATATTCGATATCGGCATGACCGCCTTGCCCGCTCGCCACTTCGATGCGCAAGGCATCGTGCTGATACCGCTTGGCCAAGGTGACGATGCCGCGCGGCATGGTGGCGGAGAACAAGAGGCTGCGCCGCTCAGGCGGCGTGGCATCGAGAATGAATTCGAGATCCTCGCGAAACCCAAGATTCAGCATCTCGTCGGCCTCGTCGAGCACGACGACACGCAACGCGGAAATGTCGAGGCTGCCACGCTCCAGATGATCACGCAGGCGCCCCGGCGTGCCGACGACAATATGGGCGCCCTGGTTCAGCAGGCGTTGCTCCATGCGCGGATCCATGCCGCCGACGCAGGAAATGATGCGCGCGCCGGTCGCCCCATAGAGCCAGGCGAATTCCCGCTGCACCTGCAGCGCCAATTCCCGCGTGGGCGCCACAACCAAAGCTTGCGGCACGGTTGCAGGCGCAAATCGCTCCTCGGTGCCCAGCAGCGTCTCGGCCATGGCAAGGCCATAGGCGACGGTCTTGCCGGAGCCGGTCTGCGCGGACACCAGGAGGTCGCGCGTCGCCGCCTCCGGCGCCAGCACGGCAAGCTGCACCGGCGTCGCATTGGTGTAGTCGCGCTCTGCCAGGGACCGGGCAAGCGCCGGATTTGTCGTCATGAAGGTCACGGCTGGTTCCGCCTGTCTCGCATTGTCGTCCGGCGTCGAAGGGCAGCCATCGGAAGGTTTCTGGAATGCCTTACTAATAGGATGGAGGCCGGGACGCCACAGCCGCGAGGCGCGCTTTGACAGCGCATGCGCGCGTCGGACATGAAGCGCTTCGATATTGTCCGATGGCCTCGCGGCTCCACGAGCACACATCAGCTTCGACAAGGAAATAAAAACCAATAGAATCAATGATCAGGACGGCGACAGACCGCGTCCCTCTTGCGGCGCCACTTCACTGTTAACATCAATGTATACCCCGAGTGGCACCCGCCAACTCGCGCGTGTACGATCGCGCCGACGACTCGGCCCGGGTCGCATGGAGAGGAGTTATCGATGAAGAATATCCTCGCGCTCACCATCGCCGTCGCCGCGATGTTCGCCGTTCCCACATCGTCCTATGCGCAGGCGCCCGAGCGGTGCCGGGACGACAAGGGCAAGTTCATGAAGTGCCCGGCGCCGGCGGCGGCCACCTCCAACCGCTGCAAGGACGCCAAGGGCAAATTCGCCAAGTGCGGCACGCCCGGCGCCAAACCGATTTAACCAGCCGATTTAAGCTGGCCGGTCTCGGCCTTCATATTCACGCTTCACGACGGGCCTCTTCGACGAACGGAGGCCCGTCATGGTTTTGTCTCGACAAGATGAGCGAGGAGACTGCAAGCCGATGACCTCTTTGCGCCGCCTCCTCGTCGCCACGCTGCTGGCGGCTGCCGCAACGCTTTCAGCCTCGGCCAGCGCGCCCGCCTCCGCCGAAGTGCGTTTTGGCAAAAACGTGCGCATCGGTGGCCATGATTTTTCCAACCAGACGTTCAATCGCAAGCGCCGCGCCGTCATCCACCTCTACGACCGCACGCCGCGCAATCCCGGCTGCGTGTGGCGGGCCGATGGGCGAGGCGGTAAAGTGAAAGTCTGCCACCTGCGCAGCCGGCGCTAATCCTAAGAAACGACCGTGGCGCGCTGATCGGCCATGCCCATGGCGGCGATGACCGGCCTCGCCTTTTGCGCCGCTTCGAAATCCGCTTTCGATGCCATGGCCTTCCACTGCGCGCGGATCAGCGACTGCGCCACGGCACCACCCATCGTCGTGCCAGGCCCGGTGATGATGAAAAGATCGGGCGCGAATTCTCGCGCGGCAGCCGTGATCGCTTGCGTGAAATCGTAAGTTTCAGTCACCTGATGACCGAGCGTATAATCATAAAGCGCCGATAGATCGCTCGCGCCCGGCCACCAGATCGCGCCCCGGCCATCGACCAAGGGCAGCGACGGCTGGAGGAAGGAACCGCGCGGCCATTTCTCGCGACCGGCTGCGGCCACCGGCGCCTGCAAATGCGTATGAAAGGCCGCATGATTGGCGAGCCGCAAGGGAAAGCGGTCCTGCACGCGCGGCACCAGACGCTCGAAGGCTTTGAGCCCCGCATCATTGCCGGCAATCACCAGCATGCCGCCGAGATCGATCGACAGCACCAGATCATGTTCTGGCTTGTCGGCGATCGAGCGGACGAGCGCCAGCAGTTCGGCCCGACGCGCCAAATCCATCCGCCAGGCTTCGTCGGCGAACGGGTAGATCAACTGGCCGCCGATGAGATGCTGCTGCATCAATGTGCCCATCACATTGGCGAGAGCGAAACCCTCCTGCGGCGACAGAGCACCGGCACAGGCCAGTGCCGAATACCAGCCCATGGAATTGCCGGTGACGGCGACGATCTCGATGGCTTTACGATCGATCGCCACGAAATCGGCCGTGGTGCAGGTGTAGATCAAAGCCGAAGCATTGTCGCCGCGCGTATGACGCGACGCAGAATAGGAGGCCGCGCCATCGAGCTCCTGCAAGGTCTCCTGCCCGCCGGCGCGGCGAACCGCATCGAACCCTGCAAACACATCGCGCTTGTCCGCGTGATGTTGAGAGAGATAACCGAGTTCGGCCTTGTTATAGGTGCCGCGCCCTGGGCAGATGACAACAGCCGTCTTCACGCATGAACCTCCATCATGCGCAGCGCCGCCGCGACGATGTCGTCGGCCGACGGCAAGGTCGCCGCATAGGCAGGCCCTGTCGCGATGAAGGAATCATGCGCCGCGATCCGCGTCACCGGCGCTGTCTTGCGCGCATTGAACAAGGTGATCAGCGCTTCCGATTGACCGCCGGTGCGGCGGCACTCGTCGACCACCAGAATATTGCGGCAGCCCTCGACCGCCGACAGAAGCGAAGCCTCCGGCAGAGGCGCCAGCCATCTCAGATCGATGATGCGCAGATTGATGCCACGTTCGCGCAAGGCCTTCTCGGCCTGCCGGGCCAGGTAGAAACCATTGGCAAACGTGACGATGGCCAAATCCTTGCCGGTGCCATGCACGCCCACCTCACCCAAAGCGATACGCTCCTGGCGCGGCGGATAAAGCGACATCCACTGGCCATCCTTGTCGGCATGAAGGTCGCGCATGGGATAGAGCGCGATCGGTTCGAGAAACACGATCACCCGCTGTTCCTCGCGCGCCAGCCGGACGCATTCGCGCAGCATGCGCGCCGCATCCGCGCCATTCGACGGGCAGGCGATGACCAATCCTGGAATGTCGCGCAAAACGGCGATGGAATTGTCGTTATGGAAATGACCGCCGAAGCCCTTCTGATAGCCGAGCCCGGCGATGCGCACGATCATCGGATTGGTGTATTGCCGATCGGAGAAGAACGACAGGGTTGCCGCTTCGCCGCGCAATTGATCTTCCGCATTGTGCAGATAAGCCAGAAATTGAATCTCCGGGATCGGCACGAAGCCATTGTGGCTGGCGCCGATGGCAAGCCCGAGGATCGATTGCTCGTCGAGCAAAGTGTCGATCACCCGGTCGGCGCCGAAGCGCGCCTGCAACTTCTGCGTCACGCCGTAGACGCCGCCCTTGCGGCCGACATCCTCACCCGCCAGCAGGATTTCCGGATGTTCCAGCATCAGATCGGCGAGCGCCCAATTGATGATGCGGCTCATCGGCTGCGGCGTATTCATCGCGTTCAGGTCCGAACCGAACACGGCGCCGCGCTCGTCCTCGGTCGGGCCATTGCTCGGGCGGCAAGGCCGTGAGTCAGGAATGAGGCTCGCCATGACGCCGGCGGCATCTGTGAGCTTTGGCCGCTGGATCGCCTCGGCGGCCACCCGATCGGTGCGGGCGCAGGTCTCCTGATAGATGGCCAGAGCTTCCGGCGGCGATAGAGCACCCGCTTCATGCAGCAGCCGCACCGAATGCAGCAACGGATCGTTCGCCTCTTCGGCCTCCACTTCGTCCTTGCTCATGTAAGTGGTCGGCATGTCGGCCCCGGCGTGGCCGTAGAGCCGCACGGTGCGCAGATGCAGGAAGGCCGGTTTGCGGCGCGTGCGCACATAATCCGCCGCCGCGCGCGCCACCGCATAGGTCTCATAAAGGTCGAGGCCATTGGCGGAGAAATATTTGAGGCCAGGGCGGTTCTTGAAATTCTCGCCCACCCAGCCGCGCGGCGTCTTCACCGAAATGCCGATGCCATTGTCCTCGCAGACGAACAACAGCGGCAGCGGAATGCTCTGATAGGAGGTCCATGACGCCGTGTTGAACGCGCCCTGTGCCGTCGAATGATTGGACGAGGCATCGCCGAACGAACACATGATGATGGCATCGTCCGGCAGCTGCCGATGCTCCGGCTGATGCCGGCGAGCCAGACCGATGGAATAGGCCGCGCCCACCGCCTTCGGCAGGTGGCTGGCGATGGTCGAGGTCTGCGGCGGAATGTTCAGGGCTTTCGAGCCCAGCACCTTATGCCGGCCGCCCGAAATCGGATCCTCGCTCGACGCGGCGAAGGAAAGCAGCATGTCCCAGGCGATCGTCTGGCCGGGGACTTGCGCGGCACGGGCGATCTGAAAAGCGGCATCGCGATAATGCAGGAAAGCCATGTCGGTGGGGCACAAGGCATGCGCCACGGCGGCCATGCCCTCGTGGCCGGACGAACCGATCGTATAAAATCCCTGCCCTGCCTTCTGCATGGCGCGGCTGGTCAGATCGAGCGCCCGCGACAGGCATTGCGCGCGATAAAGCCCGACGGCTTCGGCCGCCGAAAGCCCCGCCGTGGGCGGCGCACCGGGCGGAAAGTCCAGCGCGGCGATGCGCCGGGAGAAATTTTCATGGACGATGACGGAACGGGGCACGGCGACCTCTTAGAAAAGAGCTTGTAAATCAGTCGCGAAAGGCGCGACAGCGTCCGTGTTGCGTTTGATGAACGAGATCATCTTCAGCGCATCCTCCCCAATCGAAACCGCCCCGGAGCTTGCTCATCGGGTGCGATCGTTTGATATCGGCAAGCCCACGCTGAAACAACCGCTTCCAGCGACGCCGCCGGCCGAATTTTGCTCGCGGTCAAATATCACCTCAAAATCGGCTTAGGCACACGAACGGCATCTCATCTCCGCGACCATCGCGAACAGCACATTGCCGTCGAGCGGCATGCCAGACACGAGCAAGGCAGTTTGCTCAATTCGACATCATGAAGATGCCCCTTTGGACTTGCGGTGCACGACCTGATCGGCCACTTTGCGGCGCCGCGTTGGCACGGCGCCGGTACCGGAGAAATCTCGCCGGAGAAATCTTGCCGCAGCAACATTGGGGGAAACAAAATGAATTGGGTTAGGCGCATACTCATCGGAGCGGCTGTGAGCTTGCCACTCGCTGGCACCGCGATGGGACAAAACTATCCTAACAATAACGTCCGCCTGATCGTGCCCTTCCCTCCCGCCGGCGCGACCGACATCACCGCGCGCCTGGTCGCCAATCAGCTTTCCAAGCAATGGGGCCAGACCGTCATCGTCGAAAACCGCACGGGTGCGAGCGGCGTGATCGGCAGCGAGGCCGTGGCCCGCGCCCCCGCCGATGGCTACACCTTGTTGCTCGGCACGCTGGCTGGGAACGTGATGACCCATCTGCTGCGGGACAAAGTGCCCTATGGGCGCGATGCCTTCATCCCGATCACCGTCCTCGGGCAGACGCCGAACGTTCTGCTTGCCAGCAGCGCTTTGCCCGTCAAGACGCTCAAGGAATTGATCGACTATGCCAAGGCGCATCCCGGCAAGGTCCGTTACGGCTCAGCCGGCATAGGGCTGTCCGGCCATCTCGGCGTGGCGCTCTTCGCCGAAGAAGCCAAGATCGACCTGATCCATGTGCCTTATCGCGGCAGCGCGCCGTCGGTCGAAGCCTTTTCGCGCGGCGAAGTGGAATTGACTCTGGCCCTCGTGCCTGAAGCAGCGAACTCGATGAAGAGCACGCCTGGCGTCACGCCCATTGCCATTGCGGCGGCGAAACGCTCCGACAAATTTCCCGACACGCCGACTTTCGCCGAACTCGGCTATCCCAATATCCAGGTCTATGCGCTCAGCGGATTGATGGTCCCGAAAGGCACGCCGCAACCGATCGTCGAGAAGATTCACAAGGACACGGTCATCGCGCTGAAGGACCCGGCCGTGGTCGAGCGCATGAACAGTCTCGGCATCGACCCCGTCGGCTCGACACCCGCCGAATTCGACAAACTGCTGAATGACGAATTCGCCCGCTGGGAACCGCTGATCCGCAGCAAAGGCATCAAGGCCGAGTAAGACTTCGGCATCAAAAGACGTGGGCGCGCGAAACCTTCGCGCGCGCCAACAAACACAATAATAAGAGTGGGTGGAAATGAGCACGGATAATTTCTGGCAGACCTGCAAGACCGACGAATGGTCCGACGCCGTCGTCGCGGCGATGAAACAGGGCGGCATCGATCATCTCTTCTTCGTCTCGGGCACCGAGATCAATTTCTTTCAAGAAGCGATCGCCAAGGCCGAGCAGCGCGGCACGCCAGCCCCCAAGCTCGTCACCATGGTGCATGAATCCGTCGCTTTGAACGCCGCTCTCGGCTCGACCATGATCAGTGGCCGCCCCGCCGCCGCGATCGTTCACGTCGATGTCGGCACGTTTCACTATGGCGCGGCTTTGCACACCGCTTGGCGCGGCGGCTATCCGGTTCTGATCATGGGCGGCACGGGCCCGCGCGCCTTCCCGGGCTCGATGCCCGGCGCGCGCGACTCCCTCGTGCAATGGCATCAGGAGCCGCGCGACCAGAACGGCATCGTGCGCGACTATACCAAGGCCGATCATCGGCTCGAACATCAGGACAATCCCGGCCTCATCGTCAGCCGCCTGTTGCAGATCGCCATGAGCGAGGCACGCGGCCCGGTCTATCTGTCGATCCCACGCGAAACCGCCATGTTGCGCACGGGCGGCGAGTCGCATTTCCCGACAGCAGCGCAATTGGGCATCGCGCGCCCGGTGGCCCCGGCGCCGGAGGATGCCCGCGACATCGCCCGCTGGCTGGTCAATGCGCATAATCCGCTGGTCTTCGTCGAACGTTCCGGTCGCGATCCCGCGGCCGTCGCGGAACTGGTGCGATTGTCGGAGCTTCTCGCTTTGCCGATTGCCGAGAATGCCGGCGCCGACCGCATGAACTTCCCCCACACCCATGCCCATTTCGGCACCGGCGCGCGCTCGCGCGATGCCGACGTCCTGCTCATGCTGGATGTCGTCGCGCCCTTCATTCCCGGCCGCGAGTCACCCCCTGCCAATGCCAAAATTGCCTGGATCGGCACCGATCCCGTTCAATCGCGCTATAAGACGATGGAATATCGCGCCGACATCTGGTCACCCGCCAATGTGGCGCTCACCTTGCGCGCAGTCCACGCCGAAGCCGAAAAGCTGCTCGACAAAAGCGCGCTCGATCGCATCGCCTTAAGGCGCGAGAAGTTGGCGACACGCAAGCGCGAGATCGATGCGGACCTCGAACAGCAAGCCGCTGAAGCGGCCAAGCAAAGCCGTCCCAATGGCTGCTATGTCGCCCATGAACTCGGCCGCCTTCTGAGCCCAGAGGCGGTGCTGCTCAACGATGCCATCAGCAACGCCGATTTCGTGCGCGCCTATGCGCATCGTCAGACAAGCGGCAGCTATTTCCGCAGCGGCGGCAGTTCCGGCGGCTGGGGCTCGGGCGCCGCCTTCGGCGCCAAACTGACGGCGCCCGATCGCGATGTCGTGCTGGCAAGCGGCGACGGCTATTTCATGTTCGGCACGCCGATGGCCGCCCTTTGGGCGGCGAACTATCATAAGGCGCCCTATCTCTCCGTCGTCTTCGTCAACGGCAGCTATTCAACCGGCACGACCGGCTTGAAACGCATGTATCCGCAAGGCGTCGCAGTGGGATCTGACAATTACAGCGGCGGCATTTTCGATCCGCCGCCGGACTTCGCCAAACTGGCGGAAGCCAACGGCGGTTATGGCCGCATGGTCACCGAAACCGCCGATGTGGCACCCGCGCTGGAAGAAGGCTTGCGGCAAACACGCAAGGGCTCACCAGCCGTCATCGCCGTGCGCGTGCCGGGGCCTGTTCCCGTCTAACCACAGTGATCATCGCGGCTCGGCAAATGCCAGCGATTGCATCAATTCGCCGATCGACGTCTGCTTTTCCAGCGAAAAACAGATGTCGACGACGCGGTCAATCGCAGCATCGTCGAAGCGCCCATTGGCGCAATCGATGAACTTCTGTCGCAGATCGTCATCGCTCATTCGATTGTTCGTATTGCCCTTGGGATGATCGACACGGCGCTTCAGCACTTTCCCTGAGTGCGTGCGGATTTCGACCTCCGCCGCTGGCGGGATAGGATCGTATTCGGGGAGATGTTGCAGGACGACCTTATCGGTGAGCATGCGGATAACGGGATCTTCATACGCCGCCTCGGTGAAGGAGAATGGCGTCACTTTCCCCCGCGTGACGATGCTCAGCGCGGTCATGAAATAGGCGCTGTGGTCGGCCGTTTCCTTATTGTTAGGATATTTTTTCGCCGGATCACCATTGTGCTCGATGGCACGCTTGTTGGTGCGCACGACGATGCCATCGATATCTTCGGGCTGCAGGTCGTAAGCGCGAACCAGCTCGCTCGTTGCCGAGAGATGTCCCTGATTGGTCGATTCCGTCGGATAAAACTTGGTGCGCGCCTGCATGATGTAGGGTTCGTTCGGCGACGGCTTCAAATGGAAATTATCGACCCCACGCAAAAGCGAATGCGCAAACCCTTTATTCCCCTCGATGATGCGCTCGGGGCCGGTGAAGCCGCGCCGGGCCAGGAAAGCGCCAAGAACGCCACGTTCCACCATCAGACCGTCGGCCAGATTTTTTGTGTTGTTATATTCTTCACCTTCGGCGTCATTGACGGCAAGACCGACGGCGGCCGACCCGCCGATGCCCATCGCATGGGTGATCTGCTCCGCATTCAGCTTCAAAAGCCTGCCGGCGATCACCGCGCCGCCATACGGCATCACCGTTCCATGATGGAAACCCATCGGTGTCAAACCTTCGGCGAGACCGTCAACGATCCGGCCGATAACCTGATAGGCGGCAACGGTCGCGGCGATCACATCGCGCCCGGATGCTCCCAGCCATTCGCCCAGCGCGAAGACAGCAGCCAATGCATCGCTGGGATGCGCCCCACCGATCTTTCCCGGACTTTTGGGAAAGTAGAGCACGTCGTTGAAATCGAGATAGCGGATCATCGTTTCGTTGGCGATGATCGCCGACGAGACCGAGACCTTGGTGTTCTCTCCCAATAAAGTCGCCTGAGACGCGGGATTCAGTTCCTTGGCGACATCGCGACACGCAAGACAGGGGTCGGCATCGTAGGCGCCAATCGCACACGCCAATGTATCGAGGATGTGACGCTTGGCTTGATGGGCAACGTCCTTGCCCAACGAGTCGTAATTCCAGGCGATGGCCTCCTCGGCCAAGATTCGCGCTATCGGTTGGGACATCGTTTCCTCTTTTCACCGCTCTTTGGCGGTCACCTGACTTATTGCGGGCCTATCTGGAGTGTGTCAACATCTCGAAAAAGACGCACTGACGACATTCCTGGGAGGGAACATGTCTTACCTCAGCCGCCTCTTGCGGCACTTCAGCATCGCGCTATGCACTGTTCTCTTCGGCCTTCAGGCTTCGAACGCGCAGATATCCAATGCGGCTGACAACTACCCTCAAGACATCGTCCATTTCGTTTCGGGATATGCGGTGGGAAGCGGCGCCGATATTCTAACCCGCTACTTTGCCGAGCGTTTCGGCAGGCTTTCCGGCGCGACCGTTGTCGTGGAGAACAAGCCCGGCGCCACGGGCAATATCGCGGCCGGATATATCGCCCGCTCAAAACCCAACGGCTACGCCGTCCTGATCCATGCCGGCAGCGGATTGGCTGGTAACATGCAGCTCTACGAAGGTTCGGCCGTGGACGCCGACAAAGAACTGCAACTTGTCGCGACGATCACCAAGCAAGGAACGCTTCTCGTGGTGCCCGGCAAGAGCCGCATTCAAAATGTATCCGACCTTATTGACACGCTGCAAAAGAAGGGGACTACCGCGAAATACGGAACGTCGTCCACGTCAGGAACCATTGTTGGCGAAATGTTCAAAAAGGTCGCGGGCGTGAACGTCACACTCGTGAACTATCGCACCAACAACGACAGCCTGCGCGATTTGACCGGCGACCAGATCGACTATGTTTTGGTCGATCCTTTGCTGGCACTCGGTCAGGCCCGCAAGGGGAACATTAAAATCATCGCACTCAGCACGCCCGAACCGATGGCTTCGGTTCCCGATGTTCCGACCTTCAGGCAAGCCGGCGTGCAGTTGGACCTGACAGGCTGGTGGGCGATCGCGGTCCCCAAACAAACGCCTCGGGCGATCGTCGATAAGATGAACGGCTGGATCAACCAAATCCTCGCCACTGAGGAAACGCACAAATTCCTGATTGAAAACGGTGCTGATGCGTTCACCAGCTCGCCAGATGAAGCCCAGGCATTCCTTAGAAAGAGCATCGAGGATTGGCGCGCCTATGGCGATCTTGCCAAACTCGGCGGCCGCAATTGAGCTGATCGAGAACGCCTTCAGCCAGCCAGCCCAGTACGCGAGGAAACTTTATGCGCGCAGAGGATGTCGTCTATCAGCCGGAAAAATATTGGGATCGCCTCTTTGCGCCAGGTGGTCACGCTTCGATGATTACGACCGTCGATAAGGATGGACGTATCAATGCCGCGTCCTACGCAACGACCGTTCGCATCGTCCATAATCCCGTGCATATTGCCTTTACGACCGCCTTGGCCGGGCAGACGGCTAGCAACATTCGCGAGACAGGCCAATTCGTCGTCAATCTTCCCGCCTTTGAACGCGACATCCTCGAAAAGGTGCGCGTCGTCGGCTTGCCTTTCGCCAAAGGCATCAATGAACTCGACAAGGCTGGATTGACGGCTCTGCCCTCGAGCTTCGTCAAACCACCACGCATTCTCGAATGCACCCGCCATTTCGAATGTGAGGTCGTTTGGACGAAGGATTGGCTGAACCGCACCATGGTTGTCGGCAATGTCCTGGGCGCCTCCGTACACAGCGATCTCGTCGATGCGAAAGGCTACATTCTCTGGGACAAAATAAAACCCGTTGCCTTCTGCGGCGCGCCCTACGTCAACATGTTCGCGGGCAGCTACGAAACAATGGAAATCGACATGACCTATGAGGGACCGGAAGTTGTCGCCGCCGACAAAAGCGTGCGCAGCTATTTCGAAGACATGTGAGGACCGGCAGCCTCTCGCGCCGCTTATGCTTCAATGCATCGTGTTGTAAACGCGCACGATCCAATAGGCCTGATAGGTCAAGTGAACGAGCGCCACCGCGATCTGCACATTGCGGTTGGCCGAAATCCAACCGACGATGCAGAGCGCCAAGCCAATCGGCACCTGCACCAGATAATCGACGCTGAGACGCGTGAAGTAATCCGCCCCCTTGATCAGTGTGTCGATCACATCGAACACGAAGGTCGTGCCGAGGATGGCGAAGAACCAATGTCGTCGTTTGAGAAAGAAATCCTCGTAGCCGCCATATTCGGCGATATTGTCCGGAAACAGCAGCGCGGCCAGCAGATACAGCACCACCGCATAGCCGATCACGAAGATGAAGATACCGAAGGTCCAGCGATCGATGCGGCTGAGCCCGAACTCCCACCACCAGAACAGGATCAGTTCGACCAGGATCGACACAGCCCACAGCATGTGGAGCAGCGAAACCTTGTAACGACCGGGATGCTGGATGAAGCCGGCGACACCGGCCAGCATGCGGGTGATGCCAAGGCCGATGACCATGCCAAGCACGATACGGACATGGGGAAACAGTTCGTGCGAAACCGGAGTGTCCATGCGGCTGATGCATCCAAGCGGCTGTTTTCTGGCCGGAGTTTATGGCGCCCATGGTGACGGAATGGTTGACGTATCGGCCGTTTCGGCATCGGAAACGACCGCAAACACCCCGAAGTTCTCGACTACAGTTTCACCTTGCCGGTCAAAACCTGCCAGAACATCACCCAGTCGCCCATCAGCGAATAGATCGGATGTTTGAATGTGGCCGGGCGGTTCTTTTCAAAGAAGAAATGGCCGATCCAGGCGAAGCCATAGCCGCAGACGAGCGCGGCGAGCAGCCACCAGCCATTGCCGCGCAGGATCGCCACGACGATCAGCGCCAGCACACCGCAACTGCCGATGAAGTGCAGACGGCGCGAGGTGCGATTGGCATGTTCGGTGAGATAGAACGGATAGAATTCGCGAAAACTGGCGAAACGGCGCACGACATCGTTCATGACGTTCCTCCTGTCGTTGCGCGGCAGGATACGTCAAAGCAGCCGAAGGAAAAGAAAGATTCGACGCGTCAGTCAGCGTCGATCAGGCGCGCACCGTCTGTTTTTCCGGCGCTTTCTTGAGCGATGGCGCAGCAGCGCCCATCTTGTTGTTTTGAGCGAAAGCCCGGATCACCGCCTGGGCGACCGTGGTAAAATGCGCGCAAGGCCCTTGCACGCCAACGCTTTGGCGCGTCACGCGCGCGCCCTCGACCAACAGATAGAGCGCATCGGCCAGAAGATCGGCTTCGACAATGCCCGCGTCGCGGCAGAGCTGCACCAGCCTCTCGCGATGGCGAATCTTGAATTCCTGAATAAGGCGCCGGGCCGGATGGCCCTCCTCCGTCAGCTCGATGGCTGTATTGGCCATATCGCAGCCGCGACCGTCGCCGACGGCGCATTCCGCCGCCTTGCCGACCCAATCCTGGATGCGCGCCATCGGATCGTTGGGATGAGCGGCGAGAAGCTCATTCCACGCCGTTTCGCCGGCCTGTTCGACCTCGCGCAGCCAGGCGACGACGAGATCGTCCTTCGAGCCGAAATGACGATAAAGCGTCATTTTATTGGTATCTGCTGCCTCGGCGATGGCGTCGACCCCGACACCGCGAATGCCATGCTTTCGGAATAGGTCGCACGCCGCCTCGATAATCCGCTCCCGGGGTTTTCGCGTGGCTGCGATGGCTGTTTCCATGATGGTCACTCGCTCCTTTTAAAAAATTTGCCTAGCAGTCCCTTGACTAATGTTACCGATCTGTACCATAGTTACTTACCGGTAACACCCGGCCCGCAGGCCGTCAAGCCTGGAATGCTTTCAAACACCCACAAGGACAGTCAGATGGAACGCTCTCGCGCGGACCGGCGGATCAATGAACGTATCGACGATCTCCTCGACGATTCGCTTATTCAGACAGTCATGCGGGCCGATCATGTCAATCCGGCGGACGTCCGTGCCATTTGGCGCGCGGCGGCGGATAAGCTAAATCACAACCAATCAGCGCATGGCAAAGTTCCCCCGGCTGGCGGGCAACGGCCACAAAACCAGGCTAAAACGACCCAGCGGACCAAGCCCTGGGGCGCCGCCTGGCGCAAGAAACTCACTTCTTACGGACCGACCACGCGGTCGCAGTTCTGCGGACAGGAATAATCAATGGTCGGATATTTCATTCAGCGCCCGATTTTCGCGTCGGCCATCGCCATCATCATGATGCTGGCTGGCGCGATTTCGTATTTTTCGCTGCCAGTCGCGCAATTCCCCGATATTTCCCCGCCGCAGGTGGTGGTGAGCGCCATTTATCCGGGCGCCAGCGCGCAGGTCGTGGCCGATACGGTGACGACACCGCTGGAGCAGCAGATCAACGGCGTCGAGGGCATGGAATATATGTCGTCGGCGAGCTCCAACGACGGCTCGGCTTCGATCACCATCACCTTCAAGGTCGGCTATAACATCAACACAGCCGCCGTCGACGTGCAGAACCGCGTCTCACAGGCCTCCGCCGTGCTGCCGGCGATCGTCAACCAGGCCGGCGTGACGATTAAAAAGCAGAATCCGAATTTCGTCCTCATCGTTGACCTGACCTCGCCAGACGGCTCGGTCGATCCGGTGCAGCTCTCCAACTACGCCTTCTTCCAGCTCGTCGACCCGATCAAGCGTCTGCCGGGTGTCGGCGACACGCAGATTTTCGGCGAGCGGCGCTATTCGATGCGTATCTGGCTCGATCCCGACAAACTGGCCAATCTCGGCATCACCGCCACCGACGTACAGGCAGCCGTCGCCGAACAGAACGTCCAGGTCGCAGCCGGCAAGATCGGCCAGACGCCGGCGCCCGAGGGCACCGCATTTGAAATGCAAGTCAATGCCACGGGCCGGTTGAGCGATCCGGCGCAATTCGGCGATATCGTCGTACGTGCCAATGCCGCCAATGGCTCGGTCGTGCGGCTGCGCGACGTGGCCCGCATCGAACTGGGTTCCCTGCTCTATTCGTCGACGACCATGTTCGGCAACAAGCCGACGGTGGTGCTCGCGGTCTTCCAGGCGCCGGGCTCAAACTCTTTGGCCTTGAAACAGGCCGTCGAAAAGAAAATGCAGGAGTTGAGCGCTCGGTTCCCCAAGGGCATCGAGTACAACATGCATTACGACACGACGCGCTTCGTCTCGGCCGCCATGCATGACGTGTTGGTCACTCTGGGCGAAGCGCTCATCCTGGTCGTGCTCGTCGTCTTCATCTTCCTGCAGAGCTGGCGCACGACGCTCATTCCAACGATCGCCATCCCCGTGTCGCTCATCGCCACCATGGCGGTCATGCTGGCGCTGGGCTTCTCACTGAACATGCTCAGTCTGCTCGGCATGGTGCTCGCCATCGGCCTTGTGGTCGACGACGCCATTGTCGTCGTCGAAAACGTCGAACGGCAGCTCGAGGCGGGCTTGCCGCCTTTGGCGGCAGCGCGCAAGGCGATGCAGGAAGTGACCGGCCCGATCATCGCCACCACCGGCGTGCTGATGGCCGTGTTCATTCCCGTGGCCTTCATCCCCGGCGTGTCGGGCGCGCTCTACAAACAGTTCGCGCTGACGGTGGCGATCTCGGTCGGCATTTCGGCGTTCAACTCGCTGACGCTCAGCCCGGCGCTGAGCGCCGTGTTCCTGCGCCACGGCGGCCCGCCAAGCTTCTTCTTCTTCCGCTGGTTCAACACCGGGTTCAACTGGCTCTCGCATGCCTATTCCGACATGGTCCACGTCTTCATCCGCTGGCGCGTCACCCTATTGGTGGTGTTCATAGCGATTCTCGGCGCGACCTATTGGATCTCGACGCGCATTTCGTCGACCTTCCTCCCGGTCGAGGATCAGGGCTATTTCTTCGCCATCGTGCAATTGCCGGATGGCGCCTCCCTGGAACGCACCGACGCGGTGACCAAGCGGGTCCGCGACATCATCGCCGCCGAGCCCGGTGTCGATATCGTCGGTTTCGTCAGCGGCCTGAACTTCCTGACGAACGCGGCGCAGTCCAACTCCGCGGTCGTGTTCGCCATTCTCAAGCCTTGGGATGAGCGGCCGCCGGAGCAGAATGCCTCAAAGATCGTCGCCAATGTCCGCCCGAAACTGCTGCAAATTCCGGAAGGCATCGCCCTGAGCTTCGATCCGCCGTCGATTCAAGGTCTCGGTACCTTGGGCGGCTTCGAATTCCAGGTCGAGGATCTGGCCGGACGCGGCGCCGCGGCGTTGAACGAAGCGACGCAGGCGGTGATCGCCGAGGCCCGCAAACAGCCGGAACTCGACGGCCACCAGTTGTTCTCGGCCTTCTCCACCTCGACACCGCAGTTCAACTACGACCTCGATCGCAACAAGGCGAAACTGCTCGGCCTCAACCTGCCGGACATTTTCAGCACCTTGCAGATCTATCTTGGCTCGCTCTACGTCAACGACTTCAACTTCTTCGGCCGCACGTTCCGCGTGACCTTGCAGGCCGAACAAGGGGCGCGCGCCGATGCCGGCGACATCTCCAAGCTCTATGTCCGCAACAACAGCGGCGGCATGGTGCCTTTGAGCACGCTCGGCACGTTGAAGCCGATCGTCGGTCCAGAAAGCGTCCCGCACTACAACAACTACACCTCGGCCAAGATCAACGGCGCCGCCGCGCCGGGCTTCAGCTCCGGTCAGGCCGTGGAAGCGATGGAACGCGCCGCCAAGGCCGCTCTGCCGCAGGACTTCGGTTATGAGTGGACCGGCATCACCCTGCAGGAACTGCGGGCGGGCTCGGTCGCCACGATCATCTTCGCCTTGGCGATCGTGTTCTGTTTCCTGATCCTGGCGGCACAATATGAAAGCTGGACCATGCCCTTCATGGTTCTGCTGGCGGTGCCCTTCGCCCTGTTCGGCGCTTTGCTCGCCATCTGGGTGCGCGGCATGCAGATCGACGTCTACTCGCAGATCGGCTTCGTCATGCTGATCGGCCTGGCGGCGAAGAACGCCATTCTGATCGTCGAATTCGCAAGGCTTCTGCGTGAGAGCGGCATGTCGATCATCGACGCGGCCGCCGAAGCGGGCCGGCTGCGTCTGCGTCCGATCTTGATGACGGCCTTCGCCTTCATCCTCGGCGTCGTGCCGCTGATGATCGCCCAGGGCGCCGGCGCCGCCAGCCGTCAATCGATCGGCACGGCCGTCTTCGGCGGCATGCTCATCGCCACGGTCCTGACGCTGGTCTTCGTGCCGGTGTTCTACGCAGTCATCGAACGCATGCGCGAAGGCCGCGAGGCCGATCACAACGTTCCGCAACATCACACGGTGCCGACCACCGGACCTGCCGAATAATTGGAGTCTTTGTTATGGGAATCGCGAAGTCAGCTGTTGTCGGCACGCTCGTCGTGGCTATCGCCGTCGCAGCCTATGTCACCCGATCGAAATGGATCCCCGGGGGTGGCGGTGAACAAACCGCCAATGCGGCGAATGCACCGTTCGCCATGCCTGTGCCGGTGACCTCAGTCGTCAAAAAGTCCATCCCGATCTATTATGAATATTCGGCACGGACCGAGGCGATCAGCAGCGTCACCTTGCAGGCCAAGGTCGCCGGCTACATCCAGGCGCAGCCGGCCACCGACGGCAGCGACGTGAAGAAGGGCGATCTGCTCTACCAGATCGATCCGCGCGACTATCAAAGCGCGCTCGATCAGGCGATCTCCAATCAGAAGCGCGACAAGGCGGCGCTCGACTACGCGCGCGCCAACACCTTGCGCGGCCAGGATCTGATCAAGAGCGGCTATCTGTCCAAGGATCTCTACGAGCAGCGCCTCAGCGCCGAGCGCCAGGCCGATGCGACGCTCGCCGCTGATGAAGCGGCGGTGCGGGCGGCGCAGTTGAACCTGAGCTACACCGAGATCCGCGCGCCCTTCGACGGTCGCCTCGGCCGCAACCAGGCCCCCGTCGGCACGTTGATCAGCTCGATCGGCACGGTGCTGAACACGCTGGTCTATCTCGACAACGTCTATGTCACCTTCAATCCGGCCGAGACGGAACTGCCGGAAATCCAGAAGGCGCGCGCCCAGGGTCCTGTCATCGCCGAGGTCTCTTTCCCCGGTGAGGACGAGGCCCGCCACAAGGGCGAGCTGACGTTCATCGACAACAGCGTCGATCGCCTGACCGGCACGATCACCGCCCGCGCGACGATCAAGAACGCCGACAAAAGCCTGCTGCCGGGCCAATATGTCCGCGTCCGCCTGCTCCTGCGCGAACAGCCGAACGCGCTGCTCGTGCCGCAGGTGGCGCTCGGCTCCAGCCAGCTCGGCAAATATCTCTATGTCGTCGGCGAGGGCAACAAGGTGGAACTGCGTCCGATCACGCTGGGCCGCACCGAAGGACCTCTGGTCGTCGTCCAGAGCGGCCTCAAGGACAGCGATCAGGTGATCTCGGGCAATCTGCAGAAAATCGGCCCGGGCATGCCCGTCCAGCCGCTGCCTCCGCAGCAGAACGGCCAGAAGCCACCAGCCGGAAAGTCGTAAGACAAAAACAAAAGCCCCTCCCGACAGTGTCGCGAGGGGCTTTTTTTCAGAACGTTATTCGATGCGGACGTTGCCCGCCTTGATCACACGGTTCCAACGCGCGAAATCCGCATCCACCCGCGCTTGAAACTCAGCGGCGGAACTGCCGATCGCATTGGTCATCTGCGCCTGCAGCTTTTCGCGCACCGCGGGCTCCGCCAGAATGCTCTTGGCCTCGCTCTCAAGCTTGGAGGCGATATCGGCGCTGATCGGCTTGGGCGCGATGAGGCCGACCCAGGCATCAGCCACCACTTCGGTCAGGCCCACTTCTTCCAATGTCGGCAGATCGGGAAACTGTTTCATGCGCTGCGCAGCGCTGACCGCCAGCAGGCGCAATTGGCCATTCTCAGCGAGCGGCGCGACAGCGCCGATTGGAAGCATGCCCATCTGGACATCGTTTCTCAACAGCGCGGTGATCGCATCCGGTGAACCACGAAAGGGAATGTGAACGACCTTCGAACCGCTTTGCAAAGCCAGCGCCTCCATCGCCAGATGCGACAGGGAACCATTGCCGATCGAACCATAGTTATATTTGCCGGGATTGCTCTTGAGCAGATTGATGAGATCGCCGACCTTTGTCACCGCAAGCTCCTTGCTCACGACCAGCGCGCTCGGTTGTGAGGTGATGATCGAGATCGGCGCCAGATCCTTGGCCGGATCATAGGGCATGCTCGGCATCAGAAGCGTGTTGATCGCCAACGGCCCGATGATGCTCACGCCAATCGTATAGCCATCGGGCGTCGCTTTCGCCACGGCCGCCGTGCCCAGGTTGCCGCTGGCACCGGGCTTGTTTTCGACGACGAAAGGTTGCCCGAGCCGCGCCTGCAAACGATCCGAGACGATGCGGGCAGCCACATCCGGAGTCGATCCGGCGGAGAAAGGCACCACGACGGTCACGGCGCGCGTCGGCCAGTCCTGCGCGAGAGCCGCGCCAGACATCGCCAATAAACTCGACAAGACAAGAAAACTCTTTCGCATCATTTTCCTCCAATCTGCGAATTGAATGGTTCGAGAGTCCCCGCCCTCGATGTGGTCACGGCATGTCGGTGCCGAGATAGACGCCCTGCGCCACAAGCGTTTTCTGGAGTGCCGGGATATCGACGGCGCGGCTCGTTCCGTTGCCGGAGGCGACGATGGCGGCGGCGGTGCCCGCAGCCTCGCCCATCACGAAACAGGCGCCCGACACGCGCGCCGCCGATTGCCCGCCGTGGGTCATCGACGCGCAGCGGCCGACGACGAAAAGATTGTCGAGCCCGCGCGGCAGCAACATGCGGAAAGGCAGATGATTGAAGCCCCGGCTTCCCGGAATATCAGGCCAGCGCAGCAGAATGTCGCCGGCGACATGATCCTCGATCGGCCACCCGTTGACGCCGATCGTATCCTCGAAACTGGCGCAGCCGAGCACATCCTCCTCGCTCAGCACGTAGTCGCCGAGAATGCGCCGGGTTTCACGAATGCCAAGTTGCGGCGCGATATCGACGATATAGGCGTTGGCGAAAGCCGGCACGGCTTCCTTCAGCATACCGAAGGCTTCGGCGATCTGTCGCCGGCCCGCGATCTCGCCGTCGCTGAGCTGCTGCGCATCGACGCCATTGACCGGCGTGCGATCGGCATTGGCGACCTGCGTCAGGTTGGCCCGCCATTCGATCTCATGGTGCTGCGGCCGGATGATCGGTGTCTTGCGCGGAAAGCGTCGCCCACTTTTTTGCTCGGCCGCTTCCATGAGCGCGGGAAAGCTCGTCCAGGCGCGCGAGCGCGCCGCCTCGCGGTCCACATCGTTGATGCGAAACATCGCCGAGGGAAACATGATGCTGCCATCTTCGGCGCCGACTTCGAACGGCGCGCCAGCCCAGGCCGCCAGATCGCCATCGCCCGAGGCATCGATGAACACGCGGCCGCGCACCGCACGGCGGCCCGATTTGGTTTCGACCAGAACCGCGCCGATCTGGCGCGGCGTCTCCATGATCACACCGGCGCCTAAAGCATGGAACAGAAGCTTCGCGCCGGCCTCCAGCAACAGCGCATCGGCGGCGATCTTATAGGCCGAGGTGTCATAAGCCTGGGCGTTGATCTTACCGAACACCAGATGCGGTGCCTTCAGGCCATCCAGTCTGTCGATCCGCGCCAGCAGATCATCGGCAATGCCGTGAACCACCTGATCGATCGTGCCGAAGCGATTGGCATGCAGGCCGCAGAAATTGGTGACGCCGGCGGCCGTGCCCATGCCGCCAAGAAAGCCATAGCGTTCGATGAGCAGGGTCGAGGCACCGTGCCGGGCGGCGGCCACCGCCGCCGCGATCCCGGCCGGTCCGCCGCCAAGGACGACCACGTCGAACGTGCCAAAAATCTCGGTGCGACGGCTGGGTTCAACAATGTCAGCAGAGCCAACCACGGGGTCCTCCATCGGTTCCGTTATTGGCCGTGCTGTTAATATCTTCCATTTTGAATGAGAATATCGAATATTGAGCTATCTATTTTCGCATTTCGCGAAAGATGAGCCGAAGATTGAGCCATGGATATCGTCCAAAACCTCAAGGCCTTCCTGGCCGTGGCCCAAACCGGCAGTTTCTCGGCGGCGGCCCGCCAGGCCGGGCTCGCCACCTCGGTACTGACCAAACGGGTCGACCAATTGGAGGCTCAAACCCGCACGAAACTCTTTCTGCGCACGACCCGGCGCCTCACCCTGACCGAGGACGGAAGCCGCTGGCTCGGACAGGTCCGCACCGTGGTGGCCGACGTCGATGAACTGCTGCTGGAAGCCGCGCGCCCGACACAGGACGCCGCCGGCGCGATGCGTGTCAAAGTGCCGACGACTTTGGCCGTGCGTTATCTCGGCGACATGCTGGGACGCTTTCAAAGACGCCATCCCAAAGTGACGCTCGACATCGTGCTGACGGACCGTGCGCTCAATCCCGCCGAGGAGGGTTTCGACCTTGCGGTATCGGTTTTTCCGGAATCCTTCTCGGGCGTCGTCGATGTCCCGCTCTGCGCGCTGAACCGCACGCTGTGTGCTTCAGCGGATTATCTGGCGCGCCATGGCACGCCGCAGCATCCCCGCGAACTGGCGAAGCACCAGATTCTCAACTTCTATCCCACCGGTGCGACGTGGCGTTTCGAAAGCGCCACGGGCCCGGTGGCGGTCGACGTGCGCCCCCGCATGAGCGCCAACGATGGCCAGGTGCTCTTGGCGGCCGCGCGTGCCGGAAACGGCATCGCGCTGTTGCCGAACTATCTGGCGCTTCCCGCTTTACGGACCGGTTCGGTGGCCGCCGTGTTGGAAGATTTCTCCCCACCGGAACTTTGGGTGCGCCTGCTGGTTCCCGAACGACGCGTTTTGGTGCCACGCGTGCGTGCCCTGATGGATTTTCTCACGGAAAGCTTTCGCTCGCCGCCCTGGGAACAGATCGAGCCCAACGAATAGCCCGGCTTTTCCGCCCCGCGCCTTATCGGCGCCTCGATTTCTTTTGAGGATCGCCCATGCGTCTCTTCATCGCCTTCACCACGCTCGCGGCTCTGCTCGCCTCAAGCGCAACCGCCCAGACCCCGGAGCCCGCCTGTCAGGCCATCACCAAGGCCATGCTGATCATGAACGATCAGCCCGGCGTGCGGCAGGTCTCGGCCATCAAAGGCAATGGCGGCGAGGATCAGGTCGAGGCCATTCTGCTGCCGGATGCCATGTATATCCGCGACGACAAACAATGGCGCCGCATGCCGATGGATGCGACCCGACGCAAGAGCATGGCGGAAGCGGCTCTGTTGCAGATGCCGTTGAGCGATTGCACCGGCCCGCAAAGCGAGATGCTGAACGGCACCGCGATGAACGTCTATCAATACAAGCAGCCGAACCCGATGAAGCCCGGAGCGAAGACAGCGGCCAAACTGTGGATCGGCGCAAAAGACGGCCTGATGCATCGCATGGAAGCCGAGACCGTGACGCAGACCATCGAATACGGCGACTTCAAGCCGCCGCTCTGATCAGTAGCGCGTGCCGACGACGCGGCCGGTGGAGCTCGCCGTGTCCTGCACATGCGTCCCGAGATCACGCAATTGCTCGTCGAGATTGTCGCGGGTGCGGCCATCGACGATGGCGATCGGCGCCGACAACGCCACGCCAGCGGCGGTGCCGACGGTGGCGGCGGCACCCGTGGTGATCTGCGCCAAACGATCGCCGAGCCCTGAATGTCCATCGCCCAATGTCTGTCCGGCCGCGAGCCGCGTGCCGATCAACTGTACGATCTGCGGGCTCTCGGCGAACTTAGTATGACCCAGTGAGTCGCCGCTCTTGATATCGGTGAGATCGAGAACGTTGATGCGTTGCTGCGCCAGCATCGTCCGATAGGGCTCCTGCCGTGGATCGATCATGCCGATACGCGGCGTGCCGCCCCAGATGCGGCTCGAAATCGCCAAAGCCTCGTCGTTCTGCGCCACGAACAAGGTGAAAGGCGGCCGCTTCGCGCCCATTTCGACGATCTGCCGACGGAACACATCGACATCGACATCGGGCGCCGCCAGCATGACGCTCTTGATCTTCGGCGCGATGGCGCCGTTGCGGATCGCCATCTGCCGCAAGGCTTCCAGGGTCACGAGATTGCCCATGGAATGGGCGAGCACCGAGATTTCGCGAACGGCGGGATCCCTGGCGAGCCCCTGCAACACCTGCTCCAACGCGTCACGCGAATAGTTGGCGCTTTCGCGATCGTAGGTATAGGCGAGCAGACGTCCCCGCGACGGCCAGGTGAACAGCACCGGCAGCGCATCGACCTTGGAATCATGGGCGATCTGCGCAAGGCGGAACACCGCTTCGCCAAAGCGCGTATTATAGCCATGGACGAAAACCAGCACGCGACGATGCGATGTGCGCGTCAGCCGGTCATGAAACGTCCGCAGCGCCTGTTTCTCATCGAGCCGCTGCGCCTTCAGGACGACGAACTCGCGCGCCGGGTTGGGCGGTTGCGAGGGCCACTGCACTTCGCCGACGGTGCGCGCACCATCGGGCGGAATGGCCATTTTGATGTCGGCGAAATTGAACGCCTGATCGCGCTCGCCCGTATACATGCGCGCCGGATTGGCATCGGGAGCGCGGGTGGTGGCGACGAGAAGATCGACGGTCGAGCCACCGGGGGCACCGGCGGCGACGGGCAGCAACGTGTCTTCCGGCCGGCCGCCGCATCCTGCCAGGAGCAGCGCAATACAACCCAAGGCCGGCAATACCCGCAACGCCACACGCATCATCGACCCCGCAACAGCCCGATACCGACCGCGCCGCTCTTATGCCCGATCTCGGGCTTGAGCGAAACCGCGGAAATCGCAGCTAACAAACCGAACCGCGCGCATGCGAAAACGGCCGGCGCGAAGCCGGCCATTTTTAATCAACCGCAGAGGCGGATTAGTCGTTCGAGCGGACCTTGAGGACCTGACGGCCCTTGTACATGCCGGTCTTCAGATCGACATGGTGCGGACGGCGCAGCTCACCCGAATCCTTGTCTTCGACATAGGTCGGCGCCTTGAGCGCGTCAGCCGAGCGGCGCATGCCGCGACGGGAGGGGGAGGTCTTTCGCCTGGGGACAGCCATTTTAAACTCCACATAACATTTGCGGTTTGACGGACCGATCGAACGGAGAAACGTCAAACCAAGATGCGCCGCGCGTGGCTCCCGCCTCGCTGGCTGGCATCAATTCCGAATTCTGGGCGGCTCTTACACGGAATAGCCCGTTCTGGCTAGGGCTTTCCCGCCTGCCCACGGCAGAAACCGTATAGGAATATTATCCGAACGGCTTGTCAAACCTGCCCGCCGTCCGTCCCGGCGCCTTGACCCCTTTCCGGCGATCGGGCAAGCCCGGAGAAACCGTGGAGAAGCAGGTGAATCCAGAGTTTTCGGAGCGTTTGACCGAGGCCGCGACGCGTGTCGAAGCCAAGCTCGAGCAGCTGCTCTCGCACCAGCCCCAGGAGGGCGAAATCGCCCGCCCGGTACGGCTTATGGATGCCATGCGCCACAGTGCCCTGGGCGGCGGCAAAAGGTTGCGCCCCTTCCTGCTGATCGAAAGCGCCCGCCTGTTCGGCCTCGACGGCGAAGGGCCGCTGCGCGCCGCTTGCGCCCTGGAACTGGTGCACTGCTATTCCCTCGTCCACGACGATCTGCCGGCCATGGACGATGACGATCTGCGCCGCGGCCGCCCAACCGTTCACAAGGCCTTCGACGAAGCCACCGCCATTCTCGCCGGCGATGCTCTGCTGACCTATGCTTTCGATGTTTTGGCCCATGACGCCACCCACGCCGATGCGCAGGTGCGAATCAGACTGGTGGCGCGTCTGGCGCAAACCGCCGGCTTCGGCGGCATGGCAGGCGGCCAGATGTTCGATCTGATGGCCGAGCGCGCCATGGCGCCTTTGCCGCGCGCTGAAATCGAACGGTTGCAGCAGATGAAGACCGGCGCACTCCTGCGCTATGCGGGCGAGGCCGGCGCCATTCTCGGCCGCGCGTCGGCAGCGGACCTCGATGCCATCATCGCCTACAGCACGGCGCTCGGCGCTGCCTTTCAGGTTGCCGACGATGTTCTCGATGCCGAAGGCGACGAAGCCGCCATGGGCAAACGCGTCGCCAAGGATGCGGGCCGCAACAAGGCCACTCTTGTTTCTCTGCTCGGACTCGATGAAGCTCAGCGTTTGCGCGATGGACTTGCCGATCAGGCGATCGCCGCGCTCAAACCTTTTGGCCAGCGCGCCACGATCCTCGCCGAAGCGGCCCGTTTCACGGTCGCGCGAGACCGGTAAAGAAGGAAAGGCGAGCCGTGGCGGATCAAAAAGAACTGGCTGCCAAGGAAACCGCTCCCAGACGCGGCGCCCTCGCCCGCAACATCCAGGCCCGCTGGCGGCTTTTGGTGTGCATCGCCGTCGGCTTCGTCTGCACTTTCGCGCTGCCGGCAAGCTGGGACATCAACACCCGGGCATTGATCGGCTGGAATGTAGCGATCTGCGTCTACATGATCGAGATATTGGTCAAAATGCGCGGCGCCACCGCCGCTTCCATTCGCCACCGCGCCGAGGAGGTGGATGAAGGTCGCTACATCGTCCTGGTGCTCACCATCCTCGCGGCCATCGCTGCCTTCATCGCCGTCATCGTGCAATTGAGCGCCGCCAATTCCTTGAAGGACAGCAGCAAGACGCTTCATCTCGGTCTGGCCGTGCTGACGATCGCCACCTCATGGAGCTTCATCCACCTGGTCTTCGCTCATCACTACACCCACGAATTTTTCATCGAGCGCGACAGCGAGAAGCAGCTCGCGCCGGCGGATCGCGGCGGCCTGCGCTTTCCCGGCGACCAGCCCCCGATCTTCAGCGACTTCATCTATTTTTCTTTCGTCATCGGCGTCGCTTGCCAGACGGCGGATGTTTCGGTCTCATCGCGACCGATGCGCCAGCTCGCCACGATCCATTGCATCCTGGCGTTCATCTTCAACACCACGATCCTGGCGCTGACGATCAACATCGCCGCCGGCCTTTTGGCGGGGAGTTAGTCGGCCGCCTTCACCGCCCTGGCGTGCAGCCAGTCGCGAAACAGTTTGAAGGCCGGTTCGTCACGACGATGTTCGCGAAACATCAGATACCAGCTCATGCCTTTGGAAACGGTCAGCGCCAGCGGCGCCACCAGGCGCCCGGCGTGAATGTCGTCGTCGATGTAAGGCCGCAGGCCGAGTGCGACGCCGACGCCATCGGCGGCAGCCTGCAAGGCTTGCCCATAGACTTCGAACACCGGCCCACGCGCCACAAGATCGGGACGCCCAGCGGCGGCGAGCCACGTCGGCCAGTCCTGCGGCGCATGCGCCACCCGCAGCAAAGTCGCCTCACGCAAATCCGCCACGCTCGTCACCTGCCGCGCCAGGGCCGGCGTGCAGACCGGCGTCAGATCCGCTTCGAACAACCGTTCGCTGATAAAGCCGGCCTCGCCGCCGGGCGCGAGCTTGATGCCGCAGGTCCAATCCTCGGCGAACGGCCCGGCGATGCCGCCCGTCGCGAACCGCACCTCCACATCGGGCGCCACCGTGCGGAAATCCGCCAGACGGGGGATGAGCCAACGGATCGCGAAGGTCGGCCCGACGCCGACCGTCAGCACCCGGCGGTGGCCGAAACTCGCCACATGCTCGCTCAGCCGGACGAGGGATTCGAAGAGCGGCGTCAGCCCGGCGAGATAGGCCTGGCCCGCCGGCGTGAGCGTCAGCCGGTTCGCCTCACGCTTAAATAAAGCGGTGCTGAGCCGTTCTTCCAGCAGCCGCACCATCCGGCTGATCGCAGAGGATGTGACGTTCAATTCCGTCGCAGCAGCGGCAAAACTGCCCAGACGGGCGGCCGCCTCGAAAGCCTTGATGCCGTTCAGATACAGATAGCGGCTCACCCTTACCCCCTAAAAAACTGAGGCTGAGGGTGATTTAACTGCGTTTGCGCCGCCCCGGCAATCCGCCCACAAGAGGGCCGGAGAACTTCAATGTCGATTTTGCTGATGGCGGGGCTGGCCGCCGTGATGGTTTTCACCGCTTTCCTGTCGGGCATTTTCGGCATGGCCGGCGGGCTCATCCTGATGGGCGTGCTGTTGGCGCTGCTGCCCGTGCCCGAAACCATGACGCTGCACGCCATCACCCAGATGGCCTCGAACGGCTGGCGCGGCGCGCTCTGGTACAAACATGTGCGCTGGCATGCCGCCACCGCCTTTCTCGCCGGCAGCGCTCTGGCCTTCACCGCCTGGGCCTGGTGGCAATATGTGCCGCCGACCCCGCTGGCGTTTCTGCTGCTGGGCGTGTCGCCCTTCGTCGCCCGCATCATCCCCGAAAGCCTGCGGCCGAACCCGGCCCGCCTTCTCAACGGCATGGCCTATGGCGCGGGCTGCATGGCGCTCCTGTTGCTCACCGGTGTCGCCGGACCGCTGGTCGACACCTATTTTCTCGGCGGCACCTTGGAGCGACGCGAGATCGTCGCCACCAAGGCCGTCTGCCAGCTCTTCGGCCATCTCGCCAAACTGACCTATTTCGGCGGCCTCATCACCGATGGCGGCAGCGTCGATCCGCTTATGGCGGGAATCGCCGTGCTCGCCTCCATCGCCGGCACCACGGCGGCGCGACCGATCCTCGAGCGCTTGAGCGATACGCAATATCGCCAATGGGCCGGCCGCATCATCGCCGCGATCGCCTCCTTCTATGTGGCGACCGGCTGTTACCTGCTTCTGTGACGGAGCCTGCTATGACCAAGGAACTCAGCCTCGACCCACTGATCGGCGATCTGGTGGAATGGGTGGCGCGCGAACCGCGCACCTATGCGGATGTCCTCGATGCCTGGCGCACCTCCTGCCCGCGCCTGACCGTGTGGGAAGACGCGATCGAACGCGGTCTGCTCGCCCGCACTCGGGACGATGGAACGGCGATGATCAGCGTGACGGACGCAGGCCGCCAATTTCTCGCGACGCGTCACGTCAATGTGGGTGCCATGACCGGCGCCGCACTAGCGAAACAGTAGCGCCTATCTGGGCGACGGTGATAGAAAAGACCACCATGTGGTCTCGCCTGTTCGCCCTCGCCTTGCTCTTGCTTCCTGTCCCGGCTTTCGCCGGCGTCAAGGAAGACGTCGCGGCGCTCGCGCCCACGGGGGTGGTGCTGGTACTGGATGCCAACGGCAACGAACTGGTGTCGCAGAACGCCGATACGCCCTTCGTCCCCGCCTCGGTCGCCAAGATCGTAACCGCCTGGCTAGCGATGGATGTTCTGGGTGGCGACTATCGTTTCGAGACCCGTTTCTACATTGACGACAACCGCGTGCTCTATATACGCGGTGGCGGCGATCCCTTTCTGATCTCCGAAGAGCTGGCGCCGCTGGCCGCCAATCTGGTCGCCAAGATCGGCAAGAAACCGATCACCGGCATCGTGCTGGATGGCAGCTATTATCCCGCAAACATCCGCATCCCCGGCATCGAGAACACGGGCGAAGCCTACAACGCTCTGAATTCCGCCCTGGCGGTGAATTTCAACACGGTCGCCGGCGTACGCAAAGGCAATACGGTGCTCTCCGGCGAGCCGCAGACGCCGATCACGCCGCTGGCGATCAGCCAATTCCTGCAGCGCGGACCGAAAAAGGCCGGCCGCATCAACCTGAGCCAGGACCCGGCGATGAGCCTGCGCTATGCGGGCGAATTGATCGGTGCCTTCGTCACCCAGGCTGGCGGCAGCGTGAAGGGCAACGTCTCGGCCGGCTCCGTCCCCCAGGGGCTGGCGCCGATTTACATCCACCGGCAGTCGCGCCCGCTCTCGCAGGTCATCATCCAACTGATGTCCGGCTCGAACAATTACATCGCCAACCAGGTTTTCCTGGAGACCGGTGGAAAGCGCCTGGGCGGGCCGGTCAGCCTCGCGAAATCGCGGCAGGTCCTGAACGAAAAGCTCGCCGCCAACGGCCTCGACAAGACCATCTATCTCGAAGAAGGCTCAGGCATCAGCCGCGACAACCGTTTTACCGCGCGCGGTCTTGCCAAAGTGCTCGCACTCTTCGCTGCGCATGCCGATCTGTTTCGCGGTCATGACGGCGGCATGAACAAGACCGGCACCATGGACGGCGTGCGCACGCTCGCAGGCTTTGCCGACACCAAAAGCCACGGCCGCGTGCGCTTCGTGATTTCGCTGACGAGCAACGATGGCAGCCTGCGCTTCCGCCTGCTGCGGGCCATCGCGGCGGGGCTTTAGCGGAAACTCTTACTCCGCCGCGTTCTTCGCGCCTCCGAACCGCTTCTCGATATAGTCGATGACCATCTGCTTGAACTCGTCGGCGATGCCGGCGCCGCGCAGGGTCGCCGCCTTCTTGCCGTCGATGAACACCGGCGCCGTCGGCGCTTCGCCCGTGCCCGGCAGCGAAATGCCGATGTCGGCATGTTTCGATTCGCCGGGACCGTTGACGATACAGCCCATCACCGCGACGTTGAGCGCTTCGACGCCGGGATATTTCTCGCGCCAGCCCGGCATTTCATCGCGAATGTAGGATTGGATGGTCTGCGCCAATTCCTGGAAGACGGTCGAGGTGGTGCGCCCACAGCCGGGGCAGGCGGCGACCAAAGGCACGAAGGTGCGAAAGCCCATGGTCTGCAACAGTTCCTGCGCCACCTGCACTTCCACCGTGCGGTCGCCGCCCGGCTCCGGCGTCAGCGACACGCGGATCGTATCGCCGATGCCTTCCTGCAGCAGAATGCCCATGGCCGCCGACGAAGCGACGATGCCCTTCGAGCCCATGCCGGCTTCGGTGAGGCCGAGATGCAAAGCGTAATCCGAACGCTTGGCCAGCATGCGATAGACGGCGATCAAATCCTGCACCGCCGAGACCTTCGCCGACAGGATGATGCGATCCTTGCCAAGACCGATCTCTTCCGCCCGCTCCGCCGACCACAGCGCCGAGCGCACCAAGGCTTCGCGCGTCACCGCGCGCGCATCGATCGGCCGGGCCGAGCGAGCATTGGCGTCCATCAAGCCGGTGAGCAGTTCCTGATCGAGCGAGCCCCAGTTGGCGCCGATGCGCACCGACTTGCCGTGTTCGATCGCCTTTTCAACGATGGCCGAAAACTGCTTGTCCTTCTTTTCGCGGAAGCCGACATTGCCGGGATTGATGCGATATTTGTCGAGCGCCTCAGCGCAAGCCGGATGATCGGCGAGCAGCTTGTGCCCGATATAGTGAAAGTCGCCGACGATGGGCGCATGGATGCCCATCTTCAACAGCCGTTCCTTGATGTGAGGCACGGCGGCGGCGGCTTCGTCGCGATCGACGGTGATGCGTACCAGTTCCGAGCCGGCCCGCGCCAAAGCCGCGACCTGTTTCACGGTCGCATCGACATCGGCGGTATCCGTATTTGTCATCGACTGGACGACGACCGGGGCGCCACCGCCGACCATTACCGAGCCGCGGCCGGTGCCGACCCGCACGCCCACGGTGTGGTGACGCGGCGCCGGCGCGGCGGGCTCTGGAACATCGAGGCCGGAGAGAATGTCGTCAGCGGGCATGGCCGATCCTTACAGCGCGATCCTGGCGCAATTCAGCCCCTGGCCTTGCCGCCAGATCGGGCTTTGGTCAAGTCGCGGCGAGGGCTTCAGGCCTTGGCGCAATCCGCGCAGACACCGCTGACCTCGATGACCTGCGACTTGCGGGTGAAATGCGCCGCTTTGGCGACGCCTTCAAGACAGGAGCCCAATTCCCCCGACGTCTCCTCGGACACCTTGCCGCAGACGTCGCAAATCAGGAACACCAGGGGATCGCCAGCCGCATGGCGATGGCCGCAGGCAACGAAGGTATTGCGCGACGACAACCGGTGCACCAGGCCGTTTTCGAGCAAAAAATCGAGGGCACGATAGACCGAGATCGGCGCCGGGCGCTTGCCGGTGGCATCGGCCACCCGGTCGATCATGTCATAGGCGCCGAGCGGCTTGGCGGCGCTACACAACAGATCCAAAATGATTTTTCGGCCGGGCGTGAGCTTGACCGGGTGCTCATGCAGGCTCGCCCCATGGCCTTCGCAGTGGTCATGGTCGTGATCGATGGCGACGGAGTTCTGAGCTGTCATGATCCTAACATAGGGAGATTCGATCACTTCTGCGAGACCCGCCCGAATCCGGTGACAATATTTGTGCAATGCAATATACCGAAGCCGGGGTTTTTAGGAGACAGCCAAATGTCGTTGAAATCACGCAATGCCCTCGTCACCGGATCCACCAGCGGCATCGGCCTCGCCTATGCCCGAGCGCTCGCAGCGGAAGGTGCCGGCATCTGCATCAACGGTTTCGGCGACGCCGATGCGATCGAAAAGGAACGGGCCGGCATCGAGAAGGATTTCGGCGTCAAGTGCATCTACAACGGTGCCGACATGACCAAGCCGGCCGAAATCGCCGCCATGGTGAAGGATGCCGAAACCAAGCTCGGCTCGGTCGATATTCTGATCAGCAATGCCGGTGTGCAGTTCGTTTCGCCGATCGAGGAATTCCCGGTCGAGAAATGGGACCAGATCATCGCCATCAATCTGTCGTCGGCCTTCCACGCCATCCGCGCCGCCGTGCCCGGGATGAAAGCGCGCAAATGGGGCCGCATCATCAACACCGCTTCGGCTCATTCGCTCGTCGCCTCGCCGTTCAAGGTCGCCTATGTCTCGGCCAAGCACGGCATCGCCGGCCTGACCAAGACCGTCGCCCTTGAAGTCGCCACCTTCGGCATCACCGCCAATGCGATTTCGCCGGGCTACGTGTGGACGCCGCTCGTTGAGAAGCAGATCCCCGACACGATGAAGGCGCGCAACATGACGCGCGAGCAGGTCATCAACGACGTGCTGCTCGACGCCCAGCCGACCAAGCAATTCGTCACCGTCGAACAGGTCGCGGCCTGCGCCGTCTATCTGTGCTCGGACGCCGCCTCCCAGATCACCGGCACCAATATTTCCATGGACGGCGGCTGGACGGCGGCCTGAGCCACACCCATGGCCGGCAAGAGCAAAAGCAACGGCACGAACGCGCCGAAGACCGTCAACCTTGCCTTGCAAGGCGGCGGTTCGCACGGCGCGTTCACCTGGGGTGTTCTCGACACCATCCTTGAAGATGGTCGCATCGAAATCGAGGCGATCACCGGCACCAGCGCCGGGGCGATGAATGCCGTCGCCTTGGCCCATGGCTATCTCGAAGGCGGGCGCGACGGCGCCCGCGCCACTCTGGAAAAATTCTGGAGTGCCGTCTGCGACGAAAGCGGCCTCAACACCGCCCAGCGCGACATCTTCGACAAGATGTTTGCCTCCTGGACGTTCGACTCCTCGCCCGTCCAGGCCTGGATGAATTTCTGGTCGAGCTTTTCGAGCCCCTATCAGTTCAATCCGCTCAACATCAATCCGCTGCGCGACCACCTCACCTCGATCGTCGATTTCGACAAGCTGCGCGCATCGGACGGCATCAAACTGTTCATCGGCGCCACCAATGTGCATACCGGCCGCATCGCCATTTTCGACAAGAAAATCCTGACGCCGGACCATCTGCTCGCCTCGGCCTGCCTGCCGACCATCTTCCAGGCGGTCGAGATCGATGGCGTACCCTATTGGGATGGCGGCTATATGGGCAATCCGGCCCTGTTCCCCCTGTTCTACAACACGCAATCGCCCGACATCATCATCGTGCAGATCAATCCGATCGAACGCATGGTGACGCCGAAAACCTCGCGCGACATCCAGAACCGGCTCAACGAAATCACCTTCAACAGCGCCTTGATGGGCGAGCTGCGCGCCGTCTATTTCGTCAGCCGCCTGTTCGACGAGGGCGTACTCGGGCCGCCGCGCTACAAGCGGCCCTTCATCCACCGCATCGACGGCGCCGACGAAACGGCAATCTTCTCGGCCGCCTCGAAAATGGATGCGCGCTGGAGCTTTCTCGTCCAATTGCGCGACATCGGCCGCAAAGTGGCGAAGACCTGGCTCGACGAGCATTTCGACAAGATCGGCAAGGAAGGCACGCTCGACCTGCGCCTCGCCTATCAATAACGCCCTTATCGTCCATGTGCGCCAGCATACGGCACCCGCATGCGCGCCGTGATCTCTTCACCATCGTGCTTGGTGTTGGAGAGCGTCATGTTGCGCCTGCTGAAATGCCTGATCTTCGCCGTCGGCGGCGCCTTCATCGGCGGTTGTATCGGCACGATGATCGGCATGGCCTATATGGAATTCGCCCAGCATGGCTGCACCGGCACGGTTTGCGCCGATCTGATCGTCCGCACGTTCATTCCAGGTGGCGCTCTGGCCGGCGGCATGGTCGGCTTGATCATGGCGCGGCCGCGCGAACGTCTCAGCCGCTTTTGACGACACAGCGTGCGCCAGCATACATCGCTCCCCTCGCTTTCATGATGTGATGCATCATGCTCTCGTGAAACAGGAGGAGCGCCATGTTGTACGTCTTGAAGTGCCTGCTGTTCGTCCTGTGCGGCGCTTGCGCCGGAGCCTTCCTCGGCGCCGTCGGCGGCGGCATGGCGGCTCTGATCGCAGCAAAGCCCCGCGCGCGTCTCAATCGCTTCTGAACCGCCAGACGCTGGTGCGCTTCACTTCGGTGTCTTCCAAGGCCCGCGTCACCGGCACCTGATATTCGGCGATGGCGACCAGCTGTTCGCGCGCCAGATAACTGCGGCCGGGATCACCGATCAAAACCGTGCAGCCGCGACGGGGCAAGCCTGACAGCCAATCGGTCATGCGTGCCGCCATGTCGCGCTCATAAGAAATATCGCCGGCCAACACCACGTCCCAGCCGTCATCGCGCCCGATCATGTCGCCGCCAGCGATATCGACGGCCACACCATTGGCCTGCGCATTGATGGCAATGGCGGCAAGCGCGAAATCGTCGATCTCATTGGCGATCACCTGCTGCGCGCCAGCCATCGCCGCCGCGATCGCCACCAGACCCGAACCGGAAGCCAGATCGAAGACGCGCTTGCCGGCGACGACATGCGGGTGATCGAGAATATAGCGCGCCAGCGCCTGACCGCCCGCCCAGGCAAAGGCCCAGAACGGTGGCGGCAGGCCGATCGCCTCCAGTTCTTCTTCCGTCTTTTCCCAAAGCTCCAAGGCTTCGTGCGCCAGATAGAGTTTGATCTCTGGCGCGTGCGGTACGGGCATCAAAGCGGTATGGGTGCGGATGAAAGCCGTGCGTGCGGCTGAATCTGCATTCATGCTGGCGCGAGCGTCTGCATCCAGCCCAGTCCTTCGGCGGTGGTGGCGCGCGGTTTGTATTCCGCCGCCACGAAACCCGGCCAGCCATGCTCGGCGATGGTGGCGAAAATCGCGCCATAGGCGATCTCCCCTTCATCGGGCTCCTGGCGCTTCGGCACAGAGGCGAATTGGAAGTGACCGATGATCGGCCAATAGGCTTCCATGCGCCGGATCAGATCACCTTCCGAAATCTGGATATGATAGAAATCGAACATCAACTTCACATTGTCGCGGCGCAGTTCGGCAAGCATCACCGCCACGTCGTCGGAGCGCGAGACGAAATAGTCGGGCCGGTCATAGCGATTGATCGGTTCGATCAGCAGCGTGATGCCGGCACTGCGTGCCGCATCGCTGGCCTTGGCCATGTTCTCCAAAAACGTCTGCCGCGCCGCGTCCCGCGCCGGCGGCAACACCGTGCCGGACATGCAGTGAATGGTGCCGGCGCCGACCTTGGCGCCGAAGCTCAACGCCTGGTCGATGGCGGCGGCGAACTCATCCTGGCGTCCCGCCTGCGCGGCGAGCCCAAACTCACCCGGCTTGCCGGCAATCGTATTGATGCCGTTCATGACGATACCGGCCGCATCGAGGCGTTGCTTCACCTCGCGTGGATCGAACTCGTAAGGATAGTGGCACTCCACGGCGGCAAAACCCGCCCGCGCCGCCGCCTCGATCCGATCGAGAAACGGCAACTCCGTGAACATCAGGGAAATGTTGGCGGAAAAGCGTAGGGCGGCAGGCATGCTCGTCTCCAGAAGGCGCGAAGCGACGCGGAGATCAGCCTTTACACCAGCCCCGGTCAATCAGCCATGTAAATGCTGGTGACGGGGTTACGCGCCGGTCTGCATGAACCGTTCGAGCTGCGACTTGAGATCGACGATGCGCTTGCGCAACAAGGCATTTTCGCTTTCCAGCTCGCGCACGCGCTCGGTCTCGTCCATCATCAGCGCCGCGCGCGACGGCTCCTGAACGAATTCGACGCCAACCTCGCCACCACGCCGCCAGACGATATTGGCGCGATAGGAGCGCCCTTTCGCCGGCACGTTGAGCTCGAATTCCTGCGGCAACGACAAAGTATCGCCGACCACAAGCTTGGCGCCGCGTGGCGACACGTTGCGGATGTTGCAATCGATGGTCGTCGCGCGATTGTTAAAAATGATCTGCGCGCCGAGCATGGAGCGGATGCGCGCAACCCGCCGTTGTTCCGTCATCGATATCCCCGTTTACCATCGCTCACAGGTGCTTTGTCCCGCAGGATAGAGGCAAAATTTGAACGAAGCCTTGAGCCGATTGTGAACCGTCAGCCATAATTAAGAAAAGGTTGACGCGGCCGAATTCGCAATCGATTCAGCCTTGCGGACCCCGTCAGGGCGCCATGTGTTCAGCCATGATCAGCCGGTCGAGCATGCGCCGCGCCAGAATTGGGCCGTTGTCGGTCTTAATGTCGATGCGCACGGCATTCGGCATCTGGCTCATGCGATGCTGCTGCGCTTCAAGAATGACGAAGTCCTCGCGGAAGACATCGATCATCCCGACATTGAAAAAGGCCTCGACGTCCGGATCGTCACGACCGAAGGCCCGCGCGAACAGAAAGAAGTAGTGCTGCGACGTGCTGGTCTCCGGCGTCGGCAGGCTGATGGCGACCAGTTCCACCTTATGCGCGCTCAGCGACAGATCCTTGCCCGGCCCGCCGAAGCCGGCATCGACGCAGCCGGCGAAATTGACGCAAAAATTCGGCGCCCTGAACTCGACGGCGGCCCAACGATCGCACGGACCGGGAAAATTGCCGGCCTTCTGATAGGCCGGTGGCGCCGGGCGGTCGTAGATCCACCTCTCCACCCGCACCGCATCGTCTTTCTGTGTCGTCAACGCTTCGATCTCGGTCAGGGATTCCGAACCGATCGAGGAGGCATGCACATAAGTCAGATGGGTGGCGTCGAGCACATTGTCGGCGATCAATCGATAATCGGCCGCAAGATGCACCATATCCGGCCGGGTGGTGATCCAATCGGGATGTTCGCACCACCACAAATCAGGCACTTTCGCCGGATCGGCCAGCGCCGGATCGCCCATCCAGATCCACACCAGGCCATACCGTTCCAGCACCGGATAGGATTTGACCCGGGCCCGCTCGGGAATGTTCGACTGACCGGGGATCTCGACGCAAACGCCCCAGCCATCGAATTTGAGGCCGTGATAGCCGCAACGCACGTCATCGCCGATGACCACGCCGAGCGACAGGGGCAATGAGCGGTGACAGCAGCGATCCTCGATGGCGCACGGCGAACCATCCGATCGCCGCCACAACACCACCGGTTCATCGAGGAAAGTGCGCGCCAACAGGCCGCGCGTCACCTCGCGACCCCAAGCCGCCGCGTACCAGGCATTGCGCAGATACATTGCCAGCCTCTCAGATCTTCCCCATCAAGCGTCTGCGCGCCTTGCGATAAATCTGTCACAGCGGACGACGGCGTTCAATGTGCCGCACGCAACTTGATTCTGCGATCACGAGCGGCGACAAAGCGGAGGGGGATCCCGCCGATAGGGTGGCGCGAAAACAGGCAGGGAGACGGTCAGCAAGCATGGCTGCGGAGGGAGGCGCGAGCGCCACACGACACTGGCGCGGGTTCGGCACGGACGCTTTGCCGACCCTTCTTCTGGCGCTGCCGCTCATCTGGCTGGTGGTTCTGCCCCTCGTCATCCTGCTCGTCTGCGCCTTCCGTCCCACCGGCTTTCTGCTCGACCCCGGTTTCACCACCGATCATATCGTCACCGCCTGGACCGATCCGGACCTCTGGCGCCTGTTCGCCCGCACGCTCCATTTCGCTGTTGGATCCAGCCTGTTCGCCCTCATCATCGGCACAGGTCTCGCCTGGCTCGTCGAACGCACCGACATCCGTGGCGCCGGCCTCGTCCGCGCTTTGATGATCCTGCCCATGGCCATGCCGCCCTTCATCATGGCCATCGCCTGGACGATCCTGCTCAGTCCGCGCACCGGCGTCGTCAATCTGGCGCTGGTCGAACTGTTCGGCCTCGCCGCGCCACCGCTCGACATCTACACTATGACCGGCCTGATCTTCGTCGAAGGCTTGTCGCTCGCCCCGTCAGCCTTTCTCATCATGGTGCCGGCCTTCCGTAAGATCGATGCGGCGCTGGAGGAGGCGGCGCTAATGTCGGGCGCCGGCTCCTTGCAGATGCTGCGCCGGGTCGTGCTGCCGCTGTTGCTGCCGGCGCTGGCTGGCGCGGCGATTTACCTTCTGATCGTCAGCCTCGTGGTCTTCGACATTCCCGGCGCCATCGGCCACCCGGTCGGCATCGTTTTGGTCTCGACCCATGTCTACGATCTCTTGCATCACGCGCCCACGGGCCTGCCCGAATATGGCCAGGTGAGCGCCATCGCCATCATCATCGCCGCCGCGCTTGTCGCCCTCTGTCTGCTCTATCAGCGGCTGATGCGCGCCGCCGGCCGCTTCGTCACGGTGACGGGCAAAACCTCGCGCCATCGCGTCATTCCGCTCGGCCGCGGCCGCATCATCGCCGAACTCGCCATCGGCTTGTTCGTGCTCGTCGCGGTCGTCGCACCGATCCTGGCCATCATCTGGGCGAGCCTGCTGCCCTATCAGATGGCTTTCTCATTCGAAGCGCTGAAACAGATCACGCTCGCCAATCATATCGCTTTCCTCAGCGATCCGGCTGTCGGCAAGACATTGGGCAATTCTCTCGTCATCGCCATCGTCGCCAGTTGCGCCGTCACGCTGCTGTGCCTGCTGATCGGCTGGGTAGTGGTGCGCACCAAGGCGCCTGGCCGCCAGATGATCGACATTCTGGCTTTCATGCCGCTGGCGTTTCCCGGCGTCTTGATCGCCACCGCGCTGATTTATGTCTATCTGTCGGTGCCGCTGCTGCGCATCTACGGCACGATCTGGATCATCGCCGTCGCCCACACCACGGTCTATCTGAGCTACGGTTCCCGGGCGATCAATGCCGCCATGTATCAATTGCATGCCGACCTTGAGGAAGCCGCACGCATGGCCGGTGCGGCCTGGTTCACAACCCTGCGGCGCGTGGTTGCCCCTTTGCTTGTCCCGGCACTGGCCGCGGTCTGGATCTGGGTTTTCGCCCACTCTTTAAGGGAACTCGGGTCCGCTTTGCTGCTGCAGGGCCGCGATAACGCTACTTTGCCGACCCTGCTGTTCGCCTATTGGACGCAAGGCCAGCCGGCGAAAACGGCGGCCGTTGCCGTCTGGTTCGTCTTCGGCCTCGTTGTGCTGCTGGCGCTCGCCCATCTTCTGCAATCGCTGGCCGCGCGCCGCACTTCCACCTGAGCGCCCACCGATATAGACTTCGTCCCAACAGACGAGGGAGGACACACGATGGTCCGCATTCCAAACACCAATGCCGACATCTTAAAGTCGAAGACCCGGCGCGGCTTGCCGTATCCGGTCGATTACGGCACGGCCACGACGGCCGAATACATCCAGGCCCTCGACAATTTCCATCAGGTGTTCGGCATTCGCGCCGGCGACCATGTGGTGATGCTGACTGATCCGCTGCTCGACCCGCGCGTCCTCCAGACCGTGCAGGGCCTGTGCAAATCGCGCGGCGCCACGTTCATTTCCTACATGGGTGAATCGACCCGCTATGTCGTCGTGCCCGACGAGGCCAAGGCGCTCTTGGAACGCGCCACCTTCGTCGTCTCCACCTGGTTCGCCTCGGTCTTCGATCCGTTCTGCCAGAACCTGCGCCGCAAGAAGGGCCAGCGCTGGGTGAAGATCACTTTCTTCCGCAACATCGATCTGTGGCACACGCCGCAGGCGCGTTTTCCCATCGAGATCGTCGGCGAACTGGTGCGCGGCACGTCCAGGCTCTATCCCGAGCACGGCCCCTTCGACATGCGCATCACCGATCAACGCGGCACCGACTTCCGCGTGCCCTTCAGCGCCGACATGCGCGAGCGCATGAAGAAGGACAATCGCTGGCGCGGCCACAACTATGCCAACGAGGACGGCTGCTACGTGCATTACATGCCGACGCACGGCCCCAACCTCTACGACCCGTTCATGTTCGGCAACGATCCCGAACACAAGGTCGGCATCAACGGCGTCATCTATGCGCAATGGGGCGTCGGCTTCGAAAAGCCTTTCGACGAGCCGCCGGGCGTCGAGTTCAAGGACGACCGCGTCGTCGCCGTTCATGGCGACAGCGAGGAAGCCGCTGTCCTGCGCGAATTCCTGATCGGCGGCACCTTGGAGGAACTGGGTTGCGGCCACAATCCCAAGGCACCGCGTTTCGATATCTATCCCGCTGGCCCGAATTCGCCCGGCGCGCTGCACTTTGGCATCAACGGCCTGAAGGAGAGCGAATATCTGCGCCGCATGATGCCCAATTGGGAAGAGCCGCACGTGCATATGGATCTCGTCACCTTCGACGCGACGGTGACGGCCGGCAACCGCGTGCTGATCGAGGATGGATTCCTGCAATCGCTGCGCGATCCCAAGGTCATCGAATGCGCCAGCCGCTACGGCGACCCGCTGGAACTGCTCGAACAGTTTCCGGTCTGATCAAAACAAGACGGGGCGGCCCCTGATCGGAGGGATCGGGAGCCGCTTTTCCAAAGGGGACTGAAACAAGAGAGGGAGACCCATGTCCAATCCGACCCTATCCCGTCGCGGCTTCGTCGCGGCGGCAGGAACGACCTTGGCAAGAACCACCTTGGCAAGCACCGCCTTGGCCACAATGCCGTTTAGTGCGCGGGCGCAAGGCGCCGCGCCCAAGGCCTTGGCTGATCTCGCCGGCATTGCCGCCAAGAAACCGCCGGTCGTCTGGTCCGAAAGTTCCGATACGGCGGCCATCGCCAAGGTCATCGCCGCCTTCAACAAGACCTGGCCCGACATCAAGGTCGAATTCATCCGCGACACGGGCGGTGGCACCCTGGCGGCCAAGGTGGTGCAGGAATCGCAGGCCGGCGGCACGCCCGCCGCCGTGCTCACCGGCGACCAGTCGCAATTCGCCGTCCTCGATCAGCGCGGCCTGCTGGTGCGCCCGGACTGGGCGGCGCTCGGCGTGGCCTCCGCCTCGGTGGTCTCGCCCTTCATGGTGCCGACCACTTCCGCCATCGGCGTCATCGTCTGGAACAAGCAAAAGGTCTCGGAGGCCGACCGCCCCAAGAACCTGAACGACCTATTGAACCCGCGCTGGACCGGCAAGGCCGGCGCCTGGCTGCGCACACCGGTCTACGTCAGCATGGCCCATCTGATGGGCGAAGCCGAAGTGCGCGCCCATCTGCAGAAATTCGTCGCCATGCAGCCCAAACTCTACGATTCCACCTATCGGCTGGCGCAGGAGATCGGCACCGGCGAGATCGAGGTCGGCTATGGCCTGACCCATTCGACCCTGCCGGTAATGGCAGCCGGCGCGCCGGTGGAATTCGCTTTCACCGACCCGGTCGGAATCAGCACGCTCTACACCTGTTGCGTCGGCAAGAGCGCCAATCCGGAAGGCGCCCAGGTTCTGGCCACCTGGCTCGCCGGCCGGGAGGGCGCCGATGCCTATGAAGCCGCCACCGGACGCGGCAATCCCCGCGTCGAAGGCTCCAACGCGGCCAAACTGGTATCGGGCCGCAAGCTCTCCGAATATCCACTGGCGGACTATCCCACTTTCCTGCGTCTGCTCGCCGATTATAACAAGATCATGAGCACGCGAGGTGCCGCCCGCTGAGCGCGTTGCCAAGCTGCCGATCTTTTGGGCGGCCGGCGGCCAATCCGCCGGCCTGTCAGCTCATTTGCTGCCCATCGTCAGCAAGCGGTTACCATGACATGATTGTCATCGGCGGTGCCGGCGGGCCACATTGACAGGATACCTCGGCTCCTTGCTACAAATTGAGGGCAAAATGGCGTGCCTTGAGGCGAGCTCAAGCGCCGGCGGCACGCCAATAGCATGTCGAAGGGCTTCGCGAGGTTGGGGGATCTCGCGCCTTTAGACAGTGAACAGCATTTAACCAGTCAGGTGTTCGATGAAACGGGTGGCGATTGTCGGCGGTGGTCCAGGGGGCTTGTTCACCGCCCAGATTCTTGCGGAAAAATGTGGCGGTCTTTGCCAGGCGACCATTTTCGAGGCATCCAGCCGGCTCGGCGGCAAATTGGTGACACGGACATTCAAAACCGCCCCTACGGTGGTGTATGAGGGAGGTGTCGCCGAACTCTACGACTATTCGCAATTCAGCTCCGATCCCGTGCGCGAACTGGCCGAGCGTCTCGGCCTGCAGACCGTACCGATGAGCGGCGATGCGGTGATCCTCGGCGACAAGATTCTCAACACCGACGGCGACATCCGTCGCAAACTCGGCGACGAAACACTCGCTGCGATCGATGCCTTCCACGACATGTGCGAGCGCGAGATCACAGCCGAAGACTATTACGAGAGCTATTGGCGCGACGACAACCAGCATCCCTGGTCGAAGAAAACCTTCGCGAAAGTGCTCGACAGCATCCCTGACGAGACGGCGCGCCGCTATATCGCCACGGCCGTTCACACCGACGTCGCGGCCCCGCCGCATCTCACCACGGCGATGAACGGCGTTAAAAACGTCCTGATGGATCACGACGAATACCTGCGGCTCTATTCCATCGTCGGCGGCAACGAGCGTCTGGTACAGCGCCTGGCCGAGACCACGACAGCGGAAGTGATCAAGAACGCACCGGTGTCGAAAGTCGCCAAAAAGGGCGAACGCTACCGTCTGTGGTATCGCCAGGACGGCAATACTGTGCATCGCGATTTCGACTATGTGATCTTTGCCCTGCCCAATTACTGGCTGCAGAACATCGACTTCGACGGCCGCAAACTGCGCATGGCGATCGACGCCCATCTCGCCCACTACGATCATCCGGCGCATTACCTGCGCGTCAATTGCCTGTTCAAGGAGCCGTTCTGGCGCTCGAAGGTCAAAGGTTCCTATTTCATGCAGGACGTCTTCGGCGGCGCCTGCCTCTATGACGAAGGGTCACGCCATGAAGGCGAACAATATGGTTCGCTGGGCTGGCTGATCGCGGGAACAGCCGCCCTCGCCATGGCCAATCTCGATGACCAGCAGATCATCGACAGGGTGATCGACTCTTTGCCGAAACCCCTGGCCCATGGTCGCGATCTACTGCTTGAAGGCCATGTCCAGCGGTGGGTCGGCACGGTCAACGCCGTGCCCGGCGGCAATCCGGCACACGATCTCGAGCAGCGCCACCGCCCGGAACCGTCGCAACATCCCGGGCTGCTGATGGTCGGCGACTATATTTTCGATTCCACCGTCAACGCCACCTACGATTCAGCCGATTTCGCCACGGACCTCATCATGACGGAATTGCGCGGCCGGCGATACGCGAGCGTGCCGGACGAGGCGACGTTATCGGCCGCCAACGGCCATGCACTGAGCGCCGAATATTACGACGAATATTCCAGCGACAAGAGCTACGAGGACTCCTACGCCGATTATTTCGACGAGAAATACAATGCCGAAGTAATCAAGGTGATCTGGGGCGACAAGGCGCCCTATAAACTGCTCGACGTCGGCAGCGCCACCGGCATCACCATTGAACTCTTCGATCGCATCGGCATCGAATGCTGGGGCATCGAGAACTCCGCCCATATTCACGCGCGGACCTTGGAAAAATGGAAGCACCGCAACGTCCTGGGCGATGTCCGCCAACTGCCCTTCGAAGATAATTCCTTCGACTACATCTATGACACATGCCTGTGTTACGTGCCCGACGAAGATCTCGACAAGGCCATCAGCGAATTGTTCCGGGTGGTGCGTAAGGGCGTGTTCTTCGGCAGTATTACCTCCGACATGACAGAGGAGGTGATCGACCACCACGAACTTTTCTACGGCGTGCAATCGCTGATGACCACCTGGCAATGGTCGGAGCGGTTCATGAAGAACGGCTTCCGCATGGCGATCAACGATCCGAAAGTGCTGAAGAAAGTCTGGCAGCTCGAATGCCAATCTAACGAAGGTGACTACCCGTGGTATCCCGACGCCAAGACGCTGCGCATGTGCTTCTACTCCAAGCCGACCAACGGCAGATGAAGCCGGTGGCGGCCGTGAGGCGTAGCCGACGCGCCCGTATCGATGGCTCACAGCCATGACCGATACGAAGGCACCGCCCGAGGATATCGCGCAATATCTTGAAGACGACGACGAAAACGCGGCCATCAACATCCGCGATTTCGGCTTCATGTTCCGCTTCCTGCGGCCCTATTTCGCGCCCTATCGTCGGCGGATCGCACTGGTGCTGGCGCTGCTTGCGTTGCAAACCGTCTTCAACGCCTCGTTTCCCCTCGCCACCCAATATCTGATCGATCAAGGCCTGGTTGAACGCGACTGGAACGCCCTTGTCCTCGTGCTGATTTTTCTCAGCATCGCCGCTATCGCCGTCTCAGTGATTTCCATCGGCAACGACTATCTCTATTCGGGCGTCTTTGCCAATGTGATGAAGGACCTGCGCATTTCCCTGTTCGAACAGGTGCAGCGCCTGCCGATGCCGTTCTTCCTGCGAACGCCGTCGGGCAGCCTTCTGTCGCGATTTTCCGGCGACATCGTTTCCAGCGAAACCATGCTGGTGCAGATGGTCCCCTGGCTGGTGCTGCCGCTTCTGGAAGTGGTCTATTCGACCATCCTGATGTTCTATTTCAACGTCTGGCTCGGCCTGATCGGCCTGTTGATCTTTCCCGTCATCCTCGCCGGTCCCAGCATCTTCTCGCGCAAGGCATTCGCCCTGTCTTACGACAAGCGGTCCTATGAGGCCGACATTCTGTCGGCGGCTCAGGAAAACATCCAGGCGCAGCCCGTGGTCAAGGCCTTCGCTTTGCACCACCGCTCGATGGCCAGCTTTCGCGGCCTCAATCTCAATTGGTCGGCGCAAGCCTTCCGCGTCTATTTTCTCTCCTCGCTCGCCGAGAGCACCGCCTATATGGGCGTCTACGTGATCCATATCGTGATTATCGTGCTCGGCGCCTATTGGGCCTTCACCGACGAAATAACGCTCGGCACGCTGGTCGCTTTCGAAGCCATGTTCGTCTCCATGGGCTATGCGCTGACCGACCTCACCCAGTTTGTACCGACGCTGGCGCAGGCCACCGGCTCGATGCAGCATCTCAATGAGGTCTTCGAGGAAAAGCCGAGCCTCGCCGACGCTCCCGATGCGATCGTCCTGCCGCCGATGCGCGACCGCGTTTCGTTCGAGAAAGTGACCTTCGCCTATCCCGGCGGCAAGACCGTGCTGCACGACGTGAGCTTCGACGTGCCGCGCCATGCCTATGTGGCGATCGTCGGCCGTTCGGGCTCCGGCAAGAGCACTATCCTCAATCTGCTGATGCGCTTCTATGATCCGACGGAAGGACGCGTCGCCATCGACGGTCACGACATCCGCACGGTGACGCAGGATTCGCTGCGCGCCCAGATCGGTATCGTCTTTCAGGACAGTTTCCTGTTCAACGCCTCGATCAGCGACAATATCCGCATGGGCAAGGCCGATGCGACCGACCAGGAGATCGAGAGCGCGCTGCGCGCCGCCGAAGTCTGGGATGCGGTGATGGCTTTGCCGCAAGGGGTCGAAACCATCGTCGGCGAGCGCGGTGGCCGGCTGTCCGGCGGCCAGCGTCAGCGCGTCGCCATCGCCCGCGCCCTGGTGCGCGATCCCGCCATTCTGGTGCTCGACGAGGCGACTAGCGCGCTCGATGCCATCGCGGAAGCCGCCGTCAATATCACCTTGCAGCGCATTGCCCGCGAGCGCACGGTCATCAACGTCACCCATCGCCTGAGCAACGTAAGCGGCGCCGACAAGATCATCGTTTTGGAGAACGGCAATCTCGCCGAAGCCGGCTCCCATGCGGAGCTGATCGCCCGCAACGGCCGCTACGCTCATCTGTGGCGCACCCAGCAGGGCGGCGAGAGCCCCGATGCTTCGCACGCCGACGATTGAACGCCGCCCTCGATACAGGAGCTTTCTTTTTACGGCGCAGCGATTAACATGCTGACGTCTGGAGCGCAGGGGGCCGCGCCATGGATCTCAATTTCACGCTTTCCGTTTGGATCCACACCATCCTTAGCCTGGTGGCGATCGTCGCCGGCTTTCCCGTCGTCCGCGATCTTCTGCACTCACGCGCCGACGGCCCGTGGACGATGACCTTTCTCGTCACGGCGCTGGCGACGAATATCACCGGCTTCTTTCTGCCGGCCAGCCAATTCCTGCCATCGCATGCGGTTGGCATTCTCTCGACCATCCTGCTGATCGTCGCGATTCTCGCCCGTTATGCGTTCGACTTCAGCGGCGTCTGGCGCTGGGTCTACGTGATCGGCATGACGCTCGGGCAATATTTCCTCTTGTTCGTGCTCGTCGCGCAATTGTTCTTGAAGGTGCATGCGCTGAAGGCTCTGGCGCCGACCCAATCGGAGCCACCCTTCGCCATCGCCCAGATCGCGCTGCTGATCATCTTTATCGCTCTCTTGATCCAGGCCATTCGGCGCTTCCACCCGCAGCCGTAACAAAACCGCCTGTAACCATAACGCGAGAAGGCCGCGCGAAAATCTCGCGCCAGCACGCATTTCCGCGCAAAAAGGCCATTGCGTCGACTTGATTTACCACCATATTGACTTTGGTGGTCGGCGCCGGCGTGGACCCCTCCCCAAATTCACATCCTGACCCTATGGAGGCTCTCCCTGACGCACGATACGCCGCTTATTGCCACGATCGTTGCCGGTTTAGGGCTTGCCTTCATCTTCGGCCTGCTCGCTCAGCGCTTCAAATTACCCCCGATTGCCGGCTATCTTTTGGCCGGCGTCGTGATTGGTCCCTTCACTCCGGGCTATGTCGCCAATCAGCAATTGGCGACGGAGCTCGCCGAACTCGGCGTCATCCTGCTGATGTTCGGCGTCGGGTTGCATTTTTCCTTGAAAGATTTGCTGGCGGTGCGCGCCATCGCTCTGCCGGGTGCCATCGGCCAGATTCTCGCCGCGACACTGATCGGCATGGGCCTGGCTTATGTTCTCGGCTGGTCGGCGGGCGCCGGCCTCGTGTTCGGTCTCGCGCTCTCGGTGGCCAGCACCGTAGTTCTACTTAAGGCTTTACAAGATCGTCGTTTGATCGAGACCGAGCGCGGCCGTATCGCCGTCGGCTGGCTCATCGTCGAAGACCTCGTCATGGTCCTCACCTTGGTGCTGTTGCCGCCGCTCGCCGGCCTGCTGGGTGGCGAAGCTCCCGCGAGCATGAAAGACACGGGTCTCGCCGCGTGGCTCGGCGTCACCACGATCTGGGGCAAGCTCGGACTGACAGGCGTCAAGGTCGCGGCTTTCGTCGCGCTGATGCTGATCGTCGGGCGCAAGGTCATTCCGTGGATTCTGCATTACGTCGCCCACACCGGCTCGCGCGAACTGTTCCGCCTGTCGGTGCTTGCCATCGCGCTCGGCGTCGCCTTCGGTTCAGCCGAACTCTTCGGCGTGTCCTTCGCGCTGGGCGCCTTCTTCGCCGGCATGGTGCTGGCGGAATCGCAGCTCAGCACCCAGGCGGCACGCGAGACACTGCCGCTGCGCGACGCCTTCGCGGTGCTGTTCTTCGTTTCGGTCGGCATGCTGTTCAATCCACAGGTGCTGCTCGATCAGCCGCTGGCGGTGATCGGCACGTTCCTGACCATCGTCATCGGCAAATCGGTCGCCGCCTATCTGATCGTGCGCGCCTTCGGCTATTCGAAGAACGTAGCGCTGACCATTTCGGCGAGCCTGGCGCAGATCGGCGAATTCTCCTTCATCCTGATCGTGCTCGGGGCGCAGCTCGCCATCGTGCCTGGCATTGCCCGCGACCTCGTCGTCGCAGGCGCGTTGTTGTCGATCTTCGTCAACCCGCTGCTGTTCATGGGGCTCGACCGGGTGACTTCGAGCGAGGACAAACCGGCCAAGCCCGCGGCATCGCCCGCCCCCGACGAACAACCGGCGGCGCCAGCGGCCACGGCGGCACCTCAGGCGGTGGCCAAGACGCCTGCCAAGACAACGGCGAAGCCGGCACCCAAGCCGGAGCCGCCCGAGGAAAAGCCGACGCATCTGACCAATCATGCCATTCTCGTCGGCCATGGCCGCGTCGGCCGACGCATCGCCGCGGTGCTCTGCGACAAGAACGTGCCCTTCCTCGTCATTGAGGAAGAGCCGTCGCAAGTCACGGACCTGCTGAAGACGGGCATCGAAACCTTCATCGGGCCGGCCGGCGAAAAGCCGCTGCTGGAACGCATCAACCTGCCCGGCGCCCACTGGCTGCTGTCGGCCATCCCCGATCCGTTCGAGGCCGGTCACCTGATCGAACAGGCGCGCACCGTCAATCCGGCGATCCGCATCATCGCCCGCGCTCATTCGCAAGAAGCGGTCGATTATCTCAAAGGTCTTGGAGCTCACAAGATCATCGTCGGCGAAGATGAAATCGCCAACAGCATGATCGCCGACATCCTGACGCCGGCCGCGCCGCCAGCGCTGGAAGTAGCCGCGCCAGAGCCGGCTGCGCCAACGACGGACGAGCAACAGACATCAGGCGGCCTTTCGGCCGCCTGAGATCAAGCCCTCAAACCGGCACGGTCAGCGCGTCATATTCGAACAGCCAGCGATAACGCTGATCGATTTTCTCGCTCGTCCATTCGCGATCGACATAAGCGGCCGCGCCTTCCGCATTGCCCAATTCCGGATTGTGAAAGCGTTGCGCCGCCTCGGTCGAGCGATGCACGATCGTCGAGGTGCGGGTGACGCGCGCTTTCTCGAATCGCTTCAGCGCCGCGACGGGATCGGCATCGGCCTCGATGCAGCGCGCCAGCACCATGCCGTCCTCGATCGCCATATTGGCGCCCTGCGCCAGCATCGGTAGGGTCGGATGGCAGGCATCGCCGAGCAGCGCCACGCGATCGACCGCCCATTGCTGCAGAGGCTCGCGGCCGAGCAGCGCCCATTTGTAGGGCACTTCGAGATTGCGCACCATGGCCTGAATGTCATCGTGCCAGCCAACGAAGTCGGCGGCGCATTCCTCGATCGTGCCACGCTCGGTCCACGAATCGACCGCCCAATTGTCGCGTTCGATCGCCGCGACGAAATTCAGGATCGTGCCGCCGCGCACCGGATAGGTGATGACATGACCGCCCGGCCCCACCCAATTGCTACCGACGAGCCGGCGCATATGCACGGGCAGCCGTTCCATCGGCACCAGACCGCGCCAAGCGGCCACGCCCATGAACTGAGCCGGCAGATCGCCGAACAGGAGCTGACGCACCCGCGAATGCACGCCATCGGCGCCGATCAGCACATCCGCCTGAGCGACAGCGCCATTCTCGAAGCCAATGCGCACGCCTGAGCCGTCTTGCGTCAGATCGGTGAGCTTGTGACCGAGCTTGATTGCGCCCGGCTGCGCCGCACTCACCGCATTGATCAGCAGCGTGTGCAGATCGCCGCGATGGACCATCCAATAGGGTGCGCCGAACTCCTTGACCGAGGCATCGCCGAGATCGAACAGTTTCCACGTCTGGCCCGTGCTGTAGAGACGCACTTCCTTGCCATCGGGCACGCAGGCGATCTTCTCGGCCGCTTCGCGCAAACCGAGCGCGATCAGAATGCGCGTACCGTTGGCACTGATCTGCAAACCGGCACCCAATTCGCGCAATTCCGGCGCCTGCTCATAGACCGTGACGTCATAGCCCTTGCGGATCAGCGCCAGTGCCGCGACCAGGCCGCCGATACCAGCACCCGCCACGGCGATATTCAATTTCTTCGACATTATCGTTCCATCCAAAAGTTCAGGCGGCCATTCAGCCCGCAGGCCGCCGATCGAGCAATTGCTTGCGCAAGCTCCAATCGATTACCGTCTCGATACACTGGGCGAGCAGTTCCGGCTGGCCGAGATAATAATGGGTCGCGTGGCGGATCTGGACGAATTCCTTGTCCTTGGTCGCCAACGCATCGCGGATCGCCGGGTTATGGGTCGCGGGCACCGCGTCATCCGCATTGTTCTCGATCTGCAGCACCGGCACGCCGGTGATCTTGGCCGCGTTCATCGGGCCTTTGGCATTCGACAGATCATAGGACCATTGCGACAGCCAGGAGCGCAAGGTCGAGAACCGCGCCAATCCAGCCGGCCCCGCATTGACGATGCGCGGATCGCCCAGGTAGGTCCAGTTCGGCTTGCGATCGTTGGGATCGACCGCAGGATCGATCCAGCGCACATCGCACATGGTGCGATGGACGACGAAGCCGCGCTCCATCTCGCCATCGTCCTTGCGCTTCAAGAAGTCGAGCGTGTCGCGCACCCAGTCGGTGATCTTGCGATTGCGCGCCACCTGCGCGGCACGGAAGCGCGCGATGTAATCGGCCGAGAATGGCGGCTTATGCAGTGCGTTCGGCGCATAGATATCGAACTCGGGATCGCGCACGTCGGGCCGCAGCTCGTCGGTCAAGGACGGGTCGAGCCATTCGGTCAAAGTCTCGGCGCGGCTCAGATGCGCGGCGATGAAAATAATGCCGTCGGCCTGCGGCAGATTGGCGGTCGTCAAGTCATAAGCATCGCCGGCCGGCGTGTGGGTGATCGACGGCTTCTCCGCCTGCGCCTGATAGAACAGCGACAACGAGCCGCCGCCCGACCAGCCAACCAGGATCACCTTGCGATAACCGAGAACCTCGCGCGCATGGCGGATATATTGGCCGAGATCGAAAGCCACCTTTTCCATGATCAAGGCGCTGTCGTTCTTGGCATAGCGGCTGCCACAGCACATCACATGTAGGCCTGCATCGGCCAAGGACGTCGGCATCGGCAGCAATTGCAGGGTCGAGGTCGGATGCATGAACAGATAGACCGTGTCCGACGGCCGATCGCGCGGCAGAAGCCGCTGCCCTTCCAGAACTGTGCGCCCCTGGCTGCCGACGAACCCGTAGGTCTCGGTCATTTTCACCTGTTCGGCGAAGGACAGAACGATCGGAACGCGATCCCATACGCAACGCGACTGGGCTTCGGACAAGGCAGTTCTCCGTCATCAAAAAGGCGCGCCGCAGCGCGCCAGATCAAGTGCTATGGGGATCGAGAGACTAGTGAGCGGCTTCTTTCTTGAACGCCGTCCACTTCGCCAATTCCTCGTGCGCTTCGGCAGCGGCTTTCTCCAGAAAGCCCGGCTCTTCCGTGCGCGTGGTGATTTCCAGGCGCAGGCCGTTCGGATCGAAGAAATAGATCGACTGGATGAATTCGTGATCGACGAGGCCCAACACCTCGACACCCGCCGCTTCCAGACGCTTCTTGTATTTCAGCACGTCATCGGCATTGGCAACCTGCATGGCCAGATGCTGCACCCATTTCGGTGTATTGGGCGAAGGCGCCGGCATTTCGTTTTTGCCGAGATCGAAGAAGGCGATGTAGGAGCCATCGGCCAGCTCGAAGAAGATGTGCGCGTAAGGGCCTTTCTCACCGGAGCTCGGCACCGCATCCACCTGCATGCAATGCACCAGCGGCAGCTCCAGCACGTCTTCATAGAAGCGGCGCGTTTCCTCCGCGTCGCGGCAGGGAAAGGCGAAATGATAATATTGCTGGATCGAACGAGTCATCGGAGTCCTCACCATACTTGCTGCAAGAGCTTGGCCGGCTGCAATGAGCTTGCCACAATGGCGGACAAGTCGCGTCTGATCGTTCCTCGCCCGTCTCTCTTTATCGGTCGACGTGTTGGCAGATTGCCGCGCCGATTGCAATGCAAGATAAGCCTGCACCGCAAGCTTTTTTGAGGGCGCTTGCCCAACTATCGGACAAGCTATGGCGCAACCGGCTTCTTGGCCGGTACCGCGCAAACCGACCGGCCCGCCAACAGGCGATCGACCGGCGCCCAGTCATCGGTGAGCACGACGGTGCAGAGACCACGCGTCTGTACCAGCTCGTCGACGCTGAAACGGCGCCAGATGACCTGTTCCGTATGCGTGGTTTCGCCGGCATTCCAGCGGGTGACGTCGACCGTCATCTGCTGCGGCCGCAGCGCCTGCGCCACGTCGGACCAGGCCGCGATCACTGCATTGGTCATGCCCGCGCCATCGGCATCGGTGATCCACACGTCGACCACCGGAAAGGTCTGCCGCAACGTCGCCGCAACGCTCGCCGCCAGATGCAGGCTGGCGTAACGATCGATGACATTGGACAGAAAGACACCAGGCTTCGTCAGATGCCGCTCCACCTCCGCGTTGAACTCGCGGCTGACCAGATGCGCCGGCACGCTATGGCTGCGATAGGCATCCATCAGCACCACATCGAACAGCGGCTCATGCTTGAGACTGCGCAGCACGGCGCGGCCGTCGCCGATGATGGTGCGGATGTTCGGGCTGTCGGCCCACATCATGTCGGCTGCCTCGGCAGCGACGCGACGATCCAGTTCGGCGACGGTGGAGCGAACCGGCGGCTGCATCTGCGCCCAAGCGCGCGGCAAAGTAGCGCCACCTCCGCCGATCACCAGCGCGCGCGGCGTCGCCGAACCAACGAAAGCCAGCCGCGCCAATTTGTCGACCAGCGCCGCATAGGCCAGATGCAGACGATCGGGATGTTCGCGATCGGACAGACTGTGCAGGCCTTCGTCGAGCGCCATCACCCGCAGCAGATCGCCATTCTGGGCCGTCTTGTCGCTGATCTGGATGCAGGTGTAGCGCGTCTCCGTCCAGCACGCCTTGCCGACATGCGAGCGGAAAGACAGCAGCGCCGCGATCACAACAGGCAGAAGCGCCAGCAGGCGCAGCGGTAGTCGGACCTCATGCCACGGCAGGATGACCAGGCCGAGAGCGATCCACAACCAGGCGATGCCCCGCGCCAGTCCAACGGCGCCAACCGTCTCCAACAGAACGAAGCCCGACAGCGCCGATCCCGCCACGCTGCCAATGGCAGACGCAGCCAATAGAACGGCAAGACGTCCCGGCCGCACGCCATCGGCGATCTTCACACACAGCCGCAGGGCCACGGGCAAGGAGAGACCGGCGGCGACACAGCTCGGAAAGACCAAGGCCGACAGGCCTAGAACCGCAAGACGGGCCGGTTCCTGATCGCCCGACAGAGCTTCGGTCACCGGCGCCACCAACAGCGGTACGGCGGCGGCCGCGACACCGGCGAAGAACCAGGCCAGCGCCAGGCTCACGCGCAGGCGATGCACACTGGCCTGCGCGCCGCCCACCAGGCCGCCCAGCATATGCCCTAGCGCCAAGCCCAGCAGCACGCTGACGATCGCTGCGGACCAGGGCGCCAAGGCCTGCCCCACATAAGGTGCGCCAAGGCGGACGATGGCGATCTCCAGCGCCAGTGCCGCCATCGCCGAGCAGAAAGTCACCACCGGCAGAATGATGAGCGAGGGATGCGGGCGTGCGCTCATGCTGCTTCCTCTTGGCCCTCTTGGCCGCGCAGGCGCCAGGCCATGCCAAGCAGCAGAACGGCCGTGGCGCCGGCCAAAGCCGCGATCGACAAGACCGCGCCGCGCGTGCCCCACACATCGAGCAACAGCCACAACATGGTGAGCGCGCCCAGCACGCTGCCCGCCGCGCCCATGGCATTGACGAGGCCGATGGCGACACCGCTGCCCTTGGTTAAGCGCACCATCGCCGTCAGCAACAGTGGCGCAGCGAGACCGAAGCAGAAGCCGACCGGCAACGGCGGCAGACCGGCGAAGAGAACGACGCGCCAAACTTCGAGTGGCGCCGGGTCGAGCACCATCTGGTCCCATGCATTGAGAAGCGAGGGCACGATCGCCGCCAGCACAGCACCTACAACGGCAGCGATGGCGGCGCGGCACAGCACGCGCGCGACCGAAATGCCTTCGGCCATGCGGCCGCCGACAAAGGTGCCGAGCGCCCAGGCGACGAGAAACGCGGCGATGATGGCCGTCCATGTATCGGTCGACATACCGGCATGAGGCGCGATCAGCCGCGCCATCGCCAATTCAAAGGCCAAAGTGCAGAAGGCCAGCAAAGCCTCGGCCGCCAGAATACCGATCACCATGCGGCCGACCGATGCTGCGACGCAGCAAAACACATTCTAGGAAAAGACAGTTGCATCATGCTGGCATGGGCTAGCAGCTTTTGCGCAAACGGCCAGCCACTTTTGCCAGAGTTGCTGCAAAAACAAACCCCGCGGCGGCGAGCGGCGGGGTTCAGTGTTGCGCCAGGAAGCCCTTATCGGCGACGGGACGGTCAATCGCACGGCAGCGGACCAGCGACGACACGATCAATAGAACCGACTCCCGATTTCGCGTCAAATTAAAAACGGCGGACTCAGGGCGACCTGATCGCAAGTCATTGATCGTTACGCCGGCAATTGAGTCTTTCCCCATTTTTTGGTTACTCGAATCCAAGAATCCAGGCGGTATTCAAATCTTCCAAGCCGCGATCGAGACTAACGCCGCGCTCCGGAGATCACCCGGCAGAAAGCCTGGCGGATATAATCTTCCGGCGCGATCTGCCCTGGCTGCACCATGAAGACAACATCGACACGCGTGCCGCTGCCAGCCTTGCGTGCCGTCACACGCAACGTCTGAGGCCGACCCGAGCCGCTCGTCTCTTGCATCGCCGTGATGGCGCCCAGTCCCTTATCGACCTTGATGCCCAGAAAGCCTTCTGCCGCAACGGCGGAAGCCAAATCCGCCAAGACCGCCGGTTGCGGTCGCGGCACCATATCGAAGGTGCGATATGTTAAAGCGGTAAGCATTGGCGTGCCGGCCATATTGAAATTGGCGGCGCATTGCTGCGCCTGCGCGCTCGACAGGGCCACGCTCACGGCGCCCGCGGCGACAACCGCCATCGCAATCTTACGAACCATGGATAAATCCCTTATAAATCAAATCGCTCGCGAGTAATCGCGCGCCCGCTTCAGGGCTAATCCGCCAAAACCATCGGCGATCGAGCCGCCATCTGCCTTTTGAGCGAAATCAATGCCCGTGCCGGCAAGCTCCTGCATCGTCGCAGCCCATAGCGTGTGAAATCGCACAGCGGAGACGCAAATGTTCAGAAGCCTGTTGGTGAACGTCGATCGATCCAACGATCTGGCGGCCCGTGTCAAACTCGCCGCAAACCTGGCCGATCGCTTCGATGCGCGGCTGATCGGCGCCGGCGCCCATGATTTCATTCCCTTCGTCGCCGACGGCGTGTCGCCGGGTGTCGTCATGGAACTGCAACGCGACGGCGTCGAGGACATAGTCAAGGAGGCGGAGGCCCGTTTCAAACGCCTCACCGCCAAACGGCCGAAAACGGAAAGCCGCTTTGACATCCAGGCGCCGCAGGTTCACCTGATCGCGCAAGCCCGCGCAGCGGATTTGATCGTCGTTCCTGGCGGTCTGGCTTCGCCATCCATGGGCGTCGATCCCGGCGACATCGTCATGTCCGCCGGCAAACCCGTTCTCGTCGTGCCGCGTCATATTGACCACCTGCACGCCGAACGGATCGTCATCGCCTGGAGCGACACGACCGAATGTCGCAGGGCCGTTCAAGACGCGCTGCCCCTGCTCGATCGGGCGCAAAGTGTCTGGGTCGCCAGCTTCGGCACCGAATATGCGGCTGATAGCGTCAAGGATGTCGTGGAATATCTGATGTTTCGCGGCATTGCCGCGCAGGCGGCAGTGCAGCCGCAGCTCGTTCACGGCATCTCCTCAGACCTCTATGCCTTCAGCGAAACCGTCGCCGCCGATCTCATCGTCGCAGGCGCCTATGGCCATAGCCGAACGCGCGAATGGGCTTTTGGCGGCGTGACCCGCGATCTCCTCGAAAGCAGCCCGGTCTCCTGCTTGCTGGCGCATTGAAGGGGGGCGTGATAGGCCGGCTCATTGATCTAGATCAATGTTGCACGGAAAGCCGGATGATAGGGTGGGCTTTCATTGGAGAGGCCGATCATGTCGGCGGATTGTTGTGAAAGCACAGGCCAAAGTCATCCCGCACGGTGCAAGGACTGCGCGGTGCGCCCGTTCAGCGTCTGCGCCGCGCTGAGCGATGACGAACTGGGCGAACTGCAAGCTTTGAGCGAGCCGACCTCGGTCGCGCCCAAGTCCGCCCTCCTCCTCCAGGACGAACCGGTCCAAAACGTCTTCAACATCACGTCGGGCTGCGTGCGGCTGAGCAAAATTCTGTCGGACGGACGGCGGCAAGTGATCGGCTTCGCCATCGCTGGCGACTTTCTCGGCCTGTCGTTTCAGGACCGCAGCAATTTCACCGCCGAAGCGATCGGCCCCGTCACCGCCTGCCGCTTCCGCAAGAAGGCATTTCTGAACTATCTCGATACCAAGCCCGATCTCGTCAGACGCCTGCTGGAATTTTCCGCCAACGAATTGCGCTTGGCGCAGGAACAGCTCGTGCTGCTCGGCCGCCGCACGGCGGAAGAGCGCGTGGCCTCCTTCCTGACGATGCTGCGCGCCCGCAACAGCCGCTTTGGCCATCAAGGCGCCACCTTGCAACTGCCGATGAGCCGGCTCGATATCGCCGATTATCTCGGGCTGACGATCGAAACGGTGAGCCGCACCTTCACCAAAATGGTGCGCGACAAACTGATCATCATCGTTCCCGACGGCATCCGCTTCGTCGATCTCGCGCACGTCGGCCAGATCGCCGCCGAATAGGACCGGTTGCGATCTAGTCCTGCGCCACCGCACGGCTGCGCCCGCGCGCTTTCGGTTTCGCCTTGTCCTCGAAAGCGCCAAGCAGTTTCGACAGCAAGCCCGCAAGCTGCGCCTGCTCCTTGGCCGAGAGCACATCGAGCAGACCTTCGACCGCATCGATATGCGTGGCGATCGCCTTATCCGCCAGCTTCTTGCCCGCCGGCGTCAGCTTGATGACGTAACTGCGGCGATCCTCCGTATCAGGCCGGCGCTCGACCAGCCCCAAGCGCTCGACACGATCGATGCGATTGGTGACGGCGCCCGACGTGAGCAGGGATTCGCGCAGAATATCGGTCGGCCGCATTTCATAGGGTTTGCCGGAACGGCGCAGCGTGACGATGAGGCTGAACGCCTCCCAGCCGAGATCCAGCGGATTGAGATAATCCTCCGCCGCGCGCAGCAGATGCGCCGACAGGCGCACGACGCGCCCCTGCACGCCGATCGGCGCGGGATCGAGCTCGGGCCGCTCGCGCCGCCATTCCTGCAACAGATGTTCGACGGAATCAGTCAGTTGGTTTGTCATGGCGCCAATCTAACCCGCATGCTGGAAAATTCACCACTCCTGCCGCTTTGATACTCTTGACAGATCATCCCAAGATATCTCAACATTAAGATAATTAGCATTGAGCATTTAATCTGGCCGACCCGAGCTGGAGTGTCAATGCCGTCAAGAGACGCGGCACCTGGAGGCGACATGGATATCTTTGTCGAGAATCTCGTGCAAATCTGGGACGATGGCGGCGACGGCATCGTCGCACTCGATGGCATCACCCATCACTTCGCTTCGGCCAAGCTGACGTGCCTGCTCGGGCCCAGCGGTTGCGGCAAAAGCACCCTCACCCAGATCGTCGGCGGCATCGAACAGGCGACATCAGGCACCATTCGCATTATCGATCCCGCCAATCCAGCAACCCCAGCCAGGCCGGGCGAACGCTCGGTGATGATGTGGCAGAATCTCAATCTCTTCCCCTGGCGCAATGTCATCGACAATGTCGCCTTCGGCCTGGAAATGGCCGGCGTGCCGCGCGCCCAACGCTATACCCACGCCCGCGACATGATCGCTTCGGTCGGCCTCAAACATTTCGAGGAGAAGCGCTGCAGCCAGCTTTCCGGCGGCATGCGCCAGCGCGTCGCTTTGGCCCGCGCGCTGGTGATGGACCAGCCGATCCTGCTGATGGACGAACCGTTCGCCGCGCTCGACGCGCAAACCAAGATCGTCATGCAGGAAGAACTCACCCGCATTTTCGAACGCATGCGCAAGACCATCCTGTTCGTCACCCATGCCATCGACGAAGCGATCCTGCTCGGCGACGAAGTGGTGGTGATGACGGCACGCCCCGGCCGCATCAAGGAGGTCATCAAGATTGATCTGCCGCGGCCGCGCTCGCAAGAGCTGATCAATACGCCCGAATTCGGCGATCTCTACGACCGTATCCTGCATCTCATCCGCGAAGAGGTTCTGAACGCCATGCAACAGCAGAACGAAGCGGCGGCACAATGAGCATCAAGAAACGTCTGAAGAAATCCAAGGATCCACTTTGGCTCAGGCTCCTGCCGATCGCCTCCGTCGTTCTGTTTCTCGCCATCTGGGAAGCCGTCGTGCGCCTGCGCGGCATCGCGCCGATCATCCTGCCCGCGCCCAGCGCCATCGCCGACTATCTGGCTCTGATGATCGCCGACGGCTCGCTGCCCTTTCACCTCGGTGTCACCTTTCTGCGCATCATGGCCGGCTTTCTCGTCGCCGGCTTCTTCGGCATTCTGCTGGGCGTGCTGATGGGCATGTCGCGCATCGTCTCGCGCCTGCTCGATCCCTGGATCGCGGCACTCTATCCGCTGCCGAAGATTTCGCTGATTCCCTTGCTCATCATCTGGCTCGGCACCGGCGAAGCTTACATTCTCACCATCAGCGCCATTTCCGCTTTCTTTCCCGTCGTCATCAGCACCTATGCCGGCATCCGCCAAGCCGACCAAGGCCTGCTGCGTGCCGCACGCGATCTTGGTGCCAATGAACGGCAGGTGCAGTTGAAGGTGGTCATCCCCGCCGCCGTGCCCAGTATTTTCTCAGGCCTGCATCTGGGAATGGGCGTCACCATCATTCTCGTCGTCGCCGCCGAAATGATCGGCGCATCGAGCCAGAGCGGCATGGGCTATCTTCTGATCCGCTACGGCCAGGTGCTGGAAACCGAGAAAGTCTTCGCTGCTTTGCTCGTTCTCGCCGTTTTCGGCGGCGTGATCATCAAAGCACAGGAACGCATCGACCGCTGGATCGCGCCCTGGGCGGTCGGCAAGCCCTGATGCCGTCGCCCGAAAGGTGAGGAAGCTATGACCCGTATCTTGATCAAGAATGGCTATGTCGTCACCGTGAACGACAATCGCGATGTCTGGCCAGATGGCGCTGTGATGGTCGGCAACGGCAAGATCGAAGCCGTTCTCCCATCATCAGCGGCTTTCGATCAAAGCGATTTCGACCAAAACGATTTCGACGAAGTGATCGACGCTAAAGGCTGCCTCGTCATGCCTGGCCTCATCAATGCGCATCAACACCACTGGTACAGCCTCTTCAAAGGCATGGCTGACGGCCTGCTGTTGGAAGACTGGATCAGCGATCTCGTCTTTCCCTTGGTGCAACATCTTTCGACCGACGCCATGCAGGTCGCCAGCTATCAATGCGGTCTGGAAATGCTGGCGACCGGCACCACCTGTTCCTTCAATCATTCGGTGACGGTGACGACATCGGAGACCGTGAAGGCGATCGTCGCGCCGCAGGCCGAACTTGGCATTCGCCAGGTGTTCGGCAAGGAATTGCGCTGCCGCAACCCGCGCTTCACCGCCCATCCGCTGTCGCTCGATGAATCGCTGGCCGCCGTCAAGGAAGACGTGCAGCGTTGGAATGGCGCGCACGACGGTCTCGTGCGCATGGGCATGGTGATCGAAGCCAATGCCCATTGGACATCATCGGGCATGAGCACCGAAGAGTTGATCCTGCGCGGCACCGAGCTGGCACGCGACCTCGATCTGCGCATCTCGAGCCATATCGCCGCCGGCACCTTCTCGCTGGAAAAAGGGTTCTTGCAGCACTTGCGGCACACCGGCCGCACCGACGTGCGCTATCTCATGCAGCTCGGTGTGCTCGACGAACGCTGGCTGCTCGCCCATTGCATCCATTGCACCGAACTCGATCTCGAACAGATGGCCCATGTCGGCGCGAGCCTCGTCTATACGCCGACCAGCGAAGCCATTCGCGGCGGCGGCATCGCCCCGGCCGCCAATGCCTATGACCTCGGAATTACCACGGCGCTCGGCACCGACGGGCCGATGGTCGACTATTCCGACGACATGTTCGAACAGATCAAGGCCTGCGTGCTGTTCCAACACCAGCGCCATCTCGATCCCACGCGCATGCCCGTGGAATGCGCCGTGGAAATGGCGACGATCAACGCGGCGCGCGCTTTGGGGCTCGACGATGAGATCGGTTCGCTGGAAACAGGCAAGCAAGCCGACATCGCCATCTTCGACATGCGCCGCCGCCATGTCGGCCCGCTACAGCGGCCGCTGTCCGCCTTCCTTTGCGCCGGCAAGGGGTCGGATGCGAAAGCCGTCATCGTCAACGGCCGCATCGTCTATCGTGACGGTCAATTCGCCAACGGTCCTGATCCCAGCGACGTCCTACGCGAGGCCGAACGCCTGGGTGCCGACATCGCCAAGCGCGCCGGCCTCGCCGATCGCCTCACCTCGCTCTGGCCGCTGCGGCAAGTCGCGGCGCAGTGACGTCATGCAGTCAGCTCCTTGCCGATGATCTGATCGAGCATTTTGTGAGTGTGGATGATGTTTTGCTCCTGCCGGCAGAAGCGATGGCCGGGGAAGCTTTTCTGGTGCATGCCGGCCTGGAACAAGGGTGTCGTCCGCCAATCCTGCATGAACGACGGCGTGATGCGGCCCGGCGGCGGATTGCGCCAATCGGGAATATAAAGCACATCGCGCTCCACCTCCTCCCCCTCTGCATAGCGGAACATGAAATACATGTCCCAGATGCAACTGTCGGGATCGTTGCCATTCGGCCGCGAGCGGAACAGGCCGAACGTATTGCCGGCCACCGGCCCCAGCATATTGGGGAAGATGCGGTGCTCGCAGGGAAAGCCGTAAAGCTCTTCATCGGTCAGGGCTGACAGATCGATGCCCTTGGCCGCGCAAGCATCGCGGCGATTGAGCGCCATGAAATGCGGCCCCTCCATATCGAGCGGCAGTTCTTTCAGCGTGTCGAAATAATCGACCTCATACTGCGCGGCGCGGCCCTGCACCACCATGGTGGAGATCGCTTCGCGGATCCAAGCTCTCGGATCCGCCGCAATATCGCGCAGCTTCACGCCCTTGGGCAGGCCGGTGCCGAGCTCCCAATCCGGCTCCCAGAAATTGGTGTGGCGGCCATGCAGCGAATAGGTCGTCATCGCGCCGACGATATCGGCCGGCGGCGGCCCCTTCGCCATTTCGCCGACGCGCCGGCCGCCCGGCCCGGTCGACACGGCGCCGACTTCGTTCATGTCCATCACATGGGTGGCCCAGACGTGATAGCCTTCCTGAAACTGATCGACGCCATATTTCCAATTGCACGGCAGGATCGTCGTGTAATGGCGCAGGATGCGCATCTTGCCGATCTCGAATTTCGCCAGCCGCTCGGGCACCGGATCGAGATAGTCGAGCAAGGGTCCGGCGTTCGGATCGAGATTGATGAAGACGAAGCCTTCCCAAGTATCGACGAGCACTTTGCGCAGGCCGATCTTGTCGCGCTGAATGCATTCGGGCGCGAAATCCTTGGCACCGGGCAGATGGGCGATCTCGCCGTCGAGATCCCAGGCCCAGCCATGGAAGACGCACTGGATCTTGCCTTTGAAATGCGCCTTGTTGTTCTGCATCGTGCCCGTGCCGCCAATGGGCGTGCGCGTGCGGAAGGAACCCGCGCCGCCCACCGGCGTGCCGCCTTCGGCGAGCCGCGTGCCGCGATGCATGCAGCTATTGTGGAAGGCGTTGATGCGGCCATCGTTGGTGCGGATGATCAGCACCGACTGATCGCCGATGCGATATTCGTAATAGTCGCCGGGGTGCGGAATCTCCTCCTCGCGGCAGGCCCACTGCCAGACACGCGACCACAGCTCCTCATACTCGCGCTGCAACCACTCCCGTGAAATGTAGCGTTCGGCTGGAAACAGCCGACTGTAATCCTCGTCCTCCACGGTCGCCGTGATCTGATTGAAATCGACCCGTTCAGGTTTTGATTGGAAATTCACGATGTCCACTCCCTGTCGTGCTGCCAAGACAGCGACCTCCATGGGCAGCGACAGTGGTTCGATTGACGCGATTAATCCAACTCGTATAAATTCATTTCTTCATGAGCCATTTCGATCTACGTCGAGCCAACCTCAACTATCTGATCGTATTCGAAGTCCTCATGGCCGAGCGCCATGTCGGGCGCGCGGCGCAGCGCCTCGGCCTCACCCAATCGGCTGTCAGCCATGCGCTTGGGCGCTTACGCGAAACCCTCAATGACCCGCTGTTCGTGCGCCATCCCAAGGGCGTGGAACCGACGCCGCGCGCCATGGCGCTGGCGCCGCGCATCATGCAGGTGTTGGCCGATGCCAGCGACATCCTCGCCGATCCCACCCAGTTCGACGCGACACGGGCACACGAATTCAAGATCGGCGCCACCGACGGCGCGATCAACGCAGTGCTGATCCCGCTGATGGAGAAACTGCGTCGCGAGGCGCCAGCCGTCGGCATCAGCGTTCTGCCGACCGGCCGCGACGATGTGGTCGCCGCCATCGACCGGATGGAGATCGACCTCGCCATCACCGTATCCTCGGCCACCATCGCACGGCTGGAGCGCGCGCCGATCACAGCGCTCGAATTCGTCGCCATCGTGCGGCGCGATCATCCCTGCCTGAAGGCGCCGATGACGTTGAAAACCTTCGCCGTGCTGCCGCATCTCGTCATCGCGCCGCATGGCTATACGGGCGAGCCGATCGACGATGCTCTCGCGGCCGAAGGCTTGAAGCGCAATGTCGTCGTCGTCGAACCGCATTATCTGGCCGCGCCACTCATGGTGGCGCGCACCGACATGGTCGCCATCGTCGATCGCACTTTGGCGAGCCTGTTCGTCGACACGCAAGGCCTGGTGATGTTCGACCCGCCGGTGAAGCCGCCACGCACCACGCTCGACATTCTGATCAGCAAGGCCCGCATGTCCGAGCCGCCGCTGATTTGGTTGCAAGCGCAGATCAGAAGCCTTTATCCGGCGAAGGACTAAGCCTCGGTGTCATCCCGGACGCGCCAACGGCGCGATCCGGGACCCAGGGGCAAACGCTTCGACAGAGTTTACCACGCGCCCCTGGATCCCGGATCACTTGCTGCACAAGTGTCCGGGATGACACCAAGATTGTCGCGCTACCCAACGACGGGCACGTTGCTAAATATCCAACACCAATGTCTTCGACCGACAGCGCGACACGCAGATCAGCATTTCGCGCTGGCGCTCTTCCGCGCTCAACACACTATCGCGATGCTCCGGCTCGCCGCCACACCATGGCGTGCGACACGTGCCGCAAATGCCGGTCTCGCAGCTCAACGGACGTTCGATACCGGCGCGCCAGAGCGCCACGAGAATACTCTCATCCGCCTTCACCGGCACGGTGCGCCCCGAGCGCGCCAGCACGACCTCGAACGCCGTCGCGTCATCGGGCACCTGCGGCTTGAAACTCTCCCTATGAACAGGACACAGACCGGCATAGGCCGCATGCACCGCCTCCATCAACGGTGGCGGGCCGCAGCAATAGACCGCGCAACCTTCGGGCGGCGGATCGGCGCGCGGCGCGAAACGCCGCGCATCCTCACCGGTGGAAAGATGCACATGCAGGGCACCATGCGGCACCAGCCGCTCCAGCTCCGGCCAAAACACCAGGCTTTCGCGATTGCGCACGCAGTAATGAAAATCAAAACGCTGCTTCTCGCGCACCAGATGATGCGCCATGGCGACCAGCGGCGTCGCGCCGATGCCGCCAGCGATCAGCCGATAGAAGGACGCGCCCGATCGCAGCGGAAACAGGCTTCGCGGTTCTGAAATCCGCAAGCGCCGGCCTTTCGCCAGAGCGTCATGCATCGCGCGCGAGCCACCCCGCCCCTGCGTCTCGCGCAAAACGGCAATCTCATAAGTCTCCCGCTGAGCCGGGTCGCCACACAACGAATAGGGCCGCAAGAGACCGCACGGCGTTTCGACCTCAATGTGATCGCCCGGCGCAATGGCGGGGAGCGGCCGACCATCCGCCGCCGCCAGCACGAAACGACGCACGCCCGCCACCGGACGCGTCACCGCCTGAACGACAACGTTGATCATGACGGCGCGATGATGATCTTACCGATGGCATCGCCCCGTTCCGCCAGCCGATGCGCTGCGATGGTCTCTTCGAGCGGAAAGGTTTTGGCGATCAGCGCCGTCAATTTGCCCTCGGCGCCCCATTGCAGGCAGCGCATCAGATCGGCATCGCCCTTGGCCGGCGCGACGGAGAGCACGCGCAGCCGCTTTAGATGCAGGTGCTTCACGTCGAGCGGCACGATGCCGCCACCATGATAGCCCATGGTGACAAGCCGTCCGCCCATGGCGAGGCTGGCGAAGGCGCCCTTGAACAAATCGGGATCGCCGATGTTTTCCAGCACCGCATCGGCGCCACGACCATCAGTGATCTCCATCACGCGTTTGGCCAGATCCTCGCGGCCATAATCGATGCCGAAAGCAGCGCCGGCATCGAGCCCCGCTTGCACGCGCGCCGCAGAACCCGCCGCCGCAATCACTTTCGCACCGGCCATGGCGGCGAGTTGAATGAGGATATTACCGAGCCCTCCAGCCGCCCCCATCACCAACACCCATTCGCCCGGCTGCAAAGCCGCCGTGGCAATCTGCGCCGTTGCCGCCGCGCCATGGCGGCTGATCACCGTCGCATCGGCATAGCTGAGCCCATCGGGGATTGGGCGCACCTGCAATTCATCGACAGACACATGTTCGGCGCAGCCGCCAGGCGCCTGCACGCCGATCGGCTTGTTGTGCAGGCAGCGCCGCCCGGCCTGGCACGGCTCGCATTTGCCGCAACGAACCATGCCGAGCACGGTCACGCGCTGGCCGATGCGGGCACGATCGACGCCATCGCCCACCGCGACGATCTCGCCCGACGGATCGACGCCGGGTGTCAGCGGATAGGACGGATTGAACGGCGACGTACCGGCGCGCACGGCCAGATCATAAGAGCGATTGACCGAGACCGCGCCGACACGCAGCACCACTTCGCTCGGTCCTGGCTTGGGTTCGGCGACATCGCGCAACGCCAGCACTTCAGGACCACCCGGTTGCGGAATGACAATGGCACGCATCAGACAGTCTCCTTTCCAAACGAAAAATCGCGGGCATAAAGCTCGCGCAGCGCGAGAAAGCGCTGGCGATCGACGACCGCGCGCGCACCGGACGCGGTTGGCAATTGATCGAGACGCAGATGGGAAGCGGCGAGAATGTCGAGCACACGCGGCTCGGGCACGCCGCGATGGCGAAACAACAAGCGGCTGCCGCCGGGCGCGGGCTCAAGGCCCAGCGCCAGCACCGAGCCGGAAAAATCGGGCGCCTGACCATGCGCCGGCACGGTCCAGGTGAATTCAAGCTTACGGCCGTCCTCCAAGGCCAAAATCTCGCCGCGCAGCCAGGCGCCGTTCTGCGGATGCAGGCAGAAAACAATGCGTCCGCCGACACGCAGCTCGATCTCTTCAACCGGCCCCAGCCAACCTGCCATCCGATCGGGCTCCGTCAGACAGGCCCAGAGCTCGGCCATTGGCACGCGATAGATGCGATCGAACGCGACGGTCAGACCCAGCAGATCGTAGGATAGAAAGCCGTCGCGATCCCCAGTGGATCGCGACCTCAACATCTCCGGCATAGGCGCCTCCCTCACACCTCGTTTTCAAACACGGGAGAAGCCTAGGAGCCGGTGTTCAATCAATCCAACGCATAAAAACTAACGTCTCAATGAGCAGGACTGATCGGCTTCGCCGGCTCAGTCCGTTCGCCACGCGGATCGGAAGAGCGCGCGCGCCAGAACAGCAGCAGATAGACCGCCGCGATCGCAGCCAGCACGAGACCGAAGCCATCGAACAGAATGACATGCGAACCGAGCGCTTTGCCGAGCGTGACGCCGATCAAGGGACCCGCCGCCATGCCAAAGAAGAAGCAGGTCGTCTGCACACCCGCGACGCGTCCGCGCGCCGTCACCGGCACCTGCCCGAACAGCAGGCTCAGACTATTGGGCTGCACCATACCGCAGCCGGTGCCGACGATGAGAATGCCCGCCACCATGAACGGCAAGGACGGCGCTGCCGCGAGAAACACATAGCCGGCGGAGGTGATGACGAAAATCACCACCCACAATGCTGTGCCTTCAAGACGCCGGGCGATGAAGGGAAAGGCGCTGGCGCCGATCAACATGCCCGTCGACGCCACGGCAGCGAGATAGCCGGCCATGCGCGCGCCGCCAAAGCCGCGTTCGATGGCCAGGAAAGGGGTGCCGGTGAGCAAGACGTCGAATGTCATCGCGCCGAGCAGCACACCGGCGAAGACCGGCGCCAGCCGCAGCCAGGGGATGGGTGCGACCGGCGCCGCCACCACACCAGGCGCCGCATTGGGCCGGCGCGGAATGAACGTCCATGTCAGGCCGGCGGCGACGAGGCCCCAGAGAAAAATCAGGAAGGCATTGCGCCAGTCGGCCTCGGCAAGATGACCGATCAAAGCGAAGGCGAAAATATGGGTGACGCCGAGCGCGGCATATTTCATGCCGAGCATGCGTTGCCGCCCGGGGCCGGTGAACAGATCGGCGATCAAAGCCGAGGTACAGACCAGCAAGGTGCCCGTGGCGAGCCCCATGAGCAAGCGCGCCGCCAGAACCGCATAAAGCTCTTCGAGAAAGAAAGGCGCGCAACCGAAAACGGTCGCCAGCAGCGACGCAGCAATGACGATGGCGCGACGGTCGATCCGATCGCTCAAAGCGCCGATGAAGGGGGCGATGATGACGCTGACCAAGAATGGCAAAGTGACCACCAAGGGCACCAGCACGGTGGCATTCGCGACATCGCGATAATGATCCAGCATTTTCGGCAGGATCGGCGGTACGGTGATACTGGTCGTCAGGCTCGCGGCGATGATCGCGCTCACCACGCCCAATCTGATACCGGCCGGATTAGCCCGCTGCTCACTCTCAGCCATTCCATCTCCCCCGTCGCCGGATGCTGAAGCCGGCGCACGAGAGGAGGATAGCGATGCGCCCGACATCGATCCAAATCTTAAAGCTGTAAAAGTCGATGAACGATTTCGATCAGCTATAGCGGCTGAGTGCCAGATCGGCGGTCTCAATCTCCGGCTTGCGGCCGCCGATCAGGTCCGCCAGCACGCGGCCGGAACCGCAGGCCATGGTCCAGCCGAGCGTGCCATGGCCGGAGTTGATATAGAGATTCTTCAAGCGCGTCGCGCCGATGATCGGCGTGCCGTCCGGTGTCATCGGCCGCAGGCCGGTCCAGAAACTGGCGCGGCTCTGGTCGCCCGCGCCGCCGAACAGATCCTCGACCGAAAATTCCAGCGTGCCGCGCCGGCTTTGCGGCAGATCGGTGTTGAAGCCGGCGATCTCCGCCATGCCGCCGACGCGGATGCGATCGCCCAGACGCGTGATGGCGATCTTATAGGTTTCGTCCATGATGGTGGAGACGGGCGCGCGGCTTTCATCGACGATCGGCACAGTGATCGAATAGCCCTTCACCGGATAGATCGGCAGGTTCAGCCCGAGCGGTTTTAGCATGGCCGAGGAGAAACTGCCGAGCGCCGTGACGAAGACATCGCCGCTCACCGCGCCTTGATCGGTCTCGACCGCCATGACGCGATCGCCCACCTGGGTCAGTCCGCGCAAATTGACACCGAAACGAAACGTCACGCCCAGTGCTTCAGCCTGGGCGCGCAGCGCCGTGGTGAATTTGAAACAGTCGCCGGTTTCGTCATGCGGCAGCCGCAGGCCACCGACGAATTTTTCGCGCACATGGGCAAGCGCCGGCTCGGCGGCAACGCAGCCGCTGGGATCAAGCTCCTCATAGGCGACGCCATACTCGCGCAGCACCTCGATATCCTTGGCCGTGCCGTCGAGCTGCTTCTGGGTGCGAAACAACTGCAAGGTGCCCTGCGTACGGTGATCATAGGCGATGCCCAGCTCGTCGCGCAGCGCGATCAGACAGTCGCGGCTATATTCGGCGACGCGCACCATGCGGCTCTTGTTGAGCGCGTAACGCGATGCGGTGCAGTTCATCAGGATCGAAAACATCCACCGCCACGTCGCCGTATCCATCAGAGGATGCAGAATGAGCGGCGCGTGTTTCATGAAAACCCACTTCGCCGCCTTCATCGGAATGCCCGGCGCCGCCCAGGGCGAGGCATAGCCCGGCGAGATTTCACCGGCATTGGCGAAACTGGTCTCCAGCGCCACATCCGGCTGACGGTCGAGCACGACCACTTCATGGCCGGTCTTCGCCAGATAATAGGCTGATGTGACGCCGATGACGCCGGCCCCCAGAACGACGATTTTCATAGTAGCCTCGGTCTACACGACATAATGACGATGAAAGCGGCGGCCAAGACTGGTCAAGATTTCATAGGAGATGGTGCCGGCGTCCGCCGCGATCATCTCCAGGCTTTGATGCGGACCGATGATCTCCACCATACTGCCGAGACGGAGCGTCGATGCTGGCAAAGCACTGATATCGATGGTCAGACTGTCCATGGAAACGCGACCGACGATCGGCAGGCGGACGCCCTCATAATAAGCGGCGCCTGCGTTGCTGAGACTGCGCGGCAGACCGTCGGCATAGCCGGCCGCCAGGGTTGCCAGCCGCATCTCGGCGGAAGCGACATAGGTGGCGCCATAACCAACGCGCGTCCCCGCCGGCACGCTGCGCGTCTGCACCACGCGCACGTCGAGGCGCACCACCGGCTGCATCCCGGCGTCAGGCGCATCGCTTGGCGTACCGCCATAAAGCGCAATGCCCGGACGCGCCAGGCTCCCGTGAAAGCCGTGCCCGAGAAAGATGCCGCCTGAATTGGCGAAGCACAGCGGCAGATCGGGGAACAAGGCGGCGACCTGATGCAGCACCGCCAGTTGCTCGGCATTCTGCCCATGGGCGTGTTCGTCGCCGCAGGCGAGATGGCTCATGAGAAAACGCAGATCGACACCTTCGCCAAGGCTGCGATCGGCGGCGAGCGCATCGACCTCTTGGCGTGACAGACCGAGGCGCGACATGCCCGTATCGACCTGCAACAGCGCCGGCAGCCTGGCATCGCGCTGCTTGGCGAGCGCCGACCAAAGCGAAAGCTGTTCGAGCGAATTGAGCACAGGGACAACGGCAAGATCGGCAGCGGCTGCTTCCTCGCCGGGCTGCAAGCCGTTGAGCACATAGATGCGCACTTCATGAGTGAGAAGCCGCCGCAAAGACACCGCTTCGCTCAACTGCGCCACGAAGAAATCGCGGCAGCCGGCGGTCTGAAGCGCCGGGCCGACCTGATCGACCCCCAGCCCATAGGCGTCGGCCTTGACCACCGCCGCCGTCGCGGCCGGGCGCAATCGGTCGGCCAGCGCCCGGTAGTTCCGCTGAAGGGCGCCAAGATCAATGGTGAGCACGCCGGAACACCCACTTGGGGCGTACCCCAATCTCACCACTTCACCCATTGCCCGCTCCAATCAACCCGAGGGGCAATCTATTGCAAAATATACGAAATTTTCGCGCATTTACTCTCTGTTTCTTGCAAAAATAGATGATTTTTGATTATTTACCGCAAATCACGCTGGATATTTGCATGGCTGGACTGGACACGATCGACCGCAACATCATCCGCCTGCTGCGGCTCAACGCCCGCATCAGCACGACCAAGCTCGCCGCCGAAGTCGGCCTGTCTCCTTCAGCCTGCCTGCGGCGCATCCAGATGCTGGAACGCGACGGCATTCTGCGCGGCTATACGGCGCTGATCGGCCAGGCGTCCGATGCCTCCGCCATCGCCGTCATCATCAACATCACCTTGGAGCGGCAGACGGAGGAGGATCTCGACCGTTTCGAAGCCGCCGTGCGCCAGCATCCCGAAATCCTCGAATGCTATTTGATGACCGGCGGCGCCGATTATCTCTTGCGTGTCGAAGTGGCGAGCGCCGGCGATTTCGAAGCCATTCACAAAGGCATTCTCTCGCGCCTGCCCGGCGTGCAGCGCATTCATTCGAGCTTCGCCATCCGCAACGTGCTGGCGACACGGCTCGCCAAGAACCGCTAATCGCCGTCCAGCCGGCGTAAAATGAAATCGGCGCGCTCGGTCACGCTCACCTTCGGCAGGACGATCACGTCATAGACCAGCGCCGGATAAGCCCGCAGCAGGCGCTCATATTCGGCCACCGCCGCCTCGAAACCATGACGCCGTTCCGGATCGGTGACATAAATCTCCGGCCACGGCGGCGTCAGGAAGACTTGGCCGTGGTAGCGATGCGCCTGGCCCAGCACCTGCAACACCGGCTCACCAGTTTCATGCTCAAGACCGACAGCGGCATCGACCAGCCCCCGGTCGAAAAACACCCAGCCCGGCTCCTGCGCCACAGCCTCGCGATCGGCCAGCGACAGCGCCGCGGCACGACGCAGGAAAGCGGCCAGATCGATCCAGGGCAAAGCCGTGCCACGCTGGGCTTCCTCCTCCTGCACGATCCGCCGCCCGGGCTCCTCCACCACCGCATGGCCGCGCCGCGCCAGCTCGGCGAGCAAGGTCGATTTGCCGCCGCCGGAACAGCCCGAAATGATGACGAAACGGTTCATGCAAAAACTCCCCTGCGAATTTCAACCCATTTTTGCGAGAGCTGCAAAATCCGTTTGAATACCAATCTCGATAAATCTCGCTGCGAATTTTGTATCCACTCCACTTTCATGCAATCTCCCGGAAGCGCCGCTTCGCCGTGAAGGACCTTCGATCATGACCTCCGCCCTGCGTGGCGCGTTTCTCAGCTACACCGGCAACCCGTTCAAAGACGTGGCGGAGAACACCTATCGTTACGAGAGCGACGGCCTCATCGTCATCGCGGACGGCAAAATCACCTATGCCGGCGCCTATGAGGCGAACCGCGTCCCCGCGGGCGTGACGTTAGAACATCATCGCGACGGCCTGATCATTCCAGGCTTCATCGATGCCCATGTGCATTATCCGCAAATGCCCATGGTCGGCGCCTATGGCAAGAAACTGCTCGAATGGCTCGACAAATATGTCTTCGTCACCGAGCAACGCTATCGCGACAAGACCTTCGCCCGCCAGGTCGCGAAAGTGTTTCTGCGCGAGCAGATCAAGGCTGGCGTCACCACGCCGATCACCTATGCCACCGTCCATCCCGAGGCGGTCGATGCTTATTTCGAGGAAGCCGAACTTTTAGGACTGCGCACCGGCACCGGCAAGGTGCTGATGAACCGCAATGCGCCGGAGGGTCTGCGCGACACCACCCAGACCGGCTACGATCAATCGAAGGCGCTGGCCGAAAAATGGCATCATCGCGGCCGCTTCTTCTACGTGGTGACGCCGCGCTTCGCGCCGACCAGCACGCCCGACCAATTGGAAGCCGCCGGCGCGCTCTTCAAGGAGATTCCCGGCGCCTATATGCAGACCCATATTTCGGAAAACACCGACGAGCTGAAATGGGTGCAAGAGCTTTTCCCTGACAACAAGAACTATCTCGACGTCTACGATCATTTCGGCCTCGTTGGCCCGCGCGCGCTCTTCGGCCACGGCGTTCATCTCGTCGAAGCCGAATGGCAGCGCCTCGCCGAAGCGGGCGCGACCATCGTCCATTGCCCGACCTCGAATCTGTTTCTCGGCTCCGGCCTGTTCAATCTCGAACGTGCTTTGGTCTCGGCCAATCCGGTGCGCACCGCTTTGGGTTCCGATATCGGCGCCGGCACCAGCTTCTCGCCGCTGGTCACATTGAACGAGGCTTATAAAGTGGCGCAGTTGCGCAATTTCCCGCTGTCGGCGCACCAGGCCTTTTATCTCGCCACCTTGGGCTCGGCGCGCGCCATCTATCAGGATCAGCACATCGGCAGTATCGAAGCTGGAAAAGATGCCGATCTCACCGTGCTCGATTTTCTGGCCACGCCGCTGCTGGCTGAACGTGAATCCTATGCCCGCAGCCTCGACGAGCGCCTGTTCATCCTGATGACCTTGGGTGATGACCGCGCCATCAAGGCGACTTATGTCGCCGGCCGAAAGGTTCACACGCGCGACTGATTTTCATCCGCTGTGAACATCACAAAACTGTCACGAAAGCTACGGCCGGTCGTCAGATAGGCACCCCACATTGGAACGATCCAAAGGAGGAGCCGATGGCTCGAATGACACCTCGGATTGTTTCGCCGCGCCTGTCCCGCCGCCTGCTGCTCACCGGTAGTTCGGCCCTCGCCGCTTCTCTCGTCGGCGGCATAGCCAGGCCCGCCATCAGCCGCGCCGGCGACCGGCCGCAGCTCACCCACGGCGTGCAATCGGGCGATGTCTCGGGTGACGGCGGCGTCGTCTGGGCGCGCGCCGATCGTCCTTCGCGCATGCTCGTCGATATAGCGACCACCGACAGCTTCAAGGACATTCATACCTCGCTGTTCATGGATGCCCTGCCTGAGAGCGACTTCACCGCCAAAGCCCTGATCGAAGGCTTGCCGGCGAGCCAGGACATTTTCTATCGCATCCGCCTGCAAGATCTCTCGGAGCCGACGATCATCGGCGAAGCAAAGATCGGCCGCTTCCGTTCGGCCCCATCCGATCGCCGCTCGATCTCCTTCGTCTGGTCGGGCGACACCGCAGGCCAAGGCTGGGGCATCGACGAATCTCGCGGCGGCATGCGCGCCTATGCCACCATGCTGAAACACCGGCCGGATTTCTTCATTCACAGCGGCGACAATATCTATGCCGATGCGCCGATCCCCGCCGAACAGAAACTGCCCAACGGAGAAATGTGGAAGAACGTCGTCACGCAAGAAAAATCCAAGCCCGCCGAAACGCTCGCCGAATATCGCGGCAATTACAAATATAACCTGCTCGACAAGAACGTCCTCGCCTTCAATGCTGATGTCCCGATCCTCACCCAATGGGACGATCATGAAGTCACCAACAATTGGTGGCCGCAGGAGCCTTTGACGCGCGCTGAACACCAGCGCCGCAAATATGCCGAGAAGAACGCGCTGCTGCTGGTGGCGCGCGCCGGCCGCGCCTTCCATGAATATATGCCGATGCGGACCTTCATCACCGAGCCTGGCCGCGTCTATCGCAAAATCTCCTACGGTCCGCTGCTCGATGTGTTCATGCTCGACATGCGCAGCTATCGCGGGCCGAACGGCGAAAACCTGCAGGACAGCTACGGCCCGGACGCCTATTTTCTCGGGCCCCAGCAGATCGCCTGGCTCAAGCGCGAACTGCTGGCCTCAAAGGCGACGTGGAAAGTCATCGCCGCCGACATGCCCATCGGTCTCGTCGTGGTCTATGACGGCGATCGCAAGTGGGGCTCCGAGGCCATCGCCCAGGGCGACGGCCCGGCGCGCGGCCGCGAACTCGAAATCGCCGACATCCTGTCGTTCATGAAGCAGAACAAGATCACCAATACGGTGTGGCTGACGGCGGACGTTCACTACACCGCCGCGCACTATTACGATCCCAACAAGGCCGTATTCCAGGACTTCGAACCGTTCTGGGAATTCGTCTCCGGCCCGTTGCATTCCGGCAGCTTCGGTCCGAACGATCTCGACAACACGTTTGGGCCGCAGCTCGCTTATATCAAAGCGCCGAGCAAGGAGCAGGGACAGAATGTGGCGCCGAGCGAAGGCTTGCAGTTCTTCGGACATGTGGCGATCGAGGGCGACAGCGGCGTGATGACCGTGACCCTGCGCGATATCGACGACAACGCTCTGTGGTCGACGAAGCTCGAACCGAAGCGGAGCTGAAAGAACTGGATTGCTTCGTCGCTACGCTCCTCGCAATGACGACACCCGTCATTGCGAGCGAAGCGAAGCAATCCAGAGCCAAGGCTTCGCCATCGAAAGAAAGAGCCCAAAAGGGACTTCAATGCCTCAACTTGTGACACCGAAACTTTCACGCCGCCTTCTGCTCACCGGCGGTACGGCCCTCGCCGCTTCCTTCGCCGGTGGCATCGCCAAACCCTATATCAGCCGCGCCGGCTCGCGCCCCCTGATCTCCCATGGCGTGCAATCGGGCGATGTTTCCGGCGATGGTGGCGTGGTCTGGGCGCGGGCTGATCGGCCGTCGCGCATGCTCGTCGATGTCGCGACATCGGACAGTTTCAAGGACATTCACCATTCCCTCTTCATGGATGCACTGCCCGAGAGCGATTTTACTGCCAAAGCTCTGATCGAGGGCCTGCCCGCCGGCCAGGACATTTTCTATCGTATTCGCCTGCAGGACCTGTCGGAACCAACCATCATCGGTCCCGAAAAAATCGGCCGCTTCCGCTCGCCCCCCAGCGATCGCCGTTCGGTCTCTTTCATCTGGTCAGGCGACACCGCAGGCCAGGGCTGGGGTATCGATGAATCGCGCGGCGGCATGCGCATGTATGCCACCATGTTGAAACACCGGCCGGATTTCTTCATCCACAGCGGCGACAATATCTATGCCGACGCGCCGCTGCCGGCCGAGATGAAACTGCCGAACGGCGAGATCTGGAAGAATTTCGTCACCGAGGAAAAATCCCGGCCGGCGCAGACGCTCGACGACTATCGCGGCAATTACAAATACAATCTCCTCGACAAGAACGCCCTCGCCTTCAATGCGCAAGTGCCGATCCTCACCCAATGGGACGATCACGAGGTCAGCAACAATTGGTGGCCGGCCGAGCCTTTGACGCGCGCCGAACATCTCTACAGGGGATATACCGAAAAGAACGCCATGGCGCTGATGGCGCGCGCCAGCCGCGCCTTCCACGAATATCTGCCGCTGCGCAATTCGATCGCCGAGCCCGGTCGCGTCTACCGCAAAATCTCTTATGGCCCGCTGCTCGACGTGTTCATGCTCGACATGCGCAGCTATCGCGGCCCCAATGGTGAAAACCTGCAGGAGGCCTACGGCACGGACGCCTATTTTCTCGGCCCCCAGCAGATCGCCTGGCTGAAGCGCGAGCTTCTCGCCTCGAAGGCGACGTGGAAAGTGCTCGCCGCCGACATGCCGATCAGCCTCTATGTGGTCTACGACACCTTCCGCCAATGGGGCTCCGAAGCCATCGCCCAAAGCGATGGCCCGCCACGAGGTCGCGAATTGGAAATCGCCGACATTCTCTCCTTCATGAAGCACAACAAGATCGGCAACACCGTCTGGCTGACGGCGGACGTGCATTACACGGCCGCCCACTACTACGATCCCAACAAGGCCGTTTTCCAGGAGTTCGAACCATTCTGGGAATTCGTCTCCGGCCCGCTCCACGCCGGCAGCGGCAGCCAGAAGCCACTCGACAACACATTTGGCCCGCAACTTCACTATGCCAAGGGTTTGGGCCAGAACCAGCGGCGCAATGCCGGGCCGAGCGAAGGTTTGCAGTTCTTCGGCCACGTGGCGATCGATGGCGAGAGCGAGGCGATGACCGTGACCCTGCGCGATATCGACGACAATGCTCTATGGTCGACGGAGATTGCGCCGAAAAGGACCTAAGAGCGGCGACAGAACCGTGGCTACTTTTCGCCCGCCAGATCGCGCCGCACCTTTTCCAGCTCTTCGGCATAGCGGCGCATCAGATGGCTTTCGGTCAAAAGGCCGATCACCACAGGATCGTTGACGCTTCGAATGACGGCCAGCTCTTCCGCATCGGCCTGCTGGAAGGCCGAGGCGGCGATAGACGCATCCATGGCCGGCACCAAAACTGTGCCCTTATGTTTCGCCAAGGTGCTGACGGGCGCGCTGGCCTCCGCATCATGCGCATGGACGTCGGCGACCAGCAGCATGCCGGCATAATGGCCGTTCTCGTCGATGGCGATGACGCGCTGCGTGGCGCCGAGCGGAAACTTGGCGCAGAACTGGCTCACCGTGGTTGAAGCGTCGATCGTCTCGGCATCCTTGCGCATCATCGTGCCGACGGTGAGATTGCGGATCCAGCCGACATCCTGGGCGCTGCGGATCGTCTCGCCGCGCAGATGGAAACGCCAGGTCGAGAACGAATAGCCGAAGGTCTCGCGCACCAGAACGGATGTCATGATCGACGTCGCGAGAACCACGCCCGTCAAGGCGAGATCGCGGGTCGATTCCAGGGCGAGGAAGGTCATCGTCAGAGGACCACCGACGATACCAACCGCCATCGAGGTCATGCCGGCCACGGCGGCAACACCGGGATCGATGCTGAACAGCGGTCCGGCGAAGGCGATCAGACCGGCGAAGATCCGGCCGAGCAAAGCGCCCAGCAGCAGTGATGCGAAGAACAGACCGCCGCGAAAACCGGCACCAAGAGACAAAGCCGAAGCCGCCACTTTGAGCGCGAACAGGCCGGCGATGAAAGCCAGGCTGTGATCGAGCTGGAAGACCGTGTGCAAGGCGCCATGGCCGCTGGAGAGCACCTGCGGACTGAGGAGGCCAAGCAGGCCGACCAAACAGCCGCCGGCGAAGGGACGCACCGCCTGCGGGATCGACAATTTGGCGAAGGCACGTTCGACACCAGCGACCAGATACATCAACGCGATCGACAGCCCACCACCGATCAGCCCAAGCACGATGAAGGGCACATATTGGCTGGCGGTCAGCGCCGGCAGATGCGGCAGTTCGATCGGAAAGGGCACGCCGCCAAGCCAGTTCGTCACCAAAGCGGCTGAGATCGCCGCCGCCATCACAGGCGCTACATTGGCGATCGAATAGATGCCGATGATCAGTTCGAAGCCATAGAAAGCGCCAGTCAGGGGCGCATCGAAGGCGGCAGCGATGGCGCCGGCCGCGCCGCAGCCGACGAGGATGCGAATGTCGCTGCGGCGCAGGCGAAAGAAGCGGGCGAGATAGGAAGCAAAGCCCGAGCCCACCTGCGTATAGCCGGCCTCGAGCCCCACCGACGCACCAAAGCCGCTCGACAGCATGGTCTGCCCGGCGATGATGCAGGTGTCGGTGAGGGACATACGGCCGCCATGCAGCGCATTGGCCTCGATCGGATCGACGGGCGTGCGGAACTTGCGCCAGCGCAGCCAGAAGATGCTGAGGCCGAGCAGAATGCCGCCTAGCGCCGGCATCGCCGCCTGCAACGGATTGCTCAAGGCGAGCATGGCCGACAAACGGCCGCCCGGCGGTGTGTTGAACAACAGCCAGTGCAGGAATTGCACGAACTGGCTCATGGCCGTGACCAGCACGCCGGCCACGACGCCGACGACCACCGCCAGCAGCACGACGAGCAGGCCGCGCGCTTGCAGAAGGGCGCGCAACTGGCTGGCAGTGGCAGGCAGACGGACAGCGGACAACAACGGACGGCTCACGAATATTCACGGAACAAGGAGCGCCTATAGCATGGCACAGGCCTTGTTGCGACCAACAAGACACCTCCGCCACGAACGGCATTTTCACGATCCGTTCAACTGGACACGCTCTTTGCCGGTGAATTCTGTTTCGCCGTTCCCAGCGCGGCTTCCACCACTTTATAGGTATAGGGCTTCTGAATCACTGGTACCCGACCAAGCTGCTCGGGAATTGGCGCGCGTTCGCCATAACCTGTTGCGAAGATAAACGGGATGCCAAGGCTCTGAAGTTTTTCGCCGACCGGAATGCTATTCTCTCGCCCCAGATTGAGATCTAGGAGGGCAAAGCTCGGTCGATTCCGGTCGATTGCAAGCAAGGCCTGGGCAACCGACGCTGCCGTTTCCACTTGCTGCGCACCAAGCTCCATCAAAATGTCCTCAGCACCAAGCGCAATGATGAGATTGTCTTCGACGATCAAAACGGTTCCTGACAATTTACCCCTCGACGTTTCGGTGGGATCGCTGGAGATCGATGCACCGTTTACGTCGGAAGATAGCGTCACATACGGTGCGGGAACGACGAAACGCGCGTTCACGCCGAGCAAATCGAAGCGTAATTCAGCTTCTCCTTTGAGATCGAAAGGGATCGATCTTTCGATGATCGTCGTACCAAATCCTTGCCGCGATGGAGGCTGAACGGGTGGTCCGCCACGCTCTTTCCAATCGATGATCAGATTGGCATGCGGACCAATCTGCCAACTGACCTCAACTTCGCCAGAGGAATCGGCAAGCGCGCCATATTTGGCCGAATTGGTCATCAGCTCATGAACGACCAATGCCACAGTGGTGAAGGCTCTCGGATCGAGAGAGACTCCCGGCCCCGCCATCACTATTCGTTCCGCCCGGGCACCCAGATACGCGCCCGCCTCGGACTCTAGCAGAAGCCGCAAGGGGGCCGGCGCCCAGTTCTGATTGGTAATCTGGTCATGAGCGCGCGCCAGCGCCTGGATACGACCACCCAGGACGTTGACGAAACTCTCGAGACTGCCGTTACTTTCCTTACTCTGTGTGATCAATGCTCGCACAAGACTGAGGATGTTACGAACCCGATGATTGAGTTCCGCGATCAGCAGTTCCTGCCGTTCCTGCGCCGCGCGCTGTTCGCGCGCGGCCACATCCGCAAGCTGTAGGATCACTTCGAGCAGCGTAATGCGCAGACTTTCCGCGATACTGAGATCCGACTTCGACCACGGCTTCGATTGCCCGCGAACGGTTTCCTGCCAAAGCTCGAAACTCTTGCGCGGCGTCAGACGAGGTCCCAGCGGCCCTTCCGCATAGACCTTCTCAGGCGCTCCGGCCCAATTTACGGATCGCAAGATTTCCCGACGAAAAAACAACAGACAGTCACGTGGCGCGCGCGAGATTGGAATCGCCAAAAAGCCAGCGGCGCGATCTCGAAAAGCCGCGCCGGCTGGGAAAACGCTCGCGATTTCACCGCTCGCCACGATGCGTCCTGGAGAAGTGCGATTGATAAAGCTAATGAGATCCTTGATCTCATTGTCAGTCGGCGTGTGTCCATCGAGAATCAATTTCTGATCGGTCCAAATCGCGATACCATCGCAATCGACCATTTTGCGATAATCGTCGATGAAGTCCGTGAGCGTCTGCACGCCGTTGACGTGATGGCTCGCCTTTTCGATCAGCCGTTCCTGTACTTTACGGGCGCGTGCCTCATAGCTGGCGTTCCCCTCACGATCTCGGCCTTCGAGAATCCAAGAAAACATCTGGCCGAACAATTCCGCCGCCGTTCGCCGTTCGAAAGGAATATGCCGCGGACCATAATGATGGCAGGCGATCAATCCCCACAGCCGACCATCACGCAGAATGGAAACCGACATCGAAGCACCGACGCCCATATTGCGCAGATATTCGATATGGATCGGCGAAACCGAGCGCAAAACGCTCATGGAAAGATCAAGCAATTCCGGACTATGGGCGGCATCAGCCGCGAGAAAGGCTGGAGAGGCATTAATATCGGAGATAATGCGCAGCCAATTCCGTTGATAAAGGGCGCGCGCTTGCTTGGGAATATCAGAAGCCGGGTAGTGCAGTCCCAGATATGGTTCGAGATTTGAATTGGCAGCTTCCGCCACCACTTCGCCGGAATCATCGGCATGAAAACGGTACACCATCACACGATCGAAGCCCGTGAGAACTTTCACCTGCCGCGCCGCTTCCTGGCACAAAAGCCTCAGATCGGAGATCTTATCGAGGCGCGCTAGCATCGTGCGCACAAGCTCGCCTGAATTGACGTTTCGCTCCGCGACGCTGGGCTCGGCTTCAACGATGAGATAAGCGCCGGAGAAATGGATCGCGATATCAAACCGCGACCCATTCTCCTGCAGGACCAATCCAAACATGCGTTCGACCGCATCTTTGCCGGTTAGATAATCAATCCGCTCGCGAATGCTGGCAACAGCCTCGCCCGTCAAAATCTCGTCGATCGGACGCCGCAACAACTCCTTGTAATCTCGACCCAAGAAGGCGGTCGTGTTCTTTGAAGCGATGCCAATGGTGAAGTCGGGCAGAAGAGCCAGAAGAAAACCGAATGGCTGAACGCTGCCGGGAATATGGATCGGCTCACGGTCACAATTTGTAAGGTCGACGGAAGAGTTCATCGGCGGCTTGCTCCCGCCGCGAAGAGACCGAAGGCATAACGTGCGCCGACGATTGCACGTTCAATCTCTTTAGGAGTGAGTGTCAAGCGATCCAGAAAGGAGAGAAAATTCTGCCATAAAGGTTGTCCTACGCCATGACTTAGATAGGCGGTCGCCGAGACCAACGCCGGATCGGAAGAAGCCGATACCGTTTTGATCAGCATCCGTGCTCCAAGTCTTGAGCCTTCCAGCACATATATGATGCCGGTCATTTCTGCGGCATCGAGGTCATCTCGCACGGACAAGGGCGCGACGGTGCCGCCGAGCATTCGAATATCCCGCATCAGGGCTTCGCTGCGAGTTCGGTCGGGCCAATCATCGAGAAGAGCGGCCGCACCACGTTGAGTGAGACGCGCTTCAAGCGGCAGCAACGCCGAAGCGGAAGCTTCAAGGAAACTCAAATAAGACGTACGCGCACGCAAATCGAGTTGCGTGAACAAAGCATCCAAATGTCGATGGGCGTCGTTCGTGGCTGTTCGCAACTGATGGCGCAACTCTCCGCGATGGGAATGAGAAACGGCAGTGGCAGCTTCCGCCAGCATGGGAAATCCTGTGTTGATCGCAAACATCGCGAGAGATTGGAGAACGAGTCGAAGTCGGATGACAGTTCTAAATTTGCCTAGCCAATCCGTTATCTCCTTACCCCCGGCCCAAGAGCCTGAAACGCCACGCTTTTAGGTAACGCCCATGTCCGAGGCTCGTTCCGATGGCCAACTTTGAACGGCAACCAACGGTCGAGCTTTCCAATGCGAGACCTCAAAGGCAGGCGATCAAGCTATTGATAAATAACATAAATATATACTTTCATTTAAAACATGATCTCGGTTGGTACGCAGTGCCTCATCTGGCGAGTTCGATCACTTTCGGCGTCATCGACACCGCCAGGAATTGAATGAAATCGCTGGTCTTGGCCGGCAGATGTTTCGCCTTGGAGAAATAAACGCTGAGCCGCTCCGGCGACAGCGCCGCCCGCGCAAGCACCGGCTCGAGACGTTTCTGAGCCAGCTCACTCTCGACGATCGCCAGCGGCACACGGACGAGCCCGCGCCCTTGCAGGGCCATCTGTACGAGAGCGCCCGCATTGTTCGACGACAGCGTGCCCTTCACCTCAACCAGCAAGGGTCGCGACGCGGCCTGGAACGGCCAGCTCTTGAGACCACCGTAAAAATTCACCAGGCAATTGTGATGGCGCAGATCCTGCGGGTCGCGCGGGCGACCAAATCGATCAAGATAATCAGGTGAGGCGCAGATCACATGCGGCACCGGGCCGAGATCGCGTTCGACCAGCCCCGGCAGCGATGGCTTGCGGCCGGCGATAATCACATCGCAGCCATCCTCAACTGGCGTATGATCCTCCGGCAGAACGGACAGATGCACGCGCAAGCCTGGATGACGATCGGCGTAAGTGCCGATCAGCGGTGAGAGAACCAGGCGCGCATAATCGCTCGTCGTCTGCACGCGCAATGTGCCAAACGGACCTTTCTGCAGATTGCGCGCTTCGACGAGATAATCGTCAAGCGTCGCCAGCATATGCAGACAATTCTGGAACAGCCCCTCGCCCGCATCCGTCAGCACGATGCCGTGGGTCGAACGATTGAGCAGGCTGAAGCCCAGCGTCTCCTCCAGCTCCTTCATATGTTTGCTGACGACCGAAGGTGTCGTGCGCAAATCCTCCGCCGCCTTGGTGAAGCTGCGCCGCTCCGCCACCCGCACGAAGGTGTTGAGCTTCTTCAGATCGCGCAACGGTGCCGCCAGAGACATCCGCCCTCCCCTGTTGTTTTCGTTCGGTTCGACGGTCTCGGAACAACAGTCTTTCCAAGACATCGGCTACCGACCGTTCACCCCCCAATCTATCATTTTGGCGCGATCCGGAAACACAGATTCGACCGCCACCTTCAAGAAAGACGAGGAATAACAATGATCAAGGAATACCACTACGATCATCTGATCCGTTGGCCCAAGGGCGAACGGGCCGCGGTCTTCCTCACCTTCGATTTCCAGGGCGGCGAGGACGTCAAGCCGGACAAGAACGGCTTCCTCAATTACGAAATGTGGAGCCAGGGCGAATACGGCCCCCATCATGCGATCTATCGGCTGTTGCGCATCCTCAAGGAAGAGGACATCCGCGCCACCTTCATGACCTGCGGCGCCATCGCCGAGCGCTTTCCCGAAGCGGTGCAAGCCATTCTCGATCACGGCCATGTGGTTGAAGGCCATGGCTACAATCACGAGATCGCCCGCTATCTGCCGCGCGACGAAGAAACCGAGGTGATGCGCAAGACCATCGCCATGATCAAGGACCGCACCGGCCGCCGTCCCTATGGCTGGCGCTCCTGCACCCAGAGCACCAACACGATCGAACTGCTCATCGAACACGGCTTCGCCTGGAACAGCAATTGTTTCCACGAAGAGCGGCCGTTCCTCTATGAGCACAATGGCAAGACCTTGGTCGAACTGCCGCGCCAGCCCTTCGGCGACGGCACGCTGTTTGGCCATCGCCACGGCGAATACGGCAATCCCTTCCATGGGCTTGAAACCTGGAAGGCCTATTTCGACGAGCTTTACGCCGAGACGGGCCGGCAGCCGGGCTATATCCCGTTCACGCTGCATCCCTACATCATCGGCCGGCCGGGCCGCACCTTGGCGCTGCGCGGCATCATCCAGCACATCAAGAAAGCCGGCAATGTCTGGTTCGCCACCGGCATGGAACTGACCGACTGGTGCAACGACCTCTTCAAGGCGGAAGTCGAGAAGCGCACCCACGCCTGAGGCGAGGCCAAGAGCGTCATCGGCGAAACGCCGATGACGCTCTCACAGCGAAGCAAGCCGCGACCAGCAGGAAGCGCGGCATAAATATTTCTATCGTTTGCATTTCTATCGTTCGCCTGAGCGCTCAACACGAGGAAATGATCATGAGGAGAGGATTGATGAGCCGGTCGATCAGCCAGATCGTCGGCATCGCTTTGGCCGTCGCCGGGCTCGCGACGACAGCCTTGGCCCAAACAGCCTTGGCCCAAGACGCCAAGGATTTTTATCGCGGCAAGACCATGCGCCTGTTGATCGGCTATGGCCCCGGTGGCGGTTATGATCTCTATGGTCGCCTGGTGGCGGAATTCCTGCCGAAATTCCTGCCCGGCAATCCCACGATCCTGTCACAGAACATGCCCGGCGCCGGCAGTTTTCTCGCCGCCAAATACATGGCCGAGGTCGCGCCGAAGGACGGCACCATTCTCGGTAGCCTAGCGCAAACCCTGGCGCTCGACAGCGTCGTCAACAACAGCGCCAATATCGACGTGTCGAAATTCGCTTATATCGGCCGCGTCGTCTCCAACATCGACACTGGCGTCGCTCTGCCCAAGAGCGGCATCGCCTCCTTCGACGATGCGCGCCACAAAGCTTTCACTGTCGGTGCCTCCGGCGGCGGCTCCACCACCGTTCTCTTTCCCTCCGCACTCAACACCTATGCCGGCTCGCGCTTCAAACTGGTGCGCGGCTATTCCGGTACGACGGATATCCAACTGGCGATGGAGCGCGGCGAGGTCGATATCGTTGGCGCTTACGGATTGCCCGGCATTCTCATCAGCAAGCCCGGCTGGATCGAGCGCGGCGAAGCCTCCATTCTCTATCAAGCTTCCCTGAAGCGGCATCGTCTGCTGCCGAACGTGCCGACCCTGCCGGAGCTGGCGCTTGACGAGGAGGGCCGCGAAGTGCTGCGCGCCGTCGCCAGCACCGGCGAAATCGGTCGTTCCATTCTCACCACGCCCGGCGTTCCCGCCGACCGGCTGGCGCTGATGCGCGCGGCGTTCAACACCATGCTGAACGATCCCGACTTCCTCGCCGCCTGCCAGAAGCGCGGCCTGATGGTCGATGGCGCCAGCGGCGAGGATATGGATGCCATCGTGCGCGAGACCTTGCAGATGCCGCATGCGATCATCGCCAAAGTGGCGCAACTGACGAATTAGGAGCGCGGCAGTTTTTCAGCCGCCGCCAAATCATGCCGCAGGGCGGGCAGCATACGCCGCGCCCAGGCTTTCAGATTCATATTGTCGCCGTCCTTGGCATAGCGCTCGAACAAGGCGAGCGCATTGCGATGCCTGGTCACTTGCAGCGTCGTATATTCGGCGATGAATTTCGCCGCTTCGACAGACTTGAGCTTGTCGAGCCGCGTTTCGTCGGCCTTGTCCAGTTCCACGGGCAGCTCGATCGGGATTTTCTCGGCCGAAACCAGGCGCTTCAAATCAGCGACGATCTTTTCGTGGCTCTCGATCATCTGTTTGGCGAAGGCCTGCTGGTCGGGACTGCCCCGTTCCATGGCGATCCGGCTGCTGGCGATCTCGATCTGATCGGACAGCGCCACCTTCCGCACGAAATCGGCGGCCATGGAACCGGGCGACGCAACTGAATCGACTGGAACATCCGATGCAGGCCGTTCGGGCGCCGGCATGGGAGACTGCGCGAAACAGGCGGTGGCGAGCAGCAGCCAACCGGCGGTCAGCATGGGACGCATCATGGCAGTTCCCTTTCGGATGGTCTGACGTCGGCAGATCAACGTCCCGAAACCGCAAGCGTTCCGGCGCCGTTTGGCAGCCGAAACGCCAGAAGTGCCAAATGTCTCCGATCAGAGGCCTGATCGACCCGTCTCTTTCAGAAATTGATCGCCAGATTGGCTTTGAACGCATGCTGCTGCGCGCGCGAGGCCAATTGGCCGTTGTAGGAGACACCGAATGTGGCCGATCGCGACAGAGCGAAGTCGAGCCGCGTCTCCACCACGGCGGCATCCCTGGCGATCGGCACGCCGGCGACCGTGAAAGCGCCACCGCCGGCAAAGACCTGGGTCGAGAGCGGCGTGACATCGCCGAAGGCATGGCGCCAGCCAAGCGAACCGCGCAGTGTCGTGCGCACGCCCCCAAGATCGAAGCTGGTCGAAGCGCGTAAGCCCAAGGTGGAGAAGCCGACATTCATGCTTTGGCCGCGTGCGAACAAAGCCGCCGCGCCGCCCTGTTCCGTAAAGCCATCGGTGTTGAGACTGACATAGGCCAGGCCCGCGAACGGCTCGAAGGACGCGAGATTCGTATCGATGCGATAACCCAAATCGCCAAAGGCCTGAAACGTGCCGGCGCGATACTTGCTCTTCAGACTGTCTACGAAGCCCGGGAAAATCACGGCCCGGCTGGTCGACAGATCATGCCACGTATAGGCAACGCCGCCGCGCAGGCCAAAATGGCCCCATTGCGTGCCGCCATAGAGGCCGAGGTGATAATTGTCGCTGGCGCCGGACGAGAGACGGTTCTTCACGTCGAAACTGGTGCGGCTATAGCCAGCCAACAGACCGAGCCGCCAATTGGCGACGAGAAGCGCATCGGCACCGATCAGGAAACCGCCGGTGGAATGATCGAGACGCGCCGCATTGCCATCGCCGTTGATCCGCCCCCAGCCGCCAAAGGCTTGCCCCCAGACGGCGAAGCGCTCGCTCGTCGGCGCGACGCGCTGCGGGCCACCTGGCGCATAGGCCATCACCGGCACCGACGAGGCACCAACCGCGCTGAAAGACGAACGGGTGCGATCGATGGCGGCCTCACGCACGAAATGGCTGTCGTCGATCAAAGCCGATTTCGCTGACGCATGTATTTCGCCAGAGAGACTGTCGAAAGCGGCCCGCGCCTGCCCCTCCGTCAGATTGACCACCGCATTATAGATCACATTGCCCATGCCAAGGCTTTCGACACCGGCACCGGCCGCGATCTGATTGCGCGTCTGGCCGACATTGCTGAAGCTGATCTGATTGCGCGTCAACGTCAGATAGACATTATTCAAATCATAGCTGAGCGAGGGATCGAGAAAGGCGAGGTTCGACGAGACGCCAGCGAACATGCCGCTGCGGCCGCCATCAGCCGAAAGGATGGTGTAGCGGGTGGACGGCGCATAAGTGCCATCGCCGGCAAGCACGCGCACGTCGCCGCCGTTGATCGTCGCCGTGCCGCTGGCATTGATCCGATCGGCGGCACCGGCGGCATTGGCCTCCACTTCGAAGACCGAGCCGGCATTGAACTGAATATTGCCGGCGACCGTGAGCGTGCCGATCGAATTGCCCGGCGCGATCGTGCCTGAGACCAGAACATTGCCGACGGTTCCCGTGCCTTGCAGGCGCCCGCCCATCAGCACGTCGAGGGTGCCACCGAGCGAACCATTCACGGCCAATGTGCCCGCTTCGAGCGATGTCGTGCCGGTAAAGCCACTCGAATTGCCAGTGAGCGTGAGTTGGCCGGCGCCATCCTTGACGAAATCGCCAGTGCCGGACAGCGCGCCAGCATAGGACGCATTGGCTGTCTGGTTAAACGCGAATGACGCCCCAGCATCGATCGCGACATTGCCGCTGAAACGCTCGGCCGCCGACACCAGCCGACCGGCTTCCACCGACCAGTCGAGCGATGACGTGCCCGTCAAAGCGAGCGCACCGATGCCGCGCTTGATCATCGTACCAGGGGTGCCATTGAGCGCCGCAATATCGCCGGCAAAGCTGCCGTTGGCGCTTTGATCGAAGACCACCGTGCCGGCATTGCCGATATGGCCCGAGATCGAGGCGGCATTGCCGATCAGCGTGCCCGCCTGCACGAAAGTGTTGCCATAGGCATTGCCCGTATTGTCGAGCCGCAAGGTGCCGTCGCCCTGCTTGATGAGATCGCCGCTGCCGGTCATCAAGCCGGTGATGCCGAATTCGGTGCCGGCGGCAACGTCGAAACGGCCGGCCTGCGTCAAGGTGAACGCGCGCGCGGTGTCGAAACTGGCCGTTGTCGCCAATGTTCCGCCATCGAAGGTCACACCACCCGCCGCAGCACCCATGCTCGCGTCGCTGGAGACCGAAAGCGTGCCGCCGGCAAGCCGCCAGGGCGTGACGTCAGTGCTGGATCCGGTGAGCGTCCACGTGCTGTCACCCACTTTCTCGTAAGACGTGAACCCACGGTAGATCGAGGCATCAAGCACGGTGCTCGCATCGGTGGTGTCGCCGCCAAGCGCCAATATGTTGCCGGAGCCGGTGGCGAGCAGATTACCAATGATGTTGGAGCCGGCGCGCAGTTCGAGCCGGTTGTCGTCACCGTTGATGATGACCGCTTCGGCGCGGCGCGCCAGATCGCCCGACAGCCCGCCCGAAAGGGTGCCACTGTTGACGATGATGTTGCCGTTGCTGGAGACGCGCAGACCAGCGCCGCCTTCACCGCCCGTGCCGACGAACTGCCCGGGACCAGCCACTCCGCCATTGCCGCCGATGATCGCGCCGGTGTTGGTCAGTTGGCCGCTGCCGCCCGTCATGCGCAGCCCATCGCCGCCGCCACCACCGCCACCGCCGAACTGGCCTTCGCCACCCGCGCCACCATTGCCGCCCGTCAGCGTGCCCGCATTGTCGATGACGACGCCGGCACTGGTGGCGGTGAGACCCGCACCGCCACCGCCGCCACCGCCAGCGATCCGATTGGGCGTCCCGCCGGCCCCACCATTGCCGCCGGTGATCGCAATGCCAGAGCCGATCGTCAGAACACTGTCGGCTGTGTAAATGCCATCGCCACCACCACCACCGCCGCCGGAGCCATAGCTGATGCCTGGATCGGGGAAACCATTCGTTCCATTGCCGCCAATCACCGACACGCCGATAAAGGTGGACGCGCCGACAGTGCCGCCGGGACCGCCAAATCCCAGCGCGCCATAGTTCGAATAACCGCCGTTGCCGCCATTGCCATCGCTACCGGGCAGACCGTTACCATTGCCGACGCCGGGCGTTCCCGCAGCACCACCGCCACCCGTGCCGTTGCCGGCTCCACCAGCGCCGCCATTGTCCAGGCCGCCGACACCGCCTTCGCCCGCCGCCCATGCGGCAGAAGGTAAGTTAACGACGCCCAACACAAGAATGCTGGCAATCGCCAGCGCCGACGTGCTGGCGATATAAATGTCTCGAATTGTTCGCTTCAACACAGGTCGATTGACTAAATTTGTATCGACCGAAGACATCGCCCACGTCTTCGCAGCCCATGCGGCCGCCCCCGCGCCATTCGCCAACATCTTATCTCCCGATGACAAACAGAATCGTTGTCATAGTCCGGAGATTTCGCGCCTCACTGCTCCCCACCAGAAGTAGCGATTGCGAAACTCTCGATTTATCAGACCGCTTTGAACAGACTTGTGGCGCGTAAGCCGATAGCTATTGTCGCCACGTCAGTCCCCGCATGCACATGCAGCACACGAGTAACAGGATCGGGATTCAGATGACCATTACCCGGAAGAGTGAGTCCGGCTCTCTGTTGAGAGAAGAGATCATCCGCCTTTATGAAGCCGAACCTGATCTGCAATCCTTGCCAACGCTGGTGTTCGAAGGTGTAGCGCGTCTCATCGATGCGGATGTCGTCGCCTATGCGGAATTCCACCACGGCAGCGGCGATTTTCGCGCGCTCATTTCCGTCGACGACGATCCCGCCGCGCGTGGTCAGGCCATGGCGGCCTACGCCCGGCACATGCACAGTCATCCGTTCTGGCAGAACGGCGCTGATTTCTATGGCGATCGGGCGCTGCGCGAATCCGATTTCTTCGATGAGGACACTTTTCTTGCGCTGCCCATGGTGCAAGAGACGTTCCTGCGCTCGGGCGCCCGCCGCATCATCAAGATCGTCATCCAACACGAAGGCTATGTGCTTGACGTCAGCGGTTTCAGAGTGATGGGACGGGCCGCGTTCAGCGATCAGGATCGCGATGACCTGCAGGAATACCGCACCCATATCCTGCGCTGCTATCGTCAGGCACAGGAGCGCACGCTGGCGCGGCTCACGCCGACCGATCGTCTGCGGCTGGCGTTTCCGCAGATCACCGCCCGCCAGCTCGAAGTCGCCTCCTGGCTGGCGCAAGGCAAATCGAACGAAGACATCGCCACCATTCTCAATGTCAGCATCGACACGGTGAAAGCGCATATGAAGGCGCTCTACGAGCGCATCGGATCGGATGGCCGCCTCGCCACCGCCATCATCGCCCACACAATCCCCCCGTTTTCCCAACTCCCGCCGCTTTGGAAACTAAGTGCCGAAGCCTGGGGCGCATCCAGCGGTCCGAGCCGATAGCGCCCGGACGGGAAATTTCATGCTAGTCTGTGAAGACGAGGGCTCGTGGAAAAGGAGTGATCCATGAGAACGCTGGGGCTGGGGATTCTCATAGCAGGCATTTTGTTCTCCCACGCAGCGCAGGCCGCCTGCACGGCACCGGAAACGGGAAGCGACAAGGCGCCTGCCCTTTCGCCGCCGCTCGCCCAGATCGTCACGGGGAACGGCCGGCTGCAATTCTATTCGGCGCCGAGCAGCCGTTGCTCCATGAAAGGCGTTTTCGTCATCCCCAAGGACCAATTGATCGCCTATGCCCAGACGAGGGATGGATGGACCTCGGTGATGTACCTCAGTCCAGCCGGCGATGACGTCACCGGCTGGGTGAGATCGGCCCGCTTGAAGACCACCGGAACGATCGGCCCGAAGCAATAGGCGCCAAGAGCAAGAGCAAGCGCCAGATGGCAGCGATAGTTTGGCAGCCCTTCGCTTGAGCCCGCGGACAAAATGATATCCAATGAAGCATCAGGCAGAAGGGCCTCGGCTTCGCATGTGAAGCGCGGCACCCGCAATTGAAGGGAGAAAACCATGTCCCTTTCCGTCAAGGCTGAACGCTCTTTGATGGCGCACGACGAATTCGAACTGCTGTCGCAAACGCACTATCCCGCTCTGATCGATCTAAGCGACGAGGACATTTCCAAGACACGGCAGCGCTTGCGCGACCTGCGCGACAAGGAACGCACCTTCGTGCGCGGCATGCGGCGCGGCCAGCGCGGCAAGGCAAGTACGCGCGGCGGCAGTTTTCCCGGCAATGTCGAAAAGCCAGCGCGGCGCAAACAGGTCTTCACCAGTGCCCTGAAACGGTTGAATGCCGAGGTGGCGCGCCGCGAAGCGATCGCCGCGCAACAAGCGCTCATCGAATCGGCGCAGCGCGCTTTGGCCATGAAAACCAGCGCGACGCGGCGCCCTCATCCCGCCCCTGGACGCGGCAAACGCTCAGGCATGCGCCCCGTCGAGAGCAATCGGTCGGAGAGCTTGGTCGATCGCGCCAATGTCGGCCGCGTGGTGCGCGCGACGAAAGTCGCGCAGGCGCGCCGGGACAATCGCCCAAGCGCCTAACGACGGGAATGCCGCCTATGAAAAGGCCCTGTCGCTGAGGGAGCGGCAGGGCCGAGTAATTGGGAGGGTTTGAGTTCCTTTCTCACGAGGAACTCATATCTCCTGAGGTGCTCGAAGACGCATAAGGGAGGGGGCGAACTTCGCGCGTGGCTCAGAAGAGCATTGAAATGCACGCCTGATGTAGGGCTCGAAGTTGATTTCTTCAACTATAGAATGACGGTCAAAACGCCGCATCTCAGGCGGCGGGCCGCTCAAAAGAGGAATTATCTTGCCTGTTTCGCAACGACCCAGCCGATCTTCCGCCAGCCTAGGGCAGCAGCCGGACAAAACCGCCGATGGTCATGCCGACATGCGCAGCGTGCTGCGGGCGCTGACGGTTCTACGGCAACTCAACGTCAGCAACGGCGCCACCATCCGCGATCTGCATCGAACGACACAGATTTCCCGCACGGCCTTGTATCGCATTCTGCGAACGCTCTGCAGCGCCGGCTATCTCGTCGCCGATTCCGACATCGAATCCTATCGGCTCACGCCCTTGGTGCGGCAACTCAGCGAGGGCTTTAACGAGGATTCCTGGATCTCGGAGATTGCCGGGCCGCTGCTGGACGAATTGCAGAAGAAAGTCATCTGGCCGACGGACCTGTTCGCCTTTTTCGACGATACGATGATCATGCGTCGCACGACTCGCCGCATCAGCCCATGGACGATCGATCGCGCCTGGGTGGGGCTGCGAACGCCAGTCCTGCTGACCGCCTGCGGCCGCGTTTATCTTGCCTATCAGCCAGACGACGTCACTGAGGGCGTGCTTCAGCGCCTGGCCCGCAGCCAGCATCCCGACGATGCCCTGGCGAAGGAACCCAAGGTTATAAGGCAAATGCTGCGCAAGGTGCGTCAGGATGGCTATGCGCTGCGCGAGAAAAGTTTCATGCCTGAAACCGGCAGCATCGCCGTGCCGGTTCTCGTCGACGGGCAGGCGCGCTGCGCGATCGCCATTACCTATATCGCTTCGGCGAAAAGCGCCAAGGATGTCATCGACACCTACCTGCCGCTGCTGCGGGCTACGGCGCTTCAGATTTCCGACGGCATCGCCAAATCCTGATCATCATCCAAGACGGCGCAGACCTTCCGGCTGCGCGCGATCGGCGAGCGCCCGCTGCACATAATCGGGCGCGGTGAACAGCCACGCCAACCGATCGTAATAGTCGGCCGCCTGTCGTCCTTCGAAGACGGAGTTGCGCACCAGCCGTTCGACGCCGGAGACGTGGTAGAGCCGATCCAGCATCAGCGACGAGATCTGCACGCGTGCCGAACGCACGATCCTGACCGTCTGATAAGCCATGAAGGCCGCCGGCAGATCACCATCTGCGCGCTCGACTTCCTCGGCCAGACAGATCGCATCCTCGAGCGCCTGCGCCGCCCCTTGCGCGATATACTGCACCATCGGATGCGCCGCATCGCCCAACAAGGTCACAGCGCCTTCGGTCCAATTGTCGATGGGGGCGCGATGGCGGATGACATAACGCTGAAAGCGCGGCTGGATGTCGACAAGCTGCGTCACCTGATCCGACCAGCCTTGCAGCGCCGCCCGCGGCTTCTGCGCATCCGTCTCCCCTTCCCATATGTCATCGGGCGACGCGTGGACGGTGATGGCGAAGTTGAATTCGCTCCAATCCCGCACCGGATAATAGATCGCATGCGCTTTGGGACCGACCCAGAGCGTCGGGAAAGGCTGTTGGCATTCGCGCGGCATCCGCGCCGCCGGCACCAGGGCGCGATAGATGACGGCGCCTGCCGGTGGCGGCTCGCCATCGCCGACCAATTGCTGGCGCACGCGCGAACGCACGCCATCGGCGCCGACCAATCCGGCAGCGTGAAGGAGTGCGCCATCCTGCAATTGGACGCGAACCGACGCGCCTTCATTCGTATAACCGACGACCTTGCTGTTGGTGCGCAGTTCGATGAAGGACGCCATCGCCGTGCAGCCCTGCAGAAGCGCACCATGGACGTCGGCACGATGGGCCACCGCATAGGGATTGCCGAAACGGCGGATGAAATCGGCACCGCAGGGAATGTCGCAAATCATCTCGCCGTCGATTCCGTCGACCATCACCATGCGTTCGATGAGCAGACCTTCGCTTTTGACCCGTTCGCCCACACCAAGCGCATCCAGAACAGACAACGCATTGGGCGCGACCTGCAGGCCGACACCGACCTGCCCGAATTCAAACGCCTGTTCGCAGACGACGGAGCTAAAGCCGCGTTGCGCCAGCGCCAAGGCGCAGGCGAGACCGCCGATGCCGCCGCCGGCGATGACAATCGGTAAAGCATTGCGAGCCTTCGGTGCCATGATGTCCTCCCCGTCGATCTTGTCTAAGCCGCACTTGGACGGACGGCGGCCGCAAAACGCTGTTCATTGTCCGGAATGGCGATTTGATAGGCGGGCCGCGCCTTGCTGCGCGCGATCCAATCGCGGAGCGCCACATGGCTTTGCCACAGATCGGTGAGATTGAGCTCCTCCAACCGATCGATGAAGGGCGCGGCGGCGATGTCGGCGAGCGAATAGGTCTGCCCGCCGAGCCATGGCACCTCCGACAACCGCCGCTCCAGACGCCCGAGCGCCGAGATGATCGTCTGACGTGCCGCCTCGACCTTCGCCTGATCGATCGGCTGGCGCGCCGTCCGGCGATATTCCTCGGCACGCGCCTTGTTGGGGTGCGACGCCACCATCGCTTCAAGCTCTTCGTCCGACCGCTCGGCCAATTCGGGGCTCATCATCAAGGCGAAAGTCGCCGGACGGATCGCCGGATGCAACACGTCGTCTTCGAACTTGACCCAGAAACGCGCGCGGGCGCGATCGACCGGATTGTCGGGCATCAAGGCCGGCGTCGGAAAGACCTCGTTCAGATATTCATTGATGATCGTGCTCTCGTGGATCGGCACGCCATCATGAACGAGCGTCGGTACGACGCCATTCGGATTGAGCTTCAGATAATCCGGCGTCGTATGTTCGAGCTTCATCAGATCGACGAAGCGGCTTTCCCAGGACAAACCCTTCTCGGCCAGGCAGAGGCGCACCTTGATCGAGCAGAAGGACCGCCAATCGTGATAGAGTTCTAGCATCGCGCACCTCCCATGATAGGGAGAGCCGATCACCTCCACCGATGGCTTTCAATCCCGTTCGCGCGATCCGTCCGCCTGGCGAACAGGGGGCGTTGCTCACACCAATGCCGCTAAAAGCGAGATTAGTGGTCATCTCAGCCCCATTTCATCTCACCCTTGGCAACCTTGGCGCCGATGTCGAGCGCCACGCCCATGCCGAGATTGGGGAAGCGCGCTTCCATCGCCGCTTTCAAGGCTGCGCTGTCCTTCGCCTTGGCGAGTTCGTCCTCGAAGGCCAGGAGATAGGTCTTGGTGAACGTCACGGCCGCCAGATCGATGGCTGCATCCGCCGCCATGTGACCCGGCACGACGATGGCGGGCTTGCGCGCCGCGATCTTGTCGAGATTGGCGATCCAGGCAGCGCGTTCCGCCTTGGTCGGCGTATCGGCCGTCCATACATGCACGCCTGAGAAGATGAGGACGCCACCAAACACCGCGTTCAACGACGGCACCCAAAGATAACGACGATTGGCGAGACCTTCCGCCGCAACGATATCGACCGTCTCACCATCGACGGTCAACGACTTGCCGTCGAACGCTTCCGGTATGACCACATCAGCCAGCGTCTGCGGACCGTTCTCCTTCAGTTGCGGCCCCCAGGTGGCGAGCTTCTTGTCGATGCTGGCCTTGATCGCAGCGACGGTGTCCGAAGCGGCGATGATTTTCGCAGCCGGAAAGGCCGCATGCACCGGCTTCAGGCTGAAGTAATAGTCAGGGTCCGATTGGCTGACATAGATCGCCGTCAGCTTCTTACCCGTCGCCTTGACGGCCTCGGCCAGCGCCTTGCCATCGGGATACGTGAAACCGCCGTCGATCAGGAGCGCTTCATTCGGCCCCGATAGCAGAACGGGCGCACGGAAAAAGCCGTTCGGCCCAGCGGGAAAATGTTTCCAGCTCAGTTTGGAACCCTCGGCATGGCCAAAATCAGCTTGGCCGAGACCTACGGGCGCCAGCACGGCGGCGCCAAGTGCCAGGGTGGTCTTCATCGCGTCTCTCCTCGAATACATGTTCATCTCCATCGTTATCGGCGCTTCATCCGTGAAGCGGCGGCTCGGTCCAATTGCGGGACAGGTTGCGCGTCAGGCGGCGCGCACTTGCGCGGCCAATTGATCGAAATCGCCGAACAGCACCTGGCTCGGCAACAGGCGTTCGCCCTTGGCGTCTTCCACCACCAGAGCGGGCACGCCGTTGACGCCGAAGCGGCTCATCGCGGCGCGCGCGGCGGCGATTCTGCTGCGATAGGCAGCCAGCAGATCTTCGTCCGGCTGACGCAACCGCGCGGCGGCTTGCGCAAATCCGGCTTCATCGAGAATAGCAGCGACGACCGTCAGATCGGCTGTGTCGCGACCCTCAACATAGCGGCCGCGCTGCAACGCCTTCAGCGCTTGCAATTCGCCTGCGCTGGCACTGAGCCCCACGGCGACAATGCCCAAGGTGGCCGGCGCGGAATCGAACAGACCATCGGCCCGATCGAGGATATTAAAGCGATAGGCCTGCGTGAACGGCTGGCCGGTGAGACGGGCGATGCGCTGATCGTTCTGCCAGGCATAGGCGGCGAATTGAGCATCCATCGGCCGGGCGCCTTCGCCGGCGAACAGACCGGTCGGCGCCAGCGCGACGGACAGGCCGTCCAAACGCGCCAGACATTCCAGCATCGGGCTCGCGCCATAGCACCAGCCGCAGAGCGGATCGAAGAGATAGGTGGCTTGCATGTCGATCTTCCGTGGTGAGCGATGGGCGGAAGATAGACCCCGTTATTTTGTTGATAAATATCGCATAATAATACAAAATGTATGCTATTAACTTACAATAGAGGGCGCATGGAAGCCGTCAATTTCAACCGGCTCGCCTATTTCGCGGGGGTGGTGGACACGGGCTCCTTCACCCGCGCCGCCGAGCGGCTTGGCATCACCAAAACCGTGGTCAGCCAGCAGGTCGCCAAACTGGAAAGCGAGCTGAAGACGACGCTCCTGCTGCGCACGACACGGCGGGTGGTGCCGACCGAAGCCGGCCGGCTGCTGCACGCGCGCTGCGTCATGATCCTGCGCGAGGCGGAGGATGCGGTTGGCGAATTGACGCAAGCCAATGCGGAGCCGTCGGGCACGCTGCGCATCACCGCACCGAGCGACTATGGCACCTCGATGATCGCGCCGCTCGCCGCCGCTTTCTCGCAGCGCTTTCCCGCCTGCGGCGTCGAGCTCGTGTTGTCCGATGCGCGGATCGACCTGGTCGACCATCAAATCGATGTTTCCATCCGCGTCGGCTGGTTGCAGGATTCGACGCTGCAAGCGCGGCGGATCGGCACGTTCCGTCAGCTTTTGGTGGCGGCACCGGCCGTCGCGCGAACCTTGCAGGCCAAAGCCCCGGAAGACCTCGCGAACGATCGCTTCATCGCCAATCTCGCTTTGAAGGAACCGCTCACTTGGCGCTTCACGCAAGGCGACTTCGAACGGCGCACGGTGCGCCTGCGCCAGGCCCTCGCCATGAACGCGACACCCGCCGTACTGGCCGCGACGCTCGCGGGCGGCGGCCTGTCCGTCCTGCCCGACTTCGAAGCCGAACCACATATCGCGTCCGGTCGGCTCATCCACGTGCTGCCGACATGGAACCTGCCTTCAGGCGGCATCCACACCGTCTATCCGGCCGCCCGTTTCCGCCCACCGAAAGTCACCCGCTTCGTGGCGATGCTGATGGAAGCGCAAAAGCAGACGTCGTCGAAACGGTGAAAGCGGGAATTATGAGCTGCTGTCCTGATGATCGGTTAGCAACATCCGTCATTTCCTCGCTTACCCACATCAGTAAGCTCCTCTGCTGAGGCAGATTAAAATGCTTAGGCAGCTTCAATTCAGGAACAACAAAGATTGAGCCAAACGGCACGACAGCTTGGCACAAGTACGAAAGCAGATTGTGCGGCGTTTACTTTCGACGGTGAGGAATGAATGGTATCCACCAAGGTATCACTGGACCTCGATTGGTGGCCTGTCGGACAAGGCCTATTTGCTTCAGGCACATTAATACCGTGTAAAGCAACGCCCATTAGCTGGATATACGATTGCGGTACAACTTCGAAGGACGGTATTCTCAACTCCGCCATCGATAGCTATGCCTACCGACAAAAACTATACCGAAGCAAAGACATACAACTCGCCGCACTATCGCATTTCGATAAAGACCACATCAGTGGTTTTATCCGCCTTATAGGTCGTTTCCATATCCGCAAATTACTTCTGCCATACATTCCGCTTTGGCAGCGAATTATTATCGCGATCGAGCAAGGCATCAGCGCAGAGGACTCAATCTTTGATTTCTTCCTTGATCCTGTGACCTTCCTGACAAGAATTGAAGGCGGTGCTATTGGCGAGGTCATCTTCGTCGTCGGCACAGGGCCAGGCGATGTGCCAACCAGTCCCTTTGAGGATCCAGATGTCGGACGCAGGGGGCTAGATGATGGCGGCCTTTTCTCTGAGGACGGAACGGCGCCGCCTGAGTCGGACGAAGATCCAGCCACGAACAGGAACCCAGCTACTAGAGTCACCTTCTTACGCAAAGGAGGTCGATTGATCGTACCGTATCTCTGGGAATTCGTTCCATGCAACGATGTCAACCTAGCACCGAAAGCAACACCCGCCTTCTTAAGCGCAGTAATCCCCCTAATTGATACATTGCGCAACATTCCTGACCAGCGGACAACCGCGCTAGAAAAAATTAAAAAATTATACGCGAATCACTTCGGTACGTCGTCCGCTGCGAAGAATCTAATTTCGTTGTTTTTGTATTCAGGCCCACTAGGTCAGAAAACAACCATCAATTGCTATCATACTTCCCGAGAAATTGGTCGTTTTCGTAGAATCAAACGTTTTGCCCAAATGCATACAGGCGACGGCACCCTTGATAATGGACCGCGTTATGATGCATTCAGTCACTTCTACGGCCCGGCCAATCGATTGGCTCAGTCAGGCATCTTCCAAGTTATGCACCATGGCTCGATTAACAATTGGCATTCCGGCATTGCTGCGAAGGTGAGGCCGACAGTCAGTCTTTTCTCCTCGGACCCATACCATAAGAAATATGGTCACCCACACGCAGAAGTCCTTCGCGATTTTTGGCCTTACAATCCTATACGCGTTGACAAGTCAAACGGCTTTCATTTTCACGCAGAACTCGCGTTTCGCTGAGGCCTTTCTTCGACAATGCTGGCGCCGACGGCTGCATAATATGCGGCCCAGGTGCCAGGGGATGCTAATAAATCTTCTCTGAATTGGCTCAGATCAGTCAGCACGCAACATACAAGTCGCTGACACGACATCGATTGCAACTTCTTTCCCGATCATCAAGTCCTACAATGCAGACGCCGTAGCTCCCCACTGGATTGACTGATGGGACAGAGTCCGCAAGCTAGCATAAACTATTTCGATGGCACCTCCTCTCGGAATACACCTAGCTCAAATGGACTCCACCGAAATTCTCTCCCGCCTCGCCGTCTCTCTCGCCATCGGGCTTCTGATCGGCCTGGAGCGGGGCTGGCGCACGCGCGACGAGCAGGATCATCAGCGCGCCGCCGGGCTGCGCACCTTCGCTTTGTCGGGATTGCTGGGCGGCGTCACCGGCGTCCTGTCGCAACAGGTCGGTCCTGCCCTCGTCGGCTTTGTCTTCGTCGCCTATGCGCTCGCCTTCACCGCCTTCCATTGGCTGGAAGCCAAGGCCGAACACAATATGAGCGTGACGGCCGTCGTGGCCGGCATGATCACCTTTCTGCTCGGCACTATGGCGGTCACCGGCGAAGAGCGCATCGCCATCGCGGCCGCCGTCGCCATGGCCATTCTGCTGGCGCTGCGCGAACAACTGCATCGCTGGGTCGCTTCGCTGACATGGCCGGAAATCCGCTCGGTTCTCGTACTGGCAACGATGTCGTTTCTGTTGCTGCCGCTCTTGCCCAACCGGCCGGTCGATCCGTGGAATGCCATCAACCCTTACGAACTCTGGCTGCTCGCCATTCTGATCGCGGCGATTTCATTCGCCGGCTATATCGCCGTGAAAGTCGTCGGCGACCGGCTCGGCATCGTCATGACGGCTGTGGCGGGCGGCCTCGCCTCATCGACCGCGACGACGCTCACCTTCGCGCAAATGAATCGCGACCATCCGGAAGCTTCCCGCCTGCTCGGCGCCGGCATTCTCATCGCCGGCGTGATCATGGTGGCGCGGGTGGCCATCGTCGCGGTGGCCATCAACAACACGCTGCTGAAGGGCCTGGCGCCACCGCTCATCGCCGGCGGCGTCATTCTCTGCCTCGGCGCCGCCATCCTGCTGGCCCGGCGCGACGAGAGCGCGCAGAAACCGAATCTTGAGATCGCCAATCCCCTGGCGCTCGGCACGACCCTCAAACTCGTCCTCTTCATCGCCGTCGTCATGCTGGCGGCCGAAGTGCTGCGCGACTATTTCGGCGGCATCGGCGTCATTCTTCTCGCCTTCCTCTCCGGCATCGCCGATGTCGACGCGATCACTTTGTCGATGGCCAAACTGGGCGGCAAGGACATCGCGCTCACCACGGCGAGCCTGGCGATCCTCGTCGCCGTGGCAACCAACACGCTCTCGAAAGCCGCGCTGACCGCCTGGACCGGCGGCGCCCGCATCGGCCTGCTGGTCGGCTGGATCAGCGCGGCCGCAGTCGCCGCCGGCGTGGCCGCGGTGCTGTGGTGGCCGCAGGCTTAGAGTCTACCGCGACTCGCCAACGGTGGCACGGCGGGCAGCAAAAAGCTCGGCGAGCACATGCGAGGCCGCGATCGCCCGAGGGAAACCGGCCGGCACCGTCACCATGTAAATGGTCTCCTTCAGCTCGGCTTCGGAGACGCCTATATTGAGGGCATAGCCCGCGTGAATCCTCATGAAGGCGGTCTCGCCCATGGCGGCGAACACCGCGACGGCGGCGAGTTGGCGCGTGCGATTGTCGAGGCCGGGACGCGACCACACATCACCAAGCGCATAGGCTTGTGTAGCTTCCGCCAGAAACGGAAACTCCTGCCGCATGCGCTCCAGCGTCGGTTGTGGAACATCGTTATTCAGGCTTCTGACGACGGCATCGCCGCGCCGCAGGCGCTCGTCGGTGGTCTGCGACTGCGCCGCCAGGGGAAGCCCAACGAGCAAAAGCGTCATGGCAAACGGTAGTCGCGACATCAGAGAACGAAAGCCCATCGCCATCTCCTTATGTATTGGCCGTCGGACGCACGACGATTTCGTTGATATCGACATCGTCAGGCTGCTCGATAGCGAAACGCACCGCGCGACCGATCGCATCGGGCTGCAAGGCGATGGCGCGATAAGTCTTCATCGCCTCAACCGCCACCGGGTCGGTGATCGTGTGCGCCAACTCGCTTTCGACGACGCCCGGATGAATGCAGGTGACGCGGATATCGCTATGTTCCTGCCGCAGCCCGTCGGAAATGGCGCGCACCGCATATTTGGTCGCGCAATAGACGGCGGCGGTCGGCACCACGGCCAAAGCACCGATCGATGCGATGTTGACGATGTGGCCCGATCGCCGCGCCGTCATCTGTGGCAGCACGGCGGCGATCCCATACAGCACGCCTTTGATGTTGACGTCGATCATCCGGTCCCATTCGTCCACTTTCAGCGAGGCCATCAGCGAGAGCGGCATGATGCCGGCATTGTTGACGAGCACATCGACACGGCCCCAGGCTTTTTGGGCCGCAGCAGCGAAGGCCGCGACATCGGCCCGGTCGGTCACATCGAGCCGGCGGGTGATCACCTCGCCGCCTTGCGCGCGGATGTCTTCCGCCAGGGCCTCCAACCGGTCGGTCCGGCGGGCGCCCAGCATGAGCTTGGCCCCCGTACCGGCCAGTTCCCGGGCAATGCCGGCGCCAATCCCGCTGGAGGCGCCGGTGATGAGAACAACTTTGTCTGATGACACGGCCTGATCCTTTCTTCCTGTCCGGTTTCACCGATTGCCAGGAAGCTAAGTCCGCGCCATTGTCTCGATAAGCCGCCTATTCCTTAGCACAATGGAAAGCAAAACTAACCAATGCGACCCGATTTCAACGCGCTCGCGGTTTTCGCTCTGGTGGCCGAGGAGCGAAACTTCCGCGCCGCCGCCGATCGGCTGGGCGTTACCCGCTCGGCCGTCAGCCAGATGATCCGGCGCGTCGAGGAAAATCTCGGAGTCGCCCTCATCCGCCGCACCACACGCAGCGTCAGCCTCACCGAGGCCGGCGAACAACTTTATGCCGAAGTCGCGCCGGCCATCGCCGACATGCGGGCCGCGCTCGATGCGGCCGAGGCACAGCGCGGCAGCCCGCAGGGACAATTGCGGCTCGCCGTTTCATCGATCGCCGAGCGCTTTCTCTCAGGATCGTTCCTGGCCGGCTTCGTCGAGGCCAACCCGCAGATCCAACTCGACATCACCGTGACCGACGCGGAATTCGATATCGTCACCGAAGGCTATGACGCTGGCGTGCGCCTCGGCGAGGTGATCGAGCAGGACATGATCGCGGTGTCGATCGCCGGTCGCGAACGACAACTGGCAGTCTGTGCGCCGGCCTATCGCGAGCGTCACGGCATTCCGTCTCATCCGGCCGACCTCGCCGCGCATCGCTGCATCGGCTGGCGCCCGGCGCCGAAGGCCGCGCCCTATCGCTGGGAGTTCAGCGACAACGGCAAGGATTTCCGTGTCGCGGTCCACCCGGAGATGACGACCAACGACATGGCCTTGATGATCAAACTGGCGGTGGCCGGCGCCGGCATCACCTTCGGCATGGAAGAGAGTTTTCGTCCCTTCATCGCGCGCGGCGAATTGCTGCCGATCTTGGAAGACTATTGCCCGTACTTTGCCGGCTTCTACCTGTACTACCCGAACCGGCGCAACATCGCGCCAAAGCTGCGCGCGCTCATCGAACATGTGAGCCGGCAGCGACGATAACACAGAGTGCCATATGCTGAATTCACCGATGGCAGGTACGCTCCCGTGGGCAGCAACATGGCGTGGATTCCAGCGCTGTTGCATCGGTGAGTAGCGACTAAATCTCACCCCCGTTTGCGCGCTACGATGAAAGGCCGGTTGTCATTGCCCTTCGTCGCATGATTTTCGCTGGCGAGAATGTCGAAGCCGGCAGCGCCGATCTGTTGGCGCAGTTCCGCCGCCCGAAAGACGCCCGCATAGGGCGCAAAGCCCAAGGCACGCATCGCCGGGATCGCCAATCGGATGAGCGGGTTCATGTCGCCGACACAGGGCGTCTTGGAGACGAACACACCATCGGTCGCCAAGAGCGCATGGATGCATCGCAGGGTGCCCGGCAGATCGCGCACCAGATGCAGATAGTTGAAACCAAGCACGGCGTTGAACGGCGCGTCAGGCATCAGCTCTTCCGCCGTCGCCGTGCGAAAGGCGAGACCTCGCACCGGGCCGGCTGCCCGCTTCTCCTCGGCGATGGCGATCGTGCCGGCGGACACATCGGTCGCCAGATAGTCCTGCACATCGCCTGCAAGCTTCAGCGCCGTCGTTCCCGTGCCGCAGCCCAATTCCAAAACCTTGTCGCCTGACCGCAACAGAGCGCGGGTCTGTTCCAGCGTGCGCTGATAGCCGGCCTGATCGGCGATCGCGCCCCTGGCATACTTTCGTGATATCCGGTCCCAGAAGCGGGCGTCGCTCGCAAGGCTCATGGCGGTTTGCTCCTTGCCGACAGGCCTAGCGCAGATCTGCGGCCCTTGCACGAACAGCGGCGTTCGGCGGCGCCCTTTTCGCCGTCCGGTCGATCGCCAGGATGACATCGCGATAGAATTGAGGTGGCAGATCGTGACCCATGCCTTCGATGAACAGGAAATCCGCGTTCGGGATCGCAGCCGCGGTGTCGCGACCACAAGCGGGAGAAATAAGAGGGTCGTCGGCTCCATGAATGACACAGGTCGGCACGGTGATGGTCGCCAAACGCGGGCGACGGTCGCCGGCGACCGCCATCGCGGCGATCTGGCGCCCAACGCCAGCGGGATCATAGGCGCGCCGGGCCTCGTCCAGAATCACGCGACGATGGCTGTCTTCATCGAATGGATAGCCAGTACCGGCGATACGACGGGCAAAGGCGAGGCTCTGTTTCAGGAAGCCGGTCTCGTCGGTGAAGGGATCGGGCGATGGGCGCATCATCATCGCCATGACATCAGGGGCGGCCTGCGGCAGCGCTGGATTGCCCGTGCTGGACATGATCGACGTGAGCGACAAAACGCGTGAGGAATATTCGCTCGCCATGATCTGCGCGATCATCCCACCCATCGAGCGACCAACCACATGCGCCCGGTCGATGGCTAAAGCATCGAGCAGACCGATTGCATCAGCGGCCATGTCCTGAAGGGCGTAAGGAACGTCCGGTCGCTGCCCCGCCATCAGCGCCGCGGCCAACGCGCCGAAATCAGGCGCGGCGCAGGCATTGAAATGCGTCGAGCCTCCAGCATCGCGATTGTCGAACCGGATCACACGATAGCCGCATGCCGCAAGCGTCTCGCAAAAGGGAATCGTCCAGCGAACCATCTGGGTTCCCAATCCGGCGATCAGAAGGATGGCGGGGGCGGCGTCATGGCCGAAACTTTCATGCGACAGTTCTATGCCGTTGGCATTGACGAGGGTCATGATCGGCATTTTATTACCCGGATAAAATATATTTGCCAAGGGGCCTAAACCGGCCTGCCCGGATTAGTCGCCGCGCTGGAAAACGATCATCATCTCTTCGATGTCGAGATCGCGCTCCAGGTCATGCAGCACCTCGTCTTCGATCAATCCGGAGCGATGAACCCGAATGAGTTCTTCCCGCCCGGCGACGAGGGCCTGGAGGTGCACATCCAGATGCGTTCGCAGATCATCCATCGCCGTGCTGGTGTCCTGGACATAGCGCTCCATGAACCGCAGCCGCTGGCGGTGCTGGTCGAGGAACTGCGGATGGATGAGCGTGCCATCCGATCCATAGGCCAGCACTTCCGCGATGGCGGTTCTGGCCCGCATCATCGCCGCCTCCGCCTGCGCCATGTTCATCGGCGCCGGCGGCTCCTGATCGACGGGCCTCACCGCGCGAATGAGCCAGCCGAGGCTCGAGCCTTGCAGGATGACCGTGACGAAGATCACCGCGAAGGCGCACACCAACATCAGATCGCGGCCGGGCATATCGACAGGTAAGGTCAAAGCGATGGCCAGCGTGACGACGCCGCGCATCCCGGCCCAACTCAACACCGTGGCTTGCCGCCACCCCAAGGGACGCGCGCGCTGAATACCCGTTTGATAAACGATCGCGAGAACCGCATCGCAAGCGAAAACCCAGACGAAGCGCGCCACGGTGACAGCCACCACGACGCCCAGCACCGCCAGCATCGTCGATGTCGTGAAGCCTTCGATACCACCCACTCTTTCGACGACACCGCGCAAGGAGAAGCCGATCAGAATAAAGACCAAGGCTTCGAGCACGAAGCCGATCATCTGCATGACGGATCGGCTCTGCAGCCGCACATCCGCCGGCAGAACCGTGTGCTGATACCAACCCTGCATCAGGCCGGCGACGACGGTGGCGATGACACCGGAAACATGTACGGCCTCACCGGCGAGATAAGCCACCCAGCACAGCAGCGCCGACGCGCAGATGATCAACATCCGGTCGTGCAGATGTTTGGCGACGAAGACCCAGGCCGCGCCGGCCAGCAGACCGACGATGGCGCCGCCCAGCGCCAGAACGATGAAGCCCTGCACCGCCTCGCCGGCATGGAAAGCGCCACTCAGCGTGGCGGCGACGGCAAAGCGAAACAGGATGAGGCCCGTCGCATCGTTCAACAGGCTCTCGCCTTCCAGCAAGGTGGTGAGCCGGCGCGGCAGACGAATGCCTTTCAAGACCGCGCGCGCCGACACCGCATCGGGCGGCGAGACGATGGCGCCGAGCGCGAAACAGGCGGCCCAGGGCAGGTCCGGCATCAGCCAATGCATCACAATGCCGACGGCCAAAGTGGTGAAGATCACCGCGCCCACCGCCAGCGACAGAATGCCCGGCAATTGCCGCCGGAAGCGCCCATGCGGCGTATAGAAAGCGCCATCGACCAGCAGTGGTGGCAGAAAGAGAACGAGTGCCAGTTCCGGATCGAGCGCGATCGACGGCAGCCCCGGCACAAACGCCAGCGCACCGCCACCGACGAGCAACACGCTGGCCGGCGGCATCTTCAGTTTCGATGCCAGCCAATGCAGCCCCAGCACGAGCGCCAGGAGCGTCAGCACAAGCTCGAAAGTGTCGACGGCGTGCATCAGTTCATACCCCTCCATGGCGATATTGAACGCGGACGATCTACATGCAAGCAGATCCAGACGCGACCTTGCCTATCGAACGCTCTCAATCCCGGCCAGGATCAGATCGATGCCGGCGAGAAATTGCTCGCGGTCATCGTGTTCGGGCAGCACCGCCGCCACCTGCCGCACGAAGGGATGTTCGATCGGATCGAGCTGCGCCCATTTGGCGGCGACCGCTCGTAGCGCCGTTGTTCGATCCATGTCGCGCGCGTGGAATTCGGCGCCCGCCGCATATTGTCCGGCAAGGCCAAGGATGAAACTCATCAGCGCGGTGGCGGCGTTGAACTGCGCTTGTTGCGGAACACCCAGCGCCTGAACCTGACCGCCGACGCCTTCCAGAATGCGCAGCACCGCATATTGGAAGGGATCACGCGAAAGCTGGCCGCCGACCCAGGGGTGAGCATCGATTGCATCGAATACACCCAACGCCAGGGCGCGGATCGCCTCCTGCGGCGTCGCACCACTTACCGCCTTGGCCGTGACCAGAGCTGTCACCCTTGCGATGACATGGTCGGTCGCCGCGGCCAGCAGAGCCTGCTTGTCGGCGACATGCCAATAAATCGCGCCGCTGCCGGTCGCCAGGCGCGCGGCCAACGCCCGAAAAGTGAGCGCGCCCTCGCCGTCCTGATCGAGAATTGCGATGGCGGCCTCGACAATCCGCTCCTTGGAGAGGGCGTCGGCGCGCCGTTCGGTCCGAATCTTGGTCATGAGACGCATCTTGACATCAATGGAACAATGTTCCAATAAGAGACTATGGAACAACGTTCCAATCTTGTTTCTTGAGGAACCCCATCATGACCCCCGTGACGATTATCGGAGCGGGCCTCGGCGGCCTGGTCCTGGCCCGCGTCCTCCATATCCACGGCATCGCCGCGACGATCTACGAAGCCGACCCTTCAGAAGAGGCGCGCACCCAAGGTGGCCAGCTCGATATTCACGCCCACGACGGCCAGGTGGCGCTGGCCGCCGCCGGCCTCACCGACGCCTTCCGCGCCATCATCCATCCCGGCGGCGAGGCCACCCGCATGCTCGACCGGCACGGCACGGTGCTGTTCGAACAAGCCGACGACGGCACGGGCGGGCGGCCCGAGGTGCTGCGCGGCGATCTCCGGCGCATTCTTCTTCGGTCCCTGCCTCCGGGAACGATCCGATGGGGCAAGAAGCTCAGCGAGGTCACAGCCCTGGGCGATGGCCGACACGCCCTGACCTTCGCCGATGGATCGACCGCGATCAGCCAGCTCCTTGTCGGCGCCGATGGCGCCTGGTCGAAAGTGAGACCTCTGCTCTCGCAGGCGAAACCCGAATACACAGGCACGTCTTTTGTCGAAACCTATCTGCACAATGTCGATGCGCGCCACCCGGCCACGGCCGCAGCAGCCGGCAGCGGCGCGCTCTTCGCGCTAGCCCCGGGACAGGGGATTTTCACCCATCGCGAGGCCGGCGACATTCTGCATGCCTATATCGCGTTGAACCGCCCTGCTGCCTGGTTCGCCGACCTTAATTTCAATGATGCGACCGCGACGGCGAAAATCGCCACCGAGTTCGACGGATGGGCGCCGGCACTCACCGCTTTGATCACCAAGGGCGAGACCACGCCGGTCTTGCGCATGCTTCATACCTTGCCGAGCGAACACCGCTGGCAGCGCGTGGCCGGCGTGACACTCATCGGCGATGCCGCGCATCTGGCGCCACCCGCCGGAGAAGGCGCCAATCTCGCCCTGCTCGACGGTGCCGAACTCGCGCAAGCGATCGTGGCTCACCCCGATGATATCGAGACTGCCCTTGCCACCTTCGAAGCGACGATGTTCCCGCGCAGCCAATCGGCCGCGGCTGATGCGCATCAAATGCTGGCCCTCTGCCTCGACGAGCGCGCGCCCTTCAGCCTCGTCGATTTCTTCACGAGCGCGCTTCAAGCGCACGACGAAATGAACGGGAAATCCTCCCATGATCTATGATGTCGTCATTGCCGGCGCCGGCCCTGTCGGCCTGTTCCTCGCCTGCGAGCTGCGCCTCGCCAACCTTTCGGTGTTGGTGTTGGAGCAGGCCGAAGATCCAAGCTCGCCGCTGAAGCGGCTGCCGTTCGGCATGCGCGGCCTCTCCGTGCCGACGCTCGAAGCCTTCCACCGGCGCGGTTTGCTGGACGCCGTCGTCGCAGCGCAGCGCGCCAGCGATCCATCCGGCGGCAAGACCGAAACTTCAGCCCATTGGATGCAGCAGCCGCGTCGTCCGGCCGGCCATTTCGCCGGCATTCAATTCTATTTCGACAAGGTCGACACGTCGCAGTGGCCTTATCGTCTGCCGAGTCCGGTCGGCACCACCATGCTGGTGGCGATGGAAACCTTGGAACAGACTCTTGCGGCACGCGCCAGCGCGATGGGTGTCGAGATCAAACGCGGGCTTGGCGTCGAAGACCTCGACACCTCGGACGATGATGTGACCGTCAGCGCTGGCGGCAAGACTTTTCGCGCACGCTGGCTTGTGGGCTGCGATGGTGGCCGCAGCACGGTGCGCAAGGCCGGCGGCTTTGCTTTCGTCGGCACCGCTCCCGAACTCACCGGCTATTCCGTTGATGTCGAGATGGCCGATCCGGACATAATCCGCCCCGGTCGCCATTACACGCCGACGGGCATGTACACTTACGCCCGGCCTGGAACGATCGCGATGGTCGATTTCGACGGCGGCGCCTTTCATCGCAGCCAGCCGGTCACGCGCGAACACGTGCAGGCGGTGTTGCGACACATCACCGGCACGGATGTCACGCTGACCGCGCTCAAACTGGCCACCACCTGGACCGATCGCGCCTATCAGGCGACGACTTACCGCAAGGGACGCGTGCTGCTGGCGGGCGATGCCGCGCACACCCATTCGCCCCTGGGCGGCCAAGGCCTGAACCTCGGGCTCGGCGACGCGATGAATCTCGGCTGGAAACTGGCGGCGACGATCCGTGGCGATGCACCAGCCGATCTCCTCGACAGCTATGACCGCGAACGTCATCCGGTGGGCGCGCAAATCCTCGACTGGTCGCGCGCGCAGATCGCGCTCATGCGGCCAACCCAAAGCACGCGCGCGCTCGAAACGATCATCCGCGATCTCATCGATACGCGCGATGGCGCAACCTATTTCGCCGAACGCGTCTGGGGCGTTTCGCTACGTTACGATCTGGGCAGCGGCCATCCGCTGGTCGGGCGCAGCGTTCCCGATTTCGAACTGATCGACGGCACGAAGATCGGCACACTCTTGAGAACGGGCAAAGGTCTATTGCTGGACTTCGACAACCATTCACCGCTGCAAGCGCTGGCCGACGGTTGGCACGATCGGATCACTTATGTTGCGCGCGACGCCAAGGATCGACTGGGCCTGAGCGCCGTTCTCATGCGCCCTGATGGCATGGTCGCCTGGGCCAGCGAAGGGACGCCCGATCGCGACGAAGTGGCTCAAACGCTGTCGCGATGGCTTGGTCGCGGGTCCGCTTAGCAGGAAAAGCCTCGGTGTCATTCCCGACGCGCAAAGCGCGAGCGGGAATCCAGGGGCAAACACTGCAATCTTTCAGCGGGACGTTTCAGATAGCACAATCACCGCGACAAGAGGCTCTACCACTCGCCCCTGGATCCCCGATCAGCCGCTATGCGGCTGTCGGGGATGACACCAAGATGTTCTACCGCCTTCCCAAGCAGCGGCGCTCAAAGCCTGAAGTATCGATAAACGAGATCGACCGGATCGAGTCTCGGCGCTTCGTCATCCAACGTCGCGCCAAGTCGCTCCGCCAAGCGGCGCGAGCGTTCATTCTGCGGATCGACGTAACTGACCAAAGTGCTCAGCCGTCTGTCCTCTCGCGCCCAATCGCGCAAGGCGCTGGCGGCCTCGAAGGCATAGCCTTTTCCCTCAGCCCCCGAATACAGCAGCCAGCCAAGTTCCCATTCCGGAAACAGCGGCCCAGCATTGATGCCGACTTGCCCGACACATAAGCCGCTCTCGCGCTCTTCAATCATCAGCGCGCCGCAGCCGTGGAAATCCCACAGCGCATGATCGGAGCAGAACATGCCCCAAGCCATTTTGAGCGCGAATGGCCCGCCCATATAGCGCGCCCGCTCCGACGCCAGGAAATCGCGATAGGCAGGCCAATCCTGCGCGCGCAGCGGGCGCAGGATCAGCCGGCTTGTCGTCAGCGTCGGGATCATGGCGGTACGGCTCACACCTCGCCGCGGCGCGACGCCAAGAGGCACAGCAGCGAAATGATCGTGCAGACCAGCAGATAATAGCCGACGGCGGCGATGCCATAATGGCTTTGCAGCCAGACCGCCGCATAGGGCGCGAGCGACGCGCCCAAAATGCCGGCGATGTTGAAGGTCATCGACGAGCCGGTGTAGCGCACCTGCGCCGGGAACGGCGCGGCAAGTACCGCGCCGATGATGCCGTAGTTAAGGCCGAACAGAAACATCGCCACGGTGACGAAGATATAGATGGCCTCGACATCGCCCGACAGCATCGGGCCGAAGGCAAACGAAAAAGCCGCAATCGCCAGCATGCCGAGAAGCAACAGCAGACGCCGGCCGATGAGATCGCCGAGCTTGCCGGCGAGGACCGTCGAAATGCCGAAGATCACCGAGGCATAGGCCTGCACGCCAATGGCATCGACCAAGGTCATGTTGAGAACCTTGGTGTTGTAGGCCAACAGATAAGCGGTCGCGAGATAGAACAGCACGAAGGTGACCAGCGCCAGGAAGGAGCCGAGGAACAGGCTGCGCTTGTGACTGCGCAGCAGCTCCCAGATCGGCACGGCCACCCGCTCGGCACGATCGATCGCCGCCTGAAATTCCGGCGTCTCGCTGATCGACAGGCGCACCCACAGGCCAACGACGATCAACACCACCGAGATGATGAAGGGAATGCGCCAGCCCCAGGCCAGCAAATCCTCCCGCGACATGAAATGTAGGAGGATCCAGAACGTGCCCGACGCCAGGAACAGGCCCAGTGGCGCGCCGAACTGCGGGAACATGCCATACCAGCTGCGCTTGCCTTCCGGCGCGTTCTCGGTGGCGAGCAGCACCGCGCCACCCCATTCGCCGCCCAGGCCAAAACCCTGGCCGAAACGGCAGAGCGCCAGCAGCAAGGGCGCCAGCACGCCGACCGAGGCGTGGGTCGGCAGCAGGCCGATCAGCACCGTCGAAATGCCCATGGTCAGCAGCGCGGCCACCAAGGTCGTCTTACGGCCGACGCGATCGCCGAAATGGCCGAACACCAGAGCGCCGAACGGACGGGCGAAGAAAGCAATCGAGAAGGTCACGAACGAGGCGAGCAAAGCCGTCGTGTCATCGGTGCCGGGGAAGAACAAGGTCGGGAAGACCACGACTGCGGCGGTCGCATAAATATAGAAATCGTAGAATTCGATGGTCGTGCCGATCAGGCTCGCCGTCAGCACCCGGGCGGGGGAGTTCAACGGCTTGGCGGGGGCAGCGAGCGGCGACGAGGTGGTTTGGGTCATGGGCTTCACTATGGGTCTAGGATACTTCGATTTGGAACAGAGAACCTTGCCCTCCCGGCAGGATGAAAACTTGCGGTAATTTACCAAAGGCGTTTAGCGGCAAATGCATGACCAGAGCCCGATTTAAGGTAGCGCTCAAATGACTCAGCCTGAGTGCGATCGGAAAAAGTGAGATAGGTCACAAGCCGCCAGGGCCGATATTTCGATGTATGCGCTGATTTCCCGGCATTGTGCTCTTGAAAGCGCCGCTTCAGATCCGTGGTCAATCCCACATAACGCTGCTGATCGGCGGACAGGCTTTCAATAAGATAGACATAAAACAAGCACCTGCCCTCCGTCGCTAAAGCTCTGGAGGGCATCCTGCTTCGCTAAAATGGGTCTGCCAATCCTGCGAAGCTCGAAGAGCGAAGCAGGGTGGCGGAGAGGGAGGGATTCGAACCCCCGATACCGTTGCCGGTATGCCGCATTTCGAGTGCGGTGCATTCGACCACTCTGCCACCTCTCCGGGTGCGGACAAGGTGTCCGGTGGTGGCGGCGACCTAACATGAACCGGACGCCGCCGACAAGCACCACGGGACGAAATTGCGCCGTTTCCCCGCCCCTGCCCCCAGGGCGGGGCTGCGCCGGCTGGAAGCCCCTGAAAATAACCCGGCAAACCGCGATTTTGCCGGTTGACCCGGAGTCGTCCCTGGCTATGATCCGCGCCGCCGCAAGGGGTTACACCTAAGCGCGGCCCCTGTGGCGGAACTGGTAGACGCGCTCGACTCAAAATCGAGTTCCGCAAGGAGTGCTGGTTCGATCCCGGCCAGGGGCACCATTTTCTTCTTTCCCAAGCCGTTTCCGGCCGCCCCGTGAGGGTGGCTGCCTTTGTTGCGCACCCGCCAACAAAAAAGCCCCGCGCAGGCGCGGGGCTCTGAGACTCAAGCCAAATAGGCCTACTTCCGCTCCACCTGGCTGACATCGCGCACCGCGCCGCGCGCCGCGTTGGTGGTCAGCGCCGCATAGGCGCGCAGCGCCGGCGAGACGTTGCGCTTGCGCCCCACGGGCTTCCAGGCGTCGGCGCCCTTGGCGGCCATGGCCTTGCGGCGCGCCGCCAGCGTCGCGTCGTCGACTTCGAGCTTCATGACGCGGTTGGGGATGTCGATGAGGATCGAATCGCCCTGCTCGACCAAACCGATCAGGCCGCCCTCGGCCGCTTCCGGCGAGACATGGCCGATGGACAGGCCCGAGGTGCCGCCGGAGAAGCGTCCATCGGTGATCAGAGCGCAGGCTTTGCCGAGGCCCTTCGATTTCAGATAGCTGGTCGGATAGAGCATTTCCTGCATGCCCGGCCCGCCCTTTGGCCCTTCGTAGCGGATGACCACCACGTCACCGGCCTTCACCTTGCCGGTGAGAATGGCGCTCACCGACGCTTCCTGGCTCTCGAAGACGACGGCGGGACCACGGAAGGTGAGGATCGATTCATCGACGCCGGCCGTCTTCACGATCGAGCCTTCCGGCGCCAGATTGCCGAACAGCACAGCAAGGCCGCCGTCCTTGGAGAACGGATGCTCGGCCGAGCGGATGACGCCCTTCTCGCGGTCGGTGTCGAGCTCTTTCCAGCGCGCCGATTGGCTGAAGGCGGTCTGCGTCGGCACGCCGCCCGGACCCGCCTTATAGAAATTGCGCACGTCTTCGCTCTTGGTGCGGCCGATGTCCCAGCGTGCCAAGGCATCGCCGACGGTCGACGCATGCACGGTCGGCAGGCTCGCATCGATCAGGCCGGCCTTCTCGAGTTCGCCGAGGATCGACATGATGCCGCCGGCGCGATGCACGTCTTCCATATGTACGTCGCTCTTCGCCGGCGCGACCTTGCACAGGCACGGCACGCGCCGCGACAGCCGATCGATATCGGCCATGGTGAAATCGACGCCACCTTCCTGCGCGGCCGCCAGCAAATGCAGCACCGTATTGGTCGAACCGCCCATGGCGATGTCGAGGCTCATGGCGTTTTCGAAGGCGGCGAAAGAAGCGATATTGCGCGGCAGCGCGGTGGCATCGTCCTGCTCGTACCAGCGGCGCGCCAGATCGACGATGACATGCCCGGCCTCGCGGAACAGCCGCTCGCGATCGGCATGGGTAGCGAGCGTCGAGCCATTGCCCGGCAGCGACAGACCAAGTGCCTCGGTGAGGCAGTTCATCGAATTGGCGGTGAACATGCCCGAGCACGAACCGCAGGTCGGACAGGCCGAACGCTCGATCGTCTTCACTTCCTCGTCGGTGTAGGAATCGTCGGCCGCGACGACCATGGCGTCGATCAGATCGAGCGCGCGCGTCTGCCCCTTCACCACCACCTTGCCGGCTTCCATCGGACCGCCGGAAACGAAGACCACCGGGATGTTGAGGCGCATGGCGGCCATCAACATGCCAGGCGTGATCTTGTCGCAATTGGAAATGCAGACCATCGCATCGGCGCAATGGGCATTGACCATATATTCGACGCTGTCGGCGATCAGCTCGCGGCTCGGCAGCGAATAGAGCATGCCGTCGTGGCCCATGGCGATGCCGTCATCGACGGCGATCGTATTGAACTCCTTGGCGACGCCGCCGGCCGCTTCCACCTCACGCGCCACGAGCTGGCCGAGGTCCTTCAGATGGACGTGGCCGGGCACGAACTGGGTGAAAGAATTGGCGATGGCGATGATCGGCTTACCGAAATCCTCGTCCTTCATGCCCGTGGCACGCCACAGGCCGCGGGCGCCCGCCATGTTGCGGCCGTGGGTGGTGGTTCTGGAACGATATGCCGGCATTGGATCCAAGCCCTCGGTGTCGCGCCCCTGGATGGGCGGCGGGTTTAGTTTGGAACTTCTCTACGCTGCTTCCGCTCCAAGGTGAAATATATTATTTCATGGCTATAAGGTCGCTAGAGATATTATTATCCGCCATGGACATTCGCCAGCTCCGCCAATTCGCCACCCTGGCCGAGACCCTGCATTTCGGCCGCGCCGCCGCGCGGCTCGGCATGACCCAGCCGCCGCTCAGCCAGTCGATCCAGGCGCTGGAACGGGAACTGGGCACCGCCCTGTTCTCGCGCACCAAGCGCAGCGTCGCCCTCACCCCGTTCGGCGAGCAATGGCTGGTCCATGTGCGCGGCGCGCTCGATCGGGTCGCGGCTCTGCCCGACATCGCCAAACGGCTGCGCGACGGTGAAACCGGCCGGCTCGAACTCTCCTTCGTCTCGACCGCCGACTACAGCATCCTGCCCGATCTCGTGCGCCGCTATGCCCAGCTCTATCCCGATGTCGAGATCGCGCTGACAGAAGCCACCAGCGACGTGCAGATAGCTGCTCTGCTGGAAGGACGCGGCCACGCCGGGCTCATCATACCGCCGGCGGAAGGTGCGCTACCGCACCAGCTCGGTTATCACCGCCTCGTCCTTGAACCTCTCGTAGCGGCAGTGCCCGAGATCTGGATTGCAGAGAAGCGCATCAAGCTCACCCACAATCGCTTGGCGCCGGACGCAGTGGTGAACGCGCCGCTCGTCATCTTTCCACGCCAATCGGCGCCCTCGTTCTACGATCTCGTCACCGGCTATTTCACCGCCCATGGACGGCCCGCGACCATCGTGCAAAAGGCCATTCAGATGCAGACGATCATCAGCCTCGTCTCCGCCGGCATGGGCATCGCACTTGTGCCTGCCTCGCTGCGGCATCTGGCGCGCACGGGTGTGCGCTATATCGACCTGCAAGTCGAACCGCCGACGCTCGAAACCGGCATCGCCTGGCGTCGCGATGACATGACGCCGACTTTGCGCCGCTTCCTGGCGACAGTGAGCGACGAGGATCGATCGAGCAATTGATCTCCGTCATTGCGAGGAGCAACGCGACGAAGCAATCTAGGGGCGAGTGGCAGGGCCTTAAGAAATGCCTGTGGCGCAGATAAATGTATCTGCGCTTAGCCCTAGATTGCTTCGCTGCGCTCGCAATGACGGTGAGCACCACAACATCGACGACCTTTCATCGCCACGCGAACGACCTGTGCGCCGTTGCACATCGATCATGCCGCGTTCGTGAGACCTTCTGAGCGTGGTCGATGCCCGCCTTCATCTCCACACGGACTGTCAGAGCTGAATGTTCAACGCCCCCTGTTAGGAGATATGTCATGAAGAAACTCATTCTCGCTGCTTCGCTCGCCACCTTCGCCACCCTCGGCCTTGCCGCCACCAGCGCTTCGGCCAAGGGCTTCCATAAGCATTTCCACGGTGGCTGGGGCCATGGCCATCACCACCACTTCCATGGTGGCTGGGGTTATGGCGGTGGTTACGGCTTCGCCTATATGCCGCGCTGCCGTTGGGTTCCCGGCTACGCCGGCTGGGTTCGCGTCTGCCGCTAACCGCCGTGCCTGAACGAGAGAGCCGGTTCGTCTGAACCGGCTCTTTTCATTGTGTCGAATCTTCGCAACCTGTCGAGGCTTCTTGCCGCGCGCAACGCCCCTCCTTAAGCTGGCCTCACGTCGAACAATCAGATGGGCCATGGAGGAAACGATGCGCCTTTGGATTTTCTTGAGCGCTTGTCTCTTCGTTGGCGCAGGCCCAGCCACAGCGCAAACGAATCCGGAAACGACGCAGCCCATCAAAATCCTTGTCGGCGCACCTCCCGGCGGCACCACCGACACCATGGCGCGTGCCATCGCCGCTGAGATGGCGCCGGCGCTTGGTCAAACGGTGATCGTTGAAAATCGCCCCGGCGCGGGTGGCAATATCGCCGCCGATGCGGTCGCCAAGGCGCCGCCCGATGGCAACACTTTGCTGATGAGTTTCACCAGCCATACGATCAACGCCACGCTCTATGCGAAACTCCCCTTCGATCCGGTCAATGATTTCACGCCGATCAGCATGATCGCCACGGTGCCCAACATTCTCGTCGGCAATCCGCAAGTGCCGGCCAAGACGCTGCCCGAACTCATCGCGCTCGCCAAGCAAAAGCCGGGCAAACTCACCGTCGCGATCGGTGGCACCGGTTCGTCGCTGCATATGGCGGGCGAACAATTCAAGACGATGGCATCGATCGATCTCTTGAACGTGCCTTACAAAGGCACGGCGCCCGCCATCGCCGACGTGGTGGCCGGCCATGTCGATCTCATGTTCATCAGTCCCGTCGTCGGCCTGTCGCAGATCCGCGCCGGCAACCTGCGCGCCTATGCGGTTTCGACCGTCGGCCGTCAGCCTTTCCTGCCCGACGTACCCGCCATCAGCGAAGTGATTCCCGGCTTCGAATCCGCCGCCTGGTTTGGCCTGTTCGCGCCCGCCAACCTGCCCGCGCCGATCGCGAGCAAGCTGAATGGCGTCGTCGTCGCTGCCCTCAATGGCCCGAAGATGCGCGCCCAGATGGCGACCGAAGGCGCGGCGCCGGCCGGCACCAGCCTCGCCGACTTCGCCGCGTTCGTGCGCCGTGACGTGGAACGCTGGGCGCCGATCGTCAAGCAATCGGGCGCCACCGTCGAGTAGCGCTAATTATTGCGTCGGCTTGACGCCATCCTTCGACACCTGCACGCGCACGGCGGTGGTCTTGCCACCCTCGTTGCGTGCAAAGACATAGATCACTTCGCCCGGCTTGATATCAGCACGTGATCCAGGCGCGGCTTGTGACATCGGCGTGCCCGGCGGCACCAGCACTTTCACCGTGCCGGTCTTGTAATTGAGTGTCAGTTCATTGCCGCCGGTCGCCGCGACGGAGGCTTCCAGCACCGCATTGGTCATGGTCGATTGCGGCGCCAGATCGTAAGGCGTCAGGCCCGGCGGCGCGGCCGGCGGAATTGGCCTGACGTCAATGGCGACGATCTTGTCGTCACGCACCACAGTCGTCACACCCAGTGTCATGCCGGGTTTGACATCGGCCATGGTGAAAGGACGCGTGACCGCCACGTTCACGGCCTCTGGCAGATCGACGCTGACCTCGCTGCCGGCATTGGTTTTGATCGCGATGACCTTGCCGTCGAATCCGGAGACCGTGCCACGGATATTGCTGGCCTGTTGCGCCAGCGCCGGCCCGGCAGCCGCCCCCAGCGTCACCAGACCGATCATGATGTGAAACGAAACCCTCGACCGCATGCGCGCCTCCCTCTGGCATTTTGTTGGTGCCATGGTCGAGCAGCGCCAGCGGCGATGCAATGCAACTTCATGTGAAGGCGTCTAACGGCTGAGCCAGGAGGAAACGAGCGGCCAGTACGAGACAAGACCGGCGCCGACGACGAGACAGGCCAGAGCCGACAGCGCCAGCTTGAGCGAGGGGCGACGCGGCGGTTGCGGCTTTTCAGGCGGCTTCAAACCGCCGACGCGCGGCGCCGGCAACTGACGCTTATAGGCAGGATCAAGCTTGATCTGGCTCACGGGACATTCTCTTCGCTCTCGAATGTTCCGTGTCCCCACGCGGAACTGATGCGTCGAAATTGCCGCGTTAGTCTTGATGGATGCTTGCCAGGATCAGCGCAATTGCAGCGATCGCCTCGCTTTGCGCCTGAACGAGGTCAGCATTGTCACACAGGCTTTGCAAGATATGAATCGCACCGGTGAAACTCGCCGCGATCTTGCCGGGATGATCTTGCCAAAATGACCTTGCAATGTCGCCGCAATCAGGAACGGCGCGAAGAATAGCGCAGGCCGCGATTCAACGGCCTGCGCCCGATCGATCAGCCAACGATCAGCTTCACCAGGAAGGCGATGGCGATCAGCGGCACGGCGAGATTCAGATCCGACCAGCGGCCAGCCAGGATCTTGATCGCCGTATAGACGATGAAGCCGATGCCCAGGCCGTCTGCGATCGAGAAGGTGAGCGGCATGGTAATTGCCGTCACCATGGCCGGAACGAATTCCGTGGAATCCTCCCAGTCCAGATCCTTCAGGCTGCGCGCCATCAGACAAGCGACATAGAGCAGCGCGGGCGCCGTGGCGAAGGCCGGCACCGAGCCCGCCAGCGGCGCGAAGAACACGGCCAGCAGGAAGCAGATGGCCACAACCACAGCGGTGAGGCCGGTGCGCCCGCCCGCGTCGACGCCAGCGGCGCTCTCGATATAGCTCGTCGTCGTCGATGTGCCGAGCGCCGCGCCGACGGCGGCCGACGTCGAATCGACCATCAAAGCCTTGCCGATACGCGGCAGCTTGCCGTCCTTGTCGAGAAAGCCGCCGCGATGCGCCACGCCGATCAACGTGCCGGTGTTGTCGAACATGTCGACGAACAGGAACACGAAGACGATGGTCCACAGGCCCACCTCGAACGCGCCCTTGATGTCCATCTTCAGGAACACCGGGGCGATTGACGGCGGCATCGATGCGATGCCCTTGAACTCGCTCAAGCCAAGCGCGATGGCGATCACCGTCACCACGAGGATCGAAATGATGATCGCACCGGTGATCTTGCGCGCTGACAAAGCGGCGATCAAAACGAAACCGAGCGTCGCCAGCAAAACCGGCATCGACTTGACATGACCGAGCGTGACCAGGGTCGCCGGGCTCGCAACGATGATTTTGGCGTTCTCAAGCGCGATGATGCCGAGGAACAGGCCAATGCCGGCGGCGATGCCGAGCTTCAAAGACAGCGGGATGGCGTTGACGATCCACTCGCGCAGTTTCACCGCCGAGATCAGGAAGAAGATCAGGCCCGAGATGAAAACCGCGCCCAGCGCCGTTTCCCAGGAATAGCCCAATGTCTTGACGACGACGAAGGTGAAATAGGCGTTGAGTCCCATGCCCGGCGCCAGTGCGATCGGATAGTTGGCGAACAGGCCCATGAAGGCGCTGCCGAAGGCGGCCGCGAGACAGGTCGCCACGAAGACGGCGCCGAAATCCATGCCGGTCTGGCTGAGGATCGAAGGATTGACGAAGATGATATAGGCCATCGTCAGGAAGGTCGTGATCCCGGCGATGACCTCGGTGCGCACGTTCGTGCCGTTCGCCTCGAGCTTGAAATAGTCGTTCAGCATTGACGCCCCCGCGTTCTTGTCTGCCAAAGGTACTGTCCAACAGGCTCTCCGGCACAGCAAGGCTTTATTAACGATTTCCGCCGCTTCGCACAGGTCAGGCGGCCCGTAACGGTCGGCGGCGTTTGCCTTTCATTAACCATGCCAGCGCACAGTCCATCGATCGTTAACCACCTGATTCCGGTTTCGGATTCAACGGCCTGGACCAATTTATGCGACGGCGCGGACGCGGCGCGGTGCCCGCCCTGCTCATCAGGGCGTCGTCATGGATGCTTTTAGCGGCAGTCTCGGCACTTGAAGTGACCGGCATTGCCCATGCGGGCGACGTGCCAGGCTCGACCTTCGATCCATCGGGCTTCGAACTGCGCCTCGGCACCTTCGTCCACGACAGCCTCAGCCCGGAACGCGGCAGCGCCGACATCAATGCGGAAGCCTTGATGCATCTGTTCCGGCCGGCCCCCTCCGCCTTGTCCTGGCTGACGCCGCGCTGGCATGTCGGCACGACGATCAACACCGCCGGCAAGACCAGTTCGCTCTACACGGGCCTGACCTGGACCTTCGATCTGACGCCCAGACTCTTCGCCGAACTCTCATTAGGCGGCGCCGTTCACAATGGAACCATCGGCCGCATTCCCGTGGCCGGTCATAACGCCATGGGCTGTCGCGCCGCCTTCCGCGAAAGCCTGTCGCTTGGCTATCGTTTCACCCAGCAATTCGCGCTGATGGGCACGCTCGAACATATGTCGAATGCCGGCCTCTGCGCGCAAAATCGCGGCCTGACCAATTTCGGCCTGCGCGCCGCTTGGACGTTCTAAGAGTCGGACCCAGAAATCTTGGTGTCATACCGGACGCCGCAGGCGATCCGGTATCCAGGGCAAATGGAAGAATGTTCAACGCCTCAAAATTTTGCCACACGCTCCTGGATCCCGGATCGCTTGCTACGCAGGTGTCCGGGATGACACACAGAGACGCGCGTATCTTGCATCAGACGCCTATCGTGTTCATCGCATCAAAGGCGCGAAGATCGTCACGACCTGCTCATAGACCGGCCGTTTGAACGGAATGATCAACGACGGCAGATTGACCATCGGTTCCCAGCGCCAGGCATCGAACTCAGGCTTATGGCCACCGGGCGGATGTTCGATATTGATTTCATCGTCGGCGCCGGTGAAGCGGAACGCGAACCACTTCTGTGTCTGGCCGCGATATTTGCCGCGCCACGATTGCTGGGCGATGTCGTCGGGCAGGTCGTAGGCGAGCCAGTCCGGCGCTTCGGCGATCAGGGTCACGGAGGTGACGCCCGTCTCTTCCATCAATTCGCGGTGCGCCGCCGCCAAAGGCTCTTCACCGTCGTCGATGCCGCCTTGCGGCATCTGCCACTCATGTCCCGGCGCCACATGTTCGACGAGGTTTTTGTTGCGGCGGCGGCCAATGAAGGCCAGGCCATCGCGATTGAGCAGCATCACGCCGACACACGGACGGTACGCGTCTTTCACCATCATCGCCTCTATCGATCTCACAGTGTTTTGCAGTTTGACTTAGGCAAACGCCACAAAGACGCGTTAAAACAATGAGCCTCGGCAAAATTGCGTTTCTACCGAAACGCAATTTGCTCTAGCGGCGCGTGCGTGACGAGACAGCCGATCCGCGCACCGCCAGCGCGCTTATAGGAACCAGCGTTATGCCGCGGTTCTCCAACGTTTTGGTGAAACGCGCAACACGCTCCATCACGATAGGCAGACCGCTCGCCGTGCCGACGGCCATGCCCTTGTCCCGCGCCATGCTCTCGAGCTGCGCCAGGGCCACGTCGATCTCATCGGCGCTACGGCTGTCGATCAAAAGATCGGCGCCGACGAAAGCGGTATTGGCGCCTTGGCTCAAGGAGCGGGCAAGCGAACGCGGCGAACTGGCATCATCCAGATAAAGCAGGCCGCGCTGGCCGATCTCGCGCAACACCGGCGAGAAGGCCGGCTCGCTGGCAGTGAACCGCGCGCCGAGGAAACCAGCAATACCGATATAGCCCTGGAACCGGCTCATCTGCCAACGCAGGTTGTCGACGATCTGGCCTTTGTCCTGCGAGGTCTTGAGCACGAAGGGACCGGGATCGTCGCTTTCGCCGAAACTTTCCATCGGCGATTGCAGGATGACTTCATGGCCGGCGCTGCGCGCTTCCGCCACCAGACTGTCGAGTTCGCTGCCATAGGGCGCGAAGCCCAAGGTCACCGCGCCGGGCAGTTGATTGATCGCCTCGCGCGTCAAGGCGATATTGAGTCCCATGCCACCGATCATCAGCGCCAGCTTCGCCGGGGCGCGTCCATCGGCCCGATTAATCAGCGGCCGCGCGTAAACCTCCATCGGCCGCGACCCATCGGCGCCGATCTTCGGCAGCGGCCCATAGGGCCCCTTCTCGACCAGGCGGCGATCCGGCGCCGGCGTCAATTGCATGTCGAATGTCTTGGGCACTTGGATGATCAGCCCGGCCGGCACATCGCCGCCCTCGGTGCCGCGCGTGACCTTGACGCCCGTCGCGGCCTCGACTTCGGCGCCGCTGGCGCGCGGCGGGATCGAGCCGGTGACATCGGGCGCCGTAGCGACAGGCCCTGCGGCCGGCGGCGCGGCAGCCGCCGGCTTCTCCGGCGCAACCCGTTCGATGCGCGCCACCGCATAGGGCTCGCCGTTCGAATCCTTGCCGCGCCACACCAGCACGCTGATGCCGACCACCGCGACGACGCTGGCGCCGATCGCCAATTGCCGGGCCGACAAATGGCTTGGCGGTCCACGACGCCGCTGGTTCAATCCAAGCGGCGCATGCAGAGGGGAACCGGAAAGCGAGTCAAATTCGTCCTGCTCTGGACCCTTCATGCCAGTCCGTCCACCAATTCCATAGTCCCGCACACGCCAAGCCTCCGAAGCAAAGCCTTCAGAAGCCTTCGAATCAGAAGGCCCGGCGCCGCATTTTCATGCGACACGCCGGGCCAGTCGAGTTGAAATCTTCAACTTGATCGCATCTGGCCCGCAGGCCAGGCGCGATGAACGCCTTACTTCACCGTTTCCGGCTGCTTCTCGACAGGAGCCGGAGCCGGCTGCGCCGGAGCAGGAGCGCCAGGTGTCGGCGCGGCCGCGGGTGCCGCCGGAGCCGGCGCAGGGGCCGGAGTTGCCGGCGTCTGCGCCGCAGCCATCAGTTCCTTCTTGTTCTGCTCGACGAGTTCCGCCGCCTTCTTCTGGCCGCGCAACAGTTCGGCAGCCGCGATGAGCTGCTTGTCCTTGGTCGGATCGGCCGGCACATAGGCCTGCGAACCGCCCTTCTCGTCATCGCCATTCTTCAGATGGCCGCGCAGCGCCGCTTCACCCTTGGTGGAGTCGCGGCCCTTAAACTCATCCGGCACTTCCTGCAGGATCTGGATATCGGGATCGATACCCTTGGCCTGGATCGAACGGCCCGACGGCGTGTAGTAGCGCGCCGTGGTCAGGCGTAGCGCGCCATTGTTCTGGCCGAGCGGAATGATCGTCTGCACCGAACCCTTGCCAAACGAACGGGTGCCGAGAATGGTCGCCCGCTTGTGATCCTGCAGCGCACCGGCGACGATTTCCGACGCCGAGGCGGAACCACCGTTGATCAAGACGACGATCGGCTTGTTCTTGGCGAGTTCACCACCCGGCTTGGCGTTGTAACGCTGCGTCTCGTCGGCGTTGCGGCCGCGCGTCGAGACGATCTCGCCGCGCTCCAGGAAGGCGTTCGACACATAGATCGACTGATCGAGCAAGCCGCCCGGATTGTTGCGCAGGTCGATGATGAAGCCCTTGAGCTGGTCGCCCGGCTTCTCCGACTGCATCTTCTGGATGGCGCTCTTCAGTCCATCGAACGTCTGTTCGTTGAACTGGGTGACGCGGATATAGCCGACGTCATCGCCTTCCATGCGCGAACGCACGGCCCGAATCTGAATGCGATCGCGGGTGATGCGGAACTCTTTCTGTTCACGCGACGCGCCGCGCACCACGGTCAGCTTGACGCTGGTGTTGATGGCGCCACGCATCTTGTCGACCGCCTGATTGAGCGTCAAACCTTGCGTCTGCTCATCGTCGATGGCGGTGATCACGTCGCCGGCCATGATGCCTGCACGGGACGCCGGCGTATCGTCGATCGGCGTTACGACTTTGACGAAACCGTCTTCCTGGGTGACTTCGATGCCGAGGCCGCCGAACTCGCCGCGCGTCTGCACCTGCATGTCGCGGAAGCTCTTGGCGTCCATATAGCTCGAATGCGGATCGAGGCTGGTGAGCATGCCATTGATGGCCGACTCGATCAGTTTCTGCTCGGACGGCTTCTCGACATAGTCGGTACGCACCTTCTCGAAGACGTCACCGAACAGGTTCAAGCTCTTGTAGGTCTCGGAGACGGCGGCACGCGCTGCCATGCCATCGACCAAGTTCAAATGCGACACGGCCGTGGCCGCACCCGCACCCACCGCTGCACCCAATAAAATGAGGGATAGTTTCCGCATTATCCGCGAACCTTCTCAGCTACCGGCTTCGCCCACCAGGGCGATGAATCTATGGCCGTCCCGTCTTTCCGAAACTCTACATAGAGAATGGGTTGAGTCGCGCCAATGGCAAGGGCGGCGGCATTCCTGGCCGACGCATCTCCCATGAGCCCAACGGGTTCGCCCGAAAGGACAAACTGACCAACCTCGACATTGTTCCGGGCCATTCCAGCGAGCAGTATATAATATCCGCCGCCAGCGTTGATGATTAATAATTGTCCATAGGTTCGGAAAGTGCCCGAAAACAACACCCACCCATCAATCGGCGAGGCGACGACCGCACCTGGTCGTGTGCCGATATAAAGCCCACGCTCGGCACTGCCGAACCCGTCCGGTTCGCCGAATTTCTTCACAATCGAGCCCGAAACCGGCATGGGAAGCATGTTTTTGGCCTCGGAAAAGGCCATTGCCGGCTGCAAACGTGAGGAATCGGCCGGTTTACGCGGATCCGGCGGCTTGATCGCGGCCATTTGCTGGCGCTCCACTTCCGCCTTCTGGGCGGCCTCAGCGGCCCGCCGGGCGCTCTCAACCTCCCCTTCCATGCGGGCGATCAAATCCTTGAGATCGAGCGCCTGGCGGCTGAGCTGCTGCGCTTTGCCGCGCTCCGTGGTCAGTGCCTGTTCGGTCACGCCCATGGCCGTCTGACGGGCATCGATGAGGCCGGCGAGACGCTGTCGCTCGGCCGCCATGGTCTTCACCTCGCCATCGAGCCGCTCCCGCTCCACGGCGATGGCTTTGCGCAGTTCCACCAACTCATTGAGATCATTGACCAGAACCTGCGTCTCGGCGCGCAGCTCCGGCACCACCCCGCCGAGCATCATCGAGGTGCGGATCGCTTTCAGAATGTCTTCCGGGGCGATCAACAGAGCGGGCGGCGGATTGCGGCCCATGCGCTGAAGGCTAGCGAGGATTTCGGCGATGACTCCGCGCCGCGCTTCCAACGACTTGCGGATCGCTTGTTCGGCGGTGACCGAACTTTCCAGCCGGCGCTCCACCTCACTGATGCTGGTTTCGGCGGCCTGCACTTTCGCCGTCGTCTCGACCAAAGCCGTATTCAGCCGCGCCCGATCGGTCTTGATCGCTTCGAGTTCGGTTTCGATCTTGCGGCGTTGCTCATCCGACAGGCGCAGACCCTGCTCGATCGCCCGCAATTCCTCCTGGCGCACCTCGATCCGGCTGCGCTCATTGGCGGGCGGCGTGACGGACGGCGCCGGGGTTGCTGGCGCCGGCTGCGTCTGCCCTCTCGCCGCAACGAGGCCAAAGCCAAGCGCCACACCCAGCGCCAGAACCGATGCGCCGGCGAAGCGAAGCCGGCGAAATCCGGACGCCGAGAGAAGGAACGGGCTGCGCTGCATGGTCTCTTACCGGCCGCTGAACGAGGGCGCCGCCGCGGCCGGGTTCGGGGGCGCTGTGATCACGAGATGGACGCCGATTGCGGCGATTCGCAGCCAGCATAGTGGCACGGGAGCCTTTTCGCCGCGAACGCCTTTCACACCCGATGATAGGGATGACCGGCCAGAATGGTGATGGCGCGATAGATCTGCTCCGTCGCCATGATGCGCACGAGCTGGTGCGGCCAGGTCATCGCGCCAAAGGCGATCACCTTATGCGCCTTGGCCCGCAAGTCCGGATCGATCCCATCGGGACCGCCGATGACGAGCGCATAGGCCGGCGCACCTTCATCGCGGGCGCGGCCGATATCGGCAGCGAAATCGGCGCTGCTGATGGCGCGGCCCCGCTCGTCGAGCACGATGAGACGGGCGCCGTCGGCGATGAAGCCGGCAAGGGCCTTCGCCTCTTCCGCCTTGCGATCTTCGACGCGGCGCGCCCGCCCCTCATCGATTTCTTTCATCTCGACGCCACTCAGCGCCACACCGCGCGCGCTCGCCTGCGCACGCTCCAGATAGCGCGCGCATAAATCCCGCTCCGCTCCATTCTTCAGCCGGCCGACCGCCGCGAGAATGATTTTCACGGCGGGGCCGCTTTCGAAGAGAGGTGCTTTTGAAAGACGTGCGTCATGACTGTTGGACGTTTGCTATTGCAAGATCGCACCATCGGATGCCACGCGGCGCCGACAACGTCCATCGCAGATGCGCAAATCCCATCTCCGCCGCAAAATGCGGCGGCCTTTGCGCAACCCGGTCCGCGGCCCGCCTCGTACGGGCTCGGACAGCGATCAGGCGGTCACAGCAGGACGATCGAGATCGGAACGACCGATCAGGATTGTCGCGCCTGAGCCTCGTTAGGCCGGTCGCCACCCCACATCTTTTCAAGATTGTAGAATTTGCGGACTTCCGGCCGGAAGATATGGACGATCAGATCGCCCGCATCCACCACCACCCAATCACAATGCGGCAGGCCTTCGACGCGCGGCGAATCGATGCCGGCATCCTTGCAGGCCTTCACGACGCTTTCGGCGATCGCGCCCACATGCACATTCGACCGTCCGGACGCGATGAGCATCGTGTCCGCGAGGGTCGTTTTGCCGGCGAGTTCGATAGAGATGATCTCTTCCGCCTTCAGGTCTTCAAGGCTCTGCAACACGTTCTGCACTAAGCTTCCGGTTTCAAGGCCACGCGGCGAGGGAACCGGGTGAAGCGGCGCCAGGGCTGCTTCCAGATGAACGGTGCTTGTCAGTGCGACTTCTCCTTGACCTCGCGCATCCAACAAATTTTGCGCGACACTCTATAAATGGACCCGATTCGCGACAATTTCAATTCAACCGGAACGATTGGACGAAATCGCCTGAAAAGAGTGCGATAGAAGCAACACTCCGGGCCGGAAAACCGCCCTCGCCGGGGTAAGATTCCGTTGAGGCCCCAGCAGTGGTGCGGGACTACCTTTCCCCTGGCCTATTCCACATATTGCGCGACGTGCGCCGCCGTTTTGGCGATGTGATCGCGCATCAAAGCGGCCGCGGTGGCCTTATCGCGCGCCAGGGCCGCTTCCAGAATGCGGCGGTGTTCGGCCGAACCGTTACGCGCCCCTGTCCGGTTGAAGGCGTAGAGGCTGCGATAGCGCTGCGACTGGTCGAACAGCGACGAACATTGCTCCTGCAACCGCTCCGATCCGCAGGCCGAGACCAGCGCCATGTGAAAATCCTTATGCCGCTCGATCCAGATCTCCGCATGCAATCGCTCCGGTCGCGGCAGTTTGCTCTCCACCGCATCGAGCCGATCGAGGGCGTCGATAATCCTTGTCTCCCAGGACTTTTGGCCACGTTCGATCGAATCGACCAGACCATGCACTTCGATGACCAGGCGAAAATGCGTGATGTCGTTGAGATCGCCGAGCGAGGCCCGCGCCGCGCGAAAGCCGCGCCGCTGGTCGGCAACGACAAAATCTTCCGCCGCCAACCGCGTCAACGCCTCGCGCAGCGGACTGCTGGAAAAGCCAAACTGCCGCTGCAACGCATCGACCTTCAGCTTCGCCCCCGGCGCGATCCGTGCCGTGACGATCTCATGCTTGATCGCGCGATAGGCGGCCTCCGATCGCACGGTCTCCGTTTCTGAAACGTCACTCTGGTTCGTCATGCTCGCGCCTGCCGCCGGGCATCCTCGGCCAATTTAATTTTTATGCATAAAATATAGTCCATGTAAATCCCACTTAAGAATAAGCCTATGGATATCCCTGCCATGATATCTTCGGCTTGCGTATCCCAAATTTTTATGCATAAAAATGAGCATAACCGCGCCAATCCAGTGGCGCCCAAAATCGACGGGAGCGAACGCATGATTCAGGTGAAGCGACTGGGGCACGCCACTTTCTCGACGCCTGATCTGGACCGCCAAACCGACTACTGGACGCACGTGATGGGACTGTCGCTGGTCGACCGTTCGCCAAAGCGCGCCATTCTCGCCAGCAAACTCGGACAGGAATCGGTCGTCCTCGAAACCGCCGATTATGCCGACCTGCAGCGCATCGCCTTCCAGGTGGCACCGGGCACCGACCTGAAAGCTCTGGCGCAGAAGCTGCAAAAGGAAGGTGTGGCCAGCGACCGGCAATCCGACCCGACGCCCGGCGTCGCCGACTGCCTGACCTTTACCGACCCGAAAGGCACCACCGTCGAGATTTTCGCCGACTGTCGGTTTCACAAGCGCGATGCCAGCGAAGGCGGCGTCAATCCGCTGAAAATCGGCCACGTCGCCTCGCGCGTCAACGATGTGCAGAAGGTCGCCAAATTCTATCAGGAGTTTCTCGGCTTCCGCGTCTCCGACTGGCTCGGCGATCACTTCGTCTTCATGCGCTGCGGCATCGAACATCACACCGTGAACTTCGTGCAATATGAAACGCAGCGCCTGCATCACGTCGCCTTCGAAGTGAAGGACTGGGCCGCCATTCATCACGCCTGCGAAGTGCTGACGCGCAACGAAATCCAGCTCGTGTGGGGACCGCTGCGCCACATCGTCGGCCATAACGTGGCCGCCTATCACCGCAACAGCGATGACCTGCGCATCGAATGCTATTGCGAAATGGACATCATGGCCGACGAGGAATTGGGCTATTGGCAGCCCCGTCCCTGGCATGAGGAAATGCCGCTGCGGCCGAAGAAATGGCCGAAGGAGACGTGGCGCAGCGCTTGGGGCTTCGGCTCCTTCGGGACGTTCCCTGGCTATCCATAAAGACCAAACGTCCGCTGCACGAAGGGTAGGGCGCAGATGGCCAAAGCACGGCATTCATTTCAGCTCGCCATCGTCCTGACGCTCGCTGGCACTGGCTTGGCGCAGGCGCAAGGTGCGGACGGCTATTTCAAGGGCAAGACGCTCACCATCGCCGTCGGCGGCACGGCGGGTGGCGGCATCGACATCGGCGCGCGCATGCTGGCGCAATATATCGGCAAATACTATCCAGGCGAGCCGCGCGACGCCGGCCTGCGCGTGTCGCTAGCCCCGCCCATTGAAATGACGATGGGCCACGGCATGCCCGGCATTCAAGGCGCGCTCGATCATGGCATCCGGCCGAGCCTGAGTTCCGACGTCGACGCCACCATGGCGCAGGACCCCTTCACGATCATGCGCACGACGCTGACCTTGCAGCGGGCGCTCGTCCTGCAGCGCGAGCGCCAAGGCGAAAAGAACCTGCCGCCGCTGCTGACCGCCCGGGACGTACTCGAATTCGCCACTATCGAGGGCGCACGCTGCGCCCATCTCGACCACAAGACCGGTAGCCTCACCCCCGGCAAACAGGCCGATCTCATTCTCCTGCGCACCGACAGTCTCTCGGCCTGGCCGATCAACAATGCGGTGGGCGCTGTCGTCAATGTGATGAACCCGAGCCACGTCGACACCGTGATGATCGACGGCAAGATGAAGAAATGGCGGGGCCACATGGTCGGCGTCGACACGGCCCGCGTTCTGCGCCTCGCCGAGGAAGCGCGCGCCGGCGTCCTGCAACGCTGCGGCTTCAAGCGCGATCTGCTGGAATAATCACCCAAATTCGAGTTGCGAGGGCGATTCGAATATCCGATGTGCGAAATCGCACAGTCCGTACACGGACAATTTTGTCCACTCCGGGCGCGCGAGGACCTTCGCGCCGGCCCTGGCACCTCTTCGACATCAGCCCTGTCAGCGACCGTCAAATCCTGACATCTCGGACCATGCGATGAGCATCGAAACCCTGCGCACGACCATCGATCGTCACGTCAGCGCCCTCCTCGACATCTGCCCCGCCTATCGGGCCAGTATCGATGAGATCACCATGGCGGATTATCACGAACTGCTCGGGCAATTGTTTCATCATGTCTCCGGCTCGTCCTGCACATTCGCCATTGCCGGCGACAATCTCGGCCCCGACCGGCCCGAGGCGCGCGACTATCTGAAACGCCATGCGGCGCGGGAGAAATCGCGCTGGCAGTGGATTCGCAACGATCTCGCCGCCACCCGCTACGAGGGACCGGACCCCGATGGTCAGTTTCCCGGCGTCGAAACGACCGCCTATCTCGCCCTCAGCCACTATGTCGCCTATCGCATGCCTTTGGCGAAGCTCGCCATCGCCGCCATGCTGGATGCGGTCAGCGCGCGCCTCGGCAATGGCTCGGCGCTTCAGATCGTGCAGGCGTTGGGGCTGACGCCCGAGGAAACCAGCTTCCTGCTCGCGCGCCAGACCGGCGACGGCACCGTCACCGAAGAAATCTTCGATATTCTGCGACGCTCCCGGCTCACCGAACAGGAATGGCATGACGTGATCTGGGCGACGGAAGTCGCCGCCGTGCTCTATCAGCGCGTTCGCGCGGCGCAACGCCTTTACACCTTTCACTGAGATAGCTTCTATTCGGCGGCACGCGGCACGATCGTCGCCACGATCGAGGCATCAAGGGCTTCGAAGGCCTTGAGATCGATCAGATCATAAAGCTCGGCGCGGGTTTGCATGTCGCCGAGCAGCGCCTTGCTGCTGCCATCGCGACGCAAAGTGGCATAGAGCCGTTCCTGCGCCTTATTGGCCATGCGCAAGGACGAGACCGGCCAGATCACCATGCGATAGCCCATCGCCTCGAATTCCGCCGCCGTGAAGAACGGCGTGCGACCGAACTCCGTCATATTGGCGAGCAGCGGCACACCGGGCAAAGCGCGGGCGAAGGCGCGGAACATCTCTGCGTCGGTCAGTGCTTCGGGAAAGATCGCATCGGCGCCGGCTTCCAGATAAAGCTTGGCGCGCGCCACCGCGCCATCAAAGCCCTCGCTCGCCGCCGCATCGGTGCGCGCGATGATGTAGAGATGCCGGCGCGCCCGCGCCGCCGCCGCCACTTTCGCCGCCATATCCCGCGCATCGGCCAGTTTCTTGTCGTTGAGATGGCCGCATTTCTTCGGCAGCAACTGATCTTCGATATGGACGGCACCGGCGCCCGCATCCTCGAACGTGCGCACCATATGCATGACGTTGAGCGCTTCGCCATAGCCCGTGTCGCCATCGACGAGAAGCGGCAGACCGCTCGCCCGCGCCACCTGGCGAATGAAGAAGGCCACTTCGTCGACAGTGATGACGCCGAGATCGGGCAGGCCCATGGACGCCGTCATCGCCGCGCCGGACAGATAGAGCGCTTCGAACCCGGCCGCCTTGGCCTGCAAGGCGGCCATGCCGTTATGCGCGCCGGGCATCGGCAAGATGCCGCCGCGCGCGATCAAGGCGCGAAAGCGCTGTCCGGCCGGCTCCTGCGGCAGATCGGAAGCAACGAGATAAGGCATGGTCTTTCCTTTTTTATAACGTTCCGAGCGGTCTCTCCCGTCATTGCGAGGAGTGCAACGACGAAGCAATCCAGGGGCGCGTGGTGGATTCTCAAGTAATGCCTGCAATGCGGGCGTATTTACGTCCAAGATCTATACCTTGATTCCTGGATTGCTTCGCTCCGCTCGCAATGACGGTAAGATATGTTGGCTAAGCGGCCCGCACCGTGGCCTCCGCCACACCGCGTTTATCCAGCGGCACGAAAACGCGATTTTCCGGCCCGATATAATGGGCGGAGGGACGAATGATCTTGTTGTCGGCGCGCTGTTCCATCACATGGGCGCTCCAGCCCGACGTGCGGGCGATGACGAAAAGCGGCGTGAACATCGCCGTCGGCACGCCCATCCTATGATAGGAGACCGCGCTGAACCAATCGAGATTGGCGAACATGTTCTTGGTCTGCGCCATCACCACCTCGATCCGCTCGGCAATGTCGAACATTTTCATCGATTGGGCCTCACGTGACAGGCGCTGCGCCACATCCTTGATCACCCGGTTCCGGGGGTCGGCGACGGTGTAGACTGGATGGCCGAAACCGATCACCACTTCCTTTTCGGCGACGCGGCGGCGGATATCGGCTTCCGCCTCATCGGCATCGCCGTAACGCTTCTGAATTTCGAACGCCACTTCATTGGCGCCGCCATGTTTCGGGCCGCGCAAAGCGCCGATCGCTCCGGTGATCGCCGAATAAATGTCGGCGCCGGTGCCGGCGATGGAGCGCGCCGTGAAGGTCGATGCGTTGAATTCATGTTCGGCATAGAGATTGAGCGACGTATGCATTGCCCGCACATGCTCTTGCGATGGGAACACACCATGCAGGAGATGCAGGAAATGGCCGCCAATGCTGTCGTCATCGGTCTCGACATCGATACGCCGGCCGTTGTGGGCAAAGTGATGCCAGTAGAGCAGCATCGAACCGAGGCTTGCCATCAGCCGGTCGGCGATGTCGCGGGCGCCCGGCGCGTTATGATCATGCGCCTCCGGCAGCACGCAGCCGAGCGCCGACACACCGCTGCGCATCACGTCCATCGGATGCGCCGCCGCCGGCAGCGCTTCCAAGGTCGTCCGCACGGCGGCGGGCAGGCCGCGCAGCGCCTTCAGTTTCCCCTGGTAGGCGGCGAGTTCCGTCACCGTCGGCAAAGTGCCATGCACCAGCAGATGGGCGATCTCCTCAAACGTGCAGGTCTCCGCCACGTCGAGAATGTCATAACCGCGATAATGCAGATCGTTGCCGCTGCGCCCGACGGTGCAGAGCGCCGTATTGCCGGCGATGACGCCGGACAGGGCCACGGATTTTTTCGGTGGCGGGTTCGTGCGATCGTTCGTCTCTGCGGCCATATTCTCCTCCTATTCGGCTGCGAGGCCAGCGGCACTGCCTTTGCGCCCATCGAAAATCCCTGATGCCTGCCGGCCTTGCAGTAGACCCGGATCGACCGAGAAGGAGAGGCTGCCAAGCTCCTGCGCCGTCAGCACCGGCAGCCGCTCCACCAGACCTAGAAAACGATCCTGTTCGGCACGCGCGACGATGCCCTCCGCCAGCGTGCGGAATTTCTCGACATATTGCGCCCGCTTGAACGGACGCGCGCCGAGCGGATGCGCATCGGCGACGGCGATTTCATCCTCGATTACCGATCCGTCGTTCAGGGTAATGACGACGCGGCCGCCAAAAGCCAGTTCCTTCGGATCGCGGCTGTGATAGCGCCGCGTCCATTCGGCGTCTTCGGCGGTCGAAATTTTATGCCAGAGCGCGATCGTCTCCGGCCGATTGGCGCGCGCGGGCGCATAGGACCGCTCGTGATGCCAGCCGCCGTCTTCCAGCGCGACGGCGAAAATATACATGATCGAATGATCCAGCGTTTCGCGGCTCGCCTTCGGATCCATCTTCTGCGGATCGTTGGCGCCGGTGCCGATCACATAATGGGTGTGATGGCTGGTGTGGATGACGATGCTGCGGATCGCGCCGAAGCCGCCCTTGGCTTGCACCTGCGGCCCCATGCGCCGCGCCAGATCGATCAAGGCCTGGCTCTGATATTCGGCCGAATGTTCTTTCGTGTAGGTATTGAGAATGGCGCGCTTGGCTTCGCCGCGTTCCGGCAGCGGCACGTGATATTCAGCCTTCGGGCCGCTGAGCAGCCAGGCGATGAACCCGTCCTCGCCCTCCCAGGCCGGTGACGGTGCGCCTTCGCCGCGCATGACGCGATCGACCGCCTCGATGGCCATCTTGCCGGCGAAGGCTGGCGCATAGGCTTTCCAGCTTGAAATTTCGCCCTTGCGCGATTGCCGCGTCGTCGTCGTCACATGCAGCGCCTGCTGCACCGCCTGATAGATCACCTCCGCCGGCAAGCCCAAAGCCGTGCCGATACCGGCCGCGGCCGAGGGACCGAGATGCGCGATGTGATCGATCTTGTGCTCGTGCAGACAGATGCCGGTGACGAGATCGACCTGGATTTCATAGCCGGTGGCAAGACCGCGCACGAGCGCCGCACCATCGAGGCCGCAATGCTGCGCCACCGCCAGGATAGGCGGAATATTGTCGCCGGGATGCGAGTAATCGGCGGCGAGATAAGTATCGTGAAAGTCGAGTTCGCGCACCGCCACGCCATTGGCCCAGGCCGCCCATTCCGGCGACAGGCGATGGTGCTGCGTGAGACCAAACACCGTGGCGCCCGGCTGGAACGGATGCGCCTCGGCCTGCGCCCGCGCGCTCGCCACCGGCCGGCGATTGAGCGAAGCCGCCGCCACCGCCGCATTGTCGATGACGCGATTGCCGATCATCTCGATCACGTCATCGGCGACATCGACCGGATCGCTCGCCACCTCGGCGATCTTCCAGGCCAACTGTCCCTCGCGCGGCAGGTTCTCGGCGGATTTATGCGTGCGAACGCTGTGCAACTTCACGTTGAACACTCCTTGCTTGGGGTTGAATTTGCGATTGCGACCGGTTGCCCTTCCGCATCGACGGCGACCATTTCGAAGGAGCCGCGCACGGCGAGGCGGCGGCTGCCTGAAACCAGGCCTTCCGACGTGACGTCGACCACCACGGTCATGGAGGATCGGCCAACCCGCACCACTTCAGCGGACAGCTCGATCAATTCGCCGACGCGCACCGGCACATGGAATTCGACCTTGTCGGATCGGGCCATGACGACAGACGCCCGCGCCCGCCGCGTCGCGGCGATGAAGGCCGCCTTGCCCATCAACGACAAGGCATGGCCGCCAAACAAGGTGCCGTAATGATTGGCCTGTTCCGGAAACACCATTTCGGTGAATCGGGCGCCGGTTTCGGTCGAGATTTCAGCCAGGGCGTCCTGCACCATCGCTCAAGCCCCTTGCCAATTCTCTTGCCAGACGAAACTGAGTTCGCAATATTCGCAATTCAAAAGGCAGGTAAAGAACTGAAAATGCGTAGATTTGCGAAGACTTGCATCAGGATTTGCGAAGCTTGCAAAGCTCGGAGGTCGTCATGAAGAAAGCCTTCGTCGGCGTGCGGCTGAAGCGGCTGCGCGAGGAACGGCAGATGACCCAGCAGGCGCTCGCCTCCGCCATCGGCCTGTCGCTCAGCTATCTCAACCAGATCGAAAACAATCAGCGCCCGCTCACCGTTCCCGTCCTGCTCAAACTCAACGCCGCCTTCGGCATCGATGTGCAACTGTTCTCCGAAGACGACGAAGCCCGCCTCATCGCCGATCTCAGGGAAGCGCTCACCGATCCGGCGCTGGGCGAACCGATCGCCTTGGCCGACACACGCGAACTGGCGAGTGCCATGCCCGCCGTCGGCCGCGCCCTCGTCGCTTTACACCGGCGCTATCGCCGGGCACTGGAACAATCGGCCGCGCTCGCCGCCCGCTTCGGCGACGACCGGCAAGATCGCATGCCTTTACCCGTCTCGACGCCGTTCGAGGAAGTGCGCGACTTCTTCTACGGCAAACACAACTATATCGCCGAACTCGACGAGGCGGCTGAGCGGATCGCCAGCGACGCCGAACTGCCCATCGGCAACAGCACGGCCGCGCTGGCGCAGCGCCTGCAAATGCGCCATGGCATTCGTGTCATCTCCGGCACGCCTGATGATGCCTTGCGCCACTTCGACCGCGAAGCCCGCGTGTTGCGCCTCTCGTCGCGCCTGCACCCCGGCCAGCAGATGTTCCAGATGGCCACACAAGTGGCGTTTCTTGAACAGGGCGAGACGATCGATCGAATCGTCACCGAAGGCGCGCTGGCGGACGAAGCCTCCCGCCGGCTCGCCCGCATCGGCCTCGCCAATTATTTCGCTGGCGCCCTGCTTTTGCCCTATGCCGCCTTTCGCGACAGGGCCGAGGCCTGCCGCTACGACATCGATGTGCTGAGCCAGCAGTTCGGCGTCGGTTTCGAGACCACGTGCCATCGTCTCAGCACCTTGCAGAAACCCGGCGCGCGCGGCGTGCCGTTTTTCTTCATCCGCGTCGACCGCGCCGGCAATATTTCCAAGCGCCAGTCGGCGACCGACTTTCACTTCTCGCGCATCGGCGGCACCTGCCCGCTGTGGAATGTCTACGAGGCCTTCGCGCAGCCGCAGCGCATTCTCACCCAACTGGCACGCATGCCCGACGAGCGCACCTATCTTTGGATCGCCCGCACGGTGTCGCACGGCCAGGGCGGCTATCATGCGCCGCGCAAGACCTTCGCAATCGCGCTGGGCTGCGACCTGCAACATGCTTCCCGCGTGGTCTATTCAGACGGGCTCGACCTGAAAAACCCCGCCGCCGCCACGCCGATCGGGGCCGGCTGCCGCATCTGCGAGCGCGAGGCGTGCCCGCAACGCGCTTTTCCGCCCGTCGGCAAGGCGCTGCAGGTGGACGACACGCGCAGCGCTTTCGCGCCCTATGGGGTGAACTGACTTACGCCACCGCCGGCTCGCGCCCGAGCCGCGCCAGCGCGTCCTTCTCGACGTCATAGTCATAAAGCGACTTGCGGAACTGCGCCGATGTGGCGATCTCGCGGTCGCGCTGTTCCAGGCTACCGCTGCGCGAATCGTAACGCAGACCATTGCGCCGCGCTTCCGCTTGGATCAAATCCGTGCGCGGACGCCGGAAGGCTTCATAAGCCTTCAGCACAGCCGGCACATCGGCTGGCGCATGGCCTTCAAGGAAGATTGACAGAGCGCAGCCATCCTCGATCGCCTGATTGGCGCCCTGGCCCAGATGCGGCAGCATCGCATGCGCCGCATCGCCCAGCAGCACGAGGCGGCCGTTGGTCCACGACGACAGCGGCAGGCGATCGTAAAGACCCCACCAGAAGCAGCTTTCAACTTTGGTCAGCAGATCGACAATCGGCGCATGCCAGCCGGCGAAAGACGCCGCCAGCTCATCGCGATCACCCACCGCCGACCAGGATTCGGCCAGTTCGTCACCCGTCGGCACGAAGCCGACATAGTTGAGCAGAGTGCCGCCGCGCACCGGAAACACCATGAAATGCTTGCCGTCGCCCATCCACACCTGATGGGTGCGATCGTTCCAGGTGGCGAGCTTGTCGCGCGACACGAGACCGCGATAGGCGCGCGAACCGGAATATTCCGGCGCCTGCGGCTCCACTACGAATTTCTGCAGAACCGATTGAATGCCGTCGGCGGCAATCACCACATCGGCTTCCGCCTGGGCGCCATGGGCGAAGAACAGGCGCGCCACCTGCTCGTCCTGCTCGAAGCCCGTGCAGCGATGGCCGGTGCGCACGCAGCCCTCCGGCAGCGCCGCCGCCAGCGCGTTCAGCATGTCGGCACGATGCATGCCATACATGCCGTTCCAACCGTTCGAATCCGTCGTCAGGATCGGACCGACGACGGTGCCATCCATGCGATAATATTGCGAACCGGGACCGACCTTGGCGCCAACTTGGCTCAACGGCCCTTGAAAGCCGATCCGTTCCAGAACCCGCAGACTGTTGGGATAGATGAACAGGCCGGCGCCGACTTCGCCCAGCGCCGCCGCTTGTTCATAGACCGTGACGTCGAAGCCGCGGCGCACCAGGAAGTTCGCCGCCGCCAGCCCACCCATGCCGCCGCCGACGATGGCGACGCGGAGTTTCCGTCCCATATTCACGTGCCTGTTCATTGTTTTTGCCTTCAGACTGTTTCGCACATCGTTGCGGGGTTGGCCAGAAGGCCAATGGTTGAGGGAGTGCTCAGCCGGAACCGATTTTGACGTTCGCCTGTTTGATGACACCGCCCCAAAGCTTCTCCTCGGCGGCGATGAAGGCTGCCGCCTCTTGCGGCGTGTTGCCGATCGGCTTGGCCGCCTGTTCGACAAACTTGCGCGTGACCTCCGGCGAGCGGATGATCGCCACCACGTCGCGATTGATCTTCTCGATCAGCGCATCGGGCGTGCCCGGAGGTGCCATCATGCCGTACCAGGCACCCGCCGAGAAACCGGGCAGACCTTGTTCCGACAAGGTCGGCACTTCCGGCACGTCGGACGAACGCTCCAGCGCGCACACGCCGATCATCTTCAACATGCCGGCACGATGCTGCGGCAGCGACTGTGAAATGTTGTCGAAGAAAATATCGACATGGCCGGCGACGAGATCGGCCAGCGCCGGCGCCGTGCCGCGATAAGGCACGTGATTGAATTTGACGCCCGCCCGGCTCTCGAACAAAGCCGCCGTCAGATGCGACGTGCTGCCATTACCCTGATTGGCGCAGTTGATGCCGCCCGGATTGGCTTTCGCCTTGGCGATCAATTCGGCGATCGTGGAAACGTCGAGCTTGTTGCTGACATCGACCACATTGGTGGCCGAGCCGATGATGGTGATCGGCTTGAACTTGGTCGGGTCGTAGCCGAGCTTGGGATAGAGATTGTGATTGATGGCGATCGGCGGCGGCGGCGCGGCGAGCAGCGTGTAGCCATCGGGCGGCGCAAAGGCCACTACTTCGGCGCCGAGATTGCCGCCGGCGCCCGGCCGGTTCTCGATGACCACAGGCTGTTTCCAGACCTGGGTCAGCACATCGGCGATCAAACGCGGCAGCGCGTCGGACGTACCACCAGCGGGAAACGGTACGACGATGCGCACGATCTGCTTCGGCCAATCGGCCTCTGGCCCGCCTTGGGCGCGCACGCCTTGCGGCAACAGTGCCGCGGCGCCTGAAGCCAGCAGCGCCGTGTTGAAGCGGCGACGATCCATCATGTTCCTCCCCAGAACAGCATTGCCAACGGCCTCGGTGGAGGCCTCATCTGAAGGGCGGAATTAAGGGCTCGACATCTATTAAACAATCGGCGATTAATTGATCAATTGATATGGAATTTATATCAATGTCATCCCGCATCACCTTGCGCCAGTTGCAAGCTTTCATCGCCGTGGCGCAGGCGCAGAGTTTCACCCGCGCGGCCGAACGGCTGAACCTGGCGCAACCGATCGTTTCCGGCCTCGTGCGCGATCTCGAGGCCGAAGTCGGCTTTCGCCTGTTCAACCGCACGACGCGCCGCGTCGAGCCGACCGATGCGGCACTTGAATTTCTGCACGACGTCGAACGCATCAACGACAATGTCGAAATGGCGTTGCGCCGCGCCCGCGACATCGGCCTGCGTCGCCGTGGCCATATCGCCGTCGGCGCACCGCCCCTGCTGGCGGCGGCGCTGATGCCCCATGCGATGGCCGACTTCGCGCAGCATTCGCCCGATGTCACCGTGACCCTGGTCGACCGGCCGATCGCCGATCTGCATCAGATGCTCAAGGACGGCGAATTGCATCTGGCGATCGGCACGTTCCTGCGGGTCGATCCGTCGATCACACGCCGCTCGCTGGTCACCGATTCCTTCTCGCTGCTCTGCCGCACCGATCATCCGCTGGCGGCGCTGAAGCGGCCACGCTGGCGTGATCTCGAAGGTCATGCCTTGATCGCGCTGCGTGGCGGCAACGGCATTCGCGAACAGCTCGAACGCGGTTACGCCGCCGCTGGACTAACAGCCGAGCCAGCGCATGAATTCAGCCAACTCGCCACCGTCATCGCCATGGTCGAAGCTGGCTTCGGCCTCACCGTTCTGCCACTTTACGGTTTGACGGCTCTGCCTTCCGACCAATTAATCGCACGGCCGCTGAACAGCCCTTCGCTCAAGCGTGACTTCGACGTCGTCCATCGCGCCGACCGCACCTTGTCGCCCGGTGCCCTCGCCTTCATCGACAGTTTGGGGCGCGCGGCGCGCGATCTGAAACGGCAGCACACCACCGCGGTGACGCGCGACTGAGCTATCGACCCAACGTCACCTTATAAAGCGTGATCGGCCGTGCCGCCCGCAGCGCCTGCGGCGATGGCGAAGGGGGCGGCTTGACGCAAGGCCCATCCCAGGCCGATTGGCCGAACGCATCGACCGCCCATTTGATCAGGCGGCGCGCTTCGCCGTTGCTGTCGGCCTTGCCCTGCGCCACCAGAATGCCGATGGCATCATAAAGCACCGCATTCGCTTCGATCAGACTGTAGCCATCAGGCGCTTCAGGCAGACGGCGGCAACGATGTTCGTTGAACAGCCAGTCGTGCAGGATATAGGCGGGTCCATAGGCCCAAGGCGAAAAGCCCTTCACGCTCCAGAATACACGCGGGATCGAGCCGCCGTCCGTATACATGCGGCCCGGCTGAATCGGCGGCTTGCCGGCCAAGGCGTAGATCAGCGGATATGTTGGATCAGGCACATAGATGAACCCGTCCTCGGAACTCCATTGCAGCAAGAGCGTGCCCTGCAAGCGCCCACGTGGCGGATCGGACAGACCCCCATCCAGGGAAGCGCAGCCGCTCATGATCACAGCGACACCAAGACATATCGCGCTCGATCGCACTCCTGGCATGGCCAGCCCCCTCAATCTCCACCGCAAAGACGGCGGGGATCGTAGCCGATCGGCAGGCAGGGGTGAACCGGCTCACACCGCCGACGCCACCGGCACGGCTTCCGGCACCGGCGCATCGGCCATGTCGCTGACATCGGTCGCCGCGCCGTTCAGGACCTGCCGGGCTTTCTCATGATCGAGATCCCCCTCCCAGGCAGCAACCACCACGGTTGCCACGCAATTGCCGATGAGATTGCCAAGCGCCCGGGCCATGCCGATGAACCAGTCGACGGAGAGCACCAGCACCAGACCGATGGCCGGGATCGACGGCACCGCATTCAAGGTCGCCGCCAGGATGACGATGGCCGAACCCGGCACGCCATGGGCGCCTTTGGAGGTGACGAGCGAAACGCCCAGCACCAACAGGAGATCGCCGAACGACAGCGGCGTATTGGTCGCCTGGGCGATGAAGACCACCGCCAGAGTAAGATAGATCGAGAAGGCATCGAGATTGAACGAATAGCCGGTCGGCACGACGAGGCCGACCGTCGACTTCTTGATGCCCATCACTTCGAGCTTGCGCATGATCTGCGGCAGCACCGCATCCGACGAGGCGGTGCTGAGCACGATCGTCAATTCCTCGCGCATATAAGCCAAGAACTTGAACAGATTGATCCCGGCCATCCGCATCACCGCGCCGAGCACGACGAAGACGAACAGCAGCACCGACACATAATAGAGCACCACCAGCGACAGGAGCTGTTTCAGCGATCCCACGCCATAGCGACCGACGGTGTAGGCGACCGCGCCCAGCACGCCGAGCGGCGCCACGCGCACGATCAGGCTCATCGCCTTGAACAGCACGCCCGACACCGCCTCGATCATCTCGGAGACTTTCTGCGCCTGCGAGCCGCGATAAAGCGCCAGGCTGACACCGAACAGAACGGCGAAGAACAGCACCTGCAACACGTCGTTGCGCGCCAGCGCATCGAACGACGTACTCGGAATGATGTTGAGAATGAAGGCGGACAGGCCGCCGCCCTGCAGCTTGTGCGCATTGTCGGCATAACTGCCGAGCGCCTTGCCATCAAGCGTTGCCGTATTGATGTTCATGCCGTGGCCCGGCCCGAACAGATAGGCCAACAGAATGCCGAGCGCCAAAGCGATGGTGGTCATCACTTCGAAATAGACCAGCGCCTTGACGCCGACACGCCCCACCTTCTTCAGATCGCCAGCGCCGGCGATGCCATGCACCACCACGCAGAAGACGATCGGCGCGACGATCATCGAGATCAGCTTGAGGAAGCCGTCGCTCAGCACTTTGAGCTGCACGGCGAAATCGGGCGCCGCCATGCCCAGCACAATGCCAAGCAAGAGCGCGATGATCACCTGAACGAACAAGGATTTATAGAGCGGCGTGGCGCTTTTCACCGCTTCCGCCGGAGCGGCCACTGAGGCTGACATCGCATCCCTCCTATAGCGTTTTGCAGTTTGACGTAGTCAAACGCCACAAAGACGCGTCGAAACAAAGATCCCAGGCACAATTGCGTTTCTATGGAAACGCAATTTGCTTGGGTGGTCGACCGGGCTCCTCTGCAAGCCCGGTGAGAAGGATGAGAAAGCAAGCGATATGCCACGCGATCAGAGCGATCTTGCCCCAGTTCAGCCGATTTCTGTTGTCATGAGTCCAGCGTAAGACGCGGGCTGAACTGCATTTTCAGCGACAAAACGGATAGTGCGGGCACTTGAATGATCTATACACGACGGAATTTTATGATCGCGACCGGCGGCCTCATGCTCACCGCCACAAACGTTTCAGCGCAAGACAGCCTGCATGAATTGACCGACGACAGCGGCAAGCCGGTGGTCAATTACAAGCTGCCGTCGGAACTCTCCGTCGATAGCCTGCCGGGCATCCTCTGGATCGGACCGGAATCGCCCGACGTGATCCTCACCGAATTCTCCGATTTCAACTGCCCCTTCTGCAAGCGCGCGGCGCGCGATCTGGAAAGCCTGCGCCAGAAGGACAAGGGGCTGCGCATCGGCATGGTGCAGAACGCCGTGCTCGGCCTCGATTCCTTTCAAGCCGCGCGTGTCTTTCTCGCCGTGCTGCGGATGCATGGGCCGCAGCCGGCCCATCGCATGCGCACCGAACTCTTCGCCCATCGCGGTACGGTCGGCGGCCGCACCGCGCTCGATGTCGCCGAGAAGCTGAAACTCGATGTCGGCAAGGTCGAGGCACAGGCCGATGATCCGGTGATCGGCGAGGCCCTTAAGAAACATATCAAACTGTCCGAGAATCTCGGCTTCAACGCCACGCCGTCCTATACGCTCAATGGCGTCGGCATTCTCGGCTATCCCGGCCCCAAGACCGTCGCGCGCCTCGTCGCTTCCGTGCGCGAGTGCGACGACCTCACCTGCGGTTAGCTCGACTCCCCGCCATCCCGTCCCTGCGCCTGCAAGTTGGCGCGGTGGCGGGCGCGGATTTCGCGCGGCGATGAGCCAAAGCGACGGCGGAACGTGCGGTTGAAGTAAGACAGATCGTCGAAACCGACATCAAAGGCGATGCTGCTGATCGGCCGCGTCTGCGCTTCCGAGGATTGCAGCAGCAGCAGCGCCCGTTCCAGCCGCCGGCGCAGCACATATTCCGAGAAAGTGCCGCCTTCCGCCTCGAACAGTTTTTGCAGATAGCGCGTGCTGACGCCGTGCTGGCTCGCCACCTCCTGCGCCGACAGCGAATGCTGATCGAGCCGTGCCTCGATTTCGGCCATGATGGCGCGCAGGCGCATGGCCGGACGCGGCGCCTGTTCGAGAGCCGGCGTCTCGAACATATTGGCGACGAGATCGCGCATATAACGCATCGACAGATCCTGCAGGCCGTCGCTGTTCATCGGCAGAAGGCCGCGCATCAGCGCCGCCGCGTAATGGCCGAGCAGCAACAGCGCGCCATTGTCCTGGCCGAATTTGCGTAAGGCCACGTCGGCAAACGGATCGTCGCCGTCACTGCGCGGCAGCAAAAAGCAATCGAGCCGATCGACATCCGTGAGGATGAAGCGCGCCGCCTTGGCGCAGGAGACAATCGCCGCTTCGCGCGATGCCACGACCACCTGCGTGCCCGCCTGATGCACGACGATGATGCCGTTCGACGGCCGCACGACGAGAGCGCTCGCCTCAGCCAAAGCCTCGAAGGCCCAGAGCGGCGCCGGATCGAAACAGGACATCAGCCCGACGTCGGGCTCCATGCGCAAGATCGCCTTGGCTTCGAAAGGCACATCGCGCGAAGATTCAAGACGGCGCGGCTGCCCTGCCAGCCCCGGCGTCTTGAAGTCGGGCAGATTGCGATGCGTGCGCGCATTGTCGGCGACGAGCCAGATCGGCGTCAGCCGCTGTCGCCCGACGGCCACAGGCCCGTGCCGCGTGCGCTTTGTTCGCCTGAGTCCGCTTTCCAATTCGCCCATGTCCAAGATGCCGAAGCGTCAACGCTCTAGTGCAATTCACTACATCTATGGCGATGGGCGACGTTTGGAAAGCATTGCGGCAGTAGACGCAAATTAAAACAGTTCCAAACAACAACACATCCGCCGCCATAACAGCCGAAAGCTTGCAGACAGCATGGGCTGAAAAGAAATACATAAGGGGCGTGCTGATGATGATGCGAAGAATCCTTTTGTCGACCACGGCGTTTGGCGTGAGTTGCGGCCTCCTGGCGCTCCCCGCCCTGGCGCAACAGAACGGTAGCCAAAACGGTAGTTATGTCGAACTCGACACGATCACCGTGACGGCGGCCCGTGCCGAACGCTCCCTGTCGGACATTCCGCAGTCGGTGCAGGTGATCGACAAGAAGGAAATCGAGACCCAGGTGCAGCAAGCCGGCAGTGCCTCGGCGGCCCTGGCCAAGATCGTGCCCGGCTTCTCGATGTCGAACCAGACGGTGTCCGGCGCCTCGGAAACCTATCGCGGCCGCGACCTCTTGGTGCTCGTCGACGGCGTGCCGCTGAACACGCCGCTGCGCGATGTCTCTCGCATTCTCTCGCTCATCGATCTCAATTCGGTCGAACGCATCGAAATGGTGTCGGGCGCTTCCAGTCTCTATGGCGCCGGCGCCACCGGCGGCACGGTCAATTTCATCACCAAGCGGGCTGAAGCAGGCCCGCCGAAGATCACCATCAATTCGGCGCTGCGCGGCTTCACCGCCCATCCGGCCGAATCCATTTCGCCAGAAGTGTCGGCCACCATTTCCGGCAAGGTCGAGAACGGCTTCGACTATGTCTTCGTCGGCTCTGGCCGCGTCGCCCGCCGCACCTTCGACGGCGCAGGGCGCGAACTGCCGTCCGATTCCATGCTCGGCCAAGGCGGCGGCGACCGTTTCAACAGCGGCAATCTCTTCGCCAAGATCGGCCGCGACTTCGACGGCGGCAAGCGTTTCGAAATGTCGGCCAACTGGCTCACCTTCAACCAGTCGCCGCAATATATGACGAGCTATGCCGGCCCCTATGCGCGGCCCGATTACACGCAGCCCTATACGGGCCTCAGCGTGCTGGAGAACACCAAGTCCTTCACCGCCCGCTACAGCGACAAGGAATTCATCCTCGGCTCGCTCAATGCGGTCGCCTTCTACAACGACATCGAGAAGCGCTTCAATTACTCGACCTTCTCCTATCCTTATAACTCGCAGGTCTATTATTCCTTCGACCCGCGCAATCCGACGAGCCCCTATAACCAGACGACGCTCTATTCGAAGCGCGGCGGCGTCAATCTGACCATCGATACGCCGCTCGACCCAGTCTGGCAGGGCGCCAAGTTCACCTGGGGCGGCGACGTCATTCATGAGCGTACGCACCAGACGCTGACCAACGGCCAGGACGTGTTCACGCCGCTGAGCCAAACCACCAAAGCGGTCTTCGGCCTCCTGCAAGTGCCGCTCACCGAACGCCTCACCGTGCGCGGCGGCGTGCGCTATGAACATTTCGCCTTGGATGTCGACGGCTTCACCCGCCCCGCCGCCTATGCGGCCGTGGCGGCGCGCACGGCGCTTGGCTATCAGCCATTCGTCCTGCCGGCGCTGAATGTCATCGGCGGCAAGTTCAATTATTCGTCGCCGACCTTCAACATCGGCGCCACCTTCAAACTGACCGAGACGAGCGAGATCTTCGGCGGCTTCTCGCAGGGCTTCGCTTTGCCTGACGTCGGCGCCTATACACGCCGCGCCGGCCTCTCCACTGCTTATGCCTGCCCGGTCACCGCGCCGAACTGCCTTCCCGCCTCGCGTAGCACGATCAGCTATGCGATGATCGGCCCCTCGGCGCAGATCGTCGACAATTACGAACTGGGCGTGCGCGGCTCCATCGGCCGTTTCAAGGGCAGCCTCACCGGCTTCATCAGCACGTCCGACAAGGGCGTCACCTTCGATCCGCTGACCAATGTCATCTCGCAGCAGAAGGAATTCATCTACGGCGCCGAATTCACCGGCGAATATGCGCTGACGGATCAGTTCACCTTCGGCGGCATGCTCGGCTATCGCGAGGGCCGTTACGACAGCAACAAGGACGGCAAGCTCGATAGCTGGCTGCCCAACAACCGCATCGCCACGCCGCTGCGCGGCATGGCCTTCGGCAGCTATCGCTTCGACAATGGCATCACCACCCGCGTCGAAGTGGAAGCCTATAGCGGCCGCAACCAGGCGATCGATCTCGCCGGCACGCGCTACAAGATCCCCTCCGGTGCCACGGTCAATGTGGCCTTCACCGCGCCGCTGCTGGGTGGCGAAGCCTATCTGTCGGCCAACAATCTGTTCAACGCGAACTTGCAGAATCCGACTGCGACATCCGTGCGCAATCTGCCCGTCTATTCCTGGGGCCGTACGGTGACGTTCGGCTACCGCAAAACGTTCTGAGAAACTCATGGTAACGTTGGAACAACAAGGCGGCTGGCAGGTTCTACGCTTCCTGCCGCCTTACGCCGAGACCGACGAGCGCGCCTATCTCGACGCCCTCGTCGAAATAGGGCGCTACGACGGCGATTTCGTCCTGCTGACGATTTTCGCCGGCGGCGGCCGGTTGTCGCAAGCTGGCGAACGCGAACAGGCTCTCTGGTTCAAGGCGACGCGGGCGCACTTCGGCAAGCGTTGCAAGGCCATCGCCATGGTGCGCCCGGGCGCCACCGAGAAAATGGCCGAAACCTTTCGCAAGCTCTGGCCGATGCCGATCGCCGCCACCCATGACGAGGCGGAGGCGCGCGCCTTCCTGGCTCAACATATGGCAACCACATGAGCGCTGTCACGACATCAGCTCCACCCATCGGCCGCTGGCGGCTGTTCGTCGTGCTCGGCGGGCTCTATCTGGCACAGTCGATCCCGTCCTATCTCATCGCCGCCGCTTTGCCGCCGATCATGCGCGAAGCCGGCGTGTCACGCACCGCCATCGGCTATCTCAGCCTGCTGTTCCTGCCGCTGGTGCTGAAATTCCTCTGGGCGCCTTATGTCGATCGTTTGCGCCCCTTCGCCCGCGCCCATCGCGCCGGCTGGATCATCGTCACACAAACCGGCGTCATCCTTTGCATTCTGGCGCTGCTGCCGCTCGGCCCAACCCATGTGATCGGCATCATCGCGGTCGGCTTCGTCGCGTCGCTGCTCATCTCGACGCAGGACATCGCCACCGACGGCTATGCGGCGAAATATCTGCCGCCCGAGGATCGCGCCATCGGCAATGCCATTCAGGGTGGGTCCATCGCCTTCGGCGTGGTGATCGGCGGCACCTTCGGCCTGCTGCTCTATCATTATGCTGGCTGGACGACGATGCTGCTGGTCATCGCCGCTTTTTCGCTGCTGCCGCTGATCGCCGCTTTTGCCATGCGCGAGAGCGATCCAGTCGCGCCGCAGCAGGCGCCACGCCCCTCCATCATGACCTTCCTGCGCCGCACCGAGGTGCGCCAGGTGCTGTGGATCGCGCTGATCTACCGCGTCAGCGAAGGCCTGGTGAAGGCGATGGAAGGGCCTTACCTCGTCGATGCCGGCGTGCCCTTGAATCAGATCGGCTATCTCTCCGGGATTTCGGCGACCACCGCTGGCCTCGCCGGCGCGGTTATCGCGGCCGTACTGGTGCGCCGCTTCGGCACGGCGACCACATTGGGCCTGCTCGGCCTCTTGCGCACGCTCTGCTTTGCGCTCTTCGCCGCCCATGCCTTGGGCTGGGTCACCGGCACGCTGCCTTTGTTCGGCGCCGCCGGCTTTCAAACCCTCATCCGCTATATGGAAATCGTCGCGCTCTATTCGCTGTTCATGTCGGTGACGTCATCGAGCCAACCCGGCACCGATTTCACCATCCTCGCCTGCGCGCAGCTCATCGTCTATCTCGTCGGCTCGATGCTGTCGGGCAAGATCGCCGATCTCATGGGCTACGGTCAGCTCTTCAGCCTCGCCACGGCGCTGTCGGCCATAGCGGTGCTCGCCACCTTGCACATCCTCGTCTCGCTGCACCGCGAGGAAGTGCCACGAAGTCAGACCTAACACGCATTGATCACGCCACGTCGGGCCCGCGGCGCGACGTGCCTTCCCGATATCCTCGGACGGTGGAGGACGGCAGGTGAGTCTGGAGCGTCCCACCGCGCACGCTGTCGACGACGGCCTTTGCGCCGCGACGCACCGAGCTAGCTTACAATAACTATAGCGTTAGAAACGCCAGCCTTCGGTTTCCATAAACTGCTGAACAGTCATACACGGCACACCAAAGTGCTGACATATGTTTGGGATTTTGGCGGCGTGCGGCTTCAGGAGCTCCGTCGTAACAACGGTTCTGTCTTCAATCTTTGCCTTGGCAATAACAAATGGATCGGCAATACGCCCGCCTTTCAACAACTTCTGTTGCTCGATATTATGTTGAAAGTGGCGCTCAGCATAAATTTGGGTGATGAAAGTTGCTTCAGCGGCCGTCGGTGCAGCGAAGATATCAAGGTGATTTCCTGCCCACTCTCTTAACCGCTCCAACGAGCCATCTTCTATTTCGCCTAGCACTTCCCGAACAGAGACAATTCGAGACTCAGCTACAAGCTGATCAAAATTCTCCCACAGCGTGACAAAGATACTAGGGAAGAAATTCCGAAAAAGCTGGGAGAATGGCCCGTTGTCAAAAACGTAGCTCATGCAGCTGCATTCCCGATAAACCGCTCCTCCAACGTACTCAGGTTCCTAGGCTTGGTATCGAGAAACTCCGCCAACTTACCCTCAGAAATTCGATTCTGATGATAGGCGGCTAGCGCTAGAGCAACATAATCTCTCGGCAGATAGGCCAACTTAGTGTTGTAATAATTTCCGCCTGCACCTTCCCCGCCTTCGTTGTTCCAGCGCTCTGCCGCTTCTTCATACTGCCGCAGCGAGATTTCTCGTCGATCCAAAAAGCGGCGGAAGATCGATTCTCGGCTTACATGGAAACGCGCGGCCAATAGTTGAGCCGTTTCCTCGCTAGCAGCCAACCCCCGTCGGGCTTGCTCGAAAACCGCCGCCGGCAACAAAAACTCCGCAGCAAATCGATTACAGAACACCTCAATCTGACGGGACTGACCGGGTCGAGCTTCAATTTCACTTAAAGAGTCTATTCCACTCGTCTCAAATAGGAGATGAGCAAGCTCGTGAAAGATCGTGAACATCTGTCGAGTTTTCGAGCAGCTGTTGTTCAGATAGATGATTGGGAATTCATTATCGACCAAACAGAAGCCGGAATAGTCTGCCGCTTGAAACGCATCTTTGAAGATAAAAACGCCGAATTTCTGCAAACTATCTCGCCAAGCTTTCAGCGCACTATCATCATTGAGCCACGCAATTTGCTGATCAATTGAAATACCTAAATATTCTCGAACTTCGCGGGCCATAGTCACCACAGATTCTGCAGGCGAGAACCTTAGATCCCTCGTTATTAGGCGAGGCATCGGATTTCGGCCTCCGCACAACTCGATAAGATTGAGTTGCAGAGCTTTCGCTTTTCGCAGCAGTAATTTCATCCGACTTGGCAGTCGATCCAGCACGGCTTGAGGCAAGGTACGGAACGTTTCTTCTATCGGCGGAGTTCTCGGTTCCTCTGGGAAGAAAAAAACTGCGACCGGAACTTTTAGCTTTACCGACAAATTCTCTAGCTGCCGATACGTCGGATAGCTATCACCCACCTCCCATTGCGCAATCTTGGGAAATTCTCGCTCCATATCCGCGAGCGCAAATCCTGCACGCTTACGCGCCCAAGTAACAATAGCCGGGGTAATTGGGATTTGTTCGCTCGGCATCACATCAACTGCTTGATCTGATATATCTTTAACCACATCTGCTTAAGACGCAATCGTCAGCGTACTATGTGTAATCTAAAGCGTCCGCCCCGCCGCGCGCAGCGCCGTCGACGATAGATCCGAGCGCGGGCCGTGCAGGAAGGTGAAGGCCGGGGCTTTCAGATCGGGGAGGATGGAACTGTCACCTTCATCGATACGATGCGGCGCGAGCCAGGCCGAGGCGCGGCTATGCGCGCCCTTCAGGGTCGATTGCGGCCGGTCGATCACCGCGATCGGAATAAGCGAGGCAATGTCCTGCCAGCGCTGCCAGCGATGGAAGCCGACCAGATTGTCGGCGCCCATTAGCCAGACGAAACGCACCGTCGGACAGCGCAAGGTCAGATAGCGCACCGTGTCATAGGTGTAGCGCGTGCCGATTTCCGCCTCGACGCCGGTGACGATAATGCGCGGATGGGCCGCCACCGCCTGGGCCGCCGCCATGCGCACGGCCAAAGGCGGCAAACCGCTGTTTTCCTTCAGCGGATTGCCTGGTGTCACCAGCCACCACACCGCATCGAGCCGCAGCCGCTTCAGGGCCGTGGTGCTGACCAGCCGATGGCCGTCATGGGGAGGATTGAACGTACCGCCGAACAGGCCGATGCGCTGGCCCGCCCCATGCGGCGGCAGGCGCGCCGGCACCCGCCCCGGAACCGGGGGCTGGACCCGCGCCAGGGCGGGCTCTGCCATGCGATCGGGAGGATCGCCGCCTCCAGGTGCCGTTATGCTCATTTGGAACATATTTATCGCCGGCTCCAAGGCCTGCGCAAGAGGCGCGGCCATCACGGTGAATCAGGGCCTGGTTTGGCCCGAACCGTGGATGCGGTATTTGAAGGAGGTGAGCTGTTCGAGCGCCACCGGGCCGCGCGCATGCATCCGGCCCGTGGCAATGCCGATCTCGGCGCCAAAGCCAAACTCGCCGCCATCGGCGAATTGCGTCGAGGCATTGTGCAGCACGATGGCTGAATCGACCTCGCGCAGGAAGCGATCGGCGGCGGCCTGATCCTGCGTGATGATGCAATCGGTATGATGCGAACCGTAGCGCTCGATATGCGCGATAGCGGCATCGAGCCCGTCGACCACTTTCGCCGAGATGATCGCGTCGAGATATTCGGTCGACCAATCCTGTTCGCTCGCCGGCACGACACGCGGATCGGCGCCGCGCAAGGTTTCGTCGCCGCGCACTTCGCAGCCGAGATCGAGCAGCATTTTCACCAACGCCGGACCGTGGCTCTGCGCCACCTGGCGATCGATCAGCAGGGTTTCCGTCGCGCCGCAAACGCCGGTGCGGCGCAGCTTGCCGTTGCGCAGCAGCTCCAGCGCCATGTCGAGCTTCGCCTTGTCGTGCACATACATATGCACGATGCCTTCGAGATGCGCGAAGACCGGCACGCGCGCCTCATCCTGCACGCGCGCGACAAGCGACTTGCCGCCGCGCGGCACGATCACATCGATCGCGCCATCGAGACCTTTCAGCATTTCACCCACGGCGGCGCGGTCCGTGACCGGCACGATCTGGATTGCCGTTTCCGGCAGACCGGCGGCGCGCAGCCCTTCGACGAGACAGGCGTGGATGGCGCGCGAGGAATGGAAACTGTCGGAACCGCCGCGCAGGATCGCCGCATTGCCGGCCTTCAAGCACAGGGCGCCGGCATCGGCCGTCACATTGGGGCGGCTTTCGTAGATCACGCCGATGACGCCAAGCGGCGTCGCGACACGTTCGATCTTCAAACCGTTCGGACGCTCGAAGGTCGACAATACGCGGCCCACCGGATCGGGCAGTTCGGCGATTTCGTCGAGACCACGCGCCATGGCTTCGACACGGCCGGCATCGAGCATCAGCCGATCGAGATTGGCCTTCGACACGCCGGCCTTGGTGGCGGCCTCCATGTCCGTGCGGTTGGCAGCGATGATCTTCTCAACATCGCGCCGCAGCGCCGCGGCCGCCTTGGTCAGGGCCAGGTTCTTGGCCTGCGTCGAGGCAAGGCCCAGGGCATGGACAGCCGCGCGGGCCTGCGCGCCCAGACCCTTCATCAGGGCAGGCACATCGGCAGGCACTTGGCCAGACGTGGAAACGGGCTGAACGTGGCTATTCATGGCCGTGCCTATAACACCGGCGCCGCAACAGCGCCACCCGCGCGGACCATGCAGCGGCCATGCGTGAACCGGGGCCGATAGCGCTCAGGCACGGCAAAATGCAGAGGTCTAACGCGTTTCGACGGTAATATGCGCCAGTTCGTGCACTGGCCGCAGCCGGCGGCGGACGGTGTCGCTATCGATCCCGCCGGTCACGCTGACGATTGCCGCATGGGCCCCCGGCCCGACGCGCCAGATGTGCAGGTCGGTGATCCGCGCGTCACCCGGGCTCTCCACCTCCTGGCGCACCTCCGCCTCCAGATGCGGATCGGAGGCATCGAGCAGGACCGTGGCCGTGTCGCGCAACAAGCTCCACGACCAGATGGCGATGACGACAGCGCCGACGATGCCCATCACCGGATCGAGCCAGACCCAGCCGAGATAACGGCCCAACAGCAGAGCGGCGATCGCCAGGACGGAGGTCAAGGCATCGGCCAGCACATGGACGAAAGCGGAGCGGAAATTGTTGTCGCGGTGACGGTGATCGTGCCCATGGTCGTGATCGTGATCATGGTCGTGCCCATGACTATGACTACCCGCCAGCAGGAAGGCGCTGGCAATGTTCACCGCCAGACCGAGCACCGCCACCAACGTCGCCTCGGTGAACGCCACCGGGCGCGGATCAAACAGGCGCGCCACCGATTCAACGCCGATGCCCAAGGCAATCAGCGCCAGCACCAGCGCCGACGCAAAGCCTGCAAGATCGCCGACTTTGCCCGTGCCGAAGCTGAAACGGCGATCGTGCGCATGTCGGCGCGCGAAAGCATAAGCGGCGGCAGCCACGGCCAATGCACCGGCATGGGTCGCCATGTGAACGCCATCGGCCAGCAAAGCCATCGAGTTGAAAATACTGCCGGCGATGATCTCGCCGACCATCATCACCGCCGTCAGCCCGACAACCCACAAAGTGCGGCGGGCGTTTTCGTCGTGCCGGTCGCCCAGAAACACATGGTCATGACGCAAAGCGTCGGTCTCGGCAGGCATGGCACGGCTCCAAACTCTGGGTTTACTCAGCTTCTACTTGGCGTACCGGCGCACCACGGCGATCAGCTCTTCGGCGCCGGCTGAACGCGCATCGTCGGTGAGGCCAGGATGGGCGACATGCTCGCGGACATGATCCTCGATCAACTCGTCCATCAGCCCATGCACGGCGCCGCGCACCCCTGCCACCTGATGCAGGATCACGGAGCAGCCGGCTTCGGCCTCGATCGCCTTCTCGACGGCAGCCATCTGCCCGGCGATCCGCCGAACCCGCGCCAGGAGCTGATCTTTATTCGATGTGGTATGTGACATAGCATACCCCCCTATACTATATAGTTGCCCGTGACAAGCCTCCTCCCAGGGGCCGCAGTCTTCCCAGGTCAGAGCTGAACCACTTCTCCGTCTTCCTTGGTGAAGCTCTGGGGTTTCCGATCGAGCAGCGCGAGCACGGCTTCGGACGGACGGCAGAGCTTCACGCCCTTCGGCGTGACCACGATGGGTCGGTTCACCAGGATCGGATGCGCCACCATCGCTTCGAGAAGCTGCGAATCGCTGACGCCTGGATCGAGCAGTCCGAGTTCGGCCGCCGGCGTTCCCTTTTGGCGCAGGACATCGCGGGCCCCCACATGCATCGCCGCGAACAAATCTTGCAGCCCCGTGCGCGTCCAGCCCACTTTCAAATATTCGATGACGGTCGGCTCGTATCCGGCCGCCCTGATCATCGCCAATGTGTTGCGGGACGTGCCGCAATCGGGATTGTGATAAATCGTAATCGGAAAATCATTCATGCGGTTCGTCCTCTCGGAAAAGCCAGCCGCCCAACGCCAGCGCCGAACAGGCGCCGGCGCATTGAGCCGCGATGAACAGGGGAACGGACGACGGCGCGATGCCGGCGAAGCTGTCGCTCAAGGATCGCGCCACCGTCACCGCCGGATTGGCGAAGGACGTCGAGGCCGTGAACCAATAGGCCGAGGTGATATAGAGCCCGACGATAAAGGCGGTTGCATCCGGCCGGAAGCGCAGCGTGCCGAGGATCGCGATGATCAGCCCGAAGGTTGCGACGGCTTCCGAGAACGCCAGCGCCGGCCCATCGCGCAGCTTTGTCGAAACCTGCATGATGGATTCGCCGAACATCGCATGCGCGATCCAGACGCCGATGAGAGCGCTGACAAATTGCACGGCGATATAGGCCGCCGCTGTTAACCCATCGATCTCGCGGCGCAACGCGAAAACCATTGTGACGACAGGATTGAAATGCGCGCCAGAGAGCGGCCCGAATGCCGTGATCAGAACGGCAAGGCCGGCCCCTGTCGACACCGTGTTGCCGAGAAGCGCCAGTGCGACATGTCCTTGCGCCAAGCGCTCGCCCATGATCCCCGAGCCGATGACGATGGCCAGGAGGAGCACTGTTCCCAGCGCTTCGGCAACCAGCCGGCGGGGCAGATCGAAAACCTGTCGCGACGAACCTCGATCGGAACAGATCAGGTTGGCATCGCCGACATCAAGCATGATCAGCAGGCCGATGCAACAGGCTTGGCCGAAGCGCCGCAACACGCGGCTTTCGGCGCCTGCGGCTGATCATCCTCGCCATACACGGGCGCGTCGCCAAACGTGTAGAACGTCTCCCAGCTCAGCCCCGAAGGATCATTGACCCAGGCCTTGTCGGAACGGGCATAGCAGCACGTTGCCGCCTCTTGATCACGTGTCGTCTCGCCCGCCGCCTTCAGCCGGCTCGCAAGCTCGCTCAATTCCTCGGCCGTCTCGACCTGAATACCCAGATGATCAAGACCGGCGGTAACGGCTCGCTTCGAAATGGCGAAATTGATGCGTGGATCCTCCAACATCCATTTCGCATAGTCCGGCTTCACCACATCCGGCACGGCACCGAACAAGGTCGAGTAGAACCCGATCGATTTGCTGAGATCATCGACAGCGACATGCAGGTGAAGACGTTTCATGACCGGACCTCTTTCGATGGCGCGCAACAGGCGCGACTGGCGACCTCCGCCAGAGGCGCGCAGACCTCCGGACGGCCCTGACAACAATCTTCCATGAGATAGACGAGCAATTGGCTCATCCCCTCGAAGTCGGCGGCATAGATGATGGAGCGCCCGTCGCGGCGGCTGACGATGAGGCCGGCATTCGACAGGATCGTCAGTTGCGCCGACAGCGTATTGGGCGTGATCTGGAGGGCGCGGGCGATCTCGCCGGCGGCGAGCCCATCGGGGCCGGCTTTGATCAGCAGCCGGAAAACCGCCAGGCGATTGTCCTGCGCGAGGGCCGAAAGGCGTTTGATAGCAAGATTTGATTCCATATTTCCATGATCATAGAAATATAGAAGTGAGTCAAGGCACCGTTTTGACCTGGGTAAAGGGGCACGCCGGCCCCCATCGCCAAAGACGAGGGGCCGGCGTGGACCGATTACATCATGCGATGCGAGACGGTCTTGACCACGGTGTAGTGCGACAGACCTTCGGCGCCGCCCTCGCGGCCATAGCCGCTGTCCTTGACGCCACCGAACGGCACTTCCGCCACCGAGGCTTCCAGCGTGTTGATCGACACGTTGCCGGCCTCGACCCGGTCCATGATCTCATCGGCATTGCGCGACGAGCGGGTGAAGGCATAGGCGGCCAGACCGAACGGCAGGGCGTTGGCTTTCTCGATCGCCTCGTCCAGCGTCTTGACCGGATTGATCACCGCCAGCGGACCGAACGGCTCTTCGCGCATGACGCGCGCATCGTCGGGCAGATCGGCCAATACGGTGGGCGCGAAGAAATAGCCGCGATTGCCGATGCGATCGCCGCCGGCCAGCAGACGCGCACCCTTCGCGGTGGCATCGGCGACCAGCATTTCCATCGCCTCGATGCGGCGATGATTGGCGACCGGACCCATTTCGACGCCGGCGTCGAAGCCACTGCCGACGACGATCTTCTTGGCATGTTCGGCGAAGGCCTTGGTGAAAGCGTTATAGATCGGCTCCTGCACATAGAAGCGCGTCGGCGAGGTGCAGACCTGGCCGGCATTGCGCATCTTGCGCGACACCGAGGTGATCGCGGCTTCGATCGGATCGACGTCGTCGCAGACGATGACCGGCGCATGACCGCCAAGCTCCATCAGCACTGGCTTCATATGTTGCGCGGCAAGGCCCGTCAGATGTTTGCCCACCGCCGTGGAGCCGGTGAAGGCAATCAGCCGCGTCTGCTCTTGCGGAATAAGATAGCTCGACACTTCGGCCGGCACGCCGAACACCAGATTGAGCACGCCCGGCGGCAGGCCCGCATCCTGCAAGGCGCGCGCGATATGCATCGCACCGGCCGGCGTTTCTTCCGCCGCCTTGATGATGATCGAACAGCCGGAAGCCAAAGCGCCGGCGATCTTGCGGCACGGCTGGCTCATCGGGAAATTCCACGGCGAGAAGGCCGCGACCATGCCGATCGGCTGATGCAGGGTCATGTATTTGATGCCCGGCTCGCTGGGAATGACATGGCCATAGGTGCGCTGACCTTCGGCCGCATCCCATTCGAAGAATTCGGCGCCGCGCACCACTTCGAGCTTCGCCTGCGGAAACGGCTTGCCATGTTCGAGCGTGATCGAGGTGGCGATCTCGTCGGCGCGTTCGCGCATCAGCGCCGCTGCCTTCACCATGATCTCGCCACGCACACGCGGCGCCACCTTGCGCCACATCTTGAAACCGTCGGCGGCCGCCTGCAACGCATCGTCGAGATCGGACTGGTCGACCAGCGGCACTTCACCGATGACGCTCTCGTCGGCGGGATTGAGCACCGGCTGCGACCGCTTGGTCTTGCGCCAGGAGCCGCCGATGTAAACTTGAAGATCAGGATAGCGCGTCATAGGAACCTCGACGAAACAACCGGGAGCGGAAAGCAAGTGCGTATGGCGGGAGCATGAAGCAGGACCTATACGGCGGCTTTCGCGGCTTTGGAATTGTCTTGCTTGGTCGCACCACGCCCGGCAAGATATGAAACGAGTCTCAATTTATAATCAGGGCTGATGAATATTACCCTTCGCCAACTCTATGGCTTCAAGGCGGTGGCGGAAGCCGGCACGTTCACGGCGGCAGCGCAGCGGCTGGGCGTGGCCCAGCCCGCCCTGTCGCAGATCGTGCGCGAACTGGAGGATGAGCTTGACGCGCGGCTTTTTGACCGCACGACCCGGCGCGTCGAACTGACCGCCGCCGGCCGCGAATTCCTGCAGGCGGTCGACCGGCTGATCGAAGATCTCGAACATGCGGTTCACAACACCCGCGAACTGGCGCATCGCAAGCGCGGCCGCCTGGTCATCGCCGCCCCGCCGCTGCTCGCGGCGATGATCGTTCCGCAAACGATCCAGCAATACAAACGTAAATTTCCGCGCATCGAAGTGGTGGTGCTCGACATCGCGCCGGAATTGATCGTCGATCGCGTGCGGCGCGGCGATGCCGATTGCGGTATCGGCACCTTTCCTGACGAACAACAAGGCGTACGCCGCGAACTGCTGTTCCAGGACAGTATGATGGCCTGGTGCGCGCCCTCCTCATCCTTCGCCGCGCAGAAAAGCCTGAATTGGGCGGATCTGCCCGAAACCGACCTGATCACCCTGACGCGTGAAAGCCGTCTGCGCTTCCTGCTCGATCATACCTATGAATCGCTGGGCCTGTCGGTACGGCCGGCCCATGAAGTCTCGCAGGTGACGACCGCCGTGATGATGGTCGCCGCCGATCTCGGCATCGCCGTGCTGCCGTCTTACGCCTGGCGTTTCGCACAGGCCTTCGGCGTGCTGGCCAAGCCGTTGAAGAACCCCGAAGTGCGCCGCGACGTTTCGGTGATCTATTCGGAAACCCGCGCGCTTTCGCCGGCGGCCATGTCGTTCCTGCGATCCTTGCGCGCGCAGAAGGCCAGCCTGTTTCCGCCGAACTCCGTCTGAACTTTTACTTTCGACGCCTTTTCTTTACGCAAACCGGAATCCATTTCGCTCGAAAGCGTTATATGGCGCTTATAAATCCATAAGCCACCGCCTCTTGATGCTTCAGTCCATTCGCTGAGACTGCGCGCGGATCGTTCGCAGCGAACGATCGACAAAAAGACGGCGGATTCGACTATGTCTTTCTTCAAAGGCGTGATGCCTTATCTCGTCACGCCCATCGACGCCGATGGCACCATTCGCACGTCGGTGCTTGCCCGGTTATGCGACGATCTCATCAAAGCCGGCGTGCACGGCCTCACGCCTTTGGGCAGCACCGGCGAATATCCCTATCTCAACGACGAGCAACGCCGGCGCGTCGTCGCCACCACGATCGAAGCGGCGCATGGCCGCGTGCCCGTCATTCCCGGCGTCGCGGCGCTGAGCACGCAAGACGCGATCCGCCAGGCCAAACTTTATCAAGCCCTGCGCGCCAACGGCATCCTGCTCGTCCTCGATTCCTACTTTCCGCTGAACGACGCTCAGGTCATCGATTATTTCACCTCGGTTGCCTCAAGCATCGACATCCCGGTGATCATCTATACCAATCCGAATTTTCAGCGCACCAATCTCAGCCTGAAGGTGCTGGAACAGTTGTCGCGCCATGACAATATCGTCGCGCTGAAAGATGCTTCGACCAACACCGGCCATCTTCTGACGGTGGCACGGCGCTGTCAGGACCGGCTCGATATTTTCGCGGCCTCCTCGCACATCATCACCAGCGTGATGATGATCGGCGGCAAGGGCTGGCTCTCCGGCCCCGCCTGCCTCGCACCACGCCAAAGCGTCAAGCTCTACGATCTGTGCATCGCCGGACGATGGGAGGAAGCCGCGCGCTTGCAACGCGATCTCTGGGCGCTCAACGAAGCCTTCGCCAAGTTCAATCTCGCCGCCTGCGTGAAGGCCGGGCTTGCCTTGCAAGGCTATGAGGTCGGCGATCCGATCGCGCCGCAGCGTGGTCTGGCGAGCGACGAACGCAAGATCGTCGCTCAGGTCCTGGAGAATATCGCGAGGCTGTAAATCAGGCCGCCGACTTCGGCGCCGCCTTCGATTTGGCCCAGTAATTGGCATCGGCCTTCGAGCGGGACAGATCGTCCATCGTCTCGAAGCCCGGCGCCATCGACGCATCGGTGCCGGAGAGAATCTGGTGATGCTCGATGTTCAGAGTGCGCAGCCAGCGCTGCTGCCCCATGGTGATGGCGACGAAATAGCCGATCTCGACGATTTCCGGCTCGCTGAAATGCGCCCGCAGGCGCTCCCACATCTTATCTTCGGACGGCAGATCCCAGGTGATGCATTCGGCATAGGCGAGCGCCGCCTTCTGCCGATCGTCATAGCGTGTCGAACTCTCGAAATTGATCAGGTCCTTGTAATCGGCCTCTTCGAGCCCGGCCTTGGCCGACTTCATCGAGCGTTGATTGCCGCAATATTCGCACAGCACCGAACGCGACACATAGACCCGGCACAATTCCTTGATGTTGTGATCGGCGACGCCTTCGCGAAACACCGTCTGCCAAGTGTTGGCGAAAGACCAGAAAGCCGCCGGCACATGGGCGCGGATCGCCTGGCTCTCGGGACGCGGCGTGCCCTCGCGGCGACAGCGATCGAGCTCCCGCAGCATCGCCTCATCCGTCATCGTGGCTGGCTCGACATAGCTGATCCGTGGCGCCATCAGTGCCTCCCTTAAGCAAAACGTATTGCAAACGTTTGTAGGCGAATATTCCGCCATATCCCCAGATATTGTCAATAGCCTCTTGGGTTTTCCGGCAAAATCGATACAAACGTTTGTAGAACCTCATATTACGAGCCCCGCATGCCAGCCGAGCCGAAAAAACCCGTCACCTTGAAGGACGTTGCCACGGCGACGGGCGTGCATTTTTCGACCGTCTCGCGGGCGCTGAACCCGGCGACCCGCAATCTGGTCAAACCGCAGATCGCCGCCCGCATCCTCGAAACCGCCCGCACGCTCGGCTATCGACCCAATTCCCTCGCCTCCAGCCTGCGCACCAAGCGATCGGGCGTGGTCGGCGTCGTCGTGCCCGACATGGCGAGCCTGCTGTTTCCGCCCATTCTCGAAGGCATCGAGCACAACCTCCTCAAGGAGGGCTACATGACCATCGTCGCCAATTCGGCGAATGATCCGCAGCGCCATCGCCTGATCCTTGCCGGCATGATGGAGCGGCAGGTTGATGGTCTGATCATCGCCTCGGCCACCTTGCGTGATCCGATCCTCGATGAATGGCTGCAAGGCCCCGCGCCGATGGTCCTGATGAATCGCACCGACGAATTCGGCCGCGCTCCCGCCGTGCTCAGCGACGACATCAAAGGCATTGGGCTTGCCGTGCACCATCTTGCCGGGCTCGGCCATCGCCGCATCGGCCATATCGCCGGCCCCGCCTCGCTGTCGACCGGCGCGGCGCGCCTCAATGGCTTTCTGCTGGCCTGCGCCGAGCTGTCGATCCCGGAGGCACAACGACCCGTCGTCACGTCCGCCGCCTTCTCGCGCGAAGAGGGCCGCCGCGCCTGTATCACCCTGCTCGCACAAAACCCCGATCTCACCGCCATCGTCGCCGCCAACGACATGATTGCGTTAGGCTGTTACGATGTCTTCGCGCAGCAAGGCCTCGTCTGCCCGCGCGACATTTCGATCACCGGCTATAACGACTCGCCTTTCATGGATGTGGTCTCGCCACCGCTCAGCACAGTGCGCATCCACCAGCGCGACATGGGGCTTGAAGCCTCGCGCCTGCTGCTGGCGCGCATTGGCGGCCAGGACATGCCAGGCGATGTGCTGTTGCGCCCGCAATTCGTCGCTCGACAATCGACGGCCGCACCGTAGAAGCCGCTCAGCCATAGGCTTTCTTCAACAGGCTGAGAAACAGCGTCATTACGTGCGAACGCTGTCCCGGGCGCTGCATGATGCCGATCGGCGGCAGGAGATCGCCGATATCCAGCGGCAGAACCACCAGTTTGCGCCGTGCCACATAGTCGGTAGTGGCATCGGCCGTCATGACGCCGATCATGTCCGACTGGCTCAACAGTTCGTAGTTCAAGCGGATCGATGTGGACTCGACCAGCGGCACCGGCGGCACGAGCCCGGCCTGGATGAAAATCTTGTCGATGGCGACGCGCACCGGCGCATTGCCGCGCGGCAGCACCCAGGCACAGGCGGCCAGATCGGCCAAAGTCACACGCTTGCGCCGCGCCAGCGGATGGCCGGCCCGCGCGACCAGGCTAGGTGCCGGATGGAAAGCGATGGTCTGCACATCGACACCGCTCAATCCCGCTTCGAGACGGCCGATGACGCAATCGAGTTCGCCGCGCAGCAGCGCATCGAGCAGCGCCGTATAGGTACCTTCCTCGATGCGCACGCGCAGCCCCGGCGCGATCTTCTGCAAAGCCAATAAGCTCTTCGGCAGAATATCGCCTTCCGCCACCGACAGCATGCCGACGCGTAGCAAGCCGCGCTGCCCCTTGCTGATCGCCACCGCTTCGTGGCGCGACTGCTCGACATCGTTGAGCAAAGCCTCAGCGCGGCCGATGAAGGCCTGGCCGCTCTCGGTCAGCGCGACGCCGCGCTTGCTGCGCACGAAAAGCGTGGCGCCCAGGATCGCCTCGATCTCGCCAATCAGCTTGGAAATCGCCGGCTGCGTCAGCCGCACCCGCTGGGCGGCGCGCTGCATCGAACCCGCCTGGGCAACGGCCAGCACGACCTCCAGATGGCGCATGCGCAGCGACGAAATCATCCCGAACCTCCGAAATCATATTATTCCTATTGGTTATCATGTCATGCCAAAAATCCGTCTTCTCTTATCAAAGCGCCGTTTCATAGTGCAGGCACATAATGGAGGACTGAGATGCGGATCGTGATGCTTGGAACCGGCGCGGCTTTGCCCGATCCCGATCGCTGCCACACCTCCATTCTCATCACCTTGGACAACGGCCGGCACCTGATGCTCGATTGCGGCCATGGCGCGACGCGCCAATTGATGCGCGTCGACGTCAATCCGGCCGATGTCAGCGATCTCTTCCTCACCCATCTGCATCACGACCATGTCTGCGAACTGCCGTTCTTCGTCATTTCGCAATGGATCCTGAGCAAGCGCGGTTCGCTCAACCTGCATGGCCCCGCCGGCACGAAGGAGATGGTCGGCCATCTGTTCGAGAACGGCGCTTTCGCCGCCGATATCAGGGCGCGCAGCGCCTATCCGGCGCGCCAGGCCAATATGGAAGCGATCCGCCCGGCCGTGCGCGAATATAAGGAAGGCCTCGTCTTCGAGGATAAGGATATCCATGTCACCGCCGCGCTGATGGATCACATCCCGGTCGAGATTTCGCCCTGCTATGGCTTCCGCATCGAGGCGGAAGGCAAGATCGTCACCTTCAGCGGCGACACCGCGCCCTGCGAAGGCATTCGGAAAATCTCGCAAGGCGCCGATCTCCTGATCCACGAATGCACTTTCACCGAGGCCTTCATCGAACATCGCCGCAAATCGGCCGTCGGCACCTTCTCGCACACGAGCCCCGCCGAACTCGGCAAGCTTGCGGTGGACGCTGGCGTGAAGGAAGTGATCGCCACCCATATCGGCCATGTCGATTCCCTGTCGCCTGTTCTCAAACGCGCCGCGGGCAAGCATCTGCCGGTCGAGCTGATGGGCCCGCATCAGATCGACGCCTATGTGAAGGAAATCCGCAGCACCTACAAAGGCCCGCTGCGCATCGCCCACGACCTCATGCGGATTGATCTTTAAACGGAGAGCAAGAAATGAGTGCGATCAGCCGCCGTGCCGTTCTGACCCTTGCTGCTGCTGTTCCTCTTATTTCGACGCGAAGTTTCGCCGCTTATCCCGAGCGACCGATCATGGTCATCGTTCCCTATGCGCCGGGCGGTGCCGGCGACATCACCATCCGGCTGTTGTCGGAGGTGATGGAAAAGCAGCTCGGCAAACCTTTGGTCATCGATGCACGCGGCGGTGGCGGTGGCATGATCGGCGCCAAGGCGGTGGCGAGCGCGGCACCTGATGGCTATACCTTGATGATGGGCGCGACGAACAATTTCGTCATCAATCAGTTCATGCTGCCGAAGTCCGGCCTCGACCCGCTGCAAGCCTTCGACTTGATCACCCGGGTCGCCGTGGTGCCTTCGGTCATGTACACGCACCCGTCCGTGCCGGCGAAAACCTTAGGCGAATTCATCGCCTATGCGAAAGCCAATCCCGGCAAGCTCAATTATTCTTCGCCCAGCGCCGGCACGGCGCCGCATCTGGCCGTCGAGCGGCTGAAACAGCTCACCGGCATTCAGATCACCCATGTGCCGTTTCGCGGCGCGCCGGAAGCCTTGCAGGCGGTGGTACAAAACGACGTACAGCTCTATCTCGCCGGCTGGGGCGTCGGCCGCTCGCTCGTCCAATCCGGTCAGGTGAAGGCGCTCGCCGTCGCCGCCGAACAGCGCCTGCCCAATGTGCCTGACCTGCCGACCGCTACGGAGAGCGGCCTGCCCGGCTATGTGATGGAGAATTGGTGGGGATTGGCCGCGCCGCACGGCACGCCGAAGCCGGTGATCCAAGCGATCTATGCCGCCACACGCGCCGCCTTGCAGGACAAAGCCGTGCTGAAACGCTTCGACGAACTGGGCTTCCTGCCCGGCGGCGAAACGCCGGAGCAATTCACCCGCAACAGCGAGACCGAAGCGACGATGTGGAAGGACATCGTCGCCAAGGGCGGTTTCGCCGTGAAGGAATGACCGATCACCTGTAAGCGCGCAGGAAGAACACCGCCGTCACCGCGCAGGCGAACAGGATCGTACCGCCGCGCACGATCTGCGGCGGCAACCGGCGACCCAAATGCGCGCCGCCATAGCCGCCCGCCAGCGCGCCGATCGCCATCGCCGTCATCTCCGGCCAATAGACGATGCCGGAGAACGCGAAGATCACCATGGCGATGGTGTTGGCCGACGTCGTCATCAGGGCGCGCGAGGGATTGAGCGTCTTGATGTCGGCCGTATCGAGCAGGCTCCAGGCGGCCAGCATCATCAGGCCGACGGCGCCGCCGAAATAGCCGCCGTAAATGCCCAGGATGAGCTGGATCGACAGCACGGTGACGATGCCGGCGGAGAAATGACGCCGCAGCAGAGGCCCAAGCCTGGGTCCAAAAGTCAGCATCAGGGTCGCGACCAACAGCAGCCAGGGCAACACGTGGTCGAACAGGCTCGTCGGCGTCCACAACAGCAGCAGCGCGCCGATGGCGCCGCCGATCAAGGTCGCCAGCCATGTCGGCAACAGAGGCACGCCCGCCACCTGGCCAAGCCCATCGCGATAGACCCAAACGCTCGCCACACCGCCTGGCCAGAGCGCCACCGTGCTCGACGCATTGGCGGCGACCGAGGGCACGCCGGCGGCGATGAGGGCCGGCAGCGTGACGAAAGAGCCGCCGCCCGCCAGCGCGTTCATCGCACCAGCCAGAAAGCCCGCGGCGCAGAGCAGGAGATAGGTGGTCATGCGTCTCCATCCCTGGCGGCGGTGAAGCTGAAGACTTCGCCAAACCGATAGCAGCCGTCAAGGCGAAAGCCTGACCGACTAAGGTTGATGAGATGATGCGATTGGCAGTCTTCCTGACCTTCGCTAACCTGCCGTTCCGCTGCGGAAAAAGGTCGAAACCAAATCCGGCCTCAATTGCTTTACATTCGTGACCTAACTTCCAGCCCGCAACTCCCCAGGAGACGTCCCATGTATGCGCGTCGCACCCTCCTTCAATCCTCGGTCGGCGCTGCTGCGCTGGCTTTCGCCCAGTCTCTGCTGCCGCGCGCGGCACAGGCACAAGCCCCGGCACCCTCCGCTCCCGCGCCGGCCGCCCCGAGCGGCCCGTTCCATCTGCCGAAACTCGGTTATGCCTATAATGCGCTGGAACCGCATGTCGACGCGATGACCATGGAGATCCATTACTCGCGTCATCATCAGGCCTATGTGAACGGCATCAATGCGGTGGCCGAACGGTGGCCGGAGATCGCCAAGATCCCGATCGTCGAGACTCTGCAGGATTTGAACAAAGTGCCGGAGAAGGAGCGCACCGCCGTGCGCAACAATCTCGGCGGCCACTGGAACCACAGTTTCTTCTGGGAATTGATGACGCCCGGCGGCGCGAAGGAGCCGCAGGACAAACTGCGCTCCGGCATCGACGCGGCTTTCGGCGATGTCGCCAAGATGAAGCAGGCGGTCAATGCGGCCGCCGCCTCACGCTTCGGCTCCGGCTGGGCCTGGCTGATCGTCGACAAGGACGGCGCGCTGCGCATCGTCTCCACCGCCAATCAGGACACGCCGTTTGAACTGGGCGCCCGCGCCGTCGTGCTCGGCGTCGACGTGTGGGAACACGCCTATTATCTTAAATATCAGAACCGCCGGCCGGACTATCTCACCGCCTGGTGGAACGTGGTGAACTGGGACAAGGCGGCGGAGAACTACGCCAAAGCCAAGGGCTAACAAGGCCTGATCGCTCGATACGCCGAAACCTTTGTGTCATCCCGGACGCCGCAGGCGATCCGGGAACCAGGGGCGTGTAACGAAATCTCGGTCGATTGCGTAAGCCGCTTCATCGTCGCGATTGCAGGCTCTTCCGCTTGCCCCTGGATACCGGATCACGCTTCGCGTGTCCGGTATGACACAGAGGTTCAGCACACCAGGCCTCGGTAGAAACTCCGCTCACGCCTCGCCAAGCGGCACGTCGCCGGCGAGCGCCATGTCGTCGCGATGGATCATCTCAGCGCGCCCCGGCGCGCCGAGCACGCTTTCGATATCCTTGGAATTGCGGCCGACGAGTTGGCCGGCTTCCGCCGCATCATAAGCGATGAGACCGCGCCCAAGTTCAGCGCCCTGCGCATCGCGGATGATGACGCAATCGCCGCGCGCGAAGGCGCCTTCGACACGGGTGACACCCGCCGGCAAGAGGCTCGAGCCACGCTTCAAGGCGCGGGCCGCGCCCACGTCCACATGCACCGTACCGCGCGGCTCGAGCGAGCCGGCGATCCATTTCTTGCGCGATGTCACCGGATTGGACGGCGTCAGGAACCAGGTGCAGCGCCCGCCCGCCGCCACATGGGCGATCGGATGTTTGATGCGCCCGTCGGCGATCACCATATGGGTGCCGCCGGTGGTGGCGATCTTCGCCGCCTCGACCTTGGTGAACATGCCGCCACGCGAAAATTCCGACGCCGCACCGCCGGCCATCGCCTCGATCTGTGCCGTCACCCGCGGCACGACCGGAATGAGTTGCGCATCGGGATCGAGATGCGGCGGCGCCGTATAAAGACCGTCGATGTCAGACAGCAGAACCAGGAGATCGGCGCTCGCCATGGTGGCGACGCGCGCCGCCAGACGATCGTTGTCGCCATAGCGGATTTCGGTGGTCGCCACCGTATCGTTTTCGTTGATGACGGGCACGGCGCGCATGTCGAGCAGACGCGCGATCGTCTCGCGCGCGTTGAGATAGCGGCGGCGTTCTTCCGTATCGTTGAGGGTGACGAGAATCTGCCCCGCCGTGATGCCGCGCGCCGACAGCACCTCCGACCAGGTGCGCGCCAGAGCAATCTGCCCGACGGCGGCCGCCGCCTGGCTGTCCTCCAGCCGTAAAGGCCCGCGCGGCAATTTCAGGATCGTGCGCCCGAGCGCGATCGAGCCCGAGGAGACGACGAGTACATCCTTGCCGTTGCGATGTAATTCGCTGAGATCATGCGCCAGCGCTTCAAGCCAGTCGCGGCGCACGGCGCCTTCACCCTCGCCCTTGCCCTGATCGACAAGCAGCGACGAGCCGACCTTGACGACGATACGACGAAACGAGACGAGGTGCGGAATGGTTGTCACGGGACGTTGATGCCAATGTAACGTAAAGAAACGATAACCACTTTCTCCGGGGTTTGATCCGTCACCCCGCCCGATGTGGACAACCTGCTGAAAACCTTCAGCGCGGTTGCCGACCTATAACGGTTGCCAGGTCGGCTCGCGTGATGCCGCCGCCTCGGGATCCGCAGCGCGCACGACGCCGATTTCCTTGTAGAGCGCCCGCAAGACCTCGGTGACCCCGGTATGCGTTGCCGCCGAGAGCAAGAGCAGCGGTCGCGGCTTCTCGCCCTCGGCGCGCGCCGGACCGGCCGAGCGGATAGCGCGCTTCAAACGTTCCACCTGCTGTTTCAACGTGTCGGCATCGACCGTATCGGTCTTCGACAGAGCGACGATCTCCGGCTTGTCTTCCAGGCCGCCGCCATAGGCCTCGAGTTCGCCGCGAATGATCTTGTAGGCCTTGCCCGCATGTTCGCCGCCGGCATCGACCAGATGCAGCAGCACGCGACAGCGCTCGACATGGCCGAGGAAGCGATCGCCAAGGCCATGGCCTTCATGTGCACCTTCGATGAGGCCGGGAATATCGGCGAGCACGAATTCGCGTTCGTCGACGCGCACCACGCCGAGGCCCGGATGCAGAGTGGTGAAGGGATAGTCGGCGATCTTCGGCTTCGCCGCCGAGACGGTGGCAAGGAAGGTCGACTTGCCGGCATTGGGCAGACCGACGAGACCCGCATCGGCGATCAGCTTCAGGCGCAGCCACAGCGTCATCTCTTGCCCCGGCTGACCCGGATTGGCGCGGCGCGGCGAACGATTGGTCGAGGTAGTGAAATGCAGATTGCCAAACCCGCCATTGCCGCCCTTGGCAATGACGAGGCTCTGGCCGACCTCGGTGAGATCGGCGATCAGCGTCTCGTTGTCTTCCTCGAAAATCTGCGTGCCGACCGGCAGTTTCAGGATCACGTCGGCGCCCTTGGCACCGGCCCGGTTGCGGCCCATGCCATGCACGCCGGTCTTGGCCTTGAAATGCTGTTGGTAGCGATAGTCGATGAGCGTGTTGAGGCCATCGACGCATTCGGCGATCACATCGCCGCCACGGCCGCCATCGCCGCCATCCGGCCCGCCGAATTCGATGAACTTCTCGCGCCGGAACGAGACGCATCCGCCGCCACCGTCACCGGAGCGGATGTAGATTTTCGCCTGATCGAGAAATTTCATCTCACTCTTCCAAACAATCACAGCCGCGGCGCCTCTCAAGCGTCGCGGCTGCACTTCTATAACCCCAAAATCCGCCAACCGGCAGATCAAACGATAATTAGCAGGCGAGACGCATATCGCCCGCCGCCAAAGGCGCCGTCTGGCGCGCCTGCCAGGTTTCCCGGTCGAGACCGAAATACCGGCAGACGAACACGCCGCCGCGCTCGGCCATATCGACCGGCTTTTCACCTTCGACGACAAAACCGGCGTTGAGCAACACACCGCAGGAGCGCGGATTGTCGACCATCGCATGGGTCTCGATCTTCTCGACTTCGCTCGCCCGGAAGGCCAGGTCGACCAAAGCCTGGGTCGCCTCGGTCATCAGGCCCTGGCCCCAGAAGGGCTTGCCGAGCCAATAACCGAGCAAGGCCCGGCCCGCACGGGTCTGATGCACGCCGATGACGCCGATCAGCTCGCTGGGCCTGTCCTTCAAAGTGAGCGCCAGAACGACGGCGCTGCCCTGGGCATTGCCGACCCGGCTCTCGAAAATCCAGCGATCCGCCGCCGCCTGAGGATAGGGATGGGGGATGCGCGCCGTCATTTGCGCGACGTCTTTGTCCCCGGCCAGGCGTACAATCGCGGCAGCGTCGGCAATTCGCGGCCAACGGAGCCACAAACGCTTGGTTTCGAGCCGAAAAATGTCGTCGCGTAGCAAATCCGGGAACATACCCGTTCTCCAGTCCAACGGGCGCCCTCGCGCCCAAAAACGCGAAGGGGAAATGGAGCCCCATTTCCCCTGGCTTAGCCATTTTGGCCTTGGACTGGATTTCAGGAGGTTCCTGAAGGACGGTCCACCGGGGTTTGGAGCCGGTGAAGTCCTTCGCTGACCTTCACCTTACTCAGCGGCCTGCAGTTTTTGGGCCGCAAGGACGTTTACGTAAGCTCGTTTGCCTTTCGAGGCGAAAGCAACCGTGCCGTCACAGAGCGCAAACAACGTATGGTCCTTGCCGATGCCCACATTCGAGCCCGGATGCCACTTGGTGCCGCGCTGACGCACGAGAATATTGCCGCCGAGGACTGCCTCGCCGCCGAACTTCTTCACGCCGAGACGGCGTCCGTCTGAATCGCGGCCGTTACGGGACGAACCGCCTGCCTTTTTGTGAGCCATAACCTGCTCCGAACCTATCTCTGTAAGGCGCGCCACCCATGGGGCGCTGCCTCAGATGAAATCTGTATCTCGAGCACCATACCCGAAACACGCGGGAAAGGGAATCGCCGAAGGGCTTTATCAGCCCAGGGAAATACCCGTGATCTTGACCAGGGTCAGGTCCTGACGGTGGCCACGCTTGCGCTTCGAGTTCTTGCGGCGGCGCTTCTTGAAGGCGATGACCTTCTCACCACGCGTCTGCTCGACGATCTCGCCGGACACCTGGGCGCCGCTGAGGAACGGTGCGCCAAAATTCGTCTTGTCTCCATCAACGCTCATCAGAACGTCGTTGAAGGTCACCTTGTCGCCCGCCTCTCCGGCCAGCAACATCACGGTAATCACGTCGTCGGTGGCAACTTTATACTGTTTGCCACCGGTCTTGATCACTGCGAACATCGTTTTTCTCCGTGTTCAATCCCGGTTCTGCGACAATCGCGACCGGCTTCTTTGCAGGGTCTAACCAGCGAAAATGTCCCGGTTTTCGGGCTTGCCAGACCAAAAAGACCAGCAAAACACGAAAAACGCGGCCTTCGCCGCGCTTGGAACGGCGCTTCTATAGGCGCATCCACGCCGTTCTGTCAAACCTTTAGGCTGGATCGCCGCTGCCACCGGCTCGACGGAACCGGGCGAATCCTTAATCATCGCGACCATCATGTCCGACACGCCCCCGACCCACACGCCCAATGGCGCCGCCGTCACCCAACTGATCCAGACGGTTTTCCTGGTCAATGCCCAGCTCATCGCCGACGGCGATCACCTGACCCGCGACCTCGGCTTCACCAGCGCCCGCTGGCAGGTGCTGGGCGCCGCCGGCAGCGGCCTGCGCTCGGTCGCCCAGCTCGCCCGCCACATGAGCCTGACCCGCCAGAGCGTGCAGCGCCTGGTCGATTGGCTGGTCGCCGGCGGTTATGCGGTTTTGATCGACAACCCTGATCACCAACGCGCCAAACTGGTGCAATTGACGCAAAAGGGCATCGACATCCGCCGGCAATTGCAACTGCGCCAGACCACTTGGGCAAATGAAATGGGCGCCGCCCTTTCCGCCGAGGGGTTGCAGACCACGCTTGAAACCCTGCGCGGCTTTCGCCAGGCGCTGGCGGCGGCGAAACCCAGCCGCAAAGCCAAGCGCTGATCCCCAAAAAAGCGTTTTCAAGCGAAGTGGACACCCGTTCGCGTGAAGAAAACGCGTCAGAACAAGAATCTAATAATCTTGCTGCCAGCGTGTCAGATGGCGCTGCGCCGTTTCCATGATCGCATTGATGACAAGGCCGAGCAGGCCGAGCGTGATCACCCCGGCAAAGAGATCCGGGCTGTTGAACGAGCGCGCAGCATGCAAAATGTTGGCGCCAAGCCCGACCTCCGCCGACATCATCTCGGTGATGACAGCCAGGATCAGCGACACCGTGAGGCCAAGCCGCACACCGGCGAAAATATCCGGCACGGCACTTGGCAGCACGATCGAGGTGATCACCTCCCGCGACGAGAGTTCCATCGTCCGCGCCATTTCGAACAGACGCGGCTCGACCGACTTCACCCCCTGAATGGTGGCGAGCAGGATCGGCCACAATGAGCCGAAGGCGATGACGAAAATGATCATCGTCTTGGTCAGGCCGAGCATGAGAATGGCGACTGGAATGATCGCCGAGGCCGGCAACGGCCGCAGGAATTCCAGGCTCGGCTCGATATAGGCGCGCACCGTCGGCGACAGGCCGATCAACAGACCGAAGCCGCAACCGACGACGACGGCGAAAGCAAAGCCGACCAGCATCCGCCCCGTCGTGCCGAGAATGGCTTGCAACAGCGAGCCATCCTCCACCTGCCGCCAGAGCGCATCGAAAGCATCGGTGACCGGAGGCAGGAAGACGCGCGAGACGAGATCGCTGACCGAAGCGAATTGCCAAAGCGCCAGGAACAGCAGCAGGACGACGATGCTGCCGATGTTGAGGAGAAAGGCACGCGCCGTCATGCGATATCCCAACGCGTAAAGAGCCGGCGCTGCGCCTGCAACAAGCCAAAGTTCAACAGCCAGCCGATGAGACCGACCCAGATCAGATAGGCGAACATACGATCGGGATGCAGCGTCTCCTGCGCCACGATCAAAGCATAGCCCAGCCCCTGCGGATTGGCGGTGATCTCCACCGTGACGGCGACGATTAAGGCCACGCCGGCCGCCAGCCGCAAGGCGGTGAAGAGATTGGGCACCACGTCAGGCAGGACGATGGTGAAAAGCTTGCGCACCCAACCCAGCTCAAGACCGCGCGCCACTTCCAGCAACTCGCGCGGCACCTGTTTCACCGCCGTCTGGGTGATGATCAAAGCCGGCCAGATGCAGGCGAAGGCGACGACCGCGATCGTCATGCCATAGCCGAAGCCGAACACCAGCATGGCGAGCGGGATCAGCGCCACCGACGGGATCGGCCGCACCGCTTCCACCGAAACACGGCCGAGCCGATTGGCCGCATCCGACATGCCAAACCAGGCGCCGAGCGCAATGCCGATGCCGCCGCCGATCAACAGACCGATCAGGGCACTGACGATGGTCTGCTGCGTCGCCTTCAACATGCTGCCGTCGAGTAATGCGCCCGCGCCCGCTGCCGCCACGGCGCTCGGATAAGACATCATGTCCGATTGAATGAGGCCGGACTGGCCGACGAATTCCCACAGCAGCAGAAGCGAGACGGGCAGAACGAGCGCGCGCAACATGCAAGCCTCCCGTCAATGCTTCTTCGGCAGATATTGGAACAATTCGTGACGATAGCGCAGGAACTGCTCATCCTCGCGGGTGGTGAGCTGATCGCGCGGGAATTTCAGATCGATGTCGAGCACCGCCGAAATCCGCCCCGGCCGGCTTTCCATGGCGCAGACGCGATCACCGAGATAGATCGCCTCTTCGATGTCATGGGTGATGAAGATCACCGTCATACCGGTTTCCCTGGCGAGCTTGGAGATCTCGTCCTGCAAGGTCTGGCGCGTCATCGCATCGAGCGCGCCGAACGGCTCGTCCATCAGAAGCATTTTCGGCTCGAGCGCCAGGCAGCGGGCAATCTGCAAGCGTTGCTGCATGCCACCCGACAATTGACGCGGAAAGCGATCGGCCGCCTCGGCGAGGCCGACCTGTTCCAGAAGCCGCTCGATGATCTTCTTCTTGGTCGCCGCATCGCGCGGCGTCGGATCGGTGTCCAAAGCCAATTGCACATTGCTCGTCACCGTGCGCCACGGCAGCAAAGCCTTGCTGTAATCCTGAAAAACCACGGCGCGGCGGCGCGACGGCTGTTCGATCGGCGTGCCGTCGAACATCAAGCGTCCCTCGGTCGGCCGGTTGAGGCCGCCGATAAGACGCAGCAACGTGGTCTTGCCGCAGCCCGATCCGCCGATGATCGAGACAAACTCGCCCTGACGCACGTTCAGCGAAATGTTCTGCAAGATCGTCAGTTTCCCCTGTGCCACCGGCACGGAGAAACTGACGTTCTCGATCGACAGCAGCGGGCTCTGCATGTCCGTTGCCCGCTGCATCGGCTTATCCTGCACCATGGTCATTTCCACAGAACCCGCGCCGGATCGGTCGGCTTCTTGGTCAGCCCCTGGCTGACACAAATCTTCGACCAGTCGTTGATCTGCTCAGGCGTGACGGCGGCTTGCAACGCCGGCAATTGCACCTGCGCCAAAACCCCTTCCGGCAGTTTGATATAGGCACCGATCGCCTTGCGCAGGATCGCCGGATCCTTCTTGGCGAGTTCGGTCGCTTCGCGGATTGCGTCCTGGAAGCCCTTAGCCGCTTCCTTGTTCTGCGTCGCCCACTTGCGCGACGCGACATACCAGCCTGTGGCGATGCCATCGCCCATGTCGCTGACATAATTGGCGACGAGATAGCCCTGCTTGGCTTCGAGCGCCCGCGTCTTGAATGGATCGCCGGTGACGACCGCATCGACCTGGCCCGCCTTCATCACATCGCCCAGCTGCGCGAAGGGCGATTCGACGAAGGTGGTCTTCTTCCAGTCGGCGCCGTTGCGCGTCATCCATTCGCGGAACATCACATGCAGGAAGGCGTTGAGCCCCGGCGTGCCGACCTTCTTGCCTTCGAAATCCTTCGCGGTCTTGATGCCTGAGCCTTCACGCGCCAAGACGCCGACCTCGCTGGCATTACGATCGGTGACGCCACCGCCTGCGAGGATGACGAGATCGAGACCGTTTTCCATCGCCTGCAAAGTGACGGGCGCCGTCGGCGGGCCGATCTGCAAACTGTCGGCGATCAAAGCCGCCGGCGTCGTCGAGGAATTGGGCACGAGCACCATTTCCACATCGAGACCATGCTTGGCAAAAATACCTTGATCGGCGGCCACATAGGCATTGGCGAAAGCCGTCGAGGCCGAATAACCTATTTTGACTTTCGTCGCCGCCATGGCGCCGCCCATCAAGGCCAGCGCTAGGCCGCCGACACCTGCATAAGACAGAATGCGTTTGAACATGGTCTCCCTCCCGGTGTTCGCGCAAAAATGAAAACGTCAGTTCATGTCACCTGATGCTGCTTCAGTTCAATTTGGGCGCGACGATCTTGTTGCGCAGAACGCCAAGCCCCGTCACTTCCAGCTCGACGACATCCCCCACTTCAAGGAAACCGCCGATTTCGAGGGCGCAACCGCCACCGACCGTTCCCGAGCCGAAGAACTCTCCCGCTCGGATTGTTTCATGTTTCGAGACATGCGCAAGTATGTCCTCGAATTTATGATGCATGTCGCCGCTATTGCCGCTTGAGCGTTGCTGGCCGTTCACCCGCACCGTCATGGTAAGGTCATAGGGATTGGCGACTTCGTCAGCGGTGACGAGCCACGGTCCGATCACATTGCCCGTGTCGAAATCCTTGCCTTTCGCTGGTCCCAGCATGCCGGTCATTTCCTCAGCCTGCGCATCGCGCGCGCTGACATCGTTGAAGATCGCATAACCGAATATGTGATCGCGCGCCTTGTCGCGGGCGATGTTCTTGCCGCCCTTGCCCGTGAAGATGCAGAATTCCATTTCGTAATCGAGCACTTGGGAATAGCTCGGCCATTCCACGTCGGCTTCCGGCCCGACCACGCTGAAGCGATTGCACTTGTAATAGATCGGCTGCTTGTACCAGACGTCGGCGACCTTGATGTCTTCAGGCGTGACATTGGCGTTCGGATCGTCGCGCATCATGCGCGACGCCCGCGCCTGGCGCAGATGTTTCTCGAAACACAGACAATCGCGCATCTGCCGCGGCTCCGGCACCGGCGCCAGCAATCTCTGTTGCGCGGCAGGCACGACGACGGAGCGGGCGCTATCGCGCATTTTCCGCGCCGCATCGAGCGCCGGGTCGCCGCCGTCGATCAAGGCCAGCATGTCGCGGAAATGCTGCGAGGGATCGGTGGCGGTGAAGTCGACGATGGTGCTCTCATCGGCACCCAATGCACCGATATGTTGTTCGCCCTTAGGGGTGATGAAGGTGACGAGTTTCATGATGCCTCACACCGCCTCGGCCTTGAAGCCATTATGGAGGCGGCCGCAGTTGCAGAGCCCCGCCTTGTGGAAGCGCGCCATGCCAGCCCACAGATCGAGCGGCACAATCGGTTCCTTGGAACCGAATTCGCGATAAAGCGAGGCAACATTGATGACGATGCGCTCGGAATCGAGCCAATCGAGATAGGGATCCATCTTGATCATCGTCGCGGCCGTATAGCGATCGACTCCGGCATCGTAGAGCTTGCGCGCTTCGCCGTGGATATATTCGAGATAGCTCTTGAACGTCCGCACCGCCGCCTTGTCGGCGATCGGTCCGTGGCCTGGGACGACGATATCGACATCGAGACCGAGAATGAGATCGCAGGCCTTGATCCAATTGCCGACAGGGCCCGCCCAGATCACCGGATGGCCGCCGACGAAAAGCAGATCGCCGGCATAGAGAATCCTGTCCTTCGGCACATAGACAAGCGTATCACCCTTAGTGTGCGCCGGGCCGGCATAGATGAGCTTGATCTCCTTGTCGCCGACCTTGAGATCGAGATTGCCGCTGAAGGTCTTGGTCGGCGCCGTATAGCGCACGTCATCCCAATCGAAATTGCGGCCCATCATTTCGTAAAGAAAGGCGCCGCCTTCACCGAGCTGCTTATAATTGCGCTTCCATTCGGCGACGATGGTCGGCGGCCGCTCGAACATTTCCTCCGCCGTCTCCTTGGTGGTGATGATCTCGGCATCGGTGATGAGTTGGTTGCCGAAAGTGTGGTCGCCGTTGGCGTGGGTATTGACCAATGTCTTGATCTTGCGCGCTGCCGGCACCGCATCGCGCATGACGTCAAGCATCTCTTGCGTCAGCTTCAGGTCGAACAGGGTGTCGACGAGCAGGTTCTGATCGCCATCGACGATCAGACCGGCATTGCTCCAGCCCCAACTGCCGTCGGGCAACAGATAAGCATGGTTGCCGTGCCCCAGGTCATGCAGACCTTTCGTGTAGTGCCACTTGCTCACGCACGCTCCTCCCTCAATTTCTCTCTATGTATCGAACCCCTTCACCCAGAACTTGATGCCCTCTTCCACCAACTTCCGGCGATCGGATGTATCCGCCACGCCCTCCGACAAACGCGCCATACGGTTGTTGGGCCCGCAATCGGACACGGCGGAGAGAACCGCGCCGAGGCCGAGCGAATAGCGCCACCAGATGTCGGCATCGGAGAGATGCGGCCGCGCCTTCTTCAGGAGACGCACGGTGCGCAGTGCCACTTCGTCGAAATAGGTGATGATGCTCGCCGTCGTCAGCTCCGGCCGACGCACGCTCGCAAGCCGCAGTTGATGCAGAATGTAGATGACGAGCAGGCGCGCATGTTCCTCACCCTCCACGTAGGGACGGATGAAGGCGCGAAACAAATCTTCCAGATCGACCGGATTGTCGCCAGCGGCCGCTTCCAGCGCCTCATATTCGGCGATGCGCGCGTCGCGCACGTCCTTGGCGAGGCGCTCCAGCACCTCCTGCGCCAGCCCGAGCTTGGAGCCGTAATGGAAATTCACCGTGCCCAGGCTGATGCCGGCGGCATCGACGATCTGGCGCATGGTGGTGTTCTCGACGCCCTGTTCGGCGAACAGCCGCAAGGCCGATTCCGCTATCGCATCGCGGGTCGGGTTGGGCTTGGCGTTGAACACACGTTTTGAACACATGTTCAAAATCTGACCCAGAACCGCGCAGCCGTCAATCGACCTTCGAGGCGGCAAAAGAAATTTAGCAACATGGACTTGGCCGTTCGGGGACATCCGCCGGCGGGGTGCCCTGGGCTTGGCTTTAATATATGTATACTGTCATCTTGACAGAATACTGTCATATGAGGCATGAGTCCGGGACTGGCCGATCGCACACGCCGGGACCAGAGGGAGAAACATGCGCCGCAAGAACCGGGCTGATCTGTTTGCCGAGGCCACGAGCCGCGGCAATTTCGATGAAATGCCGATCCTCGAACTCGGCATCGATCCGCAACTGCATCTCAGTCGCAACGAAGTGGCGCAGCCCTTCTTCCTGATCTGCGAACATGATTGCGTGCTGGTGCAGATGTCGGGATCGGCGCGCATCGAATTCCGCGACGCCTCGGTCAATTATTTCGATCTCGTGCTCGGCGATTTCGTTTACGTGCCCGGCGGCACGCCGCATCGCCTGCTGCCGCGCGAAGCCTCCGTCCACCTGCGCTACAAGGCCGATGATCCCGGCCTCGAAGCGGTAGCCTGGTTCTCGGAAGAAACCGGCAAAGAGATCAGCCGCGTCACCTTCGATTGCGCCACCGAACTGCCGCAGGAAGGCTATCTCAGAGCCTGCGAACTCTTTAATGCCACATCGTCCATGCGGACATGCCCGGCGACGGGCGCGATGCTGCCGCCCATCGACCTGACACCCTTCAACTGGCAGGCCCTTGCGCAGGACATCAGCGCGTCCGAGAAGAGCGAGCGCGAACGGGCGGCCAAACGCGGTTTGTCTTTCGCGGCACCGAAGCCGCGCGCCGATCGCACCTTCCGCGCGCCACCGACCCATACCGAGCCGCTGCGCGTCAATATCTATGACGCCGTGCGCTCGGCGACGACGCAGCTCAATCCCCTGTTCCCCTATCTCGGCGCCGGCTGCATCGTGCCCTGCTCTGCCATGCACGATCCTGAATTCAAGGGCACCATGGGCTATTTCCTGCACGAGAACACCCAGCAGGAAGTCAATGTCTGCTTCGGCGCTCGCAGCAGTTTCCGCGCGCCGGGCCAGGTCTTCGTCGGCCCGCTGCATCATGGCGTCGGCGACAAGCCTTCGCCTGACGACGACCATGCCGGCGACAAGCATGGCGTCGGCGAACGGCCGGGTAATGGCGATCGCGCCGACATGATCGCCATCGCCGTCATCACCCAGCGCCAGGCAATCGACACGCCGCAGCGTGAAGCCTTCTCCATCATCTGCGCCAAATGTGACACGGAGCTGCATCGCTATCCCTACGATGCCCATGACTTTCCCGATGCGATCGAGACCAACGATCCGGTTCTGATCGGTCTGCCGACGATCACCCAGGATGCCTTCATCGTCGAGCAGATCAACCGCGACCCCGCCATGCGGACGTGCAAGAGCTGCGGCCACCTCAACGCGCCATTCCCGACGCAATATTGGGGCTGGGCCGATTATCGCCGCCGCACCCATGTCGTGGTGCAAGCACGCAAAACCATGATCGAAGCCGCAGCGAAAACCGCCGCGCCCGCACCTGTCGCCTGAGAGAAGATTAATGACCGAATTGGCTTATCATCGCGTCGCTTCCACTAGCGATCTCGACGACGGCGACGTGCGCGAAGCGCAGGTGGGCGGTACTTTGTTGGCGATCTATCGCCTGGGCGAAGACTTCTACGCCACCGCCGGCATTTGCACCCACGCCTATGCGCGCATGGCGGAAGGTTATGTGGAAGGCGAGATCATCGAATGCCCCTATCACGGCGGCGCTTTCGAGATTCGCACCGGCAAGGCGGTTGCCGCGCCCTGCACGCATGACCTAAAGACCTTCCCCGTGCGCGTCGACGGCGACGACGTGCTTGTCGGCCTGCCTGTCGTGCAGCCCGCATGACGGCGCCCGTGAAAATTCCGCCGCCCACGCTCGGCCGTTCGCTCACCTTGCATTTCAAGGGCGATTGGGGGCGCGCCAATCTGCATCGCGTCATGGGCTGGCTCGGCTATGAACTCGGCCGCCTCGCCGGTCCGCGCTTTCGCTTCGCCATCTGGAACGGCCTGGGCGGTTTGGACGCGGCGCGCGCCGTCGGCCGTGGCGAAGTCGATGTCGCCATCATGACGCCGGCCCATTGTGCCCGCATGGCTCTCGAGGGCACCGGCTTTTGCGCCGGCGAAGCTTTTCCGCATCTGCGCGCCTTGGGCCTCGTGCCGCAGAACGATCGCCTCATCCTGGCCATCCGCCGCGAACACAATATTCGCAGCTTCGCCGATCTGCGCGCCAAGCAGCCGCCGCTGCGCATCATCGCCGCGCGCGACGACGGCTTAAATCTCATCGGCCAGGTGACGCAGGAATTCATGCGCGCCGCCGGCATTCCCCGAGAAACCCTCGAAAGCTGGGGCGGCCGCTATCTGGAGCGCGACGAGCCGGCCGATTGCTTTCACGACATGACGGCGGGCAAGGCCGATGCCATCATTATGGAAGCGGTAATGACCGATTGGTGGCACACCATGGCCAAGAAAGTGGAACTCCACTATCTGCCGATCGAACCGGCCACCAAGGATCAGCTGCACCGCGCCTACGGCTGGCCGAGCGCCACCCTGCCGGCGAACTATCAGCCGGGCCTCGATGTCGAAACCGAATTCCTCGACTTTTCCGATTTCATTCTGCTGACGACCACCGATCTGCCCGACGATGTCGCCTATGCGATGGCTTGGAGCTTGATCGAGCGTTACGAGGGCTTGTCGCGGCAATACACGCACATCCCGCCGGAACGCAGCCCCGTCAATTATCCGATCAATCCGAAAGCCGCCTGCCGCACGTCGATCCCACTCCATCCGGGCGCCGAGCGCTACTTCAAGCAAGCCGGACATCTCTAGCAGCACGTTAACGCCGAAGAAATCTTGGGGAGGGATTTCATGGATACCAAACAGACCGTCCACATCGCGCCTTTGCTCGACGACATGAAGATCGGCCGCACCCACATCGGCATCTTCATCCTGTGCTTCGTCACTCTGTTTCTCGACGGCATGGACTTCGCCGCCATCCTCGTTACCGCGCCGGCCATTCTGCGCGACTGGCAGCTCGAACCGAAGGTGATGGGCACGATCTTCGGCGTCGGCAATCTGGGCTTGCTCATCGGTGCGGTGGCTTTCGGCAAGCTCGGCGACATCTATGGTCGCCGCATCGGCATCGTCGCCGGCGTTCTGACCTATAGCCTGCCGGCGCTTGCCACCGCTTTCGCCGATTCCTACGAACATCTGCTGATATTGCGTTTCCTCACCTGCATCGGCATCGGCGGCGTTCTGCCCAATATAGTCACGCTGCTCACCGAGGGCGCGCCGAAACGCGTGCGCGGCAGTTCGGTCCTCTTGGCTTCGATCGGTTATGCTCTCGGCCCAGCCGCCGTCGGTGGTCTTGCGGCTTTCCTTATTCCGCGCACCGGCTGGCCGTCGGTGTTTCTCATCGTTGGCGTCGCCGGCACCTTGCTCGGCATCCTGCTCTATTTCGTTCTGCCCGAGTCGATCCGTTATCTCGCACTGAAGAAGCCGCAATCGGAAGAATTGCGCCAAGCCCTGCGCCGCATCGCTCCCGATCTTGCGATTGGCCCGCAAACGCAATTCGTCATCGACAGCGATGTGAGCAAAAAGCCCGGACTGGCCGACCTGTTCCGCGACCGGCTGGCGACGATCACACCATTGCTCTGGGCAGTCTTTTTCGTCGAAACCCTCACCTTCATGACCTTGGTCAGTTGGGTGCCGATCCTGCTCCAGCGCAGCGGCGTGTCACCGGCCATGGCTTCGCTCGCCTTCGCTTATGGTGCCGTCGGCGGCGTCATCGCGCAATTGCTGCTGTCGCGCTTCATCGATTCCTTCGGCTGGCTGACGACGCTGTTCGCCACCATCGTCGCGGTCGCCGCTCTCTTCGCGCTCGGCATCCCCGATCTGACGCCAACCCTGGTCATCAGCCTGATCGTCGTCGCCATGTCATTTGCCACCAGCGCGCATAATTCGCTCTACAGCCTGGTCGGCCCGTTCTATCCCACCGCCATCCGCGGCAACGGCGTCGGACTTGCCAGCGGTGCCGCGCGTGTCGCTGCGATCATCGGTCCGGTGGTCGGCGGCCTGCTGGTCTCGCAACTGTCGCTGAGCGGCATGGGCATCGCCATGGCGACCCCCTACATCGCCACCGCCATTCTCTGCCTGGTCTTCCACGCGTTGCGCACCCGCCCGGCGCCAGGTGTCAGCGAACGCGCACCGGCCTGAGTGCTGATCAAGCCAATTCCAACATAAGCTTCCAAGGACTTTAACAGGAGGGGGACTATGAAGCCTATCAAAACGGCGCTCATTTGCGCCGGCGCTACTCTTTTGCCTATCGCCATGACGCAAGCGGCGGATTTGCCGTCGCGCAAAACCGCACCCGCCGAATATGTACGGGTCTGCGATGCCTATGGCACCGGCTTTTATTGGGTCCCCGGCACCGACACCTGTCTGAAAGTCGGCGGCCGCGTCCGCGTCGAGGCTTGGTACACACCGGCCAAGAATGCGGTCGTGCATCGCTCGACCGCCAGCGCCACAACACCCGCCAACACGTTCATCAGTTCGAATGGCGTTGATCAGAACGGCTGGTTCGCGCGCGGCATCGTCAACATGGATGCGCGCACGCAATCGGCCTGGGGCACGGTGCAAACCGTTTTCGCGCTGCGTCTCATGGCAGGTTCGGGTCTCGCCAACGCACCCTTTGGCTATGCCGCCAGTGTCTTTGCGGCGGGCAATAACAATACAGCGACCATCGAATCAGCCTATATCCGCTTCGCCGGTTTCACCGTCGGTCAGGCCGCGTCAAATTTCTTTATGCTGCCGCCCTATCAATACCACTCGGCCCCTAATGGCGGCTTCCCCAACGGTGTCCGCCAGCTCGCTTATACCGCCACCTTCGGCAACGGCTTCTCCGCCGTGCTTGCCCTGGAAAATCGCGGCGATGAAATCCTGACGGCTGCCGCCAACACGCTGGGCGCCAATCCGTTCACCGCCACGGCGGCGACCGCAGGCCCCGTCGCCCAGCGCCTGCCTTCGCTCATCGGCAACCTGCGCGTCGATCAGACGTGGGGCATGGCGATGGTCTCGGCTATGCTGCAGGAAAACACCGCCACCTTCGGCAATGCACCGCTGGCGGTGGTCGGCAATGCCGGTCCACAGATCCGTCGGACCGGTTGGGCCGTCGGCGCCGGCGCCCGCATCCTGCTGCCAATGATCGCGGCTGGCGATCACGTGCAATTCTTCGCCAACTATGGCGTCGGCGCACTCGACTATATCTATGGCCTCGGCCTCAACGGCACTTTCGCGATGACAACGAACTTCCTCGGTGGCTTCCTGCGCGTCGATCGCAACGTCACGCTGTATTGCATCAATGCGGCATGTACAGCCGGCGGTGCCGAGCTAACCAAGGCGTTTGGCACCACTGCGATCTTCACCCACTATTGGACACCGTCGCTGCGCTCGAACTTCATCGCCACCTATGTGCAGGTGACACCCGGCAGCGTGACGCAAAATACGTCTTGGGCGAATGGCGGCCTGTCGAAGGCGCGTCTGTGGAACGTCGCCGGACAGTTGGTCTGGTCGCCGCTGCGCAATTTCGATCTCGGCGCTGAACTGTCCTACGCCAAATTGAACCAGAGCCTGCCACTTTCGGTACCGGCGGGCCTTGGCACCTTGGCGCAAGTCAGCCCGAGCAATTGGACGGTTCGCATGCGCGCCGAGCGCACGTTCTGATCATCCAACGGATAAACGCCGCCGCACTCCGGCGGCGTTTTTTCTAAGCCAGAACGTTTTGCCGATGCGTCGATGAGGCATCTACCTCACCCACGCCGATGCACCCCAATCCGACAAGCGTCGTCCGCACGGCAACATCAAGCGGCGTATGCGGCTCGGCCCCAAGCACCGATAACAACCGCGCGTTCTGCAAACGCACCGGCACTTGCCAGAGATATTTCATTTCGCTGAGTTCGCGGAACAGCGGCACGAACGGCGACGCCAAGGTCACGGCCAGCCAGGGAAAGCGACTGACGCGCATGTTGGGGGCGCTGACCACCCGCCGGATCGCGTCCACCATCTGCCGGCCATCGTGATCCCAATGGCCTCCCATATGGAACTGCGCAAAATCATCGAGGCCATCGTGTTCGGCGAGGCGCACCATGGTCTCGGCGACATCGGGCAGATAGGCCCATTGGTGTCCGACCCCGGGCCGGCCCGGATAGGAAATCGCCCGCACTGGCCGCCCCGGTTTCACCAGCCCTTGCGAAAACCAATTGTTGGCGGCCTGCGGACCGAAGAAATCGCCCGCGCCGACGATCAGGCCTTTGACATCTCCCGCCGCGACGGCGGTGCGCAGCCGCTCTTCCATCTCGACGCGGATTTTGCCTTTACGGGTCAACGGATGTTGGGGCGAGTTTTCATTGACGAGCGGAAAAGCGTCCGGCCCGTAATTGTAGACATTGCCCGGCAGAAGAACGCGGGCACCGACACCGCGCGCCGCGGCCAGCGTATTGTCGAACATCGGCAGCACCAGTTCGCCCCAATTGCGATAGCCCGGCGGGTTGACCGCATGGACGATCAACGACGTGCCCTCGGCGGCAGCCAGGACATCGCCGGCCACCATGGCGTCGCCGCGCAGCCAGGCGAAGTCGCCACGCCCGTCGAACCGTTCGGGTTTGCGATGCAGGGCGCGCACACGCCAGCCCCGCTTGTTGAGCCGACGGGCGACTTCCCCGCCAATGCCACCCGTGGCGCCCAGAACCAATGCGATTTTGTTTTGCATAGCCGACACTCCAATTTCTGAAGGGAGGATGCGGCAGGCCTTAACAAAACAAAATTGTCGAAATATCTGGATATGCTATACGAAAATATATGAACACCGATCCAAGCTGGGATCTCTATCGCAGTTTTCTCGCCGTCTTGGACGAAGGCTCCCTCTCGGGCGCCGCCCGTCTGCTCGGACTGACCCAGCCGACCATAGCCCGGCACATCGATGCCCTGGAGGCCGCCACCGGCTGCGGCCTGTTTCTGCGCTCGCAGCGCGGATTGATCGCTACCGACGCGGCGCTGGAACTCAAACCCTATGCGCAAACCCTCGCCGCGACGGCCACCGCGCTGTTGCGGACCGCGTCAGGCTACGGCGAGACGGTGAAAGGAACTGTGCGGATCACCGCCAGCGAGGTCGTCGGCGCCGAACATCTGCCGCCGATCCTCGCCCGGTTGCGCGAACGACACCCCAAACTCGAGATCGAACTCGTCCTCTCCAATGCGGTCGGCGATCTGTTGCGCGGCGATGCCGACATTGCCGTGCGCATGGTCGAGCCGCTGCAAGATGCGCTGATCGCCAAGCGCCTCGCCAGCATCGGCCTGGGCCTTTATGCCCATCGCAACTATCTCGCGCGCCGTGGCGTGCCGACGTCGCTGACCGATCTGGTTCATCACGATTGTATCGGCTTCGATCGCGAAACACCTGCGCTGCGGGCATTTCTGCAATCCGTTCCGGCCATGAACCGATCGCTCTTCGCACTGCGCGCCGACAGCGATCTCGCCCAGCTCGCGGCGATCCGTTGCGGCTTTGGCATCGGTGGCTGCCAGATTCCGCTGGCGGCGCGCAATCCCGATCTCGTGCGCGTGCTGGCCAGCGAATTTGATCTCGAATTGGGGCTCTGGATCGTCATGCACGAGGATCTGAGAACAAGCCCGCGCTGCCGCGTGGTCTTCGACGCTCTCGTCGAGGGAATGGCAATGTCGATCAGACCAGATTCGCCGTCCGCGCCAATCACCCCTATGTAAAGCGCCATGAACACCTTCGGCCCCCGATTCTTTGGCGGCGAGAAGCGCGGCTACCACCACGGCCATCTGAAAGAGGCCCTGCTGGAAGCGGCGCGCTATCTTGCGGCCGAGCGCGGCCCGTCCGGCTTCACTCTGGCCGAGGCGGCCAAAATGGTCGGCGTCACGCCGGCAGCGCCCTATCGGCATTTCGCCGATCGCGGCGCCCTGATCGAGGAATTGGCCAAGCGCGGTTTCGAGGCTTTCGTGCAGAAGCTCGAAGCCGCCTGGCAGGACGGCCAGCCGTTGCCGGAAGTGGCGTTCCACCGTATGGGCACCGCTTATCTCGAATTCGCCCGCGAGGAACCCGGCCTCTATGCGGCGATGTTCGGCAATGTGCAGACCCTGAACGCGCCGGAACCGGGCGCCGCCGCCGATCGGGCGCTGGAAAGCATCCGCCAGGCCTGCGCCAGCGTCCTCGAATACCACGGCGCCCCGCGTGACGGCGCCAAGGCACTCGCCTTTGAAATCTGGTCGCTGTCGCACGGCTTGGCCATGCTCATGCTGTCGGGCCATCTTGACCCGCAGCGCACCGGCGCCAATCCGGCCGCCATTCTGGAAACCGCCGCCCAAAGCCTGGTCGAAGGCGCCATCCGCCGCACCACCCGCAAGGGGCCTTGGTCGCGGTAACTATCAAGCTTGAGCTCACATTAAATCTGCGGCCAAGCCGCCATCCCGCCTTGCACCCTCAACGGCAGCCCCCACCTCCTCTGATGCCGGAGTTTTAAAGGGCCGGGATCGGCAAAGCTGGCCTCCCGTTGCAAAATTTTCCCTTCAGCCCCCTTGCGGGCAATGGACTCCCGCCTCATGTTAATGTACGTTACATTCACATCAGGCCCGAGTGGCCGATATGGAGAGCGCAAATGAGTGCGACTGCGGAATGGGCGGACAACGATCGCGGCCAGGGTCGCCGCGGCCGCTGTGATTGGAAAAGCGGCAATTACAACCGGGTGCCCTGGCGCCCGTTGGAATTGGTCGCGATGATCCTCGGCTTCATCGTCTTCTGGCCGATCGGCCTGGCGATCCTGATGCTGAAGATCTGGCAGAAGAGATCCGGCCAGCAGGGTGATCTGGTGAGCTTTGCCAACATGCGCTTCGACGAAGCGCGCGAGCGGGCCAAGAGCAATTGGCGCGGCGGCCCCTGGCAGTTCGGCAATCGCGAAGGCGGCAACGGTGGTTTTGGCGGTGGCCCGAACTGGGGTCGCGGCGCTGATAACACCGGCAATCGGGCTTTTGACGAATGGCGGACGGCCGAACTCGAGCGCATCGAGGAAGAACGCCGCAAACTCGAGGCCGCCCAGCGCGAATTCGGCGAATATCTCGCCCATCTGCGCATGGCCCGCGACCGCGACGAGTTCGAACGCTTCAAGCGCGAACGCTCGGCCGCCCAGGCGCGTGGTGAAAGCGGCTGGAAGCCCTTCGACGACACCAAGTCGGACGGCAACGGCCAGCCCCAGTAAGGCCCCAATCCTCACCAATACCGATGCCGTGGCGGCCAACCGCCACGGCATTTTTCGTTCAAACGGCCATCACAATCCTGCGGGATGGGTTCCACCGGTAACTCCACGGCTTGCTGCCAAGCCACCAGCCAGTTAGGCCTTTGCCAACTCTCGGCCGTTAAAGCTGAGTCCCGCCACTGACGTCTTGCCCTGATTCCCGCCGCACGGAGCCCATGTTCAAACGCCTGTACGACTGGACGCTCTCTCTCGCCGGATCGCCTCGTGCCACACCAGCGCTGGCGGCGATCTCCTTCGCGGAATCCTCGTTCTTCCCCATTCCACCCGACGTGGTGCTGGTGCCGATGGCATTAGCCAAGCCGGAGAAGGCTTTCTATTACGCCACCGTCTGCACCATCGCCTCGGTGCTCGGCGGCATCGTCGGATATGGCATCGGCTATCTGCTCTATGAGACATTGGGCCAATGGCTGATGAATCTCTACGGCTATACCGACAAAGTGGACTCGCTGCGCGCCTTCTACGCGCAATGGGGCTGGGCCTTCATCCTGATCAAGGGCGCGACGCCCATCCCCTATAAGCTCGTCACCATCGTCTCGGGCCTGCTCGAATATAATTTCCTGCTATTCGTGCTGTTGAGCATCATCACGCGCGGCGCGCGCTTCTTCATCGTCGCTGGCCTGCTGCATCGCTACGGCGACCAGGCCCGCACCTTGCTCGACCGCCATTTCGGTGTCTTCATGGCACTCATCATTGCTTTCGTCGTGCTCGGGTTCTGGGTGGCTATAAAGGTGTTCTGATGCTTACTCCCTTCCGCATCGCCTTGGCGATCTTCGTCATCGCCTTCGCCACCATCGCCGGTGCCTGGATCTTCGAATATGCCGGCTATCTGCCTTGCGAACTATGCCTGCAGCAGCGCTGGGCCTATTACATCGGCGTGCCCGTCGCGGCGCTGACCGTCGCCAGCACGGTGTCCGGCAAGCCCTCACCAGTGTCCAAACTGCTGTTCGTCCTGCTCGCCTTGATCTTTATCGGCAGCGCCATTTTCGGCGCCTATCACGCCGGCGTCGAATGGGGCTTCTGGGAAGGCCCGACCGGCTGCACCGGCGCCATTCCGCAGCGCGCTTCCGACATGAGCGACTTCATGCGTCAGCTCGAAACCACCAAAGTGGTGCGTTGCGACGCAGTTGCCATCCGCATTCTCGGCCTGTCGCTGGCCGGATGGAACGCAGTGATCTCAGCGGTGCTCGCGGCGTTGGCGCTGCGCACCATCTCGCGCGCTTAGTACGCCCTCGGTGTCATCCCGGACGCGCCAACGGCGCGATCCGGGAACCAGGGGCGAGCGGTAGAGCCTGCAATCCCAGCGGTGAAGCGGCATTCGCAGCCAACCAAGATTTCGTCACGCGCCCTGGTTCCCGGATCACGCTTCGCGTGTCCGGGATGACACCAAGGTAGCGGCGTATCAACTGACACGAAGATGCGAGCTAAGCCGCCTGGCGCGGCGCATTGAGGCTCTTGGCCACCACGAGAATGAGCGCGCGCACCGACTGGCGCAGCTCGTCGACCTCGCCGCGCAATGTCTCCGCGCCTTCCTGCGGCGCGGCCGGTTCAGCCGCAGCCATCTTGGCGACGATGGCGCGCAGTTCGGCAATCTCCGCTTTCATCTCCGCCACATCGGCCTCGCTCGGCAGATGAACGGCAGGCGTCGGCTGAACAGGACGAACATCTTCGGGGCGTGGAATCTGCGCATTGCCGCGCATGGACACGCCAAGCTTTTCCATCTCGGCACGAATGTCGGAAAGATCGTTGGCGGGCGGTGAGGAAGGTAACGCATCGCCATCCGTCACGTCGCGCACCGCTTGCGCCAAAGCGGCCACTTCACCGCGCAGCGATATGATTTCCGGGCCATGATCGTTGGGCGTCAGCGCCGCATTAACACTCGCCATTTCGGTCAGCGCCCGCACCGACGTATCGAGCCGGCTCATCTCGGCGCGAATGCCGGTGAAGTCCTTCGCGATATCTTCGGCGAGGTCTTTGACCGGTTGTTCGGCCGCGGCGCTCATCTCTTGCAGCCGCCCATTCAACGCCGAAAAATCGTCGCGCAGAGAAGCGATCTCCGGTGCGTGATCGACCGGCTCCGGCGCCGCCGCACGCATATCGAACAAAGAGCGCAACTCAGCGAGACCGGCCGCCAAAGCATCGACCCGCGCGTCCAGAGCAGGCAGGATCGAAGCATCCGCGTCGACGGCATGCAGCGGCGCCAGACGCTTCACATCGGCGAACGCTGTTTCCAGACGCGCCAAACGTTCGTTGATCGATTGCATCGTCTGCGGGTCCTGCTGCCGCGCCTTGACGAAGGCGACGGCGACGCCATCGTCCGTCACGCGCCGCACCTTGGCCTGTTTGGTCTCATCGCGCGAGGGAATGTAGAGATCGAAATCCTCCGGACAGTCGAAACCATCCGGCAAGGTCAAGCGGGCGCCCACGGCGCTGATGTCGATGATCGTGCATTCGATCGGCAAGCGCCCGTCGGTGAAGCGCAACTCAGCCCGCATCTGACAGGTCTGGCGCATCGCCTGGCGACGGCCGACCCATTCGTTACGCACACCCATCACTCACTCCAACGCAGAACTTGCGGTAGATCACAATACACAACTGGCCGGCGCAAACTTGGCCGGCCGGTATCCCACGCCAACATGGTGGACAAATGTTTAATTTGCGTTGCCGGCTCAAAGAAAAGCTCAAGCCAGCAACATAAAATCAGCGAGACAGCTGAAAGGTATAGCTGGCGGCGACGCCAACCGTGAACTGATTGCGGCTGCCGGTTTGGCGCACGATCGGGCTCGACGCCGCCCCGCCGGTCAGCCGGTCATAGCCACCGTGTAAGGTAAACGCCCATTCCGGCGAATAGCGATAGGTGAGCGAGGTGTAGAGACCGGCCGAAACCAGCCCCGCGCCGGGGCTATGCGGTGCGTAAACCGGATTGGCCAAGAAATCAGCCGTCGTGACGCCGAAGCGCGAGCGCATCGAGCGAGCATCGGCGAAGTTGAAGCGCGGACCGATGGCGAAGGTGAAATCCTGCCAGCGCGTCACCCAGTCCGCGCCGAGCAGCGCGACGAAACCATCCTCGCCACGGAAGCCGCGCCGGATTTCGAGACGCGCGCGCAGCGTGTCGGGGATCAGCCAGAGCTGGCCGAACACGCCGGGCTCCAGGGTCCACCGCACATTATGCACGCCCCACAATTCGCGATTGCCGCGATCGTAACGGCCACCGCGATAAGCAACGACCGGACCGGCGCTGAAGCCGCTGCTGGAAAACGCCGCGAAACTGATGTTGTCGTCGGGCGAGGACCATTCCGGTGTTTCGCCCGGCCGGCGAAACGACACGGTCGGAAAAGCGATGAAACTGTAATCGTCCGAGCCGGTGAAGCGCGGCGAGACGAAGGTCTTGGCGTTGACGGTGATCAACCAGCCATAGGGCGAGAAGAACGATGGCGCGGCGGGCTCGGCCACGGGCGCCGGCATCGGCGCGGGTGCCGCCACATAACGCGGCGCGGGCCGATAGACGTGACGCGGCGGCGCATGATGGCGATGGGCGACCGGTTTCTTCTTCACGCTCTTGTGGACGTGGCGCTGCCGCTCATGACGCGGCGCGGCTTCAACGGATTGAACGAGAAGAGCGGGAAGAACGACAGCGGAGACCGCGAAAACGGCGGACGATAGACGCAAGGGACGCATGAACAATCCGATTCAATGAACAGCAATGATCAATGAATCGATGAAGTAGGCCGTTTACGTTAATGTGACGCCAACCAATATGGCTAACAAAACGTGAAAGCTAATTTAGGCGGCTGTTTTCATTTGGATTCGGGATGACTTTCGTCATGCGATTCCATCATCCGGGCGCGCGCCCGAAGCTTTTCCGTCTCGCTCTTCAACTGGCCGCAGGCAGCGAGAATGTCGCGGCCGCGTGGCGTGCGCACGGGGCTCGCATAGCCGGCATTGAAGACGATGTCGGAGAATTGCTCGATCGTATCCCAGTCCGAACATTCATATTTCGTGCCCGGCCACGGATTGAACGGAATGAGATTGATCTTGGCCGGAATGCCTTTGAGCAGCCGCACCAGTTCCTTCGCTTCGGCTCTTGAATCGTTGACGCCCTTGAGCATCACGTATTCGAAGGTGATGCGCCGCGCGTTCGACAAGCCGGGATAGTTGCGGCAGGCGTCGAGCAGATCCTTGATCGGATATTTCTTGTTGAGCGGCACCAGTGTGTTGCGCAGATCATCGCGCACCGCATGCAGCGAGATCGCCAAGGCCGTACCGGTCGCTTCGCCCAAAGGCCCTATCTGCGGCACGACGCCTGATGTCGACACCGTCACCCGCCGCTTCGACAGCGACAGACCTTCGCCATCGGTGAGCACCGAAATCGCATCGGTGACATTGTCGAAATTATAGAGCGGCTCGCCCATGCCCATGAAGACGATATTGGAAACGGCGCGCACGCCTTCGCCCGAAGGAATGAGGCCGTTGGTCGGCGGCGTGAGACCCGGAAAATCGCCCAGCATGTCGCGCGCCACCACCACCTGCACGGCGATCTCTTCGGCGGTCAGATTGCGCACCAGCTTCTGCGTACCGGTGTGGCAGAACGTGCAGGTGAGCGTGCAGCCGACCTGGCTCGACACGCACAACGTGCCGCGATCGCTCTCAGGGATATAGACGCATTCGACTTCCGCGCCCCTATCCTTCGCATCGACCGGATCGAGACGGATGAGCCATTTGCGCGTGCCGTCGCTCGACACCTGCTCGGCAACGACCTGCGGCCGCGACAAGGAATAATGCTCGGTCAGGCGCGCGCGCAGCGGCTTGCCGATGTTGAGCATGGCGGCGAAGTCGCGCGCGCCATGGAAATAGATCCATTGCCAGAGCTGGCCGACACGCATGCGGATTTCGCGTTCCGGCACGTCGATGGCGCGCAGAGCGTCGCCGAGACGGGCACGCGTCATGCCGACCAGAGACGGTAAAGCTGCCGCTGGTGCCATGGTCGACCGAAGATCGGTCTGCGCTGTCATCGTCTCGTTCATCGTTCCAACCACATTCGTATTAGCCGCCGTATCCCTCGGCAACAATCAGATCACCCAGGCTAGCTTTGTCCCGCAGAGCTCGCGCCGCCGTATATTCCGGCGAGTGATAGCAAGCGAGTGCCGTCTCATAATCCTTGAATTCCAGAACCACCGTCCGGGCCCGAAAGCGCCCTTCCAGGGTCTCCGTCCGGCCGCCGCGCACCAGAAACTTGGCCCCGTATTTCTCGAAGGCCACCGCATTGGCGGCGACATAGTCCTTATAGGCGTTGGGATCGGTCACATCGACGGTACCGATCCAATAGCCTTTTAAAGGCAATTCCTTATCCGACATGAGACATCTCTTTTGGGCCGAAATTCGACGCTTTCACTTTAACAGATAGCGCTTTTCGCCGATTTAGCTACCCGAGGACCTAAACCGGCTCCAGTTTCCGCAGCACCCCTTGCGGCAGTTCGACTGCAATGGCATCGCCCGGCCGCACCTCGCCGCCCGTGAGCACGATGGCCATGACGCCGGCTTTGCGGATCAGGCCGCCTTCGGCATCGCGGCCGAGCGTCGCCTTCATCAGGCCCGGCTGAAACTTGTCGATCTGGCTACAGGGATTGCGCAGACCCGTGACTTCGACCACCGCTTCGTCGCCGAGCTTGAGCCGCGTTCCAACAGGCAGAGCCAGCAGATCGACACCATGGGTGGTGACATTCTCGCCCATGTCGCCAGCGCTGAGCGAAAAGCCCGACGCCCGCAATTCGTCGAACAGTTCCGCATGCATCAGATGCACCTGGCGCAGATTCGGCGCCAGCGGATCCTTGGCCACCCGCGAGCGATGCTTCACCGTCACGCCCATATGCGCATCGCCTTCGACGCCATGACCTTCGACGAGCCGGATCGACAGCACGTTCGCCTTGCTGAACGCATGGCGCGGGCTGAGGCTGACGGCTTTGACGAGACCTTGCACCACGGCGTTCATGCTTGGCTTCCTTTCAACTGCTCCAGCACCGCCCGCACGGCGGCGGGTATCGGCGTCGACGTGCCCGACGCGCGCTCCACATAGACATGGGTGAAATCGCCGCGTGCGCTGGTGATTTCCGCATCGCCCCGAAAGATACCGACGTCATAGCGCACTGACGACGAGCCCAGATGCACCACTTTGACGCCAACCTCGATAGGATCGGGGAAAGCGATCGGCGCGAAGTAGGAACAACGCGTTTCGACCACCAGCCCGACGATCTCATTGGTGGCCGGATCCAGCACACCCGCCTCGACCAGCAGTTGGTTCACCGCCGTATCGAAATAGGAATAGTAGATGACATTATTGATGTGGCCGTAGACATCATTGTCATGCCAGCGCGTCGAGATCGGCACGAAGGCAACATAATCGGCGCGGCGGGCAAGTTGCGGTCTCTCAGCCATACCCACCACCTCGCCAGTTATTCGGTTGACTGCGCCTCATCCTCGCCGTCGATCTCCTCCGGCAGCACCACATGCACGGCGCCACCGGCGATATCGACCTTCGGCACCACCAGTTTGGTGAAGGGCAGCAGCGCTTCTTCGCCCGCGCCCGTTTCGATCACCAGAATGTCGCCGGCACCGAAATTGTCGACGGCGCGCACCGTGCCGAAGCGGCTGCCGTCGGGCAGCACGGCGGCGAGCCCGATCAGATCGGAGAAATAGAATTCGTCTTCGTCGGGCGCCGGCAAACTGGCGCGCGGCACGAAGATATCCGCATTGGTCAGCGCTTCGGCGGCATTGCGATCGGCGACGCCTTCGACCTGCGCCACCAGCATGTCGTCCTTCACCGGACGCACACGCTTGAGCACGAAGCGGCGCGTCCCCGTGACATCGGTCAGCCCGCCGTAACCGGCGAGCGCCAGGGGATCACCCGTATAGGATTTGATGCGGATCTCGCCGCGCACCCCATGCGGCGCGCCGAAGCGGCCGACGAGCACGAGGCCGGAAGCCGGCGCGACAGGCAAATCAGAAGGCTTGCCATCGCGCCCGCTTGGCATCGTCATCAGGCGGCCGGAGCTTCAGCGGCCTTGGCAGCGGCGGCGGCTTCAGCAGCGGCGCGTTCCTGCGCCTTCTTCTTCGGCTGCGCCTTTTCCGGATTGTTGCGCGCTTCACGCTTCAACAGGCCGAGACCGTCGAGCAGACGCGAGACGCGATCGGTCGGCTGGGCACCCTTGCCCATCCAATCCTTGGCCTTCTCGGTATCGAGTACGAGACGCGCCGCATTGTCCTTGGCCTTCAGCGGATCGAACGTGCCGATCTTCTCGATGAAGCGGCCATCGCGCGGCATGCGCGAGTCAGCAACCACGACGCTGTAGAACGGACGCTTCTTGGTGCCACCGCGCGAAAGACGAATTTTAAGAGACATAGGTACTTCCTTTCAGATCTTCATTTGACGATGCGCGGCAGTCCCTGCCCGCATCACATATTTCACTTTCACTTCTTCTTCCCGAACGGGTTGAACCCGCCCGGTGTTCCGCCACCAAGACCGGGCAGCTTCGGCCCGCCCAATCCTGGAAGTCCATTCGGCAGAAGCGGCCCGCCGCTGGTCAAACCCGGCGGTGGTTTTTCGGGAAGCTGCGGCATTGAACCGCCACCTTGTCCCCCCATCTGCTTCTGCAATTCAGCCATCTGCTCCGGCGAGGGCATGCCACCGCCACCGCCGAGCCCGAACATCTGCGCCATCTTGCCCATCGGGCCACGCTTGTTGGCGCCGCCCATGGCCTTCATCATGTCGGCCATCTGCCGGTGCTGTTTCAGCAAGCGGTTGACGTCCTCGACCTTCATGCCGGAGCCGGCGGCGATGCGTTTCTTGCGCGACGCCTTCAACACGTCCGGATTGCGCCGCTCGGCGCGGGTCATCGACAGAATGATGGCGCGCTGGCGCTTGATCATCTTGTCGTCGATGCGCGAGGCGATCTGGTCCTTCATCTTGGCGATGCCGGGTAGCATGCCCATGATGCCGCCGAGGCCGCCGATCTTTTCCACCTGCGCCAACTGTTCGGCCATGTCGTCGAGGTCGAACTTGCCCTTGCGCATCTTCTCGGCGATGGCCTGGGCTTTCTCGGCATCGATCGACGCCGCCGCCTTTTCGACCAGCGCGACGATGTCGCCCATGCCGAGAATGCGATTGGCGATGCGCTGCGGATTGAAATCGTCGAGGTCCTCGACCTTTTCACCCGTACCGATGAGCTTGATCGGCTTGCCGGTGACGGCACGCATGGAAAGCGCGGCACCGCCACGGCCATCGCCATCGGTGCGGGTCAGCACGATGCCAGTGATGCCGACGCGATCGTTGAAGTTGCGCGCCAGATTGACGGCGTCCTGGCCGGTCAGCGAGTCGGCGACCAAAAGAATTTCATGCGGGCTGGCGGCGCGCTTGATCTCCGCCATTTCCTCCATCAACGGCTCGTCGATGTGGGTGCGCCCGGCCGTGTCGAGCAGGACGACATCGTAGCCCTGCAGGCGCGCCGCCTGTTCGGCGCGCTGCGCGATTTGCACCGGCGTCTGTCCGGCGACAATCGGCAAAGTGTCGACGCCGACCTGGCGGCCGAGCACGGCGAGCTGTTCCTGCGCCGCCGGACGCTTCACGTCGAGCGAGGCCATCAGCACCTTGCGCTTCATGCGGTCGGTGAGGCGGCGCGCGATCTTGGCGGTGGTGGTGGTTTTACCGGCGCCCTGCAAGCCGACCATCATGATGGCGACGGGAGGCGAAGCAGAGAGATCGATGGTCTCGGCGGTGGAGCCCAAGGTTTCGATCAGCACGTCGTTGACGATCTTGACGACCATCTGCCCCGGCGTGACCGATTTCACCACATTGGCGCCGACGGCCTGGACGCGCACCTTCTCGGTGAACTCGCGCACCACGTCGAGCGCCACGTCGGCCTCAAGCAGGGCGCGGCGCACTTCGCGCATGGCGGTATTGACGTCGCTCTCCGAGAGAGCGCCGCGCCGCGTCAGCGTATCGAATATGCCGGAGAGCTTGTCGGAAAGGCCCTCGAACATGCAAAAACTCCAATGGCTCGATTCAGAAGCTCCGAAGCCATGCTCCAAAGCCAAATTCCAAAGACCAATAGCGCCCGGGGGCGCATCGCGCTGCCGGGCGTTGACCCCGAACCTCAAGGGGTTCCACGGGGCTGTGTCAAAAGAACGTCTCTGACGAGAGTGACAGGCTTTTAGGTGGGGACGGCGGGAGAGTCAACGTGAGCCGGCCAATCCAATAGCCTTTCAGCCGCCGGCCCCAAATGACAACCCCCTGGCCTTATTGCGCTTCCATCGCGCAAAGCCCCACACACTCCTTCCTCTCGAAAGCCGCCTTGAACGCCAGCGCCTTCTCCCGCTCCAGACCGCTCAAACTGGCCAGAACCGTGTCGATCTGGGCAATCAGCGCCGCCCGGTCGGCCGGCGGGGTCGAAGCCGCCAGGGTCGCGGCGCCCTCACTGAGCGCATCGAGCAGGAGGACGCGGTTTTCGGGACGCAGGCCCGGGGCGCGCAGCATCAGCACGATGCCCGTCACCATCTCGTTGATTCCAAGACGTAATTGACGCAGCCCATCACGGCGGGCGACGTTCATCTGAGCCGCCGGCAGCGTGGCGAGGAAGTCAGTAATGGCCTCGAGCCCGGCCGCCTGCACGCGCAGCAGATAAGCGCCCGCCCGGGCGATCTCGTCCTGATATTGCGCGGTATTAACAGCCGTATCCGGCACGGTTCCCGCCTGCGGCGCGAACAGCACATAGGTCTTGAAGAGCGCGCCCGCCCGATCGCCGATGGGCAGCAGCGCCGGCACGTCGGCGGAGCGATAGGGCGGAGCGCCCAAAGTCGCCTTCACGTCCCAAAACCGGCCGAGCACCTTGGCGTGTTCCGGATTCGACCAGCGTGGCAAATCCCCCGCCGCACGGGTCTGGCGCGCCAGAGCGTCGACCGCCTGGAAGGCGGCAGCCGATTCAGCCTGGTTTGTCTGCGAAATCTCGGCCTGGCTTGCGGAGGGCGAAAGACCAAACCAAAGCGAAATCAAAAGCGCTGGAAATAAATATTTCAAAACAACCACCGTCGCGAGAAGCCCAACGCCCCCCGCACTGTCGATACCGCTAAGCCATTACACCTTAATGCCAGAATTTTTCCAGCTTGCGGAAGATCTTCCAGCTTGCCGCCAGATGCGTCTCGGCATCGGCCGCGCCGCGCGCGCACCAGCCCAGCACCATGCCGGCCGCCGCATCGATCGTGCCTTCGCCTTCCAGCGCCGCCACGATCGTGTGGGCGGTGATCGTGTCGTTATAGGCGCCGAACACGTCTTGCAGTTTTGAAATCGAACGGATGAACGACTTCGCACCCGCCTTGTGCGGATAGAGCGCCGTGAAGAATTCGGCCGCGTAGCGCAAATCCTTGAAGGCAATGCGCAGGCGATGCCGCTCGTCGACGGTCAGCCGTTCGAGGTCCTTGCCGCGCTTACGCACGCGCTTATGCAAGCGGTCGAGAGTTTCGTTGGCGAAGGTCTGCGCCGGCATGGACAGACGGCCGAGCGCCTCCACATCGAGCGCACCGCGCCAGCCCCGGCGCAACACGAAACTATAGAGTTCCAGCACGAAACCGGTGGTCATCGGATCGAGCAGAACCGCGCGCACCTTTTCATAACCTTCGAAGCGGCGCACAGCAGCGCTTTCGAGCAGCGGACCGAAATCCGCATCGTCCTTCAACGTGTTGCCTGGCCCGTCCTGCACCAAAGCGGTGAAGGCATCCATGTCGCGCGCCTGCCCCATGGCCGACGCTATATCGGCGGCGCGACGCTCGAGAATGGCAAAGTCGGCGCAAGGAAATTCGCGCTGGAACAATTTGATCGCCGCGCGCAGACGACGCAGCGCCACGCGCATCTGATGCACGGATTCTGGCAGCTCGGCTTCGAGCAGGCCCGGCCAATTGGCGACGAATTGCTCCACGGCCGCAATGAGAATCGAGCCCATCGCCACTTCTGTTGCCGCATCGTCGGCAAGCGTCAGCGGCAAGGCCTTCACGCATTGCGGCAACTCACCGGCCGCCAACGCATAACCGCGCTCCGACTTGGTGCGCGAGCCAAGCCGCAAACCGCAGGCATCGGTGAGACGCGCCGCCAGATCGATGAGATCGCCGATATCGCCATCCGCCAGTTCGAATTCGATCTCTTCGACCTCGACGCTGCGATCGCCGGCGAAGACATGGCCGCGATCGACGGCCACTTTAATGCTGGACAGGCCAGGCAGGGCCACCGCATCGCGCCGCTTCAACTCAGTGGTGAAGCGCTGTTCGAGTGGCGCTTCGCCACACACGCCGCGAATGAGCGCCGCCGTATCGGCCCCCAAGGCATCGATGTCGGGTTCGGGACCGGCCAGACGCGCTTCAGCTTCGCCACGCTCGAACGCGGTCGCCGCATCATCGCTGCGCCATTTGAAGGTGAGCATATGCCGTCCACGCACCTTGCGCACGCGTAGCGCCATGCCGGCGGCGCGCAGCCGCTCGTCGGCCGTGTCGAAATAGACGGAGTGCAGGTTTGCCGCGCGGGGCCGAAACGCCGCGCCATTGCGGGCGAGCCAGTCGCAAGCATCAACGATTTGTCGCGTATCGCCAGTCAGCTTGATTTCAATTTCTCGACCCACCGTCTGCGGGGCTTCCGCAACAGTATCGGGGGCCGGCGCGACCGTATCGGTCGTGTCTGTCATGGTTTAATCGGGTCCTGAAGCGCAGGGGGTTCATTAAGAACGCGTGCGGGCGGTCCGCTGCCGCCGGCACCATAGGCCGTCACCTCCATGTCATAATCAAGCCGCGCCGCGCGGCTTTTTGCAAGCGCAATCAGAAATCTCGTCACCTGGATTGTCATGATCCCAGCGATCTCCGCATCCATCGCCATCCGCTCAAACAGCGTATAGGATGGACCCAACAACGAAATTTGGGATGGAAACACGATGATCAGGCACGTGGCCGGGGCTGATGCCGGTACTTTTCGCATGTTTTGCGCGGGATTGGTCTTTAGTCTGCTGACCGCAGCGACCTCGGCGCAAGCCGACCCCATCGAAAATTTCTACAAAGGCAAAAACCTGCAATTTCTCGTCGGTGTCAGCGCCGGCGGCGGCTACGACCTGCAAATGCGTCTGGTCGCGCGTCATATCGTCCGCTTCATCCCCGGCAATCCAACGCCCGTGCCGCAGAACATGACCGGCGCAACAGGTCTGGTCATGGCCAATTACCTTTATCGCGTCGCACCACGAGACGGCACGGCCATCGGTCTGATTCAAAACGGTCTGCCGACCTATCAGGCGGTCGGCAAGGAAGGCGTGCAATTCGATGTGCGACAGTTTCAATGGCTTGGCGCGCTGACGCCGACCACCGAAACCATGATCGCCTGGAAAACAACGGGCGTTCACACGATTGCAGAAGCGCGCAGCAAGGAAATCATCGCCGGTTCCAACGGCACCTCGGGCATCACTTATATTTATCCGGTGATGCTCAACGATCTCGCCGGCACCAAATTCAAGATGATCACCGGCTATCCCGGTTCCAGCGCGCTCAATCTCGCCATGGAACGCGGCGAGGTGGAAGCGCGCAACAACTCCTGGGACAGTATCAAGAGCACCAAGCCGAACTGGATCGCCAACAGAGATGTGTCGATCCTGGTTTATTCCGGCCTGAAGCCCGACGAACTGAAGGACGTGCCCGAACTCGACGACGTGATCAGCGATGCCAACGATCGGCTGGTGGCCCGCGTCGTCACCTCAGGCAACCGCCTCGGCTATCCCTTCACCGTCATGCCCGGCGTGCCGGCTGAACGCGTTGCCGCTCTGCGCTCAGCCTTTGTCGCCATGACAAAAGATCCAGAATTTTTGAAAGAAGCCGCTGCCGCGCAGATCGAGGTCAACCCGATCAGCCCGCAGCGGATGCACGACACCATCGAAGCACTGTTTGCGGTGCCCGAACCGTTGAAGCAGCGGGCGCGAAAATATTTCGAGCAATAGTCCGTACGCCGTGGCATAGAGCCGAAAAACACGCCTTATAAACTTTAGGAGAGAACGCCATGGACGATACGGCCAACACGGTGCGCGCGCCGATTCAGGATTTGCGCGAATGGCTCGCCCGTGTGGAGGAGATCGGCGAACTGGTGCGCGTCGACAAACCGGTCGATCGCGACGAGGAAATGAGCGCCATCTCCTATCTGCTCGCCAAGCAAAAGCCGTCGCCCGCCGCGCTGTTCAGCAAGGTCGTGGGCTTTGACAACAATCCGATCGGCGCACGCCATCTCTGGTCGCCGTTCGGCCCAAGCGTGCGCCGCATCGCCATTTCGCTGGAAGAAGATCCCGATACGCCCACCGTCGAACTCATCCGCCGCACCAAGGACAAGTTGAAACGACGCACGCCGCCGCGCGAAGTGCAGCGCTCCGAAGCACCGGTCTACGAGAACACCATCACCGGCAAGGACATCGATCTCGATCTCCTGCCGATCCCCAAACACTGGCCGCGCGATGGCGGCCGCTATGCCGGCACCTGCGATGCCGTCATCACCCGCGATCCGGAGACCGGCTATCTCAACATCGGCACCTATCGGATGATGCAGCAGGACAAGAACCATGTCGGGCTTTATCTGTCGCCCGGCAAGGATGCGCGCCTGCACATTCAGAAGGCCTGGGACAAAGGCGAGCCGCTGCATGTCGCTGCCGCCTGGGGCATCGATCCCTTGTTCATGCTGGTCGGGTCGCAATCCTTCCCCAAGACCGTGTCGGAATATGAATATGCCGGCGGCATCAAGGGCCAGCCAATCCCCGTCGTCAAAGGCACGACCACCGATCTGCTGATCCCCGCCAATGCCGAACTGGTCATCGAGGGCATTCTGCGCCCCAACGCTTTGAAGGCGGAAGGCCCGTTCGGCGAATTCACCGGCTATTACGGCAAGCCGGAAGCCGCTTGCCCCTTGGTTGAAGTGACTGCCGTTCACTATCGCACCAGCCCGGTGCTGACGAATGCTTTGATGGCCGATTATCCCTCCTGCGAACAGAGCGGCTTTTTCGCCATCGTTCGCTCGGCCAAGATCTGGGATGATTTCGACAAGCTCGGCGTGCTCGGCATTCAGGGCATCTATTCGCATCCCGCCGCCGCCGGCGGTTTTGGCATGACCATCATCAGTTTGCAGCAGCGCTATGCCGGCCATGCGGCGCAGGTGCTGGCGCTCGCCGCACAAGTGCCCGGCGGCGCCTACTACACCAAATTCATCATCGCCGTGGATGAGGATGTCGATCCAACCGACATCGACCAAGTACTCTGGGCCATGGGCAGCCGCTGCAATCCGATCGACGACATGGACATTCTGCGCAACACCTGGAGCACGCCGCTCGATCCCTCGCAAAATCCGCCCGAGAAACGACCCTATGGTTCGAAAGTGCTGATCAACGCCTGCAAGGATCACCGCTACCTGCCGGTATTCTCGGCCCGCACCACTTTGCGCAAATCGACCTATGACAAAGTCGCGGCGCGCTGGGAGGAATTGGGCCTGCCGGGCAAGGCGCCGCAGGTGCGCGCCTTCGAGAGCGAAGAGCGTTTCGTCTATCAGGAAGAAGGCCAGAAAAGCCGCTAGAGTCTTTTGCTCGGAACGCTCTGAATCAAAAACGGCGGGAAACATCCCGCCGTTTTCATGCGCCAGTGAAGGCGATCAGTTGTCCGGATAGGCGCAGGTTTCTTCGTTTTCCCATTGCAGGCCGCCGCCAACCGTCGGCACCTGCATACGGGTCGGATAGCAATTGCTGTCCGGCGTTGCGACCATTTCCTGCGCCGGCGGAACGGTCGCCATATAGCTCTGTTCCTGCACGGCTTGGGGATGATGGTGGCGGGCGCGGGCCGCGGAAGCGGGCGACGCGGCGAGACCAGCAAGCACAGCGGCGGCAGCAACGGCCGGGACGAGGCGTGTGCTGAAAATCAACATGAAGGTTCTCCCGTGATGTAATGATTACGGTTGTCCAGGTGCGCCGCAATTGCGATTGGATTCCGGCTCAATTTTGTCCGTTTCGCCACAAGAGTGGATTTCCGGTAATGTCGCATCAAGATTGATCATTCATTTAATCGCTGTCCCGCAAGGGTTTTCGTGTGATCGATCTCGATACGATTCAACTCCCCAGTCGCGGGTTCGTGAAACGACCCATAGGCAAAGTCACGCGCTCGTGACTTAATTTTGCCTCCACATGCGGCCGCTTTCACAAGGAAAACGGCGAGTTCGCTCTCGCCGTTTTGCCAAACACCATCTGCTTGCGACTGATCACTCATACGGGCAGGTCAGTTCCGGCACCCATTGCAGGCCACCGCCGACGACCGGCTCTTGAATGCGTGTCGCATAGCAGCCACCGCCCGACTCACTGTCGCGCATGATGGCCGGCTGCGCTGTCGGCGCCACCTCTTCAGGCTGCAGCGCCTGATAGGACTGTTCCGTCTGTTGAGGCTGCTGGCGATGATGGCGCGTGGCCGCCGAAGCGGGCGCCGACGCCAGACCGCCCAGCAAGGCGGCGACGGCCAGAACAGGAATAAGACGCTTATGGTTCAAGTTTAACATGATCGTGCTCCACGCGGTCGATGATCGACGCTTCAGCGTCAATCGAGCTCTCCCACGCGGATCGAATTGCTCTGTGATTGCGAGCGCAATCCGGCGCAACCTTGGCAGTCCTGCCACAAGCCTAAAGATCCGGTAATGTCGCGCCAAGATGCATTTTCGGCTAAGCCAAGCGGGACAAGGACTTCACGCTTAAACGCCAAAATCAGGACAGACGCTGGCTCTCGGCTTCGTGAAAAGACGTGTCGCGATGTTCACGCGCTCGTGCAAAGTTCACATGCGCACCATCGACCCGCTGCACCACACGAGTGTCAGTATAGTGCAGCGAATCGCCTGCGACTCAGTCACAACCGAGCCGCAGGCCGATTGATCTCCTCCGCCTACTTGGCGAATTTCGGCATCACTTCGGAGCGGAACAGTTCGAGCGAGCGCAGCGCGTCGGAGAGCTGCATCGTGCCGAAGAACAGATAGGCCATCATGTAATTGAGCCCCATGGTCTCGACCTGTTCGGCGATCTTCTCAGCCACCGTCGCCGGCGTACCGACGATCATACTGCCGTCGGCCATTTGCTCTTCGAGACCGGCACGGGTCGGCACCTGAAAGCGTTTTGCCGCTTCGTCACTGGCATGAACGCGCAACAGATAGGTGAGATTGGCGTGGTGATGCTCGGCCGCCGGCTTGGCGATGCGCAGCGCTTCGGCTTCCGTTTCGGCGACGACGATCTGCCGGCCGACGCCGACCACGACACCGCCCTCGAATTCGGGCTTGGGATGCGCCGGCTTGCCGTGCTTGGCGAAATGTTCGCGGAAGACCTGGATATTACCCTTGGCCCGTTCGGTCGGTCCATTCGAGGCAAAGTGCAGACCGTGATCGCCGGCCCAGGCCGAGCCGGTGGCATTCGACGAGCCATACCACATCGGCGGCGTCGGCTGCTGCAACGGCCGCAACGGCATCGGCACGTTCTTATAGTTATAGCGTTCGCTCTCGTAGCTGAAGAGCTCGCTCGTCAGCGCCGTATTCAGCGCCTTATAGGCATCGGCGAAAATATCGCGCGAGTCGTCGTGCTTGATCTTGTGATAGGCCAGTTCGAACGGCGACACGCCACGGCCGACGCCGACATCCAGCCGGCCCTTGCTCAGATGATCGAGGATGCAGATTTCCTCCGCGAGCCGCAGCGGCGAATAAAGCGGCAGCAGATAGACCAGGGGTCCAAGCCGCATACGCTTGGTGACGCGGGCGAGCGCGCCGAGCCAGATGCCGGGCACCGGCACGGTGTTGAGCGGCGAAGCATGATGTTCGGCAATATGCAGGCAGTAGAATCCGGCCTCGTCGGCCGCCTGCGCAAAGGTCAGGCGCTCGTCATACTGCGTCGCCAGCGGCCGGTCGCCCGCCATATCGATATGGTCGAAAATGCCAAACTTCATTTTTTCCGCCCTAGTTGAAATGATGTGCTGGACCTTAACGGGTCGCCCCGCCGCGCGAAAGAGCGGACTGAGCTGATGACATTCGCGTCATTGCCTTGACGAAAAGCCGGTTCTCTCCCAAGTCCTGGGGGTCATGAACCGCCGCCGTCTTCTCACCCTGCTCGGCCTGCCTCTTCTTGGCGGCGCCGGCTATGCCGGATACGCCAGCTTGCGCAATCCCTATTACAACGGTCCCGTCAGCGACCACTTCGACGGCCTGCGTTTTCACATCCCCAACATTACGAGCGACAAATCGACGGGCGATTTGCTGAAATGGCAATTCGATCGCAACCGCCAGAAATGGCCGGAGCGCGCGCCAAGCGCCGGGCAGGACAAGCCGCCGGCGCGCGTCGATGGCGCCGATCTCAGAGTCTCCTATGTCGGGCACGCCTCGCTGCTCATTCAGACGCATGGCGTCAACATTCTGGTCGACCCGGTGTGGTCGCAGCGCGCCAGCCCGTTCCGTTTCGCCGGACCGAAACGGGTCAACGATCCTGGCATCGCGCTCACCGATCTGCCTCCCATCGACGTGGTTCTGATTTCCCACAACCATTACGACCATCTCGATCTCGCCACCCTGTCGGCGCTCTCTGGCAATCCACGCACGCGCTTCCTGACGCCGCTCGGCAATGATGTGATCATGCGCGGCCATGACAGCGCGATCCGCGCCGAAGCTTTCGATTGGGACGCCCGCGTCGAAGTGGGACGCGGCGTCTTCGTGCATTTCGAACCGTCTTATCACTGGTCGGCACGCGGCCTGTTCGACCGGCGCATGGCGCTGTGGAGTGCCTTCGTCATCGAGACGCCGTCGGGCAATATCTATCACATCGCCGATACGGGCTTTGCCGACGGCGCCATCTTCCAGCAGGCGCGCGACAAGCATAACGGCTTCCGCCTCGCCATCCTGCCGATCGGCGCTTACGAACCGCGCTGGTTCATGCGCGATCATCACATCGATCCCGATGAAGCCGTGCGCATTTTCCAGATCTGCGGCGCCGAGCGGGCGCTGGCGCATCATTGGGGCACGTTTCAATTGACCGATGAAGCGATCGACGAACCGCCGCAACGGTTGACGGCAGCCTTGCAGCGCGAAGGCATCGCCGCTTCGCTGTTTCAAACGAAGCGGCCGGGCGAAGTGCTGGAATTGGCGGTGGTTTAAGAGCCGCTATTTCACGAAGACGTAAATATCGACCTGCAGGTCCGTATCGTCGGAGCCTTTGCCTTCGTTGAGATATTCCTCAATGAAGAGATCGCGCGAGTCGAGGCCCTTCTCGTCAAGCCAGGCGGTGATCGCCTCATAGGTCGACTCGATCTCCTCATAGGACGAGCGGTGCTCGAATTTCACCGCTTTGCCCGCCGGCGTCTGCATGATCTTGAAGTCGGTGCCGAGCTGCGGGTCGGCCGGCGGCTGATCGATCACGAGCATCGCATCGAAACGGAAGCCGACATCGTCGGTCGAGCGGAACACCGTGAGCGGATAGCCGGACACTTTCAGGCCCGCCCGCTTCGCCTCGGCGCGCAGTTTGGCGATCGCCTCCATGATCGTCTTATAGCCGTCGTCCCAATCGGCCTTGCCGGAGAACGTCAGGGCCGGACGGGCCGTCATTTCGATCGGCTTGACCGACGAGGCATCGCCCGAGGGCTTCTCCGCTTCGGCGGACGGCGCCGGCGGCACTGGAGCGGGCGCAGGTGTCGCCTGGTCTGCGGGTGGCGAAGCTGAAGGTGGTGACGGGGTTGCCGGAGCGGCGGGCGAGGCCGGCGGCGCGGGCGTCGGCGTTTGCGCCGCGACCGGCGCGGCCAGCAACAGCAGGGCGGCCACCGCCAGACCGAAATGCGAGTGGGGCAGGCGGAAAAGGGGCCGGGGCATAGGCACGTTCATGGTCGCTCCGAAGGGCGCGCGATTCGTCGAGTGCAGTCTAACCTTACGGCGAATCCAAGACAGCCGTGTCAACGCTTGAACTCATCACGTTTCGGTTCCGGCCCGCACATAATTTGGCCTCCTGGGCTCCGATCCTATATAGAGCGCCGGGAAACACCCTCCCTGACAACCCCGGAATCCGGAATTCGTTCGCCGCTTCGCTCATGAATCCACTCGCGCACCGCCCTTTTCTGAAGATGAACGGCATCGGCAACGAGATCGTCGTTCTCGACCTGCGCGGCTCAGGCCTCGCCGTGCGGCCGCAGGACGCGCGCGCCATCGCCCGGGGCGAAGGGTTGGCCTATGACCAGCTCATGGTTCTGGGCGACCCGCATCAGGCCGACGCCGATGCCTTCATGACCATTTTCAACAATGACGGCTCGGAATCCGCCTCCTGCGGCAATGGCACCCGCTGCGTCGCCTGGGCACTGACCCGCGACACCGACCGCGACCGGCTACTGCTCGAAACCAGCGCCGGCCCGCTCGACATCAGCCGCAACGGCGACCGCAATTTCACCGTCGACATGGGCCCGCCCCGGCTCGGCTGGCGCGACATCCCGCTGCGCGATCCGGTCGACGACACGCGCGCCGTAGCCGTGCCCGGCGCCACGCCCGCCATCCAGGCGCTCGGCCCCTTCTCCGCCGCCAGCATGGGCAATCCGCACGCCATCTTCTGGGTCAAGGATGTAGCGGGCGTCGATGTCGCCGGCCTCGGCCCGCAGCTCGAACATCACCCGCTGTTTCCGGCCCGCGCCAATATCTCCTTCGCCGAAATCGTCAGCCGCGATCATATTCGCCTGCGCGTCTGGGAACGCGGTGCCGGCATCACCCAGGCCTGCGGTTCGGCCGCCTGTGCCACCCTCGTCTGTGCCGCCCGTAACGGCTTCACTGGCCGCAGCGCCACCGTCTCCCTGCCCGGCGGCGATCTCGTCATCACGTGGCGCGACGATGACCACGTGCTGATGACCGGCGATGTCGAATTGGAGTTCGAAGGCCGCTTCGATCCGGCGCTCTTCACCGAGGCGACCGTATGAACGCGCCGGTGCGACACGACGAGCCCGACTTGGGCGCTGTCGATGTCGTCACCTTCGGCTGCCGCCTCAACACCATCGAGTCGGAAGCGATCCGCCGCGCCGCCACATCGGCCGGCCATCGCGACGTGGTGGTGTTCAACACCTGCGCGGTGACGAACGAAGCGGTGCGTCAGGCACGCCAGGCGATCCGCCGCACACGCCGCGAGCGACCCGGTGCCGAGATCGTCGTCACCGGCTGCGCCGCGCAGATCGACAGCGCCGCCTTCGCTGCCATGCCGGAAGTGAGCCGCATCATCGGCAATGGCGACAAGACCAAGCCCGCCACGTGGAGAGCCCTCGATTTCGGCGTGAGCGACACGGCGAAGGCCCGCGTCAACGACATCATGGCGCTGCCGGAGACGGCGCATCATTTCGTCGCCGGCAGCGGCATTGATGCCATCGAAGGGCACACACGCGCTTTCGTCGAAATTCAAAACGGCTGCGATCACCGCTGCACGTTCTGCATCATTCCTTACGGCCGCGGGCCCTCGCGCTCGGCGCCGATGGGCGACGTGGTCGAACAGATCCGCCGCCTCACCGGCAACGGCTATCGCGAAGCGGTGCTGACCGGCGTCGACATCACCTCCTATGGCGACGATCTACCGGGCAAGCCTTCCCTTGGCCGCCTGGTGCAGCACATCCTGCGCCATGTGCCCGATCTCGAACGTCTACGCCTGTCGTCGATCGATTGCATCGAAGCCGATGCGACATTGCTCGACGTCATCGCCAGCGACAAAAGATTCATGCCGCATCTGCATCTGTCCTTGCAGGCCGGTGACGACATGATCCTGAAGCGCATGAAGCGCCGACATCTGCGCGACGATGCCATCCGCTTCTGCGCCGACATCAAGGCCGCGCGCCCCGACATGGTGTTCGGCTGCGACATCATCGCCGGCTTTCCCACCGAGACCGAGGCGATGTTCCAGCACTCGCTCGATCTCGTCGACGACTGCGGCCTCACCCATCTGCACGTGTTTCCGTTTTCGCCACGTCCCGGCACACCGGCGGCGCGCATGCCCCCTGTCGATGGCACCCTCATTCGCGAGCGCGCCGCGCGCTTACGCGCCAAGGGCGAGGAACGCCTGCGCCTCCATCTCGACAGCCAGGTCGGCCGCACGGTGAACGTGCTCGGCGAGCGCGGCGGCATCGGCCGCACGGAAGATTTTACACCCGTGCGCATCGGTGAAGCTGCGCGCGGAAAGATCGTCGCCGCCAAAATCACCGGCCACGACGGTGCGGCGCTGTTGGTTTAGGCGGCAGTTTCCGTCACTTCGCGCCAGCCGCAAGCCAAAAGCCGCTCCCGCATATGGGCCGGGGCCGGCGCCGTCACCTTGATCGGATCCTTGTTCTTGTAGAGCGGCACGATCACGTCTCGCGCCAGCAATTGCAGCCCGGGGCCTGTGCCCGGCGCGGCGGAGCCGTAGACCGGATCGCCGACGATGGCCCAGCCCATGGAGGCGCAATGGACCCGCAACTGATGCGTGCGCCCGGTGAGCGGTTCCAGCGCCAGCCAGGTCAGCGCCTTGCCCTCGCCGTCCTGCCCCCGGCCCAGCACCTGCCAGCGGGTCTGGGAGGGCAGTCCCAGCGGATCGACCTTCATCCACCAGCCGCGCGTCGCATCGAGCCGGCCAAGCGGCAGATCGATCAGCCCTTCCGCCTCCTTCGGACCGTCCTCGACGACAGCCCAATAGAGCTTGTCCACCTGCCCGTGCTTGAACAGTTTACCCAGCTTTTCCAGAGCCTTATGGTGTCTTCCCAGGACCAGGCAGCCGGCCGTGTCGCGATCGAGCCGATGGGCGAGCGCGGGCGGGCGCGGCAGGCCGAAGCGCAGCGCATCGAAATAGGCTTCCAGATTTTCGCCGCCTTTCGGGCCCTTATGCACGGCGATGCCCGCCGGTTTGTCGACCACGAGCATCAAACCGTCGCGATAAAGAAGGCGATTATTAAGTTCTTCCGGCGTCATGGAGAACAGGCTATCGAGGCGCGGCGGATGGCCGTCAAGCCCGTGCAGGTCAAAAGGTCCAGGTGGACCCAATCGGAAGGCGAGATGTCGGACGACGAAAAGAAGAAACCGGGCTTTTTCGGCCGTCTGTTCGGACGCGACGCGGCGCCCGAAGACACCGCTGTCGCCGAGCCGACCGCCGAGACAGCCGGCCAAACTGCGAAACCGGAGGCCAAGCCGGAAAAGAAATCCTGGTGGCAGCGGCTCAAACAGGGCCTGTCGCGCTCTTCCTCGGCCCTCGGCCAGAGCATCGGCGACATTTTCACCAAGCGTAAGCTCGGTAACGACACCCTGGAAGAACTCGAGGACGCGCTGATCCAGGCCGATCTCGGCGTCACCATGGCCGGCCGCATCGCCGAGGCCGTCGGCAAAGGCCGCTACGACAAGGAAATCGCGCCGGAAGAGGTCCGCGCCATCATGGCCGGCGAAATCGAGAACGTGCTGACGCCGGTGGCCAAGCCCCTCGAAATCGACGCCGGCCAAAAACCCTTCGTCATCCTCGTCGTCGGCGTCAACGGCTCCGGCAAGACAACAACCATCGGCAAACTCTCCGGCAAACTCGCCGCCGAGGGCCGCAAGGTGATGCTCGCCGCCGGCGACACCTTCCGCGCCGCCGCCATCGAACAGTTGAAAATCTGGGGCGGGCGCATCGGCGCCACGGTGGTGGCCCGCGCGCAGGGCTCTGATGCCGCCAGCCTCGCCTTCGAAGCGATCGAACAGGCGCGCGCCGAGAATGCCGACGTCTTGATCATGGACACCGCCGGCCGGCTGCAGAACCGCGCCGAACTGATGGCCGAACTGGAAAAGATCGTTCGCGTCATGAAGAAGGTCGATCCGCAGGCGCCGCATGCGGTGCTGCTGGTGCTCGACGCCACCGTCGGCCAGAACGCCATGTCGCAGGTGGAGATTTTCGGCCAGAAGGCTGGCGTCACCGGCCTGGTGATGACCAAGCTCGACGGCACGGCGCGTGGCGGTATTCTGGTCGCCATTGCCGAAAAATTCCGTCTGCCGGTGCATTTCATCGGTGTCGGCGAACAGATGGACGATCTCGAACCCTTCGCCGCGCGTGATTTTGCCCGCGCCATCGCCGGGCTCGACGAAGTACAGGATATTTGATGACCACCGAACCGACCACCGCCGCGCGCACCGCGCCGCCCAAACAGAACCCGATGCTGAAACTCGTCCTCGAAATGGGACCGCTGGTTCTGTTCTTTCTGGCCAATTCACGCCCGGCGCTGTTTCGCCCGCTGCTCGAACCGATCATGCCCGCCTCGCTGCTCGAAGGCGAGAAGGCCGGCATTTTCGGCGCCACGCTTGTCCTCATGGTCAGCGTGGTCGTCTCGCTGTTCATTTCCTGGCGGCTGACCAAACATCTGCCGGTGATGCCCGTCGTCACCTGTATCGCCGTCGTCTTCTTCGGCGCGCTGACGTTTTTCTTTCACGACGATCTGTTCATCAAACTGAAGCCGACCATCGTCAACGTCATTTTCGGCACCATTCTGCTCGGCTCGCTGGCCTTCAACAAACTGTTGCTGCCGGTGGTGCTCGATTCCGTCATGCATCTGACGGAGGAAGGCTGGCGCAAGCTCACCATTCGCTGGGGCCTGTTCTTCTTCGTCCTCGCCGCGCTCAATGAAATCGTCTGGCGCACGCAGACGACGGATTTCTGGGTGAGCTTCAAAGTGTTCGGCATCATGCCGATCACCGTCATCTTCGCGCTGGCGCAGGTGCCGTTGATCTTGAAGCATGAGATCAAGGATCCAGACGCAAGCTAAAGCCGCAACCTCGGTGTCATCCCGGACACTTGCGTAGCAAGTGATCCGGGAACCACGGGCAACCGCTGCAATCTCGGTCGCCTCTATCACGCGCCCTGGATACCGGATCGCCTTCGGCGTCCGGTATGACACCTAGGCTTCCGCTTAACTGCTCAGCGCAGCGCCTTCTCGATTTCCGGCATCAGCACGCTGCGCAGGCTCGTCTCGCTCAACGGCCCGACGAATTTGAAGGCGATCGTACCATCGCCCTTGACGACGAACGTCTCCGGCACGCCGTAGACGCCCCAGTCGATGGATGCCCGGCCCGGCTTGTCGCCGCCAATGAGCGCGTAGGGGTTGCCCAGCTCTTTCAGAAAGCGCGCTGCATTGGCTGGCTCGTCCTTGTAGTTGAGGCCGATGAGACGCACGCCCTTGGCATTCAAGGCTTGATCGCCAGCAAGCTTGCTCAACACCGGATGTTCATCGCGGCAGGGCACGCACCAACTGGCGAAAATATTGACGATCGAAACGCGCCCTTGGCGCAGGTCCGCATCGCTGAAACCAGGGCGATCCGTGCCATCCACCGCCGGCAGGCTGAAGGGCGGCACCGGCTTGCCGATCAAGGCCGAGGGAATGCGCGAAGCGTCGCCCGCGCCAAGGCGGAAGAAGAACAGCAGCGCCAGGCCCAAAAACGCCACCAGCGGGATCAGCGCCAGCAGGCGGCGCGAAGAATGTCCGTCCGACGATTGGCCGCCTTCCGGTTTGACCTGATCGGTCATGCGCCACCATCCAGTTCGCCGCGCGCCGGAAAGCGCTGTAGCGCGCGCTTCAGCCGCGCATGGTCGAACAGCGTCCAGCCGATGACGCCAAGGATGACGGCGACGGTCACCGCATAGGCGGCGATGATGAAGCCCGCATGTTCGCCCATCACACCACCTTTCCGGCCGCCAGCGGCGCCCGCTCGCCGCGCTGCGCCGCCACGATGGTGAGCCGGCGTAACCGGCGCCGCAGCACTTCATTGCGCGTCGCCATCAGATGCAGGGTGAGGAAAAGCAAAGTGGCGCCGAGCGCCATCAACAGCAGTGGCCACAACATGGACGGATGGATGGTCGGGCCGCCAAGGCGGAAGACCGATGCCGGCTGATGCAGCGTATTCCACCAGTCGACGGAGAATTTGATGATCGGCAGATTGACGCAACCGACCAGGGTCAGGATCGCCGCTGCGCGGCCGGCCAGCGCCGGCTCCTCGATGGTGCGCCACAGAGCGATGAGGCCAAGATAGATGATGAACAGCACCAGCACCGAGGTAAGCCGGGCATCCCACACCCACCACGTGCCCCACATCGGCTTGCCCCAGAGCGAACCGGTGACGAGGCAGATGAAGGTGAAGGCCGCGCCCAAAGGCGCCGCCGCCTGCTGCGCCGCATCGGCCAAAGGATGGCGCCACACCAGAGTGCCGAGCGCCGACAGGCCCATCAGCCCATAGCAGAACATCGACAGCCAGGCGGCCGGCACATGAATGAACATGATCCGTACCGTTTCGCCCTGCTGGTAGTCGGCCGGCGCGACGAAGAACGCCAGATAGAGACCGACCGCCAGCACCACGGCGGCAGCCCCGCCGAGCCAGGGGATCAAACGGTCGGCAAGCCAGAGGAAATTGGCAGGATTGGCATATTTCAGCATCGAGAAACGTCTATTGCTCCCAGGCGCCCATGGCAACGCGCCCTCTGGTCACGGTTCGATCAAATTACAGCGGCAAATTACACCCGCCGGATCATTTGTTTGCCGACTTTAGGGTTTCTTGCTATCGCTGCCCATTATCGGATGGGCAATACCCGGAGAGGCCGCCACATCAGCGATATAGGGAGGGATGCATGACGATTTCGAGGGTTTCGCACCAAGCAGGTTGGAAACTGGCGATCGCCGCGACGGCCATCTTCATCGCCGGCCAAGCTCTGGCTCAGGATAAGCTGAAATTGGCGGTCGGACAGCGCGGCAACTGGGACACGTCGGTCTCCGAAATCGGCCAGCGCGCCGGCATCTTCAAGAAACATAACCTGGAATTGGAGCTGCTCTACACCCAGGGCGGCGGCGAGACCCAGCAGGCGGTCATCGGCGGTTCGGCCGACATCGGCATCGGCGCCGGCATCATGGGCACGCTCAGCGCCTTCTCCAAGAACGCTCCGGTGCGCATCATAGGCGCCGAGACCACGGGCGCCGGCGATCTGTTCTGGTATGTGAAGGCGGATTCGCCGATCAAGTCGCTCAAGGACGCCGTTGCCGGCAAGACCATCTCATATTCCACCAACGGTTCCTCGACCCATGGCGTGGTGACGGCTTTCGTCAAGGAACTCGGCGTCAAGGCAACGCCGACAGGCACCGGCGGTCCCTCCGCCACCTTGACGCAAGTCATGTCCGGCCAGATCGACATCGGCTGGTCGGCGCCGCCCTTCGGCCTCGATCTGCTCGACCAGAACAAAATCCGCATCATCGCCACCGGCAATGACACGGGCTTCAAGGGCCAGACGGTGCGCCTCGTCATCACCAATGTCTCGGCCCTGCAGGGCAAGAAGGCGGCGATCGACCGCTATATGAAGGCTTATCGCGAAACCATCGACATGATGTACAAGGATCCGGCGGCGCTGAAGATCTATGCCGACTTCGTCGGCATTCCCGAACAAGTGGCCAAGCGCACCCGCGATCAGTTCTTCCCGCCCGCCTCGATCGATCCCGACAAAGTCGTCGGTCTCGCCGAGATCATGCCCGATGCGGTCAATTTCAAATATATCGCGGCGCCACTCACCGATGCGCAGCTCAAGGAGCTGATCCAGATTCCGCCGCGCTAAACCAAAACATCATCGAACCGATCGCATAAGCCGATCGGTTCGATCTGAGTGCGCATGATTGCCGCTGTGCGGCTTTCCTGTTATGGCGCACGCGATTTCAACACTTTGATCGACAACCACAACAACAATCGTGCGGAGGAAACAAAAGATGATGGGTTCGAAACTGATCCGTACTGGTCTTTTTCTCGCTGTCGCTTTGACGGCTTTGCCCACCTTCGCACAAGACAAATTGAAATTGGCCGTGGGCCAGCGCGGCAATTGGGATTCTGCCGTTCCCGAAATCGGCCAGCGCGCCGGCATCTTCAAGAAGCAAGGTCTGGAACTTGAGATCCTCTGGACCCAGGGCAGTGGCGAAACCATTCAGGCGGTGCTGTCGCAATCCGTCGACGTCGGCGTCGCCGCCGGCATCATGGGCACGTTGGGCGCCTTCTCGAAAGGCGCGCCCATCCGCGTCATCGGCGCACAATCAACCGGCGCCGGCGATCTCTTCTGGTATGTGCGCGAAGATTCGCCCGTGAAGACTATGAAGGACATGGACGGCAAGACCATCGCCTATTCGACCAACGGCTCCTCGACACACGGCATCGTCACCGCTTTCATCAACGAGATGAAGCTGAAGGCCCGGCCGGTCGCCACCGGCAGTCCGTCCTCGACCTTGACGCAGGTGATGTCCGGCCAGGTCGACATGGGCTGGTCGGCGCCGCCATCGAGCCTCGATTTCATCGACCAGAAGAAAATCCGCGTCATCGCCACCGGCAATGACACCGCGTTCAAGAACCAGACCGTGCGCCTGCTCGACGTGCATGCGCAAACCCTGCAGAACAAGAAGCCGCAGCTCGAACGCTTCATGAAGGCTTATCGCGAAACCATAGACCGCATGTATGACGATCCTGCCATGCTGAAGACCTATGCCGAATTCGCCGGCGTGTCGGAAGCGATCGCCAAGCGCACGCGCGATGAATTCTTCGCCAAATCCGCCATCGATCCCGACAAGGTCGTCGGCCTGGCCGAAATCATGCCCGACGCCGTGACCTATAAATATATCGCCGCGCCGCTGACCGAGGCTCAGATCAAGGACCTGTTCCAGATCATTCCGCGCTGATCGAACAAAAAGAAGAAAAGGAGAAGACCATGGCTGAGATCGTCTTGGGCATCGGCACGTCCCATTCGCCCATGCTCGCCACGCCGGCCGAGGACTATCCCAAACATGCCGAGATCGACAAAAGCGGCCGCAAGCTGATCGATCGCGACGGCAATCCGCGCACCTTCGGCGAGCTTGTCGAACTCGCCCGCCCGTCGCTCGCCGAACAGATCACGGCGCCGGTGATGCAGCAGCGCGCGGCGCGCTGCACGGCCAATATCGAAAAGCTGGCGAAGGTCATTCAGCTGCACGAGCTGGATACGCTCATCATCGTCGGCGACGATCAGCACGAACAGTTCTTCGACGACAACATGCCGTCGATCCTGATCTATTCCGGCGAGACCATTCTCAACAATCCGCTGCATATGGACGAGGATGCGCCGGATTGGTGGCGCACGGCACGCCAGCAATATCACGTCACCAACGGTTCGATCGAATATCCGGTCGATGCCAGCCTGGCCCGCCATCTCACCAATGCGCTGATGGAGGCCGATTTCGATATCAGCCATGCCAAGCGCCTCGGCAAGGACCATGGCGAGGGCCATGCTTTCGGCTTCGTGCATCAGCGTTTGATGCCGCAGGAAATCGTGCCGATCGTGCCGATCGCGCTCAACACCTATTTCCCGCCGAACCAGCCGCGCCCGCGCCGCTGCTACGATCTCGGCCGCGCCATCGCCGCCGCCGTGCGCGCCTGGCCGGAACAGCGCCGCGTCGGCATTCTCGCCTCCGGCGGCCTCAGCCATTTCACCATCAACGAAGAGCTGGACCTCGCGCTGCTCGAAGCTTTCCGCAATAAGAACGCCGACTGGCTGCGCGCCATTCCGATGAACAAGCTCAATTCCGGCACGTCAGAAGTGCGCAACTGGCTGACGGTGGCGGGCGCCTGCGAACATCTCGACACGCAGTGGCAGGACTATGTGCCCTGCTATCGTTCGCTCGCCGGCACCGGCTGCGGCATGGGCTTCGCCATCTGGGGGTGACGGGTTCCCGAAGCCCACGGTGTCATCCCGGACACTTGCGCAGCAAGTGATCCGGGACCCAGGGGCGTGTGGACGAATCTCGAATGGCACCCAAGGGCGCTTCCAACGAGCAGCACTTCGTTTGTTGCCCCTGGGTCCCGGATCGCGTTTTCAACGCGTCCGGGATGACACATAGACTGAGCCGGACCTACCGCCCCATCGCCTCATCGGCCTTACGCAACACCTCCGGCGGGAAGCCGGCGAACTTCGCCAGGATCGCCTGGATTTCATCGCCGGTCGCCGGATCGACATCGAGCCCGGCCTTCGTCGCCTCGGCCAAAAACTCCTTATCCTTCATCGTCGCCATGAAAGCCGTGCGCAGTGCCGCCAGCCGATCGGCCGGCACGTTGGGTGGCGCCGCGAAGGGCCGCGACAGCAGAAGCTGGCCGAAGTGAACGTCGAGGATCTGCCTGTCTTCTTCGGTCTTGGCGAAATCGAAGACGCTCGGCACCTTGCCGTAGCGATCGGTGGTCTTCGATCCCATCTGCAACACCAGTTTGAGCTGGCCGCTGGCGACCTCCTTGGCCCATTGCGTCGCGATTGACGACACGAACAGGCCGCAGGAACCGTGCACCTCGCCGCGCTGCATGGCGAGATTGATCTCGCGCGTGCCAGGATAGCCCGGCACGATCTTCAATTTGGCGCCGAGCACATTCTTCAGCACCATCGGGTGCTGATAGGTGATGGCGGAGGTGGCGCCGCCGCCGAAGATCACCTCCTGCTTCATCGCATCGGCCCAGGAAGTGGCGACACCCGGCCCTTGCCAGACACCGCAATAGGCCACTTCCTGCGCCATTGAGCCGATCCAGGAGAATTTCGCCGGATCAAACCGCGCCGTCTTATTGCCGAGGATCGGCTCCATCGCCGTCGACGGCGCGAAAATGGTGAAGACCGTGCCGTCGGCCTGAGCCACGTTGTAAGTGTAGTTGGCGGCGACCAGCGAACCGGCGCCCGGCATGTTGGACGGCACCAGATTGGGCTCGCCAGGAATATAGCGGCCCATGTAGCGCGCCAGCAGGCGCGCATTGGCGTCATAGCCGCCACCTGGCGGAAAGCCGATGAGAATCGAAACCACCTTGCCCTTGTAGAAATCGGCGACCGGTTGCGCCTGCGCCACCGGCGCAAACGCAATCGCTGCCGATGTCAGAATGGCTCTGGCTTTCAACATTCTTCCCTCCCGTTTTTGTTTTTTAATAAAGTTCGCCAAGCAGATCGCCACAGCCTGCCTCCCGCGCCCAATATTCCCAGCCGCGCAGCATGGCCGGCGATTTGGGATCGAGCGCCAGACGCGCTTCGATCTCGCCCTGTGACAGAGCCCTGATCTCGTTCTCATCGTCACCAAGACACATGCGCATGGCCGCCATCTGCACGCGCGCGTTCTTCGGAATATAAACGGCCAGGCGCACCAGATCTTGGATTGTCACGCCGGTGCAGACGAAGCCGTGGCCGCGCATCAAGGCGACGCGATTGCAATCGAGACAGCCGGCGAGATCGCGGCCCTGCTCCATATTGGTCACGAGCAAAGTGGTGCGATCGCCGAATTTCTCGGCGATATCCCACACCGGCACGGTCGATCCCATATTGCCAACCGCATGCAGGACAGGTCGCAGCTTGCGTCGCGAAATGGTGAAGGGCAGCACGTCCTCCGCATGGGAATGGATCACCGCCATCACGTCGGGGCGCTTCTCGTAGACGCCGCCGTGAATGAACCGCTCGAGATAGAGCGGCCGCTTCTCATCTGGTGACACGGGCGTGCCGTCGAGATGGAATTCGATGATGTCGGCCTCGGTGACGATGCCGGGGCTCAGCGAACGCGCCAAGAGATAGCGTTTCGGATCGAGCGGATGACGCATGCTGACGTGGCCATAGGCATCGAGCACATGCTCATAGGCCAGGATGCGATTGGCGATGACGACGTCGCGGATGGCGGTTTTGACGATATCCATGATTTAGGCTCCCACATCCACGAAGAGTTCATCCATGGCGGGTTTGCGCGCGATCATGGCGTCGCGATGCATATATTCGATCGCCTTCGTCAAGGTCGGCATATTGGCCTTGAGCCCATAGGGCCAGGGATCGTCGCCGAACGTCTGCTTGATCGTATCGATCTCCGCGTAAAGCCAGGGCAGCATGACACGTTGCGCGCCGGAATATTGCAGCTTCTCCCACATGCTGCGTTTCGAGGCTTCGAACGCCTCGTAAAGCGGCTTGGCCATCCACGGGTTCTTCTCGAACACGCTTTTGCGGATGACGATGAGATGCATGATCGGATGGATTTTCGTGCGCTTGTAATAATCAATCTCGACCTCGCGGAAGTTCGGGAACATCCGCACCACATCGGGATCGACGCCCAAACTGTCCGGGATCAAAGCGCCCAAGGTCGCGTCGATCTCGCCACGGCTGAGCAATTGGCTGAGCGACGCGGACGCATTGTTTTCGAGCTTGATCGGCCGCAGCAACGGCGGCGCATGCGGATTGCCGTGCGTGCCGGCCGAATGCATATTGCCCTGCACCCAGGTGACGTCGGAGAGATCGACGCCATATTCGTCTTCCAGCATGCCGCGACACCACAGCGCCGCGCTCATCGTATAAAGCGGCACGCCGATACGCTTGCCGGCCAGATCCTTCGGCGTCTTGATGCCGGACTTGCGGTTGTAGCAGATGAAACCGTGGCGATAGACCTTGGACGGGAACACCGGCAGAGCAACGAACGGGCTGGTACCGGCCACCGTATTGGCGATGTGTTCCGACGACGACATTTCCGCCATGTCGAAATCGTCGCTCGACATCAGCCGGTCGAACAATTCGCGCGGGTCTTCCATCGCCCGATAATCGAGATCAATACCCTCCGGCTTCACCTCGCCGGTCGCCAGCGCCTCCATCCGATCATACGGGCCGCAGCCGAAGATCAGTTTCAACTTGGACATCGTTCCTCCTGTTGTTGTGATTTGCGGGCGACAATGGCGCAGGAGCACGCGCGACGCAATCAATGCGTGAAACAATAGAGATGTGCTAAATTGATGCTTGTCGTGACGCTAGCGCGACGAGTTATCGCGACATGGCCCGCAAAGCCGCCGCTGCGGCAAAAGGCGCCAGAACGACCGCGCCCAGCGACAAAGCCACCAGAATCAGGAAGGGCGAGAGAAACGGCACGGTGCCGCTGGTCGCCTGCGCCGCCGAAACGCCGAAGATAAGCACCGGGATCGTCAAGGGCAGAACGATCACCGCCATCAACAGGCCGCCCCGCCGCAGGCTCGCGGTCAAAGCCGCGCCGATCGCGCCGATGAAGGTCAAAGCCGGTGTCCCAGCGAGAAGTGTCGCCGTCAGCGTCGCCAGCGCCAGGCCGTCGACGGCAAGCATCAGACCGAACAGCGGCGCCGCAATGACCAACGGCAGACAGGTCGCCACCCAATGGGCCGCGCATTTGACCGCGACGATCAGCTCCAGCGGCAGATCAGCCATGCGCAGAAGATCGAGAGAGCCGTCCTCGGCATCCGATTGAAACAGCCGGTCGAGACCGAGCAGGGTCGCCAGCAGAGCCGCGATCCACAGCACCGCTGGCCCGATGCGCGACAGAAGATTGAGATCGGGCCCGATGGCGAAGGGCACAATGGTGACGAGAATCAGGAAGAACACGACGCCGATCGTCGCCCCGCCGCCGAGGCGATGGGCGATGCGCAATTCGCGCAGGAACAGAGCGCCGCAGGCGGCCATCATGGCCCGTCTTCCTCGTCAATCTGCTCGCCAACCTGCTCACCAAGGCGCAACGTCTGCGCCGCGATGCCGAGTTCGTCATGGGTGGCGGCGACGATCAGGCCCCCGGCATTCAGATGTCCCGCCATGACCTCGGTGAGCTTTTTCACCGAGGCCGCATCGAGCGCCGCCGTCGGCTCGTCGAGCAGCCAAAGCGGCCGCGACACCACCAAAAGCCTAGCCAGCGCGGCCCGGCGGCGCTGCCCGGCGGAGAGATAACCTGCCGGTGTATCAACCACATGCGCGAGACCGAACCGCTCCAGCGCGGCCGCCGGCGCCAAACCTGCGGCGGTGCCAGCGCCTTCAGAATGCAGCATCTGCGCCCAGAAAATCAGGTTCTCGCCGACGGTGAGCGCCGGCTTCATCGCCTCCTGGTGTCCCAGATAGTGGGACAGGACGGCGATCGGCGTTTCGCCTCGGCCTTCGAGTTCGATGCTGCCGCGTTCGAACGGCAGCAGCCCGGCAATACAGCGCAGCAAGGTCGATTTGCCCGACCCGTTGGCGCCGACCACCACCAGAGCGGTGCCGGCGGCAACCGTGAACCTGAGCTGGTGGGCGAGCTGCTGCTCGCCCCGGATCAGGTCGAGACCCGCCACACGGAGCCCTGTGATCGGCATGGCGACGGGCGCGGCAGAAGAAGAAGCCGAGAAATCAGGCAAAACGGTCCCAGCCTGTCATGAGAGATGTCTTGAGAGATGCCTTGCGACGTGAGACGAAAAATCAACTCATCAGCGTGTAGCGCGGGCCGCAGGAATTATCTATAAGCCCCGTCAATCCCTCCCACCACTCAACCGGGATCATCCAATGACCTCCCTCGACAGCTTCAAATGCCGGAAAAAGCTCACCGTTGGCACCAAGACTTATCATTATTATTCATTAAAGGATGCCGAGAAGAACGGGCTCAAAGGCGTTTCGAAACTGCCGTTCTCCATGAAGGTCGTGCTTGAGAACCTGCTGCGCTTCGAAGACGGCCGCACCGTCACCAAGGCCGACATCGTCGCCTGCGCCGCCTGGGCCTCGAACAAAGGCAAAAAAGAACACGAAATCAATTTCCGCCCGTCGCGCGTCCTGATGCAGGATTTCACCGGCGTTCCCGGCGTGGTCGACCTCGCCGCCATGCGCGATGCCATGACCAAGCTCGGCGGCGACGCCGAGAAGATCAACCCGCTGATCCCCGTTGATCTCGTCATCGACCACTCGGTCATCGTCGACGAATTCGGTTCGGCCCGCGCGTTCAAGAAGAACGTCGAGCTTGAATATGAGCGCAACATCGAGCGCTACAACTTCCTCAAATGGGGCCAGGGCGCGTTCGACAATTTCCGCGTCGTGCCGCCGGGCACCGGCATCTGCCACCAGGTCAACCTGGAATATCTGTCGCAGACCGTCTGGACGAAGAAGGAAAAGTACAAGCCGGCGCGCGGCCCGGCCGTGAACGTCGAACTGGCCTATCCGGATTCGCTCGTCGGCACCGATTCGCACACCACCATGGTCAACGGCCTGTCGGTTCTCGGCTGGGGCGTCGGCGGCATCGAAGCCGAAGCCGCCATGCTCGGCCAGCCGCTCTCCATGCTGCTGCCCGAAGTCATCGGCTTCCGCCTCGACGGCAAGCTGAAGGAAGGCGTCACCGCCACCGACTTGGTGCTCACCGTCACGCAGATGCTGCGCAAGAAGGGCGTCGTCGGCAAGTTCGTCGAATTCTACGGCCCTGGCCTCGACGCGTTGACCCTCGCCGACCGCGCCACCATCGGCAACATGGCGCCGGAATATGGCGCGACCTGCGGCTTCTTCCCGATCGATGCCGAAACCATCGACTATCTGAAAGTGTCAAGCCGCGCTTCGGCCCGCATCGCGCTCGTCGAGAAATACGCCAAGGCGCAGGGCATGTTCCGCGTCAAGGCGACGCCGGATCCGGTGTTCACCGACACGCTCGAACTCGACCTCGCCTCCGTCGCCCCGTCGATGGCCGGCCCGAAGCGTCCGGAAGGTCGCGTACCGCTGGAAGGCGTCAGCGCCGGTTTCACGTCGGCGATGACCACCGACTATCGCAAGATCGACGACATCGCCACGCGCTATAAGGTCGATGCGAAGAACTACGATCTCGGCCACGGCGACGTGGTGATCGCCGCCATCACCTCCTGCACCAACACCTCCAACCCGAACGTGCTGATCGGCGCGGGCCTCTTGGCGCGCAACGCCATCGCCAAGGGCCTCACCGTCAAGCCGTGGGTGAAGACCTCGCTGGCGCCGGGCTCGCAGGTGGTCGGCGAATATCTCGCCAAGTCCGGCCTGCAGAAGGACCTCGACAAGCTCGGCTTCAACCTGATCGGTTACGGCTGCACCACCTGCATCGGCAACTCCGGCCCGCTGGCGCCGGAAATTTCCGAGAGCATCAACAAGAACGGCATCGTCGCCGCGGCTGTCCTCTCCGGCAACCGTAACTTCGAAGGCCGCGTCAGCCCCGACGTGCAGGCCAACTATCTCGCCTCGCCGCCGCTGGTCGTCGCCCATGCCATCGCCGGCACGGTGACCAAGGATCTGACGAAGGAGCCGCTCGGCCACACCAAGAAGGGCGAGCCGGTCTTCCTGCGCGACATCTGGCCGACGAACAAGGAAATCGACACCTTCATCCGCAAGTTCGTCACCAAGAAGACCTACAAGGAACGCTACGCCGACGTGTTCAAGGGCGACACCAACTGGCGCAAGGTGAAGGCGCCGGTGGGCCAGACCTATAAGTGGAACATGTCGTCCACCTATGTGCAGAACCCGCCCTATTTCGAAGGCATGACGATGACCCCGGCGCCCGTCGCCGACGTTATTGATGCCCGCATCCTGGCGCTGTTCGGCGACAAGATCACCACCGACCACATTTCTCCGGCCGGTTCGATCAAGCTCACCTCGCCGGCCGGCAAATGGCTGGCCGACCGCCAGGTGCGCGAGAAGGACTTCAACCAATACGGCACGCGCCGCGGCAACCATGAAGTGATGATGCGCGGCACCTTCGCCAACATCCGCATCAAGAACTTCATGAACAAGGGCGAAGACGGCAACGTGCTGGAAGGTGGCAACACCGTCCACTATCCGTCGGGCGAGAAGCTGTCGATCTACGACGCGGCGATGAAATACGCCGCCGAGAATGTGCCGCTCGTCATCATGGCGGGTGAAGAATACGGCAACGGTTCGTCACGCGACTGGGCCGCCAAGGGCACGCGTCTCCTCGGCGTGCGCGCCGTCATCGCCCAGAGCTTCGAGCGCATTCACCGCTCGAACCTGGTCGGCATGGGCGTGCTGCCGCTGACCTTCGAGGCCGGCACCTCCTGGCAGACGCTGGGCCTGAAGGGCGACGAACAGGTCACCATCCACGGCCTCGGCGACACGCTGAAGCCGCGCCAGGGCATGGAAGCGCTGATCAAGTTCGCTGACGGGTCAGAGAAGAAAGTGGCGGTCGACTGCCGCATCCTCACCCTCGACGAGCTGGAATACTTCCGCCACGGCGGCATCATGCAATACGTGATCCGCCAGCTCGCCGCCGCCTAATCGGGCGCCGCGTTAAGGCAAACCTTTGAAAAGCCGCCCTCCGGGGCGGCTTTTTGCATATCAGCCAAACCCTATGAGCAGATCGCTTGCCAATCCGGCGGCGGGCCGGTAGCAAAGCCGCGAAATTCAACGTCAAACCGAGGATCCCATGGCCACCTACAATCTGTTTCTCCTGCCCGGCGACGGCATCGGCCCGGAAGTGATGACGGAAGTGGAGAAAGTGGCCCGCTTCCTCGACAAGAGCGGCATCGCCTCTTTCAACATGGAACGCGGCCTGGTCGGCGGCTCCGCCTATGACGCCCACGGCCAGTCGATCAGCGAAGAGCATATGGCCATGGCCCACGCCGCCGACGCGGTGATCTTCGGCGCCGTCGGCGGCCCGAAATGGGATGGCGTGCCCTATGACGTGCGCCCGGAAGCGGGTCTCCTGCGCCTGCGCAAGGATCTCGCCCTCTACGCTAACCTGCGCCCGGCCGTGTGCTATCCGGCGCTGGCCGATGCCTCCTCGTTGAAGCGCGAGCTGGTCGAAGGCCTCGACATCATGATCGTGCGCGAACTCACCGGCGGCGTCTATTTCGGCGAGCCGAAGGAAATCATCGACCTCGGCAACGGCCAAAAGCGCGGCATCGACACCCAGGTCTACGACACCTACGAGATCGAACGCATTTCCCGCGTCGCCTTCGAACTCGCCCGCAAGCGCCGCAACAAGGTGACGTCCACCGAGAAGCGCAACGTCATGAAGTCGGGCGTGTTGTGGAACGAAGTGGTCACCGCTTTGCACAAGCGCGACTATGCCGACGTGACCCTCGAGCATCAGCTTGCTGATTCGCTGGGCATGCAGCTCGTGCGCACGCCCAAGCAGTTCGACGTCATCGTCTCCGACAATCTGTTCGGCGACATGCTCTCCGACGTCGCCGCCATGCTCACCGGCTCGCTCGGTATGCTGCCATCGGCCTCGCTCGGCGACATCGACCCGAAGACCAAGAAGCGCAAGGCGCTCTACGAGCCGGTGCACGGTTCGGCGCCCGACATCGCCGGCAAGGGCATCGCCAATCCGATCGCCATGATCGCGTCGCTCGCCATGTGTCTGCGCTATTCCTTCGGCCTCGGCGACGCCGCCGACCGCATCGAAAAAGCCATCGCCGACGTGCTCGACCAGGGCCTGCGCACCGCCGACATCAAGGGCGATGCCTCCTCCTATATCTCGACCGGCGAAATGGGCGACGCCATTCTCGCGCAACTGCAAAAGTCTGCGTAAAATTTTACGCAACGCGTCGTCGCAATGCCCGGCTCTGCCGGGCATTGTCGTTTGTGACGACTGAACAAAACAAACAGCACGATCCCCGGTTATCGCTGCAACCAAGCACCAGCCTCGGCGTTATCTCCTTCGATATCCTCACAGCCAGGAAGGAGGGTCGCGATGAGCGGCAAGCGCATCGTGGGTATGATCGGCGCGTTGATGGCGGTGCTGAGCAGCGGCCAGGCGGTTGCCAATACGCGCACCGGAATCAGTGCCTACCAGCGCGGCGATTATGCCACCGCTTTGCGCGAATGGGAGCAGGCTGCCCGTGCCGGCGATCCGCAAGCCCTCTACAATCTCGGCGTTGCCTATGCTGAGGGCAAAGCTGTGCCCCGCGATCAGGCCCGCGCTGTCAGCTATTATCAGCAGGGTGCGAGCAAAGGCAGCGTTCTGGCCGCCTACAATCTGGGCCAGGCCTATCGCAAGGGCGAAGGCACCGGCGTCGATCATGCGCAAGCCGCGAAATGGTATCGCTTCGCCGCCACACGCGGCCATTTCCGCGCCGCCAATGAACTGGGCATTCTCTATGTGGAAGGCAAAGGCGTCCCACGCGATCCCATCGAAGGTTTCGCCTGGATCTACACCGCCACCCATGTCGAGATCATGGACTCGCAGGCCCTGAACAATGCGATGCAACTGGCCCGCACGTTCAACAGCGACCAGATCAAGGTCGCGCAGACCCGCGGCCAAACCTATTACCAACGCTATATGGCGCCGAACCGCGCGACGGTGCGCGCCTTGATGGCGCGATAAGTGGTCTGAGGCCTCCGTGTCATCCCGGACACGCGCAGCGTGATCCGGGATCCAGGGGCAACGGCTTCAATGTCGGCAGCAACTTTCCGCCACACAGCCCGACTCGTTCGTTTCTACCACACACCCCTGGTTCCCGGATCGCGCTTTCAGCGCGTCCGGGATGACACCGAGATTGCGCGTCGTGATCAACCAAACAACTGCTTCGAGGCCAGCTTGGCGCCCTCGGCGAGGCTTTGCAGTTTCGCGGTGACGATGCTCGGAATCACCTCCGGCACGGCGCGCGGCGACGAAGCGAAGCCGCAGTCGGTCGAGGCGATGACATGCTCCTTGCCGACCACGTCGGCGAAACGGACGATGCGCTGCGCCACAAGCTCGGGATGTTCGACGAGCACGCTGGCATGGGTGACGACACCCGGCAGCAGCGCCTTACCATCGCCCAGCTTCACCCCTTCCCAGATGCCCGCCTCATGCTCATGGCGCGGATTGCCGTATTCGAACGAATAGTAATTCGCTTTGATCGACAGGATGATGTCGGTGAGATGTTTCATCTCCAGATCATGGGTGCGCGGGCCGATGTTGATGCCATAGCAGGTGTGGTGGCGGATGCGATCCGCTGGAATGTTGCGCACCGATTCGTTCATCGCCTCGACGCGGCGGCGTGCCCAGGCCTGCGCCTGCTTCACGGTCATCTCGGGATTGAGCATGTAGTGCATGGCCAGACGTGGATCGTCGAGCTGTATCGAGAAACCTGCCGCGACGATGGCTTCATATTCGACCCGCATCGCCTCGACGATCGCCGCCAGATAAGCCTCTTCATTGTTGTAATGCCGGTCGACCACGGCGCCTTCGACGGTGGCCACAGAAGCCGCCGGAATGAACACGTCGACCGGCTTGCGGCCAGTGAGCGCGGCTTTCAGATTGTCGAGATCGGTTTTCAGAAGATCGGTGCCCGCATAGGTCATCGGCCCGATACATTCGAAGCCCGCCGGCTGCGTGCCGGAATGACCGGCGGTGTAGAAATCCGGAAAGGCATCAAGCTCCTTCGTATGCGTGCGGCCCTGCGGCGACCCCGTGCGCCGCTGAATGCCGCCGAGGCGCTGATGCACATAGGCATAGAAACTCGGCTTCGACTGCTCGCCGTCGCTGATGATGTCGATGCCGTTGTCAACCTGATAGGCAACGCAATCGGCCACCGCGCGCTTGACCGCATCGGCATATTTCGCCGGATCGACCACTTGCCCATCCATATGCGCCACCATGAAGGCGCTGAGCGAATCCGGGCGCGGGAGGCTGCCCACATGGGTCGTGAGAATGCGACGCTGGCTTTCGGTGGCAATCGACATGAGCGTTTCCAATCTTTTCTTGATGCATTGAGATTCGCACGATGTCGCCAAACGCGCGTGCGCGCAAGATGCACGAGCTTCGCAGCAGGGCTGATAAAAAAAGCCCCCGCCGCAACGGCGAGGGCCTCAATCGTTTCAAATACGTGCGGCGATCAGGTCGCCAATATCACGCGGCCTTGGCGCGCGGCTTGATCAACTTCTGCGCGATCAGCGCTTCGGCGATCTGCACCGCGTTGAGCGCCGCACCCTTGCGCAGATTGTCGGACACGCACCAGAAGGCGAGACCGTTCTCCACGGTCGCGTCTTCGCGGATGCGCGAAATGTAAGTGGCATCTTCGCCCGCCGCTTCATGCGGAGTGATGTAGCCGCCCGGCTCGTGCTTATCGATGACGAGGCAGCCCGGCGCATCGCGCAGAATGTCGCGCGCCTCATCCGGCGTGATCGGCTTTTCGAATTCGACGTTGACGGATTCGGAATGCGAGATGAACACCGGCACGCGCACGCAGGTGGCGACGAGCTTGATCTTCGGATCGAGGATCTTCTTCGTCTCCGCCATCATCTTCCACTCTTCCTTGGTGTAGCCGTCTTCCATGAAGACGTCGATCTGCGGAATGAGGTTGAAGGCGATACGCTTCGGGAACTTCTTGTTCTCGACCTGATCGGAGACGAAGACGGCGCGGGTCTGCGCGAACAATTCGTCCATCGCATCCTTGCCGGCGCCGGACACCGACTGATAGGTCGACACCACCACGCGCTTGACCTTCGCCACGTCATGCAGCGGCTTCAGCGCCACGACGAGCTGGGCGGTCGAGCAGTTCGGATTGGCGATGATGTTGCGCTTGGTGAAGCCTGCCAGCGCATGGGCATTCACCTCAGGCACGACCAGCGGCACGTCGGCGTCATAGCGCCAGGCCGAGGAATTATCGATGACGACGCAGCCCAGAGCGCCGATCTTCGGCGACCATTCCTTGGAGACGCTGCCGCCTGCCGACATCAGGCAGATGTCGGTGTCGGAGAAATCATAGGTGTCGAGGTGGCGACACTTCAGCGTGCGATCACCATAGGAAACCTCCTGGCCGATGGAACGGCTGGAGGCGAGCGGAATGACCTCATCGGCGGGAAAACGGCGCTCGGCGAGAATGTTGAGCATCTCCCGGCCTACATTGCCGGTTGCGCCTGCGATTGCGACCTTGAAACCCATTTGCGTGGACCTTGCGTAGGAAAATCTGTCTCCCCGGGATGGCGCCCAGCTTTCGCGGGCTTCGCCTCTTCTCCCGCCAGGGGAGAGAACCCGGAAGCGAGGACGTGCGTCAGTCAGCCGTGCCGCGTTTGGCGGCCGGTTTCGTCGTCGGTTTCGTGAAGGAAGCGATGACCATGATCTGAACGTGTCCCGGCGCAAATGCCGTGGCGTCCAAAAACACGCGATCTGGAACAATGTCAATGATCCAGCGGCGTCGCGGGGCATGCACCTTGGGCGCAGCTTAACCGGTCGTTCACTGTGCGACCAATTGGGTCCCGGCCGGTAACCCACCCGTTAAGAGCTTTGCTCAAAATAGAGACATCGCGGGCTTGGTGGGCCCAAAGGATAGACCGGCGATCGGCATGCTGCCGCTTGTATCGAGAGTTCGTGTCATGAGTTTTATCGTCTTCGGCGCGCCCGACGGACCGGGAAAGGCTGCGGAATTGGCAGTCCGCGCCCGGCTGCTGTGGCACAAGACGACCCGCTCCTTCGGCCTCTACCTTGGCCTTGGTATCGGCCTGATTGCCAGTCTTTTCATAGCGATAGCCCTGATTCCAACGCCGCCCGCCACACCGCCCGCGCCCGAACCGCTGCCGCAGAGCCCGTGGGCGGCCATCGAACGCCCGGCCGGGATGTACGGCCTCAACGCCCCCGACTATGGCCGCGACCCCACCACTTTCACCGCCAAGCGCCACCGCGAGGGACGCGGCCGCATCGACGTGATGACCTGGGGGCGCCTCGACGACGACGCCCACCCCTATCTGCGCCTGGCCGTCCACCGGGTCGGCCGGGAGCCGACCGAGGACAGTTCCTTCTTCATCCACATGGTCCGCGAAGCAGCCGGTTTCGGCGCCGCCGTCACCCGCGGCAACGTCGCCGATCCGCTGCCGACCCGTTTCGGCCTGTTCGAGGCTGCCGACGTCATGCTCGATGCAAATGGCGCCAAGACCAGCAGCGCCAAGGCCAATTGCATGGGCTTTCGCTTCGCCTCGCCGGAACGCCTGGTCCGCATGACCGGCTTTGCCTGCGGGACATCAGCCCATCCGATCGACCGCCAGACGCTGGCCTGCACGATCGAGCGCATCGAACTGGTCTCGGCCGGCGACGACCACGACCTGGCCCGTTTTTTCGCCAGTGCCGCGACCCATCGCGATCCGGCCTGCCTGCCCCGGCGCGCCAGCCAGACGAGCGAGCCGATAAATACACCGATGAATATCTTGCCGAATGCGCAGTCGAGCCGGCAAGCGAACTGGATCGACCAGACCGGTACGGCGGCACCGCTGCGCGGCGTGGCGGCGAAACCGCGGCGCAGATAAATCTTAAACATCCCCGTGAAAAGCTCTGTGCAGGCGCCGCACAGATGACTACCTATGGTGACATCAACACCAACCGGGGGATGCAATGCGTATCGTGGCTATGGTTTCTCTGGCGCTCGGCGCCCTGGCAATGACCGGCCTCACCGTCACCTCCGCCGATGCCCAGACGCGCAAGAAGCGCGAAGTGGTCATCAAGGGCCACAAGGCCCGCAGCTTCCTCGACAGCGGCCGTGTCGTGCCTGTCGGCAGCCTGAGCAATTACGTCTATGTCGGCACGATCTTCAATTCGATGCCTTATGACGCCCATCGCGGCCGTTACGGCGGCGAGACCCTCCCGCGCCGCTGGGATCTGCCGGGTATGTGAACTGGTTTGAACCCTTGGGTGTCATCCCGGACGCGCCAACGGCGCGATCCGGGAGCCAGGGGCAAACGGTAGAGCCATAAGCATCGGCTCTCCACGAAGCACACGAGCAACACCACGCCTTTGGCCCCTGGTTCCCGGATCACGCTGCGCGTGTCCGGGATGACACGAAGGTCGCGCCCTTCTTTTTCTAAACCTGCTTCACCCCCTTCATGATCCGCCACAGGCGCGGCGGCGTCGCCGGCATCGGCACGTCGCGCACGCCCAGATGCCGCAGCGCATCGACCAAAGCATTGGCGACCGCCGGCAGCGCGCCGACACAACCCGCCTCCCCGGCACCTTTGACCCCCAGCGGATTGGTCTTGGTCGGCACCGGATTGCTCTTCACCTCGAAGGCGCAGAGATTGTCCGCATGCGGCATGGCGTAATCCATGAACGAGGCGGTCAGCACTTCTCCGCTCTCGTTATAAACCATGTCCTCCATCAACATCTGGCCCACGCCCATGGCAATACCGCCGTGGATCTGCCCTTTCAGCAGCAGCGGATTCATCACCACGCCGACATCGTCGACCACGTTGTAATTGACGAGCTCCACCGTGCCGGTCTCCTCGTCGATCTCCAGTTCGACGATGTGGCAGCCGTTGGGATAATTCGGCTGCCGCCCGTTGTAGACCGCCGTGGCGCTGAGGCCCGGCTCGATGTCGTCGGGCAGATCGGACGGTTTCGAGGCCGCCAGCGCCACCTCCTTCATCGTCATGCTACGATTGGTCTTGCGGCTTGAGAACACGCCATCGTTGAATTCGATATCGTCGACCTTCAACACGTGGGCGGCGATCTTCATCGCCTTGGCGATGACCTTCTCGCTGGCCAGCACCATGGCGCCACCACCCATGGCGGACGTGCGCGAGCCGCCCGTCCCCTCGCCATAGAAGATCACATCGGTGTCGCCCTGTTCGTAATGCACATCGCCCGGATCGATGCCGAGCCGATCGCAGACGAGCTGTTTGAACACGGTCTCATGGCCCTGCCCCTGCGTCACCGAGCCCGACAGGATCGTCATGCTGCCGGTGCGGTCGAAACGAATCTCAGCCCCTTCGATGCCGGGCGCGCCGGCCTTCTCGATTGAATTGGACAGGCCGATGCCGCGCAACTTGCCACGCCGGCGAGCCTCCGCGCGGCGCGCTTCAAAGCCCCGCCAGTCGGCCATTTTCAGGCACAGGTCCATATTCTTTTCAAACGCGCCACTGTCATAGATGAACGACAGCCCGGTCTTGAACGGAAAGGCATCCTCGGGGATCAGATTCTTGCGGCGCAGCTCCACTTTATCGAAGCCCAACTCATCGGCGGCGATATCGATGATGCGCTCGATGATGTAAGCGGCTTCCGGCCGGCCGTTGCCGCGATAGGGCCGCATCCAATGGGTGTGGGTGAGCACGCCGGTCGTATCGACATGAATGGCCGGTGTCGTATAGACGCCCGCCAGAGTGCCGATGTTGCTGTAGAGCGCCGTCTCCGATCCGGTTTGCAGATAGGCACCGAGATTGACCAGAGTGGTGACGCGCAGCCCCAGGAATTTACCGGATTTATCGAGCGCCAGTTCCGCCGTCGTCAGATTGTCGCGCGCCGCCGCGTCACCGAGAAAAGCTTCGTTGCGGGTCGATGTCCATTTCACCGGGCGGTGCAGCTTCTTCGAGGCCAGAATGGCCAGCGCCACTTCGTTGAACACCCCCGATTTCATGCCGAAACTGCCGCCGATGTCGCCGGCGACGACGCGGATCTTGCTTTCGGGAATGCGCAGCGATTGCGACAGCCGCTCGCGATAATCGAGCGCCCGCTGCAAGGTCGTATAGACGGTGTAGCGGTCGGCGGCGGGATCGTAATGGGCGACGCAGGCACGCGGCTCCATCGTCGCCGCCATGACGCGGTTGATATAGAATGTGTGTTTCACCACATGATCGGCCTTGGCGATGGCCGCATCAACAGCGGCTTTATCGCCTTCCAGATGGGTGAAGCTGACATTGCCGGGATTGTCCGCATGCACCGCTGGCGCGCCGGGCTTGATCGCCTCTTCGGCGGTCAGCACCGACGGCAGAACCTCATAATCGACATCGATCAGTTCCAGCGCATCCATTGCCTGCCAGCGCGTCTCGGCGACGACGAAGGCGACGAAATCGCCGACCCAGCGCACATAGTCCTTGGGAAAACCCGGCAGCGGCGGCGCATACATCGGCGAGCCATCGCGCTTGGTCTTGCCCTTCGGCCGCGGCAGATCGCCATAGCCAGACGCCGCCCAATCCCGATGGGTCAGCACCGCCAGCACGCCCGGCGCCGCCAGAGCGCGGCTCGTCTCGATCTTCAGGATTTTCGCATGAGCATGGCGGGCACGCAGCACGACACCGTGAACGAGGCCCTCCATCGACACATCGTCGGTATAGCGTCCGCCACCTTGAATGAGGCGTGGATCCTCGAAACGCGGCACCGGCTGCCCCAGCGCATAATCACCCATGGGATTTCCTCCAGGCTTTTGGTTTCTTGATTTTGTATTTTGGCGTCTCGGTGACGGCGCCAGTCAACGCGTCGGCATTTGCTAGACATCACCACAAGATGTCCTTTAGCAGGCGATGGACCGGTTTTGAAATGTCACGAACGCGGGATGAATTATGAATCATGTCACCGTCATCACCGGCGCTTCCAGCGGCATCGGCACGGAGCTGGCCCGCGTTTTCGCCCGCAACAACCATCGTTTGCTGCTCACCGGGCGCAACGAAGCGGCGCTTGAAGCGCTGGCCACCGAACTCACGGGCGCCACGAAGCCCATCGTCCTGACCGCCGATCTGACGGAACCCGGCGCAGCGCAGCGTGTAGTCGACACGTTGCGCCAGAACGACGTTCGCGCCGGCATCCTGGTCAACAATGCCGGTTATGGCCTCGCCGGCCGCTTCGCCGAACTCGATGGCACCAGCCAACTCAACATGATCGACCTCAACATGCGGGTGCTGACCGAACTCACCCATCTGCTGCTGCCCGATCTCGTCGCCACCCAGGGCCGGCTTCTCAACGTCGCCTCCACCGCCGCCTATTTCCCGGGGCCCGGCATGGCCGCCTATTACGCCAGCAAGGCTTATGTGCTGTCGCTGAGCGAAGCCCTGCATCAAGAGCTGAAACAAGAGGGGGTCGGCGTCACCGTGCTCTGCCCCGGCACCACGGCCACCGCCTTCTTCGACCGGGCCGGCATCAACCCCAAGCTGATCAAGGCGCTGCGGCCGATGTCACCGCTCCAGGTGGCCGAAGCCGGCTATCGCGCCCTCATGGCCGGCCGCCGCGTGGTGGTGCCCGGCTGGCATAATCGCCTGCTCGCCGGCGTGTCGGGTGTCATTCCTCACTTTCTGTTCATGTCTTTTTTGCAACATTTGCAAACGGGCCGCCGAAAATAGATTCGCTGCCGGGTTCTCGCCACGATAGCTGTCTATCCGACTGCGGCACGATGTTTGCTTGATTTCGGATTCGACAGCCACGAGAACAGCACGATCATGTATCTGCCCGTCCTTGATTCTCCTTCCGGCACAATTCTCGTCATCCTGCACCAGGAATCGTCCTCGGCTGCGCGGGTCGGCCGGATTTTGCAGAATCAAGGCTACCTTCTCGACGAGCGCCGCCCGAGCTGTGGCGACCCGCTGCCCACCACCCTAGCCGGCTATGCCGGCGTGGTGATCTTCGGCGGCCCGATGAGCGCCAACGACGATTTCGACTATATCCGTCGGGAGACCGATTTCGTCGGCCTCGCGCTGAAGGAAGAGAAACCCCTGCTCGGCATCTGCCTCGGCGCCCAGCTCATCGCCCGGCATCTCGGCGAGCGCGTCGGCCCGCATCCGCAGGGCCGCGCCGAGATCGGCTACTACCCGATCGACCCGACGCCAGAGGGCGACAAGCTTTGCCCGATGCCTTGCCCGCGCACGGTCTATCAGTGGCACCGCGAAGGCTTCGACCTGCCCAAGGGCGCCAGGCTCCTGGCGCGCGGCGGCGAGGACTTCCCGATCCAGGCCTTCGCCTACGGTAGCGCCGTCGCCCTGCAGTTCCATCCGGAGGTCAGCTATTCGACCATCTGCCGTTGGACCACCCGGGCCGGCGAGCGGATGATGTGCGCCGGCGCGCAGCCGCTCGATCACCATTTCGACGGCTGGTTCCTCTACGACCGCGCCATCGCCCAATGGACCCACACCTTCCTCGCCGCCTGGGCGACGAAGCAGCCGATGGCCCTGAGCGCCTGAGGCGAGCGCGCCTCAGTTCGCCAGCACCAGCGCCCAATAGACCTTGTATTTGCTGTCAGGCGCATAGGCCGTGGCGATGCCCATGCGCGTCGCCGAGCGGTTCAGCATATTGGCATTGTGCGAAGACGACTGGCGCCAGCCCGAAAAGGCTTCGGCCAAAGTGTGATAGCCAGCCGAGACATTCTCGACCGCGACACCTGCCGTCACCCCTTCCGAGGCGAGCCGGGCTTTCAGTTTCTGCGGCGTGTCGGGCGAGGCGGCGCCCGCCTTCACCATCTCCTGCGCCCGCTGCTGTGCCGCCCGCTGCAAGGCCGGATCGACAGTCAACACCGGCAGACCGTTGTTGGTGCGATAGATCGAGATCATGTCGCGTGCCGCCGCCAGATCGATAGCGGCGCCGGGCTCGGCGAGCGAGCGATAGAAGGCCGGCGTCGCCGATTGCGGCGCCGGCTTCTCGGCACAGCCAGCGACCGCCAGGCCGAGCGCGGCGAGGAAGGGAATACAGGGTGTCATACGGCCGGTGTGAGCAGACAGGGTTAACATTCAGTTACTCAGCTTGACGACGACGGGGGCGGGTGCCGGCGCGTTCATTTCGATTTTCGCGTCGCGCAGGCAACGCAGGATGCTGAAATTGAGGTCGCTGCGCACCTTCGCCGATTTCTCCACATCGCTGACGAAGCAGATGAGTTCGAACTTCAGCACGTTTTCCATCGAGGCGAACACCACGTTCGGCGCTGGTGTTTTCAGCACCATCTCCTGGCCCTTCACCGCTTCGAGCAACACCTCGCGCACCTGATCAGGATCGGCCGCCATGGTGACGACAACCGGAATCTTGATGCGCCCCACCCGGTCGCTGCGCACCCAGTTCTTCACCACGCCGGAAACCATGTTGGAATTGGGCACGATCATCGTCGCGCGGTCGAAGGTTTCGATCTCGGTCGAACGCACGTTGATGCGCCGGACATAGCCCTGTTCGTCGCCGACGACGATCCAGTCGCCGACCCGCACCGCCCGCTCCCACAACAGAATGAGGCCGGAGACGAAATTGTTGACGATCGATTGCAGGCCGAAACCGATACCGATGGAGAGCGCGCCGGCGACGATGGCGATCTTCTCCAGGCCGATGCCGACATGGGCAAAGGCGATGCCCAGCGACAGCAGCACGCCGGCATAGCCGACGCTGGTGCGGATGGATGCGCGCAGACCGAGATCGAGATGAGTGTGCGGCAGCAGGCTGCCCTCGAGCCAGTTCTGCACCGCCCGCGTGATCAGGAAACCAAGGATGAACAGCAGCAGCGCCGAGAAAACGGTCGCCAGCGAAATGGTGAGATCGCCGACCTGGAAGCCGAAGAAGGCGGCGCGCACGCTGCCGAGCATGTCGTCGGATTCGATACCCCACGGCGCCAGAACGAGAAGGGCCGCGACGATCCACAGAATGACGCTGACAAGGCCGCGCAGAACGACGGAGAGCTGCAACAGCCCGTCGCCCTTGAACCCGATGCTGTTCATGATCGCCCGTCCGACGGCGGCCTGCGGCTGGAAAGCCCCGGCCAAACCATCGTCGGCAATAATATGCAGGAGGAAAGCGGCGGCGCCGACGAACGTCACCCAGATCAATTGATCGACGAAGAAGGTCGCCAGCGCGATATAGCCGATCAGCGACGCCCCCAAAATGATGGCGATGACGGCCCAGGCGCAGACACGCCAGATCGCATACCAATCACGCTGCGGCACGATCGGCGGCCCGAAACAATCGTCCGCCGGATCGGGCGGCGGCGCCACGCCATAGAGTGCCCGGATCATCAGGACGGCGACCATCACCGAAACGACGGCCCGCAACAGCACCGACACGCGCACATTGGCGGCGACGAGATCGTTGAAGGCTTCGATGACTTTGAGGCCGGACACGATGAAGGCGACGGCGATGGCGAGCCGCGCCAACCGCTCGACGGTTTCATCGGTCAGATCGAGCAGGCGCCAATCGCCATTGTTGGGCGCCAGCAAGCCACGCACGACACCGGCGGTGATGGCGATGCGGCGCACCGCTTCGAAAATCACCTGCGCCACCGGTTCGGTGCGCGGCGTGACGATGTTGAAAGCGCGCGCCGCCTCGATCAGCAGCATCATCGCCACGATCGGCACGACGGCCGTCACCATCGCCACCCAGATCGCAGCCAGCGCCTTGGCCAGGCGCGTCGGTTCCTTGATCGTCGGCTTGCGCGACAGAATGCGGTTCGCCACTATTTTGGCGATGGCATAGCCAAGCGCGATCGCCGCGACCACGAGCGCCATGAACCAGCCGTTGGCGCCGCGCAATTGCGTCATGGCATTGTCGAGCCAATCGCCGATGACCGAACGGGCCGCTTGCGCATCGCGCGGCAATTCGCTCACCGCCGAAATCCACAGCGACGGGCTGAGAATGCTCGACGACAATTGAAAGAGCGCCTGACGGAAGGTGGCACGCCGGCGGTTGACGATCGAATTGCCGACCTGCTCGGTCTCCACCAGCAGCAAGCGCGCGCGCTTCACCTGCTCGTCGATATCGTTGAAGCGCTTCTGCTGCTCGTCCCGCTCGCCGGCGACAGCGGCGGCCTCGGGCGGTGCGCCCGCCGCCGGCTTGGGACCGAGCTGATCGAGACGGGTCTTGATTTCATCGAGCCGTGGCTGCAATTCGCTCAGCGTGTCCTGGGCCGATTGCGTTACCGGGTCGAGATCGTTGCGCAGGCTCTGCAACGCCGTGTCCGAGATATCCTGACCGGCGAGCATCTTCTCGACGACGGTCAGTTTGGCGCGCGCCGCATCAAGCTTGGCACTGGCGGCCTGGGCGACGGTCGGCTGCTGCTGCGCCGATGCCGGAGCGGCGGTCAGGAGGCAGGTGGCGAACAAAAGGCACACCGCGGCGAGCAGCGGCCGGAACCTCGTGGACAAGTGTCATCTCCCGCGAATCAGCCGCGCCAGTTTAGCGAAGACCCGTTCCGCTCGCGCGACGCTTTCAATCCGTCGAATGTGGTTTTGCCGAGGCGTCAACATAGACATGGCGCCGCTCTTGCCAGTCCTCGACCGCCACCGCTCCGTCCCGGGTTCCCTCCGGCAGATCGCCGAGATAGCGCGGACCGATCGGCGATTTGCCGTGGCCGCCCGGAATATCAAGCACATATTCGGGCACGCAAAGCCCGGAAACACGGCCGCGCAGGGCGCGCATCAAAGCCTGGCCGGTGGCGATGTCGACGCGCAGATGCGACGTGCCGGGCGCCAGATCGGGATGGTGCAGATAATAGGGCTTGATGCGGTTTTCGACGAAGGCGCGCATCAAGGCGGAGAGCGTCTCGATACCGTCGTTGACCCCCCGCAGCAGCACGCTCTGGCTCACCAGCGGAATGCCAGCCTCGACCAGCCGCGCGCAGGCGGCGCGCGCCGTCTCGGACAGTTCGCGCGGATGATTGGCATGCACGGCCACATAGACGGTCTTGCCGCTGGCCCGCAGCGCGCCGATCAGCGCGTCATCGACGCGGCTGGGATCAGCCACCGGCACGCGCGTGTGGATGCGGATGATTTTGACATGGGCGATGGCGCCGAGGCGCTGCATGACCTCGCGCAGCCGCCGGGGCGACAGAAACAGGGGATCGCCGCCGGTGAGGATCACCTCCCAAATATCAGGCGTCGCCTCGATATAGCCGAGCGCCGCCCCCAGGGCCTGTGGGGACAGAATATTGCTGCCGCCATCGCCAACGCTTTCACGCCGGAAACAGAAGCGGCAATAGACCGGGCAGGCGTGCAGCAGTTTCAGCAGCACCCGGTCGGGATAGCGGTGCACGATGCCCTCGACCGGCGCATGCGCCTCATCGCCGATCGGATCGTCCAGCTCCTGCGGCAGCCGGTCGAGTTCGCGCGCGTCGGGCACGAACTGGCGGGCGATCGGATCGTTGGGATCATTGGGATCGATCAGCGCCGCGATATCGGGCGTGATGGCGATCGAATAGACCTCATTGACGCGCGCGACCGCATCGCGCCGATCCGGTCCGATCAGATGGGCATCGAGAAGATCGGCGGCATTGCGCAAGGTGCGGGTGAGGGCAAGGCCAGAGGCTTGGCCAAATGTGTCGTCCATGGTCGCCTATGTAGAAGAGGTGAATTGCCGGGGCAAACCGCCGCTCAATCGCATTTGCGCCCATCATTCATCAAACCGGCCCAAGCTCTCTTTCCGCCAGGACGGGATATGGTTTAGCGAGCGCCGCAATCGGAATGTGCCACGCTTCGCTAATTCTGCGGATCATGTCGAGATTGAGCGCACGCTTCCGATTGAGAACTTCAGAGGCGCGCGAACGCGAACCTAGAACCTCCCCAAGTTCGGCTTGCGAATGTCCCATATCCTCGATCGCGAAAAGGAGGATTTCGATAGGATCGGCCTCCGGCACGGGGTGGAAACGGCTTTCATAGGCCTCGACCAAAATAGAGAGGACATCGAGGCGATCGCGCTCGGGAGAGCCTGCGGGGGCATCCCACAGACTGTCGATTTCCGCGATGGCTGACGCGAGATCATCATCGCTCCGGATAGGATGAATGTCGGTCATTACACTGTCTCCGCGTTGATCTGATCGTATTCTTTGTGCGTGCCGATGAACTTGATCAGAACTCGTTTGTACTCGTAGGAAACCCTGACAATTAGGCGATATTTATTTCCCCCAATGTCGAAAATGATGCGCTTGTCCGCGATGAAATCGACATTGGTTCCAAAAGCCGTTTTGACGTCGGCGGGCGCATTCCATTGCGCGGTGCTGGCGATGGCATACCAAGCCCTCAGCGGTATCTCCGCTTGAGGATGCAAGGCCCAAAACGCCCTTAGGGTGCGAAGCGCGATGACTTGCATGGAAAAGCATTAGCACGTTCCCAGAATGGGAACAACAAAATATTCCCGTTATGGGAACATTTGTTCCCTTCATGGCACCGGCGACCAGATCACCTGTTCGATGCGCTGGGCGCCGGCCGCCAGCATAACCAGCCGCTCGAAACCGAGCGCGATGCCACTGGCCGGCGGCATGGATGCCAGTGCGTCGAGAAAATCCTCGTCCAGCGGGTAGCTTTCGCCATAAATTCTCTGCCGCTCAGCCGTTTCCGCCTCGAAACGCCGGCGCTGCTCGGCCGCATCGGTCAATTCGCCGAAGGCATTGGCCAGTTCGACACCGCAGGCATAGAGCTCGAACCGCTCCACCACGCGCCCGTCGCGGGCGCTGGGCCGTGCCAGGGCCGCCTCGGACAGAGGATATTCATCGAGCACCGTCAGGTGACCAAGCCCCAGATTCGGCTCGATTTTCTCGGAAATTACCTTACTGAAGACGTCCGACCAGGAATCATCTGACGTGATCCGCAGGCCAGCTCCGGCAGCGGCGGCCGCCAGCCCGTCGCGATCATCGAGCAAGGCCAGCAGGTCGATCCCGGCATGGCGCTGAAACGCCTCGGCCACCGTCAACCGCTCGAACGGAGCAAACGGATCGGCGCTCTGGCCGCGCCAGACGAGCACCTGCGTGCCCGCCGCCCGCGCCGCGGCCGCGACCAAGCCCTGACAGTCGGCGATCAATTGGTCATAGGGCGCCCGGGCCCGATACCATTCGAGCATGGTGAATTCCGGATGGTGCAAAGGGCCACGTTCATGGTTCCTGAACACCCGCGAGAGCGCAAAAATCCGCTCCTCGCCCGCCGCCAGCAGCTTTTTGCAGACGAATTCCGGCGAGGAATGCAGGTAAAGCGGCCGCTTTGTCCCGTCCGGATCGATGATTTTCGTGGCAAAGCCAGCGATATGCGCCTCATTTCCCGGCGAAATCTGCAAAATTCCGGGCTCTGCCTCGACAAACCCCGCCTGCGCGAACCACGCTCGGCAGGCGCCGACGATCCCCTGGCGGGCCATCAGAAAGGGCCGGCGGTCGGCATGGAGAGAGGGGCTCCACCAGGGCGAGGCAGCGGGGGGCTGTCGTTTATTGGTCATGGACGGCTAGCGATTCGCGCCTGAATGAGTATTGTGCGCCCGATTTCACCGGGCAGGAGATCTGCCCGGTCATAGGCCGTTCCGGCCTGCACCATCAAGGGCATAGGCCCAAGGCATGGGCCTTGGCCGGTTACATCAAAGGAAGACCCTCGTGAGAGTCATCGCCAGTTCCATTCGCAAAGGCAACATCATCGAGCGCGAGGACGGACAGTTGTATGTCGTGTTGTCGGCCGAAAGCTTCCATCCGGGCAAAGGCACGCCGACCACCCAGATCGACATGCGGCGCCTCTCCGACGGCGTGAAGACAACCGATCGCTACAAGACCACCGAACAGGTCGAGCGCGCCCATGTCGAGGATCAGGATTTCGACTTCCTCTACAACGATGGCGACGGCTATCACTTCATGAACAATGCGTCGTTCGAACAGATCGCCGTGCCCGAAGACACGATCGGCTCCAGCGCCGTCTATCTTCAGGAAGGCATGAAGGTCATGCTCTCGATGTTCAACGGCGTCGCCGTCGGCGTGCAATTGCCGCAGCGCGTCACCTTCGAAGTGGTCGAGACGGAACCGGCGATGAAGGGCCAGACCGCCTCGTCGTCCTACAAGCCGGCGAAGCTCTCCAACGGCGCCCGCGTCATGGTGCCGCCGCACATCCAGACCGGCACGCGCATCGTCATCCAGACGGAAGACGGCGCCTATGTCGAGCGCGCCAAGGACTAAAATAAGGACTAAAGCGCTCCCATCGTGTCAGCCCCCGAACATCTGACGATCGCCTGCGATGGCGCCAGCATTCTGGCGCGGCGCTATCGCAAGGACGGCGCGCCGCGTCTGTTGCTGTCGCACGGCAACGGCTTTGGCATCGACGGCTATCGCAAGTTCTGGGAACGGCTGACCGACGATTACGAGGTCGTCGTCTACGATCTGCGCAACCACGGCCGCAATCCGCTGCATGACGTGGAGCACCACACGATCGAGAACATGGCGATCGACCACGGCCGCGTGCTGGAAGCGATCAACACCGCTTACGGCAAGCGGCCGACGGCCGGCCTGTTTCATTCCGTCTCGTCGATCGCCGCGATCGTGGCGGTGCATCTCTATGCCACGCCTTGGGACGCACTCGTGCTTTACGATCCGCCGCTGATCGCGCCGGATGGCAATGCGCTACGCGCCAATGGACAAGGCGTCGACAATGTCTTTGCCGACAACGCCCGTAAGCGGCAGCATCGTTTCGAGCGCGTCGAGGAACTGGCCGACATCTACAGTGTGCGCCTCGCCCGCGATTGGGTCGAGGGTGCCGCCTTCGACATGGCCGACGGCACGACGCGCCCAGCGGACTCAGGCGGTTTCGAACTGTCCTGCCCTGGCGAATATGAAGCGCGCATCTATCTCAACAATGCGCGCACCGAATCCTGGGCGGCGATGGCCTCGCTGCCGCGCGCCACGACGATGATCCTGGGCGCCGACCCCAACGTGCCCCGCCCGCTCGCCCCCGCCAAGGTCGGGCCTCTAGCCGCCGCCCATCACGGCATCCGCCATGTGATCGTGCCGGGCACCAATCACATGCTGCAGGTGGAAAAGCCTGACGTGTGCGTGCGCGAGACGAAGGCGTTTTTGCGCGAAGTGGGGCTGTAGGGATTTCAGCCGCCGCCTTGGTGTCATCCCGGACACTTGCGCAGCAAGTGATCCGGGAACCAGGGGCGTGTGGCGAAATCTTCGTTGTTGCGAAAGCCGCATCAGCGCCGTGATCGCAGGCTTTACCGCTTGCCCCTGGCTCCCCGATCACGCTGCGCGTGTCCGGGATGAAACCAAGATGCGTGAGAACGATTAAACCTGCTTGTCCGGCCGCGCCGCTTCGAAAGCCGGCAGGGCCTCGCAGGCTTCCGCGATGCGCAGGATCGTCGGATAGGGCGACAGATCGCGCTGGCTCAGCCGCGCATTGGCGACCTGCGGCACGAGACAGGCATCCGCCATGGTCGGCGTGTCGCCATGACAGAAGCGGCCGGTCTGCGTGTCGCTGGCGAGCCGCGCTTCAAGCGCATCAAAACCCGCCTTGCTCCAAATCTCCATCCAGTTCGCCACCGCATCGGGATCATCGGGGAACAGATCGCGGATATGATTGCGCACCCGCATATTGTTGATCGGATGAATGTCGCAGGCGACCATCTGTGACAGCGCGCGCACGCGGGCGCGGCCACGCGCATCGCGCGGCATCACCGGAACTTCCGCATGCATGTCGTCGAGATATTCGATGATCGCCATCGACTGGTTGAGCACGGCACCATCGGAGCACACCAGTGCCGGCACCAGACCCTGCGGATTGACGGCGCGATAGTCCTGCTGGTTCTGCTCGCCGCCGGCAAGATCGAGAAAGATCTCGCGATAGGCGAGACCTTTCAGTTTCATCACGATGCGGACGCGGTAGGCCGCCGAGGACCGCACCGCGCCGTGAACGAGATAAGTGTCGACCATGATCTACTTATAGATTTCGACGGCTGCCTTCAGCATGGCGTCGCGTTCGGTGTAGTCGATCTCGCCCATCAGCTTCACATCCGCATAACGCTTGGCATCCGCATCGGTGAGCTTTTCGGCGACGCCTTTTATCACCGTGCCCATCCAGGCATTGGCGTAGCGCACCTGCGAATCCAATTCGAGGAAATGGTTGATGAAGACCCGCGCGGCGTTCGGATGCGGCGCGCCCTTCAGAATGGCGCCGCGAATGCCCGTATAGGGACAACCGTCGGTCGGCAGCAGCACTTTCACCGGCAGGCCCTTCAGTTCGGACGCGAAGGCGATGATCTGATGGATGAAGATGGCATTCTCGCCGCGTGCGATACGGCGCGAATTGATCTGCAGGTCGCGATTGAACACGAGATCCTGCGTGTTCAGCTTCTTGTGAAACTCAGCGCCGTATTTCTTGAACGTGACGCCGAACATGGTCTGACCGGAGCCAACAGCGCGCATGTCGTCGGCCAGCAATTTGCCCTTGTATTTCGGGTCGAGCAGATCGGTCCAATTCTTCGGCTCGTCTTCCGGCTTGATCAGATTGGTGTTCGACAGCATGCAGACGATCTGGCTCCAGGCCGGAACCGAATATTTGTCGGCCGGGTAGTCGTCGCGCAGATTCTTGGCGTTCGGAATATTGCCAATCTCGGCGATGAAATCGGTCTCGATCTGCTGCTGGGCGATGGAGGCCTTGCCGTGGAATTCGACGTCGGCGACATAGCGCTTCGAGGTCTGCTCGACACGGATGCGCTCGGTCAATTCGCTGGCGCGCGCATCATATTCCTGCACCTTGATGCCGTATTTGCTCTCGAAGGCACGCACCACGTCCTTCCAATGGGCCGCGCCGAGCTGCGCGTGATAGACGACGATCGAACCTTCCTTCTTGGCCGCCGCGACCACCGCATCCCAGTTCTGTTGCGCGTTCTCTTGCGCCTGCGCCGGCAGCGCAGCAAACAGCGCCACAAGGCCTGTGGCGAGCATGCGGTTGAATTTGGCGGTCATTGGTATCCCTCCCACTCCGGAAAATTGGGCCAAGAAAATCGGGCCATGCCACGCAAGCCGGTGCCGTAAGGCAAACCGCATGACGGGTCGGCGCGACATTAACATTGTCAGCCTGCCTGTCTAGCGCGCTGGTTTCATGAAAACGGTTGCGGTAAGATCGCGGCAACCAGAGGGCCGCCAACGCCAAGCTGGCGCAAGCCGCATGACGTTTCAGCACCGCCCCCAAGGAAACGTAAACTCTGGAAACGTGGAAACCAGGAGCCGCTATTTTGGCAATGCCAAACTCCATCTTCGGCCATCCGGCGATTGATTGCGACGTGCATATCGCCGTGCCGAACACCGCTGCCTTGATGCCCTATCTCGATGCCTATTGGTACGACGCCTTTCGCTCGCGCGGCATCGAAAAAACGAGCTTCACGCTGACCGGCGATCCGCCGAACACACCGCTGGCAGCGCGCCCCGATTGGCGCCCGAAGTCCGGCAAGCCCGGCAGCGACCTCGAGCTTCTGCGCAGCCAGGCGCTTGATGGCTTCGGCTCCAGCTTCGCGATCGCCAATTGCCTGTTCGGCGGCATGGCACTGCATAGCGAGGATCTCGCCGCCGTCATGTGCAAGGCGGTCAACGATTGGGTCGCCGACACCTGGCTCGACAAGGAACCGCGCCTGCGCGCCTCGATCCTGGTGCCGCAGCAATCGCCGGAACTGGCCGTCGAGGAGATCGAACGTCGCGCCCACGACAAGCGTTTCGTCCAGATCACTCTGCTCGCCATGGGCAATGAATTGCTCGGCCGCCGCAGCCTCTGGCCGATCTATGAAGTGGCCGTGCGCCATAACCTGCCGATCGGCGTCCATGCTGGCGGCCTCTATCACCATCCGACCCTGAATGGCTGGGGCTCTTTCTTCCTCGAAGATTATGTCGCCAATGCCTTCGCCTTCGAAAATCAGGTGGTGAGCCTGGTTTGCGAAGGCGCTTTCGCCAAATTCCCCGACTTGAAAGTCGTGCTCATCGAATCGGGCGTCACCTGGCTCCCCGCCAGCATGTGGCGCCTGAACAAGACCTGGCGCGGCGTGCGTCCGGAAATTCCCTGGGTAAAGCAGGTGCCGAGTGAATTAGTGCGCCAGCACATTCGCCTCACCTTGCAGCCTTTCGATGAACCGGAAGGCAGCGGTCGGCTGGAGCGTTTCGTCGAACAGATGCAGTCCGATCAGCTCATCTTGTTCTCGACCGACTTTCCGCACTGGCATTTCGACGGCAAGGATGCTCTGCCACTCAGCCCGTCGTCGCCGCTCGCGCCGAAGATTCTCTATCAAAACGCGCTCGATACCTATCCGCGCCTCACCGAGACCACATCGGTTCCGGCCTTCGCGCCGAAGGAGATTTCGCCATGAGCATAGTTACCGCCGAACGGCCGAAAGCCCAGCGCCCGCAGCGCCAGAAACTCAGCGTCGTCGATTGCGACATCCATCCGGGCTTCTCGACACCCGATGAAATCCACCCTTTCCTGCCGGAGCGCTGGCGCGAACATGTGAAGACTTTCGGCGGCCATTATCGCCAGGCCTTCGCCGACACGCTGTCCCATCCGCGCATGGCGCCGGAAGTCTCGCGCGCCGATGCCTGGCCGCCGAAAGGTCCGCCCGGATCCGATCTCGAATTCATGCGCGCCCAGCATCTCGATGCCAATGGCGTCGAATATGGCATGCTGATGCCGCTCAATCGCGGCCCCGGCAATCAACGCAATCTCGGATACGGCGCAGCGCTCGCCACCGCCGTCAACGATTGGCAGATCGCCAAATGGGTGACGCCGGAACCGCGCCTGCGCGCTTCCATCGTCGTGACGCAGGAAGATCCGGAAGCCGCCATCGCCGAAATCGAGAAGCGGGCCGGCGACGAACGCTTCGCGCAGATCATGCTGCCGCCGCGCTCGCTGGAGCCGCTCGGCCGCAAGCGCTACTGGCCGATCTATGAAGCGGCGGTTGCCGCCAAGCGGCCGTTGGCGCTGCATGTCGGCGGCATCAATGGCTATCCCGCCACCGCCAGTGGCTATCCGTCCTATTACATCGAGGAACAGCACACCAATGTGCAGGGCATGCAGCAGCTCGTCACCAGCCTGGTGCTGGAAGGCGTGTTCGAACGCTTCCCGCAATTGCGCGTCGTGCTGGTCGAAGGCGGCATCGCCTGGATGCCGGCGCTGAAGTGGCGGCTCGACAAGCACTACAAGCGCCTGAAGGCCGAAGTGCCGCATCTCAAGCGCCTGCCGTCCGAATATATCCACGACCACATCTGGCTGACGACGCAGCCGCTCGACGAGCCCGACAAGGACAGCGATCTCGCCGAGACCTTCGAACTGGTCGGCAGCGACCGCATCATGTTCTCGACTGACTATCCCCACTGGGATTTCGACGACCCGCGTTTCGTTTTGAGCAAGCTCACCCTGAGCCCGGAGAAACAGCAGGCGATTTTGGCGGGCAATGCCCGAGCATTGTACGGATTGAAGTGATTATGGATCGGCATGTCGTTGCAAAAGTCGCGGATGTTCAACCGGGAGACCGCAAACTGGTCACGGTGAAGGGACGCCCGATCGCTCTATTCAATCTGAAAGGGGAATTCTTCGCCATCGGCGACAAGTGTCCGCACGAAGCGGGCTCGCTCTGCTCAGGCCGTCTCGTCGGCCTGGCCGAGGCCGACGTGCCCGGCGAATATCGCCTGTCGCGATCCGGCGAATTCATCAAATGCCCCTGGCATGGTTGGGAGTTCGACATCCGCACCGGCCAGTCCTGGTGCGATCCGACGGGAACGCGCGTGCGCGCCTACGACGCCAAGGTCGAACCGGGCGCCGAGCTCAACAAAGGCCCTTATGTCGCCGAGACCTTCAAAGTGACGGTCGAGGACGATTACGTCGTCATCAATCTTTGATGTCTCAATATGGGAGGGCTTGAAGCGGCCAGCGTTTACCTCTCGTTAGAGATAATAAATCCTGACCGCCTTCAATTAACTCCCGCGTAAAGTCCACCCCCGATAGTCGACCCGAATACCAAGGTTTCCTGCGCCGGATGGCTCCGGCGCGCACCGGGATGGGTACGGGTTATCGGCGTGATGCGTTGTCGAGTTCTCATTCTTTCCGCGGCCCTTCTCGCCGGCGCCACGAGCGCCCAGGCGCAGGAGTGGTACACGGGCGCGGCGCGCACGCCGCAGAACGACACGCGGCCCAGCGTCGCCATCGACCTGTCGCTGACCGGCAGTTCGCAGGATTCGAAGACCGGCACCCTGATCGGCACGATCGCGCCGTTCAGCAAGCTCGAGGAAACCGGCTTACGCCTGCGCCTTAGCGGCCTGCTCGGCTCTTATAATTATATATCGACCACGGCCGGCGTCGGCCGCGTCCAGGGCACGCAGGCGAGCGGCTCGCTCCTCGTCGGCTATGAATGGGTGACCCGCACCGCCACCTTCGCCGGCTATATCGGCGCCGAAATCAACAACAACAATCTCGACAAGGTCGACATTCAGAACAAATCGGCTGGCATGGCCGGTGGCTTGAAGGTCTCGGCCGATTTCTATGCCAATCCGACCGATTACACGATGGTCTCCGGTGTCTTCTCCTTCTCCACGGCGCATATGTCCTATTATGCTCGCCTGAAGGCGGGTATCGCCATCGTCGATCGCATCTTCGTCGGCCCGGAAGTGCTCTTCCTCGGCGATAATTTCTACAGCCAATGGCGCGCCGGCGCCCATGTCAGCGGCCTGCGATTCGGCGCGCTACAGTTTGGCCTCTCGGGCGGCTATGTCAGCGATCGCGTTCGCGGCACCGGCTTCTACGGCATCCTCGACGCCCGCATCACCTTCTAAGGCGGCCTTTCGTAACAAACGCACGATGGCGTGACGCCTTGTTATGACTCGCCTTTGTGGCCCTGACCGCCATCAAAGAGCGAAACGCATGAGCGGCGATTAACAGACTCTTAACCCGAACCCCTCTCACTGATGGATGCGAAATCAGGTGCTTTGCCGGCATGGGGCAACACACCGTTAACAATAAATATCGCCCGAAATCTGAAGAGAGTCAGGGCATTAAACCCTTCGTTACATCTTTCCCAGTAGGGTTAACGGGTCGCGTTGGAGTCGGGTTAGATGCATGTTGTGTTGCGTACCGCAGCCTGGTTGACGTCCGGACTGGCCGCGGTCCTGTTTTTGACTCAGCCTGTCAGTACCGGCGCGCAATTCACGCTCGGCTGCTTCGTCATCGTCGCCATGATCGCGGTGTGGAAGTTCAGCCACGGCAAACTCTCGCGACAAATCTTCCTGGCGCTCGGCACGTTCGTGGTCCTGCGTTATCTCTATTGGCGTTTCACCAGCACGTTGCCGCCGGCAACCGACATGATCGGCTTTTCTCTCGGCCTCTTCCTGCTCCTTGCCGAGATGTATTGCGTGATGATCCTGTTCATCAGTCTGATCATCAACGCCGACCCTTTGAAGCGCCAGCCGCTGCCGCGCGAGGAAGACACCGAACTGCCGACCGTCGACGTGTTCATCCCCTCCTACAACGAAGACGAATATATTCTCGCCACCACCATGGCCGCCGCCATGTCGATGGATTATCCGCGCGAAAAGCTGACCGTCTGGCTGCTCGATGACGGCGGCACCGATCAAAAGTGCAACGACCCCAATCCGGCGAAAGCCGAAGTGGCGCGTCAGCGCCGCGCCGATCTGCAGGCGCTCTGCGCCCAGATGGGCACGAAATATCTGACGCGCGCCCGCAACGAACATGCCAAGGCCGGCAATCTCAACAACGGCCTGAAAGCCTCGCGCGGCGAGGTCGTCGTCGTTTTCGATGCCGATCACGCGCCCTTCCGCGCCTTCCTGCGCGAGACCGTCGGCTATTTCGCCCGCGATCCGAAACTGTTCCTGGTGCAGACACCGCACGTCTTCCTCAATCCCGATCCGATCGAGAAGAACCTGCAAACCTTCAACCGCATGCCCTCCGAGAACGAAATGTTCTATTCGGTGACGCAGCGCGGCCTCGACAAATGGAACGGCTCATTCTTCTGCGGCTCGGCCGCCCTGTTGCGTCGCACGGCACTTGAATCGGTCGGCGGCTTCTCCGGTGTCACCATCACCGAAGACTGTGAAACCGCGCTCGATCTGCATTCCTCGGGCTGGACCAGCGTCTTCGTCGACAAGCCTTTGATCGCCGGCCTGCAACCGGAAACCTTCGTGTCCTTCATCGGCCAGCGCTCACGCTGGGCGCAGGGCATGTTCCAGATTCTCATCTTGAAGAACCCGCTGTTCAAGCGCGGCCTGCATGGCATTCAGCGCCTCGCCTATCTCTCCAGCATGTCCTTCTGGTTCTTCCCGCTGCCGCGCCTCACCTTCATGCTGGCGCCGCTCTCCTACATTTTCTTCGACGTAAAAATCTTTGTCTCCAACGTCGACGAAGCTTTCGCCTATACGACGACCTATATCGTCGTAAACTTGATGCTGCAGAACTACCTCTACGGCAATGTGCGCTGGCCGTGGATGTCGGAACTCTACGAATATCTGCAAGGCGTTTTTCTCTCGAAGGCCCTGTTCTCGGTCGCGCTCAGCCCGCGCAAGCCGACGTTCAACGTCACGGCCAAAGGTCTGTCCCTCGACAACGATCATATTTCCGAACTGGCCTGGCCGTTCTTCGCCCTGCATGGCCTGTTGTTCGCCGGCGCGTTGATGGCCGCCTGGCGCTATATGTTCGAGCCCGGCGTCAGCGATCTCATGCTGGTGGTCGGCGCGTGGAATGCGTTCAATCTGATGATCGCCGGCGTCGCCTTGGGCGCGGTCGCCGAGCGCAAGCAGCTCGACCGTCATCCGCGTCTCATCATCGACCGCCGCGGCGAGATCGAAATCGACGGCAAGAAATATCCCGCCAAGATCGTCAACGTCTCGGCGGGCGGCTGCGCCATCACCTTCGAAGACGAGGCGCCGCCGCAGGCCGATGAAGGCGCCGTCGGCCGCTTGAGCATCACCCCGATGGGCGAAATCATCACGACGGAAACCCTGCCGGTGCTCATGAAGCCCGGCCGCTCGGTGAACGGTGTCGTCGTTCACGGCCTTGCCTTCGCCGACCTGACGCCGCGCGAATATTATGTGCTCGCCGATCTGATGTATGCCGATTCCGATGCCCTGCCGCGCTTCCTGGCAACGCGTCGCTCGCACAAGAATGTCTTCTCGGGCACGTTCGAATTCATCTGGTGGGGCCTGCTCGAACCGTTCCGCGCTTACTCGTACCTGCGCAAGGAAATCGGCGGCCGCAAGACTGTCGAGAAGACGGAAACCTCGCCGGAGATGTCCGTCGAAATGCTGAAGAAGCTCGTCGAAATGGCCAACGGCGGCAAGCCCGCCGCCAACGACGGGAAGCCGATCGAAACCAAGGCTGCGTGACACAGGATCAAGGGACCAGACACAAGAAAATGCTGATCAGCAGGTCCATATCGTTTGCAGCGACGCAAACGCTCGCGGCGGTCATGCTCATGGCCGCGAGCACCCTTGCGCCTGCGCAGCCGATATTCACGACGGCACCGCCGAGCCTGCAACGCCTGCAGCCGACGTCACCGCAACCGACCGAGACCGCGCCGCAAAAGCCCTCCGATCTCTATGGCGTGCAGCAGTTGCGCCGCTCGCTGCCACCGACCGCCAGCACCGAGACGCGTCCGCCGCCGCGTCAGATTCCGCTCGGCCCCACACCTGCGCCGGCTGAACAACCCGCGACCGCACAATTGCCGGCGCCCGTTGCACCGGCCCCTGTTGCGCAAGTCCCTGTTGCACAAGTCCCTGTTGCACAAGTCCCCGTTGCTCCCGCGCCCGTCGCGCAGGCTCCCATTGTTCAGCCGTCGCCGGCCGCGCAGCCGGCACCGATCGCGCAAGCCCCCATCGCGCAGGCGCCCACCGCGCCGACATCCGGCATGGCGCCCCTCGCCATTCCGGTGACGCCGCAAATGGCGGCGCCGAAACCGTTTACGCCGACAACCCAGCCGAAGCCGACCATCGCCACGCGCGGTGGATCGCTGAAGGAAAATGGCGTTCTGCTGCGCCACCTCGCCAACAATGTGCAGGGCTTCCGCCTGTCCGGCGAAATCGGCTCGTCCGAATGGCCCCTCTATCTCACCGAGAACCAGATTCAGCGCGGCCTGAAATTCCAGATCGGCTTCCTGTCGGCGGTCTCGGTCATGCCGGAGGCCTCTTATCTGACGTTGATGGTCAACGATCAGACGGTCGGCCGCACCAATATCACCGGCTCGCGCGGCGTGCGCACGGCCGTCTTCGATATTTCCGACGGCCTGATGAAAGCGGGTTTCAACTCGATCCGCATCATGGCCGAGCAGCGCCATCGCGTCGATTGCTCGCTCCAGGCGACCTATGAACTGTGGACGCAGATCGATCCGACCCAGACCGGCCTGGTGCTGAGCGGCACCGGCGCCGTCACCAATATCGCCGATCTCGCCGCTCTGCCGGTCGATGAGCAAGGCGCCATGCCGATCCGCGCCGTCATCCCCGGCAAGACCAGTGTCGCCAGCATCGATCGCGTCATGCGTGCGACCCAGATGCTGGCGCTGCATGGCCGTTTCCAGCAGACCTCCGTCGATGTCGGCCCGCTCGCCGACGGCCTGCATGGCATCAATCTCGCCATCGGCACCATCAACGACATCGGCAGCCAGCTCGGCGCGATGAATGTCGGCCAGGTGCTGGGGCCGCGCGTCGTCATCATTCCCGCCTCCGGCGGCAAGCGCACCACCGTGGTCTTCACCGGCCGCACAGAAGAAGACGTCAACGCGGCGCTGCGCCAGTTTTCCATTTCGTCGGAGCTGAAGGGCACGCCGCAAGGCATTCGCGCCGCGCAGGCTTTCCCCGGCTATCGCCTGTTCGGTGGCGAGCGCGTCAAGCTGCGTGACCTTGGCGTGATCAGCCAGGAATTCAGCGGCCGCATGTTCCGCGTCGGCTTCAATATCGTGCTGCCGCCGGATTTTTACTCCGCCGATTATGCGAAAGTGACGCTCGATCTCGCCGGCGGCTATGCGCCGGGCCTGCGCACCGGCGCGCAGATCGTCGTCAACGTCAACACGCGCACCGCCGTCAGCCTGGCGCTGCCGAAGAGCAGCGGCGACGTCTTCCAGCGCAATCCGATTCCGCTGCCGCTCGGTAGCCTGCGGCCAGGCCTCAACCGCATCGAAATCGAAGCGCAGCTCGCCGTGCCAAGTGACACCGCTTGCGATCCTATCGCCGCCATTTCCGGCCGTAAGCGTTTCCTGCTGCTCGATTCGACTGAGATCGAACTGCCGAAGATCGCCCGCATCGGCCGCATGCCCGATCTCGCGGTGACAGCGACCGGCGCCTTTCCCTATGCCAGCGCCGAGAAGCGCCCGGTGCTTTATGTACCGGCACCGAGCAAGGAAGCGATCGGCGCGGCGGCGACGCTCGCCACCCATCTCGCCACCTCGGCCGGAAAGCCGATCGACTTTGAATTGACCTTGAACGAGCCGACACCTGAACAAGGCCCGGCCCTGATCGTCGCACCGGCGCTGTCCGTCCAAAACGACACTTATAAGTCCGTCGGCCTGCAGCAGCAGATCATTCTCGACAACTGGAGCGAAGCGGTGAACGCGGAAGTCGCGCCGCAGAGCGAGCAACTGTCGCGCACCGAGGCGATGGCACGCCACCGCCTCGTCCTGCAGCGCAACTTCCCAGCCGCCTGTCACATGCCGACACCGCAAGGCGGCTTCCGCAGTGCCGAGGCCTCTGCCAAATTCCAAATCGATCCGACCGCCGTCGGCGCCATCGGCGATGCCGACAAGGGTCTTTACGACGAATGGGATTCCAACATTCGTAATCAGGACGGCATGTTCGGCAAGGCGCTCAACACCTATCGACGCGCGCTCGATTGGGGCAGCTCGCTTTACGGCGACACCCGCAATTGGATCGGCGATCATTTCGAAGTCCGCGTCCGCCGTCCCGTGCTGACCCGACAGGCCTCGTTGGTCATGGCGCAGGATCTGACCGGCAGCACGCCCGACAGCGTGCGCACGTTGGTCACCGCGCCCAATGCCGCCATGCTCGCCCAATCGGTCAACTGCCTGGTCGATCCGCGCGTCTGGCAGCAGATCAGCGGCAAGGTTTCCGTGTTGAACGCCGCCGAAGGCGCCATCGTCGACATTCCCGTCGAGAACGCCCGGCTGGTGGCGACACAACCGCTCTCCATCGACAACATGCGCCTGATCGCTGCCGGCTGGTTGTCGCTGAATCGAAATATTTACGTTCTGTTGGCCTTCATACTGGCGCTGGTTCTGGCGTGTGCCACGCACTGGTTCTTGAAGGGCGTGGGTCGGAGTACATGATGCGTATCCTGAAGGCGATCGCGACCGCCTCTCTGTTGCTTGCGTCTTCGACGATCGCGTCCTGGGCGCAGGCACAGGGCGTGACGCCGGCCAATGTGCCGGTGAGCGAACCGCGACGCGTTCTGTCTCTCGACGCCCGCGCCATGCCGCTCGGCGGCACGTTCAAGGCGGTGCAATATTGGCAGGCCTATAAAGCGCGCTTCGTCACCAACACCGGCCGCGTCGTCGATACCGCCAACGATCTCATCAGCCACAGCGAGGGCCAGGGCTATGCCATGCTGCTGGCGGTGGCCGCCAACGACCGCCCGACCTTCGATCGTATCTGGACGTGGACGCGCGCCAATCTGATGGTACGCGACGATCAGCTCATGGCCTGGCGCTGGTCGCCCAATCATCGTCCCGGCGTGTCCGACATGAACAACGCCAGCGACGGCGACATTCTCGTCGCCTGGGCGCTCGCCGAAGCGGGCGAGCTTTGGGCCGATGTCTCTTATTATATTGCCGGGCGGCGCATCGCCGTCGAGGTCGGCCGCAAGCTCGTTCTGTTCAAGGCGCAACAAGGCGCGCTGCTCTTGCCCGCCGTCAACGGCTTCTCGGCCGGTGATCGGCCTGATGGCCCCGTGATCAACCTGTCCTATTACGTCTTCCCCGCCTTCGCGCGGCTTTATCTCGTCGCGCCGGAGCTCGACTGGAACGGACTGACGCAGACCGGTCTCGATCTGATGAAGGCGGCGCGCTTTGGGCCGCAAAGCCTGCCGACCGAATGGATTTCCATCCGCGACAACGGCATCAAGCCGGCCGACGGCTTTCCGGCGCAGTTCTCCTATAATTCGATCCGCATTCCGCTCTACATGGCCTGGGCTGGCGTCGGCGATTGGGACAGCTATGCGCCCTTCTATGCCTGGTCGACGCGCAAGCGCGGCAGCGTCGCCGCGATCGAAGTGAGTTCCGGCCGCGAGGTCGAACAGCTTGGCGAAGCCGGCTATTCCAGCATCGCCGCGCTCCTGTCGTGCGCCGTCGATCAGGCGCCGATCCCCGCCAATCTCCGCGCGCCGCGCGATGCCGATAACTACTATCCGACGACGCTGCACATGATGGCGCTGCTGGCGATTCAAATGAGGTATGCTTCATGCCTCAGAAACTGAAATCGCATCTTCTGAGCCTGGGCCTCTGCGCAGCCGCCTTCATCGCGGCGCCGGTGGCGTTTGGTCAGAGCGATTTCATTGTCGAGGGCGCGCGGCCGCGCCCCGGCATCGCGCCGACGCCTGCCCCGAACAACCGCCCCATCGACGCGCCGCGCGCCACGCCGCAAGCGATCCAACCCGTTCCAGGGCTCGGCCTGCCGCTTGGCCCCGGCGACACGGTCGACGATTCCGCTCTGCGTTATTACGCCTCGCTCAATCAGACCCAGCGCGTGCAAACGGAAATGCGCCGTCTGCAACGGCTTTATCCAGGCTGGGAACCGCCGGCCGATCTCTATGAGCAGAACAGAGCAGGTGGCGAAGACGAGCAATCCTTCTGGGATCTGTTCGCCGCCGATCAGCTCGACGATCTGAGAGCCGCCATCGATCTGCGCATGCGCGCCGAGCCGGGCTGGCAGCCCTCAGCCGAGCTGACGCAGAAACTGGCGCGCAAGACCTTGCGCAATCAGATCCTGTCGCTCTTCAACGGCGGCAAGCTGCAAGACCTGCTCGACATACTCAAGAAAGACAATTTCAATCCGGAAGAGACCGACGTCGACGTCCTCTGGGCGGTAGCCGAGGCCTATGCCAAAACCAAGCAGACCCAGGACGCGGTTCAGACCTACAAATCGATCCTGACGATGAACCGTGAATCGGACGTGCGGCTCGCCACCATCCAGAAGGCGATGGCGGCCTTGCGCATGTCCGATGTCGAGCCGCTGATCGCCATGGGCCGCGCCAACGAATGGGCGCCGATCCAGACCGACATCACACGCATGCGCATCAGCGCCTATCTGCATGACGAGCGCAAAGACGAAGTGCCCGGCACTGAGCTGAAAGCCTTCGAGGATTACGCGCGCAGCGCCAGCGATCCCAATCAGGCCGGCCTCGTCGCCTGGTACTATTACAAGGCGAAGGCTTTCCGCGAAGCGCTGGAATGGTTCAAGCTGGCGTTGGAACGCGGCGGCGATGCGATGATCGCCCATGGCCTCGCCCATTCGCTGCGCGAACTCGGCATGTATCGCGAGACCGAGGAAGTCGCCTATGCCTGGCGGCAGCCGCTGATCAACAACGCCATCCTGTTCATCGATATTCTGGAGCGCGATCTCACCAAGGAGATCCCGCCCTATATCGAGCCGGAACGGCTGCTACGTTACGCGCAGGTGACGATGGATCTGGGTTCCGGCGAAGGTGCCCAGGCGCTCGGCTGGTACGCCTATAATGCCTGCCAGTTCGACACCGCTTACGAATGGTTTTCGCGCGCCGCCGCCTGGTATCCGAAGGAAGGAACCATCTACGGCCTCGCCGTTTCGGCACGCCGCACCAAGCGGATGAAGGACTATGTCGAACTGATCAATCGCTACGACGGCCTGTTTCCGAAAGTCGTCGAACTGGTCTTCCCCGACGGCATCCGCCGCCCGCCGACGCCCTGCGATCTGCAGAGCGCCTCGCCGAAACAGCGCCAGCAGATGCTGAACAGCTATTACGCGACGCAGAACGCCTATGCCGGCCAGCAGAACATGTATCTCGGCCAGCAGGCGCCACGCGCTGCTGGCCCGGGCCCCGGTGGCATGCGCAGCGGCAACGTGCAGCAGTTCACGCCGATGCAGCAGGGCTATGCGACGTGGCAGACGGCGGCGGCGCCGATGCCGAAATTGAATCCGCAGGAATTCCCCGTCGCCATCGGCCCGGAGAATCCGCTGCGCTTTGCTTCGTCGGGCCGATTGTTCGGCAAGCCGATGGCGATCGCCGCCAGCGGCACGATGGCAATGACGCCGATGGCGCCTGAATATTATCGTGGCCCCTTCCCGCTTGTGGCGCGCCGTGTGCCGGGCGTCGGCGCCATGCCCTATGAACGCTATGGCTTCGCTCTGCTGCCCGGCTGGAACGGCGCCACCCAGGCGAGCGAACCGCATACGGCGGAGAAAGCACCGGACGGCACGATCTGGACGACGCAGCAGGCGGAAGATGCGCGCGCTACGCGCGGCACGTCGCAAGGCGCTGGCGGCGACGGTGTGCGCCAGGACCTCGAAGGCATCGCCGGCATGCTCGGCCAATTGCCGCGCGTGCCGCCACCGGCCGCGGCGACCGGCACCTCGGCACCCTTCATGCCGATCCAACAGCAGCCGACCATGCAGCAATTCTCGCCGGGCGGTGGCCGCCGTTCGCAGATCGACATGACGCCGACGGGCGGCGTGACCAGGATCGCACGCAGCATGAGCGACCCCAAACGCTCCTCGCCGGCGGCCCGCACCCTGTCGCTGCTGGCGTTCCTGGAGCCGCGCCCGACCGATCCCGATGCGCTGCCGGCCGCGCCAATGCGCGCACCACTCGCCAAGGTCAGCGACGACGCCGGCCGCGAAGCGGTCGCGCGCTACAACGACAAGAATTACGCCGCCGCACTCGCCATGCTCGACCGTCGCGCCAAAACTCTGTTCGAGCCGCTGGAGCTGCGGCTCGTGCGCGGCTGGTCGCTGCTCAATCTCGGCCGTCTCGGCGAGGCCCGGCAGGTCTTCGACCATCTTAATTCGCCGCCGCCGCTCGCCACGGCGGAATTCATCGTCACCACGCCCACGCAAGAGGAGGGCCACTAACATGAAACGCTGGCTGATCCTGCCTCTGGCGTTGCTCGCCGCCGCTTGCGGCAGAACTTCGAGCGAGCAACGCTACCTGTCACGCGACGAGAGCGCCGCCGCCGCCACCGTTCCCGTCACCGCCAATCCCACCGGCGATGCGAGCTTCCAACAGGCGATGATGCTGCTGCCGATCGAGGCCGGCGCCGTGACGCGCATCCGCGAACGCAACTATCCCAACGGTACGCGCCAGGACATCGTGATGGGCTTCGATGCCGGCACCAAGTCCGAGAACGTGCTGGAAGTCAGCATCGAGACCGAAGCCTCGCCGGGCGGCCCCAATATGCTGCAGATGGGCAAGCCGTCGGAGCGCGGTATCCAGTCGGAAATCCTGTCGCGCTTTCGCGGCATCCAGATGAACATCGTCACCAAGCCGATGCAGAACGCGCTTGGCCCCTTTGGCCTGGCTATCGGCAAGCAGGGCAACGGCCATCGTTGCATCTTCGCCTGGCAATGGGTCGATAACATTCGTGATGCCGGACCGAACCGTTCGGGCCTGGCCCGTTTCGGCGCGGTGCTGGCCGGCCGCGGCGCGCCCGCTTCCATCCGCATCCGCCTGTGCAGCGGCACCAAGGACCTCGATCAACTGGCAGGCTATGTCGAAGCCTTGCAGATGGGCGAGCCTGAGGCCACCGTGCGTATCCTGACGATGGATCGCCGCAACATCGACCCCGGCGCTTTCGTTGACAACGGACGCGGTGGCCGCACGACGGCCGTGACCGCGCCGGTGACCCGCGTCGGCAGCCTGGAAAGCGCCTTGAGCGGCGCCGGCCGCCCCGCCGCGGAAAACCGGCAGCAGGTCGCCGCACAATCCCGCCCAGCCCGCCGTATCGTCCGCCACAAGCCCAGGGACCAGCAGGAGGAGCCGCGCGAGGTCGCAGCACCCGCTCCACAGGCACCGCCGGCCACGACGATCGTACCGCAGCAGCCCGTCCAGCCGACCGGACCGCGCTACCTCGGCCCAGTGCCGCAGCAGGCCGTGACGCCGCCGGCAGCTCCGACAGGCGGCTATGGCGCTTCCGCCGCGCCGGTGCCGCAGCGGCTCAACCCGAACCTGCCGGCCCAGGCCTATCGCGGCCCAACGTCGCAGGAGCCGTACCGGCCGCCAAATTTCCGTCAATAAACTGACAAAAAAGGGATTTTATTGCCGCTGCCCATCTTTGCGGCAAACTTGACCGAAACCAAACCGTCGGTCGAACGTCTTATACCTGTTGCATTCGGCGGCGGAGAGCCTATTTGGCCCGGGTTCGTCGCGCCTGGGAGTACCCATGTCGATACCTGAGTTCGAACAGATGTTGCACGCGGTCCTGCCGAGTACGGGCAAGACGTCGCTGACATTGACGGAAGTGCCGCGCCACGAAGGCGAACTGCTCGTCTTGCTTGAAAAGGCTGTTCTGTCCGGCGAGCGTGCCAATACGCCGCTGACGGAAATCCATCTGTCGAAGGAATTCTATCCCGACATGGACGGAGAGTTCGGCGACATCCCGGTGGTCGATTCCGGCGACGCCGACATCATCCGCCTGTTCTTCGAACCGTAGTCACCCAATAGTTTGCGACTTGCGGACCCGCGCCAGGGCGCGGGCGGCCGTCGCATGCCGGATAGCGTCCTTATCCGCGTCGGAAATCCTGGCTTCGGAAATCGCCTTGTTGGTCCATTCCATGCCGAAGCCCGTGCCGTCGGAACCATAGACGATCCGCTCCGGCCCGTAGCATTCGACCGCCAGTTCGATCGACCGCGCGCCGAGCGAATTGCAATCGACCAGCACCGACGCCTCGCGGATCCGCTTCGACGGCAGTTCGTCCTGCGGCCGGTCGAGCAGGCTGCGATGGTCGAGACGATCGACTTCGAAAGGAATATTGCCGCCGAGATTGTGCGACAGCACCGTGACGTTGGGAAACGCCTTGAGAAAGTCGGTCATGCAGAAGGTGACCATATTCGACGACAGGCGCGCCTGCATGTCGAGCGTACCAACCCGCGAATGGCCGTTGTCAGACGCATCCACTTTCGGTGCCTCCGGGTCGTCGGCGATCTTGGCGTAATGCACCAGGAAGATGGCGCCCAGCGCATCGGCCGCCTCGAACAGCGGCTGGAATTTTTCCGCTCGCTTGATCGACAGAAAACCGTCTCCAGGCAACAGCGCGCCGACCATGCCGGGCATGGCCATGACGCGACGGAATTCCGCCAGCGTCTCGTCCATGTCGGCCACCGGCAGGGCCGCCAAACCGTTGAAACGATCGGGATATTGCGCGCAGGCGGCGGCCACCGCATCGTTGAATGCCTGGCAGAGCGGCACCGCCTCGGCGCTGGGCAGACGCTCGACGCCATAGACAGTGGTCAGCGAGAGAACGCCGCGTTCGACACCGGCCTTGTCCATCTCGGCGATGCGCTGCGCGGCACTCTCGCGCTGCGCCAAGGGCGAGGAATTGAAGGAGGATTCGAGATATTCGCGGCCATCCTCCTTGCGGCGGATGAAGGGCGGCGTGCTGCGCGCTCGCATGGCGTCGCAAAATGCTTCCGGAACCCAATGCGCGTGCATGTCGATGGTCATGGGCGTGCTCCCTGAACGTCCTACCAAAATCACGAACACGATTTGGTCTGGGACGCCGTTCCCCTCTGTTTATCCGCTGGTTGATCCAGCTTGGAGAACCGTGCCCGCCGGAGCGGGCACGGTCTCAGTCGTATCAGCAAAATCGCGAAAACGCGATTTGCTGTTAGTCGACGATCTTGTTGCGCAGCACGCCGATGCCTTCGACCTCGGCTTCGACGATATCGCCGACCTGCAGGAATTCCGGCTTCGGCATGCCGGCGGCAACGCCCGACGGCGTACCGGTGGCGACGATGTCGCCCGGCTCAAGCGTCAGCGCGCCCGACAGGCTTTCGATGATGCGCGGCACGCCGAAATAAAGATCGGACGTGGTCGAATCCTGGCGGATCTTGCCATTGACCTTGAGGGTCAGACGATGGCCATCCGGCTTGCCGAATTCGTCGGCCGTGACGATGTACGGACCGATCGGGCAATGCGAGTCATAGCTCTTGCCCTTGAAAAACTGACCGTGATTGCGCTGCGCGTCGCGGGCGGTGACGTCGTTGACGACCGTATAGCCCCACACGTGCTTGAGCGCATTGGCTTCGGAGATGTTGCGGCCCTTCTTGCCGATGACGAGGCCCAGTTCGACTTCGTAATCGAGTTCGTCGGTGTATTTGGCGTGACGCTCGACCTTGTCCTCGTGACCGACGATGGTGGTCGGCGGCTTGGAGAAGAATTCCGGCATTTTCGGATAGTTCACCGGACCGCCGCGCTTGGCGGCCATTTCTTCGATGTGCAGCTTGTAGTTACGGCCGACGCAGAACACGTTCTTCGTGGCGCCCGGCAGCGGCGTCGCGATCTTCACTTTCTTGAGCGGCGTGAACATGCCCTTGGGCTTCGCCTGCGCCGCCTTGAGGGCCTTCTTGGCCGTCGACAGAGCGCTCGGACCGGCGGCGATGATTTCGCGCAGCGTGTCCGGCAGTTCGGTCTTCAAAAGCTTCTTGGCCGCCAGCACGACGTCGAGCACACCATTCTCTTCGTCCAATACGCCGACCTTCAACTCTTTACCGGATTTGTAAGTCAGAAACTTCACGTTTTCGTCCTCATCATTGCGATCCGGTCACGATGACCGTCCCGAATTTCTTTCAGTTCCAAGGCCCGAGATAAACCTCGCCATTAAAGCTGTCGCTCTGCATCGGCAATGTCTGGGGCCAGTTCGCATTATCGACCTTGCGGCGCAAGTCCGCCGGCATCGGCCGGCCATCCCAGCCAATCTGCTCCATGTGGTGATAGAGCTGAATGGCATGGCCATCGGGATCGATGGCGAAGGCGCTGAAATCGATGCCGGGGAAAAGCTCCGGCGGCAGTTTGCGCACGGTGACGCCCTGCTCCTGCAAGAAGGTTACCGCGTCGCGCAGCTGCGTATAGTCGCCGACCTGAAAGCCGCAGGAGAACAGCGACGTATGGGCGCTCAGGCCAAGTTCTTGGCGCAGCGCCACGGGATAGAGCGCCAGCGAGTGATGCTCCGTATTGGCGCGCAGGAACGTGCAGCGATGGCCGTTCCACACCACCTCATCGGTGAAGCGCAGGCCCATCGTGTCCCGGTAGAAGGCGGTGACCGCGGCCACGTCTTCGACGAACAGTCGGATCGGCCCGATCTTGGTCACCTTGAACGGCCGCCCGAGCAGAATGCCGCCGACATCGTATTTTTCGTCTAGCGGTTCCTTGAAGCGATAGCCGTCGGCGACGGCGATGTTGGCGGCCAGGCCTTCCTCGACCTCGGCGAATTCGGAGCGGTGCGGCAGGGTCGGTGAATCGTGATAGTCGCGCCGGTGCATGCCCTTGGGCTTGCTCAGCCCGTCCCAGCCGATCTGCTCGATGCCGTAGTAGATTTCATTGGTGTGACCTTCCGGATCGACCGGATAGGCGTGCCAGTTGGAACCGGGATTGTCGCGGCCGGCCCGGGCGACGCGCACGCCGCCACCCTTCAGCCAGGTCGATCCCTCGACCACTTCGCGCAGACTGCCGACCTGCCAGGTAATCTGGTTGACGGTCATATGCGGCGCCAGATGCTTCAACAGCACGCGGCGCACCCGACGCGGAAACAGCACGAAGGAATGATGGTCGGTACCATGGCGCATGAAATAGCCGATGCCCGTGCCATGCTTGCCCTGCTCTTCGGCCGGCATGCGGGCGCCGAAATCAATCGGATCGGCGATCTTCAATCCGAACATGCGCGTGTAAAAGGCGATCCCGGCATCGACGTCGTGAACGTCCAAACCAAAATGACCCAGGCGCCGGATCTGGAATGGCCGGTCGAGCACCGTGCCGCCGACGTTAAACTGCCGTTCTCCCACCCGAATATCTTCAGGCATATCGTCCTCCCTTGTCGCGCGCAGGACCCTCGGTCTTGGTTTGCAGGAAGATCATTTCCGGTTCGAGTTGGTCATCCGCGCTGCGCTGCCTGCGATCCACACGCGTTGGCAGCGCGCGAACCTAGCGAGTCACACCCGGTCTTGTCCACAGCCAGAAGGCACAAAGCCCACTGCTGCCGACACTTTCAGCAGAGCGATCGCCGTTGGACAGCGATTTTGCTGCATCGACAAAGCCGCCGATATGGCGAAACTGGCAGCAAGCTCGAACGGGAGCAAGAATCGGAGGATGCCATGGGTCGCCGCATTGTCGATATTTCCGTGCCATTGGAAGCCGGGATCGCCTCGGACCCGCCAGGCCTCGAACCGAAAATTCAATATATCGACCACAAGGAACAGGCACCCGCCGTCGCCCGTTATTTCCCAGGCCTGAAGCCCGAAGATTTACCTGATGGCGAAGGCTGGGCGATCGAACACTGCCAGATCACCACCCACAACGGCACCCATCTCGACGCGCCCTGGCACTATGCCTCGACCATGGACGGCGGCAAACGCGCCATCACCATCGACGAAGTGCCGCTCGACTGGTGCTTTCAGCCGGCGATCAAACTCGACTTCCGCCATTTCGCCGACGGCTATGTCGCCACCGCAGCCGATGTCGAACAGGAACTGGCGCGCATCGGCCATGTGCTGCGCCCGCTCGACATCGTTCTGGTCAATACGGCGGCAGGCACCCATTACGGCCAGCCCGATTATGTGCCGACCGGCTGCGGCATGGGCCGCGAGGCGACCCTGTACCTCACCTCACGCGGCGTGCGCGTCACCGGCACCGATGCCTGGTCATGGGACGCGCCCTTCGGCTTCACCGCCAAACGCTATGCTGAGACCAAGGATGCCAGCATCATCTGGGAGGGCCACAAGGCAGGCCGCGAGATCGGCTACTGCCACATCGAGAAGCTGCACAATCTCGAAGGCCTGCCGGACAAGGGTTTCATGGTCGCCTGCTTCCCCGTGAAGGTGAAGGGCGGGTCCGCCGGATGGACCCGCGCCGTCGCCATTTTCGAGGATTAAGTCACTGGTCTATTTGGCCAGTTGGACAAGGCGATCGAGCGCCGGCGAAAAGCCCTTCATGGAAATGCGGAACACCACCGGCTCGTTGTTGGACAGATTGAGCGAGGCGATGCTGATGTTCTGCACCTTGCGCAAAGTGTCCACCGAGGCGGCCGGTACCGTCAAAGGCGCGATACAGCCCTGGGCGACGCAGGCCGAATACCGCAGGCCCTGGCCGAACGGCTTGTCATCGAGCCGCACGATGGCGCCGGCATCGAGCTTGACGCCGAGCGGCATCAGCACAGTACCGCTGAGATTATTGTCACGCGGCACGTCGAGATCGATGGCGAACACGGTCTGGCGGGTCTGGCCGTTGCCCTGCGCCTGCGACAGACGGCAGAGCTTGCGCTCATTGGCCACCCGGCAATCGACGGTCCAGTCCTCATAGACTTCGTTAATCGCCGAGGCGCCATTGGCCAGCGCATTGCCGGTCGGTGCCAGAGTGCCGGCGGGAATGTTCTGCGCGGCGCGGCGCAGCCGCTCCATGGCGGCTGCCGTATCTTCGCTCGACGGCTCGGCCGCCGGCTGCTGCGCCAGCGCGACGCCACTCATAAGCACCACGCCCACGATGGCGGCGACAGCCTTCGCACCAGTTTGGAATGAGAAAAATGAAAGCATATCAACGGTTCCCGCTACTTTTGTCCGCTGCGCGATAAGCCATATCGGCGGCGAATGCCAGTGCGTCATGCTGCGCAATATCGCCAGCGCATGTCGCGATCCGCTCGTTAAAATAGACCAACGTCCTGCTGCGGCGGCCCTTGACAATATTTTAAGCCTAGATATTTTAAGCTTGAAATAATTCAGCAGCGCCCAGACTGGGGAGATGCCGTTGCGTATCGTCTGCATTGGTGGAGGACCGGCCGGCCTTTATTTCGGCCTGCTGATGAAGAAGCTGCACCCCGAACATTCGATTTCGGTGGTCGAGCGTAACCGTCCCTATGACACGTTCGGCTGGGGTGTCGTCTTTTCCGACGCCACCATGGAAGCCATGCGCGCCTGGGACCCGGAGAGCGCCGCCGAGATCGAGGACGCCTTCAACCACTGGGACGACATCGAACTGGTGTTCAAGGGCAAGAAGCTGCGCACCACCGGGCACGGCTTCGTCGGCATCGGCCGCAAGAAACTGCTCAACATCCTGCAGCGGCGCTGCGAGGCGCTCGATGTCGAACTGGTGTTCGAACGCGACGTCAATTCCGATCTCGAATTCCCCGACGCCGATCTGATCATCGCCTCCGACGGCGTCAATTCGAAGATCCGCAACCGCTACGTCGCCGATTTCAAACCCGATCTCGTAGTGCGGCCGAACCGCTTCATCTGGCTCGGCACGAAGAAACTGTTCGACGCCTTCACCTTCGATTTCCAGCGCACCGAACATGGCTGGTTCCAGGCGCATATCTATAAGTTCGACGCCGAGACTTCGACCTTCATCATCGAGACGACGGAAGAGACCTATCTCGCCCATGGCCTCGACAAGATGGACCAGGACGAGTCGATCGCCTTCTGCGAAAAGACCTTCGCCGACACGCTGCAAGGCGCTCCGCTCCTGACCAATGCGCGCCACATCCGTGGCTCCGCCTGGATCAATTTCAGCCGGCTGATCTGCGGCCAATGGAGCCTTTTCAACGGCCAGTCCCATGTGGTGCTGATGGGCGACGCCGCCCATACCGCTCATTTCGCCATCGGCTCGGGCACCAAACTCGCCATCGACGATGCCATCGAGCTGACGCGCCAGTTCCAGACCCACGGCCACGGCAAAGAGCACATTCCCGAAGTCCTCAAGGTCTACGAGGAAATCCGTCGCGTCGATGTAGCCCGCATCCAAAATGCCGCGCGCAATGCGATGGAATGGTTCGAAGTGGTCGGCGAGCGCTATGCCGACACGCTCGAGCCGGAACAATTCATGTATTCCATGCTGACGCGCTCGCAGCGCATCAGCCACGAGAACCTGCGCCTGCGCGACAAGACCTGGCTCGAAGGTTTCGAACACTGGTACGCCGAACGCGCCGGCCTGAAGGGCGAGGATAAAAAGCAACGCGGCAATGAACGAGGATTGCCGCCGATCTTCACGCCCTTCACGGTGCGCGGCACCACTTTGCCCAACCGCATCGTCATGTCGCCGATGGCCATGTATTCGGCCAAGGACGGGCTGATCAACGATTTCCATCTCGTCCACATCGGCTCGCGCGCCATGGGCGGCACCGGCCTCGTCTTCGCCGAGATGACCTGCACCTCGCCCGATGGTCGCATCACGCCGGGCTGCCTCGGCCTGTGGAATGAGGAACAGGCCGCCGGCTGGCGCCGCCTCGCCGATTTCGTGCATCATAACAGCAGCGCCAAGATCGGCATTCAGATCGGCCATGCCGGGCGCAAGGGCTCGACCAAACTAGCCTGGGACGGCATCGACCAACCGCTCGACAGCGGCAACTGGCCGCTCTATTCCGCCTCCGCCTTGCCGTATCTGCCCAACAGCCAGGTGCCGCAGGCGATGACGCAAGAGGACATGGCGCGCATCAAGGCCGATTTCGTCCGCTCGACCGAACTCGCCGCCACCACCGGCGTCGATTGGCTCGAACTGCACTGCGCCCACGGCTATCTGCTCTCCAGCTTCCTGTCGCCGCTGACCAATCTGCGCAACGACGAATATGGCGGCAGCCACGAGAACCGCGCCCGCTATCCGCTTGAAGTCTTCAAGGCGATGCGCGCCGTGTGGCCGAAGGACAAGCCGATCTCGATACGTCTGTCCTGCACCGATTGGGCTGATGGTGGCAACACCTCCGATGATGCGGTGATCTTCGCGCGCCTGTTCAAGGAAGCCGGCGCCGACATGATCGACTGTTCGACCGGCCAGGTGGTGAAGGAAGAAGCGCCGGTGTTCGGCCGCATGTGGCAGACACCCTTCTCCGATCGCATCCGCAACGAAGTCGGCATCGGCACCATCGCGGTGGGCGCCATTTCCGATGCTGATCAGGCCAATTCGATCATCTCCGCCGGCCGCGCCGATCTGTGCGCCGTCGCAAGGCCGCATCTGTCCGATCCCGCCTGGACCCTGCACGAAGCCGCCAAGATTGGCCTCACCTCGATCCCCTGGCCGAAACAATATTATTCCGGCAAATCGCAATACGAGACCCTGCTGGCCCGCGCCGAACCGGCGCGCACGAAGTAACGAGAGAACTCATGCACCAGATCCTGCAACCTGACGGCTGGAAGAAGCCTATCGGTTACGCCAACGGCATTCTCGCCGAAGGCCGCACCATTCATGTCGGCGGTCAGATCGGCTGGAACGGCAATTGCGAATTCGAGACCGACGACTTCGTCGGCCAGGTGCGCCAGACCTTGCAGAACATTGTCGACGTGCTCGCTGCCGGCAATGCAAAGCCCGAGCACATCGTCTCGATGACCTGGTATTTCACTGACAAGCGCGAATATCTCGCCAATCTGAAAGGCATCGGCGCTGCCTATCGCGAGGTGATCGGCCGGCATTATCCGGCCATGGCCGGCGTGCAGGTGGTTGCCCTCATCGAGGATCGCGCCAAGATCGAAATCCAGGCCACCGCCGTCGTTCCATAACCGACAGCACAAGGGAGGGATGATGAACGGCAAACGGCATGCTCTTGTGACGGGAGGCGGCACCGGCGTCGGCAAGGCGGTGGCTTTGGCGCTGGCGCAAGCCGGCATCGACGTCACCATCACCGGCCGTCGCGCTGGCCCGCTCGAAGCGGTGGCGAAGGACAATTCCCGCATCCACATTGCCGTGGCCGATGTCACCGATGAAGCGGCCATGGCGGCCGTGCATGCCAAAGCGGAAGCCGACGGCGTGCCCTTCAATATCATTGTCGCCAATGCCGGCATGGCGATGAGCGGACCTGCTGCCCGCACATCATTGGCCGATTGGCAGGCGAGCCTCGCCGTCAATCTCACTGGCGCTTTCCTCACCGTGAAGCCGGCGCTGTCGGGCATGAACAAGCGCAAGAGCGGCCGTATCATCTTCATCGCCTCGACGGCGGGCCTTAAGGGCTATGCCTATGTGGCGCCTTATGTCGCCGCCAAACATGGCGTCGTCGGCCTGATGCGCGCACTGGCCACCGAGACCGCCAAGAGCGGCATCACCGTCAATGCCATCTGTCCCGGCTTCACCGAAACCGAACTCTTGGCCGATTCGGTCGAGCGCATCACCGCCAAGACCGGCCGCAGCGCCGAGGAAGCGCGCGCCGAGCTCGCCGCCGTCAATCCGCAGGGCCGCTTTATACAACCAGAAGAAATCGCCTCCGCCGTGCTGTGGCTGATCGGCGACGGCGCCCGATCGATCACCGGCCAGACCCTGTCCATCTCCGGAGGCGAAACATGGTAGCAGCCCGTCATGCCACGCTGGCCCCGCAGCAAGGCAAGGAGCGGCTGCGCCTGTGGGTTCGCATTCTCCGCGTGTCGCGCCTGATCGAAGCGGAACTGCGCGACAAGCTGAAAACCGAATTCGACACCACGCTGCCGCGCTTCGACGTGATGGCCGCGCTCTATCGCGAGCCCGACGGCATGCTGATGAGCGATCTGTCGCGCTATCTGCTCGTCTCCAATGGCAATGTCACCGGCATTATCGATCGCCTGGTCGCCGACGGTTTTGTCGTGCGTGCCTTGCGTGAAGGCGACCGGCGCACGTCGGTGGTGAGCCTGACCAAAACCGGCCGCACGTTCTTTGCCAAAATGGCCGCCGTTCACGAAGGCTGGGTCAACGCCCGTTTCGCCGACATCGACGAAGACGAGGCGCGTGAACTGGCCTCCGTCTTGCAATCATTCCGCAGCAATTGGGAAGCCGAGACATGACATCCATGGCCGCATTGAAGCCGCAACATTTCTTCTGGGAAGTGGCCGACCGCATCGCCCGGGTGAAACTGTTGCGGCCCGAGCGCAAGAATCCGCTGACCTTCGAATCCTATGCGGAGCTGCGCGATACGTTCCGCGATCTCGTCTATGCCGATGACATCGACGCTGTGGTGTTTCTCTCCAACGGCGGCAATTTCTGCTCCGGCGGCGACGTGCATGACATCATCGGCCCGCTGATCAAAATGGACATGAAGGGCCTGCTCACCTTCACGCGCATGACCGGCGATCTCGTCAAGGCGATGATCCATTGCGGCAAGCCGATCGTTGCGGCCGTCGACGGCGTGGCGGTCGGTGCCGGCGCCATCGTCGCCATGGCTTCCGACATCAGGCTCGGCACGCCGCAGGCCAAGACCGCTTTCCTGTTTACGCGCGTCGGCCTCGCCGGCTGCGACATGGGCGCCTGTGCCATCCTGCCGCGCATCATCGGCCAGGGCCGCGCCGCCGAACTGCTCTACACCGGCCGCACCATGAGCGCCGACGAGGGCGAGCGCTGGGGTTTCTTCAACCGGCTCGTCGCGCCTGAACAATTGGACGCGGAAGCGATCGACCTCGCCAAACGCATCATCTCCGGCCCGACCTTCGCCAACGGTATCACCAAGACGCAGTTGAACCAGGAATGGTCGATGAGCCTCGACCAAGCCATCGAATCGGAAGCGCAGGCGCAAGCGATCTGCATGCAGACCGAAGATTTCAACCGCGCCTATGAAGCTTTCGTCGCCAAGCGCAAACCCGTCTTTGAAGGAAATTGATCATGTCGGATCGTTCCTTTCTCAACTGGCCCTTCTTCGAGGATCGCCATCGCGATCACGCCGACAAGCTCGACGCCTGGTGTGCCAAGCATCTGCCCCTCGATCACGGCGATGTCGATGCCGCCTGCCGCGAACTCGTCGCCATGCTCGGCCGCGACGGCTGGCTGCTTCCGACCGCCATCGATCCGGCCGATCCCAAGCCGCTCGACGTGCGCACCCTCTGCCTGACCCGCGAGACTCTGGCCCGCCACGATGGCCTCGCCGATTTCGCCTTCGCCATGCAGGGGCTGGGCACCGGCGCCCTGAGCCTCTACGGCACGACCGAACAACGCCAATGGCTCAACAAGACCCGCGCCGGCCAAGCGCTGGCCGCCTTCGCTTTGTCGGAACCGCGCTCTGGCTCCGATGTCGCCAATATGGACATGACGGCGCGGCGCGACGGCGATCATTATGTGCTCGACGGCGAGAAGACCTGGATTTCCAACGGCGGCATCGCCGATTTCTACATCACCTTCGCCCGCACCGGCGAAGCGCCGGGGGCACGCGGCCTCTCGGCCTTTCTCGTGCCGGCCGACACCAAAGGGCTCAGCATCGCCGAACGCATCGAGGTGATCGCGCCGCATCCGCTGGCCCGCCTCGCCTTCAAGGACTGCCGCCTGCCGGCGTCCGCTCTGATCGGCAAGCCCGGCGATGGCTTCAAGATCGCCATGTCCGTGCTCGACGTCTTCCGCTCGACGGTCGGTGCCGCCGCGCTCGGCTTTGCCCGCCGCGCGCTCGACGAAAGCCTGACGCGCGCGACGAAGCGCGAATTGTTCGGCGCGCCACTGTTCGATCTGCAAATGGTGCAAGGCCATCTCGCCGACATGGCGCTCGATGTCGATGCTTCGGCCCTGCTGATCTATCGCGCTGCCTGGACCAAGGACAGCGGCGCGCCGCGCGTCACCCGCGAGGCGGCGATGGCGAAGCTCTATGCCACCGATCGCGCCCAAAGCGTCATCGACAAGGCGGTGCAATTGCATGGCGGCGACGGCGTCCGCCACGGCCATATCGTCGAAAGCCTTTATCGAGAGATCCGTGCGCTGCGCATCTATGAAGGTGCGTCGGACGTGCAGAAAGTCGTCATCGCCCGTCAGATCATGGGAGGCACATAATGCTTGGCCCCACCGCGCATATCGATACCTTCTCCCGCGACAATCTTCCGCCGCCCGATCAGTGGCCGCAGCTCCTCATGGGCGGCTTCAACTATCCCGACTATCTCAATGTCGGCGTCGAACTCACCGACCGCATGGTCGAACGCGGCTTCGGCGACAATACGGCGCTGATCGGCAACGGTCGGCGCCGCACGTATAAGGAACTGTCCGACTGGACCAACCGCCTCGCCCATGCGCTGGTCGAGGTCTATGGCGTGAAGCCGGGCAATCGTGTGCTGATCCGCTCCGCCAACAATCCGGCCATGGTCGCCTGCTGGCTCGCCGCCACCAAGGCCGGCGCCGTCGTCGTCAACACCATGCCGATGCTGCGGTCGGGCGAACTGGCGCAGATCATCGACAAGGCGGAAATCACACTCGCTCTGTGCGACACGCGCATCAAGGACGAACTGGTCGCCTGCGCCAAGGAAAGCCAATATCTTAAACAGGTGGTGGGCTTCGACGGCACCGCCAATCACGATGCCGAACTCGACCGCATCGCCCTCGACAAGCCGGTGAAATTCGATGCGGTGAAGACCGGTCGCGACGATGTCGCGCTGCTCGGCTTCACCTCGGGCACGACAGGCAAGCCCAAGGCGACGATGCATTTCCATCGCGATCTCCTGATCATCGCCGATGGCTATGCGCGCGAAGTGCTGAACGTACAGTCGAGCGACGTGTTCGTCGGCTCGCCACCCCTCGCCTTCACCTTCGGTCTCGGCGGCCTCGCCATCTTCCCGCTGCGCTTCGGCGCCGCCGCGACCCTGTTGGAAAACGCTTCGCCGCCCAACATGATCGAAATCATCGAAAACTATAAGGCGACGGTCAGCTTCACCGCGCCGACGGCCTATCGCGCCATGCTGGCCGCCATGGAAAAAGGCGCCGACCTGTCGTCGCTGCGCGTCGCCGTCTCGGCCGGCGAAACCCTGCCCGCCCCGGTCTTCGAGGATTGGGTGAAGAAAACCGGCAAGCCGATGCTCGACGGCATCGGCTCCACCGAAATGCTGCATATCTTCATCACCAATCGCTTCGACGACATGGCGCCCGGTTCCACCGGTCGCCCTGTCAGCGGCTATCAGGCCATGGTGGTCGACGATGACATGAAGGAAGTGCCGCGCGGCACGCCCGGCCGCCTCGCCGTGCGTGGACCGACGGGCTGCCGCTATCTCGCCGACGACCGCCAGAAGGCCTATGTGCGCGACGGCTGGAACCTCACCGGCGACACCTTCGTGCAGGACGAGGACGGCCGCTTCCACTTCGCCGCCCGCTCCGACGACATGATCGTCTCCGCCGGCTACAATATCGCCGGTCCGGAAGTGGAAGCAGCACTTCTGTCGCATGAGGACGTCAAGGAATGCGCCGTCGTCTCCGCCCCCGATCCCGAGCGTGGCCAGATCGTCGCCGCCTATGTCGTCCTATGCGAGGGCGTGACGCCGGATGCCTTGGAAATCAAGAAACTGCAGGATCACGTCAAGGCGGTGATCGCGCCCTATAAATATCCGCGCGCGGTCAGGTTTCTCGACGCTCTGCCGAAGACGCAGACCGGCAAGATCCAGCGTTTCCGGTTGCGCGAGGGCGCGTAACCTCGGCCTGCGACCCATCGGATTCGCTCAATGCCGATAAGCCTTTCGCCGGAAATCTAACAAATTCAAAACAGACGCTTATGATCGGCGTCTGTTTCATAACGCACATCGCGAATATGGCCTGTCATCCAAATTTCAGCTACGAATCCCAAAGTTTCGTAGAACCAAAATGATTTTGGAGACAGACAATGACACGGACGAAGGCGCGTGCCCTCGGATTGCTCTCGACGGCCGCCGTGCTGGCCCTGCCCCTCTTCGGCGCGGTCTCCGCTTCTGCGCAAACTCAGTCTTATGAAGATCTCAAGAAGCTATGCAACAGCGACGATTCGACCGACGATCAAACCATCTTCGGCTGCAACGGCGTGATCGCCAGCAAGCCCGGACGCCGCGATCTGGCGACCGCCTATAACAATCGTGGTTATGCCTATGACAATAGGGCGCAATATGATCGCGCCATCCAGGACTATAGCGAAGCCATCCGCATCGATCCGAAATATGCGCTGGCCTTCAACAATCGCGGCTTCGCCTATCAGAACAAGGGCGACTATGTGCGCGCCGTCCAGGACTACGATCAGGCTCTGAAGATTCAGCCGAATTATAAGAAGGCGCTCGACAATCGAGCGAGCGCGCTGGTCATCCGCGACGCGCAGGCGAAGGGCGACCTGCCCGGCAATTACGGCGAGCTACGGGCGATGTGCAACAGCAACGCCTCCAATGACGATCAAACCATCGCCGGCTGTAACGGCATGATCGTCCCCGGCAAGACGCCACAGGACGACCTAGTGCCGGCCTATAACAATCGTGGCTACGCCTATAACAACAAGAGCCTGTACGATCAGGCGATCCGCGATTACAGCGAGGCGATCCGGCTGCGGCCCGACTATGCGCTGGCCTTCAACAATCGCGGCCTCTCCTATCAGAACAAGGGCGATTATGCCCGCGCCATCGAGGATTTCGATCAGGCGATCAAATTCCGGCCGAATTATCAGAAGGCCATCGACAACCGCGCCCGCGCCATCAAGGTGCGCGCAGAACAGGCGAGCGGCGGTCTTCCGGCGAATTTCGGGCAGCTCAAGGCGATGTGCAACAGCGACGCCTCGACCGACGATCAGACCATCGAAGGCTGCAATGGCGTGATCGCCGCCGCCGCGAATGTCTCCGCCGGCGACATGGCGATCACCTACAACAATCGCGGTTATGCCTATAATCGCAAGGCGGACTATGACCGGGCCGTCGGCGACTATAGCGAAGCGATCCGGTTGAAGCCCGACTATGCGCTGGCTTTCAACAATCGCGGCATCAGCTATCAGAACAAGAGCGATTTCAATCGCGCCTTGGAGGATTTCGAACAGGCCCTGCGCATTCAGCCCGAATATCAGAAAGCCACGGATAATCGCGCTGAAACCGTGAAGCTGCGCGAAGCCGCCGCCGTCGGCGATATTCCGCAGAATTACGGCCAGCTCAGAGCCTTGTGCAACAGCAATGCTTCGAGCGACGAACAGACGATTCAAGGCTGCAGCGGCGTCATAAGCGCCGTTCGACCGCCGCAGGATGATCTCACCAAGGCCTTCTACAATCGCGGCATCGCCTACAACAATCAGAGCCAGAGCGATCAGGCCTTGCAGGACTACGATCAGGCCATCAATCACAAGCCCGACTACGTCATCGCCTATAACAATCGCGGCCTCATCTACAGCCGTAAGGGCGATCAGGATCGCGCCATTATGGATTACGATCAGGCGATCCGCATCAATCCGAATTACGCGCTGGCCTATAACAACCGTGGCCTCGCTTATTTCCGCAAAGGCGACTATGACCGCGCCATCGAAAACTATGATCGGGCGATCAAGCTGAACCCGGATTATCTGCGCGCCATCGAGAACCGCGCCGATGCGGTGAAGCGCAAGGCGCAGGCCGGACGCTGATCGAACGGGCGACAAGGACTGAAACGACATGGAACTGCCCGCCGCGCTGCGCCAGGCGGTCGATACCCTGCTCGAGGGCGTGCCGCTTGCCACGCTGAAACAGGCGGCGGAGACCTTGTCGCGGCGCTATCGTGCCGAGACCCGCGACGGCCGGCTGCATCTCGCCGACGATCTGGCGGCAAAAGCCTATCTGGCGACGCGCCTGCCGGCGACCTATGCGGCGGTGCGCGCCAGTTTCACGGCGGTGGAAGAGGCGCGCGGCGATTTTGCGCCACGCTCGCTGATCGACGTCGGCGCTGGCCCCGGCACGGCCTTGTGGGCGACGCGGGATTGCTGGCCGCATCTTGCGCAAGCCACTTTGCTGGAAGCAAGCCCGGCGATCCACGCGATCGGTACCGATCTCGCCCGTCACGCCGCACCGGTGGCGAGCACTTATCTCTCCGCCGATGTCACCGGCCGCTGGCCGGACCTCGCCGCCGCCGATCTCGTGACGCTGGCTTATGTGCTCGACGAACTGCCGCCGGCTGAGATCGAACCGTTGGTCGATCGCCTGTGGGCGCTCACTGGCGATATGCTTGTTATCATCGAGCCCGGCACACCGGCCGGCTGGCAGCGCATTCTCGCCGCCCGCACCCAACTGCTCGCGCGAGGCGCCCATCTCATCGCGCCCTGCCCGCATCAAGAGCCCTGCCCGCTCATTGCGCCCGACTGGTGCCATTTCGCGCGCCGCGTCGCGCGCTCGCGCCTGCACCGGCTGGCCAAGAGCGGCGACGTGCCGTGGGAAGACGAGAAGTTCATCTTCATCGCCGCCTCACGCCATCCCGCGCGCGAAGCCGCGGCGGCACGCGTGCTGGCCCCGCCGCAGACGGCGAGCGGCCGCGTGCGCCTGAAACTCTGCGTATCAGACGGCAGCCTGCGCGATCAATTGCTGACCCGCCGCGACGGCGACGCCTTCAAGGTGGCGCGACGGCTCGACTGGGGCGACGTCTTATAAATTCTGTTTTCCGCCGGCCCAGCCGCCACCCACTTGAGCGAAACTCAAGTTCTGTTCGGGAAACATCAATTGATCTTCCGCGCCTGAATTTTAAGCATCGAGGCGGATGGTCCAGCTCTTTCGTCCGCGCTTGAAAGCGCGCTGAACGTCGCGATCATCCCGATGAATATGAGGATGACGTGATGGAAAAGAATGCGCTGCCCGTCGTGATTGCTGGCGCGGGCCCCGTCGGCATGGTCGCCGCCGCCGATCTCGTGCGCCAGGGTGTACCAGTGACGGTGCTGGAAGCCGGTGCTGAACTGAGCGGCGAATCGCGCGCTTCCACCTTCCATCCGCCAACTCTGGACATGCTCGATGATCTCGGCTTCGCCAAAACCTTGATCGCGCAAGGCCTGAAGGCGCCGCAGGTGCAATATGCCTCGATGATCGACGGCCAACTCGGCACGTTCGATTTCGCTGACATCGCCGATCTGACCCGCCATCCCTTCCGTTTGCAGGCCGAGCAATTCAAGCTGACGCGCATCATTCTCGAAGCCCTGCGCGACAATCCGTTGTTCACCATTCGCTTTAGCGCGGAACTCAAAGGCCTGTCGCAGGACGAACAGGGTGTCGACCTCACCTTCACCGGACCGAACGGCGACGAGACGCTGCGCTGTGCCTGGCTCATCGGCGCCGATGGCGCCAACAGCATCGTGCGCCGCAGCCAGGACATTCCCTTCGAGGGCTTCACTTGGGCCGAGCGTTTTCTCGTCATCACCACGCCGGCCGACGTGGAAGCTGAGCGCCCGGGCGTCACCTCGGTGAGCTATTGGGCCGATCCGCAGCGCTGGCATTTCTTCCTGCGCATCATGGGCGCCTGGCGCATCATGATCCCGGTGCCGCCGGATATTCCCGACGACACCGTCACCAGCACCGGCTTTGCCCGCGACATGCTGGTGAGCATTCTGCCGAAAGCCAAGGATGCGCCGATCCTGCACACCACGCTCTATCGCGTGCATCAGCGCGTCGCCGATCACTTCCGCAAGGGCCGCACATTCCTGGCGGGCGATGCCGCTCATATCAACAATCCATTGGGCGGCATGGGCATGAATGGCGGCGTGCATGACGCGCTTAATCTCACCCATTTGCTGGGGCCGGTGATCAAGGGCGAGGCAGATGCATCGACGCTCGAGGCCTATGAGCGCCAGCGCCGCGCCGTCACCATGGACGCCATTCAGAACGGCACGATCCGCAACAAGCGCAATCTCGAAGCCAAGACGCCGGAGGATCGGCAGGCGTTCCGCGATGAGATCAAGACCGCCCTGTCGAGCCTCGACAACACCCGCGCCTTCCTGCGCCGCATCGCCATGTTCGACAGTCTCGAACGCGCCGCGAAGCTTTAATCGTCGCTTCCGCGAAACAACCGAACCTGGTCTTGCAGCCAGGTTCGGAAATGCTTCAGCAGCGGCTCATCCGCGCGCCACTCCGGATAAGCGAAATAATAGGCGCCTTTGCTGCGCACCGCTTTGTCCGACAGAATCTTCAGCGCGCCTGAGCGCAACTCCGCTTCGATCAGAAATTCCGGCAGCAGCGCAACGCCTTGGCCGGCGCAAGCAGCGCCGATCAGCATGGCTTGAATTTCAAAGCGCGGCCCACTCATGAAATTGAGATCGGACAGACCATTGGCGAGACACCATGCCTGCCAGGCGCCGGGGCGCGTCTTCAGATGCAGCATGCGCGTGCGGATCAACCGTTCCAATTGGCCGCTACGCCGCCCGGTCAAAATCTTCGGGCTTGCCACCGGCACCAGATCTTCCTCGAACAGGAAATCCGACAAAGCGCCGGGCCAGTTGGCATCGCCAAAACACAGTGCGCCATCGATATCGGTGCCGTCGAACAGAAAGCGTTCGCTGCGCGCGCTGACATTGATCGTGACGTCAGGATGCTGTTCGTAAAAGCTCGACAGCCGTGGCACAAGCCAGGACGAGCCCACCGTCGGCAGTGCCGCGATTTCGAGATTGCCACCGGCGCCTTCCAGCGACATCACCTTCAGCGTATCGCGTTCGAGCCGTTCCAAGGCGCGGCTGATGTCATTGGCATAAGCTCGGCCGGCGCGCGTCAACGACAGGCGCTTCTTCACGCGATTGAACAGACGGACGCTGAGATGGTCCTCCAGCAGGGAGATTTGACGAGAGACGGCGCTTTCGGTCAAAGACAGCTCATTGGCTGCCCTTGTGATGCTCTCATGGCGTGCAGTTGCCTCAAAAGCGAGCAACGCATTCATGCTAGGGATGCGGCGGCGAATGGCACTTTCCCGAGTGTTTTTGAGATCTTGCCGAAAACTCAAGACCTCTTCAACTTAACTTGTTTGCCCGCATTGTACAGCAATTTTAGGCTTTGCTCTCACCCGAGCCTTTGGCCATAGCCTTTAAAAACAACCAAGAGAGCAATCATGAACTTCAAGGCGTTTTGTGTCGCGGCCGCAGCGTCCTTTGCAACGTTCGCTTCCATGCCGATGGCCAAAGCGGACTATCCCGACAGGCCCATCGTTCTCGTCGTGCCCTTCCCGGCCGGCAGTTCAAGCGACACGATCCCGCGCATGCTGGCGCCGCTGATTTCGAAATCGCTCGGCGGTTCGGTCGTCATCGAAAATCGCGCCGGCGCCAATGGCTCGCTCGGTGCAACGCGCGTCGCCAATTCGCCGGCCGACGGTTATACGCTGCTGCTCGCCACCACTGGCGTCTTAGCGATCAACCAGTGGATCTATGCCTCGCCGCAATATGCGCCCGAGAAGGATTTCGCGCCGATCGTCAACATTGCCTCGACGCCCAACATCATCGTCGTCAATCCGACGGTGAAAGCCAACACGCTGCAGGAGCTGATCGCCGAAGCGAAAGCAAAGCCCGGCACACTCACCTTTGCCTCCGCCGGCAACGGCAGCACCAGCCACATCTGTGGCGAGGCGTTGAAGGTGATGGGCGGTGTCGATCTCATTCACGTGCCCTATCAGGGGCCGGCGCCGGCCATTCAGGACGTGCTCGGCGGCCGCGTGTCGATGATCTGCGACAACCTTTCCAACGTCGTGCCTTACGTCAACAGCAACCACCTGAAGGCCATCGTCGTCACCGCGAGCGAGCCGAACGCGCAACTGCCGCAGGTGCCGACCTCCAAACAGGCCGGCCTGCCGGACCTCGAAGCCGGCATCTGGTACGGCATGGTCGCCCCGGCGGCGACCCCGCGCGACATCATCGAGAAGCTCAACAAGGCGACGGTCGAAGCGTTGCAGGACCCCACCGTCAAGGAGCGTCTCAACACCCTCGGCCTGACGGTGATCGGCGACACACCCGACCATTTCAAAGCCTTCATCGCGCAGGAATCGGCCCGGATGGAGAATGTGGTGAAGCTGTCCAAGGCGCGGATTCCCTAGTCCCTCCTGCGACCCAGCTTTCCACACCCCGGCGGAGCCGATCCTCCGCCGGGGTTTTTTGTTGGCTTTCAGATCGATATGCCGTGGCTCGCCTGGCGACAGACGCCGTGTCGGCGTCGCAATGGCCACCAAACTCCTGTATGACATCCTTCCAGGGGAAAGTGATGGACGTTCAGGATCTTGAAATACGGCATCTGAAGCTGATCGATGCCTTGCTGCGCTATCGCAACGGCACTGTGGCGGCGAAACATCTCGGCATCAGCCAGCCGGCGGTGAGCCAGTCCCTTAATCGCCTGCGCATCCTGTTCGACGATCCGCTGTTCATGCGCACCGAGCGCGGCCTCGAACCCTCGCCGCGCGCGCTGTCGCTCGCCGGCCCCGTGGCGGAAATCCTCAATCTGGTCGATGGCGGCCTGTTGCAGAAGGAGACCTTCGATCCGTTGAACGACGGACGCCGTTTCGTCGTCTCGACCGGCGAACTGGGCGAATTGTCCTGCCTCCCCGATCTCATCAAACAGATCACCCATTTGTCGCCGCGCTCCTCGCTCATCGTCGTGCCGGCCGATACGCAATCGATCGACGATCTGCTCGACAATGGCACCGTCGATCTCGCCATCGGCTATCTGCCCGAATTGACCAGCCCGAATTACATGCAGCAGTCGCTGTTCCATCACGGGCTCGGCTGTCTCGCCAGCGAATCGCTGAAAGTCCCGAAGGAAGGACTGACGCCGGAAGCGTTCGGCACGTTCGATCATGCGCTGATCGGCATGGAAGGCCGACTGCGCACGCTTTACGATCAGATGGTGCTGGAACAGGGGCTGCGCCCGCGCATCGTGCTGCAACTGCCGCATCTGGTCAGCATTCCGGTGATTCTGCCCTCCGCCGGCTTCCTCGTCATCGCCTCCGATTTCCTCTGCAAACACTTTTCCAAACAGAAGGGTATCGTGCGTTATCCGCTGCCGTTCCCCTCGCCGATGATGAACATCCGCCAGATCTGGCATCGACGGAAGCATCAGGACCCGGCGCATAAGTGGTTGCGCCAGCTCACCGCGCAGCTCTGGATGCGCAAGTAGCGATCGGCGCGGCACGCGCCATAACGGTTGATTTTATTGATCTTTCATCGCTTTCGCGGCTGCGAAATTCGATTTGCTAATTCGCGTCATTAGCCCCGGTTATTTGCCCCCCGTGTTTTGCGTGTGGTTCCTCTGTTGGCAGATCGTGGCCATCCGGCCAGGGAGGACTGAATGCAACTGCCATTCGCGGGCGCCATCGACTGCGACACCCATCCGGCGGCCCCGTCCATCAAGAGCCTGCTGCCCTATATGACGCCTTACTGGCGCACGCAGCTCGTCGAACGCGCGCTGCATACGGTGAATTTCACCTTCACCAGTTCCAAGCCCAACGTGCCCCTGTCGCGCCGCGCCGATTGGCGCGCGCCGCTGGAAGAGGACGCCAACATCGTCCCGACCCTGCGCCAGGAATTGCTCGAGCCGTTCAAACTGCGCTTCGCCATCTGCAACGTGCTGCATGGCTCGATCGCTTTGTTCCATCAGGACATGGCCGCTGCGATCATCAGCGCCGTCAACGATTGGACGCGCGATCATCTGCTTGCCAACGATCCGCGCCTGCGCGCCTCGATCCTCGTCTCGCCGACAGATCCCGCCCATGCGGTGTCGGAAATCGAACGGCTCGGCGAGGATAAGCGTTTCGTGCAGATCCTTCTGCCTGTGATGGGCGAACTGCCGCTGGGACGGCGCATCTATTGGCCGATCTTCGAGGCGGCGCAGCGCCTGCAATTGCCGATCTGCATTCACGCCGGTAGCCTGCATCGCACGGCGACCACGGGCGGCGGCTGGCCCTCGCATTTCGTCGAGGATTACATCGCCCAATCGGCGGCGTTCGAAAATGTTCTCGTCAGTCTGCTGGCCGAAGGCGTGTTCCGTAAATTCGACCGGCTCACCTTCGTTTTGGCGGAATCCGGGGTTAGCTGGTATCCGGCGCTGTTGTGGCGCAACGATCGCATGTGGCGCGCCACGCGCCGCGAAGTGCCGTGGATCGAACGCGTGCCGCACGAAATCATCAATGAACGCGTGCGCTTGACCTTGCAGCCCTTCGACGGCCCCGAGGATACCGTGGCGATGAAACGGCTGATCGACCATTTCGATTCCGACCGCGTGATCCTGTTCTCGACCGATTATCCGCACGCCCATTTCGACGGTTTGAACGCGCTGCCCGATGGTTTGTCCGAAGCCTTGATCCAGCGCATCGCCATCGACAATCCGGCCGAGACCTATACGCGTCTCGCGCTCGCCACCGACACCGCCCAGCCGGTTGGAGCTTCCGCATGACCCTCACGCTTGATACAGCGGCGCCGGCCGCCGCCACGCCGGCGAAGCTCGCCACCGTCGATTGCGATCTGCATCCGACCCCGCGCTCGCCCAACGATCTGCTGCCTTTCCTGTCGCAACGCTGGCAGGCGCATATGCGCGACTATGGCCCGCACATCCGCCAGGGCATCACCGGCCAGGAAATCCATCCGCGCATGGACGGCCGCGGCATGCGGCTCGATGCCTTCCCCGAAACCGGCCCGGCTGGCTCGGACCTCGGCCTGATGCAACGCCAGCATCTCGATGCCAACGACATCGGCGCCGGCACCTTGATCGCACTCGGCACCGCCGTCAGTGACGAGCGCAATCAGGAGTATGGCGCGGCGCTGTCGCGCGCCGTCAATCAATGGCAGTTGGCCGCTTGGGTCGAACCCGATCCGCGCCTGCATGCCGGCATCATCGTCACCCAGGAAGATCCGGCGGCGGCCGTTGCCGAAATCGACTATTGGGCGGCCGACAAGCGTTTCTCGCACATCATGCTGTCGCCGAAGCCGATCGAGCCCTTGGGGCGGCGGCGCTATTGGCCGATCTATGAAGCGGCCTGCCGCGCCGGCCTGCCTGTGGTCTTCCATCCGGTCATCCCCGGCGGCGGCCATGCCTCGTCGGGCATCGGCTGGCCGACCTTCTACATCCAGGATCACTACACCTCCGGCCCGCTCTACCAGAACATCGCCATGAGCCTGGTGTTCGAAGGCGTGTTCGAGAAATTCCCCGATCTCAAAGTGGTCTTCGTCGAAGGCGGCTTCACCTGGGTGCCGCATATGACCTGGCGTTTCGATCGCCAGTGGGAGCGCATGCGCAGCGAAGTGCCGCACGTGAAGAAGAAGCCTTCAGAATACATGCGCAACAACACCTGGTTCACGACGCAGCCGATGGAAGAATGCCGGACGCCAGGCCAGTTGCGCGAGATCATCGAATGGATCGGCTTCGATCGCATTCTCTATTCCAGCGACTATCCGCACTGGGATTACGACGACCCCAAATATGCGTTCAAACTGCGCCTCAGCGATGAGGAACGGCAGATGATCTTCTCCGGCAACGCGCGGCGGGCTTACAGACTATGACGGCGTCCCAGGTGATTTCCCATATCGACGACTTTCCGCCCAACACGCGCAAGGTCGTCGAGGTCAACGGCCGTTCCGTCGTCGTCTTCCGCGTCGAGGATGAATTCTACGCCTTGTTGAATCGCTGTCCGCATGAAGGCGCGGAACTCTGCAAGGGCCGTCTCGGCGGCCTCGTCGTCTCGTCGGAGCCTGGCGAATACGACATGACGCAAGACAATCAATTCCTGCGCTGCCCGTGGCATGGCTGGGAATTCGATATCAAGACCGGCCAATCCTATTGCGATCCCAGAAAGACGCGCACGCCCCGCTATGACGTCGCCGTCAAGAGCGGCGGCGCCTTGCAGGAGGGGCCCTACAAGGCCGAACCGATCAAAGTCTCACTCGATGATCTCTACGTGGTTGTGCACTGCTGAGGGGGCAGCGCACAACTAAGGCCTAAAAGGGAGGAAGTTATGCAGGCGCAGCCCATCAACGTGGCCGACGTTGTCGCCACGCAATCCCGCAATGCTTTGGTCACCCGGCTGATCGTCATTTCGACGCTTCTGATGCTCGTCGACGGTTTCGATCTGCAAACCATCGCTTTCGCCGCTCCCTCCATCATCGCCGACTGGAAGGTCGATCGCTCGCTGTTCGGCCCGGTTTTTTCAGCCGGCCTCGCCGGCCTGATGGTCGGCAGCATTCTGTTTGGCTATCTCGGCGACCGCCTCGGCCGCCGCCCGACCATTCTGCTCGCCATCGCCATCGTCGGTATTTTCACCACGGCGACGATTTTCGCGTCTGACCTCAAACATCTTCTCGGCCTGCGCTTCCTCACCGGCATCGGCGTCGGCGGGCTGACGCCGATCTGCTATGCGCTGTGCATCGAATATACGCCGCCGCAGCGGCGCGGCTTCATCATCGCCGTCATCATGTTCGGCTATGTCTTGGGGTCGAGTCTCGGCGGCCTGCTGGCGGCCTGGATCATTCCTTCCTATGGCTGGCACGCGGTGTTCATCGCCGGCGGCATTCCCGCGCTGCTGTTGCTGCTGGTCGCCTATCAGTGGATTCCGGAATCGCTGGAATTCCTCATCCGCCGCGATCCCCGTTCCACCCAGGCGGCCTCCATCGTCAGCGCCATCACCGGCCGCCCCGTCCCGGTCGGCACGGCCTTCACCTCCAGCCAGGACGCCCAAACCGCCGCCGACACCAGCGTGATCGCCATCGTCCGCTCGCTGTTCTCGCCGGACCTGCGCCTCAGCACGGCGGTGATCTGGCTCGCCTATATCGCGAGCTCCTTGACCATGTTCTTTCTGATCAGCTGGATGCCGGTGCTGATCGAATCCTTCGGCCGCAACGTCTCGGAAGCCGCCATTGCGCTGACGATCCTCTCGCTGGGTGGCGCCTGCGGCGGACTGCTCGCCGGCCATATCGTCGATCGCTACGGCGCGCTCGGCCTGATGATCATGCCGCTGATCGCCGGCCCGATCGCCGCCAGCCTCGGTTATATCAGGCTCGACACCCTGTTCTATCTGGTCGTCGTCTTCGTCACCGGCTTCTTCGTCGTCGGTTCGCACCAGGGTCTCAACAGCACGGTGGGCAAGCTCTATCCGAGCGAACGGCGCGCCAATGGTGTTGGCCTCGCGCTGGCAGTAGCCAAGTTCGGCGCCATCTTTGGGCCGCTACTCGGCGGCCTCTTGATCGCCGCCAAAGTCGATCGCAGCACTTTGTTTCTGGCCACGGCTTTGCCCGAGATCGTCGTCTTCCTCTGCTTGCTCATCCTTGGCAGCCGGCGACGCGCAGCGGTCTCCGAGCCGGCATTTCAGGCGGCCACACCCATTCTCGACAAACGATAGCTGACCGGCATTGCGAGCGAAGCGAAGCAATCCAGGGGTCACGATGTAGGATCGTGGACGCATATGTAACTGAGCCACCGGCATGTGCTGATGCCCTACCACGCGCCCCTGGATTGCTTCGCTTCTCGCAATGACGGCCCAACGATTTCGCTGAACTCCTACCGAAGGACAAAGCCATGGCCCGCTCCTATCCGGTCAATCACTGGTATGCGATCGCCACCTCGGCGGAACTCACCGAAAAGCCGCTGGCACGCACAATCTGCAATACGCCCATCGTCATGTTTCGCGACAAGGCCGGCGCGGTCGCCGTGCTGGAGGACATCTGTCCGCATCGCAAGGCGCCGCTTTCCTCGGGCTTCGTCGTCGATGGCGCGATCGAATGCGGCTATCACGGCGCTCAGTTCGACGCTCACGGCCGCTGCATCCATATCCCGAGCCAGGATGTGATCCCGCCGCGCGGCATGACGGTGACGCGTTTCCCGGCACTGGAGCGCCACGACATGATCTTTGCCTGGATCGGCGATGATAAGCGCGCGACACCGGACGGCATTCCCGACATCTGGAGCGCCAATACCTACGCGGACTGGACGGCGGTGCATGGCTATCATCACGTCAAGGCCAATTACCTCCTGGTTCTCGACAACCTGGCCGACCTCACCCATCTCGCCTTCGTGCATCGCTCGACCATTGGCGCCAGCGGGCGCACCGGCTGGTTCAACAATCCGCTGCGCGTCACCATCGAGGGGGACAGGGTGCACAGCTCCCGCACCATGCGCGATATTTCGCCTTCGGGCTTCATGCTGATGACCAGCCGCTTCGCGCCGACCGACAAGATCGATCGTTTCCAGACCTCCGACTTCTTCGCCCCGGCCTTCTTCACCGTGGTGCTCGGCGGCGAACACGCGGGCACGCACGAGGAGATGCAACGGCCGCATCACATTGTACTTAATTCCGTGACGCCCGAGACCGAGGAAACCAGCCATTATTTCTGGTCGGTCTGCCGCACCGTCGCGCTGGACGATCAACACATCACCGACGAAATGTACCGGCTGACCCGCCTCGCCTTCGACGAAGACGCCGACATGCTCGAACGCCAGCAGCAGGCGATCCGCGCCGATCGCAGCGGCCGGCCGCTGATGAATTTCCAGGGCGATCAGGGTGGCGCGGCGATGCGCAAGGTTATCGCCCGTCTGATCGAAGCGGAAACGGAGGAACAGGCGGCCTGATCGTCGTTCACGCTACGCCTCCTCCCGCCAGAGAAAGGCGGCCAAAGCCAGAAACAGAAAGGCTGCGCCAAAACAGACGAAAGCCGCTTCGATAGAGTCGAACCAAAGCAGAGAGCCGCCGAGGATGAGAGCGAAAGCTTTGGCGAACAAGGTACCGATCACGCCGCGCCGACAGTCGCGATGATCGGCTGTATCACAGGTTGTCGGCGTATCGGGCGACTCGTGGGCATTCATCAGGCCATGTTCCGGAGCAACGCGTTAGGCCATCGCCTCTTGCCCTCGAACGACCGGTCTCTCAAGTGATGCTATATTAATTATGTTAAGCGATCGCGCCGCTTTCCGTCTCGCGCGGCACGTCATCGGCATGCGGCAGGACAACGGCAACCTGCAGCCCTTTCGGCTCACGCTGGCGCAGATCGATACGGCCGCCGTGTCGTCTGATGATGTCCTTGGCGATCGACAGCCCCAAACCGAAACTGTCTGGCTCGGCCGAGCGCGCATCGTCTGCTTTGAAGAACGGTTCGAACACTTTGTCGTGCAGCTCTTCGGGAATGCCGGGGCCGTCATCGCTGACGGCGATATCGATATCTCCTGATGGCGCGATCGACAGTTGAACGATGACCTCGCTGCCGACCTTGGTGGCATTCTCGACGATATTGGTGATCGCGCGCGACAAAGCACGCGGGCGCCCTTGATAGGCCATTCTGGCCGGCCCTTCGAAACGGACGGTATAGCCGACATCGGAAAATTCCGAGCAGATCGTTTGCAGTAAACTGCAAAGATCGATGCGTGACGCCGTCTCCGACTGAGAATCGTCGCGCAGAAATTCCAGGGTCTCGTCGATCATGCGGCCTATTTTGACGAGATCGTCCAGCATGCCGGCGCGCAGCCCATCCTCTCCCACCTTCTCGGCGCGCAACCGCAATCGCGTCAGCGGCGTCCTGAGATCATGACTGATGGCCGCCAGCATCCGCGTGCGATTGTCGATGAGCGTTTGGATGCGCGCCGACATGTCGTTCAGCGCATCGGTCACGCGCACGATTTCGCGCGGCCCTTTCCGGTCCAGCAGTTGATAGGCCGACGGCGACTGACCGAAGGCCGATGCCGCGCGGGCAAGCTGTTTGAGCGGCGCGATGATCCAGCGCAGCGCATAAATCGAAATCAGCAAAACGGAAATCATCACGATCATCAGCAACAGCGCCGATTTGGTGATAACATGTGGCAACAGGCTCGGTTCGAAGGCCGTCCCAAACACCAGGGCATGTTTATCATCCAGCCGCACGATGATCTGCCCGGGACGCCCATGGGGATAGCGAACGCCGTCGAGAACCTCGACGCCAGGCTCCATCAGCACGCGCCGCAAGACGAGGCGCGACCATAGCGAACGCCCCCCTTGCTCGATCGGCGCAAGCTCGTCCAGCGTCACACGCTTAACGGACAGCTCGCTATGCTGAAACGACTGCTCGATGAGAGCGATCTCCTCATCGCTCTTGGCCGCCTTGATCAGTTTCGATATTTGCGCGATCCGCAAGCCCAAGAACGGCGGACTTCCCGGATTGGGCGGCGGACCGATCATAAAAAACAAGATCAAAGCGAAGGCGATGAGGCCGAGAAAAACGGAAGTGGCAACGACGACCCCGATCTGGGCGGTGATACTGCGCGGCGTCAGGCGATCCGGCCAACGCATCAGACGACATCCACTTTCGGCGAGAACAGATAGCCGCCGAGCCTGATCGTTTTGATCATCGACCGGCCCTTCGGATCAGGCTCGATCTTCTGGCGGATGCGGCTGATGTGAACGTCGATGCTGCGTTCGATGGAATTTGCGAGACCGCCGTGCACGAGTTCGATCAACTGTTCGCGCGACATCAGCTTGCCCGCATTCCGGCACAGCGCCAGCAGCAGGTCGAATTCGACGCTCGTCAGCGTAATCTGCAAGCCGGTGGGATCATGCAGCTCCCGCGTCATCGGATTGATCGACCAGCCGGCGAAGGAGAGCGTGCGCGATTGCAGGCCGATGGAGATGGCGAACGTTTCCGTCCGGCGCAGCAGCGCGCGCACACGCGCGACAAGCTCCCGCGAGCTGAACGGCTTTGTGATGTAATCATCGGCGCCCAGCTCAAGACCGAGGATGCGATCGATCTCCTCACCGCGCGCGGTGACCATGATGATGGGAATGTTCGAACTGGCGCGCAGGCGCCGGCAAATACTCAACCCGTCTTCGCCCGGCAACATGATATCGAGCAGGATCAGATCGTAGCGATCTTGCAGCAGGCGCTGATCCATCAGTTTCGCCGAACCGACGAAGGCGGCCGAGAAGCCGTTCGCGTCCAAAGTTTCCGCCAACATGCGCGCGATCTCCGCGTCATCCTCGACGCAGAGTATTCTTTTGCCTGCCTGTGCGGAGGATGGCGTGGACACGAGAGACGTTGCCTGACTTGGCTGTGGAAGGGTTATAGCACATAAGCCCTGAGCCAGTCGTAGTCCTACAAAACGCTGCGACGCAACCACCAGTACATTTCTTAATATTTCTTAACACGGCACGCGACTGGCCCGCCGTACACTCGCGTCTACGCACTTTCGAAGAAACCTCACCAAAAATCTCGGACGCATATCGGACGCCTCGGTGCTCCCAGCGAACGGCATTGGCATGTCGGCAAGACCAGATCGCATGAACCTTGGACACGAACTCGAATCCACGAAGTCCGCTCTTGTAGCCCTCATCCTGTGCTTGGTTCGGACGATCGAGGAGACGGACGAAAGCTTCGGCGCACGATTTATCCGCCGGCTGAATCAAACAGCGCAGACACTGGCCGATGACGGCGCCGACATTTCCGAACTCGAAATCTTCGCTTTGGTCGAAGAGCTGCTGGACCGCCCCGCCAGCCCGCCCCGACAGGCCGCTCCCCTGCAAAAGCCTGACTGAGACCAATGTCGTCCCGGCGCCGCAGCCATCTGAATGCAGGAGAAGTCATGTGGAGCCGCAAGTGGAACCGCAAATGAAGCCGAAACTGCGTTGGCAGGACGGCGTCACGGCCATTCTCATGCATGGCGCGGCCGACGATGCGACCTGCGTTTTCCGCATCTCCGATCGCTACGCTACATCGATCGGAACGATCTGCATCTGCTTTGGCGGCTACCTGATCGCGGGCCTGCGGGGCTATATCACCCAATATCCCAGCGGCTGGTATTGCCTCACGGCGAACGGCCTGCGGCAGCGTGATCAGCGGCTCAAATGACCGGCATGCTGTACGCGATCACGCTTGCATGGCATCCGCTTGATGTCCGCGACGAGCGGGATTTCCTGATCTATCTCGGCTCGTTCGTCATCATCGGAACGGTCACGGCCGCGGCTTTGATCACAGCCTATCGTTCCACGCGGGACTGACGGTTCTATCGGCGTCGGCCCGGCTTTCAAGCCCTACAAGCCATGTCACAAAACGGCGAGGCGCCCGCCCGCTGCATGTACATTTGGTACCGCCTAGTCTACTACCTTCAGCTTCACACTAAAATACACACAGCAATGGGGATGCCACGCGATGGATTTCTCGACCATGGTTTTGACGATGTACACCGCGGTCGACGACAGCCCGGCGAATGACGAACGCATTCTCGGCATCGCCGTCGAACAATCCCTGCTGGCCGCCGAGCTTGGCTACAATCCCTGGTTCACCGAACATCATTTCCGCGGCGCCTGGCACAGCAATCCGATCCAGTTCGCCGCCTATATCGCGCCGCAGATCGGCCCGGATCGCTATCTCGGCTTCGGCGTGCTTTCGATCCCCTATTACCACCCCGTCCGCCTGGTCGAGAGCATGAACCAGCTCGATCAGCTCACCAAGGGGCGCACGCTCTATGGTCTCGGCAGCGGCTTCGCCGGCCTCGAACCCTTAGGGATGGGCCTGACCGCCGAATACCACAGCTCGGGCAAGGCGGCGGAAGACGCGCTGGTGACCATGGAACGCCTGTGGGATTTCAAGACCGGCGATCCGGACCTGATCATCGACACGCCGGTCTATAAAGGCACGGTGCGCCGCCGCGTCACGCCCGCGCCTTATCGCAAGCACCATCCGACCGTCATTCGCACCGCGAGCCGCGATGCCTCCGTCATCAAGGCGGCGCAACGCGGCCTGCCGGCCTTCCTGGGCACGTTCGGATCCGAGTCACCACTCGAAGACCAGATCCGCATGTATCGCGAAGCGCTGATCGCCGCGCAGCATCCGCAGCCCGTGATCGACGAATGCCAGCGCTGGTGCACTTGCGACTGGCTCGCCGTCGTCGTCGCCGACACCGAGGAAGAAGCCCAGGCACGCGCCCAATTGGCCCGCGCCGAACATCTCGCCATGCGCCAGAAATACATCAGCGAGCATGGTCCGCTGCACGGCCCGGTCGTTCACAAGAAGGCGAACGAGTCGACACCCAATGCTTATGCCGCCGGCGGCGACATGCACGAATTGATCGCCGGCACGCCGGATATGGTCGCCAAACGCGTGCAGGAGCTCGCCGATCTCGGCATCAATCATCTGCTGGTGCGCTTCCTCGGCGAATGGCCGGGCGAGACGCGGTACATTTCCGAAGCCTCCATGCGCTTGTTCGCACGCGAGGTCATGCCGCGCTTCACCAATGTCGTACCGCACAAGCAGGTGCTCGACCCGATCAACTGATCGGGTCGTCTCATCTTTAAAGATCCAGCGCCTGTTTCAGGAAGATGTCTTCCAAGGCGCAGGGCTTGGGTGTCAGCCCCTGTTCGCAGAGATAGCGCGCCAGCGTCTCCAGAACAGTTCTGTTTCTCTTGATGCCATAGGGCATCGGATCGCTCTGCAAAAGCGGTCCGGCTGAGGCATCGAGCGCGCTGGTCTGCCAGGGCTCGGCCATTTCGATCATTCGGCTTTGCGTCAGAGCTTTCGCGCGCTCGAAGGCCTTCAGGATGTTCAGGCCGAGCCAGGGATTTTCTTCCAGCAGGGACCGCCGCACGACCAGCGTGTGATTGATCGGAAAGATGCCGGTGTCCTTAAGATAATTCTGCCCCTCACGCAGATTGTCGGCGAAAATCGGCCCGATGTTGGCGTCCTGCGTGATGTCGATACGGCTGCGATCGACGAGGTTTTTGTCTGTGAGATAAAGCAGCGTCGCATCGAGCTCGCCCTTGACGAGCATTTCGCCGATATTCGTGGTCGATGGGATTTGCTGGATGCGCACCCCTTGCGGCGGCTGGAATCCGGTCGAACCGCCATGGCTCTTGCCGGGCACGCGCTCCATGAACCATTCGACGTCGCGCTGATCGAGGCCATAGCGATCCTTGAAAATGCCGCGCGACCAGATCGCCGAGGTCTGCTGATATTCCGGCACGCCGACGCGTTTGCCGACGAGATCGGCCGGCGTGACGATGCCGCGATCGAGCCGCTTGAATCCCCACGTCTGGAAGAAACTGCGCATCGTGAAGACCGGGATGGCGACCCAGGTGCGATCGCCCTTGGACGCCGCGATCATCAGCGAGGAGATCGACATTTCGGAAATATCGAACTCGGCATATTTGAGCTGACGCCAGAACATTTCCGAGGGATGCAGAACCGTGGTGCGCACGTCGACACCGTCGATCGTGATCCGCCCGTCGATGATTGGCCATGTGCGTGGATTGTCGGAGATCGCCAGACTGGCGACGAGTCTCGACGGCTTATTATTGGCCCCCATGGGGCGTCTCCTCCCGTTTGACTGTTATGGATTTATTGCAGTGGGCTGACGGTGCAATGGATCGCGCCGGGCAGCCCTTTGCCAACGAGACACTGGAGCGCCGTGTCCGTCTCGGCCAGCGGAAACGTATGCGTGCTCAGCTTGCGCAGATTGTGCCGATCCGCCGCCAGCATGGCGAGCGCATGTTCCACCGCCTGATAGCTATGGCCGCGTACCCCTTTGACGGTGAGATATTGCGCGACGATCCGATTGGCATTGAAGTTGGCAACCGGATTCTTCAGATGGCCGCCCAACACAACGCGCCCATAGCGGCGCACGAGATGAAACGACGCTAGAAAGGACGCTTCGACACCGGCGCAATCGAGAACCAGGTCGGCCATCTGGCCGCCGGTGAGTTCAGCGACGGTCTCCAGCAGATCCTCGTCACCCAGTTCGATCGTATGATCGGCACCGAGCAGTTTCGCCATCTGCAAACGCGCACGATCGTTCGGCGTCGACAGTCCGGTGACGATGACCTTGGCGGCGCCCGCCTCTTTGGCGGCAGCGACGCAGGCGAGGCCCTGCTGGCCCGGCCCCTGAATGATCACCGTCTCGCCCGGGCCGGCACGACCTTGCAGATAGGTCCACTCGATCCCGTTGGCCACCGGCAGAGCCAGCGCCGCGTATTTCGGATCGAGACCTGTTGGAACGCGATGGAAGACGGTGTTGGGATGCAGATACTGCGCCTGCGCATAGCCGCCCCACAGGCCCGGATCGCGGCCGAGTTCCGTCGCGCCGTAGCGCAAGCCGCCGGACCGCCATTCGGTGGCGCGGCATGAGCGAAACTCGCCCGAACGACAAGCCGCGCAATGGGTACAAGGGATATACTCTTCCAGCGCGACGAGATCGCCTTCGGCCAGCCCCCAGCGGTCGAGGCTCGAGCGGCTGGCGCGTTCGATCCAGCCAACCGTTTCATGGCCGAGAATGACAGCGCCGCGCTGTTTCGGAAATGTCTGGTAGAACTCCCAATCGCTGCCGCACACGCCCGTGACCGCGACTTTCAACAAGCCGCCGTCGAGCGCTTCCGAAGGACGCGCGACTTCCCGCAGTTCGATCTGCCCCGGCGCCGGTGTGACCGCGGCAAGAACGCTGGACGCTGTCATCGCCATCACACGGTGACCTGCGGCTGTCCCAGCTTGGCGATGAGTGCTTCCTTAGCGCCTTGCTGGAAGGCCGCGTCCTTCGGCAGCAACAGAGCGGCGGAACGGATTTTCTGATGTTCCACATCGACACCCGGCGGCAACGTGCCTTTTTCGGCGAGCTGCTTGGCCGCACGCATCAGCCGGTGCCGCGCCATGATGATACCGTTGTCGGTGCCAACCAGATTTTCCTTGGTTCGGTCGCAGACGGCGCCCATGCTTTCCTGCAAGGAAGCATCCTGCACGGCAATGCCCTCGATGCCGCTGAAATAGCGGCCTTCGCGCTGCGCCACGCGATCCATCAGGTAGTTGTTATGCTTGTTGGCGAGCGGCGTGAACGTGCCGGGCACATATTTCACATGAATGCCGAGACCACGGCGCATCGCATCGCGCTCCGCATGAGTCAGATCGCGCGCCGGATGATAATCGTAACTCCACACCCAGCAATTCTCGTCGTCGATGGGAATCCAGAAGTGGCCGTGCATCGGATGATCGCCGCGCGGCGGCACCGCCGTATAGCTCGGCATCACCCAAGGCGTGATGCGCCAGTAGTAATTGTCGTTCTCCGCATTGCGGCGCGCACCGATGAAGAGGCCGCCGGCGCTTTCGACCACTTCGAAGACCGGCGACAGATCGCCGAAATTATATTTGTTGCCGCCGGCGCCCTTGATCAGCGGATCATGTTCGAAATCGCCGCGATGCAGCCAGGACGAATGGCTGGAATCGATGCCGCCCTCCATCCCCTGCAGCCAGTTCGATTCCTGCAACCGCTTGCTGACGAAACGCTGTTCGTCGCGCACCACGCAGAATTCGAACTCCGGCAGTTCGGGCTGGCGTTCCGGCGGCCCCAGATAGGTCCACAGAATGCCACCACGCTCGACCAGCGGATAGGATTTCAATTTGACCTTCTTGGCATAGCCGGATTCTTCCGGCTCGGAAGGCACATCGACGCATTGGCCGTTCACGTCGTATTTCCAGCCGTGATAGGGGCAGCGCAGGCCGCAGTCCTCATTGCGGCCGAACCACAGCGAGACGCCGCGATGGGCGCAGAATTCATCGACGAGACCGAGGCGGCCTTGCGAATCCCGGAACGCCAGCAGACGCTCCGACAGCAGTTTCACGCGCACCGGCGGGCCATCCGGCTCCGACAGCTCGCTCGCCAGCAGCGCCGGAATCCAATAGCAGCGGAACAAATTGCCCATCGGGGTGCCGGGCCCCGTGCGCGTGATGAATTCGTTTTGCTCTTGCTTCAGCATCGACACACCCCGAGGTGACCTCCGGCGATCGGAGGGGACGTTTCCTGGGATGGGTATGGGCGCGGCGACGCGTCGTCACAATCGAGCCAGCCGCAAACAGAGTTATAGCCAAAGGCTATAGCAGGCGGGCTGAGACGGGCGACCTATAGCAACTGGCTATATGAATCTGTGGGCCCAGCGGGGTTTTCGGCGCATTTCCCCCTGCTAAAGATTTTTCGCATTCAAAAATGCAAAAATTCAAAAAGGGAGGAAACGCCCCGTGTCCCGTAAAGCTCTGGCCGTCGCCGCGGCAAGCATCTGCATCGCCTCAGGCCTCACTGCCGTGCGGGCGGACGAGTCCGAGGCTGCCCGTTTCTACAAGGGCAAGCAGGTCAACATAATCGTCGGCTCGTCCCCCGGCGGCGGCTATGATCTCTACGGCCGGCTGATCGGGCGATATATCGCCAAATATATCCCCGGCAGTCCGCGCGTCGTCGTCAACAACATGCCCGGCGCCGCCAGCGTCGTCGCGCTGCAGAATATCTACAACATCGCCCCGAAGGACGGCACCGTCATCGGCGCCGTCTATCCGCAAGCCATCATGGAGCCCTTGCTCGGCGATCGCGGCAAGGCACGCTATGACGTCAGCAAGCTGAACTTCGTCGGCAGCGCCAACAGCGAACTCTATGTCTGCATCGTGCGGACGGACACCGGCGTCAAATCCCTCGACGATTTCCTCGGCAAGGACATTGTCGTCGGCGCCAGTGCTTCGGGCGGTTCGACCCACGATTTCCCGAACCTGCTCAAGGATGTCCTGGGCGCGAAGTTCAAGGTCGTCAGCGGCTATCCGGGCTCGAACGAAATCGCCCTCGCGGTGGAGAAGAACGAAGTCAACGGCGCCTGCGGCATGGGCTGGTCCAGCGTCGCCTCCACCCGTCCGCAATGGGTCAACGGCAGCGACGTCAAAGTGATCGCGCAGGAAGGCATTTCCTCGGCGAGCGAACTCGACAAGCTGAAAGTCGAAATGACCATCGCCCGCGCCGGTGACGATCAGCAGCGCCAGGTCATGAACATGTTCTACGCGCCGCTGCGTTTCGGCCGCCCCTTCGTGATGGCGCCCAATGTGCCGGATGACCGCGTGGCGGCGATCCGCGCCGCCTTCATGGCAAGCCTGAAGGATCCCGATCTCCTGGCCGAAGCCAAGAAGATGAATATCGATGTCGAAGGTCTCGACGGCACGGAGATGCAGAAGCTCGTCACCGATCTGTTCCAGGCGCCGCAGGACGTCGTCACCAAGGCGCGTCAGATCATCGGCGCACGGATGTAGGCGCAGCCGTCATTGCGAGAAGCGCAGCGACGAAGCAATCCAGGAGCAAATGGTAGGACGCCCGGAATGCCTGAGCGCAGGCAATTTCCATGGCTCTACTCTTCGACTCCTGGATTGCTTCGCTGCGCTCGCAATGACGGGTATTCCGCCACAGTCCTACAGATCGGGAGGGCGCCAGCCAAAAACATCGTCCTTGATGTTGGCGTGAACGAGCTGCTTCAAGAGATCGCGCAGGCCCTCGAAAGCGCGTTGCTTGATCGCCGAGTTGACGACCAGCCCCATCGTCATGCTGAGCACCGGATCGACGACGCGGCGAAAGCCGAACTGCCCCGAGCGGATCGCATCGATATACAAAGCTTTCGGCACGACGGCGCAAAAGCCCTGGCCTTCGATCATCGCCCGCTTGGCGTTGGCGGGCTCGACCTCGAGCTTGATTTCCAGATGCAGCTTGCGCTTGAACGCCACTTCCTCGATCCGGCGGCGCGTCGCATGGCTGCGCGGATCGAGCACCAGAGGGAAGCGCGCGATCTCGTCGAACGGCACATCGCCCGCGCCCGTATCGACCAGGCTTGAAATGCCGACCAGGACGAGATCCTCCGAATAGAGAGGCACGGTCACCAGCGTCTCATTGTTGATGACGCGATAGCACAGCGCCGAGTCCAAGCGCCCGCGCGAAACAAGATCCAACAGTTCGTCGCTGGAGCCTTGCTGCACCTGAATGCTGAAAGGCGGATGGGATTGCGCCGAAACCGTCAGCAGTTGCGGCACCAAGGTCACACCAGGGGTGGGCGTCACACCGAGCGAAAGCGCATAGCCCGTTTCGCCCAGAACCGCCTTTTCGGCGCGCTCCATCGCGGCCAGCAACTCACGTGCATGCGGCAGCAGCCGATCGCCGGCCTCCGTCAGCGCCACGCCGCGCGCCAGGCGGCGGAACAGGGGCTGATTGGCCCAAGCCTCGACTTCCTTGATCCGGCTGCTGAGCGAGGGCTGCGAAATCCCCAGCTCACGCGACGCGGCGACGAAACTTCCCGCCTCGGCGACTTTGACGAAATATTTCAGGTGCCGGATATCCAAACGCGTTTCCTCGAAATGCAGGCCTATTTTACCGTGACGGACGACGCGGGCTAGGCCCGATCAACCGGCCCTCGAAGCAACGTCAGCCAACCACACGCCTATCATGCCTTGACCTTGCCGCATTAATGCACGAGATATTTCTCCATGGGGGCCGCGATCTCCCCATGAGGCGACAGCCCAAGTATCGCGTCCAGGGTTCGCACATCTGGTGCGAGGACGCGTCATGCACTTGATCACGAACTCTGCCACTCGAATTGCAACCGCTGATGCAGCCCGATGCGAGCCTTCGGCTTTGCACGGCTAGTATCTCGATGGTGGAGAAAGCCATGAGTTATGAAATCGAACGCCGCGACCTCCTCGGCGCAGGGACGCTACTGGCTGCGACAGCCAGTGTCGCTGGAATTGGTGAAGCCATGGCGCAGGGATCCAGCCCCGCGTCTGTAAGCCGTACCCTCTCCTACGTGCCCAAGCCTCTGTCGGTAGATCCGAAGAACGTCAAAGGTATTTCTGAGAAAATTCTCGTGAGCCACTACGAGAACAACTATGTAGGCGCCGTCAAACGTCTCGGCACAATCGCAACCCAACTGGCTGAGCTCAATTTCGCCAAAGCCCCGGGATTTTTGATCAATGGCTTGAAGCGTGAGGAATTGATCGCGGCCAATTCCATGATCTTGCATGAAAGCTATTTTGATAGCCTTGGCGGATCGGGTATCGCGCATGGCAACCTGGCGGAAGCCATTGCCCGCGATTTCGGCAGCTTGGAACGCTGGCACGCCGAATTCTCGGCGATGGGCAAAGCCGAAGGAGGAGGATCAGGCTGGGTGATTCTCGCCTATTCACCGCGCGACAAACGGCTGATCAACCAATGGGCAGCCGATCACACCACGACCTTAGTAGGTGGACGACCGGTGGTCGTGCTCGACATGTATGAACATGCCTACCACATGGATTACGGCGCTCGGGCGGCGGGCTATGTCGACGCCTTCATGGAAGCCATCAATTGGGACAATGCGCAGAAGCTCTACGACCGATACGCTCGCGAAAGCTGAAGCACCTTCCAGCCGGGCATCCGGCCGCTTTATCGGTCGGATGCTAAGCAGCTCAAGCTCCTGTCCAATCCATAGATTGACAACAGGCCATGGCTGGAGTTTAGAGTGATCTCAGGGGAAGCGATCTCCCCTCCAGGCGACATGCCCAAGTATCGCGTCCTGATCAACATGATCACGAAGGGCGTAGTATGTCGTCATATACCTCGATTTCCCCAGAGAAGCTGGCGCGCCTGATTGGCACGCCAAAATGCCCGTCGCTGATCGATGTCCGCGCGGACGAAGACTTTGCCGTCAATCCCAGCCTCATTCCTGGCGCTACGCACCGTAGGCACAGCGAAATCGAACGCTGGACCTCCGAGACAACGGGTTCCTCCGTCATCGTCATTTGCGACAAAGGCCAGAAACTAAGCCAGGGTGTAGCGGCTTGGTTGAGACAAGCAGGAGCAGCCTCCGCCGAAGTTTTGGAGGGCGGCTATCAAGCGTGGATCAAAGCCAAGCTGCCGGCGGTGCAAATAGCTAAATTGCCAGTTGTCGGTGCTTCAGGCCGAACGCTGTGGGTTACGCGCGCACGTCCAAAGATCGATCGAATTGCCTGCCCCTGGCTGATCCGGCGTTTTATCGACCGACGCGCGGCATTCCTATTCGTTCCACCTTCGGACATCGCAGGGGTCGCGGAGCAATTCGGCGCAACGCCCTTCGACGTTGAAGGTGTTTTCTGGAGCCATCGCGGCGAACTCTGCACATTTGATATCATGCTCGCGGAATGGGGGCTCGCCACGGCGCCGTTGCAAAAACTGGCCCAGATCGTTCGTGGCGCCGACACGGCGCGTCTCGATCTCGCGCCAGAAGCCGCCGGCCTGCTGGCGGCTTCGCTCGGTTTATCGCGCATGTATACCGATGATCTGGAGCAACTGGAGGCAGGGCTTCAGCTCTACGACGCTTTCTATCGATGGTGTCGCGACGCCAGCGACGAAACGCATAACTGGCCCTCGAACAAGGCTGGAGCCTGATATGGACGCACATGTCGAAGCGAAGGCCCACGGCCACGGCATATCGATGTCCGAGGCTTTCTGGGTATGGCTGCGGATCGCGGCCCTCAGTTTTGGCGGGCCGGCCGGACAGATTGCGGTCATGCATCGCATTCTCGTCGAAGAGAAACGATGGATTTCAGAGAGCCGTTTCCTGCATGCCCTGAACTACTGCATGCTCCTGCCCGGACCAGAAGCCCAGCAACTGGCGACCTATATCGGCTGGCTCATGCATCGAACGCTGGGCGGCATCGTGGCTGGAGGACTATTCATCGTCCCTGGCGTCATATCGATCATGGCGCTGAGTTACGTCTATGCGCTGTTGGGAAACGTAAGCCTGATCGCGGCCTTCTTCTTTGGCCTTAAGGCGGCGGTTCTGGCCATCGTGATTCAGGCCGTCGTGCGTGTCGGCAGACGCGCACTCAAGAACCGCACGATGCAAATTCTGGCCGCTGCGGCCTTTATCGGCATCTTCTTTTTCGCCGTCCCCTTTCCAATCATTGTCCTTGCGGCTGGCGTCATCGGCTTTTGGGGTGGACGTTCAAACTTCGCTGACTTCTTTAGCGGGACAGGCCACGGAACGGCGAAGGACCAAGCAGATCAAGACAGCCTGCTCGGTGACGAATTGCCCGAACACGCACGTCCTCGCATGCGAGAAACATTGAAGGTGACATCCGTTTGGTTGCTGCTGTGGCTCATTCCCGTGGCATGGCTCCTCGCGACGCTCGGCCCGGACAATGTTTTCAGTCAGATCGCCATCTTCTTCAGCAAGATGGCGATGGTGACGTTCGGCGGAGCCTATGCCGTCCTCGCCTATGTCGCGCAACAGGCTGTCGAGAACTACGGCTGGCTCAAGCCAGGCGAAATGCTTGATGGTTTGGGTATGGCGGAAACGACGCCCGGCCCGTTGGTCATGGTCTTGCAATTTGTAGGCTTCATGGGCGCCTATCGCGCACCCGGTAGCCTGCCTCCGCTCCTGGCCGCCACTTTGGGGGGCTTGCTCGCCACCTGGGTCACGTTCATCCCGTGCTTTCTCTGGATATTCCTAGGCGCGCCTTTTATCGAACGATTGCGCGGCAATAAGGCTCTCGCCGGAGCACTGTCCGCGATTACGGCGGCAGTCGTTGGCGTCATTCTCAATCTGGCAATATGGTTCGCGATCCACTCGATCTTTCACGCCACCGTGCCTGTGCAGTGGCTTGCGTTCTCTTTTGACGCACCCGCGCTCACCAGCATCGATCCCTGGGCGCTTGTTCTTTCAGTTGCCGCGGCCTTCGCGATCTTCCGCTTGAATGCTGGCATGCTGACCACGCTCGCCATTTGCTCTCTTGCCGGCATCGGCCTGCATCTGGCCGGCTTGATCCACATTGGCGGAGGGAGCTAGACCATGCCCCGATTGCCAAGATCGATCCGCGCGCTAGCCTTCTTGCCTGTTCCACTGGCGGCTCTGCCGCAAACGGACGGCTATCGTCAATTGACTGGGATGCAAATTCGCCAAGCTTTTACAGGCCGATCATTTACGGACGACACGCATTTCAACTTGCGTTACCTGCCCAACGGGCACGTAGAGGGCGCGAGCATGGGGAGAAAGGTTCGTTTCAAATGGCGGGTGATCGGGAACGAGCTTTGCCTCGACGAAGGAAAAGGCGACGCCTGCTACACCGTTCGAAAAAAGGGGCAGGCCATCAGCCTTAAGCTCCAGGATTCCGACATCGCTCTGGATGGCTATCTCCGATAGCGCCCCTAAACATACAATGTAGAAATGGCGTCCCGGAAGGGATTCGAACCCCTGACCTACGGTTTAGGAAACCGTTGCTCTATCCTGCTGAGCTACCGGGACGGACGCGGAGAACCACGGGGCATGCTGTTTAGCACAGGAGCGGCAAATGAAAAGTTGCGAGCGGCCGTCTTCGCGCTCGCGCTGCTGTTTCCGCCGCTTGGTTTCGCCACCGCACAAACCGGCAAGCCGCCGCGCTCTACCCCAGAATCCCCACAGGAAGCCTGCGATCGCCCCGTGGGCGAGCCCGTCGACGTCACCGACGTCACCGCCCATCTCGAACTGAAACTCGCCGACAAAAGGCTCATCCGCATCGCCGGCATCGAGCCAGCGCGCGCCACCCCGTCCGATCCGCAACTGGCGGAAAAGGCGCGGGCTGATCTGGCGCTCTGGACGGTCGGCGCGCAGGTGGCTCTCACCGCGCTTGATCCGGCCGTCGACCGCTGGGGCCGGGAGCGGGCACGCGCCTTCCTGGCGCCCGAACAGCTGTCACTCGCCCAGGCCCTGATCGAGGCCGGCTGGGCGCGGGTCGATCCGCTGAGCGAGACCAGCCCCTGCCTGAAATCGCTTCTTCAGGCCGAGGCCGGCGCGCGGGCCGACCAGCACGGCCTGTGGGCCGATCCAGCCTATGCGCCCCTCGATCAGGCGCAAGACCCTGACTTTTCTAGCGTCGCGGGGCGCATCGCCCTGGTGTCCGGCGTGGTGGCCAACGTCAATGCCGGACGGGCCCGAACCTTCATCAATCTCGGCAGAAATCGGCAAAACTCGCTTACTTTGACCGTTTCGGCCCGAAATCTGAAGGCTTTCACGGCCGCCGGGCTCGACCCTAAGAGCCTGACGGGCAAGACGATCCAGGCGCGGGGCCTGATCGACACCCGGTTTGGCCCGCGGATGGAACTGCACGCGCCCGGCGCCCTCGAAATCCTCAAAGACGCCGCCAGCGACGGTTGGCACCCGGCGGTCCCGGCAACACCCAAGCCCTGACGAGCCTTAACGTCGCGCCTCATAATCGCGGCTTGGCTGCGGTTCCCCCAGCCACTATGGTCCGCCGCATCGCAGCCGGCGGCGCATCGCACCTGCCGCTAAAACCATACAATCGCCCCGGATGCTGTTTCAGAGCCAGCCGTTCATCCTGATTTTCATGCCGCTGACCCTGGCCGCCTATTGGCTGGCGGTGTCGAGCGAGCGGCTGCGCCATTACGCTTTGATCGCCGCCTCGCTGGTGTTCTACGCCTGGTGGGATGTGCGTTTCCTGCCGCTGCTGCTCGGCCAGATCGGCCTCACCTGGCTGTTGGCGCGCTGGTCGAACAAGGGCGGCCGCCTGCCGGTGATCGTGCTCGGCATTCTCATCAATCTCGGCTCGCTCGCCACCTTCAAATATCTCGACTTCCTCATCAACTCCCTCGATGCGATCACCGGCTGGCACTTGCCGCGCTCCGGCCTGATCCTGCCGATCGGCATCAGCTTCTTCTCGTTTCAGCTCATTTCCTATCTGGTCGATCTGCGTCGCGGCGATGCGCCGCTCTATCCGCTGCGGCCGTTCGCGCTGTTCGTGCTGGTGTTCCCACATCTGATCGCCGGGCCGATCGTGCGCCACAACGAGCTGGTGCCGCAATTCTCGCTCGATCCGCGCCGGCCCGGTCTCGCGCAGCGCTTCGCCATCGCCGGCGTGCTGTTCACCTTGGGTCTCGCCAAGAAAGTGCTCGTCGCCGATCAGCTCGGCCCCGTCGCCGACCGGCTCTATGAAAAGGCGACACATACGGCGCTGACTTTTGGGGAAGCCTGGACGGCGGCGCTCGCCTTCACCTTTCAGCTCTTTCTCGATTTCTCCGCTTACACGGAAATGGCCATCGGCATCGCCTTGATGTTCGGCCTGCTGCTGCCGGAAAACTTCAACCGGCCCTATCTCTCCACATCACTGCGCGACTTCTGGCGGCGCTGGCATATCTCGCTGTCGAACTTCATCCGCGACTATCTCTACATTCCCCTGGGCGGCAGCCGCCACGGCGAGCTGCGCTACGTCTGGGCGACGATCATGTCCATGGCGATCTGCGGCCTGTGGCACGGCGCCGGCTGGACCTATGTGGTGTGGGGCGTGTGGAACGGCGTCGGCCTCGTCATCTGCCGCTATTGGCAACGCTTCGGCCGGCCGATGCCGACATTGCTGGCCTGGTTCGTCACCATGCTGTTCGTCATCGTCGGCTGGGTGATTTTCCGCGCTATCGACTTCACCTCCGCCGGCTCGATTCTCGCCTCGATGGTGGGGGCCAACGGTTTTACCGGGCGGCTTGAAGCCTGGCGCATGATGCTGGTCGCCGCCGCCATCGCCACGCTCATTCCATCAGCCCATCAGTTGAAGGAGCGCTATATTTTTCCGAGCGTGCTGCTCGCCATCGTCGTCGCCGTCATCGCCGTCATCTGCGTCCTTGAAATCGGCAAGGGCGCGCCGACGCCCTTCATCTATTTTCAGTTCTGATCATGCTCGACACGCTGCGCACAGGATTGACGAACTGGATCGCTGCCAAACGCGGCGACGCCGAACGTGATGCGGCCGACGGCGCGCGCTGGCGCCGTTTCGGCAAGGCGCTGTTTGGCACGTTTATCGGCGGGCTCGCCGCCTGCTCAGCCTTCATCCTGATCGTCGACCCCTATCAGGTGGTGCCGTTTTCGCCACCGATGCCGCGCCCCAACATCGACACCAGCCAGCGGCATTTCTATCCGGCGATCATTCGCCACGGCAATTACGATTCGATCATCGTCGGCAATTCGATGATCCGCCTGTTCGATCCCGACCGGCTCGACAAGACCTTCGGTAGCCGCCTCGCCAATGTGGCGATGAATGCGGCGACGCCCTGGGAACAGATGCAGATGGCCGATCTGTTCCTGCGCGTCAAAGGTCCGCCGAAAGTGATGATCGTCGGTCTCGATCACTGGTGGTGCGACGAGCGCGCCGATCAGCCCGATCGCAAGCTCACCATCCGCGCCTTCCCCGACTGGATGTTCGACGACAATCCGTGGAACGATTTTCTCTATCTGTTGAACGGCAAGACCATCGAGACGGCGGCCCGCATCGTCATGACCAATCTCGGCCATGGCCGCATCCGCCTGCAGCCGAACGGCTTCAGCGTCTATACGCCGCCCGACGACACCTATGATCTCGCGGCCGCACAACAGCGCATCTGGGGCGATCGCCCGCATGTCATCACGCCGGTGACGCCACCCGTCGTCCTCACCGAGGCGGAACGCACCGCGTTGCGCTTCCCGGCGCAGGATTGGCTCAATGCCATTTTGAGCCGCGAGGGCGACCGCACGCGCACCGTGCTGATCTGGCTACCAACCCACATCTCGACCTTGCCGGCGCCCGGCTCGCGCGACGCCGCGGTGGAAGCCGCCTGCAAGGCCGACATGGATGCGATCGCCCGGCGCCATCAGGCCACCGTTATCGACTGGCGCATCGATTCCGCGCTCAACCGCAACGACGCCACCTTCTGGGATCCCTATCATCACAGGCTCCCTGTCGCTCAGCGGATCGAGGACGATCTGGCGACCGCGCTCGCCGGCAAGGATGCGGCCGACGACGGCGCCTGGACCGTGCGCGTGCGCGGTCGCTAGACGCACGTCGAAGCCTTGGTGTCATCCCGGACACGCGCAGCGTGATCCGGGACCCAGGGGCGCGTGGTAGAGCCTGCAATCCCAGCGGTGAAGCGTGTTCGCAATCAACCAAGGTTTCGTCACATGCCCCTGGGTCCCGGATCACTTGCTGCGCAAGCGTCCGGGATGACACCGAGAGCGCGCCTGACGAGCAATCAAATAGCCGCTTCGACGCCCGCAACGTAAGCGCTCGCATTTTGGAGAGATTCGCCGCCGATTCACCCGTGCAGTGCGTCAGCGCACATCGAAACGCGCGTCCGGCTTTATGAAAACTGAAAAAGCTCTGGAGCAACGGTAAGAAATCTTCCATCGTGCCGTGGCAGGATGGAATTCCTTCGTTCTGCCGTCGCGGGAGCCCGTTCTCACGCCATGAGTTTCAACCTCGACCATTTTCGCGCGCGGATCGGTCGAATTTCGCCACAGGTTGAACTCAATCCTATGGTCTGCCGTTATAAACCTATGAATTCGTTCACCTACCCTTTTTCCCGATCATTCAAGACCCGGCTGGCCTCCTTGGCTCTTGCGCTGGCCTTGGCCGGCTGCGCCACATTTGACCCCGACAACAATCAACAGCCGCAAGGCCCGGCCGTGCCTTCGCAGGCGCCACGCACCACCGGCAACGAGCCGCGCGGCACGGCGGAGCATCGCCAGCTCGTCTCGATGTTCGGCGGCGAATACAAAGCGCCGGCGGCCGAACAGCTCCTCAATCAGATCCTGGCGAAACTGGCGGCGGCGGATGAAAACCCCGGTCCTGCCTATCGTGTCACGATCCTCAATTCGCCTGTCGTCAATGCCTTCGCTCTGCCCTCGGGCAATATCTATGTGACGCGCGGCTTGCTGGCGCTCGCCAATGATTCCTCCGAAGTCGCGGCGGTGATGGCGCATGAGATCGGCCACGTCACCGCGCGCCATGCCTTCCAGCGCGAGGAAGCACTGAAGAACAGCGAATTGCGCAGCCGCGCTTCCCGGCAATTGCAGAGCCGCGAACGCAGCGAGGAAGTCACCGCCTTCGACAAGCTCACCCTCGCCGGCTTCACCCGCCAGCAGGAATTCGACGCCGACCTGATCAGCGTGCGCAATCTCGGCCGCGCCGGCTACGATCCTTATGGCGCCGCGCGCTTCCTGCAGGCCTTGAGCCGCTCGACGGCGATGCGCGCCGCTCTGCTCGGCAATCGCAACAGCGATCAGCAGCCCGACATCATGTCGACCCATCCCTCGACGCAGGAGCGCATCGAACGGGCCCGCAACGCCGCCCGCCAATTCGGCGCGCCGGGCATGGGCGCCATCGATCGCGAGGCCTATCTCAACGCCATCAACGGTATCGACTTCGGCGACGATCCCGCCGACGGCATCGTGCGCGGCCGCCGCTTCGCCCATGGCAAGCTCGGCTTCTCTTTCATGGCGCCGGAAGGCTTCACCTTGGAGAATACGGCGCAAGCCGTGCTCGGCGTCGCCGCCGGCGGCTCCGAGGCGCTGCGCCTCGACAACGTCCGCCTCGGCGAGGAGCAATCACTGGAAGCCTATCTCGGCACCGGCTGGGTCGCTGGCCTCGATCAGGCGACGATCCAAACCTTGACGGTCAACAGCCTGCCGGGCGCGACGGCGACCGCGACGGAGAACGACTGGCGCTTCCGCGTCGCGGTCATCCGCATGGGCGGCGATGTCTTCCGCATCATCTTCGCCAGCAAGAATCTCACGCCCGATACGGACAAGAAGTTCTTGGCTGCCATCAATTCGTTCCGGCGTCTGCCACAGCAGGAAGCGCGCGGCCTGCGGCCCCTGCATATCGCCATCGTCCCGGCGCAGGGCGGCGATACGATCTCCAGCATGGCGCAGCGCATGGCCATGACCGATCGCAATCTCGACGTCTTCCTGCTGATCAACGGCTTACAGCGTGGCGCCAGCCTCGAGCCCGGACGGCAGTATAAGATCGTCGTCGAGTAAAGCGTTTTCGAGCGAAGTGGCATCCGGTTCGCGTGAAGAAAACGCGTCCAGACAAGACTCTAAGCGATCTTCGCAGAGCGCAAAACGCGTTTCGATGGAAACGCTATGGGCAACAAAAAACCCGGCTCGCAAGCCGGGTTTTTCTTAAAGCGTTGCAGCGCTGATCAAGCGGCGGCTTCGATCTCGCCGTCATTGTCCGCATCGACATCCGCATCGCCGTCAGCGTCGGAAGCCGCCTCGGAACGGGAACCGCGACGCGGACCCTTTTCGAGATGCTGCTCGATCACCTTGAGCGATTCGGTTTCGGTCAGTTTCTGCACGACGCCGACTTCGCGCGCCATGCGATCGAGTGCGGCTTCATAAAGCTGCCGCTCGGAATAGGACTGCTCCGGCTGCGCTTCGGACCGATAGAGGTCGCGCACCACTTCGGCGATCGCGACGAGATCGCCCGAATTGATCTTCGCCTCATATTCCTGCGCGCGACGCGACCACATCGTGCGCTTGATGCGGGCACGGCCGGTCAGCGTGTCGAGGGATTTCTGCACGGTCGCGGCATCCGACAATTTGCGGATCGCGCCCGACAGAACCTTCGGCAGCGGCACCTTCAAGGTCAGCTTATCCTTGAGGAAGCTGATCACATAAAGTTCCAGCTTGTGGCCGGCGACTTCCTGCTCCTCGGTGGCGATGATCTGACCAACACCATGGGCGGGATAGACGATATATTCGTGCGTCTTGAAGCCGGTCTTGCCCGGCTTGCCGCCAGCGACGGCAGCCGCCGGCTTGACGATCGGCGGGAAGGGCTGGCGCGAAGCGCCGAAACGGCCCGGCGGCAGACCGGTGCGCGGCGGCACGGGCGCACCGGCGACAGGACGCGGCGCGGCGGGTTGAACGGACGGTTTCACCTCAGCAGCCGGCGACGCCAGCTCAGCCTTGGCCTTGGGCGCAGCCGCCGGCTTCGCGGCTTCGGCTTTCACCGGCGCGGGCTTGGCAGCGGCTTTCACGGCCGGCTTGGTTTCGACCTTGGCTTCCACTTTGACTTCGGTGGCCTTGGTGGAGGCTTTCGCCGCCGGCTTCACCGGAGCGGCGGATTTGGCCGGCACCTTGTCCTTCGCAGGGGGTGCCGCGTCTTTCGCTTGCTGAGGTTTCTTCACGATTGTTGTCTTGATCTCTTGCTTGGGAGGTGCCGCAGGCTTCTTGCCGGTAACAGGTTTAAGAACCTGTACCGGAGCAGCCTTAACTGTTGTTGTTCCGGCGGATTTTTTGTCGACCTTGACCTCGGCAGGCGCCTTCCCCGTCACCGGCTTGGCGGCCGGCTTGACTGTCGCCGACTTGACCGCCGGCTTCGTGACATGCTTGGCCGCTGCCTTGGCGACATCTTTCGCCTTGCTGACCGCTTTTTCCGTCGCCGCCGCCTTCAACTTGACCTTTTCCGCCTCGGATTTGCTGGTTTTGCCGGACAGTCCGGTTTTGACCTTTTCCTTGCTGGACGAACGTGCCATAGCCTTGGCTTTGACAGTCTTGGCCGTTTTCTTGGTCGACGACATACTCGATACTCCTGGTTACCCCGCTGTGGAGACGGGGTGATTTTCCGGATGACAGAGGCCATCCGGTTAGGTAGAAGCAGCGCTCAAATGGGAACTGAGCGCCGATTACCCAAACAAAAACAGTAATTAACTACTCGCTCGTTCAGACCGACAACAGCGCCCACCAAAGGGCTGTCACATGTCGGCAAAAAAACAGCCCCGGAAAACCGGAGCGGCCTCCTGTAACGGCGGGTCCTCGGTAAGCGGAATTAACGACTGTTAAAAAGAGGTATAGCACAAAATACTGCTGGAATCAAAGAATTCCAGCATGGAGCCGTGGTTTGGCCATGTGCAAAGGTTAACGCCTTACCACCTTAACAGCGTTGATTGTCGCAATTCACTGGAATTGATGGCGGAACTTGACCGGCGGCCGCGGCCGCCCGGCGCGCAGGGCCGTGGCGGCAGCACGAAAATGCCGCGGTTTAGTCACCCTCGCCCGGTTTATCCGAGAAATAAGCCTCGAATTTTCCCTCTTTTCCGTCGAATTCCTTGGCGTCGGCCGGCGCATCTCGCTTGATCGTGATGTTCGGCCAGTTCTTGACCATGTCAGCGTTCAGCTTGAGCCATTTGTCGAGGCCAGGCTCCGAATCGGGCTTGATCGCTTCGGCCGGGCATTCCGGCTCGCACACGCCGCAATCGATACATTCGTCGGGATGGATCGCCAGCATATTCTCGCCCTCGTAGAAACAGTCCACGGGGCAAACTTCGACGCAGTCCATATACTTGCACTTGATGCAATTCTCTACGACGACATAGGTCATCAGTCTCTCCTCGCGCCCATGGCGCGGTCATTCACAGAGGCTTTACGCCGGCTGGCTGACTTCGGCCAGCCTCTTGGCGCAATGCGGCGGCGATTGCAACCCTGATCGCCTTAATCAACTTTACCTGAGCCGAAGCCATCGCCGCCGAACAGGGCATCATGGCTGCGCCGTTCCTTCTTCGTCGGCCGGCCTGCGCCCGGCGCCCGATCGCCAAATCCGGCGCCGGTTTCGGTCGTCGCGGGCGGTGGCGGCGAACAGTCTTCATAGAGCGTGCGCGCCTCCTCATAGGGGCCGCGCCGCGCGCCCGGCGCCAGCACTTTCAGAACGCGCACCTGCCGCTCCAGCGCGATCGTCAGAACGTCGCCCGGACCGACCGCCTTGGCCGGCGCATCGGCCTTGACGCTGTTGACGCGCACATAGCCATCGCTCACCAGCTTCGCCGCCAAGGTGCGCGATTTAACGACGCGAGCGAACCACAGCCACTTATCCAGCCGTTGTCGCCCCGCGATCGTCACCTGCTACGATCCTTGTTTTCCAACTGCTCCTTCAAGGCCGCCAGTTTGGCGAAGGGCGAGTTCGGATCGGGCTGCCGTTCCTTCGGCTTCGGCCGCTCGAAGCGCTGGCCGTGCGGCCGCTGTTGATCGGAGCGCTGCTGATCGGGCCGGTCACGACGACCCTCGCCCGGCTTCTGGCCGCCACGGCCTTCGAACTTCTTCTTGAAGCGATCGCGACCGCCGTCACGCCGTTGCTGCTGCACCGGCGCCTCCGCGCCATCGGCGGGCGCCGCCGCGACACCGGCTTCACCGGGACGTCCTTGCGGCGGACGCTGACCCTTGTTGTTGCGATTGTCCTCGCGACGCGGCCGGCGCTGCGTGAAGTCGAACTTGCGCGGCTCATGCCGGCGATGCGGCGTCCACACCTCGATCATCGGCTCTTCGGCGACGACCTCAGCGGCTTCACCCGCCTCGGCGGCCGGCGCATCGCTGGTCGCCGCTTCCGTCTCGGATGCCATCGCTTCAACGGTGTCCGTTGTCGCTGGCGTTTCCGATTCTTTCGTTTCTTGTTCCTGCGCTTCTTGTTCTTGCGGCGCCGCTTCAGCGGCTTCCACGACCGGCGCTTCCGCCGTCACTTCAGCAACAGGTTCCACTGGTGCCGCAGCGGTTTCGGCGACGGCCGCCTCAACCGTCTCGCCCACGGCTTCGCTCGACGCGGCCGCTTCGACGCCTTCCGCCGGCGCCGTTTCCGCCTCCGCCGGCTTCACCGGCTCGGTGGCGGCTTTCGGAATCAAGGCGACGGTGATCGCCGGACCCTTGCGCTGCTGCCCGTGATAGCCGAGCGAACGCAGGATCGACGCAAAAGTTTCGCCCGAGCAGCCGGCCAGCGATGTCATCGCCACGGTGACGACGAAGCCATCACCATCGGCAGTGCCCGGCGGCGGATCGCCCGGCGTCGTACCGGGACGATAAGCGATCGCCGGACGAATGAGATCGGCCAGACGTTCGAGAATGTCGACACGCACGGCGCGTTCGCCAGAAGCGCGGAAACCGGCGGCGAGATAGAGCCCCTTCGGCACATCCTTGTCGACGGCAAAGGAGGTGCGGCCTGATGACGCCAGATGCGCCACTTCATCGAGACCTTTCACGGTTTCGATGCCGCCGTGCTTGAGCGCCCACAGTTGCGCGGCGAGCGCGCGTGGCGCCGGCTTCAAAAGCTGCGGCAGATAGATGTGATAGGCGCCGAAGCGCAGGCCGAACTTGCGCAGGCTGGCGCGCGCCGTCTGATCGAGATTCTTGATGTCGGCGGCAACGCGCTGGCGCTCAAGCACGCCCAGTGCTTCACCGACCTGGAAGGCGATGCCGCGGCCGATACCTTCGAGCCCCTCGCCGGCCTCCAGATCAAACAGCGCCCCGAGCAATTTCTTCACATGCTGCGCCACCCACAGATCGAGCCGGCGCTGCACGGTCTCCAGCGACGCGCCCGTCAGCCGCTCGTCGGCGAGCACGCGCACGACCGGCTTCAGGACGTGATCGCCCGTCGCGATCTTGCCGACCGCTTCACCGAGCCAGCGCAGGGTGCCGTCATTGGCGAGCACGAAGGCATCGTCGACCGCATCGCCGACGCGCGTCGCGCGCCCATCGATCTCGCTCGCCAGCGCCTTCTGCGCCGCCGCGTTCAGGGTTTTCTGCGCCTCGCCCTCGGCCTGCGGGTCAGCCGTGAAACGGAACCCCTGCAGGCTGCCGACATGCTGCCCCTCGACAAGCACATCGCCTGACGTCGTCACTTCCGCTTCCAGCATTGCATTCTCTCTCAGGCGGCGCATCAGCACGCTGGTGCGCCGGTCCACAAATCTATGGGCGAGCCGCTCATGCAGCGCGTCCGAAAGCCTGTCCTCTACCTGACGGGTAATCCCCTGCCAATGCTCAGGATCCTTCAGCCAGTCAGGACGATTAGCGATGAAATTGAAGGTGCGTATCTGTGCAATACGCGCCGACAATGTGTCAATCTCACCATCGGTGCGATCAAAAGTGGAAAGATGGCGCTGAAACCAGTCATCCGGCACTTTTCCGGCCCGAACGATGAAACTGTAGATGGTCGACACCAGTTCCGCATGGGCGGCCGGGGACAGCTTGCGATAATCGGGGATCTGGCATGCGTCCCATAGACGCTCCACGTCTTTGCGTGTGGCCGAGACCCGGCGAACGGTCTCGTCCCGCGCCAGAACGTCCAGCACCAGGACGTCCTCGGCCAGCGGCGCGCGCGTCAACCCTTGAGTCCGCGGCTCGCGCTCGAGCGAGGCCTGCAGGCTCGTGATCGTGCTGAAATCCAGATCGGTGTTGCGCCACTGCAAGGTGGACAGCGCGTCGAACCGATGATTTTCCAGAGCTTCGACGAGTTCCTCATCGAACGGCGCGCACCGCCCGGTGGTGCCAAAAGTCCCATCATTGGTATGCCGGCCAGCACGACCCGCAATTTGTGCGAACTCGCTGGGGTTGAGACGGCGATATTGCCAACCGTCGAACTTGCGATCCCCGGCGAAGGCGATGTGATCGACATCGAGATTGAGGCCCATGCCGATGGCATCGGTGGCGACGATATAGTCGACGTCGCCGTTCTGATACATCGCCACCTGGGCATTGCGCGTGCGCGGACTGAGCGCGCCGAGCACGACGGCGGCGCCGCCCTTCTGGCGCCGGATGAACTCGGCGATCGCATAGACTTCCTCGGCCGAAAAGGCGACGACGGCGCTGCGCCGCGCCAGGCGCGAAATCTTGCGTTCGCCGGCGAAAGTCAGGTTGGACAGGCGCGGCCGCGACACAATGACCGCATCGGGAATGAGCCGTTCGATCAGCGGCCGGATCGTTTCGGCCCCGATCATCATCGTCTCCTCGCGTCCGCGCCGGTGCAGCAGACGGTCGGTGAAGACATGGCCGCGGTCGAGATCGGCGGCGAGCTGGATTTCATCGACGGCGACGAAGTCGACATCGAGATCGCGCGGCATGGCCTCGACCGTCGACACCCAGTAGCGCGGCCGATCCGGCTTGATCTTTTCCTCGCCGGTGATCAGCGCCACCTGGGGCGCGCCCACCTTTTCGACAATGCGATTATAAACTTCCCGCGCCAAAAGCCGCAGCGGCAGGCCGATGACGCCGCTGTTGTGGCCGACCATCCGTTCGATCGCCAGATGGGTCTTGCCGGTATTGGTCGGCCCCAGCACCGCGGTGACCGGCCGGTGGCGAGACTGCGGAAGACCGGCGCGACCCGCCGGCAGCGGAACATTCATCGAAACGCACCTGCGGCACGATGCCGAGCGACGGGAACGGAGCGGTGCCGGAAACCTGACGACAACAGCGCCGATGTATCATGCTGCGACGGCCGGCGGGCAGATTTCTTCAGCACTCGAACGGGGCGGGAACGAATCGGCATCGAATCGGCGACTCTTCTTGAGTCTTCCTTTGTTCCCCACAAGATTTCGTTCCGGCCGACCCAAGCATTACTATGTATTGCGAATCCGCTCGACTCGACGCATGAATCCTTAGACTCGCATTTAACTTTCGCACGGACTCTGAAGGGCACTTCTGTCAATAGAATTTCCACAGGGAGCAGAACATCCGTCGTTTACCTCCGGTACGCAGCACGAACGTAACAGGCACGAATCACTGTGCGGCGACCTTTCCCGACCCGTTCACGCCATATGTGGGTGGCGATGGCTGCAAATACCACTAGCCGAGGCCTTGTCGCACTTACGTGACAGGCTTTTGAAAAGACAGGCGTTAATAATTGCGATCGATTTGGCACGGCCCTACCGGCTGGCGCGTCGCCCGAATGCAAAAACCCGCCGGCGGAAGGCCAGCGGGTTCGTGAAAACAGGGCCGTCGGGACGGCGAGAAACGTTAACGGGTCGAGGCCGTGGTCGACGGCGAAGTCTGGAAGCGTGTCGCCTCGATCACCAGCATGCCGATCATGGTGGCGACGGAAATGCGCACCGGCGCCAAGGCGCGCGCCTCTTCGAGCGGCGCCAGCCAGACTTCCATCTGCCGGTTGTCGGCCATGAACTTGGTCGCTTCCCGGTTCGCACGATGGCCGGAAATCGGCCGATAGCGCGCCGAGCAGACCGCCACTGGCCCACTGTAGCCTGATATCTCCATGCGGCGCGTGCCGACATAGGAGAGCGGCACGTCGAACCGGGTGATGCCGTCATAGATCGGAATGGTGCGGGCGCAGGCCTCGGGTCCCACAAGCGGCCCCGGCGTGTTGACCGGCATGATCAGCGCCGACAGCGGATCGATGATGCCGCGCTTCTGCGCCTCAGTGACCGGGATGCGGTCGGGATAGGGATCGGGCGGCGGCATGATCTCGGCGCCGCTGACATTGCCGGCGTTCAAGGCCATCCGCACCGTGCGGGTTTCCTTGGAATTCTGCGAGGCACTGGCATAGGTCGCCGGCAGCACGCGACCCCGGACGATCGATCCGGTGGCGGTGGCGCCGCCTTCCGATTTGGTCACCGCCGAGGCGATCCCGGCCAGTTTGGCCGAAGCCTCGATCCGATAGCCGTTCGGCTCGATCGAGCCGACGAGGCCAGCGGTGCCCAAGGTCAAGCCGATGATGCGCACCGAATAGGCCGCCTGCAGCGTCTCGGCCTTTGCACCAGCCCCCGAAAAAGCCAGCGGCAGCGCCGCCAGGGACAGCGCCAAAACCCGCTTCCCAACCCGCGCCTTGGGCAAAATCGTCTTAATTTTGAGTGTCCTGCTGATCATGAAACTCTACATCCGATACTGTTGTCGGATTTGAAGCAGGTTATAGCTTACACTTCGTAAATTCGTCGGATTCACGGCCGAGACAACGCCGGTCGATCACCTTTTCTAGCAAAGTGCGACTTTAACGCCGGCCTCTGCTGTCAAAGTCTTGACGCCACAGCACCTCTCCCCTATAGAGCCGCGACCGAATTCCGGCGAACCCGGAACGATTGCGGTTTGTCGCGCCTTCCATTCAGTCGTGGACAAATGCATCCGCCCTCCGGCGGCGTTCTCAAGGCTATCGCCCAGTCGAAAAGCGTTTGAAAGGAAGTTCCCATGTCGCGCCGTTGCGAACTGACCGGCAAGGCAGTCCAGGTTGGCCATCTCGTCAGCCACTCGAACATCAAGACCAAGACACGGTTCCTGCCGAACCTGTGCAACGTCACCCTGATCTCCGACACGCTGCAGCGTTCGGTGCGTCTGCGCGTCGCCGCCGCCGCTCTGCGTTCGGTCGAGCATCGCGGTGGCCTCGACGCCTTCCTGCTCAAGGCGCGTGACGCCGAGCTGTCGCAGGGCGCCCTCAGCCTGAAGCGCGAGATCGTCAAGAAGCAGGCTGCCGCCGCCGCTTGATGTCCGCGAACATCGCAACAAAAAAGCCCGGTCTCGCGACCGGGCTTTTTTGTTGGCTGGCGTTGAGGACGAAGCCCTACTTCGCCTTCGCCGGCTGCGCGGCCTGACGCGCGGCACGCACCATATGCGCCGACGGAACGATGGTCGGCGTAGAATCCTCGTCGAACAGTTCGGCAAGCTTTTCCGTCATCGCGCCGCCGAGTTCTTCCGCATCGACGATCGTCACGGCGCGGCGATAATAACGCGTCACGTCGTGGCCGATGCCGATGGCGATGAGTTCGACCGGCGAGCGGTTTTCGATCTCGTCGATCACCCAGCGCAGATGCTTTTCGAGATAATTGCCCGGATTGACCGACAAGGTTGAATCGTCGACCGGCGCACCGTCGGAGATCACCATCAGGATGCGGCGCTGTTCGCTGCGCGCTAGCAGGCGGCGATGCGCCCAATCGACCGCCTCGCCGTCGATGTTCTCCTTCAGCAGACCTTCGCGCATCATCAGGCCGAGGTTGCGGCGCGCACGACGCCACGGCGCATCGGCCGACTTGTAGATGATGTGACGCAGATCGTTGAGGCGGCCGGGATTGGCCGGCTTGCCGGCCTGCAACCAGGCTTCGCGCGCCTGCCCGCCCTTCCACGCCCGTGTCGTGAAGCCGAGAATCTCGACCTTGACGCCGCAACGCTCGAGCGTGCGCGCCAGAATGTCGGCGCAGGTGGCCGCGACCGTGATCGGACGCCCACGCATCGAACCGGAATTGTCGAGCAGCAGCGTCACCACCGTGTCGCGGAAGTTCATATCCTTCTCGCGCTTGAACGACAGCGGCTGCTGCGGATCGATGATGACGCGCGACAGACGCGCCGGATCGAGAATGCCCTCTTCGAGATCGAATTCCCACGACCGATTCTGCTGCGCCATCAAGCGGCGTTGCAGCCGGTTGGCGAGACGCGCGACGATCGACGACAGATTACTGAGCTGCTTGTCGAGATAGGCGCGCAGGCGCTCCAGCTCTTCCGGCTCGCACAGATCTTCCGCATGCACGGTCTCGTCGAACTTTACCGTGAACGCCTTGTAGTCGGGACCGCGATGTTCGATGGCGCCGTGGGTCGGCGGACGCTTGTTCTCGGAGGCTTCGTCGGCATCGCCCATGTCGGCGTCCTCTGGCATTTCACCAGCGGGCGCGTCGTCGGCGTCCATCTCGCCTTCTTCCATGTCCTCGGTCGACTCGTCGGCCTGATCCATCTCGACGGCGTCGCCGGTCTGGTCCTGCTCACCTTCGCTTTCAGCGTCCTCGGGCTGCGCATCGGGCTCGGAATCGCCCTGCTCGTCACCGGTTTCGTCCTGATCCATCGCGCCCTCATCCAGCATGTCGAGGGACTGCAACAGTTTATGGACCATCTTGCCGAAGGCGCGCTGGTCTTCGATCGAGGCGCCGAGCGCATTGAGGTCGTCGCCGGCGCGATCCTCGATGATCGGCCGCCACAGATCGACGATCTTCTGCGCAGCCGGCGGCGGCGCAAGACCGGTGAGCCGTTCGCGCACCATCATCGCCACTGCATCTTCGAGCGGCGCGTCGGAGCGATCGGTGACGTCGGCATAGGTGCCGCGATGATAACGATCGTCGAGCATGGCGGTGAGATTTTCGGCCACGCCCTGCATGCGCCGCGAGCCGATCGATTCGACGCGCGCCTGTTCCACCGCCTCGAAGACGGCGCGCGCCGCCTGATTGGTCGGCGTCAGCCGGCGATGCACATTGGCGTCGTGACAGGCGAGCTTCAGCGCCAGCGAATCGGCATGTCCGCGCACGATGGCCGCTTCATGCGCGGTGAGCTTGCGCGCCGGCTCCGGCAGCCGCGCCTTCGGCGTTTCGCCGGCAACGAGCGCCGGACGTTCCGCCGCGAAGGTCACTTCCAGATCGCGCGCCCCCGCCATGGCGCGCATGCAGCTTGCCACCGCGCGCTTGAACGGCTCCTGCGGGGCTTCGCCTTTGACGGCCGGCTTGCGATTGGAACTCATGAAAGGGCTATCCCATTACCCGCTGCCCGCAACCCGCATCGGTCACGATGCGGGTCTGCTCAACGCCTCGACTGAGCCTCAGCTCAGCGCGACATTCACCGTGCTCTCGGGCAATTCCTGCCCGAAGGCGCGCTGATAGAACTCGGCGACCAGGGCGCGTTCGAGTTCGTCGCACTTGTTGAGGAAGGTCAGGCGGAAGGCGAAGCCGATATCCTTGAAGATGTCGGCGTTCTCGGCCCAGGTAATCACCGTACGCGGGCTCATCACCGTCGACAGGTCGCCGGCCATGAAGGCGTTGCGGGTCAGGTCGGCGACGCGCACCATCTTGTTGACGATGTCGCGGCCTTCCTTACTCCGATAGTGCGGCGCCTTGGCCTGCACGATGTCGACTTCCTTGTCGTGCGCCAGATAGTTGAGCACGGTGACGATGGACCAGCGGTCCATCTGCGCCTGGTTGATCTGCTGCGTGCCGTGATAGAGGCCCGACGTATCGCCGAGGCCGACCGTATTGGCGGTGGCGAACAGGCGGAACGCGGCGTGCGGGCGGATCACGCGGCTCTGATCGAGCAGGGTCAGACGGCCGGAGGATTCAAGCACGCGCTGGATAACGAACATCACGTCCGGGCGGCCGGCGTCATATTCGTCGAAGACCAAAGCGATATTGTTCTGATAGGCCCAGGGCAGAATGCCGTCGCGGAACTCGGTGACCTGCTTGCCTTCCTTGAGCACGATCGCGTCCTTGCCGACGAGATCGATACGCGAGACGTGGCTGTCGAGGTTGATGCGCACGCAAGGCCAGTTCAGCCGCGCGGCAACCTGTTCGATATGGGTCGATTTACCGGTGCCGTGATAGCCGGTGACGATGACGCGGCGGTTACGGGCAAAGCCGGCGAGAATGGCGAGCGTGGTCGGTCGGTCGAAGAGATAATCCTCGTCGAGATCCGGGACATAGGCATTGGCCGTCGAATAGGCCGGCACTTCCATGTCGGAATCGATATTGAACAGCTGACGCACGGACACCTTGATATCGGGCAGACCGTTCGTTTCTTTCGTATCCGCTTGCATCATTCCTCCAACGTCGCACGCATAGGGCGCGTGCGCGCAACCTGAAAGGCCTCAAGCCAAGAACCAGCCGAAGCTGGACGCCAGAGCCGGACCGTGAGCCGGAAAATCCAGTGGCCGGTAGCTTACGCCAGCTTGACGCTGCGCAGATGCTTATAGGCCTGGATGATCTCGCGCAATTTTTCCTCCCTGGACCGATCGCCGCCATTGGCGTCGGGGTGGAGGCGTTTGACCAGTTCCTTGTAGCGCGCCCGAACGGTTTGCGCATCGGCTGTTTCTTCAAGATTCATGACCGACAGAGCCTTGGCCGTGGCCACAGGCAGGCGCGGCCGGGCGGTGGCGGCCTGGTGGGCCTGCTGCTGCGCCCGGAACAGGCCCATCGGATCGACGAAACCGGCCGGATCGACCCCGTCCTCGCGGAAACCGCTGGCGCCGCGCTTGGTCCCCATGGTCCAGGTCGGGCGATGGCCGATCAGCGCGTCCTTTTGGTAACGCGCCACGTCCTCGTCGCTCATCCCCTTGAAATAATTGTAGGAATTGTTGTATTCGCGGACGTGGTCCATGCAGAAACAGAAATACTGCCCTTCCCGATCGCGCCCCATCGGTGCGCGATATTCGCCCGCGAGGTCGCAACCGGGGTGGTTGCACCGGACGCGCACCGGCTCGGCCGGCCGCTCCTGCGGCTCGCCCTTGGTCCTGATGCGATCGAAGAGTGGCGAATTGAGATTCATGCCCGAAACATTAGGTAGGTGGAGGGTCTGCGGCAAGCACTGCCGGGCCCGGAAAGTACAAATGGTGTTGCGCTGCGAAAATGGCAAAGCAGGAATGCAAATTTGATGACCTGCTCTGCTAAGATTTCATAGGCGCGGACGATCCTAGAGTGGAGATGCGAAGTGACGGTTAAGGACACGATGATTGCGAAACTCACCGCCGCCTTGGCGCCGGCGTCCCTCGACGTCATCGACGATTCCGCCAAACATGCCGGACATATGCTCCATCCCGGCGGCGTCGAACCGCGCGGCGAAACCCATTTCACCGTTCGCATCACCGCCGAAGCCTTCGCCGGCAAGTCACGCCTGCAACGTCACCGCCTGGTCAACGACGCTTTGGCGCAGGAACTGCGCGACGGCGTACATGCGCTCGCCATCGAAGCCAAGGCGCCGAATGAATAAAGGCGCCAGGAGAAACATAACGAACGGCGTCAGCCGCAGTTGCGCTTGCCGTCCGCCTTGCAGCGAAATTTTTCGGCGAGCCGATTCGTATCGCGGATGACGTTCTCCATCTGGATCGTCAGGCAGGAGCGATAGTCGAAGGTCGCCTTGACGAAGCGCGCCATTTCTTCGTCGCAAGCCTTGCGCGATGCCGGTTTCGTATAGGTATCGTTGTCATCGACACAGACCGGACGCACCGGCCGCGGACAGAAATCGAACGTGCCCGGCGGCAGATCCGGTAGGGCGGTTGGAGCCCGAGTTTGTGCCCAGACTGAAGATGATACGACAAGCGCGGCGGCGAGCGCCGCGCCGATCCGAGATCTCACCTGACGCGCTCCAGAATGCTGACGTAATTGGCCACCGCGGCGCCGCCCATGTTGAAAACGCCGCCGAGCTTGGCGCCGTTGATCTGCATATCACCGGCCTCATTGCACAATTGCATCGAAGTCAGCACATGCATCGACACACCGGTGGCGCCGATCGGGTGGCCCTTGGCCTTCAATCCACCGGACGGATTGACCGGCAGTTTGCCGGTCTTCGCCGTGATGCCGTCGGCCACGGCGCGCGCGCCCTGCCCCGGCTTCGTCAAACCCATCGCTTCATATTCGATCAGTTCGGCGATGGTGAAACAATCATGCGTCTCGACGAAGGAGAGATCATCGAGACCGATGCGCGCATCGTCCAGCGCCTTGCGCCAGGCGAGCGAACAGCCTTCGAAGGCGATGATGTCGCGATGGGCGCGTGGCAGGAAATCCTGCACATGGCGCGTGGCGCGAAAGGCCACCGCGCGCGGCATGCTCTGCGCCGTTTCCATGTCGGCGATGACGAGCGCCGCCGCGCCGTCGGAAACCAAAGAACAATCGGTGCGCTTCAGCGGCCCGGCGACGAAGGGATTCTTCTCGCTTTCCTGCCGGCAGAAGGCGAAGCCCAGATCCTTGCGCATCTGCGCGTAAGGGTTGGCGACGCCATTGGCATGGTTCTTCGCCGCGATCATCGCCAGGGCGTCCGACTGGTCGCCGTATTTCTGATAATAGGCCTCGGCGATCTTGCCGAACACGCCGGCGAACCCGCCCGCCGTCTCGCCATCCTCCGGCAGATAGGAGGCGCGCAGCAGGTTGCGGCCGATTTCGGCCGGCGGCGTGCGCGTCATCTGCTCGACGCCGACCACCAAGGTCAGCTTGGCCCGGCCGGCCTCGATCGAGCGCACCGCCGTATGCACGGCGGCCGAGCCGGTGGCGCAGGCATTTTCCACCCGCATCGCCGGCTTGAAGCGCAGGCCCGGATCGGCCTGGAGCACCAGCGAGGCAGTGAAATCCTGCGGGCTGAAACCCGCGTTGAAATGACCCAGGAAGATTTCGTCGATCGCCTCCGCCGGCACGCCGGCATGGGCCAAAGCCTCGGAAGCCGCCCGAACCACCAGGCTTTCGACCGTTTCCGCGTCATGTTTGCCGAATGGCAGATGCGCCCATCCCACGATTGCCGCACTCATAATCTGACCTCCTCGGGCATATTCTCAATCTATATACGCAAATCGGCCACAGTTTGGACAGCAATTACAAAGCTGATCTGCTTGCACCGGCGTGATGCCGTTTCAAGCCCGCCGTGTCGGATCGCTGTGGCCCGACTTTCATTTTAAGATGTTCGGGATTAGGACAGGCGCTCAGGCTGTTCGGCCCCGTCCAACATTGCGATTCGGATTTCTGAATGAAACGCATCACTTTTGCGATCGTGGGCCTTCTGACCTGCATGTCCGGCCCGCTGTCCTCAGCCAGCGCCACGCCCGCTCTGGTCATCGATGCCGCCTCCGGCGAAGTGCTCTACCAGGAAGAAGCCACCCGCCCCTGGTATCCCGCTTCCACCACCAAGTTGATGACCGTCTATGTCGCCCTCAAGGCGGTGCGCGACGGCCGCATGTCGCTCGATACGCCGATGCTGGTCTCCAATCGCGCGGCGCGCATGCAACCCTCGAAAATGGGGTTCAAGCCCGGCACCGAGATCACGCTCGACAATGCGCTGAAGATTATCATGGTCAAATCGGCCAATGACGTGTCGGTGACGATAGCCGAAGGCGTGTCGGGTTCCGTGCCAGCCTTCGCCGCCGAGATGAATTCGGTGGCGCGCCAGCTCGGCATGCGCGAGTCGCATTTCGTCAATCCGAACGGCCTCTACAACGACGACCATTACAGTTCCGCCCGCGACATGGCGATCCTCGGCCGCGCGCTCTATCGCGACTTTCCCAATCATCGCGACCTCTACAGCATCGGCGCGCTGCAGCTCGGCACCAAGATCATGACCAATCACAACGGCATGCTCGGGCGCTATCCCGGCGCCGACGGCATGAAGACCGGCTTCGTCTGCGCTTCCGGCTTCAATGTCGTCGCCAGCGCGACGCGCGGCGGCCGCCGTCTGATCGCCGTCGTCATGGGCTCGCCCAATGCCAAGGCCCGCACCCTGAAAGTGATGTCGATGCTCGACGCCGCCTTCATGGGCCAGACCAACAGCGGCGGCAATGTCGTCTCGCTCGCCGATGCCTCCGATCCCAATCCGCCGAACATGCGTCCGGAAATCTGCGGCCGCAATCGCAACCGCGGCATCGAGGAAGATTTCGGCATTCCCGTCGCCGGCGATCCCGCCTCGCAGAATTATCAAAACGACAATCCGGCTGCCTTCTTCGCCGCCGATCGCGCCCGCGCCATGGCACCTGTCACCGCCTATGCGGCCGCCGGCATGGACCTCGGACCCCGCCAGGTCTTTCAACCGATCCCGATCTTCATCGGCCGCGCGCCCGGTTGGAACGGCGCCGTCGCCCATGCCGACAATGACGAGGCGGTGGATCCGGCGGCCGACGCGCCGCGCGGCAAGAAGGGCCGTCGTGGCCGCGCCGTCGCGACAGCGCCGGCAACAGACGTCGAAACGCCTGCCGCACAGACGAAACTCGGCGCCAAGCCGACCAGGCCCGCCGCCAGAACGGCAACGCGCGGCGATTCCAAGCCGCTCGATCTGTCCGGTCACGTGCAGTCTTCGACCGACAAGAAGACCGTCAAGAAAACCGACAAGCCCAACAGCAAGGCGGCGACGGCCAAACCGGCCAACGCCAAGCCGACGACTGCAAAGCCCACGGACAAGAAGGCTGTCGACAAGAAGCCGGCCGATCGCAAGAAACAGCAGAGCGCCAGCAGCCGTCCGGCTGCCGACAAAGCCGATTAATTTAAGCGCGATTCACATAAGCGAATGACCTCGCCACTGCAGCGCCGTCCACCGCCTCCGGTTCCGCTCTCGGTCCTCACCGGCTTTCTCGGCGCGGGCAAGACGACCTTGCTCAACCGGCTGCTGCGCGATCCCGCCCTTGCCGACACGCTCGTCATCATCAACGAGTTCGGCGAGATCGGCCTCGATCATCTGCTCGTCGAGAAGATCGACGGCGACATGCTGATGATGGCCTCGGGCTGTCTGTGCTGCACGATCCGCGGCGATCTCGTCTCGACGCTCGAAGACATTCTCAAGCGTCTCGACAACGGCCGGCTGAAACCGTTCGCGCGCATCGTCATCGAAACCACCGGCCTCGCCGATCCGGCGCCCGTGCTGCACACGATCATGTATCATCCCTATCTGATGCTGCGCTTCCGCCTGCAGGGGATCATCACCGTGGTCGATGCGGTCAACGGCGCCTCGACATTGGACAATCACATCGAAGCGGTGAAACAGGCCGCCGTCGCCGATCGCATCGTGCTGACGAAAAGCGACATCGCCACGCCGGCTGCGATCAGCGACATCACCGAACGCCTGCATCGCCTCGCGCCCTTCGCCACCCTCATCGACGTGAACGAGGCGAGCGCCACCAACCTCTTCGACACCGGCTTGTGGAATCCGGAGACGAAACATCCCGACGTCGGCAAATGGCTGAACGCCGAGACGCAGGCGACCGAGGCGGCTCATCACCACGATCACCATCATGGGCACGGGCACGGTCACGGCCACCACCATCATGACGTCAATCGTCACGATGCCAGCATCCGCGCCTTCTGCCTGACGAGCGAAGCGGCTCTGGCGCCCGGTGCCTTCGATACGTTCATCGAAATGCTGCGCCAGATTCACGGCCCCAATCTGCTGCGCGTGAAGGGCATTCTGGCACTCAGCGACGATCCGAAACGGCCGGTGGTCATCCACGGCGTCCAACATGTCTTCCACCCGCCGCAACGGCTGGAGCACTGGCCCGACGCCGACCATTCGACGCGCATCGTTTTCATCGTCCGCGACCTTGAGCCAGACCATTTGCGCGGCCTGTTCGCCGCTTTTTCCGGCGAATCCCGGATCGACACGCCCGATGCCACCGCCACCGTAGATAACCCGTTGAATCCCCGCCCCGGCGGCCTGTTACGCTAAACTCTACCCTGCCCCTGAGTTGGCTCGGTTCTTGTCCCTTTGTTCACTGAACGACGTTTGCATGCGACATCTGCGCCAAAATGGCACAGCCTGTTCAGTTTAACGTGAGGGCATCGGCGAAGGCCGATGAGTGGGGTATGGGTTCACAGTCGCTTCCCTTCGGACTTCGGCGCCGCCGCTCCGCGGCAGCGGCCGCTCTGGCACACCATCTGACGATTGCCGATCTCGGCCGGACACCCTCCATGCCGCTCCTGCTCGAACGCACCAGCGACACCGCCAAGCCGGTCCAGGTCGATCTCATCGACTGGACCCAGGCGATGAGCATGGTCGACGACTGGGACGATCTCGCCAGCCGGGCGCTCGACCGCAACGTCTTCGTCGAATCGGCTTTCGCCGCCTCGGCCGCGCAGCATTTCCCGGAAGCGCAGCGGCCGATGTTTCTCATCGTCCGCGACCCGCGCCCGGGCGCCCTGCCAAATCGCCTGATCGGCCTGTGCCCGGTGCATGTGCCGAAGCGTGGCCGGCGCGCCATCGCCAAAACCTGGCGCGCCCCGCAAATGGCGCTCGGCATTCCGCTGCTCGACAAGACGCAGGGCTTCGAGGCGCTGGAACTCATCCATCGCTGGATCGCCGCCGTCTGGCCGCAGGTCGGCGCGATCCTGTTTGCGTCCGTCCCGACCGCGACGGAAACCGCGCGGCTGATCCAATCCCATGCCGCGTCGCGCAAGCTGCAATATCAGACCTTCGACGCCCACCATCGCGCCATCCTGCATGGCGGCGACAGCCGCGAGCTGATCGAATCCCACCTGCCGCAGAAGCGGCGCAAGGAGCTGCGCCGGCAACGCCACCGCCTCGAAGACAAAGGCGCCCTCACCTATGTCTCGGCGCGCGAGCCGGAAGCCGTGCGCGATGCCATCGAGCGGTTTCTCACCCTGGAAGCACAGGGCTGGAAGGGCGAACGCCGCACCGCGCTGCTCTGCGATCCCTCGCTCGCCACCTTCACCCGCACCATGACGCGGCTGTTGGCGCACAAGGGCCGCTGCTGGGTCGACAGTCTTGAGATTGACGGCCTGCCGCTCGCCATGGGCATCGTTCTCTTCGCCGACGACCGGGCTTATTTCTGGAAGGTCGCCTATGACGAGAGCCTCGCGGCTCTCTCACCGGGCGTTCACTTCACCCTCGATCTGACCCACCGCTTGGCGGCGGAACCGGGCATCACGCTGATCGATTCCTGCGCCATCCCCGATCATCCGATGATCAATCGCCTCTGGCCCGACCGCATGCCGATCGCCGATCTCCTGGTTGGCACCCAAAGCGATGGTAGGTCGTTTCAATCGATCGTATCGCGAGAACTGCTACGCCGCCGCGCTCGCACCCTCGCCAAACAGCTCTGGTATCGCCTGCGCGGCCGTAAAGCCTCGTAAGCTGGAGCAAATTGCGTTTCGATAGAAACGCAATTTTGCCTGGGCTCTTTGTTTCAACGCGTCTTTGTGGCGTTTGCCTAAGTCAAACTACAAAACGCTATCATCACGCCTGCGAACGGCTCGGCCAGCCGATGCGCACGAGCAGATCGTCCGGGCCGTTGAGCGCGAATTCGTACATGCCCCAGGGTTTGTGTTCCGGTGCTTTGCTGGGACCGAGGACCCGGTCGCCCGCGACGGCGGCCAGTTCATCGACGCGCGGCGTGTAGAGGTAGACGCCAAACGGGTTTCGTCCCGGCACGATCCAACCTTCGACCGCCGTTTGCAGATGTACTTCGGCTCCTTTGCCATCGGCCAACATCCGATAATCGTCGTAACCCTGATCCTGCGGACGTGAGATGCCGAGCCCGTTCCACCAGCGTTCGGCCGCGTCGAGATCGTTGCAGGGAATGATCGCAACCGCGCGGCTTGGGGTTTTGTTCTCCATCGCCCAACTCCTGATTCCACTTATCTCATGCACGAAGGCCGACATGAGAGACGCAGAATTATGTCGGGCCGTGGGCGAAAGGCACATTCGACCTCGCGTGCGCCTCATCAGACTTGCCAGCACCCGCGTGAACTCGCACAGTGCGCGCGGGAGATCGCCTTGACCCAGCTCACCACCCAATGCTGCATCGTCGGCGGCGGCCCTGCCGGACTGGTGCTCGGCACCATTCTGGCGCGCGGCGGCGTCGATGTGATCGTGCTCGAAAAACACGCCGACTTCCTGCGCGACTTTCGCGGCGACACCATTCATCCCTCCACCTTGCAGGCAATGGATGAACTTGGTTTCGCCGACGAACTGCTGCAATTGCCGCACGAAAAAGCGCACCAGATGCGCGGCATCGTCAACGGCGAAAGTCTCTTGATGGCCGACTTCTCCCACTTGAACACGCCGTTTCCGTTCATCGCCTTCATGCCGCAATGGGACTTGCTGAATTTCCTGGCACGCAAAGCCGGCGCCTATCCCAACTTTCGCCTGCTGATGCGCACGCAAGCCCAAGCCTTGATCCGCGAGGGCGACAAGATCGTTGGCGTCGAAGCCGCGTCGCCTGAGGGCGATATCACCATCCGTGCCGATCTCACCGTCGCTTGCGACGGAAGAGATTCGCACATGCGCTCCCAAGCCAGCTTGCAACCGATCGTACTCGGCGCGCCGATGGACGTGCTCTGGTTCAAACTCAGTCGCCGCGACAGCGACGGTTCCGAACCGATGGGCCGTTTCGACGCCGGCCGCATCTTCATCACCATCAACCGCAACGACGTATGGCAATGCGGCTATGTCATCGCCAAGGGCTCGTTCGGGCAATTGCAGCAACGCCCCGTCAGCGATCTGCAACAGACCATCGCCGAGATCGCGCCGCCCTTCGCCGACCGCGTTCCTGAAATCGCCAGTTGGGACGACGTCAAACTGCTCACCGTCGCCGTCGACCGCCTGCCGGTCTGGCACAAGCCCGGTCTGCTCTGCATCGGCGATGCCGCCCATGCCATGTCGCCGATCGGCGGCATCGGCATCAATCTCGCCATTCAGGATGCCATCGCCACCGCCAATCTGCTGGCGCTGAAACTGCGCGACGGCGCCGTACAGGACAGCGATCTCGCTGCCGTGCAGAAGCGGCGCGAATGGCCGGTGCGCGTGACGCAATGGGTGCAGGTGACGATCCAGAACCGCATCATCGCGCCGGCGCTCGGCAGCAAGCCCAGCGGGCGCCCACCCTGGCTGCTGCGGCACCTGCACCAGATTCCCGTGCTGCGAAATTTACCGGCCCGCTTCGTCGGCATAGGCGTGCGGCCCGAGCATGTGACGGCGAAAGCGGCTTCTGAAGGCTGACGGCGAAGCTCACAGTGTCATTCCCGACGCGCGAAGCGCGAGCGGGAATCCAGAGCGAGTGGTAAAGCGCTACGCTATTGTCTGACGTTACTCATGCCTTGCTCGAACAGCATCCTACCGCTGGCCCCTGGATCCCCGCTCAGCCGCCGTGCGGCTGTCGGGGATGACACCAAGGTGTCGCCTTCCAACAGGAGCATAATTCCGCCGCCCTTCCTGCGTAATTTGAGCCCGGTTTCAACGCGGCAGACGCCGCGGCATAAGGGAGGGGGGACAACAAAGGATGGGGGTGTCGCGCGATTCTGAGGAACAACCCCATGCAAGGCACTTTAAACGCCACTTTCGAAGCCATTTGACGCTCGCCGGAAGGCGAGCCCACGCGCCGTCAGCCCTTGTCGCGCAGCACGCGGCGCATGATCTTGCCGGTGGTCGTCATCGGCAATTCGTTTTCGAACGCGATCTCGCGCGGATATTCATGCGCCGACAGGCGCGTGCGCACATAATCGCGAATCTCGCCCGCCAACTCGTCCGACGGCTGATAGCCCTCGCGCAACACCACGAAGGCCTTGACGATCTCGCCACGCAAATCGTCGGGCTTGCCGACGGCGGCAGCGTTCGCGATGGCAGGATGGCGCAGCAGGCAATCCTCGATTTCGCCCGGGCCGATGCGATAGCCAGCCGAGGAGATCACGTCGTCGTCGCGGCCGACGAAATGGATATAGCCGTCCTCGTCGCGCTGGCCCTGATCGCCGGTGATCAGCCAGTCGCCGATGAATTTCTTCTCCGTCGCTTCCGGATTGTTCCAATAGCCAAGGAAAGTCGTCGGATCGGGCCGCGCCATGGCGATCTGCCCTTGTTCGCCGACGTCGCATTCGCTGCCATCGGCGCGCAGGATCGCCACGCGATGACCGGGGATCGGCTTGCCGATGGCGCCCCGCCGGCTCACGCCGAGCTCGGCACTGGAACCCAGCACATAATTGCATTCAGTCTGGCCGTAGAATTCGTTGATCGTCATGCCAAGGGCTTCGTGGCCCCAGTCATAAGTCTCGGCGCCCAAAGATTCGCCGGCCGACGAAATAGTGCGCAGATTGAAGTTGAAACGTTTGCGCGGCTGGTCCACCGAACGCAGCATGCGCAAAGCGGTCGGCGGAATGAACGCATTGCGCACGTCGGCACGCGCCATCAGATCGAACGCCGCCTCCGGATCGAAGCGCTCGAACTTACGCGCCACCACCGGCACGCCGAAATAAAGCGACGGCAGCAGCGCATTGAGAAGCCCGCCGGCCCAGGCCCAATCGGCCGGCGTCCACATGCGATCGCCCGGCTGCGGCAGAAAGGCGTGGGTGAATTGCAGGCCGGGCAGATGGCCGATCAGCACCTTGTGGCCGTGCAGCGCGCCCTTCGGCTGGCCGGTGGTGCCCGACGTATAGACCATGAGCGCTGGATCATCGGGCGTGCTGTCGACGGGCGTGAAGGCGGCATCGGCGTCAGCCATCGCCTTGTAGAAATCGACCGCATCGCCATCGTCGCCATCGGTCGAGAGAATGATTTCGAGGCTCGGCGGGCGCGGGCCGCTGCGCAATTTCTGCAAGCCGACGTCATTGGTGATGAGCGCCTTGGCGCCGGCATCGCGCAGCCGATATTCGATCGCATCGGGCCCGAACAGCACCGCCAGCGGCACGGCGATGGCGCCGAGCTTATAGATGGCAAGATGGGCGACAGCGACATCGCTCATCTGCGGCAGCAGGATCGCGACACGATCGCCGACGCTCACGCCGCGCGCGACGAGCGCCTGCGCGACACGATTGGAACGTTCGCGCAGCAGCCCATAGGAGATCGGCTCGAAGTCGTCGCCGCGCGCTTCGAGAATGGCGATGCGATCGGGCTCCCGCTCCGCCCAGCGATCGCAAGTCGCAACGCCCATATTGAAGCGTTGCGGCATCTGCCATTCGAAGGCGCGGATCAGCCGATCGTAGTCGCGAATTTCCGGCAGCAAGTGGTGGTCAGCTCCGATAGTCGCCATTGATGGCGACATATTCCTTGGTCAGATCGCAGGTCCACACCCGGTTTGTGGCCTTGCCGACGCCGATATGAACACGCAATTCGATCGCCTCGCCCTTCATATAGGTCGAGACCTTCCCTTCGTCATAGGAAGGATCGCGCAAACCCTTGTGAGCGACGCGAATGCCGCCGAACCAGATGGCCAGCTTGTCGCGATCGGCCTTTTCGCCGGCCTTGCCGACGGCCATCACGACGCGCCCCCAATTGGCGTCCTCGCCGGCGATCGCCGTCTTCACCAGCGGCGAATTGGCGATGGCGAAAGCGACTTTCTTGGCCGCCGTCGCGGTGGCCGCGCCTTCGACGATCACTTCGACGAACTTGCGGCAGCCCTCGCCGTCCCGCACCACCTGATGCGACAGATCGAGCAGCACCGCATCGAGCGCCTTGCGGAATTCGACGAGACGACGATCCGTGGCGCTGGTGATCTTCGGCGCGCCGCGCTTGGCGGCCGCACCCGTGGCGAACAGCATCAAGCTGTCGGAGGTCGAGGTGTCGCTGTCGACGGTGATCGAGTTGAAACTGCCCTGCACCGACTTCGACAGCATGGCCTGCAAGGCGGCGGCGGCGATCGGCGCATCCGTGAAGACATAGGACAGCATGGTCGCCATGTCGGGCGCGATCATGCCGGCGCCCTTGGCGATGCCGTTGATGGTGACTTCGACGCCACCGATCTTGACCTGCGCGGTCGCCACCTTCGGGAAAGTGTCGGTGGTCATGATCGCACGTGCCGCATCGAGCAGCCCGTCGGGCGCGGCCTCCTTCACCAGCTTGTCGAACACGCCCTTGAACTTGGAGGCATCGAGCGGCTCGCCGATGACGCCGGTCGAGGCCAGAAAAATCTCGCCGAGCGGCGCGCCGGTCGCCTTGGCGGCGAGTTCGGCGGTGAATTTCGCCTGTTGCAGACCGGTCTTGCCGGTGAAGGCATTGGCATTGCCGGAATTGACGACGAGCGCGCGCGCCTTGCCGCCCTTCAGCTTGGAACGGCACCATTCGACCGGCGCCGACGGGCATTTCGACTTGGTGAAGACACCGGCGGCCTGGGTGCCCTTGTCCATCAGCGCCAGCATCACATCGGTGCGGCCCTTGTATCGGATGCCGGCCGCGGCGGTGGCGAAACGCACGCCCTCGATCACGGGCAGGTCAGGATAGGATTTCGGCGCGAGCGGAGACACGGCAACGGACTGGGCCATGGAATTTTCCGGATTTTGGCCAAAGGGGCCAGGGGTTGGCGAACGCCGAATTCCAAAACCGATCCGGCGCGCCAAAGCAAGAGGCAGAAGCGTTTCGGTGCGCCTATTTCTTCGGCTGCTCGGGTTTGGCCGGATCGGGCTTTACCAAGTCAGGTTTGGCGTCGCTCATGCGCTCGATCTTAGCGGCGCTGCGCAGCTTGCTGATCAGGTCCTGCTGAGCGCGCTGGACGACATATTGCTTCACCTGCTCCTTCACCTGCTCGAAGGGCGGGAAGCTCTTGGTGCGCTTGCCCTCCACCTTGATGATATGCCAGCCGAACTGGCTCTTCACCGGCTCGGAAATCTGGTTCGGTTCCATGGCGAAGGCGGCATTGCCGAATTCCGGCACCATCTGATCCTTGCTGAACCAGCCCAGATCACCCCCCTGGGAGCCCGGATCGCGCGACACTTCAGTGGCCACCTTGGCGAAATCCTCGCCGTCGCGCACCCGTTTCAGCGCCGCCTTGGCCTCGGCTTCGGTCGCCACCAGGATGTGCCGGGCCTTGACCTCCGGTTCGCCGGTCTGCGCCTTGGCGGCCTGCTCATAGACGGCCTGCAGGGCGGCATCGGTCGCCGCCTCCCGGCCAAGATTGCCGAACAGGGTCTCCATCAGCGCCCGTTCGCGCAGATAGGTCAGGCGGCGCCGGAATTCGGCGCCATCGGCCAATTTGTCGGCCTCGGCCTTTTTCGCCACCAAAATCATGTCGATGAGGTAATCGACCACGTAATTTTCGCGATCGGCGCCCTGCAATTGCTGCGGCAGGGTCGAGCCGATGTCCTCAAGCGCAAGCTTCACATCATCGTCAGTGATCTCCTGGCCGTCCACCTTGGCCAGAACCTTGGCCGTGGCCGGAGAAAGCCCGGCCAGCATCAGGGCCAATCCAGCCGCGCCAAGCCAGGGTCCAAGGCGATGAAAAGTCATGAAAAGCTCCAGTCGCGGCCAAAACGGACCGTAGGTCTACCAAGGCACAATCTGTCAAATCTTTGAGTCGGACAAGCAGATGGCAAGTTCAAGACAAGCTTATGTCCAGACTGCGCCGATTGGACCACGGTTTCAGGGCGCCCGTTTCATTGACAAGGGCATACCCCGATCTTATTTCTCGCCCGTTTTGCAGCTCTCTGTGTCGGAGAGCACTGCGCCCGACGTCTGGGCAGCGGAACAAGCTGTAGCGCCGCCCGCGCCCGCCGCAAACCGGCCGCCGGATCAGAAGGGTTTTTGAATGCTCGCCGCCATTGCGAAGAAAATCTTCGGCTCCGCCAACGATCGCCGCCTGAAGCGCTATGCGTCCAAGGTTGCCGAGATCAATGCGCTGGAGCCCGAAATCGCCAAATTGAGCGACGACGAGCTGCGTGGTTCGACGGAAAAATTCCGCGCCGAACTGGCCGCCGGCAAGACCCTGGACGACATCCTGGTTCCGGTTTTCGCCACCGTCCGCGAAGCGGCCAAGCGCACGCTGGGCCAACGCCATTTCGACGTGCAGTTGATCGGCGGCATGGTGCTGCACGAAGGCTCGATCGCCGAAATGCGCACCGGTGAAGGCAAGACGCTGGTCGCCACGCTCGCCACCTATCTCAATGCGCTGTCCGGCAAGGGCGTCCACGTCGTCACCGTCAACGATTATCTCGCCCGCCGCGACGCCGAATGGATGGGCCTGATCTACCGCTTCCTCGGCATGAGTGTCGGCATCATCGTCCACGGCATCGACGACGAGGCGCGCGCCGCCGCCTACCAGGCCGACATCACTTACGGCACCAACAACGAATTCGGCTTCGACTATCTGCGCGACAACATGAAATACGAGCTCGCGCACATGGTGCAGCGCGGCCACAATTTCGCGATCGTCGACGAAGTCGACTCGATCCTCGTCGACGAAGCGCGCACGCCGCTGATCATTTCCGGCCCCTCGGAAGACAAGTCCGATCTCTACAACGCCATCGACAAGCTGATCCCCAGCCTCGTGCGCGCCGACTACGAAATCGACGAGAAGCAGCGCACCGCCAATTTCACCGAAGCCGGCAACGAGCACATCGAGCAATTGCTGCGTGAAGCCGGCCTGATCGGCGAATCCTCGCTCTACGACGCCGCCAACGTCACCGTCGTCCACCACGTACAGCAGGCGCTGCGCGCCCACACCTTGTTCCAGCGCGACAAGGAATACATCGTCCGCAACGACGAAGTGGTGATCATCGACGAATTCACCGGCCGTATGATGCCGGGCCGCCGCTTCTCGGAAGGCCTACACCAAGCGCTCGAAGCCAAGGAACATGTCTCGGTTCAGCCCGAGAACATCACCATGGCCTCGATCACCTTCCAGAACTATTTCCGCCTCTACAAGAAGCTCGCCGGCATGACCGGCACGGCTTCGACCGAAGCCAACGAATTCGCCGAGATCTACAAGCTCGACGTGGTCGAAATTCCGACCAACCGTCCCGTCGCCCGTAAGGACGAAGACGACGAAGTCTATCGCTCCGCTGACGAGAAGCTGAAGGCGATCGTACGCGAGATCGAAGCGGCCAATGTCACCATGCAACCGATGCTGGTCGGCACGACGTCGATCGAAAAGTCCGAACAGCTCGGCGAATTCCTCAAGCGCCACGGCTACAAGCAGATCGACTTCGACGATCCCAAGCAGCTCTCCAAGCTCTATGCCGCCGCCAAGGCCGGCAAACCCTCGAAACTGTTCGCCATCCTCAACGCCCGCTTCCATGAACAGGAAGCCTATATCGTCGCCGAAGCCGGCGTGCCGGGCGCCATCACCATTGCCACCAACATGGCCGGCCGCGGCACCGACATTCAGCTCGGCGGCAACGTCGAAATGCGTGTGGCCCACGAGCTGAAGGACGTCACCGATCCGCAGCAGCGTGAGGCGCGCGAAGCCGAAATCCGCAGCGAAGTGGCGGCGTTCAAGGAAAAGGCGATCGCCGCCGGCGGCCTCTACATCGTCGGCACCGAGCGTCACGAAAGCCGCCGCATCGACAACCAGTTGCGCGGCCGTTCCGGCCGTCAGGGCGACCCGGGCCGCTCGAAGTTCTTTCTGTCCTTGCAGGACGACCTGATGCGCATCTTCGGCTCCGAGCGCATGGATTCCATGCTCACCAAGCTCGGCCTGAAGGAAGACGAAGCCATCGTCCACCCTTGGGTGAACAAGGCCCTGGAAAAGGCGCAGCAGAAGGTCGAAGCGCGCAACTTCGACATCCGCAAGAACATCCTCAAATACGACGACGTGATGAACGACCAGCGTAAGGTCGTCTTCGAACAGCGCCGCGAAATGATGGCGCAGGAGTCGCTTGAGGAAACCGTCCACAACATGCGCTCCAACGTGGCGGACGAACTGGTCAGCAAGCACGTGCCGGCCGATTCCTACCCTGAGACCTGGGACATTCCCGGCCTCAACGAGGACCTCAAGAACATCCTCAGCATCGAGCCCCCCATCGCCGACTGGGCGAAGGAAGAAGGCATCGACGAGGAGCAGTTCTCCGAGCGCATCGAGAAGGAGGCGGATGCCGCCTATGCGGCGCGCGTCGAGAAGAACACGCCCGATGTCATGCGCTATGTCGAGAAGCAGGTCATTCTGCAGGTGCTCGACCACTATTGGCGCGAACATCTCGTGCAGCTCGACCATCTGCGCCAGGTCATCGGCTGGCGCGGCATGGCGCAGCGCGACCCGCTGAACGAATACAAGTCGGAAGCCTTCGACCTGTTCAATTCGCTGATCTCGCGCTGGCACGAAACCGCGACGCAGCAGCTCATGCGTGTCGAGGTCTCCTTCGATCCGAACGCCAATCAGGACCCACTCGCGAGCCAAGGCTATATCGACGCACCGCCGAGCGCCGAAGACCTGGCATCGATCGAGGCCATCAACGCGCAGATCGCCGCTGGCGAATTCTCGGCAACGGCTCTGGCGCTCTTCACCGCCGCAGCGGCCGCGCCGGCCCCGCGCAATCCGGACGATCCCGCCAGCTGGGGCAAGGTTGGCCGCAACGAAGCCTGCCCCTGCGGTTCCGGTAAGAAGTTCAAACACTGCCACGGCGCGCTGGTCTGATTGCGACCAACAGCTGCTCAACAAAGAGCCCCGGTTCGACCAGAACCGGGGCTCTTTTCATTTTCGCATCAGAAGCGCTGAAGCTCAGCGAATGGCATCGCCCGTGCGCTTCACCAAAGCCGGATCGACCGCATAAGCATCCTTGATGATCTTTTCCATTTCAGCGCCGGAGATCGGCGAGACTTCCAACTGCATCTTGTCGGCCGCCTGCACGAATTCCGGATCGGTCATCGTTTCGGTAAACGCCTTTTGCAAAGCGGCGAGACGGTCGGCCGGAATACCGGGCGGACCGAAGAACGGCCGGCCCATCTTTTGCGGCGCCAACACCAGAGACAGCATCTGGCGCTGATCCTCGGTTTTCACGAAGTCCATGATCAACGGCACATCGGGCAAATCGGCATGCTTTTCCAACGAGTTCTGCACGAGGATTAGCAGAGACCCATCCTTGATCTGCTTCATTTGCTCGGCACCGCGAATGCTGGTCCACGACCAGCCGCAGCGGCCCTGCACCTCGCCCCGCGACAGAGCCAGGTTCACATCATTGCCGCCGGGATAGCCCTTCACCAGTTTGAAGCGCGTGCCGAGCACGGCGTTCGAGATTTTCACGTGCTGTTCGGATTCCGTGCCGGCACCGAAGCCACCGACAATGACATCCTTGTTGAAGAGATCGGAGAAGGTCTTGATCCCCGCTTTCGCATCGACGCCACAGACCGAGACTTCGTTATTGGCACTGCCAATATAGGTGAAAGCCGAACCGTCCTTGAATTGCGGGCCGGGATTGCCAAACAGCGGATCGAGCGGTACGCCGCGCGCGAACATGCCCATCACCGTGCCGTCTTTCGGCGCGATCGCATAAAGCCAGTTGGCGAGCCGGACGCTGCCAGCGCCTTCCATATTCTTGACGACGATATTGGGCACGCCGGGAATATGACGCCCCATATGCCGGGCGATCAGCCGCGCATAGACGTCATAGCCGCCGCCGGAAGAAAAGCCGACATACATGTCGACATTCTTGCCGCGATAAAAATCCTCGACACTCTGCGCCTGGGCGAAACCGCCGGCCAGGCATAACGACAGCGTCAGCAGTCCCCGTCGAAACATCCGCAACGTCTTCATGTTGGCCACCCCATCGCGCGTGAAAACGAGTCTCCCATGACGGCTTCGAGATCGGAGCCTGACAGACCCATCTCCTCCGTGAACATCGTCACCGCCTGGCGATAGCTGCACGCATCGGGCAGGCGCGAATAATCCGTACCCCAGAAGCATCGCGCGACGCCGAAGCCATCGATCGTGCGCTTGATCGGATCATGCAGATTGCGAAACGGATAGGCCTCGCTTGAAAAGCACGGCATGGCCGAGACCTTAACCGACACGTTTTGCAGTGGCGCCAAAGTCAACAGCCGATCGGCGGCGGCCTGAGCCTTGTCATCCATCGTCTCGCGGGCAAAACCCATATGATCGATGATGAGCCGCAAGCGCGGATATTTTTTTGCGATCTCGCCGACTTCGGCGATTCGTTCGGGCGCATGCACCATGACGGGAATGTCATGCCGCTGCGCCACCGGCCAGAACCAGTCGGCGACGCCGTTGGTCATGAACGGCCGATCGTTGTCACGATGGAAGGTGAGGCGCACGCCGAGCATGCCCGCATCCTCTTTCCACCGCTCGAGCCGAGCGGGCGCACCGGGCTTGTCGATGAGCAGGCGCCCCATCACGGCGAAGCGATCGGGATAGCGTTGCGCCGCCGCAAGGGCCAGATCGTTGCGATCGCCATCAAGCGACGGCGGCACGAGAACCACGTGGGTCACGCCCGCTTCATCCATGGCTTGCAACACCATTTCGGCCGAAAGCGGCTTGTCGCGATGAGCCCGCTTTTCCATGCCCTCCATCCACGGCCGCTCCGGCGTGCTGGCGGCCCAGATATGCACCTGGGTATCGATGACCTTCATGAACTCTGTCCTCACTCCGCTACGACGGCATTGCTGAGCGTGCCAATGCCCGAGATCGTGATGTCGAGGCGATCGCCGGGCTTGATGTTGACCGGCAATTCGTCGGTTCCGAGCCAAACCACATCGCCTGGATGCAGCGTATTGGTCTGCGAAATGGCGCTGATCACCGCGCCCGCATCGAACAGCATGTTGCCGGTAGCGAAATCGTGCAGCTTCTTGCCGTTGAGAACGACCTGCGTGCGCATGTCTTTGGGGTGAATGCCGGTGACGATCCACGGCCCCATCGGTTTGAACGTATCGCAGTTCTTGCCGCGCAGATTGGTCGGATCGTTCTTCTGCCAGTCGCGCTCGGTCACGTCATTGCCGATCGTCCAGCCGAAAATGCACGACCACGCCTCTTCCGGCGAGACGCGTCGCGCCTTCTTGCCGATGACGGCGACAAGCTCGCCTTCATATTGGAACTGTTCGCCGGAGCCCTGCGGCTTGACGATGTTCTGCCCGGTCGGCAGCAGCGCCGAATTGGCGCGATAGCCGACGCGCGGCACGTCATAATATTTCGCGCCTGTGCCGCGCACCTTGCCACGCTCTTCCACATGCGAGGCGTAGTTCGAGCCGATCGCATAGAAATTGCCCGGCACGACAGGCACATCCAGCGTCACATCCGCCACGGCGAACGTGCGCCCCGAATAGTTCCACGTCCCGAACGGCGAACCGGACACTTCTTTGATGCGCCCATCTTCGACGACGCCGTAGGACACGGCATCGTCGCGCAGGAAGCGGCACCAGATCATTGTTTTCTCCCTAGACTTTTCTCTTTACGGGCGGACCTTCGCTTGACGACCCATGATGAATCAAATGGAAGTTTCTGCTAAATCCATGAACAACGTTCATGAATGGGAATGACCGATGAAATTCGATGTTCTGGGGATAGAAGCCTTCGTGAGTGTGGCGGAACAAGGCAGCTTCAGCCGCGCCGCTTCCCATCTCAATGTCTCGCAAACGGCGATCAGCCATCGCCTGCGCAAGCTCGAGCAGAGCCTCGATCTACAGCTCTTCAATCGCACCACGCGTCGGGTGACGCTGACGGAAGCTGGTGCCGATCTTTTTCCCAAGGCGCGTGCTTTGATGGGCGACTTCGAGCAACAGCTCTCGCTCGTGCGCACACGCCATCGCGACAAGACCGAGGAACTGGCCTTCGCCTGCATGCCAACCATAGCAGTTCACATTCTCGCGCCCGTCTTCAAGGAGTTCCGGCGACGCGAGCCCGATGCGCATGTACGCCTGTTCGACAAATCGGCGACGGAGATCGGCGAGACGGTGTCCTCGGGCCGCGCCGAATTCGGCATCGCCATTCTTGCCGCCAATCGCTGGAACCTCACCGCCGAACCGCTCTTCAGCGACGACTATGTCTGCATCTGTCCGAAGAACCACGCCTTCGTCGGCCGTTCATCGGTGAGCTGGGCCGACCTCGTCGACATACCGCTGGTGCGCTCCACCCCATCGATCGCCAATCGCATCATTCTCGACGCCGCACTGGGCGCCCGCGCCGAACGCTATCGCTGGGATTTCGAAGTGCAGCACACGATGACGGCGCTGATGCTGGTGCAGGCTGGCCTGGCCCTGGCGCTCGTGCCGCGCCTGTCATCGCGCCAATTGCCGAAAGGCCTCGCCGTGATCGATCTGCGCGGACCGCGCATCACCCGCACCGTCGGCCTGCTGCGCCGGCGCAACGAGCAACCCTCAAGATTGGCCCGCCAATTCCAGGATGCCTTGCGCCAGCACTTCCACGCTTAGGATCAAATACCCAGCCCGCACGCACCCGGCGATGAACCGAATATGAATATCTCTGCCACGCAGCGTTCAGCCAGCCTCTCCTAATGTCGCCCCATCGTTTCAGTTGCCTGCGGACACACCAGGGCTGAGACAGGCATAGGAGAGTTACATGAGCACGATTATCCGCAAGACCGCGATGGCCGCTGTTGCCGCCCTTGCCCTGGGTTCTGCGATGGTCGCCTCGACGACCGCTGACGCTGGCTGGCGTGGCCGCGGCTGGGGCGCTCCCGTCGCCGCCGGCATCATCGGCGGCCTGGCCCTTGGCGCGATCGCCGCGCAGGCCGCACAGCCGCGCTACTACAACGAGCCGTCTTATCCGGCCTATTACCCCGTCGCCGAGCCGCAGGCCTATTGCTACGTCGACCGTCGCCCGGCCTACAACGCTTATGGCGATTTCATCGGCTGGCGCCCGGTTCGCGTCTGTAACTAAGCGCCTTCTTGGCGTCACCGATCGTCGGTCCTGAACTTCAGCCCGCCCCGCACCGCACAGGACCGTCGCAGCCCCTCCGGATCACCCCGTCCGGAGGGGTAATTTTTTGTGCGCACGATGACGCGCAAAAAATGATGCCGCTGACTCTGACGAGCAGCGGCATATGAAATCAGATCGACCCTAATCGGAATTTTAGCGCGCGAAGGACAAGACGCCCGACGGCAGCGGCTCGTGCGCTCCGGTGATGATGCCCGGCAGCGACGACGTCTTCTGTCTTGGATCGACGACCTTGGAATTCTGTTGGGGATGCTGCTGCGCCGGCTGCTGGCGCAACGATGAACGCGCGGCCGGACGAGACGGCGGCGCGACAACCGGCGTGACGGCGGGTGTCGAAGCCGTCGTATCGGCAGCGGTCGGAGCCGCAGCCGGTGCGGCCTCATCGGCCTTCAGAACATCGGCAATGCCCATCCAGCGCTGATAGAACGGCTTGTCCGATGCAGTCGCCGTCGCGGGCACGGCGACCGGCGGCGTGGCCGGCGCGAAAGCGGTGGCGGTCGGCACGGCCGGAGCCACGGGCTGCGCGGTCGAACGGGCGACGGCGGTGGCCGCCGGTTGCGCGGACGTCGCGGCAGGCTGGGTCGCGGCCGGCGTGACCTTGGCGACAGCCGTGCGCGGTGCCGGCTTGCCCTTGTCGTCGAGATCGATTTCGACCGGGCCGGCGGCAAGCGCCTCGGGGCGGCTGACCATGGTGACATGGGCGAATTGCGGATTCTGACCGCCGTCCGAATAGACGACCTTGACCGGCTTCACGCCGCTGGCGACGAGTTCGGCGACCTTGGCATCCTGATCGCGACGACGCTCGGCGACGAGTGCGCTCACCTCGGAATCTTGAACCGGCGCACAACCCGGACCGTTCATCGAAGCCGAACCGAAAGTGTAGCGGCCATTGCAGACCGCCACGCGGGGCTCGCGCTTGGACACTTCGAACTGGTCGTAGCCTTCCTTGATCTCTTTCCAGAACGGCATGTTCGGATCGACGCGATGCTTGGCCAGATTTTCCGGCGACATGCGGAACGGCATCGACTGCATCTGGATGGCCTGCTGGCCACCGGCGAAAGCCTCGCGGGCGATCGCATAAATTTCGGCGATCTGTTCATCGGTCATGGAGAAGCAGCCGGCCGACGAACAGTCGCCGTGCACCATGATCATGCTGCCGGTATAGCCCTTCGACCGATCATAGGCGTTGGGATAGCCGACGTTGAAAGACAGATAGTAGTTGGAATTCGGATTCATCTGCGCCGGCGTGATCGAATAGAATCCTTCCGGCACCTGCCGGTCGCCTTCGCGCTTCTTCGGGCCGAGCTGGCCGGACCAGCGGCACATCGGATAAGTCTTCAGATGAACGTAAGAGCCGTCGGCGGTCTGTTTCCAGATCTCGAGTTCGGACTCTTTCTTGTAGGTGCGAATGAGGATCGGTGCGTTCTTCGACGAGCCCTTGCTCTGGATCAGCGCCAAGGTGTCGGCGGGGATCGGCTGATAGGCCCTGGCGCTGCGCAGCCCGTTCGAATCCTGACAGGCCGCAAGCACACCGGCCACCACGAGCGCCGCCGCGATTTTGACCGCTTTCGCCGAGGTGGCGCTGGAAGCAAACTTCTTCGAGATCATTGCGCAACAAATCCGTCTAAACGACGTTTAAGGAAACTGAGCGGCTCGAACCGATTTACGGCCGTTATCGTTACACGCAGGTTACTAGGGCAGGACCGAATTCCCGGACAGGGTAAACGGTATGTTAACTGTGCGGCATCCCAGCGCAAATACGTTTCATCAGAAACGGATTTGCGCTTTTACTTCTATTCGACGCGTCTTTGTTCCAAAACGCTATGCTTTCAATAGGTCAAAGCCGACGGCCAATCGCTAGAAACTTTTCCTCACGCGCCAACCGGATCGCCTCTGGCGGCATGTTGTCCATGCTGCGCAGCGACGTTTCGATGGCGTCACCCGTCCACTGTATCGCCTTTTCCGGATCGCGGTGGGCACCCCCCGTCGGCTCCGGCACGACGGCATCAATGATGCCGAATTTCAGCAAATCTTGGGCAGTGATCTTCATATTTGTCGCCGCGTCCTGTTTGCGGGCGCTGTCGCGCCACAGGATCGAGGCCGAGGCTTCCGGCGAAGCGACTGTATAAATGGAATGTTCCAGCATCAGCACGCGATTGGCCGTGGCGATGGCGACGGCGCCGCCCGATCCGCCTTCCCCGACAATCACCGAAATATTCGGCACGCCGAGCTGCAGACAGGCGTCCGTCGAGCGGGCGATGGCCTCCGCCTGGCCCCGCTCTTCCGCGTCGATGCCCGGAAAGGCGCCGGCCGTATCGACCAGCGAAATGACCGGAATCCCAAATCGGTCGGCCAGTTCCATCAGCCGCACCGCCTTGCGATAGCCCTCCGGCCGGGCCATGCCGAAATTATGCCGCAGCCGGCCTTCGGTATCGGAGCCCTTCTCCTGGCCCATGATGCAGACCGACTGGCCGCGAAAACGGCCGAAGCCGCCGACGATGGCTTCGTCCTCGGCAAATTTGCGATCGCCGGCGAGAGGCGTGAAATCCTCGATCAAGCCATTGATATAATTGTTGAAATGCGGGCGACTCTGGTGCCGGGCGACCTGCGTCTTCTGCCAGGGCGTGAGCTTGCCGTAGAGATCGGCCAGGGCCTTGGCGGCCTTGGCTTCGAGCTGCGTCAGCTCATCGCCGATGGCAATGCTGCCATCACGGTCGGCCACGGCGCGCAATTCGTCGACCTTAGCCTCGAGCTCGGCGACAGGCTTTTCAAAATCCAAATAGGAACGCATCGGCACCTGGAAAAACTGAAGCTAGAGCGTTTTGCAGTCAGATGAAGTCAAACGCTACGAAATCCAAACAATGAGCCCGGGCAAAATGGCGCCTCGACCGAAACGCGATTTGCTATGGGCTGGCTCGGCGCGCGGAAACTGGCCTCCGGACCCCTCGAAGTCAAGAAGATAGCCAGAAATAGCCAAGTAGCGGTTTATCTGAACGGTTTATCCGGCCTGATCGTCGCCGAGCGGATGCAGATCGCGCACCATGGCCTTGGTCCGCTCGTCCAGCACATGGGTGTAGATCTGGGTGGTGGAAATGTCGGCATGGCCCAAAAGCTCCTGAACCACCCGCAAATCGGCGCCGTTTTGCAATAAATGGCTGGCAAAGGCGTGGCGCAGCACGTGCGGGCTGATCTTCGCGGCGGCAATGCCGGCCGCCGCCGCCGTCGCCTTCAGGTCCCGGGCGAAGGCTTGGCGGGTCAGATGGCCGCTCTCGCTGTCCGACGGAAAAAGCCAAGGCTGCGTTGCGAGGCCCGGCTGAAGCTGATCGAGCAGCGCCCGATAGGCGGCCATCGCCTTCCGGGACACGTCGGAGATCGGCACGATCCGCTCGCGCCCGCCCTTGCCGCGGATCGTCAGCCACTGCTGCGACGAAGCGGCCGTGAGCGGCAGCGAGACCAATTCGGAGACGCGCAGGCCCGTCGCATAGAGCAATTCCAGCAGGCAGGACATGCGCGCCGCCCGCAGCCGCTCGCCGGCCGGACGGGCCGGGTCGTCGAGCCCTTCATGCGCCACCCGCAAAAGACGATCGACATCGGCAACAGTGAGTACCTTCGGCAGCGGCCGGCCGGTCTTCGGCGCGTCGATCACAATGGTCGGATTGTCGGTGCGCCGGCCCTCCGCATGCAGAAACTTGTGAAACTGGCGCAGGCACGACAGCCGCCGCGCCGCTGAAGCAGGCTTCAAGCCGCGCGCCGACAGATCGGCGAGATAGGCCTGCACCCCAGCGCTATCCACCGCCACCGGCGAAACGCCCTGCTCTTGCAGAAAGCCAAGATAATCTTCGAGGTCGCGGCCATAGGCCTCGAGCGTATTCTTGGCGGCACCGCGCTCGGCGGCCACCATTTCCAGGAATTGGCGGGCAAGGACAGAGGCGGGAAGCGGCGGCATGAAAGGCTACCGGTTGAGCCGATTGGGCGGGATCACCTGGATCATCTCACGCGGTTGCGGCTCGACGAAGGCAATGAGCGCAAGCATGCCGCCCCAGACGAGGCCGACCAGAATCGCGATGACGAGCAGGAACCGAATCAGGCTCGGCACAGGTGTCTCCGCCGGAACGGGCGTCTTTGACCACCAATATCAACCAATTGCAAACATCTCGGGCGCCGGAAGCATGGCCTATTCCGTCCGGCCGATCTGGCTTGGCTGTTGCAGGGACAGGTTTAATTTTCCCGCGCCGACGTGATAGAGGCTCGCCCATGCTTACTGAAGTCGACCCCCGCGCCGCCTCCATCGTCCGCCAGCTTGGCGGCCGGTCGATCGTGCTCGTCGGCATGATGGGCTCGGGCAAGACTTCGGTCGGCCGCCGCCTGGCCCAGCGCCTCGGCCTCGATTTCGTCGACGCCGACCATGAGATCGAAGCCGCCGCCGACATGACCATCCAGGAAATCTTCGCCCGCCATGGCGAGGGTTATTTCCGCGATGGCGAGCGCCGGGTGATGGCGCGCCTCCTGGCGGAAAAGCAAAGGGTGCTGGCCACAGGCGGCGGCGCCTTCATGCAGGCGCTCACGCGCGAGAACATCGCCCGCCACGGCGTCTCCGTCTGGCTCAACGCCGATCTCGAAGTCTTGGCGCGCCGCGTCCGCAAGCGCACCAATCGGCCGATGCTACATACCACCAATCCGGAAGACACGCTGCGCAAACTCATCGACGAGCGCTATCCTGTCTATGCGAAAGCCGATGTCTCGGTTCTCTCCATCGACGGACCGCATGACGTGGTCGTCGATGCCATCCTCGAACAACTCGAAGCCAATCTCGATCGTCTCGTGCGCCAAGAAACACCCGCTCAAGCCACCGTCCGTGTCGAACTCGACAACCGCGCCTATGACATCGTCATCGGCCGGGACCTGATCGCCTCCGCCGGTCGCTATATCTCCTCCCTGTTTCCGAAATCCGCCTGCGCCATCGTCACCGACGAAAATCTGGCGCGCGAACATCTGCCGGCGCTGGAGCGCGGCCTCGATGCCCATGGCATCCGTCACGCCCGCATCGTCATCACGCCGGGCGAACCGTCGAAATGCTGGAGCACGTTCGCGCGCGTCTGCGATGACATCATCGCCGCCAAGATGGAACGTGGCGATCTCGTCGTGGCGCTTGGCGGCGGTGTCGTCGGCGATCTGGCGGGTTTCGCCGCCGCCACCGTGCGCCGTGGCATGCGCTTCATCCAGATTCCCACGAGCCTGCTGGCGCAGGTCGATTCCTCCGTCGGCGGCAAGACCGCTATTAATTCCGACCACGGCAAGAATCTGATCGGTGCTTTCTATCAGCCTTCGCTCGTGCTCGCCGACACCGGCGCGCTCGCCACGTTGCCGCCGCGCGAATTCCGCGCCGGCTATGCCGAGGTCGTCAAATACGGACTGATCGACGACGCCCCGTTCTTCGACTGGCTCACAGCCAACTGGCAGGCGATCTTCGCGCGCGGGCCTGAGCTGATCGAAGCCATTCGCAAGAGCTGCGCTTCGAAAGCCGCTGTCGTCGCCCGCGACGAGACCGAACAGGGCGACCGCGCGCTGCTCAATCTCGGCCACACCTTCGGCCATGCGCTGGAAACCCTGCTGCATTACGACAGCGAACGGCTCGTCCATGGCGAGGGTGTCGCCATCGGTGTGGCCTGCGCCGCCCGTTTCTCGGCCAAGCTCGGTTACGCCAGCACGAGCGATGCCGAACGCGTCGAGGCGCATTTGCAGGAATGCGGCCTGCCGAGCCGCATCACCCATATCAAGGGCTGGAACCACGGCCCCGATCAAATCCTCGAAGCCATGTATCAGGACAAGAAAGTGCAGCGAGGATCGCTGACCTTCATTCTGATGCACGGCATCGGCCAGAGTTTCATCGCCCGCGGCGTCGAGGCGGAGAAGGTGCGCGCGTTCCTCGGCGAAGAGCTGGCACGCGCGTAGCCGTCTTCTGCAAGGCTTCGGTACGTCACCTCACGGCGCGAGCATGATCGCTTTGGCGCGCGCGATCACGTCCGGCGGCGTATCGAGAATGCGGTGCGAAATGTCCTGCGATTGCTCCCCGGTCAAAGGACTCATGTCGAGCCCCATCTTGCCCGCTTCCGCGAGAAAGGCCGGCGAAGCCACCGTCTGATCGAAAGCCCGCCGCAAAGCGTTGAGCCGATCGGCGGGAACGCCAGGGGTCGTTACGAGAGACCGCGACAGCGCGACGCTGGCCGACAGAAAATCGAGGAGCGCCCGATCATCCGCATTGGGCGCCAGTTCCAGGAGCAGCGGCACATCCTTCATGTCGGGATGGCGCGTCAGGCCGATCTGGACAAGCGGGATGATGGTCCTGTCCTGAACCCAGTCGGGCTTCGTCGCCTTCCAGGCGGCCCAGGCGTTGGTCGCGCGGCCCTGCACTTCGCCGCGCTCCATCGCCAGATTGACCTGCGCACCGCCGGCATAGCCCGAGACGACGGAAACCTTATATCCAAGCTGTTGCAGCGCCCGCACATAATAGACGCCGCTATCGCCCGAGGTCGTGCCGAGAACCAGCGGATTGCCTTTCAAGGCGTCGACGGAAGTGACCCCGGCAGTATGCCAGGCCACCATGACATTGGGACTGGTGCTGGTATTGCCGACGAAATTGAACCTCCTCAGATCGAAAGTCACTTCCGGCGTGCCGATCGCCTGCAACGTGCCGACGCTAGGAAACATCATGTGCAAGGTCGAACCGTCGTGCGGCACACGCGCGGCCATGTGATTCATGGCGATGATGCCGCCGCCACCCGGCATATTGCGGGTGATGAAAGTCGGATGACCGGGAATGAAATCCGGCATGAAACGGGCGAGCAACCTGCCCCGCAGGTCGAAATCATTGCCGGCTGTCGTCGGCACGAGCATTTCCATCGTCCGGCCGCGATAGAAAGCCGCGACGGCGTCCTGGGCATGAGCTGGAAGGGCGATCTGCACGCAGCCCAGAGCAAGAAGGCCGAGAAGAAGAAAAAGCATCCGCTTCATGACGCTCTCCAACGACGCCCCCTCACCCCTGTTTCTCGATGCCCGCCCGCCGGAAATAATCGGCCCAGTCCTTGATCTCCTTGAGATAGAACGCCTGCGCATCGGCACGCGACATCGGCCAGGGCTCGTTGCCGATGCTGAACAGAAAGCGACGTGCGTCGTCGGTGCGCACCACATCGGTGATCCAGCCGTGCAGCGGATCGAGAATGGCGGCGGGCGTGCGCGCCGGCGCGAACACGCTCCACCAGCTCGCAATGTCGATGTCGAAGCCCTGCTCGCGCATCGTTGGATATTGCGGCATCGCCGCCGACCGCTCGCCCGTCGAAACCGCGATGATGCGCACGCGCCCCGCATTGGCATGGCCGACGCCGGAGGCGCTGTCGATGAAAGCGAAATCGAGCGCGCCGTTGCCGAGGTCGGTGATCCAATCGGCGGAGGTGCGATACTGCACGTCCAGCGGCTTGGCGCCGATGCTGTCGGCATAGAGCGAGCCCAGAACGCGCGCCGTCGGAAACGCCGTGCCGTAGCTCGCCTTGTCGCCTTTCTCGCGCAGCACCTTGGTCAGGTCCGCCAGGGTCTTCACGGGTGAGTTCGGTCCCACGACCATCAGCGTCGGCTGGCGTGAAAACATCGCCACCATCGTCAGATCGTTGGCGACGTCGAACGACATTTTCTTGTAGGTGGCCGGGCTTGCCGCCAGCGAGCCGCCGCCGGTGGGATGCAGCGTATAGCCATCCGGCTTGGCGCGGGCGACATATTCCGCTGCGATATTGCCGCCGGCGCCCGGCTTGTTCTCGACGACCACCGTTTTCAGCACCGGCCGCAGCTTTTCGGCGAAGAAGCGGGCGATGACGTCGGGCCCGCTCCCTGGCGCGTAACCCAGAACGAAATGCACGTCTTTCGATGGATAGGCCTGGGCCTGGGCGGCAGCGGGATAGAGCGCGGCCACTGAGAGTCCTGAGACGACGAATGCGCGCCGGTCGATCTTGTTTTCCTCCCGCATGTTTCCCTCCCGTTTGACGATTCTCGTCATATTTTCTGCCGCGACGGCGAAATCGCGGGGCGTGAAGCCATCGCGAAATATGGTATGTTTACCATACAGATTTTGTCAAACGCATTCCGGAGGGCGAACGCTTTCCGACGGGAATGACGATCAGCGGGCCGCTTCGGCCTGTTCGTCGTCTCGCGTGGTCTCGATAACACGCTGCTTCGAGGCAGCATTCAGGTTTGACGTCACCTGCGCCAGCAGCTCGAACAGTTGGCGATAGCTTTGCTTGCTCATTTCGCCGCGCGCGATCGTATTCGTCGCTGCCGCATGTTCGGCCAGGAGCGCCACCATGTCCTGGCCCGCCGGCGTCATCGACAGAATGATTTTGCGCTTGTCGGCGGCATCGCGGCGGCCGCGTATGAACTTGCGGCGCTTCAGGGCTTCGATATCGTCAGTCGCGGAGGCCCGCGTGATCCCCGCGCGTTGGGCGAGTTCGACCTGCGACAGATTCTCCTCGATGCTCAGGATCCAGAGGAAGGTGAATTGCAGTGGCGTGATCTTATGCGCCGCAAATCTCGCTTCGATTTCCTTCGTATAAGCGCGAAACGCTTCTCTCAGGAAAAATCCCAGTCCGGCTCTCCCAAGCTTCGATGAAATCGTAAGTGTTTCCATGGAGAGGCACTCGGTTACGTCTTCAATGGGCGTCGGCCATGAACTGCGCCCGCGCCAAAGCCGCGAACTTGCCGTTCAGCGCGACGAGTTCGTCGAACGTGCCGCTCTCGACCACGCGGCCCTGATCGAACACGAGAATGCGCGAGGCATTGCGGATCGTCGCCAGACGGTGGGCGATGATGAAAGTGGTGCGACCTTGCATGGCCGCTTCCAGCGCCGCCTGCAGCAATTTCTCCGTCGTCGCATCGAGCGCGCTCGTCGCTTCGTCGAAGATCATGATCGGCGGGTCTTTGAGCAGCGCACGGGCGATGGCGACGCGCTGACGCTCGCCGCCCGACAAGGAGCGGCCGCGCTCGCCGACGATGGTCTTGAGCCCGTCCGGCTGGCGCTCGATGAATTCTTTGGCCTGCGCCCGTTCAATGGCGAGCTGCACTTCTTCGTCCGTCGCATCGGGCTTGCCGACGCGGATGTTCTCCTCGATCGAGCGCGCGAACAGCATCGGCTCCTGGAACACGACGCCGATATTGCGGCGGAGCGATTCGAGCGTCATGGCGCGAATGTCGACGCCGTCGATCAGCACACCACCTTTCACCGGATCATAGACCCGGTGCAGCAGACCCAAGGTCGTCGATTTGCCCGAGCCGGTGGCACCCACCAGAGCGATGGTTTCGCCAGGCGAAACGTCGAAGCTGACATCGTCGACGGCGACGCGGCGCGTGTCATAGTTGAACGTCACATGATCGAAGATCACACGCCCTTCCAGCCGGCCGATGTCGCGCGCGCCCGGCAGATCGCTCACCTGCGGCTTGGTGTCGAGCACGTCGAAATATTCCTGCATCTTCGGCGCTACCATCAGCATCCAGTTCACGAAGGTGACCACCTGTTCGAGCTTGCTGACGAGCAAGGTGGCGAAACTCATGAAGGTGACGATCTGACCGATGGTCGTCAGGCCGTGCATGTAGAGCCAGGTGCCGAGCAGAAAGATCGACAGCAAGGTCAAGGTCGCAGCGGCGCGCGTCGCCACCGCCGCCAAGGCCCACCAGGAGAGCACCGGGATCTGCGCCGCCAGGAACATATCGCTGATGTTGCGCAGCGCCTGCGACTCGCGCTGGATACGCGTGAAGCTTTGAATGACCGGCACATTGCCCAGCGCGTCCGAGGCGCGCTCGGCGAGATCGGTCGACAGCATCTCGACCCGCCCCTGCAGACGCTCGGTGTGATGCAGCACCCACCACATCACGGCCGCGAACAGGAACACCAGCACCACCAGCAGCGCGCCCAACCGCCAGTTGATGAACATGGTCGCCGGCAGCAGGATGAACAGACCGACGAAGGACGAACAATTATCGCGAAAGAACGTCAGCCACAGGCCGGCCATCGAGGTCGCGCCATCGAGCATGGTCTTCAACAGGCGGCCGGAATGCACCGAGGAATGGAAGCCGAGCGGCAGATGCAGCACATGCTCGAAATATTGTCCCATCACGACCAGACGGCGCCGGTGCGACAACCGGTCGGCATGCATGGCGACCAGCACCGAGGCCGCGATGGTGAAGAAGCCGAACGCACCCCAGGCGCCCATCAGGACGCTCAGCTCGCTCCAGCTCACCGCCCGCGCCTCTTTCTGGGCTTCCGTCAGTTTGTCGATGATGCGGCCGAACAGGACCGGCTCGGCGAAGGCCGCGACCGCCAGCGCCAAATTGGCGAGCACCAGGGCGATAGCGAGGTTGCGCTCGCTGCCGAGCTGGCCAAGGACGCGGATATAAAGCTTAAAAATCTTCATTCGCCGTCTCTACCGGGTCAATCGCCGCAAGATAATCCATTCATGAATAATCCGGCTATAATCGAGCCGCGCCGGCCGCGCCAGCCATGACTGCATCGCCAAGACCGTATTACATGGCGGGTCAACGGCCCCCTGACATCCTCCGTTCCCCGCCGGCCGATAAATGGCTTGGATTCAGCGGGGCTGGCGGGTATTCATCTGCGGTCACTTTCCGACATTTTCCGGTGGTTCCATGAACAAGGTATATCCTGACGCCCGTAGCGCCATGGCCGGTCTGCTTAAGGACAACATGACGATCATGTCCGGCGGCTTTGGTCTCTGCGGTATTGCTGAAGTTCTTGCCGACGCGATTCTCGAATCCGGCGTTAAGGGCCTGACTGTCATTTCCAACAATGCGGGCGTCGACGGCATTGGCCTCGGCAAGCTGTTGGAAACCCGGCAGATCAAAAAAATGATCTCCTCCTATGTCGGCGAGAACAAGATTTTCGCCCAGCAGTATCTGGCCGGCGAGCTGGAGCTGGAATTCACGCCGCAAGGCACCCTGTCGGAGCGCATTCGCGCGGGGGGCGCCGGCATCCCGGCCTTCTTCACCAAGACCGGCGTCGGCACGATCATCGCCGATGGCAAGGAAGTGCGCGAATTCGACGGCGAGAAGTATGTGATGGAGCGGGCGCTGCACGCCGATCTCTCGATCATCCACGCCTGGAAGGCGGATACCGAAGGCAATCTCGTGTACCGCAAGACGGCGCGCAACTTCAATCCGATGATGGCCACCGCCGGCAAGGTCACGGTGGTCGAGGTGGAAGAGCTGGTCGAAGCTGGCCAGATCGAACCTGACCAGATTCATACGCCCGGCATCTTCGTCAACCGCATCGTACTGGCGAAGGACGCCCCCAAGCGCATCGAGTTCCGCACCACGCGCAAGCGCGTGATGGCATAGCTATCGTAAAGGGAGAGGCACTATGGCCTGGACACGCGAACAGATGGCCGCCCGCGCCGCGAAAGAGCTGCAGGACGGGTTTTACGTCAATCTCGGCATCGGCATTCCGACGCTGGTTTCCAACTACATTCCCGCTGGCATCAGCGTGCAGCTGCAAAGCGAGAACGGCATGCTCGGCATGGGCCCGTTCCCCTATGAAGGGGACGAGGACGCCGATCTGATCAACGCAGGCAAGCAGACGATCACCGAACTGCCGACGACGAGCTATTTCTCATCGGCCGACTCGTTCGCGATGATCCGCGGCGGTCATATCGATCTGTCGATCCTCGGCGCCATGCAGGTGGCCCAGAACGGCGATCTCGCCAACTGGATGATCCCTGGCAAGATGGTGAAGGGCATGGGCGGCGCGATGGATCTCGTCGCTGGCGTCAAGAAAGTCGTCGTCGTCATGGAACATGTCGCCAAGGACGGCCCGAAACTGCTCAACCGCTGCACCTTGCCGCTGACCGGCGCCGGCGTCGTCGACATCGTCATCACCGATCTCGGTGTCTTCAAGGTCGATCAGAAGGGCAAGGACGGATTGACCCTGCTCGAACTGGCCGATGGCGTCACGCTCGAGGAAATCAAGAGCAAGACGGAAGCGCCGTTCAAAGTAGCGCCGGGTCTCGCCGTCGCCGCTTGATTCAAAGCGACAGCACGTCTTTTCGCGCCGGGCTTAATGCCCGGCGTTTTTGTTGGAACCGTTCGCTCCGCCATGCATTTCGCCAAGTGGCGGGACGAGATAGACTGGCGCCAAAATCCATAAATTCGTCAGGGAGTTTTCAATGTCATATCTGGGCATGGTCACCGAGGTTGTGCCGTTCGCCGCGCATGGGGGCGAAGCGGGACAGGCCTATTACGCGCGGCCGACGACGCAGCAGACCGTCGGCGGCGTCGTGCTGATCCACCACATGCCCGGCTGGGACGACTGGATTCAGGAAGCCACCCGCAAGGTCGCCCATTTCGGCTTCGCCTGCATCGCCCCCGATCTCTACTTCCGTGAACGGCCGGGCTCGCCCGACGATTGCGCCGCCCGCGCCCGCGCCAAGGGCGGCGTCAGCGACGACCAGGTGATGGGCGATGTCGCCGGCGCCATGGCCTTTCTGCGCGCGCAGTCCAACAGCAACGGCAAGGTCGGCGTGATGGGGTTCTGCTCCGGCGGCCGCCACACCTATCTCGCCGCCTGCCGGCTCAAGCGCATTGACGCCGCCGTCGACTGCTGGGGCGGCCGCGTGATCGTCGAGGATCCCGCCGACATTACGCCCGCGCGGCCGGTGGCGCCGATCGAACTCTCCGCCGGCATCTCCTGCCCCCTGCTCGGCATTTTCGGCAATGACGACCCTAATCCGAGCCCGAAACAGGTCAACGAGACCGAAGCCGTGCTGAAAAAGCTCGGCAAAACCTACGAATTTCATCGCTACGACGGCGCCGGCCACGGCTTCTTCGCCGCCGATCGGCCGGCCTATCGGCCCGAACAGGCCACCGATGCCTGGCGCAAGGTCATCGATTTTCTCGACCGCACCATCGGGCCTCGCGCCCGCTTCGCCTGAAGGAGATCTCTCATGTGCTCATACATCGTCGAAAAGGTCGCCCTCACCGGCAGCGCCAAGGCGCAAACCGACTGGCGCAGCATTGACACCGCCCATGTCTATTTCGACCACCCGTTCCACACACCGCTCGACCATGCCCTGTCGATCGACTTCATCAACGAAGCGGCCGGCGGGCGCGAGCGCATCGCCGTGGAACTGTCGGCCGAAACCGCCCGCGAACTCGTGAAGGCGATCACAACAGCCCTCGATCGGGGCGAGATGGAACACGCCGGTCTTAACCAGTATTGAGGCTTTCCCGTCACAGTAGAAAGTTACGCTCCGATCCGGGATATACAGTTCTTCCCGGGTACTATATGGTTTAGCTGGGGTTAAGCTGGCCTGGACAGCCGGCTGACGCGTGTAAGGAGCGTAAGGGGTGGCTGCGAAAATCTCGCCGGATTGCGGGCCGGCGAACGTTTGGGGGCGTGGCGACCGATCGAATGCGCGCCTCGGCCGATGGATTCAACGTCAGGCCGTCACCGTGCTGGGCGCGGCATTTCTCGTCCTTTCAACGGCTTCTTCGCAGGCGCAAACAGCGCAGCGGGCCGAGTTCGAACAATTGTTCCAGGCCTCCCTGCGCAACCCCAGCGACGCTGCCTTGGCCTTCCGCTTCGCCGAGGTCGCCTCGCAGATCCAAGATTATGAAGCGGCCATCGGCGCACTCGAACGCATCCTGTTTTACAACAGCACGCTCGGCCGGGTTCGTCTGGAACTCGGCATTCTTTACTTTCGTCTGGGCTCTTATGCACAGGCGAAATCTTATCTCGAAACCGTTCTGGCCGAGCCGGACGTGCCCTTCGAAGTGCGCGCCCGCGTCCAGCCCTATCTGACCGAGATCGAGCGCCGCAACAGCCGCCACGGCTTCCAGGCTTTCGCTCAAATTGGCGTGCGCCATCAGAGCAATGCCAATGCCGGACCGGACGGCGGCAATGTCCGCATCTTCGGTTTCGACGGACAGATCAGCCAGAACTTCGCCCGCAGACCGGACTGGAACCTCTTCGCGCTCGGCGGCATGCGCTATGTCTATGATTTCGACAATCAGCGCGGCGACACCTGGGAAACCTTGGTGCAGGGCTATGCGACGCGGCAGAACCGCTTCACCCAGCTCGACGTCCTGCTCGGCGAAATCACCACCGGCCCGCGTCTTGCCATCCTGCCGGATGTCCTGACCGGCTGGACCTTCCGCCCCTACATCATCGCCAACGGCTTCCAGCTTGGCGGCAATCCCTACATGCGCACGCTGGGCTACGGCGCCAGCGTCGCCGCGCCGACACCGTTCGGCGGCATCATCGAAGTGGGTGCCGAAAGCCGCCGCCGCACCTTCTCCAGCTCGTTCACCTATCCGACCGCCTATGGCCAAACCGGCCGGCTCGACAATGTCTACGCCACCTTCGTTTATCCGATGGCGCCCTGGGCGCGGCTGAACCTGCGCGCCGTGCTTGGCCGCAATTCATCCATCGAGAGCTACAATTCCTTCAGTCAGAACGGTCTTGAAGCGTCGCTGTCGATGGATTTCGAGCCGCCTTTCGCGGCGATCCAGAAGCGTTGGACGGTGACGCCCTTCGTCAGCCGCTACGCCACCCGCTATACAACGCCGAATATCGTGATCGATCCGTTCGTGCGCCGTAACGATACCGACTGGCGCGCCGGTGTTGCCTTCGACATGCCCGTGCATGAGAATTTCGGTTTCGGTGCGCAGCTCGTGTGGTCGAAGACCACGTCGAGCCTGGCCAATTACCGCACCAATAATTTCACCATCGTGATGGGCCCCACGGCTCGCTATTGATCGGAGACGATGATGAAGCTGCGATCAACTCTTCTTTCCGGCCTCTCGCTTCTGGCCCTGGCCTGCACGCCAGCTTTGGCGCAACAGAAGGTCGGCACCGCCGGCGCGGTCAATCCGGCGACGACATCGCAACGCGGCACGGCGAGCCGCACCATCGACATGGGCAGCGACGTCATTTTCCGCGAGCGCATCGTTACCTCCGGTTCCGGCTCGCTGCAGGTCACCTTCGTCGACAAGTCGACGCTCAACATCGGCCCGAACAGCCAGCTCGTCATCGACGAATTCGTCTACGACCCCAACGCACAGACCGGCCGCACGGCGATCAGCCTGACGCGCGGCGCCATGCGCTTCGTCGGCGGCCAGATCAGCAAGAGCGGCAATGTCGCCATCAAGACGCCGACGGCGACGATCGGCGTGCGCGGCGGCGTGGCGATGATCTTCCAGACGCCGCAGGGCACGCAGGTAACTAACCTGTTCGGCCGTACCACGGTCTCGACATCCGGCGGCACCGAAGTCATCTCCCGGCCCGGCTTCGGCATCGACATCGTCGACCCCAATCAGCCGCCACCGACTCCTGAACGCGTGACGCAAGCGCAGCTCGATGCCGCCAACAAGCAATTGACCAGCCGCACCGCGCAGAACGGCGGCTCGAAGAATCCACCGAGCGACACGACGGCGACGCAAAACGGCCTCGGCCTCACCAATGCGATGACCGAGCCGCGCAACACCATTCCGCAGCAGCAGGCGAGCACGTCGACCAACGGCGCCAACGGGCCACGCATCCTGTCGAGCTCGCCGCAATACATCGCTCAACTGACGCAGAACGCCACGTCGGGCACGGCGGCCTCGCAACGCACCAATCCCAACGTCGTACCACCGCCCCCGCCGCCACCTCCTCCCCCACCGCCGCCGACCGCGCATCAGCCACGCACCTATGCGCTCGTCAGCGCCGGCGGCGCGCCTTACCTGATGGGCAATTTCATCACCAACGGTGCGGTCGTCATCACGCCGGCCTATGGCTATCGCAACGGCGGCGAAGGCACCGCCGGTTCGCGCACGCGCTTTGCCACCGCCGCTCTCTCGATCAACGGACAGGGTGCGAACCAGCGCTCGACCTTGGCCGGCGCAACCGGCAGTTTCATCAGCGATGGCACGCCTGAGGGATCGCGCTTCACCGGCGGCTTCGTCGCCGCGAGCCGCCAGAGCGCCGGCCAAGGCGCCGGCTTCTCGAGAGGCAATCTGACATCGGTGCCCGGCAGTATCGCCCTCAACAACGATACTTTGCCGACGCAGATGGTGCTCAACCAGAACCGCTATGTGCCGTCGAGCGGCCAGATCGTGCCGGATCTGGCAACCCAGCATCTTGGCGACACGTCGCCGACCACGAGCTACGGTTATCAGATCCCAGTAGCCGGCGGCCCGGCGCCGAGCGGCGTTGGGGCCAACCGCGCGGGCGGCGACTGGCAAGGCTATGCCGCCGGCACGATGCAATCCTTCACCATCGACTCGAATGGCAATGCATCGTCGAACGGTGACGCCGCCATCGTCTATGGCCAAACGCAACTCAAGTTCAATCCGGGCAATTCGACGGCTTCCGGATCCATCACCTTCGTCGAAGCTTTGGGCGGCTCGATCGGCGCGCTGGTCGGCGGCATCTTCCAGTTCGGCGCCAATCCCGCCGATCCGGCGGCACCCGTGCGCTCCGCCTATATCGATCAAAACAATTGGGTGATGCGCGAACAGGTCTCGCGCAACGGCACCACGGTCACGGGCAATTCCTACGCGCTCGAATATCAGCCGTCGGAAACCTTCGCGCCCAGCAACAATGGCAGCAGCGTCGCCCGACCGTCCGATCCGAGCCGGCCGAACAGCATGGTGCTGGTGCCCTGGAGCATGTTCGAGGCGCAGGACGCCGCGACGGCGCGCAGCTTCTTCCCGACCATCACCCAATGGCGCAATTACGAATACACCCAGTGGGGCTTCTGGGCCGGCGAGATGAACTACACGTCGAACGACGGCACGCGCCAGCAATTGCGCACCGGCAATCTCAACACCTGGGTCGCCGGCCAGCCAACCGACATCGCCTCCATGCCGACCACAGGCTCGGGCACCTATACCGGCCATGCCATCGCCAATATCCGCGCCGGCAGCAGCGAATATGTCGCCGGCGGCGACTTCTCGCATACGGTCGACTTCGGCGCCCGCACCGGCAACTTTGCGATCAACAATCTCGACGGCCGCAATTACACCGGCACGTCGGCCTTTCTCGCCAACAGCGTGAATTTCTACGGCGGCCTGACGGGCTCAAGCGCCGTCGGCACGTTCGACGGCTCGTTCTATGGACCACACGCCATCGAAACCGGCGGGCGCTTCATGTTCCAGAGCACGGGCGAAGCGCTCTATATGGGCTCCGGCATTTTCATCGGCCGACGCTAAAGAAACGTAATAGGTGCCTTGGAACGATGGACTCGCTCCGCGAGTCGGCCTTCGGGCAGTCGGTCCGCGGCAACGGTCGCAAACGGCGACCATGAAGACGAAGGGAATGCACCATGACGGAGCTTTCCGAGAGTCGAGACAATACGCTCGTCGAAACGCCCGGCTGCAGCGCGGCTGAAGGCATCGTGCATTGGGACCCAGTCCATTCCCTCTGGAACGGCGGCATGCTCGCCACCGCTTTGATCCTGGGGCCATTATTCTTCACTTGGAGCGCCCTGGCGGTTTTTGTGCTGCTGACCGGCGCGGCGCTTCTGCTCGGCCACAGCGTCGGCTTTCACCGCCGCCTGATTCACCACAGTTTCGAGTGTCCGTTGTGGCTCGAGCGCACGCTGGTATGGGTCGGCACCTGCGTCGGCATGAGCGGCCCGTTCTGGATGATGAAAACCCATGACCTCAGAGATTGGGCGCAACGCCAGCCGGTCTGTCACGATTATCTCGGCCACGGCCGCCCGATGCTGATCGACGGGCTTTGGCAATTGCACTGCCGGCTCGAACTGACGCGACCGCCGACCTTCGATCTCGGCTCCGCCGGTCGCGACCCCTTCTATCGTTTCCTCGAAGCCACCTGGATGCTGCAACAGGTACCGATCGCGGTGCTGCTCTTTCTCCTGGGCGGCTGGCCTTGGGTGATCTGGGGTGTCTGCGCCCGCGTCGCCATATCGGTAACGGGCCATTGGTTCGTCGGCCATCTCGCCCATCGCCACGGACCGCAGAGCTGGCTCGTGCAAGGTGCCGCCGTGCAGGCGCACGACGTGCCCTGGGCCGCCATCCCAACCATGGGCGAAGCCTGGCACAACAATCATCATGCCTTCCCCAGATCAGCGCGGATCGGTCTCTATCCCGGACAAAGCGACTGGGGCTATCGCTTCATTCTGCTGCTGGAACGTCTCGGCCTCGCCTGGAACGTTCTTCTGCCCACAGACTTGCCGCACCGAAAGATGCTGGTGCCCGTGCCATCGGAGGAACCACATCACGCCCCTGCGACTGCCGCCCGCGCACCAGCGAGAAGCTGACGCATGCGTGCGGTGTTTTCCCTGAAAGGCGAATTGTCCCAGCCACTCTATGCGCTGTTGGCGCCGATCCTGATCCTGACACAACACCTCGTCGTGGCGCTCGCCGCCAAGGCACTCGGACAGACACCGAATTACGACATCGGATTCTGGCTGCTGCCGCTGCGCCGCCTCGCCTTCCTCGCTGACTTCGCGCCCTGGGCGACGGCGCTGGCCCTGGTCTTCAGTCTCGCGGTCGCCTGGGCGCTCGCCGTTCTGTCGTTTCAACGCGCCTCGCGTGCGCGCGGCGGCTATACATTGGCCGCCCTCGCCATCGTTCCTGGCGTGCAAATCCTGTCGGTAATCCTGCTCGCTCTGTTGCCCGATCGCCCGGCCGCGCCGACCCAGGATCAGAAAGCCGGCGCGAACGTCGCGCATATCCTGCAAGGCGTTTTCGCCGGCGGCGCGATCATCGTTCTGGCCGTGCTCATCTCCGCCGTCACCTTCGGCACCTACGGCTGGGGCCTGTTCGTCGCCACGCCCTTTCTCGTCGGCGTCATCACCGCCTATCTCGCCAATCGCGACAGCGCGCTGACGTTCAAGCAGACCGCGCTGCTCGTCGTGCTGGCCGCCGGCCTCGGCACTCTGGCGCTCGTCATGCTGGCGCTCGAAGGCATCGTCTGCATCGCACTCGCCGCACCGCTCGGCGCGCTCGTGGCCATGGCCGGCGGCGCGCTGGGACGCATGGCCGCCTTGAAGGGCCGCAACCAGGGCCGACCGCTCACCAGCATCGTCTTTCTGCCAGCGGTGTTCTTCGTCGAGTCCGTCGTGCCGCCGGCACTCCCCATCGCCATGCATGAGACGATCGACATCGCGGCTCCACCCACGGCCGTCTGGCAGGCGCTGACCAGCGACGCGCCGATCGCCGCTCCACCCGGTCTCGTCGCCTATGCCGGCCTCGCCTATCCGATCTGTGGCCGCATCATCGGCGAAGGCGTCGGCGCGCAACGCATCGGCGAATTCTCGACCGGCCTGGCCTGGGAACAGATCACCGCCTGGGAGCCGGACCGCAAACTCACTTTCACCGTCCTGATCCAGCCGCCGATCATGAAGGAGATCAGCCCTTATCGTCACGTGCATGCGCCGCATGTCTCAGGCTATTTCGAGACGAGCACCACGAGTTTCGAATTGCAGCCGCTCGCCAATGGCGCCACGCGGCTGACAGCGCGCGCCGCGCATATGCTGCGCATGGATCCGGTGTTCTATTGGGAGCCGATGGCACGATGGGCCATTCACGCCAACGTCACTCGTGTTCTGCAAGACATCAAGCAGAAGGCGGAAACAGCGCCGCACTAAAATCGGCAATTTTTCGCTGAAAAATGCGCTTGAAAATGCCCTTGCATGGGGTTGTTCCTCAGAATCTCGCAACACCCCTCCCCGAACGCGATTCTGGGCGCCCCGCCGCAGTAAAACCGTACCTAAAATACGAGGGGAGGACGGCGGAATTATGCTCTTGAAACGCGATGATCCTACAGCCCCGAACGAGCCGCCAGCTTGTCGATCTCACGCGCCAAAGCGATGTCGCGTTCGGACAGGCCTTTGGCATCGTGGGTGGTCAGCAGGATCGAAACGCGGTTGTAGACATTGGACCATTCGGGATGGTGATCGGCCTTCTCCGCCAGGAGCGCCACCGCCGACATGAACGAGAACGCCTCGACGAAATTCTCGAATTTGAAATCGCGCGTGATGGCGTCGCGTTCGAAATGATAATGCCAGGCGCCTAAGCCCGCCAAAGCCTTGTCGCGCGCCGCCGCATCGAGCTTCTTGACCATCATCTCGCCTTTGACTGCGTTTGTCCCTTGGCATGCGCATAGGCCTGCGTGCCCAGATGATAGACGATATCATCGGGCAGCACCGCATCGGTCGCATAGGGCTCCGAGCCTTCGAGCTCTTCGTAGATCGGCCCGAAATCGGTCTTCTCGGTCTTTTCGAGGAGATCTTCCAGACTGTCGATGACGAAATAGGTCTGCTGATAATCGTCGATCTTGTAATTGGTGCGCATCAGACGCTTCAGACCGAAACCCAACCGATTGGGCGAGGGATCGTCGAGCGCGAACACCGACTCGCCATAGGACGAGACGATGCCCGCGCCATAAATACGCAGATGATCGCCATCACGGATCAGGCCGAATTCCACCGTGTACCAATAGAGCCGCGCCAGCTTTTCGATGGCGCCACGTCCGGCGGCGCGCAAGCCGCCCTTGCCATAGGCCTGCATGTAGTCGGCGAAGACCGGATTGGCGAGCAGCGGCACGTGGCCGAAGACATCGTGAAACACATCCGGTTCTTCGAGATAATCGATCTGCTCAGGCGTGCGAATGAAACGGCCGGCGACGAAACGCCGGTTGGCCAGATGATCGAAGAACACTTCGTCGGGCACGAGGCCCGGCACGGCCACCACCTGCCAGCCGGTCGCCTTCATCAGCCGATCGCTGAGTTCGTTGAAATCGGGAATGCCGGGCTTCGACAGACGCAGAATGTCGAGCCCTTCGAGGAAAGCCGGCGTCACGCGCTGCGGCAGCATGGCCGACTGTCGCTGGAACAGCCGGTCCCACATGGCATGCTCATCCGGCCGATAGCTGGACCAGGCTTGCGGTATGGTCCAGTCCGCGGCCGCACCCGGCGGCGGGGAAGATGACAAGACCGTCGTCATGCACGGAGCTTAGCAGAAAATGCGGCGTTTTTCCACGCGATCACCGCCAAAGTGATCTCAACGATCGTTTGCAATGTTTGTTCACGCCGCACTGCACAGCGGCTCGACAAAGCCAGACAGGCAGGCGAAACTCCACGCAGACGAGCCCCTGCCGGGTTCGACACTGAACTAATTGATAAGTCCCGTTCCCACGGGTTTTGCTGAAGATAGGGGAATCACGAAGGCTTTGCAGCCAAGCGAAGTCCAACCGGGACGAAGGGGCCGGCCCGACATCATGTCACTGCATCCGTGCCATCGACAGCCACTTCACCATCCCAAACAATAACGCGACCAGATCGCCGCCTTAAAGCGCGGCGGGGCAGGAGGGATCATTCATGTTGATTGACCGTTCGAAGTTCAGCCGGCGCACCGTTCTCGCAGGCACCGCCGCCGGCACGGCCGTATTGGCCACCCCATCCATTCTGCGCGCGCAGGCGCAGACCCTGAAAATCGCGGTTCTCCTGCCGCGCTCCGGCTATCTCGCCCAGGCGGGACAGAGCTGCCATCGCGGCGCTTTGGTCTCGGCGCCGGTCTTGGCCGATCTCGGCTACAAGGTCGAAATGGTGCATATCGACATCGAGTCCAATCCCGATGTCGCGCGCACGCAGGCCGAACGCGCCATCAACGAAGGCGCCCATTGCATCGTCGGCGCCTTTGACTCGGCGGGAACACTCGCCATCGCGCAGGTGTGCGAACAGCGCCAGGTGCCGCTCATCGTCAACATCGCCGCCGCGCCGCAATTGACCGAACAGGGCTATAAATTCCTGGTGCGCAATTTCCCCACAGGGCAAATGCTGGTGAGCGGCGGCCTGCAACAGCTTAAAACGCTGATCTCTGCCACCAAGGTCGAGCCGAAGACGGCGGTCTTCCTGCATGCCAACGACACGTTCGGCATGGCGCAGCGCCAAGGCATGGACAAGCTGTTCCCCGCCGCCAACATGCCGTTCAAACTGGTCGAATCGATCGCCTACGATCCCAAGGCGCAGGACTTGTCGGTCGAAGTCACCAAGATGCGCAGTCTCAACCCGGACATTCTGCTGGTCGTGACCCGCGCCGCCGATGCGATCAAGCTGATCCGCGACGTCGTCAGGCAGAAGTTCCAGCCGATGGCCATCCTCTCGCCCGGTTCGCCCGGCCTCTATGACGAGGAATTCTTCAAGGCGCTCGGACCGCTCGCCGACTACTGCGCCTATGCTTTGCCCTGGGCCAATCCCAAGTCGAAGTCGTCGCAGGCACTGGAAGCCGCCTTCAAGAAGATGCAGCCGGATTTCCGCTTCCCGATCGAATGTTTCAACGTCGGCTTCACCTTCGACGCTCTGCTCACCGCCGCCGATGCCTTCAAGCGGGCCGGCTCGACCAATGGCGTCGAACTGATGAAGGCGCTGAAGAGCACCAATCTCGTCGATCACGCCATGATCGGCCCGCCGATCACCTTCGACGAGAAGGGGCAGAACAACAATATTCCGGCCGCCGTCGTGCAGAATCGCGGGCGCGTGCCGACCGTCGTTCTGCCGGCCGACGTCGCCACCATGACGCCGGTTCTCCCCGCGCCGCCGTGGCAGGGCCGCACCTGAGCCACGGCGCACAGCCTCTGTGTCATCCCGGACACGCGAAGCGTGATCCGGGAACCTGGGGCAACAGCTCCAATGTAAAATGGAAAATAGGAGCACGTGGCTCGACAAAATCGACGGCGTCTCTACCATTTGCCCCTGGATCCCGGATCGCGCCGATGGCGCGTCCGGGATGACACCAAGGTTGCGGCCACCGCCATAAGTCCAGCGACGAGGATCAAGATTTGAGGACCAGAAATTCATGACGGCCATCACCTTGAATATCATCGTTCAAGGTCTGCTGACCGGTCTCGTTTATGGTTTGATGGCGCTGGGCCTGTCGGTGATCTTCGGCGTCATGCGCGTCGTCAATTTCGCCCATGGCGAATTCGCCGTGGTCGCGATGTATGCCGCCTTCGTCCTGTTCGAGCGGCTCCACCTCGATCCCTTGATCTCGCTACTGCCGATCGCCGTGGCCTTTTTCATTCTCGGCTACGGATTGCAACGCACTTTGATCAATCCCTTCATCGGCCGCGCGGAGCACGAACAGTTCATTCTGCTCGTCGGCCTGGCGACGGTCGTCATCAACGTGCTGCTGATCGCCTTTGGCCCGGACGCGCGGCCGGTCAATCTGTCCTACAGTTTCGACAGCTATGACGTTGGCCCGCTGATCATCGACAAGGTGCGGGTGTTCGCCGCGCTCGCGGCCTTGGCCGTCTCGGCCGCGCTGTTTCTGTTCTTTCGCTATACGCGCACCGGCACGGCGATCCGCGCCTGCGCCGACAATCTGACGGGCGCGGCCGTCGTCGGACTCAACGTCAAACAGCTCTATGCGGTCACCTTCGGCATCGGTTTCGTTTGCATCGGCGCGGCCGGTGCCTTGATGGAGACCATCGCCGACGCCTCGCCCAGCCTCGGCCCCTCCTACACTCTGATGGCCTTCGTCATCGTCATCATCGGCGGCCTGGGCTCGATGGCCGGCGCCCTCGTCGGCGGCGTCCTCATTGGCGTCTCGGAAGCCTTGGCCGGCTTCTTCATTCAGCCCTCGATGAAGAGCATGTTTTCCTTTGCCTTGTTGATCCTGGTGCTGATCCTGCGGCCGCAAGGCCTGATGGGGCGCCGCCTATGACCGCGCTGTGGAATGAAATGCCCCGGCACGGCAAATGGCTCACCCTCTTGCTGCTGCTCGTCTTCATCGCAGCACCCTTGGTGGTCGACCGCTATCTGCTGTCGGTCCTCGTCCTGGTGCTCTATTTCGCTTATCTCGGCCAGGCCTGGAATCTGCTGATGGGCTTCGCCGGACAATTGTCGCTCGGTCATGCGCTCTATCTCGGCCTCGGCGCCTATACGGCAACGACGCTCTGGCTGTTGTTTGGCATCGGCCCGTGGATCGGCGTCTTCGTCGCCATTGCGGTTGCGGCGGCCGCTGGCCTGATCGTCGGCTGGCTCGGCTGGCGCTTTGGCGTCGAGGGCGTCTATTTCGCCTTGCTCACCATTGCCTTCGCCGAATTCACCCGCATCGGCTTCGACCATCTGGGCCTCACCGGCGCGTCCGGCGGTCTGTTCCTGCCCGTCAGCCCCACCGCGCATGACTGGTGGAATCTGAACGGCGGCGTGCATCTCTTCTACTATGTGGCCTTGATCCTCGCCGTCGCTGCCACCCTGCTTGCCGCCTGGCTGCGGCAATCGCCGCTCGGCTATCGCTGGCTCGCCGTGCGCGAGGATCCGCTGGCGGCGCAGGCGGTCGGCATCAATGTCTTTCGCGTGCGCATGATCGCCATGCTGATCTCCGCCGGCATGACCGCCGTCGGCGGCGTCTTCTACGGCTTCTATTATCGCAACCTGTTTCCCTCGCAGATTTTCGACATCAGCCGTTCGATCGAATTGATCCTCGGCCCGATCATCGGCGGACTGGGTACGATCTTCGGCCCGATCGTCGGCGCCATCATCCTGACGCCCCTGGGAGAGAGCCTCACCACCTTCATGCAAAGCTCCGGCTTCAACGTGCCCGGCGCCAAATCGATCTTCTACGGCATCATCCTGATGATCATCATTTCGCTGCGGCCATCGGGTGTGTGGCCCTGGCTCGCCAAACATCTGCGTCTCGACAGGCCGAAGTCATGAGCGGCTTGCTTTCCGTCAACGGCGTCAACAAGCGCTTCCGCGGCCTCGCCGCGGTGAGCGATGTCAGTTTCGAGGTGCAACCGGGCGAAATCTTCGCGGTGATCGGGCCCAATGGCGCCGGCAAGACGACGCTGTTCAACATGATCGCCGGCGCCATGGCCGCCGACAGCGGCACGATCCATTTCGACGGCCGGCCGATCGACGGACTGCGCGCCGACGAAATCGCCCAGCGCGGCATCGGCCGCACCTTTCAGATCGTCAAACCCTTTCCCGCCCTCTCCGTCGAAGAGAATGTCGTCATCGGCGCCCTGCTGCACACCGCGACGATCGACGAGGCGCGCATGGTGGCGCGCGATATCCTGCAACAGCTCGATCTCACGACCAAACGCAGCCAGATCGCCGCCAGTCTCACCTTGCCCGACCGCAAGCGCCTGGAAGTCGCCCGCGCTTTGGCGACCAAGCCGAAACTGCTGTTGCTCGATGAAGTGATGGCGGGCTTGCGGCCGACGGAAACCGATCGCATCGTTTCCATCCTCAAGGATCTCAACCGCACGGGCCTCACCATTCTTCTGATCGAACATGTCATGCGCGCCGTCACCGCGCTCGCCTCGCGCATTCTGGTGTTGCAGCATGGCGCGGTGATCGCTGAAGGCACGCCGGAGACGGTGCTGCGCGAACGCGCGGTGATCGAATCCTATCTCGGCGTGGAGGAACTGTGATGCTCACAGTCGACAACCTCAGCGTCTTCTATGGCGATGCACAGGCGCTTGATGACGTCAGCCTTGCCGTCGAGGCCGGCACGATCGTCGCCATCGTCGGCGCCAATGGCGCGGGCAAGACGTCGCTGATCCGCACCATCGGCGGCATGATCAAGCCGGCGACGGGTCGCATCCGCTTTCACGATCAGGAGATCGCCGGCTGGCCCAGCCATCTCGTCTGCAATCTCGGCATCGGCCAGGTGGCGGAAGGACGCCAGGTTTTCCCCTCCCTCACCGTCGCGGAAAATCTCGACATGGGCGCCATGCTGCCGCGCGCCAGGGCCAATCGGGCGCGCAACCGCGCGCGCGTCGAGGCGATGTTCCCGAAACTGTCGGAGCGGCTCGGCCAGGCGGCCGGCACGCTGTCGGGCGGCGAACAGCAGATGCTGGCGATCGGCCGCTGTCTGATGGGAGAGCCGGAGCTGATCATGTTCGACGAGCCCTCGCTCGGCCTCGCCCCCTCCATCGTCCACGACGTGCTCAAAGCCATTCGCGATCTCAATGCCGCCGGCATGACCTGCGTCCTGGTCGAGCAGAATGTCGCCGTATCGCTGAAAATCGCCAATCGCGCCTATGTGCTCGAAAACGGCCGCGTCACCCTGTCGGGCACCGGGGCGGAACTGCTCGCCGACGAACGCGTGCGACAAGCTTATCTCGGCCTTTAACAGGCACTGGCAAGCATCGGCTTGTCAGCGTCTTGGCGCATCTCGTATTATGGCATTCTAAAAGCCATCGCGTGATGCAAGGTTCGAGATGCCCCCGTCGAAGAAAGCCGCCGCCGAACCCTTGTCGCTGAATGTCGGCGGGCTCTCGCGCAGCTTGCGCGAACTGGCGCTGGAGAAGATGCGCGACGCGATCCTCGAATCGCATTTCAAGCCGGGCGCGCGTCTGGTCGAACGCGATCTGTGCACGCAGCTCGGCGTCAGCCGCACCATCGTGCGCGAAGTGCTGCGCCATCTGGAATCCGAAGGGCTGGTCTCGACGTCAGGCACGCGCGGTCCCATCGTCGCGCTGACGACGCCCGAACAGGCCATGCAGATCTATGAAATTCGCGGCGCGCTCGAAGGCATGGCCGCCAAGGCCTGCGCGCAAGGCAACAAAGCTGAAATCGCCGACGCGCTCGATGCAGCGCTGGAACGGATCAGAAGCGCCTATCGCAAGCGCGACATGAACCGCGTGCTGAGCGAGACCTCCGAATTCTACCGCACCCTGTTCGAAAGCGCCGGGCGCGACGTCGCCTGGGGCGTGGTGAATGCGCTCACCGCCCGCATCAACCGCCTGCGCTCGATGACGATCCGTACACCCGGACGCGACGCCAACGGCCCGGCGCAAATGCAGCGCATCGTCGATGCCATCCGCAAGGGCAATGGCGATGCCGCCGCCCGCGCCGCCCAGGAGCACGTCGCCCAGGCCTCGGCCATCGCCCGCGATATGCTGGCGGAAAGCGCGACGGCTTAAACATCCTAACTAGCTGATTTTGCGTCTCCATCTGTGTCATCCCGGACACGCGCAGCGTGATCCGGGAGCCAGGGGCGTCCGACCGAAGCCCCTACCACACGCCCCTGGATCCCGGGTCGCCCGCTGGGCGCCCGGGATGACACCGAGGTTTAACCAAACCTCCCCAAACCCAGCCGATTGACGCCCGCCATTTTGGTATGCCATAATATAGTAGTATTGAATGGCACAGGAAGAGGCCCGTGGCTTTAGCTCTCCGTAAAACACTGCTGCAGGTCGAGACGACCTTCATCGAAGGCCAGAAGGCCGCCGCGCAACCGCTGAAACTGTTCGCGGCCATGGCGGTCCTCACCAATCCCTGGGCCGGCCGCGGCTTCGTCGAAAATCTCAAACCCGAAATCCATGAGATCGCGCCGGTGCTGGGCCAGCTCCTGACCGGCATGATCCTCGATGCCGTCGGTTCCGGCGAAGCGGTGGAAGGCTATGGCAAGGCCGCGGTCGTCGGCCTCGACGGCGAGGTCGAACACGGCTCCGCTCTCATCCACACACTGCGCTTCGGCAATCACTATCGCCAGGCCGTCGGCGCCAAATCCTATCTCGCCTTCACCAATACGCGCGGCCCGGCCAATGCCCCGCTCATGATCCCGCTCATGGACAAGAACGACGAAGGCCGCCGCTCCCACTATCTGACGATCCAGACCGCCATTCCCGATGCCCCGGCGGCCAATGAAATCGTCATCGCGCTGGGCGCTTCCGTCGGCGGCCGGCCGCATCACCGCATCGGTAATCGCTACGAAGACCTCAAAGAACTCGGCCATGACGTTGCCAATCCCGCCGCGGTCTAAAACGCGCGGTGGCGCGGCTTATGTCGATGTCGGCAGCGGCGATCCGCTGGTTCTGATCCATGGCGTCGGCCTGCGGCTCGAAGCCTGGCTGCCGCAGATCTCGGCACTCAGCACCGACCATCGCGTCATCGCCATCGACATGCCCGGTCACGGCGAGAGCGAACGCCTCGTCGATGACGACGCGCCGCTCGAAGCCTTCGTCGCCTGGTGCGGCACGGCGCTCGATGATCTTGGTCTGGCGGAGGTCAATCTCGCCGGTCACTCCATGGGCGCGATGATTGCCGGCGGCATGGCCGCCACCTTCGGCCAACGCATCAAGCGTGTGGCGCTGCTCAACGGCGTCTATCGCCGCGACGATCAGGCGCGTGCCGCCGTTATCGCCCGTGCCGACGCCATCCGCGCCGGCGAGATCGATTACGACGGCCCCTTGCAGCGCTGGTTCGACGCAAGCTGCCAGGCAAGCGAAGCCTATCGACTGACCAAAACCTTGCTGCGTCAGCTCGACCCGAAAGGCTATGCCACCGCCTATGGCGCTTTCGCGCGCGGCGATCTGGCTTTTGCCGACGCTTGGCCGACCGTCGCCGGCCCCGCCCTGTTTCTCACAGGCGAAGGCGACCCCAATTCGACACCCGCCATGGCGCGGGACATGGCCGCAGCCGCGCCGGCCGGCATCGGCGAAATCATCGAAAACCACCGCCACATGGTCAACCTGACCGCGCCGCAGAACGTCAACAGGCTGCTGCGCGACTGGCTGGCCCGCACAGTTTGAGGGCGGACATCTTGAGGGAAAGCCTGCCGTCGCAGGCACAGACTAAGACCGGGAGGGTCGCATGCGTTTTTGGACCACATGGATCGCGACAGCCGTCGCCACGGCCTGCGTTTTCGCGCCGCCCGCCGCCGCCGAATATCCCGATCGGCCCATCACCTTGATCGTGCCCTATGCGGCCGGCGGCTCCTCCGACATCGTCGGCCGGCTGTTCGCCGAGCGGCTCGAGCGGCAGATCGGCCAGCCCTTGGTGATCGAGAATGTCGGCGGCGCCGGCGGTGGCGTCGGCGCCCATCGCGTCGCCACCGCCAAGCCCGATGGCTATACGCTGCTGATCGGCTCCGGCTCGGAAGTGCTGATCCGCCAGCTCTTGCAACCGACACCCTATGACGGGCTGAAGGACCTCACCGCCATCAGCATGATCGGTACCGGGCCAATGGTGGTCCTCGGCAAGCCGGGCCTTGCCGCCACATCGCTCGCCGACGTGCTGGCGCTGGCGCGCGCCAAGCCGGACACGCTCTCCTATGGCAGTGCGGGCGCTGGCACCTTCATGCATCTCGCCGGCGAAGCGATCAAATTCCGCACGCAAACGAAAATCTCGCATGTCGCCTATCGCGGCGCCGCCCCCGTGATCACCGACGTGATCGCCGGCCATATCGATCTCGGCGTGGCCTCCCTCGCCTCGGCCTTGCCTTTCATCCAGGCCGGTCAGGCCAAGGCCTTCGCCGTCACCTCGCCCAGCCGCACCGAATTCGCGCCGCAAGTGCCGCCGCTCTCCGATACGCCGGGCCTTGCCGGCTTCGACCTGGAACTGTGGATCGGCTTCTTCGGCCCCGCCAACATGCCCGCCGCCGTCACCGACAAGCTGCGCGCCGGCACCCTGAAAGTTCTCGACGATCCGGAGCTGAAGAAGAAGCTCGCCGATCAGGCCATCGCCGTCCGCAAGCTCGTCGGCGACGATCTGACGAGCTTCCTGACGAACGAGAACAACAAATACCGCACCATCATCAAGGATGGCGACATCAAGATGCAGTAAGGGGACGATCGAGCGCCGCGCGGAAGCGAAGCACGACCGCTTCCGGATCTTCCGCGCGCATCACATCGCCCATCACCGCAACGCCAGCAGCGCCGGCGGCCAGACAAGCCGGCACCCGATCGCCGGTGATCCCGCCGAGCGCGATCACCGGCAAGCCGATGGCACGGACGCGCTGCAATGTCGCCGTGCCCAAAGCCGGGCCATAGCCGGGCTTGCTGGCGGTGAGGAAGATCGGGCTCAGGGTCGCATAATCAGCACCGGCCGCTTTCGCCGCTTGCACCTCGGTTTCATTGTGAGCGGAGATGCCGATCAGCGCATCGGCGCCGAGCAACGCGCGCGCCGCACCTATATCGTCTATCGACGACAGATGAACCGCTGGCGTGCCCACCTCGACCGCCAGCCCGGCATCACCGCCAATCGTCAGCACCGCGCCATATGTTCTCGTCAAATCGCGCAGACGCCGTGCAATGTCCCGACGTTCGCCGGCCGCCAGATCGCGATCGCGAAACCAGATCCAGCGCGCGCCGCCGGCAAGCGCCGCATCGACCACGTCGATGAGATCGCGCGGCGCCTGATGCCGGTCGGTGACAACAAGCAGCCGGTCCGGCAGGCTCACGAGCCGACCAGCCCGAGCTGCGGGCTCGACGGTTCGGCCCGGCCCCGGCGCGCGATGCGGCCGGCCTGGCGCGCGTTCCAGCCCGCCTTCACCGCGTACCGCATGGCATGGGCCATACGCACGGGATCGTCGGCCTTGGCCACCGCCGTGTTGAGCAAAACGCCGCTCGCGCCGCATTCCATGGCGATGACGGCATCGGAGGCCGTGCCAATGCCGGCATCGACGATCACCGGCACGGGCGAACGGGCGCAGATCAATTCGAGATTGCCGGGATTGGCAACGCCCATGCCAGAGCCGATCAATGAGCCCATCGGCATGACCGCCGCAGCGCCGAGATCGGCGAGACGCGCGCACACCACCGGATCGTCATTGCAATAGGGCAGCACGACGAAGCCGTCATCCACCAACTCACGCGTCGCTGCCAGCAATTCGCCGACATCGGGATAAAGCGTCTCGCGATCGCCGATGACCTCAACCTTGATCCAATCGGTGCCCAAGGCTTCGCGCGCCAATTGCGCGGTGAGGATGGCATCACGCGCCGTCTCGCAACCCGCGGTATTGGGCAGAAAGCGACGGCCGGCGAGCAGACGCACCGTATCCGATCCGTGACCTTGCAGAGAGATACGGCGCACCGACAGCGTGACGAGATCGGCACCGCTCGCTGCGATGGCATCGACCATGATGCGCTGGTTGGGATAGCCCGCCGTGCCGATGAACAGCCGCGACGACAGGGTGACGCCGGCTATGGTGAGAGCATCCGTCATATCAACCTCCGGCAAAGGCGCGGATGATTTCCACGCGGTCATCGTCGGATAAAGACGTCTTGGCCCAATCGGGCTGACGCACGACCTTACCATTCAGCGCGATGGCAAAACCCTTCGTATTAGGCAGATCGAGTTCGGCGGTCTCTTCGCGCCAGAGTGCATCGAGCGTCGCGGCGGCGCTGTCACGCTCCTGCCCATTGACGATCAATTTCATGCGTGTGCTCCCATCAGTTCGGTGAAGCGGGCCGCGCCGAATTCGGCCGCTGGCCCTGAAATGAGGCCATCGACGACGCATTGCTCGATCGCCGCTGCCGTGACTGGCGCCAGCAGATAGCCGTTGCGATGATGCCCGGTGGCGACAAGCAGGCCGGCGACGCCGGTCTCGCCAAGAATCGGCGCATCGTCGATCGAGGTCGGGCGGAAGCCTGACCATACTGCCTCAAGCGGCATGTCCTCGACCCCTGGCAGAGCGCGCCGCGCCGCTTCGAGCAGCGCGTAGAGACCCCCGGCCGTGACAGTGTCGTCGAAACCGCATTCCTCCATCGTTGCGCCGACGATCAGCGTGCCGTCGCTTTTCGGCGCGAGATGAATCTGTTCGGTCCAGACCATGCGCGACAGAGCTGGCGCCATCGGACGCAGAGCCAGCGATTGCCCTTTCAGCGGGCGCACGGGAATGTCGAGGCCAGCATGTTGCGTCCAGGCCCCCTCAGCCAGCACGACAATCCGCGCCGCACACGGACCATGGCGCGTGGTGACGCCCGTCACGCGACCACCCGCCATCTCCGGCTGCGCCTCGCATTGTTCAGCGAGCGTGCCGCCTTGCGCCAGGAAGGCTTGGCGCAACGCCGCCATCACACGCGGCGGATCGACCTGATGATCGGCGGGACAGAAAATGCCGGCAATGACGGCGGGTTTGAGACCGGGTTCGAGCGCGCGGCATTGCGCGGCGTTGAGCCATTGCGTGGCAAGACCGCAGCGCTGCTGCAGATCGTAGCGCATGCGCAGACGATCGACCTCTTCGCGGCCGAGCGCCACCAGAAGCACGCCATCGGCGCGATAATCGACGCTGCCGCCGCCGTCACCTTCAAGCTCGCGCGCGAAGAGCGGCCACAGCCGCTGGCTTTCCAATGCCAGAGCCAGATGTGTTTCGCCGCCGGGCTCGAGTTCGGCCGCCGCCGCCAGCATGCCCGTGGCCGCGAGGCTCGCGCCTTGACCAACGGTGCCGCGCTCGAACAACGCGACGTCAAGGCCGCGTCGTGCCAGACGCCAGCCGATCGACAAACCGATCAAGCCACCGCCGATGATCGCCACATCGCACGAAGACGGCGGTTCAGGCGCGGCAGGCTGCGCGTCCGAACGGACGCGTCGAAAAGCAGTGGGGGGTGGACCACGCATCGCATCTCCTCGGCCGGTGTGCCGGCGGAGATGATCGGTGTGGCTTGCGCGCGAAATCCAATCCCTCCGCCGGTATGAACCGGATCAGGTTCTAAGGATTTCCGCGCGTTCATCCGGATGATCCGGCGTGCCAGCGGTTTCTCAGCCCCTTGCCGGGGATCTCCCTGGAATGGACGCAGTGTGAAACCACGCCCATAGCGATGTCAAGACGCGAGAATACTTTCCCGTTCACCGATGGCCGCGAACAGATCGGCGTCTTCGCCCAGATCGGCATTAGGTGTCGTCAACAAAGTGTCGCCGTAAAACAGCGAATTGGCGCCGGCGATCAGGCAGAGAATCTGCGCTTCACGGTTGAGATATGAACGACCCGCCGACAACCGCACCGTCGATTGCGGCATGACGATCCGCGCCGTCGCCACCATGCGCACCAGTTCCAGCGGATCGATCCGCGAACGATGGGCGAGCGGCGTTCCCGCGACCGCGACGAGCGCATTGATCGGCACGCTTTCGGGATGCGGATTCATCTGCGCCAGAACCTGCAACATCGACGCGCGATCGCGGATCGTCTCGCCCATGCCGATAATACCGCCGCAGCACAGATCGATGCCGCAGGAGCGCACCGTGGCAAGCGTATCGAGCCGATCCTGATAGGTGCGTGTCGACACGATCTTTCCGTAAAACTCCGGGCTCGTGTCGAGGTTGTGATTATAGGCGGTAAGGCCTGCCTCGGCGAGGCGCTCGGCCTGATGCGGCTGCAGCATGCCCAGCGTCACGCAGGCTTCCATGCCGAGCGCACGCACGCCTTTCACCATGTCGATGACCGCGTCGAACTCCTGGCCGTCGCGCACCTTGCGCCAGGCCGCGCCCATGCAGAAACGCTCCGCGCCGGCCGCTTTCGCCGTCGCCGCGAGCGCCAGCACTTGTTGCGGATTCATCAGCTTTTCACGCGTCAGCTTCACCTCGCGGTGATGCGCCGATTGAGAACAATAGCCGCAATCTTCCGGACAGCCGCCGGTCTTGATCGACAGCAGGCTGGCGCGCTGCACTTTGTTGGGATCGTGATGCTGACGATGCACCGCATTGGCGCGGCCCACCAGTTCGAGCAGCGGCAGATCATGCAGCACGACGATATCGTCGATCGTCCAATCGTGGCGGATCGTTCCGTCGGCACTGTTCATGAGCGCAAGCTCCGCAGATGCGCGACCAGAGCCGGCAGGGTCGAAGCGCCAACGGCCACCAGAGCGATCTTCACGAGATCGCCGAACAGGAACGGCGCGACGCCGACTGCGAGAAGTTGCCCCGCCGGCACGTAGAGCGCGAGCCACGCGACGCCGAGCCCATAGATCAGAGCCAGACCGACGAGCATGGCGGTGAAGCGGCCAAGCAGACCTTTGCCCGCCGCAAGCCAGCCGACCACACCGGAGGCCAGAAGATAGCCGGCGAGATAACCGCCTGTCGGGCCGGCCAGGTAAGCCAGGCCGATGCCGCGCTCCGGCGAACCGGAAAACACCGGCAGGCCAGCAGCACCGGCCGCCAGATAGGCAAGAAAGATCGCCACGGCGCGGCGCGGCCCGAAAGCGACGGCAAAGCCCATCACCGCCAGGGTGTGCAGGGTCATCGGCACCGGCCAGAACGGAATCTGCACCTTGGCGGCGAGTGTCAGGCCGGCGGCTCCAGCGACGATGAGGAAAGGAAGAGACCAGAAGGAGCGGCTTTCGACCGCTCCCGTACTTGCATTTGGCATGTCAGCTCGCTCGCCACAAAATTATAGATAATTTTTGAACTCTATCGCTAAAAGAGTCCATAGACGGGCGCGAATTGCAAGAGCTTGGCCGCAAAAGGCCGGATCAGCCCCGCGCGGCGGGCTTCAACCGGCTGGTTTGCCAGGGCTTTTGCCCGATGGCCTGGACATGCCGGGCGAGCACCTGCGCCGCCGTTTCCACCTGGCCGGCACGCAGAGCGGTGAGAATCGCCCGATGATCCCGATCGGTCGGCGCCTCCCATTCGGCCCGCCAACCCGAAAACAAAAAGCGCGCGCTGGCCGTGTGCAGATCGTCGATCGCCTTGAGCAGGCGCGGCATGGCGCAGGGGGTGAGGATGAGGCGATGGAAATGCCGGTTGGCCAGCTCCCATGCCTGCACGTCGGTCGCCTTATCGCCCGCCCGGGTCGCCTCTTCCGCCTGATCCAAAAGGGCTTTCGTCAGATGCGGCGCTGCCTGGCGCAAGGCCAGCACTTCGAGCGCGGCGCGCATTTCCGCGACCTCCCGCACCTCCTCGACGGTAAAACCCGCCACCCGCACGCCCCGGCGCGGCTCGCTGACCACCAGTCCCTGCGCCTCAAGCCGGCGAAACGCCTCGCGCACCGGCACATGGCTGGCGCCGAATTCCTCGGCGATATGATCCTGCCCCAGCCGCACGCCCGGCGCGATGGCCCCGGCAATGATGCGCTCCGCCAGAATCTTGCTGATCCGCACCGCCAGGGTGTCGTCTTTCGCCGTCGTCATGATTTTATAGATAATTCGACGGAGCGGAGAATGGCAATGCCGATATCCGAAAGCGCTCGCGAGAGGGGCAAAGGATTCAGCGCGACAGGTGGAGACAGGTTTCAATGCTACAGATCTGCTTCCTGGGCCCGAATGATCAGGATGAGAGATCGCGCGATTGAACTGGCCGGGTCTCCGCTTCGATATCCGCTGGAGACCATCTCGATAACGGCCGGAGCTTCCAAATAGGGATCGGCCATCAAGCCGAGTTCCGCAGAAACGATCTTACGTACCAGGGCATGATAGCTGTTACCGCGCACAGCCCTCCTCGCCGTCCACCCAACAGCAATTGCGGCCAATAGGCCCGCTATAGTCAGAATCGTTGTCATTGCCCCCACCCCAGCGGGCCACCATTTTTACTGGTGGAGGCGTATTAAGAAGGATTTCGTGCAACGACGCGACAGCTTTCGCGGTGTTCTGCGCATGACCCTCAGGAAGGGTTCATTTTCCACAATACCTGCGGCCTCAGTTGCTTGCTCCATGAACCAGCTCTTGGTCGGCCGCCTCGGTTCGACCGATAGGGCTGGCCAGTGCGAAAGAACGTTCGAGCCTCAGAGCTTCGATCAACCCCGTGAGCCGGGCCGCCAGCGCTTCATAAGAATGTTCCTGACGCCATCTGTCCGCTGCGTGCTCTTTCTCGTCGACCGCAGAACCACCCTTTCGCAACTGGGAAATGATGTCGCGCAATCCAGCCGCGAGAATCTCCGGCGCGCTATCGGCAACCTGCAAGACAGCGGGTTTAACATCGTCAAAGATCGGCAAATTGGTCGTGGCCACCGGTCGGCCGCTGGCAATACCGAAACGAACGGCACCGCTAGCCGATTCACCGGTGTTTTCATAAGGGAACACGATCAGGTCACAAGCGCGCAAATGAGCGAGCGCTTGGTCGTCCGGCAGAAAGTCGCCCGTAAAGCGCGCGCGCGCGCCAACACCGAGTTGAGCCATCTCAGCACGTAACCCTCGCGCCAGTTCATGGGACAAATCGACAGGATATTCGGCATTAACCAGGTGCAGATGGAGCGAGGAATCCTTGCGCGCCAGCAAGCCATAGGCCGCCACGAGAGCGTGGAGGCCCTTATGCGGCAGGCAGAAACCATAACTACCGATCGTGAAGGTCGAACCGGGTCTCCGCGCCCTGAACTCAGACGGAGGACCTTCGATGATGCCGTGAGGAAGCAGCGTCGTGTTCCCCACGACGCCGATCGCCTTCAGACGGTTGAGATCATGATATGAATGAACCAGAACACGATCGCATGCATTGAGCGTTTTCGTCAGAAGCGACAGTATTTTGGTTTCGTCGTCTGGATTGCCCCACGTCGAATGCATCACCATGAGAATGGTCCGGCCAGATTGCTTCTGAGCCAGGACGAATTTCTCAAGCTCCATGAAATCGAAGAAGCTATTGTTGAACTGGATGACCAGAGTATCGACACCAGAGTCGTCGACCGCCCGGGCGAGGCCATCGAGGCTGGCTCCCGACATATATTTCTGCCACGCACGAACGACATCCTCGTCATCAGGTGTGATGACGTCATCATTGATTGCGCCAAAGATAACCGGCTTTTGCGGCAACCATCGGATCAAATATTCCGAATAGGTCGCGATACCGCATTTGCAGTTCCATGTCGTGACCCAGCCAAGGCGACCTTGCAGCGGCTTGCGTGGCTTCGCCCATTTGTCGACAGCCACGGACAGACGATCGACGACGGCACTCCAAGTATGATCCTTGAGCAGCATGGCGCGACCCGCAGCCGCTTTCCTCGCTCTTTCCGTTGCCGAAGTTGCATGGGCTTCACGCATGCATGAGGCGAGATGATCCCGGTCAGGTTCGGCCCAAACGGACGATGACAGGTCAAAGTGGGTTTGAGCCTGCGCGAAGCTGTAGTCGACCAACCAAGCTGTCTGTTCGTTGCAAAAATCGGCCTGACCGCTCCAATTGGTCACGATGACGGGAAGCCCCGACAGCATCGCTTCCGCGATCGGCAATCCGTAGCCTTCCGCACGGCTTGGAGCGACAAGCACCTGACAATGCTGATAGAGAGCCTTGAGGTCGGAATCCGGCAAATCTTCGAAAATCAGAGCGACATCCGGGAATTCCGGATCTTGGGTACGGGCGGCAGCGAGCCGTGCCTCGATATCGTTGTGCGGATTTTTGAAGGTCTTGATGATGAGTGTGACATCATCAGAGCGTCTGAATGCCTGTCCATACGCGGCCAGCAGGACGTCGGCGCCTTTCCTCGGGAAACACGAGGACACATGGAGGAACCGAAAACTCTTTCCTGGCAAGTTCTGCAGTCTCGCCGCCGGCACACGCTCCCAGTGATCGACCCCGTTTCCGACGACGCTTAACGGCACAGCGACGCCGCTATCCTGCAGAAGCTTCGAGACATGCGACGAGACGCAGGCGATGCCATCCAGATGAAGATTGAACTGGTCCACCCATTGTGACGGAAAGCGGCTCTCCTCCCAGGCATAGGAATGCAGGATGTTATAAGTGCCGTCCGCATCGTCGACGCGTGGCGGATAGATATTTCGCGAGGCAACGACAAGCCTGTCCCGCGTATCGATTTCGGTCCGATCCTGCCAAAGCGCCAACATGTCAGGATGGTTTTGTACGAGAAAAGATTTATTGGGCGGATAGTCGCCGGGACCGTCGGACGAGTGAAGAAAAACCTCTTCTCCCTTGGCCTTTAACGCCCGGGCCGTTTCTCGGTTGACGAGGGAGAGGCTGTAGTTCGAGTCGAACGGCCCTTCGATACGCCAGACACGCTTCTCATCGCGAAACCTCAAGACCGGAAGCGCTTCGATCGCTTGCTGATTGAAGGCAACGACATTGGCGATTTGCCTCAGCTCATCAGGCGTTGGCTGCCCATGCGCTTTTGCCGAAGCTTTGAGTGCCTTGATCAGCGCCTGATAACGCGCCGCTCGATTGAGTTTCGGCTTATCTTGAAAACCCTGGGACGCCAGCGCATCTTCAAGGGCACGCCAAGTGGAGAGTGCGGCTCGGTCCCAGGTGAACAAGGCCCTGCGCTGAACGGCATTCTCCTTGAGGCGTTGACGGAACTGGTCATCGCGAACGACCTGGACCATTTTTGCCGCGATTTCTTCCGTCGACGTCGGATCGAACATCGCCTCCTCAAGGCCGATGATCTCGGGAATGCTGGTGACGTTCGAGCCTATGACGGCGGCATCAAGGTGCATAGCCTCAAGAATGGGAAGGCCAAATCCTTCATGCAGGGAAGGATACACCATCGCAACGCATCGGCGATAAAGCTGCGTCAGGTCCGTATCGCTGATCTGACCTGTCACGATAACGTCGAAACCGCCCAGGCCAGCCTCGCTGGCAAGCGATGAAATCATGGCGGTGACAGCGGGCTCATTGGACGTGACCAACACCAATTGATGCTGCCCGCCGATCTGCGAGGCGAACCGGCCGAACGCCGCGATCAGTCCTTCGAAATTTTTCCGTTGCTCGAACGAAGCCGCATAAACGAAGAACGGCTTCGTGATGCCCAACCTCGTCTCGAACTCATTACCGTCATCTTTTAGGTCAGTCGCGCGAACGGCGAATTCGTCGCCACCCGCCATGACACTGACGGCGCGAGTGGGGTCGATCTTGGCGTCTTCAATGATTTCAAGACGGGTGGAATCCGAGTTTGTCAGAAACAGATCGCAGTCGCAGAACGCTGCAAGCTTGTCGTAGTACCAGCCGCGAACTTCCGGCGCATCGAGATACTTTGCCGGGTTGCGCAGAGGGATCAAATCATGGGCGATCACCGCACGTAGCGACTCACCGCACAAACTTCCGCCCGAGGTGATGACATCTCCCTCGAAACCTTCAAACAAGCTTGAAAATAGAATGGCATCCGCTTGCAAGCCTGCAAAAAAATGCTCCCTCGTCAATTCTCTGGCTCTCCGCCAGTAAACCGAGGACCGGGGATAAGGACCGCCGTCAAGCGTTCGATATGTTACGATACGATGCGGGGATGTCAGATCACCAAAATCCGCACGGATGGCCTCCACGGTCTCAGGAGGATTCTCGCTGATCGCGAGCCAGACCTCGTGTTCTCCAGCGGTACGCAGCAGACCTGCAGCAAGACCACGAGCATATCGACCAATGCCTCGAAAGCGGCTCCCGCTTTGCAAGCCGGTTAGATCAATAACCAATCTCATTTAGGCTTCCACTACACGTGATCGTTGAGGTCGTTGAAAATCTGCCTGGCCGGCAGCGAAAGCGGCCTCGTGGATGACTCGGCATCCTGAGTTGGAGACACCGGCTTAACCGACCGCGCTTTGCTCGCCGAGGATTGAGACGGTCCTTTCATCGACTGCAGTCGTCTTACTGTATCACGCAGCATTTGCCTCGGCCCCGAGGCAATCCAGCGCAACGGCGCCGTTATGCGCCAGGAGAGCGAGGAATGTACGGCGTGAAGCGCATCCAAGGCATATTTGATTTCGACTTCTTTCTGATGCAGGATCGCTTTGATATCAGCCTCTTTTTGACGCAGAAGCGCGACATTCGCCGCATCTCGCTTGATCAATTGAGCCACACCGCCTTCAAGCTGATGCAAGACGTCCGGCAGCTCCGAATGGATGATCGCTCTTGAAGAGCCAAACATGTGCGAATGGACGGCGACATCAAGCGCCGCGGCCTTCGCCTTTGCCGCATCCACAACAGACAGCCTTTTCGCGAACTCAAAATTGAAATGGGAATGCTCATCCAGCTGGAAATAATCGAAAAAATTTGGCCCTGGCCCAAATGGCGCCTTGAGTTCGATATGCTCTTTGCTCACGTAAAATCGGTTCACGCCATCGAAGTAGACGAACTCGTAACCGAGATCGATCAGCTTAGGATCCCAATTCGCGTAACTTGGTTCTTGCGTGTTTGGTTTTGTGCTCTCGACCACCACAATCCAAGGCCTGACGAGCGACGGACGCCAGCTGTCAATGACATCGTCTTCCTGACCTTCGACATCGATCTTGAGCCAGTGAATCGGCCGATCAGCATATGCGTCGAGAACTTGCGACAGCGGCAGGCAAGGAACTTCGATCTGCACGCACTTATGATGATTGCGCTCATGTTCAGCGGCAATCGCGGGATCACCCGTGCTCAAGCCCGTCCCTGATATTTCCCAGAACGGTATCGTCCCTTCATGAGTTCCGATCGCCGCCTGAATCACCACGTCGCCTTGACGGTAGAGGCGGAGCTTTTCGGCATAGTGCGGCGTCGGCTCGACATGCACGCCACGCCAGCCTTGGTGGTGGAATGCGATACTCACGGAATCAAATACCGGATCCTGAGCACCGATATCGATAAAGAAGCCGCGCTCGACATGCTTGAGGGCACGCCAGAGGATAACGTCTTCAAAATTCTGGGCGTTTGAAAAGAAAGTCACAGGCGAGCAAGTACCGAATCCCACCCGATATTGCAACTGAGCGCGGGCCTTGCTCGTAGCTGCGCCCGACGCAGGATATTACTCCTAACACGTTGTTTAGTCCTGGCTTATTGCGCCAGGGACGGATCGCCGATGTCAGACCGGACGCCAATCTGGCGGGGCGCCGCGGCGCGCGTCAAGCGGACCCCGACGAGCAGAACTTCGCCCTCTATGGCGCCTTTGAGAAGTTGCAAGCGAAGCTCGATAGGTTTGTGACTTTCCGTGACTTCAAACGAGATATCGATCGCATAAGACCCATTCCTGGGCCAGCGCATGGAAACCGCCCCCAAAATCTCGCCATTGAACACATCCAGAAGCGCCAGCGTATCGGTTCCGCAATTGGCCAACTCAATCTGCATCTCTCCATGCCAGACGCCTGGCGGAAGGTGCATATAGGGACCATAGGAAAGAATACGCGCGGGACCGACCAGAAGCTTGGACCCGACAAGACGATGCCCTGGAATATCGCCGTCTAGAAAACAACGCCGCGGCCAGTGAAAAGTCGACGCGGATCGTTCGTCACCGATGAAGTTGTAATCCTGAGCCACGTGCTCGATGAGCGAGATATCCTCATCGGGAAGCCTTCCGACGAAGCTCTTGACCGAATGCCACTTCGGAAACTGAGCGAGAATAAAATCCAGAAAACTCGCCTGGCCGCCCTGCTCTCCGCCCAACGCGCCTTTCACAAGCTCCAACTGTTGTTGGTCAGCCGGCATGCCGAAAAAAAGCATGATCTCGCGAGATAAATCGAGAACAGATGTAGCGTATCGGTTAGAACCAACTAATAAAGATCTGCTGCAACGCGTCAGTTGGGCCGCTTGCACTGTAGTATTGGAAACATTTTGCAGCGCGTTCGTAAGATCGAGGCCGCAATCCAGTATAAGATATTTTATAATATCCTCGGCATCCTGATGACAGACAATAACAGGCAGTTTTGTTTCAACAAAAACGTCTGTCAGATCCGAGCAAGGAGCATTACTCAAGAGGATGAAAGTTTTATCCGGATTACTCCGAATGTCGTGCCAATGGTCACGCAGTTCAGCTCTGGATACAACATATAACTCCTGCGCATCTCCAAATATTGCCTTTGTAATAATGGAGACTAGGCGCTGAGTGGCCGCGAAGACCGCCGAATTCGTACCGAGAATGCTGAGAATCATGACAGAACTGGCACTTTCATTTCACGATACTTACATTTCACGATACTTGATGGCGAGCAGACTGATCGTAGAGCGACTGTTTTCGGCCGGCTGGCCGCAGTGTCCAACATCATAAAGCAGCATCAGAACTGAATATACTGGGCAAAATTACGTCTCCAGGGAAACGCGATTTCGCCCGATGTAAAGTGACCCCAGTTTCGCAACTCGCGGAGAACCGTCGGCGCCAGCATCGGAAAAGCGCCCGCTCTCCCCGCCCTCCATAGTGCCAATCACGCAAGATAAACCATCCAGTCAGAACCGACATTCTCGGACGACAATGTCTCCACGGTTGTCGGATAAGCATGGCCATCGTCATGCACATACCGGATTGATCCATAGATAGCGGCCAATTCAGCGAGCATCGCCGTCGGATTGTACCCACGACCAAAATTTATCTCGGCGACAATTTGCGGTTTCTGGGCGCGGATGAAATCCATCATCCCCTGCATGATGACGAACTCGGCGCCCTCCACATCGAGTTTAACAAAATCGATCGCGCCAATCTCCTTGGCAACATCCGAAAACGATTGCGTACGAACGGCGATCACATCGCCTTTGGTCAACAGTTCATCCGTTACATCGGATACGAAACGAGCATTCTTAGGTTCGGCACGAGGAACATAAAAAGTGCTATCGTCGCCGGAATGTTCAGCTAGAGCTATCTGTTTCACCGAGGATCTGCTGTCGAAGCCGTTGACCGACAATGATTGCCGCAACAGGCCCGCTGCGCGCGGGTTCGGCTCAAATGCGTAACAATAACCGCCGGCGCCGACCAAATCGGACATCAGCAAGGAATAATAGCCGAAATTCGCACCGATATCGGCCACGCGCATCCCTGGTTTTACCGTGCGGGTGATGAACTGGGTGAGACCCATTTCCCATATGCCCCGCATGAGGAGATGCGTGGCGAAGCCGACATCGCGTGTATCGACAAAGACCATATATTGCCCGAGGACACGGCATAGCGCCGTGTAATCGCCGAGATAACTCGAATAGCATCGGCCTGCTATTTTGTTTTCGATGTCGATACGATCTCCGTTGATCAAATCGGCTGGCGAAAGTCTGCTATAACCTGACTTCTCGGCCACCGCCGGAGGAAGCGCATCAGACGATACCCCACCCAGGAGCTGTTTTAATTTCGTTGTGATGGACATTCCTCTCTCCATTCGTCAGCCAGCATAAAGTCGCCTGCCGCATATCATTTAAATCCACTCATCGGGAGGGTTTTAAGCGAAATGCGGGCGATATCTAAGGCTTTGTTCAAAGCTGAAAGACAGAGCTGTTTACGGGTGCCGGCAAGCTTGTATTGGCCAAACCTACTGCCCCTTCAGCGACACCGGCGGTTCGCTCCAGCCACCGCCCAGGGCTTGAAAGAGGCTCGTCACAGCCAGCATTCGGCTCAAGCGCACCTGAGCCAAGGTGGTCTCGGCGGTGAACAGCGTCTGCTGCGTCTGCAACACTGACACAAGATCGGCGGTGCCGCCGCGCAACTGCGTTTCGGCCACTTCGAAAGCCTTACGTGAACTGGCGACGACTTGGCCCTGAAGCTGCAACTGCTGCGTCGTCTGCTGCAAGGTGACGAGCGCCACTTCCACATCCGAGAAAGCCGAGACCACCGCCTTGCGGAAGCTTTGCAGATATTGCAATTGCACGCCCTGTGCCTGTTTCAACTGGTTCTCGAGCTGGAAGCCGTTGAAGATCGGCTGCGCCAGTCCGGCTGCCATCGTGTAATACCAGGCACCCGGCACGAACAGCGACGACAGCGAATTGCTTTGGAAGCCGGTGGTGCCGGTCAGCGTGATCTGCGGGAAGAAAGCGGCGCGCGCCGATTCGACCGAGAAGTTCGAAGAGGCAAGTTGCGCCTCCGCCAGAGCGATATCCGGCCGCCGGGTGAGCAGTTCCGACGGTAGGCCGGGTGTGACGCGCGGGATGGCGATACGCGCCAGGCTCGTGCCCTTGATCTTGAAGCCCGTCGCCGGCCGCGCCAGCAACACCGCCAACGCCGCCAGATTCTGTTTCAACGTCACTTGCAGAGGTGGGATCGAAGCCTTCACCTGGCCGACCAGGGCTTCCTGTTGCGAGAGCTGCAATTGCGACGCCGTGCCGCCGGCCATCTGCTTGCGGATCAGATCGAGGATGCGGTTGGCGGCGGAGAGATTGTTCCGCGCCACCTGCAACTGGTCGAGGGCGGCCAAGGCCTGAAAATAAGCATTGGCCACCGAGACAGTGGTGGTCAGCGCCACCACGTCGCGATTGTAGCGGCTGCCGATGGCGGTCTCCGACGCGGAGTAGAAAGCGGCGCGGTTCTTGCCCCAGAAATCCAGCATATAGCTGGCGGAAAGACCGAGGCTGAAGGTGGACGTCAGCGTACCGCTGGAGCGCATGCGCTCGGCATTGCCGACACCACTGAGGCTCGGCAACAAAGGCGCGCCGGCGATGCCGGCCTGCGCTTCCGCCTGGGTGATCTGCGCCACGGCAACGGCGATATCGAGATTGTCGCTTTGCGCCTCGACGATGAAGTCTGTCAATTCGGACGAGCGAAAACCGCGCCACCAATCGGGCTTCGGCAGCGCGGCATCGGGCTTGCGCGGTGCCGTCTCATAGGCCGCGGGCACTTCCAGACTGGGATCGGGATGTTCGCTGTTCAGGATGCAACCGGAAAGGCCGATGGCTGTCATCGGCACGACGACGAGGCGGCCGAGCCATAAGCCTTTTGGAAAACGCATGGATGCTGCCATCAACGCAGAAACCCCACGCACGCTGACTCCAGAACCCATCCGTCACACCTTCAGTTCGGCGACCCGCTGCCACGCAACACCGGACGCGCCGGCCGCCGCCAGCTTTGTGCCCAGAGCCGGAAGCGATCGATGTAAATATAGATCACCGGGGTCGTATAGAGTGTCAGAACCTGGCTCAGGATCAAGCCGCCGACGATCGCCACCCCCAGCGGCCGACGCAATTCACTGCCCTCGCCAAAACCGATCGCCAGCGGCACCGCCCCCAGCAGCGCCGCCATGGTCGTCATCATGATCGGCCGGAAGCGCAACAGGCAGGCCTGGTAGATCGCATCATGCGCCGAAAGATTTTCGGTGCGCTCCGCATGCAAGGCGAAGTCGATCATCATGATCGCATTCTTCTTGACGATGCCGATCAACAGGATGACGCCGATCAAGGCCATGATCGAAAATTCAAGCCCAAAGACATCCAGCGCCATCAGCGCGCCGACACCAGCAGAAGGCAAAGTCGACAAGATCGTCAGCGGATGCACATAGCTTTCATAGAGAACGCCCAGCACGATATAGACGGCGATCAAGGCGGTGAGGATCAGCATCGGCTGGCTGGCGAGCGAATCCTGAAAAGCGCTGGCCGTGCCCTGGAAACTGCCGTGAATGGTCGGCGGCATGCGAATGCGCGCCTTGGCTTCGTCGATCGCCGCCACCGCGTCACTGAGAGCAATGCCCGGCGCCAGATTGAAGGAAATGGTGCTGGCGACGAAAAGGCCTTGATGATTGACCGACAATGGCGTGCTGCCCGGCGCGAATTGCGCCACGGCCGCCAGCGGCACCACGGTCTCGGCGGACGTGCTGACAGCAGATCCGGTGGAACTGACGGTCTTGCCGACGGCGCCGATGGAATTGTTCGCCTGGTTGATCGCCGCTTTCGCATTGGCGGATGCGGCCGCCGTCGATTGCCCGGGCGCCACATAGGTGCCCGCCACCGCATTGGTCGCCTGCGAGCCGGCGACCGAACCGCCCGACGTAGAAATGTAAACCTGCTTCAAGGTTTCGGGGTTCTGCCAATATTGCGGCGCCACCTCCATCACCACGTGATATTGATTGCGCGCCACATAGATGGTCGACACCTGGCGCTGGCCGAAGGCATCATAGAGCGTGTTGTCGATCTGACTGACGGTGATGCCCAGGCGCGCGGCCGTGTCGCGATCGATCACGATATTGGCCTCAAGACCCTTGTTCTGCTGATCGCTGTTGACGTCGCGCAGGCCAGGATCCTGCTGCAAGGCCGCCGTCAATTTGGGCGCCCATTCGGCTATTTCCGCCGCGTCGTCGCCCTGCAGCGTATATTGATATTGCGCATTCGACTGGCGCCCGCCCATGCGGATGTCTTGCGCCGCCTGCAGAAACAACGTGGCGCCGGGCACCACCGCGAGCCGGCCGCGCAAGCGCGCGATCACCTGATCGGCCGTGACGCCGCGTTCCGCCAGAGGCTTCAACGACACGAACATGAAACCGGAATTGGTCTGGCCGCCGCCCGTGAAGCCCACCGCCGTATTCACCGCCGGATCGCTTTTGACGATATCGGCGAATTGCGTCAGCTTCTGCGACATCGCCTGGAAGGAGATCGCCTGGTCGGCCTGGATGGCGCCCATGATCTGCCCGGTATCTTGCTGCGGAAAGAACCCCTTCGGAATCGACACGTAGAGATAGCCGTTGAGACCGAGCGTTCCCAACAATAGCAGCATGATGAAGCGCGGATGATCGAGCGCCCAGGACAAGGTACGGCGATAGAGATCGAGCATCGCCTCAAAAGCCCGTTCGCTGGCCCGGTAGACGCGCCCGTGCTCGCCGCTCTCCTCGCGCAGCAGCACCGAACACATCATCGCCGTGGTGGTCAGCGAAATCACCAGCGACACCAGAATGGCCGCCGACAAGGTAATGGCGAATTCGCGAAAGAGGCGGCCGACGAGCCCGCTCATCAGCAGGATCGGAATGAAGACGGCGATGAGCGAGAAACTCATCGACACGACCGTGAAACCGACCTCCTGCGACCCCTTGATCGCCGCCTCGATCCGCGAAAGCCCGAGCGAGCGATGCCGCGAGATATTTTCGAGAACCACCACCGCATCGTCGACGACGAAGCCCGTCGCCACCGTCAGCGCCATCAGCGACAGATTATCGATGCTGAATCCCAGCAGATACATGATGCCGAGCGTGCCGATCAGCGACGCCGGCACGGCGACGATCGGCACCAGAGTGGCGCGCCAATCGCGCAGAAAGGCGAAAACGACCAAGATCACCAGGATGATCGAAATCATCAGAGTGCGTTCGACCTCCTTCAGCGAGGCGCGAATGGTGGTCGAGCGATCGAGCGCTACCGAAAGCTCAATGGCCGGCGAAACCGAGGCTTGCAATGTGGGAATGAGGGCGCGGACGCGATCGACCGTATCGATGATATTCGCATTGGGCGAGCGAAACAGCACGAGCAGCACTGCCGGCTTGCCATTGGCGAGGCCGGCATTGCGCAGGTTCTCGACGGAATCGTTCACCGCCGCCACATCGCGCAAATGCACCGGCGCATTGTTGCGATAGGCGATCACCAGATCGCGATAGTCGGCAGCGACGATGCCCTGATCGTTGGCATAGATCTGATAGCGTAAGGGGCCCTCTTCGATCGCGCCTTTCGGCGCATGCGCATTGGCGGCGCCGAGCGCCGCACGTACGTCTTCCAGGCCGATGCGATAATGATAGAGCAATTGCGGATTGAGCTCGACGCGCACCGCCGGCAGCGAACTACCGTTGACGTCCACTTCGCCGATGCCCCCGACCTGCGACAGCTTTTGCGCCAGCACCGTACTGGCCGCATCGTAGATCTGGCCGCGCGTCAGCGTGTCGGACGTCAGCGCCAGGATGAGGATCGGCGCGTCGGCCGGATTGACCTTGCGATAGGTCGGGTTGGAACGCAGACTCGTCGGCAGATCGGCACGGGCCGCATTGATCGCCGCCTGCACGTCGCGCGCCGCCCCGTCGATATCCCGGTTCAGCCCGAATTGCAGGGTGACGCGCGTGCTGCCGACACTGCTCGACGAGGTCATTTCATTGACATCGGCGATCTGGCCGAGACGACGCTCCAGCGGGCTCGCCACCGTATTGGCCATCACCTGCGGGCTGGCGCCGGGCATGGTGGCGCGCACGGAAATCACCGGATAATCGACCTGCGGCAGCGGCGCCACCGGCAGCAACGGAAAAGCGACGACGCCGGTGGCGATCAGACCCACCGTCAGCAACGTCGTCGCCACCGGGCGGCGGATGAAGGGGATCGACAGGTTCATGGCGTCAGATCCGCCCCCTGTCCCTCCGGCAGTTCCGGATGTCCGCGCAGCCGCGTCGCCAGCCCGTCGAACCACAGATAGATGACCGGCGTGGTGAACAAGGTCAGCACCTGGCTCACCAGAAGGCCACCGACGATGCTCACGCCCAGCGGATGACGCAGTTCAGAGCCGACGCCGGTGCCCAGCATCAACGGCAGCGCGCCGAGGATCGCCGCGGTCGTCGTCATCAGGATCGGCCGGAAGCGCAGCAGACAGGCCTGATAGATCGCCTCGCGTGGCGAGCGCCCCTCATGGCGCTGCGCCTCCAGGGCGAAGTCGATCATCATGATGGCGTTTTTCTTGACGATGCCGATCAAGAGAATGATGCCGATCAGTGCGATGATCGTCAGGTCCTCGCCGGCCAGCATCAACGCAAGCAAGGCGCCGATACCCGCCGACGGCAGGGTCGAGAGAATGGTGATCGGGTGGATGAAGCTCTCATAGAGCACGCCGAGCACGATATAGACGGTGACCACGGCCGCCAGAATGAGGAACAGCTCGTTGCCCAGCGCCGCCTGGAAGGCCGCGGCCGTGCCCTGGAAGGTGACGATGATGCTGGCCGGCATGCCGATCTCGGCCTGTGCCTGCTTGATGGCATCGACCGCTTCGCCCAGCGAGGCCTTCGGCGCTAGGTTGAACGAAATGGTGGTCGAGGGGAATTGCCCCATATGGGTGACTTGCAGCGGCGCGGTCTCGATGCGCGGCTTGGCGACGACCGAGAGCGGGATCGGATCGCCGCCCGTCGATGTCGGCAGATAGATCGACGACAGCGAACGCAATGACTGCTGCATGTCGGGCGAGGCTTCGAGAATGACGCGCTGCTGGCTCGACGCGGTGAAAATCGTCGAGACGATGCGCTGGCCGAACGCGTCATAGAGCGCATTGTCGACGGTGGCCGGCGTCACGCCGAAACGCGCCGCCTGGCTGCGATCGATATCGATGAAGACGGACAGGCCGCGATCGGAGAGATCGCTGGTGACATCGGCAAGCTGCGGCAGGGTGCCGAGCTTGTCGACCAGTTTCGGCGCCCATTCCGACAGTTCCGCCGCATTGGCATCCTGCAAGACGAATTGATACTGGGTGCGGCTGACCGTGCCGCTGATGGTCAGATCCTGCACGGGCTGCATGTAGAGCGTCATGCCCGGCACCACCTGGGCGCTCTCCTTCAGCCGGTCGATCACCGTGGTGATGTCGGACTGGCGCTCTTCGCGCGGCTTCAGGTTGATCAGCATCCGCCCGACATTGAGCGTCGTATTGGTGCCATCGACGCCGATGAAGGACGACAGGCTGTCGATGTCCTTGTCCTTGAGAAGGACCGCCGCCAGCTTCTGCTGTCGCTCGGCCATGGCGGCATAGGAGGTCGCCTGCGGCGCCTCGGTGATGGCCTGGATGACGCCGGTGTCCTGAACGGGGAAGAAGCCCTTGGGGATTTCGATATAGAGAATGGTCGTCAGTGCCAGGGTCCCCAGCGCCACCAGCAGCGTGGCGGCCTGCCGGTCGAGCACCCAGGTGAGCATGTGGCCATAGCCCCGGATCACCCAATCGAAAAATTCGCGGCTGGCGCGCTGAAAGCGGTTCTCCCGCACCTCCGCCTGCGCTTGCAGCAGCTTGGCGCAGGCCATCGGCACGAGGGTGAGCGACACCACCGCCGAAATCAGGATGGTGGTCGACAAAGTGATGGCGAATTCGCGAAACAGCCGCCCGACCACGTCACTCATGAACAGAAGCGGGATCAGCACGGCGATCAGCGAGACGGTCAAGGAAATGATGGTGAAGCCGATCTGCTCGGAGCCCTTGAGCGCGGCTTCGAGAGGCGTATCGCCTTCCTCGATATAGCGCGAGATATTCTCGATCACCACGATGGCATCGTCGACGACGAAACCGGTGGCGACGGTCAGCGCCATCAAGGACAGATTGTCGAGGCTGTAGCCGAACAGATACATGACGCCCAATGTGCCGACCAGCGAAAGCGGCACCGAGAGACTGGGAATGAGCGTGGCGCGGGCGCTGCGCAGGAAGACGAAGATCACCAGGACGACCAGGATCACCGCCAGGGTGAGTTCATATTCGACATCGCGCACGGAAGCGCGGATCGTCGTCGTCCGGTCGGTCATCACCGTCACCTCGATGGCGCTCGGCAACGAGGCCTCGAGCTGCGGCAGCAGCCCCTTGATGCGGTCGACCACGTCGATGACGTTGGCGCCGGGCTGGCGCTGGATGTTGACGATAATGGCTGGCGTCTCGTTCATCCAGGCGGCGAGCTTGTTGTTCTCGGTGCCGTCGACCACGACGGCCACGTCGCTCAGCCGCACCGCCGCGCCATTCTTATAGGCGACGATCAAAGGCCGATATTGATCGGCGCTCTGCAATTGATCGTTGGCATTGACCGTATAGCCGCGCGTCGGCCCGTCGAAATTGCCTTTCGGCTGATTGACATTGGCATTGCCGAGCGTCGTGCGTAGATCGTCGATATTGAGGCCATAGGCGGCCAGCTTGCGCGGATCGGCCTGCACGCGCACCGCCGGGCGCTGCCCGCCGCTGAGGCTGACGAGGCCGACGCCGGGCAATTGCGAAATCTTCTGCGCCAGCCGCGTATCGGCCATCTGCTGCACGTCGCGCAAGGCCAACGTCTTGGAGGTGAGCCCGAGGGTGAGCACCGGCGCATCGGCCGGATTGACCTTGGCATAGATCGGCGGCGCCGGCAGATCGGCCGGCAGTAGATTGCCGGCGGCGTTGATGGCGGCCTGCACCTGCTGTTCGGCGATATCGAGCGAAATGGCGAGACTGAATTGCAAAGTGATGACCGAGGCGCCAGCCGAGCTGATCGAACTCATCTGCTCCAGATTGGGGATCTGGCCGAGCTGTACTTCCAGCGGTGCGGTCACCGACGAGGTCATCACGTCCGGGCTGGCACCCGGATAAAACGTCTGCACCTGGATGGTCGGATAATCGACCTGCGGCAGGGCCGAGATCGGCAGGAAGCGAAACGCCAGCATGCCCGACAGCAAAATCGCAATCATCAGAAGGGTGGTTGCGACCGGCCGCAGGATGAACGGGCGTGACGGGTTCATGGTGACTGACCGCCCTGGTTCTGGCCACCTTGGTTGCGACGGCCGCCGCCAGGACCACCCGCAGGACCACCTGGTCCATTACGTTGGCCGTTGCTTTGGCCCGACGGTGCGGCATTGGGCGTGGCCGGCTGCGTCGGCGCCGCCGCTGCGGGCGCATCACGATGCACGTTGATATGAGCGCCATCGCGCAGCCGGTCGATGCCGTCGACGACGACGGTTTCGCCGGCCTTCAGCCCATCGCGAATTTCGACCCGCTCGCCGTTGGTCGTACCCAACGTGACCTTACGCACCGAGACCGTGCTGTCGGCATTCACCACGTAGACGAATGTGCCGGGCGAGCCGCGCTGGATCGCCGGCGTCGGCGCGATCACCACATTGTCGCGCCGCTCGACGAGCAGTTCCACATTGACGAACTGATTGGGATAGAGGCTGTGGCTGGCATTGTCGAACATGCCGCGCAGCTTGATCGTGCCCGTGGTCGTATCGATCGAACTGTCGAACGTGCTCAGCTTGCCATCGGCCAGTTTGCTGTTGCCGGTGCGATCGAAGGCCGTCACCGGCAGGGTCGCACCACTGGCGAGACGCTGGCGGATCGCCGGCAATTGATCTTCCGGCACGGTGAACAGCACGCTGATCGGCTGCAATTGCGTGATCACCACGATGCCATTGGTGTCGGTCGGCGTGACGTAATTGCCCTGGTCGATGAGGCGCAGACCGGCACGGCCATCGACCGGCGAAACGATGCGGGTGAAGACCAGATTGACCTCGGCCGCCTTGACGCTCGCCTGATCGGCTTCGACGGTGCCTTGATATTGCGCCACCAGAGCCACCTGCGTGTCCAAGGTCTGACGCTGCACCGCATTCTGCGCCGCCAATTGCTGATAGCGTTTCAGATCGACCTGGGCGCCTTGCAGCATGGCCTGATCGCGCGTGAGCTGGCCCTTCGCCTGCGCCAGGGCCGCCTCATAGGGGCGCGGATCGATCTGTGCCAGCAGGTCGCCTTTCTTGACCTCCTGCCCCTCGGTGAAAGCCACCTGCACGAGCTGACCGCTGATTTGCGTGCGCACGGTGATGGTCGCCAGCGACGTCACCGTGCCCAGCGCATCGAGCGCGACATCGATACTGCCGGTGCTGATCGCCGCGACGCCGACGGAAGCGGGCGGCGCGCCACGCCGCACCTGGGCGGGACCGGGCTGCCCCGCCGGCTGCTGGCGATGCGTCCACCAATAGGCACCGACCGCGAGCAGAGCGAGAACGATCAGCCAGACGATGCCCGAGCCACGCGACCGGCGCTGCGTCGGATTGACGATGTCCTTTTCCTTCGGAGGATCGACACGTTGCTCCAAAGCCGCCTTCTCCAACCTGCTTCAGCTTCGATATGTCGAAATTCGCGAGAGCCGTCGAATTAACAGTTTGCAAGAATCACGGGACCGAGAATCGCAGACCGAACGCCTCACTATTCCCCAACCGGGACCGCGCCGCCAACGAAGCCCTCGTTTCGCCGCGCGCCGCCCCCGCGCCGAAGGCTCTAAGCCGATGAAATATCTAAAATATACCGATTGTGGCGGATAGACAAATACGGCTTTGGTCGCGCCATCCAGCCGGGCCTGAGCGATCACGACAATGTGCGCCGCCCTCACGCCGCGCAATCATCGACATAAAACTTAATCTGTTTCGTCGGCTTCCACCTCGAAACAACGACGGAAATCTGTCGCGAAACGACAGCGCGCGGGAACCCTGACGGATTCCCGCGCGCTTTCGCAAAACTCTAAAGTCTATGAATTCACGGCTTACATTGCGCGGCGAAGGGATCGACGTAATTCGTCAGGATCGTGCCCGTCGTCTTCAATGTCGGCGCGCCGCTCGCGTCCTTCTCAACTTTCATCGCATACCAATTCTGGATCGGATGCTGGTTGGCGCCGAACTTGAAGGGGCCACGCACCGATTCAAAATCTGCTCGCAGCATCGCGGTGCGGAAGGCTTCGGTATCGTCGATTTTGCCGCCTGTCTTGCGCAGCGCCGCGCCAATGGCGAGCGCCGTGTCATAGCCCTGCGCCGCATACATCGTCGGCACGCGGCCATAGGCCTTTTCGAAAGCGGCGACGAAAGTCTTGTTGGCCGCATTATCGAGATCGGCGTTCCAATGACCGGAGACGTTGAGGCCGAGCGCCGCTTCGCCGACCGCTTTGAGAATGGCGTGATCCATCGAGGGTTCGGCGATCACCATCGGAATCGTGCCGAGCAGACCAGCCTGCTGATATTGACGCAGGAAAGCGATGCCGAGACCGCCGGGATGGAACTGGAACACCACATCGGGCTTGGCGGCGCGGATCTGCGCCATTTCGGCGGCGAAATCGGTCTGATCGAGGCGCGTATAGATTTCGCCGATCACCTGGCCTTCGAAGAAACGCTTGAAGCCGGTGATCGCATCGCGGCCGGCGGCATAGTTCGGCGCCAGGACGAAAGCTCTTTTGTAGCCGAGCTGCGTCGCATTGCGGCCGGCGCTGCCCTGCATCGTATCGGTGAGCCAGGACATGACGAAATAATTGCGATGACATTCGCGGCCGGCGAATTCCGACGGGCCGGCATTCGGACTGATGACGATGCCACCGGCATCGACCACGTCGGGCACTACGGCGGAAGCGACATTGGAGAAGACCAGGCCGCTGATCAGCTTGATCTTGTCGACGCTCATCATCCGTTCGGCGATCTGTTTGCCCTGCCCGGGCTTGAGGCCGTCATCCTCGACGACCATGTCGATCGGCGCGCCACCGAGCTTGCCGTCGGCCATATCGAGCGCCAGCTTGAAACCGTCGCGCACGTCCTGCCCGAGATAGCCGGCAGGTCCCGACAGCGTCGTGATCATGCCGATCTTGACCGGCTGTTGCGCCACCGCCGCCGTCGCCAGCCACGAGACGGCCAGTCCGAGAAGCAATCCACCGCGTTTCATCTTGGGCTCCTGTTTTTATTGAAATATTGGGCCTCGATGAGCGCTGACAGATAGCTTCAATACGTATGCATGCAGACGTGAAACGACCGCTGCACTCGCCAGGGGCGGCCGGATCATGAGGCCCGAACCGCTCCCTTGAGAATTCAGCATATTTGTATGAATTCAGATGTTTTGGCGATCAATCGTGGGGGCAGCCCAACGCTGGCCCCGACGATCTTGCCCCGCCTACATGGTGATATTGGCAGCCTTGATCACGGGCGCCCATTTGGTGAGCTCGCTGCCGATGAACGTCTTCAAATCATCCGGCGAGCCGCCGACGCCTTGCAGAGCGTTCAGATTGAGCAGGCTCTTGCCGCGTTCGCTTTTCAGGAAGGCATTGACGCCCTTGTTCATCTTGTCGACGATCTCGGGCGGCGTGCCCGTCGGCGCGACGATCGCATACCAGGCGGTTGCCTCAAAGCCCTTGAAGCCGGCTTCCTGCACCGTCGGCACATTGGGCAATTGCGGCGCACGCTGGCTCGTCGTCACCGCCAAAGCGCGAATCTTGTTGTCGTCGGCCAGCGGCACATAGGTCGGCATGAAATCCATGACCACGTCGACCTGCCCCGAGAGCAGGTCCGCCATCAACGGCGCCGTGCCACGATAGGGCACATTGGTCATTTCCACACCGGCGAATTGCTGAATGAGAACCGAGCTGATGTGGCCGAGCGTGCCGATGCCGGGATGGCCGACATTGACCTTGCCGGGGTTCTTCTTGGCATAGGCGATCAGCTCGCCCAGCGTCTTCGCCGGAAAGTCGAGCTTCGCTGAAATGGCGAGCGGCGATTTGGCGACGAGAATGACCGGCGTGAAATCGCGCTCGGAATCATAGGACAGGCCCTTGTACATGAGCTTGTTGAGCGCGATCGGCGCCGGCGTACCGAACAGGAAGGTGTAGCCATCGGCCGCCGACTTGGCGACAGCCGCGCCACCGACATTGCCACCGGCACCGCCGCGATTGTCGACGATGAACTGTTTGCCGAAATCCTCGCTCAAGGATTGCGCGACGGAGCGGGCCAGCGTGTCGACGGCGGAACCGGCCGGGAACGGCACCATCAAAGTGACCGGACGATCAGGCCAGGCCTGCGATGCGTGAGCGGCACCAGAGGCCAGACACGGCGCCAGCGCGAGCGCCAGGCCGAACAAACCCAAAGACAATGAACGCATGCTTTTCCCCTCCCAGTTCAGGCCTGCGTGGCTTGATGGATTCCCTAACTCATGCAGCGCTCCCGCAGCCCGAGCATGTCGCGGGCCTGCCGTGCCGTGGCGATCTCTCCGCCCAAGGCTTCGACGATGCCGCGCGCCTTCTCGACCATGAGCGCGTTGGATTGCGCGAGAACGCCCCTCTCCAGATAGATCGCATCCTCCAGACCGACGCGGACATGGCCGCCGGCGAGATAGGATTGCGCCACCATGGGAAAGGCCGAACGGCCGGTGCCGAAAGCGGTCCACAGCGTGCCCGGCGGCAAAAGCCCGCGCGCGTAAAGCACGGTCTCGGGCGAGGGCTGAAAGCCGTATTTCACGCCCATGACGATCGAACACAGAACCAGACCATCGAGCGTGCCATCACTGACGAGATCACGGCACAAGGCGATGTCGCCGGAATCAAACAGTTCGATCTCCGGCTTCACTCCGGCCTGGCGGATCACCGCCGCCATGCGGCGAATGTTACCCGGCGTGTTGATGACGACTTCCTTGCCGGAGTTCATCGTGTTGAGGTCGAGGGTGCAGATATCGGGCTTGAGCAGCGCGATATGTGCCACGCGGTCTTCCGGCCGCATCAGCGTTGTGCCGGGGCCGGCGATTTTCGGATCGTCTTTATCGGGCGCGAACCGGCCGCCCGGCCCTGTCGTCAGATTGAGGATGACCTCCGTATTCTTGGCGCGGATGCGCGCGACGACATCGCGATAATAATCGATCTCCATGGACGGGCGGCCGCTGCGGGGATCGCGCACGTGAATATGCACGGCGGCGGCGCCCGCTTCCGCCGCGCCCAAGCAAGCCTCGGCGATATCCTGCGGCGTGATCGGCAGATGCGGTGTCATCTCGGGCGTGGTTTGATTGCCCGTCACGGCGCATGTGATGAGGACGCGCGATGGCATCGGCGGTTCCAGCCCCCTCGAATAATCTGTTCGCTTGGCCGTCGGCGACGGCAGCACCGCTCAGGCCTACGATGCAGGGGAACCGCTGTCCGCGAAACGTCGGACCGTTTCGCATCACGGAACAGCGCGGATTGCGAGCCATGCCACCAGCGCGGCGCGGCGATCGCAATACATATCTATCATTTTGTAATTATTGGAGAATTTTTAAAATCATCGTCAAGCAAGACCGGGCAGCATGGCCTTGGCCCCATCGAAGACCATTTCGACGGCGATGGCGGCGAGGATCATGCCCATCAGGCGGGTCATGACGACGCGGATTTTCGACGACAGCAATTTGCCGATCGTCGCGGCGAAAAAGAGAACGACGAACAGAGCCAGGAGTACGGCCAGCAGCACCACGCCGAACGATAGGTAATGTTCGATCTGATGAGCTTGCGATGCATAGACGATCAGGGTGGCGATGGTGCCTGGCCCGACGATCATCGGGAACGTCATCGGATAGAAAGCGATACTGTTGTCCGGGCTGGCGCTGTCTTCCGCCCGCTTCTCCTGTTCGCCCCGCTCATGCGAGGTGATGGGCTGGCCGTTGAGCATGGAGAGCGCGATGCCCAGAAGCACCAATCCACCGGCGACACGGAAGGAATCGATGGTGATACCGAAGAAGCCGAGGATATAGCGGCCCGCCAGCGAGATGATGACGCACATGACCGCCGTGTAGAGCAGGATCGCACGCGCCATGCTGCGCTGCTCGGCCACGGATTTGTCGGCGGTCATCGCCAAGAAGATCGGCAGATTGATGAACGGGTTCATGATGGCGAACAAGGCGCCCAGAAATTTGGTGGCAAAAGCAAAATCCATTGCTTCGTTTCTCGTCAAAAATGGCTGTATGGCTGTATGGCTTACGACTGCTGGGCATCTATCTTGGTGACGGCGACCAGAAGCGAAAGAACCTGTCGCGCCAGCCGCTCCGCCTCTTCATCATTGAGCGAGGAAATGGTGGCCTGAAGAAAATCGACGCCCGGCTGATCCCTCACACGCGTGGCCGCATCGATGAGCATAGCATAAGCTTTTTTGATATCGGGAAATGCATCGAGATCGGCTTCCTCCGGAGCCGGCATGGAGCGAAAGGCAGCCAGCAGGCGCGTTTCGAGATCGGCCGCGCCAACGAGAATCTCCGCAGCGGCCAGAAGTTGCTCGGCTTGATAAGACAGTTTCGGCATGACGACCGCCTTGTCTCTCTATCGACGTATCAATCTTTCTGTTTCGCCACCCCATCGGCTTTTCCGCGAAGAAGAAAATTCCTCAGCGCCACCGCGTTATTGTGCAGCTCGTCATGCGCGCCATAAACGAGGGTCACCGTCTGTTTCTTGGCAAGGGCGCGAATGCGATCGAGTTCTGATGAATGCTGCTGAAGCTCGGCTTCGTAACGACGCTGAAAGTCCGGCCATCGTTCCGGATCATGCCCGAACCATTGGCGCAGCGCCGTGCTGGGCGCGATATCCTTGAGCCAATCGCTCACCTCGGCCTTGTCGCGGCTCAGTCCACGCGGCCAAAGCCGATCGACGAGAAGACGCGTTCCGTCATCCGCGGCCGCCGGCTCATAGGCACGTTTCACGCGCAGATGAGAGGCGGGAAAGGCCGGCTTCGTCACGCTAGACCTCCTCATCGGTAAGAGTGACATCAGTCCATGTTGCGAAAAGCATGGCCGTTGGTTTTGATGCTGTCCAGCACGGAAGCCGGCAGCAGATCCCGTGCGCACGTTCCGTCAAAAACCCAATCGTCCTTGTCGGCAAGATCGGGAAGGCCTTCGCCCTTGCGGACGTAAAGGCCGACCGACGGCTTTTTCACATTGAGATAGAGATCGTACTCGTCCATGGCCGATCCTCCCGCATGTCACAGCGTCAACGGTTGCGACAGCCCAACGACCTCATTCCATGTGTCACAGCTTGGCGTCACAGCTTGACCGGACGACCGGAGGATTCTTCTTCGAGCGTGACGGCGATATCCGCATTCGCCGAGAGGCGCACCTTGTTGCCTTCGACACCGGCCACAAAACCCATTTCGATATAATGCGCATGGCCTTCATGACGGCCGAAGCTGTCGCTCTTCTTGAGCTTGATGCGCTGACCGGCGACACTATCGACCGTTCCGACATGAACGCCATCGGCGCCGATGATTTCCATATCCTTCTTCACCTTGTCATTCATATCGCTCTCTCCTCTGCTGAACGCGTTGATCCGATCAGAGTCCGTTGCAACACCCAAGGGAACGCATGATAGGGGCCGATCGATGACATCCGTCCACCCCTCGTTTGATCAAACTTCGCCACATTGACCGGTTAGCCCAGTCGGATAGGATCGCGGCGTCATTCTGACGGGACCGCAAACTCGGCTTCAGATGCGCTGGATCAGGCACCATATTCAGCAGGCGGGTTGGCTTGCGTTGATCGCTCTGGCGATCAACCTGGGCCTGTCGTTCGGCCACGTGCACGAGATCCAAGGCAGAGCGGCTTATGGCGTTGAAAACGCGTCATTTCTCTCTGCTCCGTCCTCGAACGATGGATTGCCCTCAGGTCAGGCGGACGATCTCTGTCCGATCTGCATGGCGATGTCGGAGATGGCCAATGCCATCACCGCGCCGCCGCCGCTCCTGTCGGTCGAATTCTCCGTCGCATCAATCGACTATGCCATCACGTCCACGACGGACGTTCAACGTGCGCACCGCAGCGTCTTTCAATCGCGCGGACCGCCGATCACCTGACTGACATCGCCGTCTCGATTGCCGAAGCGAAGTGTCGCGAGACATATCGCCATACGATCGATTGAAGGCCGTCCATCGATGCGAGTGAAGGCGCTTTAGGCGCCAACGACTTGCCGTGAACATTCCGGTCAGGACATTCTTATGCACCGTATTGGCTCTCTGCGCGTGAAGCGCGACCTTCTGCTATCCGTCTCATCCATCATTTGGCTCGCGGCGTCGGGCTTTTCTTCTTTCGCGCAAGACGAAGGCGCCGCGCCGGCACAAGCCGCCCCCAGTCCCGCGCCACAAGCCGCGCCCTCGGAGCCAGCACCGCCCCCTGCGCCCCCATCTCAACCCAGTCAGGTCCAGCCCAATCCGCAGCCCACCCCGCCGCAGAACACGGTTCCATCCGAGGAGCCGCAGCCGGCGGCCGAAGAGAAGCCCGCGACGGACGGCAACGTCCTGCCCGAGACGCGTATCGCGGCGCCGGCGGAACGGCGCCGGCCGCGCAGAGCCCCGGCAACGCGCATTGTGGCCAGACGATCTTCCACGACCGCGCAGGTGCGCACGCCGGTGGATCAGGACCTGCTGTCCACCAACGAACGGCCAGTGACGCCGACACCCACTCAAGCGCAGGTGGTGGCGCAACGACACGAGGTCTTCAACACGGCACTGCGCAACATCTATACGCCGGTCGGCACCAATCCTTACCGGCTCACCCAAGAGAATATCGACATCCTGCCGCAGGGCGCCAACACCAGTCTCGATCGCGTGTTGTTGCAGGCACCCGGCGTCTCGCAGGATTCGGCCGCCAGCGGCGATCTGCATGTGCGCAACGAACACGCCAATGTGCAGTATCGCATCAACGGCGTCATGCTGCCCGACAGCGTCGCCGCCTTCGGGCAGATTCTCGACAGCAATATCATCGTCAATCTGTCGCTGATCACCGGCGCTCTACCGGCGCAATACGGTCTGCGCACCGCCGGCGTCGTCGATATCACGACCAAACAGAACGCCTTCGACAATTCCGGATCGGTCGGCATCTACGGCGGCAGCCGTGGCACCATCTCGCCAAGCGCCGAATATGGCGGCACCGTCGGCAACACTCAGTATTACGTGTCCGGCCGCTATTTCGGCAGCGACATCGGTCTAGAGAATCCAACGCGCGGCACGTCGGCAATCCACGACCACACCGACCAGGGCAAGGGCTTCGCCTATATATCGACGGTGATCGATCCGACCCTGCGGCTCACCTACATGGGCGGCGTCTCCAACAGCCAGTATCAAATTCCGAACAATCCAGGACAGCCGCCGCAGTTTTCACCCTTCGGCCTTTCAAATTTCAACTCGGCGCAATTGAACGAGACGCAGCGCGAGTTCAACCAGTTCAATGTCCTGGCCCTGCAATATTCCAACAACGGGCTCGACGTGCAGGCGGCTTATTTCAACCGCACCAGCGTCCTGCATTTCCAGCCGGATGTGCTGGGCGATCTGGCTTTCAATGGCGTGGCGTCGGACGTCTCTCGCCGCAGCGTCGTCAACGGCATTCAGACCGATCTGTCCTACAAATGGGCCGATGCGCATACCTTGCGCGCCGGCTTCACCGTCAGCGTCGAACAGACCTCGGTCAAGAATGCCTCGACCGCTCTCCTGCTCGACGATCAAGGGCAGCCGACCAGCATGCCGATCAATATTTTCGATTCCAGTTCGAAGACCGGCACTCTGTTCGGCGCCTATCTGCAGGACGAATGGAAGATCAACGACAAGTTGACCTTGAATGCCGGGCTGCGCTTCGATCAGATGTCGCAATATGTGAACGCCAATCAGCTCAGCCCGCGCGTCAGCCTGACCTATACGCCGGTCGAGGGAACCGTCTTTCACGCCGGCTATGCCCGCTATTTCACGCCGCCGCAGCAGGTTCTCGCCGCGCCGACCAATCTCGCTCTGGCGCTAAATACAACGCAACAGCCGGAGATCGGCCTCAACAGCCCGGTTCTGCCGGAACGATCGCACTATTTCGACATCGGCGTCACTCATCGCGTTCTGCCGGGCTTCGAGATTGGCGTCGACGCCTATTACAAGATCGCCCGCGATCTCCTCGACGACGGGCAATTCGGCGCCGCCTACATCCTTACCGCCTTCAACTATGCGCGCGGCGAAAATGTCGGTGTCGAACTGAGTGCGAAATACACCAACGGCAATTTCAGCGCCTACAGCAATATCGCGGTTGCGCGGCAGGTCGCCACCAACATCGTCTCCAATCAATTCTTGTTCGGCGCCGACGAACTCTCCTATATCGCCGGCCACTACGTTTACACCGATCATGCGCAGTTCGTCTCGGGCTCGGCAGGTGCCTCCTATTTATGGAACGGCACGCGTTTCTCGCTCGACCTGATCTACGGCAGCGGCCTGCGCAGCGGCTTCGCCAATACCGGCACCCTGCCCTGGTACTCGCAAGTCAATCTCGGCATTTCGCACGATTTCAAATGGCTCAGCGACGCCAAGCCGGCGACGTTGCGGTTCAACGTCGTGAACCTGTTCGACACCGTCTACCAGATCAGGGACGGGTCGGGCATCGGCGTCTTTGCGCCGCAATACGGACCGCGCCGCGGATTCTTCGTCAGCCTGACGCAAAAATTTTGATCGGACGATCGCGTGAAGAAGAGAAACAGCATGACACATATCGATCTGACATGGCGCCGTGGCGCCCGCTGGTGCGCAACGATTCCCATTCCGCTGCTCGCCCTCGCCCTTCTGCCGGGGCCCGCGCTGGCACAGGCATCGTCGAGCCTACTGCCGAAGGACCTATCGCCTTGGGGCATGTTCATGAGTGCCGACATCGTCGTGAAGGCGGTGATGATCGGCTTGGCTTTCGCCTCTTTGGTGACCTGGACCGTCTGGCTGGCCAAGACCATCGAACTGGCGGCCGCGACCCGGATCGCGCAGCGGCGTCTTCGTTCGCTGGAAGAGAGTGGCGGTCTGGCCGAAGCCTGGCGCGCCAGCGGCGACGCGCCAGATGCGGTGGCCCAGTTGATCCGTTCGGCGGCACAGGAGATCGATTTGTCGAAAGGCCTCCTGGACGATGACTTCAAGGAACGCGTCGCCTTGCGGCTGGAGAGAGTGGAAGCCGCCAGCGGGCGACGCATTTCCAGCGGCACTGGCATCTTGGCCACGATCGGCGCCACGGCACCGTTCGTCGGCCTGTTCGGCACGGTTTGGGGCATCATGAATGCCTTCATCGGCATTTCCGAAGCCCACACCACCAATCTCGCCGTCGTCGCGCCCGGCATTGCCGAAGCGCTGTTGACGACCGCCATCGGCCTCCTGGCCGCCATTCCCGCCGTGGTGATCTACAATCATCTGGCCCGCGTGATCACCGGCTATCGCGCGCGCCTGACCGACGCCTCGGCGCAACTCCTGCTGATCATCAGCAGAAGCTATCTGAATAAATCCTCGGTCTCGGCGCGAGCGGCGGAGTAACGAACATGGCCGTACGCCTTGGCTCCCGCACGAGCGGCGACGATCTGGAAATCCAGCACGAGATCAATGTGACGCCCTTCATCGACGTCATCCTCGTCCTGCTGATTATTTTCATGGTGGCCGCGCCGCTCGCCACCGTCGATGTCGGCGTCAATCTGCCGGCGAGCACAGCGCCGGAACAGCCGCGTCCGGACAAGCCGGTGTTCGTCACGATTAAGCCGGATCTCACCGTGCTTGTCGGCGAAACGGTGGTGTCGCGCGACGCGCTCGGCAGCCAGCTCGATGCGGTAACCGACAGCCACAAGGACGAAACGATTTTCATCCGTGCCGACAAGACGCTCGACTACGGAAGCTTGATGGAGGTGATGAACAGTTTGCGCGACGCCGGCTATCTCAAGCTGGCACTCGTCGGACTCGAAGGATCGGCGGCCAAACCATGACCTCTCAAGCCATGACGCCTTTCGCGTTGCATGAAGCACCACCGCGGGCGGTGACGCGATGGATCGTGGCGGCGGCGGCGGTCGTGCTGACGCATGCCGCAATCGTCGCCGCGCTCGTGGCCTATTCCCTGCACGCGCCAAGCCCGCCCAATATCATACCGGCGATCGCGGTCTCCTTGGCACCCGTCGAAGCGAGTTCGCCAACGATCCAGGATCAGGACGTGGCCGTCGGCCCGGCCATGCAGCAGGCCGATGCCGTTCCGCAGGAACCGCCGAAGGTGGAGGACAAGCCGGTCGAACAGCAGGTTCAAACGCCGCCGCAACAGGCCGAGGTCGCGCTGCCGCGCGAGGAGCCGAAGGAGACTGAAAAGCCACAAGAGACCCCTCAGGTCCCCGTGCCGGAAACCCGCGCGCCGCCAAAGACGGAGCGTATCGGCCAGTTCACCGAAGCCAGTTCGAACGCCTACAACGCTTTGGTCTTCGGTCACCTGCAACGGTTCAAACGTTATCCGCAGGAGGCGCACGGGGCATTTGGAACGGCGGTCGTCCGGTTCGTGCTCAACCGCAATGGCGACGTGCTCGACAGCGCGGTGACGAAATCCTCGGGCAATGCCGCGCTCGATCATGAAGCCCTGGAGATCCTGCGCCGCTCCAGCCCCTTTCCGCCCTTTCCAGCCGCCAAGCCCGGCGCCCGCGACACCTATATCGCGCCGGTGAATTTCGCCCGGCCGCAACCATCAGCCCCGAAAGGGCGATGAGTGCCTGAGAAAATCGAAGGTGAGCGCTTCGCGTCAGAAATGGGATGGATTGGTGGAGCTGAGGGGATTCGAACCCCTGACCTCTGCAGTGCGATTGCAGCGCTCTCCCATCTGAGCTACAGCCCCGGATCTGTGATCCAGCGCGCGTGGTTTACGGCCCGGCCGGCACACTGTCAACGTAAGACTGACGCCATTCGCGCCAGATCGTGAACTCGCCACAATCCGGCCAAATCGCCCCGCCCGGCGCCCAAAGCCCCTGTTCACGTCCTGGGCTGAACCTCCACCCAAGCCATTCCCCAATGGGAAAAAATGCTCTAAACCGGCGCCAGTGATCCTCTTGCTGCCGGTGGACGCATGCGTGCGATTCTGGACGTTATCCTGCTTGTCCTCGATCTCTATACGTGGGTGATCGTCATTTCGGCGGTCCTGTCCTGGCTGATCGCCTTCAATGTGATTAACTATCGCAATGATTTCGTTCGCGCGATCTGGTCGGCCCTAACCGCGGTCACCGAGCCCTTGCTGCGGCCGATCCGCAATATCCTGCCCAATATGGGTGCTGTCGACCTGTCGCCGGTCGTTCTCCTGCTGCTGATCTTCCTGCTGCAGCGGATCATCGCCTACTACATCTATCCCTCATTCATCGGCATGTAGTTGGGCAAGTAGTTGGCCGCCCGGCCCTGGACGCTGCGTAACGGCGAAGTGTGGCTGTCGGTGCGGTTGACGCCCAAAGCGGCGAGCGACGGCATCGATGGGGCCACGACACTGAGCGACGGCTCCAGCGTGGCGAAAATCCGCGTCCGCGCGGTTCCCGAAGATGGCAAAGCCAATGACGCGCTGATTCGGCTGGTGGCGCAGGCGCTCGATCTGCCGCGCTCGACGGTCAGGCTGCAAAACGGCGCGACCGCGCGCACCAAGGTGCTCGCGGTCTCAGGCGATGTCCAAGAAATCGATGGAAAGCTGACGGCCCTTTTCGACCGTCAAACTTGAACGTCAGGAATTGGCGGTCTCGGAGACCGGCACGCCATTGTCCTTGAAATGGGCGGCGAGTTCGCCGGCCTGGAACATTTCGCGGATGATGTCGCAACCGCCGACGAATTCGCCCTTCACATAGAGCTGCGGAATCGTCGGCCAGTTGGAGAATTCCTTGATGCCCTGGCGGACGGCTTCGTCGTCGAGCACGTTGACGCTGTTGAAGGGCACGCCAAGGTAATCGAGAATCTGCACAACCTGGCTGGAGAAGCCGCACATCGGGAACTGCGGCGTGCCTTTCATGAACAGCACGACGTCGTTGTTGGCGACTACCTGGGCAATCTGTTCCTGCACATTGGCCATGGCCAAATCCTTTCAAGACGGAGGTCAAGGCTCCGCTGTCATCTGCCTATATAGACGCTCCGCCGGCCCCCTGCCAGGGCCAGCCCTTTATTCCGGAGCGCTGGTCTGGAGGGCCAGAGCATGGAGTACCCCGCCCATCTGGCCCTTCAGGGCCGCATAGACGATCTGGTGCTGCTGCACCCGGCTCTTGCCCTTGAAAGCGGCCGAAACCACCGTGGCGGCATAATGGTCGCCATCCCCGGCCAAATCCTTGATTTCGACCTGGGCATCCGGCAGCGCCTCCCGGATGAGCCGTTCGATCTCGCTCGCCTGCATGGCCATGATTTTATCCTTCCCGTCTCAGGCTTCGGCCTTAGCGACATAATCGGGCAGCCAGGCCTCATGCGCCCGTCCCATCGCCCGCACTGAAATCGGCGCGGCGCCCGGCAGGGCCAGCATATTGCCCTCGGTGCGGCCGATGACCGCGAAGGGCACGCCGGCGGCGCGCAAATCCGCTTCCACGTCTTCCAGGTCCGGCGTCTGGCAGGCCAGGAGATAGCGGCCCTGATCCTCGCCGAACAGCCAGCCGGTGAGCGACACGCCCTGCGCCGGATCGGCGATCGTGGCGCCGATGCCATAGGGCATGGTCATCTCAGCCAGGCCGAGCGCCAGGCCGCCATCGGAGAGATCGTGGCAGGCGGCGACAAGACCCTTGCCGATCAAGGCGCGCACCGCATCGCCATTGCGCCGCTCGGCGGCGAGATCCACCGGCGGTGGCGCGCCCTCGGCGCGGCCGCAGACATCTCTGAGATAGATCGACTGGCCGAGCCAGCCCTTGGTTTCGCCGATCAGCAGAATGGTTTCGCCGATCGAGCGGAAGCCGATGCCGACCGTCTTGGTGACATCGGCGACGACGCCGACACCGCCGATGGAAGGCGTCGGCAGAATGCCGCGTCCCTGCGTCTCGTTGTAGAGCGAGACATTGCCCGAGACGATCGGGAAGTCGAGCGCCCGCGCCGCTTCGCCGATGCCGCGCACGCAATGCACGAACTGGCCCATGATCTCGGGCCGTTCCGGATTGCCGAAGTTGAGATTGTCGGTCAGCGCGCGGGGCAGCGCGCCGGTGGCGGTGAGATTGCGCCACGCTTCCGCCACCGCCTGCTTGCCGCCTTCGAACGGATCGGCCTCGCAATAGCGCTGCGTCACGTCGGTGCAGAGCGCCAGGCCCTTCGGCCCGTCGCCGAGACGGATCACCGCCGCATCGCCGCCCGGCTGCTGCACGGTGTTGCCGAGAATGAGGTGATCGTATTGTTCCCACACCCAGCGCTTCGAACACTGGTCGGGCGAAGCCACCAGTTTCAGCAGCGCTTGATCGTGCGGCAACGGCGCATTGACCTTGTCCGCATCGATCACAGGCTGCTTGGGCGTTTCCACATGCGGCCGGTCATAAAGCGGCGCCTGATCGCCCAATTCCTTGATCGGCAGATCGGCCTTCACTTCGCCCTGGTGCTTGATGACGAAGCGCAAGGTGTCGGTGGTCTTGCCGATCACCGCGAAGTCGAGACCCCATTTGCGGAAGATGGCTTCCGCTTCTTCTTCCTTGGCGGGATCGAGCACCATGAGCATGCGCTCCTGGCTCTCCGACAGCATCATCTCATAAGCGGTCATGCCCTCTTCGCGGCACGGCACTTTATCGAGATCGAGCTCGATGCCGAGATCGCCCTTGGCGCCCATCTCGACCGCCGATGATGTAAGACCCGCCGCGCCCATGTCCTGAATGGCGATGACGCAGCCCTTGGCCATGATTTCGAGCGTCGCTTCGAGCAGCAGCTTTTCCGAGAACGGATCGCCGACCTGCACGGTGGGGCGCTTCTCGTCGCTCTTGTCGTCGAATTCGGCCGAGGCCATCGTCGCGCCGTGGATGCCGTCGCGCCCGGTTTTGGAGCCGAGATAGACGATCGGCCGGCCGACGCCCGTCGCCTTGGCGTAGAAAATCTCATTCGCCTTGGCGATACCGACCGCCATGGCGTTGACGAGAATATTGCCGTCGTAGCGCGTGTCGAAATTCACCGAACCGCCGACTGTCGGCACGCCGAAGGAATTGCCATAGCCGCCGATACCGGCGACGACGCCTTCCAGCAGATGGCGCGTTTTCGGATGATCGGGCGAGCCGAAGCGCAGCAGATTCAAACAGGCCACGGGCCGCGCGCCCATGGTGAAGACATCGCGCAGAATGCCGCCGACGCCCGTCGCCGCGCCCTGATAGGGCTCGATGAACGAGGGATGGTTGTGGCTTTCCATCTTGAAGATACAGGCATCGCCATCGCCGATGTCGATGACGCCGGCGTTTTCGCCGGGGCCCTGAATCACCCACGGCGCCTTCGTCGGCAGCGAGCGCAGATGCAGGCGCGACGATTTGTAGGAACAATGTTCGTTCCACATCGCCGAGAAAATACCGAGTTCGGTGATGCTAGGCGTGCGCCCGATCAGCGCCAGAATGCGCTCATATTCGTCGGGCTTCAGCCCGTGTTCAGCGACAAGAGCCGGTGTGATTTCAGGTTCGTTACGATGCACTGGTTCCATCCGATTGCGGACCGCGCGTGAAGAAAACGGCAGCACGCCTCATGCGGCGCGCGCGCCGAACGCGCCAAGACTTTCAAACATGCCGCGGCCGTCGATGCCGCCGATCAGGGAATCGATCAGATTTTCCGGATGCGGCATCATGCCGAGCACGTTGAGCTTCTCCGAATAAATGCCGGCGATGTCGTTCATCGAACCGTTCGGATTGCCCTTGCCGCCGAAATGGCCGGCCGCGTCGCAATAACGGAAAGCCACACGGCCCTCGCCTTCGAGCGTCTGGATCGTGGCGCTGTCGGCAACGTAGTTACCTTCGCCGTGGGCGATGCAGACCTTGATGATCTGATGGTGGCTATAGGCATTGGTATAGGCCGTATCGTGGCGCTCGACGCGCAGATACTGTTCCTTGCAGATGAACTTCAAATCGCGGTTGCGCATCAGTACGCCCGGCAGAAGGCCGCTCTCGCACAGGATCTGGAAGCCGTTGCAGATGCCCAGCACCAGGCCGCCGCGCGCCGCATGAGCCCGCACCGCGTCCATGATGTTGGCGCGCCCGGCGATGGCCCCGCAGCGCAGATAATCGCCATAGCTGAACCCACCCGGCACGACGACAAGATCGGTGCCTTGGGGCAGGTCATGTTCGGCATGCCAGACGATGGTCGGCTTGACGCCCGACTGCGCCAGCGCGCGCGCCACATCGTTCTCGCGATTGATGCCAGGAAATAGGAGGACGGCGGCTTTCATGAATAAGCCTCAGAGAATTTCGACGCGATAGTTCTCGACCACCGTATTGGCGAGCAGCTTCTCGCAGGCATTTTTCAACGCCGCTTCGGCGCCGGCCTTGTCGACGGTGCCGAGTTCGATGTCGAACACCTTGCCCTGCCGCACGCTGTCGACACCATCGATGCCGAGCGACCGCAACGCGCCTTCGATGGCCTTGCCCTGCGGATCGAGAACGCCCGTCTTCAACGTGACGGTGACACGCGCTTTCATTCTTTGCTCCAGATCGCGACCTCCGCCGAAAAGGCGAAGGCCGACTTCAGTTCGAATAAGGCGGTTGTAAAACGACTACTCAACCAGTTTCGGGCCCGTGGGACGCGCGGCTTCGTTGTCGTTCATGATGCCGAGGCGACGCGCCACTTCCGTATAGGCTTCGACGAGGCCGCCCATGTCGCGACGGAACCGGTCCTTGTCGAGCTTGTCGGCCGATTTGATGTCCCACAGCCGGCACGAGTCCGGCGAGATTTCATCGGCGACGACGATGCGCATCATGTCGCCTTCCCACAGGCGGCCGGTCTCCATCTTGAAGTCGACGAGACGGATGCCGACGCCCAGGAACAGGCCCGACAGGAAGTCGTTGACGCGGATGGCGAGGCCCATGATGTCGTCGATTTCCTGCGGCGTCGCCCAGCCGAAAGCGGTGATATGCTCTTCCGACACCATCGGGTCGTTGAGCTGATCGTTCTTGTAGTAGAATTCGATGATCGAGCGCGGCAGCTGCGTGCCTTCCTCGATGCCCAGGCGCTGCGACAGCGAGCCGGCGGCGACGTTGCGCACCACCACTTCGAGCGGAATGATCTCGACCTCGCGGATCAACTGCTCGCGCATGTTGAGCCGGCGGATGAAATGGGTCGGCACGCCGATCTCGTTCAGGTGCTGGAACACATATTCCGAGATGCGGTTGTTGAGCACGCCCTTGCCGTCGATCACCTCATGCTTTTTGGCATTGAAGGCGGTCGCGTCATCTTTGAAATGCTGGATCAGCGTGCCCGGTTCTGGTCCTTCGAAAAGAACCTTGGCCTTGCCTTCGTAGATGCGGCGTTTGGATTTCATCGACGTTACCGTGGTTTGAGGACCGGCATCCGTTTGATGGCGTAACGGGCGGTCGTCCGGCTTGCGGACCGCACCAGCCAGACAAATGATTCGGCCCTTCGCTGATCGTTCCGGAGCGGGCTTTCTCCTATCCCGTCCAGCCGGTTCTGACAATCGCCGAAGGCCCGCCAAAACCCTTTCTTGCCCAGCAAATTGCCGCGCCCGGGCCCACGGCTTCGGTACGCCTCAGGAGGATCACCGGCGAACCCGCCACACTTTCAATCGTCACCGTCGGGCCTTATATGGGAACCGCCGATTTGATCCCGCCAACCCCCTGAGAGGACCCGCTAGGCATGAGCACGTTTGACAAGCGCGAGGATGGCTTCGAGAAGAAGTTCGCCCACGATGAGGAGCTTCGCTTTAAGGCCAATGCCCGGCGCAACAAGCTGCTCGGCCTTTGGGCTGCCGAAAAACTCGGCAAAAGTGGTGACGACGCCGAGGCTTATGCCCGGGCGGTAATCGCCGCCGACATCGAGGAAGCGGGCGACGAGGACGTTTTCCGCAAGCTGCGCAAGGATTTCGACGCCGCCGGCGTGGCCCAGTCCGACCACCAGATCCGTCGCACCATGGACGAATTGCTCGCCCAGGCCATCGACCAGATCAAGAACGGCAAATAAGCCCGTTTCGCTGGGTTCCGATCGGATCGGAACCCAGTTTTTGTTGGTTCCGGCTCGGCCCGAAACCGAAAATTAGCCGGCGCCGGCGAGGCTGACGCCATGACCGGCGCCGCCCCAGACACCCCGACCCCTTTTTCGAGCTTCGTCCTGCCGGGCGCCGATGCCGCCTTCGCTGCGGAAGTGCGCCGCTGGCTGACGGCGCTGGCCAGCGAACGGCGCCTGTCGGACCACACGCTGACCGCCTACGGCCGCGATCTCAAACAATTCGTCACCTTCCTGCAGGGCCATTTTGGCGAGCCGGTATCGCTCGCCCTGTTCGCCGCCCTGGCCCCGGCGGATCTGAGAAGTTTTCTGGCCAGCCGTCGCGCGGCCGGGGTCGAAAGCCGCTCCCTGCTGCGGGCGCTGGCCGGCCTGCGCTCCTTCGCCCGTTTCCTGGAAAAGCACGGCAAGGGCTCGGCCTCGGTCCTGGCCCTGGTGCAGACGCCGAAAATCGCCCGCTCCCTGCCCAAGCCCGTATCGCCGGCAGCGGCCCGCGACATGACCCAGACCGAGAGCCGGGCCGGCGATACCAGGGCGCCCTGGATCCTGGCCCGCGACGCCGCCGTCCTGGCCCTGCTCTACGGGTCGGGCCTGCGCATTTCCGAGGCCCTGGCCATCCGCCGCCGCGAGGCGCCCATTGGCGCCATTGACCAGCTCACCGTCACCGGCAAAGGCCGCAAGACCCGTATGACGCCGGTGATTCAGCCGGTCCGCCAAGCGATCGAAGCCTATCTCGAGCTCTGCCCCTATCCTCTGCCGCCGGACGGACCTCTCTTCGTCGGCGCCAAAGGCGGCCCGCTGTCGCCGCGCATCATCCAGCTTTGCGTCGAGCAATTGCGCGGCGCGCTGGGCCTGCCCGAGACGGCGACGCCGCATGCGCTGCGCCATTCCTTCGCCACGCACTTGCTCTCGCGCGGCGGCGATCTCCGATCGATCCAGGAATTGCTCGGCCATGCCTCCCTGTCGACGACGCAAATCTACACGGCCGTCGACACCACCCGCCTGATGGATGCGTGGCGCAATGCGCACCCACGCGCGAGTTGAAAGTTGGATGGCTGCGTCGCTGCGCGTCTCGCAATGACACGCGCCGTCTTGGCGAGCGAGGCGAAGCAATCCAGAGCCACGCGCTTCAAGCTAAAATGATCAGCTTCTAACTGAAGCGACGCCGGATGCGTTGACGCAACCGCACCACCAGCCGATTGAAGCTCGGTCCTTGATTGCGTTCACCGACCAGACGCAACGCCCACTCCCGCTGCGCGCGCATGAAGTCCGCGAGCTGCTGCTTGTAGGGATCGACGAGACGATGCGCCCAATCGCGCCAGCTCATGACGAGAGCATAAAGCCGGCGGAACCAATCCAATGTCATCAGCTTTTCAGACGTCAAATTGTAGAGAAAGGCCGTGACGCCGAGGCCCGTCACCTTGGCGGCGAAGAAGGCGCAACCGCCGAACACCACATGACCTTTGGCGATCAGCCACAGCGCCGCGACCTTGAACGGAAAGATGACGAGGACCGGAATGCAGAACAGACACAGCGCCGCATAGGGCGGCAGCCGTTGGATCTGGCCAGATATCCAGGCCTTGAACCGCTCGAACGGAATGATCCGCGCCAGCCAATCGCCGAGCGCGCGAAAGAGATCCCAGAGCCATGCTTCGAAGAGAAACAGCAGGGCGAGAATGTAGAGCGGGATACGACGAAACTGGCGCATGGCTGATTGCGTCATGAAATTGTGGCGAAGTTGCATCGCGGCCCGACTTGATTGCGCAAAGGGAGCGAGACAGCCTGCCTCGATCAACGATTCGGACTTCGGACTATGGAGACTATGTAATGTCAGGTCATGCACATGCGCCGGAAGGCGGCAATAAAGGGGTGGCGCTGTTGATCGCCATCCTTGCCCTCATGCTGGCCTTCGCGGAAATGGGTGTCAAATACGGCGAACGCGAAGCGGTGGCGCATAATCTGGAAGCCTCCAATCTCTGGTCCTTTTTCCAGGCCAAGACCGTGCGCCGTACGACCGTTCAGGTGGCGGCCGAACAGATGGAAACCCAATTGCCGCTCGCCACCGATCCGACGGTGAAGGCCAATATGGAAAAGCGCATCGCCGATTGGAAGGCGACGGCCGAGCGTTATGAATCGGAACCCTCGACCGGCGAAGGCCGCAAGGAACTCGTCGCGCGCGCCAAACATGCGGAAGAACGGCGCGACCACGAACGCGCCCGCAATGAATTGTTCGAGATCGCTTCGGCTCTGGTGCAGATCGGCATCGTGCTGGCGTCAGCGATGATCATCACCGGCATCGGCGCTCTCGCCTGGGCCGCCGGCGGCCTGGGCGGCGTATCGTTGATCGTGATGCTATTTGCGATGCTGAAGCCGGAAGTGCTGCATCTTGTGCTGCACTAGGATGGGCATCACACCGCAACCTTCGTGTCATCCCGGACACTTGCGCAGCAAGTGATCCGGGAACCAGGGGCGCGCGGTAGCGCGTTCGATCAGCATTCGTCACACGCCCTGGATCCCGGATCGCGCCGTTGGCGCGTCCGGGATGACACCAAGGCGTTACGCACGCCCGATCAAATATGGATCGAGCGCTTCTCGACGCCGAGCGCCGCTTCCTTCACCGATTCCGATATGGTCGGATGCGCATGGCAGGTGCGCGCCAGATCTTCCGACGAACCGCCGAATTCCATCAGCACGGCTGCTTCGGCGATCAGCTCGCCCGCCGCGAAGCCGACGATGTGAACGCCGAGCACTTTGTCGGTCTTGGCATCGGCCAGCACTTTGACGAAGCCGTCGGTGGCGCGCATGGCGCGCGCGCGACCGTTCGCCGACATCGGGAACTTGCCGACATTGTAAGCGATGCCCGCCGCCTTCAGCTCTTCCTCGGTCTTGCCGACAGCGGCGATTTCCGGCGTCGTATAGACGACGCCCGGAATGACGTCGTAGTTCACATGGCCGTGCTGGCCGGCGATGATCTCCGCCGTCGCCATGCCTTCATCCTCGGCCTTATGCGCCAGCATCGGCCCGCGCACCACGTCGCCGATCGCGTATATGCCGGGGACATTGGTCTTGAACTGATTGTCGATGACGACGCGGCCGCGTTCCAGCGCGACGCCGACCGCTTCCAGGCCCAGGCCGTCGGTATAGGGACGACGGCCGGTCGCCACCAACACCACATCGGCATCGAGCTTCACCGCTTCGCCGCCCGCCACCGGCTCGAACGTCACCGACGCGCCGGACTTGCTCTTGGCGATCGCCGTCACCTTCGACGACAGTTTGAAGGTGACACCCTGGCGTTCCTGCAAACGCTGGAACTGCTTGGCGACTTCGCCATCCATGCCCGGCAGGATGCGATCGAGGAATTCGATCACCGTCACTTCGGCGCCAAGCCGCTTCCACACCGAACCCAGTTCAAGGCCGATGACGCCGGCACCGACGATCACCAGCTTGCCCGGCACCTTGGCCAGCGACAGCGCGCCGGTGGAGCTGACGATGGTCTTCTCGTCGAATTCGACGGCGACACCCGGCGGCGTGGCGACATCGGAGCCCGTGGCGATGACGATGTTCTTGGTGTCGAGCGTCTGCACCTTGCCGTCTTCGCCGGTCACATTGACCTTGCCGGCAGCGGCGATCGTGCCCGTGCCGAAGACCACGTCGATCTTGTTCTTCTTCATCAGGAAGGCGACGCCGTTGACGTTGCCCGCCACCGTGTCGTCCTTATGCTTCATGAAGGCAGCCATATCGAGCTTCGGCTTGCCGACGACGACGCCGAGCGCCGGGAAATCATGGCCCGCCTGTTCGAACATTTCCGAAGCATGCAGGATCGCCTTGGAGGGAATGCAGCCGATGTTCAGGCAGGTGCCGCCCAGCGTCTTGCGCTTCTCCACCACGGCGACCTTCATGCCGAGCTGCGCCGCGCGGATGGCGCAGACATAACCGCCAGGGCCGGTGCCGATGACGACGAGATCGTAAGTGCTCATGGTTTTGCTTCCTGCGTTCCAGTTTGGGGTGCGGGTCGATCGTCCGCGAGGGGAATTTTGCCCGCTTCCCAGCGGGCGACAACGTCCAAGAGTTCGCTCGAGACCGGCCCTAAGCCGTTCTCGGCGCGCTTGCGCGCGGTTTCCGGATCGCGCGAGCGCTCGGCCAGCCAGCGCGTGAAGGCGGGATAGGTCTTCTCCGGTAGCCAGTCATAGAGCGTGGCGGGCGCCTCGGGCCTGGCGCCGTAGCGCACCAGCATTTCGAGGATCGCCGGCTTGTCGAGCCGGATCGCCTCGGAGATGAAGTTCTCGCCCTTGGCTTCGATATAGGTGTTGGGACGGATGCGGCCTGCTGCGAGCAAGGCCTGCAACCGCGGCAGATCGTTCTTTTCGAACGCATCATAGGCTTCGCCGCTCGCTTCGCGCTCATCGGGCGACATGGCGGCGATCGTCGCTTCATGCCGCTTGTCATAGTCGCTGCGCCCGTCCGCATTGGTCATGACGCTGAAATCGGTAACGAGCACCAAAGCCTTGCCGTCCGTATCGAGCCCCCAATAGGAGGCATAGAAACCGTCGCCCCAACCGCTCTGAAACACTGCGATGTTGAGCGGACTGTCCGCGAGCGGGCGATGCATGACATAGGTATCGCCATTGGCGGCCAGTTCGTCGGCCAGCACGTCGTCGTAATAATTGCTGTAGTTGCGCGCTTGCGCCTTCTGCTGTGCCTCGCGCTTTTCGATAGCGAGATTCGCGCCCGCATCCATGAAACAGCCGAGCCCGGCATCGACGCCGTAGCCGTAGATTTCATCGGCCTTCAGCGTGGCGAGATCCTGGCCGGGGATGGTCGCCATCTCCCAGCGCACGACCTTGCCTGGCGCGAAGCGCAGGGCTGCCAGCGCGATCCGATATTGCGCCTTGTAAAGCGTCACCGGATAGCGGCCGGGCGGCACCTTGCGCGCGAAGGCCGGCCGCTCCGGCTGCACCAATGGATCGGCGGCCACCACCTGCCCGCTCGGCAATTCCACATCGCCGAGCGCGATCGGCTCGATCTTGCGCGCCTGCAGTTCCGCGGCCGTCATGTCGACGACGACGAGATTGCCGTCGCTGAACGGCTTCTCGTCGGCGGCTTCACTCGCTGTGTTGGAAAACATCATCGCAGCCATCACCATGACGGGCGCCAGACCAAGTCGCAAACCAAGTCGCAAGCGCCGGCCAATCACGGCCGCCATGCCCGATCAGAGATCGAGCACGAGCCGGGCGGGATCTTCCAGGGCTTCCTTGACGCGCACCAGGAAGGTGACGGCTTCCTTGCCGTCGACGATGCGGTGATCGTAGCTCAGCGCCAGATACATCATCGGGCGGATTTCGATCTTGCCGCCGACGACCATCGGACGTTCCTGGATCTTGTGCATGCCGAGAATGCCCGACTGCGGCGCGTTCAGGATCGGCGTCGACATCAACGAACCGTAGATGCCGCCGTTGGTGATGGTGAATGTGCCACCCTGCATTTCGTCGATCTTGAGCTGGCCGTCGCGCGCGCGCTTGCCGAAATCCGAGATCGCCTTTTCAATGCCGGAAATGCTCAGATGATCGGCGTCGCGCACCACAGGCACCACCAGGCCCTTATCGGTGCCCACCGCAATGCCGATGTGATAGTAATTCTTGTAGATCAGATCGGTGCCGTCGATCTCGGCATTGACGGCCGGCACGTCGCGCAGCGCCTGCACGCAAGCCTTGACGAAGAAGCCCATGAAGCCGAGCTTGGCGCCGTTCTTCTTCTCGAAAATATCCTTGTACTTGGCGCGCAGCGCCAGGATTTCCGTCATGTCGACTTCGTTGAACGTCGTCAGCATGGCGGCGGTGTTCTGCGCTTCCTTCAGGCGGCGCGCGATGGTCTGGCGCAGCTTGGTCATGCGCACGCGCTCTTCGCGCGAGGCATCGTCGGCGACGGAAGGCGCGCGCACGGCCACAGGAGCCGGCGCCGGAGCGGCCTTCGGCGCGCTGGCAGCTTCCAGCACATCGCCCTTCAGCACCTGGCCGCGCTTGCCCGAACCCTGAACCGTATCGACATCGACACCTTTATCGGCAGCGACCTTGGCGGCGGCCGGCGACGGCGGCATCTTGCCGTCGGACTTTGTGTCCGTCTTGGCTTCGACCTTGGCTTCCACCTTCGGCGCTTCCTTGGCAGCGGCGGGCTTGGCCGCCGGTGCCGCGACGGCACCCGCGCCACCCGGCGCGATCTGGCCGAGCAGAGCGCCGGGCTCCACGGTCTCGCCGTCCTTGGCGGTGATCTCGGCGAGAACGCCAGCCGCCGGCGCGTTCACTTCCAGGGTGACCTTGTCCGTCTCGAGTTCGAGCAAAGGCTCGTCGGCCTTCACCACGTCACCGGCCTTCTTGAACCACTTGCCGATGGTCGCTTCTGAAACGGATTCGCCGAGAGTAGGAACGCGGATTTCTGTTGTCATCGGTGTTTTCCGCCCGCGGGCGGCCTTTCAAATGATCGTTCGCAAAGCATCGTTCAGACGAAACGGTCGCGGCCTTATTCCGCGAACGCCTCGTCGAGGAAGGACTTGAGCTGCGCCAGGTGTTTCGACATCAGGCCCGTAGCCGTTGCCGCCGAAGCCGGACGTCCAACATAGCGCGGCCGCTTCGAGACGCCGCCGGTCTGCGACAGAACCCATTCGAGATAGGGTTCGACGAAGGCCCAGGCGCCCATGTTCTTGGGCTCTTCCTGACACCAGACGATTTCCGCCTTCGGGAAGCGGCTCAGCTCGTTGACCAGCGCCTTGAGCGGGAACGGATAGAGCTGTTCCGTGCGCAGGAGATAGACGTCATCGACACCGCGCTGCTCGCGATCCTCGTAGAGATCGTAATAGACCTTGCCGGTGCACAGCACGACGCGACGGATCTTGTCGTCCTTGACCAGCTTGATCTTGTCGCCGGCGATCGAGCGCTCGGCATCGTCCCACAGCAGACGGTGGAACGACGAACCGGTCGCCAGGTCCGCCATGGTCGACACGGCGCGCTTGTGGCGCAGCAGCGACTTCGGCGTCATCAGGATCAGCGGCTTGCGGATGTCGCGCTTGAGCTGCCGGCGCAGGATGTGGAAGTAGTTCGCCGGCGTCGAGCAGTTCGCCACCTGCATATTGTCTTCCGCGCACATCTGCAGATAGCGCTCGAGACGGGCGGAGGAATGCTCCGGACCCTGGCCTTCATAGCCATGCGGCAGCAGGCAGACGAGGCCCGACAGACGCAGCCACTTGCGCTCGCCCGACGACACGAACTGGTCGAACACCACCTGCGCGCCGTTGGCGAAGTCGCCGAACTGCGCTTCCCACATGGTGAGCGCGTTCGGCTCGGCCAGCGAGAAGCCATATTCGAAGCCGAGCACCGCTTCTTCCGAGAGGATCGAATTGATCACCTCATAGCGGGCCTGACCGTCGCGGATGCGGTTGAGCAAAACCAGCCGGTCTTCGTTCTCCTGGTCGATGAGCACCGAGTGGCGCTGCGAGAACGTGCCGCGCTCGCAATCCTGGCCGGACAGACGCACCGGATGGCCTTCATCGAGCAGCGAACCGAAGGCCAGGGCCTCGCCCATCGCCCAATCGATATCGGTGCCGGTTTCGACCATCTTGCGGCGGTTCTCGATGAAGCGCTGGATGGTCTTGTGGATGTGGAAGCCTTCCGGGATCGTCGTGATCGCGGTGCCGATGGCCTGCAGCTTCGACAGTTCGACGCCAGTTTCGCCACGGCGCGGATCGTCGGTGATGCCTTCGCCGGCCTTCAGGCCAGCCCAGCGACCATCGAGCCAGTCAGCCTTGTTCGGCTTGTAGCTCTGGCCCGCGTCGAATTCGACATCGAGCTTGGTACGCCATTCGGTCACCGCCGCATCGACTTCCTCGCGGCTGATGACGCCCTCGCCGATCAGCTTGTCGGCATAGAGTTCCTGGATCGGCTGATGATTGCGGATGTTGCGATACATCAGCGGCTGGGTGAAGCCCGGCTCGTCGCCTTCGTTGTGACCGAAGCGGCGATAGCAGAACATGTCGAGGACGACCGGCTTGTGGAACTTCTGCCGGAACTCGATCGCCACCTTCGCGGCGAACACTACCGCTTCCGGATCGTCGCCGTTGATGTGGAAGATCGGCGCTTCGATCATCTTCGCCACATCTGAAGGATAGGGCGAGGAGCGCGAATAGCGCGGATAGGTGGTGAAGCCGATCTGGTTGTTGACGATGAAGTGGATCGAACCGCCGGTGCGATGACCCTTCACGCCCGACAGCGCGAAACATTCCGCGACCACGCCCTGGCCAGCGAAAGCCGCGTCGCCGTGGATGAGCAGCGGCAGCACCTTGTTGCGCTCGGTGACGTCGCCGAGCTGATCCTGCTTGGCGCGCACCTTGCCGAGCACGACCGGATCGACGATTTCCAGATGCGACGGGTTGGCGGTGAGCGACAGATGCACCTTGTTGTTGTCGAACTCGCGGTCCGACGAGGCGCCGAGGTGATACTTGACGTCGCCCGAACCTTCCACTTCATCCGGCGCGAAGGAGCCGCCCTTGAACTCGTGGAAGATGGCGCGGGTCGGCTTGTGCATCACATTGGCGAGCACGTTGAGACGGCCGCGATGCGGCATGCCGAGCACGATGTCGCGCAGGCCGAGCGCGCCGCCGCGCTTGATGATCTGTTCCAGCGCCGGAACCATCGCTTCGCCGCCATCGAGGCCGAAGCGCTTGGTGCCGCGGAAGCGCAGGTCGCAGAACTTCTCGAAGCCTTCCGCCTCGATCAGCTTCTGCAGAATGGCGCGCTTGCCCTCGGCGGTGAAGGTGATTTCCTTATCCGGACCTTCGATGCGTTCCTGAATCCAGGCCTTCTCGGCGGGATCCGAGATATGCATGAATTCGAAGCCGATCGTGCCGCAATAGGTGCGCTTCAGGATCGCCAGCATTTCGCGAATGGTAGCGAATTCCAGGCCCAGCACATTGTCGATGAAGATCGGGCGATCCCAATCGGCTTCGGTGAAGCCGTAGTTGGAGGGATGCAATTCCTCATCGTCCTTGACCACTTGCAGGCCGAGCGGATCGAGATTGGCGTGCAGATGGCCGCGCATGCGATAGGCGCGGATCATCATCAGAGCGCGGACGCTGTCGCGCGTCGCACGCAAGGTGTCGCCTTCGCTGGTCGGCGCGCCCTTGGCGGCCGCCTTCGCGACAATCTTGTCGCCGATCGCCTTTTCGACCTGCACCCAATTGCCGTCGAGGGCTGAGACCAGTTCGCCATTGGCGGGAATCGGCCAGTTCGGCTTCTTCCACGACGCGCCCCGCGCGTTCTCGGCAATATCCTCCGCGTCATCGCCAAGACCGGCGAAGAAGTCGCGCCACTCGGCGTCGACGCTCGACGGATCCTTGCGATACTTGTCGTAGAGGCTCTCGATGTAGCTCGCGTTGGCACCATCAAGAAACGATGTCCTGCTCAGTGCAGCGTTTGAATCCTGACGAGACATGGCCGTTTTCCTCGCAGCGTTTGTCGCCGTTTATGTCAACCGAAAGGGCCGGGCTTGCGGCCCGGCCTTGAAACTCAACCCTTCAACAACTCGGCCAGCGTATGACCAAGCCTGGCGGGCGACGGCGAGACCTTGATGCCCGCGGCTTCCATCGCCGCGATCTTGTCTTCCGCCCCACCTTTACCGCCCGAAATAATGGCGCCAGCATGACCCATGCGACGTCCCGGAGGCGCCGTGCGGCCGGCGATGAAGCCGACCATCGGCTTCTTGCGCCCGCGCTTGGCTTCGTCCTTGAGGAACTGCGCCGCGTCTTCTTCCGCCGAGCCGCCGATTTCGCCGATCATGACGATGGATTTCGTCGCCTCGTCGGCGAGGAACATTTCCAGCATGTCGATGAATTCGGTGCCCTTGATCGGGTCGCCGCCGATGCCGACCGCCGTGGTCTGGCCGAGGCCTTCCTGGGTGGTCTGGAACACCGCTTCATATGTAAGCGTGCCCGAGCGCGAAACAATGCCCACCGAGCCGGGCTTGAAGATGTTGGCCGGCATGATGCCGATCTTCGATTCGCCGGCGGTGACGATGCCCGGGCAGTTCGGGCCGATCAGCCGCGACTTGGAACCCGACAGCGAGCGCTTGACGCGCATCATGTCGAGCACCGGCACGCCTTCGGTGATGCAGACGATCAGCGGGATTTCCGCATCGATCGCTTCGCAGATGGCATCAGCCGCGCCCGGCGGCGGCACATAGACCACGCTCGCATCGGCGCCGGTTTCCTTGGCCGCTTCCGCCACGGTGTCAAACACCGGCAGGTTGAGATGGCGCGAGCCACCCTTGCCCGGCGAAACGCCGCCGACGACCTTGGTGCCATAGGCCAGCGCCTGTTCCGAATGGAACGTACCGTTCTTGCCGGTGAAGCCCTGGGTGATGACGCGGGTATTTTTATTGATCAGAATGGACATCGGGGCTCCTTACGCGGCGGCCTTGACGGCGTTCACGATTTTCTGCGCCGCATCGTCGAGATCGTCGGCCGGAATGACATTGAGGCCGCTCTCACGGATGATGCGCTTGCCCTCTTCCACATTGGTGCCTTCGAGGCGAACCACCAGCGGCACTTGCAGGCCGACGGTCTTCACCGCCGCCAGCACGCCGCGCGCGATCACGTCGCACTTCATGATGCCGCCGAAGATGTTGACCAGGATGCCCTTCACGTTCGGGTCAGCCGTGATGATCTGGAACGCCGCCGTCACCTTCTCTTCGCTGGCGCCACCGCCGACGTCGAGGAAGTTGGCCGGCTCCATGCCGTAGAGCTTGATGATGTCGAGCGTCGCCATGGCGAGGCCGGCGCCGTTGACCATGCAGCCGATGTTACCGTCGAGCGCGATATAGGCGAGATCGTGCTTGGAGGCTTCGATCTCCTTGGCATCCTCTTCGGTCTCGTCGCGCAGGGCGACGATTTCGGGGTGCTTGTAGAGCGCGTTGCTGTCGAAGGAGACCTTGGCGTCGAGCGCCTTGAGCTGACCCTGCTTGGTGACGATCAGCGGATTGATCTCGAGCATCTCCATGTCCTTGGCGACAAAAGCCGCATAGAGCTGCGCGACGATCTTGCCTGCCTGCTTGGCGAGATCGCCGTCCAGGCCCAGCGCATCGGCGACCGTGCGGCCGTGATGCGGCATGATGCCGGTGGCCGGATCGACGGAGAAGGAGACGATCTTTTCCGGCGTGTCATGCGCGACGGTTTCGATGTCCATGCCGCCTTCGGTCGACACGACGAAGGAGATGCGGCTGGTGGAGCGATCGACGAGCGCCGAGAGATAGAATTCCTTCTCGATGTCGGAGCCGTCTTCAATGTAGAGGCGGTTGACCTGCTTGCCGGCCGGGCCGGTCTGCACGGTGACGAGCGTGTTGCCGAGCATCTGCTGGGCGAAGGTCTTCACTTCGTCGATCGACTTGGCGAGGCGCACGCCGCCCTTGTCGCCGGCCGCCGCTTCCTTGAACTTGCCCTTGCCGCGACCGCCCGCATGGATCTGCGACTTGACGACCCACAACGGTCCGCCCAGTTCCTTGGCCGCCGCTTCCGCGTCGCTGGCCTTGAGAATGGCGACACCTTTCGAAACCGGCACGCCGAATTCCTTCAGCACTGCCTTGGCCTGATACTCGTGAATGTTCATGCAAACCCCCGGATGCCGCTATGGCGATCGGCTTCAGTTCAAACCGTCACGAACCATGGCAGCGGTTCGTGACGGATCGATTGTGATCAGGCGAAAGCCGGATTGATGGTCTTGCAGGCTTCAACCAGCGTCTGCACCGACTTCACCGACGTCGCGAACATTTCTTTTTCGGCCGCATCGAGCGAGATCTCGACGATCTTCTCGACGCCGTTCTTGCCGATCACCACCGGCACGCCGACATACATATCCTTCACGCCATACTGGCCGGTGAGGTAAGCGGCGCAGGGCAGCACGCGGCGCTTGTCGCGCAGATAGCTTTCGGCCATCGAGATCGCCGAGGAAGCCGGCGCATAGAAAGCCGAACCGGTCTTGAGCAGGTTGACGATTTCGCCGCCGCCGCCGCGGGTGCGCTTGACGATGGCGTCGAGCTTTTCCTGCGTCGTCCAGCCCATCTTGATGAGATCGGGCAACGGAATGCCGGCAACCGTTGAGTAGCGCACCGACGGCACCATGTCGTCGCCATGGCCACCGAGCACGAAGGCGGTGACGTCTTCGACGGAGACGTTGAACTCTTCAGCGAGGAAGTAGCGGAAGCGCGCCGAGTCGAGCACACCAGCCATGCCGACGACCTTGTTTGCGGGCAGACCACAGGCCTTCTGCAAAGCCCACACCATCGCGTCGAGCGGATTGGTGATGCAGATGACGAAAGCGTTCGGCGCATATTGCTTGATGCCCGCGCCCACCGAGTCCATCACCTTGAGGTTGATGCCGAGCAGATCGTCACGGCTCATGCCGGGCTTACGCGGCACGCCGGCAGTGACGATGATGACGTCAGCGTCCTTGATGGCGGAATAGTCGTTCGCGCCGGTCATCTTGGCGTCGAAACCTTCGACCGGGGACGCTTCGGCGAGATCGAGCGCCTTGCCCTGCGGCGTGCCTTCCATGATGTCGAAGAGAACGACATCCCCCAATTCTTTAATGCCGGCGAGGAGGGCGAGCGTGCCACCAATTTGTCCCGCTCCGATCAATGCAATCTTATTTCGCGCCATAGGTTGACGTCCTTCGCAGTTGAATCTCGGGCCTCTGTTCGGGCCGGCGGCGCGTCTTTGACTCTTTCTGGCGATCCAGGCAAGCCAAACCCGCCAATTCAATTGCATGGAAGCCGAGCGAGGAGCGCGGGACAGCTTCGGTAAGGCGCGCTATTCGCCCGTCAATTCATGTTCTTAGGACAATTTTCCCGGTCCCTCCCGAACACGGAAAATTTATGTAACAAATTTCAATTTTTGTAATTTGTCAGAGCGCATTTTTGGCCCTTTTAAAGCACTTGGCGAAGCCCGCCGACCAGCGCGCGAGTGACCAGGGCGGTCACCCGATCCAAGCGACGCTGAAGCTGGTCGCGCGGCACCTCCCGGTCGTGCCAGATGGCCGCCGGGTGAATAAAGCGGTGCAGCACGTCGAAAACCAGCGCCATGGCCCGGCGCAGATCGGAAGCCAGGAACACACCGGCGGCGATTCCGTCCTCGATCACCTGCTGCACTTCCTGCTGCACGCGGGCGCGGTGGCGCCGGGCACCGGCGCGGCCCTTCTCGACCGATTCGACGAAGATCGCGAACAGTTCCGGCTCGCTCTCCACTTTGTCGCGATAGGCCCGATGCAGCAGGCTGACGAGCCGCTCCAGCTTGTCGTCGGCGGGGTCTGGCCCATCAGCCACCTCGCGCAGCCGCGCTTCGACCGGCTTCAGCCAGCGATCGCCGAGCGCCTCGAACAGCGCCCATTTCGACGGGAAGTAGCGATAGACATTGGCATGCGACATGCCGGCCTCGGCGGCGATCGACACGATCGTCGTCTTGGCGATGCCGTGACGGCGGATATGCGCCGCCGCGATCTTGAGCAGACGGGCATCAACCGGCTCAGGCTGAGCGCGACGCGCCATGCGAACCTCCGCTCAATAGCGTTTCGCGGTTTGATGGACCCATCAAACGCCACGAAGACGCGTCAAAACAAAAACCCCACGTGTCCAAAACCCTACGTATCGATCAGCCCGGTCGTATCGCCGGAGGCTTCCGACGTGACATGGCCGTGCGGCAAAGACAGATATTCTTCCGAGCGCATTTCGATCAAGCGCGAGACGGTGCGCTCGAACTCGAACGCCTCACGGCCTTCCGTTCCCAAGAAGAGATTGTGCGGCTCGGCTTCCGCCGACGCAATCAGTTTGACGTGCCGATCGTAGAACGTGTCGATCAGGTTGATGAAGCGCTTGGCTTCATTGCGCTGGCTGGCCTTGATGACCGGAATGTTCTCGACGATCACCGTATGATAATGCTCGGCGATGGCGAGATAATCCGCCGCTGCCAATGGTTTCTCGCACAGGTCGCGAAAGGTGAAGCGGGCCACGTTGGCCGCCTGTTCGGGCACCGGCACATCGCGGCCGAGCACGCGCAAAGTGGTCGGCGTGCCCTGTTCGGCGCCGCTGAGCGATTTGAACATGCGATCGATCGCCGCCCGTGCCGTCGCATCCGCCGGCACGTAATAGACCGGTGAACCGCTGAGCTTCTCCAAGCGGAAGTCGGTGCGCGAATCGAGCGACACCACGTCCATCTTCTTGGTCAGCAGCGCGATGAACGGCAGGAACAAGGCCCGGTTGAGACCGCCCTCGTAAAGACGCGACGGCTCGACGTTCGACGTCGCCACGACGATGATGCCGCGTGCGAACAGCGCCTCAAACAGACGGCCGAGCAACATCGCATCGGCGATGTCGGTGACGGAAAATTCGTCGAAGCAGAGCAGGGTCGCTTCGTCGGCCAGATCGTCGGCGATCGGATGGATCGGCTCCTCGCCTTTGGCGGTGCCGGCTTTGCGCGCCTGGCGCCAGGCATGCACCCGCGCATGCACGTCGGCCATGAAGGCATGGAAATGGACGCGCTTCTTGGCAGCGACCGGCGCCACCTCGAAGAACAGGTCCATCAGCATCGTCTTGCCGCGACCGACCGAGCCCCAGATGTAGAGCCCGCGAATGTCGTTCTTGGCTTTGGCTTGGCGGCGGCCAAACAGCCAGCCGAGCGGATTGGATTTACGCGCCAACTGGGTTTCCCGCAGCGCGTCGACCAATTGATCGAGCCGGCGCACCAACTGGCGCTGCGCCGGGTCGTCCTCGATATGTCCGTCGCGGACATGCTGGGAATACAAATCCGAAACGGTCTGGGTCACGTGACAACAAGCGGTGAAATGAAACCTGACCCACTTACCGGCGCGGACGCACCCCACGCAAGCGCGACAAATAGTCGAGCTTGATTTTCAGGGGCCCTGCCATCATTTTAGCGATATTGCAGTGCAATATCTCCTTAGGATATTGAGGATATTGGACTCATCACTGATTCGAAAGGGAGTTACCATCGTTCGATCGGCCGGGAGCGGGGACGATCGAGAGTGTCGATAGGAATTTGACGCAATGCAGCACGTGCCGCCCCCTTTGCCGCCTCCCGCGCGCCCTCCGGCGCAGAGCCGCTATGCACCGCAGGCTGGCGAGCAGTTCCGCCGCATCTGGCGGGCTGACGAGGCCGCCTTCCGCGACCATCTCCTCCGTCTCGACCCGCAAAGCCGCCATGACCGTTTCGGTTTCGGCGTCTCCGACGATTTCATCGCCCGCTATGCCGAGCGCTGTTTCGGCATGGACGACGTGATCCACGGGTTCTTCGTTGACGGCGTCCTGCGCGGCGCCGGCGAACTGCGTGGCCTTGGCCATGGCCTGCCGCTCGCCTTCGGCGGCGCGGCCGAAGCCGCCTTCAGCGTCGAAAAGGATTGGCGCGGCCGGGGCATCGGCACCGAGCTGATGGAACGCATCGTGCGCGCCGCGCGCAACCGCCGCGCCGGCGAGCTCTATATGAGCTGCCTGCCGCATAACACGCCGATGCAGCGCATCGCCCGCAAGTTCGCCGCCGTTCTGCAACACGACGTCGATCAGGTCGACGCCGCCTTCAAGCCGCTCGCCGCTTCGCCGGCTTCGGTTTGGCAGGAAATGGTCGAGGACAGCGCCAGCTTCGCCATCGCCATGGTCGATCTGCAGAAGCGCACCTGGCTGAAGGACAAGCCGGCGAGCTAAAGGCTCGCACTCTGTGTCATCCCGGACACGCGCATCGTGATCCGGGAACCAGGGGCAAGCGATGAAACGCTGCTGAATTTGACGATCTGAAGAAGACGCGACTGTATCGCGATCTCAAGTGGTACCACACGCCCCTGGATCCCGGGTCGCCTGCGGCGCCCGGGATGACACAGAGGTCCCGATCTAATCCCTTAGATCTGCCGCGCCACCATCATGTTCTTGATCTCGGCGATCGCCTTCGCCGGATTGAGACCCTTCGGGCAGGTCTTGGCGCAGTTCATGATCGTGTGGCAGCGATAGAGGCGGAACGGATCCTCGAGATTGTCGAGGCGCTCGCCCGTCGCTTCGTCGCGCGAATCGATCAGCCAGCGATAGGCCTGCAGCAGAACGGCCGGACCGAGATAACGGTCGCCGTTCCACCAATAGCTCGGGCACGAGGTCGAGCAGCAGGCGCACAGAATGCACTCGTAGAGACCGTCGAGCTTGACGCGGTCTTCATGCGACTGCCGCCATTCCTTCTCCGGCTGCGGCGACACGGTCTTCAGCCACGGCTCGATCGAGGCGTGCTGCGCATAAAAGCGCGTCAGATCAGGAACGAGATCCTTGACCACCGGCATATGCGGCAGCGGATAGATCGCCACCGCGCCCTTGATGGTTGCCATGTCCTTAGTGCACGCCAGCGTATTGGCGCCGTCGATGTTCATCGCGCAGGAGCCGCAGATGCCTTCGCGGCAGGAGCGGCGGAAGGTCAGCGTCGGATCGACCTTGTTCTTGATCCAGATGATGGCGTCGAGCACCATCGGTCCGCAATCGTCCATATCGACATGATAGGTGTCGATGCGCGGATTCTGCCCGTCGTCCGGATTCCAGCGGTAGATGCGGAACTCACGCACGTTCTTGGCGCCAGCCGGCTTCGGCCAGGTCTTGCCTTTTGTAGGCCGCGAGTTCTTCGGAAGTGCGAATTCGACCATTGCGGAATTCTCCGGCTCAGTAAACGCGAGCCTTGGGCTCGATATAGCTGATTTCGTTTGACATCGTGTAGGTGTGCACGGGACGTGAATCGATCGTCACCTGGCGCTTCTCGTCGTCGGCCCACGCCAGCGTGTGCTTCATCCAATCCTTGTCGTCGCGGTTCGGATAATCCTCGCGCGCATGCGCGCCGCGGCTTTCCTTGCGCTGCACCGCCGAGTCCATCGTCACCACCGCCTGGATGATGAGATTGTCGAACTCCAGGGTCTCGATGAGATCGGAATTCCACACCAGCGAACGATCGGTGACGCCGATGTCCTGCACGCCGCCCCACACGTCGTGGATGAGCTTGGAACCTTCTTCCAGCACTTCGCCGGTGCGGAACACGGCGCAGTTCGACTGCATCGTCGTCTGCATCTTGTTGCGCAGTTCTGCCGTCGGCGTGCCGCCCTTAGCCCAGCGGAACTTGTCGAGACGCGACAGCGCCAGATCGGCCGAATCCGCCGGCAGATCGGCCTGCTTCTCGCCGGGCTTGATCAGTTCGGCGGCGCGCAGACCGGCGGCGCGGCCGAACACGACCAGATCGATCAGCGAGTTGGAACCGAGACGGTTGGCGCCATGCACCGACACGCAGGCCGCTTCGCCCAGCGCCATCAGGCCGGGAATGATGAAGTCCGGATCGCCGTTCTTCTTGGTCAGCACTTCGCCGTGATAATTCGTCGGAATGCCGCCCATGTTGTAGTGGACGGTCGGAATGACCGGGATCGGCTCCTTGGTCACGTCGACGCCGGCGAAGATGCGCGCGCTTTCCGAAATGCCGGGCAGGCGTTCGTGCAGCACCTTCGGGTCAAGATGGTCGAGATGCAGGAAGATGTGATCCTTCTTCTTGCCGACGCCGCGTCCCTCGCGGATCTCGATGGTCATGGCGCGTGAAACGACGTCGCGCGAAGCCAGATCCTTGGCTGAGGGCGCATAACGCTCCATGAAGCGCTCGCCTTCCGAATTGGTGACATAGCCGCCTTCGCCGCGCGCCCCTTCGGTGATCAGACAGCCCGAACCATAGATGCCCGTAGGGTGGAATTGGACAAATTCCATATCTTCGAGAGGCAAACCCGCGCGAAGCGCCATGGCGTTGCCGTCTCCGGTGCAGGTATGCGCCGAGGTCGCCGAGAAATAGGCGCGGCCATAACCGCCGGTGGCGAGAATGACCAGATTGGCGCGGAAGCGGTGGATCGTACCGTCGTCCATCTTGATGCAGACAACGCCGCGGCAACGGCCTTCCTGATCCATGATCAGGTCGATGGCGAAATATTCGATGAAGAATTCGGTGTTGTTGCGCAGCGCCTGGCCATAGAGCGTGTGCAGGATGGCGTGGCCGGTGCGGTCGGCGGCGGCGCAGGTGCGTTGCGCGATGCCCTTGCCGAAGTCGGTGGTCATGCCGCCGAACGGGCGCTGGTAGATCTTGCCTTCTTCGGTGCGCGAGAACGGCACGCCCCAATGTTCCAGTTCGTAGACGGCGGCCGGCGCGTTGCGCACTAGATATTCGATACTGTCCTGGTCGCCGAGCCAGTCGGAGCCCTTGACCGTGTCGTACATGTGCCAGCGCCAGTCGTCCGGACCCATGTTGCCGAGCGAAGCGGAAATGCCGCCCTGCGCCGCCACCGTGTGCGAGCGCGTCGGGAACACCTTCGAGATACAAGCAGTGCGCAGGCCCGCCTGCGAACAGCCGACGGTGGCGCGCAAGCCAGCGCCGCCGGCACCGATGATCACCACATCGAACGTGTGATCGGTGATCGGATAAGCCTTACCGTTGGCGGAAGGGGCCGTGCCGTTTGCGGCGGAAGAAGTGGCCATGGGTCTACCCTTTTCGTGATCTTGCGGCGCAGGTCTTCAACCCTGCGCTCGAAACGAAGTGCTCAGACGAAACTCAACCGCAGCACCGCATAGGCGCAGGCCAAGCCGACGGCGATGGCGAAGCAGGTGTTGAGGGCAAGCAGCCAGAATTTGGTGTGCTCGCCATACACGTAGTCTTCGATGACCATCTGCATGCCGAGCATCATGTGATAGATGCCGGCGATCAGGAACAACAGCAGCGTGACGGAGACGAGCGGATTGCCGAGCGTCGCGCGCACCGTGTTGTAGTCCTTGCCGACCAGCGACACGACGATCCACACGAAGGCGATGGACAGCGGCAGCAGAGCGATCGCGGTCAGCCGGGTGTGCAGCATATGGCGCGTGCCGGACTTAGCGGAGCCCAGGTAGCGAACCTTGCCCATCGGCGTGCGCATGGAGTGAGGTGTGTTTGTCATGACGGCGTTCCCGATCTCAGCGAACCGCGTAAGCGATGATCCAGACGATGAGGGTGAGCGCGAGGCCGCCCCAGATCGTCATATGCGCGAGATATTCCCGCTCCGGATGCTCCATGCCGCGGCCGGCATCCCAGATGAAGTGGCGGACGCCACCGAGCATGTGCGTGAACAGCGCCCAGGTGAAACCGAGCAGGATCAGCCGGCCGATGATCGACGATATGACCCAGGACACGGTCTCGAAAGAAGCCGCATCGGTCGCCGCCGCGATCAGCCACCAGGCCAGAAGCAGTGTACCCAGATAAAGGCCCATGCCGGTGATGCGGTGGATGCCTGACATCATCATGGTGAGTGTCAGGCGGTAGACCTGCAGGTGCGGCGACAATGGACGGCGCGCTTCTGCGGCCAGCGGGCTCGGATTTGGTTCGGCCATGGGAGGGCCCCTTCGCTCTGAATTCGTCGGGGTTTCACTAATCGAAGAGTGTGCACCGCGCAATCCGAACCTTGAGCCGGGCATTTCAGCCATGCTTGCAGGTCCTGAGACCATCAGAACCAGGGATTTACGCGGAGATTCCCTAAGTTCCCGGTTTCAGCGCCGTCGCCGCCCGGATCAGCCGCTGCGCATCCTCGGAGGCCCATTCGGCGGGACCGGACATGATTCCCAGCTCGCAGCCGCGCGAATCGATCAGCAAGGTCGTCGGCAGCCCGACCACTTTGCCGGCCTGGCGCAGGGTCTGGAACACCGCCGCCTTCGGATCGGCGTAGAATCCGAGGGATTTCACCCCCGCCTCGTCGAGGAAAGCCTGCCGCTTTTCCAGCCGGGCGGTGTCGATATTGACCGCCACCACTTCGAAATGATCGCCGCCAAGCTTGGCCTGGAGCTGGTCGAGCGCCGGCATTTCCGCCCGGCAGGGCAGGCACCAGGTGGCCCACAGGTTGAGCAGCACGGTCTTGCCCTTGAAGTCGGCGAGCGTCTTGCGCGTGCCGTCCGGCCCGTCAAAAGAGATGTCGGTGGCCGGTTTCATCACCTTGCTGACGGTCAGCCCGGCGACGTCGCCGGTGGCGGCGGCGCGCAGCGGCGCCAGGCCCGCCTCGCTCACCGCGCAATTTCCGGTGCCCGTTTCCTTGCCGCCGACGGCGATGATCCCGTATACGACAGCCGCGATCGCGATGGCGGCCACCCCCGCCAGCACGAACGCGCCGCGGGGCGTTCCGGGCTTGCCCGCCGCGCCGTCCGCAATGTTCTTTTCCGCTTCAGCCATCAGGTTTCGTTCCAAAGGGCGCAAGATGAGTAACAAGATGTGGGGCGGCCGGTTCGAAACCGGTCCCGACGCCATCATGGAAGAAATCAACGCTTCGATCGGTTTCGACTACCGGTTCGCCGCGCAGGATATTGCGGGCTCGAAAGCGCATGTTTCCATGCTGGCCAAGACCGGCATTCTCACGGAAGCCGATGCCCAGGCGATCTCGGCCGGTTTAGATCAGGTGAAGGCCGAAATCGAGGCGGGCACGTTCACGTTCTCGCGGGAACTCGAGGACATTCATATGAATGTCGAGTCGCGGCTCGCCAAACTGCTCGGCCCCAACGCCGGCCGGCTGCACACGGCACGCTCGCGCAACGACCAGGTGGCGCTCGACTTCCGCCTCTGGGTGCGCGACGCCATCGACCAGATCGACAGTCAGATCAAAGACTTGCAGAAGGCCCTGGCGGAACGGGCGAAGCAGCATGCCGATGCCGTCATGCCCGGCTTCACCCATCTGCAATCGGCCCAGCCGGTCACCTTCGGCCACCATCTGCTCGCCTATGTGGAGATGCTGGCGCGCGACCGCGGCCGATTGTCCGATGCCCGCGACCGGCTCAACGAATGCCCGCTCGGCGCCGCCGCGCTGGCCGGCACGTCCTTCCCGATCGACCGGAACATGACCGCCGCCGCGCTCGGCTTCGACCGGCCGACGGCCAATTCGCTCGATAGCGTCTCCGATCGCGACTTCGTGCTCGAAACCCTGTCGGCCGCCTCGATCTGCGCCGTGCACCTGTCGCGCCTGGCCGAGGAATTCGTGCTGTGGACCACGCCGCAGTTCGGTTTCGTGCGTCTGTCCGACAAATTCACCACCGGCTCGTCGATCATGCCGCAGAAGCGCAATCCCGACGCGGCGGAACTGGTGCGCGGCAAGACCGGCCGTGTCATCGGCGGCCTGAACGGCCTGCTGATCGTCATGAAAGGCCTGCCGTTGGCCTATTCCAAGGACATGCAGGAGGACAAGGAGGGCACGTTCGACGCCCTGCACACCCTCTCGCTGTGCCTGGCCGCCATGGCCGGCATGGTGCGCGACATGACGCCGGACACCCAGCGCATGAAGGCCGCCGCCGGCGCGGGCTTCGCCACCGCCACCGACCTCGCCGACTGGCTGGTGCGCACCTTGAAAATGCCGTTCCGCGACGCCCACCACGTCACCGGTTCCTTGGTAAAACTGGCCTCCGACCGCAACATCGGCCTGGAAGCACTGTCCTTGGCCGACATGCAAACCGTCGAACCGCGCATCACGGCGGAGGTTTTCGACGTGTTAGGCGTCGAAAAATCGGTCGAAAGCCGCACCTCCTATGGTGGCACCGCGCCCAGTAACGTCCGCCAGCAAGCCGACACCTGGCTCAAGCGCCTCGGTTGATGCGGCAAAACGCCGCAGAATGGGCCGCGCGACCGGGGCGGCCCATGCCGGCGGTGGGAGCGCCTTTCGTCTTCGCTTGTGATACTCACGTCGCCTGATCTGGAGATGTCAGTGACGCCGCAAACCAAATCGCGCCTGTTCGTACTCGCTCCGCTGCTGGCGGTGCTCGCCCTCGGCCTGTCCGCCTGCGGCCGTCGCGGCCCGCTGGAAATTCCAGGCGGCGCCAGCCAGCCGGCGCAATCGCAGAGTTCCAACGTCTATTCGCCGACACGAGCCTCCGACAAACCGAAAGTGATCGTGCCGTCGAAGGAACCGTTCATTCTCGATCCCATTCTCTGACAGACCGCCAACAGCGCCATCATGACTCCTTTCGAATATCGGCACGGCACCTTGCATGCCGAAGCTGTCGACGTGCGTGACATCGCCGCCGAATTGCCGACGCCGTTCTATTGCTATTCGACCGCCGCGATCGAAGCGCGCTATCGCGCCTTCACGCAGGCTTTCGCCGGCACCGACGCACTCGTCTGTTTCGCCATGAAGGCCAACTCCAACCAGGCCGTGCTGAAACTCCTGGCGCGCCTTGGCGCCGGTATGGACGTGGTGTCGGAAGGCGAATTGCGCCGCGCCATCGCCGCCGGCGTGCCCGGCAAGAAGATCACCTTCTCCGGCGTCGGCAAGACCGAAGCGGAAATCAACTTGGCCCTGCAAACCGGCATTTTCTGCTTCAATGTCGAATCCGAGCCCGAGCTTGAACTGATTTCGCGTATCGCCAAGGCACGCGGCCAGACCGCGCATGTCTCGCTGCGCGTCAATCCGAATGTCGATGCCAAGACGCACGAGAAGATTTCGACCGGCAAGTCGGAAAACAAGTTCGGCATTCCGCTTGTGCAGGCGCGCGAGGTCTATGCGCGCGCCGCCAAACTGCCCGGTATCAAGGTGACGGGCATCGACATGCACATCGGCTCGCAGATCACCGATCTCACGCCCTTCGATGAAGCTTTCGCTCTGCTCTCGGATTTCGTGCGCACCTTGCGTGGCGATGGCCATGCGATCGATCACATCGATCTGGGCGGCGGCCTCGGCATCGCCTATCGCGGCTCCGATCGGGAAGACGAAACGCAGCCGGAAAAGTACGCGGCGATCGTGCGCAAGCACACCCACAATCTCGGCTGCAAACTGGTGTTCGAGCCGGGCCGCTTTCTCGTCGGCAATGCCGGCATTCTCGTCACCAGCGTGCTCTATCTGAAGCACGGCGACGGCAAGAATTTCCTCATCGTCGATGGCGCGATGAACGATCTGATCCGCCCGACGCTCTATCACGCCTACCATCGCGTCCGGCCGATCAAGGAAACGGCTGCGGATGCGGCGATGATCTATGCCGATATCGTCGGCCCGGTCTGCGAGACCGGCGACTATCTCGCCCTGCACCGCCGGCTGCCGGACATGGCACCGGGCGACCTGCTGGCGGTTCTCTCCGCCGGCGCCTATGGCGCGGTTCAGGCCGGCACCTACAATTCGCGTCTGCTGGTGCCGGAAGTGCTGGTCAACGGCGACAAATGGGCCGTGGTGCGCCCACGCCAGACCTTCGACGACCTGATCGGCCTCGACCGGACGCCGAACTGGCTCGCTTAATCAACAATCGCCTTCACCTGCGATCTCGCCATTTCGATGAGATGGCGGACGGCATTTGAATGTTCGGTGCGGATATAGGCGATGCCGAGCTGCGCCCGCACGTCGATGTCGGAGAGTTTGACGAAAGCGACGCTGTCCGGCCGCAGATGACGCATGCGCGCGGGCACGATTGCAATGCCGACCGTCGCTGCGACGAGATTGATCGTCGATGAAAGCTGTGGCGCCTGCTGCACCAATCGCGGCTCAAAGCCGGCGCGACGGCAGGCGGCGATGACCGCGTCCGACAGTCCCGTGCCGTGCTGGCGCGCATAGCCGATGAAATTTTCGTTCGTGAGTTCTTTGAGCGAGATCGATTTGCGCCCCGCCAGGCGATGGCCTCGCGGCACCGCAAGCATCACCGGATCGCTGGTCAAAGCTTCGAATTGAATCGGACTGCCGACCGGAATGGGCGGACGCACGAAGCCCGCATCCAAACGTCCTTGGCGTAACCACTCGACCTGAATTTCGGTATGAGCTTCCTCGAGTTCCAGTTCGACGCCCGGCCATCGGGCGCGGAAGGCCGCGAAGGTCGCCGTGAACACCGGGCTGAACGACGCCGATTCGGTGAAGCCAACCCGCAGTCGCCCGACCTGACCACTGGCGACTTGGCGGGTGAGCATGGCCACATGGTCGACACGCGCCAGGATCAATTGCGCCTCGGCCTGAAACAGGCGGCCCGCCTCGGTCAGCGCCACGCCCCGGCCGACACGCATGAACAGCTTGGCGCCCAGCTCATTCTCCAGCGCTTTGATCTGCTGCGTCAGTGGTGGTTGCGCGATGCCCAGGCGCTCGGCGGCGCGGCGGATGTGCAATTCCTCGGCGGCAGCGCAGAAATAACGCAGATGGCGAAGTTCCATTTAATATTTATAAAGTATCAAAAATGCCAAAACAATATATTTGATATCGTTTCCGCGAGCGGCCCATAAATGCCCGACAGAACCGGCCAGAGCCCGACGAAGAGGCGCGGTCCGCGGTTCGACGGGAACACGACATGGCTCAAGATCACATCGAAACCTTGCGACAGCTTCTCGCGCAAAAGCGCGGCGTGCTGATGCCGGGCGCGGCGAACGCTCTCACCGCCCGCATCATCGCCGATCTCGGCTTCGAAGCGCTTTATCTGACCGGCGCCGGCCTCACCAACATGCATCTCGGCCTGCCCGATCTCGGCTTCGTCGATCTGAGCCAGCTCGTCGATTACACCATGGCGATCCGCAATGTCGTCTCGCTTCCCCTCGTGGTCGATGCGGACACGGGCTTCGGCAATGCGCTCAACGTCGGCCGCACGATCACCATGCTGGAACGCGCCGGCGCCAGCGCCATTCAGATCGAGGATCAGGTCGCGCCGAAGCGCTGCGGCCATTTCGACGGACAGGAGCTGATCCCGTCAGCCGAAATGATCGGCAAAGTGAAAGCCGCCGTCGATGCGAGGCGCGACGGCGTCCTCATCGTCGCGCGCACCGATGCCTGCGCGGCCGAAGGTTTCGAAGCAGCGATCGATCGCATGCACGGCTATATCGAAGCCGGCGCCGACATCGCTTTCGTCGAGGCACCCAAGACCGCCGAACAATTACGGAAAATTCCGCAGCTTCTTCCGGTGCCGCAGATGCTCAACATGGTCGTCGGCGGCAAAACGCCGATCACCGATCGAACCATTGCCGCCGACATGGGTTTCAATCTCGTGCTCTACGCCAATGTCGCGCTGCAGGGCGCCATCAAAGGCATGCAAACCGCACTGACAGAATTGCGCGATCACGGCGCGCTCGATGAAGCCTCTGGGCTTACGGCGACGTTCGCCGAGCGCCAGCGTCTCGTCGACAAGCCGCGTTTCGACGCGCTCTCCAGCCGCTACGCCATCGCACAAGGAGCGTAACGCCGAAATCATCTTGCAATCATCATGAACGAGGGAGTGTCTCATGATTGGTCAGGTTCTACGCGCCGCCGCTTTTTCAATTCTCGCCTGCGCCGCCTCGACATCGGCGGCACACGCGCAATGGCCCGAACGCCCGATTCGTTGGGTCGTGCCCTTTGGTCCAGGCGGCGCTAACGATCTCATCGCGCGCGTCGCGGCCGAAGCCGTTCGCCAACGGCTGAAACAACCGATCGTCATCGAGAATCGCCCTGGCGCCGGCACGGTGACCGGCACGATGGCGGTGGCGAAGGCAGAACCCGATGGCTACACGTTTCTGATCGGCAGCACGGGGCTGGCGACCAACAGCATCCTGCTCAAGAATCTCGGCTATAGCGATGACGAATTAGTGCCGGTCGGCATGATTGCCGTCGCGCCTTCAACCATCGTCGTCCATCCCAGCGTGCCCGCGTCCAACATGAAAGAGTTCATGGCCTGGGCGAAGGCGCAGGGCGCGAAAGGCATCACCTGGTCGACCGCCGGCAGCGGCAGCACCCCGCATTTCGTCGCCGAGATGATCAAGGAAGCGGGCGATGTTTCCGTCACCATCGTGCCGTTTCGCAGCGGCAGTGACAGCATCAATGCGGTGATGTCGAACACGGTGGCGGCAACCTCGGAGGCCAGCATCGTCGTGCTGCCGCAGATCGAAGCCGGTTTGTTGAAGGCGATCGCCACCACCTACACCAAGCGCATCAGCGCCTATCCGTCCCTGCCGACGACGGCCGAACAAGGCTATCCGACCATCGAGATCGGCCACTGGGCCGGCTTGCTGGCGCCGCGCGGCACGCCGCAGGCGATCATCGACAAGATGAATGCGGAACTCCGGGCGGCACTGAAAAGCCCGGAGGTGATGCAGAAACTGTCGAGCACCGGCATCGAGCCGGCAGGCGGTTCCGTCGCCGAATTCGCCGAATTCATCGCCCGGGAACGCAAACGCCTCGGCGATATCGCCATTCGGGCCAAAATAGGCGAGCCCTAGGGTTCCCCAATCTTGATTCAAAGTTAAGATTAAGTTTGAACCGCAGCGTCGGCGCCCATGTGCCGGCGCTTTTCAAATGCGCCAAACGCCTTGTTCGCGACGCCGCGCGAACACATTCACGTCAAGAGCAGACAGACAATATGCATCCCTAGGGAACGCGTGTTAGCCTATACCATTAGCTTTGTGTGCGGCGCGAGAAGGCGCCTCGGGGATGCCGATTGCAGGACCGGACCGGTAGCTCATCTTTGACCCAGCGGCTTGATCGCCTGGCGCGCGTCGCCGGGCTGACTTTGTCTTGGGAGCGGCTGTGGCCGCCGCTGCTGGCCTTGGGCGTCATCGTCGCCCTGTTCCTCACCGTGTCCTGGCTCGGCCTGTGGCTGCATCTGCCGCGCTGGGGCCGGATTTCCGGCCTGATCGTTTTCGCCGCTCTACTGGCCTGGCCGGCCTGGCTGTTCTGGCGCGTGCGCCTGCCCTCGCGCGCCGAGGCGCTCGACCGCATCGACCGCGATTCAGGCCTGCCGCATCGCCCGGCCGCCACCCTCGACGACCAGCTCGCCAATGCCACCGCCGATCCCTCCACCCGGGCGCTGTGGCGCATTCACCTGCAACGGGCGGCGCAGACGGCCTCGCAATTCAAGATTGCCACGCCCTCGCCCGGCGTTTCGCGCTTCGATCGCTATGCGGTGCGCGGCGGCGTACTCCTTGCCCTCATCGCCTCGGCCTTCATCGCCGGGCCGGAGAAATATCCGCGCGTTCTCGCGGCGTTCGATTTCAGCGCCGCCGGTTCCATTTCCCAGGGCTATCGCCTCGACGCCTGGATCGATCCGCCGGCCTATACCGGCCGCGCGCCGCAGGTGCTGCGTCTGCAGGACGAAACGGGCGCCCGCCCCGGCAATGTCGCGCAAAAGATTCAGGCCCCCGCCGGCTCCACCATCATCATGCGCGCGTCCGATGGCGCCGGCGTCAGCGCCGAGATCAAGGGCGGCATCGTCGACAAGGCGGACGAAGAAAAGGCCGAGGACAAGACAAACGACAAGACGAAGCCGGCGACCAACCGGCCCGTCGCCGATGCCAAGCGCTCCGATCAGGAGAAGCGCTGGTCGCTGCGCGCCGACGGCACGCTGACCCTGCGCCGTCTCGGCTCCACCGTCGCTACGTTCGAGATCGCCGCCATCGCCGACCGGCCGCCGGTGATCACCTTGAAGGGCGAACCGAAGAGCAATGCGCGCGGCTCGCTCACGCTCTCCTACAAGATCGAAGACGATTACGGCGTCGTCGGCGCGGAAGCCGAATTCACCAAGCCGTCGCTGCGCGGCAAGCCGGTCACTGGCCGCATGCTTTACGAAGCGCCGAAAATGCCGCTCGCTTTGGCGCAAGGCCCCGGCGGCCTCGGCGATGGCGAGACGACGGGCGATCTCTCCGAACATCCCTGGGCCGGCGCACAAGTCACCATGAGCCTGATGGCGCGCGATGAAGCCGGCAACACCGGCCATAGCGATCCGGTGGAACTGACGCTGCCGCAACGCACCTTCGTCAAGCCGCTCGCCCGCGCACTGGTCGAACAGCGGCGCAACCTCGTCTTCGCGCCTGACAACCGGGCGCGCGTCATGGCGGCGATGGAAGCCTTGATGATCGAGCCGGAAAAGTTTCAGACGGGTACCTCCGTTTATCTCGGCCTCTATGCCATCGCCAAACGGCTGCAAGCGGCACGCACCGACGATCAATTGCGCGACACCGCCGACCTGATGTGGGAAATGGCGCTGCGGCTCGAGGAAGGCGATCTCACCGGCGCCGAACGCGATCTGCGCGCCGCGCAGCAGGCCTTGCGCGATGCGATGAATCGCGGCGCTTCCGACGAGGAATTGCGCAAGCTGATGGATCAGTTCCGTGCCGCGCTCGATAAATTCATGCAGGAACTGGCCGAGCGCCAGATGCGCGACGGCGATCAGCAGGCTGACAATCAGCAGCCCGATCCGAACACGCGTTTCATCACGCCGCAGGATCTGCGCTCCATGCTCGATCGCATGGAAGACATGGCGCGCAACGGCAATATGGCCGACGCGCAGCGCATGCTCGATCAGTTGCAGAACATGCTCGAGAATCTGCAAACCGCGCGCCGCCAGAGCCAGCAGAATTCCGCGCAACGTGAAATGAACCGCGCGCTCAACCAGCTCGACCAGATGATGCGCGACCAGCAGGAGCTGCGCGACGACACCTATGGCGAAAGCCAGGGCCGGCCACGCCAGCGCGCCCAGCGCAATCAACAGCAGCGCCAGAACGGTCAGCAGCAGCGCGGCCAACGCCAGCAGGGCCAGCAGCAGCCGGGCCAACAGGGCGAAGGCGACGAGCAGGACAATGCCGACAACCAAAACGGCCAGAGCCTGCAACAGCGCCAGGAAGCTTTGCGCAAGCAGTTGCAGGATTTGCAGCGGCGCATGCGCGAAATGGGCCTGCCGCCGGAACAGGGCTTCTCCGACGCCGAGGACGCCATGAACGAGGCCGAGCAGCAACTCGGCGAAGGTTCGGGCGAGGGCCAGGGCAAGGCGGTGGGCTCGCAGGGCCGGGCGCTCGAAAGCCTGCGCAAGGGTGCCCAGTCGATGGCCCAGCAGATGCAGCAGCAGGGCGGCCAGCCCGGTGAGCAGTCCGGTGGCCCGGGCGATCCCAACGGCCCCGGCCAGCGCGGCCGCGACGCCGCCCGCTCCGATCCACTGGGCCGTGAATCGCGCGATCGCGGCGACAATTCCCGCAGCCGCTACGATCCGCTCGGCGTGCCCGCCGCCCAGCGCGCCCAGCAGGTGCTGGAGGAGCTGCGCCGGCGCCTGGGCGACCAGACCCGCCCGCGCGAGGAATTGGACTATCTGGAGCGCCTGCTGCGACGTTATTGAGACTGTCGCGATCGGCTAAATTGCTGCACTTCCTCGCCAGCTATTCGAGCCTATAATGAACTTCGCCGCGAGGAGCCGGCTTCCATGATGACATCCGGCATACTTCCAGGGATCGCAGTCGGCGCCGTCGTCGTCGTTTTGCTGCTCGGTCTCTTCAATATGTTGCGCGGCGGCGATCCCAATCTGTCGCAGAAACTGATGCGCTGGCGCGTCATTCTCCAGTTCGTCGCCATCATCGTCGTCCTCGCCGTTCTCTGGTTCCGCGGCGGCTAGCTGGAAAACGCCATAGTGGCGCTTTCGTACGTTTGCCGATTCCATCCAACGCTGAAACGTTATAGGGCCTTGGCTGGTCCGCGAGGCCGGACGCCGGGAGGTCAGCATGGTCGTACTCAACCGCATCTACACGCGCACCGGCGATGACGGCTCGACCGCGCTTGGCACCGGCGAGCGCCGCGCCAAATACGATCTGCGCATCGAAGCTTTCGGCACGATCGACGAGACCAATTCGGCCATCGGCGTCGCCCGCCTCACCGCGCCACAGGAAGACGAAACGCTCGACGCCATCCTCGGCCGCATCCAGAACGATCTGTTCGATCTCGGCGCCGATCTATGCACGCCGCCGGTCGATCGCGATCTCGGCTACGAACCGCTGCGCATCATCCAAACGCAGGTCGATCGCCTCGAAGCCGAGATCGATCAGCTCAACGGCCATCTCGAACCGCTGCGCTCCTTCGTGCTGCCCGGCGGCACGCCCACCGCGGCGGCCCTGCATGTGGCGCGCACCATCTGCCGCCGCGCCGAGCGGCGTATGGTGGAACTGGTGGCGCGGCCGGACGAGACCGTCGGCGCGCCGGCGCTGAAATATGTCAACCGCCTCTCCGACTTGCTCTTCGTCGCTTCGCGCTATTGCAACTGGAAGGCCAAGGGCGACGTCTTGTGGACGCCGGGCGGAAACCGCTAGGTTCGACACTTCTCCTCTGTTTTCGGAGTGTCCGTGTTCATTCCGCTCTACGACGGCGTGGAACTGCGCTATCTCAAACGCCCGATCGCGACCTATGTTCTGCTCGGCCTCAACGTCTTCGTCTATCTGACGATCGCCACCGGCCTTATCGGCACCCCGCAAAATGTCGGCCTCGGGCTTGGCATGATCCCCGCCGTCCTGTTCGGCTCGGCCGTCATCGATCAGACCATCGCCCATGTGCCGACCTGGGCGACGCTGTTCACCAGCCTCTTCGTCCACGGCGGCTTTTTTCATCTCGCCGGCAATATGCTGTTCCTCTGGGTGTTCGGCGACAATGTCGAGGATGCGATGGGCTCGCTGCGCTTCACCCTCTTCTATCTGCTGAGCGGCATCGCCGGCTGCCTGCTCTACGCCTTCCTCGACCCGCAGTCCCAGGCGCCGCTGATCGGCGCCTCGGGCGCGATTTCCGGTGTCGTCGTCGCCTATGTGATCTTCTATCCGCGCGTCCACGTCTTCGTGCTGGCCTTCGCCTGGCTGCCGCTGTCGATCACCGCGCTCTACATCATCCTCGCCTGGATCGCCCTCCAGGTCGGATCGGCGCTGTTCAGCAGCGATCAGGCCACGGGCTGGTGGGCCCATGTCGGCGGCCTCATCGCCGGCGCCGCGCTGACGCCGCTGCTGCGCCGGCCGCAAGTTCCGCTTTTTGGCAAACGCACCGCCTAGAGCAAATTGCGTTTCGACAGAAACGCAATTTTGCCTAGGACCTTTGTTTTGACGCGCCTTTGTGGCGTTTGACGCTTCCGTCAAACTGCAAAACGCTATGAAGCAAACGGTTGGCCAGGCTAACTTCACGTGCTGGCTCGATCAGGCCTTGGTGCGTTGACTTGGCCCCATGCCACATTTACCAGAAACCCCCTACCATACGGGATCGCCTCCGGGAGAACGCGGAATGAAGATCATTGTGCCGGCGAAACGGGTCGTCGACTATAACGTCAAGGTTCGGGTCAAATCTGACGGCAGCGGCGTCGAGCTGGCCAATGTGAAAATGTCGATGAACCCCTTCGACGAAATCGCCGTCGAAGAGGCGCTGCGCCTGAAAGAGGCCGGCAAGGCGACCGAAGTGGTCGTCGTCTCGATCGGCCCGGCGCAGGCGTCGGAAACCATCCGCACCGGTCTCGCCATGGGCGCCGACCGCGGCATCCTGGTGAAGGCCGACGGCGTGGTCGAACCGCTGGCGGTGGCTAAAATCCTCAAGGGCGTCATCGACGCCGAACAGCCTGGCCTGGTCATCCTGGGCAAACAGGCCATCGACGACGACAGCAATCAGACCGGCCAGATGCTCGCTGCGCTGCTCGGCTGGAGCCAGGGCACGTTCGCCTCCAAGGTCGTCATCGGCGACGGTTCGCTCGATGTGACGCGCGAAGTCGACGGCGGCCTACAGACGGTGACGTTGAAACTGCCGGCGGTGGTCACCACCGATTTGCGCCTCAACGAGCCGCGCTATGCCTCGCTGCCCAACATCATGAAGGCGAAGAAGAAGCCGATCGATGAAAAGACGGCGGCCGACTACGGCGTCGACACGGCGCCGCGCCTGAAAGTGCTCAAGACGACGGAACCGGCCGGACGCAAGGCCGGCGTGAAAGTCGGCTCGGTCGCCGAGCTTGTCGCCAAACTGAAAAACGAAGCGGGAGTGATCTAAATGACCACGCTTGTTCTGGCCGATCTCGCCAAGGATACGCTCGGCGATGCCACCGCCAAGACGCTGACCGCCGCCAAGGAACTCGGTGCGCCGGTGCATGTTCTCGTCGTCGGCCACAATTGCGCCGCGGCTGCCGATGCTGCTGCGAAACTCGACGGCGTGGCGAAGGTGCTCGTTGCCGATGACGCAATCTACGATCATCAGCTCGCCGAGCCTGTCGCCGCTTTGATCGTCGGCCTCGCCAAGGATTATACGGCTATCGTCTCGGCCGCGACGACGAGCGCCAAGAACATCATGCCGCGCGTCGCCGCTCTGCTCGACGTCATGCAGATTTCCGAAATCATCAAGGTCGTCTCACCAGACACGTTCGAGCGGCCGATCTACGCCGGCAATGCCATTCAGACCGTGCAGAGCGGCGAGAAGATCAAGGTCATCACCGTGCGCACCGCCGCTTTCGCCGCGACCGGCGCTGGCGGTTCCGCGCCCGTGGAGAAGGTCGCCGCCGCCGCCAATCCGGCGCTGTCGACGTTCAAGGACGAAGCGGTGGCGAAATCCGATCGTCCGGAACTGACCTCGGCGAAGATCATCATCTCGGGCGGCCGCGCCATGCAGAACGCCGAGAATTTCAAGAAATACATCGAGCCGGTCGCCGATCGTCTCGGCGCCGCCATGGGCGCCTCGCGCGCCGCCGTCGATGCGGGCTATGCCCCCAACGACTGGCAGGTGGGCCAGACCGGCAAGATCGTCGCGCCGCAGCTCTATATCGCGGCCGGCATTTCCGGCGCGATCCAGCATCTGGCCGGCATGAAGGACTCCAAAGTGATCGTCGCGATCAACAAGGACGAGGAAGCGCCGATCTTCCAGGTGGCGGATTACGGCCTTGTTGCCGATCTGTTTACCGCTTTGCCCGAACTTGCCCAAGAGTTGGACAAGATCAAGGGTTAGTCTGGGCGAGCAAAGGGGCTGGCGCTGGACCTTCCCGGCGCTTGCCTTATGATTATGGCGATTAAGGAATTCGCCAGGCAAAAGGACACCATGGCCCTCGACGTCAAAAAGATCGGCATTATCGGCGCGGGACAAATGGGCAATGGAATTGCCCATGTCTGCGCGCTCGCGGGCCTCGATGTCCGGCTCAATGACGTGTCGGAAGAGCGGGTGGCGGCCGGGCTGGCGACGATCAACGGCAATATGGCCCGTCAGATCGGCCGCGGCCAGCTCAGCGAAGTCGATCGCAAGGCCGCGCTCGATCACATCGCGCCGTCGACCGATTTCAACGATCTGTCCGACTGCGATCTGGTGATCGAGGCCGCGACCGAGAACGAGGACACCAAGCGTAAGATTTTCGTGAAATTGTGCCCGTCGCTGCGGGCCGATGCGATCGTCGCCTCGAACACCTCGTCGATTTCGATCACCCGTCTGGCCTCCGTCACCGACCGGCCGGAGCGGTTCATCGGCATACATTTCATGAATCCGGTGCCGGTGATGCAGCTCGTCGAGCTGATCCGCGGCATCGCCACCGACGACAGCACGTTCGAGACCGCCAAGGGCTTCATCGAGAAGCTCGGCAAGACCTCCACCGTGTCGGAGGATTTCCCCGCCTTCATCGTCAACCGCATCCTGCTGCCGATGATCAATGAGGCGATTTACACGCTTTATGAAGGCGTTGGCTCGGTCGAGGCGATCGACACGGCGATGCGGCTCGGCGCTAACCATCCGATGGGTCCGCTGCAATTGGCCGATTTCATCGGCCTCGATACCTGCCTGTCCGTCATGCAGGTGCTGCATGAGGGCCTCGCCGATTCCAAATATCGGCCCTGCCCGCTGCTGGTGAAATATGTCGAAGCCGGCTGGCTGGGACGCAAAACCAAGCGCGGTTTCTACGATTATCGCTCCGGCAGCCCGGTGCCGACGCGATAATTCGCGTTAAATCGGTAAATTCGGCCGCGACATCTAGGGCCTTCACAAAGCCGTCATCCCACCTGTAGATTAATCTTCAGCGAGACCGGACGCGATTCTACCTGTCCGGGTATCGAGAGGATTGCGGGAGTGACGGTTCACGTCCATCCGGCGATTTCGCCGGAAGCCTGTCCAGCTCTGGTTCTCAACGCCGACTTCCGGCCGCTGAGTTACTATCCCTTGTCGTTGTGGTCCTGGCAGGACGCCATCAAGGCGGTCTTTCTCGATCGGGTGAATATCGTCTCCCACTATGAGAAGACGGTGCGCAGCCCCAGCTTCGAAATGCAATTGCCCTCGGTGGTCTCCTTGAAGACCTACATCAAGCCGACGCGGCAACCGGCCTTCACACGCTTCAACGTTTTCCTGCGCGATCGCTTCTCCTGCCAATATTGCGGTGCCCGCGACGATCTCACCTTCGACCACGTGATCCCGCGTTCGCGTGGCGGCATGACGACGTGGGAGAATGTTGTCGCCGCCTGCTCGCCCTGCAATCTGCGCAAGGCCGATCGGTTGCCCGACGACGTCCATATGTGGCCGGCGCGCGAACCGTTCCAACCGTCGATTGGCGATCTGCATCAAAGCGGCAGATTGTTCCCGCCGAATTATCTGCACGAAAGCTGGATGGATTATCTATACTGGGATTCCGTTCTGGAGCCCTAGTAAAGAGACACGATGCGGCGGTTGCTTGTTGCCCTTTTCGCGCTCGCCTTGGCGATCGCATGCAATGTTGTTTTTCTTTTTATCGCGATCGTCTCCGATCCGATCGCGGGCGGTGCGACGTTGCAACTCCTCGCAGGCCTGTTCGACGCAGCCTTCGCACCCAATCAGGACTGGCAATCGGGCGCATCCTTGATCCTCGTCGCCAACGTGCTCTCCCACGCAGTCGTCGCCATCTGCGTCGTGCCGCATGTATTGTCGGTGGTGCTGGCGGAAGCGGCGCGGCTGCGCTCGTTTCTCTGGCACGTGCTGGCACCCGGCATCCTCTCCGCCGCCATGCCGTGGATCTTGCGCCTCACTTTGCGCGGCGACACCACACAGGCAACGAATCAGACGCCGGTCGAAAACCGCTTCCTGGCGTTGTTCTTTATCTGCGCCGCTTTATCGGGAGCGATTTACTGGGCTTTCACCCGCCGCCGCGAAGCGCCCACCAAACGCTGAGCGTTCGAGCTGGAAGCTGGCCTCGCTGACATAAGGGCCGCCACCTGTCGAAGCGCGCGACGAGAACAAGACGAAGTTGGTGACGGTGAAAGTCTTCGGCAGCAAGGCGCGCGAGCCAAGCCAGTCGGCCGCTAAGACTGCCGACCCATTGCGCAAGCGTGCGATCGTCACATGCGGCACGAATTTGCGCGTCTCCGCCGGCAGGCCGAGACGACGCATGGCGCGTTCAAGATCCTGCTGCAGCTCAGTGAGTTCCTGTGTTGGTCTGGCGCGCGCGACGATGGCGCGCGGCTTGTCGCTGCCAAACGTCATCAGCCCTTCGAGCGTCACGGTGAAAGCCGAGCGGCGGATCGACGACAAGGCATCATAGACTTCGTTGGCCATCGCATCGCCGATGTCGCCGATGAAGCGCAAGGTCAGATGATAGTCTTCCGGTTCGATCCATTTGGCGCCGGGCAGGCCACCGCGCAACAGAGCCAATTCATCGGAGAGATCATCGGGAAGCTCGAGTCCGGTGAAGAGTCTTGGCATGGCTCGCCCTTTCTTCAAAAGCGCCGACCGGCCCGGCAGGCCGAATCAAATCGGCAAATCCACAGTTGCAGCATTTCACTTTGCCGAGGGGAACAAAAGCACCCTTTCATGACGGCTTGATTCACCTCACTGCGTCGCCTTCGCGCGCTCCAGGAGTTCCACCACTTTCGGCAGCATGCGCTCGACGATGACTTCGACGCCAGCACGCGTCGGATGCATGCCATCGGCCTGATTCAACGCCGTGTCGCCGGCGACACCATCGAGAAAGAACGGATAGAGGACGGCGTTGTATTTGCTCGCCAGGCGCGGATAGATCGCCGCGAACTGGCCGCCATATTCCTTGCCGAGCCCGGGCGCCGGCAACATGCCGGCGAGCAAGACCGGGATCTTGCGCTCGCTCAGTTTACGTAAAATTTCATCGAGTGACTTTTCCGTGAGCGCCGGATCGATGCCGCGCAGCATGTCGTTGGCGCCCAGTTCGACGATCACCGCATCGACCTTGTCGCCGAGCGCCCAGTCGAGCCGCTCAAGCCCGCCCTGGGCCGTATCGCCCGAGACACCGGCGTTAACCACCTCGACATCATGGCCGGCGGCACGCAGACGCCGCTCCAACACCACCGGAAACATGGCATTGGCCGGCAGATTGAAACCGGCCGTCAGACTGTCGCCCAAAGCGAGAATGCGCGTCGCTGCCTCTGCCTTGACCGTAGTGCTCATCACGCAAATCGTGAGCGCGACAAGCAGCCACGCCGCATGGCTCGAAACTCGCTTCGCCATCTGCTGGACGAAATTGCGCGACACACCATATGACTGCGATTGCCCGCGCATATGGCTCTCATCGGGGAAAACCTGGCTTTGTCTCAACCTGTTATCGCCATCGAAAACGTTCATCTCAGCCTCGGTCAGGGGCGGGCCCGTGTCCATATCCTCAAGGGCGTGTCATTGGAAATTGGCCGTGGTGAGGCAGTCGGCCTCGTCGGCCCGTCCGGATCGGGCAAATCGACCTTGCTGATGACCATGGCCGGCCTCGAGAAGCCGGATTCGGGCGCCATTTCCATCAACGGCGCCCGGCTCACCGATATGGACGAAGACGCGCTGGCGCGTTTTCGTGGTGCTAATATCGGTATCGTCTTTCAATCTTTCCACCTCATCCCGACGATGACGGCGCTGGAAAACGTCGCCGTGCCGCTGGAACTCGCCGGCATCGCCGATGCCGATCGCCGCGCCGCTGCCGAACTGAGCGCGGTCGGCCTGGGCGAACGGCTCGATCACTATCCGGCGCAATTGTCCGGCGGCGAACAGCAGCGCGTCGCGCTGGCCCGCGCCATGGCACCCAATCCGGCAATCCTCGTCGCCGACGAACCGACCGGCAATCTCGACGAGACCACCGGCCTGTCGATCATGGATCTGCTGTTCGCCATGAAGCGCGAACGCGGCGCCACTTTGGTGCTCGTCACCCACGATGCCAATCTCGCCGCGCGCTGCGACCGCCGCATCCGTCTGCGCTCCGGCGTAATCGACCCCGAACATGCCGCGACCGCCAAGGCGGATGCCTGACATGGCCAACGTCCAGACGGCCGACACATCCTTTAAAGCCACCACCTCCACATCCGGCATGACACGGCTTGGCGCGCTTTTGCGCTTCGCCGTGCGCGATCTGCGCGGCGGCCTGCGGGGCTTTCGCATTTTCCTCGCCTGTATCGCGCTCGGCGTCACCGCCATCGTCGGCGTCAATGCGACCTCGCGCGGCCTCTCCGATTCTCTCGCCGAGGAAGGCCGCCGCATTCTCGGCGGCGATATTTCCTTCTCGCTCATTCATCGCCAGGCCAATCCGCAGGAAGAAGCGTGGCTGAGGGAACAAGGCAAGGTCTCGACCATCGCCACCATGCGCGCCATGGCGCGCGCCGGCAACGGCACGCCTTCGCTCGTCGAATTGAAAGCCGTCGACAGCAGTTATCCGGCGCTCGGCGATGTCGAGATCGATTCGACACAGCCGCTGACGCAACTGCTCCAGCCGCGCAACGGCCTACCCGGCGCCATCGCCGATGCGGCGCTGCAGGCCCGCTTCGATCTGAAACCCGGCGACCGTTTTTTTCTCGGCGACGGCGAGTTTGAATTTCGCGGCACTTTGCTCTCCGAGCCCGACAAACTGGCCGGCGGCATTGGCTTTGGCCCGCGCGTCATCCTCTCGCAAGATGCTTTGCAAGCAACGGGCCTGCTCGCGCCAGGATCGTTGATCCGCTGGTCCTATCGTATTCTCGTCGAGGATCGCAGCGGCGGCACCGCGCCCGATCCGGCCATCGACACGATCATGCGCGCGGGCGAAAAAGCCTTTCCCGATGCGGGTTGGCAGGTCCGCACCCGCAACAATGTCTCGCCGCAGTTTCAAAAAAACATCGAGCGCTTCACGCAATTCCTCACCCTCGTCGGCCTCACCGCTTTGATCGTCGGTGGCGTTGGCGTCGCCAATGCGGTGCGCAGTTTCATCGACCGCCGCACGCCGGATTTCGCCACGCTGAAATCCCTCGGCGCCACCGGTCAGGATGTGTTCATCGTCGCTTTGACCGAGGTGCTGTTGATGTCGGCGGCGGGCATCGCCATCGGCATGGCGCTTGGTCTGGCACTGCCGTTCGTCATCTCCTGGGGCTTCGGCACGATCATTCCCGTACCGTTCAAAGCGGCTATTTATCCGACCGAAACGATGTCGGGCCTGCTCTATGGCGTGCTGACGACTTTGGCCTTTTCGCTCGGGCCGATCGGCCGCGCCCATGACCTGCCGGTCTCGGCGCTGTTCCGCGACCGCATCGATCATCGCGCGACGCGGCTGCGCTGGCGCTATCTCGCCATGATCGGCGTCGTCGCGGCTCTCCTGATCGGCACCATCGTCGTGCTCGCCAACGATCGCCGGCTGGCCCTGATCTACATCCTCTCCACCTTCGGCGGCATGGCGCTTTTGCGCTTCGTCGGCATCGGCATCATCGCTCTGGCGCGCCGCGCGCCGCGCTCGTCGAACACCGCCTTGCGCATGGCCGTCGCCAACATCCATCGGCCCGGCGCGCTCACCCATTCCGTCGTGCTGGCGCTCGGCCTGGGCCTGGCGCTGCTGACCACATTGACCCTCATCGACATCAACATCCGCGGTCAGTTGCGCCAAGGCATGCCCGGCCAGACGCCGAGCTTCTTCTTCATGGACATTCAGAACCGGCAAACCGCCGACTTCGACGCCTTCATGAAAACCCATGCGCCGGACGCCAAGCTCGAACGCGTGCCGATAATGCGTGGCCGCCTCGTTCAGCTCAACGAAACCAGAGCTGAAAACATCAAGGCCAAGGAAGATGCCGCCTGGGTGCTCGAAGGCGACAGAGGCATCACCTATTCCGCCGATCTGCCTGAAGGCTCGACATTGACCGAAGGCGAATGGTGGCCCGCCGACTACAAAGGCCAACCACTCGTTTCAATGGAGCGCGATGCCGCCAACGGCCTTGGCGTGCATGTCGGCGACACGCTGATCGTCAACGTGCTCGGCCGCAACATCACCGCCAAGGTCGCCAATCTGCGCGCTGTCAATTGGCGCACCATGGGCATCAATTTCGTCTTCGTCTTCTCGCCCAATACATTCGCGGGCGCGCCACATACCCATCTCGCCACAGCGACGTTTGCCGATGGCGATCATGGCGCGCAGGAAGTCGCGCTGCTGCGCGACCTGGCTGCGACCTTTCCGACGATCACCAGCATCCGCATCAAGGACACGCTTGAGGCCGTCTCGAAGATTGCCGATCAACTGGCCTTCGCCATTCGCGGCGCCACGGGCATAGCCTTGGCAGCCGCGCTACTGGTGCTGGGCGGCGCCTTGGCTGCCGGACAGCGGGCGCGCATCTATGATGCGGTGATCCTGAAAACCCTGGGCGCCACCCGGCGACGACTGTTGAGCGCACTCGTGCTCGAATATTCGATCCTCGGTGCCGCCACCGCCGTCTTCGGCGTGCTGGCCGGTTCGATCGCCGCTTGGGCGATCATGACGCGCGTGATGCGTGTCGAGGATTACAGCTTCGCCTGGGGTGCAGCCTCGCTTGGCGCCCTGGCTGCCTTGGTGGTCAGCGTGGTGTTGGGCCTGGCTGCCACCGTAAGAATACTAGGGCAGAAACCAGCGAGACATCTGCGGGACCTCTGAGCGTGAAGTCACGATGAGGCGAATTCGCTTTGATTTTAGCCATTAAGCGAGCGCTTTATCGTACGCCGCAACGCAAACTCCCCTTGTGTGTAACTTCGCCTCTCTCCATATTATCGGCAATTCGATTGCCACCGTGGCGTCGGACCGGCCCGGCAGGACGTCGGACGGAATTCAGAGAGGGACACATGTCGGACTTCGATCGCAACGCAACCGTCTGGGGCCGGACCAGCACCGCCCGCGCCGGTACTGCCGAATACGACCTCGGACTCCGGTCGTATATGCTCGGCATCTACAATCACATGACGCTGGCGCTGGCGATCTCGGCGCTTGTCGCGACAGGCATCTTCATGCTCGGCCGTGGCAGCCCGATCACGCAGGCACTCTATGGCTCGCCGCTGCGCTGGGTCATCATGCTTGCGCCGCTCGCCTTCGTCTTCGTGCTCTCCTTCCGTTTCGAGAAGATGAGCTACACCGCGCTGCTTGGCACCTTCTGGGCCTTCGCGGCGACGATGGGTCTGTCGCTTGGTTCGATCGGCCTTGTCTTCAAGGTCGGCAGCATCGTCCAGGCGCTGCTCGTGACGACGATCGCCTTCGGTGGTCTCAGCCTCTACGGCTACACCACCAAGCGCAGTCTGTCGGGCATGGGCTCGTTCCTGATCATGGGCCTCATCGGCCTCGTGGTCGCGAGCATCATCAACATCTTCCTCGGCTCGGGCGTACTCAGCTTCGCCATCAGCGCGATCGGCTTGCTGATCTTCGCCGGCCTCACCGCTTGGGACACCCAGCGCCTGAAGGAAGACTATGATTACCTGTCGCAGGACGGCGAACTGATGGCCAAGTCTTCGGTTATGGGCGCGCTGTCGCTCTACCTGAACTTCGTCAACATGTTCCAGTTCATCCTGTCGCTGACGGGCGCGCGCGACGACTGATCGCCGCTGGATCGTGAATAAGAAAGGCCCCGGCGAAAAACCGGGGCCTTTTTCTTTGCGCTGACCTTCGTGTCATCAAGTCAGTCGAATACGCCACAGCCTCTGTGTCATCCCGGACACGCGCAGCGTGATCCGGGAACCAGGGGCGCGTGACGAAATCTTGGTTGGTTGCGAACGCCGCTTCACCGCTGGGAGTCTATGCTCTACCGCTCGCCCCCGGCTCCCGGATCGCCTGCGGCGTCCGGGATGACACCGAGGCTCAGCCAGCGACGAGCTTGAGTTTACGATCGATCACGGAAATGACCTTCGCCAGCTCATGGCCGCGGCGCAGGATCTGGCCCATCGGCGCCACGACGCTATAGGCGCCCTGTTTGCGCGCCAGCTTCGGATCCTTCTCGATGCGGTAGAGCGGCATTTCCGACGTGCGCCGGAAAATCGAGAACACCGCCTTGTCGGTCGTAAAATCCATCGCATAATCGCGCCACTCACCGGCAGCGACCATGCGGCCATAGAGATTCATGATCTCGCGCAATTCGTGCCGGTTGAAGGAAACGACCGTTGGGACCGCCGCGCGGGACCCGGAGGAATTCATGTGAGAATTTTGGGGGTTGAGCGGGCGCAGCCACGCAATCTGCCCCCGACTCCCGTCAGTCGATCCTTGATCGCTGTCGCTCATCCGGCCTCCAAAGTGATCCCGCGCACCAAATCCTCAGGCCGACGCGAGCAAATCACATGACTGTATTGTGAACCCGACGGGCCGGCGCAGCAAGCCGGAAGACTGATGATCCCACCCTTTGCCGCGCCTTTTGGCCGCCGCACCAATCTCTCGGATTTTGTGGGATTTTCCCCGTGATTCTTTCATTGAAAATATCACAGTTTCGCCGCTTTCCAGCCGAACACACGCCCCGATCAAGCGGCATCTTCTGACCATCGCCTCTTGAGTACGACCGCCTGTTCCTGGATTTCGTCAGCCCCCCAGCCCCCCGGGAATGACGGTCGGTAAGAGAGCCCCCAGAGGGCGAGCGATTCCTGGGCCGACAGAGCGCCGCGCGCCTGTCGGCCCTTTTCTTTGTCCGCTCTGTCACGCCACCCCGGACTGACGGGCTTGAAACCTCCCGATAATCCCGCGATATGAGCGCCGAATTCCCCCCGACGCAGTGAGCGAGCTTATCCTTGACTGAAGCAACCGCAAAAACCGAGTCCCATGCTTTCCAGGCCGACGTGGCGCGCCTGCTGCATCTCATGGTCCATTCGATTTATTCGGACCGCGATATTTTCCTGCGCGAATTGATTTCCAACGGCGCCGACGCCTGCGAGAAGCTGCGCTATCTCGCCGTGCAATCTCCAGAACTTCTCAGCGACGAAGCGCCCTTCCAGATCGACCTCACCCTCGACAAGGATGCGCGCACGCTGACGATCACCGACAACGGCATCGGCATGGACCGCGCCGATCTCGTTCAGGCACTGGGCACGATCGCCAGTTCCGGCACGCGCGCCTTCCTCGAAAAGCTCGAAAAGCCGAAAAGCGATGAGGAGCGCGAAGTCGACGGCGGCGGAGAAAATTCTCCCGGCCAGCTCATCGGCCAGTTCGGCATCGGTTTCTATTCCGCCTTCATGGTCGCCGACAAAGTCGACGTCTTCACCCGCAAGGCCGGCGAATCGGAGGCCTGGCATTGGTCGTCGGACGGCCTCGGCGCTTATACGATCGAAGCGGCAACCACCGACGACGCGCCCGCGCGCGGCACCCGCGTCGTGCTGCACATCAAGGAAGACGCTGCGACTTATCTCGAAACCTACAAGATCGAGAGCGTCGTCCGCGAACATTCCGGCGCCGTGCAGATCCCCGTCGAGTTGCGCGACAAGCCCGATGCCGAACCGCGCCGCCTCACCGAAGGCGTGGCGATCTGGGCCAAGGCCAAGAGCGACATCACGCCGGAAGACTATACGGAATTCTATCGCGGCTTCGCCCATCAGTACGATGAGCCGGCACTGACCGCGCACTGGCGTGCCGAAGGCCGCCACGAGTATACGGTGCTTGGCTTCGTTCCGGGCTCGCGCCCGATGGATCTGTTCGATCCGATGCGCAAGGGCCGCGCCCGCCTCTACGTGCGCCGCGTCTTGATCACTGACGAAGCCGATCTGCTGCCCGGCTGGATGCGCTTCTTCCGCGTGCTGGTCGATTCCGCCGATCTTCCTCTCAACGTGTCGCGCGAACTCATTCAGCAGAGCCCGGTCTTCGCCACCATCCGCAAGGCCGTCGCCAACCGCCTGGTGCAGGAACTGGTGAAGCTCTCCGAAAACGACGCCGAAAAATTCAACGGCGTGTGGGAGAATTTCGGTCCGGTCATCAAGGAAGGTCTCTATGAGGATCCCGAACGGCGCGATCAACTGTTCAAGATCGCCCGCTTCGCCACCTCGACGCATCAAGACGGCAAGCGCTCGCTCGCCGATTATGTGAAGGATCTGAAGCCCAATCAGAACGCCATTTTCTATGTCACCGGCGACGATGCGAAGCAGCTTGCGGCCAGCCCGCAACTGGAAGGCTTCCACGCCCGTGGCATCGAAGTGCTGCTGCTCTCAGACCCGGTCGATGCCTTCTGGGTGACGACGGCGCTCGGTTTCGACGGCAAGTCGTTCAAGTCGGTGACGCAGGGCGCGGCCGATCTGAAGGACATTCCGCTGACCGATGGCCGCGAGCAGCCAGCCGCTGAAGCCAATTCCGCCGAGACCGCAAGCTTGCTCGCTTACATGAAGCAGACCCTGTCCGAGACGGTGGAAGACGTGCGCGTCTCCGATCGCCTCACCGACAGCCCGGCCTGTTTGATTGCGCCCGACTCAGGCCCCGATCGCCGGCTGGAACGCATTCTCGCCGAACATGGCCGCTTGCAGAATGTCTCCAAGGCCATTCTCGAAATCAATGCCACCCATCCGTTGATCGAGGTGTTGAAGCAGCGCGTGCAAGGCGACGGCGACAAGAGCTTCGTCGAGGATGCGACCTGGCTGATCTATGACGAGGCGCGATTGATGGACGGCGAGAAGATCGCCGACATGAGCGCCTTCGCCAATCGCCTGTTCCGGATGATGACCAAGGCAGGCATGGAAAATAAGCCATGAGAAATAAGTCGAGGACGTATCGATGAGCCCTGCGGCGCGCGCGCTGACGCAAACTTTGCGCGCGCAGCCCAGCATGGCCGCAGTGCTCGATCGTATCGCCGAAGCCTTCGCTGCAGCTGGCATCGATACGGCACGCCTCGACGCGCGCCTGTTGCTCTCGGCCGCGACCGGCATCGACGCCGCCGGACTTCTGGCGCGGATGAATGATCCGCTCGATGAAACAGCGCTCGACACGCTCATCGGCTTCGTCACACGCAGGCTCGATCGCGAGCCGGTCTCGCGCATTCTGGGCTCACGCGGCTTCTGGACGCTCGATCTGGCGATCAGCCCCGATGTGCTCGACCCTCGGCCCGACACTGAAACCCTGGTGCAGGCGGCCGTTACGGCCTGCCGCGCACGGCGCGATGAGCCGTTGCGCATTCTCGATCTGTGCACCGGCTCGGGCGCCATTCTCGCCGCCTTGCTCAGCGAATTCCCGAACGCCACCGGACTTGGCACCGACATCAGCCCCGCCGCCTGCGCCATCGCCCGACAGAACCTCGAAGCCACCGGCCTGGCCGCCCGGGGCGAGATCCGCATCGCCGATTGGGCCGATGGGATCGTTGGTCCTTTCGACCTTGTCGTCTCCAACCCGCCCTATATCGAAACCTCGGCCTTGGCTGGGCTTGACCCCGAGGTGCGACATTTCGACCCCCAATTGGCCCTCGACGGCGGGCCGGACGGCCTGACCGCCTATCGCGCCATCGCCACCGCTCTGCCCAAGCTTCTGGCCACCGACGGAGACAAAGGCAGGGGCTTGGGCACGGGCTTGGTTTTTCTGGAGATCGGTGCCGCCCAGGCCGCCGACGTCTCGGCCATTGTCGAAGCCGCCGGGCTTACCCATATTGAGGTAATCAAGGATTTCGGCGGCCGCGACCGGGTGGTGTGGGGCCGGGGACAATCAGAGGGTGAACGCGCAAACTTGCCGCTTGGCAGACGCGCAAAAACCGACTAGGGTTTTGATATTGAATCGTCTTGACGGGCGAGCTTGCCGCTAAAGGCAGCGCCGAAACGACGATAAATGTTTCTCCTAATCTATCGGTTCGGTGTGACGAACCGGGAAGATGGTTCCACGGCGGGGCCGTGGCGAGCGAACCTTGGCCGGAGAGCCTCATTATTCGCAATCGAATGATCCAGGAATGATCCTTGAATTGCGGACGCACATGGCACAGTCGCCATGCAGGGCGCCCGTCTTGATTGGTATGCCTTAGGAAAGATCCATGAGACCAGGTCAGAACAAGCGGATGCGCGGTCGTAACAATAACAACCGCAAGGGTCCTAATCCGCTCACACGTACCTACGAATCCAACGGTCCAGACGTCAAAATCCGAGGCACCGCCCATCACGTGGCTGAAAAGTACCTTCAGCTTGCCCGTGACGCCCAGTCTTCCGGCGATCCGGTCATGGCCGAGAGCTATCTCCAGCACGCCGAACATTATTTCCGCCTGATCGCCGCGGCCCAGCTTGCCCAGCAGCAGGCGCAGATGGGCGCCAGCCGTCCGCCGGGCGAAGCCCCCGACACCGCCGACGAGAGCGAGGATGACGACGACTTCGGCGTCATGCCCGACCGCTTCGCGTCGCCGCTCGAGCGCCAGCAGCCGCAACAGCAGCAGCCCTATCCGCAGCACGCCCAGCAGCCGCAGGGTCAATATCCCAACCAGCAGCCCTACGGCGGCCCGCAGGGCGACCAGCGCCAGCCCGGCCAGCAGATGGATCGGCAAGACCGGCAAGATCGCCAGCAGGGCGACCGCCAGTATCAGGATCGCGGCCCGCGCCAGGATCGGCAAGACCGGCCGTTCTACGACCGCAACCAGAACCGCAACCGCAACCAGAACCGTGACAATTATCGCGGCAATGGCCAGCAGCGCGATTACCAGCCGCGCGGCGACTACCAGCAGGAACAGCCGCGCTTCGAAGCGCAGCCGGAGCAGAACGGCAACCGCGCCCCGGCGGTCGAGCCGGACATGCCCGTCGGCCTGCCCTCCTTCATCACCGCGCCGAGCCGCCCCGCGCCGCAGGACGCAGCCCCGGTCGCCGAGGCTCCGCCCCGCGCCGCCGCGCCGGAAGCTGGCACCGAACATGAGGACGCCACCTTCCACCTGCGCAACCGGCGCCGCCGCCGGCCCAAGGCCGCCTCCGAGGGGGACACCCCCGTGGCCGATGACGTGCCGGCCGGCGAATAATCAGGCGAAGATCAAAAGGCCCGGTTCCCGAACCGGGCCTTTCCTTTGTGGGCCGCGGTAACATGCGGATTTCGGCCCTAATTTTTGCCAGAATAAAACCTGCGCGTCTTTTACTTCGTCGAATGCTCCTTACATCATAGTCGACGGCTGCCAATCGGGGCCGAATCAGTATGCGTGACGCGCAACGGTCGCTTCGGGGCTAGGGCGCGGGCAGGAGGATTTGATGAATTTGGACAAATACACCGAACGGGTGCGGGGCTTCATCCAGTCGGCGCAATCGCTGGCTTTGCGCGAAGGCCATCAGCAGTTCGCGCCCGAACATCTCTTGAAAGTTTTATTGGACGACAGCGAAGGTCTCGCCGCCGGTCTCATCGACCGTGCCGGTGGCCGTTCGCGCGATGCGCTGGTCCAGACCGAACTGGCGCTATCGAAGTTCCCCAAGGTACAGGGCACCGGTGCCGGCCAGCTCTATCTGGCGCCGACCACGGCCCGGGTCTTCGACTCGGCCGAAAAGATCGCCCAGAAGGCCGGTGACTCCTATGTCACCGTCGAACGCCTCCTGCTGGCGCTGGCCATGGAGAAGTCGAGCGACGTCGCCAAGATTCTGAGCAATGCGGGCGTCACCCCGCAAACTCTTAATGCCGCCATCGAGGACTTGCGCAAGGGCCGTACCGCCGACAATGCGACGGCGGAAAACGCTTATGACGCGTTGAAGAAATATACCCGCGACCTGACCGATGCCGCCCGCAACGGCAAGCTCGACCCGGTGATCGGCCGCGACGAGGAAATCCGCCGCACCATCCAGGTGCTGTCGCGCCGCACCAAGAACAACCCTGTCCTGATCGGTGAGCCCGGCGTCGGCAAGACCGCCATCATCGAAGGCCTTGCACTGCGCATCATCAATGGCGACGTGCCGGAAAGCCTGAAGGACAAGAAACTGCTCGCCCTCGACATGGGCAGCCTGATCGCCGGCGCGAAATATCGCGGCGAGTTCGAAGAGCGCCTGAAAGGCATTCTCAACGAAGTGACGGCGGCCGAGGGGGAAATCATCCTCTTCATCGACGAGATGCACACCCTGGTCGGCGCCGGCAAGGCGGATGGCGCGATGGACGCGTCCAATCTGCTGAAGCCCGCTCTGGCGCGCGGCGAATTGCACTGTGTCGGCGCCACGACCCTCGACGAATATCGCAAATATGTCGAGAAGGACGCGGCCTTGGCGCGGCGTTTCCAGCCGGTGTTCGTCAACGAACCGTCGGTCGAGGACACGATCTCAATCCTGCGCGGCCTGAAGGAAAAGTATGAGCTGCACCACGGCGTGCGCGTCACCGACGCGGCGATCGTCGCGGCCGCGACTCTGTCGAACCGCTATATCTCCGACCGCTTCTTGCCCGATAAGGCCATCGACCTTGTCGACGAAGCCGCCTCGCGCCTGCGCATGCAGGTCGATTCCAAGCCGGAAGAGCTCGACGAATATGATCGTCGCATCGTCCAGCTGAAAATTGAACGCGAAGCGCTGAAGAAGGAATCCGATGCCGCCTCGCGCGATCGGCTCGCCAAGCTCGTCAAGGAAATCGACGAACTGGAAGAGAAGTCGACCGTGCTCACCAACAAGTGGAAGGCGGAGAAGAGCAAGCTCGGCGACGCCCAGAAGCTCAAGGAGCGGCTGGAAGCGGCCCGCACCGATCTCGCCAATGCGCAACGGCGTGGCGATTTCGCCGAAGCCGGCAAGCTCGCCTATGGCGTAATCCCGGAGCTGGAGAAGACGCTTGCCGACAACGAGAACGCGGCTTCCGCCGGCCTCGTCGAGGAAGCGGTGACGGCCAATCACGTGGCGCAGGTCGTGTCGCGCTGGACCGGCGTGCCCGTCGATAAAATGCTCGAAGGCGAGCGCGAAAAGCTCCTCAAGATGGAAGAGGATCTGTCGCGGCGCGTCGTCGGCCAGAAGGAAGCGGTGCATGCGGTTTCGACCGCCGTGCGGCGCGCCCGTGCCGGCCTGCAGGACCCGAACCGGCCGATCGGCTCGTTCATGTTCTTAGGGCCCACCGGCGTCGGCAAGACCGAGCTGACCAAGGCGTTGGCGAACTTCCTGTTCGACGACGAGACGGCGCTCGTGCGCATCGACATGTCCGAATATATGGAGAAACATTCGGTCTCCCGTCTCATCGGCGCGCCTCCGGGCTATGTCGGCTATGACGAGGGCGGCGCTTTGACGGAAGCGGTGCGGCGCAGGCCTTATCAGGTCGTGCTGTTCGACGAAGTCGAGAAGGCGCATCCCGATGTCTTCAACGTTCTGTTGCAGGTTCTCGACGAGGGCCGGCTGACGGACGGGCAGGGCCGCACGGTCGACTTCCGCAACGTGCTCATCATCATGACGTCGAACCTCGGCGCCGAATATCTCGTCATGCAGAAGGAAGGCGAGGATTCAAGCGCCGTGCAGACCGAAGTGATGAACGTGGTGCGCGCGCATTTCCGGCCGGAGTTCTTGAACCGCGTCGATGAAATCGTCTTGTTCCACCGGCTGCGCCGCGAAGACATGGGCGCCATCGTCGACATCCAGATGAGCCGTCTGGCGAAGCTGCTGGAGGATCGCAAGATCACCCTCGACCTCGACCCGAAGGCCCGCACCTGGCTGGCCGACAAGGGCTACGATCCCTCCTATGGCGCGCGCCCGTTGAAGCGCGTCATCCAGAAAAGCGTTCAGGATCCGCTGGCGGAAGCCATTCTGTCGGGCGAGATCCACGATCAGGAAACCGTGCGCATCTCGGCCGAGCGCGGCGCCATTGTCATCAACGGCAAGGCGCAGAGCGAGAGCGCGGCCGAGAAAGCCAAGAGCGGCGGCGCCACGGTGGTGAACTTTCCCAAAGGCGCGTAATCGTTCCTGATGTTTCCTTTCAAGCCGGGCGGCGTGTTAGCGTCGCCCGGCTTTTTTTGTTTTAAGGGGAGAGCATGCGCGGGCGAGCCAACGAGCCAAACGACATGGATGCGCTGCTCGCTCTGCTGCCGGACGCGGTGACGGCTCTGACCCGTTTCGAAGATGCGGTGCGCACCCGCGTACGGCGAAAGATCGAGATATCGGCTGGCGGTCTCGATGCCGAACAACGCGCCCTGCATGGCCTTGCCTGGCTCGCCACCTATCGCCAGACCCTGCAAGAAATCACCGATCATCTGGTGCAAGCCAAGGCGCGCGGACAGACGAGCGCCGTGACGCAGGCCATGGGCTTGATCGCCGCCAGCGAATATCTGGCACAATGTTTCGGCGGCCTGCCGATGAGCCAATTGGAATTCGCCCGTCCGCATGATTTCGGGTTCTCAGCGACGGAAGCGGCCGCTTACCAGACGCCGGCTGTCGAACGGCTGATCGCCCATGGCAATACCGCCGCGACTCGCGCCGCGCTAACGCGTGCCATACGGCAGGCGGAACCATCACGCCTTTTCGATAGCGATCTCGAAAGCGATCTGGCGGCGATCACCGAAACGATTCACCGCTATGTCGACACGAAGATCGTGCCACAGGCGCACGGCTGGCATTGCGACAATGCCTATATTCCCCTCGACATCATTGCCGATCTCTCGCGCCTGGGTGTCTTCGGCCTGACCCTGCCGGAGGACTACAAAGGTCTTGGCCTCGGCAAGACCGCCATGTGCGCCGTCACCGAGGAATTGTCGCGCGGCTATATCGGTGTCGGCTCACTCGGCACGCGCTCGGAGATCGCCGCCGAATTGCTGCTGGCCGGCGGCACCGAAGAGCAGAAACGCAAATATCTGCCGGGCATCGGCTCGGGGCAGATCATCACTACCGCCGTCTTCACCGAGCCCGAGGCCGGCTCCGATCTGGCGAGCCTGCGCCTGCGCGCCACACGTGTGGACGATCATTATCTGCTGCGCGGCGCCAAGACCTGGATCACCCATGCGGCGCGCGCCGATCTGATGCTGGTGCTGGCACGCACCGGCACGAGTGAAACGCGACACGACGGCCTGTCGATGTTTCTCGTCGAAAAGCCGCGCGGCGACGATGCCGAACCGTTCACGCTGCAAGGGCTTTCCGGCAGCGAGATTGAAGTGCTGGGCTATCGCGGCATGAAGGAATTCGAACTGGTGTTCAACGATGTCGCCGTACCGGCAGCGGCTCTGCTCGGCGGCGCCGAGGGCAGGGGCTTTCGCCAATTGATGCAGACGTTCGAATCGGCGCGCATTCAAACGGCGGCCCGCGCCATCGGCACGGCGCGCGCGGCTTTCGAACTCGCCGTGCATTACGCCCTCGAACGACGCCAATTCGGCAAGGCTCTGATGGATTTTCCGCGCGTCAGCGACAAGATCGCTTTGATGGCGGCGGAGATTTTCGCCGGACGGCTACTCACCCATTTCGCGGCCCGCGCCAAGGATCTTGACCGGCGCTGCGATCTCGAAGCCGGCATGGCGAAACTGTTAGCCGCGCGCATCGCCTGGGCCTGCGCCGACAACACCGTGCAGATTCACGGAGGCACCGGCTTCGCGCTTGAACATCCCGCTTCCCGCCTGCTCTGCGATGCCCGCATTCTGTCGATCTTTGAAGGCGCCGCCGAAATCCAGGCCCATGTCATCGGCCGGCGATTGCTGGAAGAGGCTTAGGCCCCTTACGACTTTTGCTTCGGCGCACCCTTTTGCCGTTTGACGAGGTCAGCCCAGAGAACGCTGTAGCCCATCGCGTCCAACAACCGCTGGCGCAATTGCCCTGTGATGCGCTGAAACGTGCCGGTGTCGTCGAGCGCGCGCGACAGCACGATCGCCCCTTGAATGCCCGCGACCGCTTCCTCGGCCAGAAGTCTCGCCGTCTTCGACGCGACGCCTCGTTTGACGATCGCCTTGCGCAAGGCCTCGATCCAGCGGCTGAAATAGTCGGCCACCGCCGCTGCGAAGGGGTCGCGCGCCGAGCCCAGCCCAACCACGCCGACGAGACAGACGCGCTGCCCGGAACGGAAATAGCCGTCGACCGCATCGAACATCGCATCGACGACGGCCGGCGCGTCCTTGGCATGCGCCAGTTTGGCGAAGATTTCCGTTTCGAACCACGCGTCGATATCCGCCAGCACGGCCGCCATCATCTCTTCCTTTCCGCCCGGAAAGAAATGATAGAGGCTGCCTTTGCCCAGGCCCGTCGCCGCCGAAATGAGCGTCAGGCTCGCGCCTTCATAGCCATGTTCGCGAAACACTTCCGCCAAACCTGGCAGCGCATCGGCGCGCTCGGCGACAACGCGCGGCACTAGAGGCCCAGATCACTCAGCGATGGATGGTCGGCCGGGCGCGCACCGAGCGGCCAATGAAATTTGCGCTCGCTCTCCTGGATCGGCAGATCGTTGATCGAGGCGATGCGCCGCGACATCAGCCCGGCTTCATCGAATTCCCAATTCTCATTGCCATAGGAGCGGAACCAATGGCCGCTGTCGTCATGCCATTCATAGGCGAAGCGCACGGCGATCCGGTTGCCGGCATGGGTCCAGACTTCCTTGATCAGGCGATAATCCAGTTCGCGCGCCCATTTGCGCTGCAAGAAAGCGACGATTGCGCCGCGCCCCGCGATGAATTCGGCGCGATTGCGCCAAGGGCAATCCGGCGTATAGGCGAGCGACACCCGCTCGGGATCGCGGCTGTTCCAGGCATCTTCCGCCATCCGCGCCTTCTGCGCGGCGGTTTCGGCATTGAACGGCGGCAACGGCGGACGGGACATGCGGAACTCCTTGACCGATGGGACTGCATTGTACCGAACGGTACAATGGTTCCCGCGAAATGGCAATGCCCGGCCATCGGCGCCATCTGATATTCAGCCGATGTGGAAATTACGCCCGCAGCGCGCGATCGAGATCCTCGAGCAGATCTTCCGGATCCTCGATACCGACCGACAGCCGCAAGAGATCGTCGGGGCAGGGCGTGCCCGGCCCTTCGACGCTGGCGCGATGTTCGATCAGGCTTTCGACCGAGCCGAGCGACGTCGCGCGTTTCCACAGACGCACCTGCGCCGCCGTCTTGATCGCTGCCGCCGCGCCGCCATGGCAACGGATCGACAGCATGCCGCCGAAGCCGCCGTGCATCTGCCGCGCGGCGATCGCATGTTCGGGATGATCCGATAGCCCCGGATAGAGCACCGCATCGACACGCGGATGCACCGACAGGCTTTCGGCGATCGCCTGCGCCGATTCGCAGGCGGCGCGCACGCGCAGATCCAGCGTGCGCATGCCGCGGATCAACTGATGCGCTTCGAACGAACCCAGGATCATGCCATGCGCACTGCGCACGCTTGAGATGCGCGACCAGACATCGGTGACAGCAGCCGTCACCAGCGCACCGGCGATCACATCACTATGACCATTGAGATATTTGGTCGCCGAATGCATGACGAGATCGGCGCCGAGGCGCAAAGGCTGTGACAGGATCGGCGTCGCCACGGTGGAATCGGCCGCCAGCAGCGCGCCATGGTCATGCGCCAGTTGGGCGATGGCTGCGATATCGCACACATGCCAGAGCGGATTGGCCGGCGTTTCGATCCACACCAAGGCTGTCGGCGCGCGTTTCAGACTGGCTTCGAGCGCAGCAAGATCGCGCATGTCGACGACATCGACAATGAGGCCCCATTGGGTGGCATCCTGCATCACCCAGCGCCGCAGGCCCCAATAGAAAACTGGCGGCACGATGACGCGATCGCCCGGCTTCAGCGCCAGGAAAACCGCCAGCGCCGCCGACATGCCCGACGACAACACCATCGCCGCCGCACCGCCTTCGAGCGTGCGGATGATCTCTTCGGCATGCTGAACAGTGGGATTGTCGGGCCGGCCATAGCTATAGCCACGGCTGTAGGCGTTATCGGCGTCGCGTTCGTAGGTGCTGGCCACATGGATCGGCGGCACGATGGCGCCGCTCGCTTCATCGATCCACCCCAGCGCTTGCGCCAGCCAGGAGCGCGCCCGCAAACCGTCCTTCTCAGCCATGCTCACTCAACCGCATATCATCCACGCGGCGCGAACCGCACCAAAACGTCGTTAGCCTCACCGAGCGGGGAAGCCAACCGGCTTTTGAACGTGGCGCTCTGGCCACCGTTGAGATGGGTCACGGGCGCGGCCGCCGACCAGCGATAGATATCGCGGCCGCTCTTGTCTTGCAGGAACAGATTGAGCTCGCCGATCTTGCGGCGTGTCTTCTGCACATTGACGATCTCGCCCTCGACCATGAGATAGGTCTGGCCGTTGGCTTCATGCAGCGTTGCCTTCACGTCGCGCAATTCGACGCCAAGCGTATTCGCCGGCAGGCCGATGGCACTGAAGACGCTGGCGGTCGGCGGCGCGATGGCCACCAATTGATGGCGCCCGGCGAGCGCCGCGCTGGAAAGGCCGAGCAGCGCCACGGCGGCGGCCAACGGCAAGCGTGCCGACCAGCGGCGCACCGGGCGTGCCGGCGCCTCGGCCTGCCGCCGCAAGCGGCGCGGCGGATTCTGCCGAGCGGGAATGTCGCGGATCGTGTCCACAACCGGCGCAACGCTCTTGAAGGGGGCCGAGCGCGGTCTAAACTGCTCGTCACGCAGAATGAGCACGTCGAAGGCCATATCGTCGCGCGCCACCTCTGCCGGGCAGGATTCGGCCGCAAATGGAGCGGTCTCGTCGGCAACGGGCCATTGATCGGGAGAAGTGGTGACAAGCGACTGCGAATTCATCATCGGGAACCGGTTTGAGGACGCCGGGATCAACCCCGCGACGTTGTGATCATCTGCGGTTATGGTTAATTCCACTTAAAGATTCGCAACGCGCCGAAACGGGGTTGAGCCACGGTATCGACGCACCAGTAACCCTGGTTCTAAGAGGTTGGGTTTGGTTCGCTTCGAGAATGTCGGCTTGCGCTACGGCATGGGGACGGAAGTTCTCAAAGACATCAGTTTCTCCGTCGAACCGCAGTCGTTCCAGTTTCTCACCGGCCCCTCGGGCGCCGGCAAGACCACCCTGTTGCGCCTGATTCTCATGTCGCTGAAGCCGACACGCGGCTTCATTTCGCTGTTCGGCCAGGATGCCTCGCAACTGACGAAGGACGACATATCGGCGATCCGCCGCCGCATCGGCGTCGTTTTCCAGGATTTCCGCCTGCTCGACCACCTCACCACCTATGAGAATGTGGCGCTGCCCTTGTTCGTCCAGGGCCAGGAGGAAAGCACCTATCGCCCGCAGGTGGTCGAACTGTTGCGCTGGGTCGGTCTGGGCGAGCACATCCATTCCTATCCGCCGGTGCTCTCGGGCGGCGAGAAACAGCGCGCCGCCATCGCCCGCGCCCTCATCGTGCAGCCGGAACTGCTGCTGGCCGACGAGCCCACCGGCAATGTCGATCCGACCCTGGCGCGCCGCCTGCTGCGCCTGTTCATGGAACTCAATAAATCGGGAACCTCCGTCGTCATCGCCACCCATGATCTCGCGCTGATGGATCAGTTCGAAGATGCGCGTCGCTTCGTGCTCGGCGATGGACGGTTGCACATCTATGACTGACGCCTCGCACCCGGAAGCTGCTTCCCCGCCGGCCAGCGACAACCGGCTGAAGCGTTCGATTCAAGCTTTCGCGCAGCCGCGCCTGACATTGATCCCGGCCGACAGCACCGCCAGCCGCGCGCTCGTCATCGTCATCGCCATCATGACCTTTCTCGCCACCCTCACCGGTGGCAGCGCCATGCTGATCTACCAGGCCTCGCAGAACTGGAACTCGGCGATCTCGCGCGAAATGACCATTCAGGTGAAGCCGCAACTCGGCCGCGACATCGAAGCCGACGTGCGCAAGGCGGCCGATATCGCGCGCATGCCCGGCTTCGCCGACATACGCGTCTTCTCGCGCGAGGAATCCTCGCGCCTGCTCGAACCCTGGCTCGGCGCCGGGCTCGACCTCAGCGAATTGCCCGTGCCGCGCCTCATCGTCCTCAAGATCGATCCGGGCGGACGGCCCGATCTGGCAGCCCTGCGCGAGCAATTGAGCAAGCAGGTGCCCAATGCGGCGCTCGACGATCACCACATCTGGCTTGAGCGGCTGAGCACCATGTCGCGGGCCTTGGTGGTCGTCGCCGTCATCATCCTGCTCCTGGTGCTGCTCGCCATGGTGCTGGCGGTCGCCTTCGCCACCCGGGGCGCCATGGCCGGCAGCCGGGAGATCATCGATGTCCTGCATTTCGTCGGCGCCCCCAACCGGTTCATCGCCGCCGAATTCCAGCGCCATTTCCTCAAGCTCGGCCTCAGGGGCGGGCTGATCGGCGGCGGTTTCGCTTTGGTGGTGTTCTACCTGGCCGGGCTTCTCACCGCCTGGTGGATCGCCAGCCCCGAGGCAAGCCAGGTCGAGGCCCTGTTTGGCCGGTTTGCCCTGGGCGCGCTGGGCTATCTGACGATCATCGTCCTGTCGGGCGCCATCGCTCTGCTCACCGCCGCCATGTCGCGCTCGGTAGTGCTGCGGCGCCTGCGGCGCATGAATTGACATGAACTGACATCGACCGATCGGACGCATTTTCTTCGCCCGAAAATGCTATAGAAGCAGCCGAACTCAATTTTGGCCCGAAATGCTCTACATCCGTTCCGCCCTGTTCAATGCGCTGTTCTACCTGAACACCATCGTCATCATGATTTTGGGCCTGCCCCTGCTGGCGACAAACCGGCATTCGGTGTTCTTTCTGTGCAAGATCTGGGGCAAGTCGACGCTCTGGCTGCTCGACAAGATCTGCGGCACCAAGGCGGAATTTCGCGGCCTCGAGAACATCCCCAAAGGTTCGCTCATCATCGCGCCGAAACACCAGTCGGTCTGGGAGACTTTCGCGCTGGAAATGTTCTTCACCGACTATTCGATCATCCTGAAGCGGCAGTTGATGTTCATCCCGCTGTTCGGCTGGTATCTCAAACGCGCCGAACTGATCGCCATCGACCGCGCCAGCGGCAAGTCGGCGCTGGAACAGATTATCCAGCAGGCGAAGAAACTTCTGCCGCAGGGCCGCCAGCTCTTCTGCTTTCCCGAAGGCACGCGCCGGCCGCCCGGCGCCAAGCCACGTTACAAGATCGGCATCGCCCAGATCTATGTGGAGACCGGCATGCCCTGCCTGCCGATCGCCATGAACTCCGGCCTGTTCTGGGCGCGCCGCAGTTTCGTGCGCCGCCCAGGCACGATCGTCGTCGAATTCCTGCCGGTCATTCCGCCGGGCCTGTCGCGCGAAGAGTTTTTCACGCGTCTGCAAAACGACATCGAGGAGGCTTCGAACAGGCTGATGGCCGAAGCCATCGCCAAGGATCCTTCGCTGGCGGAATTGATGGTGAAAGAAGATTAGACCGGCGTCTGGACCGCGAGCTGCTTCGCCAGCCAGGCCAAGGTCGCATCGTGCACGCCGATCTCGCGCAGATGTTCGTAGGTGCTGAGCACGTAATCCGGATTGTCGCCCGACACGCCCTTGCCCTGACGCACGAAACGGATCAGCGCATCGCGCTCGAGCCGGCCGGCATATTGCTGGTGCTGCCGATCGACCACGTAAGCCACCGCGACGACTTTCTGGCCATCGGGCAGGCGGACCTGCAACATGGTTTCGAGATAGATCATGGTGACCTGCTCGCGCTCGCGCAGATAGGCGATCACCTCGTCCCAATTGTCGGCTCGCACGCGGAAGGCCACGCCCTGGCAGGAGCCGCCCCGGTCGAGCCCGAGCACCAGCCCCGGCACCTCCTGGGTGCCCCGGTGCACATGCGAATAGATGCACAGCGACCGGTGATACCCATGCACCATGGCGATCTGCTTTTCCTCGAACGGAAAACCCGGCCGCCACATCAGCGACCCATAGCCAAACACCCAGAAATCCTGCGCCGTCGTCATGAAACTGGACATATCGCCACGGTCCATCGCTGTAAATCGGCCGCTTTTGCACGTTCTGGTGCCTCTGCGGTAGAGACCTGAGCAAACGCAATCTGACCAAACGCACTTGCCGCCCCGGCAAGTGCCCGCCACAGTTCCCAAAGTTCGGAGCCCCGTTGAAATGGCAAGCCGCAAGGCCAGACTTCCCGTTCTCCTCCTCGGCCTTGTGGTGGCGCTCGCCGCGATCTGGTCCGCCGTCTGGTATGCCGGCCTGCTGCTCACCCGCCACCACCTGAACCAGTGGATGAGCACAGAGGCCGAGCGCGGCCGCACCTGGACCTGCGGCGAACAAAGCGCCTTCGGCTTTCCCTTCACCCTGGGCATCGCCTGCAAGGACGTGAAAGTGTCGGGCACCCATGCCGGCAAGGTCTTCGCGGCGACCCTGCCCAGCCTCATCGCACGCGCCGAGGCGCAGGCCCCGCGCACCCTGCTGCTCGATGCCAAGGCTCCGTTCAACGTCGAGATCGAAGGCCAGCAGAGCGCCGTCACCTGGCAGGGCCTGCGCACGGAAATGCAGTTTGGCGCGAGCGGCCCGGTCGCCGCGCGCCTCACCGGCGACAAACTCGCCTTCACCGGCAAATCGCTGATGCCCGACGGCGAGGTCGAAAGCATCGACCATGTCTCGCTCGACATCGGCCGGGCCCATGACGTCACCGCCGACCAGAACGCCTATGACATCACCTTCCAGCTCGCCGGGGTGATCTCACCAGCGCTGGAATCCTTCATCGCCAACGGCCAGACGGCGCGTCTCGACGGCAAGGGGCGGCTGTCGCAATTCCAGCCCTTCGGCCCCAGAACGCTTGAAGACCGGCTGGAAGAGTTTCGCCTGCTCGGCGGCACATTCGTCATCAACACGCTGCGCTTCGCCAAGGGCGACACGACGGCGGAAGCGAGCGGACGGCTGGCCATCGATGACTCGCACCGACTGACTGGCGAGATCGATGCGCGCTTTGCCGGCATCGAACCGCTGCTCGCCCGCTTCGGCATTCCCACCGGCCTCACCGCCATCGAAAGCCTGATGCGCCGCCGCACGCCGGCCAGCGAAGCCCCGCAGCCGGCAGGCCTGCGCCTGCCCGTGTCGCTGCGCAATGGCGGCGTCTATGTCGGCCCGGTGCGCGCGCCGCTGCGCCTGCATCCGCTGTATTAGCCAAGAGAAGATACCGCAGCTCGTCACCGCGGGACCTTCTCCCCTTCCACGTCACGCATCCTCCAGGCGCTGAGCCAGGCGGTGATCGCCAGTGGCAAGAAGACCAGGGGAGAGAGTGACAGTTGAAGGAAGAGAACGGTCGGCCTGACCAAGGCCGGCCACATCCACCCGGCCAAAGCCGACAGGTTCGCTTGCCCCGACGCTTGCATGACGATGACCGCGCCAGCCGACAGCGCGGCCAGGTCGTACGTATAGCCGTATGGCAAAGCGAAACCGGACAGGATCAGCGTCGCCGCGATCACGCGGACGGAAGGTCTTTTGTTTTTCCACCACAGCAGCCAGACAGCGATGGCGACGAGAGCGATTGCGATGGTTTGCGCGGCATAAGCCACGGGCAAACCGGCGCCGAAGGACCGCGCCATCAGGAAGATGGAAATACCGCTCACATGATGGCCTGCCCCGTAAGGCGCTTCCAGAATGCGCGTCATGATTTGGCGCGTTTCGGCAAAGAACAGCGCCCAGCTCTCGAAGCCGAAGAGAAAACCCGGTGCCAGAATGAGAACGGCCACCGTCAGCCCGGCGGAAAGGATAGCGCGCCAATTTCCGGCAGCCAGAAAGACGATCGGCACCAACATCGCCATGTGCGGCTTGATGCACAAAAGCCCGATGAGAAAGCCGCCCAGCCACGGCCGACGCGGCGCTAGAACCAATCCGGCGATTAACAGCGCGCCCGTCAGAGCGCCATTCTGGCCGAGCAGCGCACTCAGCGCGAGCGCCGGCGACAGCGTCGCCACGGCGATCGTCCGAACCGGCAAGCGCATCAGGCATAAGCTGCCGACGAAACCGGCCAGCGTGCCAAAGGTCCAGACGACATAGGCGATACCGATCGGCAAATACGACAGGGGAACGCCGATGAGCAGAATGGAGGGCGGGTAGCTCCACTCCTGCGCATTGACGGGAACGCCCAGCAGCTCGGTGAGCCGTTGGCGATAGAGCTCGACATCGAACAGTGCCGCTGTTTCTCCCAGCCGCGCCAGTTTGGAGCCCGCCCATAAATTCGAAAAATCCCAATAGGGCACGGTGCCGGCGAGGGCGGAGAAGCCGCGCTCGTCCAACCTCCAGAGTTCGATGAAATACGGCCCGCACAATGCGATCGTCCACAACAGCATGACGATCGCGATGATCGGCGTGATGGCCTCACGTTCTGCCGATGTTTGCAGAGAGATGGCGGTGTGATCCCGCTTGTCGAACCCGCCACCCATTGCTGCCCCACCGAATCCGCGGCGCTAGCCTAAGATAATTTCAGGTCGATACAAGGGGCGGCCATACAAGGGATTTGGAGCATGTCGCTTGGCGCGCGATCACGTGGAGTATCGCGACGAAACAATCAGCCGTCAGTTAGCTCTTCGGCGGCGGCGCGCTGCCGCGTCCGAAATCGGCGGCGTTGGTTTCCTGGCCCTGCGCGATGATGCTGCGGCGGATCGCACGCGTGCGCGTGAAGAGATCGAACAAGCCCTGACCGTCGTCCCAGCGGATCATCCGCTGCAGGGAGGCGAGGTCTTCCTGGAAGCGGCCGAGCATTTCCAGCACCGCCTGCTTGTTGTTGAGGAAGACGTCGCGCCACATGGTCGGATCGGACGCGGCGATGCGAGTGAAGTCGCGAAAGCCGCCGGCCGAGAATTTGATCACTTCCGATTGCGTCACGCTTTCCAGATCGTCGGCCGTGCGCACGATATTATAGGCGATGAGATGCGGCACGTGGCTGGTGATCGCCAGCACTAGATCGTGATGCAAGGGCGACATCACTTCCACATTGGCGCCGCAGGCTTCCCAGAAACGGCGCACCTTGTCGATCGCTGCTTCGTCCTCGCCTTCCGGCGGCGTGAGAATGCACCAGCGATTGATGAACAGCGTGGCGAAGCCGGCATCGGGGCCGGAATATTCGGTGCCGGCGACCGGATGGGCTGGCACGAAATGCACGCCCTTCGGGATATGCGGCGCCACCGCGTCGACCACCGCCTGTTTCACCGATCCGACATCGGAGACGATGGCACCCGGCTTCAGAACCGGTGCGACGGCGGCAGCGATCGCGCCGTTGACGCCAACCGGCGCGCACAGCACGACAAAATCGCAATCGCGACACGCCTGCGCCGCGTCGCCGTTCACCTCGTCGGCGATATCAAGTTCGACCACCCGCTTGCGCACCACCTCATCGCTGTCGCAAGCGACGATGTGCCGGGCGAGCTGGCGTTCCCGCGCCACCCGGGCGATCGACGAGCCGATGAGACCGACGCCGATGATGGCGATGCGGTCAAACAGCGGCGCGTGATCGGTGGTGTTGGGCACTCTAGCCGCCTTTCGCACCATGCTTGGCGAAATCGCCCAGCGCTTGCGCGACGAGACGGCAGGCCTCATCGGTGCCGATGGTGATGCGGATCGCATCGGGCAGGTGATAGGAACCGACGCCGCGCACGATCAAGCCACGCTGCGCCAGGAAAGCTTCCGCTTCCTTGGCGGTGAAGCCCGGCTTCTTCGTGAAATGCACGAGAATGAAATTGGCGACGCTCGGCGTCACTTCGAGGCCGGCGGCACGCACTTCCTGCGTCAGCCAGTCGAGCCATTTCTCGTTGTGCGCCGCCGACATTTCGACATGTTTCGTATCGTTGATCGCCGCAGCACCAGCCATCAAACCCGGCCCGCTGACGTTGAAGGGACCGCGCACGCGGTTGATGATGTCGCAGACCTCTTCCGGCGCATACATCCAGCCGATGCGCACCGCCGCCAGGCCGTGGATCTTCGAGAAGGTGCGTGTCATCACCACGTTGGAGAATTCGGACACCATTTCGAGGCCCGAAGTGTAATCGTTCTTGCGCACATATTCCGCATAGGCCGCGTCGAGCACGAGAAGCACATGCGACGGCAGGCCGGCGTGCAGACGCCGCACCTCTTCGAAGGGCAGATAGGTGCCGGTCGGATTGTTCGGATTGGCGATAAAGACGACCTTGGTACGTTCCGTCACGCGCGACAGGATGTCGTCGACATCGGTGGTGTAGTTCTTTTCTTCCGAAATGATCGGCGTGCCGCCCGCCGCCTGGATGGCGATGTAATAGATCTGGAAGCCATGCTTCGTCATGATGCCTTCGTCACCCGGCCCGATATAGGCGGCGGCGAGCAAGTGCAGCAGATCGTCGGAACCGCAGCCGCAGACGATGCGATTGGGATCGAGACTGAAGCGCGCGCCAATGGCGTCGCGCAACACGCGCGCCGCGCCATCGGGATAGAGATCGAGGGTCTTGGCGGCCGCTTGATAGGCTTCAAGCGATGCCTGCGACGGCCCGAACGGCGTTTCGTTGGAAGACAGTTTGAACGTCTTGCCGCTACCTTTGGCCGGGCTCTTGCCGGGCACATAGGCCTCGATATCGAGAATGCCGGCGCGCGGGGCGGGGCGGGACAAAGTGGTGGTCATCAGAAACTCCGGAAACGTCGATACGTCAGAAAGGTTGGATCAGGTGTCGGCGGAAACTTCGGCTGGCGCCGGATGTCGATGCACCTGATGTCGCGCCGCATGGCTGCCGATTTCGGCGAGGCGCACGTCGCGATGGCCGGCCTGGACGAAAAGCGCCTTGAGATCGGCGAGGGGAACGTTGCCCGGCATGGCGAGCAGGATCGACAGGCCCAATTCGCTGCCGACATTGCCGAGGATTTCGCCACCGGCCCGGCCGACGAGTTCGGGCAGTGCGTCGCGCCAGCGCAGGATCGAGGCTTCGTAGATCACCACGTCGCGCGAGGCCGCTTCCGCCAAGGGCAGGGAAAGGACAAAGGCCGGCACGCCGGCGGGGTGATCAGGCCGCTCGACGAAGGGCAGGCGGGCGATGATCTTCGGCGCTTCCGGCGGGGCGAGGCGGTGCCACCACGGCAGCGCCATGGCACCGCTGTCCATGCGCACCATGCCGAGATCGCCCTGCGAGGCCTGCACCGCATCGATCACGCCGAGAGCCCCATAGTGGGGAATGAACGGCACGGTGAAGCCAAAGTGGAAGCGGGCGGAATCGCGCATCATCGCATCGCCCGCCGCCGTATCGACATGGACGCTGTAGGGCGCCTGCACATAAGTGAAAGTGGAAATGATGATGCGCCAGATGCCCTCGACCGTATCGAGCGGCAGCAACCCACGGTGGCGCATGGCGATACGCCGCATCATGTCGGCCTCCCGGCCGGGCCGGAACGCCGAGCCACCGCCCTGGCGCGCCTTGATGGCGATCAGCTTGTCGATGATGGCGCTGCGCTCGATCAAAAGCTCATGCATCTCCTGGTCGATCCGGTCGATATCGACACGGAGCGTCGCCAGATCCACGACGGGATCGGCAGCGGAACCAGGGGGCGACTTGACGTCTGCTGACATGGCTTGCTTCACGGCCTGAAACACGATTGAGCGGGCGGATTGTCATAATCAGGCACCCCGCCGAAGGCAAAGGAATAGAACCGGGAACGGAACCGGCTCCGGATCGCCAGCCGCGCTTGCCTTGACTTGCTCTTAACCCGACACCTATATATCGCACAACGCGTTCGAAATAGAGAACGATACGCGATCGAAAGGACTTGAGCGTGGCAGGCACCGGAACGCTCCCGACGGCGGATGCGCCCCTGGCCACGGCCGTTCCCGACGATATACCGACCCAATTCGTCCATTTTCCCGAAAACCAGCCCCTGGCCATGGATGCCGGCGTGCTGCTGGCCCCGCTCACCATCGCCTATCAGACCTACGGCACCCTCAATGCCGACAAATCCAACGCGGTGCTGATCTGCCATGCGCTGACCGGGGACCAGCATGTCGCCAATATTCACCCGGTCACCGGCAAGCCCGGCTGGTGGGGCACCATGGTCGGCCCCGGCCGGCCTATTGATACCGACCGCTATTTCGTCATCTGCTCCAACGTGGTCGGGGGCTGCATGGGCACCACCGGCCCGACCTCGCTGAACCCCGCCACGGGCAAGGCCTATGGCCTCGACCTGCCCGTCGTCACCATCCGCGACATGGTGCGCGCCCAGGCCATGCTGATCGATCATCTCGGCATCGATCAATTGTTCTGTGTCGCCGGCGGCTCGATGGGCGGCATGCAGGTGCTGCAATGGGCGGCGCTTTATCCCGAGCGCGTCTTCGCCGCCATGCCGATCGCCGCCGCGGCGCGGCACTCCTCGCAGAACATCGCCTTCCACGAAGTCGGCCGCCAGGCGATCATGGCCGATCCTGACTGGCGCGGCGGCCGCTATATCGATCAAGGCATCAAGCCGCATAAGGGCCTCGCCGTCGCGCGGATGGCCGCGCATATCACTTATCTGTCCGACGAAGCGTTGCAGCGCAAATTCGGTCGCCGATATCAGGACCGCGAAGCGCCGACCTTCTCCTTCGATGCCGACTTCCAGGTCGAAAGCTATCTGCGCTATCAGGGCTCGACCTTCGTCGAGCGCTTCGACGCCAATTCCTATCTCTACGTCACCCGCGCGATGGATTATTTCGATCTCGCCGAGGATTACGGCGGCGTGCTCGCCAATGCCTTCAAGGGCAGCCGCACGCGCTTCTGCGTGACCTCCTTCACGTCCGACTGGCTGTTCCCGACGGCCGATTCACGCGCCATCGTACATGCGTTGAATGCCAGCGGCGCTTCGGTTTCCTTCGTCGAGATCGAAACCGATCGCGGCCATGATGCCTTTCTGCTCAACGTGCCGGAACTCTTCGCCACCTCGCGCGGCTTCCTCGAAGCAGCGGCCCGCGCGCGCGGCATCGCGCCGAAAGTGAAATCCTCCTGATGAGCGCAGACACCGTGACGCGATCGGGCGGCATCAACGTCCCGTCCCTCAGTGACGAAGGCCGCCTCGATCATCTCCTCATCGCCAGCATGGTCAACGACAACACGCGCGTGCTCGATGTCGGCTGCGGCGATGGCGCGCTGCTGCGTCTGCTCACCGACAAACACGGTGTTGATGGGCGCGGCATCGAACTGTCGAAGAGCGGCGTCAACGAAGCCGTCGCCAAAGGCCTGTCGGTCATCCAGGGCGATGCCGACACCGATCTCGCCGATTATCCCGACGACAGTTTCGACTATGTGATCCTGTCGCAAACGATCCAGGCAACACGCCGCCCGAAAGTCGTTCTCGAACATATGCTGCGCGTCGGCCGCCACGCCATCGTCTCGTTTCCCAACTTCGGCCATTGGAAGTTGCGCCTGCAATTGCTGGTCAAAGGCAAAATGCCGATGACGGGTATTCTCTCCAATCCCTGGTACGACACGCCCAATATTCACTTCTGCACCATCCGCGACTTCGTCGGCCTGGTCGATGAAGTGGGCGCCAAGATCGAACGGGCCGAGGCGCTCAACCGCTATGGCGCGCCGCTCGGCTTCACCGCGCCCTGGTGGGTCTGGAACATGTTCGGCGAGCAGGGGCTCTTTCTGTTGAAACGCGGACCCCGCTAGGCCCTTGGGCGCGGCTATGCCAAGCTGCGCGCCAAAGGAAGCCGCCATGTCCCCCGAATTCCTCGTCACCACGCTCATCATCGTTGCCTCGCCCGGCATCGGCGCGACCTATACGATCGCCTCCGGCTTGAACCGCGGCGCCAAGGCGAGCCTCTGGGCCGCCTTCGCCTGTACCTTGGGGATCGTGCCGCATCTCATCGCGGCGATGACCGGCCTGGCGGCACTCCTGCACACCTCGGCCCTGCTGTTCGACATCGTCAAATATGTCGGCGTCGCCTATCTGCTCTACATGGCCTGGGCGACGCTCAAGGAGCGGGGCTCGATGAAGATCGAGAGCCAGACCACCGCGCGCACCGGCTGGCGCGGTATCATCGATGTGCTCGTCGATGGCATTCTGATCAATCTGTTGAACCCCAAACTGTCGATCTTCTTTGTGTCCTTCCTGCCGCAGTTCATCAGCCCCACGGAGCCGCATGTTCTGAAAGAGATGATGGCTCTTTCGGGGGTCTTCATGCTGGCGACCTTCGTGGTGTTCGCGCTCTACGGCCTGTTCGCGGCGACGATGCGCGACAAGGTGCTGTCGAGCCCGACGGTGCTGGCCTGGATGCGGCGGTCCTTTGCGGCCGCCTTCGTTGCCCTTGGGGCCAAGCTTGCGCTGAGCGAACGCTAACCTAAATAAAGAGCAACTTTCCTCACTCGGATCCCCCTTATGACTGATGACGCGACCCCGCGCCCCCTCGAACTCGGCCTCGATACCTTCGGCGATGTCACCTTTGGCGATGATGGCGAACTGCTGCCGCACGCCCAGGTGATCCGCAACGTCATCGACGAAGCTGTGCTGGCCGACGAGGTCGGCTGCGCCTTCATCGGTCTGGGCGAACATCACCGCAGCGACTTCGCCATTTCAGCGCCGGAAGTGGTGCTGGCTGCCATTGCCGCGCGCACGCAGAACATTCGCCTCGGTTCCGCCGTCACCGTGCTCTCCTCCGATGAGCCGGTGCGCGTCTTCCAGCGCTTCTCGACGCTCGATGCGGCCTCCAACGGCCGCGCCGAAGTGATTCTTGGGCGCGGCTCCTTCACCGAATCTTTCCCGCTGTTCGGCTTCGATCTCAATGACTATGAAAAGCTGTTCGAGGAGAAGCTCGATCTCTTCGCCGCGCTTCTGCCGCAGCAGGAAATCTCCTGGCATGGCAGCGTGCGCCCGCCGCTCGACAAGCAGCGCGTCTATCCGCCGATCGAACGCGGCACGCTCAAAACCTGGATCGGCGTCGGCGGCAGTCCGCAATCGGTGGTGCGCGCCGCTCATTACGGCCTGCCATTGATGCTCGCCATCATCGGCGGCGATCCGCAGCGCTTTCACCCTTACGTCGATCTCTTCCACCGGGCGCTGAACGAGTTCAAAAAGCCGGCGCTGCCGATCGGTGTTCATTCGCCCGGCCATGTCGCCGACACGGACGAACAGGCGCGCGAGGATCTGTGGCCCTGCTACAAGCGCATGCATGATCGTATCGGCGCCGAGCGCGGCTGGCCGCCGACGAGCCGCGCCCAGTTCGATCAGGAAATCGCCCATGGCTCGCTCTATGTCGGCGCGCCGGAAACCGTCGCCCGCAAGATCGCCGCCACGGCGAAAGGCCTCGGCATCGCCCGCTTCGACATGAAATACAGCGCCGGTCCCTTGCCGCACGGCAAGCTGATGCGCAGCATCGAGCTCTACGGCCGCAAGGTCATCCCAATGGTGCACGACCTGCTCGCGGGCTGAAATCAGCGCTCGAATTTATAGGCGACGCGCTCGCAGACTTTCGCGCCGAAATATTCCAGCGCCTTGGCGATGGGCTTGCCGCCCATCGCCTCATAGAAGCCGGTGGCGAGTTCATTTTCCGCCAGAGCCCAGACGACGAGCGTACCATAACCGCGCCGCACGAGATCGCTCTGCGCCGCGCGAAACAGGCGACGGCCGAAGCCGAGCCCTTGGAATTCCGGCAGCATGTAGAGTTCGTAGATTTCGCCGCTGCCACGCGCCGAAGCATCGCGATTGCGGCCATAACTGACATAGCCGGCGATACTGTCCTCGAAATCGGCGACGAGCAGGCCGGCGCCGCGCTGGATCGCCGCCCGCCACCAGCGTCCGCCGCGATGGCGCACCATGCGATCAAGTTCGCGCCCCGGAATAATACCCCGGTAAGCATGGAACCACGCGGCAGCATAAACATCCGCCATGCCGGCGATGTCGTCGGCCTTCGCAGTTCGCACTGAAAGAAGAGCCTCTTGCATCCGCCAAGAGTGGGCTGAAACGCCCGCAGACACAAGCCTTGCTTTGAATCTTTAGAACTTGTTGTTTTCTATTGTTTCTTCACGAAACGACCACGCAACGCGCGTCATTGTTCGATTCGTTTGATTCGTCCCGCTTAAAACCGCAATGCCGCGCGCAACGAAGCCGTCTGGTCGATGTAATTGCGTGCCCCGCGCAAAATATATTCGGCGCGCAATTCGAAGCCGCCCGCCGTCGCCAGTTCGAGGCCGGCGGTCAGATTGCCATAGACCTTTGGCGCGCCGGTGGTGATCTGGAACGGCGCGATGCTGCTCAAGGCGAAATCGGCGAGTTGCATGCGCGCCGTCCAGCCGCCATTGCCGAGGAAGCTGACGCCGCCGATCAGATAGGGCCGCAGCGTCATGGTCTTGTTGATGTCGATCCGCCCGCCGATCTCAAGCCCCGGCGTCGCCATGACACTGGTGCGGCTCGTCGCCAGGGCCGCCAGATCGAACAGGCCGGCGCCCGTCTCGCGATAGGCCGATTGGCGGACATAGCTGATGTCGAGATCGGCGAAGGGCTTGAGATACCAGTTGTCGAATGAGAACTCATAAGCCGCCCGCAACCGGCCGCCGAAATGCACGAATTGCGGACGGCTACGCGCCACCGCGCCAAAGCCCGGCAGGAAGACTTGGCGCGTCATGTCGGAGCTTTCGTAGCCGGCGCGCACGGCGGCAGCGAACAGCCAGGGGCCCATCTGCCGCTTGAGGGCAAGACCGACATTGACCGTATTGCTGGTGATGGCAACGGCATTGGCATCGGACTTGGTATCGCTTGCCATATAGCTCAGCGAACCGCCGAGGAACCAGTTGTGCGCGATCTGCCGCTGCGCACCGATCTGATAGGTCGCAACCGTCGCGCGATAGCCGGTGTCATCGCTGGTGCCGCTGCGATTGACGCGATTGCCGGTGACGCGGCCCCACACGCATTCGCCCTCGCCGCGCTGCGTGCTGCCGCTCAGGAAATAAGGGCAGCTCATCAGCGTGTTGAAGAAGGAATAGGAATGATGCGCTTGCGCCGCCAGCCGGCTGTGTGTCGCATCATTGGCCATGCCGGACAGCATGTCGCCATAGCCCTTCGCGCTGTTCAGCCGGGCGAAATAGGTGAAGAGCGGCGCCGCGCCCTCATAGCCGGAATCCCACAAGGCTTGCAGATAATGGGCGGTGTTGGCCCGATCGGCGGGAAGCGCTGCGGCCGCCTTGCTGAAATTGCCGTTGGCAGAAACCGAAACATTGCTTCCATCCGCGCTCAACTGCAGATTGTAGCTGATCGGCAATCCGTTGATATCGATCGGCTTGGCCGAGAAATCCAACAGCGGCGTATCGAAATGGGCGATGGTGAGGGAGCGCCCGCGCAAGGGATTTTGCGTTTCGAAATTGATCGTGCCGGCGAAACTCGATCCGCTGCTGACAGACAGTTGATCGCTGCGATTGTTCAGGAAGTCGACGCCGACGACCAGATTGCCCTCAATCGTCTGAATGAAACCGCCGGTGAGACGCGTCACGCCATAGCCATTGCTGGTCAGATCCAGATAGCCGGTATTGCGCAGCTCGCCGAACACGCCGAGATCGATCGTATCGTTGGGGTTGAAATCACCGGCATTGACCAACGTGCCGCCATGGCCGATCCGGACATTGCCATTGATGCTGCCGGTGCTCGTGTTGACGATCGTCGCTTCGCCGGCGGTCACGATGGCATCGGGGCCAAGCGATGAGATCGAGCCGCTGTTATTGATGGTCGTCATCTGGGTCGTCTTGGTGACGATGCCCGCGCCGCCTGCCCCCGTGCCGCCCTGAACAGTGGAATAATTGCCGATCGTAATATTGATCGCGCCGCCCGGCTCGCCGGATGCCGCATCAACATTGCCAAAGCTGATCGCATAGATGCCCGGCGAATTGGCGCCCTGCGCGATCACCGACGCGGCCTTGTCGACCGTGATGTTGATCGCGCCACCGCTATGGCCCGTACCCCCCGAAGGCTGGCGCAGCAGCAGGCCGGCATCGGTGAACACCGCGCCACCGCCAATGCTCATCGCCAGAATGGCCGGCGCGTTGGCGCCCGTCGTGCGAATGAGACCGGGGTGGCCGTTGCCGCTGTCACCATTGCCGATGACATTGATGTTGAGAGTGCCCCCGTCGCCCGACCCACCGGTCTGCGCGACCCCGCGGACGAGATTCACATCATAGGTGACGCCGGCCATATTGCCGGCCAGCCCGCCGCCACCGCCGATGCTTTGCGCCACCACGCCGGCAGCGCCAGCGCCGCTGGTCTGGATGCGGCCGTAGACATCGACATTCACCGTGCCGCCATTGCCGGACCCTTGTCCGGAACCCACAGTCAGATTGATCAGGTTCGACTGGCTTGTCAGCCCCGCCACGCCACCGCCGCCACCGACACTCTGCGCCAGCACACCAAAAGCGTTCTGGCCGCTGGTGACGATGCTGCTGCCGGCTTGCGTGGTGACGGTGACGAGACCGCCTGCACCACTGGCATTGCCTGTCGCGCCCATCTTGAGATCGAACGGCGACGACGAGCCGGCGAAGGCCGAATAGCCGCCGCCGGCACCGACACTCTGGGCGAGAACGCCGAAGGCGAGCGCGCCCGAGGTTTGGATCGTGCCGCCGACCGTCGCGGCGGCCGCGCCGCCATCACCATGCGCACCGCCGGTACCGCCAAGATCGTGCGTCGGCGCCTGAACGTTGACCGCAGCGGTGGACGGCGCGAACGGCACGTCGGACGTGATCACCCCGCCACCACCGCCACCGCCAACGCTTTGCACCAGAATGCCATGCGACAGCTCGCCGGCCGTCGTGATCGAACTATTGGCCCGCGTCGTCACCGTCGCGGCGCCACCGCTGCCGGAAGCGCCGTCCGCGCCAACCCGGCTGTACCAATTGCCATGGCCGCCGATCACGCCGATGCCGCCGCCGAATTTCTCGGCGCTCTTGCCGCCACCACCGCCAACGCTTTGCGCCCAGATGCCGATCGCATTCACACCATTGGTGTGAATGCCCGCGCCGTCTTGCAGATCGACCGCGACGGTTCCGCCATTGCCGCCGCCGCCACCTTTGCCGCCGATCTCAAACGTCAGATCGACCGTGCCGCTGTTCTGCACGGCCGCCGCATGCGCGCCATTGCCGCCACCGCCGCCGATGCTCTGCGCGAAAATGCCATCGGCATTGTCGCCTAAGGTTACGATCGTGCCGGCGTTGGTGACGGTGACCGAACCGCCATCGCCCGCCGCGCCGCCACGGCCCCCCACCGAGAACGAGATCGCACCACTCGCCTGATAGGGAACGAGCTTCAAAATACCGTTGATGAGATCCTGCGTCGATTGATCGAGGTCGGACAGCAGCGAGCTGAGCGGTTTTTCGACACCGCCGCCATTGCCACCACCGCCGCCAATACTTTGCGCGATGATGCCGGGGGAATTGTCGCCGCGCGTGGTAACCGTGCCCGTATTGTTGACGATGACGGAACCACCATCGCCACCGCCGCCACCGGAGCCCCCCACCGAAAACTGGCCGCCGATATTGGGCGAATAGCGCCCGCCATAGATCGAGGCGCCACCGCTGCCGGTGGCCGCGATGAGATCGAGCAGCAATTGCACATGCGACATGTTGCTGACGGAATCGACCGAACCACCGTTGCCGCCACCACCGCCGATGCTTTGCGCCAGAATGCCAGTCGAACCCGCGCCGAACGTATCGACCGAGCCGGTGTTGTCGACTTCGACATAGCCGCCATGATTACCGCTGCCGCCCGCGCCGCCGACGGTGACGCCGACACTGACATTGACGGCCGCGAGCTTGCCCGGCGGCGTTGGATCGTTGGGATCGACGCCAGGAATGAAATTGATCGTGCCTTTGGCGATCGCCAGCGCCACACTTTGCAGCGCGTTGACGTCGGAAAACGCCGATTGATACACCGAATTGGCAACCGAACTGGCATTACCGCCATTGCCGCCGCCACCCCCGACGCTCTGCGCGAAAATGCCGACCGAGCCGGCACCGGCAGTCGCGATATGGCCGCCGTTGGCCACCGTCACCGGACCGCCCGTATTGCCGCTGCCGCCCGCACCACCGAGCGTCACCGTTGCGTTGAACACCGGCGTCGGGCTCGACAGGCCCTGGCTGTTGCCACCGATCCCACCACCGCCGCCGATGCTTTGCCCGAACAGGCCATAGGCATGATCGCCGCTCGTGCCGATGGCGCCGTTGTTGATGAGATCGACTCCGCCACCGACATTGCCGCTGCCACCACTGCCGCCCAGATTCAATCCCGCCGTCAGCGAATAGCCGGTGACGAGTGCGGCGCCACCGACATGGCTGATCGCGCTGCCACCCTGGCCGCCGCCGCCTCCGACGCTTTGCGCGAAAACGCCAGCCGCACCATGGCCCGAAGTGGCAATCTCGCCATTGGCATCGTTGTAGACGGACACGCCGCCACCGGCACCGCCGACACCACCGCTGCCGCCGATGCTGGCGGTGAAGGAGAGGGAGACATTCGGCGCCACGGTAATCGTATTGCTCGTTGCCGAACCGCCATTGCCACCGCCACCGCCAATGCTCTGCGCGAAAATGCCATGCGACTGCGCGCCACGCGTGGTGATCATGCCGTAATTGTCGACGGAAACGTGATCGCCATCGCCGCCGTGGCCGCCGCGACCACCGATCGCCAGATTCACGCTGACGAGACTGATGCCGCTTGGGTTGGGCGGCGCCAAGGTGAGCTGATCCGAGGTCGCATTGCCGCCATTGCCGCCCCCACCACCGATGCTCTGCGCCAGGATGCCGAACGATTGATGGCCGCTGCCGGTGTCGATACTGCCCCGGTTGGAGATGTTGACCGTGCCACCGTTGCCGCCATCGCCACCGCTGCCGCCAATACTGACCGTGATCGGAATGAGCACGCCGATGGCGAGCGCGCTGCCGGCATCGCCGCCACCGCCGCCGATGCTCTGGCCGACGAGACCGCTGCTCTGGTTGCCCTGGGTCTTGATCGAACCGCCGGCCTGATTGTGGATGACGATCCAGCCGCCGCTGCCCGCATTGCCGCCACTGCCGCCGATGGAAACGATGCCGCCGTTCGCCGAGCCCGCCGTCGCGCCGCCACCGCCAAGGCTTTGCCCGACGACGCCCGACGCCCGATGGCCGCGTGTGGACACCGACCCGTAATTGTCGAGAAGAACGTCGCCCTCGCTGCCGCCACTGCCGCCATTGCCGGCGTGCGAATAGATGATGCCGGAATCCGATCCGCCGCTGCCGCCGAAACCGCCCTCGGAAATCGCCACCATGCCGCGCGCGCTGAAACCCAACGTCGAAATCGAGCCGTAATTGCTGATGCTGACGAGATCGCCGGCGCCGCCATCGCCGCCCGGCTTGCCGGTATGCGGATTGAGGAAGCCGCTGTCGCCGCCATTGCCACCGGCACCGCCCCGGCTCCACGCGAACACACCGTCGCCGATGGCGGATGGATTGTAGATGTCGGTCGTATCGGCGCTGGTTGTGATCGAGGCACCCGAACCGACCGTGATGTAAATCTGGCCGCCGTCCCCGCCAGCGCCACCCGGCGTCTGATAGCCCGGCTGCGCCGAGCCGCCGATGCCGCCGAAGCTCGTGGCATAGATACCCACTTGCTTCGTGTTCATCGTCCCGGCGGCATAGGTGACATTGATCGCGCCGCCGAGGCCGCCCATGCCCGAGGGATGATCGCCATCGCCGGTGCCCATGCCGCCGACATCGCCATTGCCCTGCAAAACGAATCCGGCACCGGCCGCATTGCTGACATTGCCTGAGATCGTGCCGCCGATGGCACCGGCAAAGCCGCCTTCGCCGCCGCTCGGATTGGCGCCGATCGCGCGGATCGAGGACGGCGCCGCGTGGCCACCGTTCGCCGTGGCGATCAAAGCGGCCGTGCCATTGGCATTGATCGTGACGTTCTGCAGGTTGAGCGTGATCTGACCGCCGCTGCCGCCCGTGCCATAAACGTCGTTGCCGTCGTCGCTCATGAAGGCATAGGCGCCGGCCTTGCCGCCCGACACATCGAGCACGACGCCTGGGCCGGTCTGATTGGTGATGACGATATTGGCGGCCGAGAAATTGACCGTGCCGCCGGCACCGCCATTGCCGCCCCAATGGTTCTGGCTGCTGGCATAGTCCTTGCCGTTCCCGCCATCGCCTCCACGGCTGATCACGGTCACGGCGCCAGAGCCATCCTGCGTGTGGGCGGTGACATCATAGGGCAGCGTCGCATTCGCCACGCCGCCATCACCACCGTCCTGACCATTGGATTGATGGTAATCGTCGGCCCCACGCGCGCCGCTGCAATCGAAATAATAGGGCATCGGCGCGGGCGTGCCGGTCGAGCTCGGCGAACAGGCCAGGGCCGGCCCTGCGCCCAGCCAAGAAACGGTCCACGAGACGGTCAGCGCACCAAGGGACGTCGCAGCGAGATAAGCCGCGCGCCGACGGCGCGTTGCGTGCCGTATCAGGTTCAACCGATGATCCCAACCCGCAGGCGGACATTGCGCGCCACCAACGCGCCGTCCCGCTTCGCCCATATGCAGCCCCCAGAATCGCGGCAAGCCCCGTCATAAAGAACCAGCTTCATGCAACCGACAAGACGATCAGGACCAATCGACATGCCGGTCGGTCAAACAGCACGCATGAAGCGCATCAGATGCCGAGCCGCGTGCGCAGCTCCTGGCGATAGGAACGCGAGACGGCCCATGGATTTTGCAGGCCGCGCATCCAGGCCTGCCATTTACCATTCGCCGGTCGCTCGACATCGCGAATGTGCATCGTGTTAACGATAGCGGTGCGATGGATGCGCAAGAAAGCGGCAGCCGGCACCAGTGCCGACCAGATCGCCAGCGCGCGCAGATCGAGAACGGACGAGCCGTCGGTCAGCCAGACTTCTGTGTAATTGCGTGCCGAACGCAGGCCGACGATCATGTCGGGCGTGACGCCGCGCACGCCGCCGCGCTTGCGCAGATAGATCAACGGCGCGAAGTCGTTCCGTCCCGCCGTCGAAGGCTTGTCGGCCGCGCCATAACGCGCGCTGGCAATCAGGTCGGCGCATTGAAACAGCGCTTTGATTTCCGCCGACGACCACGACTTTTCATGGCGCACCGCATCGAAGCCGATACAGGCGCGCAATCGCTCGCCGTGAAACACCGGTACGCTCAGCACGCTGCGATCGCCCTGGCGCAGCATCTCGACCTGCAATGGCCGCGCGGCGCGCGGCAGGGCTTGAACGCGATGGATCATCACCGCACGATTGTTCTGCAGATATTGCTGCAACCAGGCAATCATCGTGACCGGCGCGTCCTGGAGATCGTCGACGAAGGACGAGACACCGGCGCGACACCATTCATGCGTATTGCGAAAGCGCAGCAGGGCGTCGTCATATTCGAACATCCAGGCGCGATCAGCCTGCGCCTGATCGCCGACCTCTTCCAGCAGCGCGGCAATCGCCGCGTCGACCGGCTGTTGCAGGAGATGTTGCGCTGCCCGAAACGCCCATTCCGGCGCGACCAAAACCGCGACATCGTCGCGATGCAGGGTTTCATGGGACGTAACAGCTTGGGTCATCAGCCGAATGCGGGTCTCATCGTCTGATCGCCACTTTGCACGGCGCCAGCGGCGCTGTCGACATGCGACAGCCAAGAACCCGCGAAACGGGACATCAGGACAAAGGATGAGACGCTTCGGCAATGACCTTGTCGAAGAAATCGGCGACCTTCGGTCCATAAGCCGCCGCCGCATCCTGCACCAGCAGCATGAAGCCGCCGCCCGCTGTCGTGCGCACGATCACCGTATGACGTGTCGTGAAACCCTCAGCGCTTTCATCATAAGGACCGAAGTCGAAGGCGATGGCGCCTTCGTGATCGCCCGTACCTGGCGACAGATCGGTCACGGCGAAATGGGTCATCTCGGGCGTGGTGCCGAACCAGGCGACATCCATCTCGCGCGACAAAGCTTCCGCCAACTGTGGCGCGGACAACGTCACGCGCGGCGATGACGTGTGATTGGGATAGCGATGGGCGAAAACTTTGAAGCCGCGGATCGGCGTGTCCGATGCCGTCGTTGCACCATCGACGGATGCCGCGCCGCCGGTCAGGCTTTGCGGCAGACCGAACTTGTCGTACCAGAATTGAAACAGCGTCTCGATCTTGCTGATGTCCTCGGCCTGTTCGGCCTTCGGGCACAGAAACCACGCCGAGGCCCGATCGTTGCCGCAGCGAAATTCCACCGCGCCATCGACGATGCCGACATAAGCGAACAGCGGATTGGCCGACCATTTGATATGCGGCGGGATGACCAGCGTGTCGCCAAGCTGAAATTGCTTGATCGCCACCTTGATCGTCCAGTCGCGCGGCTCCGCCTGCCAGTCGATCAACCGCGCGAGATTCTGCGTTTTATTGCCCCGCACTTCCTGTTCCGGCAGGCTCAATCCGGTCACGCCCTTCTCAGCGCCATAGGCAAAGACCTCGCGCATTTTATCGACCGTCACGACGCTGCTTGGCTGCGCCCGCCCCCTGCTGCCCCACAAACGTTTCGCGATCTCGAACATGGGATCCTCGCACGACGTGAGACCGGTCAAAGTGCTAATCGTTAGAAGGACCAGCGCCCGGGCCGGCCCAATTCAGGCATACTCTGAGGCGGCTGTTGTAAGCCCACAGCCGCTCCTCCAAAATGTTTTCCTTAATTAATCGCTCAAATGTTTCACCATCGCCTGCATCACAAGCGAACTCAGCGAACAGATTTTTGTTCCATAACGTAGGATGGCGCGCCAACAGCGCCTCGAAGCCTTCTTTGACCTTGGACCAATCAGCTTTTGAATCTCGAAAGATATTGGTCATGGCCGGGCTTGTCAGTTCCCTAGATACGGCGATGTACATGCGGGTGTACATGATCTTGCCGTCTTCCACGTTGTTGCGGCTCGCAATCGAATTTATGATCGCGTCAAGGTCATCTATCGAGCCGCCCCATTTCGGTTGAAAACGACGCACAGCGCTCGCGGCGAGAGGAATATACGTTGGAGCAAGGTTCAGCGCTTGATGAAGCGCGCCGAAATATTCATCGACCGGCCCGCCTTCAAGCATCATAGTTTCAATCATCATATGATGCCATTCAGGATCTACCTTAGCGTATGAGGCCGAGGCCACCAGTTGCGCTTTCGCGTCACGAACAAACGCACGGAATATCCTAGCTTGCTTATCGGAAACGCTGGATCCCGGACCATAGCCACGTTGTGTCCATCCTTGTGCGAGTAGCTCGCTAGCAATAAGGACGCTTGCTGTAGGAGAAGTTGGTATTTTTTCCAGCCACTCTCTGGCAACGCGCTCGCGCCGTCTTGCACCCTCTAGCTCGCTTTCATCGAACGACGTTTTTGTTGACGCAAGCGCATTGTAAAAATGCCTCAGTTTCCAATCGCCACTCGGCGTCAAGGACTTTTCGTTGCGATATAGGGTTGATATCCGTTCAAGTTCGGAAAAGTCGCGTTTCAAGACTAGGTGTTGGGCTTCGTCCCAAATTTCTCTGCGTGCTCGACGCTCGTGCTGAACATTTCCTTCGATTATCTGGAGGTTTTTTTCTGCATTTTCTTGTTGCGCAGAAAGCGGTGTGATCGCCGAGAGGATCAGTAAGAATGAAAATATCGATTTCATGTGGCCCCCAAGCGTTCTCAATATTCTGGGCCAATCGAAACAATTTTTTCCTAAGTTGATCTCATAATTTGCGCGGATGCGGATATGGCGCAGCCCAAGGCTTAGGTATCTCCGATCAATCCTCCCTCGGCTTCAGGCTAACGATCCCCGCGAGCTTCCGCAGGTGAGCGTGGAATGTCGGAAGAAATCCGCCCCTGCGAGAGAACGCCGGCAGCAAAACAAAGGCGGCGACCCGAAGGTCGCCGTGCCAGCCTTTGATATCTGAAATTGGAGCGGGCGAAGGGATTCGAACCCTCGACCCCAACCTTGGCAAGGTTGTGCTCTACCCCTGAGCTACACCCGCGTCACGTGGACGCCGTCGCTTCCGGCGGCGTATATGCCGGATTCCTTTCGCGATTGCAACACGCCTGATGCGCGATTTTTCTCTCATATCACCGGTGATTTCAGCGGCATTTTGCCCTAAACGGCCCTGAATCGAAGAATCAGCGCAAAAGGCGACACGCACACCCATGGCCAGCACACCGGAGGAATTGTTCCGCTATTTCGACGAAATCGGCGTCGAAACATCGACGGAGAGCCACGGCCCGGTGTTCACGGTGGAGGAATCGCGCCACCTGCACGACACCATCGCCGGCGCCCACACCAAGAATCTGTTCCTGTGGGACCGGAAATCGAAGTTTTTCCTGGTCACCGCTAAGGAGAGCACGAAAATCGCCCTCAACGGCCTGCACCGCAAACTTGGCGCCGCCGGCCGGCTGTCGTTCGGCTCAGAGGACAAGATGCTGGAATTTCTGGGCGTGACGCCAGGTTCCGTCACCCCCTTCGGCCTGGTGAACGACAAAACCCACGCGGTGCAGTTCGTTCTCGACCCGGCGCTGGCCGGGGCCGAAATCATCAACTGCCACCCCCTCACCAATACGATGACCACTAGCATCAAGATGGCCGACTTCCGGCGTTTTCTCGAAGCGACGGGCCATCCACCGCTGGTGCTGCCACTCGCGGACTAACGGGACAAAAGACGGTAGAAGCCGGTAGCGAAACGGTATTCTCGGCGCCATATGTGGCATATGTTTTGAGGCAAGTGGTTTTAAGACAAGCCGGCGGGCCGCGTCCGCGTGAAAGACTTCGGGGTAATTGAGATGAACGACCAGATGATCATCGGCGACGGCGCGGCCACGGGCGGTGCGGAGGCCATCAAGGACGTCACCAGCGCCAGCTTCCGCGTCGACGTCATCGCCGAATCGGCGCGCCAGCCCGTTCTGGTCGATTTCTGGGCGCCGTGGTGCGGCCCCTGCAAGCAGCTCGCCCCGGTGCTGGAAAAAGTGGTCCAGTCGACCCAGGGCAAGGTGCGCCTGGTGAAGATGAACATCGACGAGCATCCGCAGATCGCCGGCCAGCTCGGCATCAAGTCGATTCCCGCCGTCATCGCCTTTCAGCGCGGCCAGCCGGTCGACGGTTTCATGGGCGCGCTGCCGGAAGGCCAGATCAAGAATTTCATCGAACGGCTCGTCGGCCCGCTCACCGGCGCCGCCGACGATCTGATCGCCGAAGCGGAAGCCGCCCTCGCCGCCGGCGAGCATGAAGCGGCCGCCGAAACCTTCGCCGCCGCTCTGCAGGAAGACGAGGCCAACACCAAGGCGCTCGGCGGCCTGGTGCGCGTGCTCGTCGCCCTGGGCGATCTCGAACAGGCCCGCGCCGCTTTGGCGCAGACGCCGAAGGGCAGCGAGAACGATCCGGCCATTACTGCCGCCAAGGCCGCTATCGAGATCGCCGAACAATCCGGCAATCTCGGCGAGACCGCCGAACTCGAAGCCAAGGTGCAAGCCAATCCGGCCGACAATCAGGCGCGTTTCGATCTGGCGCTGGCGCTCAATGCGCAAGGCAAGCGCGAGGCCGCCACCGATCAGTTGATCGCCATCATCAAGCGCGATCGCAATTGGAACGACGACGGCGCGCGCAAGCAGCTCGTGCAGTTCTTCGAGGCCTGGGGCCATATGGACGAAGAGACGATTTCGGCCCGGCGCAAACTGTCGGCGGCTTTGTTTTCTTAAATCAGCGAGGGTCCGGTATGGCGATCAACAAACCCTATCGATCCATTTCGGACCTCGCCGAGACGATCCCGGTGTTTCCGCTGCCGCGCGCCATCCTGCTGCCGCGCACGCAACTGCCGCTGAACATTTTCGAACCGCGCTATCTCGCCCTGTTCGACGATGCGATGAAGAGCGACCGTCTCGTCGGCATGATTCAACCGAGCGCCACGGAGGCCAGCGCGCAGTTCGATCATCCCTCGCTGCATGCGGTGGGCGGCGTCGGCCGCATCACACAGATCGCCGAATCCGGCGACGGCCGCTATCTCATCACGTTGTCGGGCGTGTGCCGTTTCCGCATCGTCGACGAACTGCCGATGCAGCATCTCTATCGCCGGTGCCGCGTCTCCTACACCGAGTTCGCCCATGATCTCGAAGCCAATGCCGGCGAGGACGAAGTCGATCGGCCGAGCGTCGTCGATGCGCTGCGCACCTTCACCAAGGCGCGCGGCCTACGCATCGACTGGGACGAGATTCAACGCGCGCCCACCGAGGCGCTGATCAATGCTTTGTCGATGATGAGCCCGTTCGGCCCGAGCGAGAAACAGGCGCTGCTGGAAGCCGACGACCTCAAGAGCCGCGCCGAAACCCTCGTCGCCATCACCGAATTCGAACTGGCGCGCGACGGCACGACACCGCCTTCCGCCTTGCAATGAGCGACAGCGACAACATACCTGTTCCCGTCGAACCGGAGGGCCCGCGCGAGCCGCCCGCCGCCGACGATCGCACGGTGATGGATCAACGCCTGTTGCAGGTTCTGGTATGCCCGGTAACGCGCGGTCCTTTGACCTATGATCGCGAAGCGCAGGAGCTGATTTCCGAATCGGCGCGCTATGCCTATCCGGTGCGCGACGGCATTCCGATTCTCATCATCGATGAGGCAAGACGGCTGGAGGATTAAGCCGCCGCTTTCTCCGCGCGAAACAGGCGCGGCGGCACGCCCGACAGGCCCATCGCTTCGTTGAGCAAAGCGCGCTTCAACAGCCGCGAATTCTCAACCACGGCGACGCCGCTGCGGCGCAGATCGGCGAGCGGACCTTTCATCTTGTAGATGTGATGCAACAGATCGACGCCCATCGCCGAGACGGCGGAATCGAAGCGGCGCGATGATTCATAAGACTTCAGCGTGATGTCGGAACCGATGTCGAGGCCCAGCGACGCCTGATCGATGATCGCATCGGTGAGGCAGCCGACATCGCGCAGCGCCAGATTGAGGCCTTGCCCGGCAAGCGGGTGAATGCGATGCGCCGCATCGCCTACCAGGGCAAAGCGCGGCGCAACGAACGTGCGCGCCAGCGCGAAAGTCAGCGGAAAGGTCAGCGGCTGATCGACAAGGCTCAGCGCGCCCCAGCGATGGCCGACGCGCCGCTCGACTTCCGCGAGAAAGGCGTCGTCCGTGAGCGCCATCGCCGCACTCGCCTCATCGGGCGTCGCCGTCCAGATCAGCGACGAACGCCGCCCCGGCAGAGGCAGCATGGCGATCGGGCCGGATTCGAGAAAATGCTGAACCGCCACGCCCTCATGATCGGCTTCATGGCCAATGGTCGCGGCCAGAGCCGTGCGCTGATAGTCCCAGGCGATCGATTTCAGCCCGGCCTGATCGCGCAGCGACGAACGGCTGCCATCGGCCGAGACTACCAGCCGCGCCGTCATCTCAGTGCCATCGGCAAGCCGCAGCCGCGCCATGGCCACGCCAGCTTCGAAAGACGCGGCATGCACCGGCTTGAAGTCCACGCCGGCAGTGGCGGCCGCGCGCTGCGCCGCCTCTTCCAGATCGGCATGGAAGGCGATGTGGGCGAGAACGGAGCCTTTTACATCGGCGCTGTCGAAGGTGAGGTTGGGGATGCGCACCGCATCGGAAAGCCGGGAATCGGAGATTTCCATCCGCGTCACCGCCGCCGCCCGGTCGGCCACCTCGGGCCAGATGCCCAGCCGCTCCAACATGATCCGCGGTCCCGGCGCCACCGCCGAGGTGCGATGATGCCGGCGCGGGCGGGCGAGCGCGCCGTCGACCAGCGCGACCGAAAGCGCCGAACCGGCCTGCCGCTTCAACGCCGTCGCCAGCACCAGCCCCGACAGGCCGCCGCCGACGACGATGACATCATGACTGCTACGCATCTGCGAAAATCCCTGATGCGCGCTTGTATCACGGCCTATCCACACGGTCAGGCTTATCGATGTGAATAGAAAATAGGCACTTTGCCGCGATTCGCTGCATCTAAGCCGCCGCCGGATTAGTCACGGCTTCAGGACACGCGTGAATCCCGCCCGCTGAACCGCGATTGCGCAGCCGCCCCGATCTTCCGCCGCTTATTCGAGCATTTGGCATAAGATTTGCTCATAATTTGCCCAAACCGCAGGATTTTAAGGCAGGGGCATTTCGGATGAAGCGTTTGGTAGGAACGGCCGCCGCGGCAACCATGCTGGCGACGACGGCAGCGCATGCACAAGAAACGATGAAAATCGATCCGGCCGATACCGGCTTCATGATCATCGCCACCGGCCTCGTGCTGCTCATGACCTTGCCCGGCCTGGCGCTGTTTTATTGCGGCATGGTGCGCAAAAAGAACGTGCTCGCCACCATGGCGCAGAGCGCAGCGGCCACCGCCATCGTCTCGATCCTGTGGTTCGTCGCCGGCTATTCGCTGACCTTCGCCGGCGAGGGCAGCATTTTCGGTTCGTTCGATCGCATCTTCTTCGCCGGCATCGGCCTGGAGTCGATCAATCCGGCAGCCAAGACCATCCCGGAACTGCTGTTCGCCGCCTATCAGATGACCTTCGCGGTGATTACCTGCGCGCTGGTCGGCGGCGCCGTGGCCGATCGCATGAAATTCTCGGCTTTCTGCTGGTTCTGCGTGCTCTGGCTGTTCGTCGTCTATGTGCCGCTGGCGCATATGGTGTGGGGCGGCGGCTGGCTAGCGAGCCTCGGCGTCATCGATTTCGCCGGCGGCACGGTGGTGCATATCAATGCCGGCGTCGCCGGCCTCGTCGCCTGCTATATGATCGGCAGCCGCCAGGGCTGGGGCCGCGAGAACATGTCGCCCTTCGATCTCACCCTCGCGGTGGTCGGCACCGGCCTGCTGTGGGTCGGCTGGTTCGGCTTCAATGGCGGCTCGGCGCTGGGTGCGGGCTCGCGCGCCGTCTTCGCCATCGTTGCCACCCATCTCGCCGCGTGCGCCGGCGCCATCGCCTGGAGCGCGCTCGAATGGATCGAACGCGGCAAGCCGTCGGTGCTCGGCGTCATTTCCGGCGCCATCGCCGGCCTCGGCACGATCACGCCGGCCTCCGGCTTCGTCCTGCCCTGGCATGGCCTGATCATCGGCGCGGTCGCCGGCATCGTCTGCTTCTATTTCTGCACGGCGATCAAGACGCGGCTCAAATATGACGATTCCCTCGACGTCTTCGGCGTTCACGGTGTCGGTGGCATTCTCGGCACCTTGGCCGCCGGCGTCTTCGCCACCGCTGCTCTCTCCGCCGCGCCCGATGCGCCCGGCGTCGCCGGCCTCCTCGAAGGCAATGTTCGCCAGCTCGGCATTCAAGCCATCGGCGTCATCGTCACCATTATCTGGTGTGTGATCGGCACGGCCATCGTGCTGAAAGCCCTCGACCTGACCATCGGCTTGCGCGTCAGCGCCGATCAGGAGCGCGAGGGCCTCGATCTGTCGATGCACGGCGAGGCGATTCACCCTTAAAATCGCCGATTTGACGGGCCGGCGCGAACACCCCTAGGAAGGTTCAACGACCGTTTTCCGGGTGTGTGCGATGGCCAGCGACAATAGCGACAACGACATTGTGCATCTCCTCGATCTCGAACAGATCGAGGAGACCATTTTTCGCGGTGTCGGCTTGCGCACGAGCTGGCGGCGCACATTCGGCGGCCTGGTGATCGCCCAGGCGGCGACGGCCGCCGCCCGCACGGTCGATCCCGACAAGCCGATGCATTCCCTGCACGGCTATTTCATCCTGCCCGGCGATTCCGTGAAACCCATCGTCTATCAGGTGGAGCGGGTGCGCGACGGCCGCAGTTTTTCGACAAGGCGCTGCGTCGCCATCCAAAACGGCCAGGTGATCTTCTTTCTCTCGGCCTCCTTCCATCTTGAGGAAGACGGCTTCTCGCATCAGACGCCGATGCCGATGAACGTGCCCGATCCGGATTCCCTGCCCAGTCTCGCCGACATCATGAAGAATTACGGCGAGATCATTCCGCCGGTCATCAAGCAATATTTCACCGGCGAACGGCCGATCGAACTGCGCCCGATCGATCTCGGCCGCTATCTGCCGCTGAAGGACGGCGAAATCCGGCCGGCCGAGCAGCGCGCCTGGGTGCGCGCCAGCCGCAAACTGCCCGATGACCCAGGCCTGCACCGCGCCGTGCTCGCCTATCTCTCCGACATGACCCTGCTCGACACCTCGCTCGTCACCCACGGCACCACCGTGTTCAGCCAGGAAATGCAGGCGGCGAGCCTCGACCACGCTTTGTGGTTCCACCGGCCGTTCCGTGCCGATGAATGGCTGCTCTACGTTCAAGACAGCCCCAATGCCAATGGCGCTCTCGGCCTCACCCGTGGCAGCATCTATGCCCGCAATGGCGATTTGGTCGCTTCCGTCGCCCAGGAAGGGCTGATCCGGCCGAAGGCAGCCAAATAAGACGCGGCGCCGCGCGGAAGCCAAGCTTCACAGGTGAAATGATCAGATTCTGGGCAGAGACCCCTTATCTGCCTAAATTTTAGCCATAGATTCCTGTCGCCCTGCGCCGAATCACGGCAGCAGCCCCGCCTAAGTCATTTGGCACGCAGATTGATTCCCAAACGAGCACGGGGCCGTCCGTACGATGCGCCGCGTGACTAGCCGGGGGCGTCGCATTCCGCGCGTCGAATTTGCGGCCAAGCAGGGAAAAGCGAATGAAGATAGTCATGGCAATCATCAAGCCGTTTAAGCTTGACGAGGTGCGCGATGCGCTCACCGCCGTTGGGGTGCACGGCCTCACCGTTTCCGAAGTCAAAGGTTACGGCCGCCAAAAGGGCCATACCGAAATTTATCGCGGCGCCGAATATGCTGTCAGCTTCCTGCCGAAGCTGAAGATCGAAGTCGCGGTCGCCTCCGAACTCACCGACACGGTCGTTGACGCCATCATCGCCGCCGCCCGCACCGGCCAGATCGGCGACGGCAAGATTTTCGTCTCATCCCTCGAACGTGCCGTCCGTATCCGCACGGGCGAAAAAGATTCCGACGCGCTTTGAGCCTTAAGCCTTTCTCCAGGAGCAACTTAATGACACTGATACCTCACCTTCGCAGGTTTGCCGGCCTATCTGGCCTGGCCTGCACCCTGGCGCTTGGCTCGGCTCTGCCGGCTTTCGCCCAGGCCGCGGCCGCCCCGGTTCCCAACAAGGGCGACACCGCTTGGCTGCTCGTCGCCACCGCCTTCGTCATGTTGATGTCGATCCCCGGCCTCGCGCTGTTCTACGGCGGCCTCGTGCGCAGCAAGAACATGTTGTCGGTGCTCACCCAGGTCTTCATGATCGTCTGTCTCGTGTCGATCATCTGGGTCGTCTACGGTTATTCGCTGGCCTTCACCAACGGCGGCAGCCTCAACGACTTCGTCGGCGGCTTCTCCAAGGCCTTCTTGATGGGCGTGACGCCTGAAACCACGGCGGGCACGTTCTCGAACGGTGTCGTCGTTCCGGAAATGGCTTATCTGGCCTTCCAGATGACCTTCGCCTGCATCACCCCGGCCCTCATCGTCGGCGCCTTCGCCGAACGCATGAAGTTCTCGGCGCTGGTGCTGTTCACCATTCTCTGGGTGAGCCTGATCTACTTCCCGATGGCCCACATGGTTTGGTACTGGGCCGGCCCGGATGCGATCGGCGATGCGGCCAAGGCAGTGGCTGGCGCGGCTGACGAAGCGGCCAAGAAAGTGGCGCAGGCGAAGCTCGACGAAGTCAAGCTCGATGCCGGCATGCTGTTCCAGTGGGGCGCGCTCGACTTCGCCGGCGGCACGGTCGTTCACATCAACGCCGGTATTGCTGGTCTCGTCGGCTGCCTGATGCTCGGCAAGCGCATCGGCTATCCGCGTGAAATGATGGCGCCGCACTCGCTGACGCTGACCATGGTCGGCGCTTCGCTGCTGTGGTTCGGCTGGTTCGGCTTCAACGCCGGTTCGAACCTCGAAGCCAACGGCACCACCGCCATGGCCTTCCTCAACACCTTCGTTGCCACGTCGGCCGCGGCGCTCGCCTGGCTGTTCGCGGAATGGGGTGCGAAGGGCAAGCCGTCGCTGCTCGGCATGGTCTCGGGTGCGATCGCCGGTCTCGTCGCCATCACGCCGGCGTCGGGTTTCGCCGGACCGATGGGTTCGATCGTCCTCGGCATCGTCGCCGGTGTGGTCTGCTTCTTCTTCGTCGCGACGGTGAAGAACAAACTCGGCTACGACGACTCGCTCGACGTCTTCGGCGTCCATTGCATCGGTGGCATCATCGGCGCGCTCGGCACGGGCATCCTGGTCAACCAGGCACTCGGCGGCGCCGGCATCCCCGACTATGAAAGCAAGCCCGGCGAACTGGCCCTCGCGGTCTATGACTTCGGTCCGGCATTCATGGCGCAGGTGAAGGCCGTGATCTTCACTCTGCTGTGGTCCGGCATCGGCTCGGCGATCCTCTACAAGATCGTCGATCTGATCATCGGCCTGCGCGTCGCTCCCGACCAGGAACGCGAAGGTCTCGACATCGCCGAACACGGCGAGCGTGCCTACAACAACTGATCATCGCTCATTCGCGATCACGAACGGCGCCCTTCGGGGCGCCGTTTTTGTTTGCGATCCCTTACAAAATCCATCGCCCTTCGACAGGCATTAATTCTGCCCGGAGATATTTTCTCCGCGCGATGCGTCCCTTCACAACGGCGTGAGCCACACTTGATGGGATCGTTCCGCAACCCCACGATTCCCGCGCGGGGCGCCGCCCTTCTCCTTCCCTCCGGCGCCGGCGACACAACTCATAAAGATCGAAGCTCAGAGGAGCGCAGAATGGTTGCTTTCACCCTCAACGGCAAAGCACACACGCTGGACGTTGACCCACAGATGCCGCTGCTGTGGGCAATCCGCGATGTGATTGGCCTGACCGGCACGAAGTTCGGTTGCGGCATGGCGCAATGCGGCGCTTGCACGGTTCATGTCGATGGCGCGCCGGTGCGCGCGTGTCAGACCGAGATCGGCAATATTGACGGCGCTTCGATCACCACCATCGAAGGCCTGTCGGGCAAGGTCGCCGAAACCGTGCAAAAGGTCTGGAGCGAACTCGACGTGCCGCAATGCGGCTATTGTCAGTCCGGCCAGATCATGTCGGCCACCGCTCTTTTGACCGACACGCCGAAACCCTCGAACGACGACATCGATTCGGCCATGAGCGGCAATCTCTGTCGCTGCGCCACTTATCACCGCATCCGTGCGGCCATCCACGAAGCCTCCAACCGGCTGGGAGGCTGATCATGTTGCACTTCCGCGCACAAACCGGCGCCGCCCAACCGACCCGCCGGCATTTCCTCATCGGTACCGCCGCCGCGACGGCCGGTCTGACCATCGGTTACCAGCTGGCGGTCTCACCCGCCGAGGCCCAGACCGCGCCGGCCCCGCAAGCCATCAATCCGTTCCAGGCCTATGTGGAGATCACGCCTGACAACCGGATCGTCATCCACTCCTCGCAGTTCGAAATGGGGCAGGGCTCCTATTTCGGCATCGCCACCCTGGTGATGGAGGAATTGGACGGCGACTGGAAGCAGGTCGACGTGATCGGCGCCTGGGGCCCCACCGCTCTCTACGGCAATCTCGCCATGGGCGGTGCCTTCCAGATCACCGGCGGCTCGACGTCGATGACATCCTCGTGGGAGCGCTATCGCAAGGCCGGCGCCACCGCGCGCGCCATGCTGGTCTCAGCCGCGGCGAAGCAATGGAATGTACCGGAAAGCGAGATCAAGGTCGCGGGCGGCACGCTGACCAATGCCGCAGGCCGAACGGTGACCTTCGGCGATCTGGCGGCGGCGGCAGCCGCGCTGCCCATTCCCGCCAACGTGCCGCTGAAGCCGCGCGAGCGCTGGACGCAGATCGGCTCCACCACGCTCAAGCGCTACGATTCAACCGGCAAGACCAACGGCACGCAAAACTACACCATTGACGTGAAGATGGACGGCCTGCTGACGGCGGTGATGATCCATCCGCCGAAGTTCGGTGCGCAGGTGAAGCGTTTCGATGCGTCGAAGGCGAAAGCTCTCGACGGCGTCGTCGATGTCGTGCAGATCCCGCGCGGCATCGCCGTCGTCGGCCGCAACATGTGGGCCGCTTTGAAAGGCCGCGACCTGACATCGGTCGAGTGGGACGAAAGCCAGGCCGAGCAACGTGGCAGTGCGGAACTGCTCGACCAATATCAGAAACTCGCCAAAGGCGCGGGCGCTGTCACCGCGCGCAATGACGGCAATGTCGCCGGCGCTTTCAGCACGGGCGCGCAGACGATCGAAGCAGTCTATGAGTTTCCCTATCTGGCGCATGCGGCCATCGAACCGCTGAACGCGGTCGCGCGCATCAGCGAAGACGGCCGCGTCGAGGTTTGGGGCGGCCATCAGATGCCGGGCCTCTATCAGGCGATCGCCGCGCAAGTGGCCGGCACGACGCCGGACAAAGTCGTTCTGCATGTGATGAAGACGGGCGGCAGCTTCGGCCGTCGCGCCGTCGCCGATGGCGATCTGATCGCCGAAGCGGTTTCCATCGCCAAGGCGCTTGGCCCCGGCAAGCCGGTGAAGGTGCAATGGACACGCGAGAACGATATGCGCGGCGGGCGTTACCGTCCCGCTTACGTGCATGCGATGAAAGCGAGCCTCGACAAGGATGGCAAACTGATCGCGCTCTATGACCACATCGTCGGTCAGTCGATCATGGACGGCGGTCCGTTTGCCATGATGATCAAGGACGGCATCGATCCGACTTCGGTCGAGGGCGCGGCCAACATGCCCTATGCGATCCCCAACCTGAAAGTCGATCTCTCCACGGTCTCCTCCAAAATACCCGTGCTGTGGTGGCGTTCCGTCGGCTCCACCCATACGGCCTATGCGGTGGAAACTTTCGTCGATGAACTGGCGGCGGCGGCCAAGCGCGATCCGATCGACTTCCGGCTCGCCATGCTCGACAAGCATCCACGCCATGCCGCGGTGCTGAAACTCGCCGCTGAAAAGGCCGGCTGGGGCACGCCGCTGCCGCAGGGCCGCTTCCGTGGCGTGGCGCTGCACGAAAGCTTCTCCACTTTTGTCGCGCAGGTGGTCGAGATCACGGTCAAAAGTGGCAATGACTTCTCGGTCGACCGGGTCGTCTGCGCCGTCGACTGCGGCACGGCGATCAATCCCGATCAGATCCGCGCCCAGATGGAAGGCGGCATCGGCTTCGGCCTTGGCGCCATTCTGCAGGAAGAGCTGACCCTAACGGGCGGCGTGGTCGACCAGCGGAACTATGACACCTACACGCCCCTGCGCATCAACCAGATGCCCAAGGTGGAGGTGCATATCGTGGCGTCGAACGAGCCGCCGACCGGCGTCGGCGAACCGGGCGTACCGCCGATCGGACCGGCGGTCGCCAATGCGCTGCGCGCAGCGACGGGAAAAACGGTGCGCCAACTGCCGATCCTGAAGCATTTGTCGACGTGAAGTAAACCGCGCTTCGATCGAGGCGCAGCTCTCTAACCGCTTATTTTAACAGGCTGTTTCGCCGTTTGACGTTCACCCGTCAGACGGCGAAATGGCATGGTGCGGGAGGGGTAAGGTTAAGCGCGCATTAACCGCGCGCACCGTAGCATTAAGGCTCACGCGGCGGCCCGCCAGACCATTCCTCGCGACTGATTGTTTGCTTGCACGATGCGCACCCACAATTCATCGGTACTGGAACGCATTCCCGATCCAGTCCGCCTCTATTTCGGCCGCCGTCTGGCCGAAAGCGCCGGCCTGTTGCTGCTGGTGCTCGCCGGGTGTTTCGTCGTCGCTCTGGTCTCATGGTCGGCGCTTGACCCAAGCCTGAACTACGCCGCCTCCGGCCGCGTCCGCAATCTGCTCGGCAAGAACGGCGCCATCGTCTCCGATCTGAGCATGCAATTGTTCGGACTGGCCTCGATCGGCTTCATACCGCCTCTGCTCGGCTGGGCCGTGTCGCTCTTGTCGCGCCGCCGCCTCGATCGCATCGCTTTCCGCATTCTGTGCATGGTCGTCGGCGTGGTCTGCGCCGCCGGCATCGTCTCCCTATTTCCCGCCAGCAGCAGCTGGCCGCTGCCGACAGGCCTCGGTGGCGTCATCGGCGATGCCATGCTGGCGCTGCCCCGGCGCGGGCTCGGCGGCAGCACCATCATCGTCGGCGTTTTCGCCGCCATCATCGGTGCCGTCGCCATCGTCGCCTTCACCGCCGCCATGGGCCGCGTCGCCGACGATCCGCAGGAAGCCCTGGCCGATGAATACGATCTGCCGCCGAAGAAGAAGCGCGCCCGCGCCGCGGCCGAACCGGAAGACGAGGAAGATCGCGGCAGCGAACCGGGCTTCGCGCTGACCTTGCTCGGTGGCGCCATCCATCTGGCGCTGCGCAGCAAGGCAACTCTTGGCCGCCTCTTCAGCCGCAAGGCGGCACGTTCCACTTACGACGACCGCGACGAGCCGGATTTCGAGCCGAAACCCCGCGCCCGCGTGACACCGCCCGTCGAACCCGACTATGAGCCGGAGCCTGCGCCGCGCAAGCCGCCGCGCCGCATCACCATCGATGCGCCGGTTTCCTTCGACGTGCCCGTCGCCCGCGAAGCCGCGCAATATGATGCCGCCAATCAAGACCTCGAACTGACGGCGGAATCGCGCGTCGCCAAACCGGCGGCCGCGATCAAGCCGGGCAAGCGCGCCTCGCGCGAAGCCCAGCCCTCCTTCCTCGACCGTTCACGCTACGAACTGCCGCCGCTGCTGCTGCTCGCCGAAGCCAAGAAGCTCAGCGTCGGCAAACTCTCCGAGGACGCGCTCGAACAGAATGCGCGTCTGCTCGAAGGCGTGCTCGACGACTTCGGCGTCAAGGGCGAGATCATCAATGTGCGCCCCGGCCCGGTCGTCACGCTCTATGAACTGGAGCCGGCGCCCGGCATCAAATCGTCGCGCGTCATTGGCCTCGCCGACGACATCGCCCGCTCCATGTCAGCGGTCTCGGCGCGTGTCGCCGTCGTGCAGGGTCGCAACGCCATCGGCATCGAACTGCCGAACCAGCGTCGCGAAACCGTTTATCTGCGCGAACTTCTCGCCTCGGAAGATTTCGAGAAGTCGAAGCACCGCCTGACCATCGCGCTCGGCAAGACCATCGGCGGCGAGCCGGTCATCGTCGATCTCGCGCGCATGCCGCATCTGCTCGTCGCCGGCACCACCGGCTCGGGCAAGTCGGTCGCCATCAACACCATGATCCTGTCGCTGCTCTATCGGCTCAAGCCCGACGAGTGCAAACTGATCATGATCGATCCGAAGATGCTGGAACTGTCCATCTACGACGGCATTCCGCATCTGCTGACCCCCGTCGTCACCGATCCGAAGAAAGCCGTCGTGGCTCTTAAATGGGCCGTGCGCGAGATGGAGGATCGCTACAAGAAAATGTCGAAGGTCGGTGTGCGCAACATCGACGGCTTCAACGCGCGCGTCACGGAAGCGGCCGCCAAGGGCGAGGTCATCACCCGCACCGTGCAGACCGGCTATGACCGCGAGACCGGCGAAGCGATTTTCGAGACGGAAGAGATGAATCTCGACCGTCTGCCTTTCATTGTCGTCATCGTCGACGAAATGGCCGACCTGATGATGGTCGCCGGCAAGGACATCGAAGGCGCGATCCAGCGTCTGGCGCAGATGGCGCGCGCCGCCGGCATCCACCTCATCATGGCGACGCAGCGCCCCTCGGTCGACGTCATCACCGGCACGATCAAGGCCAACTTCCCGACGCGCATTTCCTTCCAGGTGACCTCGAAGATCGACAGCCGCACCATTCTGGGCGAGCAGGGCGCCGAACAACTGCTGGGCCAGGGCGACATGCTCTATATGGCCGGCGGCGGCCGCATCTCGCGCGTCCACGGACCCTTCGTCTCGGACCAGGAAGTCGAAAAGATCGTCGGCCATCTCAAGACCCAGGGCACGCCGGAATATCTGGAAGCCATCACCACCGAGGACGAAAGCGACGACGGCGGTGGCGAAGCGGCCTATCCCGGCTCGATGGACGCCGAGGAATCGGGCGACTATTACGACCGCGCCGTGGCCATCGTGCTGCGCGACCGCAAATGTTCGACGAGTTACATCCAGCGGCGCCTGTCGGTCGGCTACAACAAGGCCGCCTCCTTGGTCGAGCGGATGGAGCAAGAAGGCGTTGTCAGTGCGGCAAATCACGCCGGCAAACGTGAAATCCTGGTGGGTGGTGGCGTAGATCGTGGCGCGTTCGACCCGGGTCCGGATGACTGAAACGGTCGTGTAACGGCCGAACATTCGCCATAACCGGTGCCTATTTAAGCCCATGACCGTTCGAAAGGCAGTTGAAATGCGCCATTTTATGCTCGTTCTGGGCCTTGGAGCCGCGATTTCCGCAGCTTCGCCCGCGATGGGTCCCGCCTGGGCGCAGATGGATATTCTGGGCGGCGGCAAAAAGCCCGCACCAGCCACCCAGGCGATCGACAAGGCCGCCCCGCCGGCCCGCATCGCCACGCAAGACGGCGCCGCGGCCGTCCGGCGCGCCAACGCCTATTTCAACGGCGTGACCACGCTGGTCGGCGATTTCACCCAGACCGGCAACGACGGCAAGAAAACGTCCGGCACGCTCTCGGTGCAGAAGCCGGGCAAGCTGCGCTTCGAATATGACCGGCCCTCGCCGCTGGAAATCATCGCCGACGGCACCAGCGTCGCCATCCGCAATCGCAAGCTGGCCACCCAGGATCTCTATTTCATCGGCCAGACGCCGCTGAAATTCCTGCTCAAGCAGAACATCGACCTCGCCCGCGACACCAAGATTCTCGATGTCACCCAGGCTGCCGACGTGACCACGATCAAGATCGAGGACAAGGCCACTTTCGGCGGCACATCGCGCATCTCGCTGGTGTTCAACTCATCGGATTTCAGCCTGCGCAATTGGGTCGTCACCGACCCGCAGGGTTATGAAACCCGCGTCGTGCTGAGCAATGTCGACCTGAAGAAGACGCCGGACCCGAGCCTCTTCCGCATCAACTACGACCGCACCGACAACAACTGATCGGCCGCCGAGCGACCACAGCTCGGCCATTTCGACTTCAGCGCCTCGCATGCTATCGGATGCATGAGAGAAGCTTGGATAGTCGATGACCAAACGTATCGCCACGTGGAATATAAATTCCGTCCGCCTGCGCATGCCGCTGATCGAGCGATTCGTTCAATCGCATCAGCCTGACATTCTGTGTCTGCAGGAAATCAAATGCCGGCAGGCGGAATTTCCCTCCGCGCCGTTGACGGCCATGGGCTACAAGCACATCGCGATCAATGCGCAGAAGGGCTATCACGGCGTCGCCATCGCTTCGCGCGTGCCGTTCGATAGATCGTTCACGCGGGAATTCTGCCAGAAGGGCGACGCGCGCCATATCGCGGCGACCTTCGATCCCGGCGTGCTCGGCGCCGAACCGGTGACCGTACATAATTTCTACATTCCCGCCGGCGGCGACATTCCCGATCCGCAGCTCAATCCGAAATTCGAACACAAGCTCAGTTTCCTCGACGAGCTTGAAGCCTGGACGAAGAGCGACGGCCTTGCCAATGGCAAGTCGGTCCTGGTCGGCGATCTCAATATCGCGCCGCTTGAAACCGACGTATGGAATCACAAGGCGCTGCTGAAAATCATCAGCCACACGCCGATCGAAGTGGACCGTCTGCAACGCGTCTTCGGCGCCGGTCCCTGGGTCGATGCCATCCGCCATCTTGTGCCCGAGCCGGAGCGGCTTTTCACATGGTGGAGCTATCGCTCGCCCAATTGGGAAGCCGCCAACAAAGGCCGCCGCCTCGATCACATCTGGCTCAGCAAAACCCTGGCGCCGCAATTGAAGACGATGGAAATTTTGAAAGACGCACGCGGCTGGGATCGCCCCTCCGATCACGTGCCCGTCACCGTCGATCTCGAGGATTAATTCGAAGCCTCGGTGTCATCCCGGACGCGAAGCGATCCGGGAACCAGGGGCGTGTGACGAATGAGAATTGTCTTGAAGCGTTGAGGCGGATATTAGCGCGATTGAACGCTTTACCGCTCGCCCCTGGATACCGGATCGCCTGCGGCGTCCGGTATGACACAGCGGCCTACATCAGCCTTCCAACACGCCGCGCATCTGCGCCAGATCGCGGCTGGTGCGCGTCAGCCGTTCAGTCATGCGCGTCTTGAGCCGGTTGGCGCTCACCGGAAATTCGCCGAGCACGCGGCGAAACAGCGCGCGCGACACGAACAGCACCTGCGAAGGTTGCAGCGCCGTGGCAGTGGCGCCGCATTCGGTTTCCGAGATCAAGGCCACTTCGCCGATCAGCGTGCCGGCACCCGCGATATGGCGCGCGACGCTGCCGCCCTGATCGAGCGCGACGCGGCCGCTCAACACCAGATAGCCACCTTCCGACGGATCGCCCGCCTTGAACAGCACGTCATCGGCTTTGAGATTGCGCGTTATCCCTGAGAAAGCGATCAGACGGATCGCCTCGACTTCCATCTGATCGAAAACCGGCACCGCCGACAGGGTTCGGATATCGTCTTCTAGGGACATGGCGAACCATTACTCTCTCAACGCGTCAAGGCACCAGCTTATAGCCGCCCGCTTCCGTCACCAGCAATTGGGCGCTGGCGGGATCTTTCTCGATCTTCTGGCGCAGGCGATAGATATGCGTTTCAAGCGTATGCGTGGTGACATTGGCGTTATAGCCCCACACTTCGCGCAGCAGCACGTCGCGCGTCACCACCTGCTGGCCGGCACGATAGAGGAAGCGCAGGATCGCCGTTTCCTTTTCCGTCAGCCGCAGTTTGCTGCCCTTGTCGTTGACCAGCATTTTGCTGCTCGGCTTGAACGAATAGATGCCGATCTGGAAAGTCGCGTCGTCGCTCGATTCGTGCTGGCGCAGATGGGCGCGGATGCGCGCCAGCAGCACGGCGAATTTGAACGGTTTGCTGACATAGTCATTGGCGCCGGAATCGAGCCCCAGCACCGCATCGGCATCGGAGGTCTGGCCGGTCAGCATGATGATCGGGTTCTTGAACCCGTCCTTGCGCATGATCCGCACCGCCTCCCGTCCATCCATGTCGGGCAGGCCTACGTCCATGATGACGAGATCGGGCGTCTGGGCGCGGGTAATTTGCAGCGCCTTGGTCGCCGTATCGGCCTCGATGGTCGAGAATTCTTCATGCAAATCGAGCTGGCTGGCCAAAGCGGTGCGCAAATCGACGTCATCGTCGGTGATGAGGATTTTTCGGATCAAGTGCGGTGCCGGTCCAACTGGGCGCTGGGCGAAGCCACGAAGCGCGGAAATTGCGAAACGCAAATGATTTGCGCTGCACGATATTCGAGGAAATCGGCCCGATCCGCAAGCGACGGTGCCCCGAACTGATTGATCTGCCGTCAAATGCCATGCACAAACAGGTGAATGCCGCAGCCCCGTGTCGCCGTGAAGCCGATTTCCCGTCTCCGCGTTTTCCAAGCTCTCGGCGGCCGCGCCAACGGCCGGCTGACCATCGGCGCGTTAACCCTTCCCTGCAAACTGGGCCCGGCCGGGATCGTCCATGCCAAGCGGGAGGGCGACGGGGCGACGCCGGCCGGCATTTATCACCTTTACCGTGGCTTTTACCGCCCGGATCGCCTCCCCCGACCCATAATCGCAATCCCGATCCGGCCGTTGCGCCGTCAGGACGGCTGGTGTGACGACCGGGCAAGCGGCCAATACAACCGCCTGGTCACCCGGCCTTTCCCCGCCAGCCATGAGGCGATGTGGATGGAGGCGCCGATTTACGACGTTGTTTTGATCCTCGACCATAACCACCAGCCCCGGATCAAAGGCGGCGGCAGCGCCATTTTCTTCCACCTGACCCGAACCCCGCCGGCCCCGACCGCCGGCTGCGTCGCTGTCTCAGCGGACGCCATGCGCCGGCTGCTGCCGCGCCTCGCCCGCGACTGCCGCATGATCATCGGCTGACCTCATGCGCACCCTGATCATCGACAATTACGACTCCTTCACCCACAACCTCGTGCATCTGGTCGCCGTGGTGAACCAGGAGATGCCGCTCGTTTTGCGCAATGATGCCTGCGACTGGGCGAGCTTGCGCGCGATGGCGTTCGACAATGTCATCATCTCGCCCGGCCCCGGCCATCCCGGCCGCCCTGGCGATTTCGGCGTTTGCGCTGACGTTCTCAGCCACTGCGAAAAGCCGATCCTCGGCGTCTGCCTCGGCCATCAGGGCATCGCCACGATGGCGGGCGGCGCGGTAATCCCAGCACCGCGCCCCGTCCATGGCAAGGCAACGCCCGTGCGCCACACCGGCACCGGCCTGCTGCAAGGCCTGCCGTCGCCTTTCCTGGCCGCGCGCTATCACTCGCTCACCGTGCAGCGCCCGCTGCCTGGCGATCTCATCGAGATCGCGTGGAGCGACGATGATCTGGTGATGGCGCTGATGCATCGCGCGCGCCCGCTCTGGGGCGTGCAGTTCCATCCGGAATCGATCATCTGCGAAGGCGGTGACCGGCTGCTGCGCAATTTCCGCGATCTGTCGCAGGCGGCCGCGCCGCGCAGCCTGCATCCTGTCTCGCACTTCGTGCCGGAAAAGGCGAAAGCGAAGCAGCAGGTGTCATTGGCCTGGGCCGAGATCATCGATCCGCCATCGCCCGAGACCGCCTATACCAATGCCTTTGCGGCGAAAGAGTGCGCTTTCTGGTTGGACAGCGCGGCGGAACAGAGCCAAGCACGCTGGTCTTACTTCGGCGAGGCCAGCGCGCTCGATCTTTACAAGGCGAAGAGCGAAGACAAAGAAACCCCTGGTATTCTTGATCTTCTCGCGCATCGGCTTCCAGCCGAAATCGACAATTCCCCGCCTTGTCCGTTCGTCGGCGGCTGGATCGGCTGGTTCGGCTACGAATTGGCACGCGACTTCGGCGGCGCCACGCACGGCATCAGCACCATGCCCGATGCGCTTTTACAGCATGTCGATCGCTTCCTGGCTTTCGATCACGAAACCGGCAAGATGTATGCGGTCTGTACGGTGGAGCAGGGGCAGGAGGCGCAGACGTGGCTGAGCGAGATCGAAACGGCGATCCGCCAACAAGCGGTGCCGCAATCCGCACCACACGCGCAAGATCGCATCATGAGCTTTCGGCTCGACCGCGATCGCGACACGTATCTACGCGACGTCGAGCAATGCCTCGATTGGATCCATGCCGGTGAGTCCTATCAAATCTGCCTGACCAACACGATCCGGACCGAACTCGACATCGAATCCTTCGATCTCTATCGCGTGTTGAGGCGCATCAATCCCGCGCCCTTCGCCGCTTATATCAAATGGCCAGGCGGTGCCGTTCTCAGCGCTTCGCCCGAACGCTTCCTGCATGTCGACAAAAACGGACATGTCGAGGCCAAACCGATCAAGGGCACGGTCAAGCGCGATGCCGATCCGATCGGCGATCGAAAGCTCGCAACGGAGCTCGCGCACAGCGACAAGGACCGTGCCGAGAACGTCATGATCGTTGATCTGTTGCGCAACGATCTGTCGCGCGTCTGCCGGCCGGGCACCGTCACCGTGCCAAAACTCTGCGATATCGAATCCTATGCGACGGTGCATCAATTGGTCAGCACCGTTCATGGCCAGCTCGAACCGAACAAAACCATCGTCGATCTCTTGCGCGCCGCTTTCCCTGGTGGATCGATGACCGGCGCACCGAAGACGCGCACGCTCGCCTTGATCGACCAGCTCGAAGGCCGGGCGCGCGGTGTCTATTCCGGCGCGCTCGGTTGGATTGGCTATGATGGCGCCGCCGATCTCAGCATTGTCATTCGCACCATCGTCCAGGCGGGACGCGAACTTTCCATCGGTGTCGGCGGCGGTGTCGTCGCGCAATCGACGCCGCAGCGGGAATTCGACGAAATGTTGCTGAAAGCCAAGGCCTCGATTCAGGCCATCGTCACGGCGGCCACAGGATCATTCGATGAAAACGCCTTCATTATCGAGGGCGCCGAGGAAGACCACCAGACCAACGAAGTCGACAACGATGACTTACTACTGGCTCAACGGACATCTAGTTGACGACAGACAAGCCCGCATCGCACCGAGCGATCGTGGCTTCCTGCTGGCGGACGGCCTGTTCGAGACTTTTCGCGCCCGCAACGGCAAAGTGCTGTGGCTGACGTCGCATCTTGAGCGGCTGCGCGCCGGCGCACAGCAGCTCGATATTCCTATCCCCTTTTCCGATGCCGCGATCGGCAACGGTCTCGACGGCCTCATCCAAAAAGCTGGCCTATCGGACGCCGCTTTGCGGCTCACCCTCACCCGCGGCCCGTCGAACAAGCGCGGTCTCTGGCCGAGCGAAGACGCGGCGCATCCCACTTTGCTTGCCAGCATCGCGCCTTATGTCGCTGCGTCACCGGCGCAACTCATCGTCAGCCAGACGACGCGTCGCAACGAACACTCGCCGCTCTCGCGCCTCAAAGTTCTCGCCTATGGCGACGCGCTGATCGCCAAGCGTGAAGCGCTGGCGCGCGGCGCCACCGATGCGGTGCTGCTCAACACGCAAGGCGATGTCGCCTGCTGCACCGTCGGCAATCTCTTCATCCGCGACGGCAACGGCTGGGCGACGCCGCGCCTGGAAGACGGCGTGCTGAACGGCCTCACACGCGCCCGCATCCTCCAAATGCTCGATGCCCGCGAGCGCCGCATCGCCGCCGCCGAACTCGGCACGATCCACGAGGCCGTGATCACCAACAGCCTCGGCCTCGCCCCCGTCACTCATATCGAGGGCCGGGCGTTGGACATGTCGGAGATCGGCGCAAGACTCGCGGCGCTTTACGTCGATTAAGCCTGCCGCGCCCCGAAGATCGCCGTGCCGACCCGCACTTCGGTCGAGCCCAATTGCACCGCCTGGCCAAAATCGGCGCTCATGCCCATCGAGAGCTGGCTGAGCCCGTTGCGCTTGGCGATCTCGCTCAGCAAAGCGAAATGCGGCGACGCCTGATCGTCGGCCGGCGGAATGCACATCAGCCCGACCACATCCAGGCCATGCACCTGCCGGCAGCGGGCGATGAAGGCATCGGCCTCGGCCGGCAGAAGGCCAGCCTTTTGCGGCTCGGCGCCGGTATTGACCTCGACGAACAGTTTCGGCCGCTTGCCGAGCTTGGCGCTCTCAGTGGCGATCGCCTCCGCCAGATGCTCGCGGTCGAGGGTTTCGATGACATCGAACAGTTTCAGGGCGTCGCGTACCTTATTGGTCTGCAGCGGGCCGATCAGGTGCAAATCCACGTCAGGATAGCGGGCGCGCAGCTCCGGCCACTTGGTTTTGGCCTCCTGCACCCGATTTTCGCCAAACAGGCGATGACCCGCCGCCAAAAGCGGCTCGATTCGCTCGACACCTTGGGTTTTGGAGGCACACAGCAGCGTTACCCCGGCCGGGTCGCGCGGCACGTGGCGCGCCGCCCGGTCGATATCCTCCCGCACCGTGCGGAACCGTGCCAGAATATCGGCGGCGTCTTTGCCGGAATCACTTATTTTCGTCAGCGTCATCGCTGCTCCTTAACTGCGCCACAACTTGCTGGCCACAAGTTGCAAGCCCTTGTGTTGGACCGTAAAAGAACGCCAACTTCGGCGCGTATGTGCGCCCTCCGTCAGCAGATTGCGATCCTTGAATGTTTTCCGACCGATATAACCCACGTGAGACAGAGCCGAAATGGCAGCGGTTCTGGGAGGAGTCCGGCACCTTCAAAACGCGCAACGACGGGCCGCAGCCGAAGTATTATGTCCTTGAAATGTTTCCCTATCCGTCCGGGCGCATCCATATGGGCCACGTCCGGAACTATGCCATGGGCGACGTCGTGGCCCGCTACAAGCGCGCGACCGGCTTCAACGTGCTGCATCCGATGGGCTGGGACGCCTTCGGCATGCCCGCTGAAAACGCCGCCATGCAGAACAACACCCACCCGGCGACCTGGACCTACCAGAACATCGCCACCATGCGTGGGCAGCTCAAGTCCATGGGCCTGTCGCTCGACTGGTCGCGCGAAATCGCCACCTGCGACCCGAGCTACTACCGCCACCAGCAGAAAATGTTCCTGGATTTCCTGGCCAATGGCCTGGTCGATCGCAAAAAGTCCAAAGTGAACTGGGATCCGGTCGACATGACCGTGCTCGCCAACGAGCAGGTCATCGACGGGCGCGGCTGGCGCTCGGGCGCGCTGGTCGAACAGCGCGAACTGACCCAGTGGTTCCTGAAGATTTCCGACTATTCGCAGGAATTGCTCGACGCCCTGCAAACCCTCGACCGCTGGCCGGAAAAGGTCCGGCTGATGCAGCAGAACTGGATCGGCCGGTCGGAAGGCCTGCTGGTGCGCTTCGACATCGCTCCTTCGTCCAAAACCGATGCGCGCGAGATCGAGGTCTACACCACGCGGCCCGACACCTTGTTCGGCGCCAAGTTCATGGCGATCTCCGCCGATCATCCGCTCGCCAAGTCGCTGGCCGTCGGCAATCCGGGCTTGCAGGCCTTCATCGACGAATGCCATCGCATGGGCACGTCGGTGGCCACGCTCGAGACCGCGGAGAAGAAGGGCTACGACACCGGCGTGCGGGTCACCCATCCGTTCGACCCGAACTGGACCTTGCCGGTCTATGTCGCCAATTTTGTGCTGCTTGATTACGGCACCGGCGCCATCTTCGGCTGCCCGGCCCACGACCAGCGCGACTTGGATTTCGCCAACGCCTATGGCCTGGGCAACACGCCGGTGGTCTGCCCGCCCGATGTCGATCCCGCGACCTTCGTCATCACCGACACCGCCTATGACGGTGACGGCCGCATGATCAATTCGCGCTTCCTCGACGGCATGACCATCGCGGATGCCAAGAACGAAGTGGCGCGCCGCCTGGAGAACGAGACACTGGACGGTCGCCCGCGCGCCGCCCGCCAGGTGAACTTCAAGCTGCGCGACTGGGGCATTTCGCGCCAGCGCTATTGGGGCTGTCCGATCCCGATCATCCATTGCGAGGATTGCGGCAGCGTGCCGGTGCCCGAAGACGATCTGCCGGTGAAACTGCCCGAGGATGTCACCTTCGACCGTCCCGGCAATCCGCTGGAGCGCCATCCGACATGGAAACATGTCGCTTGTCCGCAGTGTGGCAAGCCGGCGACGCGCGAAACCGACACGATGGACACCTTCGTCGATTCGTCCTGGTATTTCGCCCGTTTCACCGATCCGTGGCGGGAAGATGCGCCGACGACCCGCCGCGTGGCTGATGAATGGCTGCCGGTGAACCAGTATATCGGCGGCATCGAACACGCGATCCTGCATCTGCTCTATTCGCGCTTCTTCACTCGCGCCATGAGCAAGACCGGGCATCTGGGCATCGCCGAACCGTTCGAGGGACTGTTCACCCAGGGCATGGTGGTGCACGAAACCTATCGTTCGCCCAACGGCGACTGGCTGCAGCCCTCAGAGATCGACATGCGCACCGAGAATGGCGTGCGCAAGGCGTTCTCGCTCGCCACCGGCAGCGAGATCAGCATCGGCTCGGTCGAGAAGATGTCGAAATCGAAGCGCAACACCGTCGACCCCGACGACATCATCGGCACTTATGGCGCCGACACGGCGCGCTGGTTCATGCTGTCGGATTCGCCGCCCGATCGCGACGTCATCTGGTCGGAAGAAGGCGTGCAGGGCGCGGCCCGTTACGTGCAGCAGTTATGGCGCCTGATCGGCCAGCTCGCCGAGATCGCGGCGCCCGCCGGAACACCGATTGAAAATATCAGCGAAGCGGCGGCGCTCGACATTCGCCGCCTGACCCATCGCCATTGCGCGCGCATCGCCGATCATATCGAGCGCCTGCGCTTCAACACCGCCATCGCGGAAATCCGCAAGCTGTCGAACGCATTGAGCAAGATTCTCGGCGACGTGCAGTCGCCCGAACAGATGACGCCGCAGTTCCGCCTCGCCTGTCGCGAAGCGGCCGATGCGCTGGTGCTGATGTTCGCGCCGATGATGCCGCATCTGGCGGAGGAATGCTGGGAACGGCTCGGCCATTCCGGCGCCGCCGCCTATGCGCCCTGGCCCAAAGTCGACCCGGCTCTGGCCCGCGAAGACACGATTTCCATTCCCGTTCAAGTGAACGGCAAGAAGCGCGGCGAGCTTGTCATCGAGCGCGATGCTGATGCAAAGTTGCTGGAAGCCGAAGCGTTGAAACTCGATGACGTGCAAAAGCTCCTGAATGGTCAGGCCGCCAAGAAAGTCATCGTCGTACCCAACAGGATCGTCAATGTGGTCGTTTAACCGACAAGACCTGCGTGCAAGGCGGGTTCGATCTGTGGCGGCGCTGGCTTTGGCCGGCACGCTGGCTCTGTCGCTCGGCGGTTGCTTCCAGCCGATGTATGGCGGCCTCGCCGGCGAACAGCTCCGGGACGATCTGGCGGCCATCAAGGTGGAACCCGTGCCCGATCGCCTCGGCCACTATCTCGGCAACGAGTTGATCTTCGCGCTCAACGGCACGGGATCGACGGTGATTCCGAAATATCGCCTCGTCATCACCGCGCGCGAGCGGGTGAGTTCGCCGCTGGTCGATACCGTCACTGCCCGTGCCACCGCCGGCACGGTTCTGGTCGATGCCGAATACAAACTCTATTCCGTCACCGACGATCAGAAGCCGGTTCTCGAAGGCGTCGCCGTGGCGGCGCAGAGCTACGATCGTACCAGCCAGCGTTTCGCCAACCAGCGCGCCGCGCGCGATGCCGAAATCCGCAACGCCAAAGTGATCGCCGACCAGATTCGCACGCGCCTCGCGGCGGGCCTGGCCCGCAAAGCCTGATCCGCCGCCATGGTCGCGATTCGCAGCGGCGAAGCGGATCGCCTTCTCGCTTCGCGGCAAGATCACATCCGCTTCTATCTGTTCTTCGGCACGGACACGGGCCTGATCAGCGAGCGCGCCCGCAAGGCGTTGCGCCTGTCGGTCGATGACCCCAAGGACCCGTTCCAGGTGGTCGAAATGACCAGCGAGGAACTGGCCGGCGATCCGCAAAAGCTGCTCGACGAAGCCAATACGGTGGGCCTGTTCGGCGGCAAGCGCGCCGTCTTCGTCACCGCCGGCTCGGCCAATCTCATGCCGGCCTTCGAACCGCTGTTCGATGTGCCGCCGGTCGATTCGACCGTCATCGTCGAAGCCGGCGCGCTGCGCGGCGATTCCGCCTTGCGCAAGCTGTTCACCCAGCATCGCCAGGCCGTCGCCATCGAATGCAATCCGGACCGCGAGGAAGACCTCATTCGGCTGATCGACACGGAAGTGGCGCAGGCGCAGATGACGATCAATCCCGATGCCAGGGAATTGCTGGTCTCGTTGCTCGGCGCCGACCGCCTCACCACGCGCAGCGAGATCGACAAGCTCTTGCTTTATGCGCATCAGAAAGGCGTGGTCGATCTCGATGCGGTGCTTGAGAGCTGCGCCGACGCCTCGGCCCTGGTGATCGATGAAGCGATCGACGGCGCCTTCGCCGGCAATCACGCGGCGGTCAGCGAAACCCTTGAGCGGGTCTTCGCCGCCGGCAATGATCCAGGCGGTTTTCTCATCCAGGCGCTGCGCCATGCCGTCATCGCCCATCGCGCCCGACTCGAAATCGACAGCGGCACACCGGCGGATCGCGCGGTGGAAACGGCGACGCGCATCATGCCGGTGCCCTTTCCGCGCCGCGCGCCCCTCGCCGTCCATGCGCGGCAGTGGAGCGCGCCGAAACTCGCCCGCGCGGTGACGACCCTGGGCGACGCCATCAAGCGCTCACGCCTGGAAGCCCATCTGGCGCCGGAGATCGCCACGCGCGCGCTCTGGTCAATCGCGCTCGCGGGACGCAATCCCGGACGGTGATATTTAAGCCGAAACTTCGGTGTCATCCCGGACGCGCTGCAAGCGCGATCCGGGAACCAGGGCAAGCAGTAGAGCCTTGTTACAGTTTAATGGAATCGTTGAACGCCGTGCCGTCATTGCGAGGAGCGCAGCGACGAAGCAATCCATTGATGCCCGACAGAGCGTCAACAAGTACCTGTGGCGCAGGCATATCTGGCACGATCCTACGCCTTAACACGCTGCGCGTGTCCGGGATGACACCAAGGTTTCGGCTTTGGCCCGAGTCTAGCGCCTTCAGCGCGAACCCGACAGATGCAGGCCCTGCCGCAGCCGCTCGATGATCGCATCGAGCTGATCGAAGGAGGTGTAACGCAACACCACCTGGCCATTGTCGGGATTGTTGGCGTCGATCGTCACCTTGAGGCCGGTCGCTTCGCTCAGCTCGCGTTCGATCTGGCGCGTATCGGCATCCTTTTCGGCCTTCGGCTTGCGCGGGGCTGCGGCGGCCTTGGGCGCCGATTGCTCCTGCACCATCTTTTCGAGATCGCGCACGGTGAGGCCTTGCGCGACGGCACGTTGCGCCACCGCATCCGTATCGGGCAGCGACAGCAACGCGCGCGCATGGCCGGCGGTCAACTGACCAATCAGCACGAGCTGCTTTGTCAGTTCGGGCAGGTTCAGCAGACGGAGCGTATTGGCGATGTGACTGCGGCTCTTACCAATGATCTGCGCCACATCCTGCTGCGTATAGGAATAGTCCTGCATCAATTGTTCGTAGCCAGCCGCCTCTTCCATCGGATTGAGATCGGCACGCTGCACGTTTTCGATGATCGCCAGTTCGCGCACCATCCGGTCGTCCGCATCGACCACATGCACGGGCACTTCATGCAGGCCCGCACGTTGCGCCGCGCGCCAGCGCCGCTCGCCGGCAATGATCTCATAGACGTTGGACGTGTCGGACGGATTGGTCGATTTGCGCACGACGATCGGCTGAATGATGCCGCGCTTTTGGATCGATGAAGCGAGCTCCTGTAGCGCCTCTTCATCGAACATCTTGCGCGGATTATGCGCATTCGGCCGCAGCAGATCGACCGACACTTGCCGCGTCGGCACGGCCGGCGTTTTGACTTCCGGATCGGGCGCCGAATCGCCCAAGAGCGCCGCCAGACCCCGTCCCAATCGCTGGCGCGATTCTTCTGCCATCACATCAACCTCTTCTTATTCATCAAGCCGCGCGCAGCCGTCGTTCACGCTGAATCACTTCCGAGGCCAGTTTGAGATAGGCCTGACTGCCGGCACACTTCAGATCGTAGAGCAGCACCGGCTTGCCATGCGACGGCGCTTCGGAAATGCGCACGTTGCGCGGAATGATCGTGTCGTAGACTTTGTCGCCCATGAACTTGCGCACGTCGGCGACGACCTGAGTGGCCAGATTGTTGCGCGGATCGAACATGGTCAGCACGACGCCGTGAATGGCGAGTTCCGGATTGAGCGCCCGTTTCACCTGATCGATGGTCGACAGCAGTTGCGACAGACCCTCGAGCGCGAAGAATTCGCACTGCAACGGCACCAGCACGCTGTCGGACGCCACCAGCGCATTGACCGTCAACAGATTGAGCGACGGCGGACAATCGAACAGGACATAAGTGAAAGGATCGTCGGTGCCCTCGGTCGCCAAGGCGAAATCACGGATGGCGTTTTTCATGCGGTGGGCGCGATCCTTGTCGGCGGCGATCTCCAATTCGACGCCGAGCAGGTCGAGAGTGGAGGGCGCGACAAAAAGTCGCGGCACGCTGGTGGGACGGGATACTTCGAGAAGCCCCTTCTCGCCCACCATCACGTCATAGGTTGAGACTTTGCGCGATTGACGGTCGATGCCCAACCCGGTCGAGGCATTGCCCTGCGGGTCGAGATCGATGATTAGAACTTTCTCGCCGATGGCCGCCAGAGCGGTGCCGAGGTTGATGGCGGTCGTAGTTTTGCCGACGCCACCCTTCTGATTGGCGAGAACGATGACTCTCAGGTTAGCTGGCGTACCCATGATGATGTCTCTTGCCTCGCCGCAGGCCCGATTGGGCTGCCTGAATGGCTCGCATTACTGATCCAGACCCGCTTTATGCACAGCCACCAGCCGGCCCTGCGGATCCACCTGGCTCTCGATCAGACTCACCTTCAGACTACTAGATATTGTAGCTTCGGTCAACTCTGACTCTACATCTTGTCCTTTTAGGAACAGGCACTTAGCGCCGTCCTCGATAAATGGCGCCGCCAGATCGAGCAGTTTCCACAGGGGCGCCAGGGCCCGAGCCGTCACCATATCAACCCGTCCCACGTCTGCGTAGCAGTCTTCAATGCGAAGGTTGTGGACGACGGCCGGCGCCTGCGTTTCCCGCGCTACGTCGCGCAGAAAGGCGCATTTGCGATGATCGCTCTCGACCAGATGCACCCGAGTATCCGTGCCGGCCAGACAGATGGCGATGACCAACCCCGGAAAACCACCGCCAGAACCAAGATCGACCCAGGTTTTCGGATATCCCCCCGCTGTCCGCGCATGGGCCAAAATCTGTTGGGAATCAGCGAAATGCCGGGACCAGATCTGGTCGAGGGTCGACGGCGCAACCAGATTCTTCACCCTCTGCCATCTGCGAAGCCGGTTTTCATAAAGCTCTAGCTTGGCCCATGTTTCACGTGAAACATTCAGCCACCGCGCCGCCCGCTCTCGATCCGTCGTCTGGTCCACGTCAGCCCGCCTGCCGCTGGCTCTTGTCGGACAAATTCTTCTCGCGCGGATTTTTGCGTGAATGCGCGATCAGCAGAGCAATGGCTGCCGGCGTCATGCCCTCGATCCGTCCCGCATGGCCGATGGTCGCCGGAGCGACTTGTGACAGACGCAAACGCAATTCCTGTGACAGACCGGAGATGGAAGCGAAATCGAGATCTGCGGGGATCACGAGGCTTTCCTCGCGCTGACTGTCACGAACCTCGGCACGCTGCCGGTCGAGATAGACGTGATACTTCGCCTCGCAGCCGACCAGCTCCAAGATCTTCGGATCGAGCGTGTCGAGCTCCGGCCAGATGGCCGCCAAGGTCGGCGCTTCGATCTCATGATGCGACAGCAGTTCGAAACCATTCCGGCGCACGCCGTCCTGATTGATCATCAGGCCATGGCGGCGCGCCTCGGTTGGCGACAGGCTCTTGGCTTCCAGCATCTGCCGGGCTCCAGCCAGCTTCTTCATCTTGTCTTGATGATAGGCGGTTCGTTTCGGCCCAACGACACCCAGGGTCATACCGCGCTCGGTCAATCGCTGATCGGCATTATCGGCCCGCAGCGACAGTCGGAACTCGGCGCGCGAGGTAAACATCCGGTACGGCTCGGTAATGCCCCGGGTGATCAGGTCATCGATCATCACGCCGATGTAAGCCTCGGTACGACTCAAGGTGATGGACTCGGAACCCGCTGATTTGGCAGCGGCGTTCATACCCGCCAGTATCCCTTGGGCAGCCGCTTCCTCATAGCCGGTCGTACCGTTGATCTGACCGGCCAGGAACAGGCCCTCCACCTTCTTCGTTTCCAAAGTCGGGCGGAGTTCAGTCGGATCGACATGGTCATACTCGATCGCATAGCCCGGCCGGATGATCGCGACCTGTTCGAGACCCGGGATGGTACGCAGAAAGGCCGCCTGAACGTCGGCGGGCAGGGAGGTCGAAATGCCGTTCGGATAGACCGTCGGATCGTCGAGCCCTTCCGGCTCCAGGAAGATCTGGTGACTGTCGCGGTCGGCGAAGCGGGTCACCTTATCTTCAATGGAGGGGCAATAGCGCGGACCACGCCCGGAGATCGAGCCGTTGAAGATCGGTGCGACATGCATGTTGTCGCGAATGATCTGGTGGGTCGCGTCCACCGTGCGGGTGATGAAACAGTCCACCTGCGGCGTGGTAATCTTGTCGGTCAGCTCCGAAAACGGTTCCGGTACCGAATCGCCCGGCTGACGCTCCAGACTGGCCCAATCGATGGTCCGCCCGTCCAATCGGGCAGGGGTGCCGGTCTTCAACCGGCCAAGACGCAGACCAAACTGCTCGAACGAGGCGGAAAGCCGGGTGGACGGTGCCTCGCCGACCCGGCCGGCCGGTACGCGCTGGTCACCAATATGGATCAGACCCCTCAGGAAAGTGCCGGTGGTCACCACCACCGAACCGCATCCGAATCGACGTTCGCCCGAGACCACCACCTCGGTGATCCGGCCATTCGCCTGGCAGATTTCTTCGACATCCCCCTCGACGACAGTCAAATTGGCCTGATCGGCAATCGCCGCCTGCATGGCCATCCGATAGAGTTTGCGATCAGCCTGAGCGCGCGGACCCCGCACGGCCGGGCCTCGCGAACGATTGAGCACGCGGAACTGAATGCCGGCGGCATCGGCCACCCGGCCCATCAGACCGTCGAGCGCATCCACTTCGCGCACCAGATGGCCTTTGCCGAGACCACCGATGGCCGGATTACAGGACATTTCACCGATCGTTTGGGCCGAATGGGTGACCAGAGCCGTCCGGGCGCCCATGCGGGCAGCTGCAGCCGCGGCCTCGCAGCCAGCATGTCCGCCACCGATGACGATCACATCATAGAACTGGGTCATCAAACCGTTTCCGAATCGACCCGGAATGTTTCACGTGAAACACTCTGGATCTGACGCTCGGCCTCTGATCCGTCGATCCGGCCGTTAACCAATTATTTACCGAAACAGAACCGGGCAAAAATAGAATCAAGGAGGTCCTCGACTCCGATCCGGCCCGATACACGTCCAAGGGAGACAGCAACGGCCCGAAGCTCTTCCGCCAGGACCTCCGGCTGCCCCGCAACCCGAACCAACGCCCGGTCAATACCGACGACAGCATCCGAGAGCGCCGCGAACTGCCGCTCCGAAGTAACCACGGCCGTTTCCGCGAAATTCTCTACAGCAAACAGTCTTTCCCGAACAAGAGCCAAGAGCGCATCGATGCCTTCACCCGTTCGTGTCGAGATAGCGATATCGAGCGGATCAGCCGTGCGCCCAGTCAGATCGGATTTGGTTCTGATCCGAATCGATTGTCCTTCGTCACGTTCCCGCACCAAAGACACATCGGTCTCGGCGCGATCGCTGAGCCACAGCACGAGATCGGCATGTTCCGCGCGCGTGCGCGCCCGCTCAATACCGATCTGCTCCACCATATCGGCGGCTTCATGAATGCCGGCGGAATCGATCAGCACCACTGGCAGGCCATCGAGATCGATGGTCACTTCCAGGAGATCGCGTGTCGTGCCGGGAACGTCGGAAACGATAGCCGCCTCACGTCCGGCAATATGATTGAGCAGGCTCGACTTGCCAGCGTTCGGCGGTCCACTGAGCAGAACCGTAAAACCTTCGCGGACGATTTCGGCGCGACGATAGCTGGCCAGCGCCTGCATGAGGCGCGCGCGCATATTCTGCAGAAGGGTGGTGAGCTCAGCCGGTTGGAAGGCAGGCGCTTCGCCTTCGTCGGCAAAATCGATACTGGCTTCGACCAGAGCCATGATCTCGATCAGGCTTTCACGCAGCCGATCCACCTGCCGCGCCAACGCACCATCGGTCTGATTGATCGCTTGCCGGCGTTGCAATTCGGTCTGCGCATCGATGAGATCAGCGAGACCTTCGACAGCGACGAGATCCATCTTGCCATTGGTGAAGGCGCGCTTGGTGAATTCGCCAGGCTCAGCCGAACGGCAGAACGGATGCGCGCCGAGCACGCGCAGCACCGCGGCAATGCTGGCGCGTCCGCCATGGATTTGCAGCTCGAGACTGTCTTCGCCGGTGAAACTGCGCGGACCAGGAAACCACAGCACCAGACCGCGATCGAGAATGTCTTGGGTCTGGGGATCGCGCAGCGCGGCGAGATGGGCGTGGCGCGGGGCAGGGAGTGTGCCGATCAGGCTGCGGCACAGCGGACCGGCTTGCGATCCCGAGATGCGGATCACCGCAACCGCCGATCGACCCATCCCGCTCGAAACAGCAAAGATCGTATCGGCCATGGTGCGTCTGTCCTCTATCGCGTTTCAATCGAACGCGAATGCCTCAGGCTTTGAGGCTGAAGCAGTGGCTCTGGATTGCTTCGTCGCTGCGCTCCTCGCAATGACGAACGCCCGTCATTGCGAGCGAAGCGAAGCAATCCAGAGCCACAGGCTCATACTTCACCAAAGAAAACGCCGGCCCATTCGTCACGAATCCGAATCGACCGGCGCACATTTCTTACCGATGAATCTCTTAGGTGTTCATCGAATCGAAGAACGTCGCATTGCCCTTCGGCGTTTCACGCAGCTTGCCGAGCAGGAACTCGATCGCGTCGATCGTACCCATCGGATTGAGAATACGCCGCAGCACGTACATCTTCTTGAGGATGTCCGGCGGCACCAGCAGTTCTTCCTTACGAGTGCCGGAGCGGGTGATGTCGATCGCCGGGAAGACGCGCTTGTCCGCCACCTTGCGGTCGAGGATGATTTCGCTGTTACCCGTGCCCTTGAACTCTTCGAAGATGACTTCGTCCATGCGCGAGCCGGTGTCGATCAGCGCCGTGGCGATGATGGTCAGCGAACCGCCTTCTTCGATGTTACGCGCCGCGCCGAAGAAGCGCTTCGGCCGCTGCAACGCATTGGCGTCGACACCGCCGGTGAGCACTTTGCCCGACGACGGCACCACGGTGTTGTAGGCGCGGCCGAGGCGAGTGATCGAGTCGAGCAGAATGACCACGTCGCGACCATGTTCGACCAGGCGCTTGGCCTTTTCGATCACCATTTCGGCGACCTGCACGTGGCGCACCGCCGGTTCGTCAAAGGTCGAGGACACGACCTCGCCCTTCACCGAACGCTGCATGTCCGTGACTTCTTCCGGACGCTCGTCGATCAGCAGAACGATCAGATAGCATTCGGGATGATTGGCGGTCACCGATTGGGCGATGTTCTGCAACAGCACCGTCTTACCGGTCCGCGGCGGCGCGACGATCAAAGCGCGCTGGCCCTTACCGATCGGCGAGACGATATCGATGACGCGGGAGGAAAAATCCTTGCGGGTCGGATCTTCGATTTCAAGCTTCAACCGCGCATCAGGATAGAGCGGCGTCAGGTTGTCGAAGTGAACCTTGTGGCGGGCCTTCTCCGGGTTCTCGAAATTGATCGAGTTAACCTTGAGCAGCGCGAAATAGCGTTCGCCTTCCTTCGGGCTGCGGATGAGACCTTCGACCGTATCGCCGGTGCGTAAGCCGAAGCGGCGGATCTGCGAGGGCGAGACGTAAATGTCGTCGGGGCCGGCGAGATAATTCGCATCGGCTGAGCGCAGGAAGCCGAAACCGTCCTGCAAAACCTCGACGACGCCTTCGCCGACGATTTCGATTTCCTTGCTCGCCAATTGTTTGAGAATGGCGAACATCAATTCTTGCTTGCGCATGATCGAGGCGTTTTCAACCTCGTGCTCCTCAGCGAACGCAAGCAGTTCGGTGGGGGACTTTTTCTTTAAATCTTGGAGTTTGATCTCGGGCATTGAGTGGTGCCGTAGCTAATAGACAGAAATGACACACCGGGCGGTCAGATCGCTAAATGAGGCAGATATGACGATTCGGCGATGGCCGGCAGCGAACCTGAAAAGACAGAAAGGCCGGATTTGGGGAGGGACTTTTCGGATAATGCGATTCCGCCCCGACTTCAAGTGAAACCTTCGTTGTGGCTTCGGAATCACGAATTTAGAAAGGCTTGGCAATAACCATGATCACAATGACGATCATCAGCAGGGTCGGGACTTCATTGATGATCCGGTAAAACCGCGACGTATGCGGCCGCTGCCCCTGCTCGAGCAGTTTGCGCTCCCGGCTCAAAAATCCATGCATGCCGGACAGAACAAGCACGCAAAGAAACTTCACCGCGAACCATATGTCGTGATACCAACCGCCGGTTACTGCCAAGGTGACGCCAGTGATCCAGGCGAGGATCATTGCCGGCGTCATGATGCCGTTGAGCAGGCGCCGCTCCATCACGCAAAAGACTTTGCTGGTCTCGGATTCTGCTTTTTGATCAGCGTGATAGACGAACAGACGCGGCAGATAGAGTATTGCCGCCATCCATGAAATAATCGCCAGGACGTGGACGATTTTGACCACAGTATAGAAAGTCATCATCTGCCACCTGATCTGACTTTACTGATCAAACGCTCGACATTTGCGATCGGCGTCGGCGGCAGAATACCGTGTCCCAAGTTGAAGATATGGGGATATGAGGCGAAATCTTCAAGAATGCTGTCGATCGCCCGGTCAAGAGCGGCACCGCCGGCCAAAATCGCCAGCGGATCGAGATTGCCTTGAAGGGGCTTGCCGCCAGCGACCTGACGCGCCCACCGACGATCCGCCGTCGTGTCGAGGCTCAGACCGTCGAGCGCGGCAATCTGGGTGAAAGGCAGGAGCTGCTCGCCGACAGCACGCGGAAAACCGATGATCTTGGTTTGCGGATGGCGCGCCTTCACCGCCTCGGCGATGCGCTGGATCGGCCGCACCGACCAGACCTCGAGTTCCCCAGCGGGCAGGCTGCCGGCCCAGGAATCGAAAATCTGCACGGCATCGGCGCCGGCTTCGATCTGCGCTGACAGATGCACCACGGCGGCATCGACGAGCTTGTCGATGAGCTGGCTGAAGGCTTCCGGGTGACGATAGGCGAAGAGCCGCGCCGGCGCCTGATCCGGCGTGCCACGTCCGGCGATCATATAGGTCGCCAAGGTCCAAGGCGCCCCGCAGAAGCCGATCAGCGCCACGTCCGGGGCCAAGCTCGCCCGCACACCCGCAATGGCCCTGTAGACCGGTGCCAGATGATCGAGGTCGAGTGTGCTGGCCAGGCCCTTCAATTGGTCGGGAGTCTCGATGGCTGCAAGACGAGGCCCTTCACCGACTTCAAATCTGACGTCCTGCCCCAGGGCATCGGGGATGACGAGAATGTCGCTGAAGATGATGGCGGCGTCGAAACCGAAGCGGCGGATCGGCTGCAAGGTCGCTTCGATCGCCAATTCCGAATTGTAGCAGAATTCCAGGAACGACTTCGTCTGGGCGCGAATGGCCAGATATTCGGGAAGATAACGTCCAGCTTGGCGCATCAACCAGATGGGCGGTGGACCGGAGGTCCTTCCGTCGAGAACCGAGAGAAGCTTGGGAGTCATTCCCGGCTTCATTTCAGACCTAACCTCACCAGACAGTTTCGTCACTCGGTCGCTCTTTAAGAAAATATATAGATTTGAAGAGTCTGTTTATTAGATTCCTAGCCAGGGGATAAGACTCATAAATTCTTAACCATGTTTCTTCCCCGCTCCCTTCCACAGTCATCAGGCTGTTGTGAGGGGGCGCGCGCACGCCTGTGCGGAGCAATGTTTCCGTTAGGATTTCATTAAGATACGTTAAGGCCCTGCTGTGGATGGGGCCCATGTTTAATTTGCGTTAACGACTCCGACTGCGGCACTTGGTCTTTTATCCCCAGCCTGGGCGACCCGGTGGAATCCGCCGGCTTATCCCCGCAGCCTTGCCGATAAGTCCGAAGCAACCAATTCTCGGTTAGTTGTCCACACCAACACACAGCGGCCCCAACCGCCGTCCGTCATTTTTCAGCGAGGCCTCGTGAACCGCAATTACTTCCATTTGCATCTCGTGTCGGACGCGACCGGTGAAACACTTATCGCGGTCAGTCGTGCGGTCACCGCGCAGTTTCAGGGGATCTCGGCGATCGAGCACGTCTATCCTTTGATCCGCAATCGCGCGCAGCTTGATCGCGCCATGTCGGAATTATCGGTCTCGCCGGGCATCGTGCTCTACACCTTGGTCGATGAGGAATTGTCGACCGAACTCGAACGCGTCTGCGCCGAGACAGGCAGTCCTGCGCTGAATGTGCTGCAACCGGTGCTGAACCTGTTTCAATCTTATCTCGGCACCGCCTCGACCTCGCGGCCGGGCGCACAACACATGCTCAATGCCGAATATTTCAAACGCATCGACGCGTTGAATTTCACGATGATGCATGACGACGGACAATTGCCGGAAAATCTCGAGGATGCCGATGTCATCCTGCTCGGTGTCAGCCGTACGTCAAAAACGCCGACGAGCATCTATCTCGCCAATCGTGGCATCAAGACCGCCAATATTCCGCTCGTTCCCAATGTGCCGCCGCCCTATGCGCTGACGCAGGCGCGCAATCCTCTGATCGTTGGTCTGCTCGCCTCGCCCGAACGCATCGTACAGATCCGCCAGAACCGTTTGCTGACGTTGAATGCCGATCAGGAAACGCCCTATGTCGATCGCATGGCCGTGGCCGAAGAGATCAACAACAGCCGGCGGCTGTTTCAACAGAACGGCTGGCCGACCATCGACGTCACCCGCCGCTCGATCGAGGAAACCGCTGCGGCGATCATCGATCTCTATCGCGAGCATCGGCTGAAGTTCATTGCCGAGTCATAACAAGGCGATGGCTACGGATATCCACACGATGTTCTCGCTCTGGCAGGCGCAACAGCCGCTGGTGCTGGCGTCCGGCAGCGCCTCGCGCGCCAAGATTCTGCGCGAGGCACGATTGCCTTTTGAAACCCTGAGCCCTGAGGTCGACGAGCGCGTGCTGGAAGGCGCCGTCGCCGGCGGTGCCGACCGTCCCTCGCGCATCGCCGCCACCTTGGCACGCGAGAAAGCACGGGAGGTGTCGCATCGCCTGCCCGGCCGTCTGGTGCTTGGTGGCGATCAATTGCTCGCCCTGGGTCACGACATCATTCATAAGGCGAGTGATCTGGCCGCCGCTCACGTGACCCTGCGGCGCCTCTCCGGCCACACCCATCACCTGCACTGCGCCGCCTGTTTCGTTGTTGATGGCGACGTCGTGTTCGAAACTGTGTCGACGGCTCGCATGACCATGCATGCGCTGTCCGATGATTTCATCGCCCGCTATCTCGACACCGTCGGTGAAGATGTTCTCGGTTCCGTCGGCTGCTATCACATCGAAGGCGCCGGCGTGCATCTGTTCGACCGCATCGCCGGCGATCATTGGACCATTCGCGGTCTGCCACTTCTGCCCTTGCTCGCCTTCCTCAGGGAAAGCGGCTATTTGTGCCGCTGAAGGGACACCGGATGATCGTCATCGGACTGACCGGCTCGATCGGCATGGGAAAATCGGCGACGGCGCAGATGTTCCGCGACCGTGGCGTTCCCGTGCATGATTCCGACAGCGCGGTGCACGAACTCTATCGCACCACCGCCGTGCCGGTGATCGACGCGGCCTTTCCCGGCACGGTTGTCGATGGCGTGGTCGACCGGCAGAAGCTCGCCGCCGCCGTGCTCAACAAGCCCGAGGCGATGAAACAGCTCGAAAGCCTGATTCATCCCCTGGTCGGCGCCCATCGTGATGCCTTCATGGTCCGTGCCCGCGCCCAGCATGCCCCGGTCGTGGTCCTCGACATTCCGCTGCTGTTTGAAACCGGCGCCGATCGCGGTGTCGATGTCATTGTCGTCGTCAGCGCCAGTGCGCAGGTGCAGAAGGAGCGGGTTCTCGCCCGCCCCGGCATGACGCCGGAAAAATTCAGTGCAATTCTGGCCCGGCAGACTCCCGACGCCACCAAGCGCGCCAAAGCGCATTATATTGTCGACACCGGCCATGGATTCGCTCATGCGGGGCGGCAGGTGGATGGCCTGCTCGCCGCCCTCGCCGGGCGGTAGGCAGAACGAACGGCAGAAGAGGATTTGGGTGTCGCAGCGCGAAATCGTTCTCGATACGGAAACCACGGGTCTTGATCCCACGACAGGCGACCGCCTGGTCGAAATCGGCTGTGTCGAGCTGATCAATCTCATTCCCAGCGGTCAGACGTTCCACGTCTATCTCGACCCGGAACGCGACATGCCGGAAGAGGCCTTTCGCGTTCACGGCCTGTCGGCGGACTTCCTCAAGGGCAAGCCGAAATTCGTCGAAGTCGCCGATCAGTTCCTGACCTTCGTCGGCAACGATCCGCTGGTCATTCACAACGCCGAATTCGACATCAAATTTCTCAATGCCGAATTGGGCCGCGTCGAGCGTCCGCTGCTCAAGATGGACCGGGTGGTCAACACACTGTCCCTGGCGCGGCGTAAACATCCCGGCGCTTCGAATTCTCTCGACGCTTTGTGCGCGCGCTATCGCATCGACAATTCACGCCGCACCAAGCACGGCGCTTTGCTCGACTCGGAAATTCTCGCCGAGGTCTATGCGGAACTGCTGGGCGGCCGTCAGTCGCATCTGGTGCTGGCCGAAGCGCAGTCCATCATTGTCGATCAGACGACCGGCGATTTCATGCGCAAACGCGAAACCGCTCTGGCGCTGACCGTCACGGAAGAAGATCTCGCCGCCCATGCCAAACTGCTCGAAAAGCTTGGCGAAAAGGCGATCTGGCAGCGCTATCTTTGATTTCGGCGACTATCTCGCCGCGTCACACCGAAGCCTTTGTGTCATCCCGGACGCCGCAGGCGATCCGGGAACCAGGGGCGAGCGGTAGAGCCCTCAATGCAGCGGTGAAGCGGCTTTCGCAACCATCCAAGATTCGTCACGCGCCCCTGGCTCCCGGATCACGCTTCGCGTGTCCGGGATGACACATAGGTGCGCGAGGTTGCTTCACGCCGTCGCGGCGCCAGCCTGGAGCTGTTCCATGCGCTGGCGATAGAGCGCGACGAAATCGATCGGATCGAGCAGCAGCGGCGGGAAGCCACCGTTGCGCACCGCGTCGGCGACGATCTGCCGGGCAAACGGGAACAGCAGGCGCGGGCATTCGATCCACACCACCGGATGGATTTCGTTTTGCGGAATGTTCTGCAGTTTGAACACGCCGCCATAGGTCAGTTCGAATTTGAACAGGACGTCGTTGCCTTCGCCGGCCGAGCCTTCGAGCATCAGATTGACGTCGAAATCGGTGTCGTTGAGCTGGTTGGCGTTGACGTTGACCTGGATGGAAATGTTCGGCGGCTCGTTCTGCGGCGCCAGCGAACGCGGGGCGTTCGGGTTCTCGAACGACAAATCCTTCGTATATTGGACCAGCACGTTGAGCTGCGGCAAAGCGCCGCCGCCGTTTGCTCCGTTCGCCGCGCCGTTCGACCCATTCTCCGCCATTGCTCAACCCTTGTCCGGTCTTGGAGGCAGCCGACGGGCGGCCTCAATTCATCGCGCTGCCGCCTAGCATGATTGCCGGGCCGGGACAAATGCGATCGGGCGGGCAAATACTATTGGGAAGGCGTGTTGCGATTGGACGACCATTCCTCGGGGCGCAGGTCGGTGACGCCGCCGCCCGTGTCGCGGACCGGCGAGGAAGCCGGGCTGAACCGGTCGGGCAGAAATCTCAGGCCAAAGCTCGCGATCACCAGCAGCAGGCCGAGAAAATCGGTGAGGAAACCGGGCAGGATCAGCAGGATCGCGCCGGCGATCGACAGGCCGCCGGAAAACAGGCCGCCAAAGGAAAGCTGGACGATATTGCCGCCGGCGTTGGAAAAGACCCGGCCCATGTCCTGGCCGAGCCGGCTCAGCACCAGAAAGCCGAGCGCCAGCGAGCCGACGCCGATGCCAAGGGCGGTTCCCCACCCCCATTCATCGATGACGGCGACATAGGTCGCAATTTCTGCAAGAAACAGCAAAAGAAAGGACAGAGTTCCTACTGAAAATCTGCGCATGCTGTTTTGTCCCATCTCCTTCATCTGGTCGGAAAGTCATGTCACGCCGATATAGAGGCTAGCCAATATATAGGACGAGCGCGGCGAAATTTTATGGTTGCGCAACACGTGGCCCGGCAAGATAACGAGCCAGGGACTATATTCAGAGACAGAAGAGATTAGGAAACAGGCCGGTATGCAGGAGTCGTTCGACGTGACAACCATCGTTTTCGCGCTCCTGGCCATTTTTGTGGTCTGGAAACTGCGATCTGTGCTTGGGACGCGGACCGGTCAGGAAAAGCAGCGTCCCGATCGGGCGCCGCAGCCCAATGGTGCGGGTCCCAACCGCAATGGCAACGGCAATGACGGCGTGGTCGTGCGTCTGCCCGGCGCCGCCAACGATGCCGGCGCCCCGGCTGCTCCCGCTGAATCCCGCGACCGTTGGACTGACCTGGCCGAGCCGGGCTCCAAGGTCTGGCTTGGCCTTGACCAGATTGCCGATGCCGACCGCACGTTCGACGGCAAGGGTTTCATCGGCGGCGCCAAGTCCGCCTATGAGATGATCATCACCGCTTTTGCGGCCGGCGACCGCCAGACCTTGCGCGGCCTCCTGTCGAAGGATGTCTTCGATAGTTTCTCCCAGGCGATCACCGATCGCGAGAGCCGTGGCGAAAAGGTCGAAACCACTTTTGTGTCGATCGACAAGGCGTCGATGGTCGATGCCGTGCTGCGCGGCAAGGTGGCGCAGATCACCATGCGTTTCGTCAGCAAGCTCATCACCGCCACCCGCGACCGCAACGGCAATGTCATCGATGGCGATCCCGAGCACGTGTCCGATCTCGTCGACATTTGGACGTTCGAACGCGATACCAGCGCGCGTGATCCGAACTGGCGCCTGGTGGTTGTCTCCGACGGCGACCGTTGAGCGGTCGCTTCAAGACTGATCATAGATCGGTAGGGTTCGGCGTTGTATTTTCTGCCATGGTGATCACCATGGCAGCCTCCATTCCTCTCTCCGCCGAAAATCTCCCCTCGCCTGAATTGGCGGCACGGGCGCGTCTCTACGAGACGACGTTCGACAAACTGCCGGGCTTTGCCGGCGACGATCATCTCGCCGCCTGGATGACGCTGCGCAAATCCTGCGAACGTTTGAGCGAGGCGGCGCCCTCCATCCGCATCGGCCAGGCGCCGACCTCAGCCTTTCAAGCCTTCTGCGCCGTCGCGCTCACGGCAAAGCCGACCGATGCGCGCGCGGCCCGCGCCTTGATCGAACGTTATTTCGCGCCCTGGCGGATCGAACCCATCGCCGGCGCCAATCCTTACGATCGCGGCTTTCTCACCGGCTATTACGAGCCGGAAGTGGCCGGCAGCCTCGAGCGCAGCGAGGCCTTTCAAGAACCCATTCTCTCTTTGCCCGACGACATCGCCTATACCTCTTCCATCACCAGCCAGCCGGTGCTGCCGACGCGCGAGGAGATCGACAAAGGCGCGCTGGCGCAGCGCACGCGTCCGCTCGTGTGGGTGCGCGATGGCATCGAAGCCTTCATGATTCACGTGCAGGGCTCGGCGCGCATCCGTCTGTCGGACGGGCGTTTGTTGCGCCTCGCCTATGCCGGCCGCAACGGTCATCCCTATACGTCGATCGGCAAGATCCTCGTCGACACCGGCGCGATCGCCGCCGCCGACATGTCGCTGGCGCGCCTGAAACAATGGGTGCGTGACAACGGCCAAAGCGAAGGCGAGGCCGGCCGCGCATTGCTGCGCAGCAATCGCTCCTATGTCTTCTACAAAGCCATCGACAATCTCACAGAGACGCAAGGACCGATCGGCGGCGAAGGCGTTGAACTGACGCCACTGCGATCGATCGCCGTCGATCGCGGCCTCTGGCATTACGGTCTGCCGTTCTGGATCGATGCCGATCTGCCCGATGCGCACGGCCGCAGCAAACCGTTTCGCCGCCTGATGATCGCACAGGATACGGGCACGGCGATCGTCGGTGCCGCGCGCGCCGACATTTTCTATGGCACCGGCGACAAGGCCGGCGCTTTGGCCGGAGACATCAGACACACCGGCGATTTCTACGTGCTGCTGCCGCGCACCGGCGTGGGGGCGCCGTGATGGCGAAAGAGATCGCACGTAAGCGAAGCAAGCGGACACTCGAACCGCATGAAGCGGAACTCTGGAAAGTCGTGACGCGTCACGTCAGCCCGCTGCGCCGTCGCAAGCGCGTGGCCGAGACCGCAGAGATAGAAACGGTTGAAGCGGTGGTCGTCGAGGACGAGCCGAAGAAGCCGGCGAAACTGGCCAAGGCCAAACCATCACACACACCGCCGGCGCCGCCCGCCGTCAAACCGGCTTTGCCACCTTTGGCGCCGGTCGAGCGGCGCACGCGCCAAAAGCTGTCGCGCGGCCAGATCGAGATCGACGCCCGTATCGATCTGCACGGCATGCGCCAGGCCACGGCCCATGCGCAATTGATTGCCTTTCTGCATCGCGCCCAAGCCGCGGGCGGCCGCACGGTCATCGTCGTCACCGGCAAGGGATCGACGCGCGTCGCCGATGACGAAATGCCCTATCGCGAAGCTGGCGTGCTCCGGCGCTCCGTGCCGATGTGGCTGTCGGCGCCGGAACTGCGCTCCATCGTGCTGGGCTTCGAAGAAGCTTCGATCCGCCATGGCGGCAGTGGCGCGCTCTACGTGCGCTTGCGCAGCAAACGCACGCGGGCGGATGAAGCATGACGCCCTTCGGCCAGAAAATCCGGGATCTCAGGGAAGAGCGCGGCATCACGCTGAAGACCATGGCCCATGCGCTCGGCGTCTCGCCGGCCTATCTGTCGGCGCTTGAACATGGCCGGCGCGGCAAGCCCACCTGGTATCTGGTTCAGCGCATCATCGTCTTCTTCAACGTCATCTGGGACGAGGCCGAGGAGCTTGAGCGGCTGGCGGAACTGTCCGATCCCAATGTCACGCTGGCAACCGCTGGGATGAATCCCAAGGCGACGGAATTCGCCAATCGCCTCGCCAAGGAAATCGGCCGTCTCGACAGCGAGGATCTGGTGCAATTCCTGGAACTTCTGCGCAAGCGGCTGAAGGCTCGCCCGAGTTCCTGAAACCGCCGAAACTTGACGCCGCAGACCATGGATGCGACACGACCCCACCCCAAATTATGAAAGAGGGAATGCCGCACGATGACGTCCCAATACGATGTGCTTGGTCTTGGTAACGCGATTGTCGACGTCATCAGCATGGTGGACGATGATCTGCTCGCCCGCGAGAAACTCGCCAAGGGCGGCATGATGCTGATCGATGAGGCGCGCACCGAGAGCCTCTACAAGCAGATGGGATCGACCTCGATCATCTCCGGCGGTTCGGCGGCCAATACGATTGTTGGTGCCGCTTCCTTCGGCGCCAAAACGGCCTTCATCGGTAAGGTGAAGGCGGACGAGACCGGCAAAGCCTTCGCCCATGACATCCGCGCCATCGGCGTCGAATTCACCACCAAGCCGGCGCAGGATGGCCCGGCCACGGCGCGCTGCCTCATCCTGGTGACGCCCGACGGCGAGCGCACCATGAACACCTTCCTGGGTGCGTGCCAGAATCTCGGCCCCGACGATGTCGATGCCGATCTCGTGCGCGCTTCGGCCATCACCTATCTCGAAGGCTATCTGTGGGATCCGCCGGCCGCCAAACAAGCCTTCGTGCGCGCGTCCGAGATTGCGCACGCCGCTGGCCGCCGCGTCGCGCTCACTTTGTCGGATCAGTTCTGCGTCGATCGCTATCGCGCCGAATTCCTCGACCTCATCCGCAGCAAGACCATCGACATTCTGTTCGCCAATCAGCACGAGTTGAAGTCGCTGTACGAAACCTCGGATTTCGATTCCGCCGTCGCGGCGCTGCGCAACGAGGACATCCTCGGTGCCGTCACCGTGTCGGAAAAGGGCTCGCTCGTCGTCACTCGTGGCGAGACGCTGGCGGTGCCCGCCTATCCGATCCAGAAACTGGTCGACACCACCGGCGCCGGCGATCTCTATGCCGCCGGCTTCCTGGCCGGTCTGTCGCGCGATCAGGATTTGAAGACCTGCGCGCAGCTCGGCGCGCTCGCCGCCAGCGAAGTGATCCAGCACGTCGGCGCCCGCCCGCAGCGCAGCCTCGCGGCCATGGCCAGCGAGAACGGTCTGGGCGTCTAAGATCTTACGTTTCTGATGTGACAACGGCGGCCTTTGTGGCCGCCGTTTTGTTTTTATCACCGCCTCAGTGTCATCCCGGACGCGAAGCGATCCGGGATCCAGGGGCGTGCGATAATGCGATGCGTCGAACCGCCATCCCGTTCTACACCGATGATCAGCAGTCGTGATGTGGCCCCTGGTTCCCGGATCACGCTGCGCGTGTCCGGGATGACACCGATAGGCGATTTGCTTTAGGGAAGTTGCGGTCCAACGTCCCCGAGTGCATGTCCGTGATCGATTTCCGCCCCGTGCTCACAAGCCAGCGCCTGCGTCTGGCGCCCTTGAAAGCAACGCATCGCGAAGCGCTGCTGGCCGCGGCCGCCGATGGCGAATTGTGGAATCTGCGCTTCACCGTCGTGCCCGGCCCCGACACCGTCGACCGTTACATTGAAACCGCGGTGCAGGGTCGCTCGGCGGGAACGGTCATTCCCTTCGTCACCGAGGTCGATGGCCGCGTCGTCGGCGGCACGCGGTTCTGGAAGGTCGATCCCAACAATCGCACGCTTGAAATCGGCCACACCTGGCTTGCCGCTAGCCAGCAGCGCAGTTTCGTCAACACCGAGGCGAAGCTTTTAATGCTGCGCCATGCCTTCGAAGAACTGGCCTGCATCCGCGTGCAATTCATGACCGATGAGATCAATGCCGCCTCGCGCGCCGCCATTCTGCGGCTCGGCGCCACGCAAGAAGGCATGATTCGCCATGAACGGATCATGCCCGATGGCCGCCTTCGCAATTCGATGCTCTACAGCATCATCGACAGCGAATGGCCGCAAGTGAAAGCGCGCCTGATCGAGCGGCTCAAGTAAGTCCGATCAAGCGGGCCGTTTTCACCTTATTGCGGTACGATATTCGCGGCTTTGACGATCGGTGCCCATCGTTCGATGTCGGATTGGATGCGCGCCGCGACTTCCTTGCCATTCTCATGGTGCGGAATGGCGCCGACCGTTTCGAGGAACTTCGCCGTCTCGGGCATTTTGCCGATGTCGATCAGCCAGCCGGCGAATTTATCGACGATCGGCTGCGGCGTGCCCTTGGGGAAGAAGGCGCCCCACCACGGTGCGAATTCGTAGCCTTTGAAGCCGACCTCTTCCATCGTCGGAACGCCGGGGAATGAGGTCGAACGCTCCTTCGTCGTGATGGCGAGGCATTTCAGCCGGCCGGAGCGCACCTGGGCTGCCGCAAAAGTGCCGTCCATGACCATGAAGTCGAGCGTGCCGTTGACGACATCGGGCAAGGCATCCGGAGCCGTGCGATAGGACACCGGCTCGGCTTTGACGCCAGCCATCGACTTGAACAGTTCGGCGGCCAGTTGCGCGGTCTGGTTGGTGTAGCCGTATTTGGCGCGATCGGTCGATTTCAGAAAGGCGGTCAGCTCGGTGACCGAATTATATTTGGAATCCGGCGCCACGACGATCGTGAACACGATCTGGGCGAAGGAGGCCGCTGGCGTGAAATCCGTCACCGTGTCGAACGGCAGGGATTTAAACAGATAGCGCGAGCCGGCCATGTTCGAGTTGGCGACCAACAGCACCGAATAGCCGTCCGGCTTCGCCTTGGCGACCAGGCCGACCGCGATATTGCTGGTCGCACCGGGGCGATTTTCGACGATGATCGGCTTGGGCGAAATCTCGGCGAGCTTGTTGGTGAAATAGCGGCACAGAATGTCCGCGCCGCTGCCGGCCGGAAAGCCGATATAGGTGTGAATCGGTTGGGCCGGATATTCGGTTTGACCGAAAGCGCCTGCCGGCACGCTCAGCGTCAAGCCGGCGGCTCCAAGCCCCTTGACGATATCTCGCCGATCCAAGTCCCGTCGCTTCATGCGTCCCTCCCGTTATGGCCCGCGCGATACATAAGCGGGTTCGTTGCCCCGTCCTTAACCTGAGGTAGGTATCGGCCGCAAGACCAACATGGCGAGATGCTCCGTGCCGCAATGACGCGGGACAGTGGGCTTAGGTGGCGTTCTTGGGAGCCGGCCCGTGGCTGCTAAGCCAAGTCGAGCTTGTAGCCGATATGCGAGGCCGCGAAGCCGAGGCGATCGTAGAAGCGATGTGCATCGACGCGGCTCTTGTCCGTCGTCAATTGCACGAGCTTGCAGCCGCGCTCCCGGCATTGTTCGACCGCCCAACGGATCATCTGCTCACCGAGGCGCTGGCCGCGAAAGCCCGACGCGATCCGCACGGATTCGATCAAGCCGCGCCAGGCGCCGCGCCGGGACAGGCCGGGAATGAAGCTCAATTGCAGCGTGCCGACGATCCGCCCGCCCGCTTCGACGACGGCGAGTAATTGGTTGGGATCACGATCCAACGCCGCGAAGGCCTCCAGATAAACCGCCGGTAACGGATCAGAAAAATCCTCGCGCGCCGCGCCGAGCGAATCATCCGCCAACATGGCGACGATGGCGAGCAAGTCGGCGCGTGTGGCTTTGCGGAAGAAGAGGTCGGTCATGGGATGCCCGTGTCGGCTTATCGTCTGTCAGCACCACCTTTAGATCAAAGACAGGCCGAGAGCAGCCGGCGGTCCCGCGAAACATAAACCCCGCCGCCAGAACATTAGCGGTGGGGCCAAGTCTCGGATCGCGATGTCACTCCGCCGCGGTCGGCATCCTCGCCCTTTCCTCATCGAGCGCCTTCTGAAAAGCACGTCGCGCATGCGTCAAGGCATAGTCGGCCTTGATAGGCACCAGCGGGCGTTCGGGATCGGCGCTGAGGCGTTGTTGCTGCGCCTCCATGATCACCACGTCTTCCAGAAAGGTCGGGTGAATCTCGTTGTAGAGCGCGTCCGTGGCCTGGGGATCATCTTGGCGATAGCCATTGGCGGCCGACCAGAAATAATGCGTGGTCGTTTCGGTCTCCGGCGTGATGCCGTGGAAGAGATGCAGGTGGAAACCCTCCTGCTCGCGGTTTTCGACGGCGCCCATGCCGACGTTGAGCGCGCCGGTCCATTGCTTGACGCTGCCGGGAATGACGTATTCGAAATCCATCCAGCGATCGATCTTGCCGGTGAAGCCGACGGCGCGCACATAGGTCGGCGGCGGCGCCACGTCGAGCAGCCAGCGGATGAGCCGTGCGCCCGTCTCGGTACGCTCCGCCTGCATCTTCGCTTCGACATGGATTTTCGGATTGCCGCCGATGGTCTTGGTGTGGACATAGCCCAGATGGGTCAGGTCCATCAGATTGTCGACCATCATCATGTAATTGACCTTGATCGGCATCATCGCCTTGCGATGCGGATATTTCTTCGGATTGTCATGGTAGGGCCAGTCGACGATCTTGGCTTCGTCGGCCAAAGCCGGATCGCCCATCCACACCCAGACGAATTCCTGCCGTTCGACGACCGGATGCGCCTTCACTTTCGCCATCGGCGGAATGCTGTCCTGGCCCGGAATCTCGACGCATTTGCCGTTCACGTCGAAGACGAGGCCGTGATAGCCGCACTGCAAGCCGTTCTCGACGACCTTGCCATGGGAGAGCGGCGCGCCGCGATGGCAGCAGCGATCCTCGACGCAGCCGATCTTGCCATGGGCATCGCGAAAGAACAGCAGCGGCTCGTTCATGATGGTGCGCGCCAGCATGCCATCCTTCAGCTCGTCGCTCCACGCCGCCTGATACCAGGCATTGCGCAGAAATGGCGCGTTGATCCTATCGCTCATGCCTTGACCCTCCCGTCCCGACCAGATGGGTCAGCCTACGAAGGGGCTGCCGCGCGCAACAACGCGGTTTGAGATTATAAATGTAGTAAAGCCACTTATGAGTAAGGTGCGCTGCCTAGAGCTTGCGCAGCGCCACCTGTTCGATGCTGTGCGTCGCGCCCTTGGTCAGCACCAGGCTGGCGCGCGCCCGCGTCGGCAGGATGTTTTCATGCAGGTTGCGCAGGTTGATGCGCGTCCAGATGTCGATGGCGGTCTGCCGTGCTTCCTCGTCGGTGAGGTCGGCGTATTTCTTGAAGAACGATCGGGGATCGCGGAACGCCGTCTGGCGCAGGCGCATGAAACGCGCCACGTACCATTTCAAAAGATCGTTCTCGTTGGCATCGAGATAGATCGAGAAATCGAAGAAGTCCGACGCGAAAGCAATGTCGCTGTCGGGCCGCGACGGCTGCAACACATTGAGCCCTTCGACGATGAGAATGTCGGGCCGGTCGACAGTGATGAACTTGTCGGGCACGATGTCATAGGTCAGATGCGAATAAACAGGCGCATTGACGTTGCCCTGCCCGGCCTTGATCTGCGACAGGAAGCGCACCAGCGCCGTGCCGTCATAGCTTTCCGGAAAGCCCTTCTTGTCCATCAGGTGATCGCGCACCAGGACTTCGTTGGGGAACAGAAAGCCGTCCGTGGTGACGAGTTCCACCTTCGGCGTGTTGGGCCAGCGCGACAGCAGCGATTTCAGCACGCGCGCCGTGGTCGATTTGCCGACGGCGACGGAACCGGCAACGCCGATGATATAAGGCACTTTGCCGTCGGCGCCCAAAAAGCGCTGCGTCGCTTTGAACAGGCCCTGCGTCGCCGCCACATAGAGCGCCAGCAGACGCGACAGCGGCAGATAGATGGCGATCACTTCTTCCAGTGAGATCGGATCGTTGATCGATTGCAGTTTGGCGAGGTCTTCGCCCGTCAGGGTCAGCGGCGTGTCGGCGCGCAGCGCCGCCCATTCGGCGCGCGTGAAGTGCCGGTAGATCGAGAAGTCGCTGGGCAAGGTTGCCAGTCCGGAAATTTCGTCCATGGGGTACTCCGCCGCCGGATGCGGGTTACGAACTCTAGCCGCCGGAAGTGCGCGCCGCCTTTTCCTGGTGGCCCGACTGTTGGGTCCGCTTTTCTAGCTCATTCAGCACGTCGGCGACAGGGATGCCGCGGGCCTGCAACAGGACCAGCATGTGATACAGCACATCCGCCGCTTCCGCTTTCACATCCGCGTCACTGCCGTCGACCGTAGCCAGCGCCAGTTCCACGGCCTCTTCGCCGAATTTCTTCGCCACCCGATGCTTGCCGGCATCGAGCAGGGACTTCGTATAGGACTTGTCGGCGCTCGATCCGGTGCGCTCAAGGATGATCGCGGCCAGATCCTGCAGGTTGAACGAACTCAAATGCGAAGCCTTTCCGCAAAGCCTTTCCGCGCTGCCCCTCGAAGGGCAAAAAGCCTGTGACAGTCAGTTAGTTGATCAGTCGTTGCGGACCGCCAGCCCAGCCGCGGCCATATGGTCCTTGGCCTGTCGTATCGTAAACTCGCCAAAATGGAAAATGGAGGCGGCCAGCACGGCGCTGGCATGGCCGTCGCGGATGCCGCCGACCAGATGGTCAAGATTGCCGACACCGCCCGAGGCAATGAGCGGGATTTTTACCGCATCGGCGATGGTGCGGGTCACGTCGATATCGAAGCCCGAGCGGGTGCCGTCGCGATCCATCGAGGTCAGAAGGATTTCGCCGGCGCCCAGCGCCTCCACTTCGCGCGCATAGGCGACCGCATCGATGCCCGTCGGCTTGCGGCCGCCATGGGTGAAGATTTCCCATTTGCCGTCGCCGACGCGCTTGGTGTCGATGGCCACGACAATGCACTGGCTGCCGAATTTCTCCGCCGCCTCGCGCACGAAATCGCGGTTGAACACGGCCGCTGTATTGATCGACACTTTATCGGCGCCGGCCAGCAGCAGTTTTCGGATATCGTCGGTGGTGCGCACACCGCCGCCCACCGTCAGCGGCATGAAACAGGCTTCCGCCGTCCGCTGCACCACGTCGAGGATCGTGCCGCGATTTTCATGGCTGGCGGTGATGTCGAGGAAGCACAATTCGTCGGCGCCCGCCGCATCATAGGCGATGGCGGATTCCACGGGATCGCCGGCATCGCGCAGATCGACGAAATTGACGCCTTTGACGACGCGCCCGTCCTTCACATCGAGACAGGGAATGACGCGGCACTTAAGCAACCGATTTCTCCCGCGCGGCGCGGATCAGCGCCAAGGCCTCGGCCGCATCGAGACGGCCGTCGTAAAGCGCGCGGCCTGTGATGGCGCCGGCCAGCGCCGCGCTATCGGGCTCAAGCAGACGTTTGACATCGTCGATGGAAGCCAGGCCGCCCGAGGCGATGACCGGAATGGTCAGCGCATTGGCGAGCGCCAGGGTCGCCTCCATGTTGAGGCCCTTCAGCACGCCGTCGCGCGAAATGTCGGTGTAGATGATGGCGGCGACGCCGGCATCCTCGAAACGCTTGCCGATATCGAGCGCCGAGAGTTGCGAGACGCGCGCCCAGCCTTCGACGGCGACGAAACCGTCGCGCGCGTCGACGCCGACGGCGATGCGGCCGGGATGCCGCCGCGCCGCTTCGCGCACGAAGCTCGGGTCCTTCACCGCCGCCGTGCCGATGATCGTGCGGCTGACACCCTTTTCGAGCCAGCCTTCGACGGTGCGCATGTCGCGAATGCCGCCGCCGAGCTGCACGGGAATGTCGATCGCCTGCAGGATCGCATCGACGGCGCGGGCATTCTCCGGCTTGCCGGAGAAGGCGCCGTCGAGATCGACCACATGCAGATATTCAAAACCCTGCTGTTCGAACGTGCGCGCCTGCGCGGCCGGATCGTCGTTGAAGACGGTGGCTTGCGACATGTCGCCATGGATGAGGCGAACGCACTCCCCCTCTTTCAGATCGATCGCAGGAAACAGAATCACGGAGCCCACCTTAGGAAATTGCCGATCAGCCCGAGGCCCAGCTTCTGGCTCTTCTCGGGGTGAAATTGCGTGCCGATAATATTGTCGCGTCCGACCACCGCCGTGACCGTGCCGCCATAATCAGCCGTCGCCAGAACCGAGGCCGGCGCGGCCGCACTTAGGTGATAGGAGTGGACGAAATAGGCGTGCAGACCTTTGTCGCCGGTGACGAGACCGTCGAAGACCGGATGCGGCCGGTTCAGCGTGATCGTGTTCCAGCCCATGTGCGGCACTTTCAGCGCCGCGTCGCTGGGCTTGAGCGCCACCACGTCGCCGCCGATCCAGTCGAGGCCTTGCGTCGTCACATGTTCCAGCCCGCGCGTCGCGAGCAACTGCATGCCGACACAGATGCCCAGAAACGGCCGGCCCTTGGCGATCACCGCCTCACGCAGGGCCTCGACCATGCCGGTCGTGGCATCGAGGCCATGCCGGCAATCGGCGAAGGCGCCGACGCCAGGCAGGACGATCCGATCGGCCCGGGCGACGGCGTCCGGGTCGGAGGTGACGGTGATGGTCGAACCGGCACCACTCTCCAGCGCCGCGCGCTCGAAAGCCTTGCGGGCGGAGTGCAGATTGCCGGAACCGTAGTCGATGATCGCGACGCTCATGATCGCGAACTCGGAATATCGGGAAACAGGCCGACCGGCGGCACGGCGCGCCCTGGATGGGTCGCGACCGCCAGGGCGGGTGTCGGCGTTGTGGCCGGCCGCCGGCGGGCGAACCAGGTGATCTCCGCTTCGCGCAGCGTTTCGGCGACGGCGATGTCGGACAGCGCGAAACCGCGTCCGGCCAAAGCCGCGCGCCGCAAAACAGGCGCTTCCAGACCAAGAAGCAGGCCGATGCCGAAATAATAGGCGGCCATCAGAGCCGGGCTGAAGCCCAGCCGCCGAATGGCGAAGAAAACGCAGGCGAAGGCCAGAAACCACAGGCCGAAGGCGAGCCAGCGCCGGTTCCAGAGCAGCCACAGCGGTCCGAACAGGAAAGCCAGGCGGGAAAAGCCCTCGCGCACGAACACCGCCCCGGCGGCGGGATCGCCACCGGACGGGCTCGCGGAAGGCGTGTGAATGGTGAACACAGGCATGCGAAACTCAAATGATATCAGACCGACAATGTTCCCTTGGTCGAGGGAACTTGATCGCTCTGGCGCGGATCGATCGTCGCCGCGGCCCGCAAGGCCCGGGCCACACCCTTGAAGCAGGACTCCGCAATATGGTGATCGTTGACGCCATAGGCAGTCTCGATATGCAAAGTCATGCCAGCATTCATGGCGAAGGCCTGGAAAAATTCGCGCACGAGCTGGGTGTCGAACGTGCCGATCTTCGGCGTCGAGAATTGGGTGCGAAACACCAGAAAGGCTCGGCCCGACAGGTCGACGGCCACCTGGGTCAGGGTTTCGTCCATCGGCAGGCGCACGTCGGCATAGCGGACGATGCCGCGCATCTCGCCCAAGGCCTTGCGCAGGGCCTGGCCGATGGCAATGCCGGTGTCTTCGACCGTGTGGTGATCGTCGATGTGCAGGTCGCCATCCGCCTTGACCGTGAGGTCGATCAGGCTGTGGCGGCCGAGCTGGTCCAACATATGGTCGAAAAAGCCGATTCCGGTCGAAATCGAGGTCTTTCCGGTGCCGTCCAGGTTGACGGTGACGGAAATGCTCGTCTCTTTCGTCTGGCGCGTGATGGTCGCGGTACGCATTCGGCTTACGCTCCGAGGGCAAGTCTCTGAGGGATGCCGGGCTTCTATCAACCCGCAGGCGGCTTTACCACCCTTGGCTGGGATCACCCTTACCAAGTGGTCCTGCCGAGTGATCCTGCCAAGCGGTCCCGCATTCTTAACCTAGACTATTAAGCCCGGCGAGGACAGGTCTGAGGATAGGTCCCTTGCGCCGGTCGGCCCAGCGCCATAGATGGACGGTCCCAACAGACAGGCGCGCCGGTCGGTCCGGCTCCTTCCAAGCGATCATCAAGAGATCATATAATGTCCCAGGACGATCATGCCGGCCCGGCGGTCTGGCACGCCACCACCATTCTGATGGTCCGCAAGGGCGGCAAGGTCGTCGTCGGCGGCGATGGGCAGGTGAGCCTGGGCCAGACGGTGGTCAAGGGCAATGCCCGCAAGGTGCGCCGCCTCGGCAAGGGCAATGTCATCGGCGGTTTCGCCGGCGCCACGGCCGACGCCTTCACCCTGTTCGAACGGCTCGAAGCCAAGATCGAGCAATATCCGGATCAATTGGTGCGCGCCTGCGTCGAACTGGGCAAGGACTGGCGCACCGATCGCTATCTGCGCCGGCTCGAAGCCATGATGCTCGTCGCCGATCGCAACGCGTCGCTGCTGCTCAGCGGCAATGGCGACGTGCTCGAGCCTGAGCAGTCCGAACATGGCAGCGTCATGGCGGTGGGCTCGGGCGGCAATTATGCGCTGGCGGCGGCGCGCGCTCTGCTGCCGATGGATCTCGATGCCGAAACCATCGTCCGCCGCGCCATGGCCATCGCCGCCGAAATCTGCGTCTACACCAACACCAATCTGGTGATCGAAAGCATCTGACGAGAGCATATGAAATGACGGATTTCTCGCCGCGCGAAATCGTATCCGAACTCGACCGCTATATCGTCGGACAGAAGGAGGCCAAGCGCGCCGTGGCCAATGCCATGCGCAACCGCTGGCGCCGGCTGAAACTTGAATCGCCGATGCGCGAGGAAGTGTTGCCCAAAAACATTCTGATGATCGGCCCCACCGGCTGCGGCAAGACCGAGATTGCCCGCCGCATCGCCAAACTGGCCGGCGCGCCGTTCCTCAAAGTCGAGGCCACCAAGTTCACCGAGGTCGGCTATGTCGGTCGCGACGTCGAACAGATCGTGCGCGACTTGATCGAAGTAGCGATCGCCATGGTGAAAGAGCGCAAGCGCAAGGACCTGCGCGCCAAGGCGCATCTCGCCGCCGAAGAGCGCGTGCTCGACGCTTTGGTCGGCGCGACCGCTTCGCCCGCCACGCGCGACAGCTTTCGCAAGAAACTGCGCGCCGGCGAACTCGACGACAAGGAGATCGAAATCGAAGTGGCCTCCGGCGGCTCCGCGACGCCGATGTTCGAGCTGCCGAACATGCCGGGTGCTTCGGTCGGAGCGATTTCATTGGGCGATCTGTTCGGAAAAGCCCTGGGCGGCAAGGCCAAACCGCGCCGCGCTACCGTGCGCGACATTTACGAACCGTTGATCGCCGAAGAGAGCGACAAGCTGCTCGATCAGGATCAGGTGGTGCAGGAAGCGATCCGCGAGACCGAAAGCAATGCCATCGTTTTCCTCGACGAGATCGACAAGATCTGCGCCCGCGAAAACCGCAGCGGCGCCGATGTGTCGCGCGAGGGGGTGCAGCGCGATCTGCTGCCGCTGATCGAAGGCACGACGGTGGCCACCAAGCACGGTGCGGTGAAGACCGACCATATCCTGTTCATTGCTTCCGGCGCCTTCCACGTCAGCAAGCCGTCCGACCTGTTGCCGGAACTGCAAGGCCGCCTGCCGATCCGTGTCGAACTCGCCTCTCTCAACGAGGACGACCTGCGCCGCATCCTGCGCGAGCCGGAATCGAGCCTGGTCAAGCAATACGAAGCTCTGATGCAGACCGAGGGCGTTCAGCTCGCCTTCACCGACGATGGCATCGAGGCGATCGCCAGGATCGCCGCCCAGGTCAACACCTCGGTCGAAAATATCGGCGCGCGCCGGCTGCAGACGATCATGGAACGGGTGCTCGACAATATCGGCTTCACGGCGCCCGACCGTTCCGGCGAGGCGATCACCGTCGATGCGGCCTTCGTCGAGGCCAATATCGGCGATCTCGCCCGCAACACCGACCTCAGCCGGTTTATTCTCTGAGGCACTGCCGCTGTCTTCGTGTCATCCCGGACACGCGCGGCGTGATCAGCATGCGTCGTTGCCCCCTGGTTCCCGGATCGCACCTGCGCTGCGCGTCGGCCATGAAAATCCGCTGTGCGATGGCGCACTTGCATTCGAAACCGGCCATTGCCATAAACCGGGCCTTCCAAGTTTCGCGGGCAAGTTGCACGGGCAGTTTCTCGGGCAAAATTCACGGGTATGACAATGGCCGAATTCCCCCAGCTCGTTTTTTCCGGCGTGCAGCCGACCGGCAACCTTCATCTCGGAAACTACCTGGGCGCGATTAAACGTTTCGTCGAATTGCAGACGACCCACGAGTGCATCTATTGCGTGGTCGATCTGCATGCCATCACCATGCCGCAAGATCCGGTGGCGTTGAAGGCGCAGATCCGCGAAGTCACCGCCGCTTTCATCGCCTGCGGCATCGATCCGAAGAAACATATCGTCTTCAACCAGAGCCAGGTGCCGCAGCATGCGGAACTAGCCTGGGTCTTCAATTGCGTCGCGCGCATCGGCTGGATGAATCGCATGACGCAGTTCAAGGAGAAGGCCGGTAAGGATCGCGAGAATGCCTCCGTCGGTCTCTATGCCTATCCGGTGCTGATGGCCTCCGACATTCTGATCTATCGCGCCACCCACGTGCCGGTCGGCGAAGATCAGAAACAGCATCTGGAACTGGCGCGCGACATCGCGCAAAAATTCAACAACGACTTCGCGGCATCGATCGCGTCCAACGGCTTTGGCGAAGCCTTCTTTCCGCAGCCCGAGCCTTTGATTCAAGGGCCGGCGACGCGCGTCATGAGCCTGCGCGACGGTTCGAAGAAAATGTCGAAGTCCGATGCCTCCGATTATTCGCGCATCAATCTCACCGACAGTGCCGACACGATCGCGCAGAAGGTGCGCAAGGCGAAGACCGATCCGGAGCCTTTGCCATCGGAGCCGAAAGGCCTTGAGACGCGGCCGGAAGCCGACAATCTGGTCGGCATTTTCGCGGCGCTCTCCGACGGCAACAAGGCCGATGTGCTGAAACAATTCGGCGGCGGCAATTTCTCGACGTTCAAGAATGCGCTCGTCGATCTGTCGGTCGAGAAACTCGCGCCGATCGCCGACGAGATGCGCCGTCTGACCGGCGATCCAAGCCATATCGACAGCATCCTCAACGACGGCGCCGCGCGCGCCGAGGCGATCGCCGCGCGCAACATGAACGCGGTGAAGGATATCGTCGGCTTCGTGCGGCGCTAACCTCGGTGTCATCCCGGACGCGCCGCAGGTGCGATCCGGGACCCAGGGGCGTGTGGATGAATCTTCAATCATAAGCCGTCACATCGTTGAACGATGATCAGCATTGTACCGTTGGCCCCTGGGTCCCGGATCACTTGCTGCGCAAGTGTCCGGGATGACACAGAGGTGCGCGCACTCCATCGCGCATTTGCCTCATCACCGTCCTGGTGGCACGATGACCACGGCCCGCAATCGACGATCTTCGAGGAGTGCCAATGGGCGGACGACGCAGTTCATATCAGTCGGGACACAAGCCGAAATTTCTCGTCGTCATCGATGGCAGCGCGGAAAGCACGCAGGCGGTGGCCTTCGCCGCACGCCGTGCGGCGCGCACCGGCGCCATCATGATGATGCTGGCCATCGTCGAAGTGGAACAGTCGCAGGAATGGCTCGCCGTTGGCGAGATGATGCGTCAGGAAGGCGAGGATCGCGCCAACGATCAATTGGAACTCGCCGCTACCCGTGCCCGCGAACTCGTCGATGTCGAGGCCGAACGCGTCATCCGCTTTGGCCTTAAGCTCGAACAGATTGTGGGGCTGATCGAGGAAGACCAGGATATTTCGCTTCTGGTGCTCGCCGCTTCGAGCGGCCCGGAAGGGCCGGGGCCGCTCGTCACGCTGATGGCGGGCAAGGCGGCGGGAACCTTTCCCATCCCGGTGGTCATCGTGCCGGGCGCTTTGAGCGACGAAGATATCGAGGCTTTGGCTTGATCGGACCCCGGTGTGGTTCCATATAAGAGGGTGACAGAGCCGCCAGTGGGCGGCGTTTCCCCTGGAATTTTGCCATGTTTATCCAGACCGAAGCGACCCCCAACCCGTCGACCCTGAAGTTCCTGCCCGGTGAAACCGTGCTCGGCGAAGGCACCCGCGAATTCACCTCATTCGATGCCGCCGGCGCTTCACCGCTGGCTAGGGCCTTGTTTTCCATCGACAATGTATCGAGCGTCATGTTCGGCCCGGATTTCGTCTCGGTGACCAAATCGGGCGGCGAATGGCAGCATCTGAAGCCGTCGATCCTCGGCGCCATCATGGAACATTTCATGTCGGGCGCGCCGCTGCTCAACGACGGTGAGACCCCGGTCCTCGACGACGAGGACGAATTCTTCGCCCCCGAGGACGCCGAAACCGTCGCCACGATCAAGGAATTGCTCGAAACCCGCGTCCGCCCGGCGGTAGCCGGCGATGGCGGCGACATCACCTTCAAGGGTTTCAAGGACGGCACCTTGTACCTGACCATGAAGGGCGCCTGCTCCGGCTGCCCCTCGTCCACGGCCACGCTCAAGCACGGTATCCAGAACCTGATGACCCACTTCCTGCCGGAAGTGCGGGCGGTGGAACAGATCTGATTGACGGCTGTCGGCCCGGATCGCCTGTGGCATCCGGGATGACATGAAGGCCTTGGCCAGCTATGCCAGAGACAATGATTCTGGCCTTAGATACCTCGATGTCAGCGGCTTCGGCTTGTGTCAGCCTCGCCGGCGCTGACGAGCCGATCGCCAGCCGCAGCCTGCCCATGGACCGCGGCCATGCCGAAGCGCTGATGCCGCTCGTCGCCGAGGTGATGCAGGCCGCGCCCGGTGGCTTTCCCGCCCTCACCCGCGTTGCCGTGACCATCGGTCCGGGCTCTTTCACCGGCATTCGCGTCGGTGTCGCCGCCGCCCGCGCCATCGGTCTGGCCGGCAATATTCCGGTGATCGGCGTTTCGACATTTTCGGCTTTCGCCGCGCCCTGGATCGGCAAGGAGCAAGGCCAGATTGTCGCCTGCGCCATCGATGCCCGTCACGGCAATGTCTATATCCAGGCTTTCGATTCCAACGGCTACATCGTCCTGTCGCCGCGTTTGTCGACGCCGCGCGAGGCGCTACGCGCCATCGGCGCCGGCCCGCTGTGTCTCGTCGGCTCCGGCGCGGCGCTTCTGGCGGCCGAAGCCCAGAGCATCGGCTCGAACGCGGTCATTTGCGGTCCTGCCGGCGCGCCCGACATTCATCAGGTCGCCCGCCTCGGTCTCATCGCCGATCCAGCGACGGCGCCGGCCCGGCCGTACTATCTGAAACCGCCGGATGCCAAGCCCGTGCCCATCCGCCGTCTGCGGCAAGTTGAGACGAATCGCGCCGGGCTGCCCGAATGATCAGCTTTCTGCGCCGCGCCTTGCAGACCGAGAGCCGCAGTCTTGAAGCCGGCGACGCGCAGGCCTGCGCGCGCCTGCACAAGGATGGCTTCGCTTTTCCTTGGGATGCCGGCGAAATCGAACGTCTCATTCTGTCGGAGAATGTCATCGGCGATGGCATTTTCGACAGCGTCGGCGGCGCTCTGCTTGGCTTCGTCCTGTCGCGCAAAGCCGCCAATGAAGCGGAGATTTTGACCATCGCGGTGGCCAGCGCCCAACGCCGCCGTGGTGTCGCGCGCGATCTTCTGATCAAACATGCCGAGACGCTGGGGCTGTTGCGCGTCAGCGCGCTGTTTCTGGAAGTGGCGCAGGATAACGAGGCAGCGCTGGCGCTCTATCGTCGCCATGGCTTCGCGGAAGTCGGTCGTCGGCCGGGCTATTATCGCGCCGCCGATGGCGGTCGTACCGATGCGATTGTCATGACAAAGCAATTGTTGTGATTTAGGCCGCCTCCATCGGGGGCTATGACGAAGAGGCGTTCGTGCCGGTTCTGCGCGCCGTGGCGCTTGTGCTGACAATTCTGCTGTTTCTCGTCGTTGTTAGCCCGCTCTATCTGTTGTTCATCCGCTTCCGGCCTTCGGCGCGCGCTGCCATGCCGTTGCTGTTCTGCCGCATCATGTGCCGTCTCCTGCGGGTGCGCGTGCGCCCGCGCGGCGAAATGGCGCGCGAGCGGCCGCTGCTGCTGGTGCCCAATCACATTTCCTGGGTCGATATCGTTGTGCTCGGCAGCACCGAATTCACCGCCTTCCTGGCCAAGAAGGAAGTGGCGGGCTGGCCGCTGCTTGGGCCGCTTGCCAAGGTGCAAGGCGCTCTGTTTGTCGATCGCGGCCGCCGCCGCCAGATTCCGGCGGTCAACAAACAGATGGCCGAGCGCATGCAAGCCGGCGATCCGGTGATCCTCTTCGCCGAGGCGACGACCGGTGACGGCACCCATTTGTTGAAATTCCACACGCCCCATTTCGAGGCCTGCCGCGACCTGATGAAGGCTTTTCCTGAGGTGACGACGGTCTACGTCCAGCCGATCGTCATCGATTACAACCGCCGCGACGGCCTGGCGCTGGGCCGGGCCGGCCGCGCCAATATCGCCTGGTATGGAGATACCGGCTTCACGCCGCATCTGTGGAGCATGCTCAAATCCGGCCCCACCGAATGCCTGGTCGATTATCTGCCGCCCCGGCCCATGGCGCTGGCCGATCATCGAAAAGCCATGGCGGCGATGATTCAATCGGACATTCGCCAGAACCGCTGGAGACGGGTGCCGTGAGGTTCTCACTCCGGCGATTTTCGCCTAAAAGGAACGAGAATTGCTGGTCGCCGAGCGGCCAGGCGTGAAGGAATGATTTTGGGCATGAACGAGGTGAAAACGTCAGACGCGAGAGGGACCACGCCGGTCGCCGCGCCGCAGACTCGCAAGGTTTTCATCAAGTCGTTCGGATGCCAGATGAACGTCTATGACGCCACGCGCATGGGCGACATTCTCGAGGGCGAAGGCTACGGCCCGGCCGCTTCGCCGGAAGAAGCCGATCTCGTCGTCCTCAACACCTGCCACATCCGCGAACGCGCCTCGGAGAAGATTTTTTCCGAACTCGGCAAACTGCGCGAGATGAAGGAAGAGCGCGCCGCCAACGGCAAGGCGATGCAGATCGCCGTCGCCGGTTGCGTCGCGCAGGCCGAAGGCGGCGAGATCATTCGCCGCCAGAGCGCTGTTGATATCGTCGTTGGGCCGCAGAGTTATCATCGCTTTCCCGAACTGCTCGGCAAGGCCAGCCAAAACGCCGGCTTTCGCGGCGGCGGTGTGGTCGATACCGATTTTCCGGTGGTCGATAAATTCCAGACCATGCAGGCGCCGTCGCCGCAGCGTCTGCGCGGGCGCGGTTATGCCGCTTTCGTCACCGTGCAGGAAGGCTGCGACAAATTCTGCACCTTCTGCGTCGTGCCTTATACGCGCGGCGCCGAAATGTCGCGGCCGGTCGCCTCAATTCTCGATGAAGTACGCGCGCTCGCTGAGGCTGGCGTGCGCGAGATCACGCTGATCGGCCAGAACGTCAATGCGTATCACGGCGACGATGCCGGCCGGGTCGCGTCGCTCGGCGATCTCATCGAACGGGTCGCCGCCATGCCCGGCGTCGATCGCATCCGCTATACGACAAGTCATCCGCGTGACATGGATGACAGCCTGATCGCCGCCCATCGCGACATCCCCGAATTGATGCCCTATCTGCATCTACCGGTGCAGGCCGGGTCCGACCGCATTCTGGCGGCGATGAACCGCAAGCATAAGGCACGTGAATTCATCGACATCATCGCCCGCGTACGCGCGGCGCGGCCCGACATCGCTTTGTCATCTGATTTCATCGTCGGTTTCCCTGGCGAAAGTGATGTGGATTTCCAGGCGACCATGGATCTCGTGCGCGAGATCGGCTTCGCCAGCGCCTATTCCTTCATGTATTCTGAACGCCCAGGAACACGGGCGGCCGAGATGGACGGACAGGTCGAAGCGCATGTGAAGCAGGAGCGGCTCGCCGCGCTGCAAGCGCTGCTCGAAGAGCAGCGGCAGGCGTTCAACCGTGCTACGGTCGGCCGGGTTCTTCCGGTCCTGTTCGAGAAGAAGGGCCGCCACGCGGGCCAGGCCATCGGCCGCACGCCCTATCTGCAATCCGTTCACGTCGAAGATGCCGAAGCATTGATCGGAACCATTGCTTCGATCTCGATTGAAGACACCTGGCCGAATTCGCTGAAGGGCCGGATCGTCACACCCGAAAGTTCAGCCGCTCACGGGAGCATGCAGAGCACGAATGCCTGACAACGACAGTCGTACGGGCGCGCCGCCGTCCATCGAGAATGCTGCGGCAGGGCGTGAACTCAGAACGAAAGTTTTCGATCGCGAGCGATCGGAAGTTACATTCACCCTCGCCGACAATCGCGCCGCCTCGGCCACCTTCGGTCAATACGACCAGAACCTCGCCAAGATCGAACGGCGCCTCGGCGTCACCGTGAACGTCAATGGCAATCACGTCACCATCAAAGGTCCGCCGGAAGCTTGCGCCCATGCGCAGCGCGCCATGACGGCACTCTACGAACGTGCCCGCAAGGGCCAGAGCATCGGCCTGGGCGACATCGATGGCGCGCTCGCCGAAAGCATCGAGCAGGGCAGTCTGTTTCCTGAACAGGCGGCCGCCGCCGCCACGCCCTTCTCGTTCCAGCAGATCGCTACGCGCAAGAAAGGCGCCGTGCGGGCGCGCAATGCTTCTCAGCACGAATATCTGCATGCGCTGCGCCAATACGAACTGGTCTTCGCCGAAGGTCCCGCCGGCACCGGCAAGACCTGGCTCGCCGTCGGCCATGCGGTGCTGCTGCTCGAACAGGGCATCGTCGAACGGCTCGTGCTGTCGCGCCCCGCCGTGGAAGCCGGCGAGCGCCTCGGCTTCCTGCCCGGCGACATGCGCGAGAAGGTCGATCCCTATCTGCGGCCGATCTTCGATGCGCTGCATGATTTCATGGACAGCCGCATCGTCGAACGCGGTCTCGCCACCGGCATGATCGAAGTGGCGCCGCTCGCTTTCATGCGCGGACGCACGCTCACCAATGCCTGCATCCTGCTCGATGAGGCGCAGAACACCACGTCGATGCAGATGAAAATGTTCCTCACCCGTCTGGGTGAGGGCTCACGCATGATCGTCAACGGCGATCCGACGCAGATCGATCTGCCGCCCGGCCAAAAGTCGGGTTTGCAGGAAGCGGTGCGTTTGCTCTCCGGCGTCGAGGGCATCGGCCATATCGTGTTCAAGGATGCCGACGTGGTGCGTCACGATCTCGTGCGGCGCATCGTCACGGCCTATGAGAGTGCCGGCAAGAAAGCGCCAGGAACGCCTGAATGAAGACCGCCGAATGAACGTCGTCGTCGATGTGCGTGACGAGTTCGAAGGCTGGTCGGCCGCTTGGGCTGACATGGGAGCAGGCCTGCCCGATCTCGATGCCTTCACCGCGCGCGCCATCGCCACGGCGCTTGAAACGTCCAAGGTGAAACTCATGGACGGCGTCGAAGTCTCGGTGCTCTATTGCGGCGACGGCTTCATGCAGGAGCTGAACAAGCAATGGCGCGGCAAGGACCAACCGACCAATGTGCTGTCCTTTCCGGCGGCCAGCGGCAAGGCCCTGCAACGCACGCCGACCTTGGGCGATATCATCGTCTCTTGCGACACGGTTGTGCGCGAGGCAAAGGCCGAGAAGAAGACCTTTGCCGATCATCTTGCCCATATGCTGGTGCACGGCAGCCTGCATCTCGTCGGCTTCGACCATGAGATTGATGACGAGGCCGAGGATATGGAGGCGCACGAGCGACAGGCGCTGGCCAAGCTCGGTATCGCCGATCCTTACGCGGAGAGCTGAAAACATCGCGCGGCGCGTGTATCTGTTGAGGGCACTGATTCGCGGATAAAGCCGGGCCCCATGACAACTGCGGCGATCACCAGAACAGCCGATCGTTTTGTCCTCTCCGCCGGCTGGACGCGCGCGTTTTTGGCTTTCGCCTGTGGCGCGGCGGGCGCGCTGGCGATGCCACCGGTGTCACTCTTTCCCTTTCTCTGCATTTCCATGGTCGCCGCCGTCTGGCTGATCGACGGATCGGCGGCGCAGGTCCGCGCCGGTGTGCCCGCCACGGCTTTTGCCCATGCGATGGATGCCGCCAAGGTCGGCTGGTGGCTGGGCTTCGGCTATCACGTCGCGGGTCTGTGGTGGCTTGGCGCGGCCTTTCTGGTCGAGGCCGATCAATTCGCCTGGGCTTTGCCTTTGGGCGTCATCGGCCTGCCGGCGGGCCTCGCCTTCTTCACCGCCTTCGGCTTCTTCCTGGCGCGTCTGTGCTGGACCACGGGACCGAGCCGCATTCTGGTTCTTGCTTTGGCGCTCACCGTGTCGGAATGGTTGCGCGGCACCCTGCTCACCGGCTTTCCGTGGAACGATTTCGGCATGGCTTTTGGCGCCAATCTCATGTTGGCGCAGACTGCTTCGCTCATCGGTCTCTATGGCCTGACCTTTATCGCCGTCTTCATCTGCGCCGCGCCGGCGGTCTTGGCCGATCGTCCTGCGCGCGGCCGGCGCGGGCCATGGCCGGTCTTCGCGGCGCTGATCCTGCTGATCATAATGGTGGCCTTCGGCTTTTGGCGCTCGTCGGCGCCGCCCGTCGCCGCGCAGCCCAATGTGAAGCTGCGCATCATGCAGCCCAACCTGCCGCAGGACGAGAAATTCCGCTCGGATAATAAAGAAGCGATCCTCAAGCGCTATTTCGAGGTATCCGATCGCGCGACATCGCCGCAGACCGCCGGCGTCGCCGATGCGACCCATCTGATCTGGCCCGAGTCGGCCTTTCCCTTCATCCTGTCGCGCGATCCCGCCGCCTTGCGCGAGATCGGCACCTTCCTGCCCGCGTCCACCATATTGGTGACGGGCGCGGCGCGTTTCGAACAGTTCGACCGCACCGCCGGTTCCCGCCGCCCCGCTGGCCGCTATTACAACTCCATCCAGGCCGTGCTGCCGGGCGGCGCCATCGTCGCCACCTATGACAAAGTGCATCTGGTGCCGTTCGGCGAATATCTGCCGCTCGGCTGGCTGCTCGATAAAGTCGGGTTACGGCAGTTCGTGCATATTCCCGGCGGCTTCGAGCCGGGCGCGCGGCGCACTTTGCTGCGCCTGCCCGGCCTGCCGGCCGCAGCGCCGCTCGTCTGCTACGAGGCGATTTTCCCCGGCGAGGTCATGCCGCAGGACGGATCGGCGGAACGGCCGGAATTCATGCTGAACGTCACCAATGACGGCTGGTTCGGTGAGACCTCGGGGCCGTATCAACATCTGATGCAAGCGCGCCTGCGCGCCATCGAGGAAGGCATGCCGCTCGTGCGCGCGGCCAATACGGGCATTTCGGCTATTATCGATCCCTATGGTCGCATCCTCAAACAATTGCCTCTCGGCGTCGACGGCGTGATCGACAGCTCCCTGCCCAAGCCGATTGCTGCACCTTTTTTTGCGCAGCATTCCCAATCGGCGCCCGCCGGTTTGTGGTTCGCCGCCCTCATTTTGGCCCTCGCCCTGAGAGCCTGGGAAAAGCGCAGGTCTACCTACACCTCTACCTAATAGCCGTTGCAGGGCCGGGTCGATGCGCGTAAGACGCGGGGTGCTCGATCCCCTGAAGTTTCGAGCGAAGAGACCTTATTCCTCCTCTGAGTTTCGAGGGTCGCATGGCGAAGGTCCCGAATCCCATCGACAAACATGTTGGCAGCCGCGTGCGACTGCGCCGGGTACTGCTGGGCCTGAGCCAGGAAAAACTTGGCGATGCCCTCGGGCTGACATTCCAGCAGGTGCAGAAATATGAAAAGGGCGCCAATCGCATCGGCGCCAGTCGGTTGCAGGAAATTTCCAAGATCCTCGACGTGCCGCCATCTTATTTCTTCGAAGGCGCGCCGGCCGGTTCCGCCGAGGCGCATGTCGATGCCGGCGAAGTGGTCTCCTCGGCGCTCGTCACTGATTTCATCGCCACCGCCGAAGGCATTCAGCTCAACAAAGCCTTTGTGCGCATCAAGAGCCAGCAGGTGCGCAAGCGCATCATCGATCTCGTCGTCTCATTAGCGAGTGAGACTGGGGCTGATGAGACGGATCGTGATGCACGCGATGAGAGCGAAAGCGGGAACCCTCCCAAAAGCTGACACTGTGGTCCTACGCCCCATGGGAACGTGCCCGTGTTCGCTTTACAGAACGAAATCGCCAATAGCGCTTGACCAAACGAACGCTCGCTGCCAAAAAGACGCGCCCTTTGGCATAGGGAGAGGAATCCTGCGTTAAAAGGCGGCCGCCACAACGGTCCACATATCACGCAACCACTCAGCCTCGGAGAACGCCTCGTGGCCCGTAAGAATTATCTTTTCACCAGTGAGTCTGTGTCGGAAGGTCATCCGGACAAGGTCTGTGACAGGATTTCGGACGAAGTCGTGGATCTGTTCTTCCGTGAGGGCGCCAAGGCGAAGCTCGACCCCTATCAGATCCGCGTGGCCTGCGAGACCCTGGCGACGACCAACCGTGTCGTGATCGCCGGCGAAGTCCGCGGCCCGAACATTTCCAAAGAGCAGATCATCGCCGCGGCGCGCAACGCCATCAAGGACATCGGCTACGAGCAGGATGGCTTCCATCACGCCAATGCCGAGATCGAAGTGCTGCTGCACGCCCAGTCGGCCGACATCGCCCAGGGCGTTGACGCCTCCGGCAACAAGGACGAAGGCGCCGGCGACCAGGGCATCATGTTCGGTTACGCTTGCCGCGAGACGCCCGAGCTGATGCCGGCGCCGCTGTACTATTCGCACAAGATCCTGCACCTGATCTCGCAGGCCCGTCACGCCGGCACGGAAAAGGGCCTCGGCCCGGACTCCAAGAGCCAGGTCACCGTCCGCTACGAGAACGGCAAGCCGGTCGGCGCCACCCAGATCGTCGTGTCGCACCAGCACACCATCGAGGACCTGACCTCCAAGCAGATCCACGACCTGGTCGAGCCCTATGTCCGCAAGGCCCTGCCGGAAGGCTGGATCACCAAGGACACCGTCTGGCACATCAACCCGACCGGCAAGTTCTACATCGGCGGTCCGGACGGCGACTGCGGCCTGACCGGCCGTAAGATCATCGTCGACACCTACGGTGGCGCGGCCCCGCACGGCGGTGGCGCCTTCTCCGGCAAGGACCCGACCAAGGTTGACCGTTCGGCCGCCTATGCGGCGCGCTATCTGGCCAAGAACGTCGTCGCCGCCGGCCTCGCCGACCGCTGCACCATCCAGCTCGCTTACGCCATCGGCGTTGCCAAGCCGCTGTCGATTTATGCCGACCTGCACGACACCGGCAAGGTTGACCCGGACAAGCTCGAGAACGTTCTGATGGAAATCATGAACCTCTCGCCGCGCGGCATCCGCGAGCACCTGCAGCTCAACAAGCCGATCTACGCCCGCACGTCCTCCTACGGCCACTTCGGCCGTACGCCGGACAGCGACGGTGGCTTCTCCTGGGAGAAGACCGACATCGCCGATCAGCTCAAGAAGCAGTTCTGAAGCAAATCACGTTTCGCGAACGTTGTAATTCAGGAGGGGCGCCCTTGGGGCGCCCCTCTTTGTTTGACGCGGTCCCTTGACGTGCGTGCCGGCTCGGATCAAACCGCGCGGAGTTTTGACGAGCCGATGTTTGATGAAGACACCATGACCGACCGCATGCCGCAGGGCGAGCGCCAGCGCCCGACCCTTTATGGACGCCGCAAGGGCAAGAAGCTGCGCACCCATCACAGCCTGCTGGTGGAAGAGCTGCTGCCGCAGATGACCGTCGCGCCCTCGGCCCTCGCATCCAGCCCGCGCGGCGTCTTCGATCGTCCGCTCGATGATCTGTGGCTCGAAGTCGGCTTCGGTGGTGGCGAACATCTGGCGCATGATGCCGGGCTCCATCCGGACATCGGCTTCATCGGCTGCGAGCCCTTCCTCAATGGCGTCGCCAAATTGCTGGCGCTCATCGAGGAGAACGATCTCGACAACATCCGCATTCATGGTGGCGATGCGCTCGAGGTGCTCAACGCCTTGCCCGACGCCAGCCTCGGCCGCGTCACCATCCTCTATCCCGATCCCTGGCCGAAGACCTATCAGAAGAAGCGCCGCTTCATCTCCGATGCATCGGTCAAGGAAATGGCGCGCGCGCTGCGCCCCGGCTGCGAACTGCATTTCGCCACCGACATCGACGACTACAGTGCTTGGGCCTTGGCGCGCATCCTGCGCTCGAATCTGTTCGACTGGCGAGTGTCGGCGGCGAGCGATTGGACGACGCCCTGGGCGCAGTGGCCGGGCACACGCTACGAAGCCAAGGCCATCGCCGCTGGCCGCAAGCCGGTTTATCTGACCTTCGTGAAACGCTGAACGCAGTTACCTCGGTGTCATCCCGGACACGCGCAGCCTGATCCGGGAACCAGGGGCAAGTGGTAGAGCGATTGCCTCATCTGCGTTGAGCGCTCTCTGCAAGCAGCATTCAATCACACGCTCTGGATACCGGATCGCCTTCGGCGTCCGGGATGACACGGCGGCGTGTCGTGGAAGAAGACGCGTCACTCCGCCTTCTGGCCGTAGCGGTGCAGTTGCGTGCCGTGCGCGTCGAGCCAGGCTTCGGCGCGATCGGTCTCGGCGCACAGGCGCCGCGTCAGCGCCCAGAATTTCGGCGAGTGATTGAGGTGCACCATATGCGCCACTTCATGGGCGGCGAGATAGTCGAGCACGAAGGCTGGGGCCAGCACGATGCGCCAGGAAAAATTCAGCGAGCCATCGGCGGAGCAGGAGCCCCAGCGGGTTTTCGAATCACGAATCGAAATGCGTTTCGGTGTCAGCCCGAGCTTGCCGGCATAGGCGCTCGCCGCGACATTGAGATCGGCCAGCGCTTGCGTGCGCAGATAGTCCTGCACGCGCCGTCCCAGATGTTCAGCCTTGCCGGCGACGCAGAGCGCCAAGGCCGGACCGTCCAACGTCGTCACGCCCTCCACCCACACTGTGCCGCGTGCGCCGGGACGATGTTGGATGATGTGCGGAATGCCGCGCAGGGGAATGATGCAGCCGTCGACGAAGGGCAGCGGATGCGGCAGCTTCTGCAAGCGCTCGCCGATCCATGCCGCATGTTTCTCGGCGAAGTCGCGCGCTTCGACGATTGAAGCACGTTGCGGAATCGTCAACACCACATCGCGCGTCGCATTGCGCACGCGCAGCGTGAAGCGCCGCGTCGTTGCCGTGCGCTTCAAGGTGACGACATAGGTCGCGCTCTTGTCCGCGATACGCATTTGCGTCGCGGCCGGAGGTGCAGAGGAGCGATTCGAAAAGAGCGCCATGCCCGGATGATACCGCAAGAATCGTCCGGCGCGCTACTTTCCTATTTCGAACAGATTCGTTCGTCTTAGCTGGACTTGTTCCAGCGTTCCATGGCGCGGGTGAACGTCTTGATTCGCGGCGCAATGTCACGACGGAAGCGTGAGCCGTTGAACACGCCATAATGACCGACATGTTCCTGCAAATGGTGCAGCTTGCGGTCTTCTGGAATGTTCGGACATAGCGCGTGGGTCGCTTGCGTCTGGCCGACACCGGAAATGTCGTCGTTTTCACCTTCGACCGTCATCAAGGCCACACGCTTGATCGCCTTCAAATCGACAAGTTGTCCGCGATGCTTCATCTCGCCTTTCGGCAGATCGTGTCGCACGAAGACGGTTTCGACGGTCTGCAGATAGTAGGCCGCGTCGAGATCCATCACGGCCATATATTCGTCGTAGAATTCTTCCTGCTTCTCGTAGGTGTCGCCGTCGCCTTTCACAAGATTGCGGAACATCTCCACATGGGCATTGAAGTGGCGATCGAAGTTCATCGCCATGAAGCCGGTCAATTGCAGGAAGCCTGGATAGACTTCGCGGCCGAAGCCCGGATAGGGGAAGGGAACGGTGTGAATGCAGTTACGCCGGAACCAGTCGGTGCCGCGCTGCTCAGCCAGGGTATTGACCGCTGTCGGACTACGGCGCGTATCGATCGGGCCGCCCATCAGGATCATCGAGTCCGGATAGTAAGGCTTCCCCGCGGCTTCAAGCAAGGCGACCGAGACGACAACCGGCACGGCGGGCTGGCACACGGCGAGCACATGCACCGGCGTGTGCGGATCGGCTTCGTGCAGATGTTTGAAGATGGCGGTGACATAGTCGATGTAGTCGTCGAGATCGAAACGGCCCGCCGACATCGGCACCATGCGCCCGTCGGCCCAGTCGGTGATGTAGACGTCGAAGTCTGGCAGGAAGGCTTCCACCGTGCCGCGCAACAAAGTGGCATAATGGCCCGACATTGGCGCGACGATGAGCAGCCGCGCATGCGCCGCCTTAGGAATATTGCCTTGCCGCTCGAAGTGGATGAGGCCGCAATAGGGCCGCTCCCAGACGATCTCCTCGCGCACGGGAACGGTCTTGCCTTCGACAACGGTCGTGTCGAGACCGAAGGCCGGTTTGCCGTAGCGACGCGTCAAACGCTCGAACAATTCGGCGGATGCGGCGATGTTGCGGCCGAGATACGTATGCGCCAGCGGATTGAGCGGGTTCTTGAAAGCAAGCCGCGTCGCATCCGAAACAAAGCGTGCCGGCGCGAAGGACAGATGCGCCATTTCGTAAAGCTGATAAGACAATCGGTTCATGAACAACCTACTTCAGCCTAATAGCCAAGCTATATTGCGGTGCAAAATAGCCTATTTATACGGCAGGGACAATCTGCCGCTGATTCGCGCCTCTCGCCCCCCGAGAACTACTTATGATCCGGGCGAATGGTTAGCGAACTGTCCCATGGCCCTCTCGTCCCGGCAATCGTGCCCATGACTCTTGTCGCCCCTCCGGAATCCGCCGGCCGGATTCGCGTCGACACCCTCATTCGCCTGCGCTGGCTGGCCATCGCCGGGCAAACGGCGGCTTTGCTGATCATCGCGTTTGGCCTCAGTTTCCCTTTGCCGATCGCCTGGTGCGTCACGGCGGTTGCCGCTTCCGTCTGGCTCAACATTGGGTTGCGTCTGCGCTATCCGGTGACGCACCGCCTCGCCGAGCGCGAGGCGACGCTTCTGCTCGCCTTCGACATGTTGCAGCTCACCGCGTTGCTCTATCTGACCGGCGGTCTCGAAAATCCGTTCTCGATCCTCTTTCTTGCACCGGTGATGATCTCGGCCGTGTCGCTGTCGGTGACGCGCACCGTCGCGCTCGTCGTATTGATGGTGGCCTGCGCCACTTTCCTCGGCTTCTTCCAGCGGCCGCTGCCGTGGTATCCGGGCATCGTTCTGCAACTGCCCTATCTCTATAAGATCGGTGTGTGGATCGCGCTGGTGCTCGGCGCCGTCTTCATCACCATCTATGCGTTTCGCGTCGCCGAGGAAGCGCGCCGCCTGTCCGATGCGCTCACCGCGACTGAACTTGTCCTTGCGCGAGAGCAACATCTAACGCAGCTCGACGGTCTGGCCGCCGCCGCGGCGCATGAGCTGGGCACGCCGCTCGCCACCATCACTCTGGTGGTGAAAGAAATGCGTAAGCAATTGTCGGCCGATGCCACGATCGCCGAAGACCTGGATTTGCTGACGACGGAATTGCAGCGCTGCCGCACCATTCTCGGCAAGCTCACCTCGCTCGGCGACGAACCGGCGCAGCATTGGGACGTGCTGTCGCTGCCGCAACTGCTCGAAGAGACGCTCGAACCGTCCCGCGATTTTGGCGTCGAGCTGAAATCGGAAATTCAGGGCGAGGGCACGCCCCCCAATTGCCGGCGCAATCCCGGCCTGCTCTATGGCCTGGGCAATCTCGTCGAGAACGCTGTCGATTTTGCCAAGGTCGAGGTCCGCATCAAAGCCAATTGGACCAAGGATCAGGTCGGCATCACCATCGAGGACGATGGGCCCGGCTTTTCCGCCGACGTGCTGACCAAGATCGGCGATCCCTACATCACCACCCGGGGCGGCCACGACGAGCGGCGGGCCAAGTCCGAGCCCGGCTCCGGCCTTGGCCTTGGCCTTTTCATCGCCAAAACCCTGCTCGAGCGCACAGGGGCGACGATTTCGATGGGCAACGCGGTGGCGCCGAATGCCGGTGCGCGCATCTCAATCCGTTGGTCTCGCGAGGATTTTGAGCGCGGCACGATGTCCGACGGCCCTGTTCATGCTGATTGAACGTGCAATTGCCGCCCCATTTCGGCTAAATTCGCGCCTGTCACGGGCCAAACCAATCCCTGGCTAAAAATCAGGAACCCAACGCAAAATGACCACGCCGGAAACCGAGTCTGACGATAAATCCCTTCTGATCGTCGATGACGACAAGCCCTTCCTGACCCGCCTGTGCCGGGCCATGGAAGCGCGCGGATTTACCGTCGCGGTGGCCGAAACCGTCGCCGAGGGGATCGAGGCGATCAAAGTGCATCCGCCGGCCTTCGCCATCATCGACCTGCGGCTCACCGATGGCAGCGGCCTTGATGTCATTTCGCTGCTCAAGGAGCGCCGGCCGGAAGCGCGCGGCATCATCCTGACCGGCTATGGCAATATCGCCACCGCCGTCACCGCCGTGAAGCTTGGCGCTTTCGACTATCTGGCCAAGCCCGCCGATGCGGACGAAATCTACAATGCGCTGATGGCCATCACCCACGACAAGGCGCAGCTCCCCGAAAATCCGATGTCGGCCGATCGCGTGCGCTGGGAACACATTCAGCGCATCTACGAATTGTGCGGCCGCAACGTTTCGGAAACGGCACGCCGCTTGAGCATGCATCGCCGCACATTGCAGCGCATTCTCGCCAAGCGCGCGCCGCGCTGAACGCGCCGTCAGTTCGCTAGCCCAGCGGATCGCGCGTCGGATCGTAGAGCAGGTGCAGACGGCTCGCCGCCTGCTGGCCGAAGGCGATCAGCATCGCCTTGCGCCGTGCCGCATTGAGCACGTGCTCTGACGGCGGCCGCAGAATTTCGGCGCCGAATTTGTCGGCGACGATCAATCCGCACTCTTCCGGAAAAATCTCCAGCGGTACGTCCGCATGGGTGGCGAAGGAGAAGTGATCGCAATAGTCGCGATACTCATGCCATTTCTTATCGGTGCGAAAATCGGCGATGCTCGATTTCACTTCGACGATGTGAAAGCGCCCGTCGCCGCCAAGCCCGATCACATCGGCGCGACGGCCATTGTTCAACGGCATTTCGACAAGCGATTCCAACCGATGTGCGCGCATCAGCCTCTGCACGCCACGCATCACCATGGCCGCATGGGCGGACTGGCGTTTGTCTTCGGGTGGAATCGGCGGATCGCTATTCATCGCGGACCAAGGCGTGGCTGTTAGCCGCGATCTAAATCCCGATGCGGCCGCATGGCAAGAATGGGTCCGTCCGGCGTCTGTGCCTGCGCCACGGCCACGCCGAAAATCTTAGCGAGCACGTCGGTCTTGATCAGCCGCCGCGGCAGATCGTCGGCGGCCAGCCGTCCGTCCTTGAAGGCCAGGATGCGTGTCGCATAACGCATGGCGAAATCGATGTCGTGAATGACCGCGATCACCAGACTGCCGGCCTCGGCGCGCTTCTGGCACAAATCCATCACGCGCAGCTGATGTGCTGGATCGAGCGAATTCAAAGGTTCGTCGAGCAGGACGATCGGCTGCGGCCCGACCATCGCGCGCGCCAACAGCGCGCGCATGCGCTCGCCGCCGGAAATTCGGTCGACACCGCGCTCAGCGAGGTCGATGAGATCGAAATCCTGCAACTGCTGTTCGACGGCGGGATCGTCGTCGCTCGCATGGGTGTCGAACGGCGTCAGGCCCAGCGCCACGATGTCGCGCACCGGCACGGGCCAGATCGGCTGGCGCATGTCCTGCGGCAAATAGGAAATGGCCCTGGCGCGTTGCGGCAGCGACAGGCGATCGATCGGCGTGCCGTTGATCGCGATCGATCCCGATGCCGGCATCTGCCCCGCCAGCGCGCGCAGGAACGTCGTCTTGCCGGAGCCGTTTGGTCCGATCACGGCGATGAACTGGCCAGCGTCGAGCGACAGCGAGAGATCATCGATGATCGTGCGGCCGGCAAGCGACACGCTGAGATGATCGACGACGATATGGCTGGTGCCGCTCATGCGCGATCATCCAGCCGATAGGGACGGGCGATGACGAGATAAAGGAAGCATGGTGCGCCGATCACCGCCATCAAGGCGCCGACACGGATTTCGCTCGTTGCCGGAATGAGTTTTACCAGAACGTCGGCTGCCGTGGTGAGGATGGCGCCGGCCAGGGCCGAGGGCAGCAGCACAGCCTGCGCGTCGGAGCGCACGAAGGGCCGCACCATATGCGGCGCGAGCAGGCCAACGAAACCGATGGCGCCTGATACCGCGGTGCCGGCGCCGACACCCAGCGCAATGCCGGCGCTGGTGATCAGCGACACGCGCCAGATGTCGAAGCCAAGCGACGTCGCCGTCTCTTCGCCTAATGTCAGAGCCTTATAGGCCGGGCCGCACCAGAACAGCGCGGCCGCGCCGACGATGATGAAGGGCAGCGACAAAACCACATGCCACATCGAGCGATCGGTGAACGAGCCCATCAGCCAGAACACGATCTCCGTCACCGCATAGGGGTTAGAGGAGAGCGACAGGATCAGCGAAATGGCGGCGGCGGCGAGGCTGCCGATCATCAGGCCGATGAGCAACAGCGAAATCACGCCACCGACCCGGCGCACGACCAGCAGGGTCGCCAGCATGGCAAGCAGCGCGCCGACGATGGCGGTCAGCGGCAAGGCCAGCGAGAAGGCATCGGCCAGGCCGGAATAGATCATCAGCACGGCGCCGAGCGCCGCTGCCTGTGGCGTGCCCAAAACGGCGGGCTCGGCCAGCGGATTGCGGCTCAGCCCCTGCACGGCGGCGCCGGCCAGGCCCAGCATGCCGCCGATGGAGAGCGAGAGAATGAGCCGCGGCAGCCGGATTTCGCGCAGGATGATCGCGGCCGTTTCGCTTTGGCCCGTCAGGCCCCGAAACAATTCGGACGGCGACAGATGCGCCGGTCCCAGCATCAAGGAGAGTATGGCGACGACGATCAGCGCGATGGTGAGCAGAAGCAGAAAGGCTCCGGAGGCGGCCGCAGCCGTCCGGAGCCTGGGTCGTTCAGAAGACGTAACGTTCGTCGAACCTACCATGTCACCTTCAAGCCGGCGTAGATGGCGCGGCCGGTCACGCCATAATCCCGGATCTCTTGATAGCGCGCATTGGTGATGTTTTCGAGCCGGGCGTAAGCGGTGATGTAATCGTTGAACTTATAGCTGGCGCGCAGATCGGCCCGGCCATATTGCGGCAGGGTCACGCGGCCATAGGGGAAGTCGTTGCTGACATCCGTGCGGGTCGAGGCGGCGTAGATGCGGCCTTCCACTTCCAGATTCGGAATGCCGGTATAGATGAGCGACAGGCTGCCCTGCTGGCGCGGCCGGCGTAAAAGGCCGATCTGCTTGTCTTCGTCCACGGCGGTCATGCCGGTGAAGGTGGCGCGCGCCCGCCAGGTGTCGGGAACGATGACCGCATCGATCGAGGCTTCGACGCCACGAATGCGGGCATGGCCGACGTTGTAATATTGGCCGATGAAGAAATTGGCCGCCGGATTGAAGTCGATCAGGTTGCGATACCAGCTGTCGAACAGGGTCACCGAGGCTTTCACGCGACCGTCGAGCAAGGTCTGGTCGATGCCCGCTTCATAGGAGAAGTTCTGCTCCGGGCGCAGGCTCGGCAGGCCATAGATGCTGAAGCGCTGATAGAGCGAGGCGGCATGGGCGCCGGTGCCGGCGCTGACGCGCAGCCGCGTGCCGGTTTCCTCGATGCGATAGGCGGCGGTGGCACGCCAGGTTGGGAACACGGTCTTGTTGTCGATCGCGTCGATGCGGCCGCCCAAGGTCAGGTCGAGCCGGTCGAACAGCGTGATGCTATGCTGGGCGAACACCGAATTGGTGACCTGCGTGCCCCAGAACGGCATCGAGACCGTATAGGGCGCCTGCAACCAGTTCTCGCGCGTCGAAGCGGTTTCGCGCTCCGACTTGGCACCGAAGATGAACTGGCCATAGGTGCCGAGATTGGCCGTGCCCTGATATTCGACGCCGAGGCGGCGCGAACGGAAGGTCGTGTCGCAATTGTAGCTGTTGAAGAACGTGTCGAAACACGATTGCTCCAGCCGGTTGAATCGCTCGATGAGGCTCGAATAGACCGTCAGCGAATTCTTCAGCACGCCGCCGAACGGATCGAAATTGGCACGCACGAAAGCGGTGGTGACGAACTGCCGCCCCTTGTTGAAGCGCGTGTCCTTGTCGGCCGGCATGAAGGCACCGGGATTGTCGAAACGGGCGAAATCGGCGAAGCGCGTCAGGCCGACATCGACGGAGAAGCTGTCCGACGGTGTGAATGTCACCCGCGCCGAACCGGCGAATTTGTCGGTCTTGTCATTCTCCAGCGGTTGCGTCAGCGTGCTGGTGATGCGGCCGATGCGATAGCCGTAGCGCGAGAAGCCGTCGCTGTGAAAGCCGGTCAGCGAGAAGGCGTAAGACACTTTGTCGGTGGCGCCCGACACGGCGCCGGTCGATGAAATCGTGCCGTAGCTGCCCGCTTCCACTTGCACGCTGCGGCGCGGCGCGCGCTCGCCCTTGCGGGTGATGACATTGATCACGCCGCCCATGGCATCGGAGCCATAGAGCGCCGATTGCGGGCCGCGCACGATTTCGATGCGGTCGATGTCGACGGCCGACAGCGCGCCGAAATCAAGCGCGCCATCAGTGCTCGACGCATCGCCGACGCGAATGCCGTCGATCAGCACGAGCGTCTGGCCGGGCGTGGCGCCGCGCAGCGTCACATTCGACTGGGAACCGGGACCACCGTTCTCGGTGATGTTGAGGCCGGGTGTGCCGCGCAGCACGTCGGCAAGGCTCTTGCTGCCATAGGTCTGAATCTCTTCGGCCGGAATGACCGTCACGCTCGCACCCAGCCGTTCGATCGGCAGCGGCGTGCGATTGGCGGTGACGACCAGCGTCGGCAGTGGCACATAGCCTGGCGTGGTGATCTGCCCTGGATTGGCGTCCTGCGCCTGCGCCGCCTGCGGCAGAAACGGTGCGGACAAACAAAAAACGCCAGCCACAATGGCGGCGTTGCCAGGGAAACGATGCGTCACAAGAACCTCCTGCCATCCCACCGACGGCGCGAGAACAACTGGGATGTTGGCCGGTCTCCTGGCTCGCGGATCATCGCCGGCTTCGCGTCTTCCCGGGCGATCACCCAGTGACTTGGTACGAAGTCAGCTCATCGCTTACAGTTGCGGGGGCAGCTACGGCATCGGTTTCCCTCACCGTATTCCCGTTTCACCCCATCGCTGGGGCACCAACGATTGTGACCCTATAGAGGCGTTTTTGCGAATGCAAGGTGGCAAGGTCGGCAGGTTTGGACGACGAGCAGCGCTGCTGGCAGCCATGCTGGTCACGTCGGGCGTGGCGCACGGACAACAGTCCGCACAACAATCTGAAGAACATCCCTCGATTGTCTCGGCCAATCTCTGCGCCGATCAGCTCGTGCTGGCGCTGGCCGATCGGGCTCAGATCGTCTCGCTCAGTCCCTTTGCCAGGGACGCGAATATCTCCTTTCTCGCCCGTGAGGCCACGGGTGTGCCGCAGAATACCGGCGCCGCCGAGGAATTGATTCGCCTCTCCGCCGATCTCGTCGTGCTCGGCCGTTACGACAATCGGCTGACGCGCGATTTCCTCACCACCAAGGAGCGGCCCTTCGCCATGGTCGATTCCTGGGTCAGTCTCGACGAGACCCGGCGGGAGATCACCAGCTTGGCTGCTCGCTTCGGCCATGCCGAACGGGGCGCCGCCTTGATCGCCACCATCGATGCAAGCACCGGCGCACTGGCGGCCCTGGCCGGCAAGGTGCCGCAGCGCAGCTTCCTCATCCTGCACCGGCGCGGCTATGTCCTGCATGCCGGGCTTGCCGGCGATCTCGCCGTCAAGGCTGGCCTGCGCAATGCCGCCGGCGATGTCGGCCTCAGAGCCAACGGCTTCGTCGATCTGGAACGCGTGGTCGCGGCCAGGCCCGATTATCTGATGGTGGCCGAAAGCCCCGACCGTCCGGAAGACCAGGGCGAGGCTTTGCTCGAACATCCGGCCCTGCGCCGGCTTTACCCGCCTGCCCGGCGCCTGGTCGTGCCCGACCTGCTCACCATATGCCCCGGTCCTGCCATCCCCGCCCTGGCGGCGAGATTGGCCCAGGAAATCACTGCCAAGGTGCGGTGAAGCCGCGTCAAAGGTTCCAGCTATTTCGACACTCATGTCGCCGATTGCGCCATGGCGGAAACAGCCGTTTGAGCTAGACTGTTTGCCGATCGCCGGTCGGTACAGAAAAACTCCAGCGCGACATGGATCCCGCCGGCCGATCTCGCACATGGGAGAGAAACATGGCTGCTGAGACCGTCACCGCGCAAATCCCCGCCGAGGAATTGGAAGCGCGGCACCTGGAAGCCGAGAAAAGATATGGCAACTTCCGCTACCAGAAGCCGGAAGGCGTCAGTGCGGGAAAGGGCTTCGTCGCGCTGCACCGGACCGATCTGTTCAAGGCCGTCGTGCAAATCGTCAAAAAGGGCGGCGGCGAAAACAACCTTCACTATCATTCAAGGGTCGATACGTTCTGGATGGTGATCAAGGGCCGCGTCCGCTTCTACGGACCCAATGACGTGCTGATCGGCGAATTCGGCCCGAACGAAGGCACGGTGACGCCGCGCTTTTCGCGCTACTGGTTTGAAAGCGCCGGCGACGAAGAACTCGAGCTTCTGCAAGTCGCCGCCTATGCGCCACACGCCAAGGACGGCGGTCGCACGGACGTCTCCGCGCAACGCTTCGTACCGGGAACGGGCGAACTCTATTCCGCTGCGGAGAAGAAATAGGCGGAAGACGGGGCTTTACCTGCACAAACACGCGCAGCGTGATCCGGAGCCAGGGGCAGCCCTATCCCTTGATCCACAGCGGCAGCCCCGCTACCACCAGCACCACCTTGGCTGCGGTGGCGGCTATCGCCTGGTTGAGCCGCCCCTGGGCATCGCGGAAGGCGCGGCCGAGCGCGTTCTCCGGCACGACGCCGAAGCCGACCTCGTTGCTGACCAGGATGAGGGGATGGGGGCAGGCGGTAATGGCGGCAGCCAGCTCCTGGCTCCGGGCGTCAACGTCCTGGCCGGCCAGCATCACATTGGCGAGCCAGAGCGTCAGGCAGTCGACGACGACAGTCACATCGCTGCCGGCCGCCGCCGCGATCGCCTCGGGCAGCGCCAGCGGCGCCTCGATGGTCGTCCAGTCCGCGCCGCGTTCGGCCCGGTGATGGGCGATCCGCTCGGTCATTTCGGCATCGTCGGCCGTAGCGGTGACGATGATCCGCTTCCGCAGGCCAGTGCTTTCGGCCAATTGCTGCGCAAAACGGCTCTTGCCGGAGCGGGCGCCACCGAGAATCAGGGTTGTTTCAGCCGCCATCCGCTCCGTTTCCTTTTCCGTGGCGGTCCCTATGCTAGCAATTCGTCACATCGTCCAGGGCTGCCTTAGAACCCGCAATGAATCCCATTCTCGCTGATCTGCCGACCACCATTTTCGACGTCATGTCCGGCCTCGCCCGCGATCTCAATGCCATCAATCTCGGCCAGGGCTTCCCGGACGATCCGGGCCCCGAGGATGTGCGCCGCGCCGCCGCCGATGCGGTGCTGAACGGCTACAACCAATATCCGCCGATGATGGGCCTGCCGGAGCTGCGCCAGGCCATCGCGACGCACTATGGCCGTTTTCAGGGCTTGGACCTCGATCCGATGACCGAGGTCATGGTGACCTCGGGCGCCACCGAAGCCCTGGCCGGCGCGCTGATGGCGGTGATCGAGCCGGGCGACGAGGTCGTGCTGTTCCAGCCGATGTATGATGCCTATCTGCCATTGGTGCAGCGCGCCGGTGGCGTGCCGAAATTCGTCAATCTGCGCCCGCCCGCCTGGACCATGGCGCGCGAGGATCTGGAGCGCGCCTTCGGCTCCAAGACCAAGGCGGTCGTCTTCAACAATCCGCACAATCCCTGCGGCGTCGTCTATGAACGCGAACAGCTCGAACTATTGGCGGAGTTCTGCGTCAAACACGATGTCATCGCCATCTGCGACGAGGTCTGGGAACATCTCGTCTTCGACGGCCGCAAGCACATCCCGCTGATGAGTCTGCCCGGCATGCGTGAGCGCACGGTCAAGATCGGCTCGGCCGGCAAGATTTTTTCGCTCACCGGCTGGAAGGTCGGCCTCGTCGTGGCGGCGCCCGCCGTTATGAAAGGCCTGTCCAAGGCGCATCAATTCATCACCTTCACCACGCCGCCGAACCTGCAGATCGGCGTGGCGCATGGGCTGATGAAGGATGACGTCTATTTCTCCACCATGCGCCAGACGTTCCAGGCGAGCCGCGATCGCTTCACCGCCGGCCTTAAGGAGGTCGGCTTCACGGTGATCCCAAGCCAGGGCACCTATTTCGTGACCATCGATATCGGTGAACTCGCCATTTCCGACGATGTGACCTTCGCGCAGAAACTGGTGCGCGAATTCGGCGTGGCGACCATACCGGTGTCGGCTTTCTATGCGGAAAATATCTATCGCAATGCGGTGCGATTCTGCTTCGCCAAGAAGGACGAGACGCAGGATCGCGCCCTCGAACGCCTCCATAAGGCCGCCCCCGCCTTCGGACTGTCGGGAAAATAAGAAAAGGAAATAAGAATGCGGAAACTCGTCACCTCTTTCGTCGCGCTGCTGGCTCTCGCCGCGCCCGCTCTGGCTCAGACCAAAGTGGTGAACGTCTTCAACTGGTCCGACTATATCGACCAAAAACTTCTCGACGAATTTACCAAGCAGACCGGCATCAAGGTCGTCTACGACACCTATGATTCCAACGAGACCCTGGAAACGCGTCTGCTCGCCGGCAAGAGTGGTTATGACGTGGTGGTGCCGTCGGGCACGTTCCTGCAACGGCAGATCAAGGCGGGCATCTATCAAAAGCTCGACCGCGCGAAACTGCCCAACCTGTCGGAGATCTGGCCGGAGATCGCCACGCGGCTGTCGGCCTATGATCCCGGCAACGAATATTCCGTCAATTATATGTGGTTCACCACCGGCATCGCCTTCAACGTGGACAAGGTGAAGGCGCGCCTTGGCGAGCGGGCGATCGACTCCTGGGACATCGTCTTCAAGCCCGAGAACCTCAAGAAAGTCGCCGATTGCGGCGTCTATATGCTCGACAGTCCCGAGGACATTCTGGCGGTGGCGCTGCGCTACCTCGGTCTCAATCCGGAAACGCGCAATCAGAACGAGATCAAGCGGGCGGCCGATCTGGTCATGCAGGTCAAACCCTATGTCCGCAAATTCCACTCGTCCGAATATATCAATGCACTCGCCAACGGCGATATCTGCATGGCGGTGGGGTGGGCCGGCGACAGTTTCCAGGCACGCAACCGGGCGCGCGAGGCCGGCAATGGCGTCGTCATCGACTATGTGATCCCTAAGGAGGGCACGCTCATGTCGATGGACAATCTCGCCATCCCCAAGGATGCCGAACATGTCGATGAGGCCTATGCCTTCATCAACTTCCTGCTACGGCCTGAAGTCGCCGCCCGCAACAGCACGGTGACCAATTTCGCCAGCGGTGTTTTGAAGGCCAAGGCTTTGCTCGCGCCTGACATCGCCGACAACAAGTCGATCTATCCCGACGAGACGACCATGCGCCGCCTCTTCACCGTCACGCCTTATGATCAGACCTTGCAGCGTTACGTGACGCGCGAATGGACGCGGATCAAGACGGCGCGGTGAGTGTAGAGCCTCAGTGTCATCCCGGGTCGCGCTTTTAGCGCGCCCGGGATGACACTGAGGTCGAGGCTTTTCGGGCTTCAATCAGTCAGCTGCCTGCTGTCACATCTTTGGTCGTCACCACCGGCTGCGCCCAAAACATTCATCCCGGATCGCATGCTGCGTCCGGGATGACATTCGACATCGTTATAGGAAAGCGCGAAACCTTTACTCGGTCAGCATGCGCTTGAGCAGTTCCAGCTCTTCCGACAGCGGATTGTCGGTCTTCGACAAAGCTTCGATCTTGCGCACCGCATGCAGCACGGTGGTGTGATCGCGTCCGCCGAAGCGGCGACCGATTTCCGGCAGCGAGCGCAGCGTGAGAACCTTGGCCAGATACATGGCGATCTGGCGCGGCCGCACCACGGTCGCCGTGCGGCGCGACGACAAGATATCGGATTTTGATACGTTATAGTGGCTGGCAACGAGCTTCTGAATATCTTCAATGCGCACGCGCTTCGGTTCGCTGGTGCGCACCAGATCGCGAATGGCGCTTTCGGCCATTTCCACCGTCAGCGGCGCGCCGGCCAAGGTCGAATGGGCGATCAGGCGATTGATCGCGCCGTCGAGATCGCGGCCATTGGTCTGAATGGCATTGGCGACATATTTGAAGACGCTTTCCGGCACGTTGAAAGCCGGATGGGCCGACTTCGCGGTCGCGACGAGCGATTCCACCATTTTGAGACGCAGGCTTTCGTCGAACGGGCGCATCTGCACGCACAGACCGCCCGAGAGACGCGAACGGGTGCGCTCGTCGATGTTTTCGAGATCGGACGGCGGCCGATCGGCAGCGATCACCACTTGGCGGCGCGCATCGATCAGTGCGTTCAGCGTGTGGCAGAACTCCTGCGGGATCGATTTGCCGCGCAGGAATTGCACGTCGTCGATCACGAGCGTGTCGATGCCGCGCAGCTTCTCCTTGAACTGGATCGCCGTCTGCGTGCGCAGCGCCGCGACGAAGCTATACATGAAGCGTTCGGCGGTCAGATAGATGACCTTCTGCCCGTTGGCGGCGGCCGCATGGGCAATCGCCTGCAACAGATGCGTCTTGCCGAGGCCGACCGAGGAAAAGATGTAAAGCGGATTGAACTGCGTCGGTTCATCGCGTGTGCCGCGGGATACTTTCAGCGCCGCCGCATGAGCAAGCTGGTTCGGGCCACCGACGATGAAGGAATCAAAGGTGAAGTGCTTGTCGAGCGGCGCGCCGGCGAACGCATCGTTCGGCTCCGCGTCGGTCGGCAGGACATCGGCTTTGCGCGCGGCCGGCGCGAGCGCGACACCCGTGCGCACGGGCGATGTTTCGTGTTGCGATTCACTCGCGCTGCTCACGGCGTTCTGCGGCTGACCAACGAGAACGGGGCGACGCGCGCTGGAACGTACATCGACGATCACATGAGTGGCGCCCGAGAATTCAGCGGCGACCGCGAACGTCAGACGCTCGAGATAATGCGATTGAATCCAGCTTTTGAGGAACTTTGTGGGAACCGAACAGAACACCGTCGTTCCGTTCATGCGCTCGAATTCAAGACGCGCGAACCACGAGCTGTAGACGTCCTTGCCGACTTCACTGCGCAGACGCTGACAGACCCGTTCCCAAGCGACATTCGTTTCATTGCGCTGCGCTGCGTCTGCGCCAGCCGAAGCCGGGCGCATGTCGTGATGGTCTGAAGCGGGTTGCGAGTTGAATGTCATGGCAATGTCCAAAGAATAACCGTCCGTCGTTTGGCTTGGCCAAACGGCAACGCACGGAGATGATGAGTGGTTTCTGTGCTGAAATTGAGCCTGATCAGCTATGAACAGCGATCGATGTCAAGGCCCGACAGAGCGCGAACTCGGCAAAGCGGAAAAAACAATTTTTTCGAAACAATCGATGATGAAATTGAGATCCGCCGCCATGTCCCCGTCTCCGTTTGCAGTTGCTCTGCATCTTGCTTGGCCTCTGTCATCGAGCTTGTCCCCAGTCGACAACAGCAATCACTTGCACGTTCCAACGACACGCACCTGCCTCGTTCATTCTTGCTGAAATGTTTAAACGCTACCGCGAGAGAACATTTTTCTCGTGCGGCAAGCCCGCGCCGTCAGATCAACTTATTCACTGCTGTGAACAACGCGCAACACAAAGCGCAACAACGACTCGAAATAAATATTCACGCGTGTGCGGCTTTTCCATTGACGCGGATAAATGGCTGATTCCGCGCGACAAGAAATTTACGCATTTTCGTCGCAATTGACGCTCTAAAAACATCGAAGGCGATGCAACGACCGCAGAGTCACGATTGAACATGGCTTGTGCGTACAGCGTTGAAAGCTTGCCCTGCAAAACGCTGATTCATTGAAGGATTATTTGCTCGGTAAAAATCGCGGCAAGGATGCTGCGTGACGACGAAGTGACAATCACAAAACAAAAAGCCCGGATCGATCGATCCGGGCTTTTAGATTCAGTTCAATGACAACGCGTTTGCGCTCTAAAATCAGAGAGCCTTCACGCGATGAGCAAGACGAGAAACCTTCCGCGACGCGGTGTTCTTGTGCAGGATGCCCTTCTGTGCCGCGCGCATGATCATCGGTGCAGCCGTGTCGAAAGCCGACTTGGCAGCAGCGGCATCACCCGAAGCGATAGCTTCTTCGAGCTTGCGAACATAAGTGCGCATCGCGCTGCGGCGCGAGCGGTTGACCGCGGTGCGACGCGCGATCTTTCTGACAGCCTTGCGGGCCGACGTTGTGTTAGCCATGTGTTGTCCTCGAAAAATGCCGGGCATCAGCCCGGCAAGAATTTCAGCGACTGGCCAGACAAGGGCCCGTCATGAGGGGGTCCTTTTAGGCGTAATAGCCCGCCGCGTCAACGTTTCAGACTCTGGTTTCAGAGTCCGTCAAAGAGCGCGGTCGAGAGATAGCGTTCGGCGAAGTCGGGCAGGATGGCAACGATATTTTTACCTTCCATGCCGGGCCGCGCGCCGATTTCCAGGGCCGCGGCCACGGCGGCACCCGCCGAAATACCGACCGGGACGCCCTCTAGCCGGGCCAGCTTCCGGGACGTGTCGAAAGCGGTCTGATTGCCGACGGTCACCACTTCGTCGATGACGGTCCGATCCAGAATGGCGGGGACGAAACCAGCGCCAATGCCCTGGATCTTGTGCGGGCCGGGCTGGCCGCCCGACAGGACCGGGGAATCCTCCGGTTCCACGGCGACGATCTTGAGGCCCGGACGGCGCGGCTTCAGCACCTGGCCGACGCCGGTGATCGTACCGCCGGTGCCGACGCCGGAAATGATGACATCGACCTCGCCCTTGGTGTCGTTCCAGATCTCTTCCGCCGTGGTTTTGCGATGAATCTCTGGATTGGCGGGGTTTTCGAACTGTTGCGGGATGATGGCGCCCGGTGTCGCCGCGACGATCTCGTTCGCCTTGGCAATGGCGCCCTTCATGCCCTGGGCGGCGGGTGTCAGCACCAGTTCGGCGCCCAGAAGCGCCAGCATCTTGCGCCGTTCGATCGACATCGATTCCGGCATCACCAGCATGAGTTTATAGCCGCGTGCCGCTGCAACGAAGGCGAGTGCGATACCCGTATTGCCCGAGGTCGGCTCGACCAGGGTCGATTTGCCGGGCTGGATTTTGCCCGCCGCTTCAAGCGCGTTGATCATGGCCACGCCAATGCGGTCCTTGACGCTGGAGATCGGGTTGAAGAACTCGAGCTTGGCCAGGATATTGGCCTTCACGCCGGCATCCTCGGCGATGCGCTTGAGGCGGACGATCGGCGTATTGCCGATGGTGTCGGTGATGGAGTCGTACACTCCGCCGCGGCCGGGCGCCTTGGTGGTTTGGCCTGTTTTTGCTTCCGCCATGGGAGCCCTCCTTCGGTATTACCATACAAAATTTGTCTAAATAGTAGAATGCCAGGGCTAGATCGTAAAATCAATCGTAGCCTTAGCATCGCTGACCGCCGCGGCGGTCTCGGCCTGCCGGCACAGATCCTCCACCGTGGAACGATCGAGGATGGCCAAAAGCTCCTTACTGGCGTCGGCGATCAGCGGAACGATCACCTTGTCGACCAGCGGCGAAGCCGTCCGGTCCTCGCCCTGATCGTCGAAGCTTTCCGACATGGCCGCCCGTACGATCTCGCCCACGGAGATGCGGCGACGCTCGCGTGCCAGTTCATAGCCGCCGCGCGGTCCTCGCACGCCCTTCAGGATATTGGCGTGAACCAGGGCCTGGAGCAGCGTTTCAAGGTGCCGGGGCGGCAATTGATGCCGTCCAGCCAGGGTTTTAGCGGCCACGGGCGAGGGGCGCGCGTGGAGGGCGATGTCGACAACGGCCGCGATGGCCAGGACAGCCCGACGCGATAACAGGATCATTTCTCGCCATCCCGCCGGCCCGTCGATCCGAAACCGCCGGCGCCGCGCGCCGAACTGGCCAGGGTCGATGTCTCTTCGAATTCGAGCTGGCTGACTGGGGCGATCACGATCTGCGCAATGCGATCGCCACGCGCAATGACAAAGGGCACCTCGCCCAAATTGATCAGGATCACTCCGATTTCCCCCCGGTAATCACTGTCAACCGTACCCGGAGCATTCAGCACCGTCACCCCATTTTTAAGGGCGAGGCCGGAGCGGGGGCGAACCTGGGCTTCATAGCCATCGGGCAGAGCGATCGAGAGGCCCGTCGGCACCAGGCGGCGCTGGCCGGGCGCCAGCGACACCGGTTCATCGGCGGCTACGGCGGCGACGAGATCGAGCCCGGCCGCGCCGCTGCTTTGATAACGCGGCAGATCGAGACCTTCTCCATGCGGCAGGCGGACCACGGGAACACGCACCATGTTCATGCGCCGGCCTCGAGACGTTGGGCCAATAAAGCGATCAATTTCACTGCAACTTCGTCCTTCTTCATCTTCGGCCATGTTTCTATGCCGGCTGCCGTGACGATGTGAACTGTATTTTCGTCGCCCCCCATCACGCCGGTCGCGGGACTGACGTCATTGGCAACGATCATGTCGCATTTCTTGCGGGCCAGTTTCTGGCGCGCGTAGTCCTCGACATTCTGCGTCTCGGCGGCGAAGCCGACGACGAGCTTGGGGCGCTGCTGTTTCAAGGTCGAAACGGTGGCGAGAATGTCGGGGTTCTCGGCGAAGGTCAGTGTCGGCGCGTCCTTGCCCTTCTTGATCTTGTTGTCGCTGGCTTGCGCCACGCGCCAATCGGCGACGGCCGCCGCCGCGATGAAGAGATCGGCCGGCAGCGCCTGGCGCGTCGCGTCCAGCATCTCCTGCGCGGTCTCGACATGCACGGTCGTCACGTCTTTTGGATCAGGCAGCGCCACCGGGCCGCTGATCAAAGTGACTTTCGCGCCGGCGGCCGCGGCTGCGGCTGCGATCGCATGCCCCTGCCGGCCCGAAGACCGATTGGCGATGTAGCGCACCGGATCGATCGGCTCATGCGTCGGTCCCGACGTGATCACCACATGCTTGCCGCGCAGCGCATTCGCCGTCTCGCCATTCGGCAAGGCGATGACCGTCGAATGTTTGAGCATCTCCTCAATGCCAGCGACGATTTCGAGCGGCTCGCTCATCCGTCCCGGTCCGAATTCGCCACAGGCCATCGATCCGTCGACGGGCCCGACGAAGACGACGCCGTCCTCGCGCAGCCGCTGCACATTGCGCTGCGTTGCCGGATGCAGCCACATGCGCAGGTTCATCGCGGGTGCCACGAGCGTGCGCTTGTCGGTGGCGAGCAGCAGCGTTGAAGCCAGATCGTTCGCCAGGCCATTTGCCATTTTAGCAAGCAGGTCGGCGGTAGCGGGCACGACGACAAGCAGATCGGCGTCGCGCGACAATTCGATATGGCCCATCTCGGCTTCGTCGGTCAGCGAGAACAGGTCTTCATTGACCTTCTCCCCCGACAAGGCGGCGACCGAAAGCGGCGTGACGAAATGGGCGGCGGCGGGTGTCAGCACGGCGCGCACGCTGGCACCGCGTTCGCGCAGCCGCCTGATCAGGTCGAGCGCCTTATAGGCGGCGATGCCGCCGCCGATCACCAGGAGAATCCGCTTGCCTGTCAGCATGTTCCCACCACGGGCGCTATAGCGTTTTGCAGTTTGACGCAGTCAAACGCCACAAAGACGCGTCAAAACAAAAGTCCTAAGCAAATTGCGTTTCTACAGAAACGCAATTTGCTAGGAAGATGGCGCAAAGGCCAGAGACTATCGCAGCATGAGCGCGACCGCCAGAAGGGTGGCGATCGCCCACGGGGCCAGCCATTTCCAGGTCTCGCCGGCCGGCGGCGCCTGTTTCTGCGCCCGCTCGCTGTCGAAGATGAAATGTTCGTCGCTGATCCGCCGCGCCACCGCTTCGGCGCGGTCGAGCAGATCGGGCAGTTGGAAGGCGATCTTGCCGAGATTGGCGACGCCGCGTCCGGCTTCCTGGATGATGCCGGCGGGGCCAAGCTTCTCCTTGATCCACTCGCCGATGACGGGCTCGGCTGTCTTCCACATGTCGAGACGCGGATCGAGCGAACGCGCGACGCCTTCGACGACCACCATGGTCTTTTGCAGCATCACCAGTTCGGTGCGCGTCTTCATCTCGAACAGAGCGGTGATCTCGAACAGCAAGGTCAGCAGTTTCGCCATCGAGATTTCATCGGCCTTGCGCGAATGGATCGGCTCGCCGATGGCCCGGATGGCCTGGGCGAAATCGGCGACGCGCTGCGACGAGGGCACGTAGCCCGCCTCGAAATGCACTTCGGCGACGCGCTGATAATTGCGCGTGATGAAGCCGAACAGGATTTCGGCGAGAAAGCGCCGTTCTTTCGGACCCAACCGGCCCATGATGCCGAAGTCGACGGCGACAAGCCGGCCTTCGCGATCGACGAACAGATTGCCCTGATGCATGTCGGCGTGAAACAAGCCGTCGCGCACCGCATGCGTGAGGAAGGACTGGATGACGATGCGGCCGAGCTTTTCGCGGTCGAACCCGCCGCGCTCCAGCGCGGCGATATCCGACAGCGGCACGCCGTCGATCCATTCCAAGGTCAGCACATCCTTGGCGGTGAGGTTCCAATCGACATTGGGCACGCGGAAATCGTTGTCCTTGGCGACGTTTTCGCCGAACTCCGAAGCCGCTGCCGCCTCCAGCCGGAAATCCATTTCCATGCGCACGGTGCGCGCCAGGGTTTCGACCACACCGATGAAACGCAGTCGCTGTGCTTCCGCCGACCAGCGCTCGGCCAGGCGCGCTGCAAAAAACATGTCGCTTAGATCGCGCGCGAAACGTCGTTCGATGCCGGGCCGCAGCACTTTCACGGCCACTTCGCGCGTGCCGGCGTTGTCTGAAACCGTCGCCTTATGCACCTGCGCGATGGAGGCCGCCGCCACCGGTTCGCTGAAGGTGGCATAGATGTCGGCGAGCTTCTTATCGAAGGACCGTTCGATGACCTTGACCGCTTCGTCGCGCGGGAAGGGCGGCATCCGGTCCTGCAAAGCTTCCAGTTCGCGCGCCGAATTCATGCCGACGATGTCGGGCCGCGTCGCCAGGAACTGGCCGAGTTTCACATAAGAAGGACCGAGCCGCGCCATGGCGCGCGTCAGGCGCGAGCCGGTGCCCCCCGTCGTGCGGCGCCGCGCGATCAGTTTGGCCAGCGCCAAGGGCGCGCGCGCCGGTGGCGGCAGCATGGCCGCATCGACATTTGAAAACACGCCTTCGCGCGCCATCACGAAAGAGGCATGCGCCAGGCGAAAGATATGACCGACCGCTTGAAACAAGGAGTGATCCTACAGCTTCCAGCCGGAGTGAATGGCCACGATGCCGCCGCTCAAACGTTGAAAGCGGGCGCGCTGGAAGCCGGCGTCTTCCACCATCTGGCGGAAGGTTTCCGGCGGCGGGAATTGCGCGATCGATTCCACCAGATAGCGATAGGGCTGGCCGTCGCCGGTCACCACCTTGCCGATCGCCGGGATCGCGGTGAAGGAATAGGCGCGATAGATCTTGTCGAGCACCGGCATGTCGACTTCGGAAAATTCCAGGCACTGGAAATGCCCGCCCCGGCGCAGCACGCGCCAGGCTTCGCGCAAAGCCTTGTCGCGGCGCGGCACATTGCGGATGCCGAAGGCGATCGTATAGCCGTCGAAGGAATTGTCCGCGAAGGGCAGCTCCTCCGCATTGGCTTCGACGAAATCTACTTGGCCGTCGAGATGGCGCTTGATGGCGCGCTCGCGGCCGACGTCGAGCATCGCGCCGTTGATATCGGCGACCGTCACGCGCGTATCAGCCCCGCCCGCCTCGGCGATGCGGAAGGCGACATCGCCGGTGCCGCCGGCGACGTCGAGATGGCGGAAGGCGCGGTGGCGGCTCAGGCCGATCCGGGCCACCAGAATGTCCTTCCAGACGCGGTGCAGGCCCGCCGACATCAGATCGTTCATCAGGTCGTAGCGGCCGGCCACCTTATGGAAGACGTCGTTGACCAGCCCCTGCTTTTCGCCGAGTTGAACGCGCGAAAAGCCGAAATCGATGTCGGAATCGGTGGTTTCGGCTGGTTTTTGATCGGTTTGCATGATGATCTCCGGCGGGACAGACCATAGCGTGCCTGCCGCCCGGAGGCTATGTAAGTCAATGAGTACTTGAAGTCATCGTGAACATCTGACGCGGCCAGAAAACGCTATGCCTGAATTGCCTGAAGTCGAAACCGTCCGCCGCGGCCTTGAGCCGCATATGACCGGCGCGACCTTCGCTGCCGTCGAACAGCGGCGCCCCGATCTGCGCTTCCCCTTCCCCGAGCGTTTCGTCGAACGGCTCGAGGGCCGCCAGCTCGTCGGTCTCGGCCGCCGCGCTAAATATCTCGTCGGCGATCTCGACGACGGCACCACGCTGGTCATGCATCTGGGCATGAGTGGCTCCTTCCGCATCGAGCGTGAGGGTGAGGAGGCGACGCCTGGTGTGTTTCAATATGATCGTAATAAAGCGGCGGCGCATGACCACGTGACGTTCAAAATGTCGAACGGCGCGCGCATCATCTATAATGACCCGCGCCGCTTCGGTTTCATGCAGCTTATCGCCCGCAGCGAGCTTGCGGCGCATCCGTATTTTGCCGAGATGGGCATCGAGCCTTTAGGCAACGAGCTTGACGGCGCCCATATCGCGGCGATTTTCGCCGGCAAGAAAACCCCTCTGAAAGCGGCACTTCTCGATCAGCGGCTGATTGCCGGTCTTGGCAATATCTATGTCAGCGAAGCGCTGCATCGTTCCGGCCTGTCGCCACGCCGCGCCGCCGGCACGATCGCCAAGAACAAAGGTCTCACCGCCGGCAAGGCCGATCTTCTGGCGGTTTCGATCCGCGATGTGCTGATGGAAGCGGTCGCGGCCGGTGGTTCCTCCTTGCGCGATCATCGCCAGACCGATGGCACGCTCGGCTATTTCCAGCATTCCTTCCGCGTCTATGATCGCGAAGGCATCCCCTGCCCGACGCCGAAATGCACCGGCACCATCCAGCGCATCGTGCAATCGGGCCGCTCGACCTTCTTCTGCGGCAAATGTCAGAAGTGAGCGATCAGTCTTCGCGTGTGTAGATCAGCGAAAACATCTGCTCGGCCGATTGCAGCCAGGCTTGGCGCTTGGCGAGGCTCCAGGTGGTGCCGGGCGGCGGCAGGGTGGCCCATAGCGTCTGCATGAGCTGCCGTGCGGCCTCATCTGAGGGCGCAGGGTCGGCGGCCGGCGGCGTTTCCGGCTGTACGTCCGTATGAGCCGGCTCGTCGCCGATGCCGATACGCATGCGCTCGAGCAAGGCTTCCTGCCGGGCAAGGGCATTGCGCCGCTTGTTGGGGTTGATCGTGAAAGCCATGTGAGCCGTCCCAGCGCGAATTGCGAAAAGGCAAGCTAGAACAAGAACCTTGCTACGTGGTTAAGTCGTAATACGCCGCCAGTTGGCGCCCCAACCGGGCCACAATCACCGTCGAAACTCGGACATCTTTCCGGACTGCCCCTCATGTCGAAAACGCGTGAACTGATCAGAACCGCTGTCGGCGCCTTGGCGCTCATGCTGGTGATGCGCTCCCTTGCCTTCGCGACCTATCATGTGCCGAGCGAAAGCATGGTTCCGACCCTGGAGGTTGGCGATCGGTTCGCCGCGCTCAAGTTTCCCTTCGGCTACAGCCGTTTCTCCCTCGTCGGTGGTGACTACTTGCCCCGCTTTCCCGGCGCGAGCGGTCGCATTCCGGCGATCCTGCCCAAGCACGGCGATGTGGTGGTGTTTCGCCATCCGTTCGACGGCGACGACATGGTCAAGCGCGTCATCGGCCTGCCTGGTGACCGGGTCGCGATCAGAGCGGGGCGGCTGTGGTTGAACGGTGCTGAAGTTCCGCTCGTGCGCTCTGGTCGTTGGACCTACCGCGATCCGTCTGGATATCGCGTTGCGGTGACGGCCTATCAGGAACGCCTGCCCGGCGCAGAACCGCACACGATTCTATTGCGCGACGCGCGCAGTGCCGATGGCGACATGGAGGAAAAAGTGGTGCCCGAGGGCAGGCTGTTCATGCTCGGCGACAATCGCGACAATTCCGCCGACAGTCGTTTCGCCGAAATGGGCTTCGTGCCGCTTGAGAATCTGATCGGCCGCGCCGATGCGATTCTCTATTCCCTGGCGAGTTGCAGCGGCGAGCAAGGTCTGCGTTGCCCGCCACGGCGCCTGTTGGAGCGCATCGAGTAACGCCTTGTCGCGTCTTGCCACGCGACAAGGCTGTCTTGGAAGGCGCTGTTAAGCCACCGCTTCCTTCGAACGCTCGGCCTTCTTGCGATCGTTCGGATCGAGGATCGCCTTGCGCAGACGGATCGACTTCGGCGTCACTTCCACGCGCTCGTCGTCCTCGATATAGGCCAGCGCCTTTTCGAGGGTCATGCGGATCGGCGGCGTCAGGCGCACCGCTTCGTCCTTGCTCTGCGTGCGGATGTTGGTGAGCTGCTTGCCCTTCAGCACGTTGATCTCAAGGTCGTTGTCGCGGGTGTGCTCGCCGACGATCATGCCGCGATACACTTTCCAGCCTGGCTCGATCATCATTGGGCCGCGATCTTCCAGCTTCCACAGCGCATAGGCGACCGCCTCGCCCGCTTCGTTGGAGATCAGCACGCCGTTACGGCGGCCCTGGATGTCGCCCTTATAAGGCGCATAGTCGTGGAACAGGCGGTTCATGATCGCCGTGCCGCGTGTGTCGGTGAGCAGTTCGCCCTGATAGCCGATGAGGCCACGCGTCGGGGCGTGGAACACCAGACGCAGGCGATTGCCACCGGACGGGCGCATTTCGATCATCTCGGCCTTGCGTTCGGCCATCTTCTGCACGACGACGCCAGAATGTTCCTCGTCGACGTCGATGACGACTTCTTCGATTGGCTCGAGCACCTGGCCGTCTTCGTCACGCTGAAAGACGACGCGCGGGCGCGAGATCGACAGTTCAAAGCCTTCGCGGCGCATGGTCTCGATGAGAATGGCGAGCTGCAATTCGCCGCGGCCCGAAACGATGTAAGCGTCGGAATTCGGCGCGGCCTCGACGCGCAGCGCCACATTGCCTTCCGCTTCGCGGAACAGACGATCGCGAATGACGCGGCTCGTCACTTTATCGCCTTCGGTGCCGGCGAGCGGCGAGTCATTGACCATGAAGGTCATCGACAGGGTCGGCGGATCGATCGGCTGGGCCTGCAAGGGCTCGGTGACATCAGGCGCGCACAGCGTATCGGCGACGTTGTACTTTTCGAGGCCCGCGATGGCGACGATGTCGCCGGCTTCCGCCTCTTCAATCGGCTGGCGCTCGATGCCGCGGAAGGCGAGGATTTTCGAGACGCGGCCGGTTTCCACCACTTTGCCGGTGCGGTCCAAAACCTTGACCGCCTGGTTCGGCTTGATGTTGCCGGAAAAAACACGGCCGGTGATGACCCGGCCGAGATAGGGATTGGCTTCCAGAAGGGTGCCGAGCATGCGGAACGCGCCTTCTTCGATCTTCGGTTCCGGAACATGGCGCAGAACGAGATCGAAGAGGGCGGCCATGCCCTGATCGGTGGGACCTTCCGGGGACTCCGCCATCCAGCCTTGTTTGGCCGAGCCGTAGATGATCGGGAAGTCGAGCTGCTCGTCGGTCGCGTCGAGCGCGGCGAACAGGTCGAACACTTCATTGACCACTTCGTTGACGCGCGCGTCCGGGCGATCGACCTTGTTGATGCAGACGATCGGCTTCAGGCCGATCTTGAGCGCCTTGCCGACGACGAACTTCGTCTGCGGCATCGGCCCTTCGGCCGCGTCGACGAGCACGATGGCGCTGTCGACCATGGACAGGATGCGCTCGACCTCACCGCCGAAATCGGCGTGGCCTGGCGTGTCGACGATGTTGACGCGCACGTCCTTCCACACCACCGAGGTCGCCTTGGCGAGAATGGTGATGCCGCGTTCCTTTTCGAGGTCGTTCGAATCCATGACGCGTTCGGCGACGCGCTGATTCTCGCGGAAGGAGCCGGACTGTTGCAGCAGGCGATCGACGAGCGTGGTCTTGCCGTGATCGACGTGCGCGATGATGGCGATGTTTCGCAGTTTCATTGGTCGTGTGTCTCGTTGGAGATGCCGCTTTCCAGCGTCGGACACGCGAAAACGGACGCGCCGCGACGCAGCAAAGCATCACGGACGCGGCTCCCCATATACGAATTTAACGGCCTTGGGAACGCGAAAGCGTGCAGTGCCGCAAAAAGAAGCTACTTCTTGACCTTGCGGTTACGCTTTTCGAGGGTCCGCAGGCGCAGGGCATTGAGCTTGATGAAGCCCGCCGCATCCCGGTGGTCATAGGCGACCGCGCCTTCTTCGAAGGTCACAAGATCCTGATCATACAGGGAATACGGGCTCTCGCGGCCGACAACCCAGGCGCCGCCCTTATACAGTTTCAGGCGCACCTGGCCGGTCACGAACTCCTGACTGCGGTCAATCAGCGCTTGCAGCATTTCCCGCTCCGGCGAGAACCAGAAGCCGTTGTAGATCAGCTCGGCATATTTCGGCATCAGCTCATCCTTGAGATGGGCCGCGCCACGGTCGAGCGTCAGCGATTCGATGCCGCGATGGGCGAAATAGAGGATCGTGCCGCCGGGCGTCTCGTACATGCCGCGCGATTTCATGCCGACGAAGCGGTTTTCGACCAGATCGAGCCGGCCGATGCCATTGGCGCGGCCCAGCTCGTTCAGATGAGCGAGCAGGGTGGCCGGCGACATTTTCTTGCCGTCGACGGCGGTGGCATCGCCCTTTTCGAAGTCGATGGTGATGTAGGTTGGCTGATCGGGCGCCTTTTCCGGATCGATCGTGCGGGAATAGACGTAATCCGGCGTTTCCTGGGCCGGATCTTCCAGCACTTTGCCCTCCGAGGAGGCGTGCAGCAGGTTGGCGTCGACCGAGAAGGGCGCTTCGCCACGCTTGTCCTTGGCAATGGGGATCTGGTTCTTTTCGGCGAAGGCAAGCAAAGCCGTGCGTGAGGTCAGGTCCCATTCGCGCCAGGGCGCGATCACCTTGATATCCGGCTCCAGGGCGTAATAGCCAAGCTCGAAGCGGACCTGGTCGTTGCCCTTGCCGGTGGCGCCGTGGCAGACCGCGTCGGCGCCGACCTTGCGGGCGATTTCGATCTGTTTCTTGGCGATCAGCGGCCGGGCGATCGAGGTGCCGAGCAGGTAAAGCCCTTCATATTGGGCATTGGCGCGGAACATCGGGAACACGTAGTCGCGCACGAATTCCTCGCGCACGTCCTCGATGAAGATGTGTTCGGGCTTGATGCCGAGCAGCAAAGCCTTCTGGCGGGCCGGTTCCAGCTCCTCGCCCTGGCCGAGGTCGGCGGTGAAGGTCACGACCTCGCAGCCATATTCGGTCTGAAGCCATTTCAGGATGATCGAGGTGTCGAGGCCGCCGGAATAGGCGAGCACGACGCGCTTGATATCGGACTTGGGCTTCGACATGGGCTGAAAACTCTCTGGAAACGGTCGCGCGACACGAAGGCTCGGGCGCGGCGGGTTTGGATCGGCCGGGACTATAGTCAGGCGCCAAGGGGGCGCAAGAGGCGCAAAAGCCCAGAATCTGCCTTATGCCTGCGGCGGGGAGCGACGAAACATCGCCCCATAGACCAAGGTGATCAGTAGGCTGGTCAACAAGGCCCCGAGCAAAACGTCGGACAGGAAATGGCCGCCGAGCGCCATGCGCCAGACGCTGGTGGCGATCGTCAGGACGATCGAGCCGGCGATCGCCGCCGCCCGGATCTGCGGCGGCGCGACCAGGGCGGGCGCCAGGGTCCACATGGAGGACGAGGCCTCGCCGGAGACGAAGGAGCAATTGCTCTGGCATTGGCCGTCGAATTTATACCAGGGCCGAAACGGCCAGATGCCGCCCTTGTTGACCTCGATGACATGAAAGGGTCTCGGACGGTGCGAATGCTCTTTCAGAATGACATTGGTCAGCAGCCCCGGCCCCAGCGCCAGGCAGAGGATGATGAAGGCCATCGCTTTGTTGCCCGGCACCGGCCAGTGCAGCATGCGCCGCTTGGCGATGAGCCACAGCAGCAGCAGGATGATCGCCAGCGCCAGCGGCGCCACATAGAATACATAACGCAAGGCAATGCCGGCGCGCGTCGCGCCGATGAACAGCCCGTCGCTGCCGACGAAGGCTCTGGCAGCATCGAGATCGAGCTGTGGCCACAGGCCAAAGACGAGCATGACGAGAGCAATGGCGACAATTTGCAGAATAAGGAGGGTTCTGAACATGGTTGCCTGCTCTAAACGAGATCAGGCCCTGCGGGAAGCGTATGGCATCAACGGGGGAGAAGCTGATAGTTTGCGGCCATGAAACAGCTTGAAAAACTGAACGAAGAAGAAATCGAACGCTATGCCCGCCATATCGTGCTGCGCGGCATCGGCGGTCCGGGCCAGCAGAAGCTGAAAAGCGCGCGCGTTCTCGTCATCGGCGCCGGCGCGCTTGGTTCTCCCCTTATTCAATATCTCGCCGCCGCCGGCGTCGGCACGATCGGCGTCGTCGATGACGATACCGTCGCACTTTCCAATCTGCAGCGGCAGGTGATCCACAGCACCGCCGATGTCGGCCGCCTGAAGCTCGACAGCGCGCGCGATGCGGTTGGCCGGCTCAATCCGCATGTCTCCTTCGTCTCGCATGTGCTGCGGCTCGATGCGGACAATGCCCGTGCCCTGGTCCGCGATTATGATCTGGTCGCCGATGGCTCAGACAATTTCGAGACGCGCTATGCGGTGTCCGACGCCTGTTTCTTCGAGGGCAAGCCGCTGGTCACGGCGGCGGTCGGCGTGTTCGATGGATCGCTGACGACCTTGCGCCCGTTCGACCGTAGCGAACACGGCAAGCCCAATCCGACTTATCGGTGCCTGTTCCCAGAGCCACCACCGGCAGGCACAGTGCCGACCTGTTCGGAAGCGGGCGTTCTCGGCGCCCTGACCGGCACGATGGGGGCGATGATGGCGATGGAAGTCGTGCGCCAGATCGTTGGTTTCGGCGACGCTTTGATCGGCCGCCTATTGTTGGTCGATGCCTGGTCGATGCGCTTCGAGACCATGCAATATGAATGGGATCCGGCCAATCCGCTCAATGGCGAAAAGGCCGGTTCCGTTTAATGATTATTCAATCGCCGCAATGACGGCGATCTCGACCTTATAGTCGGGGCCGGCGAGCTTGGATTCCACCGTCGCGCGGGCCGGAGCCTGGCCGGCGATCACCCACTTGTCCCACACCGCGTTCATCTCGCCGAAGGTCGCCATGTCGGGCAGCCAGATGTTGGCGGAGAGCAGCTTCGTCTTGTCGGAGCCGGCCTGTTCCAGCAGGCCGTCGATGATCGACAGGATCTCGGTCGTCTGTTCGGTGACGCTCTTGCCCTTGGTCTTGTCCGCGACCTGGCCAGCCAGATAGACCGTGTTGCCGTGAACCACGGCCTTGCTCATGCGTGCGCCGGCTTCGATACGCTTAATCATCACTTGTCCTTCTTTGCTTAGGTAAGTTGCTTTGCTTCAGGTGAGTTGGGTCATGCGCGGAATCGGACCCATGAAATCCCGCTTGCCGCAGTCGATACCGCGGGCCCGCAAGATCGCATAGGCGATCGTGACGTGAAAATAAAACTGCGGCAGCGCTTGATGCAGCAGAAAATCCTTGCCCTTCATCTGGCGCGTGCCGCCGGCCGCCGGGTAGACGATGTCTTTTTCCTCGGCACCGTCGATCGCGGCGGTATCGGCGCTGGCGATGAAGTCCAGCGTCTTCTTAATGCGCGCCTGCCAGTCGGCGATGGTCCGCTCCGTATTGTCGAATTTCGGCGGTGAGACGCCGGCCAACCAGGCGGTGGTATTGCTGGCCCAGTCGCACATGGCCTGCAACTGCCGGCCATAGGTGAACATGTTGGGATAGAGGCGTTCGTTGAGAAACAGCACCGGATCGATCTTCTTCACCGCCGCCTGTTCGCACAATTTGTCCAGCAGGGTCGAAACCCCCGTGAGCATCTGCGTGAAAACGGGCACCGATGCCTCGTGGAGCGAAATCGTCATGTCTTTTTTATCCTCCCTACCGAACCGGGGGCGACATTGCCCCGGATTTGCGGCCGATGGCAAGCAGGTGAAGACGCTTGGGACACCTGTGCGCATCCTCTGCAAATCATGCGGAGAACGGCTAAGATATTTGAACTATTTCAATTGGATGGAGCCACCCTTACGGCTTTTCTCCAAATGGTAAAACCAGTGGATCGTGGCGGGTGGCTTGCCAGCCGCGACCAAATCGTCCACGAGCAGCGCCAAGGCCAATCAAGGAGCCGGAGGAAACGATGACCAAGGATGAAGCCAAGCAGAAACTGATCGATGCGGGCCTGGTGCTCGAGGCTGCGGGCCTCGGCGATTTCACGCGCGGCCATGTGTCGATCCGCGTGCCGGGCGAACCCAATCTCTTCTATATGAAACCGCACAGCTTCGGCTTCGACGAGATGACGATGGACAATATCGTCACCTGCAACATCGAAGGCGAGAAGATCGCCGGCGGCGGCCCGCGCCACAGTGAAGTCTACATCCATTCCGAAATCTTCCGTATCCGGCCCGACGTGCATTCGGTCATCCACGCCCATCCGACCTATGCCGTCGCCGTCTCGGCCACTGATCGGCCGCTGCGCATGATCAGCCAGCCGAGCGCCGTCTTCGCCGACGGCATCGGCGTCTACCGCGATACGATCGATCTCATCCGCTCGAAGGAGATGGGCGCCGGCGTCGCCAAGGCGCTGGGCGGCAGCAAGGCGGCCTTCCTGAAAAACCACGGCGTCGCCACGGTCGGCGGCACGTTGGAGGAATGCGTGATCCTGACGATCATGCTGGAGAACGCCGCGCAGATTCAAATTCTCGCCGAATCCACCGGCTCGGTCGGCGAAGAATTCCCGCGCGACGACATCATGCGCCTGCACGACAAGATTTGCCGCCCGGAACAGCACAAGATCAATTTCGATTATCTGGTGCGCAAGGTGCGCCGGCAGATCAAGGGCTAGTCTCGCGGCTGCGGTGCGTCGTGCGGGACACGTAGGCTTCGCAGAAAAATCCTGTGCCTCGGTGTCATCCCCGACGCCTGCGTAGCAGGCGAGCGGGGATCCAGGGGCGCGTGACGGTCGCTTGCCGCCGCACGTTAGGCCTGCGCCACAGCCACTTTTGATACTGTACCACACGCTCTGGATCCCGGATCGCGCTGCGCGCGTCCAGGATGACACGGAGGCCATGCGACTGGCATCTAGCGTGTGTCTATCTCAAACGAACCCCGCCACCGCCGCCGCCACCACGAGATAGCGCGCCACCTTCACCACGCCGACGATCAAAACGAAAATCCACAGCGGTTCGCGCAGGAAGCCGGCGATCACCGTCAGCGGATCGCCGATCACGGGCACCCAGCTCAGCAACAAAGACCAGCGGCCGTAGCGATGATACCAGCCCTCGGCCCGCGCCAGTGCCGCCGCATCAACGGGGAACCAGCGTTTATCACGAAACGCCGTCAGCCCGCGTCCTAGAATCCAATTGGTGATCGATCCCAGCACATTGCCGAGACTGGCGACGGCGATCAGCATCACCCACGGCCGGTCGCTGGTGGCGAGATAGCCCGCCAGCACCACTTCGGAGGAAAACGGCAATATGGTCGCGGCCAGAAAGGCCGTGGCGAACAAGGTCGCGTACAGACCAGCGATCATGGCATCGTGATTACAGCGTCACGATCATATGGCCGGTGCCGGCTTGCGCTTCCGCCTCGCGATGGGCGCGCGCCAGATCCATCAATGGCACGCTGCCGGCGATGCGATGTCGCAAGGCCTTGTCGCGGATCGCCTGCAGAATGCCGTCGCAGGTCGTCTGCTTCTGCGCATCCGACAGCAGATAGACGAAGATGAAATGCACCGACATGTTGCGCGCACGCCTGGGCGACAGGGTGATCTCGGCTTTGCCTGGTGTTGCGGCGCCATAGGAGACGATCGTGCCGCCCTCGGCGACGATCTGTTCATTGAAGCCGATCCGGTTGCCGAAATCGATCTCGATGATGCGGTCGACGCCACAATCATCGGTCTTGTCCATGATGGCCTGCGCCAGATCGCTGGAACGCTCAAGAACTACATCGGCGCCGAGCGCCTTGATCTCGTCCATGCGATCGCGTGAGCCGGTGCTGGCGATGACGCGGGCGCCGCCCCAGCGGGCGAATTGAATGGCATAGGCGCCGACCCGACCCGTCGCCGCCGGCACATAGACCGTTTGCCCCTTCACCGGCCCGTCGCGAAAGACGGCGTGATAGGCGGTCATGGCGGGAATGCCGAGACACGCGCCCTCTTCATAGCTGACGCAGTTCGGCAGCGGCCGCACCTGTATCGAAGGCAGGCTGACGAATTCGGCGGCCGAGCCCATCGGCCGGGCCCATTGCGCGTTGAATATCCAGACACGGTCGCCGACGCGATAATTGCTGACGCCGGGTCCCAGCGCGGCGACGGTGCCGGCGCCGTCCGAATGCGGCACGATGCGCGGAAATTCCATGCCGGCCTTTATATTGGCGCGGCGTTTGTAGTCGGAGGGGTTGATGCCGGAGGCATGGACGCGCACCAGCACTTCGCCGGGGCCGGCCAAAGGCTTTTCGATCTCACCGACGCTGATGACTTCGTCCGCCGGACCACAACGTTCATACCAGCCAGCCAGCATGGGTGCCCTCCATTAGGCCTTCCATACATGTCCCGTCGGCAGGAAAACAAGCTCACCGGATTAAAGTTCCTTTGGGTCCCAAGTGGAACCCCGTTTTGCGCTGCCGCATACCTCTTGCTAGAAGGGCGCCGCAGCCGCGCAGGCGGCGGTACAGTCAGGCGGCACGACCGGCACCATGACCATTGCAGTGAAGGATGTGACGCTGGCGCGCAATGGCCGCACCGTGCTGCATCAGTTGAATTTGAATATGGACGAGCGCCGCATCGGTCTCGTCGGCGTCAACGGGGCCGGCAAGAGTTCGCTGCTGCGGCTGCTCAACGGCCTGCTCCTGCCCGATCAGGGGCAGGTCACCGTGCATGGTCTGGACACGCAAGCCAGCCGGGCGCAATTGCCCGGTAGCGTCGGCTTCATCTTTCAAAATCCCGAACATCAGATCGTTTTTCCGACGAGCCTCGAGGAAATCGCCTTCGGCCTGCGCGAGCGTGGGCTCGATGCAAAGGCGGCGACCGCGGTGGCGCGAGACTTCCTCACGCGGCACAATTGCGCCGATTGGTGCGAGCGTTCCGTCGCCGAATTGTCCGACGGCCAGAAGCAGCACCTGTGCATTCTCGCGGTTCTGGTCTGCGAGCCGGCGCTGATCGTTCTCGACGAGCCGTTCTCGAGTCTTGATCTGCGAGCCCGCAACATGTTCCTGCGGCTGTTGGCGAGCCTGCCGCAGCAGATCGTCATGGCGAGCCACGATCTCGACGCCATGCGGGATTTTGATCGCCTCATCTGGCTCGACGACGGGCGCGTGGCCGGCGATGGCACGCCGGAAAATGTGCTGCGCGCCTATCGCGCCCATTGCGACGCGCAGGCCGCACCATGATCGCGCCGCATGTCGCGCAACAGACCTGGCTGCATCGCATCGGTGCCGGCACCAAGCTTTTGGCGCTGGCCGTCGTCTCGATCCTGCTCGGCTGGATGAGCGAGTGGGTGCCGTTGCTGATCGCTTTCGTCGTCATCCTCGGCGTTTACATCGTCACCATTCCCTCAGCCGGCACGCGCCTGAAACTCTATCGTCCGCTGCTGCCACTGCTCGTCGGCATCGGCCTGTTGCAGATCTATGCTTCCGGCTGGGAAATAGCACTCGCCACCTTGCTGCGCCTCGTGGCGATGATGGCGCTGGCCGATCTCGTCACCGCGACGACGCCGATGCTCGACATGATGGATGCCTTGCAACCTGTGTTTCGGCTGTTGCGTCCGCTCGGACTTGACGAGCGCCGTCTGTCGCTCGCCGTGGCGTTGATGCTGCGCTTCATTCCGGTGATCATGAGCGAGTGGGGCAAGCGCGAGGAGGCCTGGCGTGCCCGCACTGGCCGCCGGCCGCCGTTGCGTCTGCTGGCGCCCTTCCTGAGCGACGTGCTGCGCCTCGCCGATCATGCGTCGGAAGCCTTGACGGCGCGCGGCTTCGATATGGCTCGGTCAGATCGCGTGGACCGGGGGACTCGATGACGGTGCAAGCCTATGCCGCAGCCTTAGTGTCAACCCGGACGCCGCAGGCGATCCGGGATCCAGGGGCGTGCGGTAGAATTTCAAAAGCCGCTGCGGCACAAGCTCAATATGCGTCAATAACGTCACACGCCCCTGGTCCCCGGATCACTTGCTGTGTAAGTGTCCGGGATGACACCTAGGCTGCGGCTTCAATGAGAGAAATATCGTGCAACTGAGAGACCTCGTCCGCGTCAGTCTGTTCGCCGCTCTGATCGCGGCTCTGGGCCTGTTTCCGCGCCTCGATCTGCCGCTCGCCGGCGGCGTGCCGATCACCCTACAGACGCTGGGCGTCATGCTGGCCGGCGTCTTTCTTGGCGCGCGTCTGGGCTTTGCCGCCGTCGCTCTCTTCTTCTTCGTCGTACTCTTGGGCGCGCCGCTGCTGGCGGGCGGCCGCGGCGGACTGGGCATTCTGTTCAGCCCGTCGGTGGGCTATCTGATCGGCTATCCCGTTGGTGCTTTCGTCATCGGATGGGTGATGCAAAGAACAAACGGCACGGGCATATTCCTGCGCGCGCTCCTTGCCTGCCTCATCGGTGGCGTGATCGTCATCCATGCCATGGGCGTTGCCGGTCTCGTTTGGAAAACCGGCATGAGCGTGCAAGCGGCTTTGATCGCCGATCTCGTCTTCGTGCCGGGCGACATATTGAAAGCACTGGCCTGCGCCTATCTCGCTTCGCTGATGCCGAGCCAAACGGTGGCCGCGCCAAGGACCCAGGCATGATCATTGGCGCGACCCTCGCCGATCACGCAGCGCGCCGTCCCACGGTGCGCGCGGTGGTCTGCGATGCGACGGAGTTCACGTGGTGCGAGCTGCTGCGCCAGCGTGATCAACTGGCGCGCCTGATCGACGCGGCGGTTCCGGATGGTGCGGCGGTTGCCCTGCAATTGCGCAATTGCCCCGGCTTCATGCCATTGTTTCTCGCCACCATTTCGACCGGTCGCGAAGCGCAGATTCTCGATCCCGATTGGCCGCTCGCCATGAGCCAGCCGCTCATCGACCAAGTTAATGCGGGCCTCGTCATCAGCCATCAACGGCCCGCCCATCCCCATCTGATCGAAGTGCCCGACGATCATCCCGATGCCGATGCGCTGATCGCAGCCTTCGGCGGAATCGAAGAAAAGCCTTTGCCGCAGCGTGAAGTCAGCGACCTAAGTCCCTTCTATGTCGGCTTCACCTCCGGCTCGACCGGTCTGCCGAAAGGCTATCGCCGGCATCATCGCTCCTGGCTCGAAAGTTTCGCCGTCGAACAGGAAGAGTTCGGCGTCAGTGCCGATGACGTGCTGTTGGCCCCCGGCACGATGACCCATTCATTGTTTCTCTATGCCGCCGCTCACGCCATGCAGATCGGCGCGACGTTGTTGATGTCCAGAGCGTTCCGGCCCGATCGCGCCGTGCGCATGGGGCAGGAACATGGCGCGACCATTCTCTATGGCGTGCCGTCGCAGCTTCGCCTGATGGCCGAAAGCGCTTTGTCGGCCGGCATTCAACTGCCGCTGCGGCTGATCCAATCGTCCGGCGCCAAGCTCGGTGCAAGCGATCATGCTTTGTTGCATCAGGCCTTTCCGCAAGCTGTAATAGCCGAATTCTATGGCGCTTCCGAACTGAGCTTCATCGCCTTGCGCAAACAAGGCGAAGGCGCGCCGGAAACCTCCGTCGGTCGGACGTTTCGCACCGTCACGCTCGCCATTCGCGATGCGCAAGGCAAGGAACTCGCCACCAGCGAGACGGGGCTGGTCTTCGTCGAAAGTCCGATGGTGTTCATGGGCTATGCGACAAAAAATGAAGCCAGCCTGCGTCGCCACGGCGAAGCCCTATCGGTCGGCGATGTCGGCTTTCTCGATGCGCGCGGCTTCCTGCATCTCGTCGGCCGCGCCGACCGCATGATCATCTCGTCGGGCAAGAACATCAGCCCGGAGGTGGTTGAGGCCATCCTGACGCGCCATCCCGCCGTCGAAGCTGCCGCCGTCCTGGGCGAGCCCGATGCTGTGCGTGGCCTGCGCCTCGTCGCTGTCGCCAAACTGCGCGCGCCGGTGTCAGCCAGCGCGCTGATTGCCCATTGCCGCGAGAGCCTGCCTCTGGCCATGATCCCTCGGCATGTCTTTCAAACTGCGGATTGGCCGATGACCCGCTCGGGCAAAACCGATTTCGCCGCTTTGCAGCGCCAATTCGACGGCGGTGCTCTGGAGCGGCTGGCGTGAGCGGCGCCTGGATCGTCGCCGCCAAACGCACCGCCGTGGCGCCGCGCCACGGCGCTTTGGCTGCGCTCGCCGTCCACGATCTCGCGGCGCCGTTGATCCAGGCGATCCTGGCCGAGACAGGCCTGGCGCCTGACAGCGTCGACGACATCATTCTCGGCAATGCGCTTTACGGCGGCGGCAATCCGGCGCGGGTCGTGGGCCTCGCGGCGGGCCTGAATGTGCCCGCGCAGACAATCGACACGCAATGCTGCGCCGGCCTCGATGCGGTGATCGCGGCATCCGAGCGGATCGCCGCCGGTGCGGCCGATGTTATTTTGTGCGGCGGCGTCGAAAGTTTCAGCCGCTCGCCGCTGCGGCTGCGCCGGCCGCTGCATGACAATGAAGAAGCGGTCGAATATCAGCGCCCGCCCTTCACGCCCTGGGCTGACCGCGATCCCGACATGATCGCTTCGGCGCATGATCTGGCCGTGCGGCTCGATATCCCGCGCGTCCGTCAAGAAGTCTTTGCCATCGAAAGCCATCGCAAGGCGCTTGCCGCGCGCGACCGCCTCCAGGACGAGATCGTTGCTGTCGCCGGTCTCGATCGCGATGCTTTCGCACGCGAACTTTCAGAGAAAACCTGCGCCCGTCTGCCGGCCCTGGTGGGAACGATCACCGCCGCCACGACGGCGGTGGAAGCCGATGCGGCTGCGGTTCTCGCCGTCGTTTCCGATGCGGCGTTACAAGAGCTGAAGGCCACCCATGCCCTTCGCATCACGGCATCGCGACGCATCGCCGGCGATCCGGTGCTGCCAGGCTTGATGAGCACACAGGCGGCACAAGCGGTTCTGGCGCAGGCTCAACTGGCGACCGGCGACATCGCGGTCGTCGAAATGATGGAAGCCTTTGCGGTACAGGCGCTCGGCACAGTCGATGCGCTGCGCTTCGATCCCATCCGCGTCAATCGCGGCGGCGGCGCGCTGTCACGCGGCCATCCCATCGGCGCTTCTGGTGCCATCCTCGCCGTGCGGTTGTTTCACGAACTGCAACAGGAAGCGCCCGGCACGCGCGGCCTCGCCACCATCGCCGCCGCCGGCGGCCTCGGCAGCGCGCTTATTGTCGAGAAGGCGTGAAGTTACCGTCCGGCGAAAACCGGCTTGCGCTTTTCCGCAAACGCCTTGCGTCCTTCCGCATGATCCTGGCTGGCGAAACACGCGGCAATTGCCGCGCCCACGCGCGCCGCATCGCGCTCGCTCGCGGGCTTCACCGCTTCGCGAATGGCGATCTTCGATGCCCGCACGGTCAGCGGCGCATTATCGGCGATGGTCATCGCCAGATTGCGCACGGTCGCTTCCAGCTCGCTGAACGAGACGACTTTGTTGACCAGCCCCATCGCCAAGGCCTCGGCCGCCGCATAGCGGTTGGCGGTGAACAGCATCTCGGTGGCATTGCTGGAGCCGACGATTTCAATGAGCCGTTCGACGGCACGCAGCGGATAGGCGACGCCGAGCCGTCCGGCCGGAATGCCGAACTGCGCTTTGTCCGAGGCAATGCGCAGATCGGCGGCGAGCGCCGTGCCGACGCCGGCGCCCAGGCAATAGCCTTGGATCATGGCGATAAGCGGCTTGCTGAAACTCGCATAGCGATCGCCTAAACGCGCCGTCGCGGCCGCCATTTCCTTCTGCCGTTCTGCATTGTTGGCATAGCCGTCGAATTGCGAAATGTCGGCGCCGGAGACGAAGGATTTTTCGCCGGCGCCGCGCATTACGACCGCGCGAATGGCGTCGTCCTTTTCGAAATCGTCGAGCAGATCGATGAGATCGAGGCGCATTTCATGGCTGATGGCATTGTGCCGTTCCGGATCGTTGAAGGTGATCCAGCCGATCGCGTCGTCTTTCTCGCCGATCAGTTTGCCGTTCGAGGCGTTCATGGAGTGATCCTGTTCAGATGATCTTGCGTTGGCGCAGATCGGCGATGTCATCGTCTTCGAAGCCGAGTTCGCGCAGAATTTCACCAGAATGCTCGCCGGCATCGGGCGTCACGCGACGCATCTGCCAGGGCGTGCGCGACATGTGAATGGGCTGGCCGACGATCTCGCGCGCCCCCAGGCGCGGATGCTCGATTGGCGTGGCGATGCCCAGATGCTTCACCTGCGGATCGGCGAAGGCCTGGTCGATGCTGTAGATCGGCCCGCAGGGTACGCCGCCGGCATTCAGGGCCTCCACCCATTCGGCGCTGGTGCGCGTGCGCAGGATGGCGGAGAGCTCTTCGTTGAGCTTGTCGCGATGGCCGCGCCGCAAATCCGGGTCGGCATAGTCTGCCCGCGCCAGCAGCGCCTCCGCGCCGATCGCCTTGCAGAGCCGCGTCCACGAGCCCTGCGTGCCCGAGCCTATGTTGATATGCCCGTCCTTGGTCGGAAACGTGCCGGTGGGGATGAAGTAGGGATGGTTATTGCCGGCCTGGGCCGGCACCTTGCGGTCGAACAGCCAGGCGGCCGATTGGAAATCCATCACGGCGATCAGCGATTCCACCAGCGAGGTCTGCACCCATTGGCCCTCGCCCGAGCGCTGCCGTTCGACCAGCGCCAGCAGAATGCCGATGGAGAGATAAAGCCCGGCCGACATGTCGGCGACGGCGGCGCCGGCGCGCACCGGTCCCTGGCCCGGCAGGCCGGTCACCGACATCAGCCCACTCATGCCTTGCGCGATCTGGTCGACACCCGGCCGATGCGCATAGGGGCCGTCCTGGCCAAAGCCGGAAATGCTGCCATAGACGATGCGTGGATTGATCTTGCGGATCGAGTCGTAATCGATCCCCAGCCGATGTTTTACGTCGGGCCGAAAATTCTCGACGATCACGTCGGCCTTTTCGGCCAATCGCGCGAAAATGCGCCGGCCGTCCTCGCTCTTGAGATCGATGGCCAGGCTGCGCTTGTTGCGATGCAGGTTCTGGAAATCGGCGGAATCGCGATGGCCGTCGAAGCCGGCGCCTTCGCTGCCCTCGGTCATCTCCACTTTGATGACGTCGGCGCCCCAGTCGGCGAGCTGCCGCGCCGTGGTGGGGCCGGCGCGGGCACGGGTCAGGTCGAGCACTTTGATCTGCGAAAGCGGCAGTGCATCGACCATCGGCGTTTGTCTCCCGTTATGACAGCTCCGTACGAACGCGGCGCGTGCCTTCGACCATGGCCTGTAGTTTGCCGAAGGCCACGTCGCGGGGCAAATATTTCATGCCGCAGTCCGGCGCGACGACGACACGCTTGGGCGGCACGAAGGGGAAAATGCGGCGAATGCGCTCGGCGACCACGTCCGGCGTCTCGATGGTCATGTCGTTGAGGTCGATCACGCCGATGACCATGGTCTTGCTCGGCAATTGCTCGAGAATCTTGAAATCGAGCACCGGCTGCGCCGTTTCGATCGAAATCTGGTCGACATTGCAGCGCTCGAGTTCCGGCAGGAAGGAATAGCCGGCCGGCTTGTTCTTCACCAGCGCCGCATAGCCGAAGCACAGATGCACACCGGTCGTGCCCTTCACGCCTTCGACGGCGCGGTTGATCGCCTCGACGCCATAAGCGCGTGCCTGATCGGGCCGCGCCTGCATATAGGGCTCGTCGATCTGCACGATATCGGCGCCGGCGGCGAATAGATCCTTGATCTCTTCATTGACCGCGGCGGCGTAGTCCATCGCTACGGCGGCTTCGTCGTTATAGTAAAAATCCTTGGCCTGGATCGACATGGTGAACGGGCCGGGCACGGTGATCTTGATGCGCTTGTCGGTATTCTTGCGCAGAAACTGGATGTCGCGCAGCTCCACCGCATGTTTGCGCCGAATCTTGCCGATGACGCGCGGCACGAGATCGGGATTGCCGCTGCGGCTCGGCACGACGGCGGGATTGTCGATGTCGACGCCTTCCAGTGCTGTGGCGAAACGGTTCGAATAGCTCTCGCGGCGCATTTCGCCGTCGGTGATGATGTCGATGCCGGCGCGTTCCTGGTCGCGGATGGCGATCAAGGTCGCATCATCCTGCGCTTCTTCCAGCCATTGCGGATCGATGTGCCAAAGTTCCTGGGCGCGGATTCGCGGCGGCGGCCGTTTGCTGAGTTTGCTGCGATCGATCAGCCAATCGGGTTGCGGATAGGAGCCGACGATCGTCGTAGGCAGCAACATGCATTTCCTCCCCATTCGCCTGGAGCGTTCCAAGCACTGTTGCCCCATTCACGCATGCAGGCAACCGGCGGTTGATGTGGGGTGGGACTTATCCCAACGTCGGCGGGAGAGGCAAGTCCGAATGTCAGTCGCTACCTTGCAGCTTCTCGATGGTCAGCGGATCGGGCACGCCGTTGAAGAAGGTCTGCAAGGCGGTGGCGAAAGCCGGTTCCGCCGGTGCGATGAGGGCGAACAAGGTCATCGACGAACGAAATTTCAGATCGTCGGGCGAACCGAAAATCTCGCGCACGGTTTGCTGCGCATGCGCGTTGACCGCTTCCGTACATTCGATGAGCCGTTCGCCCAACAGCGGGTGCTGGATATAGGCGCGCGCTTCCGCCGGCGCGGCAATGGCATAATGCTGCGCCATAGCGCTGGCGCCGAGCCCGGCGATCTGCGGAAAGATGAACCACATCCAGTGGCTGCGCTTGCGCCCGGCCTGCAATTCGCCGAGCGCCTTCTCGTAGTGGCCGTCCTGGGCATTGATGAACCGTTGCAGGTCGAACGGATCATCCATCACAACGTTAGACGTCCAGATTGGCGACGCTGAGCGCGTTCTCTTGGATGAACTCGCGTCTGGGTTCGACGATGTCGCCCATCAGCCGCACGAACGTGCTGTCGGCGTCCGACACGTCCTTGATGCGCACCTGCAAGAGCGAGCGCACGTTGCGATCAAGCGTCGTTTCCCAAAGCTGTTCCGGATTCATCTCGCCGAGGCCTTTATAGCGCTGGATCTGGCTGATGCCCTTCTGGCCGGCGGCCATGATGGTATCGAACAGAGCGCTTGGGCCGGCGATGCGGGTTTCGTCGGACTTGCGCTGGAAGATGGACGGTTCCGCATAGACCGCGTGCAGGGAGCCGGCATGGTCGTTGAGCTTGCGCGCTTCCGCCGAGGCCAAAAGGCCGGCATCGAGCACGCTCGCCTGACGCACGCCGCGCACTTCGCGCGAGAAGACGAAACGGTCGCCCTCGATCACGCCCTGCCAGCCGCGTTCGGTCTCTTCCGACAGCGCATCGAGCCGTCGTGCGATTTCCTGAGCCCGTTCGCCCGCGACGTCGCCCAGCGTCGAGATCGGCTGCAAGGCGCCGGCAATGGCGGCCTGTTCGACGGCGACGCGGTCGTAGCGCGAATGAAGCTGTGCCAGCACCTGTTTCACCAGACGGGCTTCTTCGGCGAGCGCCCGCAGATCGGCGGCGCTGCGCACTTCGCCGTTCGGCAGGCGCAGCAGCGCGCTGTCGAGGCCGTTGTCGAGCAGATAGTCTTCGCGCGCCCGCTCGTCCTTCAGATATTGCTCGGACTGGCCGCGCTTCACTTTGTAGAGCGGTGGCTGGGCGATGTAGAGATGGCCGCGCTCGATCAGGTCCGGCATCTGCCGGAAGAAGAAGGTGAGCAGCAAGGTGCGAATATGGGCGCCGTCGACGTCGGCGTCCGTCATGATGATGATCTTGTGATAGCGCAGCTTGGCGATGTTGAAATCATCGCGGCCGATGCCGGTACCCAGAGCCGTGATCAGCGTGCCGATTTCCTGCGACGACAGCATTTTGTCGAAGCGGGCGCGCTCCACATTGAGGATCTTACCGCGCAGCGGCAGCACCGCCTGATATTCGCGGTTGCGGCCCTGTTTGGCCGAGCCGCCGGCCGAGTCCCCCTCGACGATGAACAGTTCCGACTTGGACGGGTCGCGTTCCTGGCAGTCGGCGAGTTTGCCCGGCAGGTTGGCGACATCGAGCGCACCCTTGCGGCGCGTCAGCTCGCGCGCCTTGCGCGCCGCTTCGCGAGCAAGGGCGGCTTCCACCACTTTGGTGACGACGGATTTGGCTTCCTGCGGATGCTCTTCGAACCACTGGCCGAGCATTTCGTTGACCAGGCTTTCGACCACCGGCCGCACTTCCGAGGAGACGAGCTTGTCCTTCGTCTGCGACGAGAATTTCGGATCGGGCACTTTCACCGACAGCACGCAGGTCAGGCCTTCGCGGCAGTCGTCGCCGGTGAGATCGACCTTCTCCTTCTTGGCGATGCCGGAAGATTCGGCATAGCCGGTGATTTGGCGCGTCAGCGCGGCGCGGAAGCCGGCGAGATGGGTGCCGCCGTCGCGTTGCGGAATGTTGTTAGTGAAGGCCAGCACGTTCTCGTGATAGCTGTCGTTCCACCACAGCGCCACTTCCACGGTGATGCGATCGCGCTCGCCGCGGATCAGGATCGGTGTGGCGATCTGCGGCTGCTTGGCGCGGTCGAGATAGCGCACGAAAGCCTCAAGGCCGCCTTCGTAGAACAATTCCTCGATCTTCGGCTCGGCATGGCGCGCATCGGTCAGTACGATGCGCACGCCCGAATTCAGGAAGGCCAGTTCGCGCAGGCGATGTTCGATCGTCGCGTAATCGAACTCGATCATCGTGAAGGTTTCGGGCGACGGCGTGAACGTCACTTCGGTGCCGCGCTTCGGCCGGCCGTCGATCTGCGGCGCCGGTCCGACAACGGCCAGCGGGGCCACCACGTCGCCGTGCGCGAAGCGGACGATATGTTCCTTGCCGTCGCGCCAGATGCGCAGTTCCAGCGAAGTCGACAGCGCGTTGACGACGGAAACGCCGACGCCGTGCAGACCACCGGAGACCTTGTAGGAATTCTGGTCGAACTTACCGCCCGCATGCAGCTGGGTCATGATGACCTCGGCCGCCGACACGCCTTCCTCCGCATGGATATCGGTGGGAATGCCGCGGCCGTTGTCGGTCACGGTGCAGGAGCCGTCGGGGTTGAGCGTCACGGTGACGAGAGTCGCATGGCCGGCGAGCGCCTCGTCGATGGCATTGTCGACGACTTCGTAGACCATGTGATGCAGGCCCGACCCGTCGTCGGTGTCGCCGATATACATGCCCGGCCGTTTGCGCACCGCATCGAGGCCGCGAAGGACCTTGATGGAGTCAGCGCCATAGGCTGCGGGATCGGTGTTTTCGGCGGGCTCGGCCATGCGGGGTAATTCTCTGAAACGGACGGAAATTCTCGAACCTTAATATAGGTTCGATTCGAACCCGTACCATACCCTGAAACGGCCAGGAAATGCACGTAAAACCGTAACTTTCGAGGCTTGGCAAAGGTCGATTTCTGGGGCTTACGAAGCGCTCGCCAGAGCCTCCAGAAAGGCATCGCCGTAAAGCCGCAATTTGCGCTCGCCGACGCCGTAGATTTCGGCCATTTGGTCGAGGGTTTCGGGGCGTCTTTCGGCCATTTCGATCAAAGTACGGTCGGCGAAGATCATGAAGGCCGGCACGCCCTGTTCGCGGGCCAGTTCCCGGCGGCGGGTGCGCAGCGCCGCCAGCACCGCATTGTCCTCTTCCGGATTGTCGCTGCCGATCCCCCGACGCCGCCGCTGGCCCTTCGGGGCCTCAGTGAGGGTCGTTTCCCGCAGCAAAAACGGCCGCTCGCCGCGCAAAATCTCCAGCCCGGTCTCCGACAGGGCAAAGCCGCCGAATTCCTCGCTGGCATTGACCAGGGCGCCGGCGGCGAAGAGCTGGCGGATGATCGAGGACCAGGCCGCCTTGCCGCGATCCTGGCCGACGCCGAAGGTTTTGAGCTTGTCATGGCCGTTGCGGCGCACCGCATCGGTCATCGTGCCCCGCAGGATGTCGGTGAGATAGCCAACGCCGAAGCGCTGGCCGGTGCGCGCCACCGCCGAAAGCACTTTCTGCGCTTCGATCTGGCCATCGGCGAGGCGGATTTCGTTGCGGCAGCAGTCGCACTGGCCGCAGGGCGCGCTCTCCTCGTCGAAATAGCCGAGCAGCAATTGCCGCCGGCACGAGGTCGCCTCGCACAGCATCGCCATGGAACCGAAGCGGCGATGTTCGACGCGCCGCTGCTCGTCGGACAGATCGCGCTCGTCGATCTGCCGTCGCCGCAGCGCCATGTCGTCGAGACCGTAGAGGGTAAGCGTTTCGGCGGGCAGGCCATCGCGTCCGGCGCGGCCGATCTCCTGGTAATAGGCTTCGACGCTGGAGGGCATGTCGGCATGCACGACGAAGCGCACGTCCGGCTTATTGATGCCCATGCCGAAGGCGATCGTCGCCACCGCGATCACGCCTTCGTCTTGCAGGAAGCGATCTTGCGCCTGATTGCGCAGCCGCTGTTCCAGGCCGGCGTGATAGGCGATGGCCGCATGGCCCTCGGCGTTGAGAAAGGCCGATAAATCCTCGGTTTTCTTGCGCGAGGCGCAATAGACGATGCCGCTCTGGCCGCGTTTGCCGCGCAGGAAATCGAGCAATTGCCGACGCGGCTGATCCTTGGCGGCAAAGCGCAGATGCAGGTTCGGCCGGTCGAAACTATGCAGGAAGACATCGGGCTCGCCGTCGAACAGACGCGAGGCGATGTCGTTGCGCGTCGTCTGATCGGCGGTGGCGGTGAAGGCGACGATCTGGCGGATGCCGAGTGTGCCGGCGAGCGAACGCAGGTCGCGATACTCGGGTCGGAAGTCGTGGCCCCATTCGGAAATGCAATGGGCTTCGTCGACGGCGATGCGCGCAAAGCCTGCGCTGGCGAGCCGCGCCGCGAGCCCCGGCATGGCGAGACGTTCCGGCGCGATGAACAACAGCCTCAGTTTGCGGCTGCGAATGCCGGCCCAGGCCTCGTCGATTTCTTCTTCGCTGTTGAGCGAATTGAGCGAGGCGGCCACCACGCCCACCTGCTTGAGCTGGCGCACTTGATCGCGCATCAAGGCGATCAAAGGCGAGATGACGATGGTGGCGCCGTCGTCAAGCAAAGCGGGCAATTGGTAGCAGATCGACTTGCCGCTGCCGGTCGGCATCACCGCCAGCACCGAGCGGCCGGCGATGACCGCCTCGACCACCTGTTCCTGGCCAGGGCGGAAGCCGTCATAGCCGAAGACGGATTTCAGCAGGTCGCGGGGGCGCGGTTGGCCGGTGACGGCAGCGGTGGAAGCGGTCATGCGCGGTCGATCCGCCCCGGTGTGACATGCAGGAGATCGGCGGTGACGCCGGGCTGGTTCAGATCGACGAATTGGCCGGGATCGGCGCCAGTCACCCAGACCTGGGCGCCTAAAGTCCGCAATTCGGCGAACAGGGCCTCGCGGCGCTGTGGATCGAAATGCGCCGCCACTTCGTCGAGTAGAACGATGGGACAAATCCCACACATGGAGCTGACGAGCCGGGCATGCGCCAGTACCAGGCCGATCAGCAGGGCTTTCTGCTCGCCGGTCGAGCCTCTGGCGGCTTCGATGTCCTTGGGGCCATGGCGCACGATGAGATCGCTGGTATGGGCGCCGATCAGGGTGCGGCCGGCGGCGGCGTCGCGATGCCGGTTCTCGCGCAGGATTTCCATATAGGCGTCCTCGGCCTCCAGCGCCGAACGCTCCGCCACCAGGCTCTCGATGGCCCCGCTCAGGGCAATTTCCGCCCATGGAAACAAGGCATTGGCTGAGCGGCCGGCTTCCGTCAGGGCGGCCAGCCGGCTGATCGTTTCATGGCGCGCGGCGGCCACCGCGATGGCCACTTCCGCCGTCTCGCGTTCGGCGGCGTCGAGCCAGGCGCCGGAGCGCGTGCCATCTTCCAGCAGGCGGTTGCGGTTGCGCAAAGCCCGTTCCAGCGCGTTCACCCGGGCGCCGTGCTCGGCATCGACAGCCAGCACCAGCCGGTCGAGGAAACGGCGGCGCTCGCCGGGAGACCCGGTGAAGAGACCGTCCATGGCCGGTGTCAGCCAGACCACGCGCAGATGATCGGCGAAGGCCCGGGCGGTTGGCAGCGGTTCGCGATCGAGTCGGTAGCGGCGCTGCTTCGTTTCTTGTTTAGCCTCTTGGCCCATCGCCGCCACGCCGGTGCCAAGCTGCACGGCACCCATCGCCCCATCGACCTCGGCGGAAATGGCGAATCCGCCCGATCCACCCTCCCGCGCCAGCTCCTCAAGGTCGGCGCGGCGCAGCCCGCGCCCAGCGGTCAGCAGGGATAAGGCTTCGAGAACATTGGTTTTCCCGGCGCCGTTCTCGCCGCACAAGACGACCAAGTCGGAATTCACCGCGAGATCGAGGGCGGCATAGGAGCGAAAATCGCTCAGCTTCAGCCGGCGCACCATGGGTCGCGCGGCCGCCTCGGGGCGCTGAGGAGATTCGGACAGAAGCATGCGCCTGTCTGCCACAAATGCAGGGGCAAAGGCCACCATATGTGGGGGTTGTAAAAGTGGGATTCATCCACGATTTATGCCCACTCAGAAAGTGGGATATAATCCTGTTGTCCCATTTTTTTCGCAGGACTAGGCTTCTCTCGAATTCGAAGTTCGGTCATCTGGGAGGAGACTGATGAGCGCTCAGCAGCTTTTGACGGAAATCAGCGATTTTTGCCGTATGGCAGGCTTGGCCGAGTCGACCTTTGGCCGCGCCGCCATCAATGACGGCAAGCTGGTCAGCCGCTTGCGTAACGGCGGCCGCATCACCACCGACACGCTGGATAAGATCCGCGGCTTCATGACCAATTACACGCCCTCAAGCCGCGCCCGCAGCATGATGGCGAGCATGGTGCCGTCGGCGCCGGCTCCCGCCCGCCCTGCGCCGCCGCCGGCCCCGCCGCCCGTTTCCGCACCGCCGCCGGGCGGTGGCGACAAGCCGGCCAGCCAGGACGACAACGGCCAGCGCAATTTCCGCTTCTACGACAACCGGCAAAAATACCTGCTGTTCGTCAACACCTGTTCGGAGAAGTGGGAAGTCGCGAACCGCATTTCGCAAGAACTCACCAACGTTCATCCCAAGCCCCCGGCCTTCCGCCTGTTCGATGCCGGCGTCGGCGACGGCAGCGTGCTCGCCCATGTGATGCGCTCTATGCACGACCGCTATCCGACCATGCCGTTCTACGTGGTCGGCAAGGAGATCAGCCTCGAAGACGTGCGTCTGTCGCTGCGCCGTATGGTTGATCGCTTCTGCGAACATCCCTCGACCGTTCTGGTGCTGACCAATCTGCAATATGCCGATGCGCCCTGGCTCACGGTGAAGTCGCTCAGCGCCGCGTCGAGCCTCGTCTGGCACGAAGTGAAGCTCACCGGCGACAGCGCCCATACGTTCGACAAGCAGATCACCGATCTCGAACCCTTCCTGGCGCAGAACTGGAATGCCCGTACCAGCCCGCGCACCGGCAATTCGGTTTATGACAGGCCAGTGGTCCTCGTGCTCTATCGCGACGATCATAAGTTCGCGCTCGATCCGATTATTCCGCGCCTTGGCCAGACGCCAGCTGACTACGATCTCGTCATCGCTTCGCAGCCCTATCGCGCCCGCGCCAGCGTCGAGTTCAAGGCCAAGCGTGTCATCGCGCCGTTGACGCGCGCGCTGCGCCCCGGCGGCCGTCTCATCGGCATCCATTCCTGCGGCAACGATCCGGGCATGGAGATCATCGACAAGGTGTGGCCGGGCGATAATCCGTTCAGCACCAACAATCGCCACGACCTGTTGAAACAGGTGAAACATGAATTAGGACCGGCGGCGCGCGATTATAATTTCAACGCCAATGCCGACGGCAAATCGCTGTTCCAATATCACATGCACACTCTGCCGACTGAGGTGGAGGGCGCATCGATTGGCACCTCGACTTTGTTCGCCGCCTGGAACGCGGCGATCTATGTCGCGCAGGTCGAAGACGATCGCTTAGGCCCCGTCGTCGCCAATGACGCTTATCTTGAAGCGACGCGCGACGTGCTGCGCAAGAACAACGGTCTTTGGTTCTACGACGAGTCCTATGTGATCTCGAAACGGCGCGATTAGCAGCAGCAAGCGGAGTTCGAACATGAACACGGCTTCCGTTGCGGCCAAGTCCGATCCGGTCGACGCCACCGTCGACCAGATCGCCGCTTTCATGCGCGATTGTTCCTTCGAGGCAACGCGTCCCTCGGCGGGCGACATCGCTGCCTTGGGTAAAACCCTGGCGCCGGGCACGCAGGTCTATCTGACCATGCTGCCCCATCGCCCGCTCGATGAAATGGTGGCCGCCGCTGTGGCCATCCGCCAGGCGGGGCTTGAGCCGGTGCCGCATCTCTCGGCCCGGCATTTCCCGCGCTTCGACGTGCTCGAACGCCACGTCGGCCGCTTGGTCGACGAGGCCGATGTGCGCACCGCACTGCTCATTGGTGGCGATGCGGAACATGGCGTCGGTGAAATCCAGACGGCGCTGTCGGTGATCGAGAACGGTCTGTTCCAGCGGCGCGGGCTCAAAGCGCTTGGCCTGCCGGGCTTCCCCGACGGTCATCCGAACATGAGCGAGGATGAGATCGAGGCCAATCTCGTCACCAAGCTTGCCGCCGTCCAGCAGGCGGGCCTCGAACCGCATATCGTCACGCAATTCTGCTTCGATTCCCGCACCATCATCGCCTGGCTGCACTGGCTGCGGCAGCGCGGCGTGCATGCGCCCGTGCGGGTCGGTCTCGCCGGCCCGACCAGCCTGATGACTTGGCTCAACTATGCCCGCAAATGCGGCGTGAAGGCCTCGGCCGAGGCTCTGGCCTCGCGCAGCGGCCTCGTGCGCCACGCCTTCAAGGCGGTGTCGCCCGATCCGATCATCCGCACCATCGCGGCGGCGGCCGCCGCCAAGCAGATCGACGGCGTTTCGCCGCATCTGTTCGCCTTCGGCGGCATCGGTGCCACGGCCAAATGGGCGCAGCCCGCTATCGCGGGCGCTATCAGGCTGAATAAGGACGGTGGTTTCGACCCGGTCTGAAGTACGGAAGGCATAGCTGGCGGACTTGGCTGGCCTTGCGGCGCGACTTTCAGTATTGAAAGGCCCGTTCAGGCCGCCCGAGCGGCCTGCCGGAGCGGCCGTTGCATCCTTTTCAGACCTTTTGGCAGACTTACGGACATAATCTGCGCGGCAGCCTGTTTGCCGCCGTGGTCCTCGTCGCTCTGCTTTACGCGCTTATTTTCGTTCTGGTCGGCGGCCAGATCGATGTGCCCTTTCTCTACAGCAATCCCGGCCGCTGATGCACAGGCTCGCGTCGCTTGATCTGTTGCGTGGTGTCGCGGCTCTCTCGGTCGCGATCCCCCATTATGTGATGCTCGGCTCGACCGATTGGCCGCTCGCCAATGTCATCTCCATCCTCGCGGTGGAGATTTTCTTCGTGTTGAGCGGCTTCGTGCTGGCGCCGCAGCTCATCCATTGCGCCACTTCGCCCGCGCTCGCCGACACATGGATCTTCCTGGTGCGCCGCTGGATGCGCACCATTCCGCCTTATCTTGTCGCCTTGATCACGATCACCGTCGTCAGCGGCAATCTCGGCGCGGCATCCTTCCCCTACTATTTGCTCTACATACAAAACCTCTTCCGGCCGCTGCCCGACGCGCAGGACTATTTCGCCGTCGCCTGGAGCCTGTCGGTCGAGGAGTGTTTCTATGTGGTCGCGGCCTTTATTGTCGTCGCTGCCAATCTGGCGCGTCTGCGCGCGCGGGGCTTCATCACCTTGATGGTGCTGCTCGCCGTGGTCAGCGCCCTGGCACGCTCATTCTTCGGCGATTTCAGCCATTGGGATGCGGACGTGCGCCGCGTCACTTTGTTCCGGCTCGATGCCATCGCCTTCGGCTTCCTGCTCTATTGCGCCATCGATCCGATCGACACCATTCTGCGCCGTTTCGGCGGCGTGCTGTCGATCGCCATCGCTTTGGCTTCGGCCGCGCTTGCCGGCCTGCTCGGCTGGCAGGCGACGGTCGACGCCAGCCGAGTGGCGCAACAGCTCTATCCTTTCGCCGCCGCTTTGCTTGGCGCCAGCGTCATCGTCGCGCTCTATGTCTATCGCGCTGCCTTCAACCGGCTGGCTTGGATCGCCGAACCCTGCTTCTTCCTGGGCAAGGTCTCCTACACGATCTATCTGTTCCACACTTTGGCGATCCTGCTGCTGCGGCCGGCCGTGGCGCACCTGCCGCTCACTGTGCAGCTCATCATCTATGTGGCGCTGCTCGTTGCCTTCTGCGCCGTCTTCTTCTTCGCTTTTGAGGCGCCGATCCTGGCGGCGCGGCCGCATTATCGCGGCCGGGGCGAGCATGCGGCACCCGTATCCGCGAAGGTGCCGCGTGCGCCGCTGCCGTGGCTGGCGCTGCTGCTGTCCTTCATCGGCTTTGCCGCCGCCGCCGTCGCCACACGCTATTTCTTCTTCAACGATATCCGCGTGCCGTTCTATCTGGCCCTGCTCGTTTTCCTGAGCCTCCTGACGGCGCTGTTGATGTTGAGCGGGCTCTGGCGTTTTGGCCTGGCGCGCACCAGCGCGCTGACCCTGCTGCTGTTCGCCCTGCTGCTGCCGCTAGCCGATGCTTATTTCGCCCGCACATCGGTCGGCGCGGTGCTGACGCGCGCTCAGCCGGTCTATTCCTTCCGCGATGCCAAGGGCGATCCCGATGCCTTCCGCATCTGGTGGGCGCAATATGTCGCCGAATGGGGTCGCGGCGTTCTCGCCAAGATCCAGGCGCCCGATCCGAAGGGCGAATTGCCCTTCATTCTAGAACCCAATGCGCGCGGTCGCTTCTTCGATGCGGACGTGCCGATCAACAATCTCGGCTTCCGCGGCGCAGATATCACGGCCGACAAGGGCAATCGCTATCGCATATTCGTCGTCGGCGAATCGCCCGTCTTCGGCACCATGTTCCGGCGCGGTGAAACGACCTGGCCGGAAGTGCTGCAGAAGCTGCTCAGCACGCGGCTCGTCTGCCAGCGCCCCATCGAAGTGATCAATGCCGGCGTGCCCGCCGCCGGCCTCTCCGACAATCTGCAGCGCATCAAGCGTTTCGTCCTGCCGCTGCATCCCGACATGGTGATTTCCTATCACGGTTATAACGGCCTTGCGATCGTCGATCCGGAAATCGCCGCCATGCCGCGCCAGCCAGTGTTTCACACGCGCGCGTCGCCGCTGTTAGGCGAGGCCAGTTTCCGCCTCGCCATGCAGGGCTATCAGGCACGTCTGGACGACTACAATCGCAAGCCCAGGCAGACGCAGTTTCTCGACACCTATGACAAGCTCTATACGCAGCTCGTCAAAATGGGCGCCGATAACGGCTTTCGCGTCGTGCTCGCCAATCTCTCCGCCGTGGTCAATGAAAACTCGCCGCGCGAGGTGATCGATTTCTACGGCCGCGTCTTCCAGCCGATCGAGCGCATCCTGCCGGCCATCGCCGCGCACAACCGCATGGTTGAGGCGGTGGCCACGCGCACCGGCACGCCCTTCGTCGATACGCGCCCGCATCTCGATGGCGAATGGGACAAGGACCTGTTTGTCGACATCGTCCACTTCACTCAAAAAGGCTCGGACCTGATCGCTGCGACGATGTTTGATAAACTGGCGAGCGAGCTGGCACGCGACCCGGCGATGGACTGCAAGCCGGCGAATTGAAGCGTGGGCTCAGTCTTGGTGTCATCCCGGACGCGCCAACGGCGCGATCCGGGATCCAGGGGTGAGTGACGCAATGCTTGCCCTGCGCGTTCAGGGCGCGTTGATGCCAGCCCAAGGTTCTACCGTTTGCCCCTGGTTCCCGGATCACGCTGCGCGTGTCGGGGATGACACCGAGGTGTTGGCCTGCGTCCTTAATGCGGCAGGATCTTATTGAGAAACTCCCGCGTACGCGGCTGACGCGCCTCGATATTGCCGAAGAACTCGTCCTTGCTGGTGTCTTCGAGAATATGGCCGCCGACATCCATGAAGATGACGCGGTTGGAGACTTTGCGGGCGAAGCCCATTTCATGCGTCACCACCATCATCGTCATGCCCTCGGCGGCGAGGCCGACCATGACGTCGAGCACTTCGCCGACCATTTCGGGATCGAGCGCCGATGTCGGCTCGTCGAACAGCATGACGATAGGGTCCATCGACAAAGCCCGCGCGATGGCGACGCGCTGCTGCTGGCCGCCGGAAAGCTGGCCGGGAAATTTGTCCTTGTGTGCGGTGAGGCCGACGCGTTCGAGCATTTTGAGGCCGCGCTGCTTGGCTTCGTCCTGGCCGCGACCCAAAACCTTCATCTGGGCGATGGTGAGATTGTCGGTCACCGTCAGATGCGGAAACAGTTCGAAATGCTGGAACACCATGCCGACGCGGCTGCGCAGCTTCGGCAGGTTGGTCGCCTTGTCATGAACGGCGACGCCATCGACATAGATTTCGCCTTTCTGCACGGGTTCGAGCGCGTTGATGGTCTTGATCAGGGTCGACTTGCCGGATCCCGACGGGCCGCAGACGACGACCACTTCGCCCTTTTCGATATTGAGCGAGCAGTCGTTGAGCACCTGCGTCGCGCCATACCATTTGGAAACGTTTTTCATCTCGATCATCGCGGTCGACGTCCCTTAAATTAGCGCAGGATGCGGATCTTCTCGTTCAGACGCTTCACCAGCATGGAGAGCGCGAACGAGATGATGAAATAGACCACGGCGGCCATGATATAGGTTTCGACGCGCCGTCCGAACGTATTGCCCATGATCTCGAAGCCCTTGAGGATGTCGTAGGCGCCGATGGCATAGACCAGCGACGTATCCTGAAAGAGCACGATGGTCTGGGTGAGGAAGACCGGCAGCATGTTGCGCATCGCCTGCGGCAGAACGATGTAGCGCATGTTCTGCGCGTAGGTCATGCCGAGTGCCTGGCCGGCGAAGGTCTGCCCGCGCGGCAAGGATTGGATGCCGGCGCGCACGATCTCGCTGAAGAAAGCCGCTTCGAAAATGATGAAGGTGATCAAAGCGCAAATTTCGGCGCGATACTTCTGGCCGATGTCGCCTGGAAACAGATTATAGAAGGCCGACGGCATCAGGAGGAAGAACCACAGGATGACCATCACCAGCGGGATGCTGCGCAGCAGGTTCACATACCAGAGCGCCGCATATTCAAGCGGCTTGATGCCGGACAGGCGCATCAGGGCGATGACCGTACCGAGCGCGATGCCACCGATCGTCGCGGCGATCGTCAGGCTGACGCTGAAATAGAGGCCGCTGAGCAGATAGGTGCTGATGTTGGCCCAGGTGTAGAAGGAGAAATCCAGTGCCGGCATCAGTGCGCTCCCTGTCCTTGCGAGGAAAGGCCGGGAACGCGCGCCCGTTTTTCGAGGATGGACATGAACCAGCTGATGGCCAGAGCGGTGATGACATAAAGAATGGTGGCGGCCAGATAGACTTCGATGCCGCGCGAGGTTTCCTCCTGCGTCTGCATGGCGAAGCTGATCAGTTCGGGAATCGACACGGCGAAGGCGACGGAGGAATTCTTGACGATGTTCATCGCTTCGCTGGTCAGCGGCGGAATGATGATGCGAAATGTCTGCGGCAAAATCACGTAGCGATAGGCCTGAAACTGCGTGAAGCCCATGGCGAGCGCCGCCTGGCGCTGGCCGCGCGGCAAGGCCAGAATGCCGGCGCGCACCTGTTCGGCGATGCGGGCCGAGGTGAAGAAGCCCAGCGCGCAGCAGGCCAGAACGAAGCTCGGCACGCCGCGCATGCCGGGAACGATTTCCGAAATGACGAAGAACCACAGGAAGAGCTGCACCAGCACCGGAATGTTACGGAACAGTTCGACCCAGCCCGTGGCGAGCGACGAGACGACCCGATGCTGCGACACCGTGCGCAAGGTGCCGACGAGACAGCCGATCGCCAGCGCGATCACCAGGGACACGGCGGCGACGGAGACGGTGTAACCCCAGGCAGAGAACATCCATTGCCAGTAGGTGACGCCGTCGCCCCGGTCATCCCAGAGAAATTGCCAGCGATCCCAGATGTCCTGCCAATATGTCATGCAACCCCGCCCGCTCGATGGCCCCAGCCGAGGGCCGAAAAGACATCAGGCACGGCCGTGGCCGTGCCTGACTAATGGGCTCATTCGCCGGGTTGTTTGTAATCCTCGGTCGGTTTGTCGTTGGGATTGGCCCAGGCTTCCTTCGTCGCGTCGGACGCCGGCATGTTCAGCGTCACGTTATTGGGCGGGATCGGCTGCATGAACCATTTGTCGTAGAGTTTGGCGATCGTACCGGCCTTGATCTGCGCGGCAATGCTCTCATCGACCGCTTTCTTGAACTCCGGATCGTTCTTGCGGATCATGATCGCGATCGGCTCGACCGCCAGAACCTCGGGAAGGATTTTATACTCCTTCGGGTTCTGCGCCCGCGCGATATTGGCAGCGAGAATCGACGCATCCATGACGAAAGCGTCGGCACGGCCGCTCTGCAGCAGCAGGAAGCTGTCGGCATGGTCCTTGCCGAACACTTCATTGAACTTGAGATCCTTGCCGCGCTTGTTCTTGCGCAGGGTTTGTACGGACGTGGTTCCCGTCGTGGTGGCGATGGTCTTGCCGTTCAGATCTTCCAGCTTGCCGATGTTGGAATTGGCTTTGACCGCGATCTTGATTTCCTCGATGTAAACCGTCGTGGCGAAATCGACGTCACGGCCGCGCGCCTTGTTGTTGGTCGTCGAGCCGCATTCCAGGTCGACGGTGCCGTTCTGCACCAGGGGCACGCGATTTTGCGAGGTGACGGGCTGGTAGCGGATATCCAGCTTTTCGACGCCGAGCTTCTTCTTGATGTCGGCGATGATGTTCTGACAGACGTCGTAGTGATAGCCGGTGTAGACGCCGTTGCCCAAAGTATAGGCTAATCCCGAGGATTCGCGCACGCCTTGGGTGATGATGCCGCTGGACTTGATCTTGTCCAAAGTGCCGTCGGCCTGCGCCGCCGCGCCCATGGCTGCAAAAGCGATGGTCGCTGCGATCAGAACTTTCCTCATCCGAACCTCCTGTTCACAGACATGACTATGCTGGCATACGGGCCGTTTGAAAAGCCGCGGCATCGCCGTCGCGCTATGGCTCACCACTGTAACGGCTTTCCCCAGGTCATCAACGTCAAGTCATCAACGCACGAGCGGGGAATGCGTTTCCTGCCGGGATTCCGCGAGGCGTTCGACGAAAAGCTACAGCCTAGATTGCGACAAACGTCCTATCGCCGCTGCGGCATGACGATTTGAAAGCGCAGGCGGCCGCCTTTGAGCGGCGTGATGATCACCGCGTGACCATTGCCGCGCAGATTGCGTCGGAAACTGGCATTGCGGCCGCTGCTGTTGCGGCTGGCGCGGGTCGTGCTTCCCTGTGCGGCGTTTGGCGCGCCGGCGCGCGGCGGCGCATCGGCCGCATCGGGATAAGCGGTACTGCCCGAGGGCATGTGCTGGCCTCGCTTCGGTCCGAAGGAGGCCAGGCACCTGTTATAGGCGTCGTCGTTCGTCAGCTTGTCACAATCGGCGAGCGAGCGCTGGGCTAAAGCGCTCTGCGGCGCCAACAGGCCGCAGGTGAGAACACCCGTGACGATGACAACCGCGATCCGCATTCACTCAGCCTCGCACTCAGCCTCGTAACGTGGCTCCGGTCTTCTTCGTCACTTCGGCGACGATCCGCCCGGCCACTTCCTCGATCTCCGCATCGGTCAACGTCTTTTCGCGCGGCTGCAAGGTGACGGTGACGCCCACCGACTTGCGGCCCTCGGGAATGCCGGCGCCTTCGTAGATATCGAAGACGTTGAGCCCCGAGATGAGCACTTTTTCCGCCGCTTGAACAGCGCGCAGAATATCAGTCGACTTGACGCTGCGGTCGACGATGAACGCGAAGTCGCGTTCCAGCGGCATGAAATCCGACAGTTCGAGCTTCGGTTTCACCTTCGTCGGCTTGGCGCGCGGTGCCGGCAGATCGTCGAGAATGATCTCGAAACCGGCCACCGGCCCGTCGACATCGAGCATTTCCAAGGTGCGCGGATGGAATTCGCCGAACCAGCCGATCACGTTCTTCGGCCCGAACTGCATCGTGCCGGAGCGGCCGGGGTGCAACCAGGCGGGACCGCCCGAGACAATGTGCAGACCACCGAGCGGCACGCCGAGCGCCGCCAGCATCGCCATGGCATCGGCCTTGGCGTCGAACACGCTGACCGGGGTTGCCTTGGCGTTCCAGGCGCGACCGCTGCCGCCGCGCCGCACGGTGGCGGCGGCCATGCGCTGATCCTTCTCGCCGTCGCCCTTGAAGATCTGGCCGACTTCGAACAGAGCCACGTCGCCGAAACCGCGATCGGCATTGCGCTGCGCCGCCTTCAACAGGCCAGGCAGCAGGGACGGGCGCATGTCGGAGAGATCGGCGGCGATCGGATTGGCGAGCGCCAGCGCCGGCTGTCCGCCGCCAAAGCCTTCCGCCTGTTCCTTGCTGACGAAAGACCAGGTCACCGCTTCGACGAGACCCTGCGAAGCGAGCGCGCGGCGCGCCTGGCGCGTGCGCTTCTGCAACAAGGTGAGGATGGGCTTGGGCACCGCCGTGTCGATGCGTGGCAGCGGCACGGAAGCGACATTGTCGACGCCGGCGATTCTAACGATCTCCTCGGCGATATCGGCCTTGCCTTCCACATCCGGCCGCCACGACGGCACTTTGACGATGATACGGTCTGCATTGGTCGACTGGCTGATGACGCCGAAGCCGAGTTTTTCCAGCGTGCGCACCATCTCTGAGCGTTCGAGTTCGAGGCCGGTCAGCCGCTGCACTTCGCTCAACGGGAAATCGATGGCGGTGTCGCTTTTCGGCTGTTCGCCGGCCACGATCAGCTCCGACGGCTCGCCGCCGCAGAAATCCATCACCAGTTTGGTGGCGAGTTCCGCACCCGGCACGCAGAAGGCCGGATCGACGCCGCGCTCGAAACGATAGCGCGCATCGGTGACGATGCCGAGCGCGCGGCCGGAGCGGGCGATGTTCATCGAATCCCACAGCGCCGATTCGATCAGCACGTCGGTGGTCGCGTCGTCGCAGCCCGAATGTTCGCCGCCCATGATGCCGGCGATCGATTCGACGCCCTTGTCGTCGGCGATGACCACATTGTCGCTCTTCAGCGTGTAGGTCTTGCCGTCGAGCGCCAATACCTCTTCGCCGTCCTTGGCGCGGCGCACGGTGAGATTGCCGGCGACCTTCTTGGCGTCGAACACATGCAGCGGCCGGCCGCGATCGAAGGTGACGTAATTGGTGATGTCGACCAGCGCATTGATCGGCCGCAGGCCGATCGCCTTCAACCGCTGCTGCATCCACTCTGGCGCCGGGCCGTTCTTGACGCCGCGTACCAGGCGTAAAGCGAACATCGGTGCCAGATGCTTGTCTTTGGTCGAGAAGTCGAGCTTCACATTCACCGGGCAGGGGAACGCACCACCAGCCGGCTTGATCGCATGATCCTTCAATGTGCCAAGACCCGCCGCCGCCAGATCGCGCGCGATGCCGTGGACACCCGTGGCGTCGGGGCGATTGGGCGTCAGGTTGATCTCGATCACCGGGTCGCCGAGCTTGGCATAGTCGACATAGCGCGCGCCGACCGGCGCATCGTCGGGCAGATCGATGATGCCGTCGTGATCTTCCGACAATTGCAGTTCGGCGGCCGAACACAGCATGCCGTTCGACTCGACGCCGCGAATGACGCCCTTGCCAAGCGTCATGTCCTTGCCGGGAATATAGGTGCCGGGCGGCGAGAACACGCTCTTCATGCCGGTGCGCGCATTGGGCGCGCCGCACACCACCTGCACCGGCGTACCCGTGCCGGTGTCGACCATGCAGACGCGCAGGCGGTCGGCATTGGGATGCTGCTTGGCGTCGATCACATAAGCGACCGTGAAATCTTTCAGTTTGTCGGTCGGATCGATCACGTGCTCGACCTCGAGGCCGATACGCGTCAGCGTCTCGACGATCTCGCTGAGAGACGCCGTGGTGTCGAGATGATCCTTGAGCCAGGAGAGGGTGAATTTCATGTGTCTCTCCTTACGCGCTCAGGCCGCCGGCCAAGGTCGGCAGATCGAGCGGGCGGAAGCCGTAGTGAGAAAGCCAGCGCACGTCGGCTTCGAAGAAGGGCCGCAGGTCCGGCATGCCGTATTTGAGCATGGCGATGCGATCGATGCCCATGCCCCAGGCGAAACCCTGGTAGACATCGGGATCTAAACCGCAATTGCGCAGCACATTCGGATGCACCATGCCGCAGCCGAGAATCTCCAGCCAGTCTTCGCCTTCGCCGAAGCGGATTTCACCGCCCGAACGCCGGCACTGAATGTCGACTTCCATCGACGGTTCGGTGAACGGGAAGAACGACGGGCGGAAGCGCATCTTCACATTCGGCACTTCGAAGAACGCCTTGCAGAATTCTTCCAGCACCCATTTCAGATGGCCAAGATGCGCCGACTTGTCGATGACGAGACCTTCGACCTGATGGAACATCGGCGTGTGCGTCTGGTCGCTGTCGCAGCGATAGGTGCGGCCCGGGCAGATGACGCGGATCGGCGGCTGCGAGGCGAGCATGGTGCGCACCTGCACCGGCGAGGTGTGCGTGCGCAGCAGTTTGCGTTCGCCCTTCGCATCCGGCTCGAAGAAGAATGTGTCGTGCATCTCGCGCGCCGGATGGCCGGCCGGGAAGTTCAGCTTGGTGAAGTTGTAATCGTCGCTCTCGATGTCTGGCCCTTCGGCGATCGAGAAACCCATGTCGGCGAAAATCGCGGTCAGTTCGTCCATCACCTGGCTGATCGGATGGATGCGGCCGCGCTCGCTGGCGGCCTCGCGCACCGGCAAGGTGACGTCGACGGTCTCGGAAGCCAGGCGCTGTTCGAGGGCCGCGTCCTTCAGGACGGTGCGGCGCGCGGTGAGCGCTTCGTTGACCTTGTCCTTCAGCGCGTTGATGGCGGCGCCCGCGCTCTTGCGCTCGTCGGGCGACATTTTGCCCAGGGTCGCGAGCAAAGCCGAGATGGTGCCCTTCTTGCCGAGAGCGCCGACGCGCACGGCTTCCAGCGCCGTCTCGTCGGTGGCGCCGGCGATGGCGGTCAGGGTGGAGGATTCGAGAGTTTGAAGGTCGGACATGTTCCCGCCTGGACGATGAAACCGGTGAAATACACCAGAAGCTCAACGGCCTTGGGAAACGACCTCAGGCCGCACAATGATCGCCGCGCGGACAGACCGCGCGCGCGAAGGGGCCTCGAAAAGACGGAGGGACGGCGCGAAGGTTTGGAGCGCCGTCCGTCAGATCACGCCGCGGCGGGCAGGTCCGCCTTGACCTTCTCGACGATGGCCTTGAAGGCCGCCGGTTCGTGAATGGCCATTTCGGACAGCACCTTGCGGTCGATCTCAATGCCCGCCTTCGCGAGGCCGGCAATAAATCGGCTGTAGGTGATGCCGAATTCGCGCACGGCGGCGTTCAGACGCTGGATCCACAGCGCGCGGAAGGTGCGCTTCTTATTCTTGCGGTCGCGATAGGCATACTGCATCGACTTGTCGACGGCAGCCTTGGCGGCGCGGATGGTGTTCTTACGGCGGCCACGGAAGCCTTTTGCCGCGTCGAGGGTTTTCTTGTGCTTGGCATGGGCGGTAACGCCGCGTTTAACGCGAGCCATGGCAGATCTCCTTAAAACTCAAAGTGAAACAGGGGGCAAATGCGAGAAAACGTCAGCCGTTCGGCAGGAAGTACTTCTTGACGTTGTCGCCGTCGGTCTTGAACAGGACCGTGGTGCCGCGCAGGTTCCGGATCTGCTTGTTGGTGCGCTTGATCATGCCGTGGCGCTTGCCACTCTGGGCGTAGACCACCTTGCCGGAGCCGGTGATCTTGAAGCGCTTTTTAGCGCCCGATTTCGTCTTCAACTTGGGCATTTGGCTCTCCTGTGGGGCGAAAACGCCCCAATTTCAATTACTTGCCTCGGCGCGGCCGGAAATCCGGCCGGTTTCGGCAATTCGCATCGGAAGTGAGCGAAAAGAACCGCCACGGCAGCCCTAACTGGCCGGGCGGTTCGAAGCCGGGCTTATAAGGGAAAAACCGGAGGGAAAGCAAGGGGGCGTAACGGGCCGGTTCCTCGCTCGACGGCTTCGGCTCAGTCAGGTACGAGCTTGGTACGATTTGTACTTGGCTCTTTATACTTGGCTCTCCAGAAGGAACGCCGTGAACACGCTCAACGATTTCCTTGGCCGTCAGCCGGCGGCGCCCGAACTGAAATCCGTCATCACCGCCGTGGCCTCCGCCTGCACTGGGATCAGCCGCGTCGTCTCGGCCGGCGCCATCGCCGGCAATCTGGGCTCCGCCGGCCATATCAATGTGCAGGCCGAGGAACAGAAGAAGCTCGACGTCATCACCAACGACATGCTGAGCGACATGATGCGTTCTTGCGCGCCCGTCGCGGGCTTTGCCTCCGAAGAGCTGGAAACCGTCGAGACCACGGGCCGCACCGGCGGCTTCCTGGTGACCTTTGATCCTCTTGATGGCTCCAGCAATATCGACGTCAACGTCAGCGTCGGCACGATCTTCTCGATCCTGCCCGCGCCCGCAGGCCGCGTGCCGGCCGAGGCCGACTTTCTGTTGCCCGGCCGCAACCAGGTGGCGGCGGGCTATGCGATCTACGGGCCGCAGACCATGCTGGTGCTCACCCTCAGGGATGGCGTCTACGGCTTCACGCTGAGCGCCAAGGACGAATGGCTGCTCACCCATGAGCGCCTGAGCATTCCCAAGGACACCAAGGAATTCGCCATCAACATGTCGAACCAGCGTCATTGGGCCGAGCCGATCCAGCGCTATGTCGACGGCTGCCTCAAGGGCAAGACCGGCGAGCGCGGCAAGGATTTCAACATGCGCTGGATCGCCTCGATGGTGGCGGACGTGCATCGCGTTCTGATGCGCGGCGGCATCTTCATGTATCCCTGGGACAAGCGCGAGCCGGATCGGCCTGGCAAACTGCGCCTGATGTACGAAGGCAATCCGATGGCGCTCCTGGTCGAACAGGCTGGCGGCCAGGCCACGGATGCATACGCACCCATTCTCGACGTCAAGCCGGAGAAGCTGCATCAGCGCGTCGCGGTGGTGCTCGGCTCGGCGAACGAAGTCGAACTGGTGCGCAGCCTGTCGAACAGTTGAAGTTTAAAAGGCCAGCGCGCCGCTTCCGGTGGCGCGCGCCCGGCGCAGCAGCACCGAAATGATCGGGCCGATCATGAGCAGGATGGCGCCATAAACGATGAGAATGCCGGACGCGCCGATCATGCCCATGCCGGCGCCAAACAGCAGCGGTCCCAGCGCCTGTCCGGTGAAGAAGAAACAGGAATGCAAAGCGAAGGCCGACGTGCGCGCCGTGTCGGTCAGTTCCGACACTTCGGCGTGGATGGAATTGTGCACCATCATATAGCCGAAGCCCGACAGGGCGAAGAAGAAGGCGAGCCACGGCAAGGGCGCGGCGAAGGCCAAAGCCAACAGTCCCATCATCGCCAGCGCGCCGCCTGCAATCATCAATCCGTAGCGCGACATCACGCGCAACAGCCGCCGCACCAAAAAGGTGAAGATCAGCGAGCCGACGCCGCAGGCGGTGATCATGAAGCCCGCTTCCGCCGGGCCGCCCATGCCGCGCGATTGCAGCACCGGCGCGATGAAGGGAAACATGCCGAACAGCGCGATGCCTTCGAACATCACGGCGATGAAGCAGATCCAGGCGCGCCGTTTGGTGATGATCTGGCGATAGCTGTCGAAAGCATCCGACAGGCGGAGGTGCCGCGTCGCGACGACGGTTTCTTTCAGTTGGAGGGTGACGAGAATCGCGGCGATGAGCGAGATCGCCGTGGCGACGCCGAAAATCGCCCGCCAGTTCAGCCACACCGCCATCAGGCCGGCGCCGCTGGCGGCCAGGATCAGGCCCGACAGCGAGCCGGTGACATTGCGCGCGATGGCGGCCTGGCGCTGCGACGGCGCCACTTTGTCGGCGACGATGGCGAGCGCGATCGGCATCAAGCCACCGCCTGCAATGCCGCCGATGAAACGACCGACGAGCAGCAGTTCGAAGGTCGGCGCCACGGCGACGAGGATCAGGCTCGCCGTCTGCACCCACAGGCAGATCTTGAGAATGCGGATCTTGCCGTAATGGTCGCCGGCTGGGCCCAACACGGGTTGGCCAATGGAATAGGGCAGCGCAAACATGGTGACGGCGAGGGCCGCCGCGGCAATGCTGATGCCGAATTCCGTCGCAAGCGACGACACCAGTGGATCCATCGCGCGGGTTGCGACGGCACTGGTGAAGGCACAAAACGGCAGCAGGAAATTCATCAGATCAATCCAGATGGCGCGGCGCGGCCACGCATTAAGGTTCGCTCATAGCGCAGTGAGCGCGCGCCGTCTTGACGCAGGTCAGATTCGGGTGAATTGCCAATTTTCATTCGATCCGCGTCTCGTTCGAGGTCAAAAGCGGCTTTTCCTCCATCAGCAACAGTCCGAGGAAGGCGATCACCAGACAGCCGGCGGTGACCCAGAACAGGTTGCGGAACGCGGCGGTGGCGCCGTCACGGTCGGCCGCGAGGGTCGCTGCGGCGCCGGTCAGCATCTCGCCGCCCACCGCATGCAACACGATGGCGCCAAGAGCGGCGACGAGCACGGCGGCGAACAGGCTGCGCGCGAAGCTCATCACCGACACGGCGGTGCCAAGCTGATGCATCATCACCGCATTCTGCAAGGCAACGCTCGACACTGGCGCGACGGGACCGAAGCCGAGACCAGCCAAGGCCAGCACCAATTCGAATTCCAGCATCGAAAGCGTATCGACGCGCGTGGCGAGCCAGCCGATGCTGAGAATGCAGATGAACAAGGTGATCAGCGGATAGAATTTGTAATGCTCCATGCGCGCCGCCACCTGCGCGCCGACGAGCGCGCTGGTGTTGATCGTCACCATCAGCACGATCAGATTGACGCCGGATTCGGAAGGCGTCTGGCCAAGCACGCTTTGCAGATAGAGCGGCAGATAGATGTTGAGGCCGATCATCGCCGCCCAGCCGAAGGAATTGGCGACGATGGCGCAACGCACGATCGGATTGCGCAGGATGCCGAGCGGGATCAGCGGTTCGGCGGCGCGCGCCAGACGCAGAAAGAACAACAGCCACAGCAGTGCGGATAGGGCGCTGAACGTAACGATTTCCTTTGAGAGCCAAGCCCAGGTCTTGCCGCCTGTATTCATCACCAGCATCAAGGTCGAACTGGCGGCGACGATCAGCACCGCGCCAGCGATATCGAGGCGATGGTATCTTTCATAGCGCGGCAGTTTGCGCAGCAAGGTGCTCGTCATCGCGAAAGCGGCGAGGCCCATCGGCACTGAAATCCAGAACACCAAAGACCAATGCAGATGTTCGGCGAACAGGCCGCCGATCACCGGGCCGATGCCAGCGGCGCTCGTATAGATGATCGAGAAGTAGGTATAATATTTGGCGCGCTGTTTCGGCGGCGCGATGTCGCCGAGCACGGTCATCGCCTGCGCGACGAGGCCGGCGCCGCCGATGCCTTGCAGGCCGCGCGCCAGGATGAGGCTGGTGATGTTGGGCGCGAGCGCCGAGGCGATGGCACCGGCGACGAAAATGCCGATGCCGGCCAGCATGGTGACGCGGCGGCCGCGCGTATCGCTGATCTTGCCGTAGAGCGGTGTCGCCGCCGTCGAGGTCAACAGATAGGCGCTCACCACCCAGGAGAGCTGGCCAGTCGCATCGAAGGCATGGCCGATCGTCGGCAGCGCGGTCGCCACCAGCGCCTGGTCGAGGGAGGCCATGAACACCGGCAACAGCACGCCAGCCACGATCCATAAGGTATCGCGGTGCGTCAGGGGCAGTGCGGCCGGCGCGGGTTTGACGAGCGTTTCCAAGGGGACTCTGTTTTATCTACGACCTCGTCATAGGACGTTTGGTCGAAGCGGGGATAGAGTCCATGGGCCAGCAGGTGCCGTGCAAAACGCACGGCAGCCATGCTGAAAACACAACATCAAAGGATGAGGTTGGAAGCGCGATCCGGGGAAAGGGGGCCGAGGGAATGTCTCTCAGCCCGTTGCGGATGCGACGCGCCGGTTATTTCGGCGCGAGGATCATCACCATCTGGCGGCCTTCCATGGAAGGTTCCACCTCGCATTTCGCGATGGCGAGATTCTCCTGGCGTACGCGCTCAAGCAGGCGATAGCCGAGTTCCTGATGCGCCATTTCACGGCCGCGGAAGCGCAGGGTGACTTTCACCTTGTCGCCTTCGTCGAAGAACCGTTTCACGGCTTTCATCTTGGTTTCGTAGTCGTGATCGTCGATGCCGGGCCGCAGCTTGATTTCCTTGACCTCGACCACCTTCTGGCGCTTGCGCGCTTCGGCGGCTTTCTTCTGCTCCGTGAAACGGAACTTACCGAAATCAAGAATTTTACAGACCGGCGGATTGGCGTTCGGAACGATCTCGACGAGGTCGAGCCCCGCCTCTTCGGCGAGCTGCAGCGCTTCGGCTATCGGGGTTTTGCCCCGATTCTGACCTTCGGCATCGATAAGCTGAACTTCGCTGACACGGATTTCCCGATTGGTCCGGGGTCCTTCTTTCTGGGGACCCACGGGTGCTTTCATTGGACGGCGAATGGCAAAACTCCTCTTGTGAATAAGCCGGACCCGGGCGTCACGATGACCGCTTCAACCTGCTTTTGGCGAATTTGCTTAGGCAGGACCGGACCCGAATAGAGAATCGGGTCAGACGGGCCGGAAGTCAACCTTGGCCGTGCTCTCGAAGCCTCAGAAACCTCGAATGATGCCTTCGTACAACGCCAGCGTCTGCTTGCACATATGGTCGAGCGAGAAATGGCGCTCGACATGCTGGCGCGCCCGCAGCGCCAGCGCGTCGCGTTCGACCGCACCCATCGCGAGCGCCTCCGACAGCGCATTGGCCAGGGCCTGCGGATCGCCCGGCGGGATGCGCCAGCCGGTGCGCGCGGCAGCCGGTGCTTCCGGCGGTCCCAGCACGGTCTCGGGCACGGCGCCAAGCTCGGTGACGATCACCGGCGCCCCCATGGCCTGCGCCTCGACGGCGGAACGGCCGAAGGCCTCCGGCTCGGTCGAGGGCACGGCGACCGCCGAGGCGGCCAGGAAGGCGGCCGGCATGTCGTCGCAATGGCCGACAAGCTTGACCAGATCGCCGAGACCGGCCGTGGCGATGCGGCTTTCCAGGTCCTTGACGAAGGAGCTGCGCCCCTGCGGATCGCCGGCCAGGACGAATTTGACGCCGTTGAGCCCCTGCCGGCGCATCAGCGCCGCCGCGTCCACCAGCACGGTCTGGCCTTTCCAGCCGGTCAGTCGTGCCGCGAGCAGAATGATGCGCTCGTCCGGCTCGACGCCCCATTGCTGGCGCAGGCGCCGCACCCGGGCCGGATCGACGGCGGCCGGCGTGAAGGCGCGAAAATCCGTGCCGCGATGGATGACGGTGATGTGGCCGTCGGCGAAGGGATGCTGATCGAGAATGCGCCGCTTGGTGAATTCCGAATTGGCGATCACGTAATCGGCCCGCGCCATCACCGAATTATAGCGGATCTTGATGCTCGACGTACCCGAATAGGCGCCGTGATAGGTGGTGACGAAGGGCACCCGCATGGCCCGCGTCGCGCCCAGCGCCACCCAGGCGGGGGCGCGCGAGCGGGCATGAACGATGTCGATCCGCTCTCGGGCGATCAGCGCCGCCAGCCGCCGGATGTTGACCATCATCGACAAAGGATTCTTGGTTTTCGCCGGAAACGGCAGCCAGACGCCGCCGCGCGCCTGCAGTTCGCTGACGAGCCGGCCGCCTTGGCTGGCCACCAGGGCGCGCGCGCCGGCCTCGGTCAGCGCGGTGGCGATGTCGATGGTCGTGCGTTCGGCACCGCCGGCCTCGAGGTCTGGGATGATCTGCAGGACCGTACGGCCGGCAAGGGCCGGGAACTGGCCACTTTCGATCAGATCATGCGGGCCGTAGGGCATCGCTTTCCTATCGTGGCGCTTCGCGGCTTGATCCAGTCACGCGGTGCGAGGCGCATCAAACAAAAACCGTCAGCAGATCGCGTTTGGGTCGAAACGCCATTTGCTCTGATGTACAAGGCGGGCGGCGCACCAATCCGTTCGCCATCTTCCTTGTTTTGGGCCGCCGGACCTGCCGATGGCAATGAATGTGACAGATGTGACCGAGACCCATCCACAATTAGTAACGGCAAAATTCTTAACTGTCGGAACCGCGCCGCATACACGCCGCCTGGCTTTCCGGCAACGGGCGGGCGCAAGTTCCATCCAGGCCCCCGGTGTGGTTTGGCTCGGCGGGTTCAAATCCGACATGTTGTCGACCAAGGCCGAGCGCATCGACGCATGGGCCGCCCGTAACGGCCGCGCCTTCCTGCGGTTCGACTATTCCGGCCACGGCGAGTCGGAAGGCCGTTTCGAGGACGGCACCATCGGCCAGTGGCTGGAAGACAGCCTCGCCGTCATCAGGCAATTGACCAATGGACCGCAGATTCTCGTCGGGTCCTCCATGGGCGGGTGGATTTCGCTGCTGGTGGCGAAGGCTTTCGCTGAAAGCGGCGAAACCGGCCGCCTCGCCGGTCTGGTGCTGATCGCGCCGGCGGTCGATTTCACCGAGGCGCTGATGTGGCGCAACATGCCGGAAGCGGCGCGGCGCGACATCGTGGAAAAAGGCGTGTGGTTGCGCCAGTCCGAATATGCGCCCGATCCCTATCCGGTGACGAAGGCGCTGATCGAAGATGGCCGTCGTCACCTGCTGTTTGGCCAGCCGATCCGCAGCCATGGACCCGTACATATCCTGCAAGGCATGCAGGATCCCGATGTGCCGTGGGCACATGCGATGCAGCTCGTCGAACATCTCGCCGGCGATCCGGTCGCTGTCACCTTGATCAAGGATGGCGATCATCGCCTGTCGCGCGACGAAGACATCGCGCGACTGCTCGCTGCCATCGAAGGCATGACGCCCTCGAACTAGAGCGGCCGCTGGCGAATCCGCGCCGTGGCGACGAAGAGGATCGTCGCGCTGGTGCCGAGCAGCACCGTCACGGCGACGAGCGGCACGGCGCTTGAGCCGAGCAGCGTGCTGACGCCCAGGCCGACGCAGGCCGAGAACATCATCTGCAGAAAGCCTTGCAGCGAAGTCGCCGCACCCGCGCGTTCGGGAAACGGCGACAAAGCCGAAGCGATCGAATGCGGCAACACGAAACCGACGCCGGCGAAATAGATCATCTCGGGGATGAGCAGCGTGATCGCGCTGCCTGGAAACAGCCAAAAGCCGAGCGCTTGCAGAATGCCGCCGATGAGAAAGCAAGCGACTCCGATGGCGATCGTGCCGTCGAGGCCGCGGCGCACGACAAGCCGCGAGCCGGTCCAGGCGCCCAGCACGAAGGCCGAGGAGCAGACCGAAAAGAACAGGCCGAACTGCAGTGGCGTCAGCCCATAGAGGTCTTGCAGTACGAAGGGCGAGGCGGCGATGAAAGTGAACAAGCCCGTGTGCCCCAGCGTGTTCAGTGCACCATAGATGCGCCAGCGCGGATTGGCGAAGACGATGCGGAAGCTGCGCAGGATTTCGCGGACCGACAGTGGCGCGCTGCTTTTGTGCCGCAAGGTCTCCGGCAGGAACAGCACGGCGATGGTGATGAGCGCGGCGACGATAACGAACATCGCAACGAAACTGGCGCGCCAGCCAAACCACACGGCCAGCACGCCGCCGACCAGCGGTCCGGCGATTGGCGCCACGCCCATGATCGAACTCATCACGGACATTTGTTGCCCGGCGCGCGCGCCCTCATAGAGATCGCGCACGATGGCGCGCACCACGATGATCGGCCCGGCGCCTCCGGCGCCTTGCAGAATGCGCGCGGCGATTAGCATTTCCATGGAGGTCGCCATCATGCTGGCGAAGGTGGCGACGAGAAAGATCGCGAAGCCGGCGATGAGCAGGGGCTTGCGTCCGAGCTTGTCGGAGAGAGGGCCATAGAAAATCTGGCTCACCGCATAGCCCATCAGATAGCCCGACAAAGTCCACTGCACCTGCGTCGTCGAAGCGTTGAAGTCCTGCGCCAGCTGCGGCAGCGAGGGCACATAGATGTCGGTGGCGATCGGCCCCATCGCGGTCATCAGCGCGAGAACGAAGGTGAGCGCGAACGTATTGGGCTTCAGCGGCAAAGCGGAGGGACTTCTATCGGGGAAAGGGGAGAAGACGTGGTCGGGCGCGAGCTTTAGAGGGGCGGGGCCGACAAGTCGACTGCGCAAAAGCCTCACCGCAGCCATGCTTGCGCCAGCCGGCGGGCGACGAGCTTTTCCTTGATCGGGGATTGGTTTGGGAGTAAAAGCCCGACCAACAATCTCATCTGGACCGTCATTCGAGGGTCATTATTGAGAGTGGGCCCTGCGGGACCCGCTCTTTTTTAATGCCCGACCGGAGCCCATATAGTGACCGAGACGTCCGGCGGACCCGACGGGCAATCTGCCCGACCGGCGCCTGAAACATCAGATCTCGCGGAACCGCGCCTCATTCAGGAGACGGGGGTTGCCGCCCGTGTCGCGACTTTGGCCGGACCCGTGCTGGCTGATCTCGGCTATCGCGTCGTTCGGGTGAAAATCTCGTCTACTCAAGGGGTTACGCTTCAGATCATGGCCGAGAAGGCCGACGGGACGATGGGTGTCGACGATTGCGAGAAGGCCAGCATGGCTTTGTCGCCGGTGCTCGACCTCGAGGATCCGCTGACCCAGGCCTATCGGCTGGAAATGTCGTCGCCGGGGATCGACCGGCCGCTGGTGCGCCTGTCCGATTTCGTCCGTGGCATCGGCCACGAGGCGCGTATGGAGACCGGCGGTCTGCATTTCGGCCGCAAGCGGTTTCGCGGCTGGATCGAAGGGGTCGATGGCACGGGCCGTGACGCCGTCATCCGCCTGCGCCGCATCGACGCCAAGGCGGACGAGGAGGCGGACGTGGCGCTGCCGGTGTCGGATATCGAGGAGGCGCGGCTGGTGCTCACCGAAGCGCTGATCCGCGAGGCGCTGCGGGCCGGCAAGGCCACCTTGTCCGATCCGGAAGAGGATGAGGAAGCCGCTGAGGCGCCGCGTCGCGGCCCTGGTCGCTTCGCGCAGAAAAAGGTTCGCAAACAGGCGGTCGCCAAGCCGAACCCGCACCGCGGGCCAGCCAAGAAATAGAGCCGCAAATAACCGGGCTATCGCCCAAGATTTTTGAAGAAGCATAGAAGAGCAGAAGAGACAGTGAGTTCAGCATCTGAAATTCCCGGCTCCGAAGAGCCGATAGCCAGGAGCAGACCCATGGCCGTAAGCGCCAACCGACTTGAACTGCTGCAGATCGTCGATGCGGTCGCGCGGGAAAAGATGATTCCGCGCGAGATCGTGTTGAGCTCGCTCGAAGATGCGCTGCAGAAATCCGCGCGTTCGCGCTATGGCCAGGAGACCGAGATCCGGGCGGAGATCAATCCGAAGACCGGCGAGACGCGCTATTCGCGCCTGATGCTCGTCGTCGACACGGTTGAGAACGACGCCAAGGAAATCCTGCTGGTCGACGCCCGCAAGAAGAACCCGGCCGCGCAGGTCGGCGACTGGATCGCCGAGCCGCTGCCGCCGTTCGACTTCGGCCGCATCCCGGCCCAGGCGGCCAAGCAGGTCATCGTGCAGAAGGTGCGCGAGGCCGAGCGCGATCGCCAGTATCAGGAATACAAGGACCGCATCGGCGACATCATCAACGGCGTCGTCAAGCGCGTCGAATACGGCAACGTGATCGTCGATCTCGGCCGCAGCGAAGCGATCATCCGTCGCGACGAACTGGTGCCGCGCGAAATGTTCCGTCCGGGCGATCGCGTCCGCGCCTATGTCTACGATGTGCGCCGCGAACAGCGTGGGCCGCAGATCTTCCTGTCGCGCACCCATCCGCAGTTCATGGCGAAGCTCTTCGCCCAGGAAGTGCCGGAAATTTACGACGGCATCATCGAGGTGAAGTCGGTGGCCCGCGATCCGGGCTCTCGCGCCAAGATCGCCGTCACCTCGCGCGATTCCTCGATCGATCCGGTCGGTGCCTGCGTCGGTATGCGTGGCTCGCGCGTCCAGGCGGTCGTCAACGAATTGCAGGGCGAAAAGATCGATATCATTCCGTGGTCGGCCGATGCGGCGACGTTCATCGTCAACGCTTTGCAGCCGGCGGAAGTGGTGAAGGTCGTTCTCGACGAAGATTCCTCGCGCATCGAAGTGGTCGTGCCCGACGAGCAGCTCTCGCTCGCCATCGGCCGCCGCGGCCAGAACGTGCGTCTCGCCTCGCAGCTCACCGGTTGGGATATCGACATCCTCACCGAGGCCGAGGAATCCGAGCGCCGTCAGAAGGAATTCGTCGAACGCACCAACACGTTCATGAATGCCCTCGACGTCGACGAAGTCGTCGGTCAGCTCCTGGCATCGGAAGGCTTCCGTTCGGTGGAAGAACTGGCCTTCGTCGAGGTGTCGGAATTGGCTTCGATCGAAGGTTTCGACGAAGAGACGGCGCAGGAAATTCAGAACCGCGCCCGCGAACATCTCGCTCAGATCGAGGCGGCCAACGATGCCCGCCGCAAGGAACTCGGCGTCGCCGACGAAATGCGCGAGATCGACGGTCTCACCTCGGCCATGCTGGTCAAGCTCGGCGAGAACGACGTCAAGACGATCGAAGACCTGGCCGGTTGCGCCACCGACGATCTCGTCGGCTGGAGCGAGCGCAAGGACGGTGAGACGACCAAACATGCCGGCTATTTCGACGGCATCGAAATTTCCCGCGAGGAGGCTGAAGCCCTGATCATGAATGCGCGCGTCAAGGCGGGCTGGATCGAAGCGCCGGTGGAAGAGGAGGCCCCGGAGGCCACCGACGCCGACGATTCGGCGCAGGCCAACTAATCGGCCCCAGGCGGAGCGCGCGTCGTGACGGCCCGGCCGAACGACATGGACGAGGAGGCAGGCCCGGAACGGACCTGCGTCGTCACCCGTGCGCGCCTGTCGCCGGACGCGATGATTCGCTTCGTCGCCGGCCCCGCCGGTGACGTGGTGCCTGACATTCGCCGGCGTCTGCCCGGCCGGGGTGTCTGGGTTTCGGCGGATGCGGCCACCGTTCGTCAGGCGGTGAAGGGCGGTTCCTTCGCGCGCGGGCTGAAAACGGCGGTCAAGGCCCCCGAAAATCTCGCCGGGGACGTGGATGCGCTCCTCGAACGGGATGCTTTGCAGAGCCTGGCCATGGCCAATAAGGCGGGTCTGGTGGTGCTGGGTGCCGCGAAAGTCGAGGCGCAGATCGCGCGCGGCGACGTGGTTGGCCTGCTGCAGGCCCGCGATGGCGGGCCGGATGGGGGCCGAAAAATGGCCCAGGCGCTGCGTCGCTCGCTGGGCGAAGCAGCGGAAACGGTTCCGATTGTCGATTTATTTCAGTCGTCGCAATTGGATTTGGCATTGGGCCGCTCAAATGTGATACATGCTGCGCTCCGGCGGGGTGCCGCAAGTTTGGCATTCCTTGGCCGGTGCGGGCGATTGGCCCGCTATCGTGGCGATCTCTCCGGCGTTCACGACGCGGGTCAGATCGGAAATGACACCGCGCACGGCGACTCATCTTTCGGCGGACGGGACGACTGAATTTCGGGCATGGCCCCGGGGATATGAAACGTATGAGTGAAACCAAAGATTCTGGCGACAAGACCCTGCACGTTGCATCGAAGACGCTGACTCTCAAGCGTCCGGTGGAACAGGGCACCGTGCGGCAAAGTTTTTCGCACGGGCGCACCAAGCAGGTCGTCGTCGAAAAGGTGAAGACGCGCACCGTCGGCGCACCGCCGGTGAAGCCCGGCGTGCGCGCCGAGGCGCCGGCGCCTGCCCCCGTACCCGCCAAGCCTGCCACGCCGCCGCCCGCTCCCGCCGCCACGCCGTCGGGCCGCGCCGCGCGTCCGCAGCCAGGCCGCGGCGAACAGGCCGATCCGCGTTCGTCGAGCGGCGTCGTGCTGCGCACGCTGACCGATCGTGAGATCGAGATTCGCGAGCGCGCCCTCACCGATGCGCGCGGTCGCGAAGAAGAAGAGCGCCGCGTCGCCGAGATCGAGGCCAAGGCCCGCGCCGAGCGCGAGGCGTCCGAGAAGGCCGAGCGCGAAGCCGCCGAAGCGCGCAAGCGCGAGGAAGAGACACGCCGTCAGCAGGAAACCGAAGCCAAGCGCCGCGCCGAGGACGAGGCCAAGCGCCGTCTCGGGACGGACGGTCAGCCGCCTGGCGGCCCGCCGCCGGCCCCAGCGCCCTCGGCACCGGTCCGTCGCCCGGCCCAGACCGATGCCACGGCCGCCATGGCCGCGGCTCCCGCCGCGCCCCGGCCCGCGCTCGAGAACGAGGAAGAGGCCAAGCGCGTCATCCGTCGTCCGGGCGTGCCCGTCAAAGTCGTCCTGCCGGCCCGCCCGACCCGTGGCGGCGAGCAGAAGAATCGCGGCCGCCTGACGGTCACCAGCGCCACCGCCGAAGACGATGGCCGGATGCGTTCGGAAGCCTCCTTCCGCCGCCGCCAGCAGCGTCTGCAAGGCAAGATGTTCGGCCAGCCGAAGGAAAAGCTGTCGCGCGAAGTCATCCTGCCCGAAACCATCACCATCCAGGAACTCGCCAACCGCATGTCGGAGCGTGGCGTGGATGTGGTGCGCCTGCTGATGAAGCAGGGTCAGATGCACAAGATCACCGACGTGATCGATGCCGACACCGCCGAACTGGTGGCCGAGGAACTGGGCCATACGGTCAAGCGCGTCGCCGAGTCCGACGTTGAAGAAGGTCTCTTCGATACGCCTGACGTCGACGATCATCTGCTGCCGCGTCCCGCGGTCGTCACTATCATGGGTCACGTCGACCACGGCAAGACCTCACTGCTCGATGCCATTCGCTCGGCCAACGTCGTGTCGGGTGAAGCCGGCGGCATCACCCAGCATATCGGTGCCTATCAGGTCATCGCGCCCAATGGCGCGCCGATCACCTTCATCGATACGCCGGGCCACGCCGCGTTCACCGCGATGCGTGCTCGCGGCGCCAAGGTCACCGACATCGTCGTGCTGGTCGTGGCCGCCGATGACGGCGTGATGCCGCAGACGATCGAAGCGATCAGCCATGCGCGCGCGGCGAAAGTGCCGATCATCGTGGCGATCAACAAGATCGACAAGCCCGATGCCAAGCCGGAGCGCGTGCGCGCCGAGCTGCTGCAATATGAAGTGCAGGTCGAAACCATGGGCGGTGAGACGCTCGAAGTCGAAGTCTCGGCGCTCAAGCACCAGAACCTCGACAAGCTGCTCGAAGCCATTGCGCTGCAGGCCGAACTGCTCGACCTGAAGGCCAATCCCGATCGTCCCGCCGAAGGCACCGTCATCGAGGCGCGCCTCGATCGCGGCCGTGGTCCGGTGGCGACCGTGCTGGTGCAGCGTGGCACGATGAAGGTCGGCGACATCATCGTCGCCGGTTCGCAATCGGGTCGCGTGCGCGCCTTGCTCGACGACAAGGGCAAGAACGTGCAGACCGCCGGTCCCTCGTTCCCCGTCGAAGTGCTCGGCTTCAATGGCGCGCCGGACGCGGGCGACCGTGTCGCGGTCGTCGAATCCGAAGCGCGCGCGCGTGAAGTCACGGATTATCGCGAACGTCTCAAGCGCGATCAGGCGGCGGCGCGTGGCGCCGGTGCCGGCCGCTCGCTCGTCGAAATGATGAGCCAGTTGAAGACCGCGGGCCTGAAGGAATTCCCGCTGGTCATCAAGGGCGATGTGCAGGGTTCGGTCGAAGCCATCATCGCGGCGCTCGACAAGCTCGGCACCGACGAAGTGGCGGCGCGTATCGTCCATGCCGGCGTCGGCGGTATCACCGAATCGGACGTGACCCTGGCGGAAGCGAGCGGAGCGGTGCTGATCGGCTTCAACGTCCGTGCGCATAAGGAAGCGCGCGAGGCGTCGGAACGGCTCGGTATCGAAATCCGTTACTACAACATCATCTACAACCTCGTTGACGACGTGAAGAGCGCCATGTCGGGCCTCCTGTCGCCGACCTTGCGCGAAGAGATGTTGGGCAATGCGCAGATCCTGGAAGTGTTCAACATTTCCAAGGTCGGCAAGGTGGCCGGCTGCCGCGTCACCGATGGGCGGGTCGAGCGTGGCGCGAGCGTGCGCCTGATCCGCGACAATGTCGTCGTCCACGAAGGCAAGCTGTCGACTCTGAAGCGCTTCAAGGACGAGGTGAAGGAAGTCGTCGCCGGCCAGGAATGCGGTATGGCCTTCGAGAACTATCAGGACATGCGCCCTGGCGATGTCATTGAGTGCTACCGCGTGGAGGAAGTGAAGCGCTCCCTGTAAGCGCTTTGTTCCAAGAAGATCGCAAGAAACTCAAAACGCTGATTGATTGTAAGCGCGGGGAGAAATCCCCGCGCGTTGGAGAATGTCATGTCCCGTAACCATCAAAAGGGCGGCGAGCCGTCCCAGCGCATGTTGCGCGTTGGTGAACTGGTTCGTCACGCCATGTCGGAACTGTTGGCGCGCGGCGCGCTCAACGATGCGGTTCTCGACGCCCATGTGGTCACCGTTCCCAAGGTGAAGATGAGCCCCGATCTCAAACTGGCGACGATCTTCATCATGCCGCTCGGCGGCAAGGATGCCACCGAGGTTTTGAAGGCGCTCGACCACCACAAGAAATTCCTGCGCGGCGAGGTCGCTCGCAAGATCAACCTGAAATTCGCCCCTGAAGTCCGCTTCAAGGTGGATGACAGTTTCGACAATTCAGCGCGCATCGACGCGTTGTTGAATTCACCGCGTGTGCGCCAGGATTTGAACCAAGATTTGAACCAGGATTCTTCCACCGAAGATCCGGCCGCCGAAGACGGCTCCGCGCCGCCGCCCGACGCCACACGCCGCGAGCCTTAAGATGAACGCCCCGAAATCGAAGCGCGTCGAGGTCAATGGCTGGATCATCCTCGACAAGCCCATCGGCATGACCTCGACCCATGCGGTGTCGCGCCTGAAACGCATCTTCAATGCCAAGAAGGCGGGCCATGCCGGCACGCTCGATCCGCTGGCCTCCGGCCTTCTGCCGGTGGCCTTCGGCGAAGCGACCAAGACCGTGCCTTTCGTGCAGGATGGCGAGAAGGCCTATCGCTTCACCGTCAAATGGGGCACCGAGACCGACAGCGACGACGCCGACGGCACGCCGGTGCGCCATTCCGAAACGCGCCCGACGCGCGAAGAGGTGGAAGCGCAACTGCCGCGCTTCATCGGCACGATCATGCAGACGCCGCCGGCCTATTCGGCGATCAAGATCGATGGCGAGCGCGCTTATGATCTGGCACGCGACGGCGCCACCTTCGAGATCGCGCCACGCGAAGTGACCATTCATGCGCTGCGTCTCGTCTCGTCGAGCGATGAGGAAGCGGTGCTCGAAGCCGAATGCGGCAAGGGCACTTATGTGCGCGCCATCGCGCGCGATCTCGGCCGCCTGCTTGGCTGCCTCGGTCACGTCACGGCACTGCGCCGCACCCGCGTCGGCCCGTTCTATGAAGACGATGCCGATCCGTTGGCTGAGATCGAGGAGGCGGGCGTCGAAGCGCCGGCCTTCATGCTGTCGGTGGAAGCGGGCCTGACGGAACTGCCCTGCGTCGTCGTCGATCGCGATGGCGCCGCGCGTCTGCGCCGTGGCCAATCCCTTATCCTGCGCGGCCGCGACGCGCCGGCCGAGGGCGTCGCTTATGCCGCCTGCGGCGGTGTGCCGGTCGCTTTCGGTGCGGTTTCGCACGGCGAGCTGGTGCCGAGCCGCGTATTCAATCTGCCGTTTTGAGCGCCCTGGGATAACCTCTCCCGTGGCGTGTTCTGACGCCTCGGGAGACATCCCATGAGAAAACTGACCCAAAAATCCGTTCTCCTCGCCGTTGCCGGCTTCGGTGCCGTCTTCGCCACGCAAGCCCTCGCCGATCGCTGCAAGGTGACCGATCCGACAGGCACGCCGCTCAACGTCCGCGCGGCGCCCCAAGGCAAGGTCACCGGCCAATTGCCCAATGGCGCCCAGGTGCAGATGGTCGAGACCGATAGCGACGCCCAAGGTAAGACCTGGGCCCGCATCACCCGTATGGACGGCCGGCCGGTTGGCTGGGTCTTCCGCGAATTCGTCAGCTGCTATTGAGGGCGGCAACACACTGGCGCCTCGCCGCAATTCGTGTATAAGCGCGCCAGCGCAGCGGGAATGATCCTGCGGCGTTGCGCTCGCTTGTGACCGTGCTGGACGACATCCCGGCCTGGCCCCAACGGCGGATTTGGGCGGAACCGACTGATTTTATTGAGGTTGGCCGCATTTTCTCTGAATGAAAAGGACCACCGATGTCGATCACTGCTGAACGCAAGCAGACGCTTGTGAAGGAATACGCCACCAAGGCCAATGACACGGGTTCGCCCGAGGTCCAGGTCGCCATCCTGACCGAGCGTATCGCCAACCTGACCGACCACTTCAAGACCCACGTGAAGGACAACCATTCGCGTCGTGGCCTCCTAAAGTTGGTCTCCCAGCGCCGCCAGCTTCTCGATTATGTGAAGAAGCGGGACGAGCCGCGTTACAAGGCTCTCATCGAGCGCCTCGGCATTCGTCGCTAAACGAATGCGCATCCCCGCCTGAGGGCAGGCGGGGAGTTTGGATGGCGGCATGGGGCCGCCGTCCTGTCCGGGAAAGAAATCGCGCCATGGCAGGATCGCCGGAAGTTGTCGGACTTGGGACGAGACGTCTCGCTGACAGCTTCTCGCCGTCTTGCTCATGGCCTTTTGCGTTCCCGCAACCATGAAAGACTGATTGATGTTCGAAATTCATCGCGAAACCCTGGACTGGGCCGGGCGCAAGCTCGTCCTGGAAACCGGCCGCATCGCGCGCCAGGCTGACGGCGCCGTTTTCGCCACGTGGGGCGAAACCTCCGTTCTCGCCACCGTCGTCTCCGCCAAGGCCCCCAAGCCCGGCGTCGATTTCTTCCCCCTCACCGTCAACTATCAGGAAAAGGCCTTCGCGGCCGGCCGCATTCCCGGCGGCTATTTCAAGCGTGAAGGCCGTCCGTCGGAAAAGGAGACCTTGGTCTCCCGCCTGATCGACCGTCCGATCCGCCCGCTGTTTCCGGAAGGCTATCGCCACGACACGCAGGTCGTCGTCACCGTGCTCTCGCACGATCTCGAAAACGATCCGGACGTGCTGGCGATGGTGGCGGCTTCCGCCGCGCTCACCATTTCCGGCATTCCCTTCATGGGCCCGATCGGCGGCGCCCGCGTCGGCTGGATCAAGGGCGAACTGAAGCTCAACCCGACCATCGATGAGATGAAGGAATCGGGTCTCGATCTCGTCGTCGCCGGCACGCAGGACGCGGTGCTGATGGTCGAGTCGGAAGCGCAGGAACTGTCCGAAGAAGTCATGCTCGAAGCAGTGATGACCGGTCATCGCGGCTTCCAGCCGGTGATCGACGCGATCATCCGCCTGGCTGAGAAGGCCGCCAAGGAGCCGCGCGATCTCAAGGTCGTCGACAAATCCGACGTCGAAGCCGCCGTCAGCCAGATCGCCGAAGCCGAACTGCGCGAAGCCTATAAGAACACCGTCAAGCAGCTGCGCTACGCCGCTGTCGATGCGGTGAAGGCGAAGGTCAACGCCGCTCTGCTGCCGGAAGGTCAGGAGCCGAAATTCGACAAGCAGAAGGTCGGCGAAGCCTTCCACGATCTGCAGGCGAAGGTCGTGCGCGGAAACATTCTCGACACCGGCGTGCGTATCGACGGCCGCGACGTGAAGACCGTGCGTCCGATCCTGGCGCAGGTCGGCGTTCTGCCGCGCACGCACGGCTCGGCCCTGTTCACCCGTGGTGAGACGCAGGCTTTGGTTGTTGCCACGCTCGGCACCGGCGAAGACGAGCAGTTCATCGATTCGCTCGAAGGCACCTACAAGGAGCGCTTCCTGCTCCACTACAACTTCCCTCCCTACAGCGTCGGTGAAACCGGCCGCATGGGCTCGCCCGGCCGCCGCGAAATCGGCCACGGCAAGCTCGCCTGGCGCGCCATTCGCCCGATGCTGCCGACGGCGGCGGAGTTCCCCTACACGATCCGCGTCGTCTCGGAGATCACCGAGTCGAACGGCTCCTCGTCGATGGCGACCGTTTGCGGTTCGTCGCTGGCGCTGATGGATGCCGGCGTGCCGCTGAAGCGGCCGACCGCCGGTATCGCCATGGGCCTCATCCTGGAAGGCGAGCGCTTCGCGGTTCTCTCCGACATTCTGGGTGACGAGGACCATCTCGGCGACATGGACTTCAAGGTGGCTGGCACCGAACAGGGCGTCACCTCGCTGCAGATGGACATCAAGATCGCCGGCATCACCGAAGAGATCATGAAGGTCGCTCTCGGCCAGGCGAAGGATGGCCGCTTGCACATCCTCGGCGAGATGTCGAAGGCGCTGAACACGGCCCGTGCCGAGCTCGGCGAATTCGCGCCGCGCATCGAGACCATGAAGATCCCGACCGACAAGATCCGCGAAGTGATCGGCACCGGCGGCAAGGTGATCCGTGAGATCGTCGAGAAGACCGGCGCCAAGGTCAACATCGAGGACGACGGCACCGTGAAGATCGCGTCGTCGGACGGCAATTCGATCAAGGCGGCGATCAACTGGATCAAGTCGATCGCCTCCGATCCGGAAGTCGGCCAGATCTACGAAGGCACCGTAGTCAAGACCATGGAATTCGGCGCTTTCGTCAATTTCTTCGGCTCGAAGGACGGTCTCGTCCACATCTCGCAGCTCTCCAAGCAGCGCGTGCAGAAGACCACCGACGTCGTCAAGGAAGGCGACAAGGTGAAGGTGAAACTGCTCGGCTTCGACGATCGCGGCAAGGTGCGTCTGTCCATGCGCGCGGTCGATCAGGCGACGGGTGAAGACCTGGAAGCCAAGGAAGCGGCTGAGCGTAAGGCTGCGGCCGCCGACGAACCGGCTGCCGGCGAATAATCAAGCCTGAAGCGAAAAAATAGTCCCGGCGCCCCCCAGCGCCGGGATTTTTTATGCACTTATCGAACGGCCAGAACTTTGACGGAGCCGCTTTGATCGCCGACCGGCGTCAGCCACGACGGCAGTCCGTCGCGCAGCGCCGCCGCCAGCCCCTGCGGCGCGTCTTTCACATAGCCTCTGAATTCGGGGCCGGCCGGACAATAGACCAGCAGTTTCGCGCCGGCGGTTTCGATCAGCTTGCGCGCCGTGTCGGGATCGGACGTCATCGCTTCGATCAGCAGGTGATTGCCGCTGTTGTTGCGATGATAGGCGGCGGCGACCACAGGATGCGGCGAGAAGGCCAGCACATAGGGACCAAGATCGATCGTCGCCAGCGTCAATTGGCGCGGCAGATCGCGCAACGGGTGATAGGCGGCGGTTTCGAAACAACTGCCGGCGCTGTCCGTAGTGGGTTCCGCCGGTCGCAACGGATCCGTCGCCATGTTCCACGTGACGACGCTGAACAGGGTTGCTAACGCCGCGCCCTTGAGGGCGACGAGCCTGCCGTTGTGTTGCGCGAGACGGGCGCACAAAGCCGAGACCGCCCAGGCGCCAGCCACCACGATGAACGGCAGGGTCGAAGTGCTGACGCGCACCTGCCACACCGTGCCGAGCGTGCCGACGATGACGAGAACGGCGATGGCGATCCACGCCCAGCGCTTCGCGCCGGAATGCAGAGCGACGGCGGCGAGGACGGCGATCACGCCGCACAAGAGGGGGCCGATATATTGAACGGAATCGAGCGGCGTCTTCGAAACGATGTGCAGCAACGGCAAGGCTTCGCGCACGCGCGACAGCCAGAACCGCCGTACGAGCGGATCGACCGCTACCAACGGATCATGCAGCAGATAAGGGAAAGCCAACGCCGTCAGCGCGAGGCAGGCCATGCCGAAGGCCACGAGCGATAGCCAGCGCCGGCGCGCCGTTTCGATCTGCACCGTCGCGGCCGCGCAGCAGGCGATGCCGGCCAGCATCAGCAAGGCGACATGTCCCAGGCTGAAAGCATCGGCAACCGGATCGAGATAGCGGCTGGGCGGAACGATGATAACGAAGGCGAGGGGCACGCACACAAGCAGCGACAGGCCGAGAGGACGCAAGATCGACGGCAGGGTTTGCAGACCGCACGCCCAGGCGAGTGCCAGCACCGCCAGCAGCATGGCGATGAAGGGCATGTTCTCGATGGAGATTGCGAATGACAAAGCGATCGCGCCGCCCAGCATCCAGGCGGCGCGTCGATCGCTATCGAGGATCATGCGCACCACCGCCAGTGCCATCAGCACCAGCAGGAAGATCTGCGGTCCGTGATGATCGATCCGCCCGGGCATGAACTGGATGTTGGTGATCGTCATGAAGATGGCGAGGAAGAGGCCGGCGATCACGCCAACGTCGTTCGTCAACCGCCGGATCAAAGCGAGAAGCGCCGCGTAATAGGCGACGTGGATCAGGAACGGGAAGACGATCCGCGCCAGGATTTCCGCCTGCTCACGGGCGGTGAAAAGCGAGAAGAACAGCACCAGCCCGGCCAAGGGCGTGTCGACGATCCGCGACCAGTGCGACAGCATGCCGTCGGGCGGATTGAGGCGATGGGCGATGAGATCGTACCAGCCCTGGCCGGCGAGGAAGTCGCGCACCTGCACCAGGCGCATGGCATCGTCGGTGTCGTAGAAGCGGCCGGTCTGCCAGACCTGGCCCATGATATGGCTGACGAAGACCAGCGAGACCAGCGCCGCCAGCAAAGCCAGGAGAGGCGTGGCGGCGATCAGGCCGGACGAGGCCTGCGATCGTTGCGCCGTCGGATCGGCGAGGGGGGCGGGCTCAGACGGCAGTCCGGAAAGCGAGCTCAAGATGATCCTGCCTGAAACGGGCGGGCCATGCCGCCCGCGCGTCCAGACAATCGATCATAATCCTTGCCGTCGGCTTAAATGGATCGGCGCGGCGGCTGTCAGAACCGGTCGCGCCAATCCTCGATGCCGTTGCCACGGTCGAAACCACCGCGGCCGTCACGCATGCCTTCACGCCAGTTGCGGCGGCCATCGCGCCGGTCGTCCGGGCCGCCACGGTCGTAGAAGCCACGGCGATCGTCATGGTCATCGTCACGCTCGCGATAGCCGCCTCGCCGATCGTCCATGCCGCGCCAGCGCCGTTCGCCACGTCCGTCATGACCGCGCCAGTCCTGATCGCGCCGGTAGCCTTGCTCCCGGTTCATCATCATCTGGCCCATCATCATCTGGCCGAAGCCGCGACCGAGAAAGCGCAGCCGGCGCTTCTGATCATCGTTAAGACTTGAATAAAGCGGCGAAGCGGCCTCGGCGAATTTCTTGATCGCCTCGCCGTGTTTCATCTGCGCTTCGCCGCGCATCCGCAACCGATCGAGCGGATTGGGCTGCGTCTGATCCTGCGATTGACCCGACGTCTGGTTGCGCGATTCACGCAGCGCCTCGAATTGTGCCCGTTGATCGGCGCGCAGTTTAACCAAGTCGCGCACGGCGGTTTCCACCTGCGGCCACATCTTGTCCTGTTCGGGCGTCAGCATCAGGCCGGCGCGGATCGAGGCGAGGCGGGCGTTGAAGAAGGCCATGCGGTCTTCCGGCGAAAAGCGCGGGCGATCGGAACGCTCGTCATTGCGGGCGCCGTCGGGGTTGCCAGGCTTGGCTGTGTCGTTGGCCGAAGGAGGAGCGCCTGGAGGCGGGGAAGCCTGTTGCGCGCCGGCGTGGACCGCCACCAGGGCGAAGGCGCCAACGGCCAAGGGGAAAATGATCTTCTTGGTGGTGGACGATGCGCGGAGGAAGTGCGGCATGAACCCGTCTCCTTTCAGGGATTGGTCGGCGAAGGCTAGTTTCGAAGGCGGTCCGCTTCAAATTAAGCTTCGTCCACCTTTATGAACGATCATCCATCGATCACGTTCCGTTGGATTCATCGAGTTTCAACGTTTGCCGCTGATGATGAACGCTCATTGCGTCGCAAAAAAGTCAGTCAGCCGGAGCGTCCGTTGCCCGCACCTCTGCCAATTCATGAGGAAGATCAAGGTCGGCATGCGTCGCCCTTGGGCGATATCGCTGGCTTGGCGGACGACGCGGCGCTGGCGCAGGCCCTGCGCCTGGCTTTCCCGCATCTCGACACCAGCGCGCTGCGCGGTGAGACGCCGGCATCTGCCGCACGTTCCCCCTCCGTCGCGGTGGTCATTCCCTGTTTCAATGAAGCCGAGACGATCGCCACGGTCGTCGCCGATTTTCGCGCGGCGCTGCCGCAGGCGCGCATCGTCGTCTTCGACAATCGCTCCACCGACAACACCGCCGACGTCGCCCGTCAGGCCGGTGCCGAAGTCATGTTCGAGCCGCGTCCCGGCAAGGGCAACGTCGTGCGCCGCATGTTCGCCGACGTCGATGCCGATGTGTATCTGATGGTCGATGGCGACGGCACCTATGATGCCGGCTCGGCACCGGCACTGATCGCCAAGATCGTCGAGCAACGTATCGACATGGCGGTCGGTGCGCGCGCCAACATCATGTCGCAGGCGTACCGCTCCGGTCATGCCACCGGCAATCGCCTGTTCAATTTTCTTTATCGCTCGCTGTTCGGCGCCGACTATGGCGACATCTTCTCGGGCTATCGCGCCTTCTCACGCCGCTTCGTGAAAAGCTTTCCGGCCTTGTCCTCGGGCTTCGAGATCGAGACCGAACTGGCCGTTCATGCCAGTCAGCTCAAACTGCCGTGCGCCGAGATCGCCACGCCCTATGGCGCGCGGCCGGAAGGCTCGGCATCGAAACTGCGCTCGGTGCGCGACGGCCTGAAAATCCTGCGCACCTTCGTCTATCTCCTTAAAGAGACGCGGCCGGCGTTCTTCTATGGCCTGTTGGCGGGCGCGCTGGCGCTACTGGCGGTCGTCCTCGCCGTGCCGCTCGCCGAGACCTGGCTCGAGACTGGCCTGGTGCCGCGTCTGCCGACGGCGATCCTCTGCACCGGCCTGATGTTGTTGTCGGGCTTGATGATGACCTGCGGTCTCATTCTCGACAGCCTGGCGCGTTCGCGGGTCGAGCAGAAGCGCATTCTCTATCTGGCCGTCTCGGGCCTCAGCGGCCGCCGGCGCTCGGTCCGATTTTAATTTGTACCACGCACCTCGGTGTCATCCCGGACGCGAAGCGGGTGCGGAATAACCGTCATTGCGAGCGCAGCGAAGCAATCCAGGAGTCAAGGCGGAGAACCATAGGCACAAATGTACCTGCGTCACAGGCATTTGTTGGCTCTACCACGCGCCCCTGGGTTGCTTCGTCGCTACGCTCCTCGCAATGACGTTGCAGCATTCAGCGATTCCGCCGAATTGTGAACCGCTTTAGGTGCGTAACCGCAGTTACTCCGCCGCCTGATCCTGGCTGTCGTCGCCGCGCAGGTCTTCCGGGCGCGGCATCGAGATGATGTTGTAGCCGGCATCGACGAAGTGAATTTCGCCGGTGACGCCGCTCGACAGCGACGACAGGAGATACAGGCCCGCGCCGCCGACATCGTCGAGCGATAGGCTGCGGTGCAGCGGCGAATGGATCGTCTGATAGGTGAACATCGAGCGCGCTTCGCTGATGCCCGAGCCGGCGAGCGTGCGCATCGGGCCGGCCGAAATCGCGTTGACGCGAATGCCCTGCCGGCCGAGGTCGGAGGCGAGATAGCGCACGCTGGCTTCCAGCCCCGCCTTGGCGATGCCCATGACGTTGTAGTTGGGCATGACACGCGTCGCGCCCTCGAAGGTCAGGGTCAGCAGCGAACCACCATTGGTCATCAAAGGCGCTGCGCGCTGCGCGATCTCGGTGAAGGAGAAGCAGGAGATCACCATGGTGCGCGAAAAATTTTCGCGCGTCGTGGCGTCGATATAGCGGCCCTTCAGCTCGTTCTTGTCGGAAAAGCCGATGGCGTGGACGACGAAGTCCAACGAACCCCAATTGGTCTTGATCTTGTCGAACAGGGCGTCGACCGAGGCGATATCCTCGACATCGCACGGCTCGACGATCGTCGCGCCGACGCTCTTGGCGAGCGGCGTGACGCGCCGGCCAAGTGATTCGCCCTGATAGGTGAAGGCCAGTTCAGCACCATGGGCGGCAAGCATGCGCGCGATACCCCAGGCGATGGAGTGGTCGTTGGCGACACCCATGATAAGACCACGTTTGCCCTGCATCAGCTCCGCTGGCATCGCTTTAGTCTTTCTCGTAATGCGGCTGACGTTGGATCGTCAGGCGTCCATGTGTTTGAAGATCAGGGCGGCATTGGTGCCACCGAAACCGAACGAATTCGACAATACGGCGCCGAGATGCACATTGTCCTTTCGCGCCCGCGCGATCGGCATGTCGGCGAAATCCGGATCGAGTTCCTTGATGTTGGCGCTTTCGGCGATGAAGCCGTTCTGCATCATCAGGATCGAATAGATCGCTTCCTGCACGCCGGCGGCGCCGAGCGAATGGCCCGACAGGGATTTCGTCGCCGAAATCGGCGGGCATTTGTCGCCGGTGCCAAAAACGCTGCGCAGCGCCTCGATTTCCTTGAGGTCGCCGATCGGCGTCGAAGTGGCGTGCGGATTGATATAGGCGATCGGCGTCTTCACGGTCGACAGCGCCATGCGCATGCAGCGCTCCGCGCCTTCGCCTGACGGCGCGACCATATCGTAGCCGTCGGAGCTCAGACCATAGCCGACGAGCTCGCAATAGATTTTCGCGCCGCGCGCCTTGGCGTGTTCGTATTCCTCGAGCACCAGCACGCCGGCGCCGCCGGCGATGACGAAGCCGTCGCGATTCTTGTCGTAAGCGCGCGAGGCCACGGCCGGCGTGTCGTTGAAATTCGACGACATGGCGCCCATGGCATCGAACAGGACGGACAAGGTCCAATCCAGCTCTTCGCAGCCGCCGGCAAACATCACGTCCTGCTTGCCGTACTGGATCATCTCCGCCGCATTGCCGATGCAATGGGCCGAGGTGGCGCAGGCCGACGAGATCGAATAGTTCACGCCCTTGATCTTGAACCAGGTGGCGAGTGTCGCGGAGGCCGTCGACGACATCGCCTTCGGCACGGCGAACGGGCCGACGCGTTTCGGCCCCTTGCTGCGCGTCGTATCGGCGGCTTCGACGATGGTGCGGGCGGACGGACCGCCGGAGCCCATGATGATGCCGGTGCGCTCGTTGACGATATCTTTTTCCTCGAGGCCGGAATCGGCGATGGCTTGATCCATCGCGACGTGATTCCAGCCCGTGCCGCCGGCGTGGAAACGCATGGCGCGGCGGTCGACCACCTCTTCAGGCTTCAAGGTCGGCGCGCCGTGAACCTGGCAGCGAAAGCCAAGCTCGGCATATTTGTCGGCACGGACGATGCCCGGCCGCGCGTCGCGCAACGATGCCAGCACCTCCTGCGTATTGTTTCCAATCGAGGAAACGATACCCATCCCGGTGACCACTACCCGTCTCATGCCGCTTCTCCGGCCAGACCCGCGGGGCCTGGATATTGTTCTTACAAAGCGTCTTGCGGTGTGACCAAGTCAAACAAAGTCAGGCGCCGCAAAGACGCGTCAATTTTTCTACGTCGCGGGTGCGGCGTTGGACTGGAACAGCCCGACGCGCAGGTCGCTGGCTTCGTAGATCTTGCGGCCATCGGCTTCGAGCCAGCCGTCGGCGATGCCGAGCACCAGCTTGCCGCGGAAGACGCGCTTGAAGTCGATGCCATAGATGACTTTTTTGACGCTGGGCAGAACCTGGTCGGAGAATTTCACCTCGCCGACGCCAAGCGCCCGGCCACGGCCGGGGGCGCCCAGCCAGCCAAGGTAAAAGCCGACGAGCTGCCACAGGGCGTCGAGGCCGAGGCAGCCCGGCATGACCGGATCACCCTTGAAATGACAGCCGAAAAACCAATGGTCCGGCTTGATGTCGAACTCCGCCCGGATCAGCCCCTTACCATTGGCGCCGCCGGTTTCGGTGATTTCCGCGATCCGATCGAACATGAGCATGGGCGGCAGGGGCAATTGCGCATTGCCGGGGCCGAACAATTCTCCGCGCCCGCAGGCCAGCAGGTCCTCATATTCAAAACTGGAGCGGCGTTCGCTCATCTTCGCCTTCTCTTTCTCGATCACGCATGGGGGCCCGGACGGGCAAGCGCGCGCCTTCCTATCACAGGCCGGCCAAGGGTGAAAACCGCCGCCGGTGGAGGAGCGGCGGTCCAAATCACCGCAATTCGCTGCTATTTCGAGATTTTGGCCCTGCGCGTCAATGAGTCCGGCCGATTATTCGACCTTCTCGTCCGGATAGACGCCCCACAGCAGTTTTTGCTGCATATAGCCGTCATAGCCGGCGCCGTAGATGCGGCACCAGCCGCGATCGCACCGTCTGACGTTGGAAATCACGCCGGTTTGCAGGTTGGCCACCACGTCGGCGGTGTCGGCCGCCCGGCTGTAGAGCGGCTGTTCCGCGCCTTTTCGCCAGGGTGAAATGATGACGGTGCGCCGCCCCGACAGCAGCGAGTGCAGCACCCAGCCTTCCGATCCCTCCGAATCACGGATTTTGCGCCAGGTGTCGAATTCCGCGGTGATTTCGACCGGCAGGCCGGCGCGCTGGAACAGCCACACCGTGCGGTGCTCCTTCGACGGGCCTTCGCGCAAATTGACGCGGTCCGACTTCAAGCTGACATAGCGGGGCAGGGGCAGGCCGGTGACCGAGCCGACCTGCTGCGCGAAGGCACTGGTCAGCGTGACGCCGGTCATCAGGCCGGTGGCCAGGATGGCGGCGGCGAGCAGCGAGACCTTAACGATACCGGCCGAAGCGAGCTTGGTTTTGTTTTTGAGGCCGTGTCCGTCAGACCCACCTGAATTCACGCCGGACACTCCTTTCCACCTGACGGTCCGTTCAGGGGAATCATGGTTTCCACGACCGGACGATATTGAGCGATTTTCATCTGCACCTGTTACGGTTAAATCTCGGTGAATCGACAATGTCACCTGACATTATGGTTAGGTGGCGGCAGCTTCGGAGAAGCGTATTTATGGCCGGCCGGAAAGCTCTCGTGGTTGTGACGCGGAAACTGCCGGACAGCGTTGAAACGCGCATGCGCGAATTGTTCGACGCGCAGCTCAATCTGGGCGAAGGGCCCATGGCGCTAGAGGCTTTTGCCGAGGCGCTGCGCTCAGCCGACGTGCTGGTCCCCACCATTACCGATCGCATTGATGCGGCCATGATCGAGGCGGCCGGTCCGCGTCTCAAGCTGATCGCCAACTTTGGCAATGGCGTCGACAATATCGACGTGGTGGCTGCGGCAAAACGCGGCATCACGGTCACCAATACGCCGGGGGTGCTCACCGACGATACCGCCGACATGACCATGGCGCTGATCCTAGCGGTCGCCCGGCGCATCGTCGAAGGCGCCAACACCATTCCGGCGGGCGGCTGGGCCGGCTGGTCGCCGACCTGGATGCTCGGCCACCGCATCAACGGCAAAAGGCTCGGCATCGTCGGCATGGGCCGCATCGGCCAGGCGCTCGCCAAGCGGGCGCGCGCCTTCGGCCTCTCGGTGCACTATCACAACCGCCGCCGCGTCGCCCCGGCGCTGGAAACCGCGCTCGAAGCCACCTGGTGGGATTCGCTCGACCAGATGCTGGCGCGCATGGACATCGTCTCGGTCAATTGCCCGCACACGCCGGCGACCTTCCATCTGCTGTCGGCACGCCGCCTCAAGCTGATGAAGCCGTCGGCCATTCTGGTGAATACGGCGCGCGGCGAAATCATCGACGAAAAGGCTTTGATCGGCATGCTGGAGACCAATGCGCTCGCCGGTGCCGGTCTCGATGTCTTCGAACATGCCCCTGCCGTGGCACCCAAGCTCGTACGGTTAGCCAAGGCCGGCAAGGTGACCTTGCTACCGCATATGGGTTCGGCCACCTATGAAGGCCGTGTCGAAATGGGCGAGAAGGTCATCATTAACGTGAAGGCGTTTCTGGATGGCCACAAGCCGCCGGATCGCGTGCTGCCGAGCGCGCTATAAGCTGAATCAGCGAGGTAACTCTGACGTACCGGTGCGAGTCGATTCGCGAATCTATTTGGCTGGTGCTAGCCCATATTCCGCGCCGATCGTGGCAAAAAACTCTTGTGCCTGTTCTGCATTGACGCCCTGCAAAATGGCACGTTCGTTCTTGGTGAGTGCGCGCCAAGAGGCCATCGAATCAAACGTTCGATAGGCCTTATCAAGGAAAGCGATGGCCGCTCCGCTCTTTAGAAGCACGACGTACGTCCCATCGGCATTCTTCCAAAGTTCATCGACTGTTCGATCGGGATCGGGTGGGTTTTCCTTGGATATCTCGTCGCGTGCAGTCATTACGGCCGAGCCAGCGCTTGGTGTGGCGACACCAGCGATTGCAACTCTATCCAACAAGGCTTCGCCGTATAACGAGATGGCGGCAATGAGTGCGACAAATCCATAACAGCAGATGACGATAATCCACTGGATATCGCTAACGGCAATGCTTACTGCGAAACTGCCGAGCAGAAAAAATACCGCGGCTGCGACAATCGCCCAAGTTCGCGCCCATGTCGCCATAATGCCCCCTCCAAAAGCCGGCTTCAGCTCGCACTGCCGCCGCACTTACATCGTGCCCCGCGATTGTCGTATCACCGCGGAAACTTTTCGTCACGTTGGTTCGTGCGTCGTCGTTGGTCGGCGGCGTCCAGAGGATGCAAACGAAAGGCACACTTCAGCTTGTTGTGGCCTAGGCCAAACCTAGTAGCGGCGCGTAAGTGGGATCGGCGCTGATCTTGAGCCAGAACGCGTCGCCGGCCCAACGCCCCTCCGCGGCCGCCGCCTTCGCGCGCGGCAGCGCCGTCATCGCCCAGGAGAACTCTTCACGCGGCAGTTTGTCGGTGCCCATGTCGATCCAGAAGAAGCCTTCCTCGAACAGCGCCGTGGCGGCGAGGAGATGGGCGGCGGGATGCAGGCCCGGCAGATCGCCCCAGGCCGGATAGCTTTTGCGCGCGGCATAGGTGGCGATCCGGCTGATTTGTTCGTCGGTCATGCAGCGATTGATGAAGGCGGCCAGAACTTGTTCGTAGGCGGCAATGGCCGTTGCATCATTGGCCCACAACTGCGCCCGCAGGCTTGCGGCGGGAATATAGAAATTGCGCTTGAAAATCTGTTGGCCGATCGCCGTTTGCGCCGGCTGCGGCGCATCGAGAAACAGTTGCCCCAGGCTCGTCGTCAAAGGGCGATAGCGCGCCACGCTCTCCAGATAATCGTAATAGGCCCGTATCTGAATCATGTCGGGGCGCTGAACGAGAGTGGCGAACTGCGGCCGGTCGAACAGGTTGCCGACGCCATAAACGCTGTAGATGACGGCGCGCCGGATCTCCGCCACCGCGTCGTCCATCCGGCCCAGCGCCACATAGGCATGGGCGGCCCGCGCATAGGTCTCCGGAAAGGACCAGGCTGCCGATTTGATCTTCGCGGTGATTTCGAGAACCTTCTCGTGCATCCCCAGGTCGGTGAGCGCATCAAGGTAAGCGCCAAGGCCATCCCAGAGGACGCCATTGAAAGGATTGTCGCTCCACGTCGCCTCGAAATGATCGGCGCACCAGGCTTCGAAGAAGGCGATGAAAGCGCGCCGCGCCTCGTCATCATTGATGTCTTCGCGGTTCTTTTGTCTTAGCCGATCCAAGGCGGTTACGGCAGCCGCCACGAAGCTTTCCCAGCGGGCGGTCTCTTCAGTCCAAATCGTTTCTGGAGTCTGCTCCGCGCTCGTCGTACGCTTGATGGTGAGATCGGGCTCCGTCTCGCCATAGCGGCTGCGCATCGAAACGATGCAGTCGCCCTCGTCATCGGCGAACCATAAAAGCCCGCCGTAGCAGGGATCTTCACGCAACCGCTGCGCCTTCGCCAAGCGGCAGGAGGGTGCGTCGAGTGGCAATTTAACGGCACCGAGATAGATCGCACCCGTCCCGATAAGGAGGCAGTCTTTCGAATAGAAAAGCGTCTCGTCCACACGGGCTTTGTCGCCCACATCGTCGAGCGGCTGGCCCTTGAACGTGTACCAGCGCGTCTTGTCGCGGGCGAAGGCATAGTGGACGAGCTTGAACGTCTTGGGATCGGCGCCTGCAATGGCGTTGCCCTCGCCATCGAACACATTGTCGGCCCCGACATAAAAATGCGTTTCCGACTTGCTCAGCATTTTGAAATGCGAGGGATCGGTGCGCAGCACCTGTTTGCCGAAGACCACGTGGTCGGCATCGGCGCCGCCGTAATTGGTCTGGCGAAAGCTCATCGGATCGAGCTGCGGCAGGGGCCGCAGGCCACCGTCGGTCGCGAGCATGAAATGACCGTTGTAGTGATAGCCGTTGCATAAGCGCACCGGCTCAAGCGGCGTCGCCTGCGGAACGCGCTCCTTGGCGATCTCGGCGCGACGCACGTCGAGCGAACGCTCGACCTTGCGGCGCAGGCCCGTGTCGATGATGCGGCGATTGTCGAGCCATTGCGCGCTGCCGGGGTCCAGGTCTTCAGCGAATTTGAAGAACTGTTTGTCGATGCGCTTGTCGAAAGCCGCGATATCACCGGCATCGAAAGCATCGTCGCGATGGAAACTGCCGCGTTCGAGCCGAAAACCGGCGCTCGGCTCGCTCTGCGTAAAATTATTGGCATCGTGCGAAATGACAGCACGATCGGCGATGTCCGTATCCTTGACGTCTGCGACGCGCAGGATCGCCGCAACGCCGGGATGCGCGATGATTGCATCGAGATCCAAGGGATAATAGAAATAGACATGCGCGAAGAGCGCCTGCTCTTTCTTCAAATATGTGAAGACGACGATATCCTTCGACCGATCGACAACGATCCCAGCGATCGCCTCCGCCAGCGGCGTGAGCGTCTTGCCGCGCATCAGCCGGCTATAGGCATCCGCCGACATATGGATCAGGGCGGTGAACGAACTGGGTTCTGACATGCGGCAGCCATTGTTGTAAAAAAATCAACAGAAGAGCAGGGTGGGCCGGCTCCCTCTCAATGTGCTTGGGATGTGTTGTGACGCGTCTTTGTGGCGTTTGATGCATTCATCAAACGGCTAAACGCTTTATTCCTGCCGGCGCGCCAGGCGGATCGCCTCAATGATGCTGGCTTTATCACCGACGAGCTGCGCCAGCGTCAACGTCAGTCGCACGAGAAACAGCACCTGCCGTTCCGGCGGCACCGTGTCGATGGCCGCTGCGATAGCGGCCGCGATCTCGTCCGCCTCTTGCGCCGAAATCACCTTGCGGACCACATCTGCCTCCTCGCTCGATCACTTCATCCTGATCATTTCCAAAATAACTGCCCAAGTAGAAGAAGGGATGGCGCCGGCCGTCTTCGCTCCCTAATTATAGGGCGGCCTCACTATGCTTCGCTCAGTCGATCGGCGCAAAGCGGGGTGGGAAACGTTCAATGCACAGCGCTGAATCAGCAGCGTGAAACCAGAATCAGGAATTCGACCATGCTCGAGAAGATCGGGCGTTGGGTTGCCAGTTATCTCACCCAACCAGCGAAAGGCTTCATGCCGTTGGCAACCGGCAATCCGGATGCTTTCGCGCGCACCCTGCGGCCGGGCGACGTGGTTCTAGTGGAGGGCAATACGCGCGTCGCTACGGCGATCAAATATCTCACCCAGTCGACCTGGTCCCATGCCTGTCTCTATGTCGGCCCGATTCAAGGCCGCACCGAGCCCGATGGAGAGCCCCATGCCATGATCGAGGCCGACATGGACCTGGGCGTCATTTCGATCCCGGTGTCGAAATATGCCAATGCCCATACGCGGATCTGCCGGCCGGTCGGGGTCAGCATGAGCGACGTCGAGCAGGTCTGCGAATTCGGCCGCTCGCGCATTGGCTATGCTTATGATTTGAGCAACTTCTTTGATTTGTTTCGCTATTTCATGCCGATCCCGCCAGTGCCGACGCGGCTGCGCCGTCGCCTGCTGGCCTTTGGTGCCGGCGAGCCGACCCGCGCCATCTGCTCGACTTTGATCGCCCAGGCCTATTATTCGATCGGCTATCCCATATTGCCGTCGATCGGCGCGGCGGAGGCTGCCGCCGCGAAAGCCGGCGAACAGTCGCCCCGCGCCGAGCGCAACCGGGAAATCCTGCACATCCAGCACCATTCCCTGTTCACGCCCCGGGACTTCGATATTTCCCCTTATTTTGCAGTGATTAAGCCAACTTTGGAGACCGGTTTCGATTTTCACCGATTCATTCTGGAAGAAGAAGCGCCCCGCTGGATTTCATCTTGATCACGGCGAAACCATGCCCATATTCAGCAGGTGATCCCCTTAGGGGTTACGGCAAAAGAATACCGGGACGCCTGAATGGGTCCCCGACGAGGCGCCAGTAGGGCTTCAGGAAGTTAACGATGTCCAGGTTACCCACACTGAATTCCCCCTTTCTTCTCGGCTTCGACGATATCGAGCGGGCCCTGGACCGGGTTTCACGCACGGCGGCCGATGGCTATCCGCCCTACAATATCGAGCGCCTCGCCAAGACCGAGAATTATCCGGAACGCCTGCGGATCACTTTGGCCGTTGCCGGGTTTACCCAAGACCAGCTTGAAGTGACGCTGGAAGAGCAGCAGCTCGTCATTCGCGGCCGGCAGACCGAAGACAAGGAACGGGTCTACCTGCATCGCGGCATCGCCGCCCGCCAGTTCCAGCGCGCCTTTCTCCTCGCGGAAGGCATGCAGGTTTTGGGAGCGGATTTGAAGAACGGTCTTCTGTCCGTCGATCTCGCCCGGCCGCAGCCGGAACGGATCGTGCAGAAGATCAACATTGCGGCGCGGGACTGACATGTCAGCGCCGAAGCAAGGCGGGCCCAGACGGGACGCCAGAGTAAGGAGCGTAAAAATGACCGAACATGACACCATTCCCAATGCGAGCGTGTCCCTGACGCCGGAGCAGTTTGCTCATCTCGGTGGTGGCATGATCGCTTACGTGCGCCCGATCAAATCGGAAGACGCACAACGCCTGTTTCCGCAGATCGGCGACATTCAGCCGGGCCTCGATCTCTTCGCCCTGCTGTCGGCCGACGGCACGCCGATCATCCTGACCGATTCCAAGGATGCGGCGATCGCCAATGCCTGGGAGCATTCGCTGCAGACGGTCAGCCTGCACTAATCGAATAAGCTTTTATAGCGTTTCACAGCTCGACTTAGTCGAGCGCCATGAAGACGCGTCCAAATAAGAGAATCTAAGCAAAATCACGTTTCTACCGAAACGTGATTTGCTCTAGGCAACATGCGCGGCGGCTGAGCCTCAGCCGCCGAACAATCTCTCCAGAATGCCTGGCTCTCGCGGTGGCGCGATCGACCCCGTGCGGTCATTGCCGATGGGCGCCGGCGGAATCAGTGGATTGCCGTTATCACGCCGGATCGACGGCGGCCGGCTCACGCTTCCATTACCGTTTGCATTCCCAACATTTCCGTTGCCGTTGCGCGCTGCGTTTTGTCCCGCTTGATTGATGGTCATCGGCCCATTGCCGCTAGGACCAATCGGCGCGGGCGGAATGAGGCCGCCGGTCTGCGGGATCGAAGCTGGTGGCAGTGGCGCTTGCGAGGCCACCGGGATCGAGCCTTGCGGTATCGCGCCCTGCGGCACGCTCGCCTGCGGGATCATGCCTTGCGGAATGACACCCGGGGGCGCCCCAGGCGGCGGCACGGAATCGCGCCATGAGCCGGAAGGCAGAGGCTGCGGCACCGCATCCTTCAGCGCTTCGCGCATGAAGCGGCTCCAGATGTCGACGGGCAGATTGCCGCCGGAGGTTTTCTTGGTCGGCGAATTGTCGTCGTTGCCGAGCCACACGCCGGTGACGAGATTGCTGGTGTAGCCGACGAACCAGGCGTCGCGATAATCCTGGCTCGTGCCGGTCTTGCCGGCCGCCTGCCAGCCTTTCAGCTCCGCCTTGCGCGCCGTGCCGGTGAGCAGGGTTTCCTGCATCATCGCGTTCATCATCGCCACGTAACGCGGATCGATGATGCGCCCGAAGCTGGCGCCCTTGCGTTGATAAAGCAGCTTGCCGGAAGCGGTTTTCACGCGCGTGATCACATGCGGCTGGATGCGAATGCCGCCATTGGCGAAGGGCGCGTAAGCGGCCACCAGTTCCAGCGGCGTTACTTCCGATGTGCCAAGCGCGATCGAGGCATTCGGTTGCAAATCAGAGACGATGCCGAGACGTTGCGCCGTCGCGACAACGGCTTTCGGCCCCACTTCCTGCGTGAGGCGCACGGCCACCGTGTTCAGCGACAGAGCGAGCGCTTGCGTCAGCGTCACCGGTCCAAAATATTCGCGCGACGAATTCGACGGCCGCCAGCCTTTGATATTGATCGGCGCGTCATCGCGCACGCTGTCGGGTGAAAGCCCGCGCTCGAGCGCCGTCAGATAGACGAAGGGTTTGAAGGCCGAGCCCGGTTGGCGCTTCGCCGCCACGGCGCGGTTGAACTGGCTGTCGGCATAATTACGTCCGCCGACCAAAGCGCGGATCTGCCCGTTCGGATCGATCGACACGACGGCGCCTTGCGACACGCCATAGCGTCCGCCGAGCTTGTTGATCTCTTCGGTCAGCGCCCGTTCGGCCGAAGACTGCATCACCGAACTCAACGTCGTGGTGACGACGATGTCCTGATCGATCGCGCCCACCGTATCGTCGAGAATATCCATCACGAAGTCGGCGGCGTAATTGATCGAGGCCGCGCCGCCTTCGCGCGTCACCGTGGCGGGCTTGGCCAGCGCGATCTTCGCCATCGCGTCGGTGATCATGTTTTCCTGCGCCATGGCGTTGATCACCTTGGCGGCGCGCTCGGTCGCACCGCTCGGGTTGCGGTTCGGCGCCAGACGCGTCGGTGCCACCATCAAACCGGCGAGCATGGCGGATTCGGACAGCGTGAGCTGGCGGGCGCCATGGCCGAAATATTTCTGCGCTGCCGCCTCGATGCCATAGGAGCCGGAGCCGAAATAGACACGGTTCAGATACAGTTCGAGAATCTGGTTCTTCGAATATTTCTGTTCGAGCCAGAGCGACAGGATCGCTTCCTGGATCTTGCGCGACATGGTCCGTTCCTGGGTCAGGAACAGATTCTTGGCGAGCTGCTGGGTCAGCGTCGAGCCGCCCTGCATACTGTTGCTGCCGGTGGCATTGCGCATGAGCGCGCGCGAAATGCCCAGGATGTCGATGCCCCAGTGATTGTAGAAACGGCGGTCCTCGATGGCGACGAAAGCTTTGGGCACATAGGGCGGCAGGTCGCGCAGATGTACCGCCGGGCCGCCGGTGTCGCCGCGATTGGCGAGCAGAACGCCGTCCTCACTGAGGATGGCGATATTGGGCGGCCGCTTGGGCACGGCGAGCTGGTCGATCGGCGGCAGTTGCGCCGCGTGATAGGCGATGATCCCGGCGAGGCCGACGCTGCCCCAGATGCCCAGAATGAGCCCGAGATAGACGAGCGTACCGAAGGCCGAGCGGCGCTTGCGGCGGCCCTTCTTGGGCGCCGGCGCGCTATTGCCGCCACCACCGCCGCTGCCGCCGATCAGACGGCTGAGAAAGCCCTTTTTGCGTTTCGCGCGGCCGCGCGGTTCAGCCGCCGCAGCCGGCTTTTTGCGGCCAGGCCGCACCGGCCGATCGGCGGGATCGGCGCGCAATTCGCCTGATCGCCGCTTCGGCGAGTCAAAAACCGGCTCTTTCCTGCCAAAAATACCGCGCATTGCACTCCACGCCCGCCCCGCCGGCTGTCTGCCTTAAGTCCATCGACGGCAGATCGACCGAGGAAAACGGCGGCAATGAGAAATTACGGCGTCCGGATTAAGCCCCGGTAAAGCATTGAAGCTTCTGCCGCAACGCAGCGAAACCTGTTGACAGTCCAACGCGCTATCCACACCGTCGGCGCGCGCGCTTGCGCCAGCTCTTGCAAACGGCGACAATTTCAGCCCTTTGGGACAAGCTGTTTGGGCTGAATATCAGGGATTGGGTCCGGCCATGAAGGTCACGCTGGAGCGCGCAGCGCTTCTGAAATCGCTGGGGCATGTACACAGGGTCGTCGAGCGGCGCAACACGATTCCTATTCTGTCCAATGTGTTGCTGCAGGCGGCCGGCCGTTCCCTGCTGCTGAAAGCCACCGATCTCGACCTCGAGATCACGGAAACCGTGGCCGCCGACGTTGGCCAGGCAGGTGCCACGACCTTGCCGGCCCACACCCTCTACGACATCGTCCGCAAATTGCCCGACGGCGCCCAGGTGTCGCTGGAACAGTCCGGCGAAGGCGGCCAGTTGCTTTTGCGCTCGGGCCGTTCGCGCTTCACCCTGCAATCGCTGCCGGAGACCGATTTCCCCGATCTCAACGCCGGCGATCTTAGCCATAAATTCGTTCTGCCGGCCGGCGATCTGAAGAAGCTGATCGAGAAGACCCAGTTCGCCATCTCGACCGAAGAGACGCGCTACTATCTCAACGGCATTTTCATGCACACCACAGATTCCGGCGGCCATACCATGCTGCGCGCGGTGGCGACCGACGGCCATCGTCTGGCGCGCGTCGAAATGCCGGCGCCGCAGGGCTCGCCCGGCATGCCCGGCGTGATCATTCCGCGCAAGGCCGTGACCGAAGTGCAGAAACTGATTGAAGACAGCGAAAGTGAGATCGGCATCGAAATGTCGACCACCAAGGCGCGCTTCACCTTCGGCAATGTGGTGCTGACCTCGAAACTGATCGACGGCACCTTCCCCGATTACGCACGCGTCATCCCGACCAACAACGACAAGCGCCTCACCGTCGAGCGCGGCTCCTTCGCCCAGGCCGTCGACCGCGTGTCGACCATTTCGTCGGAACGCGGCCGCGCCGTGAAGCTTGCCATCACCGACGGCAAGCTCACATTGTCGGTCACCAATCCGGATTCCGGTTCCGCGGTCGAAGAGCTGGAAGTCGATTACGACGCCCCGGCGATCGATATCGGCTTCAACGCCCGCTATCTGCTCGACATCACCTCGCAGCTCGACAGCGACACGGCGCTGTTCAAACTGGCCGACCCCGGCTCGCCGACGGTGATCCAGGATCGCGATGGTGCCTCGGCGCTCTACGTGCTGATGCCGATGCGGGTTTAGGTGCGGCTCTTGGTGTCATCCCGGACACGCGCAGCGTGATCCGGGATCCAGAGCGTGTGGTCGAATCAAAAAAGCCGCTGCATCGCAGCGGCTTTTGTCTTGTGGCGCTATAGGCTGCGACCGTTCAGCTCAGATTGAGCTCCTTGAAAAAGTCGTTGCCCTTGTTGTCGACGACGATGAAGGCCGGGAAATCTTCGACTTCGATGCGCCAGATCGCTTCCATGCCGAGTTCCGGATAGGCGACGGTTTCGACCTTCTTGATGCAATCCTGCGCCAGCCGCGCCGCCGGGCCGCCGATCGAGCCGAGATAGAAACCGCCGTGCTTTTTGCAGGCGTCGCGCACCGCCGCCGAGCGGTTGCCCTTGGCCAGCATCACCATCGAGCCACCGGCCGCCTGGAACTGATCGACGAAGGAATCCATGCGGCCCGCCGTCGTCGGTCCGAAGGAACCCGACGGCATGCCTTCCGGCGTCTTGGCCGGGCCGGCGTAATAGATCGGATGGTTCTTGAAATAGTCGGGCAGCGGCTGGCCGGCATCGAGCAGCTCGCGCAGCTTGGCATGCGCCATGTCGCGCGCCACGATCATCGGTCCGCTCAACGAGAGGCGCGTCTTGATCGGATATTTGTTGAGCGTCGCCAGAATCTCAGCCATCGGCTGGTTGAGGTCGATCTTCACGACGTCGCCGCCGAGGCTCGTTTCGTCCACATGCGGCATGAACTTCGCCGGATCGTGTTCGAGCTGTTCGAGGAACACGCCGTCCTTGGTGATCTTGCCGGTGGCCTGGCGGTCGGCCGAGCAGGACACGCCCATGCCGATCGGCAGCGAGGCGCCGTGGCGCGGCAGGCGGATAACGCGCACGTCATGGCAGAAATATTTGCCGCCGAACTGCGCGCCGACGCCGAGGCTCTGCGTCAGCTTGTGAATCTCTTCTTCCAGGGCGAGATCGCGGAAGGCATGGCCGTCTTCGCCGCCGCTCGTCGGCAGGCCGTCGAGATAGCGGGTGGAGGCGAGCTTCACGGTCTTGAGGTTCAATTCCGCCGACGTGCCGCCGATGACGATGGCGAGATGATAGGGCGGGCAGGCAGCGGTGCCTAATGTCAGGATCTTTTCCTTGAGGAAAGCCACCAGCCGGTCGTGCGTCAGCACGGACGGCGTCTGCTGGAACAGGAAGGTCTTGTTGGCCGAGCCGCCGCCCTTGGCCATGAACAGGAACTTATATTCGCTCTCGCCCTCGGCGTAGATATCGATCTGCGCCGGCAGATTGGTCTTGGTGTTCTTCTCCTCGAACATCGAGAGCGGCGCCACCTGCGAATAGCGCAGGTTCTTCTTCTCATAGGCATCGCGGATGCCTTCGGCCAAAGCGCTTTCGTCCTCGCCCTCGGTCCACACCAGCCGGCCCTTCTTGCCCATGACGATGGCGGTGCCGGTGTCCTGGCACATCGGCAGCACGCCGCCGGCGGCGATATTGGCGTTCTTCAACAGGTCATAGGCGACGAAACGGTCGTTCGAGGTCGCCTCCGGATCGTCGAGGATTTTGGCGAGCTGGGCCAGATGGCCCGGGCGCAGCAGATGGTTAATGTCGATCATCGCCTGTTCGGCGAGCAGGCGCATCGCCTCGCGGCTGACGGTGAGGATTTCCCGGTCGCCGAGCTTTTCGACCTTCACGCCTTCCGAGGAAATCTTGCGGTAGGGTGTCTGGTCCTTGGCCAGCGGAAACATCGGCGCATATTGATAGGTCATGGCGTGGAGGCCCTGTTCTTTCGAATAATTTGGAGGCTTTCTAAAGCAAACGGCGCGGGCCGTCACGCGCGGCGCTTGGCGGCTTTGCGACACTCTTGGTGTCATTCCCGACGCGGCTAAGCCGCGAGCGGGAATCCAGAGCCGACGCTTCACATTTGCCGGAAAAATTACTGTGTTCGGCCATTTTGACCGAACAATCTGCCATTTGCTCTGGATTCCCGCCCGGCCGCTCTGCGGCCGTCGGGAATGACAGCGAGGCGGATGTTACAAATCCAGAACCAGCAGGTCGCTCTTCGACCCCGAGCAGCAGATCATCATGGTCTTGCTGGCCTTGCGCTCGGCCTCGGTGAGGATGTTGTCGCGATGGTCGGGCGTGCCCGAGATCACCACGGTCTCGCACGAGCCGCACACGCCTTCCTCGCAGGAATAGCTGACGTCAACGCCGGCGTCGCGCAGCACGTGCAGCAGGGTCTTGCCCGGCGGCACGGTGAATTCCTGGCCGGAACGCTCCAGGCGCACCTTATAGCCACCGTCGAGGGCCGCAGCTTCCTTGGCGGTGAAATATTCGATGTGCATATGGCCTTCCGGCAGGCTCTTGGTCGCCTCTTCATAGGCGTTGAGCATGGGGATCGGGCCGCAGCAGTAGAAATGCGCGCCGGCTGGGGCCGCCGCGACGATGCCTGGAATATCGAGGAACTTGCCGTTCGATTCCGCATCGATGTGCAGCTTCACGTTCGGCAGTTTCGACAATTCGTCGATGAAAGCCACCTCCGGCCGCTCGCGGCAGGAATAGTGCATTTCCCACGACGCGCCGAGCTTCTGCAGGCGTTGCGCCATGCACCAGATCGGCGTGATGCCGATGCCGCCGGCCAGCAGCACCGTATGAGAAGCTTTCTCATCGAGCGGGAAGTTGTTGCGCGGGCCGCCCAGTTGCAGGACGGTGCCGACCTTGAGCTGATCGTGAATGAACTTCGAACCGCCGCGGCTGGCCCGGTCCTTCTTGATGCCGACCACATAGGCGTTCGGATCGCCTTCGGCCGTCGTCAGCGAATACTGCCGCATCATGCCGTTGGGCAGATGGATGTCGATATGAGCGCCCGGCGCGATAGGCGGCATCGGCGCGCCATCGAGGCGGCGGAACTCGTAGAGATTGGTATCTTGCGCCGCATAACGGATGGCGGTCAGGCGGACATCGAAAGGAGCAGACTGTTCGGTCACCGGTCACAATTCCGTAGTTTTTGTTCCCGGCGCCCTTAGCACGCTCCTTCTTGTTGCGCGAGAAATTTCAACGTCCGGGCATTGAAGTCGTGCGAATACTCAATATTACCCATATGAGCGGCGTTTTCAAAGAAATGCAGCTCGGCGCGGGGCATTTTCGGCACGAAATCATCCGTATAGCCAGGGTTGCGCAGCGGATCGCGGCGCCCCGCGAAGACCAACACAGGGATGCTGATGCGCGCGTAATCGAGCGCATCGCGTTCCGGAGAAACGCCGCTTCGCTGGTGAAACGGCGCCTTGAAGCGGGCCGCGGCGATGGCCTCCCACGCGCCGGTTGCATTGGCCATGGCGACGCGACGATCGATATAGGCGTCATCGGCGGCCCATTTCGGATCGACGAACATCACCTCGATGATGCGGCGCATGTGTTCCTTGCTGCCGTCGTAGGAGTTCAGCACTTTCCGCGCTTCGTTGTCGGGTGCAACACCGCCGCCCGAACAACAGGTGACGGAGAGGAGCGGCCAGTCGGGCGTCTCGCGTGCCGCCACCATCAGGCAGAGGCCGCCCGACATCGAACTGCCCATCACATGCACCGGCCCCGTGCCCATGATCTCGATGAAGCGCTGGATATGGCGGATGCGGCGCGCCATCATGTTCTCGAAATCGAAAAGCTTGTCGGTGCGCCCGAAGCCCAGATGGTCAGGCGCCAGCACATGATATCGGCTCGCCAGCGCCTCGATATTGTGCTCCCAGGAAAATTCGGCGCAGCCGCCGAATTCGCCCGAATGCAACAGGAGAACGCTGGCTCTTACGCCGCGATGCTGCACGCCCGCTTCGTAATAGTGGGTGCGCGCGCCATCGACGGTGACATATTGGCCGGACTTCATTCGGCCGCCGCAATATTAAGCGGTTTGGTGCGCGGTAGGTCGATAATCTGCGGATAAACTTCTTTGGCGAAGAGCGTCATGCTCTTCACCGTGCGCTCATGGCTCATGTAGCCGGCCTGCTGCATCATCAAAAGATGATCGAAACCGCCGACGAGATCGTAGAGCCGCTTGATTTGCTGGGCGACATCATCGGGCTTGCCGTAGATCAGCACGCCTTGATCCTTGAGGAATTCGATCGACTGTTTGCGCATCGCTTCGGAACGGCCGGAGAAGGCCCCCTTCAAAGCCTGCACGTTGAAATCCACCGTCACATAGCCCGGCGGATTGCGGTATTGCGGCTCTGACTTCGCATCGAGATACCAAGTCAGTTCCTTGGCACCGGCTTCCGCTTCCGCATCGCTGTCGGCGGTGAAAACCAAAGGCATATAGGCGGTGCCACCTCCGCCAGGCAGGCCCGTGTCGCGGAAGGCCGAGCGATAGCCGTCGAACATCCACTTCACCTTGGCATGCGGCTGCAAGAAGGTGGCGAAGACGAAGCCGCGCGCGGCGGCGCGCTTGATATTGTCGAGATCGCTCGATCCGGTGAGCCAGATCGCCGGATGCGGTGTTTGATAGGGGCGCGGCCACAGATTGATGGCGCGCTTATGGGTGAAGCGCCCTTCGAAGTTGAACGGGCCTTCGGTCGAGGTCCAGGCTTTCGCAACAAGATCGATGCCTTCCCACAGCCGTTCGACCGTCTGGGTCGGATTGGTGTTGGCGGCGAAGATTTCATACGGCACGCCGCGCACGAAACCGACATCGAGCCGGCCGCGTGAAATGCAATCGATCATCGCCATCTCCTCGGCGATGCGGATCGGGTCGCCGCGATTGGCGATCGGATTGCCGAGAATGCAGATGCGTCCCTTGCGCGTTTGCCGCGCCAGGATCGCCGCCGACAAAGGCGCCGCCACATCGATACACGTGGCGGTCTGATGATGTTCGTTGAGCAGCAGATTGAGGCCGAGATCGTCGGCGATCATATATTCGTCGAAATAGCGGTTGTAGAGATCGGCGCCGAGGCGGGGATCGTAATGCTTGCTCGCCAGCGAGACACGCATGGTGCTCAAGGTCTCGAGCGGCGGCAGATGCGGATAGGGCATTTCGGTGAAGTGCCAGGCGTACATAAGGACGGACCTTTCTCGCGGCGCTGTTCAGTCGAGGAATGGGTGAAGGATTTTGCCGAAGGCGTCCGGCTGTTCGACATGCGGATAGTGGCCGGCGGCGGCGATGCTTTCGAACCTCGCGCCGGGAATAAGATCCGCGTAGGCCTTGCCATAGACCGGTGACGTCAGGCCGTCGTTCTCGCCCCAGATCACCAGGGTCGGGGCCTTGATGCGATGCAGCCGCCGTTTCAGCTTGGGATTGTGCATGTAGGGATCCCAGCAGAAGCGCGCGAAACTCTCGGTATTGCGCGCGACGACGCCCAGTGCCTCGTCGTCCATGCTGAGGAAATCGCGCTTGCCCTTGTTGGCATCGTGCCATTTCCACGCTGTCACCTTGTCGGGATGCGACGTCCATATGTCCTGAATGTCGACGTCGTAGGGCCCGCCGAATTTGATGCCATAGGCGCTGACGAGTGCCAGCTTGGAAAAGGCCGTGGGGCTCTTGGTCGCCATCTCAGTGGCGATCCAGCCGCCGAGCGAAAAGCCGACGGCGGCGATGCCGCTCAAATCCAGCTTGTCGAGAAGTTCCAGATAGAGATAGGCGATGTCGTCAGGATTGCTGATCCAGTCCGGTCGATCCGAACGCCCGAACCCCGGCGCCGAGGGCACGATCACCTGATGGCGTCGGGCGAGATCGGTAATGAGGGGCAAATCCTGTTCAAGCTGCTCTTCGCTTGAGAGAAGCAGCAGCGGTCGGCCTTGGCCATGCAGAGCCAGCTCGATATCAATACCGGCGAGCTCAATCCTACGACGGTCTGTCGTCGCGATTGTCATCCAGCGTCCTCTTCGCGTTTCCGCGCCGGTTATGGTCCGGCTTCCCTAATGAATTGAGCGGCCGGCTGTTGTCGCCGGCTCGTTGAACCTTCGCGGGATGTCCGTTGCCGGATCACCCTTTGTTGGTGCTCTCCTTGATCGGCAACTGGCCGACCACTGTCAAGCCATAGCCGTCGAGACCGACGATATTATGCTGGGTGTTGGAGAGCAGGATGATGTTCTTCAACCCGAGATCGAGCAGGATCTGCGCGCCCAGGCCATATTGGCGCAGTTCCGACACCGGCCCTCGCGCCTGGCCCTCGCGCTCTTTCAGCGCACGGCTGATGAAGGTCGGCGCCGTCTCGCGAATGAAGATGACGACGCCGCGATCGGCTTCGGCGATCATGCGCATCGAACCGGCCAGTTCGCCGCTGCGCGCGCGCAACGTGCCACCGACCATTTCCGGCGGACCAATGTCGCCCAGGCTGTCGGAGAGGATGCTCGCCTGATGCATGCGCACCAGCACCGGCTCGTCGCCGGAGATGTCGCCGCGGATCAGCGCGATGTGCTCGGCATATTCGACCGAGTTGGAATAGACGCGGATCTTGAACTCGCCGCCGTAGCGGCTGTTGATCTTCGATTCCGAGATCATGTTGATCAGGCGCTCGTTGCGCCGGCGATAGGCGATGAGATCGGCGATCGTGGCGATCTTCAGCCCATGCAATTGCGCGAACTGCACGAGGTCGGGCATGCGCGCCATCGTGCCATCGTCGTTCATGATCTCGCAGATGACGCCGGCTGGGTTGAGGCCCGCCAGACGTGAAATGTCGACAGCGGCTTCGGTGTGGCCGGCACGCACCAGCACGCCGCCTTCCTTGGCGACGAGCGGGAAAACATGGCCCGGGGTGACGATGTCGCGGCGGCCTTTCTTCGGGTCGATGGCAACCGCGATGGTCTGGGCGCGGTCGGCGGCCGAAATGCCGGTGGTGACGCCTTCGCGCGCCTCGATCGACACGGTAAAGGCCGTGTGGTGCAGCGTCTGGTTCTTCTGCGACATCAGATGCAGGCCGAGTTCTTCCACCCGGTCCTGGGTCATCGACAGGCAGATCAGCCCGCGGCCGTGCTTGGCCATGAAATTGACCGCCTCGGCGGTGGCCATCTCGGCGGGAATGACGAGGTCGCCCTCGTTCTCACGCCCCTCGTCGTCGACCAGGATGAACATTTTCCCGGCCTTGGCGTCCTCGACCACTTCTTCGATCGAAGACAGCCACGCCAACGTCTCGCTCATTCTATGACCTCTGTATCGTCCAAGGCTCTCAAACGAGACGCGGGCTTGGCCATTTGAAGACAGTTCCTAGAGCTATCAGTCATAAGGTGGGGACGGTCAAGGGCGGGAAAAAGGTCGCCAACCGCCGCTGCAGCGGTCCGGCTGGCTTTCAAGGGGCGCCGCCTGACGCTATGTCTGGGTCTGGAAACAGGCCGAGACAAGGCCGCCAGGGAAAGGGAACGCCCCGTGAGTCGCAATGAATTGCCTCGGATTTCGTTTGGAAAACGGTTTGCAAAACGGTTTGGATGGACCGCCGTTGGGCTTTTGGCGGCCTTCGCCGCCGCTGGCAGCCCCGCGCGGGCCCAGGATGCGGTCGAACAGTTCTACCGCTCCAAGAACAATATCGACCTGATCATCGGCTTCACGGTCGGCGGCGGCTATGACGCCTATGCAAGGCTGCTCGCCCGCTATCTCGGCGATCAGATCCCCGGCAAGCCCAAGCTTGTGCCCAAGAACATGACCGGCGCCGGCAGCCGCATCGCCGCCGCCTATATCCACGGCGTCGCCCCCAAGGACGGCACGGCGCTGGGCATCGCCGATCAGTCGATCGCGCTCGAACAGGCGCTCGGCGACAGCGGCGTCAAATTCGACAGCCGCGAGCTGATCTACATTGGCAATCCGATCGTCGAGAACAATGTCGTCTCCACCTGGTACACCTCGCCGATCAAGACCATCGAGGATGCCCGCAAGGTCGAATCGACCATGGGCGCCACCGGCTACAACACCTCGGCGCAATATCCGCAGGTGCTCAACACCATGGTCGGCACCAAGTTCAAAATCATCTTGGGCTATCCCGGCGGCAACGAGGTCAATCTCGCCATGGAAAAGGGCGAGGTCGCCGGGCGCGGCTCCAACTCCTGGGCCTCATGGAAGGCGACGCGGCCCGACTGGATTCGCGACAAGAAGATCAATCTTCTCGTGCAGGTCGGCTTGAAGAAGGCCTCCGATCTGCCCGACGTGCCGCTGATGATGGATCTCGCCACCAACGACATCGATCGTCAGGCCATGCGCCTGTTGTCGGCGCCGACGGTGATCGGCCGGCCCTTCTTCACCTCGCCGCAGGTGCCGGCGGAGCGGGTCAAGGCTTTGCGCGCCGCTTTCGAGGCGACGATGAAACTGCCGGCCTTCCTCGAAGAGGCGCAGAAGATGAACCTCGACATCAATCCGGTGTCGGGCGAGGAAGTGCAGAAAGTCGTCGCCGACATCATCGATGCGCCCAAGCCGGTGAAGGACCGTCTGGCGTCGGTGCTGGCGCTGATCGAGCGGGAGCGGTCGAAGTAGGTAAAGCTGTTATGTACAGATGCATGCTTTAGCAAGTTTCCGCTTTTCCAGGAATCCTTGTGTCTAGCAAAGGCGGAAACTTACGAAGGTCAAACAAGTGCCTCCGCAACTTTGAGAGCTTGGCTCGCGCTTGAGACTTTAATCATGAGCAAAGTTTCCTCAAATAAACCTGGAACGCTCTTCAAGGAGCTAAGGCGGCCGTAATTTCCGGATCTGCCATCCGGCCACGGGATACTACGCTCAATGGAAAGACCTGCGGCCTCTGCTTGGAGTCTTACTTGATCCTGTTCAGGAACCCACATGTTGATCTCGCCCTTGGTGACGCGTTCAGCAGCAAAGGGAGTACCGCGCGGAGTTCGGAAAGCGACACGATATTTAATGCTTTTACCTAGTCGCGCGTAATGTTCGGCCAAAGCGGCTTCAACTTCTAGCCCTAATGACGAGGGTGTTTTTGGAGGTGCTTTTCTCTTCATTTACATGCTCCACATTGCCCGATCGAACAAAGGAAGCATGGTCTCCTTAGGAATTCAAATGGCGCCCAGAGGATTTTATAGGCGTGTCTGCGACGTCAGGCAGAGCCTATTTGCACAGCCAGCAAACTAACCGCTGAACTTCGCGCCGAGGCGCTCCATCTCCGGCTGGAAGGTCGGGAAGCTCGTGGCGATCATCGCCGCATCGTCGATGGTCATCGGCTGCTGCGACGCCAAACCCATCACCAGGAAGCTCATGGCGATGCGGTGATCGAGATGCGTCTTCACGGTGCCGCCGCCGCGCACAATGCCAGGACCGTTTTGCCCGCCGGTGACGATGAGATCATCGCCCTCGATGCGGCAGGTGACGCCGGCGGCGATGAGGCCGTCGGCGACCGCCGCCAGGCGATCGGATTCCTTCACGCGCAGTTCGGCGAGGCCACGCATGCGTGTCTCGCCTTGTGCGAAAGCCGCCGCCACCGCCAGGATCGGATATTCGTCGATCATCGCCGGCGCGCGTGCCGCCGGCACGTCGACGCCCTTGAGCTGCGACGTGCGCACCCGCAGGTCCGCCACGTCCTCGCCGCCTTCGATGCGCGGATTCAGCACGTCGATGCGCGCGTCCATCTCCTGCAAGGTGGTGAGCAGGCCGATGCGCAGCGGGTTCATCATCATGCCCTCGATGGTCACGTCGGAGCCCGGCACCAGCAGGGCGGCCGTCAAGGCGAAGGCGGCGGAGGAGGGATCGGCCGGCACGATCACGTCGCGCGCCTTCAGCTCCGGCCGGCCGTTGAGGACGATCTTGCGGCCGTGCTCGCCATCGGGCTCGGAGGCGATGTCGGCGCCGAAATAGGCCAGCATTTTCTCCGTATGGTCACGCGAGGCCTCGGTCTCGATCACCGTGGTGCGGCCGGGGGAGTTGAGTCCTGCCAGCAGGATGGCAGACTTGAGCTGGGCCGAAGGGACTGGGGTGCGGTAGTCGAGCGGCGCCGGATCGCCGGTGCCGCGCAGGACCACCGGGCAGCGCCCGCCCTCGCTCTCAGTCACCACCTGCGCACCCATCAGCGCCAGCGGGTCGAGAATGCGGCGCATCGGCCGTTTGCGCAGGGAGGCGTCGCCGTCGAAGGTCGCCTCGATCGGATGGCCGGCCACCACCCCCATCATCAGCCGTGTGCCGGTGCCGGCATTGCCGAAATCGAGCACGTCGGGCGGCGTCTGTAGGGTGCCGAGGCCCGCCCCGTCGACGCTCCAGCGGCCGGGGCCGGTCCGCTCCACCTTGGCGCCCAGCGCCCGGCAGGCGGCGGCGGTGCGCAGCACGTCGTCGCCCTCGAGAAGGCCTTCGATGGTCGTCTTTCCGACCGCCAGGAGACCCAGGATCAAGGCGCGATGGGAAATCGACTTGTCGCCAGGGGCACGCAGACGCCCGCGCAGGGGGCCGGCGGCGGCGGCCGTCAGCGGGACAGGGGCGGCATGGGCGTGGGAGGCGGCGGCCATCGGATCCTCGAAAATGCGGATAACTTGTGGGAATCTAAGGGCACGGAACGATCCGCGCGGGGCGCTCCTACCATGTGCGAACAGGCCCTGTCATTATTCCGGCCAGCCGCTAACTTCCCATTTGACAGGGGCGCGACAGCCCACTAACGGGAGCGTCCTGAATTTATTTCGGTGTTCCGCCCGCGGCGTGGCGGTTCCCCCTAGAATTGCAAGAGGTTTTGACAAGTGGCGAAACCGGAACTTGGCGGCAAACGCCAGTGCCAAAGCTGCGGCACGAAGTTTTTCGATCTGAACCGCGACCCGATCGTCTGCCCGAAATGCGGCACCGTCTTCCAGGCCGTGGCGGCCGTGCCGACGCGCGCCGCACCGGCCCGCCGGGTCGAGGCCGATGACGAGGCCGAGCAGGATACGGCCAATGTCGAATTGGTGTCCCTGGAGGATGCCGATGCGGCCGAGGCCAAGGCTACGGGCGGCACGGACGACGATATCGAGATCGAAGACGACGATAGCGGCGGCGACGACGACGAGACTTTCCTCGAGGAAGAAGAGGAAGATAACGACGATGTTTCCGGCCTGATCGACGGCGATATCGAGAACGACGAAGAAAGCTGAGAATTTTCTCCGTCGTCGGCTTGCAACACTTGTGAAGCTGACCTATACACGCGCCGCGCCGCCCGGGAGGGTGGCGCCAGCGCCCGGTCCGTCCCAATGGATCGTGTCTTTCGCAACCGCCGGTAGGCCGGTTTGCGGCGTGGGGCCATAGCTCAGTTGGGAGAGCGCTTCAATGGCATTGAAGAGGTCGTCGGTTCGATTCCGTCTGGCTCCACCAAACTAAACCGCCGAACAATCTTTGATTGTGCCCTGCGCCGAGGCTATTGGCCTTCGGGCACGTAGATCATACGTCCGTCCGGCAGCCGGTAGGTGATGCCGGCGCGCACGCCACGGCCCTCGCCGATTTCGCCGCTGGTCGTATATTTCGTCAGCTCCTGACCATCCTTGACGATCATGGTCATGTTCGCCTCGCCGGGATTTTCGACCACCACCACCTTCTTGGCTGAAAAGGGATTCAGCGGATTGGTCATGACGATGACCAGCAGAATGGCGATGACGACGAGAAACAGGTCGATGAGATTGACGACCGAGAGCAAAGGATCGTCCGAATCGTCTTCGGTGAGGAAACGCATCAGTTGCCTCGCTGACGTTCGATGGTTCGTAGTTCTTGCAGAAACCATCGCCGCCTGATCGAGAGCACGAAGAAGGCGATCGCCGCGCTGACGAGCGCCAGGATGACGGCCGAGAAGGCGACGACGAGATTCTCGCTGATCGAACGGCTGTCGTTGGTCGTCAGCGCCAACAGCGCCGGCCCCATCGGAATCATCGTCGCCACCAGTCCCAGCATCGGCGCGCAGCGCGCGACGATGCGCAGCCATTCGAGCTGCCGCATGATCCACAGTTCGAGATCGGCGCTGGCCGCGCCGCTCACCTCAGCATGATGCACGAGACGGGAACGATAGCTGCCCCGCATCCGCAACAGGGATTCGGCCAGGAATGCGCCGAGCATCGCCAGCGAAAAGACAAGCGAGAGTGCGATCAGAACGAGGACCGGCATCAGAAACAGTTTTGAAACTTCAAAGAGGCTGTGTTCGAGCGCATTCATGGATGATCTGCCGTGGAACGGGTTCTGGCCTGTGCGATGGTTTGCATCAGCGCGCCGGCTAGAACGGTCAAAACGAGAAAGAGGGTGGCGTAGAAGACGAAGCTGGTTTGCGTTCCACCCGTGGGAGAGACTTTCTCCAGAGTCTGGCCGCGAACCTGTTCGCCCGCGGCGGCCTCAGTCGATGGAGTGGTATCGGATGATGCCGGAGCGTCGGTGCCAAAGCCCGACGCTGCCGAAGCCAGATAGTCCCGCGTCACCGGCTCGCTGATGGCCGCATTGTGCTGCACGGCAAGCTGCTGCAGGCGCTCGCTGAGTTCGCGTCGGGTTTGCGGCGCGGCGTCCCAATAGCCCTTGCGAACCGCCTCGACCATGCGCTCGATGATCTGTGTCTGCGCGGTGGGATTGGTCGCGGCGAACCATGCGTTAAGCCCCAGCCGGCGCTTGTCCATCACATAGGTCTCGTGGAATTCCTGCCACTGATCGGCGCGCACCTGCGTCGGATCGGTGACCTGCCAGCCCCAGAAATTGTTGACCGCGTTCAACAACTCCAGCGTGCCGGCATAGCCTTCCTTCTGCATGCCGCCGATCCAATGCGGATTGACATAGCGCGCGCGGATTTCATCGGATAGGAAACGCGCCACCGGCGTGACGCGGCTCTCCGTCTGGCGCAGATCGGCGATATAGAGCGAGGGGCTGGCGCCACCCAGATGACGCACCGCCAGCGACAGGCCGCCGAGATATTCAAACGGGTGATCGGTCGACAGCACGCCATGCAATCTGGACGAGCGCGACAACACCGCCGCTTGCACGCCCTTGAGCTGTTCGGCGAACAGATTGACGCCCGCTGCCGTCGTGCCCCAGTCCGCCGCGCCATAGGCATATTGGGTGCGCGCCAGAAAGGCCTCGGCCAAAGGCTTTTCATTCTCCCAGCCGGTCGATTTCAGCGTCATGTTCGGCAGGCCCGTGCCATAGTCACCGGGCTCGTTGCTGAAGATGCGCAGAGCGGCCAAGCGCCTCGCTTCCGGCTCGCTTTTGCCCTGCGCCAGGAGATTGTCGCCGATGCGGCGGCTGTTGTGGAAGACCGCATTGTCGGGCTCATCGAGAACAGCAAGCTGATCGATGGCGCCCGACAGCATGCGCATGAAGACATCGAATTGATCGCGATAGACGCTCGTGACTTGAAGAACGACATCGACGCGGGCCCGGCCGAGCTGTTCGCGTGGCACGATCATAAGACTGGTGAGCTTGCCGCCGCTGTTCCACAGGGGCTTCAAGCCTAAGGCATGCAGGATCTGGCTTTCGACGATGCCGAGATGGCGGGTCGTCTCGCCGGCCCACAGGCTGAAGGCGAGTTTTTGGGGCCGCTCGCCCGCATGTTCCGCGCGATAGGCCTCGACAAGCTGTTCATAGGCCTTGGCGCCGGCTTCGAAGGCCGCTTGCGTCGGCACTTTGTCGGCTTCGAACGCGAAGAGATTGCGTCCGCTCGCCACATCCGGATTGCGGATCGGATCGCCGCCGGCACCGGGTTGCACGAAGCCGCCCGACAGGCCTTGCAACAAGGCTTCGATCTCGCCGGGTTCGGCGAGATGTCGGTCGAGCGCGACAGCGCGTTCGATCAGGGCGCGCAGCTCGTTGTCCGCGATGGTTGAGGGATCGTTGCCATCACGCAGGAAACGCGTCAGGAACCTATAGGGTTCTGTCTCCTTCAGCGTGCTGAAATCGCGCGCGAAGAATTCATCCGGCTCGGCGCCGACCCGTTTGTAGAAGGGCTCGCCAAGCTGCTGCATCACCGTCGACAGACGGTGTTCCGCTGCCGCGGGCGTGCCGAACGTGTGCAATCCAAGTGGCATGGCATGGGCGGCCAAAGCATGCAGATGATCGTGCAGGGCTGAGAGAAAGGCCGGAAAATCCTTGTCAATCGCCACTTCGCTCCAGCCCATGTCCCGATGCATGTTGGTGGCGACGGCGAGTCGGCGGAGTTCGGCTTGCGTCCGCTCACGCACGGCGCCGTCGTCCAGCTGCACATATTCATGCACCTTGGCGTGCATGTCCCGCAGTTCGTCGAACAGGCCTGCCGGCGCGAATGGCGGCGTCTGATGGCTGATCGTCACCGCGCGGCCGCGCCGCTTCGCTTGAATGGCCTCGGCGATATTGTCCTGAATGTAGGGATAGAAGACGGGGATGTCGCCGACTGCGAGCATCGGATAATCGCTCGCCGCCAAGCCGCGATCCTTGCCGGGTGTCCATTCCTGCGTCCCATGGGTGCCGAAGTGGATCAGGGCATCGATGTTGCTGTCCTGCAGGAAGCGATAGGCCGCGAGATACCCATGTCCCGGCGGCTTTTTGCCATCGTGATAGTCGCGGCCGGGTTCGCCGCTGCGCGGCAGTTGCGGCAGGATGACGAGATGGCCGAGGCGCAAACGCGGAATGATGAAGAAGCGCTCGCCATTCTCCTCGATCAAGCCCTCATACCGCTCCGGGGGCCCCCAGGCCTCGGTGATTTCTGTCTTGCGCTCGGCCGGCAGGCGGTCGAACCAGGCTTGATAGGCCGCGAGGGAAAAGCGCTCGGCGAGATCCTTGGCCAGCAAGCCCTGCAAGCGCTCGCGATGATAGACGGCGCCCAGCATGCTCTGCGCCGCTTCGATCAGGGTCTGTTCGGACGTGGCCGGCACGCGATAGCCCGCCGCCGCCAGGGCCACCGTCAGTTGCGCCAGACTGCGCGGCAGATTGAGATTCGAGGCGGAAAGGTTTTTCTCGCCGGGCGGATAGTTCCAAAACATCAGCGCGAGCCGTTTGTCGGCATTCGCCCGTGTTTTGAGCGCCGCCAGACGCGCCGCTTTCGCCATCAGCAGATCGATCTGTTCCGGGATCGGCGTCGGTTCGCCGTTTTCGACCGCGTCGGTGACGACCGGATCGCTGACGCCCCAGGTTTCGGGAACGGCCAGGAAGGGAGCCACGAGCGGCATGGCCATGCCCTGCTGCTTGCTTCGCCAGTCGGCGATGGACCCATCGCGATGGGAGACCGCCTGCATGACGGGCATGTTGAGCCTGGCGAATTCGGCCGCGCGGGCCGGGCTGTTCTGCAGATGCGTAGCGATGATGAGCGCCGTTGCCTGCGCTGGCTTCAGCACTTTCTCCAGGCCCGTCGGATCGGCGGCATCGAACCAGAAGACGATGGGCGCCAGGCCACGCGCCGTGGCCGCTTCGGCCATTGCATCGACGACTTTCGTTTCCATGGCGGCGATCGATCCGGCATGGATGGCGATACCGATGCGCGGCGCGTTGCGCGGGCCGTTGTCGTCGAGCCAGCGCAGATAGTCGTCCACGGTCGCGAACGGACCTGGCGCCTTCGGGTGATAGAAACCGGTGGCCGGCAGCGGTCGCGGCGCGGGGATCGTCGAGACGTCGCCACCCCGCAGCATGGCCGCCGCATAGGCGAAGAAGTTTCTGAGATTGGCCTCGCCGCCGCTGGTATAATAGGTGATCAGCGCCCGCGCATGTTCGGGCGCAAGGTTGCCGAAGATCGGCGGCCCGCCGCCGACGCGCAGCCATGGCACGCGCGTCGTCTTCAGCTCGCCCGCCAGTCGCGTTTGCAGTTTCGCCATGTCCATCGGGCGGGGCGTATCGAGAATGACCAGATCGGCGCCCTCCATCAGGGCGGCCGGCGCGGACGGCGCCGTTTCGACATAGGCATGATCGAATGTCTGGCCCGCCGATTGGGCGAGCGCGTTCAGACGTTCGAACTTGCCGGGCAGGACGAAATCGACCGTCAGCACGCGGATGCGCGCGGGCGGCTTCTCCTGCGCGCAAAGGGGCACGGCGCTGAGGACGACAGCCAGGCAGAAGCCCAGCATTCGCTGGCATGCGGCGAGAGGTTGCATGTCAGAACCTCACCGTCATGCCGGCATAGATGGCGCGGCCTTCGCCCGGGCGCACCTGCGGCGACGTGCTGCGCACCAGCGCCGGTCCCTGTTGGGTCACCGGCACGCTCGGCGTGGCCGAGAATTCGGACACATAGGCAACATTCGTCAGATTGCGGCCTTCGATATAGAAGGACCACATTTTATCGGGCGATCGCCAGCCGATCTTGGCGCCGAGCAAGCTATAGGCGGGGATGAGAAAAGCCGGTCCGCCTGAGCCGTCGAAGGTGGAGAGCCGTGCGCTTTGATGGCGCAGGTTGACCGAAGCGTAATAGCCAAGCGGATGTTCATAGCCGACTTCGCCAAACAGCGTGTGCCGTGGAATGACGGGCAGCCGGTTGTTGCCGAAGCGCCGGTCGTTGTCGAAGCGGAAGTCGGAAAAGTTCCACACCAGGTTGGCGAACACGCGATCGTCGGGCTGCAACAGATCGACGAAGGGAATCGTCTTGAGCCCGATTTCCAATCCGTTGTGAACGGTACGATCGGCGTTGAAGGCGATCGTCGTCGTGCAGGCGGCCGCGATCTCGCTGGCGCAACGCGTCAGGATCTCATTGCGCAGACGCATGTGATAGGCGGTGATGTCATATTTGAAGCGCTCCCAGCCGCCGCGAATGCCGGCCTCCCAAGTCCAGGCGGACTGCGGTTGCACCGGCGGCAGGGCGATACCCGTTCGCCCCTGCGCTTCCAGGACATTGCTGAGATCGGCGCCGCCGGGCACTTCGAAACTGCGCGAGACATTGGCGAAGAGGAAATGATCGGGCCGATATTCCCAGTTGAGGCCGATCTTCGGATTGGCCGCCTGATAGGAGCGGTCGTAGTTGAGCAGGCCGGCAACGCGGCCCGGTTGCGGGCCACCGGGCGACGTCGGCCCGAGCGCCGCCACCGCGCCACCGCGATAGTCGTCGCGCAGCGTGCGCGTCGTAAACACGCCCTGCAAGCCGGTGAACACGCGCACCTTCGGCAGGACTTCGACGGCCGCTTCGCCATAGCTTTCGACAAGCCAGGAGGAGAAGGACCAATCGTAGATCTGCCGCGCCTTGGTCGTTCCGGCATTAGCGTGGCGATAGCGATCGAAAGCGCCGCTCGTATAGCCGACACGCACGCCGCCAACGAACTCGGTCGGCAAGCCAGCGAGATCGGTCTTGTGTTCGACGCGCCCGGAAAGACCACCTTCCTGCCATTTGTAGTCGATGATTCCGGCGAAAGGTGATGGTAGATGATCGAGCGCCGTGTTGAGGAAATGCGCGCCGAATTCATAGTTGGTGTCGCCACGCCGAATGGTCGTGCGATTGGCGATGCGCTGATAGGTGAAATTCAGCCGCTCGTTGAAGAGATAGGAATTGGCCGGCGCGATGCGCCGATTCTGGCGTAATTGACTGAGCGGAATGGGTTCGGCGAGATCGCGGTCTGTGCGGCCCATGGCGAAGAAGGTGCGTGAGTCCACATCTTCGCTCGGGCGCCAGCCGACATTGCCGCTGAACCGGTAGTTTCCTTCATGCGTATGCTGCCGGTAGCCATCGGTCTTGAACACATTGCCTTGCAGATACCAATCCAGATTGTCCTTGCTGCCGCCGGTCTCGAACTGGGTTTGCAGCGTGCCGAAACTGCCGCCCATCACGCCGATGGCTTGTCCCGGCACCGCGCGGCCGGTCTTGGAGACGAAGTTCATCGCGCCGCCCGTGGCGATCGCGCCATAACGCAGACTGTTTCCGCCGCGATAGAGCTCGATATAGTCGGTGGCCAGAAGATCGATCAGTGGATTGGTGAAGCCTGCTTCGGTCCGTCCCAACGGGAAGCCGTCGATGAAAGCGCGGATGCCGCGACCGTTGCGCGAACCATCCGTCGAAATATCGCTGCCGCGGATCGAAATGAAATTGCCGTTGTCGCTCATGAAGACGCCGGGCGTGCGCACCAGAACGTCGCCGAGATCGGCTTTCTTGCCGGTGTTTTGGTCGGCGACGGACACGACGGCTTCCGCGCCGGGGCGGCGCAGGAAGCGTTGCTGCTGAACGAAGAACGGCTGCCCCGATGCGCTGGCAGGCCCCGTTCCCGTCACCGTGATGGGGTCGAGAAGAACCGTGTCATCGCGAGTCTGCGCGACCGCATCGCCGACGGTGAAGATTTGGACGAAGACTGCCGAAAGCACGCCTATTTCATTGATCTTGTTTGATTCTACCCGCTTTTCCCTAGCCATTTTTGCCCCGGCTGCCTCAAGAATGATATGTTATATAGTTACATCAAATTCTCTGAGTCAACGCGCCAAAGGGTCATTTGTCATTGCTTCGCAGGAGGGGCGCGGGCTCCGTCGCGCTCATGAATGCCGGCCAGGGACACGGCACCAAAATTCACGCCACCGATTTGATCTATCCGAAATCTGAATTTGCCTGTCGTGCCCGGCGACGGCACCAATCTGTCAACGGCGTGGCAGGGCGCCGTCTCGAACATGCGGCAACAGCCGGCAGGCGAGGAAGACAGAGGGGGGACGCCGGTGAGCGCTCAAGATCAGGTTTCGGTCCACTATCAATCGACGCCTGTGCCATCCAAGGCACGGCGCTCGGTGGCCATCGCCAGTCTCGGCAATATTCTCGAATGGTATGACTTCGTCGTCTATGGCTTCCTCGTCGCCTATATCGCCAAGAACTTCTTTCCCGCGACCCATGAAACGGCGGCTCTGCTCGCCACCTTCGCCGCCTTCGGCGCGGGCTTCGTCGCGCGCCCGCTCGGCGCGGTCATCTTCGGTCGTATGGCTGACGTAAAGGGCCGGCGATTCGTCTTGCTGTTCGCGATGTTCTTGATGGCGGGCGCGTCCGTTCTGATCGGCATTTCGCCGACCTATGCCACCATCGGCCTTGCTGCGCCGGCCATCATTCTGCTGGCGCGTCTAGCGCAGGGCCTGTCGGCGGGCGCGGAGTTTGGTGGCGCCGCCGCCTATCTCATCGAATGGGCGCCGGAGTCCAAGCGCGGCCTGTTCGCCAGCTTTCATCAGGTCGGCACCTATGGCGGCCTGTTGCTGGGTGTGGCGACGGTGGCGACGATTTCCTCCGTTCTGACGCCGGCGCAGATGGAAGAGTGGGGTTGGCGCATCCCCTTCCTGCTCGGCGGTCTGCTCGCCGTCGTCGCGCTCTACATGCGCCGCAATGTGGAAGAGACGCCGAAGTTTAAGAACTCCCATAAAGGCGCTGCGCCGCAAGCGGCGGCGAGCCAAGGCTCGTCCCTTTTCGCCGCCTTCCAATCGGTGGGCGTCGTGGCTTTGTGGTCGGTCACCAGTTTCGCTGTGATGGTCTATATGACCACTTACACGCAGCGCTATGGCGGTCTTTCCGCCCGCGAGGCGCTATGGTCGACATCGATCAGCACCATGATCGGCGTGTTCCTGATCCCGGTCTTCGGCGCGATCTCCGATCGGCTGGGTCGCCGCCCGGTGTTCGGCATGGGCGCCGCGGCATTCATCCTGCTGCCCATTCCCTTCTATGGCATTATCGCCAGCGCGCCGGGGTTTCAGACCATCGTTCTCTTGCAGATCGTCATGTCGGTCTTCACGGCGATGATCGCCGGTGTCGGCCCCGCCATCATTTCGGAACTGTTTCCGACCGAACAGCGCGCCACCATGGTCGGCATATCCTCGGCGATCGCGGTGACGGTGTTCGGCGGCTTCGCGCCGTTCATCTCGACGATCCTGATCGACAAGACGGGCTCGTCCACGGCTCCGGCTTATTATGTCGTCGCCATCGCTCTGTTCACCACGGCAACGGTGCTGTCGCTGCGCGAGACTTCGCGCGGGCGCCTGCAATAGCGATGGATTGCGACAATGGATTTCGTGCGCCGATCGTCCATGGACGATCGGCTATCCATTTACATTGATCGCTCGCAGCTTGTCGCGAATCCAGATATGGCCTTTGTCGCTGTCCTGGCGCTTGTGCCAGCCCATGAACAATTGCGTGATCTCGGTTTCAAACGACAGATAGGCCCAGGTCAGCGCGCCGCTGCGGCACAGGCTTGTCACCGCCGGTTGCGGCACCGTCGCCACCAGTTCGGTGTCCGGCAGCAAGCCGGAGAGCACCGACGTATGCGGAATGGTGAGCGCGATCCGGCGGCGTGCGGCATCGCGGCCCAGTGCCGGCGCGATCGGATTGGCCGTTGCGCCTCTGGGCATCACATCGACATGGGCGAAATCAAGGAAAGTGTCGTAGGGAATGGTGCTGCCCTGTTTGATGCCGTGCTTGCGCGCATAAGTGCTGCACATCACCGCCACATAGATGCAGGACCCGATCAATTCGCAGCGAAAGGAATCGCTGATCTTGAAGCGGCCGAGGGCGAAGTCGGCTTTGCCGCTGTCGAGCAGCTTTTCATATTCCTCGCGCGAAGCCTCCATCACTTCGAGATCGATATGCGGCGCTTCCTGTCGCAAGTGGCGCAGAAGCTGCGCCACATAGGTGAGTTCGCCGACGTCGGTGGTGATGATGGTGAAATTGCGCTGCGATATCGCTGGATCGAAGACAAGGCCTTCCGACAGCGCCGAGCGGATCGATGCCAGCCCATGTTCGATCGGGTCATAGAGGGCCAAGGCCACAGGCGTCGGTTCCATGCCGTTGCGCGTGCGCACGAAAAGCTGGTCTTCGAACACCGCTCGCAAGCGGTTGAGGGCATTGGAAACCGCCGGTTGGGTGAGGTTGAGCCGCTCGGCCGCCAGCGAGACATTCTGCTCGCGCATCAAAGCTTCGAACACCCGCAACAGGTTGAGGTCGAGCATGTTCATGTTGCGCATGGGTCTGCCTCATATTCACGCCGGAAATAATAATCAACATGAACATAAATTTGCAACGCTATCGGCCAGCCGGCACAGTCAGGCATCCCGCCGCACGGCTCAAGGCGTTGGCGGGATAAAGGGAGAGAAACATGCTCAGCCTCGATGCGTCGCAGATCGCCGAACGCGCCGCGCCCTTCGACTATTCGGAGGAGATCCATTGGGCGGGTGGTGCTGCGGCGCGGCACAATTGGCAGATGATGCTCGCCCACACCAGCGCCGAATGGTCGGGGGATCTCGATGCCACGATGGAGACCATGACGCGCAACGATCCGTTTCAGATCATGTATGCGACGGGCCTCGAAGTGCGTGGCTACGAAGCCATGCGCGAGTTCTATCGTGTGCGCCTGACGACCTTTCAGGGGCAAGGTTTCTTTCCGCACCGCTGGGTGGTGTCGGACGATCTCATGGTGGGCAACGGCTATTTCTATGGCACGCCGACGGGCACGTTCTTCGGCATGCCGACGTCAGGCAAGACATTGTGCCTGCCGATGACGGTGTGGATCTATTTCGAGGACGGTCTCATCAAGGGCGAGGTTGCCTATCTCGATGGCCATGAGCTGCGGCAGCAGATGGTGCATGGCACCAGCCGCCGTCCGACCGATCCGGTGCTTTGAGCGACAGGGGCAGAGCCATGAATACTGCAAGCAAGCCCGATGCATCACGCAGCTATGATGTGGCGATTATCGGCGCCGGCCTTGGCGGCCTCATCACCGCCGCGAAGCTGAAACAGGCCGGTATCGATCGCATCGTCGTGTTCGAGCGCGCCGACGATCTCGGCGGCGTCTGGCGCGCCAATCGCTATCCCAACGTGGCCTGCGACACGCCGATCGATCTTTACGCCATTTCCTTCTTTCTCGGCCGCAACTGGTCGACGAATTTCGCGCCCGGTAACGAGATCTGGGCCTATCTCAACGAATTCGCCGATCATTACGACGTGCGCCCATCGATCGAATTCCGCACCGAGGTCGCCTGCGCCATCTGGGATGACGACAAGGCCCTCTGGGCCATCGAGACCAAGGACGGCCGCGCCTATACCAGCCGCTTCGTAGTCTGGGCCGGCGGGCTTCTGTCGCGGCCCGTCGTGCCCAACGTGCCGGGCAAGGATCTGTTCAAAGGCGAAATGCTGCACACGACCGCATGGTCGGACAAGATAAGCCTGGAAGGCAAATCCGTTGCCGTTGTCGGCGGTGGCGCCACGGCGATCCAGGTGACGCCCTATGCCGCCGGGCACGCTGAGAAAGCCTATATCTTCGTGCGCACGCCGTCTTATGTGTTGCCGCGGCCCGACCTGTTCTTTGCTGAAGCGGATCGCGAAAGCCCGGAATTCGCCGCGCGTCAGAACGAGCGCCGCGAGGAATGGTTCCACCTGTTCGAGAAAATAGCCGAAGCGCGCTTTCCCATGAACAGCGCATTGCTCGCCCAGCAGGAAGGCGAATGGCGCAAGCATTTCGACAAGGAAATCCACGATCCCAGCCTGCGCGACATCCTCACGCCCAACTATCGCTTCGGCTGTAAACGGCCGCTGTTCAGCAACGATTACTATCCGGCGCTGCGCCGCCCGAATGTCGAAGTTATTGGCAGCGGCGTCTCCGCCCTCACCGAGGACAGCATTGTCGACATGGAAGGCAACGCTTATCTGGTCGATGCCATCATCTGGGCGACAGGTTTCGACACGGCGCATATGCTGGGCGGGCTTGAGATTGCCGGGCGCGGCGGCCGTACACTCGAAGCGTTCTGGCGCGAACTGCCGCAAGCCTATTACGGCACCCTCGTCAAAGGCTTCCCCAATCTCTTTCTCATCAACGGGCCGAATGTCAGCGGCGCCTCGGCGACGGACTTCATCGAAGGTCAGGTCACTTTGATCGTCGACGCCATCGGCTCCATGGCCAAGAGCGGCGCCCGCACCGTCGAAGTGTCGGACGCGACATACGACGCCTACAATCGGGACATTCAACGGCGGGCGAGCGACAGCGTGCTGGTGCTGGGCAATTGTTCGTCCTGGTATCGCGCCGGCGGCGATGGCGCCGTCTTCACCCATTGGCCCGGCACCATCGAATTGTTCCGCGCCAAGATCACGGGCGATGCCCGTACGGGTCTCGCTTTCGATCTTCATGAAAAGGCTACGGAGGAAACTTCATGACGCAGGCCAAGGCGGATGTCGCCGTTGTAACCGGCGGGACAGGCGCCATCGGCGCGGCGATTGCCGCCGCATTGCAGTCGCGCGGCTTGCATGTGGTGGCGGCCGATCTTGACGCCAAGCCGGTGGCGGCCGGCCAGTCCTTCTTCGCATGCGATGTCACCGATCCGGCAAGCTTGAAGGCCTTGTTTGCCCATGCGGAGACGCTTGGCACGCTGCGCTGCGTCATCGCCGCCCATGGCATTCTCATGGAAACGCCGGCCGGCGCCGCCGATCCGGCCGCGGTCGCCAAGGTCCTCGATATCAATCTGAACGGCGTCGCCTATCTCTGCGATCTGGCGGGCTCGCATTTGGGGCGCGATACCTCAGTGCTCCTCATCAGCAGCGTCACGGCGTTCATGGGCCGCGCCAAGAATGCCTATGCCTATCAGGCGAGCAAGGCGGGCGTTGAATCGCTGACCCGCACTTTTGCTGTCGCCTATGGACCCAAGGGCATCCGGGTCAATTGCATCGCGCCGGGCTTCATGGCCGTTCCCATGAAGGGCGCCGGTACCGAACTGCGCCAGCGCCAGGGTGGCAGCGATACGGTCGGCAAGGCGGCGCCCCTGGGCCAGGTGATCGCGCCGCAGGAGATCGCGCATGCCGCGGCCTTTCTGTGTTCGAAGGATGCGGCGGCGATCACCGGCGTCGTTCTACCCGTTGATGGCGGCTTCGGAGCGCTTTGACGCTAATTGCTATACCGTCTCCGTCCACGGCGCTTCCTTCACCGTGGTTTTCACCAGGGTTGAAAATTCGCGCGCAGCGCGGCTTTCCGGCCGGTCCTTGCGACGGATGAGGCAGCGATTGACGAAGAGGCCGGGAATAGGCCGGCCTTTCAATTGCAGCCGATGGGTCTTGCCGATCAGGCTGAATTTCGGCGCGATGGCATAGCCGATGCCGGCCTCGATCAGATCTTCGTTCAACTGCGTCGAATCGGTCTCGACGACCGGCGTCAGCGCGATACCGGCCTGCGAGGCATAGCCATCAAGCAGATCGCGGATGACATTGCTGCGCCGTGCGGCGAGCAGCGGCACCGACGACAGAAATTTTGGCGTGATACGGCTCGGCAGATAGGCGTTCTGCGAGGTGAAAATCCAGATTTCCTCTTTGAAAAGGCGCTCCGCCAGCAGATGCGCCGGTGCGCTGATCAGGCTGGCGATGGCGATATCGAGTGTGTCGGTAAACACGTCGCGTGCCAATTGATCGCTGATGCCCTCTCGCACCTCGATGCTGATCCTGGGATAGAGTTTCAAGAAGGAGCGCACCGGGTCCGAGAGGAGGCGGCCCGTCAAAGCCGGCGGGCAGCCGATGCGCAGCCGTCCCGAAGGGATCAGCGAGCGCGCCTGAATGTCTTCCTGCATCTGATCGAAACTGCGGATCTGCAATTCGGCCCGCTCCAGCAGCAGCTTGCCGAATTCGGTCAGTTCGACGCCTTTCTGGTGGCGCACGAAAAGCGTGCCGTCGAGCTCGTCTTCCAGCAGGCGGATGTGGCGCGTCAGCGCCGGCTGCGCCACGTGCAGCTCCACCGCGGCCCGACTGAAGCTGCGATTGCGCGCGATGGCGACGAAATATCTGAGCTGCGTCAGGTTCATTCTGGCCACCATATCATTTTGCTATGGAGGGGCAAAAAATCTGTATTTGGCGGATAGCCGGAGGACGTGCTTCATCGCGCCATCTGAAGAGGAAACGCCGATGATCATCGAGTGGCACACCCACGTTTATCCGCCCGAAGAAGCCGCCGCCGACAGCCGCGCCTGGGAAGGCAAGAATCTTGGACCGGCGTGGGATGGCCGCTGCCCGATGACAATCGACAATGTCATGGACGCGCATCGCCGCTCCGGCGTGGCGCTCAGCGTGATCAGCAATGCCGCGCATTACATTCGCTACAAGAGCGATGCGGATGAATTGAAAGCCGTCCAGCGCTGGTCCGATTACGCAGCCGAGCTGCAAGCCAAACATGCCGGCGAAGTGCTGGGCTTTGCCACGATCCTGCCCGCCGCCGGTCCGGCGATGGTCAAAGAAGCCGAACGCGCCATTCGCCAGCTTGGTCTGCGCGGCTTTTTCATCCACTCCAATCACAAGGGTATCTATCCCGACAATGATGCGGCGCGGCCGTTCTGGGAGCTGGCTGAAGATCTCGACGTGCCCGTCTTCATCCATCCGCCGCATGCCGGCATCGGCGAGGAATTCGTCGGCGAATATCGGCTGGCTTCCAGCATCGGCCGCCCGGCCGATCTCTGCCTCGCTATCTCCAGGCTGATCGTGCGCGGCATTCTGGAGGACTTCCCGCGCCTGAAACTTGTCGGCTCGCATGGTGGCGGCGGCATCTGCGAGGTCATCGGCCGCATGAACTATGCTTACGAGCTGCAGGACGAGGCCTATTTCCTCGGCTCCTATGCGCCCATGAAGATCAAGCACGAACCGGGATATTATTTGAAGAAAATGTATTTCGACTCGGTGACCTATCACATGCCGGCGGCGCGCATGGTTCTCGACACGGTGGGGCCCGATCATTTCATCTATGGCAGCGATGCGCCCCCGCTGACGGTGCTGAAGCCGCGCGCCATTCAGATGGTCAAGGACATGCATCTGCCGCAAGACCAGGAAGAGAAGGTTTTCTGGCGCAATGCGGCCAAACTCTTGAAGTTGAGCGAGGCCGAACTCGCCAAGCTGCACGCCAAACAGTCGGAGCCCGCATAACGAAACGCCGTTTTGCCGCGTTGAGAAGAAGAGGCCGGTCGGGGAGGGACCATGTCTGTTGTCAAAACGATAAACGCTTTCGGACGGATCGCTTTGTTCGCTCTGGTCGCGACCGGCGTTATATCGCCAGTTCTCGCACAGACCTATCCGAACAAGCCGATCCGCCTCATCTCCGGTGTCGGCGTCGGTGGAACGTTCGATATTTTCGTGCGTGCGCTTGGCGAGGAACTCACCCGCAAATGGGGCCAGGCTATCGTCATCGAGCCCCGGCCGGGCGGCAATTTCATCACAGCCGCGCGGGCCTGCGCCGATGCGGCGCCGGATGGTTATACACTCTGCTCGCTCTCCGGCGACAATCTCGTCTATCCGGAGTTTCTGTTTCGCGATCTCGGCTTCGACATCCGCAACGGCCTGAAGCCGATCGTCAATCTGTTCTTCAATCCGCAAATGCTGGTTGTGACGTCGAGCCTGAAGGCGCGCACCCTTGAAGACGTCGCCGCCGCCGCGCGGCAACGGCCCAAAACCCTGGCCTATATGGCGCCGGCGCCGCCGAGCCGTCTGTTCATGGAATATTTCAACCGCCAATATGGGCTCGATATCGTCGGCGTGCCGTTTCGCGGCGGCAGCGACGCGCTGAGCAATCTGATGAGCGGGTCGATCCATTTCGTGTTTACGGGCGCTGCTAATTTTTCCAGCCTGATCGATGACGGACAGATCTATCCGCTCGTCATCGATACGCCGCAACGTCTGCCGCAATATCCCGATGTTCCGACCATGATCGAGGCCGGCTACAAAGGCGCTTTGGTGCGCAATTATCTCGGCCTTGTCGGGCCGGGCCAGTTACCCGATGCGCTGGTCGCGCAGATCAATGCGGCCGTGAACGAGATCATGAACGATCCGGCCTTCCGCAAGCGCCATCTGTTCGATCGCGGCTTGCAGCCTGCCAATGGCAGCACGGCCGAGTTCGAAGCTTTCCTAACTCAGGACCGCGTGGAATCGGCCAAAGTGGTGCAGGAGGCGCATCTGCCGGTTCAATAGGCTCACGCGAAGCCGAACAGCTTCGTCGGATTGTCGACGAGAATGCGCTGACGGGTTTTCTCGTCCGGCGCGATCTCGCCCAAAAGGTCGACGAGATCGCCATCGTCAGGCATAGGCCCATGCAGATTGACATGCGGCCAGTCGCTGCCCCAGACGACGCGCTCGGGTGCATGGCGCACCAGGCATGCCGGGATCGCAAGGGCATCGCGATAGGGCGGTCCCTTGATCGACAGGCGATCGGCGCCGCTGATCTTCACCCAGACATGACCGCGATCGAGGAGCTTGCGCAGCGCCTGAATCGCTGGCCCTTCCGGCCCTTCGGCCAGGGGCGGGCGCCCCATATGGTCGATCACCACGGTGGCGTCGATTTCGCCGATGAAAGGCGCATATTGGACGATGTCATGCCCGGCGACATGGATGGCGATATGCCAGCCGAAGGGTTTGACGCGGGCGATCACCTCGCGCACCGCAGCCAAATCCGGTGCGCCGCCAAGATGGGCAAGGAAGCTGAAGCGCACGCCGCAAAAGCCGGCCGCATCATACTGGGCTAATGTCTCGTCGCTGTCGGTGCGGCGGATCAGCGCCACGCCGCGATAGCGCCCGGCGCCGTCGCGCAGGGCTTGCAGCACCGCTCTGTGATCGAAGCCGTGCCCCTGGCTCTGCACGATGACCGCGCGCGAAAAGCCGAGATGATCGTGCAACTGCCGCAACGCACTCTCCGGCGCTTCATTGGGCGTGAAGCTGCGCGTCTCTGGCAAAGCGAAGCGCGCGAACGGCCCGAAGATATGGCAATGGCTGTCGCAGGCCTGAGCGGGAAGGGCGATATTGGGCTTGCGGGGATGGAGAAGCGGCGGCGGGCCATCGGCAATCAGAGTCACAACAGGTCCTTCAATCGCAACGGGCGGTCATGCCGCCATCGACAATGATTTCAGTGCCGGTGATGAAGCGTGCTTCATCGCTGGCGAGGAAGAGGGCGGCATAGGCCGTGTCGCGTCCGTCGCCCATGAAGCCGAGGGGAATGCGCGCTTGGCGTGCCGCCAGCAATGTCTCTATGTCGCCGCCGGTGCGCTGTTTCGCCAAGCGCGTCTCGACCATTGGCGTGTGCATCTGGCCGGGCACCACCGTGTTCACGCGGATGCGCTTGGGCGCATATTCCACCGCCGTCACCCGGGAGAACTGGATGATGGCGGCTTTCGTCGAGGCATAGGCCACCTGCGCCGAGCCGGTCCAACGCAGGCCTGACGTCGAGGCCGTGTTGACGATGGCGCCGCCGCCGGCCGCTTCCATCAGCGGGATCACATGTTTGCAAGTGAGGAAGACGCTGGTCAGGTTGAAATCAAGCTGCGCGCGCCAGCGTTCTTCGCTCAGCGCCACGGCGCCGCCGGGCGCCGAGCCGCCGATATTGTTGACCAGGATGTCGATCGTGCCGAAGCGTTCGCGGCAAGCCTGCACCGCCGCTTCGATCTGCGTGCTGTCGGTGGCATCGCAGAGATGCGTGGCGATCGTGCCGCCTTCATCTTCCACGCGCGCCACGGTCTCGACCATCGTCTCGGCCTTGAGATCGAGCGCGAACACCGCAGCGCCTTCGCGGGCGAACAGCACGGCGGCCGCCCGGCCATTGCCCCAGCCGGAACCGACGCAGCCCGCTCCGGTGATGAACGCGACCTTGCCGGTAAGTCGCCCGCGTGTTTGCTGCCCCTGTCTTTCCTGAACGCTCATATCAATTGGCTTTCACGCCGGCTGTTTTCACCACCTCGGCCCATTTGTCGATTTCGCTGCGGATATAGGCGGCGAATTCGTCCGGCTTGTTGGCGACGACGATGGCGCCTTGCAGCCCGAGCTTCTCCTTCGTCTCGGGCGCATTGAGCGCTTCGACGAGAATGGCGTGCAGGCGGTCGACGATCGGCTGCGGCGTCGCCGGCGGCGCGACGATGCCATACCAATTGTCGGCGACCACTTGCGGCAGGCCGAGTTCCGCCGTCGTCGGCAGATCAGGCAAGCTCGGCGAGCGTTTCGCGCTGCCGATCGCCACCGCCCGCATCGTGCCGGCCTGCACATGCGGCAGCAGCACGGCGATATCCATGAACATCAGATCGACCTGGCCGCTGAGCAGATCGTTCACCGCCGGTGCCGCGCCACGATAGGGCACATGGGTCATTTCGATCTTGCCGTATTGCTTCAACAGTTCGCCGGCGAGATGCGGCATGCTGCCGGGGCCGGAAGAAGCGAAGTTGAGTGTATTGGGTTTGGCCTTGGCCAGCGCGATCAGCTCGGGCAGCGTCTTGGTCGGCACCGCGGTGCCGACCACCAGCAGCTCCGGCACGCTGGCGGCCAAGGTCAGCGCCCGCAGATCCTTGCGCGGGTCATAGCCGATCGCCTCCTGCATGCTGACGCTGATGGCGAGCGCCCCCGCTGTGCTGATGCCGATCGTATAGCCGTCCGGGTCGGCCTGGGCGACGGCGCGCGTGCCGACCGCGCCCCCGGCACCGGCCCGATTATCGATCACCACCGGCTGCCCGATATTGGCCTGCATCTTTTCCGCGACCACGCGGGCGATCGTGTCGGCCGGACCGCCGGCCGCGAAGGGCGCGATGAAGCGAACGGGCTTGTTCGGAAATGTTTGCGCCGAAGCGACCGTTGCGCCGCCCGCCCAGGCGGCGAGCACCAGACCGCGAACCAAAAAATGCATGACGTTCCCCTCCCCAGAGCCAGGCTTGGGCGCCGGCTCGCGCGCGACTTTCTCAGCCCGGGCCGGAGAGGACAAAAACCGTCTTGCGATGCTATATCATGCCGTTTTGGCATATCTTCTAGGCTTTCATGCTGGATGGGCAGGAGCGATGGATTCCCGGAAATTGCGCTATTTCGCCGTTACGGCGCGGCTCGGCAGCTTCACCCGCGCCGCCGAGGAATTGCGCATCGCCCAGCCCGCCCTGAGCCGGCGCATCCGCGAAATCGAGGAGGAGCTGGGGCAGGAGCTGCTCGTCCGCCATGGTCGGGGCGTGCGGTTGACGCCGGTCGGCGCGGCCGTGTTGCAGCGCGCCGAGGAGATCGAGCACCTCATGGGTCTGATCAAGCACGAGGCGAACCAGGATCGGCCGGCGCTGCGCGGCAAGATTTCCATCGGCATGCCGCCGGCTGCCGCTTTGCGCATCGGGCCACGCTTGGCGCAGCGGATGGCGCAGGCGCATCCCCATGTCACTTTGCATCTGCGCGACGGCGTCAGTTCGCTCATCCACGAATGGGTGATCGAGAAGCGGATCGATCTCGGTCTCGCCTATAATGCGACGCCCATCGATGGCTTGGAGAATGTGCCGCTGCTGCGTGAGCGCGCCGTCCTCGTCGGGCCGCCCGATGCGCGTGCGGTGACGGCGGTGAACGAGCCGATCCGTTTGCGCGACATCGCTGGCCTGCCGTTGATCATGCCGAGCCTGCCGCACAACAATCGCCGCGTTCTCGAAGAAGCCGCTGCGCGGCTTGGCGTGCGCCTGGTCATGCGCACCGAGGTCGATAGCGTGGCGCTCACCAAGGCCATGGTGCGCCAGGGCCAGGGCTATACCATCCTGTCGCATGCCTCCGTCGACGATGAGGTCATGCAGGGCGAACTCAGCCGCCGCGTCATCGACAATCCGCCTGTTTTCGCCGATCTGTTTCTCATCGCCGACCGTTCCGCCAAGAGCGAATCGTTGAAGCAGCAGGTCATGCAGGAGATTCAGGCTTTGGTGTTTGAACTCTGCGACAATGGCGCCTGGCCCGAGGCGGTTGGCGTGCCGAAGCGGTGACGCTCTATTCGACGAAGCGTGCGAGATTTTCGAGTGTCGATCTCAGCCCTTCGTCGTGATCTTCGCGCCGGATGCCATCTGGCACGTTCTCGCAGAGAATGGTCACGTGCGTCCCTTCGGGCACGGCGTCGAAGCGCCACGTCATGGTCATGGTGCCGGCAAAGACTGGATCGTCGGATGCAAACTCGGCTTGCCAAACGATCTTCCTGTCGGGGATCAGTTCGAGAAATCGCCCTTGCACCACATCGGTATTCTCGGATGTCTTGCCGGGCGTTGCATGGCCCAGGCTCTCATAGCGCAGAACCATGCGATAGGCGCCGCCGGCACGCGGCTCGAACGTTTGGATTTCGCAGCTCATGCCTTGGGGCGGCAGCCATGTCTTCAAGGCGTCGGCGGTCACGAACGCCTGATAGAGGGCATGCGGCGCGGCGTGGATAACCTTTGAAGCCGTGTCCGTTCGCATGCCCATCACCCACCCTCAATTGGGATGATCGACGCCGGGAATATGCAGGCCGCGCCGCACGAGCGAAGCCCATCCGTCCTCGGCGGTCTCGGCGAATTCGATCAGTTTCAGATCTTCCGGCGCGATCATGCCTTCCTCGATCAGCGCGTCGAAATTGATGATTTTGCGCCAATAGCTTTCGCCAAACAGCACGATGGGCGCATGCGGTGCCTTCCGGGTCTGCTGCAAGGTCAGCACCTCGAACAATTCGTCCAACGTGCCGAAGCCGCCGGGAAAGACCGCGAGCGCATTGGCCCGCATCGCCAGATGCATCTTGCGCATCGCGAAATAGTGGAAGCGGAAACTGAGTTCCGGCGTGATGTAGGGATTGGGCATCTGCTCATGCGGCAGGGTGATGTTGAACCCCACCGTCGGCGCGCCGGCATCGACGGCGCCGCGATTGGCGGCTTCCATGATGCCCGGACCACCGCCCGTGGCGATGACATTGTCGCGCCAGCGATTGCGCGGCGCGAGCGCGCCACCGCGCTCGGAGGCGATAGCGGCGAATTCGCGGGCGATCCGGTAAAATTCGGCGCGCCGCTGCATGATCTCGGCGAGCTGTTTCTCGACGTTGCTCTGCGCTTTCTCGGCCATGGCCGCAGCCTGTTCGGGCGAGGGAATGCGCGCGCTGCCGAAGACGATGATGGTCGAGCGAATGCCCCAGTCACGCAGGGACAATTCGGCCTTGCTGTATTCGAGTGCGAAGCGGATGGCGCGCAGTTCGTCGCGAAGCAGAAAGTCGGTGTCCTCGACGGCGAGAAGCGTGGAGTGCGAGCCATTGCGCGGAGGCGAATCATTCATGTTGGCATCATCCCATTTTTCGCGCCGAGTCTGGCGGATGCGCCGGGAGAGCGCAAACCACGAATGCGATAGGGCTACGCGTGTCGCGTCGCGGCTATGCCATCAAATATGGGAAATGGCCTGAGCCTGATGCCTGTCTTCAATCAACGCGCGGTGCGTCGTTCAGGCAAAGCGGTCGGGGGCGACCGATGTATGCAGCAAAGAAGCGGAGGGCGGGCGGGCCCGCCCTCCAAATTGTTCTGACTACCAGCAGCCGTAGTAGCCGCAGCGGTAACCGTACGGACGGCTCGCAGCGGCGCCGAGCACCGCGCCACCGATCACGCCAGCGGCCACGGCCGCGGTCGCGGCATTGGCGGCGTCCTGCGACTGCGCGCGGTTGGTCTGATAGGTCGCGGCGACGCAGCGGCGATAACGCTCGCTGCCGGGGCGCAGGCCCTGGGCGTCGCAGGTCATCTGCGCGCTGGCAGCGGATTCCTGCGTCGTCTGGCAACCAGCGAGGGGGATCGCGAACAGGATGCCGGCGATCGCAGCTTTAAAACGCATTTGCACAGTTTCCCTCCATAGTGGGAATAAATGGAATAAAGGCACGGCTTCTAGCTACGTCGATCGCTTGATTTGTGCAACTGGGGACCTCTCGTGATTGACGGATAAATGCTGCGATGGAGGCGATAAATCCTGCATTGCGACATAGATTCCACAGAGATTCCGCTTGACAGGTATCTGCTCATGGTTAAGGCGCGTTGCGCCGCAATATTTTGCGTGCAACGCGCCCGCCAACGCTTGCGGCTCAGGCGGCAACCGGCGGCGCGGTGCCTTCGATCTGCACGCGGAATCCCGAGCGCACGTTCGGCCAATAGTCCCAGATCGCCTTGTGGTGGGTGCAGCGATTGTCCCAGAAGGCGATCGAATGCGGCCGCCAGCGGAAGCGGCAGGTCCATTCTGGCTTGTTGCAGTGATCGACCAGGAACTGCAGGATCCGGTCGCCCTCGAGACGCGGCAATTCGTTGATATGCGACGTGAAGTCGGTGTTGACGTAGATCACTTCACGGCCCGTCACCGGATGACGGATGATCACTGGATGGACGGTGACCGGCGTGCCGGGGCCGAAGACGCGCGTGCCATCGTGGGTGGCGGTGAGGCCCTTGAGATAGACCTTCATCTGCGGTGACAGCGCTTCATAGGCCGCATACATGCTGGCGAACATGGTGTCGCCGCCGCCGTCCGGCGGTACCGTATGATTGTAGAGCATGCTGCCCAGCGGCGGCACCACGGCGCAGGATTGATCCGAGTGAAAATTCTCGCCGGAAATCTGCTTCGAGGTTTCGTCGTAGTGGAACTTGCGCACCAGATCGTTGTCGGTCTTCTTGCTGATCGTCGAGGCGCCGACATGTTTGCCGAGCGGACCGAAATAGCCGGCCAGGCGGATCTGATCCTCGAAGCTGATGCGCTGATCGCGGAAGAAAATCACCTGATAGCGGGCGAAAGCGTCGTGCAGTTCTTCCACCTGCTTGTTGCTGAGCGGCTGGGTGAGATCGATGTCTGTGATCTCGGCGCCGATATGCGGGCTCGAAGGCGTGGCGGTGATCGTTTCATAGCTGGCGCCGACGCCACGGGAGGCGATCTTGGCGATCTGGGGAAGATGGGCGGTTCCACTCATATGTATTTCTCCTAACGTCTTTTCTGCTGTTTCATCGCCGCGTCATGCGGATTTGCTGTGTTGATAAATGCTCTGCATCAGGCGGATCAGATGGGTCTGCTCGTTGCGCGTGAGAACGCTGAGCATGCGTGTGTTGACGCGCCGCACGCGGATCGCGAGATCCTTCTGGAAGGTCTTGCCTGAAGGCGTGAGCGCCAGCCGCCGTTGCGCGTGATCCTCCGGCGACAGGAAGTCCATGGCCAGCAGTTTGGCGACGACGGCGAAGGCCGAACCGCGATTGACGTCGAGCAGTTTCGGTAGGTCCTTGGTCGCGATCGTTTCGAACGCGCCGATCAGATTGAGCGCGCCGGATTCGATCGGCGTGATGTTGAGCGTGCCGCATTCGAGCGTGAACAGATCGACGGAAATCTGTCGCGCGCGACGCAGCAGCGCCACGGGATCGAGCTTGCCATCGAGCAGATCCATGACGGCCGGATTCTGCCGGATCGTGCCGTTGGCGGAATGGGCCAGCACCAGTTTGGTGAAGATGCGGGTGAAGAGCGGCTTTTCGCGCTCGCTGAGTCCGGCCAGGAACGAGCGTTCGACCGTAGCGATGACGCGGCGCACGCGCGTGAGTACGGCGCGGCCATCCTTGGTCAATGCATAGATGCGCCGCCGCCGGTCGGCAGACGGCGCGGTGATGGCGGTGAGGCCCGAGCGTTGCAGCAGGCCGATCTCCTTGGCGAAACTGACCGTGTCGAGCGCCGCCAGCTCGCGCAGCTTGTCGCTGTCGCAAGGGCCGGTGGCGAGAATGCGCAACAGCAGGCTGCCCACCGGGCTGATGCCGAGATTGCCGGCCAGGGCCTCATAGGTGTCGAAGGCGATGCGCCGCAGATGGCGCGTGAGGGGGCCGAGGCTTGCGGCGGATTGTTCGACCATGAATGGCGGCACGGTGGCCGGCCGTGTCTCCGCCTTGGTTGGCAGCAGCGAATCCGCTTCCGGTGCAGCGCTTTTCTGACGAATGAGGCCGGCTTTCGATGCCGTATCGAGGGACGGCGTGGGGGGTGTCGGCAGGCGTGGACGCGTCGTGGCGGCGCGAAGAGGGCGTCGAACATATCCGGTCATGACGGAGATACCTCTTCTTGAAGGGACGCGCCGCGATCTGGCTATCGATCGAAATGTTGGATAGCTAATCTAAATCTATAATGGATCTAGGTGGCGATGCAAGCCCGAATTCGATCACATATGCCCTTAAGGCAGGCATCAATTGCGAAAATAATTAGCTTTCCAACATCAATGCTTCCGGCATATGTTAGTTATACAACATCTAAAGAGGCTGGCGAGCCCAATCTGCCAAGGCCAAGAACGCCAAAGCGGAAAGCATGAAGGCCAAGAACACGAAGGTCGAGAACGAAGGGGATATGGAGATGAGAAACCGCTGGACCGTGGCATGCCGCGCGCTGGTACGGGGATTTTTGCTGGCGTCGGCCGCGTCCATGGCCGCACCTGTCGTTCTGGCTCAGGAAAGCGCGCAAATGCGTTTCGTCGTGCCTTTCCCGGCCGGCGGTACGCTCGACGTTCTGGCCCGCGCCGTCGCCAATGATCTGGGCCCGGTGCTGGGCGAGAGCATTGTCGTCGAAAATCGACCGGGCGCCTCCGGCGCGATCGGCGCCGATTTCGTCGCCAAGGCTTCCAAGGACGGCCGCAACCTGCTGATCGCCTCCAACACGCTGGTCACGCTACCGGCCATGCGCAAGGACATGCCCTTCGACGTGTTCAAGGACCTGGCGCCGGTCATCAAACTGGGCGAAACGCCCACGGTCCTGACGGTTCATCCCTCTTTCGCCGCAACCGACTACGCCTCTTTCGCCGCCAAGGTGAAAACCTTGAAGGACGGCGCCAGCTATAATTCGCCGGGCATCGCCTCGCCGCCGCATCTTGCCGGCGAACTGCTGGCGCGCGCCACCGGCCTCAATCTGGTTCACGTGCCCTATCGCGGCACGCAGCCGGCGGTCACCGATCTCGTCTCCGGGCAGATACTGGTGATGATGGCGCCCTTGAATGCGGTTTTGCCATTTTTCGAAACCAAACAGCTCGTTCCCATCGCGCTGACGGATGCGTCGCGGACCAAATTCCTGCCCGCGACCCCGACCCTGGCGGAAGCCGGCGTCAAGAACATGCCGCCGGTGACCTCCTGGTTCGCGGTCTTGACCACGGGCGGCACGCCGCCGGAGCGGGTGCAGCGCCTGAACAAGGAAATCGCCAAAATCCTGCGCGAGCCGAAGGTCGAGGCGAGCCTGGCGGCCCAGACCTTCGAGATTAAGACCGGTTCGCCGGAGGATCTGGCCAAGCTCATGCGCGAGGACGCGGCCATCAACGCCAAAATCGTCGCTGAAGCCCACATTTCGGCGCAATAAACCGCTTCTGATGAAGTCATGAGCCGCCGCCGGTCCTGCCGGGGGCGGCTTTTGCGTGTTTGATCGAGTTTGGCGATCAGCCGGACGCTTCGTTCGCTTATATTCATATCATTAATGAAGTTGATGGGTTTTGGTGACAAAAATACCGCACCGGCCAAATGTCATTTATGCTGCACACGTGGGCTGTGGACGTCGGGGGATGTTAACGTTCGCTTAACCAGCGATCATAAAAGTCGGGAGTTTAAGTCTATTGCAACAACGGCACGCCAAATTACTCTAAGGAAATCAAGGCGCATATCGCATGCAGCTGCATATCGCTCATCTACCGAAATTGATCTTGCAGCGCCGGACATCCGCGATTCTGGGGATGATCATCATTGCGCTCTTGTGGGTGGCCGTTGCCGCGATCTATCGCGAGGACACCAAGCAGGACCTGCTCGATTACGAACGGCGCAACCAGAACTACGCCATGCTGTTCGAAGAGAACGTGCTGCGGTCCATCGGCGAGATCGATAAATCCCTGCTCTATCTCCGGCGCAGCGTCGAAGCGGCGAAAGACTATAAAGACTATCAGACCATCGTGATGACCACCGATGTTCTCAGCGAGATCATCGTCCAGATGGCTATCATCGATGCGGACGGCATCAGCCGCGGCTCGAATGCGACGGCGCAGCCGAGCGGCGTGATCAGCGTCAAGGACCGCGAACATTTCCGCGCCCATCTGGACAGCAACGAAGACAAGCTGTTCATCAGTAAACCAGTGATCGGCCGGGCCAGCGGCAAATGGTCGGTGCAATTCACCCGCCGCTTCTCCAACAAGGACGGGTCCTTCGCCGGCGTCGTGGTGGCCTCCATGTCGCCGGAGCATTTCGCCAGTTTCTACGACAAGATCGATCTGGGCGCGGCGACGGCCGTGGCCCTGATCGGCAGCGACGGCGTCGTGCGCTCGAGCGGCGGTGCCGCCGATCGTCTGTCGCTCGGGCAGAGTCTGAAGGGCACCAAACTCTACAGCGCCATCGAGGCGGGCAAGGATACGACGTTCGAGGATGAGGGCACCTCGCCGGAAGATGCGCAGTTCATCACCGTCCATCCGGTGCGCGGCTACCCGCTTTGGGTTGCGGTCGCGACCAAGACCAGCGCGATCTACGAATCGTCCTGGTCCAATCTCAAGCAGAACGTCTGGATCGTCTCCTGCCTGACGCTCCTCACCCTGATCGCGCTCGAACAGATCTTGCGGGCGGAGGAGCGGGCGCAGCAGAAGGCCGAGCAGTTGCAGCTCACCCTGGAACATATCAGCCAGGGCATCATGCTCGTCACCAAGGATCTCCAGGTGCCGATCATCAACCGGCGCTGCGGTGAACTGCTGCAATTGCCGAAGGATATGGTGGAGAAACCGCCTCCCTTCCTCGAACTGGCGCAGTTTGGCGCCAACAACGGCAATTTCAGCCTGGCGCTCGACAGCACGGACAACAAAGCCGACGCACCGACGACCGAACCGAAAATCCAGGACTACAAGCGTCCGGATGGCACCTATATCGAAGTCCGCAAGACCCGGCTGCCCGACGGCGGCGTGGTCCAGACCTTCACCGACATTACGGTGCGCCGGGAAGCCGAGGCCCATATCGCCCGGCTGGCGTCGGAAGACCCGCTGACCAAACTGGCGAACCGCCGCGTCTTCGGGTCCAAGATCGACGAATTGACCCGTCAGCGCCGCATGTCCGGTATCCCGGAAGAGCGGCAGGCGGATTTCGCCGTCCTCTTCCTCGACATGGACCGTTTCAAGGTCGTCAACGATACGCTCGGCCATCGCATCGGCGACCGGCTGCTGATCGAAGTGGCGCAGCGGCTGAAGTCGACCTTGCGCCGTTCCGATCTGCTCTCGCGTCTCGGCGGCGATGAATTCGCCATCCTGATCAGTTCCTTTGAGAACCAGGATGAAATCCAGAAGCTGGCGGCGCGGCTCATCGACGTGATGACGCAGCCATTCCAGGTCGATCGCCATCTTATCTCGACCAGCGTCAGCATCGGCATCGCCATCGGACCGCGCGACGGCAAGACCGATGACGATCTCTTGGTCGCCGCCGACCTTGCGCTCTATGCGGTGAAAGTCTCCGGCCGCGGCGCCTACCGGTTCTATGAAAGAAGCATGCATGATGACGTCAACGACCGTCATCAGATCGAGATCGATCTGCGTCATGCGCTTGAAAACAATGAGCTGGAGCTGTTCTACCAGCCGATCATCGATCTCAAGCGCAATGCGATCGTCGCTTTCGAGGCTTTGGCGCGCTGGCGGCATCCGACCAAGGGCGTGATCGCTCCGTCCACCTTCATCTCCGTCGCAGAAGATTGCGGTTTGATTCTGCCGCTCGGCGAATGGGCTTTGGCCGAGGCTTGCCGGGTCGCCAAGACCTGGCCGGCGGAACTCAGTGTTTCCGTCAATCTGTCGCCGGTGCAGATCGTCAGCCCGCACGTGGCGCAGACCATCAGCCGCATCCTGCTCGAGACCAATCTCGAGCCGCACCGGCTGACCCTTGAAATCACCGAACGGGTTCTGCTCGACGAGACGGACAAGACCATCTCGACCTTGCGGCGGCTCAAGGAGATCGGCGTCAAACTGGCGCTCGATGATTTCGGCACCGGCTATTCGTCCCTGTCCTATCTGCGCAACTTCCCCTTCGACATCGTCAAGATCGATCGCAGTTTTGTCGCCGATCTCGGCCGCGACAGTTCCAGCAATGTCATCGTCCAGGCGGTTGTTCTCCTGGCCGACGGTCTCGGCATCAAGACGGTCGCCGAAGGCATCGAAACCTCGGCGCAACTGCAATTGTTGCAGGGGCTGGGCTGCGGCGCCGTCCAGGGCTATTTGCCTGGCCGTCCGGTGCCCGTCAGCGACGTGCCCGCCGTCATCGAGGAATGGAACGACAAGCGTTACATTCCCGCCTGAGGGTTTGTCTCAAGCCGTCGCCTTCGCGCGCCGGCGCCGCCGGGCTTCATGCCAGAGCAGGAACAGGCCGGAGGCGATAACGATGGCCGAGCCTGCCAGCAGGCCGCTCGTCGGCACTTCGCCCCACACCAGGTAGCCGATCACCGTCGCCCACACGAGCATGAAATAGAAGAACGGCGAGACGGCCGTCGCCGGCGCCAGCACCAGTGCCTTGGTCCAGAAATATTGGCCGATCAGATTGGTGATGCCGCCGAGCGCGAAGAGAGCCAGATCCTGCGGCGGCGCCCATTTGACGCCGAAGAACAACAGGAAGGCGTGAAAGAACGTCACCGTGGTCAATTGCCAGATCAGCAGGGTCTGCGGCGATTCCGTCGACGCCATGCCGCGCACGGCGACCGTCACGGTGCCGAGCATGATCGCATTGAGCAAAGCGAAGATGGCGCCGAGCGTCAGCGTGTCGGCGCCCGGATTGGTGACGATCAGCACGCCGGTGAAGCCGCACAGCAGCACCAGCCAGCGCACCAGCCCGGCTTTCTCTTTCAGAAAGACGATGGCGACCAGAGCCGACCAGAGGGGCGCCGAGAAATTGATGGCGATGGCGCCGGCAAGCGGCATCAGGCCGAAGGCCAGCACCGAAAAGGTCTGCGACAGCGATTGCGAGAGGCCGCGCATGATGTGGTTCTGCGGCTGCTTCGTGCCATAGACGCCGAACCCATGGATCGGCAGCAGAATGGCGCCGGCGACCACGAGGCCGACCAGCGACCGCGAGAACATCACCTGGCCGATGGGATAATTGGCGATGAGCCATTTGCTGACCGCGTGGGTGGCGGCAAAGGCCACCGTCGCCAGGATCATGCAGATGATGCCGAGCGGCACATTGCCTTCGTTGCGGGCGACCGCGGCGGTCGGCGCCGGTTCGGCTTGGCCCGGTAGGGAAGAGGTTTGCGCGGCGGTGTCGTTCATGGGGGCAACTATGCGGGAAGCGAGGCGTCGACGACGCCGCTGATCAGGTTCGCGCCGAACAGCCGGCTGGTCATGTCGCCAACCGTGTAAGGCGTGAGACGACGGGGAATAGAATCGATCTCCTCGAGGAACAAGCGGCGCAAGCGACTGGCTTCTTCAAGGGTAACTTCCTCGAAAGCAATGCTCGATCCCAGCCGCACCCGGCCCAGGGCTGGAATATCGGCTGAGATCACCGTGGCAATCTTCGGATAGCCGCCGGTCGTCTGTCGGTCGGCCATCAGGATGATCGGCTGGCCATCGCCGGGAACTTGAATGGAACCCGGCGCGATCGCGTCGGAGATGATGTTGAAGCCCTGCGCGTGTTCCAGCTTCGGGCCGGACAAACGCATGCCCATGCGGTTTGAATCGGGCCGCACCGTATATTGGCCCGAGAACAGTTGGCGCAGTCCCGCTTCCGAGAAATAGTCCGACTGTGGCCCGACGATGACGCGAAAACGCGGCGGCAGACTGAGATCCAGATTGTGGAGTTCATATTCGCCGCGATCGCTGGCGGCCTGCCGGTGCAGCGGCAGTTGATCGCCGGCCACGAGCGCGCGGCCATGCCAGCCGCCCATGCCGCCGCGAATATAAGTCGAGACGCTGCCGAAGACCGGTTGCAGCGCGAAGCCGCCTTCCACCGCCACATAGGTGACGGCGGAATCCTGCAAGACGCCGATGCGCAGGATGTCGCCGCGCCGGGCGGTGAAACTGCGCTGGGTGCCAACGGCCGTGCCGGTGCGGGCGGTTTCATCGGGAAAGATTTCGACGGAGACATGGGCACCGACGCAGGCGAAGCGTACGCTGTCGGCTTCGACGCGAATTTTCGGGCCGATATAGGCCACCTCGAGCGCGCCGACATCGGGCGCATTGCCGACGAGGATATTGGCGGCGCGGAAACTCAAGGGGTCGAGCGCGCCGCCGACGGCGACACCGAGATGTTGAAACCCTGGCCGGCCCAGATCCTGGATGGTGGTCTGAAGGCCAGGCTCCAGTATGGCCAGCGTCGCCGTCATGACAAAAGGGGAATGGGCGTGCTGCCGTTGGCGCGCAAGTGCTCGAATTCGCGCAGCGAGACCGGTTGCAATTGCACTTTGTCGCCGGCGGAGAGCACCGCGTCGGCATGTCCGTTTTGCGCCCACAGTGCGGCGGGCGATTGGCCGATGAGATGCCAGCCACAAGGCGTTTCCATCGGATAGATGCAGGTCATCTTGCCGCCGATGCCGACGGAACCGGCGGCCACTTTGAGGCGGGGGCTCTCGCGGCGCGGCAGCGCCAGGGTGTCGGGCAGGTCGCCGAGATAGGCGAGACCAGGCAGAAAGCCGAGCATATAGACGTGATATTTGATGCTGCTGTGCAGCTCCACCACTTCGGCCGGCGGCATGCTGCAGGCTTCCGCGACATAGGTCAGGTCAGGCGCCAGTTCGGGATCGTAGCAGACCGGCACTTGCCACTGCCGGCCCGAACTTTCGACGATCGGCAGGCTCGCCATCGTGTCGTCGATCAAAGCTTGCAATGTGCCCGAAGAAGCAACCAGCGGTTCATAGTAGATGATGAGCGAGCGGATCGTCGGTACGATTTCGGAAATGCCGAGAATCTTCTGTTCGCTCAAACTCTGGCCGAGAGCGACAACCCGTTCACTGATGCGTTGTTCGATGCGGTTGCCGAAATCGACAACCAGTGCGGTATCTCCAGCCGACATCACCCTATAGTCGGCCATAACCTGCCCTTTCACCTGTGGCCTCAGCCCATCACGATGCCGCCTTGTCCTGTCGCGGGGATGGGCTCGGAAGGAAGAAACCAGGGCTTGTCGCTGATGCCGTGGTGGATCGAGAACATATAGAAGACGGGCAGGTGCTCGGGGAAAATGTCGCGCATTTCACTGCCGTTGAAGCTGACGAAAATGGCGCGCGGGTAGATCAGCTCGACCACTTTCCGCTCGATCATATTGGCCCGGTAATAGCGGGTGGCGCCCTCTTCGACCGTGCCTTCGCCGCGGAACCATTTGGCGGCGCAGCCGCGCAAGGTGGCCATCAGGTAGCTCGGCACCTGGGCTTGCGCCGCGTCGGCTTGCAGCGGCAGGTCGATCTTGTCGATCAGGGCGCTGAGCAGTTCGGTCTTGAAACCCTTCGTCGCCGCATGAGCCGTCAGTTCCGCGTAATAGGAATAGATGGCTTCGCGCTTGTGGCCGTTGAGCGCCGCATGGGTGTCGGTGAAGATCAAGGTGACGTCGACGCCGGTTGGATAGAGCTGGCGGATGCGCTCCATCATCGCGTCGATATAATCGAGGCATTGCAGTTCCGGCGCGCCAAAGAACGGGCGCGGGCCCTTGCCCCAATAGAAGACGAAGGGCACCGGCGCATTGGCCTTCAACGCATCGTCGATGATGTTGAGCATGAGATCCGGATTGTCCGGCTTCTCGCGCTTGAAGGCACGCGTGTTGAACGCTTTCAGCACGAGCTCGGCCGTGATCTTGCGCGGAAAGAAACGGTTGTTGCGAACAGGCGCTGCAGGACGCGGCGGCTGCGGATGGGTTACGCCCCGATCGGCAACATCAGGCGCGGATTCAGGTGCTGATAGCGGTGTTTCATACGACATAGCGCGACTACGACCCCACAGACGGAACGCCTTTGTTAACACTACATTAACGTTAACGAAAGAGAAGCGTCAACGGCCGGTCATGCTAAAGGTAGGAAAAATAAGAAAAAACCGGAAGTCGTAACGCACTAAGTCAAGAAGAGTGGAGCTGGGTGAAGGGACTTGAACCTATCATCTCACCAGAAACGACCGGTGGCTTTACCAGTTAAGCTAACCCAGCAAACTCTATCGAGGGGACCAAAAGATTCTGCCGTTGGAGAACCTTGGACCGAGAGACTTGTCCTACGCGAACAGGGTCTCTGCACTGAAGCTCCAGGTTGTAAAAGTCAATCGCTGCACATCTCTTACGCACTGACTTCTGCACAGATGAGCGGCAGGGAAAATTTTTCGTTAAGGCCGCAAGATAAGACCGCAAGAGATGTCACGTCGCAGTCGTCCTGACATGTCGTCTGTCACGCTGAAGCCTCCCTCATCGTCGTGCCTGTCGCGTCGCTGCGTTGACGCATCGAACGCGCGCTTAACCTCAACGCGGCAGAGCTGAATCGGTTCGCATCGCGGTACCGTTGACAGTAAAACTACACTGACTAGTATTCTTTTGAGGGAGCCGATGCGGAGGGGCATTGGCTGAGGGAGGGAGAGATGACTCAGATTCAGCAGTCAATGACGGCGCATGCCGTCAAAACCGGCAGCGGCAACGCCGGTTGGTCCACAACGTTAGCATCGACATTCGGCCTGTCCTTCGGCGCCAGCTCGCTGACGGTGCTGGCCTTCGCCGCTTTCATGGCGCCGCTCCAGCAAGAGTTCGGTTGGCGCATTCCCGATATCGCCATCGGCGCGTCGATCATTTCGATCATGATCATGATCCTGTCGCCGATCCAGGGTGCGCTGGTCGATAAATACGGCAGCCGTCCGCTGCTGCTGATCAGCATTCCGATATTCGCGGCCTCGCTCGCCGCGATGTATTTCCTGCCCAACAATCTCACCGTGTTTTATGCCGCCTGGGTGGTGATTTCGATCTGCGGGCTCGGCTGCTGGCCGATCGCCTATCTGCGGGCCACCGCCGGCTGGTTCGACAAGAACCTCGGCCTGGCACTTGGTGTCGCCAATGCCGGCATCGGCGTCGGCGCGGCCCTGACGCCTTTGATCGTCGGCGCGCTGATCAGCGCCTATGGCTGGCGCGAGGCCTTCGTCGGGCTCGGCATTCTCGCTCTGCTGGTCTGGCCGGTGGTCTATTTCTTTCTGGCGGAACCGGCCCGTGACGGTGCGGTGGCGATCGGCGAGGGACAGGACTTCTGGGAAGCCGCCCAGACGCGGCCGTTCCTGGTCGCGCTCGGGGCTTTCTTCCTGCTCGGCATCTTCAGCGGCACGATGATCGTCCATCAGGTCCGCATCTTCATCGATGCCGGCATATCGCCGGCCACCGCCACCGCCATTCCCTCGGCCTTCGGCATCGCTTTGATCGCCGCGCGGCTCGGCACCGGTTGGCTGCTCGATCACGTCAAGGCGTCGATCGTCATGGCGATCTTCCTCACCGGCGGCCTGATCACGGCTCTGCTCTATGCGCAGGGACCGAGCCTCACCATGGCGATCATCGGCACGGTGCTGGCCGGTCTGATCGTCGGCGCGGAATTCGATGTGTTGAGCTACATCATTCCGCGCTACCACGGCCGCAAATCGCTCGGCAAAATCTACGGCGCCATCTTCGCCGTGTTCCAATTCTCCAGCGCTTCGGCGATCTATATCGCCGGCGCGAGCCGTCAGGCGACCGGCAGCTATTCGCTGATGATGAATGTCATCGCCGGAATCTGCCTCATCTGCATCGTTCTGTTCTCGATGATGGGACCGTATCGCTATCAGCGCGGCAAGCACTGAAGCTAAGTCGCTGCGCTCGCAACCCCGTCATTGCGAGCGCAGCGAAGCAAACCAGGGGCCGCAGGTATAGCCGTGGATGTAATGGGCTGCGCCTCAGGCATTTGTTGAGATTATACCGCTCGCCCTGGATTGCTTCGTCGCCACGCTCCTCGCAATGACGTAAAAATAAAGGCCGGCACATGGTGCCGGCCTTTATTTCTTCAATCCTGAATGTCTATTCGAGAACCGACAGCAGCAACCGCGTCGGATGCTGGGGCGAATGATGGATCGTGTCGCGGCCGACCCGGTCGGGCGTATAGGCATGCGAAAAGATCGGGTCGGTGAGCAGGGAGTCGCCATTGGCGATCTCGAGCCGCAGCCGCGATCCAGCCTTTACCAGATAGCCCGCATGCATCAGCGGCACGCGGCATTCGATGATTTCATCGGCCGGGATCGGCACTTCCTGGCTGTGGTCGAGCGCCGGCGCGCGCGGCCGGCTTCGTTCCGCCACAAGCTGCCGATGCGAGGCGCGCAGCCAGCCCTTGGTGATGACATTGGCGCGGCCACCATCCGGCGCATCGCTCAGGCGAACGATCAGATCAGCGTCCTTGGCGGTCGACGACAGATGCACCACCATTTCGCAGGGGCCAGCGATCTCGATGTCGCGCTCCAGCGGCGGCGACGTGAAGGTGAGAATTTCGCGCAGCGGATCGGGTCCCTTAGCGTCGAGGGTGGCGACGCCGATGGCCCAATTGGCGCGTGGATAATCGTAACCGGTCTCGCCGTTCTGCGCCGGCGGGGTCGGATCGAGACTGCCGTCGTTCAGGGATTCGACGGTGCCGCTGCGCTGGTCGCCGAGATAGAACACGCGTTCGCTGACATCGCTCGGCGGCCAGGCGGTCGAGGCGCGCAACGTGCCCTGGCCACGCACGAAGGTTTCAACCGCCGGCTTGTTTTCGAAACCGTTCTCGATCCCCTTCAGATAGCGATCGTAGAAGGGCAGCAGCACGCGCTCGTGAAAGGCCGGCGTCTCAAACTCGGCGCAAGCCTCGAAGGCATTGGGCGCGCCGGTGATCATCAGCCATTTCGGCCCCTTCACCAGATCCCAGCCGGCGATATTGCCGCCCAGATGCAGATCCATCTTGGCCCATACGCCGATGGAATAGACCGGAATGGTGACGTCGGGGAGTTTGGAATAAAGCTCGCGCTCCTTCCAGAAGTCGTCATAGGTCTGGTGCAGGCCGATCTGATAGGACAGGTCGAAGGGAATGTGGCGGCTCTCGCCCTGTGCCGGATTGCGATTGATCGGCCGCACAGTGTTGTTCCACCACAGCGACATGAATTCGCTCGGGATGCCGCCCGTATAGGCCCAGCCGTTATAGAGGTCGATGTGCCCGTCATAGGGCGCGATACAGGTGAGATGCGGCGGCTTCTCCGCCGCCATGAACCATTGCGACGTGCCGTAGTAGGATTCACCAATGCCGCCGACCTTGCCGCTGCTCCACGGCTGGGCGGCGATCCATTCGATCACCTCATAGAGATCGCGCCGCTCGCGCGCGTTGAAGAAACCATAGTCGCCGCCGGAGCGGCCGGATCCGCGCACGTCGAGCCGCACATAGGCATAGCCCTGTTCGAGATACCAATGGATCGGTCCGGTCTCGCGCCACAGGAAGCGCTTGGTATCGGGCAAATCGTCATTGTCGAAACGATAGGGCGAAACGCCGAACAGCGTTGGAAACGGCCCGTCTCCGGCGGGCAAATGCAGGCGGACGGCGAGCTTTACGCCGTCGCTCATCTCGACAAAAAGATCACGCTGAATGGTCATTGCGCTCCCTCCCAGGGCTGAACAAAAGTACACTATAGAGTGTAACTAATGTCAATCGAGGAGGCGGCGCTTTTGCGAGGTCAGCCGACGGTGAACCACGCACGCATCAACAGCGCGCTGCCGGAGATGAGCAGCAGGCAATAGATCGCCCGCAGGAACTGTTCGCGCGACATCGACACGGTGATGCGGTGGCCAAGCCAGGTGCCTAAAAACATCGCCGGCAGACAGGCGATGGCCAATGTCAGCGTATGCAGATCGGCATAGATGCCGGCGATGGCGAAGATGACGACGCGGGTGAAGGAGCTGAAGCTGATCAGCGCCGCCTGGGTGGCGCGGATCGCATCGCGGTCGAACAGGCGACGGGTCAGATACATCGCATAGACGAAGCCGCCGCTGCCGAACATGCCGCTGAAAATGCCGCCGAAAAAGCCGAAGGGCACGATCCACTTGCGGCTGATCTCGCCTTGTCGTGGCGGAATGAAAAGCGAATAAAGCGCATAGCCGATGACGAAGACCCCGAGCGCATACATCATCGGTTTGGCGGGGATGACGAGCAGCGCCTTGATGCCGACGAGGCTGCCGCAGACCATCAGCGGGATCAGCCATTTCATTTCGTCGAAGGCGACCTTGCGGCCGAGCTTCAAGCCGTTGATGACGGCGGCAGCGCAATCGACCAGAGCCAGTACCGGCACGATGGTCGCCACGGGCATCACCTGCGCCAGGGCCGGGGCCGAGATGAAGACGGCGCCGAAGCCGGCCATGGCGAAGATCGTATAGGCGGCAGTGACGGCTGGGAAAGCCAGAAGCAGCAGCCAGATCGAGGGCAAAGAGCCGAAATCCATGTCATTACCCCCGAGCGCGGCCAGATTCGGGCGCGCGGCCCACAAAAACCATATCGGGCGGCGGGGCAAGAGCGGCCAAGCGGGAAGTGGGGTGGCGCATGGCCGCCCCTCCTTCCGCGCAAGGCTAGTCAGGCGCAAGGCTGGTCAGGCAATGGTGTTGCGCAGCACGCCGATGTTCTGGACTTCGACTTCGATCACATCGCCCGGTTTCATGAACAGCTGCGGATTGCGGCCAAAGCCGACACCGCTTGGCGAGCCGGTGGTGATGACATCGCCCGGCCGCAGGATCAGGAAGCGCGAGTAATAGGAGATGATCTGCGCCACGTTGAAAACGAGGTCCGACGTATTGGTCGACTGGACGACCTGGCCGTTCAGCCGTGTCACCAGATTGAGATTGTGCGGATCGGCAATTTCATCTGCCGTGACGATGACCGGGCCCATCGGGCAGAAGGTCGGAAACAGCTTGCCGAGAATATTGTGCTCCCAGGCGACGATCGTATTGATCATGCCCTGGGCTTTAAGCGCCGGCGTCACCCAGTCGCGCGCCGACACATCGTTGACGATCGTATAGCCGCCGACATATTTCAGCGCCTCGTCCTCGCTGACGTCATGGCAGGTGGTGCCGATCACCACACTGAATTCGCCTTCCCAATCGAGCATGTCGGGATTGCTCTTGGGCGGAATGATCTTGTCGCCCGATCCGATGATGCTAGCGACGCTCTTGTAGAAACACATCGGCGTTTCCGGCGCCGGCGTGTTCATCTCTTTGAGATGTTCGTGATAATTGGCGCCAATCGACAGCACCATGCCGGGATTGGGCAGCGGCGCGGCGAGTTTGGCGCTGGCATAGGGTTTCAGCACGCCGGCCGAGCGCAATTGCGCCGCCTTCGGCCCGACGGATTGCAGCAGATTGCGGACCAGACTGTGGCCTTCGCTGCCGAGCTGGAAGATTTCCAACAGGCTTTGTGGCGCCGCAACATCGGGCGCGAGCAATGTCTGTGCCGCATCGATATCGAGAATTTCGTCATCGATGAGAACGGCGGGGCGAAGGCCGTGACTCGTCTTGACGGTGGCGTAGCGCATAATTGCCCTCCCTGGTGTAGAATGCTACTCTGCCAATGGCCGAGAATGCCTGCAACTGCTTTTACGTGCTATACGACAAAGAGCAGGGAACAAGGTCGAGGTGGGAAGGCCAAGGTGATCAACGAGGAGGGAGAACACCATGAGCATCACGCGCGAGATGATCGTTGACGGCATTGTCGAGCCGGCGCAGGAGCGCAAGTCGATCATCAAACCCTATGTCATGTCGCACGGCACGCTCGAATGCCGGAACATGAAGGACAGCCGCAAGTTCTATGAGGAATTTCTCGGCCTGGAATGCGTGCGCCACGCTTTGCCGGCCATGGTCATCCGCTGTGGCCTGAAATTCCACATCGTCTGCGTCGAAGTCGGTGACAATGTGCATCCGCTGAATGTGCTCAATCACTGGGGCATCGACGTCGAGAGCCGCGAAAAGGTCGACGAGGCCTATCAGAACGCGCTGAAATACCAGGAAGCCTATAAGATCAAACAGGTGATGAAGCCGAACCTGCAACACGGCGTCTATTCATTCTATCTGGAAGATCTCGACCACAACTGGTGGGAAGTGCAGAGCATCGACGGCTTCCAGCACGACGACATGTTCGATTTCGGCGATCGCTTCACCGACAACGATGCGGCCGATGTCGGCGCGCTCGACGAATTGAAGGTGAAGAACAGCGCCCACTAACGGGCGCTTTTTCACGCCTTCTTCGGTGGCGTATCGAAAACGGCGAGCGCCTTTGCGCGCTCGTCATCGTCCATCAGGGCGGCGTTAAAACCATTGCGCGCCACCGCTCTCACTTCGGCCTCCGATAGATTGAGCGCCGATTGGATAGCGGTGTAATTCTCTCCCACATAGCCGCCGAAATAGGCCGGATCGTCGGAATTGACCGTGACGACGAGATCGCTGTCGAGCATCCGCTGCAGCGGATGGTCCGCGAGCTTCGAGACCACACCGAGCTTGAGATTGGAAAGCGGGCAGACCGTCAGCGGGATGCGGTCGCGCGCCAATCGCCTGACCAGAACAGGATCTTCCAGCGACCGCACGCCATGATCGACCCGTTCGACACCGAGCACGTCGATCGCCTCCCAGACATAATCGGCCGGCCCTTCCTCGCCCGCATGGGCGAAGAGATGAAAGCCTGCTTCGCCGGCCCGTCGGAAGACATTCTTGAATTTGCTCGGCGGATGACCGCGCTCGGAGGAATCAAGGCCGACGCCGACGATCTTGTCGCGATGCGCCAAAGCCTGATCGAGCGTGCGCTCCGCATCGGCTTCGTCGAGATGGCGCAGGAAGCACATGATCATCGTCGCATCGATGCCGAAACTCTCCTTCGCCTGACGGCAGGCGCGATAGAGGCCCGCCACCACGGTCTCGAAGGCGACGCCGCGGCTGGTGTGCCCTTGCGGGTCGAAGAACATTTCCACGTGTTTGACGTTGTCGGCTTGCGCCCGTTGCAGATAGGCCCAGGCGAGATCGAAGAAATCCTGCTCGGTGATGAGCACCGACATGCCCTGGTAATAGATGTCGAGAAAATCCTGCAATTGGCTGAACTGATAGGCGCGCCGCAATGCGTCCACCGAGTCATAAGGCAGGGTAATGCCGTTGCGCCGCGCCAGCGCGAACATCAATTCAGGTTCGAGGCTGCCTTCGATGTGAATGTGCAATTCGCATTTCGGCAGATGACGGATGACCGCCTTGATGTCGCTCATGTCGGACTCGCTCGCATGCTATCGCGCGAGAATAGGCGTAAAGCGAAAAAGGCGCCAGTTTGTACGATCAGTCGGCGATCGCCGCCGCCATCACCTTCGCCGTCTCGTCATAGTGCCGCCACAGGTCCGGATCGACCGGATTGGGCGCGCCGAAATAGCCGCCCGGCGTCAAGCGCCGCGCCGCTTCGCCGCCGGTGCGCCACTCCTGCAGATCGGCCAGGGTGAGGCGCGTCGGCTCGACGGTCTTCAGCGCCGCATAATCCACCGTCTCGGGAAAATAGCGCACGATGGCGGCGGTCTCGTATTCGTCGGCATGAACACCAAGCAGCCCGGTCAGCTTGAAATCTTCCAGCGCTGGGATCGGCTCCCATGGCACCCAGATCGGCTCCTTGCCGGTAAGGCCCAGCCGCTCGAACATGCGCCAGCGAAACGGTGTGTAGAGCCAGCGCGCGCCCGCGTTGCCACGCGCATGCTGATCGTTCAGCACGTCGCGGATCATTTCGTTATGGATGCGATCGCCATGGTGGCTGATCAGCAGCACCTCGCGAAAGCCATTGGCGTTCAGGGATTCGATGACGTCGCGCAGGAGCGCCGCCGCCGTCTCGGGGCGAATGCGGAAACTGCCGGGGAAGTCGACGAGAATGCCGTTGATGCCCCAATAGTAGGGCGGGGCGATGATGCATTCGCGCCCCATCCCGGCGGCGTAGCGCCGTGTCAAGCGGGCAAGTTCCAAAGCGATGAAGGCGTCGGTGCCGACAGGCAGATGTGGCCCATGGCATTCGATGACGCCGATCGGCAGCAGAGCGATGGCGCCACGTTCCGCGGCGGCCGCAATCGCCGTCGCGGTCATTTCCGCCATCGTGTCGTGAAAGAGCGGTGTATCCGTCACGCCTTCCTCCGCTGCCGTTGCTTCTTGCTCAGTCTTTCACAGAGTTTAGAGCGACATATTGCTCGGCGATAGCGGTCTGAGCCGCCCGCGACCTCGAGAGCGTTTCGAGGTCGGCCAATTGCAGGTTGCGATCCATGGGTGTGTGATCGAAACGATGCAGCAGCGCCGACATATGGGTCGAATAGCGCACGACGCGCCACACCCGTTCGACGCATTCGCGCGAATAGGTATCGATCCCGGCAGTCGAGCCGTTGCGATAGAATTCGCCCAGGGCTTTGGCGAGAACGCGCACGTCGGCGACGGCCGCGTTCAGGCCTTTGGCGCCGGTCGGCGGCACGATATGGGCGGCATCGCCGGCGATGAACAAGCGGCCGTGGCGCATCGGCTCGGCGACGAAGGCGCGCAATTGCGCCAGGTCGCGCTGGAAGACTTCGCCTTCGACGATCTCGTTGCCGGTGTCGTACATGCGCGTATGCAACTCGCTCCAGAAGCGATCGTCCGACCAGTTCTCGATCTTCTCGTCGGCCGGCACTTGGAGGTAGAGGCGCGACACTGAAAGCGAGCGGCGGCTGCACAGCGCGAAGCCGCGATCGTGGTTGGAATAGGTCATCTCATGCAGCGGACGCGCCCGCGCCAGAATGCCGAACCAGGCGAAATCATAGACGTGCTGAAAGGTCTTCAACACGTCCTTCGGCATGCTCGCACGGCCGACGCCGTGAAAGCCGTCGCAGCCGGCGACATAGTCGCAGGTCAGCGTCTTGGCCGTGCCGGCGTGCTCGTAATGCACCGTCACCTTGTCGCCTTCGATGCCCTCGATGCGGTTGACCGGCGCTTCGAAGATCAGCGGGTCATTGGCATTGACGCGCGCCGCGATCAGATCCTTCACCACTTCCTGCTGGCCGTAGATCATGACGCTGCGGCCGGTCATGGCCGGCAGATCGAAATGAATGGTGCGGCCGTTGAAGCGAATGTCGAGGCCGTTGTCGACCATGCCCTCGCGGTGCATGCGCTCGGCGAGGCCAAGCCGCTCCATCGTGTCGATGGTGCCGGCTTCCAGCACGCCGGCGCGCACGCGCCCTTCCACATAGTCGCGGCTGCGGCCTTCGAGGATGACGCTCTCGATGCCTTTTTCCTTCAGCAGATGCGACAGGAAGAGCCCGGCGGGTCCGGCGCCGATGATCGCGACTTGTGTATGCATTCTTTTACATATCCATGACCGGTTGTGAAAGATCGGCCGAAGTCCTCCCGGAAATCAAGACTGCGGCCTTTCGTGCCCGCTTGAACCAGAAGGGAACCCCCGCTTCTTTGACCTAGAGCAGTTTTTGCCCGCTCCGCCATTGCCGAAAAGGCTATGAATAGTCCCAGGCATAGTCCTCGGTGCCCGGCCGATCGATTTCGCCGCCCTGCAGGGAAGCCGATATGGCGTTGGCCGCCTGTTTCAGGCGGTCGTGATGCCGTGCGGCAAAGGTCGAGGCATTCATCAAGGGGCGCTTCCAACTGATCGCCAGCGCGCCGATCGGCTGGCGGCCATCATAGAGCGCGACCGCGATGGCGTTGCGGTCACCGGCACTGGTGCGCGACTGGCGCCGTGTTGCAAAGCCGGCGCTGCGGATGTTGACGAGATCGCTGATCAACACCGGCAAGGTCAGGCCGAACCGTTCCAGCGATACCGATTTCTCGCCTTTGAGCGTGTCGATCAAAGCGGTCAGTTGCGCTTCGCTGAGCGCTGCCAGATAGGCGAGCCCGGAAGCTGCCGCGAAAACGCTGAGTTCCGTATCGGGTTTCAGCATGTTCGAGGAAGGAAACGGGCTTTGCCCGTAAGTTGATTCCAGGATGCGCATGCGGCCGCTGGCATAGATATGCAGGTCGACCGGCCATTCGGTGTCTCGCGTCAGCGCCAGCATGTGCGGCCGGGCGGCTTCCACCAGGGCGCCGATGCGCACGATCATCTCGGCATGGGAGCTGTTGGAAGCGGCGATGTTAGACCGGTAAAGGCCGTCGCTCAGCCCCAGGCGGATGAAACGCCGCTCCATCAGGGTGGCCAGTAACCGGCGCAGGGTGCTTTTCGACAGGCCCGTGCCCTTGTGCAGACGGTGCAGTTCGCAAGGGCCGTTGGTGGCCAGAAATTCCAGCACGTCGAGCGCCCGATGCACCGCCCGGGTCTGCGGAAGCGCCTCCATTCCCCATTTCCTCCCCGGCTCGGCCCGGCCAAGCGTGCCATCTAGTGGCACGATACCGCTTTTCCGTTGATCCGATAGCGCCAAAAATCAATCGTCGTCTCAAAGCACCAAGAGGAACGCTTGAGGAGGGCGGGGAGGACATGATGCTGGAGACCATGTGGACGCGAACCGGCACCTTGCCGATCACGGTTCGCACGTCCGATGCCCAGCGGCGCGAGCCGGGCACCGTCTATTTCACCACCCGGCCCGGCGGCGGCGCTGGCCCGCGCACCACGGTGGGGTGGCTGATCGGCGTTGGCCCCGACGGCGACATCGTGCTGGAGCGGCGCTTCGATGGCACGTCCCAGGATGTGCGCTGCCTGCCCAGCGGCAAAATCCTGTTCTCCCAGTCGATGCAGGGCATCATCTATGAGGTGAATCCCGACGGCTCGATCCACGCCGCTTGGCACTCACGTGATAAATGGATCGACAAGCCGCCGCCGTTGCGCAGCACCGAACTGCCGGTGAACCACACCCATCACACCGTCAATGTGATGCCGAACGGCAACTTCCTCCTTCTCGATGCCGAGGTCCGTTCTTTCGACAATTGGCCGTCCGACAGCGCCGATCGCGCGGCGCCTCGCCAAAAAGCCTCCGTCGTCGGCGACGTGGTGAAAGAGGTGACGCGCGAAGGGCGTCTGGTGCGCGCCTATCATATCTTCGATCTGATCGATCCCGATCGCATCACCCACGGCAGTTTCGACAACTACTGGCATCATCTGGGCTTTCCCGCGACCAACGATTGGTCCCATGCCAATGCGGTTGCCTATGATCCGCAGGACGACAGCATCGTCGTGTCGCTGCGCCATCAGGATTGCATCGTCAAATTCGGCCGGCAGGACGGGCGCTTGCGCTGGATCCTCGGCAATCCCAGCGAGTGGCGCGATCCCTGGCGGCAATATCTTTTGCAGCCGGACGCCTCCGTGCGCTGGCAGTTTCACCAGCATGACTGCTCGATCACCGGGCCGGGCCGCATTCTGTGTTTCGACAACGGCAATTTTCGCGCCGGTGCCTTCGAAATGCCGCTCGATCCAACGCAAAATTTCAGCCGCGCCGTCGAATTCGAGATCAATGAGAAAAACCGCACCGTGCGGCAGATCTGGCAATATGGTGAAGAGCGCGCGCCGGCTTTGTTCGGCTGCTATCAGGGCGGCGCGCGGCGTCTGCCCAAGACCGGCAATACGCTGATCACCTTCGGCGGATTGTGCTTCGACAAGGACGGCAAGCCAGCCGCCACCCACGTCGGCATGCGCGGTGCGGCTCGTATTCTGGAAGTGACCTCCGAGGGAGAGGTCGTTCTCGACATCGAAGTGGATGACCGGGCCGCGGCCGAGCCGCGCGCTTTCTCGGCTTTTCGCGCCGATCACATGCCCGCTTGAGCGCTGGCTGCACGTATCCTGGGAGGGGAAACATGCGTTTTGGCTGCAACAAAAGTATTTATGGCATCATGGCCACCGCGAGCCTGGCCATTTTGAATGGCCCCGCCGTGGCGCAGGACTATTTCGCCGGCAAGCAGATTCGCATCATTCTGCCATCGAGCACGGTCGATACCGGCTATGGCTTGTATGGCGTGCTGGCGAGCCAGCATCTGGGCCGCTTCATTCCTGGTAATCCCGCTGTGGTGATCAGCCTCATGCCGGGCGGCGCCGGCATTTCCTCGCTCAACTATCTTGCCAGCGTGGCGCCGAAGGATGGCACGGCCATCGGCGTTCTGGCGCAGGAAGTGGCGACCAATCAGGCGCGTCATCTGAGTGGCGTGCGCTATGACGCCAGCAAGTTCAAATATATCGTGCGCGTCGCACCGAACGTGCCCGTGCATATGGTCTGGCACAGCGCGCCGGTCAAAACCATCGCCGATCTCAAAACCACGGAAGTTCTGACGGCGGCGGTCGGCGTGGGCGGCGTCCACAATGATGTGGCGCGCGCCATGAATGCGCTGCTCGGCATGAAGTGGAAAATCATCAGCGGCTATCCTGGCACCAACGAAACGCGTCTGTCGATGGAGCGGGGAGAAACGCAGGCCACGGTTTCGCCGGCCATTCTGTTCAAGGAACAGTTGAAGGACTGGCTCGATCAGAAGAAGGTCCGCGTGGTCGTGCAATATGCCGACTTCCGGCATCCGCTGTTTCCCGATGTACCGGCCGTCGTCGAACTGGCGCAGGATCAGGAGGTGCGCGACATCCTCACTTTCATGACGTCGATCTCGACGGTGGGGCGCGGCTTTGCCGGACCGCCCGACATGAATCAGCAGGCCTACGACATCATCCGCAAGGCCTTCGCCGCCATGCTCGAAGACAAGGCCTATCGCGAGGATTCCGAAAAACGCGGCGCCGAAATCCTGCCCATGTGGGGCGAGGAGATGAGCGCCTATGTCAACAAGATCATCGCCACGCCGAAGGCCATCGCCGATCGCGCCACCACCATCGCCGAAGGCAAATGAAACGGATGAGGCGAAAATCGTTAAGTCAGCGCTAGCCTTGCAAGGCAGGCATTTTGTAATCACTTAGTGCCACATATTGTGGCGCGCGAAACGAAACGACTTGCATAGTCACCGGCAAGATACCGGCCGGTGAGCATCGTATGGCTGACATAGAACAGGCAAGTTCCGCTTATTGCGACGCAAAACGTTGCAATTTCGGCAAGGCGTCAGCGCGCCGTGACAAGGCCTATTGCCAAAGAGGCGCATCGCGATTTCTATCCGTGTCCTGGCAGGTGCTACCTGGCACCCGGCGCCGAACGCGTCGCGAAAGAACATTGAGGGAAACCGATGACCAAGCAGATGAAGCTCGCTGCCTATTTCAATCCCACCGGGCATCATGTGGCGTCATGGCGTCATCCCCGCGCACAGCGCGATGCGCATCAGAACATCGAACATTATGTCGAGATCGCTCGCACGGCCGAGCGGGCCAAGTTCGACATGATCTTCCTCGCCGACGGCAACGCGACGCGCGATGCCGACATCGAAGCCATTTCGCGCTCGGTGCAATTCGTCGCCCATTTCGAACCGATCACTTTGCTGTCGGCGCTGGCCATGGTGACGAAAAACATCGGTCTCACCGCCACCGCCTCCACCACCTATAACGAGCCCTATAACCTCGCCCGCAAGTTCGCGTCCCTCGATCATATCAGCCACGGCCGCTCCGGCTGGAACCTGGTGACGTCTGGCCAGCCGGCCGAGGCCGCCAATTTCGGTCGCGATGGCGTCAAGGAACATTCGGAACGCTATTCGCGGGCGCGCGAATTCGCCGAAGTGGTGCAGGGGCTGTGGGATAGCTGGGATGACGACGCCTTCATCCGCGACACCAAAAGCGGTCTGTTCTTCGAACCCGATCGCATGCATCACCTCAATCACAAGGGCGAGCATTTCAAAGTGCGCGGTCCGCTCAACGTGCCGCGTCCGCCGCAGGGCTATCCGGTGATGGTGCAGGCCGGTGCCTCCGACGAAGGCCGCGAGCTTGCTGCCCAATATGCCGAGGCGATCTTTTCGCCGCATCTCAACATCCCGGCCGCCAAGGCCTATTACGACGACGTCAAGGGCCGCATGAAGGCCTACAATCGCGATCCCGACCATCTGAAGGTTCTGCCGGGAATCAGCGTCGTCGTTGCCGAGAGCGACGACAAGGCGGCGGAGGATTTCAACACGCTGCAATCGCTCATCCATCCCATCGTGGGCCGCGAGATTCTCTCGACCATGCTGGGCGGCGCCGATCTCACGCCTTACCCGCTCGACGAGCCGCTGCCCGATCTGCCGCTGACCAATGCCAGCCGCGGCCATTTCGAGAGCATCATGGCCATGGCACGCGCTGAGAACCTCACCATTCGCCAGCTTGGCGAACGCTGCGCCGGCGCGCGCGGCAAGAACTCCATCCATGGCAGCGTCAAGAAAGTCGCCGACTATATGGAAGAATGGTTCGCCGCCAACGCCTGTGACGGCTTCTGCGTCATGCCGCCTTACATTTCCGGCCAGCACGACGACTTCTGCAACATGGTGATCCCCGAATTGCAGAAGCGTGGTCTGTTCCGCAAGGAATATGAGGGCGCGACCCTGCGCGAAAATCTCGGCCTGCCCCGGCCGCCGAGCCGTCATCGCGGCTGAGAATATATAGGCTGTGGTGACGGATAATCGTTGTCGTGGGCGTAGCGAAGCAATCTGGGAAAGGGATTCGATTCCCGACCTTGCATTGCTTCGTCGCCTCGCGCCTCGCGATGACGGTGCGGCGTTCTACAATTTGTGTTAAGCGGCCGAGGCCTGCTTGACCGCGGCGGGCTCCTGGCAATCGCGATATTCGATGCGATTGCGGCCGAGCCGTTTGGCGCAATAAAGCGCGCTGTCCGCCGCCGCGAAGGCATCGGCGAAGAGCAGGCGCGATGTCGGCACGATCGTCGTCACGCCGATACTGGCGGTCACGGCTCTCGGTGCGCCGCTGGCGAGATGCGCGATCTCGATCGAACAGCGGATCGTTTCGGCCAGGACATGCGCGCCGGCTTGATCGGTCTCCGGCAGCAGCACGACGAATTCCTCGCCGCCATAGCGCGCGGCGAAGTCGGCCGGCCGTTTCAGATTCTTGCGGATGCAGGCGGCGACCGAGATCAACGCATCGTCGCCGCGCAGATGGCCATGTTCGTCATTGTAGCTCTTGAAGTGGTCGACATCGATCAGCAGCAAAGAGAAGGACGATTGATTGCGCACGGCGCGCTTCCATTCCTTGGCGGCGGTGTCGTCGAAGGAGCGGCGGTTGGCCAGGGCGGTCAGGCTGTCGCGCGTCGCCATATGGGCCATGCGCGTGGCCAGCGCCGCCATTTTCATCTCGACCCGGCGGCGCAGGCGAAACTCCCGCGACAGCAGCAAACCCGCCGCTGCCAAAGCGACGAGCAGCAGGACGAGAACCGTGGTCATGACAATGGCCTTCTGATGCCAGCCGGCCAAAATAAGCGCCTTGGACGAACTGACCACGACGATCAGCGGCAGATTGGCGATCCGCGCATAGGTCAGAATGCGTTCGGTCTCATCGCGCGCCGAGACGCTCTCGAAACTGCCGGAGAGTTTGGCCGGATAATGTTTGAAGAGTTCGTTGGGGCCGATCTGTTTGCCGATGTCGGTCAGGCGGAACGGCTGCCGCGTGAAGATCGTGCCGTCGGTGCCTAAAATGGAAAAGCGGCTTTGCTCGCCGATATCGAGATTGAGGAACATCGCCTGAAAATAGTTCAGGTTGATGCTGCACATGACGATGCCGCCGAAGGTGCCATCGGGACGGCTGATACGGCGGCTGAGCACCAGGGACCATTCGCCACTGTCGAGGCGCAACTGCAACGGTTTGCTGACGAACAGGGAATCGTCCGTGGCATCGCGCTGAACGGTGAAGAACTCTTCGCCCGCGAGATTGTCGGCGGGCAGCGGATTGCTGCGAAAGGAATCGGCGACGATCCTGCCGTCGGCGTTGACGATTGCCACGCGGTTCAAATAGCGGGCGTTGGTCGAGTGGTCGAACAGCGCGAGCTGGCGAATGACGTCGCCGGCGCTGGAGAAATCGGGCTCGGTGAGCGCGAGGCGCGCGCCCTTCAGCGACAGATCGTAGCCTTCGAAAGCTATGCCGATGTCTTGCGCGATGGCGCGCGTCAGCGTCGCATCGGCCTGCGCGGCAAAGCGCAACGTGTCATGGCGTGAATCGATCAGGACATGGGAGAAGAATGCCAGCAGCCCAAGCCCAGCCAGCACCGCAAGGATTCTGACTGCACGAAAGGGACGATGGTCCTGAGAGGCAGAAACGAGATCTTGAACGTGGGATGGCATTGCGGCGTCCGGAGGACAGACTGTTGTTCAGTCCATAAGACGTGTCTCGTTAATGTGTATTTACCAGGACCATAGCAATTTATGCCTGTCGCACATGGCGAACTGGCTCTTTGCGAAATTCGCTCGGTAGAATAAGGACATCTCGAAAGCTCGCTTAGCAACACAACGACGACAATTGTCGACCACAATTATTGCCGTCGTTAATGGCCTCTTTGCGCGAGTGAGTTGAAGAACGAACAGGAACGAGAAGCTCAGGCGCAAGCATAAGCGAGAAAGATGATGCAGATTCGAGATGAGCAGGCAGGCGATGCCGATGCCATTCGCGCGTTGCACACGATTGCTTTCCGGCAATCGCAGGAGGCGCGCTTGGTCGATCAACTGCGCGCCGATGGCGACAGCGTGATTTCGCTGCTGGCGATCGAAGCTGAGAGCATCGTCGGTCATGTCTTGTTCTCGCCGATGTCGGCGCCGTTCGAAGCCTTGGGATTGGCGCCTCTGGCGGTGCTGCCGCGGGCGCAGGGGCAGGGCATCGGCAGCGCCTTGGTGGAGGCCGGCCTGCAGCGCGCGGCGGCGGGGCCGTGGCAGGCCGTCTTCGTTCTCGGTGATCCGGCTTACTATGGCCGTTTCGGTTTCGAGGCGGCGCTGGCGCGCGGCTTCCTTTCGCCCTATGCCGGGCCGCATCTGATGGCGCGGGCATTCGGCGCAGGGCTACCCGTGCGTGAAGGGCGGATCGACTATGCGCCGGCCTTCGCGGCCCTCGGTTAAAGCAAATCACGTTTCGATAGAAACGTGATTTGCTTAAGTCTCCTGTTTTGACGCGTCTGCTTTTGATGGAATCATCAAAAGCAGACGCGCTATGGATATCGATCAGGCGTTCTTGCAGATGTTTTCGCCAGCCGCGTCCTGGGTTTTGATCTCGAAGAGATCCGAGGCTTCGCCCCACAACACGCCATAGCCTTTGAACTCGACGTCGACGCGGTCGGGATGGCGTGGGTAGCGTTGCAGAAGGCGGTAGCAGCAGAGCACTGTGCCTTCCGCATCTGGCGGAATGGCCATGTGCTGCGCTGCCCGTACGGCAGCCTTGAGCTGGACTATCTGACCGGCTTTCACGATCAACCTCCATCTGCAAGTTGCAATGTCGCTCCGTCACCGGAGTGTCATGTAGGCTGACACGGCTTTTTGCGATGCACAAGTTAAATCTTGCGCTGCAATAGGCGACATTTTGGCAAGGTTAAGGCAGAGCTGGATGGTCGAACGCGAATGCCTCCTGGTCGTGATGCAAAGATTGCGTCTCTGTCGAAACGCAATCTTGATTGAACGAGGATGTGAACCGCGACGCGGCGCTATTTCGGCGTGTCTTCTTTCAAAAGAGCGCGCCACTGTTCGATTTCCTGAATGATGGCTTTGCGGAAGTCGTTCGGCCCGACGTAAATAAGTGTGGCGCCGACCTTTTCCATGCCGCTTTTCACTTCGCTGTCGGTGCCCATCTTGTCCAGCACGGCGGCAATGCGCTGCGTGATCGCATCCGGCATGTTGCGCGGTCCCATGATGGCGTTCCAGGTCGCGACATTGAAGCCCGGCTGCACCGTTTCGGCGATCGTCGGCACATCGGGGGCGAAGGGGCTGCGCTCCAGCGACGTCACCGCCAAACTGCGCACCGTATTGCCCTGAACCTGCGGCAGCGCATCGGTCAAATTGGTGAAGGTCAGATCGACGTCGCCACTCACGACGGCCATGGTCGCGGGCGCGCCACCACGGAACGGCACATGCACCAGCTTCGTGCCGGTGCGCATCTGGAACAGTTCGGCGGAAAAATACATCAGTCCGCCGGCGCCGCTGGAGGCGTAGCTCAGCTTGTCCGGATTGGCCTTCGCATAGGCGACAAGATCCTTCATGGAATGCACCGGCAGCGCATTCTTGACGATCACCATCTGGGTAATGGTGCTCACCATGGCGATCGGCGTGAGATCCTTGAGGGGATCGTATTGAACGGCCTGCACGACGGGCGCGACGGAAATGGCGCCGATGCTGCAAACGCAGAGCGTGTAACCATCCGGATCCGACTTGGACACCACGTCGGTTCCGACGATCCCGCCTGCGCCGGCGCGGTTTTCAATGATGGCGGGATAGCCGAATTCTTTTTCGAGATAGCGCGCGGTGATGCGGCCGACGATGTCGGTGTAGCCGCCGGCGGCATAAGGGACGATGAGCTTGATCGGTTTGTTCGGCCAAATTGGTTGGGCGGAAGCCGGTTCAGACAGGGCAAAGGCGGATGCGAAGAGACAGATGGCGGTGAAGACGCGTTTCATGGTGTTGCCCCTCTTCTTGCGCAGCAAAGCCTTGCGCTCGTTCTTTGCTAATTAAATTAGCTTTGATATAAAGCTAGTCAAGATGATAAATTAAGCTCGTGTGATCTAATATCGAGCGATCCGCGGCCGATTTTGGTGCGTTTCTTGATCCGCGATCTGTTTTTTGCGAATCCCTCGTATATAACTTTCTTATCAAGCTATTTTGGGCGTCGACGGCGCAAGAATTGCGCAGTCGAAAGCAAGAGTGGAGACGCGACAGTGTCGAGTGACATGAGGACGGCGGGATCGCGGTTGACCGTCGAACGGCCGGAATTGCTGGAAGATGGAACGGACACGCGGTTTCGCGATCTCCTCCATTCGATCTTTGCGTTCTCCAGCCGCTTGCAGGTCGCGCGCACGCGTTTTGGCGCTCACATTGGCCTGTCGCCCACCCAATACATGGTGTTGATAGCGATTTCGCGTTTGGCTTCGGAGAATGCCGGCATCGCGCAGATCGCCAATTGGTTGTATTTCAGCGGCGCCTTCGTGACGATCGAGGTCAACAAGCTGGTCAAGCTCGGCTTGGCGGAGAAAGCCCCGCACCCCGTCGACCGGCGGCGTGTCGTGCTGCGGCCGAGCGCCGAAGGCGAACGCCGTCTCGCCGCGCTCGCCGCCTTTCAGCGGCCGGTCAACGATGCGCTTTTCAAATCTCTGAAAAAAGATGAGTTCCTGACCCTGCATCGGTTGATGGCCGGGCTGGTGGCCGATGCCGATGCGGCCCTGTCCCTGGCAGAATATGTCGAGGATCAGCTCAAGGCGCCGGCGAAAGCCGGATAACGCTCCGTCCCTGGCGGACAGGCCGCGAAACGATCCTCTTTGATGCAAGGCAATCTGATGCAAGGCAGGTGCACGCCGACGCCTTCTTCCGGCACGCCAGTCGAATGCTCGCCGACAGCGATTTGAATTCCGCTTGACTAGCTTTCATACATAGCTATCTTTTTTAGATAAAGCTTCGGCGGTCGCAACAGGCCGCCGGTTGATGTCAAACGGTTCGAGGAAACAATGCCGATTTTGAATGCGTTGGACACCAGCTTTCGCGCTGCGCTCGGCCGTATGGCGGCGCGCGGGCGCATCCATAGCTATCAGGGGGTGGCGGATACGCATCTGCAACTCGCCGCCTTCATGAAGAAGCTCGACGGCCAGGAAGCGCTGCTCTTCTCGCGCGTCAAAGGCTACGACACGCCGATCATCGGCAATCTGCTCGGCTCGAAGGAAAATTGCGAAGCGGCGTTCGACACCGATTTCAACGGCATTCGCGAGATGATCGGCCGCGCGCTCGCCGATCCGCAAGCACCACGGCTCGTCACGAACGCACCGGTGCAGACGGTGCAGATCACGGCCGATATCGATGTCGAAAAAATCTTGCCGGCCTTGATGCATGCGCCGAAGGATGCCGGGCGTTACATCACCGCCGGCATTGTCATCGTGCGCGATCCCGAGACCGGCGTTTACAACGCCTCCTATCATCGCCTGCAATTGCTTGGTCCCGATCGGTTGGGCATCAAGCTCGATTTCGGCCGCCATCTTCGGCTTGCCTATGAACGGGCGCAGGCGCGTGGCCAATCTCTGCCGGTGGCCGTTTGCATCGGCGCCGATCTCGCGCTGCATTTCACCGCCGCCACGATGGGATCGCAAATGCCCGAAAGCGCCGATGAATTGGCTGTCGCGGGCGGCCTTTCCGGGCGTCCGCTGACGGTCGCCAAGGCCTTGACGCAGGATCTGATCGTGCCCGCTGAAGCGGAATATGTGCTGGAAGGCGAAATTCTCGCTGAAGATGGCGAGCTGGAAGGCCCGTTCGGTGAGTTCGTCGGTTTTGCCGCGCCGGCGGCCAAGGCGCCGGTCCTGAAGCTCAGCGCCGTCACCCATCGCGACAAGCCGATCTATCACGCCATCAACGGCTATGGCCGTGAAACCATCATGCTGCGCAAATACGTGCTCGAGGCCAGTCTGTTGAAGGTTCTGCGCGCTGCCGTTCCGATCGTCGTCGATGCGGAGATGACGGCTGGCGGGCTGCATCGCTTCCATGCGGTCGTGCAGGTCAACAAGCAGTCGTCGCAACACGATGGCTTCCAACGCAATGCGATTCTCGCCGCCTTCGGCGCGCTCAAGGATCTCGACATGGTGATCGTCGTCGATGACGACATTAACATCCGCGATCCGCAGGATGTCGAATATGCATTGGCGACGCGCATGGAGGCCTCCCAGGATTTGATCATCGTTCCGGATGCGCGGGGCCATGAATATGTGCGCATCAGCCGGAACGGCATTCGCGCCAAGCTCGGTATCGATGCGACGGTTCCGTTCGAACACAAGGAACGGTATCGGCGCGTGCAGTTTGCAGAGGTTGATACGCCGCCGGGTGCTTTCCTGGCTGACGAAGCGGCCATCAAGGAATGGCTCTAGGCCTGTTCGCGGGTTTAACGCCGTCTTTTGGATCGCCCGCCAAATAGCGCTTGCCGGAAATTGCTTTCTATATTAGCTTTGTTATAAAGCTATATGCCAAGGCTTCGGGCCACGCGGCGATAGAAGCGAGGGATGCATGAGCGCAGAACTGATCGCCGATTTCGAGTCTCGTGCTTTCCGCAAGATATTGGGGCAGTTCGCCACCGGTGTCGCCGTCGTCACCGCAACGGCGCCGGTAACGTTGTCGAGCGAAGAAGCGTCCGCTTCGCGTGAAGAGCCCAGGGACGCACTCGTGGGCATGACCATGAGCTCGTTCAATTCCGTCTCCCTCGATCCGCCGCTGGTTTTGTTCTCGGTGGCGAAATCGGCGCATTCGCTGCCTGCGATGCGCCGGGCGAAAGCATTCGGCATCAATGTGCTCGGCCGTCATCAGCAGGCGATATCCGCCAAATTCTCGCGCGCCCTCGGCGACAAGTGGGAAGATGTCGAGCATCACATCACGGCGGCCGGCGCGCCGCTGCTCAAGGATGCGATCGCGCATCTCGAATGCGTGCCTCATGCTGTGCATGATGGCGGCGATCATGAAATCTTTCTCGCCCGCGTCTTGCGCTTCAGCGCGGCCCACGCCGGCGATCCTCTTATCTTTTTCCAGGGTGCCTATCGCGCTCTTGCCGCAAACGAATCCGCGACACTGTGAATTCGCTCCGACCTGAAGGAATTGTCCCATGATCAAGACCGGAAAACAGCATATCGCCAGCTTGCAGGATGGTCGGCAGGTTTTCATCGATGGCGGCCTCGTCAAGGACGTCACCAGCCATCCAGCCTATCGCCGTTCCGTCGCGTCCGTCGGGCGCATGTTCGATTTTCAGAGCGCGCCGGAAAATCGCGATCTGATGACGTTCGAGACCGAGACCGGCACGGTTGCCAACCGCATCTGGCAATTACCGACGAGCTACGAGGAATTGAAGACGCGCCGGGCGAGCCTCGAAGCCTGGACCAAGCTGCATGCGGGTTTCCTTGGCCGCGCACCCGATCACGTCGCCTCCTGCATTTCCGGCATGTATATGGGCCTCGGCCTCTTCGAAGCCTATGATCCGAAACGCGCCAAGGCACTCGCCGATTACTATCGCTATGCGCGCGACAACGATCTCTATCTGACCTATGTGATCATCAATCCGCAGGCCGATCGCTCCAAGAGCGCATCGCAGCAGCAGGATCCGTTTCTAAGCGCCGGCCTGGTCGATCAGGACGCCGAAGGGATCACCGTGCGCGGTGCCAAAATGCTGGCGACGGGCGGCATCATGGCCAACGAAGTGTTCGTCAGTTGCATTCAGCCGCTGCAGAAGGGCGATGAAGCCTATGCATTGTCCTTCGCCATTCCGATGAACACCAAAGGCTTGAAGATTCTGTCGCGTAAATCCTACGAAGCGGCGGCGCCCTCGGTGTTCGACAATCCGCTAGCCAGCCGCTTCGACGAGAACGACGCGGTGCTCTATTTCGACGATGTGAAAGTGCCGTGGGACCGCGTCTTCATCGCCGGCGATACCGCCATGACGTCCAATCAGTTCCAGGCGACGCCGGCCCATGTCTATCAAAACTACCAGGCGCAGATCCGTCTGTCGGTGAAGCTGAAATTCCTGCTCGGCATCGCCCATCGCATCACCGAAATGAACGGCATCGCCGGTTTCCCGCAGGTCAAGGAAATCCTCGGGCAGCTCACCGCGGAAGCGACGATGATCGATGCCTTCATCGCCGCCATGGAAGCCAAGGGCCGCTTCCACGGCCCTTACTTCGTTCCCGATCGCCACACGCTTTACGCGGCCCAAACCATGGCGCAGCAGCTTTACGGGAAATTCGTCACCACCCTGCGTGAACTGGCCGGCGGCGCCATGATCATGCTGCCGTCGTCGGTGCGCGATTATGAAAATCCGGCTCTGGCGGCGCTCATCGGCAAAACGCAACAATCTCCCGCGGCGACCGCCGATGAAAAGGTCAAATTCTACAAGCTCGCCTGGGATGCGGTTGGATCGGAATTCGCCTCGCGCCACACGCAATATGAAATGTTCTATGCGGGGGCGAGCTTCGTGGTGAAAAACCACTGTCTGCGATCCTACGATTGGACCACTGCCGATGGGCTGCTGGAGCAGATGCTGTCCAGCTACCATCTGGCCGACGAGATCACGCCGGCACACGCCGCCGAGTAAATCGCTCTCCGCCAACAGGACCTCTCCGATGGCTCGGGGAGGTCCCTTCCTTTTGTGCGGACGCCCAGCCGCGCCCGGGTCTCACGGGGGCTCCTGCGCGAAGGGCACCTGCGCCAGGAAGGCCAGCGCCACCGCATGGGCGCGGGTCCGCGCGCCAAGCTTGCGCTTGGCGCTTTCGATATGGGCATGAACCGTGACCGGCTTGATGGCCAGCCGTGCGGCGATGCCGTTGTCGGAAAGCCCCTGCGCGACGAGCGCCAGGCAATCGTGTTCGCGCCGGGTCAGGGCCAGTGGTTTGTCGGGCTTGATCGCCATGGGCGTGGGTCAGGACATCAGATGCCGGCATCGGCGGCGCGCCGCCGCCCTCATCAACCGCATCGTCCGTCGCGGGGCGTGTATCGCCGCCATGCCGTTCATGTCTCTTCCTGTCCGTGATGATCGACACCCAAACCGCGTCGCGAAAAAGCGGGTCCGCTTCTTTCCTGCGACATGTGATTGGTCCAAATTATCGCCGCGCCTGCCGTTCGATCAGAGGATATGAAGGGGCATGACGGGACAAAGCGGGGCCAAAGACGCGGATTTCGCGGGCCGACACGGCCGGTCGATCGGGTGAAAGGGAATCAGCGCGGTGTTAGAGGCGAATCATTCACGCGGCGCGCAGGGGCTGATCACCGGCTGGAAACAGATCGCGCGTCATTTCAGCAAGGATGAGCGCACGGTCAAACGCTGGGCCCAGGGGCGCGGCCTGCCCGTCCATCGCACGCCCGGAGACGGCCGCAGCGCCGTCTTCGCCTATGTGAGCGAGCTCGATGCCTGGCTGACGCGCGAAGCGGCTTTGGATGTTGCGCCGCGAGCCGTCACATCGATCCAGGACGACGCTCCCGTCCCACCGGTCGCCCTTGCAGCGCCGCGCTCCGCGACAGGCTCCTCGCGTCGGCTTTGGCTTTTAGCCGCTGTGCTGGTCGGTGTGCTGTCCGCCGCGTCGATATGGTTCGCATCGGCGCAAAGACGCGGTCCGACCGTCGCACCCGCCGATCCGCTGGTTCTCGAAGCCAGGTTCAATATCGAAAAGCGGACCGGGGACGCCATGCGTCGGGCCATTGATCTCTACCAGCAGGCGATCGCCAAGAATCCTCTCTCCGTCGAGGCCCATGCCGGCCTTGCCGATGTCTATAACGTCGTCAGCCAATATACTTTGATCGCGCCCGGCGCCGGTTATCCGCGCGCCAAGGCGGCGGCCGAACGGGCGATCGAGCTCGATCCCACCAGCAGTGCTGGCCATGCGGCATTGGCCTTCAATACGTTCTATTGGTCGCGTGATTTCAAGCGCGCCTTTCAACTGTTCGCCAAAGCCGTCGCGCTCGATCCCAACAATGCCGATGCGCATCACTGGTATGCTTTGTGCGCGATGCAGGATCGCGACTTCGCCACCGCGTTGCGCGAGATCGATCTGGCGCAACAATTGCGGCCGCAGTCGGCGCTGATCCGCGCCAACAAGGCGCTGATTCTGTTTCACGCCGGCAAAACGGAGGAGGCCGTGGCGATCCTGCGGCCGCTGCGCGAGAGCGAGCCGCGCTTGCTGTCGCCGCCCGAATATCTCGCGACCCTCTATCTGGCCGCCGGCCACTATCAGGATTTCCTGCGCGAATATCGCGCCGCCGCGCAGATCGAAAACAATCCCTTCCGTCTCGCCATCGCCGAGGCCGCGCAGGCAGCGCTCGATCAAGGCGGCGGGCCAGCCATGCTCGCCACCTATCATGCGCTGCATAAGGATGGTTATGCGCAGGGCAAGGTCGCGGCTTTCAAACTGGCGCTCGCCGCCGCCATGACCGGCGATCGAACAGGCGCGCTGGCCTATTTGCAGGTCTCGTTCCAGCGCAACGAACCCGACATCCTCGGTCTTCGCCTGGAACCGGCGCTGCTGGGATTGCACGGCGAGCCGGAATTTAAGGCGCTCGTGCGCGAGGTCGGCCTCTCCCAGGATAATGGCTAAACCGTGCGGACATATTCTGACCGCCAACCGATGTATGATCATCCATGGGATGCGTCGATTTCGGGAGCGACCGTATGAGCTACAAGCCCGACGGCTGGGCCACTATCACGCCCCGGCTCTTCACGCCCGATGTTCAAGGCTTGGTCGATTTTCTCAAGCAGGCGTTTGATGCGCGGGACGATGTTCCCACAGGCCGGCCCGCTGAGATCACGATCGGTGATTCACGCCTCATGATCAGCGACGGTGGCGGCATTCGCGCACAGCTCTCGGCCTTCCTCTATCTTTACGTTCCCGATGCCGATGAGACCTATCGTCGGGCGATCGCGGCGGGCGCCGAGACGATCGAGCCGTTGTCGGATACGCCTTACGGCGATCGCCGCGCCATGGTGCAGGATCGCTGGGGAAACACCTGGCAGATCGCGACGAGATTGATGCGTTCCTAAACGGTGGTACACGCACAACCATGCAAGATGACCTGACCCAGCAACTGGCGTTTCTCACCGAGATCGACGCGCTCAAATCGGTCGTGCGCCAATCTCTCATTGCCGATCGCAGCCGCCGCGAGAATTCGGCCGAGCATTCCTGGCATCTGGCGATGTTCGCTCTGATCCTCGCGCCCGATGATCTGGATAAGAGCAAGATCATCGCCATGCTGCTCATCCACGACATCGTCGAAATCGATGTCGGCGACGCGCCGATTCATGGCGGCCATGACAAAGCAGCGCTTGAGCTGGCGGAAGCCGCGGCGGCCAGACGCCTGTTCGGTCTCCTGCCCGAGGGGCAGGCCATCCATCTGCTCGGTCTCTGGCAGGAGTTTGAGGCCGCGGCGACGCCCGAAGCCAAATTCGCCAAATCCCTGGACCGGCTGCAGCCCCTGATGCTCAACACATTGACCGGCGGCGGCACCTGGACGGAGAGCAATGTCTCCGAGCAGCAGGTCTACGAACGCTATGGCCCGGCCATCGAAGGCGGATCGCCGTCCCTTTGGGCACGAGCGCGCGACATGGTGCGGCAGCACTTCGCGCGATCAAGCGCCTGATCGCACCATCGGCCGCTTTGAAATCACAGGACAAATGGTGCTGCCAGAGAGGATCGAACTCTCGACCTCTCCCTTACCAAGGGAGTGCTCTACCACTGAGCTACGGCAGCCTGCTGGCGGCGGCGCAGGGCCGCAAACGCGAAAGCGCGCGCCTTGTGACACACGCGCCCCGCGCTGGCAAGATTGATTGGCAGGTTATGAACTTGACAGCGAAAACAAGTCGCCGCAATATTCAACCATTAGGTTGAATATGAGCCATGATCCAGACCGAAACCGCTTTTGACGCCACCCTCGCGGCCCTAGCCGATCCCACCCGGCGTGCCATCGTTCAGCGGCTGGGCGGCGGCGATCTGAGGGTCACCGAAATCGCCAAACCCTATGCGATGTCGCTCAATGCGGTGTCGAAACACATCCGCGTGCTGGAAAACGCCCGGCTGATTCACCGCCGCCGCGTCGGGCGCGAGCACATTCTCTCGCTCGATCCGCGCCCCCTCGAAGCCCTTGGCCGCTGGATCGCCGATCAAAAGCCCGTCTGGGCGGCCCGCCTGCAAGCGCTCGACGCGTTGCTGCAAGCCGAGGACCAGGCAGAGGATGCCGTCAAAACCGAGGAACAACCCCATGCACGGTGAACGAAACACGATTCAGGTGCATCACACCTTCTCCGCTTCGCCCGAACGGGTGTTCGATGCCTGGCTCGATCCGGCGAAGGCGGCGAAGTTCCTCTTCGCCACGCCCACCGGCCAGATGGTGAAGGCGGAAATCGACGCGCGGGTCGGCGGCCGCTTCCTCTTCGTCGACCGGCGCGATGGCACGGATGTCGAGCACACCGGCGAATATCTCGAGATCGAGCGTCCCAGCCGGCTCGTTTTCAGCTTCGGCGTGCCGCAATTCTCGCCCGAATTCACCCGGGTGACGGTCGAAATCAAGCCGCAAGGCACAGGTTGCGTACTGATTCTGACCCATGAGGGCGTTTTGCCGGATTATCAGGACCGGACCCAGGCCGGTTGGCGAATGATCTTGGACGGCCTGGAGAAGGCTGTTCAATAGGCGTCTCCTGCCTTTTGCTGGCAAGGCGAATCTCCCATATTCAGGGCCATGGCCGCACGCGCAGAATCGCAAGCAAAGACACCCGCCCCCAGCAACGCCGCCGAACTCACGGTTTCGGAGCTTTCCGGCGCGCTCAAGCGCACCATCGAGGACCGATTCGGCTATGTGAAAGTGCGCGGCGAGGTGTCGGGCTGGCGCGGACCGCATTCCTCCGGCCATTGCTATTTTTCGCTGAAGGATGAGGGCGCGCGCATCGATGCCGTCATCTGGAAGGGCACCTACGGCCGTCTTCGGGTAAAGCCGGAAGAGGGCATGGAAGTGATCGCCACCGGCAAGATCACCACCTGGCCCGGCAAATCCGCCTATCAGATCGTCGTCGAATCGATAGAACCGGCCGGTGTCGGCGCGCTGCTGGCGCAGCTCGAGGAGCGGCGCAAGCGCCTCGCCGCCGAAGGCCTGTTCGACGAAGCGCGCAAGCAATTGCTGCCCTTCCTGCCGCAGGTCATCGGCGTCGTCACCTCGCCGACCGGCGCGGTCATCCGCGACATCCTGCATCGTCTCGCCGATCGCTTTCCGACGCGCGTTCTGGTCTGGCCGGTGCGCGTGCAGGGCGAGACCAGCGCCGCCGAAGTCGCCGCCGCCATCGAGGGCTTCAACGCGCTGCCGGAAGGGGGCGCGCTGCCGCGTCCCGATGTCATCATCGTCGCGCGCGGTGGCGGCTCGCTCGAAGATTTGTGGGGCTTCAACGAAGAGATCGTCGTGCGTGCCGCTGCCGGCAGCATGATCCCGCTCGTCTCAGCCGTTGGCCACGAGACCGACTGGACCTTGATCGACCACGTCGCCGACCGGCGCGCGCCAACGCCGACCGCGGCGGCGGAAATGTGCGTGCCCGTGCGCAGCGACCTCATGGCGCAGATCGCCTCGCTCGAAGGGCGTATGTTCGGCGCCCGCGCGCGCTATTTCGAGCGTCGCCGCAGCGATTTGCGCAGCCTGGCGCGGGCTCTGCCCAATGCCGAGGATCTCCTGGCGCTGCCGCGCCAGCGCCTCGACCGTGCGGCCGAAATCCTGCCGACGCGCCTGCATCAGGCGCTCAACGCGCGCCATCTGCGCCTTGGGCGGCTCGCTGGCCTATTGGCCAAACATTCGCCTCAGGCGGAATTGGCGCGCCGTCGGGCGCAGTTCGATGCGCTCGTCCATCGTCATGTCGCTTTGGCGCGGCCCGGCCTGTTCACCGAACGTCGCGCCAGTGATTTGCGCGTCAAGAGTGATCGCCTGCGCGCTGCCATGCGCTATCGCCTGCACAATGCGGTCGAGCGTATCGAGGCGCAGCGCCGCCGCATCGAGGATTTCGACCGGCGGCTGGCGCAATGCGCCCGCACCGTCGTGCCGCGCCGGCAGGAGCAATTGCGGTCCCTGTCGCAACTGCTGTCGTCCTTCAGCTACCGCAACGTTCTGGCACGTGGCTTTGCTCTGGTGCGCGATGCCTCGGGCACGCCGGTGCGCTCCGTTGCGACGGTGGGGCCGGGCGCCGTGCTCGACATCGAATTGGCGGATGGTCATGTGAGCGCGCAAGCCGAGGGCGAGGCGCCGCCGAGGCCAGCGAAGCCCAGCCGGGCGCCGCCGGTGAAGAAGGATCAAGGTTCTTTGTTTTGACGAACCGTTGAAGGAGCGAGGTCATGGGTCTGTTCAGCAAATCCACGCCTGCGGAAGAGAAGACCTTTCCCGTCGCCAAGAGCGACGCCGAATGGCGCGCCGAACTGTCGCCGCAGGCCTTTCAGGTGCTGCGCCAGCACGGCACCGAGCGCGCCGGCACCAGCCCGTTGAACGCGGAAAAGCGCAAGGGCGTTTTCCATTGCGCCGGGTGTGGTGGCGATCTCTTCAGTTCGGAAACGAAATTCGAATCTGGCACCGGCTGGCCGAGTTTCTATCAGCCGCTTGCCGGCGCGGTCGAAACCTCGACCGACAACAGCCATTTCATGACGCGCGTCGAAGTGCATTGCGCGCGCTGCGGCGGTCATCTCGGCCATGTCTTTCCCGATGGCCCACGCCCGACGGGAGATCGCTATTGCATGAACGGTGTGGCGCTGCGTTTCGAACCGGAAGACAAATAATCCATGCCTAAAGCTGCCACGCCGGCCTTTCCCGGCTTCGTGCCCGAAACACTGAAATTCCTCAAGGCGCTCGGTTTCCATCAGACGCGCGAATGGTTCGAGGAGAATCGCGCGCTTTATGTCAGCGCGGTGAAGGAGCCACTGGAGGCTTATGTCGCGGCGCTCTCCGTGGCCTGCGCCACGCAGAAACTGCCGCTCAAGGGCGATCCGAAGAAGGCCACCTTTCGCCTCAACCGCGATGTCCGTTTTTCAAAGAACAAACAGCCCTACAAGACCAATGCCGGCTGCGTGGTGACGCGCACGGGCGGCAAGGGCTCGCCCGGCCTGCTCTACACGCATATTTCGCCGGAAGGCTGTTTCCTCGCCGCCGGTTTCTATCATCCCGAGCCGCCGCAGCTTCTCGCTATGCGCAAGGCCATCGTCGCCAAACGCGCCGCCTGGCTCACCATCGAGAGCAAGCTGAAGGAGGCGGGCCTCGTGCTCTCGACCAACGAAGCCTTGAAGCGCAACCCGCGCGACTTTCAGGATGCCGACGAAAAACTTTGGCCAGCGTTGCGCGCCCGCAATTTCATCATCCGCAAGCCGATCACCGACAAGCTCATTCTCGATGGGCCGAAACTGGTGGCGGCAGCGGCCGAGTTCGGCAAGGCGACCCTGCCGCTGCTGAAATTCGGCTGGGCGGCGATGGACTAAACTTACTGTTTCACTGTCACGCTGAAATGGCCGTTCTCGACGGCGATCTTGCCTTCCAGCGACACCATACGGGCAGAGAACACGCCTTCGATCCGCCTGTCGTCCCGCTTGGTGATGGCCAAAGTGGCGTTGTCGTCGATCTTGTAATGGCTGTCGCCGGTGTTCAGCTCGAGACAGGGCGCGTTCTGCTGGCAACTGCGGCCGAGCGCCTGCGTGCCCGAGGCATCGGCATCGAACTGGAGGCGCAAGGTCGTCAGATCGACATCATGGCTCTGCGGATCGACGATCGGCGCGGTGTTGACGAGAATGGCGGAGCCGAGTTTCAAAGCAATGATGGAACTGCCGAGCGCCGTCCAGGATCGATCGCCCAAGCGCGCGCCGACTTCATCGCCGGGCTGTGTCGTGGAGGTGATCTTCTGTGGCTGCGGGCTGTCGGCGTGGGCGCCGGGCAGTTGCAGGGTGAAGTTGAACACCTGCCATGTGCCTTCGGCATTCTTGGTCAGCTCGACTTTCGCCGGCAGGGATACGTCTTCGTTGAGAACGATCGTGCCGTTGAGCGTGCCCTTGCCGCTCTGGATTTCGCGGCTGGGCCAGGACGCGCTCTTGAAGCGATTGAGCCCGGCCCGTTCGACGAAGGCGATGAAATCGCGCTCGCTCATCGCCTGCTGAAACGCCGACGATGTCTTGCGGTAAGCGGCCTCCGGTCCCGATGCCGCGATGGCCGTAAAGAATTCGGTGGCCGTGTCGGCGACGCCGCGGGTGAAATAGTAAACGGCTGTGCCGACAACGCCGCCAACAACCACCAGAGCGCCGAGAATGGACAGAATTTTGCGGGAGCGCGACATGCCGGTTATTCCGATGATCGGTCGCCTTGCGCGGGCGACGCTGTTTCCCTTTTAAATTCAGCATGACATCCAGCGCTGAATCGGCTTGCCACCCTGTTTGTCCCGTCATGAAGGTCAGAGTAAGGCAAGCCTTCTCAGGGCAGATATGATCTGCCCTGAGCCATCAACGCGCTGAGATTTGAAATGGTTTCGCTTACTCCGCCGCTTCCGCCACCGCCGCCGGCGGTTGCCAGCGCAGGATCGGCTGGCGTGCCGCCAATGTTTCGTCGAGGCGGCGGCGGGGTGCCAGATAAGGCGCGCCGGAGAAGCGTTCGGCTTCGCCATTGCGCGCGCTCTGGGCGAGATCGCGCATGGTCATGATGAACAGATCGAGCGAAGCCTTCGATTCCGATTCGGTCGGTTCGATCAGCATGGCACCGTGCACGACGAGCGGGAAATACATCGTCATCGGATGGTAGCCCTCGTCGATCATCGCCTTGGCGAAATCGAGCGTGGTAATGCCCGTATCCTTCAGCCAGCGGTCGTCGAACAAGGCTTCATGCATGCAGAAGCGATCGCCAAACGGCTGCGACATCAGGTCGGCGAGGCAGGCGCGAATGTAATTGGCGTTCAGCACCGCATCTTCCGAGGCCTGCCGCAAACCGTCGGACCCATGCGACAGGGCATAGGACAACGCGCGCACGAACATGCCCATCTGGCCATGGAAGGCGGTCATGCGGCCAAAGCTCTGCGTGCCCTCGGCATCCTCGACCAGCCGCAACGCATCGCCTTCCTTGCGGATGAACGGCACCGGCGCGAACGGCGCCAGCGCGGCCGACAGCACCACCGGGCCGGCACCTGGGCCGCCGCCGCCATGCGGCGTGGAGAAGGTCTTGTGCAGATTGATGTGCATGGCATCGACGCCGAGATCGCCGGGCCGCACCTTGCCGACGATGGCGTTGAAATTGGCGCCGTCGCAATAGAAGTAGGCGCCGGCTTCATGCACGGCCGCGGCGATCTCGACGATTTCCTTCTCGAACAGGCCGCACGTGTTGGGATTGGTCAACATGATGGCGGCGACGTCGGGACCCAGCGCATCGCGCACCGCTTGCGCGCTCACCGTGCCGTCGGCGCGTGCGGGAATGGCCCGCACCTGATAGCCGATCAATGCAGCGGTCGCCGGATTGGTGCCATGGGCACTGTCGGGCACCAGCACGATCTTGCGTGTCGCGCCTTCGCCGCGCGCTTCAATGGCGGCTTTGATCGCCATCATGCCGCAGGCCTCGCCATGCGCGCCGGCTTTCGGCGACATGGCGACCGCCGGCATGCCGGTCAAGGTCATCAGCCAATGGGCCAGGGTCTCGATCAGTTCGAGCGCGCCTTGCACCGTCGATTGCGGCTGCAGCGGATGAATGTCGCCAAGGCCCGGCAGTCGCGCCAGTTTCTCATTGATGCGCGGATTATGCTTCATCGTGCATGAGCCGAGCGGATAGAGGCCGGCATCGATGGCATAGTTTTTCTGCGACAGGCGCACGTAGTGGCGCAAGGTTTCCGGCTCGCTGAGGCCGGGCAAACCAATGTCGCTCTTGCGCGCATGCGCGCCGAGACGCGGCGTGAACGCGTCGGGCTCCTCGATGTCGAGGCCGGTGGTTTCGAGATGGCCAGTCTCGAAGATCAGCGCCTCTTCCATCTGCAAGGCGCGGTTGCGCGTGAACGTGTTGCGGCCGGTCACACCGATATCGCCAGCGTGAGTGGGGCGTCCCTGCGTGTTCAGCATCACATCAATCCTTTCAGCGCGGCCGCATAGGCTGTTCGGTCGGCTTGGGTGTTCATTTCGGTGGAAGCGACGACGATCAGATCGTCATGGCCGGCGCCCGGCGCGAGCCGCGAGAACGGTACGCCGCCCAAAACGCCGCGCTCCGCCAGGTCCTCGATGACACGCGCGGCGCTGCCTTTGATGCGGATGGTGAATTCGTTGAAGAAGGTCTCGTTGAGCACGCTGACATTGGGAACGCGCGCCAGGAGATCGGCCAGTTTCACCGCATTGGCATGGTTGACGCGCGCGAGCTTCTGCAAGCCGGCCTGTCCGAGCAGGCTCATGTGGATGGAGAAGGCGAGCGCGCACAGGCCCGAATTGGTGCAGATGTTGGAGGTTGCTTTCTCACGGCGGATATGCTGTTCGCGGGTTGAGAGCGTCAGCACGAAACCGCGCCGCCCTTCCGCATCGCGCGTCTCGCCGGCAAGACGGCCCGGCATCTGCCGCACATATTTCTGCCGCGTGGCGAACAAGCCGACATAAGGGCCGCCGAAATTGAGGCCATTGCCGATCGATTGCCCTTCACCCACGACGATGTCGGCACCCATGGCTCCAGGCGCTTCGACGAGGCCCAACGACACCACTTCCGTGAAGACGGCGATCAGCAGCGCACCTTGCGCCTGGCATTTCGCCGCGATCGGTCGGAGATCCCGCAGGTTGCCGAACACATCCGGCGATTGCACGACGACGCAAGAGGTGCTGCTGTCGATCTGGTCGAGAATGTTTTCGCTCGCCGTCGGATCGGCCGGCAGGCTCACCACGTCGTCGGAGGCCATGCGCGAAATCGTCCGCACCACTTCGCCATAGTGCGGGTGCAGGCCGCCGGAGAGCACGGTGCGTTTGCGCTTGGTCAGCCGGTGCGCCATCAGCACCGCTTCGGCGGTGCCGGTCGAGCCGTCATACATGGAGGCATTAGCGACCTCCATGGCGGTGAGAGAGGCCACCTGCGTCTGGAATTCGAACAGCATTTGCAGGGTGCCCTGGGCGATCTCCGGCTGATAGGGCGTGTAGCTGGTCAAGAATTCCGAGCGTTGGATCAGATGATCGACGCTGGCGGGAATGTGATGCTTGTAGGCGCCGCAGCCGACGAAGAACGGTGCGGACCGTGCGTCGATGTTGCGCTCGGCCATCCGTCCCAAAGTCCGCTCGACTTCGATTTCGGAAGCGTGACGCGGCAAATTGGGCGCCTTGGCGAGCAGTTTGTCGCGCGGCACGTCGCCGTAGAGATCGTCGATGCCGGTTGCGCCGATACGCAGCAGCATTTCGGCGCGGTTATCTGGGGTCAGCGGCAGAAAGCGCATGGAAGAAAATCCCCTGATCAATCGAGGGTTTTGACAAAGGCGGCATAGGCCGCTTCGTCCATCAGGCCGGACAGTTCACCCGCGTCCTTGATGCGCAGTTTGAGGAACCAGCCTTTGCCGGCGGCATCTTCGTTGACCTTCGCGGGCTCGCTTTCCAGCTCGCCGTTGGTTTCGATCACTTCGCCGCTGACCGGCGCATAGACTTCGCTCGCCGCCTTGACGCTTTCGACGACGGCCGCCTGCTCGCCCTTGGCGACGATCTTGCCGGAGGCCGGCAGTTCGACGAAGACGATGTCGCCCAATTGCTGCTGCGCATGGTCGGTGATGCCGACGGTGCCGACATTGCCGTCGACGCGAATATATTCGTGGTCTTGCGTGTAATAGGTGGTGCTCACGATTGGCTCCTCAGAAGGCGGTGTTTCGGATCAGCGTTTGTAGCGATGGGGAACGAAAGGCATGGCGGCGGTCTGCGCCGGCAGCGCCTTGCCGCGCACGACGATGTCGAGCGCCGTGCCGTTGGCGGCCTGGCCGGCGCCGACATAGCCCATGGCGATGGGGCGATTGAGGCTTGGTGAGAATGTGCCCGAGGTGACGATCCCGGTGGCGCTGCCTTGCGTATTGATCTCGGCGCCTTCGCGCACCGGCTGGCGGCCCTCGAGCGTGAGGCCAACGCGCTTGCGGCGCGGCCCTTCTGCGATCTCGCGTTGAATGCGCGCGGCGCCAGGAAAGCCGCCTTGTTCGCGCCGCCGCTTGGCGATCGACCAGGTCAGCGCTGCCTCGATCGGCGACGTGGTCTCATCGATGTCGTGGCCATAAAGGCAAAGACCGGCTTCAAGCCGCAGCGAATCGCGCGCGCCAAGGCCGATCGGTTTCACGCGCGCATCGGTGCTGAGCAGCGTCCACAGATCGGCGGCGCGCTCCGCCGGCACGGAAATTTCAAAACCATCCTCGCCCGTATAACCGGAGCGCGAGGCCTCGCAGGCAATGCCACCGAGCGTGATCGGCTGCACGCTCATGAAGGCCATGTCGGCGATGGCGCCGCCGAGGCTTGTCACCACGTCCGCCGCGAGCGGGCCTTGCAGCGCCAGCAAGGCACGATCGTCGCGCTTCACCAGCCGCACGGATTTCGGCAGCGCCGATTCGAGATGAGCGTAGTCGTCGTCCTTGCGCCCGGCATTGACGACGAGCGCGAGCGTGCCATCGGCGCCGAGCGGACGCGCCACCATGAAATCGTCGAGGATGCCGCCGTCCGCATTGAGGAATTGCGAGTAGCGCTGCCGGCCGGGTGTCAGGCCCTGCACGTCGGCGGGACACAATGTTTCGAGCGCCGCCGCCGTCGTGGCGTGATCGGGCCCGGCGAGAAAAGCCTGGCCCATGTGCGACACGTCGAACAGGCCAGCGCTGCTGCGCGTCCAATTATGTTCGGTGAGAATGCCGGTGGGATATTGAATCGGCATGTCATAGCCGGCGAACGCCGCCATGCGGGCGCCGAGCGCCTGATGGAGACCGTGAAGCGGCGTGTGCCTGACGTCAGTGGACATGCCCGGAAACACCTCAAACAGGAGTACGACGCACGACCCGGTCGCCTTGACCTTGATCCTGCGCCCCCTCTGTCCGGTGACCTGAGAGATTTCCCGCGTCGCAAATGCGACAGCCGGTTACGCCCGTCGGTGGACCCGCTTTGTAAGGCGAGTCGCTTTCCAGAGTGTCATCCCCCTCGCGGTCCTTTGGCCTGAGCGTTTCCGGGGCGGTTGCGCCTTCGGCGCCGAAGCGGCTTGCGCCGATCCGGTCTCTTCCGCGGAGGGTCTTGATCTGACGGCGGCCAGGGTAGCCGACCGCGACCGCCTGTCAATTCGCGGTGGGCAGAAATTTTTGCAAATTCACAAATGTCGCGGGCGATGGCCCACGATTAGAGCAAATTGCGTTTCGGGAGAAACGCAACTTTGCTTATGGCGCCTTAGCGATGGCGGCGGGCAGTGCGCGGGCGCGGCGCGCCGCGGCCGGGGTTCTCGAAGCCGACGAAAATCAGATAATCCTCGTTGGCGCCGTCACGCAGATAGGGCACGGCCAGTTCGTCGGTGACCACCGTGAACGCACCTTGGCTCTGGCCCGACGGGATCGAGACCGAAGCATTATAAAGCTTGCTGGTGACGATCTTTTCGCCGTTTTCGGCGCGCACGCCGACATAAACCGGCACGGAGAAATTCGACGGCTGGCCGGCGGGGCCGAGTAGCACTTTGCCCTCGACGCCGACCTTGATGAGGATCTGTCCGTTGATCACGCGGCAGTCGCGTACGACGTCGCCTAGCGAATATTGATAGCGTAGCGATTCGTTCGATTGGCCACCGGCATAGACGCGATAGGCGGCGCCGCCCTCGCGCACGTCGACGGTCGGGCAAACCACATCGGCCTCGCTTGGCGGGCGCGGATCGACCGGCTGTTCCTTGACGCCGCCGAAGGCGCCGCGGGCGAGAACGTTACCGATCGAGTCGGCCGGGTCGCCGCTGCCGCCGCCGGCGCAGCCGGAGAGCACGCCCATGGCTGCCAGGGCCAGCGAAAACCGAAAAGTCCGGGCCGCCGTGGTTGCCTGACGCATGTCTCTACTCCGTGACTCTTGACCGATAAGGCCGGATTTCACACCAGCCGGACGCGATTGCGGGGAGAATTATCTTAATATCGGGCCACTGGCTACCCGGTGACCGAGGTTCCGGCGGGGCGGCGAAGCTTGCGCCGAAAACCTGCCTCGTCGAAAAAATGTTCTATCATTCAATAGGATACGAGATTTTCAACGCAGCCTTACGGCAGCTTTTCGTAGCCGTCTTTAAACCCTGTTAGGGTTAACGGGATGCCGGTCCCTTGTTCGGGCGTCTCGAAGACGATGAACGTCGCTGTTTTGCCATTGCGCAATTCTTCCAACAACTTGTCGTCCATCACCACCTCGGCGATGCAGCCCGAGGGGATGCAGCGCACGAAGCCGGCGCGGCCCTTGTCGGCCTGGTCGATGTTGAGACCCAGGCCCGCCGGCAGCAGCACGCCGAGCGGCGCGATCACGCGCAGCAGCCGGGACTTGCCGTCCGCCGTCTTCAAGACGATGACGACGAGGTTCATATTGGGCTTGTCTTCAGCCGCAACCGATTGAATCAACGCGCATTGTTCGCGGCTGGCGCCGGTCGGTGTCTCGCAGCGCATCTCCCAGTCGCCATGCTTGCCGCGCACCACCGGCTGCGCCATGGCCTGAGTACCGATGAACATCAAGGCAAGCGCGCCGAGCGCGATCCGAACCAAGCGAGTAGGCGTTGCGATAGTCATGAAGTCTCCAGGCGCAGGCTTTCTGGGACCGGCTGAACACAGAAAAGCGGCCGAATCACGTTGCCGGCAATTATCGAAGGCCGTGTCGTCCAAGGCAATTACGGAAGGCGGCTGTGGAAGGCAATCTCGGCGCTTGCGCGGCCGGTCGCGAAATCGATGCGAAACAGCGGCAAATTTACGCGCCCTTATGCCGCACGGATCGCGACGGAACGCCGTGTTGCGCTCGCTGGCGGATTGTGGTTGGAACCGATCCAAAGGAGCCGTGGCAATCGTTTGGCTCCAGGGGTTTGCCTGATGGGCCGCTGGCGGTTTGCCGGCTCGACTAACAGGCTGTAAATCGTCATTCGTTTTGACGGGAGCGGCGACTTTCATGACAACTAAGATTTTCCGCGCGGGTATGCTCCGGTCAGTTGCAGGATCTTTGGCGGCAATCGGGGCAGCGACCGCCGCTTGGCCGGCGCTGGCGCAAGGCATGGTCGGCGCGCCGCGCCCCGGCCAGATCAGCCTGCCGGAATCGGTGACCGTGATCGGTCACGAGATCGACTTCTTCCACAACGCCATCCTGCTGCCGATCATCACCGTGATCTGCCTGTTCGTTCTGGCGCTGCTGATCTACATCGTGCTCAAGTTCAACGCCCGCGCCAATCCGGTGCCTTCGAAGACGACGCACCACGCGCTCCTGGAAGTGGCTTGGACGGTCGTGCCCGTGCTCATCCTGCTCGGCATCGCCATTCCCTCCTTCCGCCTGCTCAATCACCAGCTCATCATTCCCGATGCCGACCTGACCGTGAAGGTCACCGGCAATGCCTCTTGGGCCTGGACCTATTCCTACCCGAAGGATGAAGGCGGCGGTTTCGAGTTCCAGTCGCGCCTGCTCGATCAGGACACGCTCGCCCCCGGCAAGCTGCGTCTCCTGGACGTCGACAACGAAGCGGTCGTTCCGGTCAACAAGGTCGTCCGCATGCAGGTCACCGCCGATGTGGTCGGCATCATCCATTCCTTCGTCGTTCCCGCCTTCGGCGTGCGTATCGACGCCGTGCCCGGTCGTTTGAACGAGACTTGGTTCAAGGCCGAGAAGGAAGGCATCTACTACGGCCAGTGTTCCAAGCTCTGCGGCAAGGACCACGCCTACATGCCGATCGTCTTCCGTGTCGTCAGCGAAGAAGCCTACAAGGCCTGGCTCCTTGAAGGTCAGAAGAAATTCGCGGCGGTTGAAACTCCGGTCCGCCTCGCGGCGACCGAGAGCAACAACTGAACGCAACCGTCTTGATGTAGTCGAAGGTTTTCAAGGAATACGAACATGGCATCTCACGCAGCCACCCACGACGATCATCATGGCGACGCGCATCCGCTGCCGACTGGCTGGCGCCGCTGGTTGTACTCGACCAATCACAAAGACATCGGCACGCTCTACATTATCTTCGCGATCTTCGCGGGCCTCATCGGCACAGCGCTCTCGATCGCCATGCGCGCCGAACTCGCCGGCACCGGCGTCCACATCTTCCCGTGGATTTCGAAGGCGCTGAGCGGCGACGGTTCGCTCGATCACGCCAAGCATCTTTACAACGTGTTCATCACCGGCCACGGCGTCATCATGATCTTCTTCATGGTCATGCCGGCCTTGATCGGCGGTTTCGGCAACTGGTTCGTGCCGCTGATGATCGGCGCGCCCGACATGGCCTTCCCGCGGATGAACAACATCTCGTTCTGGCTGCTGCCGGCGTCGTTCTCGCTGCTCCTGATCTCGATGTTCGTTGACGGTCCGCCCGGCATGCATGGTTTCGGCGGTGGCTGGGTCATGTATCCGCCGTTGTCGGCGAACGCCGGTCACCCCGGTCCGGCGATGGATTTCGTCATCCTGTCGCTGCACATCGCCGGCGCTTCCTCGATCCTGGGCGCGATCAACTTCATCACCACGATCTTCAACATGCGCGCGCCGGGCATGACCCTGCATCGCATGCCGCTGTTCGCCTGGTCGGTGCTGATCACCGCCTTCCTGCTGGTTCTGTCCCTGCCGGTTCTGGCTGGCGGCATCACCATGCTGCTGACCGATCGTAACTTCGGCACCACCTTCTTCAATCCGGAAGGCGGCGGTGACCCGATCCTGTTCCAGCATCTGTTCTGGTTCTTCGGTCACCCGGAAGTGTACATCCTGATTCTGCCGGGCTTCGGCATCGTCAGCCACATCGTCTCGACCTTCTCGAAGAAGCCGATCTTCGGCTACCTCGGCATGGCCTATGCGATGGTCGCCATCGGTTTCGTCGGCTTCGTCGTGTGGGCGCACCACATGTACACCGTCGGCCTGTCGCTCAACACGCAGCGCTACTTCGTGTTTGCGACCATGGTCATCGCGGTTCCGACGGGCGTGAAGATCTTCTCATGGATCGCCACCATGTGGGGCGGTTCCATCACCTTCCGCCTGCCGATGATCTGGGCGATCGGCTTCATCTTCCTGTTCACGGTCGGTGGCGTCACCGGCGTTGTGTTGGCCAATGCCGGTATCGACCGCCAGTTGCACGAAACCTATTACGTCGTCGCGCACTTCCACTACGTGCTGTCGCTCGGTGCCGTGTTCTCCATCTTCGCCGCGTTCTACTACTGGTTCCCGAAAATGTCGGGCTACATGTACAACGAGACGCTCGGCAAGATTCACTTCTGGATGATGTTCATCGGCGTCAACCTGACGTTCTTCCCGCAGCACTTCCTCGGCCTCGCCGGCATGCCGCGTCGTTACGTCGATTACCCGGATGCGTTCTTGCTGTGGAACGAAATCTCGTCCTACGGCTCTTACATCTCGGGCCTCAGCGTGCTGCTGTTCCTCTACATCATCTGGAGCGCCTTCGCGCGTAAGGTTCCAGCTGGTGCCAATCCGTGGGGCGAAGGCGCCACCACGCTGGAATGGACGCTGCCGTCGCCGCCGCCGTTCCATCAGTATGAGACGCTGCCGCGTATCACCGGCTCAGATCACTGAGCCGGCCCCACGGCCGCATTGAAGTAAACAGGTTGGGTGCAGGTAGACCGAATGAGTCTCGTCAGCGACCAGAAAGGCTTTGATCCTGCGCTCGTTTCGCTGGCGGGTCCGGGCGACTATTTCGAGCTGCTTAAGCCGCGCGTTATGTCGCTGGTCATCTTCACCGCGCTCGCCGGCCTGTTGATCGCACCGGTCAAGATCAATCCGGTGCTCGGCTTCACCGCGCTTCTTGCCATCGCCATCGGCGCTGGCGCCTCCGGCGCGTTGAACATGTGGTACGACGCGGACATCGACGCGGTGATGAGCCGCACGAAGACGCGGCCGATTCCGTCAGGCCGCGTGCAGCCGGGCGAGGCTCTGGCCTTCGGTCTGTTCCTCTCGGTGTTTTCGGTCATGCTGCTTGGCATCGCCACCAATTGGCTTGCCGCCGGCCTGCTGGCTTTCACCATCTTCTTCTATGCCGTCGTTTATTCGATGTGGCTGAAGCGCTCGACGCCGCAGAACATCGTCATCGGCGGTGCCGCTGGCGCCTTCCCGCCGGTGGTCGCTTATGCCGCCGCCACCGGTAGCATCGGCCTGTCGAGCGTCGTGCTTTTCGCCATCATCTTCATGTGGACGCCGCCGCATTTCTGGGCGCTGGCGCTGGTCAAGTCGCAAGACTATGCCGCCGCCGGCGTGCCGATGATGCCCAATGTCAAAGGGCCGGATCGCACTCGTCTCGAAATCCTGATCTATACGATCCTGCTGGTGCCGCTTGGCGTTTCGCCTTGGGTTCTCGGCTTTACTTCGCCGGTTTATGGTGTCGTCTCCGCTGTCTGCGGCCTCGCCATGCTGGCTTTGGCCATTCGGGTCTGGCTGGTGCGCACCGGCGCCGTGGCCGATCGGGCCGCCAAGCAGCTCTTCGGCTTCTCGATCCTCTATCTGTTCATTCTCTTCGCTGTCGTCGTCGTCGAGAATGTGCTCGTGCGGTGGGGCTTCTGAGTGACCGCCATGGCTGATCATCCGACAGAGAACGACAAGTCCACCGGCATCCGGCTCACCCCGGAGCAGCAGAAGCGCCGCCGTGCGCGCAACCTGGCGCTGGGCCTGACCATCGGCTTCTTTGCCTTGCTCTTCTATGTCATTACCTGGGCCAAGCTTGGCGCGGGCATGTTTGATCGGCCGTTATAGGAAAAGCGATGAGCGAACTTCCGGACGACCAAGTGACCACCAAGACGCCGCAGGCGCGGGCGCATCGCCGGATCGCGATCGCTGTCGCTGGCACCTCACTGTTCATGCTCGGCATGTCCTTCGCCGCCGTGCCGCTTTATGAAATGTTCTGCCGCACCACCGGCTTCGGCGGCACGCCGATCATCGCGAAAGGCCCGGCGACCGGCGTCGGCGAACGCACCTTGACCGTGCGCTTCGACGCCAATGTCGGCGGCGGCATTCCCTGGACCTTCGAGCCCGAGATCGGCCAGATGCGGCTGCGCACGGGCGAGACCGCCACCGTTTTCTACAAAGTGGTCAATAAGTCCGATAAGCCGGTGACCGGCATCGCGACCTACAATGTCGCGCCCGATCAGGTCGGCGGCTTCTTCAACAAGATTTCCTGCTTCTGCTTCACCGAACAGACGCTCGGCCCCGGCGAGACCATGGACATGCCCGTCGTGTTCTATCTCGATCCGGCACTCGAAAACGAAGAGACGATGCGACAGGTGCAAAGTCTCACGCTGTCATACACATTCATGCCCGTCCGCCAGAAATCGCCCGTTGCTGCGGCGAAGGAAGCGGATAAGGCCAATCTTTAGCAAGATCTTCTAGGACCAAACGAGGACGCTCATGGCTGACGGCCACGCCAAACCGAACCACGATTATCACCTCGTCGACCCGAGCCCATGGCCTCTCATGGGCTCGATCTCGGCCTTCCTGGCCGCGGTCGGCGCGATCATGTGGATGAAGGGCATGATGATGTTCGGCCTGAAGCTCGGGCCCTACATCGCCGGTGCCGGTTTCATCGGCATTCTCTATGTCATGGCCGCTTGGTGGGCTGACGTGACGCGCGAAGCGCAGGGGGGCTATCACACCCGCGTCGTGCAGATTCACCATCGCTACGGCATGATCATGTTCATCGCCTCCGAGGTGATGTTCTTCGTGGCGTGGTTCTGGGCCTTCTTCGACGCCAGCCTCTTCCCCAACGAAGTGCATCAGGTGGCGCGCGCCGAATTCCTCGGCGGTATCTGGCCGCCGAAGGGCGTCGAAGTGTTCGATCCGTGGCACCTGCCGCTCTTGAATACGCTGATCCTGCTGACCTCGGGCACCACCGTCACTTGGGCGCATCATGCGCTGCTGCACGGCGATCGCGACGGTCTGAAGAAGGGCCTGTGGCTGACGATCATCCTCGGCGCCATCTTCACCTGCGTGCAGGCTTATGAATATGCCCACGCGCCGTTCGGCTTCAAGGATTCGATCTACGGCGCCACCTTCTTCATGGCGACCGGCTTCCACGGCTTCCACGTGCTGGTCGGCACGATCTTCTTGATCGTCTGTCTGGTGCGCACCTATGCCGGCCACTTTACGCCGACGCAGCATCTCGGCTTCGAATTCGCCGCTTGGTACTGGCACTTCGTCGACGTGGTGTGGCTGTTCCTGTTCTGCTGCATCTACGTCTGGGGCAATCACGGCGCTCCGATCGCGACGCACTGACGGCCGCGTCAGACCTGCTATAAAGGGCGGCGACAAGCCGCCCTTTTTTGTTTCGGGGTCGAGATGGATTTCAACAACAACTACCATGCGCCGCAATCGCCCTATGCGACGGGCCTGGCCGGCCGGTGCCCGCGCTGCGGGCAAGGGCGCTTGTTCAACGGCTTCATCAATCTGGCACCGAAATGCGATGTCTGCGGGCTCGATTATAAATTCGCCGACTCCGGCGATGGCCCTGCCGTCTTCGTCACCTTGTTCGCCGGCTTCCTGGTGTTGGGTGCGGCGCTGTGGACGGAACTCAATTACGAGCCGCCGTTCTGGGTTCACATGGTGATCTTCCTGCCGCTGACGATCATCGTCTGCCTCGGCATGCTGCGGCCGCTGAAAGGCCTGCTCATCGCTCTGCAATATCGCAACAAGGCCGAGCAGGGGCGCTTCGACCAATGAGTGCCGGCTGGGCCGCGCGCGCCCGTCCGCTGCTTTTGCCGGCGTTGTTCGCCACGGCGGTTTTCGCCGTCCTCGTGTCGCTGGGCGTGTGGCAATTGCACCGGCTGACGTGGAAGGAAGGGCTGCTCGCCCAGATCGACGAGCGGCTCAAGGCGCCGGCACAACCCTTGCCGCCAGCCTCGTCCTGGCCGTCGCTATCGCAAGCCGCCGACGAATATCGCCATGTCACGGTGAGCGGCGTGTTCGATCACGCCAAGGAAGCCTTCGTGTTTCGCACCGCTGGCGCGGGTTTGGGCGAAGCGGGCTTTTACGTGATGACGCCGTTGCGTCTGGACGGTGGCGGCACGCTCTTCGTCAATCGCGGTTTCGTGCCCGAGCGTCTGCGCGATCCCGCGCAACGGGCGGCCGATCAGGTGACCGGCAGCGTCACTTTTTCGGGCGTGCTGCGCTGGCCGGAAGATCGCAACATGTTCACGCCATCAGACGAGCCGTCCCGCCGCACTTGGTATACGCGCGATCCGCCCTCGATCGCCAAGGCCCTGGATGTGGCCGATGCGGCGCCGTTTTCGCTCGATGCCGATCCTGATCCCAAAGGCGCGGTGCTGCGTGGCGGCGCCACCACCGTCAACATCCGCAACGATCATCTGTCCTATGCCTTCACCTGGTTCGGCTTGGCAGCAACCTTGGTCATTGTCTTCGGTCTGGTCGTCTGGCGGCGTTTGCGCGCCTGAGCTGTGGCCGCCTTTTTGTCGTGTCGCCGAAGCCTCCGTGTCATCCCGGGCGCCGCAGGCGACCCGGGAACCAGGGGCCACAGTGTCATTGCTGCTTTTTTCGTGTAGCCGCTCGATCGGCTACATCGTGCCTGTTGCCCCTGGTTTCCGGATCACGCTGCGCGTGTCCGGGATGACACCACGGCTTCGGCTTGTCGCACCGCTCGCGCGTCTAACCCAGCAGACTGCGTTTGCGCTTGGTGCCGCGTGCGGCCCGCTTGCTGAAAGCGGCGACGACTTCGACATGCGCCGAGTGCCGGAACTGATCGACCGGCGTCACCGCGCCGATGTCGTAGCCGCCGGCGATGAGGAGACTGGCATCGCGCGCGAACGTCTGGGCATTGCAGGAGACGGCGACGACGACGGGCACGTCCGATTGCGCCAGTGCTTTGGCCTGTGCCTCAGCGCCGGCGCGCGGCGGGTCGAACACGACCGCGTCGAAATCCTTCAATTCCGCAGGCGGCAGCGGCCGGCGGAAGAGATCGCGCGTTTGCGCCGTCACCGCCTTGAGGCCGGTTGCCGTATGCGCGGCGCGCGTCAAAGCATTGACCATGGCCGCATCGCTTTCCACGGCCAGCACGCGTGCCTTCTCGGCCAGACGCAGACTGAATGTGCCGACACCGGCGAAGAGATCGGCGACATGCTCGCTCTTGCCGACGGCCTGCCTGACGAGATCGCTCAGTGCGGTTTCGCCGGCCTCGGTGGCTTGCAGAAAGGCGCCAGGCGGCGGCGTCACCAGGGCGCGACCCATTTGCAAACGTGGCGGCCGGTTCTCGACGATCACTTCGCCATGGTTGGAAAGCCGCGCGAGATCGATCGTCTGTGCCAGTTCGACCATTTGCTGCCGCAGCGCCGGCGCGAGCTTGCCGACGCCGCGAATGTCGACATCGAGCCCTTCGAGGCTCGTGGTCAGCAGAATGTCGAGCGGCTTGCCGGTTTGCGCCAACAATTGCGCGATGCGCCGCGCCACCCGTGGCGCACTGGCAAGCGCCGGCGTCAGGATCGGACAGGCATCGATATCGACGATGTCATGGGCCCGCGCGCGCATGAAGCCGACTTCGATGGTCGCGCGCTCCAGCGCATCGCGTTTGATGCGGGCGTGAAAGGTAACGCGTCGCCGTCCGTCGCCATGGGCATCGACGAGTGGGGCGACCATTGCGTCGACGCGCTGATGCATCAGCGCCGCGCTGACGAGATCGGCTTTCCATTGCGCATAAGGCGCAGGCGCCAGCGTCTGCACGGCGCAGCCGCCGCAGGCGGTAAAATAGGTGCAGAAGGCTTCAATGCGCTCGGGCGACGGTTCGATCACGCGCACGAGCCGGCCCTGGCTGCCCTCAAGTTCCGCTTCGACCACGTCGCCGGGAACGGTGAAGGGCACGAAGACCTGCGCGTTATCGTTCACGGCGATGCCTTCGCCGCGCTGGCCGAGCCGTTCGATGGTGAGGGTGCTGGTGCGGAACATGGTGCTGTCTAACGGGTCCCGAGTGAAAAAGCTCTAGCCGCGCGCCGCACCGATCAGGAATTCGCGATTGCCGTCGCCACCTTCGATGGGGGAGGGCACGAGACCGAGGCAGCGCCAGCCGAGGTCTTCCACCAGCGCCCGGATTTTGGCGCAGACGGCCTCATGGACTTGGCGGTCGCGCACCACCCCTTTGTTCACTTTGGCCGGCCCGGCTTCGAATTGCGGCTTGATGAGAGCGGCAAGCCGCGCCTGGGGCGCCGCCAGGGCCAGCACCGGTGGCAGGACCAGGCTGAGGGAGATAAAGCTGACGTCGCTGACGATCAGCTCGGGCGCCCCGTCCGGAAAATCCGCCGCCGTCAGCTGCCGGGCGTCGGTACCCTCGCGGGAGACGACCCGGGGATCGTTCTGCAGGCGGGCGTGGAGCTGGCCATGGCCGACATCGACCGCATGGACGCGGATGGCGCCGCGATCCAGCAAAACCTCGGTGAAACCGCCGGTCGAGGCGCCGATATCCAGGCAAACGCGGCCTTTCGGGTCGAAACCGAAGGCATCGAGGGCGGCCACCAGCTTCAGTCCGCCGCGCGACACCCAGGGATGCGGGGCGCTGGCCTGGATTTCGGCATCCTCGGCGACATCCTCGGCCGGCCGGCGCACCTGTTTGCCGTTGGCGAAGACGAGCCCGGCCTCGATGGCGGCGCGCGCCCGGGCCCGGCTCTCGAAATGGCCCTTTTCGACCAGAAGGACATCGGCCCGGCGCCGCGACATGGGTTATTCCTTCCAAACGGCACTCTTGACGACACTCTTGCCCGCCGATCGACGGGTTTATATGTCATTTCCCATGGTTTCCGACACCAAATCCGAGGGCGAAACGGCCGATTCCGCCGCCAAAACGCCCGAGCCCAACAGCAAGGCCGTGGCCGCCGAGGCCCGCCAGCGCCGCCGCGCCCAAGCGCTGCGCGACAATCTCAAGCGCCGCAAGGACCAGTCCCGTGGCCGCAAGGCTGGGGGCGCCCCGGAAGAGCAGTAACCTCCCTTGGTGATTGGGGCCTCGATCCGGCCGGAATCATGTTAGAAAGGGCGCAACAGGCGTCCCTGGCGATGCCATAGATGACGCCACTTATTGAGAGTGCAGATGGACCGGATTCGTATCGTCGGCGGACAAAAACTTAACGGGACAATTCCAATTTCGGGGGCAAAGAACGCGGCACTGCCGCTCATGATCGCCTCTTTGTTGACCAAGGAAACCTTGGTGCTGGAGAACGTGCCGCGTCTGGCTGACGTGCGCATGCTGATCCGCATCCTCGGCAATCACGGCGTCGATCACATGATCGACGGCAAGCGCAATGGCGACAGCGCCCATGCCGGCCAGACCATTCGTTTCACCGCCGGCGACATCGTCGACACGACGGCGCCTTATGATCTGGTCTCGCGCATGCGTGCCAGCTTCTGGGTGCTGGCACCGCTGGTTGCCCGCATGGGTGAGGCGCGGGTGTCGCTGCCGGGCGGTTGCGCCATCGGCACGCGCCCGGTCGATTTCCTGCTGCTGGCCATGGAAAAGCTCGGCGCGCAGATCGACATCGACAGCGGCTATGTGGTCGCCAAGGCGCCGAAGGGCCTGCGCGGCGGCGAGATCAACTTCCCCAAGGTCACGGTCGGTGGCACGCACACGGCGTTGATGGGCGCGGTGCTCGCCCATGGCGACTCGCTGATCCGCAACGCGGCTTGCGAGCCTGAGGTGACCGATCTCGCTAATTGCCTGGTCAAAATGGGCGCGCGCATCAAGGGCATCGGCACGTCCGAGCTGGAAGTCTCCGGCGTCGGTTCGCTCGGTGGCGCGCAGCACGCGGTTCTGCCTGATCGCATCGAGGCGGGCACCTTCGCCATGGCGGTGGCCATGGCCGGCGGCGATGTGTTTCTGGAAAACGTTCGCCCCGATCTCCTGCAATCGGCGCTCGACCACCTGGCGCAAGCCGGCGCCACCGTCACCTCGAACAATCACGGCATCCGCATCCAGCGCAATGGCGCCGGTATCGCGCCCGTCGATGTGACCACCGATCCCTTCCCCGGCTTCCCGACCGATTTGCAGGCCCAATTCATGGCCCTGATGACCCGTTCGTCCGGCACGGCGCGGGTGACGGAGACGATTTTCGAGAACCGCTTCATGCACGTGCAGGAATTGGCCCGTCTCGGCGCCAAGATCCGGCTCGATGGCGACACGGCGATTGTCGAGGGCGTGCCCAAGCTCAAGGGTGCCCCGGTGATGGCGACCGACCTGCGCGCCTCGGTGTCCCTTGTCATCGGCGCCTTGGCGGCCGAAGGTGAAACAACCGTCCATCGCGTCTATCATCTCGATCGTGGCTTCGAGCGGCTTGAGCACAAGCTGAGTGGCTGCGGTGCGATGATCGAACGCCTGAGCGATCCGGGCTAGCAGCCTGGCCCGATAGGCGCGGTGCAAGCCGTGCCGATCCATGACGTGGATATGAACCGATGAACGCGCCGACGAAAACATCTGCCGAACCGCTCCGCCTGTTCGCTGTCGACGGCGAGGACGTGGAAGTGCTGTCGGCTGCCATGCAGGACGCTATTTTCCGCGTCGCCGATATGGCTTATCTGCCGGCGCAGCGTCGCTTCGCCATGGTCGGCTGCCGGTTCGATTGGCTGGCCGCCGCCTGCTCCGGCAAGGCCGAGCGCACGCGCGCCGGCCTGCATTTCGACAGTGTGCAGAAGGCGGCTTTGTCCGGCTTCGATCCGAAGAACCGCGAGACCACGCTCAATCTGCTCGGCATCACCTTCTCGCAAGAAGAGGCGCCGGGTGGGGTGGTCGAGCTGGTCTTCTCCGGCGGAGCGGCGGTGCGCTTGCATGTCGAATGTATCGATGCGCAATTGCGCGATCTGGGCGAGCGCTGGTCGGCGCGGGCCGTGCCCGGGCATCCGCTCGGCGAAACCGATAAATAAATTTGACGACTGAGCGCGCTGGAACTGCGTGCCACGAGGAGTAATCGTATGCCTGTGCGGCTGGATATGCGCGATGCTGAATTCGAGCGCGAATTCACGGCGCTGCTCGCCATGAAGCGTGAAGTGTCCGAGGACGTCGACAATGCGGCGCGGACCATCATTGAAGACGTCATCGCGCGCGGTGATGCCGCTTTGGTGGATTTGTCGCGGAAATTCGATCGTGTCGATCTCGGGGCGCTTGGTCTGCGCATATCGCGTCAGGAGATCGACGCGGCGGTCGCCGCCAGCGACAAGGCGGCGGTGGACGCGCTGCATTTCGCCCATCGCCGCATCCTCTCCTTTCATCAGCGGCAGCGACCATCCGATGTGCACTTCAACGATGAGGAAGGTGTCGAGCTCGGCTGGCGCTGGAGCGCGGTGGAAGCGGTTGGCCTTTACGTGCCCGGCGGCACGGCGAGCTATCCGTCTTCCGTGCTGATGAACGCGGTGCCGGCGAAAGTGGCCGGCGTGCCGCGCATCGTCATGGTGGTGCCGACGCCCGACGGTGTCGTCAATCCGCTGGTGCTGGCCGCCGCCGATATCGCCGGTGTCGATGAGATCTATCGTGTCGGAGGTGCCCAGGCCGTGGCGGCGCTGGCCTATGGCACGCAGACCATCGCGCCCGTCGCCAAGATCGTCGGTCCCGGCAATGCCTTCGTCGCGGCGGCCAAGCGCCGCGTTTTCGGCAAGGTCGGCATCGATATGATCGCCGGCCCCTCCGAAGTGCTCGTGCTCGCCGATCGCACCGCCAATCCCGATTGGATCGCCGCCGATCTTTTGGCCCAGGCCGAACATGACGTGGCGGCGCAATCGCTTCTCATCACCGACGACGCTGGCCTCGCCGATGCGGTGATAGCAGCCGTCGAGCGGCAACTGACGACATTGCCGCGTCGCGACATCGCCGGCGCGAGCTGGCGCGATTTCGGCGCCGTCATCCTATGCGACAAGCTGGTGAATGCGATTCGCATCGCTGACCGTCTGGCACCCGAACATCTCGAGATCATGGCGGTGGATGCCGATGCCCTGGCCGCCAAGGTGCGCAACGCCGGCGCCATCTTCATCGGCGGGCACACGCCCGAGGCCATCGGCGATTATGTCGGCGGCTCCAATCACGTTCTGCCGACGGCGCGTTCGGCGCGCTTCTCGTCCGGGCTTGGCGTGCTTGATTTCATGAAGCGGACTTCGCTCCTCAGGTGCAGTGCTGAAAGCCTGCGCGTGCTGGGGCCGCCGGCCATTGCTCTGGGCAAGGCGGAGGGGCTCGATGCGCATGCGCGCTCGGTCGCCATCCGCCTCAACCTTGGATGATCTATGACCGCTGAGAATGCGCGCCGCCTGCTTACTGTAACGCTTGACGAGGCCTCCATCGGCCGAGGCAATGCCGATCAGGAGCACGAGCGCATGATCGCGATCTATGATCTGATCGAGGACAGCAATTTCGCTCTGCCGGGCCGTGATGACGGCCCCTATGCACTGCATATCGCTATTCACGACAAGAAGCTGGCGCTCGACGTGCGCAGCCACGATGGCCAGAACATCGTCACCCATATCATTTCGCTGACGCCGTTCCGCCGCATCCTGCGCGACTATTTCGCCATCTGCGAAAGCTATTATGCGGCGATCCGCACGGCCACGCCGGCGCAGATCGAGGCCATCGACATGGGCCGGCGCGGCCTGCACAACGATGGCGCGCATCTGTTTGCCGAACGGCTCGACGGCAAGGTGGAATGCGATTTCGACACGGCGCGACGCCTGTTCACGCTGCTGACCGCGTTGCACTGGAAGGGCTGATCCCATGGCCCGAAAAGCCAAGGGATCCGCCGGATGAGCGATCCCGCCGCCCCGCCCTTTGCCGTGCGCAAACGCCCGCAATCGCTGCTGTTTGCCTGCACGTTCAATTCGGTGCGCTCGCCGATGGCCGAGGCGATCGGTCGCAGCCTGTTCCCGCGTGAGGTATTTTTCGCCTCCGTCGGGGTACGCCATGGCGAGCTGGACCCTTTTGCGGTGGCGGCCATGGCGGAAATCGGCATTGATATGACCCGCCATGTGCCGCGCACCTTCGACGATCTCGAAGACGACAATTTCGACATGATTATCAGCCTGTCGCCGGAGGCTCATCACACGGCGCTGGACTATATTCGCACCATGGCCATCGATGCGTTATACTGGCCGACGATCGATCCGACGGCCGTTCACGGATCGCGCGAGCAACGGCTCGAGGCCTATCGCCAGGTGCGCGATGGTTTGATGGAAAAAATCACGGATATGTTCCGCAACGGCTAGTCTTGGTATAGGCACCGCTGTCCGGGGCTACGGCGCGGCAAAGGTGTTCTGGATAGGTTTGATGAGCGAACGGCCGAAACTTCAGATCCTGCTCTGCGCGCCGCGCGGCTTCTGCGCCGGCGTCGTGCGCGCCATCGACACGGTCGAGCGCGCGCTGGAGATCTACGGCGCGCCGGTCTACGTCCGTCACGAGATCGTCCATAACCGCTATGTCGTCGACAGCCTGCGCGCCAAGGGCGCGATCTTCGTCGATCATCTCGATGAAATCCCCGACACCGAGGCGCCTGTCATCTTCTCCGCTCACGGCGTGCCGAAGGCCGTGCCTGCCGCCGCCAGGCAACGCAATTTCCTCACCATCGATGCCACCTGTCCGCTGGTGACGAAAGTGCATCGCGAGGCTGAGATTCATGCCCGGCGCGGCCGCACGGTCGTGCTGATCGGCCATGCCGGCCACCCCGAGGTCGAAGGCACCATGGGCCAATTGCCCGCGGGTGCTGTCGTACTCGTCGAGACGGTTGATGATGTCGAGAAACTGACGCCGCTCGATGAGAAAAATCTGGCCTGGGCGACGCAGACCACTCTGTCGGTGGACGATACCCGCGAGATCGTCGAGGCGCTGACGCGCCGTTTCCCCGACATCGTCGGCCCGCATAAGGAAGACATCTGCTACGCCACCACCAACCGGCAGGATGCGGTGAAGGCTGTTGCCGCGCAGGTCGATGCCATGATCGTCGTCGGCGCGCCGAATTCGTCCAATTCGCTGCGCCTGCGCGAGGTCGCCGAACGATCCGGCTGCCCGATCGCGCTTCTGGTCGAGCGCGCCGCCGATATCGATTGGACGATGCTGCAAGGGGTGAAGCGGGTCGGCATTTCGGCGGGCGCCTCGGCGCCGGAAGTGCTGGTCGAGGAAATCCTCGATGGCTTCCGCGCCCACTTCGACGTTGCCGTGGAAACCGTGGTGACGGCCCAGGAAGGTGTCCATTTCCCGCCGCCGCGCGAGCTGCGTCAACGCGTCTAAGTCCAAATCGCCAATTAGATGAAGCGGATGGAACTTGGGTCGAGGTAAGCGGTTGTCCCCTGGGGGAGACAACGCGTGAAGCCTTGGACCGATGTCTCTTGCTGAATTGCTGGCGCAAGCCGAACTCGTGATAGCCATCTTTCCTGTCTGGCTGGTTGATCTGGTCGGGCTGGCGCTGTTCGCCGTCCTGGCCATCGTCGTCCATCGTTTCGTCTTTCAGCGCCTGACCCGCATGGTCGCCGATCGCGATCTGTTCTGGCGCTCGCTGGTCTCGCGCACCTACGGTCCCTCGCGTCTGTTCGCCATCATGGTGGCTTTGGCGATCGGGCAGGCCGTCTTGCCGCTCTCGCCGGGACTGGCGCAGGTTCTGGAGCGTTGCCTTACCATCGCGCTAATCATCCTGATCGCCTGGATGGCGCAGATCGCCGTGCATATCTGGACGGTGGTCTATCTGCGTCGTTTCAAGCTCGATGCGGAAGACAATCTGCTGGCGCGCAAGCATGTCACGCAGTCGAACATTCTGCGCCGGGTCGTCAATCTGCTGATTATCGTCATCGCCATCGCCGCCTGTCTGATGACCTTCGAGCGCGTATGGCAATATGGCCTCAGTCTGTTGGCCTCGGCCGGCGTGGCCGGCGTCGTCATCGGTCTGGCCTTGCAGCCGGTGTTGAAGAATCTCTTCGCCGGCATCCAGCTGGCCATCACCCAGCCTATTCGTATCGATGATGCGCTGCTGGTCGAAGGCGAGTGGGGCAATGTCGAGGAAATCACCTCCACCTATGTGGTGGTGCGCATCTGGGATTGGCGACGGCTGGTGCTGCCACTGAGTTATTTCATCGAAAAGCCGTTTCAGAACTGGACGCGTGAAGGCGCCGCGCTCATCGGCAACGTGATGATCTATCTCGACTATATGGTGCCGATCGATGAACTGCGCCGCAAGGTCGAAGCGATCGCTCGCAACTCGCCGCTCTGGGACGGCAAGGTGGTCAATGTGCAGATCACCGATTTCAAACAGGCGACCATGGAAGTGCGTATTCTCGTCAGCGCTTCGACTTCGGCGCGGACCTTCGATCTGCGCTGCGAAGTGCGCGAGGAGCTGATCAAATTCCTGCGCGCGGAATATCCCCAGTCTTTGCCGCAGACGCGTTTGCAAGTCGCGTCAGATGATCCCCGCTCAGCCGTGCAGCAGCAGAACGATACCGCTCACGATCAGCGCCATGCCAATATATTCGCGCCCTGACGTGCCCTGTCGAAACAGGCGGCGGGTGACGACTTGCGCCATCAGCACCTCCACCAGAGCCAGGGTGCGCACGGCCGCCGCCGAGGTGAGAGTGAACGCCATCAGCCACAATTGCGAGGCGAGCGCGCCCATGGCGCCGGCGAAGAGCGACTTGCGCCAGTTGACGGCAATCGCTTTCAAAAGCGCGCGGTCGAACAGCGCCAGATAGACGACGATCAAGGCGCATTGCATGAGCTGCGCCGCCAGCAGCGCCGTGGTGGCGATGATGACGACGCTCGATCCTTCAAGTCCGATCAGGCCGCCGCGATAGCAGGTCGCCGACAAGGCGAAGAACGCTCCGCCGGTGAGGCCCAGCGCCGCCGATTGCCATTCCTTTGGATCGGCCTTCGCGCCAGCCGCGCGCTTTGGCCAAGACATGAGCATGACGCCGGCCGTGGCGATCAATACGGCGGCGATAGCCGCGGGCGAGAGATGATCGCCAAGAAACACGGCGCCGAAAATCGCCAGAATGATCGGTTCGGTCTTCGTATAGGCCGTGACCACGACGAAGGAGCGCATGGTCATGCCGGCGAGCATCAGGCCTGTCGCCAGCATCTGTGCCAGTGCGCCACCCAAGAGCCAGGCGAGGCTCGGCGTCGACATCGCCGGCGGCTTCATGCCGAGAATGACGGTCTCGAACAGGAAGAGGGCGAGGATGAACGGCAGGCTGAAGAGAAAGCGGACGTAAGTGGCGCCGGCCGTGCCGAGGGTGGCGGTAAGGTCGCGCTGCATGGCATTGCGCGCCGTCTGGGCGGCCGAGGCGCCAATGGTGAAAAAAGCCCAGGCCCAAGAGACGGCCCAAGAGAAGGTCCAGGAAGCAATTCCAGCGAAAGCGGCCGATAAACCCAGCATTCCAACTATCTTTGGGACATCTGTTTGACCTGGCAGGCCCACGTGGCTAACACGGGCACACGCGCACGGCAAAACGGCGCGACCCGCTGCCGGAACTCCAGGAATGGCCGTCTATACTGAAATATCCGACGAGGACCTCGCGGTCTTCCTCGAGGGCTACGAGCTTGGCGGCCTGCTGTCGTGCAAGGGCATTGCCGAGGGCGTCGAGAATTCGAACTACCTGCTTCATTGCGAAGCGGGCTTTTTCATTCTCACCCTCTATGAACGCCGTGTCGTCGAAGCCGATTTGCCGTTCTTTCTCGGCCTGATGGAGCATCTGGCGCGACGCGACGTCAATTGTCCGCTGCCGGTTCACAATCGGCGCGGCGCTGCGCTGGGCCGTCTCGCCGGCCGGCCGGCGGTCATCGTCACTTTCCTCGATGGCATGTCGGTGCGCCGGCCGGGCGTGCAGCATTGCGCGCAGATCGGCGAAGTGTTGGCGCAATTGCATGGCGCGGGCAGCGATTTCGAGATCAAGCGGCCGAATGCGCTCTCCGTCGCCGGCTGGGCGCCGCTGTTCCAAGCCGCCGAAGCGCGCGCCGATGGTGTCTTGCCGGGCCTTGCGGTGATGATCGCAGACGAATTGGCGCATCTCGAACAGGCCTGGCCGCGAGCGCTGCCCTCCGGTGTCATCCATGCCGATCTGTTTCCCGACAATGCTTTCTTTCTCGGGCCGCACTTGTCGGGCGTGATTGATTTCTATTTCGCCTGCAATGATGCGTTGGCCTACGATCTGGCGATCTGTCTCAACGCCTGGTGTTTCGAGCCGGACCTGTCCTTCAACATCACCAAGGGCATGGCGATGATTGACGGCTATCAGAAGGTGCGCCCTCTGTCGGCGGCGGAGAAACAGGCGCTGCCTCTGCTGGCGCGCGGTGCGGCGCTGCGCTTCCTGCTGACCCGTTTGGTCGATTGGCTCAATGTGCCCGATGGCGCATTGGTGCGCCCGAAAGACCCGCTCGAATATGTGAAGAAGCTGCGCTTCCATCAGCAGGTGCAATCGGTGCGTGACTATGGGTTGCTGAAGTGACGGGACGCGTGACGATTTTCACCGATGGTGCCTGTTCCGGCAATCCGGGGCCAGGCGGCTGGGGCGTTATTCTGCAATGGGGCGAGCGCCGCAAGGAATTATCGGGGGGTGAGCCGGAGACGACCAACAATCGCATGGAGCTGACGGCGGCGATCATGGCGCTCGAGGCGCTAACGCGGCCCTGCAACATCGATCTCTACACCGACTCGCAATATGTGCGTGGCGGCGTCATGGGCTGGATCAAGAACTGGAAGCGCAACGGCTGGCGCACCGCCGATAAGAAGCCGGTGAAGAATGTCGATCTCTGGCAGCGCCTCGATGCGGCCGCCGAACGGCACAATGTCGAATGGCATTGGGTGAAGGGTCATGCCGGCGACGAAATGAACGAGCGTGCCGACGAATTGGCCCGCGAAGGCATGGCCCCTTATAAAGCCCGCGCCCGATCAGCGGGATAAGCAATATAGAAAAACTGCGGGCTTATGCCTATATTGCGGCTACAGCCTTTCAAGGAACCTGGGAGCATCCCATGGACGCCAAGCAATATCCGGTCACGCATACCGATGCCGAATGGCGCGAGATTCTGACGCCCGAGCAATATCACATCATGCGCGAACACGGCACGGAAGCGCCGGGAAGCTGCGCGCTGAACTATGAGAAGCGCTCCGGCACGTTCACCTGCGTTGGCTGCGATCAGCCGTTGTTTGTCTCAAAACTGAAATTCGAAAGCGGCACCGGCTGGCCGAGCTTCAATGATCCCATCGAAGGTGCCGTGGAAACGACGGTCGATCGCAGCTACGGCATGGTGCGCACGGAAGTGCATTGCAGCCGCTGCGGCAGTCATCTCGGCCATGTCTTCGACGATGGGCCGCCGCCGACCTATCTGCGCTATTGCATCAATGGCGTTGCCATGAATTTCCAGCCTGCCTGACGTATAAAAACAAGAGTTGAGCCGCCATGCCGCTTTCGCCTGATTTTCGTCCCGCGAAAGCGCATGCGGCGCTGGGGCCGGATTTTTACGACCTCGTCGTTGCTGCCGATTTCCCCAAACACATCATCCGTCATCGCAATCAGCGCTGGGCCGCGCGGGTTGGCTGCGCCGATCTGACCGATGAAGAATGGATTGTCCATTTCGGCCGCTTCGAACCGCTGCCCGGCAGTTTCGAGCAGCCGATGGCGCTGCGCTATCACGGCCATCAGTTTCGCCACTACAATCCGGATCTCGGCGATGGGCGCGGCTTTCTCTTTGCCCAGCTCTATGATCGCGTCGATGGCCGCCTGCTCGATTTTGGCACCAAGGGCAGCGGTCAGACGCCATGGTCGCGCACCGCCGACGGCCGTCTGACGCTCAAAGGCGGCGTACGCGAAGTCATGGCGACGGAGATGCTGGAAGCGCTCGGCGTCAACACGTCGAAATCCTTCAGCTTGATCGAGACAGGTGAGGATCTGGTACGAGGCGACGAGCCGTCGCCGACCCGTTCGTCGGTTCTGGTGCGGCTCAATCATTCGCATATTCGCATCGGCACGTTTCAGCGCCTGCGCTATCTGCAGGAAGACGCCAATATCGCGCGCCTGCTCGATTATGCCATCACCACTTACATGCCTTCGCTCTGGCGCGACGATGTCGAGGCGCGGACAATAGCCTTTCTCGAGGAGGTGTCTCGCCGCGTCGGCGTGATGGGCGCGCAATGGATGCTGGCCGGCTTCGTCCATGGCGTGCTCAACACCGACAACATCAACATCACCGGCGAGAGTTTCGACTACGGCCCGTGGCGTTTTCTGCCGGTGCTCGATCCGCGCTTCACGGCCGCCTATTTCGATGAGACCGGCCTTTATGCCTATGGCGCGCAGCCCGATGCGCTGTTGTGGAATCTGGCGCGGCTCGCCGAATGCTTGTTGCCGCTCGCCTCGCAAGAGGGATTGGAGAAGGCGCTCGAAGCCTTCCGGCCGGCCTTCCATGAAGCTTTTCTCGCCGCCCTATTGCGCCGTCTCGGTATCGTCAGCCAAGGCGATGAAAAGGATACGGCGCTGGCGCGGGTGATCTGGCCTTTCCTGCAGAAGACGCGCATGCCGTTCGAACGCTTCTTCTTCGACTGGTATGGCGGGCCTGCCGCCGCCGCGCGCGCCGAAGCTGGCCCCATGGCGTCTTTCTATGCGCAGGAGGATTTCGCAGCCGTCCGCGCCGATCTGATGCAGCGCCAGACGGCGGCCGGCGCCAAGATCGACCATGCCTATTTCGCCCGCCAAGCGCCGTGCACCATGCTGATTGAGGATGTCGAGGCGATCTGGGCACCGATCGCCACCGCCGATGATTGGTCGCTGTTTCATGCCAAACTGGCCGCTATCGACGAGATGGCCGAAGCTTATGGTGTGCGTTGATTGACCAAAGTCAAATTTCGGGACGGTGATTGGCCGCGTTTTGACGACATAGATTTGAACGACTCAAGAATGCGCGCCAATCCTTGCGCCGGGGGCGCCACGCGCCTACCTTCGTCTCGATCATGAAGTGAGCGGCTGTGCGCTCAACCGATCATGCTGTGACTTGACCGTGCTGGCCCGCGGCAAGCGAAAGCCCCGGCACTCCGCCGGCTCTTGCGAAGGAATTCTCATGTCCGATACCGCTGTTGCACCTTCTCTCGCGCCGCATCGCATCGAGCGCGTGCGTCACGAAACCAAACGCCGCTTGCTGACCGTCGATCGCGTCACCCATGTCACGCCGAACATGATCCGCGTCACCTTCAAGGGCGAAGATCTCGAAGGCTTTCTGAGCGCTTCCTACGATGATCACATCAAACTGTTCTTTCCGCGCCCGGGCGAGACCCAGCCCGTGGTGACGGCGCCCGGCTCATCCGAGACCGAGGATGGCGAGAAGCCGATCATGCGCGATTACACGCCGCGCCGTTACGATCCGGCGGCGGGCGAACTCGATGTTGAATTCGCCATTCATGAGGCCGGTCCCGCGACCGCCTGGGCCATGCAGGCCAAGCCCGGTCACCTGCTCGGTATCGGCGGTCCGCGCGGCTCTTTCGTCGTCGCCGATGATTTCGATTGGAATCTCTTCGTCGGCGATGAGACGGCACTGCCGGCCATTGCGCGCCGTCTGGCCGAACTGCGCACCGGCGCCTGCGCCATCGTCGTCGTTGAAGTGACCGATGCGGCCGAAGAACAGACGTTCGACAGTAAGGCTAAAGTCGAAACCGTCTGGCTGCATCGCGGCAAGGCCGAGCCGGGCAAGACCACTTTGCTCGATGACGCGGTGGCGAAGCTGAAACTGCCGGCGGGCGAAGGTTATGCCTGGGTGGCATGCGAATCCCTCACCGCCAAGCGCCTGCGCCGCATCCTCGTCGAGGATCACGCTCATCCCAAGCAATGGGTGAAAGCCGCCGGCTATTGGAAGATCGGTGCCGCCAGCGTGCACGAAACCCACAACGACTAGAGCGGATAGCCTAACGCTTCACGCGTAAGGCGCCACAGCCATCGCCAGGGCGTGCTGACGCGCGCTGGCGAGAATCTCATCCGATGTTTCCGGGCTTGGCGTCGCCCGCGCCAATTGCAACATGCCCGACATCAAGCCGAGCAAAGCGGTGGCGCGCTGGCGGCGCTGCTCCTCGCTGCCTTCGGGCAGATGCGCGGCGATCAGTTCGACATGGCGGTTGAATTTCGCGGTGAATATTTCGCGCGTTTCCGGTTCGTGCCGGGCGATCTCCACCGCAAAACAGGCGAAGGGACAGCCGTTCTCCGGCTCATCCCGATGGCGCTCGCTGAGATATCGTTCGATCACCGGTTCGATGCCGTTGCCGCTGGCGGCGGAGCGTTCGAGACTCGCATGGCGCGTCTCGAGAACGGTATCGAGCACTTCGCGCACCAAATGTTCCTTGGACGGGAAGTGGCTGTAGAAGCCGCCGTGGGTGAGGCCGGCATCGGCCATCAGGCCGGCAACGCCCACAGCGTCCACGCCGTCCTTGCGAAATCGTTTCGCGGCGACGTCGAGGATCCGCTTGCGGGTCTCGTCCTTGTGGCCCTTACCGTAGCGCATGGCAGCAATAACCTCTGATCCGCTCCTTTACATGATGGCCAGCATATAATATGATGTTCGTCATGTAAAGGAAATACGGCCGGATTCGAGGGGTTCCGGACGTCTCTTTTTGGGGCTCCTCATGCTGTCTACTCGTCTGGCCGCGTCGCTCACCGGCCGCGGCATCTATTATGGTTGGGTCGTCGCGGCGGTCACCTTCCTCACCATGCTGGTCACCGCTGCCGCCGTTGGCGCCCCCGGTGTCCTCATCGTCCCCCTGGAAAAAGAATTCGGCTGGCAGACCGCCGAGATTTCCTCGGCCTTGGCTATTCGTCTGCTGCTCTTCGGCCTGATGGGGCCGTTCGCCGCCGCCTTCATGAACCGCTTTGGCCTGCGCCGGGTCATCCTCGTCGCTTTGTCGCTCATCGGCGGTGGCATGCTGGCCTCGCTCGCCATGACGAAGGTGTGGCAGCTCATCCTGCTGTGGGGTGTCGTGGTCGGTTTCGGCACCGGTCTGGTCGCCCTGGTCTTGGGTGCCACCGTGGCGACGCGTTGGTTCACCGAACGGCGCGGTCTCGTCATCGGTCTCCTGACGGCCAGCTCCGCCACCGGCCAGCTCGTCTTCCTGCCGCTCATGGCGCAGGTCACCGATCATCTGGGCTGGCGCTCGGCCTTGCTGCTGGTCTGCGGCCTGCAAGCCGCCGCCGCGATCGCCGTCATCCTGTTCATGCGCGATCGCCCGTCGGACTTGAGCCTCGCGCCCTACGGCGAGGGTGCCGTCGTGCCGCCGCCGGCGAAGGCCGCGTCGCTGTGGTCGCTGGTGCTGGCGCCGCTGGAGGCTTTGCGCGAGGCTTCACGCAGCAGCATGTTCTGGGTGCTGTTCGGCACCTTCTTCATCTGCGGTGCTTCGACCAATGGGTTGATCCAGACGCATTTCATCTCGCTGTGTGGCGACTATGGCCTCGCGGCCGTCAGCGCTGCCGGCGTGTTGGCGATGATGGGCGCCTTCGATTTCGTCGGCACCGTCGGCTCGGGCTGGTTGTCGGACCGCTACGACAATCGCTGGCTGTTGTTCTGGTATTATGGCCTGCGTGGCCTCTCACTGCTCTATCTGCCGTTCACCGATTTCTCGTTCTACGGCCTATCGCTGTTCGCCATGTTCTATGGGCTCGATTGGATCGCCACGGTGCCACCGACGGTGAAACTGGCGGCCCAGCATTTCGGTCGCGAAAAGGCCAATCTCGTGTTCGGCTGGGTTTTCGCCGGCCATCAATTGGGTGCTGCTACAGCGGCATTCGGGGCTGGTCTGTCGCGCACCGTGCTCGACAGCTATCTGCCGGCCTTCTTCGTGGCGGGCGCGCTCTGTCTGATTGCTGCGGCGCTGGTGCTGTTGCCGCGCAATCGCGCCGCGCAGCCGGTGCCGGCGCGGTAGATCACTCGTCGGAGGTGTCGGACTTCGCAGGCGTCTCTGTCTTCGCGGGCAATGGATTGGCGGGACTGGCGTTCAGCAGTTCCGTCAATTTATTGCGCCCGCGATTGACGCGGCTTTTCATCGTGCCGACGGCGCAAGCACAGACCTTGGCCGCCTCTTCGTAGGAGAGGCCCGAGGCGCCGACGAGAATGATCGCCTCGCGCTGATCGGCAGGCAGTTTCTGCATGGCGGAGCGGAAGTCGAGGAAGTTCATGTGATCGTCTTGCGCTGCCGGCTCGATGAGCTGCGCGGCGAAAGCGCCGTCGCTGTCGGCGACCTCGCGCCGGCGTTTGCGATACTCGGAATAATAGACGTTGCGCAGAATGGTGAAGAGCCACGCCGACAGATTTGTGCCGGCCTGAAACGAGCCGAGATTGGCCCAAGCCTTCACCAAGGTTTCCTGCACCAGGTCGTCGGCGCGATCCGCATTGCCGGAAAGCGACACCGCGAAAGCCCGCAAGCTCGGGATGGCCGCGATCATGTCGGCTTTCAACGACGGGGTCGCCGCTTCCTGGATTTGCTGAGGGCTACTTGTCACGCTTGTCGTCTTCCAGTTTCTGCAACAGATCGAGGAATCGATCCGGGATGGGCTGGTTCAGAACATCGTCGTAGATGGACTTCAGTTGCCGGCCGATTTGCGCATGGGCTTCCCGGTTAGCCGGGGATGTACGCCGGCGGGGCGAGCGGCCTGCCTCCGGTTGATTTTCCATGAGCTTGTTATCCACTTTGTCCCGCTGGTCTGTTTTGTCGGGTTCGCTCATCTAACTTCACCCCAATAGAAGCGGCGCCCTCAACCTGTTGAATCTCGCATATTCAGCATCATTTGCTGGTCTGTGAGAGCCAACGCGAGAAGCGTTTGCAGGTTCCCTGTCCAGGAACTATTTTTGATGACAGACGTTTACGTCGCAACGCCTAAGTGTGCTTACAGCAAGCCTAAAGGCGATAAATCGACAACTTGAAGGGCAACCCATGGCCATTTCCGAGACGATTTCCCAGCATGTGCCCTTTTTGCGCCGGTTTGGCCGTGCGCTGACCGGTACGCAGGCTGATGGCGACGCCTATGTCATGGCGACGCTTGAGGCGATCGTGGCGGATCCTGCGGATATCAAATCCGCCGCCGATGTCCGGATCGCCCTTTATCGGCGGTTCCTCCAATGCTGGTCTGACAATCCGATGCGCGCGATCCCGGAAACCTCCGCCTATGGCGACGAGGCCGGCGCGCAACGCCATCTTGGCGCGATGTCGTTGCGTCCGCGCATTGCTTTCCTCCTCGGTACGCTGGAAGGGTTCGATCAAGATCAAATCGCGCAGGTGATGGATTGTTCCGTGGCTACGGTCGATCGCTTGTTGGCTGATGCGGGGCAAGAGATCAGCGAACAGATCGCCACCAGCATTCTCATCATCGAGGATGAGCCCTTCATCGCCTTCGATCTGCAAGCCTTGGTGGAAGACCTCGGCCACAATGTCGTCAACGTGGCGCGCACGCACAAAGAGGCTGTGTCGGCGGCGAAAATGCACAAGCCGGGGTTGATCCTCGCCGATATCCATCTGGCTGACGGCAGTTCGGGTCTAGATGCCGTCAATGAAATCCTTGCCTCGTTCGAAGCGCCGGTGATCTTCATCACCGCCTATCCGGAACGCTTCCTCACCGGCCAGGCGCCGGAGCCGGCCTTCCTGATCGCCAAGCCTTATGTGCCTGGAACGGTCAAGGCGGTGGTCAGCCAGGCGTTGTTCTTCGATCGTAAATCGCAGCGGCGCGATCAGGCGGTGGCGTCCCGCTGAAACGAAGGTGACGACCCCTGTAGGATCGTCACTTCTTTTTCGTGAGCACCTGCTTGATCATCTGCCCGCCGATATAGCCGGCCACCAGACTGGTGGCGACCAGTTGCAAGGGGCTGGCATTCTTGATCGCCTCGGTCGTGGCCAGGAGCGCCAGTCGCTCGTTGTCGCGCCCGTTCTCCTGCAGCGCTTGCAACAGGCTGTCAATGGCCGGCGGCGTGGGTGCGGGCTCCTTCGGCGGCATGGCCGCGTCAGGCGCCGCTGATGGTGCCGCCGCATTCTGCCCCGTACTGGCCGCGACCGCTGCAATCACCGCGACGACGATGAAGAAAGCGCCGATGCCGAGCGCGCTCTCCATAGCGCCGTAGCGCGGTGCTAGCCACAGATAGGCGCCGGCGGTGAGGAAGCCGACGCCGACGAGACCGAGCAGCACGGCGCTGAACAGAACGATCATGAAGATCGCCAGTTTGCGGCCGTGCCCCGAAGCTTCCGTGAGAAGCGTTGCGAACAGCTTCTGCATCGGTCTAGCGCGAGCGGTTCAGCAGGCCGAGCGCCAGTCCAACGCCGAGCGCGATCAGAACGGCGGAATAGGGATTGCGCTCGATACTGGACTCGATGTCCGCACCAATGCCCTTCACGCGTTCCTGCGCTCTTTCAGCGGAATCGGTCAAGGCTGCTTTCGCTGTTCCCACCACTTCGCTCACGCGGTCGCTGGCAACGTCGGCTTGTCGCGAGACAAGCTTGGACACCGTCTCCGAAAGCTTGGTGATGTCGTCGCGCAGCGCAGTGTAGTCCTCTGCCAGTTTGCGTGCGAATTTCTCTGCATCATCGGCTTGCGCCATCGTTTCTCTCCTTTGGTTTGAAGATCTATATTCGTCCCAGCAACATCAGAATGAGAAGTATGACGAGAATGGTACCCAGCGTTCCCGAAGGAGCATAACCCCAGTTGCGACTATAGGGCCAACTGGGAATGGCGCCCAGAAGAAGCAAAATAAGGATAACGAGAAGAATGGTGCTCAGGGTCATGGCGACTACTCCGGGCGCGCGCAGAAGGAGTCTGCACGGCAGCAAGGCCATTGCGTGTGAAAGGACTGTTGGGAACCGACAGTCGTATGGCCAACGCACAGTCTAAAAGTTGGTTCCAAAACCGCCTTTTGGCTCTACTTGCTGAAGCCATTCGCAAAGAAGGCGGAACTGGCGCTGTGGCTGTGCGTTCGATTCCATGGAAGCTGATGGCTTTAAGCGGTCGCTTTCGATTGTTAACGACACAAGGAGGAAAAGGCCATGTTGAAACAAGTCACGCTGAAGAACATCAGCGTAGCGGCGTTCCTTGTCGCCGTCAGTGGTGGTTACGGTATCGCACAATCGACGCCGCCGGCCGCCCCCGCGCAGGCGCCGGCCACGAGCGCCCCTGCCTCGAACTATGTGACGACCCATTCGCCAAGCCAATCTTTGGCATCGGGTATCGTCAACAAGAACGTTTATGATCCCAAGGATGAGAAGATCGGCGAGGTTAACGATCTTCTGCTCGATCGCTCCACCGGTGCCGTCGCGGCTGCCGTGATCGGTGTCGGCGGCTTTCTGGGCATCGGCGAGAAGAACGTCGCCGTGCCGTTCCAGAACATCAAGGTGACGATGAAGGATGCGAAGGAACGTCTGGTGTTGAACACGACGAAGGATGAGCTGAAGGCCGCGCCGGAGTTCAAGGTGGTCACGCCTGCGCGCCCGGGAAGCTCGGCGCCGACACCGCCGGGCCTGAACCCGCCGCCGGATCGCTCGACGTCGAAATAAGGCTCCGGCGAAGCGAGCCCTCTCGACCCGTTCAATTGCAGCGGCTGCCGGTTACGGCAGCCGCTTTGTTTGCGCTGTGACGAAGCTGCTTTCATCGCCCCGTCGGGAGTTTCGAAACCAGCCGGTTTATGCAAATATGACGTCGTTTTCCGATCAATTGTGTCAATTTAAGTATAGCGCCGTCGCGTTTCTCCCTCAGGGGGAATAGCTTGGTGCCATTTGGTAGGCGAGATGTTCGGTCGCGACAGTTCCGTTCCATCTTTGCAGCATGGGATGATCGGCGGCGAGGAGCTGGCCGCATCCGGCAGCGCTGCAAAGGCACGCCCGCTCACCATCCGCATGCTGCTCGTTCTGCTGATCGCGGCGGTCCTGCTGCCGCTGCTGGCGCTGAGCCTCTATCTCGCCGATCGTTACGCCAGCGCCGAACGCCGGGTGATCGAGGCCCGGCGCTTTGACGTGGTCGAAAGCATCACCGAGATATTGCATCGCGATATCGAGAAGATCGCCCATACGCTGCGTACGGTGGCGACGAGCGATAGTCTGCGCTCTCCCGATCTCACCGCCTTCCGCAACCAGCTCGGCGCGGCCGCGCGCCTGGCGGCGATCGATGCCGTCATCCTCTCCGATCAGAGCGGCAGGCCACTGTTCGTGCAGGCGCCCGCCGGCGGTCCAGCGCCTCCCACGGCGTTTCGCGCCCCTGATATTCCGACCGGACAGGACCTTTCCGTGTCCGGCTTTCTGCGCGGCGCCAACAATGAGCCGGAGTTCACGCTGAGCGTGCCGACCACCTGCGCCGGTGGGGTTCCTTGTGTGCTCAGCGCCGTGCTACTGCTCAAGCGTTATGACCGGCTGTTCACGGAAGGCAATGTGCCGAGCGAATGGACCGCCGGTCTGCTCGACCGCAATGGCATCATGCTGGCGCGCAGCCGCGACGCGAACGCGTTTCTCGGTCGTGCCTCGCGTCCCGAAACCCAGGCCACCATCCAACGCCCGGAAAGAGGCGGCGTTTTCGAGGGCGTCAGTTTCGACGATATCGCCGTTTCCAATATCTATCGGAAGTCGGACTTGACGGGATGGACGACGATCATCGCCATTCCAAAAACGGTGATCAATGCGCCGCTGACCCGCATCTTCATGCTAATGGCGATCGCCAGCGTCATCCTCGTCGGATTGGCGCTGCTGCTGGCGTCTCTGCTGGCGCGCCGCATTTCGCTGTCGCTGCGTCGTTTGAGCGGCGCCGCGGTGGCCCTGGTGGATGGCGGTGCGCCGCAGATCGAAAACCCCGGCATCCGCGAATTGTCGGAAGTGCAGCGCGCTTTTGAATATGCCGGCCAGATCGCTCAGGAACATCGCGAAAGCCAGAACCGGCTGCGGTCCCATGAATTGTTTTTTCGCCTGCTGATCGATTCGGCGGCGGAGAGCATTTTCAGCATCGACCAAAGCGGCACGATCACCATCTGCAACGCGGCTTTTATCAAGCTTACCGGAGCCACGGATGAAACGCAGGTCGTCGGCAGGCCGCTATTGGAGGTGATCCATCACGCCAGGTCCGAAGGGACGTTCTACACGAATATCGATGATCCCATTCTGTCGGCGGCGCGCAATGGCTTCAATCGCCACGCCGAGAAGGAATTCTTCTTCCGCAGCGACGGTCAATCCTTTCCGGTCGAATATTGGGTGCGCCCGATCTATCATGACGATCAATTGCACGGTGTCGTTTGCACCGTGGTCGACATCACGTCGCGCCTGCGCGCCGAAGCGGTGAATGCCCATCTCGCCGCGATCGTCACCTCCTCCGCCGATGCGATCAAAAGCATCTCGCTCGAAGGCGATGTGATTTCCTGGAACGAGGGGGCCGAGCGTCTGTTTGGCTATAAAGCCAATGAGATCGTCGGCAAGTCGCTCGGTATTTTGATTCCCGATTCGCGGCGACAAGAATTGCAGGAAAAGATTTCCGCCGTCGCGAGAGGCGAGAACTATCGCCGCGAAACGGTGCGCCGTCGCAAGGACGGAAGCCTCATCGACGTGCATATCGAAGCCGCGCCGATCCTCGACGCACAGGGCAATATCGTCGGCGTTTCGACCATCGCCCGCGACATCACCCAGCGCAAACGCATCGAAGTGGAATTGCGCAGCCGTGAAGCGCAGTTTCGCAGCGTCTTCAACAATTCCGCCGTCGGCATGGCCCGCTCCGGACTCGATGGCCGTTGGCTGATGGTCAATGCGCGCATGTCCGAGATCACCGGCTTCAGTACGGCCGAATTGCTGCGCCGCCGGGCCGTCGATCTGACCTTCGCCGATGATCTTTATTCCGACGAAAGCCAGATGCAGGATTTGCTCGACGGCAAGATTTCATCCTTCGCGCTCGACAAGCGTTTCATTCGCAAGGACGGCTCCACCATCTGGGTCGGCATCACCGTCTCGCTGGAGCGCGACAATGCCGGTCATCCCTTGTATTTTCTGCATGTGGTGCGCGACATCAGCGCCCATCGCGAGGCGGAACAGCATCAGTTCTTCCTGATGCGGGAATTGTCGCATCGCTCGAAAAATCTTCTTGCCGTCATTCAAGCGATGGCACGCCAGACGGCGCGCGCCTCCAATAACGACATCGACGTTTTTCTCGATCGTTTCTCCCAGCGCCTGCAAGGCTTGGCGACCTCGCATGATCTGCTTGTGCATCAGAATTGGCGGCACGTTCTGCTGGTCGATCTGGTGCGCCAGCAGCTCGCCCCCTTCGTCGATATCGATAGCGACCGCTTGGAGGTGGGCGGCCCCATGGTGGCGGTGATCCCGGAAGCGGCGCAGGCTCTGGGCCTGGCCTTGCATGAACTGGCGACCAATGCAGCCAAGCATGGATCTCTGTCGTCGGCCGGCGGCCGGGTGGCCGTGACCTGGGATTTCATCACCGTCGAGGGGCAGCAGCGGTTGCGTTTCGAATGGGCGGAAACCGGCGGGCCCAAGGTGAGGCCGCCGACAGGCCAGGGTTTCGGCCATGTGGTCATCACCCGCATGGCCGGGCGCTCGCTCGATGGTCACGTGGAGATCGATTACGCGCCGGGCGGGCTGCGCTGGGCGATCTCGTTCCCGATGTCCAATCTGGTGACTTGATTGGCTTGACTGTTCTGGCTTGGCTTTTTTGCCTTGGGAACGATCGGCTGGGCGTCGCGTTGAATCGGCGAGACAAGAAATACCCGTCCTTTTTGATCAACCGTCAGGTTCGCCCATGCTCATTCGCGCTGGATTCGATATTGCGATCGGCTGCGCGCAGCCGACCCCGCTGGTTCTTCTTCTCAACATCCATCCGTTCCGTGCCAAGGATGTGCGGACGTCGACGGGATTGCGCGTCACCTCAGGCGTCGTCACCGCCGAACATATCGATATGTTCGGCAATCGGGTGCATCGCGTGATGGCGCAGCCTGGCACCGTTCGTCTGACAAGCGATTCCCTGGTGCGCGACACCGGGCTGCCCGATTTTGCCAATACATCGGCGCGCGAAACGCCGGTCGCTGATTTGCCCGCCGACGTTCTCGTCTATTTGCTGGGCAGCCGGTATTGCGAGACGGATCAATTGAATGCCGCGGCCTGGGAGCTTTTCGGCAATGCCCCGGCGGGTTATGCGCGGGTCCAGGCGATCTGCGATTTCGTCCATAACCACATCCGGTTCGATTATGCCTGCGCGCGTGCGACCCGCACCGCGCTCGAAGCGTTCAACGAACGTCAGGGCGTGTGTCGGGATTTCGCGCACCTTGCCATCGCCCTTTGTCGTAGCATGAATATTCCGGCGCGTTATTGCACCGGCTATCTCGGCGACATCGGCGTGCCGCAGGATCCGGCCCCCATGGATTTCAGTGCCTGGTTCGAAGTGTGGCTTGAGGGCCGCTGGTATGTCTTCGACGCGCGACACAACCAGCCCCGCATCGGCCGAATCGTCATGGCGCGGGGCCGGGATGCCGCCGACGTGGCGATGATCAGCAGTTTCGGGCCGCATAATCTGGTCCATTTCCAGGTCTGGACGGACGAGATCGCCGAGACGGAGGCCGTTCCCCGGCTATCCCTGCGCCGCCCGGTACCGATGCCGGTCGTGGCGGAGGCTGCGGGTCCATCGGCGATCGCCGGATAAATCCACGAATCCAAGTATTTGCCGCAGCCGACAGGTTTCGACCTGTCGGCTTGCTTGACTCTGGCGCGAAACGGAGTCGTTTATACGGAACAAAACAGGAACATGAAAATGGCCCGCGAAAGCCTTCAGGCGCTGCGGCGTGACCTTGCCGCTTTGGAACGGACGGGTGCGCCGCAGGCCGCCGCGATCTTTTCCTTTGGTTTATCCGACGTCGATGCGGCGCTCGGCGGCGGCCTGGCGCGGGGCGCCCTGCATGAGGTCTATGCCGGCAGCCTGCGCGACGTGGTGTCCGCCACGGGCTTCACGGCGGCCCTGGCAATCCGGGCGGCGCAAGACCAACGCGCGCAGGAGCGGCCCGTGGTCTGGGTGCGCCAGGATTTCGCCGAGACCGAAGCCGGCAGTCTGAGCCCGGCCGGTCTGGCGGAACTCGGTCTCGACCCCTCACGGATCATCCTGGTGCGCGCGCGCGATGCCTTGGGCGTGTTGCGCGCCAGCGCCGAGGCTCTGGCCTGCACGGCGCTGGGCGCCGTCCTGATCGAACCGTGGGGCGAGCCTGGCGTGATCGATCTCGTCGCCACCCGCCGTCTGTCCCTGGCCGCTGCCACGTCCGCCGTGCCGGCCCTGATGCTGCGCCCGGCAGCGACCCCGCTGCCCAGCGCCGCGACGACGCGGTGGTCCGTGCGTGCTTTGCCGTCGCAAGCCTTGGCGGCCGATGCGCCGGGTCTGCCGGCCTTTCAGTTGAGTTTGTTGCGACACCGCGCCGGCATCGCCGGCCGGGATTGGCGTGTGGAGTGGAACCGTGACGCAGGATGTTTCTCGATCAGACAGCGTCCAATCAGAGACAGCCAGACGCTATCTCGCCCTCTGGGCGCCCTTTCTGTCGACCGACCGGCTGCTGCCGCGGACACATGGCGCAAAAGCGCCTGAGGCCCGGCAAGCGCCGCAAGAAACGCCTCTCGCGGTCATCGACAAGCAAAAAGGCGCTCTGCGTCTTGTCGCGGTCGATCAGCGGGCTTTCGCTTTGGGATTGGCGCCGGGTCTGATGCTGGCCGATGCGCGCGCCCGCGTACCGGACCTGCGCGTCACGCCGCTCGATGCGGCGGCCGATGCAGCTTGTCTCGAACGTCTGGCCGATTTCTGCGATCGCTGGACGCCATTGGTCGCGCTCGATCCGCCGCATGGCCTGATGCTCGATATTTCCGGCTGCGCCCATCTCTTCGGCGGCGAAGCGGAACTGGTGAAGGACATTCGCCGCCGCTTCCAGCGCAGCGGTCTCGACCTGCGTTCCGCCATTGCCGGCACGCCCGATGCGGCGCGCGCGTTGGCACGTTTCGGTCGCGGCGGCATCGTCGCGGCGGGTGCCGAGGCTGAGAGCGTCGGAGCTTTGCCGATCGCCGCGCTCGGCGTCGATCAGCAGGTCGTGCATGGCCTGTCGCGCGCCGGCTTGAAGACCATCGCCGCTTTGGCCGAACGCCCGTCGACGCCTCTGGCGGCGCGCTTCGGCGACGATCTGATCGCCAGGCTCAACCGTGTGCTCGGGCGCGATGACATGCGCATCACGCCGCGTCGCATGCCGCCCGCCTGCATGGCCGAGCGGCCGTTCGCCGATCCTATCGCCCGCACGGAAGATATCGAAGCGACCCTGGAGCGCCTGATGCAGCGCATCGCCGATCTCCTGCAAGAGCGGGGCGAAGGCGGGCGCCGCTTCGAAGCCAGTTTTTTTCGCGCTGACGGCGCGGTGCGGACCATTGCGGTCGAAACCGGCCATCCCTCACGCGATCCCAAAACCATCCTGCGGCTTTATCGCGAACGCCTCGATGCCCTGGCCGATCCGCTTGATCCAGGCTTCGGCTTCGATCTCATCCGCATCGCCGTGCCAGTGGCCGATCCGCTCGACGCGGCGCAGGTTAGCCTCGATGGCAAGGTCAATGCCGACAGCGAAGTGGCCGATCTGGTCGACAAGCTCGTCGCGCGTCTGGGCCGCGAGCGCGTGCAGCGTTTCGTACCGCGCGATACGCATGATCCGCGTCGCCGTTCCTTCACCGTGCCCGCCGCTGAGGCGCCGGCGGTGCGCTGGGATCGGCCGGAGCCGGATGAACCGCCGCTGCGGCCCTTGCATGTGTTCACGCCGCCGCAGCCGGTTCTGGTGACGGCGCAGGTGCCCGATGGGCCGCCGGCGCGCTTCGTCTGGCGCCGCGCTGCTCATGACATTGTGCTGGCGGAAGGGCCTGAACGGATCGCGCCGGAATGGTGGCGGCGCGAACAGGCGATGCCGACGCGCGATTACTATCGCGTGGAGGATCGGGATGGGCGCCGCTTCTGGATTTTCCGTGAAGGTCTCTACGAGCGCGAAACCAGCGAACCGCAATGGTATCTGCACGGGCTGTTCCCATGACGCGCTATGCGGACTTCGCCACGGCGAGCAATTTCTCCTTCCTGCGCGGCGCCTCCCATGCGCGCGATCTGGTGGCGCAGGCCCTGGGCCTGGGCCATGCTGGCATCGGCATCGCCGATCGCAATACGGTGGCGGGCGTGGTGCGTGCCTATGCGGCGCTCAACCATTTACGCAAGACAGGCACTTTGCCCGCGACGCCGGAACGCGAGGGCACCGGGCCGGGTGAATATAAGCTGATCGAACATCCGACACCCGTCGTTCTCAAGACGGAAGAGATTCAAGCCCTGGCGGAAGCGTTCAAACTGGCGGTCGGCGCACGCCTCGCTTTCATGGATGGCACGCCGGATATTCTCGTCTATCCGGAAGACCGCGCCGGCTGGGGCCGCCTCTGCCGCCTGCTGACGCAAGGCAATCGGCGCGCCAAGAAAGGCGAATGCCATCTGACATTAGATGATCTCCTCGTCGATACGTCGCATCTGCTTTTAGTGGTGATGCCAGAACGCCAGCTCGATGGCCTCACAGAGCTGCTGACGCGCCTGGATGAAGCCGCGCCCGGCGCGGTCTGGCTCGCCGCCACCATGCATCGACGCGGCGACGATCGCCGCCGGCTGAGCCGGCTGATGGAGATCGCGCGCCAGACACGCCTGCCGCTGCTCGCCACCAATGACGTGCTCTATCACGCGCCGGAACAGCGCGACCTGCAGGATGTGATGACCTGCATCCGCGAAGGCGAGACCGTGGAGAGCATCGGCCGACGGCTTGAGGTCAACGCCGAACGCCATCTGAAAGAGCCCAAGGAAATGGCGCGCCTGTTCAAGGACGCGCCGGAGGCGATCGAGGAAACGGGCAATTTCCTCGATCGGATTTCGTTTTCTCTTGATCAACTGCGATATGAATATCCAGATGAGCCGATCCCGCCGGGATGGTCGCCGCAGGACTGGTTGGAAGATTTGGTGCGTAAGCACGGCATGATGCGCTATCCGGACGGCGTTCCGGATAAAGTGCAGGAATTGGTCAAGGATGAGCTGGAATTAATTCGCAAGCTGGATTACGCGCGCTATTTTCTCACGATCCATGACATCGTGCGTTTCGCCAATGACAACCGTATTCTCTGTCAGGGGCGCGGGTCGGCGGCGAATTCAGCAGTCTGCTACATTCTTGGGATCACCGCCGTCGATCCTGACAAACATAAATTGCTGCTGGCTCGATTTCTGTCCGAAAATCGCGGCGAGCCGCCGGATATCGATGTCGATTTCGAACATGAGCGCCGCGAAGAAGTCATCCAATACGTTTATGATAAATATGGTCGGCACCGCGCCGGCATTGCCGCCACGGTGATCAGCTATCGTTCGCGCAGCGCCATTCGAGATGTCGGTAAAGCCCTGGGGCTAACGGAAGACGTGACGGCGAAATTGTCCTCCACCGTCTGGGGCAGTTGGGGCGGTCCGATCAGAAATAGCCAGATCAAAGAAGCAGGACTTGATCCGTCAAATCCCCTGATCCGTCGTGCCGTCGATCTTGCCATTCGTTTGATGACTTTCCCGCGTCATCTGTCGCAACATGTTGGTGGCTTCGTGATTTCGCGCGGTCGCCTCGACGAGATGGTGCCGATCGGCAATGCAGCTATGGACGACCGCACCTTCATCGAATGGGACAAGGACGACATCGATGAGCTCGGCCTGATGAAGGTCGATGTTTTGGCGCTCGGCATGCTCACCTGCATTCGTAAGGCCTTCGATCTGATGCGGGATCATCATGATTATGAGACCACGCTTGCCGACGTGCCTTCTGAACAGCCTGATGTTTACGACATGTTGTGCGAGGGCGAATCTTTAGGCGTTTTCCAGGTCGAGAGCCGCGCGCAGATGAATATGCTGCCGCGCTTACGACCACGCGTCTTCTATGATCTTGTCATTCAAGTGGCGATTGTTCGCCCGGGTCCGATCCAGGGCGATATGGTTCATCCTTATCTTCGACGGCGGAGCGGAGTTGAGCGTGTTGAATTCCCTTCGCCGAAATCACCCCACGATCCGAAGGAGCTTCACAGCGTCCTTGGCCGCACGCTCGGTGTGCCTCTCTTCCAAGAACAAGCCATGGACCTCGCCATGGTCGCGGCGGAATTTACGCCCGATGAAGCCAACGGCCTGCGTAAAGCCATGGCCACCTTTCGTCACAACGGCACCATTCACAATTTCGAGAAACTGATGGTCGGCCGCATGATCATGCGTGGATACGATCCTGATTTCGCTCAGCGCTGTTTCAATCAGATCAAAGGATTTGGTGAATATGGCTTTCCCGAAAGCCATGCCGCTTCCTTCGCCAAGCTCGTCTACGTCTCGTCCTTTATCAAGAAACGTTATCCAGCGGCTTTCGCTTGCGCGCTCCTTAATTCGCAACCCATGGGTTTCTATGCTCCGGCGCAAATCATCAGTGATGCGCAAAAGAACAAAGTCGAAGTGCGCGAAGTCGATGTCAATCACAGCACGTGGGACAATACGTTGGAAGAGCAGGATACTCCGGCGCTGCGCATCGGTTTCCGCCAGATCAGCGGCATGAGTGAAGAGCAGGCTCTGCGCATCACGGGCAACCGTCATACGCGCTTCACGTCTGTCGAGGAATTCGCTGTACGCACGGCTTTGCCGAACAGCGTTCTGCGCTGCCTCGCCGATGCCGATGCCTTCCGCTCCATGGGGCTTGATCGGCGCGCGGCGCTGTGGGCAGTGCGGCGTTTGCCCGACGATGTGCCTTTGCCGCTCTTCATCGCGGCGGATGCCCGTGAGCTGGGTCGTGATACGGAAGCGCATCTGCCGCAGATGCGCCTAGGCGAACATATCGCCGCCGATTACCAGACCATCCATCTGTCCCTGAAGGGTCATCCGATGCAGATCCTGCGTGAGACGTTCGCACGCGAACGGGTAGTTCGCTGCGGCGATCTCACGGACTGCAAAGATGCCGCCTGGGTGCGAGTTGCCGGCGTGGTGCTGGTTCGTCAGCGTCCGGGCAAAGGCAATGCGATCTTCATCACCTTGGAGGACGAGACCGGCATCGCCAATCTCGTGCTCTGGGCCCGCACCTTCGAGCGTTTCCGCAAGGAGACGATGGGCTCACGCCTGTTGTTGGCGGAAGGGCGCGTGCAGAAAAGCGTGGAAGGCGTGATTCATCTGATGACCGAACGGCTGATCGATTGCACGGCGGAGTTGAACCGCTTGTCGGAGGATCACGAAACCAAGCCGGTCCTGTCTCCGGCCGACGAATTCGTCCATCCGCAACCGCCGCGCCGGCCGCATCATCCGCGCAATGTGCGCATCATCCCGAAGTCGCGGGATTTTCATTAGTCAGCCCGCACGCCTTGGTGTCATCCCGGACGCACCGCAGGTGCGATCCGGGAACCAGGGGCGTGTGGTAGAGAGTTTTTATGTCGGCCAAGCTTGAAGCCTTTGCTCTGGATACCGGATCGCGCTCACGCGCGTCCGGTATGACACAGAGGTTTCGGCCCGATGTAAAACTCACCCCAGCGCGATCATCCGCTCGACCGGACGGCGAGCGCGTTCGGCGATCTCCGGGTCGATGAGCACTTCCTCGCGCATATAGACGAGGCTGTCGAGGATCTTCGGCAAAGTGATGCGCTTCATATGCGGGCAGAGATTGCACGGCTTGACGAATTCCGTGCCCTTGGTCTCCGCTTCCACATTGGAGGCCATCGAACATTCGGTGACGAGAAGCACGCGCTTCGGCTTCTTGGTCTTGACGAAGTCGATCATCGCCGCGGTCGAGCCGGCGAAATCCGACACGGCCACCACTTCCGGCGGGCATTCCGGATGGGCGATGATCTGGATCGACGGATCGTCCTCGCGATAGCGCAGCAGTTCCTCGGCGGTGAAACGCTCGTGCACTTCGCAGGCGCCATGCCAGGCGATGATCTGCACCTTGGTCTGTGCCTGGACGTTCTGCGCCAGATAGCGATCGGGCAGGAACAGCACGCGGTCGGTGCCGAGGCTCTCGACCACTTTCAGTGCGTTCGACGACGTGCAGCAGATGTCGACTTCCGCTTTCACGTCGGCCGACGTGTTGACGTAAGCGACGACGGGCACGCCCGGATAGCGCTGGCGCAGCAGGCGCACGTCGGCGCCGGTGATCGATTCCGCCAGCGAGCAACCGGCCTTCGAATCCGGGATCAAAATCGTCTTCGACGGATTGAGCAGTTTCGACGTCTCGGCCATGAAATGCACGCCGCCCTGCACGATGATCTCGGCATCGGTCTTGGTGGCGAGACGGGCGAGCTGCAGCGAATCGCCAACCACGTCGGCGACGCAGTTGTAGATTTCCGGCGTCTGATAATTATGCGCCAGGATGACGGCGTTGCGCTCTTTCTTGAGGTCGTTGATCGCCTTCACATAGGGCGCGTGGAAAGGCCATTCGACCGGCGGAATGATGCCTTTCACCTTCTCATAGAGATGCGCGGTCTCGCGCTCGACTTCCGGCGTCCAGGCGAGATTGGGCATCGGCAGCACGCCGAAACGCGCCGCAGCATCCGAGAGCGCCGGCATAGGGCGAGCAAGGGTCTGAGTGTCGCTGGCGTTGTACATGGGCGTCCCCTTTTACTCCTTATGAGCATATCAAAGGTCGCAAAAACCCGGCCTGCGCCGGTCACCCCTTATGCTCCATTCGAGTATAAATATAGTCGGTCTGCGTCCATCCGTAAAGGGCTTCGGCTTGCATAGATGGCTCCTGGTTTTCGGGCGGCTGCGACTGACGGGATGCAAGTCAATACCGATTAGCCAACGCCGGTTCGGCGCGTGGGGTTCCTAACGCTGCGAACAACTCCGGAAAGAACAGGTAATATCAATATCTTATTTTGATGAGGGCGCTGCCGCTCATCCCTTCTTCGCCGCCCTGAGCAGCATGCCGAAGAGGTCGCGGGGCTCGTCGGGGTCGGCCAAGAGGTCAAGCTCCTCGTAGAGACCGGTCGCCGGCAATTGGTCGCGCACATAGCGCAGAGCCGAAAAATCCTCGACGGCGAAGCCGACGGAATCGAACAAGGTCACCTGCTGCGCGCTGGTGCGGCCGGGCGCTGCTCCGGTCATCACCTGCCAGAGTTCGGTAACGGGGTAATCGGGCGGCAACTGCTGAATCTCGCCTTCGATCCGGGTCTGCGGCGCGAATTCGACGAAAATGTCGGCGCGCAGCAGGATGTCCCTATGCAGTTCGGTCTTGCCGGGACAGTCGCCGCCGACGCCGTTGATGTGCACGCCAGGGCCGACCATGTTGTCGGTGAGAATGGTCGCGAAATTCTTGTCGGCGGTGACGGTGGTAATGATGTCAGCGCCTTCCACCGCCTCCTGGCCCGAGCGGCAAAGGGTAATGTCGAACCCCATGCCGGCGAGATTGTGCGCGCAGCGCTGCGAGGCCGATGCATCGATGTCGTAGAGGCGCAGCCGATCGATCCCGGCGAGCGCCTTGAATCCTATCGCCTGAAATTCCGACTGCGCGCCATTGCCGATGATCGCCATGGTGCGCGCGCCTTGCGGTGCAAGATATTTGGCGGCCAGCGCCGACGTGGCGGCGGTGCGCAGCGCTGTCAGAATGGTCATTTCGGTGAGAAGCATCGGATAGCCCGAGCCGACATCGGCCAGGGCGCCGAAAGCCGTCACGGTCTGCAAGCCGGCCTTGGCGTTCTTGGGATGGCCGTTGACATATTTGAAGCCATAGAGCTGTCCGTCGCTCGTCGGCATCAGTTCGATCACGCCGTCGCGGCTGTGCGAGGCGGCGCGCGGTGTCTTGTCGAACACGTCCCAGCGGCGGAAGTCGTGCTCGATATAGCCGGCCAGCTCGGTGATGAACCGCTCGACGCCGATCGTCAGGACCAATTTCATCATATGGTCGACGCTGACGAAGGGAACGATGTTCAGATGGGCCGTGGCCACCCTTAAAAACTCCGGGTTGGGCGATCCATGACGCGCCGGCCCATCAGGCTCGCCGTCAGATCCACCATCAAGGTCGCGGTGCGGCCGCGTTCGTCGAGGAACGGATTGAGCTCGACGAGATCGAGGCTGGTGACGAGCCCGCTATCGGAAAGCATTTCCATCACCAGATGCGCCTCGCGAAACGTCGCGCCGCCGGGCACGGTCGTGCCGACGGCGGGCGCGATGCCCGGATCGAGGAAATCGACATCGAGGCTCACATGCAGCCGGCCGTTGGCCGCCTCGACGCGCGCCAGAAACGTGCGCAGCAGCGGCCCGATGCCATGTTCGTCGATGGCGCGCATGTCGTAGACGGTGATGCCGGCCGTACCGATCGCCTGGCGTTCCGCCGGATCGACACTGCGCAAGCCAAGCGTACAGACATGTTTCGGATCGATCAGCGCCGGTAGATCGGGATAGTAGCCGGCAAAGCCTGGCTGTCCGCTGGCATAGGCCAGGGGCACGCCATGCAGATTGCCGCTCTGCGTGCTGTCGAGCGTATGGAAATCCGGATGCGCATCGAGCCACAACACGAACAGCGGCCGTTGTTGTTCGGCGGCGCGGCGCGCGGCGGCGGGCAGGGTGCCGGCGGATAGGGAATGATCGCCGCCGAGCACGATCGGCATGGCATCGGCGCTCGCCTGATAGGTCGCAGCCATGATCGCTTCGGTCCAGGCGACGATCTCCGGCAGGGCCTTGATCGTCGGATTCTTGTGCGAGAGTGGACGCGGCACTTCCGGCTGCACCGTGCCGAGATCCTCCACCTCATGGCCGAGGTCGATCAAGGTCGGGATCAGTCCGGCGGTGCGCAGCGCGCTCGGCCCCATGTCGCAGCCCATACGACCCGCTCCCGCTTGCACCGGCACGCCGAGTATCTTGCACCGCATGTTCGAACCCTCTGAGGCGAAGCGATGGGCCATCATCCCCCGCCAGCCGCCGTGAGGCAATTTCCGAATGAATGGCCCACCCGGCCAAGTGGGCAGAACACGATCAGAGTCAGCGGTCGATTTCGTGACACTAATCTTCTAGCATCTGCCACAACGAGGCCGGATCAATCGGCGAAAACGGGGAGGCCGGGATGGATTTTGCGCATGTATTGCGAGCCGTGCGACGTTTGACGATCGGGCTCATGGCATCGGCAGCGTTTGGCGCGGGCGCTTTCGCCCAGTCCGCCGCTAATTATCCCGATCACAACATCACGTTCATCTGCGCCTTTCCGGCCGGCAGCGGTTCCGACACTTTGGTCCGCTATTTTGCGGAAAAGCTGCGCCTCGCTACCGGGCGGACGATCCTCGTCGAAAATCGCTTCGGCGCCAGCGGCAATATCGCCACCGAATATACGGCGCGCGCCAAGCCGGACGGCTATACGCTTTATGTGCATGCGGCCAGCGCGCTGGCGGCCAATATGTATCTGTTCAAGAAGCCACCTGTCGATGCCGGCAAGGCGATCCAGGTCATCGCCACGCTCAACCGTCAGGCTTTCATGGTCGCCGTCGATGCCACCAAGCCGTGGAAGACCGTCGATGAACTCACGACTTTTCTGAAAACCAAGGGCGATAAGGCTACCTATGCGACTTCGGCCTCCACCGGCACGGTGATGGGCGAAATCTACAAGAGAAAGACCGGCGTCGAAGCCTTGGAAGTCGTCTATCGCGTCGGCGCCGATTCCCTGAACGATCAGCTCTCGGGCAAGATCGATTACGGCATGTTCGATCCCGTCTATACGATGACGCAGGTGCGCGCCGGCCGCTTGCGCGCGCTGGCCGTGAGCACTGGCACGCGGCTCGAAGCCAATCCGGATCTGCCCACAATGACGGAAGTGGGCATTCCCATGGATTTGACCGGCTGGTTCGCCGTCATGGGACCAACCGGCATTCCGCGTCCCATCGTTGACAAGCTGAACGGTTGGTTCAAAGACATTCTCACAACGCCAGAAACCAAGGATTTCCTGAACAAGTTTGGCGGCGATCCGTTCATCAACACGCCGGATCAGGCGCAGGCTTTGTTTCTGAAAGATATCCGCGATTGGGAGGACTATGTGAAAATCGCGAAGATCGAACCGCAATAAGCAATAACAACAACCGATCCCTCCTTTCGCCTCGCCACTCAGGACTTCGATGACCTCTTCGTTTGATTACATCGTGATCGGCTCCGGCTCCGCCGGTGCCGTGATCGCCAGCCGTTTGAGTGAAGATCCCGCGGTTTCCGTGCTGCTTCTTGAAGCTGGTGGAAAAGACCGGCATCCGTTCCAGCTCATGCCGCTCGCCTTCATCAAGGTGGCGAAGAGCCGCTTCGGCACCTGGCGGTTCGAGACCGAGCCGGAGCCGGGCCTGGACGGCAGAAAACTTGAAATCAAACGCGGCCGCACGCTCGGCGGCTCCTCGTCGATCAATGCGATGATCGCCATTCGCGGCAACCGCACCGACTACGATCTGTGGCGGCAGCAGGGTCTGGAGGGGTGGAGCTACGACGACGTTTTGCCCTACTTCCGCAAGCTCGAAAATTCCTGGCGCGGCGCCAGCGATTTTCACGGAGCGGATGGCCCCATTCAGGTGAGCCCGACCATCTATCCCGAAATGCTGTTCGATGCGCATAAGGCTGCTGCCATCGCGGCGGGCTATGGTTTCAACGAGGACCCCAACGCCACGGCCCAGGAAGGGTTGGCGCGTATGGAACAGACGACGGGCGCTGGCGTGCGCTCTTCGAGTGCCCGGGCCTATCTTCATCCCGCTCTGGCGCGCAGCAATCTGACCATCGAGACCGGCGCTTTGACCACACGCGTCCTGATCGAGAAAGGCCGCGCCGTCGGTGTCGAATATGCGCAAGGCGGCAAGGTGATTCAGACGCGCTGCGAACGCGAGGTCATCGTCTCGGGCGGTTCCTACAATTCGCCGCAGATTCTCATGCTGTCAGGCATCGGCCCAGCCGACCATTTGAAATCGGTCGGCGTCAAGCCGCTGCACGATCTGCCGGGCGTCGGCCAGAATCTCGGCGAACATCCCAATATCCTCAACATCTACAGGGCGCGCGGCAAAGTCGGCCTCACCCGCTTCCTGCGTCTCGATCGCGCGGCGGCGCAGGTGGTGCGTTGGTATGCCGATCACGGCGGGCCTTTCGCGACCAATGGCGCGGCTGCCAATCTCTTTCTACGCACCCGCGACGGCCTCGATCGTCCCGATGTGCAATGCATCGCCATGACCCTGAGCAATTCTGCCGAACTGTGGTTTCCGGGCGCGACATCAGCGCCGAATTATTGTTTCTCCATCCGTGTCGGCGCATTGCATCCGCTGTCGCGCGGCTGGGTGAAATTGCGTTCCGCCGACCCGGCCGCTCATCCACGCATTCTCTTCAACATGTTCGCCGAAAAATCCGATCTCGACACGATGGTGCGCGGCGTGCGTGCCTGCCGTGAGCTCTATGCGCAGAAACCTCTGGCCGATATGATCGAATGCGAACTGGCGCCCGGTGACGCCAAGCAAAGCGATGACGATATCGCCGCGTTCATCCGCGCCAACGCCGGCCATCGCTCCCATCCGGTCGGCACGTGCAAGATGGGGATCGACGACAAAGCCGTCGTCGATGCGCAATTGCGCGTGCGCGGCATCGAAGGCCTGCGGGTAGCCGATGCTTCCATCATGCCGGAATTGCCGAGCGGCAATACCAATCTCCCGACCATCATGATCGGTGAGAAGGCGGCGGACATGATCAAGGCGGCGACTTAAGTAATTAGCTTAGCTTAAGCTATTGTTATGCGACGATTCCACGATAGGCGCGCGGTACGCATCGTCCATGCGATGGCCGCGTTGCGCCTGTCGTTTCCGTGGACACGGTTCGTCAGCACCATGCAATGGCGCATTTCGAGTTTGTGCGCCTGCGCCGCGATGATAAAGATGGGCGGATCGAACGGCGCGACGCAAACCGTGCCATTCGAGGCGTGGGGCCGACCAGCGTCGGCCTCTTTTTTGCGGTTTTCATCCGGTGAGACTGCAACCGGATGAACGCATCTGAGCAGCAGCGGTGCCGCGGAAAGTCTATTCGATGTCAATTCGGTTTGATGAAATTGGCGAGAGACTGAAGGCCTACCGTCTTGGTCGTGGCCTGTCCGCCGAGGAAGTCGCCGAAAGCCTCGATATTTCGCGCGCCGCCGTTTATCGCATCGAGAGCGGTGGCGTCGTCAAGATCGAGACGCTTGAACGCCTGGCGGCGATTCTCAAGACCAGCGTCGCGTCGCTGCTCGGCGCGACCGTCGAATATTATTCAAGCCCGCTCGCTTATTTCGAACGCATGCGGCAGATCGAGGAACAGGCCGATCAGGTGGTGGCGCATTTTCCGCCGCTCTCCTACCTGCTGACCTCCGATGCCTATGCCGGCCATCTGAAGCAGACGCTGGTGGAATCCCTGCCGCCTTATGTCGAAGATCCTCGCAAGGCCGAGGCGGAGATCGAGGCCGTCATCGAGATCCTGAATGAACGCAAGCAGGCGCGAAAGCGCCGTGGCTTGAGCGTCGTCAATTTCGTCAACGTGCTTGAGATCGAGCGCTGGCTGAAGCTCGGTGTTGTCGGCCGCTTCAATATTTCCGAAACCGAGTTGACCCGGCGCCGGCTTGCCGCGCGCACCGAGATCGAACATCTGATCGCGCTCATCGAAAGCCAGCCGATGGGTGTGCAGATCGGCGTGATCGAAGAGAACCTGCCGAACACGACGTTTCAATTGTTCCGGACGAAGGAAAAGACCTCGCTGGGGCTCAGCCCGTTCCGCTTGGGCGGCGACCTGCCGAATATCCGCGGCGGCATTGCCATGCTCACCTCGGATGCGGAGCCGGTGCGTCTGTATGAAGAGCTGGCCAACGATCTGTGGCGTCGGGCTTTGAAAGGCGGCGATGCCAGCGCGCTGTTGCGCACTGTCCTCAACCGCTCGGCGATTGCCAAGCCGGCACCGAAGAAATCGTCCTCAAAGGTGGCGTGACGCCGGCTCGCGGAGCAGGGCGCAGGCGACAAGGTCGAGCGCTTCCTCGGCGCTCGCATAGCTGACCGCGCCGGCGACGCTGGGTGCGTTGTTCAAGACGAACACGGGCCGCTCGAATTGCAGCGCGAAAGCGATTTCCGACAAGGTGCCATAGCCGCCGCCCACCGCCACGGCACAGCAAGCCGCCCGTGCGATCAGAGCGTTACGGGCGACGCCAATGCCGGTCGCGAGGGGCACTGAGACATAGGGATTGGCCATGTCGGCCTCGGTGTCGGGCAACAGGCCGATGGAAAGCCCGCCCGCCGCCGCCACGCCCCGGCACACGTCTTCCATGATGCCGCCACGGCCGCCACACAGAACCGTGAGGCCAACCTCGGCAAGCAATTTGCCGAGATGTTCAGCCAGCGCCGATTGTTCGGCTGTCGGCGTGCGCGTGCCGAGCACCGCGACCGGCGGACGGATCGGATGGCCGCTTTCCCGCTGTACCCATCGGATCGCCTCGCGCGGCGAGACGATCGATCCGCCGACGGTGCCCGCATGCACGCTCCAGTTGCGCGATTGCGAGTCGAAAACCTTGGCTTCGTCGTTGACCAAGAGTTGCAGATCGCGGTCGAGACGAAGCGCCATGGCTCGAACCTCGTGCCGCTTAGAACTCGGAGATGCCGCCATGCGCGGCGGACCATGCCGCCGGCGCGTTGAGGAAGCTTTCGACTTCGGCGAGCACCTTCGGTTCGAAATGGCCGCTGTCCTTGGCCACTTTCAGAACGTCCCACCACGTGGTCAGATAATGGAGATTGACGTTGAGTTCTTCCATCAGCTCACGGCTTTTCGGGAAGATGTCGTAGTAGAACAGCACGAAGCAATGGTCGACCTTGGCGCCGGCTTCCCGCAGCGCCTGGCAGAAGTTCACCTTGCTGCGCCCGTCCGTGGCGAGGTCTTCGACCAGCAGCGTGCGCGCGCCTTCAACGACTTCGCCTTCAATCTGTGCGTTGCGGCCAAAGCCCTTGGCCTTCTTGCGCACATACTGCATGGGCAGCAGCAGGCGGTCGGAAATCCACGCCGCGAAGGGAATGCCGGCCGTTTCGCCGCCGGCGATATTGTCGATGGATTCATAACCGATATCGCGCACGATCGTGGAGGCGGCGAAATCCATCAGCGCCGAGCGCAGGCGGGGATAGGAAATGATCTTTCGGCAGTCGATATAGACGGGGCTAGCCCAGCCGGACGTAAAAAAAAACGGCTTTTCTTGATAGAAATGCACCGCTTTGATTTCGAGCAACATTTTTGCGGCTTCATGCGCGATGACGGATTTATCGATCGGCGCAAACAGATTCGACATCAGCGAACACTCCAGGCTGAAGGCCGCCGGTTGGGGACCGACGCGTTGAGAGGTACATTCAGAGGATCTCCCATGCTTCTTGCGCCCTATCCGGGGCGCGTCAATAGCTGACTCTGGAAGCAAACAACATAAAATAGCTCAAAATTTGAGCAGTAGTATCATTTTTTAGACAGAAGTATCTTTTTTGATATTTCCACTTGTCAGTGAGATGAGGCTGTGGAATCATCGATACTTCGTTTTTGTCAGCCGCCGGGCTTAAAACGGCTTATTCAAAAGGGCGACTAAACATCGGGCCGCCAGCCCGAGCGACGAAGCATTTCTGGACCCTGGCCGGCTTGCCGAGCTTTCCGCTCGTCCCGCCGGCGGGCTTGGCAACGGGGGAATAGGCTGTGAGTGACAATCAAACTGCAACCGCGGAGTCTTTCTCCGCACCATCCGAGGTCGACAGCAAGGCGCGCAAGGCGCTGTGGGGCGCGGCCATCGGTTACGCCATGGACGGCTTCGATCTGCTGATCCTGGGCTTTATGTTGAGAGCCATCTCCGCTGATCTGCAGTTGAGCCAGGCGCAAGCCGCTTCACTGGTCACGGCCACCTTGGTCGGCGCGGTGGTCGGCGGTCTGGTCTTCGGCATGTTGTCCGATCGCATCGGCCGTGTCCGCGTTCTCACCTGGACGATCGTTCTGTTCGCCGTTTTCACCGGCCTTTGCGCTCTGGCTCAGGGTTATTGGGATCTCCTCATCTATCGCACGATCGCCGGCCTCGGCCTGGGCGGTGAGTTCGGCATCGGCATGGCGCTCGTCGCCGAAGCCTGGCCGGCCTCCAAGCGGGCGCGTGCGTCTTCCTATGTCGGCCTTGGCTGGCAGTTGGGCGTGCTCGCGGCGGCTCTGGTGAGCCCGCTGCTGCTGCCAGTTATCGGCTGGCGCGGCATGTTCGCCGTCGGCATTTTCCCGGCGCTGGTGGCCTATTTCATTCGCTACTCCTTGCATGAGCCGGAAATCTTCGTCGCGAAAGTCAAGGAGCAGTCGAAGCAATCGGCGCTCAAGCTGCTGGTCAAGGATTGGGAAACGACCAAGCTCAGCATAGGCATGGTCATCCTCTGTTCGGTACAGAACTTCGGCTACTACGGCGTGATGATCTGGCTGCCGAACTATCTCGCCTCGCGCTTCGGCTTCGCGCTCACGCAGTCGGCCATGTGGACCGCGGTCACGATCGCCGGCATGGCGCTCGGCATCTTCGCCTTCGGCCACATCGCCGATCGCATCGGCCGCCGCCCTGCTTTCTTCGCTTACATGCTGGGTGCCGCGATCATGGTCGTCGTCTATTCACGACTGACCGATCCGACGCAGCTTTTGATCGTTGGCGCCATCATGGGCTTCTTCGTCAACGGCATGCTCGGCGGCTATGGCGCTTTGATCAGCGAGCTCTTCCCGACGGCGGCCCGCGCCACGGCGCAGAACGTCCTGTTCAACATCGGGCGCGGTGTCGGCGGCTTCGGGCCGGTCGTCATCGGCGCGATCGCCGGGCTCTACAACTTCGAGACGGCCATAGCGCTGCTCGCGGTTCTCTATGTCATCGACATTCTGGCCATGTGGTTCCTGATTCCGGAACGGCGTGGCGCTGAATTGGAATGAAGGGGCGTCATGAACCACATGCATCCTCATCACTTCGGTTCGCAGACTGAGGCGTCCCCGCACCATCCCGTGGTCGCGGAACTGACCGAAGTGCTCAAGAACGAGCCGGTGAATGAGGAGTATTACCACCTCGTCGTCCGCTGCAGCCCAGAGGCTGCGGCGGCGCAGGCGGGGCAGTTCTTCCAGCTCCTGTGTCCGCATTCCGGCGAGGCGCAGCCGTTTCTGCGCCGTCCCATGAGCGTCTATGGGATGAATCCGCAAACGCGCGAGCTGGAGTTTCTCTACAAGGTCACGGGCGCCGGCACACGCGGGCTTGCGACCTTGCGGCCCGGCGACCAGCTCGATGTGTTCGGTCCGCTCGGAACGGGCTTCACCTTCGATCCGTCGTGGCGCTCGATCGTCGCCGTCGGCCGTGGCGCGGGTCTTGCCACCTTGGCGCCCTTGGCCAGATCGGCCAAGGAACGCGGCATTCACGTCACCGCCATTCTCAGCGCGCGGCGACCGGATCTCTTGGTTTCCGTCGATCTGTTTCAAAGCTTCGGCGCCGAGGTCATCACCGTCACCGATGCCCGCCAGACCAGCGGTCCCGCCAATGTCGAGCGTATTCTGCGCTCGCTGATCGCCGAGAACCGCTGCGACGCCTTCTTCACCTGCGGCTCCAGCCGGTTGATGCGGGTGCAGCAGCGTCTCGCCCATGAATTCGATCTGCCGGGCCAGGTGGCGATGGAGCAGCAAATGGCTTGCGGCATCGGCCTTTGCTACTGCTGCGTCCGCGACTTCAACGTCGATGGCGAAATCGTCAGCCGCCGCGTCTGCTGGGACGGCCCCGTCTTCGATCTGAAGGAGGCGTTGCCGTGAACGCCGTCGAGAGCAAAATCGATCTCTCCGTCAAGATCGGTGGCCTGACCCTGCGCAATCCGATCATGCCGGCCTCGGGTACCTTCGCCGAAGGCTTGCAGAAGGTGCTGGATTTCGATCGGCTCGGCGCCTGCGTCACCAAGACGATCACCCGTGAATTGCGCACAGGCAATCCTTTGCCGCGTGTCGTCGAACGCCCCGGCAGCCTCATCAACGCCATAGGCATTCCTTCCAAAGGCGTCGCTTACTTTCTTGAGAAGACCATGCCGCATTATGCCGGCTACAGCACGCCGCTGGTCGTCTCCATTTCGGCGCCGACGGCCGAGGGTTTCGCCAGTCTCGCCGCCGAGCTGACGATCCCCGGCATCACCGCCATCGAAGCCAATATCTCCTGTCCGAATATCGAGGAGGACGGCAAGGCCTTCGCCATGCGCGCTGAGTCGACCGAAAAGGTCACACGCGAATTGCGCAAGGCGACGAACCTGCCGCTCTGGGTCAAGCTCACCCCCAACACTGGCGAGATGCCGGACGTGGCGCGCGCGGCAGAAGCCGCCGGCGCCGATGCGGTGGTGGTCGCCAATACGATCCTGTCCATGGCGATCGATCTGAAAACCTTTCGCCCCTGCCTCGGCAATGTGATGGGTGGCTTGTCAGGTCCGGCGGTCAAGCCGATCATCCTGCGGCAGGTGTTTCAATGCGCCAAGGCCGTCGACATTCCGGTGATCGGCTGTGGCGGCATTTCCAATTGCGATGATGCGGTCGAATATCTGCTCGCCGGTGCCAGCGCCGTGCAGGTGGGAACGGCGACCTTCCTGCAACCCAAGACGATGACGACGATCATCGACGATCTCGAACGTTTCTGCGCCCTTCGCGATATCGGCCGCGTCAGCGATCTCATTGGCGGTGTCGTGATCGAGGAAGCCGACGAACCCGATCTCGCCTGGCTGGACCCGATCTCGTGACCGCGCAGATTGCCCCCTCGGCCTATGTGGAAGACACGGCCGATCGCGATTTCGCCGCCGCTATTTTTGACGCGTTGCGGGCGCTGACCAGCGATGGCGAAGGCATCACGCGGCTCGCTTACAGCGAGCTGGAATCTGCGGCGCTCGATCTCGTCGAGGCGGAAGCGCACCAATTGGGTTTCGCCACCGAGCGCGATGCCGGCGCCAATCTGATCATCACCTTGGAAGGACGCGATCCGAGCCTGCCGTTCCTCGCCTGCGGTTCCCATCTCGACTCAGTGCCGCAGGGCGGTAATTTCGATGGCGCCGCCGGCGTCATCGCCGGTCTCACGGTTCTGGCGCATTTCAAGCGCGAGGGGTTTCGGCCGCAGCGCACGATCAAGATCTATGCGCTGCGCGGCGAGGAAAGCGCCCGGTTTGGGCGCGCCTATATGGGCTCGAGCGCGCTGTTTGGAAAACTCTCCGCCGCCGATCTCGCCTCCGTCGATGCCAATGGCGAGACCTTGGCGCAGGCCATGGCCTCGGTCGGCATCGCCATGGCGCCGATCGAAAAGGGCGAGTGGCTGCTCGATCCCGCTCAGGTCTTCGCCTGGCTGGAGCTGCATATCGAACAGGGGCCGGTGCTGGTCGCCCGCAAGCTGCCGGTTGGCATCGTCACCGGCATTCGCGGCAATATCCGCCACGCCAAGGTCGAATGCCTCGGCGAGGCCGGCCATTCCGGCGCCGTGCCGCGCTGGCTGCGGCGCGATGCGCTGTTCGCGGTGGCCGAACTGATCACTCATTTGGATCGCCACTGGCGCACCATGTTGGAGCGCGGCCGCGATCTGGTCATCACCTGCGGCGTCATCGGCACCGATCCCAAGACCCACGCCCTCGCCCGTATCCCGGAGAAGGTGCAGTTTTCCTTCGAAGTTCGCAGCCAGAGCCAGGAGACGCTGGAAGCGTTCTACGACCTGTTCCTGTCGGAATGCGCTCTTGTCAGCGAGGAGCGCGGCGTCGAATTCAAGCTCGACCGGCGCATCGATTCCGCCCCCGCCATCCTCGATCAGGGCTGGATCAAGCGGCTCGAAAAGGCGGCTCACGAGCTCGGTTTGGCATGTGAAGATATTCCCAGCGGCGCTGGGCATGATGCCGCCGTCTTTGCTAATGTCGGAATTCCCGCCGCCATGCTGTTCGTGCGTAACGAGCATGGTTCGCACAATCCGAAGGAAGCGATGACGATCGATGACTTTATTGCCGGTGTCAGCGTTCTCCGCACAGCGATCAAGGACGCGCTAGAATGAGCATTTCCGAGCTCTTTCCCGATCCGCCGGCCAGCACCGTGCCGTCGATCACCATCAAAAGACCGGACGACTGGCATATCCATCTTCGCGACGGCGACGTGTTGAAGGCCGTCATCCCGTTCACGACGTCGCAATTCGCCCGCGGCATCATCATGCCGAACCTGGTGCCGCCGGTCACGACGGTGGAAAGTGCCCAGGCCTATCGCGAGCGCATTCTCAAGGCTCGGCCCGAGGGCAGCGACTTCACGCCGCTGATGACCTGCTACCTCACCGAAGCGACCACGGCCGATGAGATCGAGCGCGGCTTCAAGGAGGGTGTCTGGGCCGCCGCCAAACTCTATCCCGCTGGCGCGACGACCAATTCGCACGCGGGTGTGCGCGACATTCAGGTGCTGGCGCCAGTGTTCGAGCGGATGGAAAAGATCGGCATGCCGGTCTTGATCCATGGCGAAGTCACCGATTGGAGCGTCGATATTTTCGACCGCGAGGCGGTCTTCATGGAGCAGAAGCTGCTGCCGCTGCTCAAGCGCCATCTGGGTCTCAAGGTGGTGGTCGAACATGTCACCACGGCCGAGACGGTAGAGATTGTGCGGGCACATGCGGGCCGGGTTGCTGGCACGATCACGCCGCATCATCTGATCTTGAACCGCTCGTCGCTGTTCAACGGCGGCCTGCAGCCGCATTTCTATTGCCTGCCCGTCGCCAAACACGAGCGCCATCGCCTCGCTTTGCGCCAGGCGGCGACCTCGGGCGACGGCAATTTCTTCATCGGCACGGATTCGGCGCCGCATCTGCGCAGCGCCAAACAGGCCGAGTGCTGCGCGGCGGGCATTTTCTGTGGCGCCACCGCTCTGCAAACCTATGTCCAAGTGTTCGACGAGGAAGGCGCGCTGCCGCATTTCGAAGCTTTTGCCTCGCTCAACGGTCCGCGCTTCTACGGTCTGCCGGTCAATACGGGCACTCTCACTTTGGAGCGTAGGCCGGATCGCCAGATGGCCGCCATCGAGGTTGCCGGCGAAGACATCGTCATGTTCCGGGGCGGAGAGCAACTGCCTTGGTCGTTGGGTGAGACGCGCCCATGACTTCGACAGCGGCCAAGGAACGGGGACAACGGATCGCCGAGATCATGTTCAAGGCTGGCGCCATTCACGTCAGCCGGCAACAGCCCTATATCTTGGCCGCCGGCTGGGCGAGCCCGGTCTATGTCGACATTCGTCTTCTCATCGGCGAGCCGGAGTTGCGCCAGCAAGCTGTCGCCCTGGCTACCAACTGGATGAAGGAAGCTTTGCAGACCAGCGCCTTCGATGCGCTGGTCGGCGCGGAGACGGCGGGGATTCCCTTCGCCGCCTGGATCGCCGAACGCACCGGCCTCAAATTTCGCTACATCCGCAAACGCCCGCTTGGCATCGGCCGCAATGCCCAGGTCGAGGGCGGCTCCATCGAAGGGCTCAACGCGCTTCTGGTCGACGATCTCACCACCGACGGGCGCAGCAAACTGAATTTCGTGCGTGGCCTGCGCGCGGCCGGCGCGCATGTGGAACATATCTTGACGATCTTTTATCACGATGCCTTTCCCGATGCCGGCGTCCGACTGGGGCAGGCGGGATTGACCCTTCATGCCCTCGCCACCTGGTCCGACGTTTTGGCGGCGCAGGATGATGGCCAGCTCTCGGCAGCCGATCGCCAGGAGATCGAGCGCTTTCTCAGCGATCCGGTGGCGTGGTCGGCCCGCCACGGTGGCCGATCGGCCTAACTGACAGCACAACGGATGAAGGAGCGTTGCCTCACGAGGCGGCATTGACGATTTATTTTTTGATCGATGGAGAAGCATCATGCGTGAACTTCTGGAATGGCTGAAATCGCAGAAGGGTGGCGTGTCCACTTATTGGGAATTTCAACTGCGGGCGTTGAAGCTGCGCACCACGGAGCCTGATCAGGCCGCTTGTCTCAGCCTGCTCGCCGACATCGCGGGCCGCTTCGCCGACAAATATTACGAAGAGCCGTTGCCCGTCGATGCAGCTGCCGGTGCGCTGGATCGCCTGGGCAAGCTGCTCGGCAAAGCGGTCGAGCATAGCGATGCGGATGCCGCCACGCGGTTGCGCGTGCTCAATGAAATCAGCATTTCCGAACTTGAGCCGAGCTGACGGAGCCCGGTTCACTTCATCTGCGTCGGCAGTCTTGACGTGCTATCTTAAAAAGGAGATTATGTCTCATAATTGAGACAAGCCATCAAGGACGTGCTGCCGATGCAAACGCGAACGCCGATCTTCTGCGCTTTGTGTCGGTCGCGTTGCGGCTCCACCGCCGTGGTGGAAGACGGGCGCCTCATCGCGCAGGAGCCCAATCCCGATCATCCGACGGGCAAAGCGCTCTGCATCAAGGGTCGCGCGGCGCCGGAGATCGTTCACAATGCGCAGCGCCTGCTGCATCCACTCATCCGGACATCGCCGAAAACGGACGCGCCGCAATGGCGCGAGGCGAGCTGGGACGAGGCGCTCGATCTGATCGCGCGCCGTATCGGCACCACGCGCGATGGTCATGGCGCCGAGGCGGTGGCTTTCGGCGTCACCTCGCCCTCGGGATCGCCGGTGTCCGATGGCATCAAATGGATCGAGCGTCTGGTCCATGCCTTCGGCAGTCCCAATCTCTTGCGCGGCACCGAAATTTGCAACTGGCACAAGGATTTCTCGCACGCCTATACGTTCGGTCACGGCATAGCGACGCCGGAATTCTCCAACAGCCGCGCCATCGTCCTATGGGGTCACAATCCTGGTGCCACCTGGCTCGATCACGCAACCAGCGTCGCGGAGGCCAATGCGCGCGGCGCCGCGCTCGTCGTCATCGATCCGCGCCAGGCGGGCTTTGCGGGGCGGGCCCGCGAATGGCTGCAGGTCAAACCCGGCTCCGATGGCGCCCTGGCGCTGGGTCTTGCCGGCGCGATGATCGAAAACGGCTGGTTCGACGAGCGCTTCGTGCGCGATTGGACCAACGGACCGCTGCTCGTGCGCGACGATACGAAACGCTTTCTGCGCGCCGGAGACATTGGCCTTGCGCCAGAAACGCATCTCGTCGCCTGGGACAGCGAACGCGCTACGTCACTGCTGTTCGATCCGACACGCGGCGTTTACGAAGAGCCGCAGTGTGAGCCGGCATTGCGCGCCGATGCGACGTTCGTGATCGCAGGCCAGACGGTGCGCTGCCAGACGGCCTTTTCGCTTTATGCGGAGGTCTGCGCGCGATTGAGTCCGGAAGAAGTCGAACACGAAACCGGCATTTCGCACGAACAGATCACGCGCACAGCGCGCTTGATCTACGAGAACCTGCCGGTCAGTTACTACTGCTGGTCCGGCATCAGCCAGCATGCCAATGCCACGCAGACCGATCGGGCCATCGCCATGCTCTTTGCCCTGACGGGCAGCGTCGATGCGCCCGGCGGCAATGTGCAACTCACCCATCATGCCGTCTTCGATGTCTCGGGCTTTGAACTGATGAGCGCCGAACAGCGGCGCAAATGCGTTGAATTCGGTCGCCGTCCGCTCGGCCCCGCGTCGCGCGGTTGGATCGGCTCGGACTCACTTTATCGCGCCATCCTCGAGGAAGATCCTTATCCGGTGAAAGCGCTGCTCTGTTTCGGCGCCAATGTCATTCTCTCGCACGCCGATCCCCTGCGCGCCCGGCAAGCGCTGCAAAAGCTCGATTTCTTCGTCCATGCCGATGTGGTGATGACGCCCACGGCCGCTTTCGCCGACGTCGTTCTGCCGGTGAATACGCCTTGGGAGCGCGAAGCCCTGCGCACCGGCTTCGAGGTCAATCAAGGCGCGGAGGAATTGATTCAGCTTCGCCAGAAGGTCGTCGAGCCCACGGGTGAAAGCCGATCCGATGCCTGGATCGTGTTCGAACTGGCGAAGCGTCTTGGTCTCGCCGATCAGTTCTGGGGCGGCGATCTCGAAGCCGGCCTTGCCGCCATCGTCGCGCCGCTCGGCCTCAGCCTCGATGATCTCCGGGCATCGCCCGGCGGTCTACGTCAGCCGCTGACCATGCGCTATAGGAAATATGCCGAAGGCGGTGCGACGCCCAAGGGTTTCAAAACGCCGACGCGCAAGATCGAGCTCTATTCCGAGACTTTCCTCGATCACGGCTACGCGCCATTGCCCGTCTATGCGCCGCAGCAACAGCTCAAACGCCAGCGACGCTATCCGCTGGTGCTGACCTCGGCAAAACTGGCACAGTATTGTCATAGCCAGCACCGGCATGTGCCTTCACTGCGCCGTCGCATGCGCGAACCGCTGATCGAGATGCATCCGTCGGCGGCCAGTGCGCGAGGCATCGCCGATGGCGATCTCGTTCGCGTCAAAACCCGCGCCGGCGAAATCCAGATGCGCGCCAAGCTGGAAACTCGCCTGAAGCCCGACGTGGTCGTTGGCCAATATGGCTGGTGGCAATCCAACAGCGAGCTGAACATCGCCGGCTATGCGCCCTTCGACCGCGACGGCTCGAATTACAATCTGCTGATCGACGAACAGGATCTCGACGCGATCGCCGGCTCGGCGCCCCACCGCGCCTTTCCCTGCGAGATCGAACGGGTGGTTTGAGCCTGTTAAAGCTTGGCCTTTACCAATGTTCATGAAATGTTCTTGCGCTCCCCAAGGTTGCCCGCTAGCTTGAGGCCATTGATCTGCGGGGGCCGAGATGGTGGTGCGCGTCGCGACGGTGGCATTTGAAGGCGTCGAGGCCCGGCCCATCGACGTGCAGGTGCAATTGTCCGGCGGCTCCACGGGCTTCGTGCTCGTCGGCCTGGCCGACAAGGCTGTGGGAGAATCGCGCGAGCGGGTGCGCGCTGCTCTTAACGCCTCAGGGCTCGCCTTGCCGGCCAAGAAGATCACCATCAATCTGGCGCCGGCCGACATGCCGAAAGAGGGCAGTCACTACGATCTGCCGATCGCGCTCGCCGTCATGTCGGCCATCGGCGCCATCCCGTCCGATGCGCTGTCCGGCTACACCGTGTTGGGCGAACTGGCGCTCGATGGCGCGATCAGCCCGGTCGCGGGTGTCTTGCCCGCCGCCGTCGCCGCCAATGCGCGCGGACATGGCCTGATCTGCCCGTTCGAAACCGGGCCGGAGGCGGCCTGGGCCTCGGCCGATCTCGATATCCTGGCGCCGCGCTCACTCATCCAACTCGCCAATCATTTTCGCGGCACCCAGGTGATGGCGCGCCCACATCCGGCCGTGCGCGCTAAGGGACCGCTGCTGCCCGATCTCAGAGACATCAAGGGCCAGGAAAGCGCCAAGCGGGCGCTCGAAATCGCCGCCGCTGGCGGCCACAACCTTGTCATGAACGGGCCGCCGGGCTCGGGCAAATCCATGCTGGCGGCACGGCTGCCGTCGATCCTGCCGCCGCTTGGCCCCGCCGAACTCTTGGAAGTGTCGATGGTGCATTCGCTCGCCGGCATTCTGGCGGGCGGTGAGCTGACCGATCGGCGGCCGTTTCGCGCGCCGCATCATTCCGCCTCCATGGCGGCTCTGGTCGGAGGTGGCGTCCATGCGCGGCCGGGCGAAGCCTCGCTCGCCCATCACGGCGTGCTGTTTCTCGACGAATTGCCGGAGTTTCCCGCCGCCGCGCTCGATGGCCTGCGCCAGCCGCTGGAGACGGGCGAGATCGCGCTCGCCCGCGCCAATCATCGCGTTGTCTATCCGGCGCGCTTCCAATTGGTCGCGGCGATGAATCCATGCCGTTGCGGCCATGCCACCGATCCGGGCTACGCCTGCCGGCGCATGCCCAACGAGCGCTGCATGGCCGCCTATCAAGCGCGCATCTCAGGTCCCTTGCTCGATCGTTTCGATCTGGCCATCGAAGTGCCGGCCGTCACCGCCGCCGATCTCCTTCTGCCGCCGCCGGCGGAAGGTTCCGCCGAAGTCGCAGCCCGTGTCGCCACGGCCCGCGCCATTCAAGTCGAACGCTACGCGGCGCTCGGCCTGCCGCACGTCACGACCAATGCGGCCGCGCCAGCCAATATCGTCGAACAGGTAGCGCAACTCGACGCCTCAGGCACCGCTCTGCTGCGCGATGCCACCGAGCGCCTGCGCCTCACCGCGCGCGGTTTCCACCGCGTGCTGAAACTGGCGCGCACCTTGGCCGATCTCGATGGCCGCGATACGGTCTCGCGCCTCCATCTCGCCGAAGCGCTGAGCCATCGCGGCCAGTCCGCGATGCAGACGCAGGCGGCTTAGGCGTCTAACTGAACTGCAGCACGGCGCGGCCTTCGCCGCCCTTGCCTTGCTTCAGCGCATTCAACGCTTCGGTCGCTTGCGCGTAAGGCATGGCGATGGTGGCAATGGGTGGCAGCTTACCAGTCTGTGCGAGGGCGACCAGGTCTTTCAAATCCTGCAGCGTGCCCACATAGGAGCCTTCGATGCGCAACAGTTTGGTGGTGATCGCCAGCGGCGCGAGCGTGGTCGAACCGCCGAACAGGCCGACGATGACGATCTGGCCGCCGCGTCGCGCCGTATCGACCGCCAGGGCGAACGTCTCGCCCGAGCCGACGAAATCGATCGTTGCATGGGGGCCGCCGCCGGTGAGCGTTTGAATCTGGCTGACGATATCCGCCTGCGTGCTGTTCAACACCGCATCGGCGCCAGCCGCTTTCGCCAGATCGAGGCGGCCATCGTTGACATCGACGGCGAGAATGCGCGCCCGCGAAATCGCCTTGGCGATCCGGATCGCACCGATGCCGAGCCCGCCGCAGCCGACGATGCAAAGCCAATCAGCCTCCGTGCGCGGGCCGACTTTCTTCAAGGCGCTATAGGCGGTGATGCCCGAACAGGCATAGGTGCAGGCGACATCGCGCGACAGGCCGTCGTAGGGCACCAGATATTTCGCATCCGGCACCAGCACATGATCGGCATAGCCGCCGTCACAGCGCAGCCCCAGCGACCGCGCCTGCACGCACATCAATTCGTCCTTGCTGGCGCAGGCGGCGCAGGCGCCGCAGCCGATCCACGGATAGACGATATAGCTCTGGCCGACGGTGACGCCGGAAGCGTCCGGCCCCAAGGCCGCGACGGTGGCAACGATCTCGTGGCCCAAGGTGAACGGCAGTTTCATGCCGCGATCGGCCATGCGCATTTTGCCTTTGCTGCCGAGATCGAAATAGCCCTCCCAAACATGCACGTCGCTATGACAGACGCCACAGGCTTGCGTTTTCATCAGCACTTCGCGCCCCTGCGGCGCGGGTGTTTCAGCATCGAGCAATTGCAGCGGCTCACCCCATTGCGTGATGGCGAGTTTTTTCATCCAATTCCTCCCTCGGGGTTCCTGCGCAGACGCAATCGGTGAGCCGACCGATCACATTCAGCATGGTAAGCCGCTGGCCAACCTCGTCAATTCCGCCCGACTGAAAATCACACGTGGGCAGGGGTGGGACGTTGCGGAGCCCGCCCGTCTGGCGCGTTCTATGTGCGGCGCGACACGCGTTAAGCAATCGTTTGGATCGCCGACGATTTCCGTCGACGTTGCCAAAGGTGTCTTGATAAGTGTTTGCCTGTGTGTGGGTAGAGTTGCGTAGTGGGGAAATGTCATGAGAGCCAAGGCGCTGGCCTTCGCCGTTTCACTTGCGGTGGGTTTTGCTTTTGTTTGCGCGGATGTCGCGCAGGCGAAAGGACGACGTAAAGCCGCGCCGCCTCAATATGCCTATCATACATCCCAGTCCCGCCTGCCGGGCCTGCGCTTTTGGGGCGAGCCCTATTCCTGGCAGACGCCGGGTGCGCGCGTGCGCGAACCGGCTGAAGTCTATCGGCCGCAACGCTATCGCGAAGCGGTGAGCGTCTATCGTCCCAGCGAACCGTCAGGCGAAAGTGCAAAGCCCGCCACGCGCATCAATCGCGTTCGCATGAACGAGCTGCCGCAAGAGCCGGACGTGCGCGAGATCAGGCGGCCGTCCGGCGTGGCACAGCCAAAAGCCACGCGCGTGATTCCGCTGTTCAACGTGCCGCAGGATCAGGAAGGCGACTGAAGCACAGCTCAGCGTTTCTTTTCTCGCGGAGCATTCCTGCGCGGCGTGGCTCCACGTGCCAGTTTGGCGGATTCCTGCCGCACGAGATCGAGAAAACGCTGTACAGCGGCCGTCGGATGGCGATCGACCCATAAAAGACCCAGTGGACCCAGTCGCGCGTGGGGGATCGTCAGCGGCAGGATCGCCAGCGACTTTGTCTCCGTGTGATAGAGGGCGAGCTGCAGCGACACCAGACTGATCATGTCCGTCTCCTGCAGCAGCCGTTCGGTCGCCAGGAAGGAGGACGATTCGATCGTCGTCGATGGCAGCGCCAGTCCCATAGCGCCCAGTTCCGCTTCCAGGAGCTGGCGCATCGGTGTGTCGGGCAGCGGCACGATCCAGGGATAGCTCAAAGCCTCGCGCCAAGTCAGAGTTTTCGTCAAGTTTTTCTTGGCATGCAGCGGATGTTTGACACGAGCGATGATGCAGACCGGCTCGTCGTAAAGCGCCTCCGTGAAAATCTCGGCTGTCAGCGCCTTGCCGTGCAGCCGGCCAAGAATGCAATCGAGCTCGCGCCGTTCCAATCGCGGCAGCAGATTGTCGAGCGTATCCTCGAACAAGGAGATGCGAACGTCAGGCGCGATCCGGCGATAGGCCGTCATCACTTTGGGGATGAGCGTCGCGGCGGCCGAACGCAAAAGCCCGACACGAACCCGTCCGGATTGACCGGCGCGAAAGGTCTTCAGCTCGTCGCCCATGCGCGTCGTGTCGCCCAGCACGCGGTGCGCATAGTGCAGCACGATCTCGCCATAGGTCGTGGGCGTGAGACGGCGGCCGCGCTCGAACAGCGGCGCGCCGATGTCCTCTTCCAGTTCGCGCAGCCATTTGGATAGAGCTGGCTGCGTAATGTTGAGTTGCGCCGCCGTCGCGCTCTGGCTGCCTGTCTCGACCAAAGTGAGAAAGACTTCCAGGTGACGGATCTTGAGCCGCCGCATCCAGGACGGTTCGCTAGCAGCGAGTTGACGCACTTCGGCGACATCCTTTGAAAACATCGGATTATCGGCCAAAGTCTATAGCGCCTTCCTCGGCAATCAAGTCAGCCAGCAAGATCAATCGCTGGGCTTGAAGCCCGAAGCTTTGATGGGACCGGCCCAGAATTTGAAATCCCGTTCCTGAATGGCTGCGAGTTCCGTGCCGTTGCGCCCCGTCGGCGTCAGGCCGAGACGGCGCAGCAAGTCCTGCCCCTCCGGCTTCTTGACCGTGTCGATGACGATGTCGCGGACTTTGTCGACGAGCGCTTGCGGCGTCTTGGCTGGCGCATACATGCTGTACCAGCCTTCGGCGGTGATGTCGTAGCCCTGCTCTTTATAGGTTGGAACATCCGGCGTGGTGGTGGTGCGTTTCTCTCCCGTCGTCGCCAGAATGCGCAGCTTGCCGCTCTTGTGCAATTCGGTGGCATCGGAGGCCGACGTCGAGGCCAGGGCGATCTGTCCGGCAATGAGATCAGCGAGCGCCGGCGCCGGGCCGCGAAACGGCACGTGACGCAGTTCGACCTTGGCGGCCTGTGCGAACAGAATAGCGGAAAAATGCGGGATCGAGCCCGCGGCTGGCGAGCCGAACGCTGCCTTGTCCGGGTTGGCGCGCAGCCATGTCACCAATTCTTCGAGATTGCGCGCACCGGTCATCGGTCCCGTCGAAAGCGCGAAGTCGAAGACGCAGGCTTGCGCGATGGGCGTGAGGTCCGTGAGGGGATTATAGGGCAGGTTGCTGTAGACGGTGGGATGAAGAACGATCGCCGCGAAAGGCGTGAAGAGAAAAGTGCGCCCGTCCGCCGGTGCATCGACAACAGCACGCACGCCGATGCGGCCATCGGCACCGACGCGGTTCTCGACGATGACAGGCTCGTTCAGAACGGCACGCATCTGCTCGGCGAGAAAACGCGCCACGGTATCGGCGCCGCCGCCCGCCGCGTAAGGATAAATCACCTTGATGACGTTCGATTGAGCGATGGCCGGCTTCGCCAACACGCTGGCCGTCGCGGCCGCGCCAGCAGCGATCACTGTTCTTCTTGTTAAAGCCATCCCTTCTCCCTCCGTGCCGGTTTGGATTGTGCGACGATGGCGCAGAGCCATCGCCGAAGACGATTGGTCCAGCAGAGTAGAGAGGATGATAACGGCGCCCCGTATATCTCCTAGGAACTAAAGATTAAACATCGATCATATTTAAGTTATAACTCGATCCTCTGGCCATTTGGCGCGCGCATTTTGGGCATGATGGCTTGAACATCGCTGCCTATCGCGTGAGCCATTGCCCAAGAAGCGATCATCCATCGCCGGTGCGCTGCAATCTTTCGTCGTTGCACGTGTTCGCCCCTTGACAGCGCAATCGAGTCTTGCTCAGTTACATCAACATTAAGATAATCAATATAAAGATTAAACGACACCGATGGCGCGACGGTTTATCGGGAACGAGCCGGCTTGCGTCTTGAGGGGAGCATCACAGACAACAAAGCGCCGGAGCAAAATCATGAAGGGATTGATTTCGGTACTGTCAGCAACGATCGTCCTCGGCCTTATGTCATCCGCCCCGGCCCGTAGCCAGGACCTTTTGCGCGTCGGCGAGGGGCCGTTCATCACCGGCGGCGGCTTTCTGGTGGCCAATGAAAAAGGCTATTTCAACAAGCTGGGCCTGCGCATCGAAACCAAAATGTTCATCGATGGCCAGCAGGCGGTGCCGGCGCTCATCTCCGGCGAACTCGACCTCACGTTCATGACCGCCAATGCAAGCCTGTTCAACAGCGTCGCGCGCGGTGCGCCGCTGGTGGCGATCCTCGATCGCGGCAACAACAAGGTTGGTCGCGGGTATTCCGTCATCAACGTCAGCAAAGAAATGGCCGACAGCGGCATCAAGACATTAGCCGATCTCAACAAGCTGAAAGGCAAGCGGATTGGCGTCAGCGGCACCGGCAGCATCAATCAATATACGTTCTCGCTTGCGCTGCGGAAGGCCGGGTTGGACCCGCGCAAGGACGTTCGATGGATCACCAACATCCCGCAGCCCGACCTGATGAAAATGCTGGGGCAGAACCAAGTCGATGGCACCGATCTTGGGTATCAGTTCGGCTTTTTCGCCGCCAATAATGGATGGGGCCCTATCATCGCCACCGGCGACTTGATCGATCCCGACGGCACCATCGCGGTCTTCGCCACCCGGCGTAATCTCATCAAGGACAAGCACGATATCTTGGTGCGCTTTGCCATGGCTTATCTACAGGGCGCCAAGGAGTTCAATGCCGCCGCCGCTAATCCCGATCAGCACCCGGACATCGTCAATCTTCTCGTCAGAACGACGATGCTGAAACCGGAAACTCTGAAAGAGATCGCGCCGAACTGGTCCTACGTCAACGAAGATGGCGTGCCCAATATCGCTTCCATCATGAAGATGCAGGACTATTGGGCTGATTATTTCGACTTTGTTGAACGGAAAGTCACAGCCGAGCAGTTGTTCGATGTCAGCATCGCCAAGGAAGCCAAAGCGCGGCTCGATGCCGAGGCGCCGTTTGGCAAATAATAGCGGCAGTGGCGCTATACATAGGGTTCTGGAGAGAAGTGGATGATTGAGTTCGTGCTCGTTCACGGCGGCTGGCATGACGGATCATGCTGGGACGATGTTATCGGGCATCTTGAGAAAGCAGGTCATCGCGCGTTCGCTCCCACGATAGCGGGTCATGGCAAGGCGGCGGATCGTCGTGTCAATCATGCGGCCTGCACGGCTTCGATTGTCGACTATATCGTCGAGAAGGACTTACGCGATTTCGTTCTCGTCGGTCATAGTTATGGTGGGACAATCATTGCCAAAGTTGCCGAAGCGATCCCGGATCGCATCTCGCGCCTGGTTTTCTGGAGCGCTTTCGTTCTGCTGGACGGGCAATGTCTGTTCGACGAGACACCGCAGAATGTCGCTGTCTCCGAGGAGGGCGCCCGTCGAAGTGGCGACGATACCTATTTACCGCCGTTCGAAGCGGTGCGGGATAGCTTCTTCAATACGGTTAGCTACGAAGATGCGCTTCGGTATTATCAGCGCTGGACACCGCAGCCGATGCAACCTTTTAGAGACCGCTTGGATTTGAAGAAATTCCACGGTCTTACCATTCCCAAAAGCTACCTGTTGAGCCTCGAGGATATCCGGGTGCCGATGCCCGATCTGTCGTGGCATCCGCGTTTTTCAAATCGCCTCGGCCGTTTTCGTTTCGTGACCATGCCTGGCGATCACGAGGCCTTGTTCACCAATCCGGGGCTTTTGGCGCAGAAATTGGTTGAGGCGGGGCGTCGATGAAGCGGAATCGACATCGCGTTTTCTTGCTGTCCTGAAACGGCTGATAATCGCTACCGCTCGTACGATTTTGCGGTCTCGCCCGCGCTAGAGGTGGCCGGCCTCGCGATAGAAGCGGGCGGCGGCGGGATGCAGAGGGATCGGCGTGCGCGCCATATCCTTCGGCACCAGTGGATAACTCACCGGGCTGCGATCCTGCGGCAGGTGGCGATATTGCTGTTCCAGCACCTGTCGCGTTTCGCACAGGCACCAGGTGAGGAGATAAGCCACATCGTCGGGCAGATCGTTGCGCACGAGCACGACGAAATCTGAGAAATCCAACGTCGGCAGATCGGTCGACAGTGTTTCCCAAAAACCCGCCGGCAGGCTGTTGCGGTGCAGGCCATAAGTCTGTTCCAGCGCGGTCAGCGCCTGGTCTTCCGCCGGCAAAGCGATCGCGCCGCGCTTGCGGATCATCTCGGCCCACCAGGGGGCGAGCACAGCCTCCTGCAAAACCGCATCGACGGCGCCGTCACGCATCAGGAACAGCGATTGTTCCGGCCGCACCGTATTGACGTAGCTGCCGCCCCAGGAGTTCAGCATGTCTTCGGAAATGCCGTGCGCTTCCATATAGCGGCGCGCCGTGAAGCCGATGAAATTGGTACCGTCGTCGATCGACGTGGCGATGCGCAGCGGCGGCTTCTTGGCGCGCAATTCGGCGAAGGTCGACACGCCGAAGTCCGGCGCGATCGCCAGAACGAAGCGGTCGTTCTGCGGCAAGGTCGCCAGAGCGCGCAGATCCGGCAGGGCGCGATCGCGGAACATGTCCTTGCCCGTCAAAGCCGCGGGCACCAGCCCCACCGGCGTGCAGATGCACATCTGCGCATCGCCATCCTGGACGGCTTGCATCGCCTCCAGGCCGCCGTCCCGCAAGCTCCAGATCGCGACGCGGCTGCGACTACCTGCGCGGTCGCAAAATTCCTGTGCCAGCCAGGAGCAGATACGGTGGAAATTGGCCTGGCCCCAGTCGCCGATGAAATTCAACGTGAGCGAACGGGCGATGTGCGGCGATGCGATGGTCGAAGAAGCGGTCATAATGGGCCTCCTTGTGAGAATGGCTCGATGGCCCGATATTTGCCGGTAGTGACCCGTTCTGTTATGCCGCGCATAAGCTTCGTGAGCCGCGCAACGGCTTTCTTCTCGCCAGAATCGAGAGGCCTGTGAGTAAATTCAAAAAGGTGCAGCACACGCCCGAAGGCGCAGTGATCACCGATCTGATCATCACCATCTTTCGGGCCAATGGCGCGCTTCTGCGCGTCGGCGATGCACTGATGAAGGACTTGGGCGTCACGTCGACGCGCTGGCAGGTTCTGGGTGCCATTGGCGACACACCGAAGACCGTGGCGCAGATCGCGCGCGAATTCGGTCTGTCGCGCCAGGGCGTACTCTGGGTCGTCCAGGCGATGGTGAAGGAGGACATCCTCGAATTGATCGAAAATCCCAATCATCGCCGCGCCCAGCTCGTGCAATTGACCGCCCATGGCCGCAAGCTGTTCGATGAGATCAATCGCCGCCAGGCGATCTGGTCCAACGGCGTGGCCGAGGGCATGAGCGCGGCGGAACTGAAAAAAGTTCTCTCCGCCGTCAAGCGGCTGCACGACAACGTGATCGCCAGCGCCAAATGATCAGGCGACATCGCCAACGCGCTCAAGCCACGTGTCCGTCCAGGTCGCCGCAAGATCCTCCGGATAGTCCGGTCCGCGCGCATCATGTTCGAGACGTTCGCCGATCCGCACCGCGCCCAGGCCGCTCAACAGCGCATCGAATTTCTTGCCGCCGAAACAGAATGTGTTGGGATAGACGGAATCGCCGAGCGCGATGACGCCGTAGCGCAGCGCGCTGAGATCGGGCCGCTGGCTGTCCAAGGCGGCATAGAGGTCCTTGCCATTGTCGGGCACGTCGCCGGTGCCATAGGTCGACGAGCAGATGATCCAGCGGCCGCCATTGCCGAGCGCCACGGCCGGCTCCCTGAGTTTTTCCATGCGCAGGATGCGGGCGTTGAGGCCGGCCTCCTCGATACGTTCGGCTACGGTTTCGGCCACCATCTCGGCCGTGCCGCTCATGGTGGCGACGAGAATGGTGATGGTTTCACTCATGATGATGCTCCCGTCCTCAAGAATGCACGCAATGGCCTGCTGTCGTCGGCTAAAGACTCCGGATCGTCGATCGGCTGGGCCTGGCGCAGCAGGCGGCGGATCAACGGCATATCCTTGTTCCGATTGATCGTGATGCCGCCGACGAGCGCGCCATGCGCGAACTGGAAGATCGAAACGCCGGTATCATCACCACCGCGCTGTACGGTCATATCGACCTGCGCGGGCGCGCCGGCGGCCTGCAGATTCAAATCGCCCTGGTCCGACCACAGCCAGGGCATTTCCGCGTAAGGCACGCGTTCGCCCAAAATGGTGCGGGCGACGGTTTCCGGTTGCAGATTGGCATTCTGCCAGGATTCGAGCCGCAGATGGCGTTGCAGCAGCGGATTGAAATGGCGGGTCACGTCGCCGGCGGCGAGGATCGAGCCATCGGATGTCTCGCCGAATTCATCGGTCAGAATGCCGTCATCAATGGCGAGCCCGGCTGCCTCGGCCAGCGTTGTGTCGGGCATGACGCCGATGCCGGCGACGATCGTATCCGCCTTGATCGCCTCGCCAGTGGAGAGAACGAGCCTTTCGCCATCGGCATAGGCGATGCGCGTGTCGAGCCGGATGTCGATGCCGGTGCGACGATGATGGTCCAACACTCTGTCGCTGGCGGCTGTCGATCCAAGACGCGGCAACAGTACGGGTGCCGCTTCGAGCACGCTCACTTGGCATCCGAGCGCTTGCGCGCCAGCCGCCACTTCCAATCCGATGAAGCCGCCGCCGACGATGACGATGGACGATCCGGCTTGCAGGCGAGGACGCAATGCCTGCGCATCGTCGAGCGTTCGCAAATAGAACACGCGCCGCGAATCGAGCCCCGTTAGGGAGAGCTGTCGCGGTTTGCACCCGGTCGCCAGCACCAATCTGTCATAGGGATGCTGCGATCCATCATCGAGATGGATGCAGGCTTGCCGACGATCGATGGCGCAGGCCCGTCGCCCGGTTATCAGCACAATGCGTTGTTCCGCGCAGAACGCTGTGTCGACAACGGATGGCGGCTGAGCGTCGGCATCGATCAGACAGGCTTTGGAAAGGTCGGGCCGTTCATAGGGCGGATGTTTTTCCGCGCCGATCAACGTCAATGCGCCGTCATAACCGAGGGCGCGAAGAGACTTGGCTGTGCGAGCACCAGCTTGGCCGCCTCCCACGATAACGACGGTTCGAACGGTCTGATCCATGATGCGGTCACGCAAAAGCAGATTGACAGAATTTAGTCAAACTGACAGAATTTAGTCATCATGGCAAGGGAGGTTGCTCATGCTGACAGCACCGGATGTCTGCTTTGATCCTGCGGCTAAGGTTCCCATGAAGGTCAATGCCTTTGAGGCGGCCCGCCAGGGCAATACGCAATTGCTACCGCTCTTTCCCTATCAAGGTGCCGGCGACATCGTGCCGTGTGTCGCGGCCCTGGCGAGTGACGGGAAGGGCATGCACATCGGCTATTTCGTTCACACCAATGCGGTCGACGAAGTGGGCGTGTCGTTTGGCTCGACGGGACGCGTGCGATCCGGCGACGTGTTTGTCGGTCACAAGAGCCACGGCGTTGGCGGTGATTCCGATCAGGCCTTTTTCGCCGTTCTGGTCATCACCCAGCGTCAGTTGGAAAGCGGTGAACAGCCTGAGGGCGTGACCTTTCAATGCGAGAAATGCGCCACCGAATTGTTCCGTTACGATTTCGACGGCGGACTGTCCGATGAGGAAAGCCGCGGCGATTTGCTGCCGCTGCCGAGCCTCAAAGGCTCGAATGATGCGGCGATGATGCTCAACATGGATGAAGCCAAGCGCACCTGCAAATCTTGCGGTCACGTCACCCAGCCGTTTCCGCTGCATATCTGGGGCTGGGGACATTACATGCGGCGCACGGGGATCACCTCCAACGCGCGTCGCGCTCTCGCGGAGGCCGCTCAATCATGAATCAAGCCATCACCCAGCGCGTCACCACGCGGCGCAAGAACAGCTTCAATCTCTTTCGCGAAGCCGCGAAGCTCGCCTCCTTCGACGAGTTTCCCATGCTGCGGCCCGAGGTCGATCCGCAATTGACCTTGAGCAGCAATTCCGTCGATCAGCCATTTTTCCTCGTGTGCGAGAAGGACAGCGTGATCGCGCAGGCGAGCGGCCGGGCGCAGGTCGTCTTTCACGAAGGGCCGGTTCGCTATTTTGATCTCGTACCAGGTGACTTCGTTTATGTCCCCGGTGGCACAGCCCATCGCATTCTGACGAAGGAGCCGGGCAATCAGTTGCGCTACAAAGCGCGCGAGCCGGGATTGGAAACCGTCGTCTGGTATTGCGACAGTTGCAGCCATGAAATGGATCGCCAAAGCTGGAACGCCAGCGATCAGGCGCCGCAGGCCGGCTATGCCGCCGCCTGCGAACGTCATAATGGCGAGACGGCGCGGCGCACCTGTTCCCATTGCGGCCACGCACACGCGGCTGTCGATCTCAGCGCCTTTCGCTGGCCGGCGATCGCAGCAGCCTTGGCGCAGGGTGACGACGCGTAATTTCGCTTTGCGAACCATCGGAGCGAGTGGGCCAAGTCCCGTCTTGCATTGTTCCGCTTTCCATTGATCTGAATGTCGAATTGCCACTTCCCCATTGCCAAACGGCGCGGAAATCAGTGAAACTGATATTCCAATCCGGTGCGGATATGAGGGGAGGGGCACGATGAGGACTATGGTTTCGGCATTGGCGCTGCTGGTGGCGGCCAGCGCGGCTCAGGCGCAGATCGCCGGCGACAAAGTGCGGATCGGCGTTATGACCGACCTCTCCGGCGTTTACGAATCCGGCGCCGGTCATGGCTCAGTCGAAGCGGTGCGCATGGCGGTCGAGGAGTTCGGCGGCAAGGTCAACGGCAAGCCGATCGAAGTTCTGGCCGGCGATCATCAGAACAAGCCCGATGTTGGCGTTTCCATCGCCAATCGCTGGTATGACGTCGATAAGGTCGACGTCATCACCGAACTGGTTAATTCGGCGGTGGCTTTCGCCGTCCTCGATGTGACCAAGCAGAAGAATAAACTGGTGATGCTGGCCGGTGCTGGCTCAGCCGATTTCACCGGCAAGGCCTGCGCGCCCGACAACAGCGTCCACTGGGTCTATGACACCTACCAGCTCAGCGCCTCGATCGCCGCCGCCGTGCCGCAGCTCGGCAAGAAATGGTATTTCATCAGCGCCGACTACGCTTTTGGCGCGGCGCTGGAAGCCGGTCTGCGCCCCTCGCTGACCAAGGCTGGGGTCGATATCGTCGGTGCCGTCAAACATCCGCTCAGCAACCACGATTTCTCGTCCTTCGTGCTGCAAGCGCAGAATTCCGGCGCCGATGTCATCGCCCTCAACAATGGCGGCGACGACACGATCAACGGCCTGAAGGCGATCCGCGAATTCGGACTGAAGGCTAAGGTCGTCGGTTTCGGCCTTGATAGCCCGCTGGCGGTGAAGGCCATGGGGCTCGAAGTGGGCCAGGGCGCCTATAACGTGTCCGCCTGGGTTAACCGCGAGGACGACGAGACCAAGGCCTGGATCGCCAAATTTATCGAGCGGCGGAAGGTCTTTCCGGGCTCGTTCCAGGTTGGCGTCTATTCGGCGGTCAAACATTACCTGAAGGCGGTTCAGGCGGCCGACAGCACCGACAACAAGAAAGTGGTCGCCAAAATGCGCGAGCTGCCCGTCCGCGACATATTCACCAATGATGGTTACCTGCGCCCTGACGGCCGCATGGTCCACAGTGTCGCCCTCACGCAGATCAAATCTCCTGCGGAATCAAAAGGGGAATGGGATCTGGTGAAGACTGTCGGCCCGCTGAAGGGCGATGACGTGTTTCGCCCCCTCGACCAGGGCGGTTGCCCGGCCCTGAAGTAACGATTAAGTCGAAGTCCGAGCAACGGTTTTTCAACCTAGGCGATCCAGCGTGGCGTCGGGCCAGTTAAGGTCCAGGCCATGCTGGCGTTGGGGGCTCGGTTTGGTTGTGTCTGGGTTTGTGATCAGCGTCATCGGCCTTTGCGCCGCCCTTCTGGGGGCGGCGATCGGCTGGGCCGTCCATCGGGCGAGCGGCCAGGGCAAGCCGCCGGAACGGTCGCTCGATGAAGCCCGGTTCGAAAAGCTCCAAGACGAATTGTGGACTTTGAAGGAAGCCGCCGCCGCCCGGCATCGGGCCGAGGCCGCCAACGAGGCCAAGTCGCGCTTCCTCGCCACCGTCAGCCACGAAATCCGCACGCCTCTGAACGGCATTCTCGGCATGGCCGACCTGCTGCGTCACGGCCCCCTGGTGGCCGAACAGCGCGCCTATGTCGAGGCGATCCACACATCGGGCACGGCGCTCGCCAATCTGATTGAGGAAATTCTCGATTTCTCCCGCATCGAAGCGGGCCGGCTCGAACTGGCCAACGAACCCTTCGACGTGGTGACCCTGGTCGAGGGCGTCGCCGAACTGCTGGCGCCGCGTGCTCAAGATAAAGGTGTCGGCATCGCCGCCATGATCGAGCCTGGCGTGCCGCGCCGCCTGATCGGCGATGCGGCGCGTCTGCGCCAGGTGCTGATCAATCTTGCAGGCAATGCGGTGAAATTTACCGAGACCGGCGGCGTCGGCCTACGCGTCGCCAGGAAGTCCGGCAGCCGCGTGATCTTCTCGGTGGCCGATACGGGGCCTGGCATATCGTCCGATCAGCAGGAGACGATTTTCGAGGACTTCGAACAAGGCGATGGCTCGGCGACGCGCCGCCACGGTGGTTCGGGCCTCGGCCTCGCTATTTCACGGCGTATCATCGATCACATGCAGGGCGATCTGCGCCTGGAAAGCACGGATAGCAGCGGCTCCATCTTCACTTTCGAGGTCGATCTGCCGGCAGCGTCCGATCAGGAGAGGATCGAAGCGCCGCCTTTATGGGGACGTCGCGTGCTCGTCGTCGGTCGCGCGCCGTTCGAAACGAGCTATCTCGGTGAACGGCTGGTGGCGGTGGGTGCGGAAACCCTGCGCGCCGAGACGATCGAAGAGCTGCGCGCCGTGCTGGCGCACAAGCCTACGCCCGATGTGGCGATCGTCGACTGCGCTCTGGGTGAAGACGTTTTGCGCCAAAGCATCGCGGCGACACGCGCCGCTGGTGTCGAGCGCAGCCTCATTCTGTTCTCGCCGTTTGAACGGCGCACGACGGCGCAGAATACGCTGGCCGGTTTCGACGGCTGGTTGGTCAAGCCCGTCCGTACCACGTCGTTGATTGCGCGTCTGCGCGGCGAGATGGCCGGCAGCACGTCGGCGAACAAGGTTGAAGCAAGCACCAAGCCGCAGATCGAGCTGCATGTGTTGTTGGTCGAGGACAACGAGATCAATGCGCTCGTGGCGCGCAAACATCTGGAGCGCATCGGCGCCAAGACCACTCACGCGGTCGATGGCATCGAAGCTGTCGATATCGTCAGCCGCACCTTGCGCGGCGATCGCTCCCGTTTCGACGTGATCTTGATGGACATTCGCATGCCCGGCCTCGATGGCATCGATGCGTCGCGCTGGATCCGGCGGCTCGAGAACGAGGCGGGTGTCACGCCGACGCGTATTGTCGCACTGACCGCCAATGCGTTCGAGGAAGATCGTCGTGCCGCGCTGGAGGCGGGAATCGATGATTTCCTGACTAAACCGATCGATCCGGACCACTTGGCATCGGCCATTTTGCCCAAGCGTCAGGTCGCCCGCGCCTGAAGGATTCTGGCGCTGTAACAAGAACGACGGAAAATCGTCATAATTTCTTCCGATCTGGATGGCTTCTGGTTACATGGGGCGAATCATGGGATCGGGGATTTCACAATGAAACCGACAAGTGAACGAGCGGGCGTGCAGCGTTTCGCCGGTCTTGTCAGTGCATTCGTTCCGCAGCGCCGCATCGTCCGCGATCTGCACGGCCTGCCGGAATCGCTGGCGCGGGTTGGTTCGCTGGAACTGAAATTCGCCGTGACCAGGAAGGAGATCCGCAAGGCGCAGCGTCTGCGCTACCGGGTGTTCTTCGAACAAGGTTCCGCTCAAGCCGACCGGACGACGCAATTGCGCCGCCGCGATGTCTGTCCCTTCGATGTCGCCTGCGATCATCTCATCGTCGTCGATCACGCGGCGAAATCGCGCTATGGCCGCGTCAAGCCGAAGGTCGTCGGCACCTATCGGCTGCTGCGGCAAAATCCGCGCAAGAGCGACGGTGGCTTCTACAGCGCTCAGGAATTCGATGTCGCGCCGCTGCTGACGCGTCATGTCGAAAAACGCTTTCTCGAACTCGGCCGTTCCTGCGTGCTGCCGGAATATCGTGCCCGCCGCACTTTGGAACTGTTGTGGCGTGGCATCTGGATGTATGTCAGCCATCACAATATCGATGTGATGATCGGCTGCGCTTCGTTCGAGACGGTCGATCCGGCGAAGATCGCTGCGCCGCTGTCGCTCCTGCATTACAAAGCCGGCGTGCCGGCGGAGTGGGCCGTGCGCGCGCTTGACGATCGCCGCGTCGACATGGCGATGCTGGCTGATGGTGCGGTCTCGCCGCGCCGCGCACTGGCGGTGCTGCCGACCTTGATCAAGGGCTATCTGCGCCTGGGCGCGATGATCGGCGATGGCGCCGTCATCGATCATCAGTTCGGCACCACGGACGTCCTGATCGTCCTGCCGGTCGCCAATATCGATGAGCGCTATATCGATCACTTCGGCGGCGGCAATCCGCCGGCCAACGAGATCGCGGCTTAAAGCGGCATAGCGTTTTCGAGCGAAGTGGATGCCGGTTTGCGTGAAGAAAACGCGTCAAAACTATAGCGGCCGCTGTTTGAGAATGCGCGGCGCTGCCGGCGGCGCGCGCCACACTTGCACTCGATAATGATCGTCGCCCTCAAGCCCGTCTTCTGAAAGCGTATTTAAATCGCCATAGGAGAGGCGCACCCGATAGTCGCCAGGTTCGACCGCGACGCGCGGCGCATCGGGCAGATAGTCGGTACAGCCGCTGATGACGAGCCGGTCCGACACGACGGCCAGATGGCACTCGGCCACATGGTCCCATGTTTCGAAGTCGGTGGCAGGCTCGCTGTCGAGGATTTCGATTGTCAGCGGTACGGTCATATTGCGTACGGTGCCGATCATCACGAAGCCTTCGCCGGCGGCGAACATGCGATTGATCACTTCGTCGTTCCAGTCGATGGATCGATCGATGTCCGCGCGCTCGTCCTCCAGATAGAGCTGGAAATAATCGGCGAACAGGTCGAACTGATAGCGGCGAACCGGCATCGCCTTCTCCAAAATGTTCAGCCGAACCGGTTGCGATCGTGCGGCGCGGCAAAGTCGATGTCGGGTCCAATCGGTACGATGCCGGTCGGGTTCACCTGCAAGTGACTGCCGTAATAATGCTTCTTGCAATGATCGAGGCGGAAGGTCGAGGCGATGGCCGGCCGCTGGATCAGATCGCGTGTAAAGCCCCAGATGTTGGGATAGTCGACGATACGGCGCTTGTTGCATTTGAAATGCGAATAATAGACCGCATCGAAGCGCAGCAGCGTCGTCAGCAGGCGGATGTCGGCTTCGCTCAGCACGTTGCCGCAGAGATAGCGCTGCCGGCTCAAACGCTCCTCGATGAAATCGAGGGTTTCGAACAGCGGCACCACCGCTTCTTCGTAAGCCTGCTGCGTGGTGGCGAAGCCGGCGCGATAGACGCCATTGTTCAGCGTCGTATAGATGCGTTCGTTGACCGCATCGATCTCGGCGCGCAGGGCCTGCGGATAATAATCGCCGGGCGTCGCGCCGATGCCGTCGAAAGCGGTACTTAGCATGCGGATGATTTCGGAGGATTCGTTGTTGACGATGGTACCGGTCTGCAAATCCCAGAGCACCGGAATGGTCACGCGCCCGGTATAGGTCGGATCGGCGCGGTTATAGACCTGATAAAGAAAATCGGCATGGGCCACGGGATCTGCAACCACGCCGTCACCTTCCGCAAAGGTCCAGCCGTTTTCCAGCATCAGCCAATGCACCACGGAAACCGAGATGGCGTCTTCGAGCCCTTTCAGTGCCCGCATGATGAGCGTGCGTTGCGCCCACGGGCACGCATAGCCGACATAGAGATGATAGCGGCCTCGCTCGGCCTTGTATCCCGGTTGACCATCCGTGGAACGGCCATCGGCCGTGATCCAATTGCGGAAGGAACTGTCGCGACGCACGAAGCGTCCCTTGTTGGCCGCCGCGATGAGCGGTTGATCTTCCCACTTGCCGTCGATCAGCATGCCCATCGCACTCTCCTATCGGCCTTCGCCGGCTTCCCACAAGGTCTCTAGCCCTTCCCGATAGGTGGGGTGGATTGGCTCGAATCCAAGTTCGAACCGCGCCGCTTCGATGGAGACGCGTTTGCATTCGGCATAGAAACTGCGCGCCATTTCGGAAAGTTCGGCGGTTTCGAAGTCGATCACCGGCGGCGGTTCGACCTGCATCAGGCTCGCCGCATAGGTGACGACGTCCTGCGCCGGCGTCGGATGGCCGTCGGCGATGTTGAGCAGCAGATCTTCGCCGCTCCTGTCGCGCGCTACGCATTTGGCGATCGCCTGGGCGATGTCGTCGACATGAATGCGATTGAAGACCTGATCTTTCTTGACCAGGCGCTTGGCCTTGCCATCGCGCAATTGCACCAGCGCATTGCGGCCGGGGCCGTAGATGCCGGCGAGGCGCAGGATATAGAGGCTGCGCTTGCCTTCGCGCGCCACGGCGCGCCAGAGATTTTCCGCCGCAAGCCGCATCAGGCTGCGCGCATTCGTCGTCAGCGGCGCCGTGCCTTCATCGACCCACTCGCCTTGGCGATCGCCGTAAACGCCGACCGTGGACAGATAGATGATTTTGCGCAGACGTTTTGAGCGCGTCAGCGGCAAAGCGAATTTCGCCAGCACCGGATCGCCCGCTTCACCTGGTGGAACGGAGACGAGGACAACGTCGGCCTCACTGAGGGCTTCGACAATGCCTTCGTCCGCACCGTCGTCCGAGAACAGATAGGTCTTGATGCCTGAGGCTGTCAGTTCAGCCTTTCTCTTGTCGGTGGTGACGGTGCCAGCAATGCTGTCGAAATCAGGCGCGTGCTTGTGAATGTAATGAACTGATGAATAACCGAGGCCGAATACGAAAAGGTTCATCGCAATCGAGATGCTCCAAATATCCTTGCGGCCAGCCAAGTTCGCCGGACGTACCAAGTTCGCCAGACCTGGGCGGCCATTTCAAGTGAGAAGGCCCGCTGCGGCCTAGCTCATGTACGACTTGTAGCATTCGCTGCCCATTCCGCAAGCACAGCGGAATCCGACTCCTGTGCATGATGATGCTGACGGAGCTCCGCGAATTGTTGCGCTGGCAAGAGTTGCTGCAGCGCCCACACGGCCATGGCGCGGACCACTGGCGCGGCATCGTCAAGCCCGGTGCGGGCCGTCGGGATGAGGCGTGCGTCGGCGGAATTGCCGATGGCGATCATCACGTTGCGCACGAAACGGTCGCGACCGATGCGCTTGATCGGGCTGCCGGAGAATTTGCTCCGGAAGGCGGCGTCGTCGAGCGCAGCGAGGTCCGCGAGTGGCGGCGCCAGCAGGTCGTCGCGCGCCTGAAACTTGGCTTCGCGCGAAGCCGCGGCGAATTTGTTCCACGGGCAGGCGGCCAGGCAATCGTCGCAGCCATAGATGCGATTGCCCATGGCGGTGCGGAACTGCCGGTCGATATGCCCTTTGTATTCGATGGTCAGATAGGAGATGCAGCGCCGCGCATCGAGGCGATAGGGCGCGGGAAAGGCGTTGGTGGGACAGGCATCGAGACAAGCCCGACACGAACCGCAGTGATCGCTCTCGGGCGGATCGATGGGCAAAGGCAGCGTGGTGAAGATCGTGCCGAGGAACAGCCAAGAGCCATGATCGCGCGACACCAGATTGGTGTGCTTGCCTTGCCAACCGATACCGGCGGCCGCCGCCAACGGCTTCTCCATCACCGGCGCCGTATCGACGAAGACCTTCACGTCGGTCTCTGCATCGGCGCGGCTGACGAGAAATTGCGCCAGCATTTTCAACCGGCCTTTGATCAGCTCGTGATAGTCGCGATTGCGCGCATAGACCGAGATGGTCGCTTGCGAGGTCTGATCGAGCGAGGCGAGTGGATCGGTGTCAGGCCCGTAATTGACGGCGAGCACGATGACGCTGCGCACCTCGCTCCACAGCACACGCGGATCGCTGCGCCGATCGGCCGTTTCTTCCATCCAGTCCATGTCGCCATGAGCGCCCTCGCCGAGCCATTGCTTGAGGCGGGCAGGGGCCTGGGGAATGGCGTCGGGCGCGGCGATGCGGCACTGATCGAAACCGAGTTCGGCGGCGCGCTGGCGCAGGGCGTCGATGAAGGATGGTTTTAGAAATCGAGGTTGGCGTAGGCCGGCCCCGGCGTCATGCCCGGCACCCGGTCGTTCAGCAGGGCGCGGAACGACGGTCGCGATTTGATCCTCGCGTACCATTCCTTCGCCGTGTCGTCTTCGGTCCATGGCACGTCGCCCAGATAATCCGCACATGACAGATGCGCCGCCGCCGCCAGATCGGCATAGGTCATCATGTCGCCGGCCAGCCATTTCCGTTTGGCCGTCAGCCAGCCGATATAAGCCATATGATAGCGGATGTTAGCCCGTCCGGCGCGCACTGCGTCCATATCGGGGGCGCCGCCGCCGGCCTCGGCGGTCATGTAGCGCTTGTAGATCTTCTCCGTGACGAGAAAATTCGACACTTCGGCGAAGAATTTGCCGTTGAACCAGTCCATCAGCCGGCGGACCTCGATCCGCCCGGCGGGGTCCTGGGGCAGCAGGCGGTGCCCGCCCAGATGGGCGCCATAGGCCTCGTCGAGATATTCGGCGATGTTGCCGGCACCCGGTATGGCCAGTTGCGACGGTTCCACCAGAACCGGCGTCTCGCCCGCCGGATTGATCATCAGGAATTCATTCCGCCGTTCGAAAGCTCGTTCTTCGATCAACTCGGGCTCTAAGCCATATTCGGCGAGAGCGATGCGGATAAAGCGCGAATGAGGACAAAGCGGATGATGAAACAGAACGGGCATGAGCAACAATGATTTGGGGACCGCGACGCGAACACGGGTGAGATCTATGCAGGAGGAGACAGGCGCAAGGCCAGACTTTATTTAAAATGCATAGGCCCTAGGTTAAGTTCCGGTTAACCGTCATGGCTTTGGTATAATGGTGGCTTCAACTATAGAGGCTTGAGCTGCGGTGCGCGCGATTCGCGGACTGAGCGTATCTGCGGCCGTAGACCCTTCGATTCCGCGCCGAGGCCCTTCCTGATGTCCACGATTGAAGCCATCAAGGCGCTGATCCTTGGTGTGGTCGAAGGATTCACCGAATTTCTGCCGGTTTCGTCCACCGGCCATCTGCTGCTTATCGGCCATTTCCTCGGCTTCGAGTCGAAGGGCAAGACCTTCGAGGTGCTGGTGCAGCTCGGCGCCATCCTCGCCATTCTCATCGTCTATTTCAAAAAACTCTGGTCGATCCTGCTGGCCCTGCCCAGCGATCCCAGAGCCCGCTCCTTCGTCATCGGCATTCTGATCGCCTTTCTGCCGGCCGCCATCATCGGCGCGTTGCTGCATAACTTCATCAAGGACGTGCTGTTCAATCCGATGATCGTCTGCACCACGCTCATCGCCGGCGGTCTCGTTCTTCTGGCGGTCGAGGACATGCCGCTGAAGAGCAAATTCACCGATGTGATGGATTTCCCGCCGATGATGTGCCTGAAGATCGGTCTCTTCCAATGCCTCGCCATGGTGCCGGGCGTGTCGCGTTCCGGCGCCACCATCGTCGGCTCCATGCTGATGGGCGCCGAGAAGCGCGCGGCGGCGGAATTCTCTTTCTTCCTCGCCATGCCGACCATGGCGGGCGCCTTTGCCTACGATCTGTTCAAGAACTACAAGATTCTCGAATTCAACGACGTCGCGCTCATCGTCATCGGCTTTGTCGCGGCTTTCATTTCGGCGCTCGTCGTCGTGCGCGGCTTCTTGAACTATGTCTCGCGCCACGGCTTCAAGCTCTTCGCTTGGTGGCGCATCATCGTCGGCATCCTGGGTTGGATCGGGCTCTACTTCGTGCCGGTGCGCTAGAGCCCACCGTCATTGCGAGGAGTGCAACGACGAAGCAATCTAGGGCGCGTGGTAGGACGTCAAGAAATGCCTCTGAAACAGGCATTTTACGTCTATGGCTACACGCTTTGACTCCTGGATTGCTTCGCTTGCGCTCGCAATGACGGCAGGACGGTCGCGCATTAAATCCGCTTATCGCCCGACGTGCATAAATCGGCGACGACGCATTTCTCGCACTCCGGCCGGATCGCCTTGCAGATGTAGCGCCCATGCAGGATCAGCCAGTGATGGGCGTGGCGACGAAACTCCTTCGGCACGACTTTCTCAAGCCCCAGTTCCACTTCGAGTGGCGTCTTGCCGGGGGCCAGACGCAGCCGGTTGGAGAGGCGGAAAAGATGGGTGTCGACGGCGATGGTCTCTTCGCCCCAGGCGATGTTCAGCACCACATTGGCGGTCTTGCGGCCGACGCCGGGCAAGGTCTCCAGCGCCTCGCGCGTGCGCGGAACTTCACCGCCATATTGGTCGATCAATTGTTGTGAGAGTGCGATGACGTTCTTGGCCTTGTTGCGATAGAGGCCGATCGTCTTGATATAGTCGCGCACTTTTTCTTCGCCCAAGGCGACCATTTTCTGCGGCGTGTCGGCGACGGCGAAAAGGCCGCGCGTGGCGCGGTTGACGCCGACGTCGGTCGCCTGTGCCGACAGCACGACGGCCACCAGCAGCGTGTAGACATTGACATAGTCCAGCTCGCCTTTCGGCTCTGGATTGGCCTCGCGAAGCCGTTCAAAAATTTTGTGAATGATCGCCGCGCTGACCGGTTTTTTGCCGGGTTTTGCGGGTCTTTTACCGAGAACCGTCGGCACCGCCGCCGGGGCTTTCGAGGAGCGTCGTTTCGGCGCTGCGGAAGTGGATTTTTTCGCGGGCATGATCCGTCTATATTAGAGAGGAATTGGAGGCCGCGAGCGTCGTGACCGCGATCCATCCCAGCGACACACAGATTTTCGCACGCCGCACCGTGCCGCATCGTTCGCTCGACCGGCGCGGTTTCCATCGCCTGTTGATGGTTTTCGCGGCTTTCTCGTTTTGCGTCACCCTGCCGTTCGTCATCATGGGCGCCTGGCCGGTGGCGGGTTTCATGGGCGTCGACGTCCTGATCTTTTATTTCGCCTTCCGGGCCAATTTCCGCGCCGCCAACGCCTATGAGGATGTCACCCTGACGCCGGTGCTGCTGCATATCGAGCGCGTCAGCCATCGCGGCAAACGGCACGAATGGCGGCTCAACCCGCTCTGGGTGCGGCTGGAGCGGCAGGAGGACGAGGATTTCGGCCTGGAGCATATTGCGCTGGTGACGCGCGGCCGGCGCATCGAGGTCGCCATCTGGCTTGGGCCGGAAGCACGCGAGCAATATGCCAACGAACTGGCGCGGGCGCTGGCGGAGGCCAAGCGTGGTCCCCGCTATAATTGAATATCCCTGAACCGTCGCGGTTTTCGGGTGGCGGCAGGGGCGGGAGGGGGCCATGTTACGGGCCAGACACAAGGACCAGAACCATGACCCTGCAACCTGATCTTCCGATGGGCGCCCGCCCGATCGACCTGCGTGCCCCCGGCACCGTGCAGATCGCGCCCGACACCAATGATTACAACCGCATCCGCGCCGCCATCGAATATCTGACCCTGAACTGGAAGGATCAGCCTTCGGTGGAGGATATCGCCGCGCATCTCGGCATGTCGGCCTCGCATTTCGCTCATCTGTTCAAGCGTTGGGCTGGCCTCACGCCTATGGCCTTCCTGCAGGCGCTGACCATCGATCATGCCCGGCGTTTGCTGCGCGATCAGGCCTCGGTACTCGACACCGCCTATGAAGTGGGTCTCTCCGGTCCGGGCCGCCTGCATGATCTCTTCGTCACCCACGAGGCGATGTCGCCGGGCGAATATAAATCCCGCGGCGAAGGCCTGGTGCTGACTTACGGCTTCCATACCTCGCCGTTCGGCGAAGCCCTGGCGGTGTTCACGCCGCGCGGCCTCGCCGGCCTCGGCTGGGTCGACCAGAAGGCCGCGCCCGGTACGGCAGGCACCAACGGCAAGCCGGCGGGCGGGCGCGAAGGCGCGCTCGCTGACATGCAGCGCCGCTGGCCCAATGCCACCTATGTCCGCGACGATGCGGCGGCGGCCGATTATGTGCGCCGCGCCTTCGATCCGACGGAATGGCGTGCCGACCGGCCGTTGCGTGTCGTCCTGATCGGCTCCGATTTCGAGGTGCGGGTGTGGGAAACCCTGCTGCGCATCCCGCTCGGCAAGGCGACCACCTATTCCTCGATCGCCCGCCACATCGACAAGCCGAAAGCCGCGCGGGCGGTCGGGGCGGCCGTCGGTCGCAATCCGATCTCCTTCGTCGTGCCCTGCCATCGCGTGCTGGGCTCGACCGGCGAGCTGACCGGCTACCACTGGGGCTTGGCCCGCAAGCGGGCGATCATCGGCTGGGAAGCCGGACAGGTTGGTTCGATTACTTAATAACATAATATCGGAGTGGAAATATTCTATTCCGATATCAGGATGTTTTGTTTGACATAAAGAACATATCGTCTCATAAAACATCCACGCGCCGATTTGAGCTCGCAGCTTGCGGGCGCGGAAAAAATGCAGCTAAAGCGCCGGCCGGTCTCACGGGACGCGTCCGCGCAAACCGTGAGGACCGTCATGACACAATTTTCGCCCAAATTTTCCCGTCGTCTCATTTTGTCGGCCACGGCCCTTATGGCTTTGGCCGCACCCGCTTTCGCGCAGGTCAAAGAGATCCGCGTCGATTGGGCGACCTACAGCCCGCTCTCCCTGGTGCTGAAGGAAAAGAAACTGCTGGAGAAGGAATTCGCGGCCGATGGCATCGCCATCCGCTGGGTCTTCTCCGCCGGCTCCAACAAGGCGCTCGAATTCCTCAACGCCGGCTCGCTCGACTTCGGCTCCACGGCCGGTGCCGCCGCGCTGATCGGCAAGATCAACGGCAATCCCATCAAATCGATCGGCCTCTATTCGCGCCCCGAATGGACGGCCCTGGTGACGCGCCCCGACACCGGCATCACCAAGATTTCCGACCTGAAGGGCAAGTCAGTCGCGGTCACGCGCGGCACCGATCCGCACATCTTCCTGGTGCGCGCGCTCGACAGCGCCGGCCTCACCGAAAAGGACGTGCGCCTCGTTCTGTTGCAGCATCCCGATGGCAAGACCGCGCTCATCCGCAAGGACGTCGACGCCTGGGCCGGCCTGGATCCGATCATGGCGCAGGCGGAAGTCGAGGACGGCGCGCAACTGTTCTATCGCAACGCCGCCGCCAACACCTGGGGCGTGCTCAATACGCGCGAGGATTTCGCCAAGCAGAACCCCGGCATCGTCCGCCGCGTCAATCAGGTCTATGAAGAAGCACGCCAGTGGGCCGTGCAGAACAAGGCCGAACTGACCAAGCTGCTGGTCGCCGAGACCAAATTGCCGGAAGCGGTCATCGCCAAACAGCTTGAGCGGACCGATCTCAGCAATGCGACGATCGATGGTAAAGTCGCCGAGACGATCCAGGAAGCGGGCCTCGCCTTGCAGAAGGCAGGGGTCATCAAAGCCGATGTCGATGTGAAGGCCGCCGTATCGTCTCTCGTCGACACCAGTTTCGCGCCGAAAGGGCAGTAGCGCCTGAACACTTGGCCAAACACTTGGCCAAGCACTCGGGAGGAGTGGTGCGGTGAGTGAAGCGGGAACGCTTGAGAAGATCGAGACAGCCGATCGTCAGTGCGCATTCGTGCCCAGCCCGCGCTGGCTCTTCGGCCTCGTCCTTCCGGTCGGCGCGGCGGTTCTCTATGAAATCACAGCGCGCCTCGGCATTTTCGAGGCGCGTCTGTTGCCACCGCCCAGCCGCGTTTTCGCGGCCTTGTGGGAATTGGCAGCCAGTGGCGAATTGCTCACCCATATCACCGCCACCTTGCTGCGCGTCGCCCTCGGTTTCGGCCTCGGCGCTATCGCCGGCACGTTGCTTGGCGCGCTGACGGGTTCATCCTCGGCCGCACGCCGCTTTCTAGATCCAACCTTGCAGGCGCTGCGCGCCATACCCTCGCTTGCCTGGGTGCCGCTGTTCATTCTGTGGCTCGGCATTTTCGAGAGTTCGAAAATCGCGCTGATTGCGCTCGGCGTCTTCTTCCCGGTCTATCTCGGTGTCATGGGCGCCATCGCCAATGTCGATCGCAAGATCGTCGAAGTCGGTCGTGCTTTCCGTCTGTCGCGCTGGCAATTGGCGCGGCGCATTCTGCTGCCGGCTATTCTGCCCGATTACATCGTGGCGCTGCGCTCGGGCCTCGGCCTCGGCTTCATGTTCGTCGTTGCCGCCGAAATCATGGGCGCTTCGGAAGGCCTCGGCTATCTGCTGGTCGATGGCCAGCAGCTCGGCAAGCCGGCGCAGATTCTGGCCGCCATTCTCTGTTTCGCCGTGCTCGGCAAAGTGCTCGACTGGCTGCTGGTCTTGGGCACGAAGCCGCTGCTGACCTGGCAGGATTCTTTCGCGCGGACGGTGTGATGCTCACCCTCGATCGCCTCTCCAAGATTTACGCCAATGGGACGCAAGCGCTCTCCGACGTCACCATGGGTGTGGCACCCGGCGAGATCGTTGCTCTGGTCGGCGGCTCGGGCTGCGGCAAGACCACTCTGCTGCGTCTCGCCAGCGGCCTCGAACAGGCGAGCGGTGGTCGCGTCGCCGTCGATGGCGATATCATTTCCGCGCCGCATCCCGATGTCGGCATCGTCTTTCAGGAACCGCGCTTGCTGCCCTGGCTTACCGTGGCGCAGAACATCGCCTTCGGTGTCGAACATCTGCCCAAGGCCGAGCGCGATGCGCGTGTCGATGAAGCACTGCTGCGCGTCGGTCTCGCCGGCTATGGCCCGCGCTGGCCGCGCGAACTCTCCGGCGGGCAGGCGCAGCGCGTTGCCATCGTGCGCGCCTTGGTGGCGCGCCCGAAAGTGCTGCTGATGGACGAGCCGTTCTCGGCGCTTGACGCGTTGACCCGCGCCTCGCTGCAGGATCATCTGCTCGCTCTGTGGGAGGCGCACCGGCCGACTTTGCTGCTCGTCACCCATGATGTCGAGGAAGCCGCCGCCCTGGCCGATCGCGCCATCGTCATGCAGCCGCGCCCCGGCCGGGTGTTCAAGGACATTCCGATTGATCTGCCGCGTCCGCGCGATCGCCTGTCGCATGATTTCGCCGAGGCCAAACGCGCCATCCTGGCGGCGCTTGACGGTTCGCTCGGCAATCCCCATTCATCGCCGAGGCGCATATCAGTGCCGTCCGGTGCATCCTGGTAGTTTTGAGGAGTTGACTGATGGATTCCGCCTCCCTTCGCGCCATGCAGGCGCCCTATAAGGATAAATACAAGGATAGCCCCGATACGGCTCTAATCACCTTGAAGGCGCAGGGCTCGATCGATGAATCGAAGATCGCCTGCAAGGTCGAAACCGGCCGCGCTTTGGCGGTCGCTGGCCTGCACCCGGCGACCGGCGGCTCAGGCGCGGAATTCTGTTCTGGCGACATGTTGCTGGAAGCGCTTGTTGCTTGCGCTGGCGTGACGTTGAAGGCAGTCGCCACCGCGCTTGAAATTCCCGTGAAGGCCGGCGTTGTGAAGGCCGAAGGCGATCTCGATTTTCGCGGCACGCTCGGCGTCGCCAAGGATGCGCCGGTCGGCTTCCGCGAGATTAGGCTGTCTTTCGATCTCGACACCGATGCGCCGCAGGACAAGATCGACTCGTTGATCAAACTCACCGAGCGTTACTGCGTCATCTTCCAGACCTTGAACAAGCCGCCGAAACTGGCCCTTAACGTTTCGCGCGTTTGATCCCGCGCGGGGTCTCCTTGAAGGCGACCGAAGCTCCTGTCAGTGTATCGAGGCTCGTCGAGGTCTGAAGCCCAAGCGGAAGATTTTGGCAGCCTCTCCCGTTTCGGGATGGATAGGAGGATGTCATGGCGCCTGCCGCGAACGCCGAATATTGGCCGGAACTCCCTTACGCCGCGTGGAAGAGCAGTTGCGAAACCTTGCATCTGTGGAGCCAGATCGTCGGCAAGATTCGCCTGGCGCACACCCCCTGGCAAAACCATTCCTGGCATGTGCCGCTCTATGTGACTGCACGTGGCCTGACCACTTCACTCATTCCTGCCCCGCGTGAATTTCAGATCGATTTCGATTTCATCGATCATCTGTTGTGGATTCGCACCAGCGACGGACACAGCCGTCAGATCATGCTGGCGCCAAAGTCGGTGGCGGAATTCTATGAAGAAGTGGAGGTCGCGTTCTCCGAGCTCGGGCTGGCCATGGATATCCAGACCATGCCGTGCGAACTGGCCGATTGCATTCCCTTCGATCAGGATCGCATTCACGCCGCCTACGATCGTGATTATGCCCATCGCTTCTGGCGTATTCTGCTGTCGACACAGGACGTGCTCGCGCGCTTTCGCACAGGCTTCATCGGCAAGGTCAGTCCGGTGCATTTCTTCTGGGGCAGTTTCGATCTGGCGGTGACGCGCTTCTCCGGCCGCACGGCACCCCAGCATCCAGGCGGCGTGCCCTTTCTGTCCGACGCCGTCACGCGCGAAGCTTATTCGCACGAAGTCTCGAGCGCTGGCTTTTGGCCCGGCGGCGGGGCGATCGATTATCCGGCGTTCTATTCCTATGCCTATCCCTCGCCGCCCGGTTTCGGCGAGGCCGCCGTTGAGCCGCGTGAAGCGTTTTTCTCGAAGGAACTGGGCGAGTTCATTCTGCCCTATGATGCCGTACGCACCGCCCGCGATCCGCAGGCGGCGCTCATGGCTTTTCTGTGCAGCACCTATGATGCGGCGGCCAATCTCGGCAAATGGGATCGCGCGGCCCTGGAATGCAGCTTTGGTCAGACCGGCCGACCGCGCGTCGTATAGAGTGTTTTCAAGCGAGGTGGATACCGGTTCGCGTGAAGAAAACGCGTCAAAACTTCGGGTCTTAAAACTCCGCGTGCGCGCGCATCGAGAACACGGAGGCCGGTCCGCGCGCGGTGTTATAGGCCGGGTTGGAGATGAACTGATAGTCGAAGGTCACGGTCGCCCAATTGTTCACCTTCACCGAATAGAACGTCTCGAGAATTTTCTCGGTGCCATAGTTGAGACGACCGTCGCCGATCAGCAGGCCATAACCGCCGGCGGCGAGAAAGTTCTGATGCGCCTTCGACAGGCCGTTGATCGCGCCGCCGATGCCGATCCGGTCATCCGGCCGTCCCCATGCCGTGCCCTTGATCGAGAAGCCGGCGGAGACGCTACGATCGATATCGGTGAACGACAGGATTTCCGAACGCCCGTCGTTCCAGCTTCCGCGCGCGAAGAAGCCGATGTTGTCGGTGACTTCCTGTTCGAGATTGGCGTAGACGCCGTATTTGTCGCGGTTGCGCCGGGTGTTCGCCGTCACGTCGTTGATGTCGAACGCCGGATTGAGCGCCGCGATGCCGACGACCTGATTGTAGTCGGCGGTGCGGCCGCGCGTCAGGAAGGCACCAAGACGCAGTTTGCCCGGCCTGTCGAAGAGCGTGTAGCGCCCTTCGAACTCGACGGCGCCGCCAGCCCCGCCCTTGAATACGAGGTCGTCACTGTTGGGCTGCTGCGGCACCTGGAAGAAGCCCGCGCGCACCGCCCAATCCTTGCGGTTCAATTCAACCACTGCGCCACGGGTGAGGCCGGGCAGATCGGCGGGGAAATCGTAAGCCGCCGATGACCACATCGACCAGTTCATGAAATCGGCGCGCGGATCCTTGGCATAGCTGTTGCCGTCGAAGAAATCGCCGACGGCGAAACGCCCGACGATCACCGTGATGCGGTCGATGTCGCGTTTGCCGGGCAATTGCAGCGGGCCGTCCTCGACCTCTTCCTGTTCGCCGCCGAGGCCAAAGGTTTGGCGCAGGTAATAGCGCTGCGGGCGAATCTTCGCGTAGACGGCACCACCTTTCTGCGCCTCGCCATTGGGAAAGCCGGCGATGCCGAGGGTGGAATTCAGGCCGAAACCCTGCGCCAGTTCCGGATTGAAATAGAACTCGCCACCATTCCACAGCCGCACGCCGAGAAAGGCGCTTGCGGTCCAGGTTTCGCGGCCAAGGCCGACGGCGGGAAGGCTGTTCTGGCCGGCATAAGCCGAGCGGATGCGCGGATAGGCCTGCATGATGAACGTGGTCTGGCCGTGCACGTTCCAATCGGGCGAAGCTTCAACCGGCGGTGTACTGGTGTCGCCGAATTGGTAGTTGAGACCGAACTTCACCGCATGAACCTGCGGCCGCACCGTCGGAAAGGCGACACCGCCGACGCGATAGGTCTGATTGCCGAGATCCGTGTAGCTATATTCGAGCCGGGCGCTCCACGGGCCGTTGAGCGCCATTTCGACGCCAGCACCCGCCGTCCAGCCGAGATGCCAGAGGTGATTGTCGGAGATCACATTGCCATCGGGAACGGTGACGATGTCGAGCTTGGAACGCCCGTAGGCAAGACCGCCAGTCACATAGGGCAGGAACGGACCGAAGGCATAGCCGAGGCGGCCGCGCAGCGTGCCCATCACGTCGAGGGTCGTGTGATAGGACGTCGGCTTGACGCGTGTCTGGTCCGCCGGGCTCGGGAAGGTCAGGTCCGCTTCCGCGCCAATCACCCAGTTATTGGGGAGCTGCACGTTGTAGCCGGCCTGCACGCCGCCAACCAAACCCGTCACGGTCGGCGGTCCGATGACCGCCTGGTTCGGCACGGCATTGACGTTCTTGCCGAGGCTGCCGCCGCCATAGCCGAAATGGCCGCCGATGTAGAAACCATTCCAGCGCGTCGGCGCGGGCGGTGGTTTGGGCCTGGATGCATCGATATCCGCCGCCTGCGCCTTGGAGAGCGGCGCGATCGCCAGCAGCAGGGAGATGCCGAGGCCCAGGCGACGCCAGGCACGGTCCGCTGGAACGAAGGAAGCGGTGATGAGTTTGCGATGCATGCTGAAACCTTAGGCGCATTGTACCGTGCTACACAGAATGTAGCCTAGGATACATTTCCCCATTACACAGCCGTCGCCGAAAGCGCAAGAGACCGTCATGCGGACCACAATACGGACCGAAACGCAGGTTGGAACGGCGACGAGGCGGAACGCTGCCGGGGCAGTGTGCCGACGCCCGGTCGATAACAGCGCAGGATGGGGCGAGACAGTGTCTTTAAGGGTGGTGCTCCTATACGAGAGTATAGGCCGGTTCAGGCGGCCGTTTCGTCCGTGCGCAGGGCGAGCAGCGCGACGAGGATCAGCAGGCTGAGCGCGATTGAAACCGCCAGCGCGCCAAGCCCCCACCATTCGATCATTACGCCGAAGGTCACGGGCGCGAATGCCTGAACCAGACGTGCGGGGATGCTCAAAAGTCCTTGCCGGAAACCGTAGCGATAGGGGCCGAAGATCGCCAGCGGCAAGGTGCCTTTCGCCGTCGTTAGAATGCCGTTGCCGAAGCCATGCAGCACGGTGCAAGGAATGGCGGCGATAGGTCCCAAGGTCAACAAAGCAACGGCCGCAAGGGGATGACCGAGCGCGGCGATGCGCGCCGAGAACATCGGATGCAAATGGCGTGTGAAGCCATATTCCATCAGCCGCGCCAACACTTGCGCCGGGCCAACGAGCGCCGAGGCGAAGATCGCCGCCGTCGCTGAGACACCGGCGATCTGCAACAGGCTCGGCAGATGCGAGGCCATCGCCGTGGTGATGAACCAGACCGCGGTGAAGACGAAAGCCAGCAGCGCCATGCGTCGCTCGCGCAATCGCGGTTCGTTCTTCTGCGCATCGTGATCGATGGCTGCTTCTCGCGTGTGATCGGGACGGGTGTTGCGCACGCCGCGCGGTGCGAACAGAAGATGCAATCCCAAGCCCAGCGTCATATGCAGCGCCGCCCAGACGAGGCAGGCGAAGCGCCATCCATATTCGGCTTCCATCCAGGCGGTCGCTGGCCAGCTCACCGTGCTGGCCAGGCCGCCGAGCACGCTCACCATGACGATCGGTCCGCGCGCCGCCTGGCCATAAACGCCAGCGAGCGCGGCGAAAATGGTTTCGTAAAGACCGATGGTGATGCCGACGCCGAGAACGCACCAGGCGAGGAACAGCATGATCACGCCATGACTATAGGCAAGCAGCAGCAGGCCGACGGCGAAGACCGCGTTGGAAAAACACAGAATGCCGAAGCCGCCATAGCGGTCGACCCAGCGTCCAGCAGCCGGGCTCAGCACAGCCGAGACGAACAGTGCGACGGAGAAAGCGCCGAAGAACCAGGTCAGCGGCAGGTTCAGATCGCGCGACACCGGCGCGGCGATAATCGCTGGCAGGTAATAGCTTGATCCCCAGGCCAGCATTTGCGTGCCGCCGAGGATGATGGAGGAAACGGTGCGCCTGCGCAGGTCTGCCGGCGATGTTTCCTCGTTCACGTTTCTATCCTTGCGCCGCGAACTATCTGAGGACGGGCGGCGGCAGGTCTTCGCCGGGCGTGGGAACGGCCGTGCGCTTCGGGCGTGGCCGCGTCGGCGCGCGCTTCTCGGTGGAATCGTCGTCGCGCTCGAAAGTCGCCGGATTGAGCTTGGCGCGCAGTGCTACCGCCCAGGCTTCGGTGACGCGCGAGGCGCAGAAGCCGTGTACGTCTTCGCGCTCGTAATCGGCACAGCGCTCGGCGCGGCGCGAGGAAAAGCCGGCCTGTTCTGCGGCGACGGTCTTCACCATCGCCTTGTCATGGCCTTGCGCGGCGAGCAGGGCGCGGAAATTGCTGCGCGCATTGCTCTCGGCCTTGCTGCGGACCTTTTCGATTTCGCGCGCTTCGTTGGGCCCGAGCGAATTGCCGGGCGGTCCCCAAACGCCGGCGACATAGCCGCGGCAATCGGCTTGCTTGAATTCACAGACGCCGCCGAGCGGCGAACTGGTGGTAGCATCGCCGACATTCACCTGAATGGCGCCGTCCATCACGTCGAAGGTGAAGGGACAGCTCTCGATCGCCACGTCATAACGCCGCAGACCGTCGTGCCGGCCGGAACGTTGCACCGTGAAGGGGCCGCCGGCCACTTCGATCTGGCAGGCTTCGCCGCGCCGCGACAATTGCTCGCCGGCGATCACCAGGCTTTTCAGGGACAGCGCGCCGTCCTTGCGTTCGAATACCATCTGGCCCTGGCGGCCGTTGAGGCGCAGCGACCGATTGACGATCGTATCTTCCGAGGGGGAGCGGACGGCGACCGGCGTCGAGTTGCGTGGGCCGTCGCCACCACTGCGCGGCGCGCCCGACGAGGCGGCGCCCGATCCGCCTACCGGCGTTGGCGCGCCGGTCGCGCCCGGCAATTGCAATTGTGCCGCGGCCGGAAGCGTCCCGGCGGACAAAAGAGCGAGAGCGAGGGCGAAACGGCGCATGCAGAGTCCAAAAGCCGGCCAAGCGCCGGCAAAATCCTAAACTAGGGCGATGACGTTAAGGCATTCTGATTTTTGATGCGAGTCGGCGCAAGAAAGCCGATCGCGCCTCCGTAGAAACGCGGTCCGGGCCGAAATTTCCGATTTGGGCGTCTGGGACGGGACTATTTGACTTTGGCCGGCAGGATTTGGCCGGAGGCCTCGCCGAAGCCAATGCGATAGCCGTCGCCCTGGGCGTAGCCGCGCAGGGTCACGGTATCGCCATCCTCCAGGAAGGTGCGGGTGCCGCCTTCGACCAGTTCGATCGGCTCCTTGCCGCCCCACGACAGTTCCAGCATCGAACCGTAGCTGCCCTTGTCCGGGCCGCTGATCGTGCCGGAGCCGATCAGGTCGCCGACCGACATCGAGCAGCCCGACGACGAATGATGCGCCAACTGCTGCGCGCTCGACCAATACATATATTTGAAATTCGACACGCTGATGATCGTGCCACGCGTTGCATTGGCCGGTTTCAATTCCACTTCGAGGCGGATGTCGTAATTGTGCGGCTTGTCTTGACGCAGATAGGGCAGGGGCTCCGGATCCTGTTTCGGGCCATGTACCGCGAAAGGTTCCAGCGCCTCTTTCGTCACGATCCAGGCGCCGAGCGTCGAGGCGAAGGCTTTGCCTTGGAATGGGCCGAGCGGCACATATTCCCACTGCTGGATGTCGCGCGCACTCCAGTCGTTGAACAGCGCGAAGCCGAAGATCGAATATTGCGCTTCGTCCACATCCATGATGTGGCCCATTTCCGTGGCACGGCCCACGATGGCGCCCATTTCCAATTCGATATCGAGACGCTTGCTGGGCCCGAAGGTCGGCATGCTCTCGCCTGCCGCCTTGAGCTGGCCTTGCGGGCGGATCACCGGCGTGCCGCTGACGACGACCGTGCTGGCGCGGCCGTTGTAACCGATGGGAATGTGCAACCAGTTCTCCTGCAGCGCATTGTCCTTGCCGCGAAACATTGTGCCGACATTGGTGGCGTGCTCGCGCGATGAATAGAAATCGGTATAGCCCGGTACATCCACCGGCCGATGCAGCTTCACATTCTTCATCGGAATGAGCGCGCGTTTCGCCAGCGCTTCATTGTCGCGCAGGGTCGGTGAGTCATGGCGCAGGAGTTCGCTGATCTTGCGCCGCACCGTGCCGATGCCATAAGCGCCGTTCGCCATCAGCGCATTGATGGAACCGGTGCGGAATACCGGCTTGGCGGAGACGCGCGGCAACAGGCCGGCATCTTCCATCATGCCGAGGTCGAGCACGTGATCGCCGATCGCCACCGCCACCCGCAGCCGCCGGTCGTCTTGGGTGGAAATCACGCCATAAGGCAGGTTCTGAATCGGAAAATCGCTGTCCGCCGCGACTTCGACAAAAGAACGCAGGGACGGATCATTGGGATGCATGAACGCTCTTCCTTGGATGTTTCAGCCGATTTTGGCGTTGGGATGGATATGTTGATCCGCTTCTAGCAAAGCTCCGGCAGTCGCGACAGTCCATGCGCGACCGGGCGGCGGACACGCCCGTGTCACGCGATTGTTGCTGGCGCAGCAGGCAGCCTGACGTTACCATTCGATCATGATGTTGCATCTGAAAACAAAGACTTGGCTGATCGGAACAGTCTTGTTTGCCGTCTTGGCCTCTGCCTTGGGCACCGCCACGGCGCGCGCCGACGGCGCTTCGCCCTGGGTGACGGGGCCTAATTCACGCGCCCGGCTGGTCTCGGCCGGCCCGCTTGTCGAGGGCGCCTATCGGGCGGGGGTCGAAATCAAGCTCGAAGGTCAGGCTTTGACCTATTGGCGCATGCCGGGCGAAGCCGGCGTGCCGCCGACTTTCGATTTTTCCAAATCGGTCAATCTCGCCGCCGCCGATGTCGCTTATCCTGCTCCCTTCCGTCTTGAGGAAGCGGGCCAGGAAGCCTTCGGTTATCGTCATGACGTGGTCTTTCCCATCCGCATCAAACCGCTGGATCCAGCCCGTCCGGTGCAGCTCGATCTGCATTTGAACTATGCGGCCTGCGAAAAAATCTGCATCCCGGCGGAAGCCGATCTACGCATCACGCTGGCCCCCAGCGCGCCGGCCTCGACGCATGCGCAAAAGATCGCCAGTTATACGGCGCAGGTGCCCAAGCAGCTCAACGATGGCGAACCGCCCGTCGCCACGCTCGCGCCGATCGAGGGACAGAAACGCAAATGGTCCGTCCGTTTCGAGCCATCGCTTGGCGCCGAAAGCGATCTGTTCGTCGAAGGGCCGGACGGCTGGTTTTTCGACACCAAGCGTAAGGATCAGAACTTTGAGATGATTCTCGCGCAAAAGCCGAAAAACGCGGCGCTGCCGGTGCGCGTCGTGCTGACCTATCGCGACGGCACACGTGCATTTGAGCGCGCGATCCATCTCGACGCCGCCGCTTCTACCCCTTAGGCAAATCGTGTTTCGAACGAAACGCGATTTGCCTAGGATATTTGTTTTGACGCGTCTTTGTGGCGTTTGATGTTTCCATCAAACTGCAAAACGCTATAGAAGATGGCCTGGCCCTGGCCTTAAACCCTCAGTCCCGGCTGAAAAACCCGAATAGGGAGAGTATGATGATTAAAGTAGGCGACCATCTGCCGAACGCGACGTTCACGGTCATGACCGCGGAAGGGCCCAAGCCCAAGACCACCGACGACATTTTCAAGGGCAAGAAGGTCGTTCTTTTCGCCGTGCCGGGCGCCTTCACGCCGACTTGCAGCAACAACCACCTGCCGGGCTTCCGCGACAAGGCCGATGCCATCAAGGGCAAGGGCGTCGATTCCATCGCCGTCGTCTCCGTCAACGACGCTTTCGTGATGGGCGCTTGGGCCGAGCAATCCGGCGCCAAGGGCAAGATCGAATTTCTCGCTGACGGCAGCGGCAAATTCGCCAAGGATATCGGTCTCGAGCTCGATCTCACCGAGCGCGGCCTGGGCGTGCGTTCGCGCCGCTATTCCATGTTGGTCGATGACGGTGTCGTGCGCACGCTGAACATTGAAGAAGGCGCTGGCGCGGAGGCTTCCGGCGCCGACAACATGCTCAAGCAGCTCTAATCTGGAGCAAATTGCGTTTCGACAGAAACGCAATTTTGCTTGGCGATTTCGTCAAACGCAAAACGCCATAAGCTCGATTTATAAGCTGTAGCTTTAGATCTATGATCCGGGCGTGGCTTGACACCGTGCCTGGATCGCGGACGGTTAACGTGATGGCAAGCGCCTTGCTTGCGGGAGCAATCAAAAAAATCACGGGAAATCGTTCATGATGCGTATGGTGTCGACGGCTGCGGCCGCATGCATGCTGAGTTCGGCGGTGATGGCGCAGGAAGCGCCGAGCGCAACCGCGAATTCTTGGCCGCAACAGCCGGTGAAAGTCGTCGTCGCCGCCGCCGCCGGCGGCCCGATCGACGTGTTCGGCCGCGTCATGGCCGAGCGGATGGGCCAGCTTCTCGGTCAGCAGGTCTATGTCGAGAACGTGCCCGGTGCCGGCGGCATGGTCGGCGGCCAGTCCGTCGCGCGCGCAAAGCCCGATGGCTATAGCGCGATCCTCGGCACGATCGCCACGCACACCCATTCGCAAAATCTCTACAAGGCGCCGCTCTACAATTCCGCCACCGATTTCGCGCCCGTCGGCCTCATCGCCGAAATTCCGCTGGTGCTGATCACCCGCAAGGATCTGCCGGCCGATTCGCTGAAGGATTTCGCCGCCTATGCCAAGGCCAATGCCGCCAAGATGAACTACGGTTCGGCGGGCACCGGCTCGGCCACGCATCTGGGCTGCGCGCTGCTCAACAACGCCATCGGCGTCAACATCCAGCACGTGCCCTATCGCGGCACCGCGCCGGCCATGCAGGATTTGATTGCCGGCCGCATCGATTATCTCTGCGAGATCGTCGTCACCGCGAAGCCGCAGATCGATGCCGGCACGGTGAAAGCCATCGCCACTCTGTCGGGCACGCGGTCGTCGGTTCTGCCGAATTTGCCGACCGCCAAGGAAAGCGGCTTCCCCAATACGGAGGCCGACACCTGGGCAGGCCTGTTCTTCCCGAAAGGCACGTCGCCGGTCATCGTCGAGAAAATGAATGCGGCGATGATCAAGGCCATGGAGACGCCCGACGTGAAGGCGAAACTCGAAACCCTCGGCGCCACCATCGTCGTGCCGGGGCGGCGCACGCCCGCCTATCTCGCCCAGTTCGTTAAGGACGACATCGTCAAATGGGCGGTGCCGGTGAAGGCGAGCGGCATTCAGCCGGAATAAGCCTGTGATTCTCGCCGGCAAGAGCCTGACGGGAACGCTCTGATCTGGCTGGCGAATTTTCCGCTCTGTAAATTCGCCCGCCAGGCTGTTAAATAAAGGCCGCCCCTTGAGGGGCGTGCCGGCCGTTGCCGGCCTGGAGATGCCGGTCATGCGTTGGGAAGATTTTCGCCAGTCCGACAATATCGATGACCGCCGTGGCGACGGCGGTGGAGGCGGCGGTTTCGGCCTGCCGATTCCTGGCGGTGGCGGCGGTCTCGGCATCGGCACCATCATCATTCTCGGCCTGATCGGCTGGGCTGTCGGCATCGACCCCCGCATTCTCATCGGCGGCGCTGAAATGTTCAGCCGCACCACCGGCGGCGGCTACAGCCAGCCGCAGCAGCAGAGCCAGCGTCAGTCCGGTCCGCCGACCGATCAGATGGGCCGTTTCGTCTCCGCCGTCGTCGCGATGAACGAGGACGTGTGGAAAGAGGTTCTGCCGCAGCAGAAGGGCATTCAGTTCAAGCCCGCATCGCTGGTGATCTTCGATGGTCAGACGCGCTCGGCCTGCGGCGCCGCGCAATCGGCGATGGGCCCGTTCTATTGCCCGATCGATCAGAAAATGTATCTCGACACGTCGTTCTTCAACGACATGAAGCGCAAGCTCGGTGGCGGCGGCGATTTCGCCTATGCCTATGTCATCTCGCACGAGATGGGCCATCACATCGAAAACCTGCTCGGCATTCTGCCGCGCGTGCAGCAGGCGCAGCAGCGTGCCTCGAGCCAGGCGGAAGCCAATGGTCTTTCGGTGCGCGTCGAACTGATGGCCGATTGCTTGGCCGGCGTGTGGGCCTATCACGCCAATCAGAAATGGAAGATTCTCGAAGACGGCGATATCCAGAAGGCGATCAATACGGCGACCGCCATCGGTGACGACCGTCTGCAACAGGCCGGCCGCGGCCGCGTCGTGCCCGACAGCTTCACCCACGGCTCGTCGGAACAGCGCGTGCGCTGGCTGCAGAACGGCCTGCAAAGCGGCTCGGTCGATTCCTGCAACACCTTCGCGCGTTGAGAGCGCCTCATGCCGGGCCTCGATGATAAAAGGCCTTTCGTGGCGCTGAAGATCGCGGTTTTGACCGTGTCGGACACGCGCGTTCTGGCCGATGACAAATCGGGCGACACCTTGGCCGCTCGCATCGCCCAGGCCGGGCATGAACTGGCCGATCGGGCAATCGTTCCCGATGACGTCGAAAAGATTCGTGCCCGCGTCCGCGCCTGGATCGCCGATCCGGCTATCGATGTGGTGATCGCCACCGGCGGCACCGGCTTCACCGGCCGCGACGTGACGCCGGAAGCGCTTGAGCCATTATTTGAAAAGCGGATGGACGGTTTCTCGACCGTCTTCCATCGCATTTCCTACGACAAAATTGGTACGTCGACGGTGCAGTCGCGGGCCACCGCTGGTGTCGCGGGCGCGACCTTCATCTTCGTCCTGCCCGGTTCGCCGGGCGCCTGCAAGGATGCCTGGGACGGCATTCTCGTGCATCAGCTCGACTACCGCTACATGCCGTGCAACTTCGTCGAGATCATGCCGCGTCTCGACGAGCATCTGCGCAGAGGTAAGAGTTAAAGCTCCAAACGCGACGGATTTTTAGCGCCGGCGCGCCACCCGCGCCGTGCGCGCGGCGGCTTCCGCCCGGCAGATCGCGGCGAGCGACTGATACATCGTGCCCTGCATCTTGCCATAGCGCGCGTTGCAACGCGCCTGCGCCGCGCGATAGGCGCGATAGCGCTGTTTGCTGATGCGGCGGCTGAACCGTGCCTCGCATTTGTTGACGACCTTCTGCGCCAATTGCACATCGGCACTTGAGCCGAAGGCGCAGGCTTTCAGCAAGCGCACCGAGGCGCCGCAGGTCGGTGCCGCCAGCAAGGTCTTCTCGATGGCGTCGGCGCCTTGCGCCGGGCAATCGATAGGCGCGCTCGCGGGCGCTGGTGTTGCCGCGGGCTTCGCGGTGGCGGGCGACGTTTTGGGAGAACTTTGCGCCAAGGCGCTGCCGCCGCCGGTAAACAAAGCGGCGCAAAGAGCGGCAGTGAAGATCAACTTCAACGACATGGATCCCCTCATTCTCAGTCGACACGCCTTGCCCTGGTGCGCATGGTCCGTTTCGGTCCCACTTGCCGCGCCCAGGCGCTGAAACTCGCGACGCTGGCCTTCGAACCGCTGGTCTGCATCAACCTGTCCCTTTCTGCCACGATTCCGGCGAGCGGCGCCAGAAAGGGCAGGGTGCGGTGCAGGGTTGTCGCCGGCCGCTCCAGGAGGCGGGTCGGGCGCAAGGATGTTTCCCAGGCTAGGTCCGAGAGTTCGTCATAAAAGCCGCTTTCCGGCGCAAAGCCTGCCTGCAAGGCGAGCACGCGCTGTTCGCGGGCTATTTTCAACGCGCCTTGCACGGCGTCCAGCCACTTCTCGGTCACGATAAATTCACAGCCGGCGTGGTCGGCGATGCGCGCCAGATCCTTGACGTCCTCAGCGGATTGGCCCGTGGCGGCCATCACCACGTCGCGGACGATGCCCGAAATGGCGCCTGGCACCAGGGCCGCCAAAGTCCGGGCGACGGCTTCGGGCGAGGCCGAACCGTGAACAGCCGGATCGCATGTCGTAACGATGACAGAAAACATACGGTCCTTAGGTGTCAGATTGCAGTGCAATAATCCGGTTCCTCAACACGATTGTCCACAGGCTCGTTGACGCGAATCTAAATGTTCTCTATTTGTTCTTTCGGGGACGTCGAATTGCGGAGCCTGTGTATGTTGAGCGTCGAGACCGCAGCGCGGACCGCTGCGACCGTCCCCCCGTCCCAGAGTGCCAAATCGGCTCAAAAACAGAGCCTTGGCAATAATGCGCGCTATGGTGAAAGACAGGCGCCGCCGACCGAAACCGTCGAAAGCGCCGTCGCGGAAGACCGTCGGCGCGGTCGCGGCGCGGTGACCAATGCCAGCGGCCGCTACGAGCCGCATGCGCGTGTCGCCGAGGATGACGGCTGGGACAGTCTCGGTTCGCTCGAGGCGTTTCAGACCCAGGTTTCCTACGAGAAGCCGCGCACAGTCATCACCCGCAACGATTCCCCGGATCTCTCCTTCGACCGGTCGATTAATCCATATCGCGGCTGCGAGCATGGCTGCGTCTATTGTTTCGCCCGGCCGACCCACGCCTATATGGGCCTGTCGCCGGGGCTCGATTTCGAGACGCGCCTCTTCGTCAAGGACGGCGTGGCGCAGGCGCTGGAGCGCGAATTGTCGGCGCCGAATTATCAGCCGAAAACCATCGCCATCGGCACCAATACCGATCCCTATCAGCCCATCGAGCGGCAGCATCGCAACATGCGCGCCATTCTCGAAGTGCTGTCGCGCGCCAATCATCCAGTCGGCATCGTCACCAAATCGGCTCTGGTCACGCGCGATATCGACATCCTCGCGCCGATGGCCGAGAAAGGCCTCGCCAAGGTCGCCATTTCGGTCACGTCGCTCGATGGCAAGCTGTCGCGCCTGATGGAGCCGCGCGCCGCGCAGCCGCAGAAGCGGCTCGATGCTTTAAGAGAATTGAGTGCCGCCGGCATTCCTACCGCCGCTCTGGTCGCGCCGATCATCCCGGCCATCAACGATCATGAGATCGAAGCCATTCTCGATCGCGTGCAGGCGGCGGGCGCGCGCAGCGCCGGCTATGTGATGCTGCGCCTGCCGCTCGAAGTGGAGAATATTTTCGGCGAATGGCTTCTCACCCATTTCCCGGCGAAATATCGTCACGTCATGTCGCTGGTGCGCGGCATGCGTGGCGGCAAGGCTTATGATTCGAGTTTCGGCCAGCGCATGAAAGGCACGGGCGCCTATGCCTGGCTCACGGGTCGTCGCTTCGAGATCGCCGCCGCCAAACTCGGCCTCAATGCATCGCGCGCCAAATTGCGTTGCGATCTGTTCAAACCGCCGCTGCGCGGGCCGGAACAGTTGATGCTGTTGTGATGCCCGCCTCTCGTCCCGCCTTCGGCGTTTTATAGCCGCAATCGCTGCGCAGAAAGCGCTGCGCACGAGAGCATGGTTTGAACATGCTCTCGTGCGCGTGTGCGGTGATTGCAAGCGATTGGAGAGATTGAATGGCGGCCTTGATCACGAGACGTGGCTTTGCCCAAACCCTGCCCGTGGCCGCAACGGCGCTGACGTTTTCGATACCGGCCTTCGCTCAATCAAGCGCTTCTTCAAATACTTCTTCAGGTGCGTCCTGGGCCGCGCAGCTCACGACGCAATTCAGACACATCGAACGTGACAGCAAGGGCCGTCTCGGTGTTTTCGTGCTCGATACGCAAAGGGATCGATCTGTCGGCTATCGGCAGAGCGAGCGCTTTCCCATGTGCAGCACGTTCAAGCTGGTTCTGGCCGCCGCCGTCTTGAAACGCGTCGATCAGGGCAAGGAAAAGCTCGATCGTCCTATTCCCGTTAAAGCGAGCGACATCGTTCCCAATTCGCCGGGCACCGAGAAGAAGGTCGGCGACAGTATGACATTGGCGGAGCTCTGCGCGGCGACGACCACCCTGTCGGACAATGCGGCGGCCAATCTGATTCTGGCGACGCTCGGCGGCCCGAAAGGCATGACGGCTTTCGCGCGCTCGATCGGCGACAAGGTCTTCCGTCTCGATCGTATCGAACCGATGATGAGCAATGCGACGCCGCATGATCTGCGCGATACCACCACGCCGCAGGCCATGGCCGAGACCGTTCAGAAACTCGTTCTCGGCGATGTCCTGTCGGATGCTTCGCGCGCGCAGCTCACCGCCTGGCTCGTCGGCAATAAGACGGGCGATACGCGGTTGCGCGCCGGCGTGCCGGGCGATTGGCGTGTCGGCGACAAGACCGGCGCGGGCGGGCACGGCACGACCAATGATGTCGGTCTGTTCTGGGCGCCGCAGCGCAAGCCCATTATCGTCAGTGTCTATCTCACCGGCAGCAGGGCGACGTCGGACGAGCGCAATGCCGCGATCGCCGCCGTCGCCCGTGCCGTGGCCATCGATGCCAGGGTATAAGATCTAAACCTTGATCCAGCCGGCGCGTGCCGCGAGATAAGCGAGGATCAGCACCACGATGGTGAGGCCGATCCAGGTGAGTGGAGACAGGCTGCCGCCGGCAAAGCGCCCGTTGCGCGCTTTGCTCAAGCCGGCATAGCTCTGGCCGGTGGTGCCGGTGCCCACTTCCGGCCCGCGCCCGTCGAGGGTCGCCTGCGCCAGATGGCGATAGGTGGCGAGCCGGCGCGGCGTCGATTCGCCGATGATATAAGCGGCGAGTTCCGCCTCGTCGGGCTCGCGGTTCTTGAGCCGGGCGAACGACACGAGCCAGTCGTGCTTGTTCTGCTTATAGATGGAATAGGCGACGAGACCGACGATATCGGCGTCCCCGCTGACGAGGCTCGCGAAGACATTGTTGCGCTCGGCATCGCTGTCGGCGGCGGCCGCCGCCGAGGCCTTCGCCAGGTCGAAGCTGGCGCCACCAGGCAGTTTCGCGCCCTCCTTGTCCACAGTCATAGACGTGTCGCTCATGGTCTGCTCCCGAGCCCTGTTGTATCCCTTAAGGGATTTTTAATGAAACCGGCCCGCCAGCACAATCGCCGCGGCCGGACGGAAGCGCAGAACGCCCCTTATGGTTTATCGGTCGCAGGCCCTCGCTGACGTCATCGACCAGGAACCGGCCGAACGAACCCTGCCGGAAGCCCCCCACTTTAACCACGAACGGGCCCTGTTGGCGCGCGGGCTACGCTTTATCGCCGGGGTCGACGAGGTCGGCCGTGGGCCACTTTGCGGCCCGGTGGTCGCCGCCGCCGTGATCCTCGACCCGCAGCTGCTGCCCGAGGGCGTCACCGATTCCAAACAGCTCGATGCCGACGAACGGCAGAATGCCTTCGATCAGGTGATGCAGCGGGCGGTGGCGGTGGGCATCGGCATGGCCTCGGCGGCGGAGATCGACACGATCAATATTCGCCAGGCGACCCATACCGCTATGCGCCGTGCGTTGGCCGCTTTGTCGGTCGCGCCGGCTTTCGCTTTGATCGATGGCAATGATTGCCCGAAAAATCTGCGGTGCGAGGCGTCGACCTTGATCAAGGGCGATGCCATCTCGCTGTCGATTGCCGCAGCATCCGTCATCGCCAAGGTGACACGCGATCGGCTGATGCACCGCATGGGCGAGTGGCATCCGCAATATGGATTCGCCGATCATGTCGGCTATCCGACGAAGCGCCATCGCGAAGCAATCGCCGCGCACGGGCCTTGTGCTTTTCATCGCCTCAGCTTCGGGTCGTTGAAGGGATAAAGGCGCGTTTGCGCGCCAATCCCGTAACCCGCTGTTAAGATTGCTGTGGCAGCCGCGCGAATTTCCTTAATAAATCAACGCGTTTTTTAAGAAAAACGTGCGGAAAAAAGACACCATGTTTTGACGCCCCTAAACGCGGCTTTTACTCGCTGTCGGCCATAGTCGCCCCGTCAGTAAGAGTAACCGGTGTCAGTGTTCACATGAGTATCGCGCGCGCCGGATTGGCCGGCTCGAAACTTCGGATTCAGGTCTCGCGTACCGGAGTTTCGACCCGGCGACCGGCGGCGTCTGCGGCATTAGTTCAGCCGCAGTCGCTGCCTCTCAATCAGATCCTCGTTGGCGATTGCATCGCCGAGATCAATCGGCTGCCAGCCGAGAGTGTCGATCTCGTCTTCGCCGATCCGCCCTACAATCTTCAGCTCGAAGGCGCGCTGTCGCGTCCCGATCAGAGCGTCGTCGATGCGGTCGATGACGATTGGGATAAGTTCGCCAGCTTCGCCGATTACGATCGTTTCACGCGCGAATGGCTCGATGCGGTGCGCCGCGTCATGAAGCCCGATGCGACGATCTTCGTCATCGGCTCCTATCACAACATTTTCCGCGTCGGCACGATCCTGCAGGACAAGGGCTTCTGGATTCTCAACGACATCGTCTGGCGCAAAGCCAATCCGATGCCGAACTTCCGCGGCCGCCGCTTCACCAATGCCCATGAAACGATGATCTGGGCGTCGCGCGATGCGCAGGCCAAGTCCTACACGTTCAATTACGATGCGCTGAAGGCCGGTAACGAAGACCTTCAGGTGCGCTCCGACTGGTTCTTCCCGATCTGCACCGGCGCGGAGCGTCTGAAAGACGAGAGCGGCCGCAAGACCCATCCGACGCAAAAGCCCGAAGCGCTGCTGGCGCGCATCATCATGGCGACATCGAAGCCAGGTGACGTGGTGCTCGATCCCTTCTTCGGCTCCGGCACGACTGGCGCCGTGGCGCGCCGGCTCGGCCGCTCCTTCATCGGCACCGAACGCGATCCTGTCTATGCCAAGGCCGCGCGTGCCCGTATCGCCGCCATCGAACCGTTGACCGCCGATGCCATTGCCGCGCCGCCGGCCAAGCGCAGCGAACCACGTGTGGCTTTCGCCAGCGTCGTCGAAGCCGGTCTCATCAACGCCGGTGAAACACTCACCGACGATCGCCGCCGCTTCAAGGCCGTGGTACGCGCCGATGGCTCGCTATTGATGTCGGGCATCGTCGCTTCGATCCACAAGGCTGGCGCTCTGGCGCAAGGCTTGCCGGCTTGCAACGGCTGGGTGTTCTGGAACGTCGAGCGCAACGGCAAGCTTACGTCGATCGACGAAATGCGCGGCACCATTCGCGCGCAGATGAAAGACGCGGCTGAATAATCAATTCAGCCCGCGTATTTCTCCGCCGCGCGCCGCATCACGGCCTGCGCGTCTGCCCAAAGCTCCTCGACAATGCGCGCGGCCGGTCCCGGTCGCGCCAGTTTGATGGCTTGTCCGGCCCACAGCGACAGCACGTCCGGCGAGCCGGCCTTGGTGGCCGCCGCGCGCAATTCCTGAGTCAGCGCATTCTGGATCGGATAGGGCGCGATCTCGTCCTCGATCGGGCGCATCGTCGCCATGAATTCATTGTCGATGCCGCGCGCATAGCGGCCGGAAATGGCGCGCGTCAGGCGCGTCGGATCGTCGGGCGCGGTCTCGATCGCCTTGCGCCAGGGCGCCGACACGGTGACTTCTTCGGACAGCAGAAAGGCGCTGCCTAACTGCACCGCGACGGCACCAAGCGCCAAAGCGGCGGCGACGCCGGCGCCATCCATAATGCCGCCGGCAGCGATGACAGGCAGATTCACCGCCTGGCGGATTGTCGGCACCAAAGCCATCGTGCCGATGGAGGATTCGGGCATGGATTTGAGAAACGTGCCGCGATGTCCGCCAGCTTCGATGCCCTGCGCGCAAATCGCATCGGCGCCGATCTCGGCCCAGTGACGCGCTTCGGCCACCGTCGTGGCGGTGCCGATGAGGTAGGTGCCGCGCGCTTTCAACGCGCGCGCTTGGTCGCGCGTCAAAGCGCCGAAGGTGAAGGAGGCGGCGGGCGGCGCGGCTTCGACAAGTGCCGCGAATTGCGGCGCGAAGGCCTGCGCCCAGGAATTGGGAATGGATTGCGCCGGCAGGCCGTAGCGTTCGCGCCACGGCGCGAGCCGCGCCATGGCCTCCGCCACCATGGCCGGCGGCGGATCGACGGGATCGAGCACGAAGAGATTGACGGCGAAAGGCTGGTCCGTCGCCGCGCGAATGGCCTTCACGCCATTGAGTATCTGGTCGGGCGCCGAGCCTGCGGCCGCATAGGAGCCCATCGCGCCGGTTTTCGACACCGCGATAGCGATCGCCTCGGTGGTCGCGCCCAGCATCGGCGCCTGAATGATGGGGATGCTGAGTTTGTCGAACATGTCAGCCGTCTCACGCAAAACCAGGGATTGGGCCGGCACTACACTGCATGTGGAGGCGGGTGGCAATGCGACTTCAAGCCAAAACGAATCCATGAACGCAGTGCGGTTATGCGTCCGGCGTAACGTTCTGCTGTATGCGTTTAAGGAGCCGAATAAGGAACACCGTTTCGTCGGCACTGAAATCGCGCAAAGCGGTTTTCTGAAGCGCGATAGCATCGGGAATCGAGGCTTCGGCCAGAGTGATTCCGTCCGGCGTTATTTCGACGACAATACCGCGCGCATCTTCCTCGCTCGGTCGGCGGAGAACGAGTTGACGCTGTTCGAGATCGGCCAGGGTGCGCGACAAGGTCGGCGGTTCGAGGCCGGTAAGATGCAGCAATTCGCGCACCCGCAGCGCGTGCGATTTGTGCAACGTCGCCAGAATGCGCCAGCCGGCCAGCGTCACGTCGTATGACTTCAGCGTCGGCTGGAACAGGGGCAGAATTGCCAAGGTCGCTCGATTCAGGAGATAGGGCACGAACTGGCTGAAATCGAAATCAGCCACCTCAGAATTAAGCCCATCTGGAATTTTATTGTCCAGCTTCTCTGTGTCCGCAAGGTCGTTCGACATAGCTTTATCTATCTGTAATAGAGTTATTTTGTGCCGTTAAGGTCGAGTTTAGTCTTTTTATTTGCTCTAATAAGCTTGCGAAATCTAATTCCATATGGAATCATATTTCCAGTTCGGTCGCGGTGCAAGCGGCAACGCGTGGCCTGGGAGGGCTGCATCGCGGCGGTGTGAACCTGTGGGAGGGTTGGAGTCATGTGGCCGAAGAACTGTTGGTACATTGCCGGTTTCGCGCAAGAGGTCGGCCAGAAATTGCTGGCCCGCAAGCTCCTCAATCAGGCGGTGATTCTGTGGCGCACGGCGGAGAACAAACTGGTCGCCATGGAGGATCGCTGCCCGCATCGCCTGGTGCCGCTGTCGATGGGCGAACTGGTCGAGGATCAGGTGCAATGCGGCTATCACGGCCTGCGCTTCAATGCGCAAGGCGCCTGCACCCACGTGCCCGGTCAGGATAATTTGCCGAAGGCCGCGCAGGTCAAACTGTTTCGGGTCGTCGAGCGGCATGCGCTGGTGTGGATCTGGCTCGGGGCGGCGGAGCTTGCCGATGAATCTCTGATTCCCGACATGCATTGGCTTGATGCGCCCGGCTGGACACCGACCACTGGCTATCATCACATGAAAGCCGATTATCGGTTGCTCACCGACAATCTGCTCGACCTGTCCCATGAGACTTATGTGCATCGGGAAACCATCGGCAATTCGGCTGTCGCTGATTCGCCTGTCGTCACCAGCGTCGAGGGCGGCCTCATCGTGCGCGCGCATCGCGAAATGCCGAACATCGATCCGCCGCCATTCTTCTCGCTGATGCTCAATCACACCGGCAAGATCAATCGCTGGCAGATCGCCGTCTTCATGCCGCCGGGCATGAATATGACCGATGTCGGCGCGCATCCGGTCGGTACGGATCGCGAGAAGGCAGCCATCTTCCGCGTGTTGCATCTGCTGACGCCGGAGACCGAACATTCGACCCATTATTTCTGGGCCGTATGCCGCAACTTCCGTCTCGATGACGCACCGCTTGGCGAGGGTTTGAAGAAAGCGATCATTCACACCTTCGACGAAGATCAGCGCATTCTCGAAGTCCAGGATCGTTGTTTGCAGGAAGAAGGCATGCCGTCGATCCCGCAAGCGGCGGTGAAAGTCGACATCGCGCCGGTGCAGGGGCGTCGTTTGCTCAATGACGTCATCAAGCGCGAGCAGGAAAATCCCAGCGCGGTGATTCGCCCGCTCCTCATGGCCGATGATGCGAAGGTGGCGCAGCCGCCGGCGATGGCTGCGGAATAAGAGAAGAAACTGGATTGCTTTGCTTCACGCGCAGTGACGAAGCAATCCAGCCTGTCGATGCAACTCAAAACAGGCGCCCTCGTAGAACTACGTGATCGTCAGCCTGCCTTGCATTTTTGAGAGTTCACGTTTGCAAATTGAGCAACGCGCGCGCTCGTTCTCGTAACCTCACATCACGCGCGCAGCTGCATGATTCAGTCGTTGCGAGCAACCGCAAGAAGCGATGTATGCGGCGCACATTCCAGCTCCCTCACCCCGTGCTCAACGGCTAACAATAACAGTTGGCTGGCCTGCGTATCGCGCGCGAAGAAGAAGCCGCGCTGATTCAATGCAAACACTGTCTTCTTCGCTCCAAGCTTTGACGGAACTCTACGCACGCGCCCTTCGCATTTCAGCAATGGCTACGAATTAGGCACTGTGTTCTCATTCCTCGTGATTGTCGCCTGGCCGCGCAAGACAATCGAACTTATCCTGTGGGGGGATGAATGAGGGTCCTGGAAGGCTTAGCGCTCGCTTCGAGCGGCGCTATATTATTGTCGTCCGTCACGAGCCAGGCGGCGGATCTGCCATCTCGTAAATCAGCGCCAGCCGATTATGTTCGCGTCTGCGACACTTACGGCACGGGCTTCTATTGGATTCCCGGCACCGACACCTGTCTGAAGGTCGGCGGCCGTGTCCGTTACGATATGTCTTACGTGCCGGCGAAGAATGCCGTCGTTCATCGCTCCACCGTGGGTAATGGCCTTGCTGCCGGCACCTTCGTCTCCGCCAATGGCGTAGATACGATCGGCGACAATCTGCGCGCCAGCGTCACCATGGACGCGCGCACGCAAACCGCCTGGGGCACGTTGCAGACCGCGATGAGCATTCGCGTGTCCGGTCTCTCGGGCATCATGAATGCGCCGCCCGGTTATCCGAACGGCTTCTTCGCTTCGGGTAACGGCCCAGGCACTGGCATCGAATTCGCCTATATCCGCTTTGCCGGCTTCACCGCCGGTATCGCCCTCATGAACTCTCTCTTCTTGAGAGACACGCCGCTCTTGTCGTCATCGGCAGGCGACGGTCATCCGCCCTTCGTGCCGCAGCTCACCTATACCGCCACCTTCGGCAGCGGTTTCTCGGCGACCTTTGGTATCGAGGACCGCACGCGGCCGATCTCCATGACAACAGGCACATTGGGCGCCAATCCGTTCACCGCCACGGCGGCGACGGCCGGGCCGAACGCGACGCGTCTGCCGGCGCTGGTCGGTTCGTTCCAGGTCGATCAATCCTGGGGCGCCGCCAAGATCGCCGGCGTCGTCGTGCGCAACTCGGCGACATTCGGTAACCTGCCGCTCGCCGTTGTCGGTAATAATGGCAAGCAGATCAGCGCCACCGGCTGGGCGGTGACCGCCGGCCTGCGCGTCAACCTGCCGATGCTGGCGGCGGGCGATAAGTTCGAAATCGCCGCCGGCTATAGCGTCGGTGCTCAGGAATATGTCTGGTCCAGCGGCGCCAATGGCGACTGGTTCGACGTGGCCGCTTTCATGGGTGGCTTTCTGCGCGCCGATCGCAACTTCACCATCTATTGCGTGAACGCGGCGTGCAGCGTTGGCGGCGGCGAGCAGCTCAAGGTCTTCCACGCGATGGCCGTGTTCACGCACTATTGGACACCGACCTTGCGCACGCATCTCTATGCGGCCTATTCGCATCTCACGCCGGGTCGCGTCGGTCAGGCGACGGCCTGGCAGGAGGGCGGGTTGTCGAAGGCCTCCATCTGGCAAGGCTGGGCGCAGCTCGTCTGGTCACCGGTGCAGAACTTCAACATTATTTCCGAAGTCACCTATGCGCGCTTGAACCAGAGCCTGCCGCTGTCGGTTCCTGTCGGCCTGGGAACGCTTGCAGCGATCAGCCCCAACAATTGGGGAGCCCGCATGCGCATCGTGCGCTCCTTTTAGAGGCTTGGCCTCAGTCGCGTTGATCAGCCGCCAGCCATCGCGCAGGAGTCTTGAAAAACAAGAGTCTTGAAAAACCGAAGTCTCTAAAAACTACGGCGCCTTCGGGCGCCGTAGTGTTATGGGGAAGATGATCGATCAGTAGTAGTCGCGATGACGCCAGCCGTCGCGATAGCCACCGTAATAACCGCCATAATAAGGACGGCCGTAATAGGGCCGGGAATAGCCGTAGCTATAAGTGGTGCCGGCATAAACCGGGCCGTAGCCATATCCATAGCCGTAGCGCGGTCCGTCTGGCGTGCAGCCGGCGAGCGCGATCCCGCCCACGACGACGGCCAGGACAACTCCGAGCGATTTGATCCGCGACATCGCGACCTCCTGAGTAAACGCACGGCCAAGGTGAGCTTCCCGCCATGAATGCCTGATGAATGCAGGGGATGGTCGACGCATCGGCGATCCGGCAATGATGCCAAGGGTTAATGCCTCCACAAAAACGCCGCTTTCCGACCCGCCGATGCCGTGCAATGGTTTGTTGTTCCAGCTCCGAGCATGAGAGATGAAACAGTTTCTGCTTGCCGCGGTCATGATGACCTGTTGCTCCGCGCTCGCATCGGCGCAGGGGCCGGCGCGTGCCGCCGTGGAGCGAGCCGCCAAGCCCATCGTCATCCAGCCCAACACGATGGCCGTTCGCGCCACGGTGGATTCCTTCATTCTGCCGGTGAAGGGTGGCTGGTTCCGCGAGGTGAAGGGCCAGGTCCATGTCGATCTGGAACGGCCCGAGCGCAGCCGTTTTGCGGTCACCGTCAACACCCGCGCCTTCGATGCCGGCGGTCCGCGCTACAACGCCTTTCTGAGCGGTCCCGCCATCCTCAATGTGGCGCAATATCCTGAGATGACGTTCGTATCGCGCGCCATGACCCGTATCGATGAGCGCCGCGTGCGCTTCGACGGCAACCTGACCCTGCGCGGTGTCACCCGGCCGTTGTCGGTGGTTGCCACGATTGCGCCAGACGATCGGCCCGGACAGGCCCGATTTACCGCCCGGGGCCGGATCAACCGCCTCGAATTTGGCATTGATAAGGGTTATCCGTTGATCACGGCGATGGTCGATTTCGTGCTGACCACGCAACCTCCCGCTGAATAGGACAGGTGATGGCTTCAAAACTCGAGCAACTCAAGGCGATGACCACCATTGTTGCGGATACCGGCGACATGGAGTCGATTCGCGCCTTTCAGCCGACTGACTGCACCACCAATCCAACCTTAATTCTGAAGGCCGCCCAGATGCCGGCCTATGCCCATCTCGTCGACGAGGCGATCGCCTGGGGCGCGCGCTCCGGCCGCAAGACCGGCGAAGTGACCGATCGTCTGGCCGTCAGCTTCGGCACCGAACTGTCGAAGATCGTGCCTGGCCGCGTCTCGACTGAGGTCGATGCGGATCTGTCTTTCGATGTCGAAGCGATGGTTGCCAAGGCGCGGTCGTTGATCGCCGATTATGCCGCGCGCGGCGTCGGCAAGGAGCGCATCCTGATCAAGCTTGCCTCCACCTGGGAAGGCATCCGCGCCTGCGAAATTCTGCAGCGCGACGGCATCGACTGCAACATGACCTTGCTGTTCTCGCTCACCCAGGCGGCGGCCTGCGCCGATGCCGGGGCCTTTCTGATCTCGCCCTTCGTCGGCCGCATTCTCGATTGGCACGTCAAGGCGACGGGCCAGACCTTCACCGCCGAGACCGATCCCGGCGTGCTCTCCGTGCGCAACATCTACGCCTATTACAAAGCGCACGGTGTGAAGACCGTGGTGATGGGCGCGTCCTTCCGCAACATCGGCGAGATCGAGGCTTTGGCCGGCTGCGATCGTCTCACCATTTCGCCGCAACTGCTGGAAGAGCTGCGCAAGAGCGAAGGCCCGCTGCCGCGCAAGCTCGATCCGGCAGCCGTGAAGAATGCGCCGGCACGCATGAAGCTCGATGAAAAGACTTTCCGCTTCCAGTTCAACGAAGATGCGATGGCGACCGAGAAGCTCTCGGAAGGCATCCGCCTCTTCGCCAAGGATCTGCGCGCGCTGCGCGAACTGGTTGAGACCCGGCTGAAGGCTGCGGCTTAAAAAAGTAAAACCCGGCTCTGAGGGATCAGAGCCGGGCTTCATATTTATCGGCGCTGGGGCGCAAGCATCAGGTGTTGCGCAGGCCCGTTGAATTCGTGTTGCGCTCCGTGCCCGGCGGCACGTGAATGTCGATCACGCAGACACCGCCCTTCATCATCACATCGACGCCCTTGCGGATCGCATCCGGCAGATCGGCAAGCGTCTTGATCGGGCCGATGCCGGTCGCGCCTTGTGCCTCCGCCAGTTTGGCGATGTCGACATAGGGCTTGTCCATGGCCAGGCCGATCCAGCGATTGCCGACCGGACGGTTGCGCCGCTTGGCGACGCCTTCCTGGTGCAACTCGTCGTTGAAATAGGACTGGTTGTTGTTGATCAGCACCAGCAGCGGAATCTTGTGCCGCACGGCGGTCCACAGCGCATGGTTGCCCATGACGAAATCGCCGTCGCCGAGCACTGCTACCGTCGGGCGGCCCTTATCCGCATTGGCGAGCGCCACGCCGACCGAGAGCGAAGGCCCGGAACCGATGCCGCCGCCGCCGTCCTTGCCCATATAGGCGCCTGGATCGCGCCACGGCCACTGGTCGCACGGCCATTGCCGCGCCAGCGCCGCGAAGGAAATCTTGTCGGGATCGGGCACGTTTTCGCGCAGAACCTGCGCCACGTCCTGCATGCGGATGCGCGAGCCGTCGCCCGGCTTGAACGGTTTGCGGATGGCCGCGCGCCAGGGCTCTTTCTTGGTCTTGCCGAGGGTCGCGTTGAGATCGTCCACGACGCTGGCGGGCGAAGCCGAGATGAGGAGATCGGTCGGCGCCGTGCCCTGATAGACCATATGCGCGCCGTTGTGCAGGTGGTGATCCAGACCGACGCTGATCACCTTGCCCGCGAAGTTGGAACCCTTCGGCGGGCTGATGCTGCCGTTGAGATCGACCCATTCGAATGCGATGACCAGATCGGCTTCGGCGATCAGATCGAGAATGTCCTTGCCCGGTTGATTGAACGGCTCGATCACATGCGCCGGATGATCGGTCGGGAACATGGCGCCGTTCTTCAGGTCCGTCATCACGCAGGCGCCGAGCGTTTCGGCGAGCTGCACGCGCGCATCCCATTCGGCTTGCGAACGCGAGCCGCGGCCGAAAAGCAGCAGCGGCCGCTTCGCGGCCTTCAGCATGGCGGCCGCGCGATCGATGTCGGTCTTTTGCGCGCGCGGCGAAGCCGGCGGCTGGAAGCGGCTCATATCAGGCAGAGCCGGCACCTTGTCGAGCGACTGCTCCTGCAGGCCGGCGTCGAGCACGATATAGACCGGCGCGCAGGGCTCGGTGCGGGTGGCGATATTGGCCTTGGTCATCGCATCGACGATGGCTTCCGCCGACGTCGGCAGATTGTCGAATTTGATGATGTCGCGAACGATGCCGGCCTGGTCGGCGGAGGTGTGGATCCAGTCGATCCACGGCCGGCGCTGATGCGCATCGACCGGGCCGGTGGCGCCGACGATCATCATCGGCACGCGGTCGCAATAGGCATTGAAAATGCCCATGTGGGCGTGCATCAGGCCGACGTTGGAATGGACGATGGCCGCCATCGGCTCGTCTGTCGCCTTGGCATAGCCATGGGCAATGCCCACCACATGGTCCTCATGCAGGCACAGCAGCATGCCGGGATCGCGATTGCCCAGATGGTTGACGAGGGAATCGTGCAGGCCGCGATAGCTCGCCCCGGGATTGAGCGCCGCATATTTGAAGCCGCACAGGCGCAGCATCTGAGCCGCGACGTCCGATCCCCAGGCAACCTTGTCGTCGGGTTGCCCTTCGGGCGTATCGAGATAAGGCATCAATGTTTCCTCCGGCGCACCTGTTGAAATCGGCGCGATTTTATGGGCGGGGCTCCCCGTAACATCCCATTAGGACCGAGAAAAGGTGAGATAAAATGCAGGCGTGGCGCTTGTCCATGCCGGCCGCGCCTGCGTATAAAGCCCGCGAATTGGCGCAACCAATCGTTCAAGATCCTGGAGGAAATATGAAGCTCGCGACATTCGAGGCCGGTGGCAAAGTCAGCTACGGTGCCGTGGTGGACGGCGGCATTGTCGACTTAGGGCGTAAACTCGCTTTCGCCGACCTGCGTGCCCTGATCGGCGGCAATGGTTTCGCTCAGGCGAAGGCGGCGATCGCCGGCGCCAAGCCCGATGTCGCATTGAATCAGGTGCGCCTGCTGCCGGTCATTCCCAATCCGGAAAAGATCATCTGCGTCGGTCTCAACTACGAAGATCATGTGGTCGAAACCAAGCGCGAGCGCACCGAGGACCCGGCGCTGTTCGTACGTTTTGCCAACAGCCAGATGGGCCATAACGCGCCGATGCTGCTGCCGCCGGAATCGAGCCATCTCGACTATGAGGGCGAGATCGCCGTCATCATCGGCAAGGGTGGCCGCCGCATCGCCGAGAAGGACGCCTACGGCCATGTCGCCGGCTTCTCCTGTTACAACGACGGCTCGATCCGCGACCTGCAATGGGCGACGACGCAATGGACCACGGGCAAGAACTTTCCCTCGACCGGCGCTTTCGGCCCGTGGATGGTGACAACAGACGAAGTGCCCGCCGACAGCGTTTTGACCTTGATCACCCGTCTCAACGGCCAGGAAATGCAGCGCGCCACCACGCAGATGATGATTCACTCGATCCCGCGCTTGATCGCCTTCATCTCGATCTTCACCGAACTGGCGCCGGGCGATGTCATCGTCAGCGGCACGCCGGGCGGCGTCGGCGGTCGCAAGAAGCCGCCGCTGTTCATGAAGGATGGCGACGTCTGCGAGATCGAGATCGACAAGGTCGGCGTGCTCAGCAATCCGATCAAAGCCGAGAAGGTCTGATCTTTCTAGCCCCAGCGCCAGCTATCGATGCCGGCGCTGGCGGCGTGACGCGCCAGCACCATTTTATGGACTTCGCTGGCGCCATCCACCAACCGCGCCTGCCGCGCATAGCGGTAGATCCATTCGAGCACCGTATCCTTGGAATAGCCGCGCGCGCCGTTGAGCTGGATCGCCGTGTCGGCGGCGAGATGCAGCGTATCGGCGACGTGCAGCTTGGCGCTTGAAACTTCCGTGCGCGCGAAATCGCCTTGATCGAGCTTCCACGCCGCGCGCATCACCAGCAGGCGGCCGATGTCGATGGCATGGGTCACATCGCCGATCTTCATCTGCACGCTTTCATAATCGGCGAGCCGTTTGCCGAAGGCCTGTCGCTCGTTGATATAAGCGGTGGCGATCTCGACGCAGCGCTTCGACAGGCCGAGCCAGCGCATGCAATGGGTTAAACGCGCCGGCCCCAGGCGGATTTGCGTGGCCTTCAATCCATCGCCGACATTCATCAGCACGTTGTCGTCGTCCACTTCGAGACCTTCGAAGGCGATCTCGCAATGGCCGCCGTGTTCTTCCGGCCCCATGATGGCGATGCGCCGCAGAATGCGCCAGCCCGGCTGATCCTTATGAAACAGGAAAGCCGTGAGGCCCTTGCGGGCATCGTCCGATGTCCGCGCGATCAGGATGAAATGGCTGGCTTCGGCGGCACCGGTGATGAACCATTTATGGCCGTTGATCACCCATTTATTGCCTTTGCGCTCGGCGCGCGTGCGGATCATCGTCGGGTCCGAGCCACCGCCAGGAGCGGGTTCGGTCATCACGAAAGAGGAACGCACCTTGCCGTCGACGATCGGTTGCAGCCAGCGCGCCTGCTGCGCCGGCGTGCCGACCTTGGCGAGGAGATTCATATTGCCGTCGTCGGGCGCGGCGCAGTTGAGCGCGACCGGCCCGAAGATCGAACGATTCGCCTCTTCGTACATGGCGGCCCAGCCGACCGTCGGCAGGCCCATGCCGCCGAACTGTTTCGGCGTCTGCGGTGCCCATAAGCCGGCGGCTTTGGCCTTGGCGCGGACGTCTTCGAGCCGGTCGAGGCGGATGTTCTCATGTTCGTCGAAATTCTTCGGATCGGCTTCGAGCGGCAGCACGTGTTCGGCGATGAAGGCTCGGGTGCGAACTCTGATGTTGTCCAGGTCCGGAGGTAGCGCGAAATCCATGATTCACTCACAAGCTGGAAATCAGATGGCCGCCGTCGGCGACGAGAACCGAACCGGTCATGAAAGCAGACGAAGGCGACAGCAAGAGCAGGATAGGCCCGTCAAGATCCTCAACCTGGCCGAGGCGGCGCAGGGGAATGCGTTGCAACTGTTGCTTACCAGCCTCGGTGTCGAAATGCGCCGCCGTCATCGGTGTCTCGATATAGCCAGGGGCGATGGCATTGACGCGGATGCCGTAGCGCGCCCATTCCAGCGCCATCTGTTTGGTCAATTGCACCAGCCCGGCCTTGGACGTGGCATAGGCCGTCACATGGCCGCCCTGGCGCAGGCCGAGAATGGAGGCCATGTTGATGATCGTGCCGCCGCTCTTCTGCTCGACCATCTGCCGCGCGACTTCCACGGCCATGTGACGGGCGCCGGAAAGATTGGTGGCGATCACCTCGTCCCAGGCCTCGGCGCTTTCGTTGAGCAGTGGCCGGCCGGGCGCGACGCCGGAATTGTTGATCAGCGCATGGATCGGTCCTGCCACTTTGACGGCGGCGGCAACGCCATCGCGGATCGAGGTGGCGCTGGAAACATCGATGGTTACCGCATAGGCCTTGCCGCCCTTGGCTGCGATGGCGGCCACAAGTTCCTCCAGCTTGTCGCGGCGCCGCGCCGTGACGACCACCTGCGCGCCCCGGCTCGCCGTCATCTCTGCGTAATGCGCGCCGATCCCCGACGAGGCCCCGGTGATCAAAATGGTCATGCCGCTGAGATCAGCCGTGATTTTCCCCGCCATGGAAGGTTCCTTGTGTTAATGGACCAATATTGGCAGGACGGCCGTGGCCTGCGCAAGAGGTAACTTGCACTGAACCATCGGCGGCTGGGCGCGGCAACCTGGCTGCTGATCTTTCAGAAGGCGAAGAGAATGCCTCGCATCATCGTGTGTCATCCTGGACACGCGCGGCGTGATCCGGGAGCCAGGGGCGTGTGACGAATGTTGCCGGTATTGAAAACGACGGAAGATATGGAGGATAGGCTCTACCACTTGCCCCTGGACCCCGGATCATCTGCTACGCAGTTGTCCGGGGTGACACCAAGAGGTTGCGTTCAACAGGAAAACTACTTGCCCCACAATTCCTTCGACGCGCGCCGCGCCCCCTCAGACAGCGCCTCGAACTTCGCCCACATGATCGAGGGATGCACGCGGCGATAGAACGGCCCCTGCGCGAAGCCGCAGTCGGTGCCGGCCATCACGTTTTCGCGGCCGATCAGTTTGGCGATGCGCACCAGCCGCTCGGCGACGAGATCGGGATGTTCGACCACATTGGTGGCATGGCTGATGACGCCGGTGGCGAGCATCTTGTCTTTCGGGAACCGGCCGTTGCCCCAGACCTTCCATTCATGCTCATGGCGCGGATTGGCGCCCTCGATGACGAAGCAATTGGCCTTGATCTTCAGGAAGTCGTCGATGATGTCGGTGAGCGGCACGTCGGTCGTATGCGGACCGTTCCAGCTGCCCCAGCACACGTGATAGCGCACCATTTCCTGCGGAATGCCGCGCAGCGAATGGTTGATCAGTTCGACCTGCCGGCCGACCCATTTCTTATAATCGGCCATGCTGGCCGGCGGCACCATGCGGTCATAGGTGACGGCGAGACGGGCATCGTCGAGCTGCACGACGAGGCCGGCGTCGGTAATCATCTTATATTCGGTGTTCATCGCCTCGGCGATGGCGACGAGAATGTCATCGTCGCTCTTGTAGTATTCATTGGTACGGTCGGGGATCACCGAGGTGGGCGAGGCCACCGGCAGAAAGCCTTCCTCGACGCCATTGGCCTTCAGCGCCGCCTTCATATGGTCGATGTCGTTTTGCACGGCGGCCTGGCCGGTATAGGTCAGCGGCCCGACGCAGACCGATTCCATCGTCGTCGCCATGCCTTCCTTGCTGTCCATCTCATCGTAGAAGGCGGAAAAGCGCGTGCGGTCGGCGCCGGTGCGCCAGGCGTTGACGCCGGGTTTGAAGGGCCGGCGCTCGAAACCGCTCATGCGCTCCAGCACATATTGCGACCAGGAAATGCCCTTGCCGAATTCGCCGTCGCTGGGAATATCGATGCCGGCATCCTTCTGCTGCTTGACGACCTGCGTGACTTCCTCGCCGAGCTTCTTCTGATGCGCCGCTTCGTCCACCGGCTTGCCGGCCTGCTTGTCGCGCAGATAGGTGACGACGCTGTCGGGACGGATGAGGCTGCCGACATGGGATGTCAGAATGCGGTCGGTGCTGCGCTTCATGGGTGTTTCCTGAACTGTTGTTTTTTGAACGACGGATTTCTAGCGGTCATCGCCTGTATCAGCAAGACTGCCAAATGCCCACGGAAAACGACAAATCTGGCGCTCTCTGTGGGCAGGTTCCCTCGACGGGGCTGCGAGGCGACTTAACGACTGGCGGCCACGGTGTTGCGCAAGATGCCAATCTTTTCGACCTCGCTTTCGATCACGTCACCGGGTTGGCAATACCGCGTCGCCGGTACGAGGCCGGGGGTGGGCGACCATTTGCCTCCCAATTCCGCGTCGGTCGACCAGGCGGTGCCGGCCGGCGTGCCGGTGATGATCATCATGCCGGGCTTGAGCGTGAAATTGACCGAGAAGAAATGAATGAGCTCGGCACAGCTCCAAATCATTTCGGCTGTTGTCGAAGATTGCCGCAACTCGCCATTGATGCGCGTTTTGAGCATCAAGGCCTGCGGATCGCCGATTTCATCAGCGGTGGTGATGCAGGGGCCGAGCGGCGCGCTGGTCTCGAAGGCCTTGCTGCGTCCCAGCTCATACCAGACGAAGCCGTCCTTCATGCGTACTTGCCGGTCGCGCGCCGTCACGTCGTTGACGATCGTATAGCCGAACACGTGCTCGAGCGCGCGCTCCACCGGAATGTGTCGACCCGCTTTGCCGATGACCACGGCGAGTTCGGTTTCGCAGTCGATCTTCTTGCTGAGCGCGGCGTCGTAGAGGATCGCATCGTCGGGGCCGATGACGCAGTCGCTCGTCTTGATGAAGAATTCCGGCTCCTTGCCGCTGATCGCCGTATTGGCCTTTTCTGCGTTGTGGGCGCGGTAGTTGCTGCCGCTGCACAGGATCGTGCTGGGCATCATCGGCGCCGTCAGTTTGACATCGCGAAGCTTCAAATTGGCCTTTGCATCGCTTTGCGAAACGATTTTGTCGAGCGCCTGACGAGCGGGCGCGCCGGCGCGAATAAAGCTCACCGTGTCGGCGAACCAGGCGCGCTCCTCGGCCGCCGCCGCGCGAAGAGGATCGATGACGCTCTCGTCGCGCAACACACCAAAGCGCGTCACACCATCGATGACGAAATTGACGATACGCATGAAATCTCCAGCCATAGCGTTTTGTAGTTTGATGGATACATCAAACGTCACAAAGACGCGCCAAAATAAAGAATCTATATTTTGCCGATGATGTGAATGAGCTTGTTGGTCGCGACTTCTTCGCTCTCGTGGAAGGCCTTGAGATCGGATCCTTGCAACATTTTCAGATCGAGACCGGCGTCATCGGCTGCCTTCTGGAAAGCCGGGTCGGCGTAGATGGCGCGCAACGTGGTCTTCAACTTTTCCTGTACGTCGGCCGGCGTGGCGGCAGGTGCATAAAGCGCCGACCACAGCGTGTATGAGGCATCGACGCCTTGTTCCTTGAAGCTCGTCAGTTTCGGATAAAGCTTCAGCGGTTCGTCACCGCCGCTGCGGGCGATGGCGCGCAACTGGCCGCCGTCGACGAATTGCGCCGCGACGCTCGGTGCCGCCAGCGTAAAATCGACGTCTTTCGACAACAGTGCTGTCACCGCCGGGCCGCCGCCGCGATAGGGCACGTGCAAAAAGTCTACGTTGGCGGCATGAGCGGCGAGCGCCACGGCGAAATGGATCGAGCCGCGCGTGCCAGACGAGGCGAAGGAAATGGCGTTGGGCCGTTTGCGCGCATCCGCCACCACGTCGGCAAAGCTTTTCCAGGGTGCATCGGGCCGCACCAGCACGACGAAAGGTTCGGCCGTCAGACGCGCAATCGGCGTGAGTTCTGACAATTCATAAGAGGGTTTCTTGCCGTCGAGACGGTCCATCTCGGGCAAAGCGATGGTGGGCGAGAGAGCCAGCAGCAGCGTGTGCCCATCGGGCTTGCTGCGCGCGACAGCCACGGCGCCGACGGCACCGCCGCCGCCGGGCCGATTTTCTATAATCACCGGTTTGCCCAGCGCCACCTGCAGCGGCGTCTGGATGGCGCGCGCGACAATATCGGCCAGACCGCCCGGTGCCAGCGGCACGATCATGGTGATCTGCTGCGTCGGATAGTCGCTGGCCGTGGCGAACCCGCTGAACAGCACGGCGGCGCCGATCAAAGCGGAACGAAACGGACGCATATGGTCTCCCCCCCTAATTCTTTAGCCTCCGCTTGGTATCGTTCGCTCGGCGACAAGGCAATCCCACAGGTCGTTGGGAAGCGTTCCATATTGCGGCGCACGCCGAACACTGCGACACTGGCGCCGCGTCGCCGGTAGGGCGGCGAAAGATCAAGCCGAGATAATCGGCGTCATGGAGGAAACGAGAAATGATCCGGAAGGCTGGGATGGCCGGACTGGCTATGGGTTTGGCGTTGGCTGTTGCGCCGGCTCAAGCCAAAGCACAGGAACAACAGCTGCAAACGATTCGCATCGGCACGGTCAATTCGATCGCCACGGTCAATAATTACACCGCCATCGAAAAGGGCTGGTTCAAGCAATATGGTATCAATGTCGAGATCGAAAATCTCGATACCTCGGCCAATGTGGTGGCGTTGTTGGCGACCAACCGGCTGCAGATGATCGAGGGTGGCATTTCCGCCGCCTATTTCAACGCGCTTGAACAGAAAATGCCGATCACCATCGCCAGCGATCGCATTTCGACGCCGCTCAATCACAAATTGCTGGTGCGCAAGGACCTGGAAGGCAAGGTGACGCGCATCGCCGATCTGAAAGGCAAGATGGTCGCCAGCAATGGCACTGCTGCGGTGACCACCTACGAACTGGCGCGGTTGCTTGAAGCCGATGGCGGCACCATCAAGGACATCGACATCAAGATCCTGGCGTTTCCGCTGCAAGGCGCGGCTTTCAAAAACAAGGCGATTGACGCCACTTTGATCATCCAGCCCTGGGGCACCTCGCTCGTCGAGGAAAATTCGGCCTTCCTGCTTGCCGATCCCGACAATCACGTGAAGGTGCGCCCGCTCACCATCGCCGTGACGATGATCAACACCGATTGGGCGAAGCAGCATCAAAAGCTGATCAGCGATTTCTTCATCGCCTATATGCGCAGCGTGCGTGACTACTGCGTAGCGCTGCACGGCGGCGACAACCGCAAGGAAATGGTCGACCGCGTCACCCGTACCGGCCCTCTTAAGGATGTCGCCTTCATCGAAAAATATCCCTGGCCTGCACGCAATATGAATGGCGAGGTCAATATGGCGAGCTTGCTCGACATGCAGGATTTCTTCTACGAACAGGGCTTCATCAAGGCCAAATTCGCGGAACAGCAGCTCGTGACGCGACAATATACGGACAATGCCATGAAGGTGCTGGGACCCGTGCCGCAGGTGAATCCGGCCAGCAAGATCGAGGGCTGCCGATAGGTGATCGCAACAATTCGAAGCCGAAATTCGAAGTCAACGGCTCCGGAGGGACGAAAAAAAGGGAGGACAATCATGAAAGGATATGCCGCTGGCGCCCTCGTGCTGGGTGCCATGATGCTGGTTACGCCCGTGGCGCAGGCGCAAACAAGGACCAAGGTCAATGTCGGCACTGTTCAATCGTTCGGTGCGGTTGGAACTTACATTGCCCTGGAAAAAGGCTACTTCCGTGACGCCGGCCTTGATGTCGAAATTTCGCTGATGAATTCGTCGGCCAACGTGCTGGCGATCCTGGCGAAGGGCGATCTGCAGTTTGTCGAAGGCGGCACGTCGGCGGGTTTTTTCAACGCTCTGGAACAGAATCTGCCCGTCATCATGGTGGCCGATCGCGTCTCCACCCCGATCCATCATCAAATGCTGGTGGGCATACAGAACCAGGGCAAGATCACCAAGCTCACCGATCTGAAAGGCAAAGTGGTCGGCAGCAATGGTCCGGGCTCGGTAACGACCTATGAAGTCGGTAAGATGCTGGAAGGCGTCGGCATGAAGCTCGACGATGTCGACATCAAGATTCTGGGCTTCCCGCAGATGGGCCCGGCTTTGGTCAGCGGTGCGCTCGATGCCGCTCTGGTCATTCCGCCCTTCGCGGCCGCCTACCAGGATCAGAAAATCGCCTATTCCATCGCCAGCGTCGACAAACTCGTCGAGCCCCGGCCTCTGACGATCGCCGTCGCCTTCATGAACACCGAATGGGCGGCGAAAAACAAGGAGGCTGCGCAGCGTTTCTTCGTCGCCTACATGCGCGCCGCGCGCGACTATTGCGTCGCCTATCACGGTGGGCCGAACCGCAAGGAAGTGATCGAAATCGCTTTGCGTAATGGCCTCGATAAAAGCGCCGAAAGCATTGAGCGCAATCCGTGGACGGGCCGGCGCATGGATGGAATCATCAATGTCGCGGGGCTGCTTGATCAGCAGGCCTATTACCAGAAGGTCGGTCTGGTGAAGACGGCGGCGCCGGCGGAGAAAATCTTCGATCGGCAATATGTCGATTATGCCAACAAGCAGTTGGGACCGCCGCCGCAGGTCAATCCGGACTCGAAGCTGGAGAACTGCCGCTGATCGCTGCCTTTGTGTCATCCCCGACAGCCGCGTAGCGGCTGAGCGGGGATCCAGGGGCAAAATGGTAGAATGTAAGACGCTGCCACACCTAAGGACGACAGGCATCGTGCCCTCGACTCCTGGATCCCCGCTCGCGGCTTCGCCGCGTCGGGGATGACACCAAGATCGAGAATGACGCCCTAATGCCCCGGCGTTTGCTTCCACGCCGGCGGCTCTTGCGCATCGATCAGCACGAAGGCGATGCGGCAATTCGCCTGGCTGTTGTTGACCCAGGCGTGGTTGGTCGCCTTCTGGATCAGAATGTCGCCGGCCTTCAGATGCACTTCGGTGTCGTCCATCAGCATGTCGATTTCGCCTTCCAGCACGATGGCGTAATCGATGCTCTTGGTGCGATGCATGAAGGCGCTGCGGCTCGCCGCGCCGCCATGAGAATCGGCGCTCAGGCCCATTTCCTTCAGCATGGCGGCATTGTCGACGGCTTTCATCTCCGACACCGGCGGAAAATCGACGATCCGCAGGATGTTGCCATTGGCCGGCGGCGCCACGCCGACGTCGCGCAGCGACATGTCTTCGCTTGACGACAGGTCGGGCTGGGCCCGGTCGGTCACCCAGAGCTGCGTCGAGGTAATACCGGTTGCCTGCCGTAATTTGACATTGGGGGTGGGGCCATCCGCCGTGACGACGGCCTTGCCGGAACTGTCGTGATCGACGATGACGCGCCGGGTTTGCCGAACCATGGGTTCCTCCGCTTGATTTGTTATGCGCTTTCGTTGCAGGAACGGCGACGACATTCAAGACCACATTGCAAGACCACGTTGCAAGTGTGCAACGAACAGATAAGAAACGGAGGAAACTGTGGCGGCCAAACCTCATGTGCTGATTGCGGGTGCGGGTATCGGTGGGCTGACGGCGGCGCTGGCGTTGCTGCGCCGCGGTTTCGACGTCGATGTCTACGAACAGGCGCCGCAGCTCCTCGAATTCGGCGCCGGTATCCAGATCGCCGCCAACGGATCGCGCCTTTTGATCCATCTCGGTCTTGAGGACCAGATGCGTCGCGTCGCCAAGGAGGCGGCCGGCAAGGAAGTGCGCATCTGGAACAGCGGCCAGACGTTCAAACTGTTCGATCTGGGCGAGGATTCCGTCCGACGCTTCGGCGCGCCCTATTGGTTCGTCCACCGCGGCGATCTTAATTCCGTTTTGCGCGATGCGGTGCTGGCGCTCAAACCCGATGCCATCCACACCGGCGCCCGCTGCCTCGGTTTCACCGAAAAGGATGGTCGCGTCACCCTGGACATTGAGGGCGGCCGCAAGGCGCAGGGTGATGTGCTGATCGCCGCCGACGGCGTCCATTCGTTGATGCGCCAGCAGATGTTCGATTCCGGCAAATCGGAATTCATGGGCATCATCGCCTGGCGCGGTCTGATCCCGATGAAGTCGCTGTCCGCCGACTTGCAGCGCCCGGTGGGCACCAATTGGGTCGGCCCGCGCGGCCACGTCATCACCTATCCGGTGCGCTCGGGCGAAATCCTGAATTTCGTCGGTTTCGGCGAACGTAGCGATTGGCGCGGCGAATCCTGGAACGAAAAGGGCAGTAAGGAAGAATGCGCCGCCGATTTCCCCGGCTGGCATCCTTATGTCCATGAAATGATCGCCAAGACCGACCAGCCTTATAAATGGGCACTGATCGGTCGCGCGCCCCTGCAGACGTGGACCAAGGGACATGTCGCTTTGCTGGGCGATGCCTGTCATCCCACACTGCCGTTCCTGGCCCAGGGCGCCATCATGGCCATCGAGGATGGCGTCGTGCTGGCTCGCTGCCTCGACAAATATGAGGATATCGGCGCCGCGCTCGCCGCTTATCAAAAAGCCCGCGTCGAGCGGGCGACCAAGATCGTCGTGGGCTCGACCGAGGCCGGCAAGCGCTTCCACAATCCCATTCTCGCCGATGCGGCGGCGGCGGTGGGATATATGGAGCGCGAGTGGGCACCGGAAAAAGTGCGTCTGCGCTACGACTGGCTGTTCGAATACGATGCCACGGCCGCCCTCATTTGACGACCATGCGAATTGATTGCAGGGTCCCTGATGCTGTAAAAGCTTGAGCGTTCTGCCGGTCAAAAAACTGCGCCAGAAAACAAAACCGAGGAGGAAACATGTCCGCGAAGTCAAAGCCGCCCTTCCGTGCCGATCAGGTCGGCTCGCTGATCCGCCCCGACAATGTGCGCAAAGCGCGCAAGGAGTTCGAGGCCGGGAAGCTGCCTGAAGCGGAACTGATCAAGCTGCAGCGCGAGGCCATCGGTCCGGTGGTGAAATTGCAGGAAGACCTCGGTTTCCGCGCCGTCACCGACGGCGAATACAACCGTGGCGGCTGGCAGCGCGACTTCCTGCTCGGCTTCGAGAACGTCAAGCTCATTCCCTCGAAAGTCCCGGTGCGCTTTCACAAGGCCGACGGCGTGGCCTTGCAGCAGCCGCCGACCATGCAGATTTCCGGCAAGCTCAAGCGCGTGCGGCCGATCTTCGTCGACGATTTCAAATTCCTGAAAACCAAGGTCGGTCCGAATTCGACACCCAAGATCACCATTCCCTCGCCGACGCTCTTACATTTCCGCGGCGGCCGCGAAGCCATCGATAAGGTCGCTTATCCGACGATCGAGGAATTTTACGCCGATCTCGCCCGCGTCTATCGTGAGGAAATCGCTGATCTCGCCGCCGCCGGCTGCCGCTATCTGCAGATCGACGAAACCAATCTCGCCTATCTCTGCGATCCCGCATTGCGCGCCCATGCGCAGAGCCTGGGTGAAGATCCCGATCAGCTTCTCAAGACCTACGCCAAGCTGCTCAATGATACGATGTCCGGCAAGCCTGACGACATGGTCATCTGCATCCATCTGTGCCGCGGCAACTATGGCGGCGCCTGGGTGGCGGAAGGCGGTTACGAGCCGGTGGCCGAAGTGCTGTTGAGCGAGATCAACGCCAACGGTTATTTCCTCGAATACGACAGCGATCGTGCCGGCGGGTTCGAGCCGTTGCGCTTCCTGCCCAAGGGCAAGATCGCCGTGCTCGGCCTCATCACCACCAAGGACGGCACGCTGGAGACGAAGGACACGATCAAGCGCCGCATCGAAGAGGCCGCGAAGATCGTGCCGATCGAACAGCTCGCACTGTCGCCGCAATGCGGCTTCGCCAGCGGCATCGAAGGCATGGCTATGACCATCGATCAGGAGATCGCCAAGTTGAAACTGGTCAGCGAAACCGCGCGCGAAGTCTGGGCTGACGCCTAAGCATCGTTGAACAGGGAGTTTGGTCATGGCCGAGATGGTCGCCGCTTTCGCCTCGTCGCACAGCGTCATGCTGACCTGCACCTTGCAGGATTGGCAGAAGGGCTTTCGCACGTTCGATCCCAAGGGCACTTACTTTGACCGCAAGGGCAATGTGGTGACCTACGATCAGTTGCTCGCTTTGGCGCCGTCCAATGCGAAGGAGCTGGTGACGGACGAAGCCATCGCCAAGCGCTTTGCCCAGGTGCAGGACGCCATGGCGCATATGCGCAAGGAAGTGCAGACCGCCAAACTCGACGTTCTGATCATCTGCGGCGACGATCAGAACGAACTGTTCTCCAAGAACATGCAGCCGGCGATCGGCATCTATCACGCCGATCGCATTCGCAACGGCCGCAAGAAGGAACTGCCGCAGAGCGATCCATTCCACTGGTACAAGTTCGCGCAGAACCGCCGGCTGGAAGATGAAGACGGCGTGTTCTATCCGGTCAACAAGCCGCTGGCCGAACATCTCATCAAAGGCTTGTGCGATCGCGGCTTCGATATCGCCTCGCTCGGCGGCATGGCCGATCACCAATATGAAGGCCACGCCTATTCCTTCATGCATAAGAAATATCTCGACGGCGCCCCCAATGGCCAAGTGCCGATCGTACCAATCTTCCTGAACACCTATTTTCCGCCGAATCAGCCAACGCCGCGTCGCTGCGTCGAACTGGGCAAGGGCATCGGCGAGTTGGTGCGCAGTTTCCCGGACAATCTGCGCGTCGGCTTCATGGCCTCGGGCGGCCTCAGCCATTTCCAGGCCGAGGAAGATCTCGACGATGCGGTGATCGCCGCGATGAAGCGCAAGGATCTGGAGTTCTTGAGCAACCTCGACGTCAAGCGCTTGCAGGCGGGCAGTTCCGAGATTCGCAACTGGCTGGTGCTCGCTGGCGCCTGTCCCGATCTCGATCTGACCTGGATCTCTTATGCGCCGGGCTATCGCACAGATGCGCTGACCGGCACGGGTCTTGGCTTCGCCACCTGGTATCCGCCAGCCGCGAAAGCCGCCGAATAGCAACGACGACAAAAGACTTCAGGACTGGGAGAACGACATGGACCTGGGCATCAAGGGCCGCAAGGCGATCGTCTGTGCGTCTTCGCGCGGCCTTGGCAAAGCCTGCGCATTGGCCTTGGCGAAGGAGGGCGTCGATGTGGTCATCAACGGCCTCGACACGCAGCGTCTCGATGCGACCGCTGCTGAAATCCGCGCCGCCACCGGCGTCAATGTCGTGGCTGTCGTGGCCGACATCACCACGGAGGAAGGCCGCGCCAAACTGCTCGCCGCCTGTCCGCAAGCCGACATTCTGGTCAACAACAATGCCGGGCCGCAGCCCGGCAAATTCCTCGATTGGGACCACGATCAATGGATCCAGGCGCTCGAGGCCAATATGCTGGCGGCCGTGCTGATGATCCGTGGTGTGTTGCCGGGCATGGTTGAGCGCAAGTTCGGCCGCATCGTCAACATTCTCTCGGCCATGACCAAATCGCCGCGCGATCCCGATCTCGGCCTGTCGACAGCGGCGCGCACCGCTTTGATCGGCGCGTCGAAATCTCTGTCGCGCAGCGTCATGGTCAATAATGTCACCTTGAACAATCTGCTGCCCGAACGCATCGACACCGACCGGCAGAAGTTCATGGCGGAACGGATGATGAAAGCGCAGGGTATCACCATGGCGGAGGCCCGCCAGCAGATCGCCGATAGCCTGCCGGCGAAACGTTTCGGCACCACCGAGGAATTCGGTTCGACCTGCGCTTTCGTCTGCTCGGCGCATGCGGGCTTCATGACGGGCCAGAACATTCAGCTCGATGGCGGCTCTTACGAAGGTCTCGTCTAAAGCTGGCGCGTGCCTTGCCCTATGAAGAAAACGCATCAGTGCAAAAAGCTGGAGCCCAGTTTTGATTCATTTGGAATCACAGCACCCTAGGTAACTCTTAATATATGAACCGTTCGAAGCCTGCACTTTATCGCGCGCCTCCCATCAAGGGACTTGCGCTCGGGGTCCGCCCGTTGCATTCCGCCGTCTCTCCGGTCATTGTGCCGGCCGGATCATCCGGGCCGTCCATAAGGGGGAGGAAATTCACCCGACCCGGCCGGGATGCTGCTTTGTCCACCGCAAGAACCACAAAGGTCACGAGTTATGATCATCGATTGTCACGGTCACTACACGACTGAGCCCGCGCCGCTCCAGCCCTGGCGCGACCGCCAGCTTGCTGGCCTTGTCGATTCCAATCGCCCGCTGCCGGGCCCGGCGCCGGTCATCAGCGATGACCAGATCCGCGAGACGATCGAGAAGGGCCAGCTCAAGAAGCAGCGCGAGCGTGGCAGCGACCTGACGATCTTCTCGCCGCGCGCCGCTGGCATGGCCCATCATGTCGGCAATCAGAAGACCTCGGAACAATGGGCGACGGTCTGTAACGACCTGATCTATCGCGTCTCCGAACTGTTCCCGAAGAACTTCATCGGCGTCGCGCAATTGCCGCAGTCGCCGGGTGTCGACCCGCGCAATTGCATCCCGGAAATCGAGCGTGTCGTCAACGAACTCGGCTTCGTCGGCGTCAACCTCAATCCCGATCCGTCGGGCGGTTACTGGAAAGAGCCGCCGCTCACCGACAAGTGGTGGTATCCGGTCTACGAAAAGCTCGTCGAACTCGACGTGCCGGCCATGGTGCACGTGTCGAACTCGTGCAACCCCTGCTTCCACGCCACCGGCGCCCACTATATCAACGGCGATACGACGGCGTTCATGCAGTTCATCCAGGGCAATCTGTTCAAGGATTTCCCGACCCTGAAGTTCATCATTCCGCACGGTGGCGGCGCGGTGCCGTTCCACTGGGGTCGCTATCGCGGCCTGGCGCAGATGCTGAAGAAGCCGCTGCTCAGCGAACATCTCCTCAAGAACGTCTACTTCGACACCTGCGTTTACCACCTGCCGGGCATGCAACTGCTCTCCAAGGTGATCCCGACCGACAACATCCTCTTCGCCTCGGAAATGATCGGCGCGGTGCAGGGCATCGATCCGGAAACCGGCCACGAATATGACGACACCAAGCGCTACGTCGATCAGCTCGGCCTCAGCGCCGAAGATCTGCACAAGATCTACGAAGGCAATGCGCGCAAGGTCTACAGCCGCCTCGACGGCCAGCTCAAGAAGCGCGGCCTGATCTGATCCATCCGCGGCGTCCCTCTGGGGCGCCGCTTTTCCCTTTTCGCAGCCTGCAGACGGCGGGCTGAAATCTCAAAGCCGGCAGCAGTCCGGCTCTTATCTTCAAGAGGACTTCCATGGCACAGCAACGGCTCAACGGCGTCATCCGGGCGCTCGAATCCGGCAAGCCCGCATTCACGATGTTTTCTCCGGCGACGGCCGATGCCGCCACCGCTCTGCAAGGCACCAAATATGACGGCGTCGTGTTCGAGACCGAGCACAACGTCTGGGATGGCACCAATGTCCGCCACGCCCTGCAATATCTGCTCAACCGCAACGAGATCGCCACCTCCGGCTCGCTGGCGCCGGCGCTGACGCCGATCGTGCGCATTCCGCCTAATGGAGCGGAAATGAACCAGACCTTCGCCAAGCAGGTTTTGGACCTCGGTGCCTATGGCGTGGTGTGGCCGCATGTCGGCACCGCCGAACAGGCTTACAATGCCGTCTCGGCTTGCCGCTATCCGACCATGAAGAACAACCCGCTGCACGAGCCCTTCGGTCAACGCGGCGACGGCCCGCACGGTGCCGTGCGTTACTGGGGTCTGTCGCAGCAGGAATATTACAAGCGCGCCGACGTGTGGCCGCTCAATCCGGACGGCGAAATCTTCGTCATCCTGATGATCGAAGACCTCGAAGGCATTCTGAATCTCGACGAAATCCTCAAGAAGGTGAAGGGCATCGGCGCCGTGCTGATCGGCGAGGGCGACCTGTCGCAGGAACTCGGCTATCCGCGCCAGTACGAGCATCCGGTGGTGCTCGATCACATGCGCAAGATCGTCGAAACGGCGAAGGCCAACAATGTGGTCGTCGGCCATCCGCATGTCGATTCGAAGAATGTCGAGCGCGTGCTCAGCGAAGGCTATCGCTTCCTGATGGCGGCGCCGGAGCGTACGTTCAACGCCCTCAACAAGGGCCGTGAACTGGCCGGTCGCTGAGCAGAACAAGTAAGAAGAAGAGGTAAGGACATGGCGACTTTCCCTGCGACGGGGCCCGTCACGCTGCGCACCAATCTCGCCGATTCGGCGCTGTCGAAGGCGCTGAAGGCGGGCGAGATCGAAACGCCGCTCGTCAATTGGGATTTCGCCGGTCCGGCCACCGCCAATCAAGGCTTCAAGCCCATGGTGCGTGAAGGCAAGTTCACCGCCGGTGAACTGGCCATCGTCACCTACATGCAGGCGCTCGATTACGGCAAGCCGCTGGTCCTGCTGCCGGCCACCATGGTTGGCCGGTTTCAGCATCAGTTCTTCGTCTGCCGCAAAGAGCGCTCGCCGATGGACCCCAAGACCCTGGAAGGCAAGAAGGTCGCGGTGCGCTCCTATACGCAGACGACCGGCGTGTGGGTGCGCGGCATTCTTCAGGATGAGTATGGCGTCGATCTCAACAAGCTGAAGTGGCTGTGCTGGGACGATCCGCATCTCGCCGAATACACCGATCCGCCGCAGCTCGTGGAGCGTGCGCCGCCGGGCGGTAAGAACCTCAATCAGATGGCGCTCGATGGCGACGTCGATGCGGTCATCCCCGCCGCCGATCTGCTTGCCAACCCCGAAATGCGCACCGTCATCCAGAATCCGGAAGAGACGGCGCGCGCCTGGGGTGAGAAATATGGCTGCGGCCACATCAATCACATGTTCGCCGTGCATCGCGATCTGCCGAAGGAACGGCCCGATGTGGTGAAGCAGATTTTCGCGGCGCTGAAGGAGAGCAAGGCCCGCGCCGGCCTGCCCAAGAGCGGCGAGATCGATCAGCTGCCGATGGGCCTGGAGGCCTGCCGCAAGTCGCTCGAGCTGGTGACCCGCTATGCCTACGAGCAGAAGATCGTCAAAAAACATTACAAGGTCGAAGAGCTTTTCGACGACGTGACGATCAAGCTCGTCTGACGGTCCTTGCGGTTTTCGTGAGTTGAGGCGCGGTCCAGGAGGATCGCGCCTTTTGCTTTTTTGCTGATATCGCCGCGCCTAAGCCTCTAAATCCTTAATCTTTCGGGTATTGAAGGAAACTGAACGGTTTCCATTTTATAATAGCTAATAATTTGCTTTTACGCTGCCGCTTTTGGTGGCATTGTCCGGGCTTAGAAACATTCCAGGGCAAACCGCGTTTCGTTCGAGCGCGATCTTGTCCATGATCCTTGTTTGACGCGTCCGACGCGTTTGACGACTGCAGAATGCTATGCGGAGGGAACGATGCCTGACGAACTCAAATCGTCGCTGGTGGGCGAAGTGCGCGAGCTTCAGGAAATCACCGCGGCCACCGATACCCGCGACTATCTCTTTGCCGCCGCCCGTCAGGCGCAGCGCCAGTATGACGATTACGAACTGATCGTCGACGTCGATGCGCATACGCAGGAAGGCCGCTTCTGGCCGGAAATCCTCGAGTTCATGGAGAACGACGTTCTCAAACACACGGCGCTCAATCAGTTGGCCGGTGGCATCCGTACGCCGCTGATCAACATGCAGCCGGGCATGAGCTTCCAGTCGCTGTCGGGCCGCGTGCCGCATCAGTCGGGCCCGCGCGAAAGCGTTTCCAATCCCGATAAGCCCGGTGCCGCCTTCGTCGAGATCGCCAAGCGCAGCATCGACTTCATGGGCGTCGACTATCAGGTGATCTTCCCGACCTCGATGCTGCATCTGGGCATGAACCCGATGGACGATGTCGAAGTCTACCTTGCCCGCGCCTATTGCCGCTGGATGGTGGAAGTGGTTCTGCCGCAGGAACCGCGCCTGACCAGCCTGATCTATCTGCCCCTGAACAACGTCGATCAATGCGAACGCATGGTTCGCGAATTCGGCAACCATCCGCAGATCGTCGGCTATACGATCTGCGCCGTGCGCCATAAGCCGATCCATCACAATCAGTACATGCGCCTCTATGCGATGATCGAGGAGAGCGGCAAGCCGCTGGTGTTCCACGCCGGTCCGCATTGGGACGATCCGTCGTTCACCCAGCTCAATCGCTTCATCTCCATGCACGCTCTGTCCTTCGTGCACTACAACCTGATCCACATGACCAATTGGATCATCAACGCGCTGCCGGAACGCTTCCCGAAATTGAAGACCGTGTGGGTCGAAAGCGGCGTTGCCTGGATTCCCTTCCTCATGCAGCGCCTCGATCATGAAGTGCTGCTGCGCCAGAGCGAAGCGCCGGGCCTCAAGCGCATGCCCAGCGAATATATGCAGGACATGTATTATTCGAGCCAGCCGCTCGAACGCTACGACCTGAAACTGCTCGAAGCGACCTTCGAGAAGATGAAGGCCAGCACGCAATTGCTGTTCTCGTCAGACTGGCCGCATTGGGACTTCGATCCGCCGAGCTCGATCACCACGTTGCCCTTCCTCGACGATCAGGCGAAGCGCAACATCCTCGGCCTCAACGCAGCGAAGCTGTTCAATCTACCGATCAAGCGCACGCGTCCGCGTGCGGCCGATGCGATCGCGGCGCGCGCCGCTGATCGCGTTTCTTGATCTTCAAAGCACAAGACATCAGGATCCAAGACCATGTCTGAAGTGAATGTTGGCCCCGCTTCGTCCTTCACCGATCCCGGCCGCAAAGTGTTCGAAGTCGGCGGACAAGAAGTTGGCGTGTTTCTGCTCGGGGGCGAGTTCTACGCTTGGGAGAACCGTTGCCCGCATCTCGATGGCCCTGCCTGTCAGGGTCGTTTGCTGCCGCTGGCGACGGAAGCCGTGAATGACGATCGTACCAGTCGCGGTCGCGAATTTTCCAAGGAGCATATGAATATCGTATGCCCCTGGCATGGGATGGAATTCGACATTCGCACCGGCCGTCACCCGACCAATCAGGCGATTCGTCTGCGCAAAGTTCCCGTGCGCGTCGAACGCGGTGAGATCTATGTGACGTTGCGCGGATAATGCGCTGCTGCGCGAATGTCACTTACGACATAAGCGTTTGTTTGCAACTGCCCCAATTCTTTTATTCCACGGCTCCGCTGCCTTAGATGTGGCGGAGCCGCATTCTTGTCACATTACGCTGCCGTATAAGGCCTGCGCCTGGCGCATCTTTCTTCACTTTTTACATTCTGCGAGGATTCATGTTTTTCAGAAACGCTCTTGTCGCCGCTGCGGTCTCGCTTTCGGCTGTTGCCGCCCATGCGGCTGATCCGGTTGGCATTCCCGCTTGCGACGACTTCCTGACAAAATATGAAGCTTGCATTTCCGGCAAAGTGCCGGAGGCGCAGAAGAGCACGTTCCAGATGCAGATCGACCAGATGCGCAAGACCTGGACCGACATGGCGAAGAATCCGCAGACCAAGCCGTCGATGGAAGCGATGTGTAAGTCTTCGTCGGATCAGATGAAGGCGGCGGTCGGCGCTTACGGCTGCACGTTCTGATCTGATAGCCAAGAGTTTTGGAAGCCCGATCGTGGTTCCCACGGTCGGGCTTTCTGTTTACTGAAAGCTGATCTTCGCCGCGCTGATGACGTGGCCCCAGCTTTTGATATCCGCCGTCAAGATTTTGGCAAACGTATTGGGGCTGTCGCCGATCGGCTCGGCGCCCAGCGCCTGCATCTTGCGGCGCAAATCGTCATTGCGCAGCGCCTTCACCAATTCGCCGTTCAGTCTGTCGATGATCGCGGCCGGCGTGCCGGCCGGCGCCATGATGCCGTACCAGGAGGAGACATCGAAATCCTTCACGCCGCTCTCGGCGATGGTCGGCACATTGGGCAGTCCGGAAAGCCGCTGCGCCGATGTCACCGCCAGTGCCTTGAGCTGTCCGGCTTCGATGAAGGAGCCGGCGGTCGCCAAGGCTGTGACCAGCAGCGGAATCTGTCCGCTCACCACATCGTTCACCGCTTGGCCGCCGCCCTTGTAGTTGACATGGGTCATGCGCAGGCCGGTGCGGCTCTTCAACAATTCGCCGGCGAGATGGCCGGTGCTGCCGAGCCCCGCCGAGGAAAAGAACAGACTGGCGGAAGGCTCTTGGCTCAAAGCGATCAGGGCTGGGATCGTCTCGGCCTTCAGGCTGGGATGGGCGACGAGGATCAGCGGCACGAGGGCGACGCGTGAAATGGGCATGAGGTCGCGTTCCGGATCGAACGGCAGTTTGGGATAGAGGCCGGGATTGATCGCCACCGTGCCGTCGGCCACCAGCACGATCGTATAGCCGTCAGGTGTCGATTTGGCCGCCGCATCGGTGCCGACATTACCGTTCACCCCCGGCCGGTTCTCGATGACGACCTGCTGGCCCAGCGCCAGCCCGAGGTGGTGGCCGATCAGCCGGGCCAGCACATCGGTGGTGCCGCCGCCGGCAAAAGGTACGATCAGGCGCAGCGGGCGGTTGGGATAATCGGGAGGCGCCTGGGCGGCCGCCGGTGCCAGCGCGGCCAGTCCGGCCAGGATCGCGCACAGATTCAGGACACGCCGAAAGATCGCCATGCTGCTTCCTCCCCTTTTGTGGGCAGGTTACGCACACGTGTGCATAATAGCAAGTGATTGTAAGAGGCTGCAAGTGGCTAAGCTCGAGCCCTTAAAAGTCAGTGCCAGATCGGACAGAGGGAGGGAAAAGCGGACGGGATACGGCCCGTCCGCTTGGAAATCAGTTGGCCGGCGTCGCCCAGACGGCGCTGCTATCGGCGGCGAGCGTAATGCTCTCGCCGACGGCGGGATTGTGGACCGACGGCACGTCGATGTTGAGCCGCCCCGCCGGCGTCTCGGCGATGATCGAGCGATGGGTGCCGCGGAAGATCGACTGCACGATGGGGCCGGTCCAGCTCATCTCGCCGGCGCCGATCGAAGCCTTGTCGGCGATGCGCATGTTTTCCGGCCGCACCATCACCAGAACGTCGGTGCCGACGGCCAGTGCGCTTGAACAGCCGCAGGGTCCGACCCAGCCCGGGCCGTCGAGGGTGAGCAGGTAGGAGCCGTCCGGTTGCTGCGTGCAGGCCTGCACTTTCGAAGGCAGGAAGTTGGGCGAACCGAAGAAGCCTGCGACGCCGCGATTGGCCGGCCGCCGATAGATTTCCTCCGGCGAACCGATCTGCAGGATATGGCCCGAGTGCATCACGACGATGCGGTCGGACAGGGCCATCGCCTCGCCCTGGTCGTGGGTGACGTAAAGGCTGGTGATGCCGAGGCGCTTTTGCAGGGCGCGGAATTCGTCGCCCGTCTGGGTGCGCAGGCGCGCATCGAGGTTCGACAACGGCTCGTCGAGCAGCAGCACGCGCGGTTCGAAGACGAGCGCGCGGGCGATGGCGACGCGCTGCTGCTGGCCACCCGAGAGCGCCGGTGCCGGGCGGTCGGCATAATTCTCCATCTCGACCAGACGCAGCGCCGTCTTCACCTTCTCGGCGATCTCCTGCGCCGACTTGCGGCGGATGCGCAGCGGATAGGCGACATTGTCGAACACGGTCATGTGCGGCCAGATCGCATAGGACTGGAACACCATGCCGAGCATGCGCCGTTCCGGCGGCACAAAGAAGCTGGCGCCTGCATCACTCACCACCTGATTGTCGATGGCGATGCGCCCTCCGGTGTTCTGCTCCAGTCCGGCCACCATGCGCAGCGTCGTGGTCTTGCCGCAGCCCGACGGGCCGAGCAGGGTGACGAATTCGCCCGCGTCGACATTCAGATTGACATTGTCCACGGCCGCGACGGAGCCGAAGTGCCGGCTCACGTTCTCCAGCGTAATCGCAGCCATTCGCGTTCTCTCCTTGCCTAGATATCTAATTTCTACGGATGATGGATCGATAAGACTACAGCGTGCTGATCCGATTCTTGATGAAGCGCAATTGCGCCCAGCGGAAGAGGATGACCAGCAGCATCATGAACAGGCCGATGACGCTGACCTGTTCCGCCTGACCGTTCGACCACAATCGCAGCAGCACCACCGACAGCACTTCCGAACCGACGGAATAGAGCAGGATCGAGGCCGACAATTCGCGCATGATGCCGAAGAAGGCCAGCACCCAGCCGACGGCAAAGGACGGCCACGCGAGCGCGATGAGAATGCGCCACAAGGTCTGGAAGAATGAGGCGCCATGGACGCGCGAACATTCCTCCAGGTCATAGGACAATTGCGCATAGGCGCTGGTCATGACGCGGACGGAAACCGGCGTCCCGAGCGCCATATAAGCCAACAGCAGCGCCCAGATCGTGCCGTAGATCGGGATCGGGCCGGGCAGCATGGCGAAGGCCCACAGGAAGCCGATGCCCAGAACCATGCCGGGCATCATCCACGGCAGCCAGGCCAAAGCATCGATGAGCCGGCGGCCGCGCCAGCGCGTGCGGATCGAGACATAGGCGACCACCGAACCCAGCACCATGGTGGCTGTCGCGCCGATCAGGCCAAGCAGCATGGTGTTGCTGAACGCCCGCCACACTTCCGCATTGCCGAGCACGGCGGAATAATGTTCGAGCGTCAGCATGTCGCGCGAGTAGAAGCCGAAGAAGCGGAAGAACGAACCGATGGCGAGCTGGCCGATCGGCAGCACCACGGTGATGAAGAAGAACAGGATGCAGAAGCCGAACGTCACCCACTTCCATTTGCCGAGCTTCATGACATTGGGCGCATAGCCCTTGCCGGTCACCGTGGAGAAGGTGCGGCCGCGCAGCAGACGCCATTGCCAGATCACCAGGATGAACATCAGAGCCATGATCGCGAAACTGAGCGCGGTGGCATATTGATAGTCCGGCGTCGCGCGATGGTTGATCGAATTATAGATCTCCGTGGTGATCACCGTGATCTTCGCCGGAGTGCCGAAGAACAAGGGTGACTCGAAACTCTCGATGCCGCGGATGAAGCTGAGAATGAAGGAATTGGTCAGCGCCGGCAGCATCAGCATCAAGGTGATGTTGCGGAACGTGCGCCAGCGCGAGGCGCCGCACATGCGGCTCGATTCTTCCAGCGACGGATCCATGGCGCGGAAGATGTCGACGATGAACAGGAACAGGAACGGCGTCGAATACTGGATCATGTGCCAGACGACGCCGCCATAAGAATAAACGTTGATGATCGATGTCTGCGAACCCGTCGCCCATTTCCATACTTGGTTGAGCAGGCCGACTTGCGGATTGCCGAGCATGCCCCAGGCCATGGCGGTGAGGATCGGCGGCACGAAGAAGGGCAAGGTGATCAGCACTTCCAGCTTGTCGCGGTAGGGCGTGTCGGTGCGCGCTACGATCCAGGCAAGCAGCACGGCCATCAGCAAAGCCGGAATGGTCTTGGCCAGCGAGATGCCGACGGTGTTGAGCAGCACCACCATGTTGGAAGCGGTGAAGATGGATCGATAGCCATCCAGATTGAACTCGCCGGCCATGCCTGGCGGCGTCGAATGCAAGCTGCCGTAAAACAGCATTGCGAGCGGATAGACCGCCAGGAACCCAAGGATGAGAACGAGAGTCAGTACCGCCGCGTCGCGACCGGTGAAATAGCGCGAGAGCCGAAACGCCAATGAATTGGGCCCGGCGAGCGGTTTGTCTGCAAGCTTCGAGCCTCGCAGCGTTCCCGCTGTGTTATCAGTCATGTCCTACCCTCTCGCGGTTCCCCACGCCGATTTCCAGATGCGTTGCGAAAACGGCTTTTAACTGAGTTCTTGTGCTCGGGCCGCTCTGCTGGAAAGCGGATAAGCGAAAACTACCTTACATGGCAAGGCGATAAAAGCCCTTGCACCGCAAGCATCGAGTGTTGGGACACGTCCCGCGTTCAATATGACAAGTCACATGCATTAGGCGTAGCGCGCTGGATGCGGTATAATTAAAGGCAAATAAGGCACGGTCACCGACTGCAAGTCAGCGATATAATCGTTTCTAATAAACGATATAATCGCCGCCTATAACGAGCTGGTGATAGGATAGCGGCCAAGAAAAGAATGAGCCGGCTCGACCCGGCGCAACGGAGAGAAGGATGAAACTGCCGCTGGAGGGTGCCATCGATTGTGATGTGCACCTGAGCGTTCCCAATGTCGCGACGCTCCTGCCTTATATGTCAGACTATTGGAGCGATCAGCTTGTCACGCGCTATATCGATCGTGTCGGCTTCAATCTGACGAGCTATCCGCCGCGCTCGCCGCTCACCGTGCGTGACGACTGGCGCGCGGCGCCGGGCCGGCCGACGGGTCTGGCCGCGCTGCAAGCCGACGTACTTGATCCTGGCCGTTTGTCGGGCGCCATCTGCCATACGATGCATGGCGCCATGGCCCTGTTCAACGAGGATATGGGCGCCGAATTCTGCAAAGCGATCAATGCCTGGGTGGCCAAGGAATGGCTCGACCGCGATCCGCGCCTGCGCGCGTCGATCCTCGTCCATGCCCAAAATCCTGCCCTCGCCGTCGAAGAGATCGAGCGCTGCGCCGGCGACAAGCGCTTCGTTGCGGTGCTGCTGCCGGTAATGGGGGACAGCCCGCTCGGTCGCCGCATCTACTGGCCGATCTACGAGGCTTGCGAGCGTTATGGTCTGTCGCTGGCCGTCCATGCCGGCTCGACCTATCGCAATCCGCCCACCGCCGCCGGCTGGCCCTCCTATCAGAGCGAAGACTACATGCTGCAAAGCAGTGCCTTCGAGAACCTGATCGTCGGCTTCCTGGCGGAAGGCGTGTTCCAGAAGTTTCCCGGGCTAAAACTCGTCTGTATGGAATCCGGCTTCACCTGGATGCCGACCTTCCTGTGGCGGACGTCGAAGACCTGGCGCGGTGTGCGCACCGAAGTGCCCTGGCTCGACCGGGTGCCCGCCGAAATCATCCGCGAGCACGTCCGCCTCACCTTGCAGCCGGTCGATGCGCCGCGCGATCCCAAGATTCTGAATAAGATTTTCGAGCAGATCGCCTGCGACGACATGATCGTCTATTCGTCGGACTACCCGCACGGGCATTTCGACGGCGACAACGGGCTGCCGGAAGGTTTGAGCCACGAGCTGTTGCGTAAGATCGCCATCGACAATCCGCGTGCCGCCTTCCCGCGGCTCGCCACCGTCGAGGCCCCGGATACGAAGGAGACCGTGTAATGAACGCTCCGCTACGCGCCCAGAAAGCGTCCCAAACCCTGATGATCGTCGATTGCGACATTCATCCGATCCAGCGCTCGGCCAAGGATCTCTATCCTTATCTGCCGAAAGTCTGGCAGGAGCATATCGAGAGCTTCGGCGCCCACGTCCGCCAGGGCATGACCGAGCAGATCATGTGGCCGCGCATGATGGCTTCCGGCCAGCGTGCCGATGCCTATCCGCCTCAGGGCGGCCCGCCGGGCTCCGATTATGACCTGATGAAGCGCCAGCATCTCGATCCCAATGGCGTTGAATTCGGCATGCTGGTGGCCTTGAGCAAGGGCGGCATGGAAGAGCGCAATCAGCCGTTCGCCCGCGCGCTGTCGTCGGCCGTCAACGACTGGCAGCTGCACGATTGGGTCGAGCGCGACGCGCGCCTGCGGGCCGGCATCGTCGTCACCGGCGAGGATCCCGAACATGCCGTCGCCGAGATCGAGAAGCGCGCCGGCGACCGCCGCTTCGCGCAGGTGATCATTTCGCCACGCAGCAGTGAGCCGATCGGCCGCCGCCGCTATTGGCCGATTTTTGCCGCGGCCGAACGGGCCGGTCTGCCGATCGGCCTGCATCCGGCGGCCGTGCCCGGTGGCAATCCCTCGTCTGGCGCCGGCTGGCCGACCTATTACATGCAGGAACACCACACCTTCACCACCGGCTCGCAGGCGGCCGCCGTCAGCCTGGTGATGGAAGGCGTGTTCGAGCAGTTCCCGAAGCTGCGCATCGCCATGATCGAATCCGGCTTCAGCTGGGCGCCGGCGCTGGGCTGGCGCATGGATCGCATCTGGGAGCGCATGCGCAAGGAAACGCCGCATATCAAGCGGCCGCCGTCCGAATACATGCGCGAGCATTTCTGGTTCGCCACCCAGCCGATGGAAGAGCCTGAGAATCCGCAGGACATCATCCAGATGTTCGATTGGATCGGTTGGGATCACATCATGTTCTCGACCGATTATCCGCATTGGGATTTCGACGACCCGCGTCAGGTCATCAAGGTTCGTCTCACCGATGAACAGCGCGAGAAGATTTTCCGCGCCAACGCCAAGGCTTTGTATCAACTGTCATGACCCGTCACGTTGTTGCGAAGGCGCAGGACATCGCGCCAGGTTCCAGTCAGATCGTCGAAGTGGGTGGACGCGAAATCGGCGTCTTCAATGTCGCCGGCGATTATTATGCGCTTGCCAACCGCTGCCCGCATGCGGGCGCCGATCTGTGCAAAGGCTTCATCACCGGCCTCGCTCTATCCGATGGCCCCAATAAATACCGGTTGGAGCGCAAGGGCGAATTCCTGCGCTGTCCGTTTCACGGTTGGGAATTCGAGATCCGCACGGGACAATCCTGGTGCGATCCGAAGTCGATGCGCGTGCGTCAGTTCAAGGTCGATGTGGCGCCGGGCGAGACCCTGGTGAAAGGCCCCTATGTCGCCGAAAGCTTCCCCGTGAAAGTCGAGGAAGAATATATCGTCATCGACATCTGAATTCGTTTGCTTCAATCCTCGGTGTCATCCCCGACAGCCGCGCAGCGGCTGAGCGGGAATCCAGGGGCGAGTGGTAGAATGCCGGTCGCAACTGTAACGCGGTCATCGTGCAATGTATTACCACTAGCTCTGGATTCCCACTCGCGCCTTCGGCGCGTCGGGAATGACACGGAAGGCTTTCCGCCACCCAGTCAGGTCTTCTCCAGAACCCGGTCACGCAGCTTGCGGAAACGGTAGCGCGGAATCTGATCGAGATCTGTGCCGGTGACGCGCACCACCCAGCAGGTTTGCGGATGTTCCGTCGAATGGATGTGACCGGGGCCATAGGCCTTGGTGTCGCCGGTGCGCATGTCATATTCGCCGGTCTGTTCGAGAATCCAGGCTTCCTCGCCGTCTGGATTGACGCGGCGGAATTCGCGCATGCGCGTGAGGTCGGTGGCATTGCCATAGATCGCCCAGGATGTGCCGTGCGAATGCGGCGAGCCGCGTTTGCCGCCCTCCTGCACATGGGCGAGGACATAAAAATCGAGTTCGGGATCGTGAAAGAGTTCGCGACGGCCGGGCGGCGTATCGGCGCTGAATGTGCTGGCGACGAAATCCGCTTCAAGCAAGAGGTCACCGAGCTTTTGCGCCACCGCGTCGATCCGTTGCTGAAGCGGCACATTTCCCGCCAGAATGTCGTGGCTGTCCCGGCAGAATTCCTGCAGCGTATAGGCCATGGCGACCTCCCTTTGTGTTTGTCGCCAGTCTAGTCCCGCCCGCTGCGCTTTGAAAGGCATGGGGTTTGAAAGGCTTGCCGGCAAGTCCATTGCGTTGGCCCCGCAAATGGTCAAAAATCCGGCAAATAAAACATCAATATAAGGGCCAGGAAATGCTGAAGGAAGACAACGAGCGGCTGGTGCGCATCGGCCCGGGAACACCCATGGGCGAAGTCTTTCGGCGCTATTGGCAGCCGGCGCTCCTCTCCGAGGAATTGATCGAGAAAGATGGTGCGCCGTTGCGCGTGCGTCTTCTCGGCGAGGACCTGCTGGCGTTTCGCGACAGCGACGGCGTTGTCGGGATCGTCGAGGCGTTTTGCCCGCATCGTCGTGCGCCGCTCTTTTTCGGACGCAATGAGGAACGCGGCATTCGCTGCGTTTACCACGGCTGGAAATTCGATCGGCAGGGACGGTGTGTCGACATGCCGTCGGAACCGGCGGGCACGCCGCTGCAGGCCCGCGTCAAACTCACCGCCTATCCAACCTGCGAAAAGGGCGGCGTGATCTGGATCTATATGGGACCATTGGCCGAGAAGCCGCCGGAGCCGGATTACGAATGGCTGCGCGCGCCGGCGACCCATCGCTTTGTCTCCAAGACCTTCGAATCCTGCAACTATATGCAGGGCCTGGAAGGCGGTCTCGACACCGCGCATGTCTCGTTCCTACACCGTGACACGACCGATCATTCGATGGCTTTAGCGGCGGCCGATGGCGCGCCGCGTCTCGATGTCGATGTCACCGACTATGGCTATAACTACGTTTCGACGCGCCATGTCGGCGACGGTCAACGCTATATCCGCCTCTATCAATACATCATGCCGGCGCAGCAGATGCGCGGCAATGTGCTCGGCCATACCGGCAAGCGCCCGAAAGTGCCGAAGATCGACGGTCATCTCTGGATGCCCATCGATGACGAACACACCTGGGTGTATAATTTCATGTATTCATACGATGCCTCGACGCCGATCGATGAGGATTATGCGATCGACTATGAGCGCAGATCCGGCCGTGGCCCGGAACATCTGGTCGATGGCACCTATCAGTTGAAGCTGAACATGACGAACGATTTCGCGATCGATCGCGACTTGCAGAAGCGCGGCGTCTTCTCGGGTATTCGCGGCGTCAACACGCAGGATTTCGCCTTGCAGGAAGGCATGGGGCCGATTGTCGATAGGACCCGCGAATTCTTAGGCTCCACGGACAAGGCCATTGTCACCGTGCGCCGATTGCTTTTGGAGGCGACCCGTGTCGTCGAGCGCGGCGAACGCCTGAAGGGCCTCGATCCTGCCACCCACGGCCATATCCGCGCCCATGACGACCTCGTTCCGCAAGATGTCGACTGGAAGAGCCGCTTTGCCCAAGACGCCATGGCCCGCTGGTAGGCCAGCCGCCAGCGTTCGCGCTTTGGCATTGGTCAAATGTGCGCAGATGCGCCAGAACAGCGGCATGGGCCGTCGCGTTTCGACGCGATGGCTTTGGGAATTCATAACGAAGGAAGAAAAATGGCTCTCGACAGTTACATCGCCCGGTTGCGCGCCCTCGATATTTGCGATCTCTCCGACGCGGTGGACGCGCTGGGCCTGCCGCCGGCGGTGACCGGCCTGTTCCAGGCCAGCGCCGGCAAGCCGATCGCCGGCCGTGCCGTGACGGTTAAACTGGTCGCCGGCAATGCGCCGCCCTCGGCCAAGCCCCGGCATTTGTGCACGACGGCCGTGGAAGCCGCCGGTCCCGATCACATCATCGCCATCGAACAGCGCACCGGCATCGATGCGGCCGCCTGGGGCGGGATTCTCGCACGTGCCGCCCAGGTGCGTGGCATCGCCGGCACGGTCATCGACGGTCCGGCGCGCGATATCGAAGAGTCGAACCGCATCGGCTACACGGTCTACGCCCGCACGCAGACCTGCCGCACGGCGCGCGGCCGCATCTATGAAGCCGAATGCCAGACGCCGATTGCCTTCGGCGATCTCACTTTGCATCCGGGCGACTATATCGCGGTCGATCGCAGCGGCTGCGTCGTCATTCCCGCCGCCAGCATCGAAGACGTGCTGTCGCGCGCCGAGCAGATCCGCGATCGCAGCGACGACATGGCCGCCGCCGTCTATGCCGGCATGCCGGTATCCCAAGTCATGGGCGGCAATTACGAGCACATGCTGGAAGAGCTGAAGAAGAAGTAGGACTGCCTCTGTGTCATCCCGGACACGCGCAGCGTGATCCGGGATCCAGGGGCAACCGCTGCGATGTCAAAAGTGGCTATGTCGGATGCCGTGCGTTTCGTCAGGCTCTACCACACGCCCCTGGCTCCCGGATCGCCTGCTGTAGAGACCGGATAGATACCTGACACTTGTTCGGACACATCCCTGACACTCCTGCCGAGCGGCAGGAGGCATGAGAATGGGATGGCTGGAGGTGTCGGTGGAAGATCAGCGCCGAGAGTTTGTAATGCTGGCTTCGCTCGAAGGGGCGAACGTGTCGTCGTTGTGCGATCGCTTTGGCATCAGCCGCCAGACGGGTCATTTGTGGTTGCGCCGGCATGGCGCGGGGGAAGAGAGTTTTGCCGATCGGTCACGTCGGCCTCTCGATAGCCCCCGCCGGATGGCCAAGCGTCTGGAAGAGAAGATTCTTGAGGTGCGCGATGCCCACCCCGCCTGGGGGGCCCGCAAAATCGCCGTCATTCTGCGCCGTTCCGGCATCGAGCCACCGGCGGTCTCCAGCATCCATGCGGTTCTGCAACGCCATGGCCGCATCATTCCCGACAGACCTGGACGGGACTTTGAACGCTTCGAGAAGAGCGCGCCCAACGACTTGTGGCAGATGGACTTCAAGGGACGAACCCGACTGGTCAATCGCGAATATATGCACGCCCTGACCATTATCGATGACCACTCCCGGTTTGCGGTGGAACTGGGGGCCTGCCTCAATCAGCAGCTCCAAACTGTGCAAAATCGCCTGGAAATGGCTCTTCGCCACCATGGCCTGCCCGAAGCCATCTACGTTGATAACGGCCCGCCCTGGGGCGGGGGCAAGTGGACGATCTTGCGGGTCTGGCTGCTCAAAATGGGCATCATGACCATTTACAGCAGGCCCTATCATCCCCAAGGACGCGGCAAGAACGAGCGCTTCCATCGCACACTGGGCGCCGAGGTGTTCAATCTGGTGAACTTGCGCGATCAGGCCCACACGCAGGCTATCTTCGATCGCTGGCGGCACGTCTACAATCGGGAACGGCCTCATCAGGCGCTTGGCTTGGCAACGCCAGCCGAGCGCTATCGCCCTTCGAGACGGCCTTTTCCCAGGACGCTTCCCAGCCCACAATACGATGAGGGCGAGATCGTCCGCAAAGTCGATCCCTCGCGAGGACGCGTTCAGTTCAAGGGCCGCACCTGGCCCGTATCAGACGCTTTTGTCGGCGAAAACGTCGCCATTCGCCCGCGCGGACACGACGGCCAATACGCTATCTGCTTCGGTGCCCATCAGATCGCCAGCATTGATCTTAACGAGCCTGAGACCCCAGAATGAGTGTCAGGGATGTGTCCGAACACATGTCAGGGATGTCTCCGGTCTTTACACTGCGGCGTCCGGGATGACACCGAGGTTGCGTTTCGCAACTTACGCCGCCACCTTTTCCAGGCCTATAATCTCGCGCGCCTCGTCCGGTGTCGCCGGTTCATAGCCCATTTCGCGGACGATCCGCACCATGCGTTCCACCAGCTCGAGATTATTGGCGAGCCGGCCGCGCGAATAATAGAGATTGTCTTCCAGGCCGACGCGCACGTGGCCGCCGAGCATCATCGACATGACGCCGGCCTGCAATTGCGACGGGCCGATGGCGCTGACGTTGAACACCGCCTGTTTCGGCATCAGGTCGACCATCTGCGACAGCACTTTCGGCGTATAGGGCATGGCGCCCTGGAAGCCGCGATCGGCGCCGAGAACGAAATTGATGAAATAGGGCGGCTTGTCGAGCCCGGCTTCGATGCAGGATGTCACGTCCTGCAGGAGATGGGTCGGGCTGAACACTTCCCATTCCGGCTTGATGCCGCGATCCATCATGCTCTTGGCCAGGAAGCGGCAGCGCTCCGGCCCGGTATGCATGAGAATTTCGCGGCCATCGAAACTGGCGATGATGGTCGTGGCATCGAGCGTGCACATCTCAGCGCCCGCTTCCATGCCTTTCAACCGCTCCTCCCAGATGATCTCCGGATAGCCATTGTCCTCGCGCACCATGTCGCCGTTGATGCCGCCACCCGTCGAATTGTTGATGACGATATCGCACTTCTCGCGAATGCGCCGGTTGATGTCGCGGTAGATTTCCGGATTGCACGTCGCCTGATCGTCGGGCCGCCGCGCGTGAACCGCGACGACGGAAGCGCCCGCATTGTAGCAGCGATAGACATCCTCGGCGATTTCGGCAGGCTGCGTCGGGATATTAGCGTTCTGCTTCTTGCTCGCCATGCCGCCGGTTGGTGCGATCGTCACGATAACCTTGTTCGCCATGCTGCCCTCCGCTCGCGATCCATCGAGGATACCGTGACTATAACGGGATCAAGGGCGGGCGCCAGTGCCGCATCGTGGGCGGCTGTTCGGGCAGGTTCGTTGTCGTTACATTCGCCATCCTCTCCAGAGGTTTAATCCATGTCCGTTTTGATCCTTGAAGATGGTATTCACATCGTCGCCGACGATGTCCGCCGCGCTTGCCCGGCGCTTTCGATCCTCGCCGCGCCCAATGCGGCTGCGGGACTTCCGCTCGCGCGCGATGCGGAAGTCCTCGTCGCTCTGGCCCATGACGTGACCGACGAACTCCTCGCCGCCATGCCGCGCCTGCGTTATGTCTGCTCGCTCACCGCCGGCGTCGATCATCTGCATGGCCTCAAGGCTTTGCAGCCGGATGTGCGCATCACCTCCGGCCGCGGCATTCATGGTCCGCAGATGTCTGAGCTGGCTTTCCTCTATATGATTTCCTTGTCGCGCGATTTTTCGGCCATGCAGGCCAATCAGCGCGCCCATGTCTGGCAGCGCTGGCCGCAGAAACTGCTGCTCGGCAAGACGGCGGTTCTCGTCGGCATCGGCCCGATTGCCGAAGATATGGCGGCGCGCTGCAAGGCCTTTGGCATGACGGTCATTGGCATCAGCGATGCCCGCGCCAGCGCGCCGGGTTTCGACCGGCTGATGCCGCGCGCGCAATTGCAGGAAGCGGCCAACCTTGCCGATTTCCTCATCGTCCTCGTGCCATTGAGCGAACGCACCCGCCATATGATCGACGACGGCGTGCTGTCGGCGATGAAACGCGGCGGCATGGTCATCAATCTGGCGCGCGGACCGGTGGTGGATGAAAAGGCCTTAGTCAAACGTCTGCAAGACGGAACGCTGGGCGGTGCCGGCCTCGACGTGTTCGAGGAGGAGCCGCCGGCGGATGAAAGCCCGCTCTGGGATATGAAGAATGTTATCATCACGCCGCGCATCGGCGGCATGAGCGATGTGTTTGCCAAGCAGATACTGCCGATCGTTTCGCATAATCTCACTTGCTTCACCGAAGGGCGCGCGGCTGACATGATCAATATCGTCAGATAAGGTCGCATCGCTTCACAAGAACAGGAGGAAACGATGGCTGAGCCGACAGCGCTCATTCTCGGAGTTGGTGCAGGGCTCGGCGCCTCGCTGGTGCGGCGCTTCCGTGCCGGCGGGCTACGTGTTGCCGCCGCCGCGCGCAATGGCGAACGTCTCGTAGGTCTCTTCGCCGGCGATGATCACATCTCCAGCCATCAGGTGGATGCCACCGATGGCGCGGCGGTGGCCGCTCTGGTCGACAAGGTCGAGCGCGAGTCCGGGCCGGTCGAAGTCGCCATCGCCAATTCGGCCGCCTGGAAAATCGCTCCCGTCATCGACCTGAGCGCGGAAGAATTCACCGCCATCTGGCAGGCCGGCTGTTTGCCGGCTTTCCATCTGACCAAGGCCGTGGCGAAGAACATGATCGCGCGTGGGCGCGGTACCATTCTGTTTACGGGCTCGGCGGCGCAGATGCGTGCGGGGGCCGGCTTTGGTGCCATGGCGGTGGCGAAAAGCGGCTTGCGCGCTTTCAGCCAGGCGGCGGCCCGCGATCTCGGACCTAAGGGCCTGCACGTCGCCCATATCGCCATCGACGGGCCGATCGATTCAGCCCGCACCCGCGCCGCCAACGCCGATCACAATCGCCTGGTCGCGCCCGATGGCATCGCCGAGGCCTATTATCAACTGCACATGCAGCCGCGCGCCGCCTGGAGCAATGAAATCGACGTCCGCACGTTTGCGGAGTGGCTCTAACTCCCACCCGCCGCGCGTCGTTCGGCGCGCCGCCGCTCGATCTCGGCGATCGTCAGCTTGGTGCCGCCGACCGACCACAGGCCGTCGGCCACCTCCTCCACCGTCACGTTGACGGTGGGGCGAATGCCTTCGCCGCCGGCGCGCACAAAGGCTTCGACGATATCGTCCATGAGCTGGTTCTGCTGCTCGCGCGTGAAAACGCCAGCGAGATGGCGCACCATGACCTGCGGCATGTTGTTTCCTCACCCGTTGTTTTAATTAAGCGGCGGCAGCGGCCAGTCCGCCCTGCCGTTCGATGAATTCAGCGATCCGCGCGAGACCTGTTCCATCCCGCATATTGGTGAACACATAGGGGCGCTGTCCGCGCATGCGCTTGGTGTCGCTGTCCATCACCGACAGATCGGCGCCGACGAGCGGTGCCAGATCGATTTTGTTGATCACCAGAAGATCGGAACGGGTGATGCCGGGGCCGCCCTTGCGTGGGATCTTCTCGCCCTGGGCGACGTCGATCACATAGATGGTGAGATCGGCCAGTTCCGGGCTGAAGGTGGCGGCGAGATTGTCGCCACCGGATTCGATGAGGATGACATCAAGCGCCGGAAAGCGCCCACGCATTTCCGCCACCGCATGCAGGTTGATCGAGCAATCCTCGCGGATGGCGGTGTGCGGACAGCCACCGGTCTCCACGCCCATGATCCGCTCCGGCGGCAGCGCGCCCGCGACGGTCAGGATGCGCGCATCTTCCTTGGTATAGATGTCGTTGGTGATGGCGCAGATGTCATAGCTGTCGCGAAAGCGCTTGCAGAGCGCTTCCATCAGCGCCGTCTTGCCGGCGCCGACAGGTCCGCCGATGCCGACGCGCAAGGGTCCGTTGGTGCTCATGATCGGAAAAGCCTCGAATATTGGGTTTCATGGTGCAGGGCCGCGAGATCGGCGCGGAAAGCATGGCCGCCGAGATCGTCCAATGTCGCGTGTTCGACCGCATCGGCGAGCGGGCCGATTGCCGTCGACAAACGGGCGATGATCTTCTGTCCCTCGGTCTGGCCGATGGTGCTGAGGCGCACGGCGGCCGAGACGATGTTGGACAGGAAGGTGGAAAGATAAATGTCGAGCGCCGGGCGCAGCGACAGACCGCGGGCGGCCACGGCAGCGGCAAAACAGACGCTATAAACGGTGTCGGCGCCGAAAGCGGCCGCGCAGGCTTCGAGCTTCGGGCTCGGCCAGGCGGCGCGCGTCGCCGCGAGAAAACCCGCGCCTTGTTGCAGGCTTTCAAGCCGCCGCTCGCTGGCGCCCGCAAGAGCGATGGCGAGTTCGGCGATGTCAGTGAGAGCGGCAGGGTCTCTCCGCGCGGCCTGCCAGGCCGCGACGAAGAGGATGGCGTCGTTGCGGCCGCTGCCTGCGGTCAGAATATCCGTCAGCCACGCATGCAGGCTCTCACCGTCGGTGATATCGCCGCTCTCGACCGCCCATTCCACCCCATGGGAATAGGCGAAGGCCCCCACCGGATAAGCCGGCGAGGCCCAAGCCAGGAGCGCCAAATCCAATCCGGCGGAGCCGATCGCGTCAGTCATGCGCGTGTTTGTGTCCGTGATGATGGTCGTGATCATGCCCGTGCTTGTGACCATGATCATGGTCGTGCGCGTGATCATGTTTGTGATCGTGGCCGTGATGGTGGCCATGATCGTGTTGATGATCATGCCCATGCACATGATGACCATGGGATTCGGCGGCCTCATAGGCGCCGCTGTCGGGCTCGAACGGCGCTTCGATATGGGCGACTTTGGCGCCGAGGCCGCGCACCATCTCTTCCAGCACATGGTCGCGGCGGATGCGCAGGCGATTGGCCAGCACTTCCACATTCACATGGCGGTTGCCGAGGTGATAGGCGACGCGCGCCAACTGCCTGGCATCGCCGCAGCGCACTTCCGCCAGTTCTTCCGGCGCGGCGACGATCTCGACCAAACGCCCGTCTTCGAGCACCAGGGCATCGCCGTTGCGCAGGATTACGGCTTCCGGCAGATCGAGCAGGAATTCGGTGCCACGCACGCCCTGCATGACCACTCGACGGCGATGCCGGCCCTCGTAGTCGAGCACGATCGTATCGGCCGCCTTGGCCTGCCACGATCCCTTACTGCTGATGAAATTCGCTTTGATCATGTGCGTCTACAGTCCTGTAACCTGAGCCGGGTCGATGACTTCCACCGTGCGGTTGGCGACGAAGTCGGCGGCCGCGGCGCGCCAGGCGAGAAAATGTGGTGTGCGGGTATGGGCGGCCAGGTGATCGCGGGATTCCCAGCGCTCGACGAAAACCACTTTGTCCGGATCGCTGACGCTGACGTGTAGGTCATAGGACAGGCAGCCGTCTTCCTTCAGCGTCTCGGCCAGGCAGGGCTTGGCTGCCGCCACGGCCTGTGCCTGCGTGCCGGGTTTCAGGTGAGCCGTTGAAATCACATAAATCACGTCGCCTCCAAACCGGTTGGTTCTCTCGCCAACCGCCACCTCAATACATGAAATATCGCTGCGCCATGGCGAGTTCTTTCGCCGGCTCGCAAACGAGCACTTCCCCGTCCGCCTTCACGATATAGGTTTCCGGATCGACCTCGACTTTCGGTGTCCCGCCATTGTGGATCATCGACGCCTTGGAGATGCCGGAACGCGTATTTTCCACCGCCACCATGGGTTTGGCAACGCCGAGCCGGGCCGCCAGACCGTCGGCAACAGCGGCGCCGGAGACGAATGTCACCGAATGCGACGCGATGGCGCGGCCGAAGGCGCCGAACATCGGCCGGTAATGCACCGGCTGCGGCGTCGGGATCGAGGCATTGGGGTCGCCCATCGGTGCGGCGACGATGACGCCGCCTTTGAGAATGCAATCCGGTTTGACGCCGAAAAAGGCCGGCGACCAGACGACGAGATCGGCGAGCTTGCCTTCCTGCACCGAGCCGATATGGCGCGACACGCCATGGGCGATGGCCGGATTGATCGTATATTTGGCGACATAGCGCTTGGCGCGAAAATTGTCGTTGTCGCCGGTCTCGTCCTTCATGCGCCCGCGCTGCCGCTTCATCTTGTCGGCGGTCTGCCAGGTGCGGATGATCACTTCGCCGACGCGGCCCATGGCCTGACTGTCCGACGACATCATCGACAGCGCGCCGATGTCATGAAGAATATCCTCGGCGGCGATCGTCTCCTTGCGGATGCGGCTTTCGGCGAAGGCTAGATCCTCGGTGATGGAAGGATCGAGATGGTGGCAAACCATCAGCATGTCGAGATGTTCGTCGAGCGTGTTGACGGTGAACGGCCGTGTCGGATTGGTCGACGACGGCAGCACGTTGGGCAGGCCGCAAACGGTGATGATGTCGGGCGCGTGGCCGCCGCCCGCGCCTTCCGTGTGGAAGGCGTGAATGGTGCGGCCCTTGAAGGCGGCGATGGTGTCCTCGACGAAGCCGGATTCGTTCAGCGTGTCGGAATGGATCATCACCTGCACGTCCATGTCGTCGGCGACGGACAAGCAGTTGTCGATGGCGGCTGGCGTCGTGCCCCAGTCCTCATGCAGCTTCATGGCGCAGGCACCGGCCCGCACCTGTTCGACGAGCGCGGCGGGCAGCGAGGCATTGCCCTTGGCGGCGAAACCGAGATTCATCGGAAAGGCATCGGCCGCTTCGATCATGCGGGCGATATGCCAGGGGCCGGGGGTGCAGGTGGTGGCGAAGGTGCCATGCGCGGGGCCGGTGCCGCCGCCGAGCATGGACGTGACGCCTGACATCAGCGCTTCCTCGATCTGCTGCGGGCAGATGAAATGGATGTGGCTGTCGAAACCGCCAGCTGTGATGATCTTGCCTTCGCCGGCGATCACTTCCGTGCCGGGGCCGACAATGATGTCGACGCCGGGCTGGATGCTTGGGTTGCCGGCTTTGCCGATCTTGACGATGCGGCCGTCGCGCAGGCCGATGTCGGCTTTGACGATGCCCCAGTGATCTAAAATCACCGCATTGGTGATGACGGTATCGACGGCGCCTTGCGCGCGCGACAATTGCGACTGGCCCATGCCGTCGCGGATCACCTTGCCGCCGCCGAACTTCACCTCTTCGCCATAGGTGGTGAAATCCTTCTCCACTTCGATGAACAGTTCCGTATCGGCGAGCCGGATGCGATCACCGGTGGTGGGGCCGAACATATCCGCATAGGCGGCGCGCGAAATCTTGTTGCTCATGGCTGCCTCACAATTTTCCCATCACGGCCTGGCGGAAGCCGAAGACCTGGCGGTCTCCGGCCAAGGCGACGAGCTGCACGTCGCGGGTCTGTCCCGGCTCGAAGCGCACGGCGGTGCCGGCGGCGATATCGAGGCGGAAGCCGCGTGCCTTGGCGCGGTCGAAGGACAAAGCCGGATTGGTTTCGAAGAAATGATAATGCGAGCCGACCTGGATCGGCCGGTTGCCCGTGTTGGAAACGGCTAACGTGACGGTCTCGCGCCCTTCGTTGAAGACGATGTCGCCCGGTTTTGTAATGATTTCGCCTGGGATCATGGTCGCCTCCCTCAACGGATGGGGTTGTGAACGGTGACGAGCTTGGTGCCGTCGGGGAAAGTCGCTTCCACTTGCACGTCGTGGATCATCTCGGAGATGCCGGACATCACCTGATCGCGCGTCACCACATGGGCGGCCGCTTCCATCAGATCGGCGACGGAGCGTCCGTCGCGCGCACCCTCCATCACGAAATCGGTGATCAACGCGATGGATTCCGGATGATTGAGCTTCACGCCCCGTTGCAGGCGGCCACGCGCCACCATGGCGGCGAGGGAGATGAGCAACTTATCCTTTTCTCGCGGTGTCAGATTCATTGTTTCACCCAATCATCATTTTAGGTTTGCCGATTTTTTACGTTTGCCAGGAGCGCGGCAGATCCGCGCCGGGAAAAATGGACAGGCAGTCGACCAGACACTGCCTGATATCGTGGCCATGCCAGGCGATCATGCGGACGATCAGCATGCCGTCGAAGGACGACAAAGCCGCTTCGCAGCGATCGGCGGAATGCCTCGCCAGGCGTTCGCGCAGTGGTTCGCATAAAGCGTCAGCATCCGGCGCCACATGGATCAAGGTCGCCATGGAGCGCAGGCCCGCGCCCGTCGCTTTGCTCAAGAGCGCCTGAGTGGCGTCGCCGTTCAGGCGCAAACGTTCGGCAAAAATCCGCCGTCCGCCGCGACGCAAGGTCCAGGCCTCGCGCCAATCGATCTCGCGCACGCTTTCGCCCATGGCGGTACGGCCGAGATAGGTCGCCTCGCAGAAGGTCAGCCGCGCCGTGGGCGCCATGTCCACGTCGATGCGCCGCGCCAGTCGCGCTTGGTCGAAAATGATCGTTTCCTGCGGCAGCCAGAACAGTTGTGCATCGCCGTCAAGCCGTAGCGACACGTCGATCCGGGCGACGTCGGCGGCGCTGCGATAAATCTTCTCGGCGGCGACAGTCGAAAGCGCCGTGCGCGTGCCGGCGCCCGCCGTCACTTGCACCTGATAGTGATCGCCGCCGGCGACGCCGCCCGCCACGTTGACGAGAATGGCGTCGAGCCGGTTCAGCCGCTCGCGCGGGAAGCGTATGCGGAAAGCGCCTTCTTCTCTTACGCGCTGCCGGATCGTCATGCCGTTCCGGTTCTGAACGGAAAGATCGATACGTCCGAATGCGCGGATGCCAGCGAGAGGATCGACCGCCTGTTCCGCTTCAGATCGCAATCCGTCTGCGGACATCATCCCCCTCGAGCTCGGCAGCGCCGCCGGCCATGACCACTTCACCACGCTCCATGACGACGAAACGGTCGGCCAGTTCGCGGGCGAAATCGAAATATTGCTCGACAAGCAGGATGGCCATCTTTCCGCTCCGGCGCAAATAGTCAATCGCGCGGCCGATGTCCTTGATGACGGAGGGCTGGATGCCCTCGGTCGGTTCGTCGAGCACCAGAAGTTTCGGCCGCGTCACCAGCGCCCGGCCGATGGCGAGCTGCTGCTGCTGGCCGCCTGAGAGGTCGCCGCCGCGCCGGTGCATCATCTGCCCCAGCACCGGGAAGAGGTCGAAGATTTCGTCGGGAATGTATTTTTCGCCGCGTCCTACGCCGGCAAAGCCGGTCTCGAGATTTTCCTTCACGCTGAGGAGGGGAAAGATTTCGCGGCCCTGCGGTACATAGCCGATACCCCGGCGCGAACGGTCGTAGGGCGCAAGACGCGAAATATCGGCGCCATCGAGTGTGATGCGCCCGGCGCCGATCGGCTGCTGGCCGGTGATGGCGCGCAAAAGCGAGGTCTTGCCGACACCGTTGCGCCCGAGGACACAGGTGACTTGGCCCGTCTCGGCCGCGACCGTTACCGAACGCAGCACTTTCGCCGCGCCGTAGGAAAGATCGATGGAGTCTACCGTCAGCATGCCATTGTTTCCTAGCGTCCGAGATAGACTTCGATGACCCGCTCGTCGCCGGCCACCTTGTCGATGGAACCTTCCGAGAGCACGGAGCCCTCGTGCAGACAGGTGACCTTGCAGTTGAGCGCGCGCACGAAGGCCATGTCGTGTTCGACGACGATGACCGAATGATCCTTGTTGATCTCGGTCAGCAGTTCGGCGGTCAGCTCCGTCTCATGGTCGGTCATGCCAGCCACCGGCTCATCGACCAGCAGAATGGCTGGATCCTGTGCCAGTAGCATGCCGATTTCGAGCCATTGTTTTTGACCATGCGAGATGACGCCGGCCATGCGGTCGCGATGGTCGATCAATCCGGTGGTGGTCAGAATGGCGTCGACCTGGTCCTTATGGACGCGGTTGCGCCAGCCAAAGAGCGAGGCGGTGGCGGTGCGCGGGCCTTTCAGCGCGAGAAGAATATTATCGGCCACCGTATGGCTTTCGAACACGGTCGGTTTCTGGAATTTGCGTCCGATGCCGAGTTCGGCGATGGCGGTTTCGTCCAGTTTGGTCAGATCGTATTTGCCGCGGTCGAAAAGCACCTCGCCCTCGTCCGGTCGCGTCTTGCCGGTAACGATGTCCATCATCGTCGTCTTGCCGGCGCCGTTGGGGCCGATGATCGCCCGCATTTCACCGGGCTCGATGTAAAGCGACAGGCCGCGAATGGCTTTATAGCCGTCGAAGCTGACGCTGACGCCGTCGAGATAGAGCAGGGCCTGGGTTTCGCGGGCTTTCTCGCTGGTCATGACTTCACTCCGCCAGCCGTGGAACGCCGGCTTCCTGCGCGGGTCTTCTTCGCCATTTGCCGGCCAGGTCGTTGAGCGTGCCGACGATGCCCTTGGGCAGCGCCAGGGTGACGCCGATGAAGATCGCGCCGAGCAGGAACAGCCAATAGGGCGCCAGCAAGCCGGTGGTGAAGACCGACTTCATGAAATTGACGAGCACAGCGCCGACGGCGGCACCGACCAAGGTGCCGCGTCCACCGACCGCCACCCAGATCACCGCTTCGATCGAATTGGCCGGCGAGAACTCCGAGGGATTGATGATGCCGACCTGCGGCACGTAGAGTGCACCGGCCAGTCCAGCCATCGCCGCTGACACCGTGAACACCAGCAGCTTGAAGTGCTCGACGCGGTAGCCGAGAAAACGCGTGCGGCTCTCGGCGTCGCGAATGGCGACGAGCACCTTGCCGAAGGAGGTCGTCACCATCCAGCGGCCGATCAGATAGACGAGGATCAGCGTCAGCGCCGTCAGGAAGAACAGGGTGGCGCGCGTGCCCTGCGCCTGCACGTTGAAGCCGAGAATGTCCTTGAAATCAGTCAGACCATTGTTGCCGCCAAAGCCCATGTCGTTGCGGAAGAAGGCGAGTAGCAGCGCGTAGGTCATCGCCTGGGTGATGATGGACAGATAGACACCGGTGACGCGCGAGCGGAAGGCGAGCCAGCCGAAGACGAAGGCGAGCAGTCCCGGCACGAACAGCACCATCAGGAAGGCGAAGGGGAATTTATCGAAACCGTACCAGAACCAGGGCAGCTCCTTCCAATTCAGGAACACCATGAAGTCCGGCAGGGTCGGATTGGCATAGACGCCGCGCGAGCCGATCTGGCGCATCAGATACATGCCCATGGCATAACCGCCGAGCGCGAAGAAGGCGCCGTGGCCGAGCGAGAGAATGCCGCAATAACCCCAAACCAGATCGAGCGAAATGGCGAGGATGGCGTAGCACAGGTATTTGCCGACCAGCGCCATCACATAAGTGGGTACATGCAGAAAGGAGGATTCCGGAATGAACAGATTCGACAGCGGCACGAAAATGGCGACCACCGCCATCACGCCCAGAAAAATCAAACCCATTCCGTCGAAGCGAGAGACGATGGCTTTGGTGATCATGCTTCGACGGCCCTTCCCTTGAGCGCGAACAGACCGCGCGGGCGTTTCTGGATGAACAGGATCAGCAGGACGAGGATGAAAATCTTCGCCAGCACCGCGCCGGCGAAGGGTTCGAGGAATTTATTGGCGACACCGAGCGCCATGGCCGAAACCAAAGTGCCCCACAGATTGCCGACACCGCCGAACACCACGACCATGAAACTGTCGATGATGTAGCTTTGGCCGAGATTGGGCGAGACATTGTCGATCTGCGACAGCGCGACGCCGGCAATGCCGGCAAGACCTGAACCCAGACCAAAGGTCAGAGCGTCGATCATCGGTGTGCGAATGCCCATGGCCCCGGCCATGCGGCGGTTCTGGGTGACGGCGCGCATATAAAGGCCGAGCGACGTCCATTTCAGCGCCGCCAGCAAAGCGAAGAAGACGCAAAGCGTAAAGACGATGATCCACATGCGGCCCCACGTGATGGAGAGGCCCATGAAATCGAAGGCGCCGGACATATAGGACGGCGCGCCGACCTCGCGATTGTTCGGGCCGAAGATCGACCGCACCGCCTGCTGCAGGATCAGGCTGACGCCCCAGGTGGCGAGCAGGGTTTCGAGCGGCCGGCCATAGAGAAAGCGGATGATGCCGCGCTCAATGGCGATGCCGACAAGGCCGGCGACGAGGAAGGCGAGTGGCAAAGCGATGGGAAGCGACCAGTCGAAGAGATGCGGCGCACGCGTGCGGATCAGGTCCTGCACGACGAAGGTCGTATAGGCGCCGATCATCACCATTTCGCCATGCGCCATGTTGATGACGCCCATCACGCCGAAGGTGATGGCGAGACCGATGGCTGCGAGCAGCAGCACCGATCCGAGCGACAGGCCATACCAGACGTTCTGCACATAGCTCAGCATCTTCAGGCGATTTTCGATCGAGGCGACGGCATCATTGGCCATCTGCCGCAGATCGGGCGCTGCCTTGTCGGAAAGCGAGCGCAAGGTGGCGATGGCGCTGATGTCGCCGCGCGCCTTGAGCAGCGCGATGGAATCGATGATGTCGGCACGTGGCGTGTCGGGTTGGCCGAGCAGAATGGCCGCGCGGGCCTCGGAGAACAGTTTCTGCACACCCGCGTCCTGTTCGGCCTTCAAGGCGCTCTCCAGCGCAGGCAAGGCGCTGGTATCGCGCGATTTGAACAATGCGTCGGCGGCGGCGCGGCGTTTCGCCGGATCGGGGGAGAGCAAGGTCAGTGTGCCGAGCGCATTTTCGATGGCGCGGCGCAGGCGGTTGTTGACGCGCACGGTCTGCAAGCCGGCAGGCGCGGCGAGGCTGGCGCCGGTCGCCGCTTCGGTCACCGTGCCGGAGCCGCCGATGTAAATCTTCTTGCTCGCGGGATCGAAGAACAGGCGCGCCGAACCGAGCGCTTCCAGGATCGCCTGGGCATTGGACGCGCCTGAAGCCGCCACTTCATCGATGGCTGTGGCCGTTTCGCTGAAGTCGTCGGCGGCCAGCCGGCTAAATGTCGCCTGGCTGATCTCGGCGCTCAGCGCCGGCGCCAGCGGCGCCGCCCAGAAAATCATCGAAAGGAATGCGGCCAGGAGCCGAGCGTTTCGCAGCATGGACCGGCCTCTTCGCCGCTTGAACTTGCATGAACTTGAAAATCGTGGGGTCCGGCGGCCGCCTGAGGAGGAGGGAAAGCGGCCGCCGGAAGGTGCGTCAGCTGATTAGCTGCCGCACTTATTGGTCTTGACGTTGAAGTTGCCGCACTTCTTGGTCACCCAATCGGCTTCGAGATCCTTCGAACCGTCAAGAAAGTCCGACCAGGCGTCGCCCGGCACCAGATCCTTGGTCTGCCACACCACGTCGAACTGACCATCCTTGCGGATTTCGCCGATCATCACCGGCTTGGTGATGTGGTGGTTGGGAAGCATTTTCGAAATGCCACCGGTCAGGTTCGGCGCTTCGGTGCCCGGCAGCGCGTCGATCACCTTGTCGGGATCGGTGGTGCCGGCCTTTTCGACCGCCTTCACCCACATCTGGAAGCCGATGACATGCGCTTCCATCGGATCGTTGGTGACGCGCTTCGGATTCTTGGTGAAGGCCTGCCACTTCTTGATGAACTCTTCGTTGGCCGGGTTTTTGACCGACTCGAAATAGTTCCAGGCGGCGAGGTGACCGACGAGATTGGACGTGTCGACGCCGACCAGTTCTTCTTCACCGACCGAGAAGGCGACGACGGGAATGTCGGTTGCCTTGATGCCCTGGTTGGCGAGTTCCTTGTAGAACGGCACGTTGGCATCGCCGTTGATGGTCGAAACCACCGCCGTCTTCTTGCCGGCCGAACCGAACTTCTTGATGTCGGAGACGATCGTCTGCCAGTCGGAATGACCGAACGGCGTATAGTTGATCATGATGTCGGCGTCGGCGACGCCCTTCGACTTCAGATAGGCTTCGAGAATCTTGTTGGTCGTGCGCGGATAGACGTAGTCGGTGCCCGCCAGCACCCAGCGCTTCACTTCGCCGCCGTCCTTGCTCATCAGATAGTCGACGGCCGGGATGGCCTGCTGGTTCGGCGCGGCGCCGGTGTAGAATACGTTGCGCTCGCTCTCTTCACCCTCGTACTGCACCGGATAGAAGAGGATGCTGTTGAGCTCCTTGAAAACCGGCAGAACCGACTTGCGGCTCACCGAGGTCCAGCAGCCGAACACGGCGGCGACCTTCTGTTGCGTGATCAGTTCGCGCGCCTTTTCGGCAAAGAGCGGCCAGTTCGAGGCGGGATCGACGACGACGGCTTCGAGTTTCTTGCCGAGGACGCCGCCTTTCTTGTTCTGCTCTTCGATCAGCATCAGCATGACGTCCTTCAGGGTCGTCTCGCTGATCGCCATCGTGCCAGACAAGGAGTGGAGAACGCCGACCTTGATGGTCTCTTGGGCCAACGCGGGTAAGGACGCCGACAACATCATCGCGCTGCCGACGATGCCGGCCAGCATGCCGCGGCGGCCGATCGTGAATGAACTCATGAAGCTCCCCTGTACTGGCTGGATTGCCGGCAAGGGATTCGCAAGCTTTGTGCCAAGCCTTTTTCGATAGGCTAAGCTTCTGAAAATAGAGGGAAGTATCGAATTTTAAGGTGTCATATCGCGGATTGTGACGGTCTGAATCACCGCCTAACTTTTGTGCGTTGCACTGGAATCGAGAGCTGAAAATAGAGGCAGTTTGGCCGCCATGCTGCAATCAACGGCAGCAGATTGCCGAGCGCGGGCGCAGCCTGCCAATGAAACGCGCGCCACGGGTGGTGGCGCGCGCAAATTGTCGTCAATCGATGGATCGGGGGGATCTATCGCAGCGATTAACTGTTCGCTTTCGCCTCGCGGCGGCGGGCGTGCAGGATGAATTCGGTATAGCCGTTGGGCTGCGCCGTGCCCTTGAAGACGAGGTCGCAGGCAGCCTTGAAGGCGACGCCGTCATAGCTGGGCGCCATCGGCTTATAGAGCGGGTCGCCGGCATTCTGCCGATCGACCACGGTCGCCATGCGCTTCATCGTCTCCATCACCTGCGCTTCCTTGACGATGCCGTGCTGCAGCCAATTGGCGATATGCTGGCTGGAGATACGCAGCGTCGCGCGATCTTCCATCAGGCCGACATCGTGAATGTCGGGCACTTTCGAACAGCCGACGCCCTGGTCGATCCAGCGCACCACATAGCCGAGAATGCCCTGCGCATTGTTGTCGATTTCCTGCTGCACCGCTTCCGGCGAGAAGTTCGACTGCGACACCGGCACGGTGAGGATGTCGTCGAGCTTGGCGGGCGCGCGCTTGGCCAGCTCCTCCTGCTTGGCCGCCACATTCACTTGCAGATAGTGCAGGGCATGCAGGGTGGCGGCCGTCGGTGAGGGCACCCAGGCCGTATTGGCGCCGGCATTGGGGTGGCCGATCTTCTGCACCAGCATGTCGGCCATCCGGTCGGGCATGGCCCACATGCCCTTGCCGATCTGCGCCTTGCCGCGCAAACCCTGCGCCAGGCCGACGTCGACATTGTTGTCCTCGTAAGCCTTGATCCAGGCCATGTTGCGCATTTCGTTCTTGCGCACCATCGGACCGGCATACATGGAGGTGTGGATTTCATCGCCGGTGCGATCGAGGAAGCCCGTGTTGATGAACACGACGCGTTCGCCGGCGGCCTGAATGCAGGCGGCGAGATTGATCGTCGTGCGCCGCTCTTCATCCATGATGCCGATCTTCACCGTATTGCGGGGAAGACCGAGCATGTCTTCGACGCGCGAGAAGATTTCGCTGGTGAAGGCCACTTCCTCGGGCCCATGCATTTTCGGTTTGACGATATAGATCGAGCCGGCGCGGCTGTTGCGCAGGCCGCCCTTGCCGATGATGTCATGCTTGGCGATCAGCACGCTGACGGCGGCATCGAGCAGGCCTTCGGGAATTTCGTTGCCGCTGCCGTCGAGCACCGCATCGGTATACATGTGATGGCCGACATTGCGGATCAGCATCAGGCTGCGCCCATGCAAAGTGAGCGTGCCGCCGGCGGGCTTGGTGAAGCTGCGATCCTTGTGCAGGGCGCGGGTGATGGTCTTGCCGCCCTTTTCGAGGTCGGCGGTCAACGTGCCTTTCATCAGGCCGAGCCAGTTGCGGTAGATCTCGGTCTTGTCCTGCGCATCGACGGCGGCGACCGAATCCTCCATGTCCATGATGGTGGAAATGGCCGCTTCCATAACGATGTCGGCGACGCCGGCCGCGTCGCTCTTGCCGATCAGATGATTGCGGTCGATGACGATTTCCAGATGCAGGCCGTTCTTGGCCAAAAGGATCGAGGTCGGCGCGTCGGCCGGCCCGGCATAGCCGACGAATTGCGCCGGATTGGCGAGCGCGGTCGCGCTGCCATTGTCGATGACGATGGCCAGTTGTCCGTCGACCACCTTATAGCCGGTGGCCTCCTTGTGCGAGCCGATGGCCAGCGGCGCCGCCTGATCGAGAATTTCGCGGCCCTTGGCGATGACCTTGGCACCGCGCACCGGATTGTAGCCTTTGCCGGCTTCCGCGCCGCCGTCCGAGGGAATGGCATCGGTGCCATAGAGCGCGTCATAGAGCGAACCCCAGCGCGCATTGGCGGCGTTCAAGGCATAGCGGGCGTTGGAGACGGGCACGACGAGCTGCGGCCCGGCGATACGGGCGATTTCGTCGTCGACCTTGGACGTCTCGACGGGCTTGGCCGCCGGTGCCGGCAGCAGATAGCCGATCTCCTTGAGGAAGGCGACATAGGCGGCCTGATCGTGCGGCTTGCCGGCTCGCGCCTTATGCCATTGGTCGATCTTGGCTTGCAGGTCATCGCGGCGGGCGAGCAGAGCCTTGTTGCGCGGCGCGAGATCCCGGACGAGCCCAGCCAGTCCCTGCCAGAAAGCGTCGAGCTCCACCCCCGTATCGGCGATGGCCTCCTTGGCGATGAAATCCGCCAAAACCGTATCGACCTTCAAGCCGGCAATGTCCTTACGCGCCATATCTTCCTGCTCCTACCCAGGGGTCAGAACCCCAAGTTCCTATTCTTGCCCATATTATGGAAAGCGGCGCATCTGTCGATGGGCCGCAACTCTTTCAAAATATCTTGCAAAATGCTGTTTCAGGGTATCTTCGGCAACACAACCGCGAGGCGGTACAAGCGGGCCGCGAACGGCTATGTTGACCACCCTCGAATCGGGCCAAACGCCTCAAGGAGAGCCCGAAAAGGAAGATCACTGGGACACCGCCAAGGAAAAGTCATGGCTAAACGACAAAGCATTTATTCCGACAGTTTCGCGCATCAAAATCCCATTCCCGCCGCCTGCCGGATGGGCAATCTGGTGATGACCGGCATCATCACCGGCATCGATCACGCCAACCCCCCGGGCTCGATGGAAGAGCAATGCGAACTGATGTTCGCGCGTATCCCTGAGGTGATGAAGGCGGCCGGCGGCGATACGAGCAACATCGTCAAGCTCAGCATCGGCATCCACGATGTGTCGCAACGCTCGGCGCTCAACAAGCTATGGACGCAGATGTTTCCCGATCCGGCCAACCGGCCGGTGCGCCAGACCACCCAAGTGGTGATGGACGGCGGCAAACTCGTGCAATGTGACATCGTCGCTTGGATGGACTGACCGGCACCGGCATATTGGCAAACAAAAACCCCGGCGCTGGCGCCGGGGTTTCTTTTTAAGTCTGGCGACCTGCTTATTCCTGGAACGCATCCTCGCGCGTCCTGCGGAACGACGGCAGCACGATGATCGCGATCAACGCCGCCGACATCAACAGCAGCACCAGCGAGATCGGACGCTCGACGAAAATGCTGGGGCTGCCGAACGACAGCACCATCGAGCGGCGCAGGTTTTCTTCCATCAGCGGGCCCAGCACGAAACCGAGCAGGAAGGGCGCGCATTCGCAGCCGAGCTTGTTGAACGTGTAGCCGAGCAGAGCGATGCCGGCCATCATGATCACCAGGAACGTACTGGAACTGACAGCATAGGCGCCGACGCAGCACAGGATCAGGATGCAGGGGAACAGCAGCCGGTATGGCACTTTCAACAGCGCCACCCACAAGCCGATCAGCGGCAGGTTGATGATCACCAGCATCAGATTGCCGACCCACATCGAGGCGATCATGCCCCAGAACAGGGTCGGCCGTTCCGTCAGCAGGGCGGTGCCGGGCGCGATGCCCTGGATCATCATCGCGCCGACCATGACCGCCATCACCGGCGTCGAGGGAATGCCCAACGTCAGCAGCGGAATGAACGATGTCTGCGCGCCGGCATTGTTGGCCGATTCCGGACCGGCGACGCCTTCCACCGCGCCCTTGCCGAACATGGCGCGCGATTTGGAGATCTTCTTCTCCAGCGTATAGCTGGCGAAGGAGGCGAGCACCGCGCCACCGCCCGGCAGAATGCCCAAGAACGAGCCGATGATCGTGCCGCGCAGCGCCGCCGGCACCGCCAGCTTGGCTTCCTCGCGGGTCGGCCACAGGCTTTCGATCTTCTGGGTCTGACTGCGATCTTCGGCGCGCTTTTCCAGATTACCCATCATTTCGGCGAAACCGAACAGGCCCATGGCCAGCGGCACGAAGTCGATGCCGTCATAAAGTTCGGATACGCCGAAGGTGAAGCGCGTCACGCCAGCCTGCGTATCCGTGCCGACGAGGCCGAACAGCAGGCCAAGGATGACCATCGCCACCGCCTTGATGACCGAGCCGTGCGCCAGAACCACGGCGGCGACGAGGCCAAAGAGCATCAGCGAGAAATATTCCGGCGAGCGGAATTTCTCGGCAAAGCCCGCCAGCACCGGCGCGAAAGCGGCGATCACCAGCGTGCCGACGCAGCCGGCGAAGAACGAACCCAGCGCCGCGATGGTCAGCGCCGCGCCGGCACGGCCGCGCCGCGCCATCTGATAGCCGTCGATACAGGTGATGACCGATGAAGTCTCACCGGGCAGATTCACGAGGATGGCCGTGGTCGAACCACCATATTGCGCGCCGTAATAGATGCCGGCGAGCATGATCAGCGATGACAGCGGATCGAGGCCGAAGGTGATCGGCAGCAGCATGGCGATCGTCGCGATCGGGCCGATACCCGGCAGCACGCCGATCAGCGTACCGAGCAGACAACCGATCAGGCAGAACAACAGGTTGGCCGGCGTGATCGCCGCGCCGAAACCCGTAGCGAGGTTGGCGAACATATCCATGTTCAGAAGCTCCAGGCCCACGCCGGCATGGCTTGGCCGAGCAGCTTGATGAACAGCAGAACGGAGAAAATGGCTGCGCCGACGCCGAGCGCGACAGCCTCTTTCCAGCGGATTTCTGTGCTTGCCATGGAGGCAACCAGAGTGACGATGAAAATCGTCGGTGCCAGGCCAACCCGTTCGATCAGAAGACCGAACAGCACGATGGCGAGCAGGATGAAGAATTGCGGCCGCAACTGGCCGCGTGCGATGGCCGTACCATCAACCGCCATGCCGCGCACCACGATAATGGCACCGAGCCCGACGACGATCCAGGCGAGCACGGTCGGCAGAAAGCCCGGTCCCATACGGGTTACCGTGCCAAACGCATAGCTCTGGCCGAGATACAGCGCCAAGGCGCCGAAGCAGATGAAAAGGACGCCAGCCCAGAAATCCTGGGGGCTTTTCACGCGTAACATTATTTCTCTCCCGAGACGTGTCCCACCATTTTATGTGGTCTCCGTACGCCGGAGCCACCTTTTGCGCCAGATCAAATTTTGATCCGGCGTGCGATGCAATTGTTGTTCAGCAAGTCTGATTGAGGTGTCTTACTCCGGTTTAGCTGGCGGCGCGTTTCTTGCCGTTCTCGTCGAAGTCCCCTGTCTCGCTGGCGTCGTTCAGCTGGGGTATGTCGGCCTCTGTCATCATCAGAGGCTCCGTATAGCCCACTGTCGGACGCAGCGTGCGCAGCAAGGTGGCCAGGACTTTGCGGAAATCCTCCTGGGCGGTGGGCGTCATCCACTCCAGCACGTCGGATTCCACTTGGGCAGCGATCACCGTGCATTGCTGCAGGATGTCGCGTCCCACCGGCGACAAGCGCATTTTCAGAATGCGGCGGTTGTCTTCGCTCACCGAACGCTCGATGAGCCCGCGCCGTAACATATTGGCGACAATCTGATTCATCGTCTGCGGCGTGACGAAGAAACGCCGCGCCAATTCGGCGGATGACAGGCCGGAATAGCGGTCGAGCAGGCCGAGGATGGTGAATTGCAGGCCGGTGATGTTGAGGCCACGGAATTCATTCTCAAGTCGCAGGCGCAGCGCCTGGCCGGCTTGATGCAGCAGATAAATCGTGCTGGGAATTTGCTCTTGCACGGGTTGGCTGGCTCCTTGACGCCGTCTATCGCTCAGACCTAAGGGACCCTTATATAAAACACTGGGCTGAGGTTCAAGATGACGGGGCTGGAGCGAAAAAGCCAGCGCTAACCGCAATAAGGGCCGCCCTGCGGCTCGAAGGGAGGAAAGAGATGAGGCGTGTTCTCGCGGTTATGGCCGGTCTGCTGTCGTTATGTACGTCTGTCGTGGCGCAAACGCCGCCGCCAACCCCATCGGACGCGGAATGGGCCAAGGTGATCGCGGCCGCCAAGAAGGAAGGCAGTGTCGTCGTCTATTCCGGCTACGTCTCGCCCAATACGCATAAGGCGATCGGCGATGCGTTTGAGAAAGCCTATGGCATCAAGGTCGAATATTTCATGGCGCGCGGTGGCGAGCTGCGCGAGCGACTGCGTATCGAGCAGTCGACAGGTCGTTTTCTCGCCGATGTGTCGCATAACGCCCTGAGTCAGACCTGGGGGGCGAATCGGGTCGAGAATTCGCTGGTGCCCCATGGCGGCCTGCCCGATGCCAAAAGACTGAAGCCGGAATTTGCGGCCCGCGCCGACGATACGGTGATCCCGATCTTCACCATCAACTACGGCTTCCTGATCAACGCCAATATGGTGAAGCCGGAAGACCAGCCGAAGGGCTGGCGCGATCTGCTCGATCCGAAATGGAAGGGCAAGATTTTGAGCGACGATCCGCGTGCGTCCGGCGGTGGCCGCGTCATGTTTCACATGACCTATGACAAATGGGGCGCCGAATTCCACGAAAAGCTTGCGGCGCAGGAGCTTGTCTTCGTGCGCGATTATAACGAAGCGACCCGGCGCGTTGCCCGCGGCGAATATCCGATCTATATTCCCTTGATCCTGGGCGATTATGCCAAGATCAAACCGCTGCCGGTGCGTTACGTGATCCCTGAGGAAGGCGTCACCTATGGTTCCTATGGCGTGGGGATATTCCGCAACGCGCCGCACCCCAATGCGGCGCGCCTGCTCGCCAATTTCTATTTCTCCGACACGGCGCAGGCGGTCTACGCGCGCGACGGTCACGGCATCGTCATCTCCGATCTGAAGGAGAAGCTCGATCCGGAGCTGGAGAAATTGTCAGAAGCCAAGCCGCTCGTGCCCGAGGATTTCTCGCGCATTCAAGACATGTTCGATCGCGCCAAAGCGATCTACAAATAACGATCCAAGTTAGGCGCTGGCCGGCAATACGTCGGCCAGCACTTCATCGGTCGTGCGGACATCACCGAAGCTCTGGTAGAACGAGGTGAGGCCGACCATGTGGTCTTCCGGGTAGCGCGCGCCATTGGCATCCGCCACCATGATCACCTTGTAGTCGAGCATCATGGCGTCGCGCGCCGCGCTTTCGCAGCACATATTGGTCGCCGTGCCGGTGACGATCAGGCTGTCGATGCCGCGCGCCCGCAGCGTTGCATGCAGGTCGGACGCGCCCTCGACGAACGGGCTGAAGCGGTTCTTATAAGTGACCGTGTCGTCTGGCTTGATGTCGAGATCCTTGTGGAAATCGTGGCCGGGATGGCCGGGCGACAACTGGTCGCGGTGGTTGGCGCCTTTCTCGGCCGTGAAAAAATAATCGTGATAGACCGGCCAATGGCTGCTGCCTTTTTCGCCCGCCGTCATGCCCACCCAGAAGACCTGACCGCCCACTGCACGAAGGCGCTGCGCCAGCCGGTTGATGTTGGGAATGATGCCCACGACCGAGGCGATTTCGCCGACATAGAAATTCTGCATGTCGATGACGAGCAGCGCCGTCTTGCGGGGATCGAAGCGATCGTAAACGGTCAGCTTGCCGCGCTTCGCCATCACCCGGTCGATCACATATTGCGGAAATCCATACGGGGTGCCCAACGGGGTGCTCATGCGCGTGCTCCAGAGATCATGCCAATCGACCGCTCCGCGGCGATCCGCATTCAGGCTTTTCATTATTTCGGCGATCGATACAATAGCAGGAACCCTGAAATAGCAGGGCGGGGGTGCCGGCATCAAAGTCCGGCAGTAACAGAGAGGGGAGGAAAATGCAGGACATCTCAAGGCGTAAGGTGTTGGTCGGCGCGGGGAGCGCAGCCTTGGCCGTTTCGAGCGGCTTGACCGGAGCGGCGGCGCAACAATACCCGTCGCAGAATATCACGGTGGTCTGTGCTTTTCCGCCGGGCAGCGGTGCCGACGTGCTGGTGCGCTATTTCGCCGAGGAGCTGCGCAAGAAGTCCGGCCGCACGACGATCGTTGAAAACCGGGTCGGCGCCGCCGGCAATATCGCCGCCGAATATACGGTCCGCGCCAAGCCGGACGGCTATACGATGTTCATTCATGCCGGCAGTTCCACCGCCGCCAACTATCACCTGTTCAAAAAGCCGCCGATCAATCCGGCCAAGGAGCTGCAGGTGGCGGCGACGCTGAACCAGCAGCCGTTCATGGTCGTGGTTTCGGTCAACAGCCCTCATAAGACCTTCAAGGAACTCACCGCCGCCATGCTGCAGAAGGGCGACAAGGCGAGCTATGCCCAGTCCAACACCACCGGCAAGGTGATGGGCGAACTCTATAAGACGGCGACCGGCATCAAGGCGCTGGAAATTCCCTACCGCACCACCGCCGACAGTCTCAACGATTTCGCCAGCGGCGCCGTCGACTACGGCATGATGGATCCGCAATCCTCCATGGCCAACACCTCTGCCGGCCGTTGGCGCATGCTGGCGGTCTCGACCGAGAAGCGCATGCAGGCCGTGCCCGATCTGCCGACCATGACCGAGGAAGGCGTGCCCGGCGTCGAACTCTTTGGCTGGTTTGCCGTGATGCTGCCGGCCGCGACCCCGAAGCCGATCATCGACCAGATCAACGCCTGGTTTAAGGACATCGTCGCGACGCCGGAAACCAAGAAATTCCTCAACACCAATGGCGGCGATCCCTGGATCACCACGCCCGAACAAGGCCAGGCGCAATTGGTGAAGGATCAACAGGCTTGGGAAGGCTATGTGAAGGCTGCGAAGATCGAGCCGCAATAGCCAGTTGATTCACGTCTTCGACCGCCCGATTGAGCCGGCGCGCTCGAAAAAACCTATGGGATCAATCGATTGATTGCCGGCGTTCAACGCCAGGGAAACGAGAGGGGAAAAATGCAAGATATATCAAGGCGCAACATGCTGATTGGCGCGGGAAGTGCCGCGTTGGCTGCATCTGGTGGCGTCACCGGGGCGGCGGCGCAACAATTCCCGTCGCAGAATTTCCTGGTGGTCTGCGCTTTTCCGCCCGGTAGCGGCGCCGACATACCGGTGCGTTATTTCGCCGAGGAATTACGCAAGAAATCCGGCCGCACGACGATCGTTGAAAACCGGGTCGGCGCCGCCGGCAATATCGCTGCCGAATACGTGGTCCGGGCCAAGCCGGACGGTTATACGATGCTGATCCACGCCGGCAGCTCCACCGCCGCCAACTTCCATCTGTTCAAGAAGCCGCCGATCAATCCGGCTAAGGAACTGCAGGTGGTGACGACGCTCAATCAGCAGCCGTTCATGGTCGTGGTCTCGGTCAACAGCCCGTACAAAACCTTTAAAGAACTCACCGCCGCCATGCTTAAAAAGGGCGAAAAGGCGAGCTATGCCCAATCCAACACCACCGGCAAGGTGATGGGCGAACTCTATAAGGTGGCGACCGGCATCAAGGCGCTGGAAATTCCCTATCGCACCACCGCCGACAGTCTCAATGATTTCGCCAGCGGTGCCGTCGATTATGGCATGATGGATCCCATATCCTCGATGGCCAACACGGCCGCCGGCCGCTGGCGCATGCTGGCCGTCTCGACCGAGAGGCGCATGAACGCCGTGCCCGATCTGCCGACCATGACCGAGGAAGGCGTACCTGGTGTTGAATTGTTTGGTTGGTTCGCCGTCATGGTGCCCGCGGCGACACCGCGCCCGGTGGTCGATCAGCTCAATACCTGGTTCCGCGAAATCGTCGCGACGCCCGAGACCAAGGAATTTCTTACCAAGTTTGGTGGCGATCCCTGGAGCAGCACGCCCGAACAAGGCCAGGCACAACTGTTGAAAGACCAGCAGGATTGGGAACGCTACGTGAAAGCGGCGAAGATCGAGCCGCAATAATTCGACGGTTGTGATCCGTCTGGTTTGATGACATCGAAGCGCGGAAGGCTGCGGCTTCGGTGTCATCCCTGATGTCGGCGCAGCAGCTTGACTTCGGGGACAGAGGGATGACGGATCGGCGGATGGGCAAAGCCACGGCAGTGGGCGCAGCCGCGATTGCTTTTTGGTCAGGGCTGGCGCTTCTCGCCGTGGGCGCCAAGGGAATACCGCCGTTTGAATTGCTGGCGCTGAGTTTCGGCGTGGCCTTCCTGGCGGGGCTTGTCGTGTTGGCCATCAGAGGTCGCAGCGCGCTGGCCCTCTTGCGACAACCGGTCGAAGCCTGGATCACTGCTTTTCTTGCCATCTTTTTTTATCATGCGCTCTATTTCTTTGCTCTGGCCACCATCCCTCCCGTGCAGGCCAGTCTCATCAACTATCTCTGGCCTCTGCTGATCGTTCTGCTTGCGGCGCTGGCCCCCTGCGGCGAGCGTCTTCACATGCGACATGTCGTTGGCGCGATCCTGGGGCTTGGCGGCGCCACGCTCATCCTTGCCGACCAGACGACGGAGCCGCAACTCGTTGGTGGCATCGCCGGCTATCTGGCGGCGGCCGGCTGCGCGGTCATCTGGTCGGTCTATTCCGTATTCAATCATCGCTTCGCGCATGTCCCGAGCGAAATGCTGATTGGCGTGTGCGGCGGCGTCGCGCTCGCCGGCGGCATCGTTCATGCGGCGTTCGAGAGCACGGTCTGGCCGACGACCCAGCAGGCGCTTGCGATCCTGCTGCTGGGAATTGGCCCGACGGGCCTGGCCTTCCTGGCGTGGGACCATGCCACCAAGCACGGCAACCTGCCGCTACTCGGCGCCCTGTCCTATTTCGCGCCGCTCCTCTCGACCCTGCTTCTCATTGTGGCCGGCTATGCGCCGGCCACTCTTCTCGTAGGTCTCTCCGCTCTTTTGATCGTCGTCGGCGCTCTCCTCGCCAGCGCGCGTCGGAGCACAACGGTCAGGCCAGAGGCGACATCGAACTGATCCTGAACGGTTTGACGCGCCGCCGCAGATCGCTGCGCGGCGGCGCGCGGAAATAACGAAGCGCGACCCTTGATCTCAACCGGCGAGGCGAATATCTCCAGCGCCCTTGCGGTGCGCTGGACACGGGTCCGTTTCCTGCTGCCATATCCTGACATTGTGTTGGCTGAAACAGTCAGCCTTGCTGTGTCCGGTTTGATGTGATGGGAAAGCGGGAGCCCGGAGTGGAGAATATCGTTTCGATCACGGGCCTGGAGAAGACCTATAAGTCCGGCTTCCAGGCCCTTAAATCCGTCGACCTCAATATCCGTCGTGGCGAGATTTTCGCGTTGCTGGGTCCCAATGGCGCCGGCAAGACGACCCTGATCGGCATCGTCTGCGGCCTTGTGCAGCCCACCGCCGGGTCAGTCACGGTCGCCGGCCATGACGTGACCCGGGATTTCCGCGCCTCGCGCACCCTGGTCGGCCTCGTGCCGCAGGAATTGTCGACCGACATGTTCGAAACCGTTTGGAATACGGTGTCGTTCAGCCGCGGCCTCTTCGGCAAGAAAGCCAATCCGGCTTATGTCGAGCAGGTGCTGCGCGATCTTTCATTGTGGGACAAGAAGGACAGCAAGATCGGCGCGCTGTCGGGCGGCATGAAGCGCCGCGTGCTGATCGCCAAGGCTTTGTCGCACGAGCCGCAGATTCTGTTTCTCGATGAGCCGACGGCCGGCGTCGATGTCGAGCTACGCCGCGACATGTGGGAAATGGTGCGCCGTCTGCGCGAATCCGGCGTCACCATCATCCTCACCACCCATTACATCGAGGAAGCCGAGGAGATGGCCGATCGGATCGGCGTCATCAACAAGGGCGAGATCATCCTGGTGGAGGAGAAGACCAGTCTTCTCGCCAAGCTCGGCAAATCGCAGCTGACGGTGCAACTCAAGAAACCGCTGGAGGCCTTACCCGCCGGCCTGTCCGATCTGCCGATCGAGCTTTCGAGCGACGGTGCCACACTGGTCTATCAATCGCAGAATGGCGGCGAACATGCCGACGTGGCGGAACTGTTCCGCCGTCTCGCGGCGCTCGGATTGGAGTTCGGCGCCATCGAAACGCGCCGCAGCACACTTGAGGATATTTTCATCGATCTGGTGAGGGCCCGCTGATGAACGTCCATGCGATCCGGGCGATCTATACGTTCGAACTGTCGCGCACCTGGCGCACTTTGTTTCAGAGCATCGCCTCGCCGGTTCTCTCCACCTCGCTCTATTTCATCGTTTTCGGTTCGGCGATCGGCTCGCGCATGCAGACGGTCGATGGCGTCAGTTATGGCGCCTATATCGTGCCGGGCCTGATCATGCTGACCTTGCTCAGTGAGAGCATTTCCAACGCTTCCTTCGGCATCTATCTGCCGAAATTCACCGGCACCATCTACGAAGTACTGTCGGCGCCGGTCTCGGTGGCCGAAATCGTCATCGGCTATGTCGGCGCCGCGGCGACGAAATCGATGATCATCGGTCTGATCACACTGGCAACGGCGCGGCTGTTCGTCCCCTTCGAGATCGTCCATCCGGTCCTGGCGCTCGGTTTTCTCGTTCTGATCGCCGTGACCTTCAGCCTGTTCGGCTTCGTGCTCGGGCTTTGGGCCGACAGTTTCGAGAAATTGCAGATCGTGCCGCTGATGATCGTGACGCCGCTGACCTTCCTGGGCGGCACATTCTATTCGATCGATATGCTGCCGCCGCTCTGGCGCACCGTCACTCTGTTCAATCCGGTGGTCTATCTGGTCAACGGCTTCCGTTGGACTTTCTATGGCGTGGCCGATGTGAATTTCGGCATCAGCGCCGGCATGACCTTCCTGTTCATGCTGCTGTGTCTCACCATCGTCTGGTGGGTGTTCCGCACCGGCTATCGCCTGCGGCCGTAGGGCGCTCCTTCGGGATTTGGCAGTCGGGGACAAGAAAACTGGCAGGCTCGATCAAGATCGGTGGAAAGCTCTCGCCCTAACTTGCGGGCAGCATTCCACCGGATCACGCCCATGACAACCGCCGCTCAACTGAACGCCTTTCTTGACACCCTGCGCCAATCTCTTGATCCCGACATCCTGTCTTCCAATCGCCAGGAATGCGCAGAATATGGGCACCACACGCTGCCCGGCGCCGACCACGTTCCGTCCGCCATTCTGTTTCCGGCCTCCACGGCGGACGTTGAAGCCATCGTGCGGCATGCCAATGCGTTTCGCGTACCGCTCTTTCCGATCAGCATGGGGCGCAATCTAGGGCTTGGCTCCCGTGCGCCGATGCGCTCGGGCCAGGTTGTGGTCGATCTCGGTCGTCGCATGAATCGCGTCGTCGAGATCAATGAAGAGCTCGGCTATTGCGTGGTCGAGCCTGGCGTCACGTTCAATGCTCTCTATGAGGCGCTGCAAAGCCGTGGCTCGGCGTTGATGATGTCGCCGACCGCCGGGCCGCCGGATGGCAGCCTGCTCGGCAATGCGCTCGACAAGGGCGGCGGCAGCGGGCCGGCGGGCGATCACTTCGGCAATGTCTGCGGCATGGAGGTGGTGCTCGGCAATGGTGACACGATCCGCACCGGTGACGGTGGGCTCGATATGTCCTCCCATCCCAATTGGCATGTCACGAAATACAGTTTCGGCCCGGCGCTGGACGGGCTCTTCACCCAGTCCAATTATGGCATCGTCACCCGCGTCGGCATCTGGTTGAACCAGCGCCCGAGTGCCATTCGTCCGTTCTTCTTCACCTTCCCGGATGACGACGATCTGCAGGAGATCATCGAATTGATCCGCGCCATGAAGAAGAAAACCTTGGTGCCGACGCTCATTCGCGCCACCAACGATCTTTATTTGTTGTCGTCGCAGGAGCGCCATCCGCGTTCCGGCGCGCCGACGGCGGCGCCGTTATCCTTGGCCGAACGCCGTGATCTGCAACAGCGTTATGGCGTCGGCTCGTGGACGGTTTCCGGCGCGCTCTACGGCGGCAGCGACGAGGCGCTGAAGCCGGGCATCGACATGCTGCGTGCCCATTTCGAAGCCTCCGGCAAGGCGCGCTACATACCGTTCGAGGATGCGCAGGCCATGCCGCACCTCCATGCGGCAATCAATTCGAACTCCGGTCGGCCGGCCGATGGCGAATTGGGCATGCTCAAGTGGCGGCCGGGCGGCGGCGCAATCTGGCTTACCCCCGGCACGCCGATGGACGGACTGATGGTCAACGCCTTCCAGGCGCAATGTCGCAAGATCGCGCTCGACAACGGGCTCGACTACATGGCCTCGTTTGTCTGTGGCCCGCGCTTCGCGCGCAGCGTCCATGCCATCATCTATGATCGCGACAAAGCCGAAGAGGCCGCGCGTGCCGACCGGTGTTATCGCGCCATGTGCGAAGCGTTTCGGGAGCGCGGCATTTTCGTGGGCCGGGCGCCGACGCAGTATCAAGCCTTCCATCAGGGCCAGCGCACGCAGCAGGTTGTGAATGCCTGCGCCGCCATCAAACAGGCCCTGGATCCGAATGGAATTATTGCGCCAGGGCGTTACGGTATCGAATAATAGGCTTGGGAGGGCTCTCCATGATGATGATCCGCCGTTTCGTCTTCAGTGCTTTGTTGTCCGCCTTGATGTGGGCCCCGCCTGTTCTGGCTCAGGAGGCGTATCCATCGCGCCCGGTTACTTTCATGGTCGGCTTCGCCGCCGGCGGGGGAAATGATGTCCTCGCGCGTATTCTGGCCGAGCATCTGCAGCAAGCCTTGGGTCAGACTTTCATTGTCGAGAACCGGCCCGGAGCCAGCGGCATGGTCGCGATCAGCGCCGTCAGACGCGCCACCCCGGACGGATACACTTTGCTGGTCGGGTCAAGCAGCGCGATGACCGTCAATCCGCTCCTGTTGAAGTCGGCCAACTACAATCCGGTCGAGGATTTCGTTCCGGTGGCGATGATCGGTCATTTTCCATTGATCGTCGCTGTCAATCCGTCGGTGCCGGCCAAGACGTTGCAGGATTTCATCCGCCTGGCCAAAGCCGAGCCGGGTAAGATCAATTACAGTTCGGCGGCCAGTTCGTTCCAGATCGCAACGGAAATGTTCGCGCAGCGCGCTGGGATCAAACTGCAGAACGTGCCCTATCGTGGCAGTGCGCCGGCGGTCATGGCGGTTGTCGCCAATGACGTGTCGCTCACCCTTGGTGACATTTCCACCGTTCTGCCGCAGATTCAGGGCGGAACGTTGAGGGGCCTGGCGGTGACCACGCTGCAGCGCATTCCGAGCCTGCCCGATATTCCAACTGCGGGCGAAGCCGGTCTGCCCGGTTTTGAGGTCGTTCCATGGTCCGCTCTTTTCGCGCCGGCCGGCACGCCCGCCGCGGTTGTCGGCAAGCTCGAACGGGAAACCGCACGGATTCTCGCGCTGCCGGAAGTGCAAGCGAAGGTGCGTCTGTTGGGCATCGAGCCGTCCACCACCTCGGCTGCGCAAGTACCCGAACGGATACGCACGGAGCTTGAGTTGTTTCGCAAGGTGGCTGAAACCGCCGGGATCAAGCCCGAATAGGTTTCGAGCGGAGCCTGGCGCGGGTGAGGCTCGGCGCCTCGCCGAACTTGGCGCGATAGGCGCGCGAGAAATGGGCCGAATCGCTCAAGCCGCTGTCCAGCGCGATGGCGGTCAGGGATTGGCCCGCGTCCTTTTCCATTTGCGCGCGTGCATGATCGAGCCGCAAGTCGAGCAGGAGCTGCGAAAAGCTCCGCCGCTCTTGCGCGAACAGCCGATAGAGCGAGCGCACGGAAATCCCGAACGACCGCGCGAGCATTGCCGGGTTGAGGCTTTCGTCGGAAAGCCTGGCGCGCATTTCCATCTGGATATCGGCCAGGGTCAGCCGGCTTGCCGAGGCGGACGGCGCCCGTTGATCGGGCACCGTCCGTAGCAGATGCGACAACGCCTGCATCATCAAAGTGCAGTCCTGGTCCAACCAGTTGCAGGTCAGATCGGTCAGCCGCAAGAGCGCCTCCCGCGCTACCTGTGCGGCGCCCGCCTCGCAGCGGATGATGTGCGGCGCGTCGTTCCGCGTGCCCGCGCCCAAGTCAAGGAAGGTGCGCGGCACCAGGATCAAGCGGCGTTCGATGATATCGGGGAAGTGAAGATTGAACGGTTTGTTGCTGTCGACCACGGCGATCTGGCCCGGCACGAGCCGCAGTCGTGTGTCGCCTTGTTCGATGAAGGAGACGCCGCGCAACTGCAGCCCGATCATGAGATGGCCGTCGCCGCCGCGGGCTTGCGTCGTCGTTCGATTGATCTGATGCGGCTGCGAGCGGAACGAGACAAAGCGGGCCGTCTCGATCGAGCGGCTCGCCAGGAAACCGTCGAAGCACGCCTTGGTGGCCGGCTTCATCGATGCGTCGATCACGCCGCGAACGACGACATCGGACCAGTAATCGATCTTACTGCCGCTGGCTCTTGCCGTGTCCCAGGATTGCCAATGCGTCCGGCCGCTCATGACACGAGGCTAACATGGTGTTTTTCAAACGCCAATCAGGCCGTTTGGCTCTGATTGGCGCTCGCGTTGGCCAGGAATTTTCAGTTCTGCGGGATCTTGGCGAGCTTGACGTAGTCGCCCCATTCCTTGATCGCGGCCTGGAACATGGCGTCGGCCTGTTCCGGTGTGCGCAGCATCGGGTCGGCACCTGACAGAGCGAGGAATTTCTTCGTATCGTCTGTGGTGAGAATGTCGCGGAACATCGCGTTGATTCTTTCCAGGATCGGCTTCGGCGTGTCCTTCTGCACCATCACGCCCCACCAGATGTTGAGATCCATCGGAATGCCGGTTTCCTTCATCGTCGGTACATCGGGCAGCGACGACAGGCGGTCGGAGGAGCTGACGGCGAGAACGCGCATGCGCCCTTCGCGCACCTGTGCCAAGGCGAAGATCGGATCGTGGAAGGCGAAGTCGAGCTTGCCGTCTTGCATTTCGTTGAGGGAATCCGGCGCGTTGCGATAGGAGACCTCAACCGCTTCGATGCCGGTCGCCTGCTTATAGAGCGCCCCCATGATCGTGCCGGGATTGGCAGCGGTCGCATAGGTCGCTTTGGTGCCTTTCTTCTTCATCGCCTCGGTCAGCTCCTGCATGGTCTTGTAGGGGCTTTTGGCGTCGACCAAGGCCATGAAGGCGAGATTGCTGGTGGTGGCGGCCACTGTCAGCGTCTTGCCGACGTCGACAGGCGGTTCCTTGAACAGATGCATGGTGGCGGCCACGGTGGTGCCGGCGAAAGGATAGAGCGTGTAGCCGTCCGGCTTCGAGCGGGCGACATAGGTGGTGGCAATATTGCTGTTGGCGCCGACCTTGTTTTCGACCACCACGTTGCGGCCGGTCTTCACGCGGATCTTCTCGGCGAAATAGCGGGCGAAAATGTCGGCGCCGCTGCCCGGCGGAAAGCCGCAGACGACGAGAAAGTTCTGGCTCGGATATTCCTGGGCGAAAACGCCAGGCGCGATGGCGATCGTGCCGGCTGCTGCCGCAGCGCCCTGCAGAAATTGTTTGCGCGTGATCGTCATAGTCCCCTCCCTTATGTCGGCTTCGTGATTACGGCGCGCGAAAATAGGCGATCGCGCGCGCTTTGCAAAGTTTTTGAAAACAAAAGCCTCTGTAAAAAAGAGCCGGTGGGCACCAGCCCCTTTTGTCTCAGGCGCGGGCGAATTCGCCGCGGCCGAACATGCGGTCCATGTCTCGTGGCTTAGCTGTTTCGCGCACCGACTGGATTTTGCCGATCTTGGCCAGCGCCCGCTGCACGGCGTCGCGCTTCTCGATGGCGGCGAACCAGCGGGCGAGATGGGGCGTTTTTTCCGCTACGCCTGCGTTGGCCATATAGCCGCGCATCCACGGCCAGGTGGCGATGTCGACGATGGAATAGTCGGCGCCGCCGAGATAAGCGCTGCTGCTGAGGCGCTCGTCGATGAGGTTCAAGATACGCGTCATTTCAGTTTTGTAGCGCGACACCGAATAGTCGTTGCCCTGCGGCGCGAAGCGCGAGAAGTGGACAAAATTGCCAAAGGCCGGGCCGACGCCGGTGAGCTGGATCATCAGCCATTGCAGCGCTTCGGTGCGGGCGCGCTTGTCGCTGGGCAGCAGCTTGCCCGTCTTCTCGGCGAGATAGAGCAAGATCGCGCCGGATTCGAAAATGGTGATCGGCTTGCCGTCCGGCCCGTCATGATCGACGATCACTGGAATTTTCGCGTTCGGATTGAGCTTCATGAACTCGGCGGCGAATTGATCGCCTTTCCAGACGTCGACGAAATGTTCCTTGTAGGGAAGTCCAAGTTCTTCAAGAGCAATGTAAATCTTTTGAACGTTGGGGCTGGTCAGCGCATAGAGATCGATCATGGTCCGCTCCCGAAGCCGAAAAGCATTTTCAAGCGAAGTGGTTTCCGGTTCGCGTGAAGAAAATGCGTCAAACGAAGAATCTGGCGTTCGGCCTGATGAAATCAGGGCTGAACGTCAGGGGAGCGGACTATAGCCCAATACGGGAGCGAAGAAATGCCCTTCGCGCTGTTTACCAGTCGACGTGGGTGCCGACGTTCAACCGCTCGGCGTTTTGCAGCGCCAGTTCGGCGGCGGCGAGATCTTCCACCGCCAGGCCCAGCGATTTGAAACAGGTGATCTGGTCCTGCGACGAACGCCCCGGATGGCGCGCGGTCAGCACGTCGCCCAGTTCGGCACGAATATGATCGGGGCCGATAAAGCCTTCCTGCACCGCAAAAATATATTCGCCCGATTCGTTGATCGCCGATTCACGGCGATCGACATAAAGCTCCACCGCCTTCATCGTCGGTCCGTCGAGTTCGCGCGCCGCCGCCAGGCTCGATCCGACCGCGTTGACGTGACAGCCGGGCTTCAGCCATTCGAGTTTCAGGATCGGCTCGTAGGAGCCGGTGACCGTGCAGACAACGTCCGCATCGGCAAGACCTTCCTGGATCGTCGGCGCGAAACCGCAGTGTTTTTCCTCCGCCAATTGCGCGGCGCGGCCTGGTGAGCGGTTGGCGATGACGATCTCGGCGTCCTTAGGCACGACGACGCGCATGGCGTCCACATGAGCGGCGGCCTGTACGCCGGCGCCGATAATCGCCACTTTACGCACCTCGCGCGGCGCCAGAGCCGCCGTGGCGACGGCGGTGACCGCGGCGGTGCGAATCGCGGTGATGGACGAGGCATCGACAATGCCGAGCGGGCGCCCGTCGTAACCGTCGTGCAGGATTACCATGCCCTGGTGCGGATCGATGCCGCGCGCGCCATTGCTGGGCGTCACGCAAATCTCCTTCACCGACCATAGGCGTCGGTCATCGGCGAGCCGCAGTGCCGGCATGAAGCCCATGCGATTGGGCTCGCCTTCAGGCCGCGCCTTCAGGCGCAGCGGCAGATAATAAGCGCCATTGGCGAGATCGATCAGCGCCTGTTTCATCGCCACGACGCAATCGGCCATGGGCAGGGTGCGAACGACGTCGTGATGGGTCAGAATGCGCATCCGTTCGCTCTCTCAATTGCAGTTGAAACGACCGGTGCCATCGCCGTGGCAGGGGCAGCCCGCTTCGAGCCTGATCGTGTAGCGCGACGGCGGCGTCTGTTCGCTGCGACCACTGACAACAGGCTTGCCGTCGATAAAAGCATAGGAAATGCCGGGCAGGTCGCCATGGGCGATGGCATCGGCCAAAGTCGTGCCGGCCGAGCCTTCGACAGGGCCGCAGATCAGGAAGTCGGCTGGCGCGCCCTCGCGCAGGAAGCCGACGTCGAGCCCATGCGCCAGAGCGGTATTGCCGCTGGCGACCGCGATCGCCTCGCCGGGTGTCAGATCGCAGACCGAAGACAGATAGCAGATGTTGCGCAGCATGCCGCGCGGCACCACGCCCGTGCCGCCGGGCGTATCGGTGCCCAAGGTCATGCGATGCAGCTGGCCGCGTTCGCGCAGGCGGCGCGCCGCCAGCAAAGTCGAGCGATAGTTGCCGGACGTGCAGATTTCGAGCGCGAATGTCGTTTCGTCGATCACTCGCTTGAGATCGCCATCGCTCATCGGGATCGGACCGCCCGACACATGCGCGGCAATATCAGGCTGTAGCCAGGACAGGATTTCGAAGCCGCAGATCTGGCTCAAGCCCGAGCGCGAGACGCCGCCCGTATGTACTTTTGTACGGATGCCGCGTTCACGGCACCAACGCACATAGCGCTTGGCTTCCTCCGGATTGGTGCCGAGTGGATAGAAGAGGAATTTCGCCAGAATGGCGCCGACCTTCGCCAGCCGGTCGAAATGCGTTTCGTTCATGCCCGGCACCAGCAGTACCGTGCCGGCATGCAGTTTCACATTGCTCCAGCGTACGCGGCCGGTGGTCTGCCGTGTCACTTCCGCCAGCGCGGTGACGAGTTCCGGCGTCAGATTGTTATAGTCGAGGCCCGGCGCATGCAGCTCGCCAGCCGAAACCATGGTCGTCGAGCCGCCGTGCAGATAATTGCCGACCCAGCCGATCGCATCCTGTGTCGGCGTCCATTCGCCCAGCACCGGATGGACATGGCCGTCGACGAGGCCGGGCAGAACGGCGCTGCCCTTGGCGTCGATCACCGCGTCGGCCTTAGTGTCCGCAGCCACGTTCAGCGCGGCGATGCGTCCGTCCTCAACCAGCAGGGAGCGCACGTCGGCGGTCGGCGCGGCGATGTCGCCGGTAAAAAATTCACCGATGTTTTCGACCAGCAGGCTCGTCAAATCATTTTTCCTTTTTCACCACGGCGCCGCCGGCATTCTTCCAGGCGGTGAAACCACCTTCGAGATGGCTGACATTGGTCATACCCATATCGGTCAAGGTTTTCGCTGCCAAGGCCGAGCGCCACGCGCTGGCGCAATAGAGAACCAGTGTCTTCTTGCCGTCGCCCAATGCCGGCTTGTAATAGGGGCTCTCGGGATCGACCCAGAATTCCAGCATGCCGCGCGGCGCGCTCATCGCGCCTTCGATAATGCCGTCGCGTTCCAGTTCGCGCGGATCGCGGATGTCGACGAACTGCACGTCGTCTTGGCCGCGCAGGGCCTTGGCTTCCTCTACCGGGACGGTTTTGACCACCGCATTGGCCTCGGCCAACAGTTGTTTGTAGCCTTTCTTCAACACGACGTTTGCTCCCGAATATCTAGCGATTGGTGTTGCGTGGCGCCGCGTCCGGCTTGTCCGCATATTTGGCTGACGCGCGGCCACGGCGCAGTGGCGGCAAGGCGGCTTCATCGACAGGGCCGGTGCGGCTGACGCCACGATTGCCGTGCAGCAGTTTGCTGATCAGCGCCTTCAATTTCTTCTGTTCGGCCGGTGTCAGCGGCGCCAGGAGATCGCTTTCCGATTGCCAGACGCTCGGGCGCATGGAATCGAGCAGATTGCGCCCGCGCGGCGTCAGGCGCACGGTGTAGCGGCGCTTGTCGACCGTATCGCGGGCGCGTTTCAGCATGCCCCGCTGTTCGAGTTTGTCGACGACGACGCCGAGCGTCGACTTGTCGAGAGCGATCTGCACCGCCAGCGCCGCCTGATCGAGGTCGGGATGGTCGCGCACCGCGATCAGCACCGCATATTGGACGGATGTGACGCCGAACGAGCCATTGCAGCGCGTGAAATGCGCCACCGCGGTCTGCTGCAGGCGGCGCGCCAGATGGCCGGCGCGATCATGCAGGCCGGAGACGGAATCGTAGGCCTCGTCTTTGTCAGCCATTTTGGTTAGCCATGTTTGGGCCGAAACGGCATGACTTCCTTGGCGAACAGGTTCATCGAGGCGATGGCCTTGTCATAGGGCAGCATATTGAAGCCGATCTGCAATGAAGCATGCTCGAACGGCCCGAATTCGTCGAAAAGCCCGGCCACCGTCTCGCGCAGCTCCTGCGGCGAGCCGATCCAGGCGGATTTGCCCTCGATCTGGTTTTCCATATTGGTCGCCTTCAACTTGTTCATGATGTTGGCATAACCAGGATAATCATCAGAACTCGTGCCGGAAAGCCAGTCCGAAGCGGCATCGACAAGAGAGTGGAAATAACCCTCGATAAAAGGTTTGGCCGTGGCGCGGGCCTGATCGCCATCTGGCTCGCAATACATGTGGAAGGCCAGCATGACCTCGCCGTCGCCCGGATGGCCGGCGGCGCGCCAGGCGTCCCGGTAGATCTTGGTCAGTTCGCGCATGCGCCCGCCGGCAATCGGGATCGCCATGATCGAAAAGCCGTTCTGGCCAGCATATTCGAAGCTCTCCGGCGTGTTGAGCGCCGCGACGTAGAATTTCGGCCGTGGTGTCTGGGTCGGGCGCGGCAGCGAGGTGGTGTTTTCGATGGTGAGGAATTCGCCTTTGTCGTTGACCACGTCCTCGCGCAGCAGCAGATCGATCTGGCGGATGCCTTCGCGGAAGCGGCGCACGGATTCGTTGGGCGAAATGCCGAAGCGGCGGAATTCATGCGGCAGGAAGGCACGCGCGAAGCCGATATCGACGCGGCCGTTCGACAAGGCATCGACCATGGCGATCTCGCCGGCCATTTTCAGCGGATTGCTGAACACCGGCAGAAGCGCGCCGGTGATGAGACGCATCTTGCGTGTTCTTTGGGCAAGCGATGCCAGGAAAAGCAGCGGATTGGGGCTGTAGCCGCCATAGTAATGGAAATAGTGCTCGACCATCCGGCCGTGGGTGAAGCCCAGGCTTTCGGCCTGCTCGGCAATGTTCAAGCATTCCTCGAAATAGCGGGCTGCTGACTTTTCCTCGGGTTTCACGTCCGGAAAGAATTGAACGCCGTATTCCATCGCCATCCTCCGCCAAACAAGTGCGTATACTCACGATCAGTATACGCATAATTTTTGTTGCGCAAGATTTGTTCCTTGGTCTAGCATCGCGCAAGCCCCTAAAGGCCGGCCCTCACAGGCTGGGACAGGGCAGGGAGATCCGTGTATGCGCCTTTGTCGATTTGAACCGAACCGGTTTGGCGTCATCGAAGGGGAGACGGTCGCCGATGTGACCGAACTCGTCCTCGGCAGTTTGCCGCCGCTGGTTTATCCGCTTACCGCAGGCGATCCGGTGATCGCGGCTCTGCCCGGCCTTCTGCCGAAACTGCGCGAGGCCGCCGCCAAGGCGCCGCGCAAGCCTTTGGCCGACGTTCGTCTGCTCAGCCCCGTCGGCATGCCGGGCAAAGTCATCGGCGCGCCGGCCAACTATATGAAGCACGTGGCCGAAGTCGCCGCCGATAGGCAGATCAACCAGGGCGTCGTCGGCAAGACGATCGACGATCTCGGTCTGTTTCTGAAGGCCGGCACCTCCATCGTCGGCCCGGCCGAGGGGATCGCCATTCATTTCCCTGACCGGCGCACCGACCACGAAGGCGAGCTCGTCGCCGTCATCGGCAAAGCTGGCAAGAACATTGCTTACGAAGACGCGCTGGACCACGTGTTCGGCTACACGCTGGGCCTCGATATGACCTTGCGCGGCGCCGAAGATCGCAGCTTGCGCAAGTCGGTCGACAGTTATGCGGTGATGGGCCCTTGGATGGTCACCGCGGATGAGATTGCAGATCCCAATGACGTCAGGCTCTGGCTCGACGTCAACGGGGAAAGGCGCCAGGATTCGTCGACCAGCTACATGATTTTCAACACACAGAAGCTGATCGCTTACGCCTCGCGCTTCTATACCCTGCAACCTGGTGACCTGATCATGACCGGCACGCCCGAAGGCGTGGCGCCGGTGGTGCCGGGCGATACGATTGCGCTCACCGTGCCGGAGATCGGCACGCTCAGCATCGCGGTGCGTGCCTGATGAGCGGCGCGGCGACAGTCGGTTCGAACGGATGGGAGGACGGGCTGCGCGCCCGTCACCTCATTCCATTGTGGCAAGTGATGCGCGGCATGCTGCCGAGCGAACCGACGCCGCCGGCGGTGGCGCACCATTGGCGCGCCGCCGATTTCAATCCCGATCTCGAACGCGCCGCCCGCGAAATTTCAGCCGAACTCGCTGAACGCCGCGTGCTGTTGTTCGAAAACCCCTCCTATCCGGGCGAATCCCGCATCACCGCCACCTTGCACGCCGGTATTCAATATCTTCTGCCCGGTGAAACGGCAGCGCCGCATCGTCATGCCCAGTCGGCCTTGCGCTTCATTCTGGAGGGCGCCGGCGCCTATACGGAAGTTGGCGGCGAACGCTTCACCATGGCGGCGGGTGATCTGATCCTGACGCCGGCTTTCGCCTGGCATGGTCACGGCAATCCTGGCAATGCCGCCGTCGCCTGGCTCGACGGCCTCGATCTGCCGATCGTGCGCCTCATGGGCACGACCTTCGCGGAGATGAAACCGCCCGCAGGCGGCGTACCGAAAATGCCTGAAGGCGCGGCCATGGCCCGTTTCGGCAGCGGCATGCTGCCGGCCGAGGCCGAGGCTATTAGTGTTGCCTCGCCGCGCATTCACTACCCATACGTGCAGGCGCGCGGCGCGCTGGCGCAATTGGCAAAAGGGGCGCAGGCCGATCCGGTGCACGGCTATCGCCTGGCCTATGCGCATCCGCAGACCGGCGGCCCCATCATGCCGACCATGGCCGCCTATTTGCAGCTTCTGCCTCAGGGTTTTGCCGGTGGCTTCTACCGCACCACCGAAGCCCTCGTGTTCAGCGTCGCCGAGGGTGAGGGCCGCACCACGGTCATCGGCCTCGATGGCATTGAGAAAACATTCACATGGTCGCGACACGACCACTTTGTCATTCCAGGCTGGTTGCGTTTCCGCCACGAAGCAAACCGCGAAGCTGTGCTGTTCAGTTTCAGCGATAAGCCGCTTCAGCATACAATGGGGCTTTGGCGAGAAGTTCGGGAGCATTGATGTCGTCTGCCATATCGTTATCACGCATCGAAAAGTGGTTCGGCGCCGGCACGGAAGCCGTGCATGCTTTGGCGCCGACCGATCTGGCGGTGGCGGAAGGAGAGTTCGTCGTGCTGCTCGGCCCGTCGGGCTGCGGCAAGACCACATTGCTGCGCATGATCGGCGGTCTGCTGGAGCCGACCCGTGGCGCGCTGAAGGTGGAAGACAAGGAATTATGGAGCCATGGCGTGCGCCAGGGCCAGGCCCTGTCGGAACTCGGCATGGTTTTCCAGGACGCCAACCTGTTTCCGTGGCTGTCGATCGAAGACAATATCGCGCTGCCGCTGGAACTGAAGGGCGTCGGCACCACTGAGCGCCGCGCCAAGGCGCGGGAGTTGACCAAGCTCGTTGGCATCGCGGGCTTCGAGAAGCGCTGGCCGCGCGAATTGTCGGGGGGCATGCGCCAGCGCGCCGCCATCGCCCGCGCACTGTCCTATAATCCCAAGATCCTTTTGATGGACGAACCGTTCGGCGCGCTCGATGCCATGACACGCGACACGATGAATCTCGAATTGCAGCGCATCTGGATGGAGACGCGCAAGACCGTCGTGCTCGTCACCCATTCGATTTCGGAGGCCGTCTTTCTCGCCGATCGCATCGTTCTTTTGTCGCCGCGCCCTGGCCGTATCGACACGATCATCGACGTGCCCATGCCGCGGCCCCGCTCCCTCGACGTGCAGGCGAGCAAGGATTTTCAGGAGATCGCCAAAATGTTGCGCCATCGTCTGGCGGAGATTTCGTGATGAGCGCCGTGAGCAACAACGACATCGTCTCGGTTCCGCCCACCGCCGCGCGCCGCAAGCCCATGCGCGAAAGCGTTCTGCCATGGGTCACCACGCCGCTGCTGCTGATCGTACTGATCGGCATCTGGCATTTCTATGTGGCCGCCACCAATCTCTCGCCCTTCATTCTGCCGGCGCCGGCGAAGGTCTGGGATGCCTGGATCGACATGCTGATGTCGCGCCGCGCCTGGGGCCACACGTTCCTCACCGTCTACGTCACCGTGATCGGCTTTCTCTGGGCTTTGGTCATCGGCGTCGGTCTCGGCGTGCTGCTCGGCCGCGCCCGCTGGCTGGAATTGACGCTCAATCCCTTCATCGTCGCCACCCAGGTCATTCCGAAAGTGGCGCTGCTGCCGCTCTTCATCGTCTGGTTCGGCTTCGGCAACACACCGAAGGTGATCGTCGCCGCCGTGCTCGCTTTCTTCCCCATCCTCACCAATACGGTGCTGGGCGTGAAGTCGGTCGATGCTGGCCATAAGGACGTGATGACCAGCCTCAACGCGACGAACTGGCAAATCTTCCGTCGTCTCGAACTGCCTTCGTCTTTGCCCTACATCATCACCGGCATGGAAGTCGGCATCGTGCTGGCGATCATCGGCGCCATCGTCGGCGAATATCTCGGCGGCAATGCCGGCCTCGGCTTCATGCTGGTTTCGAAGATGAACGGCTATGAGACCGACGGCCTGTTCGCCGTCATCATCCAGATGACCCTGCTGGGCTTCTTCTTCTATTTCGCCACCGGCGCGCTCCGGCGCTTCCTCATTCCGTGGCATCAGTCGGTCAATCTCAAATAAGCGGCATAAGCCGTCTACAAGCGAGGGGAGTATCAGATGATGGACAGGCGTAAACTGATCAAAGCATCCGCGGCCGCGGCAGCCGCCGCGCCGTTTGGCTTTCCGGCCATTCTACGGGCGCAGGCGCGCGATCAGGTCTCTCTGATGACTCCTTTCGGCTTCATCCCCGATTTCATCGAGATGATGAATGCCGTTTCCGGCGGCCATTTCGCCAAGCAGAATCTCGATGCCAAGATCATCGGCGGCCAGGGCGGCGCTCAGGCCATGCAGCAGCTTGTCGTCGGCCAGGTGGATATTCTGCGCGCCGCCAGCCTCGATGTCATGCTCGCCAAAGGCCAGACCAATGTGCCGCTGGTGGCGATCGCCACCATCTATCAGGGCGGCACGTTCCACATGATCAGCCCGAAGTCGAAACCAATCGAAAAGGCCGAGGACTTGAAGGGCAAGACCGTGGGTCTCGTGACGCGCGGCGGCACCAGTGACATCCTGCTCGATCTCGTCTTGGCGAAGGCCGGTCTCAAGCCCGACGATGTGAAGCGCGAAGCCACCGGCAACAGCCCGGGCGCCATGCAATTCGTCAAACAGGGCCGCGTCGATTGCTTCTTCGGTTCGCTGCTCGTCGTCATCGCGCTGCAGAACATGAAGGAAGACATCGTCGCCTGGTCGATCGATCGTTATGCGCCGATGCCGGGCCAGACCTATGTGGTCACTCAGCAGACAGCGGAGAAGAAAGGCGACATTCTGACCCGCGCCGTGCGGGCCTTGCGCGCGTCGGCCGAGGAAATGGTGGCGCAGCCGCTGAAGCCGATCTTCGAGCGCGCCGCCAAGGATTTCGAAATCCCCGGCCTGCGCGATATCGACAGCGTCGTCGCCCAGGAAAAAGCGACCATCGACCAGCTCTGGCTGTCGGAAGGGCGCGAGAACCTGATGCGCAACGTGCCGAAGCTTTGGCAGGCTGGCGTCAGCGCCTTGCGCGAGAACAAGATCGGCAATCCAGGCGATGCCGAGACGCTCTACACCAACAAATTCCTCGACGCGAAATAACAAGAAGCAACGCGTTCGCGAAACCGCCGCGCATGACGCGGCGGTTTTTTTATTGGCCGCGAGCGATCAGCTATAGGTCAAATAGGTGCTGCCGAAGCGTTTCGAGAGTGCTTGCGCCGCCTTGATGATGACGCCCTCCAACCGCTTGAGGGTCGCATCATCGATACGGCTTCTCGGGCCGCTCAGAACGATGGCGCCTGCCAGTTCGCCGCCGCCCTTGAATACGGGCGCCGCGATCGCCGCGACGCCGCTGCTCACCTCCGCCAGGCTGATCGAATAGCCCGCCTTACGAATTTGCGCATGCCTCGGGCTCTTGCCGCCTGAGAACGCCTCCAGCACATGACCCGCCGCACCGAATTTCAGCGGAATGACATCCCCCACCATCACGTGGTCGCGCAGCCGGTGGTGCGATTCGATGCGATAGAGGCACACGCGGTTGTCGCCGTTGCGGATGTTGAAACAGGCGCTTTCGCCGGTTTCCGCGACGAGTTCGCGCAGCGCCGGCAGGATCAGCTCGGCGGGCTCAACGGCTTCCTGGTGCAGCCGCGCCAATTGCAGCGTCGCCGCGCCCACATAATAATGCCCGTTCTCGCTGCGCGCTAAAAAGCCAGCAACTTCAAGCGTCTGGCAAAGGCGAAGAATGGTGCTTTTATAGAGACCCGTCGCCGTCGCGAGGTCGACGAGCGTCATGCGCGGGCGCTCGGCCGAGAAGGCCTGCAAAACACTCAGGGCGCGCTCGACGGAAGCCACGTGCTTGGCTTCCCCATCATCGACCTGGGTCATCCGCCTATCCTCCGCAAATCCATTTCAGAACGCTGTTCTATTTTCTTGCATGAACCGGCGCCAGTCTGTAAATAGCCGGCAAATTAGAATGATGTTCTATTTTTTGGGAGGTGACATGAACTTGAGGAAATTGGCGCTCGGCTGCGTCGCCATTTTGCCGTTGTGCATGCCGTTTGCTCCGGCTGCCTCGGCCCAGCAAACGGGTTTCTACAAGGGCAAGACGATCACCATCATCGTCGGCTTCTCGCCCGGCGGCGGCTACGATCTCAGTGCCCGCACGATCAGCCGTTTCTTCGGCAAATATATCGACGGCAACCCGACGGTCGTCGTGCAGAACATGCCCGGCGCCGGCAGCCTCTCGGCGATCAACTATCTGGCCAATATCGCGCCCAAGGACGGCACTTCTCTCGGCACTTTCTCGCGCGGCATCCCCTTCGAACCGCTCGTCGGCAACAAGAGCGCGCAGTTCGATCCGCGCAAGCTGAGCTGGATCGGCAGCCCCAGCCGCGAGACCAATGTGATGTTCGTGCGCCAAGCCTCGCGCGCCAAAAGCATCGACGATCTGAAGACCGAGGAGGTCGTGATCGCGACCACCGGCGGCGGTGCCGATACCGCGACCTTCCCGCGGATCATCAATACGATCTTCAAAACCAAGCTGAAAATCGTCACCGGCTATCCGGGCGCCACCGAAACGCTTCTGGCCGTCGATCGCGGCGAGGCCGATGGCATGGCTGGGTTGTCGTGGGGCTATCTCAAGGCCAGCCGCCCGGCGTGGATCAAGCAGCAGCAGGTACGCATCCTGATGCAGCTCGGTCTTACCAAGGCGCCCGATCTGGAGAATGTGCCTTCTGCCTTGGATCTCGTGACCGATGAGGATGACCGTCAGTTGCTGTCGTTCTTCCTCGCCCGGCTCGCCATCGCATGGCCGCTGGCGGCGCCGCCGAACGTGCCTGCCGATCGCGTGGAGATGCTGCGCACAGCGTTTGAGAAAATGACGAAGGACGTTGATTTCATCGCCGAGGCCGAACGGCAATCGATCGACGTATCGCCGGTGTTCGGCGACGAGATCGCCAGTATCCTGGCAAAGGTCTATGCCACGCCGCCGGCGGTTCTCGAGCGCGCGCGTCAGATTTCCGAAGCGGCTCGTTAAAGAAAACTGCGTTTCGAGAGAAACGCAATTTTGCCTGGATCTTTGTTTTGAGGCGTCTGCAAGACGCTATGAGTCTGAGAGAAGACATCGTGAAAAATCACTATCAGACAATTGTCGTCGGCGGCGGTCCTGTTGGCGTCGGCCTTGCGATCGAATTGGGGCTCAGGGGTATTTCGTGTCTTCTCGTCGAGCCGCGAAAAACCCTGAGCAAGGTTCCCAAGGGCCAAAACCTGACCCAGCGCACGCTCGAACATTTCGCCACATGGGGCTTGGAGAAGGAACTGCGGGCGGCGCGTCTGATGCCGGCAGGCTATCCGATCGGAGAGCTGACCGCCTATGGCGATCTGATGAGCGACTATTGGCATGCGCCGGCCGGACGCGAACTCGTCCGTCCGTTCTATTCGCAAGACAATGAACGCCTGCCGCAATATCGTATGGAGGAAGTCCTGCGAAAGAAGGTGGCGACACAGCCATCAGTGGATACGCTTTTCGGCTGGGAAGCCGGTCGTCTGTCGCAAGATGAATCCGAAGTGCGGATCGAGCTGCGTTCGATCGAGTCCGACGAACAAGCCACGGTGAGCTGTGACTATCTCGTTGGTTGCGACGGTGCGCATTCGAATGTCCGGTCACAACTCGGGATCGAGCGCAGCAAGCAGGACTACGAGCAGAACATGCTGCTCGCGGTCTTCCGCTCGCGCGACCTGAGCCAACGGCTTGAGCGCTTCCCGCAGCGGTCGACCTATCGCGTGCTCAAGCCGGAGCTGAAAGGCTATTGGCAGTTCTTCGGCCGCATTTCGGAACCGGACGAATGGTTCTTCCATGCGCCCGTGCCCATGGAAGCGAGCCTCGAAACTTTCGATGCGCTGGGACTCATTCGCCAGGCTGCCGGCTTCGAGTGCCACTGCGATTTCGAACATCTGTCGTTTTGGAAGATGCGCGTGGCGGTCGCCGAACATTATCAAAAGGGCCGCGTCTTCATCGCCGGCGATGCGGCGCACAGCCATCCGCCCTATGGTGGCTTCGGCTTGAACAACGGCTTGGAAGACGTCAGAAATCTCGGCTGGAAACTGGCTGCGCGTCTCAACGGCTGGGGCACCGATCGTCTTCTCGAAAGCTACAGCATCGAGCGTCGTCCGGTGTTCTGGGAAACGGCGGATGATTTCATCACCGCGCGCATCAAGCGCGATGCGGCCTTTCTCGATCGCTACAATCCAACCGTCGACAAGCCCGAATTTGAAACCGCATGGCATGCCCGCGAGACGGATATCGGATCGCGTTTCCAGCAATATGAGCCAAACTATGAAGGCTCCACCGTGATGTTCGGCCCCGAAGGCGGTGTCAATTCAGCCCATGGAACCCACGCCGTGCGCGCCCGCGCGGGGCATCATCTGGCGCCTGTCGCGATGTCCTCGGGGGCGAGCAGTTTCGAGGCGCTGGGGAACGACTTCACGCTTCTGGCGTTCGATGCGCGGGAAGACACGGTCGCAGCCTTCACGGCGGCAGCCGAAAATCTGCACGTGCCACTTAAGGTCGTCAGGGACGACCAGCAATCAAACCGCGCCGATTATGCGGCCCGGCTGATCCTCGTGCGTCCCGATCAATATGTGGTTTGGCATGCCGATGCTCTGAACGGCGATGCCGCTTCCGTGCTCAGAAAAGTCGTAGGACAGCATTGAGATAGCCGTCATTACGAGCGCAGCGAAGCAATCCAGGGGTCAAGGCACGCGCCCTGGATTGCTTCGTCGCTGCGCTCCTCGCAATGACGGTAAGTTTTCAACGATTCAGCCTTATTTTCTCTGCGCTTTCGCCAGATCCAGCGCCACGTCGACGATCATGTCTTCCTGGCCGCCGACCATGCGTCGGCGTCCCAGTTCGACCAGGATCGAGCGCACGTCGAGCCCGTGGCTGGCGGCGGCATTTTCCGCATGACGCAGGAAGCTCGAATAGACGCCGGCATAGCCGAGGCTGAGGGTTTCGCGATCGACACGCACGGCGCGGTCTTGCAACGGGCGCACCAGGTCTTCGGCCGCATCCATCAAGGCGAAGAGATTGCAGCTGTTGGCAAAGCCATAACGCTCCATCACGGCGACGAGGGCTTCGAGCGGCGCATTGCCGGCGCCGGCGCCCATGCCCGCAAGGCTGGCATCGACACGGGTCGCACCCAGTTCCAGCGCCGCGATCGTATTGGCGACGCCAAGCGACAGATTTTGATGGGCGTGCATGCCGGTCTGCGTTTCCGGCTTCAGGACATCGTTGAAACGCTGGAAGCGTTCCGCCACGCCGGCCATGGTGAGGGCGCCACCGGAATCGACCACATAGACGCAATGGGCGCCATAGCTCTCCATCAGCTGCGCTTGGCCCGCAAGCGCCTGCGGCTCCAGCATATGCGACATCATCAGGAAGCCCGAGACATCCATGCCGAGCTTGCGCGCCGCCTCGATATGCTGCGCGGCGACATCCGCCTCGCTGCAATGGGTGGCGACGCGCACGGAGCGGGCGCCGGCGGCATAGGCATCCTTGAGATCATGGATCGTGCCGATGCCGGGGATAAGGAGTGTGGTGACGACGGCCTGTTTCACCACCGTGGCGGTCGCCTCGATCCACTCGAGATCGGTGCGTTCGCCGAAACCATAGTTGAAACTGCTGCCGGACAGGCCATCGCCATGGGCGATCTCGATGGCGGAGACCCCAGCGCGGTCAAGCGCACCGGCGATCTGCTTCACCTGGTCGATCGTATAGCGATGGCGGATGGCATGCATGCCATCGCGCAGGGTCACGTCCTGCACATAGATCGGCCGCGACGGATTGAAATCAGGCATGGCTCGTCTCCAAACGTAGAGCCAGATTGCGCGCCGTCGTCATGGCGGCGCTGGTCATGATGTCGAGATTGCCGGCATAGGCGGGGAGATAATGCGCCGCGCCCTCGACCTCCAGAAACACCGTGGTCTTCAGGCCGCTGACATCGCCGATGCCGGGAATGCGCATGGGATTGTTGTTGCTGATCCGTTCGAACTGCACGCTCTGTTTTAGCCGATAGCCCGGCACATAAGCTGCCACCTTGGCCACCATGTCTTCGACGGCACGGGCGATCTTGCCCGGCTCGCCGTCGCGCGTCAGGCAATAGACCGTGTCGCGCATCAGCACGGGCGGTTCGGCCGGATTGAGAATGATGATCGCCTTGCCGCGCTGCGCGCCACCCAATTGCTCGATGGCCCGCGCCGTCGTCTCGGTGAACTCATCGATATTGGCACGCGTGCCGGGGCCGGCGGATTTCGAAGCAATGGAGGCGACGATCTCCGCATAGACGACGGGTGATTGCGAGTTGACGGCCGCGACGATCGGGATCGTCGCTTGGCCGCCACAGGTCACCATATTGATATTGTCGCTTTGCGCATGCGCGTCGAGATTGACCACCGGCACGACGAAGGGGCCGAGCGCCGCCGGCGTCAGATCGATGAGGATCTTGCCGTGCGGTCGTAACAGATCGGCATGGCGCTGATGCGCGCCAGCCGACGTGGCGTCGAAGACGATGCGGATGTCCTTGAAGTCGGGGCTCTCCATCAGCCCCTCGATACCGCGCGCCGTATGGCCGACGCCGAGGCGCTGCGCCCGCGCCAGCCCTTCCGAATTCGGATCGATGCCGACCAGCATCGCCATTTCGAGTGGATCGCCATGGCGCATGATCTTGATCATGAGGTCCGTGCCGATATTGCCGGAACCGATGATCGCCGCTTTGACTTTTGCCATAGAGTTCACCGGGCGAAGGAAACTTTGACGATGCCGAAAGCGCCGAAGTCGCCTTCGAACACATCGCCGGGGCTCGCCGGCAGCATGCGCGCCAGCGCGCCGCTCATGACGATGTCGCCGGCCTTCAGGCCTTCGCCGTAGCGGGCCAGCGCCTGCGCCAGCCAGGCAACGGCAATGGCCGGATTGCCGAGGCAGGCTTCGCCACGCCCTTCCACGGCCACCGCGCCATTGTGCGCAAGCTGCATCGCCACGTCTGGCAAGTGCGCGAGATCGGCGGCCGAACGCTTCTCGCCCAGCACGATCAGGCCGGCGGAGGCGTTGTCGGCCACCGTGTCCTCGATCTTGATGTTCCAGTCGGCGATGCGGCTGCCGCAGATTTCCAGCGCCGGGCAGACATAGTCGGTGGCCGCGATGACATCTTCCGCCGTGACGTTTGCGCCGGCGAGATCACGTTTCAAGACGAAAGCGATCTCCGCTTCGATGCGTGGTTGCTGCACCGTGCCCTTGGCCACTTCGCCGCCATGCGGCACCACCATGTCGGCGAAGATCGTGCCGAAATCCGGCTCGTCGACGCCAAGCTGCTGCTGCACGGCTTTGGCGGTGAGGCCGATCTTGCGTCCGGCGATGCGCCGTCCCCGGGCCAGCCAGTCGCGCACGGTCTTCTGTTGCACCGCATAGGCATCCGCGACGCCGTTGAGCTTTTCGCGCACCGGCGCGATCGGGGCTTGATCGTAAGCGGCGATGAGATCGCGCGCCGTGTTCTCGATGATCGACATATTCTGCCTCTAAGATGAAAGTTCGACGAGACCGATGCCGGTCTTCCAGGCGCTGACCGGCTCATAGGCGAGGCGCGTGCCTTTGCTGGCCTGCGCAGCTGCGGCGGCGATCAGCCAATTGCGGATTTCCGCCGCGCCATTGCCGGCCTCGGCGATCACTTTGTCGGAATCGAAATCGACGATGGCATCGAGTTCGCCGGCCTCGAACAGGCGCAGGAAGTCCTGATCGAAAGTCTCGTTGATCAGGCCGGTCTGCGGCAGGCCGACCCAATGGCTGATGCCCCCGGTGCCGACGATGGCGATACGCGAGGCCACCGACTGCGCCCGCAAAGCCTGGCCCAGGGCCGTGCCGAAGGCGCGGCAGCGCGCGTGGCTGGGCAGCGGCGGCACCGTGCAGTTCACGTAAATCGGCAGGAGGGGAATATCGATATCCTTCATCAGGAAGCTCAGCGGGCAGCCAAAGGCGTGATCGAGCTTCATCTCCGCCACCGAAACGACGTCGAACTCGCTGTCGATCAGCCGTTTGACAACGTCGTCGCCAAAAGCATCGATCCCCTTGAAGGTGCGATCCGGCGTGCCGGCCTCGCCCCAAGAGGGAAAAGCCGCGCCGGTGCCGATGGCGAAAACCGGCACGGCCTCATAGGAAAAGGTCATCATATGGTCGGTGGCGATGATGACGAGGACGTCGGGGCGGCTCGCTTTCAATGTCTCTCTTAAATGCGCGAAGGCTTGAAAGACGCGATTGGCCTGCGCCTCGTCGGTTCCCTGCGGCATGCGCAGCATGGCGGCCGTGTGAGAGACGCAACTTTTCCAGACGATGTTGGCCATGATGTTCTCCTGTCGAACGGCTTACGATTGGCCGTCGACGCCAAAGCCGGCTTTGCGGTATTCGGCGACGTAGTCGATCTTCTGGAAGCCGGCGAAATTGCGGATCAGCAGCGGATGCAGCTGCCAGCGCAGCAGTTGCGCCACGTCGCGTCGCACCACAGCGCTGATTTCCTCGGTCGCGAGCGCGAATTCACGGGCGACGGAGGCTGGATCGTCATCCAGCCTCCGCTGCAAGTCCGCATCCTTGTCGTAGCGATGCAAAAACCGTTCGAGTCCCCGCCGCCGCACCGCACCACTCACTGTCATCGTCCTACCACTTCAACGGATCGATCTTGGAATAGACTTCCGATTGCAGGAGCGCCGCGAGTTTCGCTTCGTCCTGGCCGATGTCCTTGGTCAGCGCTTCCCATTTGCGTATGAGTTCGATGTGCTTGGCGATGAGCGCTTCCGGATCCTTCACACCAAGCGACTTGGCTTCCGCCGCGACAATGCCAATCTCTTCGGCATTGAAGGCATCCATCACGCCCTTTAGCGAAGCGCCGGGCACGAAGCTGATGCCGTGTTTCTTGGCTTCCTCGATGGCATGCTGGTCCTCGACGATATGGCCGCGAATGGTCGCCGCCGCCGTCGCCTTCGGCATTTCCGACCACAGAAGCTTCTTCTGATCGGCCGTGAGATTTTTCCACGACGTGCCGCTCATGACGAAGAGGCCGAAGGCGCGCGGCGTGCCGAGCGGCGCTTCGATGATCGATTTGATGACGTCGAGCCCGTAAATGCGCACCCAGACGTAAGGACCGTGCACGCAGCCGAGTGCGCCGCGTTGCAGGCCGGGAATGCTGTCGGAAGGCGACAAAGTCACTGGCGTCGCGCCCATCGCCTTGATGATGCGTGCGGCCGTGCCGAGCGATTGCACCTTCTCGCCCTTCACGTCTTCCGGTCCCTTCACCGGCTTGGAGCACAGCAGGCGATACGGCGTCGGGCCGTAGCCGGCGAGATAGGTCGCGCCCATGCGACGATATTCATCGAGACATTGCGGACAGTTGAGCATGATGGTCTCGACCGTCGCGCCGGCGATCGCCGCCGTGTCGGTGCCGAAACCAAGCAGATTGTAGATGGCGTTATTGGCTGCCAGTTCCTTGGTGTAGACCGTGGGCAGGATGATGCCGGCATCGATGAGATTGTCGCGCAGGGCCTGGCCCGTGCTACGCGGATTGACGATCTGACCGCCCGACACGAATTTCCATGTCAGCGCGCCGTTTGTTTTCTCCTGAATGGTCTTGAACAACGGCTCCAGTGCATAATTGCTGCCGTGATTGGTCGGTGCCCAAGAGCCGAACACCAGTTCCTTCGCCGTGCCATTTGCGCCTGTCGCGCAAAGCGCGGCGAAAGCCAGCGCCATCAACCCGCGAAACCTCATGGACCCCTCCCACCCATCATTGTCATCGTGATGGGCGCGCAGTGTAGCGTCGCCGGGCTTCAATGCAACAAAATTATAGAAGACTATACTTTTATCTCTTATGGACAAAGCGTGACTGTGCGATCTTGATCACAAACATTTGAAAAATATCGATTTAAATCAGCGTCCGATTGTTCGCGTCAGCGCAGCCGCACGCGCATGCGGACGAAATCGCCGCGATGCAGACCTTCCGATTCATAGACCAGGCATTCGTCCTGATCGAAAATCGAACGCTTGAGGATCACGATCGGGGAATTGATCGAGACATTCAGAAGATCGGCCACTTCCACATCGGCAGAACCGACGGTGACGGTCTGTTCGGCGCGGCCCAACCGGTTGCCAAGATGATCGTTGAGAATGCGCAGCGGTGTCGTTGTCGTAAAACCCTTCTTGCCCACTGTCTTGAAAATGCTGCGTTCGACATAACTGTTGGCGATGAGATAGGGCACGTTGCCGCGCCGGTGAATGCGGCGCAGGAATTGATATTCGTCGGCGACATGGCCGCCACTGTGCGAAGGGGCGGGCGGCGCCTTGGCGACGACGCAATCGAGCCATTCCATAGCGATGCCGGGCCGCGATTCCGTCAGTTCTTCCCATTCGGTGGGGATATCCAGCCACACTTCTGATTCGGGCTTGCGCAGGACGAACGTGCCGCGGCCACGATAGCGGCCGATCAAACCCTCGTTCTCAAGAAAGCCGACCGCGTGGCGCACCGTGGCGCGCGCGACGCCGAGTTCTTCGGCGAGCTCGTCCAAGGTGGGGATCTGTTGATTTAACGCCCATTCGCCGGTTTCGATGCGACGACGGAACAGCGTGACGAGCTGAATATAGATCGGCGTTGCGATGCGCGTCAGCGCTTCGATCTGACGCGAAGGAGCGGCTGACTTCGCACGACGCTTGATGGCTGCTTTTGACATTACGGAGAAGTCCCAGAAGTCCTGTGTTGCTTATCGCCCAATCATCCGCGTCCTGCAAATGTTGAAGAGCAAATCTTGCGAGGCGACTGGCGGCGCCGACAAATTGTGATATATGGCTATACTATTGTTTTAATAATCTTGGAACGGGAGGGTCCCAAGTGAAGCCGTGGCTGGACGTTCAAGTCGCCCGCATCAGCAGTTATCTTATTGCTATTGCAGCTATTTCTTCGCTGTTGATGATGCTCCATGTCAGTACCGATCTCGCCAGCCGTTTCATCCTCGGCACACAGATCGAGGGAACGATCGAGATCGTCTCGGCCTATTACATGGTGAGCCTGGTGTTCTTCCCGCTCGCCGCCATCGATCGCAGCACTGGCCATATCTCCGCCGACGTGTTCACGAATCTCATGTCGCGGCGCGTGCGTTGGCTGTCGCTGATGTTCGTCGACGTCATCATCCTCATCTGCATGGCCGCGCTCGTCTGGTTCAGCGCCCGTGAAGCTTATCTGCGCACGCTCGATGGCGAGATGTGGCGCTCCGGTGAATTCCTCATTCCCGTTTGGCTCAGCCGTTGGTTCGTGCCCATCGGCAGTGCCGGCATGTTCCTGACCGTGCTTCTGCGCCTGTGCTCGGGCGGCCGCCGCGCCGCCGCACCCGCTCATCATTGAATCGGAATTCCTCGTGACAAATTATCAGATCGGTCTCGCCGGCATCGCGGTGCTCCTGACCTTCATCGGCCTTGGCATGCCCATCGCCGTGGCGCTTTTCGTCGTGTCCGTCGGCGGCATCTTCTTCATTCGCGGCTGGGATGCGGCTTTCGGCTCCATCGGCAGCATGCCGTTCGATCTCTCGGCGAGCTGGACGTTGTCGGCCGTGCCGATGTTCTTCCTCATGGGCGCCTTCGCCTTCAATTCAGGGATGACGATCTCCGTCTACCGGGTGCTGCGCATGTGGTTCTGGTGGGTGCCGGGCGGCCTTGCCATCGCCACCAACATGGCCGGCACGGCATTTGGCGTGATTTCCGGTTCGAGCGTCGCGGTCACCGCCGTCATGGCCAAGATCGCCATCCCGGAAATGCTGCAGCGGCGCTATGACAAGGCACTCGCCACCGCCGTCGTCGCCGCATCGGGCACGATCGACGCGCTGATTCCGCCCAGCATCATCATCATTATCTACGGCATCGAGACGGAAGCCTCGATCACGGCGCTGTTCCTCGCCGGCATCATTCCGGGCCTGCTCACCGCGCTCATCTACAGCATCATGATCGTCGTGCGCTGCAAGCTCAATCCGGCGCTGGCGCCGGTCGGCGAGCGCGATTTCACCGTGGCGGAGCGGCGCGAGGCGACGCGCGATTCCTGGCCGCTGCCGGTTCTGTTCGCCGGTATTTTCATCGGCATCTACAGCGGCGTGATGACGCCGACGGAAGCTGGCGCCGCCAGCGCCGCGCTCGCTTTCATCATTGCCATGGTGCGACGGCAGATGAGCCTGCCGGTTTTGTGGCGCAGCCTCGTCGAATCGGCCTCGGCCTCCGCCTCGATCTTCTTCATCTTCATCGGCGCGGCGCTCTTTGCCCGCTTCATGTCGATGTCGGGCGTGCCGTCCTACCTCGGCAATATCGTCACCGAATATTCGCCCTCGCCGATGGCCTTCGTGCTGATCATCAGCGCCATCATCATTCTGCTCGGCATGTTCCTGGAGGGCATCGGCATTCTGTTGATCGTGGTGCCGATCATCCTGCCGATCTGCAAACAGCTCAACATCGATCTGGTATGGATCGGCATGCTGGTGATCAAGCTGATCATGGTCGGCCTGCTGCACCCGCCCATCGGCTTACAGGCCTTCGTCGTCAAAAGCGTGGTCGGCGACACGGTGCCGTTGATGACGATCTTCCGCGGCCTGCTCTGGTTCCTGGCCGCCGAAGTGGTGATCGTCGGCCTGATGATCGTCTTCCCCGACATCACCTTGTGGTTGCCGCGCCAGTTTGGGCATCATTGAAGCGCGGCACGCACCCCGCGTCATTGCGAGCGCAGCGAAGCAATCCATGCGTTCCTGGATTGCTTCGTCGCTTCGCTTCTCGCAATGACGGTTAGGTGGTGGGGGACAAATAAAAAGGCCGGGCGAGATGCCCGGCCTTTTCATTTGGAATGCCTGTCAATCTTACGCCGGCATTGGCTTGCCGAGGTGCTTCTCGAAGAAGGCCAATGTCTGAGCCCAGCTCACTTTCGACGCCTCCGCGTGATAGTTCGGATGGGTGTCGTCGTGATAGGCGTGGTTGGCGCCAGCGTGGCGGTAGAAATTGACCGGCTGTTTCGCCTGGGCGAGGGCCAGTTCCAGCTCCACCTGTTCCTGTGGCGGCACGGCATTGTCCTTCTCGCCGAAATGCACGTCGAGCGGGCAGGAGAGATTGGGCGCCACGGCGATGCGCGAGCGCGCCTGATTGTCGAGCCGCCATTGCGGCGGCACGATCGCTGTCGGATAGAAGGCTACGGCCGCTTTGACGCGGTCGGTCTGGCCGCAGATCCAGTCGAGCATCGTGCCGCCGCCCATGCAATAGCCGAGCGCGCCGACACGTTTCATGTCGACGCAGCCGAGCGAAGCGAGATAATCGCAGCCGGCTTCGAGATCGGGCACGGCCTGTTCGTCGCGCGCGGCCACGAAGGCCTTGCGGCGCCGATCCTCCACATCAACGAAATCCTGCGGCGGACGCCCGCCGACGCGGCTGAACAGGTCGACTGTGAGGGTGACATAGCCGAGATCGGCTAACCGCTTGGTCACGTCTTGACGGTGTTCGATCACGCCCAGGTTTTCATGCACCATGACGATCGCCGGCAGACCTTTGGCATCGCCCTTGGGCTTCGCGAAAAACCCACGGATATCGTCATTGCCGCTTTTGAACTCCACCCAGCCGCAGTCGACCTTGCGGTCCCACCGCGGCGGTAGAGGAAATATCGGTGCCATTGCGTCCTCTCAGTTCTTGATTTCCACGTCGACGAGCGGCGCTTCGCCCTTCAACTTGATTTCGACATCGAGCAAGCGCGCGCAATGCGGGCAGGCAAACCGCATGGCCTCGATTTGGTGATGCAGGGTGATGCGCGGACCAAGCTCGGCTTCGCTCGTGCTGGCTTGATGCGCATAGTCCTTCCAGTTTTCGCCAGCGGGCGCGATCGCTTCGCCGCAATCGCAGCGGAAGTAGCTCTGGCCCTTGATGCGTTGGAACGAGGCGGCATCGCCAAACCGGCCGATGAGATCGCCCGCCGCATCACGCGCCGGCTTGTTGGCCAATGTCTTGGGCGCCGGCCAGGCACGGCGCTCGGCGCGCATGGCCTCACGCAGATTCTGCGTTTCGGCCTCGTTCACCGCGCCATTGTCGCGCAGCACCACGCCATAAATGACGCGCGCCATATCAGGTGAGACAAAGCCGTAATGCACGTCCTCGGCGACCTGTTTGGCGACACGTTCGATCGGATCGCCCCAGCCGGCGCCGGCGCTCGGCCCACATTCATAGATGTCGCTGGCGTTGATCGGGATCGAGCCAGTCACTTTCGCCGGCAGGGTCAGCACTTCGCCGGGGATGCCAGACGTATCGAAGGGCAGTTGTCCGGCGGCGATCATCTCGTCCGCATGGGCATCCTTGAGAAAGCGGCGACGGTTGCAGCCGCTCGGATAGCCGCCGAACAGACCGAAGGAGGTCGGCGATTCATAGCAGTGGCAGGCAAGCCGCAGATCCATATGGTCGATGTCATGCAGCACATAGCCGACGCCGACGCTGGCGCCGCCGCGATTGCGGCCGGGGCCGGCAGAATCGGCGGTGAACTTGCGATAGAGATAGAGGATCGGTCCGATCTGCTCGTTGGCTTCGACGTTCTGCAGGCGCAGTGCCGGAATATGGCGATGGCCCTGCGGCGTCAGGCCGTCGCGGTGCGAGTAAGCACCGCCGCCGACATAGATCATGTCGAGCAACGCGCCGTGGAAATGCTCGCCATATTGGTTGTGGCCGAAGAAAGCATAGAGATCAGGCCCGCCATTCGGCGAAGCCTGCGCCTCATGGATGTAGTCCTTGTCGGTGGCGGCCAAGCGCGATAGCGCCGCCGTCGCCACGGTCTCGACCAGCCACATGGCGCCAAGCGGTCCTTGGCTGACGGGGGCGGGAAAACGCGCTGAAACGATCGAGCCCGGCCGGCTCACCAGTTTCATCGGCTTGAACACGCCCTCGTTCCACGGCAGATCGTAAGCGAGGATCGGCAGCATGGCGGCCCGCACGCCGGCGAGCAGGCCGCCCTCCGTGCAGTTCATGAAGCGCGGCGCCTGATCGGCCGATTTAGAGAAATCGAGCGTGATCTCGTCGCCGGTCTTCGTCAGCTCCACGTGAATGCGGTAGAGCTTGTTCTCCTTGCCGTCGTGGTCGAGGAAGGTCTGGGCGCGATAGACCCCATCGGGCAGTTTGGCCAGGCGCTCGCGCACGGCCCGTTCCGACATGTCGATGGCTTCGTCCATCACCGACAGCACCGTGTCGATGCCATATTGGTCGATGGTTTCCTGCAAGCGGCGCAGCGCCACCTTGTTGGCGGCCATCATGCCGCGGAAGTCGAGGCTCATATTGGTCGAGAGGCGCGACATGCCGGTGATCATCGCCAGAATGTCTTCGCGGAACTCGCCGTTCTCGACGATGCGCAGCGGCGGGATCAGCATGCCTTCCTGCAACACGTCGGTGGCTTCTGGGAAGGAGCCGCCCGGCGCCATGCCGCCGACATCGAGCTGATGGCAGCACACGCCGATCCAGCCGATGCGCTGGTCGCCATGGAACACCGGCGCCACCAGACCGAAGTCGGGGGCATGCAGCGAGCCCTTATAGGGATGGTTGACGAGGAACATGTCGCCGGCGCGAATGCCGGGCTTCGCCGAACAATCGGCGATGATGCTCTTGACCATTTCCGCCACGGAAGCGGCGTGCAGCAGCACCGTCTTGCCCATGGTGACGATCTCGCCATGGGCGCGGAAGATGCCGGTGTTGAAATCGGTCGCTTCGTTGACCAAAGGCGAACCGGAAATCGCCTGCAAAGTGGCGCCCTGTTCGTCGGTGATCGAGGTCAGACGATGATGGATGACCTGGAAGGTGATCGGATCGACTTTAACGCGATCATAGTCGTAAACGTCGGAGCGGGGCGGAATCAAAGTATCGGTGCTCATTGTCTCAACCCTTCAAATGAATGAGCAGATTGCCAAACGGTTCGATCTCGGCGCGGTGGCCGACACCAACGACGATGGTCGTGTCGGGGCGCTCGACGATGGCGGGGCCTTTAACGGGATGGCCGGGGCTCAGATCCTCCCAGCGATAAACCGGAGTTTCCTTGAAACCCTCGCCGTAGAAATAGACCTTGCGCGTACCGGCGATCTTTGGCGCCGCACCGCCGCCTTCGCGGGCGCGCGGATCGGGCCGCTGCACCGGCGTCAGACCTTCGACGCGCAGAGTGATGAATTCGACGCCCGACATGCGCAACGCGGTGCCCTTGCCATAGATCTGCTCGTAGCGCTGTTCGAAACTGTCGACGAGCTGATCGATCGCCGCCGCATCGAGCGGGGTCGATGGCACGTCGACTTCGATCTGATGCACCTGCTGGCGGAAGCGCATGCCGATGAGCCGCTTGATCTGCGTCTTGTCGCCAAGCGCCTTGCGGCATTGGGCGACGAGCTGATCGAAACCGGCGTTGAGCTTGCCGGCATCGATATGATCGGACGCCCGCTTGAACCGGGCTGGCGCATGCTGGCCGAAAGCAAGCGAGAACGAGCGATGCCGGTCGGCCGTCACCGTGCCGAAGGCAGAGTGGCCCGAGGCGGTCTTGGGCACCACGACGGTCGAAATGCCGGCCACCGAACTGTAGTGATAGGCATGGGTCGGTCCGGCGCCGCCATAGGCGAAGACGACGAAGTTTCTGGGATCGTAGCCCGAGCGCGTGGTGACTCGGCGCAACAGGTCGGCCATCTGATTGTTGGCGACTTCGCGAATGCCGGCCGCCGCTTCATGCAGGGAGAGGCCGAGCGGCTTGGCGATGTGATCGTTGATCGCCCGCTCGGAGGCGGCGATATCGAGATCCATCTTGCCGCCCAGAAAATACGCCGGATCGATCATGCCGAGCACGACGTCGGCATCGGTGATCGTCGGCTCGGTGCCGCCGCGGCGATAGCAGGCGGGGCCGGGCACGGCGCCGGCACTTTCCGGGCCAACCATCAGATGGCCGGCATGGATGCGCGCGATCGAACCGCCGCCGGCGCCGATGGCCGTCACCTTGATCGAGGGCAGGGCCACGTGAAAGCGACCGACCTCGCGGATGTTTTCCAACAGCGGCCGGCCATTGACGATGACGCCGACATCGAAGCTCGTGCCGCCCATGTCGGTGGTGAGAATGTTATCGTAGCCGAGCTGTTCGCCGAGTTTCAGCGAGGCGAGCACGCCGCCGGCCGGACCTGAGGTGAGCAGATTGGCGGCCTGGAACGCCGCTTCATTCGCCGGCAGCACGCCGCCGCCCGATTCCATGATCGAGATCGGACCATCGAAGCCGGCGGTGCGGATCGAATTTTCGAGCCCGTTGATATAGCGGTTGATGACCGGGCCGAGATAGGAATTGATGCAGGTGGTCGATGTCCGCTCATATTCGCCGAGCACGGGAATGAGCGACGACGAAATGGTGACGAACACACCAGGCGCGATCTCGTTCACCAGTTCGGCGAGCCGGCGCTCATGCGCAGGATTGCGGAACGACCAGAGCAAAGTGACGGCGATGGCCTCCACGCCGGCGTCGACCAGGCGCTTGATGCTGGCGCGCGCCGCTTCTTCGTCCAACGGCACGACCACCGCGCCTTTGTAGTCGATACGTTCGATGATCGGCTCGATCAGATCGATGTCGACCAAGGGCTGCGGTGTCGAACGTTCGGAGAAATGCGCGATTTCGTGATCGGACAGGCCGGCCCAGCTCGCCATGCAGCGCTGGATGCGTAAAGTGTCGCGAAAGCCGCGCGTCGTCAGCAGGCCGGTCTTGACGCCCTTGCGTTCGATGAAGGCATTGGTCGCCGCCGTCGTGCCGTGGGCGAAATAGGCGAGTTGCGAAATCAGCTTGTCGCGGGTGAGGCCCTTGGCCTCGGCCGCCAGCGTGAAGGCATCGAGCACGCCGCGCGTGCGGTCGTCGGGGGTGGTCGGCGCTTTGACGATGGTGACATCGCCCGTGTCATCCAGCATCACCAGATCGGTGAACGTGCCGCCAATATCCGTACCTACGTAATACGCCATTGCGTTTCCCTCTCATGGCCTGACGACAGCCAGAACCAATGTTGCAGTGTTACAAATGTCCGACCTTACGGTCGCAATACATGCCCTAATTCTTGGTCCTTCGGCGGCACTCATGGCGCCAGCGCGATGACGTCCAGGGCGAAATGGGCCTTGCCGCCGGGGGCGGCATTGGCATCGGCGACGCAGATGGCGATGCGTGCCGGCGGATCCTGAGGAAAGAACTCCATCCACGCCTGATGGAAGGGCGTGCGCTTCTCCAGATCGTGCAGGTAGAGCGTCACTTTCACCACATGCGCCAAAGTCGCGCCCGAAGCGGCGAGCACCGCTTCGAGGTTCTTCAGCGCCTGGCGCGCCTGGGTCAGAGGATCGTCACTCATGCCGCCGGCTTTGTCGCCACTTTGCGGCTCGCGGCCACGAATGGCCGATAGAAACAGGAAGCCGCCCGCGCGCACGCCCGGCACCATGCCGGCCATGCGTTCGGGTGCTTGCGGTGATTGCGCCATGGATTGGCGATCGAGCTGTGCCCCCAAACGTCCCTCCCGCGTTGTCTATTTTCCGAGAACGAACTGACGGATGATGTCGCCGACGACGTCGGGCTTATCGGTCTGCACCTGATGGCCGGCATCGGCGATCCAGTGGAATTTCACGTCCGGCAGCAGCGGCTCGAGCTTGCGGCCGGTTTCCGGCAAAGCGAACGGATCTTCGTTGCCCCAGACGAAGATCGTCGGCAGCACTTTCGTCAATTTCGGCAGGCTGTCGCGCAGGTTCATGTGCATCGACAGAATCGGGTGTTTGTTGAGGCCGCCAGTGGCTTTCAGGAAGCGATCCATGGCTTCCATGGCGCCCGGCCGCGTCGCGCTCGCCTGCCGGCGGTCGATCAGTTCGTCGGTGATCTTGGAGCGGTCGACGACGAGGCCTTCGAGCATTTTGCGCATCGCCTGCGGCGTGCCGTCATAGCCCATCAAGGCGCGCATCGCATCGGTCGGCGCCTGTTCGATGCCCATGCATTGGCCGATGGTGAGTGAGGAGATCAGCACCATTTTCTCAACCCGCTCGGGGTTTTCCAGCGCATAGCGCGCGGCGGCGAAAGCGCCCTGCGAATTGCCGAGAATGGTGAACCTGTCGAGACAAAGCGTATCGACGAAATCCCGCGCCTGGTCGATGCGGTTGAGCAGGCCGTGGGGCGTCGGCGCCGAAACGTCGGTTTCGCCATAACCGCCGATAGAATCCGGCGCGATGACGCGGAAATGCGGGGAGAGCGCTTCCATCAGCGCGCCCATGCCCGATTGACCGGAAGAGCCATGGCCGCCGCCATGCAGCATGACGATCACCGGGCCGTCGCCGCCGGCTTCCATGTAATGCGTCTTGATGCCGTTCACTTTCACCCAGCGCGAACGCAGTCCGCCACCTGTGCCTCCCTTGCCCATCGCATCCTCCGCGTCGTTGCAGGCATCATTTCTGAGGCGACCGTCGTAGGGGAAGCCGGGCGGCTTGGCAACCTAAATTTACAAAAGACTATAAGATTATCCCTTTGCGGCGAGCGAAGCGCTTGAAAGTGCTGCGGTTCAGCGGAAAGTCGGAAATTTGCGATGTGTCAGAAGGAGGTCGGACGACGCCTTTGCGGGCCTATTGTGATAGCTGGCTAGCACATTTGGGCGGCGGGAGCCGGCTGTTGGCAGCGTACCGCCAACAGCCGGGATAGGTCAGCCTTCGTATTGCGCCGCGTCGGCGAGCAAGGCGTCGGTGCCGAGCAAGTCGTTGAGGCCGTCGAAATCCAGCATGCGGTCTTTCATCGCCGCGTTGCTGCCTTGCTGGCGCAGATTGCCGTAATAGTCTTGTGTCAGGCGGCCGAGCGCGCGCACGATGCCGCCGGGGAAAATCACCAGTTTGAAGCCGATCTGGGCGAGTTCGTTGGCGCTGAGCGTCGGCGTGCGCCCGCCCTCCACCATATTGGCCATCAAAGGCCGCTGGTCGCCGAAGCGCGTGCGGATCGCGGCGAGATCGTCGCGCGACGGCGGCGCTTCCACGAACAGAATATCGGCGCCGGCCTCAGCATAACGCGCGGCGCGCTCGAGCGCAGGCTCCAATCCCTCCACGGCCACCGCATCGGTGCGCGCGATCACCAGCATGCGCTCGGAGGCGCGTGCGTCGACGGCCGCCTTGATCTTGCCGACCATCTCGCCAGACGTAATGACGCTCTTGTTGCGCAGATGGCCGCAGCGCTTGGGAAAGGTCTGATCCTCGATCTGAATTGCCGCCGCGCCGGCGCGTTCGAACAGGCGCACGGTGCGCTGCGTATTGAGCGCATTGCCATAGCCGGTATCGCCGTCGACGATGATGGGGCAGGCGACACGCGCGGTGATCAGCGACAGAGTTTCGGCCATTTCCGTCGCGGTGACGAGGCCGATGTCTGGCCGCCCGAGCCGCGTATAGGCGACGTTCGCGCCGGAGAGATAGAGGCAGGAGAAGCCGGCGCGTTCGGCGACGAAAGCCGTGAAGGCATCATAGATACCCGGTGCAACGACAATGTCCGTACCGCGCAATTGTTCCGGCAATCCTGAAGTCGCCTGCATCATCGTTCCTATCGTCATTTTTGGGCTGCCGGCGCAGCCGGTCTTCATGACAGTGCTGTAGCACGTCACTCCGGCGAATGAAAAACACAGGCCGGAAAAGTGATAATATCCAGACCGCTTGGATAAAACGTGACTTTCCGCCCTTGCCCGGAAGGCCGCCCGGATGGAACTTTTATCAGGCGATAATGATTTCCTTCTCACCCGGTCCGAGCAGGACCTATCGGTTAAATTTGAACGGAGCACATCATGCGGATTTCAGCTTTTGTTGGTGCGGTCGCTTTCAGCGCCGCTGTCGCCGTCGCTTCCGTCGCAGGCACTTCGAGTGCCTTGGCCGATAGCGGCTCCGTTCGCCTCAACGTCGTCAAGGGCGGCTTCTTCGTCGGCGCTTCTGGCGGCGATGGTGTGCTGCGCTTCCGCGGCCGCAGCTATCCCTTGTCGGTCGGTGGCCTGAGCGCCGGCCTGGTCTTCGGTGCCTCGCAAGCCACCTTGCGCGGCCGGGTCACCAATATCCGTCGCCCCTCCGATGTCTCGGGTGTTTATGGCGCCGTGGGTGCCGGTGGCGCGGTCGGCGTCGGTGCCGGTGCCATCGTGCTGCAAAACAACAAGGGCGCGGTCCTGCGTCTGGAAGGTCGGCAGGTTGGCCTGATGGCCAATGTCGATCTCAGCGGCCTGTCGATCTCGCTGCGTTAAAGCAAATCGCGAAGCGATTTTGCCCGAATAGCATCACACCAATCGTTTTCAGCACCCGCTTCGGCGGGTGCTTGACTTTCGCCTCATCATGTAACATATAAAGTTGCATGAAGCGAGACAGCAAACTCTCGGGCGTCCTGCACGTCCTCCTGCACATGCTCGGCAGCAAGACGCCAGCGACATCGGAACATCTGGCCTTGATGATGGGCACCAATCCGGTGGTCGTCCGTCGTGTCATGGCTGGGTTGCGCGAACAGGGGTTCGTCACCTCGGCCAAGGGCCATGGCGGCGGCTGGCTCATCGCCTGCGATCCGGCAACCGTCACTCTGGCGGATATTTACGCCGCCGTCGGCGAGCCCCCGGTCATTGCCATGGGCCATCGGAGCGAAGCGCCAGGCTGTCTCGTCGAACAGGCAGTCAATCGCGCGCTCAATGACACCTTTCGCGAAGTCGAAGACGTCTTCGTCAAACATCTGAAGGCGGTGACGCTGGCCGATCTGTCGAAAGACTTCAATCGCCGCCTCGCGGCGCGCGGCCTCACCAAGGAAAGCCAGACCCATGCGTTATGATGCGTTGATCATCGGCGGCAGTTTTGCCGGCCTGTCCGCCGCCATGCAGCTCGCCCGCGCCAATCGCGCCGTTTGCGTCGTCGACGGCGGCGAACCGCGCAATCGCTTCGCGGCTGCCTCGCACGGCTTCTTCGGCCAGGATGGCATGCCGCCAGGTGAGATGTTGGCGCAGGCGCGAGGCAAGCTCGCCGCTTATCCGAGCGTCCGCTTCGTCGACGGGCTGGCGCGTGAAGCCAGTGCGGAAGGTGATGGCTTCGCCGTCAAAGTCGATGGCGGCCCGTCGTTGATCGGTCGCAAGCTCGTGCTGGCTTTCGGTCTCAGGGATGATCTGCCCGATCTGCCGGGCTTGCGCGAACGTTGGGGCGCGACCGTCAATCATTGTCCCTATTGTCACGGCTATGAGTTTCTGCATCGCCCGCTCGGCGTGCTCAATCTGCATGGGCATTCCGCCTTTCAGGCACAGCTCATCGCCGATTGGGGGCCGACGACGTTCTTTCTCAATGGCGGTGCCAGGCCCGATGATGAGACATCGGCGCGTCTGGCCGCCCGCAATGTCACGATCGAACCGGAGAAAGTCGTCGCGCTTGAAGGCGAAAGTCCTGATCTGACGGGCGTGCGTCTTGCCGACGGCCGTCTTGTCGAACTGGCCTCGCTCTTCGTCGCGCCGCGCACATCCTTCCAATGTCCGATCGCCGAACAATTGGGCTGCGCGCTCGATGACGGTCCTTTGGGCCGCGTCATTCAGACCGATGCGACGAAACAGACGAGCGTGCCCGGCGTCTATGCGGCGGGTGATATCGCCAGGCCGATGCACAATGCCACTTTCGCCTCAGCCGATGGCGTGATGGCCGGTGCTGGCGTGCACCACGCATTGATCTTTGGATAGCTATACGCCGTCGTTGGTCGCCACGCGGCGGCCGTTGCGGCGCGACGCATAGCTCGGCACCGGATCTTGCGCGAGGCCGCTGACGACAACGATGCGGTTCACCTCGCCGCGCAGGAAGGCCTGCAGGAAACGGTTGTAGTCCTTGAAGGAGATGCAGCCGTTGGAATCGCCGCGCGGTCCCAGCATATAGGTGTGCGCCAGAATGCCGGCGCGGCCGTGAATGGCGCCGCTGCCGCCGACTGGGTTCATGCGGATGGCGCGCACGCCGTGGAACAGCGCTTCGCGTTCGACCAGATTATAGGTGCCGACCGGCGTCGGGCCCTGCATGCGCACATGTACGAAGCGCGGATCGTCCATCTTGTCGCCAAGGCCGGAATGGGCTTCGAGCACGTCGCCGTTCGGCATCGTTACCGTACGCGCGACAATATTGTAGACGGCGGTGCCGGCCGCGACCGTCGGATTGGGTGCCGGATTGACGCGGACGCTCGGGCGCAGATTGATGTCGGCTTCCGGCGAGGCATAGGCGAGCGCCGGTCCCGGCGCCGTCGCCGGTTGCGGGTTGAACAGTTTTTCGAAGAAGGAGCGATTGTCGGCGGCCTGCGTCGGCGGCGTCGCCGGCACGACCGTCGTCTGCGCCCGTTGCGTCTGCCTGCTGGCGCGCGTCTGCGGCTCGGGGAAACGCAGCTCCGGCGGACGCGGCACCGGCATGGGCACGTTCGGCAGCGGTTCTGGATCGAGCGTCGCTGGCTCCAGGGCCGCCACGGCTTGCGGTGCCGGTTCGGCCGGCGCGACTTCAACGGTCTGGGTCTCGGTCGGTAGCTCGACCGGCGCTTCGGGAATGGCGCGGGCGATGCGGAAGCCCGACGCGACAGGCGCGTCCTGGCGGAAGGCCATGATCCCCGCCGGCAGGGTCGGCGCCGGCTGCATCATCAAGGCATAGTCTTCGGCGGTGGCCGCGATCGCCCGGCGGACCGGCGCAGCCGTCAGTGTCGGATCGATCGGCTGGTCCGGCGGAATGCTGCCGGTCACCTCAAAGGAGACCCCGGGGGTGGGCGAACTGGCGCCAGTCAGGCCGAAAACGCCGTTCTGGGTTGCCAGATGGCCGCCGATCCCGATCGAGGCGATCAGGAGCGCGGAGAAGCCGACTGCTGAGAGAAACGTGCCGCGACGGGTCAGGCGATGGCGGTGCGGAACCGGGCCGCCTGAGACTGGGCTGGGCTGCATAGGATTTGACTCAACAGAGACACAAACTTTAATCGCAGCTCATTCAGCGCCCGTTTGGTTAATCTTCGATAAAGTCCAGGCTTATCTCGGGCTTTTTGCTGTTCCGATGAGGGACGCAGCCCCCGAAAACCGGCCGGTGGACCCTTCGTCACATTCTGGCTGTCACCCGTCCGTGCCATAGAGCGCGCCAAATCCTCGCAAAACTGCCTTTGGTTCCATGATCCGCCTCGACAACATCAGCAAACAGAACGGCCACCAGATTCTCTTCATCGAGGCTTCGGCCGGGCTCCTCAAGGGCGAAAAAGTCGGCCTCGTCGGGCCGAACGGCGCCGGCAAGACCACTTTGTTCCGGATGATAACCGGCCAGGAACTGCCCGACGAAGGCCAGGTTGGCGTCGATCGCGGCACCACCATCGGCTATTTCAGCCAGGATGTTGGCGAAATGTCCGGCCGCAGCGCCGTCGCCGAAGTGATGGATGGCGCCGGCCCGGTCTCCGTCGTCGCGGCCGAGCTGAAGGAATTGGAGACCGCCATGGTCGACCCCGACCGGGCCGACGAGATGGAAAGCCTGATCGAGCGCTATGGCGAGGTGCAGGCGCGGTTCGAGGAGCTCGACGGCTATGCGCTCGACGGGCGGGCGCGCGAAGTTCTAGCCGGCCTCAGCTTCACCCAGGAGATGATGGACGGCGATGTCGGCGCGCTCTCGGGCGGCTGGAAAATGCGCGTAGCTTTGGCCCGCATCCTCTTGATGCGTCCCGATGCCATGCTGCTGGATGAGCCGAGCAACCATCTCGATCTCGAAAGCCTGATCTGGCTCGAGGACTTTCTGAAAGGTTATGACGGCGCGCTGCTGATGACCTCGCATGATCGCGCTTTCATGAACCGCATCGTCGGCAAGATCATCGAGATCGATGGCGGCACGCTGACGACTTTTTCCGGCGATTATGAGTTCTACGAACAGCAGCGCGCGATGAACGAGAAGCAGCAGCAGGCGCAGTTCGAGCGCCAGCAGGCCATGCTCGCCAAGGAGATCAAGTTCATCGAGCGTTTCAAGGCGCGCGCCTCCCATGCGGCGCAAGTGCAAAGCCGCGTCAAGAAACTGGAGAAGATCGATCGCGTCGAGCCGCCGCGCCGCCGCCAGAGCGTGATGTTCGAATTCCCGCCGGCGCCGCGCTCCGGCGACGACGTGGTGGCGCTCAAGAACGTGTACAAGCGCTACGGCAATCGCGCCATTTACGAAGGCTTCGATTTCACCGTGCGCCGCAAGGAGCGCTGGTGTGTGATGGGCATCAATGGCGCCGGCAAATCGACTTTGCTGAAGCTGATCGCCGGCTCGACCGAGCCCGACGATGGCACGGTGGCGCTCGGCGGCAGCGTCAAGATGGGCTATTTCGCCCAGCACGCCATGGATCTTCTGGATGGCGATCGCACGGTGTTTCAATCGCTGGAAGATTCCTTTCCGCAGGCCGGGCAGGGCTCGCTGCGCGCGCTCGCCGGCTGTTTCGGTTTCTCGGGCGACGATGTCGAGAAGAAATGCCGCGTGCTCTCGGGCGGCGAGAAGGCGCGGCTCGTGATGGCGAAAATGCTCTACGATCCGCCGAATTTTCTGGTGCTCGACGAGCCAACCAACCATCTCGACATGGGCACCAAGGAGATGTTGATCCAGGCGCTCGCCAATTACGAAGGCACCATGCTGTTCGTCTCGCATGATCGCCATTTCCTGGCGGCGCTGTCGAACCGCGTGCTGGAACTGACGCCGGACGGCGTCCATCAATATGGCGGCGGCTATGTCGATTATGTCGCCCGCACCGGCCAGGAAGCGCCGGGCCTGCGGCACTGAACCGGCTCTCCATGTCATCCCGGACGCCGCAGGCGATCCGGGAACCAGGGGCGCGTGGTAACATCCGACGAAATGCTCCGTATCAGGCGAGTTATCGCCGACATGGAAGTGGTGGCACCTGGATCCCGGATCACGCTGCGCGTGTCCGGGATGACACGAAGGCTGCGATGTATTCAAGCGACTTGATGACACCAAGGCTTTCAACAACCTGCCAAATATTTTGCCGCATTGATCTTTTCTGAAAGGATCGGCGCTATGCTGCTGCCTTTCCGATGGGGAGGATGTCATGCGGCGTGTCGGTCTGGTCTGTCTTGCGGTTCTGCTGTGTGGCGCCGCTTTCGCCGAAGGTCCGGTGACCTTGCAGGCCCCGCAGGCGACGCAGCCGCCTTTCGTGCCGGCGCCCGTGCGCGTCAAACCGATCATCTCGACGACGATCACCGCGTCTGGCCAGGTGCTGCTCTTTCCGAAGGAGCCGGGCCGGGTGATCGCTGGCGAATATATCATCGCGCCCGGCGCTGTTCTGCCGCTGCACCAGCATCCCTATCCGCGCTTCGCCTATGTGCTGCAGGGCGAACTCGAAGTGGAGAACCGCGACACCAATCAGATCTATCACTACAAGCCGGGCGAAGTGGTGGTGGAAATGATCGGGCAGCGCCATCTCGGCCGCAACAAAGGCGACGAGCCCGTGCGCCTCATCGTCTTCGACGTGACGCCGGCCAATGTCGAAAACAATGTGACCCTGGCCCAATAGGGCTGTTGACGCACCGGAGTTGGATCGGGCTTGATGGCCGTCCTTCTTTCATCGTCAGAACGCGAAACCATCATGGATATCGTCACCCCCGGCGCCGCCAATCTCGGTCTCTTCGCCAGCGCCGCTTTGGCGCTGCTGCTCATTCCGGGCCCGGCCGTTCTCTATGTGGTCGGCCGCTCGCTGGCACAGGGGCGCGGCGCGGGCCTGGTGTCCATCATCGGTATTCACACGGCGACGCTCGTCCACATCGCCGCGGCGGCGCTTGGATTGTCCGCCGTCCTGGCGGCTTCGGCGCTGGCCTTCGGCCTCGTCAAATATGCCGGTGCCGCCTATCTGATCTGGCTCGGCCTGCGCAAGATTTTTGGGCCAGCCGAGCCCATGGCCTTGGGCGACATGCCCTCGCATGACCACAAACGTCTGCTGCGCGACGGCTTCATCGTCAATCTTCTGAATCCGAAGACGGCGCTGTTCTTCCTGGCTTTCCTGCCGCAATTCGTCGAGCCGGAACGTGGCCATGTCGCCATGCAGATGGCCATCCTTGGCTTCATCTTCGTCCTGCTCGGCCTGATCACCGACAGTTGCTATGCGCTCGCCGCCGGCAGCGCCCGTCACTGGCTGAAAAACAACGCCACGTTCTTGAAGAGCGAACGCTATGTCACCGGCGCGCTCTTCATCGGTCTCGGCGTGACGGCGGCTTTCGCCGGCAATCAGAAGAAGTAGCGGGGCGGGATGTTGCCATCCTTGGTCGGTGCCCATGCCTTCTGATCAGCCTGACCAGCACGGGTCATCGCACGAGAATGGCGAACCTCAGGCCTTTGCCGACAGAGGTTGCGAACCTTTTAGCGGCTGCGCTTGGCGCTTCGCGATTGCGATTCTGACGCTGATCGCTTGCAGCCTCGTTTACTTCGGTTCTCCGACAACTTTGTTTGGCATCTTTGCTTTGCCAAACTGGTATGTGCTCATACCTATACTGGTGGGTGTGATCGCAACCGTTACGGTTTCGATATGGATTAAATCGCGCTGGGCGGCGTTTATTTCCGCCGCGATCTTTGGGCTGGTGATCGTGCCACTCAGCATGTTTATTCTCGACAAAGTGAAAGAGCGGGCCATCGCGCAACTAGAGCCCGAGGCCGTTGTCTCTCATTCTTTCGCTGAATCCATTCAGCATCTATTTTGGCTAGAGATAAATTATATTCTTAGTAAAGGTAAGCATCTTGACGATACGCATTTTATTCATGCGGCGGTTCTCAAGGACTGCAAAGTTTATGGCTGGAGTTATCGGCAGATGGCCTTCTCAGAATTGCAGTTTGGCATTGCGCGGCATTCAATGTTCGAAAAATGGGGGACCAATTGCCATTGGTGGAGCCGACAGCCTAGTGGCAAGAAATAGTCTTCAGATGCCGCTGATGGAGTTGCCGTGCCAGTACGCTGCCACGGACAGCGGATCGTCGTCGACTATGTCGACACACTGCGCCTGATCGCATCCATATCGCGCCCAAAGCCACGATTCAGCGCCTGTTCGATCTCGGCGATAAGTTTGCGCGCTTCGCTCGGCGAAAACAGTACGCGCTCGGGCGCATTGCCATGCAGCGTCAGCGCCACATGGCCGTCGTCGCTCTCGATGGAAATCTCGCGATGGCGGCTCGGCATGCGGATGAGTTCGCGCCGGACATCGGCGACGAGCTCGCGGCGCACGGCATGTCGAATGGCATCTTGCCGGGTGAACGGACGGGCAATCTGTTGGGCTGCAGCACGCATGGTCACTCAACCTCGTTGGGGGTTTCGCCAAAGCGGGCGAGGATCACCGCCGGGGCGAAATCGCCGGCGGAGGGGTCGCCCGTGCGCGAGAAAGCAATGGCGCCGGCACTGACCGCCGCCATCGACCGGGCGCCGCGCAGGGCTGCCTGGCTGTTCTGATAGTCGCGGGCCTCGCCGGCCACCAGGTCGCCCTCTTCATTGGCGACGAAGGGCAAAGCCACGTAATAGGTCACATCGCTCATCACGCACCTCCCGCGCGCCGCTCACGCAGCGGACACGCAGAACAGGATCGGCAATGCCCGCCGGAGCAGGCTGTCCGTATGAGAACAAAAGAGGAACAAAAAGTCAAGCGCCTTGCGCAACAGGCCCGCCAGCCAAGGCAAATTCAGCCAGGCAAGGTTAAACGGAAGGTGGCGCCCGGCCCTGCGGGATCGAGGCTGATCGTGCCGCCATGGGAGGCCAGCATGGAGCGGACGATGCCGAGACCCATGCCGGTGCCGCCGCTTTCGCGCCGCGTGGTGAAAAACGTGTCGAACACCTTGTCGCGGTTGTTAGGCGAAATGCCTTCGCCATCGTCGGCCACGGTGAGGACGAGGTTGGGTGCTGTCGCTGCCACACCGATCGTCAGGTGCCGCGCCCCATGGCGGAGGGCATTGTCGGCGAGATGGCCGAAGACGATACCGGCATCTTCCGCTGACAGCCCGAGCCGGATGTCGGAAGCCGTGCCTTCGTGCGGCTCGGTCCAAACGACCGACAGTGCCGGATAGGCGGCGCGCACGTCCGCGAGAACGGGGCCAAGCCTCGTGCTGCCGGCGCCCTGCGGATTGTCGGCGCGCGCCAGTTCGCGCAGCCGCTCGAGCAGATGGGCAAGGCGGGTGGTGTCGGCGATCATATTGTCGAGAAAGCGCCGCTGCTGCGCCGGCTCCATCGGCCGGGGGCTGTTGGCCGCGTCCCGCATCAGCTCGGCCGCCCCTTGGATCGCGGTGAGAGGCGATTTCAATTCGTGCGAAACATGGGCGGCGAATGTGCTGAGATAGGCCGAGCGCTCCGAGAGACGCTGAGCCATGGCATGAAAACTGTCGGCGAGCGCCGCCACCTCGCGCGTGCCGTAATGCGAGAGCGATGCTTCCGCCGCGCGCCCGTCGCGCCCGACCGTGGCGGTCTGTGCGATCAATCCATGGATCGGCCGGGTGATGGTGCGTGAGAACAGAAAGCCGATCAGCGAGACGACAACGACCAAGGCGAGACCGGCCAGGATCAGTTTGCGCCGTTCGCCGTAAAGGTGCCGCACGACATTGTTGGGCGTGCGCGACGCATAGACCACGCCGGCAACACCTTGATCGACGATCACCGGCATGGCGACGAAAATGCGCAAGGCCGTGCCGCGGCTGACCGAATAGATCGGCGGCGTCGGCGAGCGCGACAGGCGGGTGCGCAAGACGCTCGCATAGCGTCCGCTCAGCGCCGCGGCGACTTCCTGCACGTTGGCCAGTGAGCGTCCCTGCTCGTCGCGGCTGCCGCCGATGACGAGGCCGTTGGGATCGAGCAGGCGGAAGCCGGCAAGCGTTCGATCCTGGGTCGACGCGGCGATATCGGAGAGTTTTGCCCCTAAAGCCAGAAAGGCTGGATCGACGGGCACTGTCGTCGCCTGGGCCTCGGGCCGGCGCGGCAGGATGTCGTCACTGGCCAGATCAAGGCGTGGTTCGATGGGATGATAGGGGCCGACGGCGGGCGGTATATCGGGCGTCAGTGGACGCAGCTCTGTCGGACGCACTTGCGCTTGCAGGGCTGGGTTGTCCTTGACGAGCATCGCGAAGGTGGCGGCCAGCACCGTGGTCTGTCCGATCAGTTCCGCTTCGGTCTGGCGAATGAACTGGTTCTCATAGAGACGGAAGAAGAACAGGCCGAGAAGGGGGAGAGCGGCCACCGTCGCCAAGACGACAAAGACGATCATGCTCAGGCTGGGCCGCCATTTGCGCGGCAAAGATGCGGTCATGGTGACGGCATCGTACACGGGCCGAGGCGAAAGCCGACACCATGCACCGTCTCGACGATCGTGGTCGCGCCCAGCGCCGCGCATTTGGCGCGAATGTTGCGGATATGGCTGTCGATGGTGCGGTCCGAAACATGCACTTTGCCGTCATAGGCGGCCTGCATCAGTTGCTCGCGATCGAAGACGATACGAGGACGGCGCGCCAGCGTTTGCAGAATGGCGAATTCCAACGGCGTCAGATCGAGGTCGTGGCCGGCGAGGGCGGCGGCGTGGCGCTGCGGGTCAAGGCTGAGCGTGCCGTGCAGGAGCAGTTGCACGTCTTCGCGCGGTGCCGGTCGCGCGCGTCGCAGGATGACATTGATGCGCGCGACCAGTTCGCGTGGGCTGAACGGTTTGGTGACATAGTCGTCGCCGCCAAGCTCCAAGCCCAGCACGCGATCGATTTCATCGGAACGGGCCGAAAGAAACAGGATCGGCACGTCTGAGATTTTGCGCAGCCGGCGTGACACTTCCAATCCGTCGAGTTCGGGCATGCCGATGTCGAGCACGATGAGATCCGGTGGCCGCCGCTCCACTTGCTTCAGCGCTTCCAGGCCGTCGCGGGCGATGTCGGTCGTCATGCCGGCCTGTTCCAGAGCAAAGCAGATGACATCGCGGATGTGCGGGTCATCGTCGGCGACGAGAATGCGATGCGCCATGATCAGTTTCCGTCGCCTGGGGCGGTTGTATCAGGGGCTTCCCGGAGAGGAGCCGTTGCGTCTGTAACCCCACTCTCTGGAGCCTTTATGGCGGCAGGTTCGCTGGTCGAGGCTGTTTGCGGCTGCGCCGTGTCGAGATAATGCCACAGCCGGGCTTTCTGCAAGGTCCAGGCGCGCCAGTCACGATGCTTGCTCGGTCGGACGATGCGCCAGGCGAAGTTTATCCGCAGCTGTTTGGCGCAGGCCAACGTTCGCGCATCCGGCGGGCTGGTCATCTCGGCTTGCCGGGCCAGATAACGGTCGAGAGCCGGCAACGCGTGCGGTCCCAGCTCCGCCATGTAGCGCATATCGAGCGCGACGCCGCGGCCGGTGAATTCGCGGGCATGATCGACGTTATAGTCCGCCACGAGAGACTCGAAATTGATGAAACAGCAGCCATAGAGCACGGCGACGGCGGCGATGAGATTGATCCTGATCAGCCAATGGTTCGAGCGTCGCCGCAAGATGCGCAACAGGATGAAGAGCAGACCGAAGGCGACGAGCCCCATCCAGATGAAGGCGGAGAGACGCAAGGTCGTCAGCGAATAGATGGCGACATAAAGATCAAGCCGCAGGATCGAGGAGATGACGAGTAGCACGTTCTGCCCGACCCAGAGCGTCACAAGCCAGCGGATCCGCGGAGAGCGTTCGGCTTCCGAGCCCGGCCGCAAGGCCACCAGAACGAAGGCGGCGGCGAGCAGCGCCGTCATCATCAAGGGATAGGCGCCCTGATGGGCATAAGTGGCATAGGTCATGCCGTTGGGCAGGCGCACGCCGCCCCACAGATAGATGATGTCCATCACGCTTTGCAGCGCGAACAACAGATTGAACAGAATGAGCGCGCGCAGAATGGTGCCCGTCGTCAGAAGCAGCGACGTGTTGCCGAGGCTGGCCGGGAGTGTGTGTGGCGTCGCAATGATCGGTTTACGGCGACGGCCTTTGATCTTTGCCGTGACACAGAGCAGCGGCAGTGTGAAGATTGCGAGCAGAATCCACAGCAGTGAGCGCGAGGAAAACAGCGGGTCAAGCCAGGTGCGAATGTCAAAATTCTCGAACACCTGGCGAATGAGCGGATTGGCTGATGCAAACAGCAGCAGAAAGATCGCGCCGAGAATCAGTGGCACGCACCAGGTGAAGAACAGGGTCGCATAAGGACGGCGCGGATCGCGCCGTCGCGCGATCTTCATGGCCTGCATCGTGCGGGCTGCCAGTCGCCATGGTCCGACATAAAGCCCGGCGATCTGTAACGCCGTCGCCAGCCGCACGCCGCTCCAATGTCGCGTGATGATGAGCACGAAGGCGCCGAGCCCGGCAAGGCCGAAGCCAAGCGCCAGCAGATTCTTGTCATTGACCAGGGGCAGAAGCGCGGCGATCAGTAGGAGGACGAGGCCCATCCGCATCCGTCCATTGGTCCGCTCATTGGCACGTCTTTGCGTCATGGCACTCAAGAGCGCGGTGGCGGCCAGGAAAAGCGCGATGGAAATGCCGAGATCCCGTTCGAAGAACAGCCAGTCGCCAAGAGCAACGAGGATCAGGCAGGCGAGGACCGCGCGGCGCAGGCGCGACAAGCGAAACGAAGGCTGGGAGGACATGGCAAGATCGGTCATTGATGAAGCACTTTCATGAAGGGCAGAATGCGGGCTGAGGGGCGCGGCGTGTCTTCGCGCGCCGGCGGCTCAGCCAGCCACCAGCCGTCGTTCAGCAGGCTGGAGGGCAACCGGTTGTCAGGTTTGCGCTGATGGTGGCGGCGTGGAGAAAGGGGCGGTGGCGCGGCGGATTTCGTCATGCGCCACGGTTTAGAGCGCGCCTGTGCATGTCAGGCGGCGCGGTTGCGCAGGCCGTCAGGTGTTTTGTGCAGATTTTCTGCAGACAGGTGTTGGCTTAGCCGGCAAAGGCCTGTTTCAGGCAGTTCAGCATCAGCGCCGTCGCTTCCGGGGGATCGGCTTGTCGCGAGACGGCGCGGACCGTGGCACCAGGGCCGGGCAGTTCAAGCGGCAGCACCGTCAACGTGCCGCCGTAGATCGGATTGCGGGCGATCGAGCCCGGCATCAGCGCCAGGGTCTGCGTGCGCGGCAGGAATTCCGGCAGTGCATGCATTGCCGACCAGATCATACAGCCCGGCGGCAGCGCGATCCCGTGGGCCGAGAGCATGTCCATCAAAGTGCCATGGATGGCGGAGAAAGCCGGGGGCAGCACCCATTTGAAGCCAGCGAGATCGCGCCAGCGCACGCGTTGCCGCTGCGCCAACGGATGCTGGCGGCCGCAGACGACCACGTAGGGATCGCTGCCGAGCAGCATTTCGCGAAACATCGAGGTGTCGAGCGCGGGCGGTGTGCGGCTGATGACGAGATCGAACGTGCCATCCGCCAGGAGCGGAAACAATTTGTCGGTCGTGCCTTCGACGAGCGTGAGGGTGACGTCAGGCGTTTGTGCTTGAAACAAGGCGATCGCTTTCGGCAGCGAATGCGTGACGGTCGGCACCGCGCCGATCGCCACGCGCCCGGCGGCGCCTGTGACGAGGCCATCGAGTTCGGCGCGGCCATGTTCGATCTGGAGGAGAATTTCCATGCCGCGTTTGACGAGGATTTCGCCGGCCTCGGTGAAGGCAAGCTGGCGGCCGTTGCGCATGACGAGCGGCATCTGCAAGGCCGCTTCCATTTCGGCGATCTGTTTGGAGACGGCCGGTTGCGTCACGTTCAAAGCCGCCGCGACTTTCTTGACCTGGCCGAGCCGCGCCAGGCTGACGAGCAGGCGCAGATGATTGAGGCGCAGCCCCAAGCGAAAGAAGCGTTCGATGGCGATGGATTGCGGGCTTGCTGTCATCGGCCGCCTCCCTGGCATTACCTCTAAGTAATATTTGAACCCAAAAAGTCAATATTGGGTGATGCCACGATGGTCTAGGGTGAGGCCCTAAAGGGATCGCCGGAGGGGACGATGGATCGCAGAGCGGTATTGAAAGCAACGCTCGCCCTTGCGGCCGGCGCGACAAGCGCATCGGTCCGCGCTCAGAGCCAGGCGCAAACGACACGGCTGATCGTCGGCTTCCAGGCTGGCGCTGGCATGGACAGTCTGGCGCGCGTTCTGGCTGAACGGTTGCGCTCGGCGCTCGACACGGTGATCGTCGAAAATCAGGCTGGCGCGGGCGGCGTGATCGCCATTCGCGCGGTCAAAGCCGCGGCCGCCGATGGCCGCACGCTTCTGCTGACGCCTTCGTCGCCCCTGGTGCTCTCACCGCACACAACGAACAATATCGGCTTCGATCCTTCGCTCGATCTCATGCCCATTGGCCGCGTGGCGACGTTCACCTATGCGCTGGCGGTCGCCGCCAAGACGCCGGCGCGCACGCTCGCCGAATATGTGGCCTTGGTGAAACGTGAGCCGGCCATGGCGTCGTTCGGCACGGCTGGGGCGCGGCTGACGACACATTTCCTGGGGCTGATTTTTGCGCGCGGCGCCGGCATCAATCTCGTGCATGTTCCCTATAGGGGCGCCGCGCCCGCGATCGAGGATGCGGTCTCGGGACAAATCCCGGCGGTGATTTCGACGACGCCATCCCTGACGGCTCTGCATGAACGGGGACAGTTGCGCATCCTTGCCATCTCCGATGCGCAGCGCGACAGCGCTCTGCCCGATGTGCCGACCTTCGCCGAACTGGGTTTCGGCAATCTGGTGATGGAAGAATGGTGCGGGATCTTCGCGCCGCCCGGCTTACCGAAGTCCATGGCTGAGACTCTCGACACGGTATTGCGACAGGCTCTGGCCGACGAACAGGTACGCCAGCGTTTCGCTTATCTCGGCTTCAAGGCAACGCCACAGCCAGGCCCCGCGCTCGCCGCCGCTTTGAAGGTCGATTACGACCGCTGGGCCGAGATCGTCAAAACAGCAGGCTTTACTTCCAATGACTGAAATGTCGTCTAACGTTCTCGTTCTCCTGTCGGATGAACATTGCGCCGATCTGATGGGCGTCGCCGGCCATCCGCTGGCGCGCACGCCGCATCTCGATGCCTTGGCGGCGCGCGGCACGCGTTTCACCAATGCCTATACGCCTTCGCCGATCTGCGTGCCGGCGCGCGCCAGTCTGGCGACCGGGCTTCCGGTCCATCAGCATCGCTGTTGGGACAATGCCATCGCTTACGAAGGTCGCGACAAGAGTTGGGGCCATCGCCTGCAAGAAGCCGGCATTCGCGTCGAATCCATCGGCAAGCTGCATTATGTCGATGCCGCCAAGGATACGGGCTTTGATGCGCAGCACGTGCCCATGCACATCCATGACGGCATCGGCCAGGTGTGGGGATCGGTGCGCGATCCCTTGCCCGATCAGGCGCCCGCCGGCGGCATGTTCGCAAAACTGGGTGCCGGCGAGACCGACTACAATCGCTTCGATCGCGATGTCGCGACGCTGGCCGTGCAATGGCTGGAAGATCATGTCGAGGCGAGGCAACCTTGGGTTCTGTTCGTCGGCTTCGTCGCGCCGCATTTCCCGCTGGTCGTGCCATCAGCCTATCTCGACCAGTTTCCCGTCGATGCCATGCCGCTGCCGCGGCTGCATCCGCAGAACGGCTATCGGCGCCACCCCTGGGCGGACATCCAGGCCCGTTACGGCGGCCACGACGAGGAGATCGGCACCGATGCGCGCCGCCGCCTGGCGCTTGCGAGCTATCTCGGCCTCACCCGTTTCATGGACGAGCAGGTCGGTCGCGTGCTGACGACCTTGCAGCGCTTGCAGCTCGATCGTTCCACCACGGTGGTCTATGCCAGCGATCACGGCGACAATCTTGGCGTGCGCGGCATGTGGAACAAGAGCACGCTCTATCGCGAGGCCACGGCCATTCCGGTGATTGTCTCGGGGCCTGGTGTGCCGCAAAATCAGACGCGCAGCACCAATGTCTCGCTGATCGATCTCTATCCGACGATCCTGCAGGCCGCGGGCGTCGCCGGCGACGAGATGCAAGGATCATTGCCGCGCGGCTCGCTGCGCGATCTTGCGAACCAGCCCGACGATGCCGCGCGGCTGGCGTTCAGCGAATATCATGCGGTGGGCTCGGCGGGTGCGGCGTTCATGCTCGCCGGCGGCCGCTATAAATTCCACCACTACGAGGGTTTCGAACCGGAACTCTTCGATCTTGCAACCGATCGCGGCGAGACGGACAATCTCGCGGCAAAGCCCGAACATCGAGATATCGTGGCGCGTTTCGAACAGCGCCTGCGCGATCTCATCGATCCCACCGCGGTGGACCGTCGCGCCAAGGCCGATCAGTCGGCGCTCGTCGCGCGCTTCGGCGGCCGCGAGCAAGCGCTCAAGACCGGCACGCGCGGCGCGACGCCGGTGCCGACGACGGCGGCGTGAGTTGCCAGCCGTACAACTCCTCGCGTATCCAGTGTCCCGCTCGATGTGCCGCAGGAGAGAACACATGTCCGCCGAGAAGGTGAAGGGGCCCGCTTCCTATTTTCCGTCCATCGAGAAGACCTACGGCAAGCCGGTGAGCCACTGGTTCTCGGTCCTCGACAAGCTGAAGGACAAGAAACACGGCGAGATGGTGTCCGCGCTCAAGACCGATCACGGGCTGGGCCACGGGCACGCCAATGCCCTGGTGGCCTATCATCGGGCCAAGGACGGCAAATAGTCTTTGCGGCCGTCAATGCCCGCCCAGATAAGCGGCGATCAGCTTCTCGTCGTGGATCAGCGTATTGGCCGGTCCCGATTGCACGATCTCGCCGGTCTCGATGACATAGCCATAGTCCGCCGTTTCCAGCGCGGCGCGGGCGTTCTGTTCGACCAGCAGGATCGACACGCCGGTCTCGCGCAGCGAGGCAATGGTGCGGAAAATTTCGCGCACGATCAGCGGCGCCAGACCCAGGCTCGGTTCGTCCAGCATCAGCAGTTTCGGCCGGCTCATCAGCGCGCGGCCGAGCGCCAGCATCTGCCGCTCACCGCCCGATAGCGTGCCCGCCATCTGGCTGCGCCGCTCCTTCAAACGCGGAAAGCGATCGAAGACGCCGTCGAGATCCTGCGGCACCTGCGAGCGATCCTGCCGGCTGTAGGAGCCAAGGATCAGGTTGTCGTAGACGGACATGTCGTGGAACAGCTCGCGCTTTTCCGGCACCAGGCACAGGCCTTGGCCGACGCGGCTTTCGACCTCGAGCCGCGACAAATCCTGGCCGAGATATTCCATCCGGCCCGTGGATTTCAGCAGCCCGATGATCGCCATCATCAAGGTTGTCTTGCCGGCGCCATTGGGGCCGATGACGGTGACGATCTGGCCGGCCTCGATGGACAACGAGACGTTATGAACCGCCTCGACCTTATCGTAGGACACGCAGACATTTTCGATCGACAGCAAAGCCATTATGCGACAGCCCCGAGATAAGCTTCCTGAACGCGCGCATCGCTGCGGATTTCCTTCGGCTCGCCTTCGCAAAGCTTCGAGCCGAAATCCATCACGACGATGCGGTCGACCAACCCCATGACGAAATCCATGTCGTGCTCGACCAGCAGAATGGTCAGATGGTCCGAGCGCAAGGATCGCAACAGTTCGGCGAGTTGCAGTTTCTCCTGCCGGCGCAGGCCGGCGGCCGGCTCGTCGAGCACCAGCAGCACGGGATCGGCGGCGAGCGCGCGGGCGATTTCCAACACGCGCTGGCTGCCGAGCGGCAGATTGCCGGCCAGCTCATAAGGTTTGTCGCCGAGCCCGACGCGCTTGAGCTGAGCGAGCGCTTCCTGATAGGCGCTCGCCTCCTCGTCCTTGTTCAGCCGCAGCGCGCCGCGCCAGAAGCCGGTCTTGGTGCGCGGATAGGTGCCGAGCAGGACATTGTCGATCAAGGTCATGCGCGGCCGCAGCTTCACATGCTGGAAGGTGCGGGCGATGCCAGCGCGGGCGATCTGATACTGCCTTTTATCGGCGACCGATGCGCCCTCAAAGGCGACGCCGCCACCGCTCAGCTTCAACGCGCCGGTGATGAGGTTGAACATCGTGCTCTTGCCGGCGCCGTTCGGGCCGATGAGGCCGAGAATTTCGCCGGAGCGCACTTCGAAACTGACTTCGTTCACCGCGATCAGGCCGCCGAAGCGGCGCACGGCGGAATCGACCTTGAGGATCGTCTGGCCGGGCGGCGGCTGCGTGCGGCGCGGCAGCGGTTCGGCCGGTGGCGGTGGCTCATGTGCCGGTTCCGGCAGGAATTTCGCGACATAGGGCACGATGCCCTGCCGAGCGCGTTGCAGGAACAGGATGAACAAAGCCGAGAAGGCGACGATTTCCAACTGGCCGGAGGCGCCCTTGGCGATTAAAGGCAGATAGTCCTGAATGCTGTTCTTCAAGACCGTGACGATGGCCGCGCCGACGATGCCACCGATGATGCTGCCGGCACCGCCGATCATCGCCATCATCAGATATTCGATGCCCATGCCGGCTTCGAATGGCGTCGGGCTGACGAAACGGCTCATATGCGCATAGAGCCAGCCCGACACGGCGGCGAGCAGCGCCGCGATGATGAAGCTCGCCAGCTTGATCCAGAAGGCATTGATGCCCAGGCTCTCGACCAAGGTGTCGCCGCCACGCAAGGTGCGCATGGCGCGCCCGACACGCGAGTTGAGCAGATTGTAGGCGAGAAGCACGGCGATGATGACGATGGCCCAGATCAGATAATAGATCTGCGTACTGCGGATCAGTTCGATCGAGCCGAACGAAATCGGCGGGATCGAGGCGATGCCGTTGTAATTGCCCAGCCCTTCGATATTGCCGAACATATAAGCGATCGCCAGGCCCCAGGCGATGGTGCTCAGTGAGAGAAAGTGGCCCTTGAGGCGCAGGGTGACGAACCCCAGGAAAGCCGCGATGCTGCACGTCAGCACCGCGCCCAGGATGAGGCCGAGCCAGGGCGAATAACCGCCCGTCGTCGACAGCCAGGCGGAGGCATAGGCGGAAACGCCGACGAAGGCCGCCTGGCCGAAGGAGACGATGCCGCCGACGCCGGTGAGTAGCGCCAGGCCGATCGCCACCAGCGCATAGATGCCGATGTAATTGAGCAGCGTGATGCTGAACGAGCCGAGCACATAGGGGGCAATGCCGAGGCAGACGACGGCGATGAGGCCGATGAGATGGATCTGGGAGCGTCTCATTCGTCGACTTCCTCTTCGGAGTGGAGCGCGGCGAGCGACCGCCAGATGAGGATGGGAATGAGCATCGAGAAAACGATCACGTCCTTAAAGGCGCTGCTTTGGAACGAGGCGAAGCTTTCCAGAATGCCGACGAAGACCGCGCCGATGGCGGTTCCCGGGTAACTGGCCAAGCCGCCGATGATGGCACCCACGAAGGCCTTGAGGCCGATGAGGAAGCCTGAGTCATAGAAGATGGTGTTGACCGGCGCGATGAGAATGCCCGACACGCCGGCCATCAGCGATCCGAGCAGATAGGCGACCGTGCCGGCGCGCGCCGGCCGGATGCCCATCAGCCGCGCGCCGGTGCGATTGATCGCGGTGGCGCGCAGGGACTTTCCGACGAGTGTGAAGTCGAAGAAGAGATAGAGCAGCACGCTGAACACGATGGCCGCCACGACGATCAGGATCGTCTGACCGGACAGCATGATGCCGGCGATCTCCATATGGAAGGAGGAGAGCGGTTCCGTGCGCACGCCTTCCGGCCCGAAGAACAGAAGCCCCAGGCCAACCAGAGCAAAGTGCAGCGCGACGGAGACGATCAGGAGCAGCAGCACCGTGCCATCGGCGATGGGACGGAAGACGATGCGATCGAGCAGCGGCGCGATTGGCAGAATGAGCAACAGCGCCATGGCGAGGCGCACCGGCAGTGGCGGCTTCAGCGGAATGAGCAGCCACACCGCAAGCGCGATCGCCGCCGGCAGGGCGAGATAATAGAAGAGCGCGTAAGGGATCTCGCGATAATCCTGCTTGCGCACCAGCGAGGTCACCTCGACCAGGGTCGCGAGGCATGCGAGCGCCACCAGCAGGCCGATCGTCCCGGGAACCTGCCCGGTGTCCAACGCGGCCAATGTCAAAGCGGTGAAAGCGGCGATGTCTCCAAACGGAATGAAGATCACGCGCGTAACCGTGAAGATGAGAACCGTACCGATCGCAACCAGAACGTAGATGGCACCAGTCGCAATGCCATCTACGCCTAGGATCGCCGCAATATCAGGCGTCATGTGTGAGAAACCTTCTCCCTTACGGGCCGTTCGCCGATTAAGGCGCGTATTTCCGATTAAGGCGCATATTTCCAAGCGCCGTTTTCGAGCTTGACGATCACCAGCGCGCGATCGTCGACGCCATAGGTTTCGCCCGGCTTGAAATTATAGACCGCGTGGGTCCCAGCCAATTCCTTCGTCTTGAAGATTTCATCCTTCAAGGCGGTACGGAATTCCGGCGTGCCGGGCTTGGCCACTTTCAGCGCGCGCTCCGCCGCGCCCAGGAAGATGAGCCAGCCGTCGAAGGCATAGGCCGAGAACACGTCGGTCGTCGGCATGTTGTTGGCTTTTTGATAGGCCTCGCGGAACGCAAGCGAAATCTTCTTGGAGAAGTGATTGTCGGGAAGCTGTTCGGCGACGATCACCGGGCCGGCCGACACCTGAATGCCTTCCGCTGCCTTGCCGCCGACGCGCACGAAGTCAGGATTGATCAAAGCCACGGTGCCGTAGTTCTTGCCCTTGTAGCCGCGCTCGGCGAGCGACAGCAGCGGCAATGCGCCTTGCGTGCCCGAGCCGCCGTTGAGCACACCGTCGGGGCGCGCCGCCATCACTTTGAGAATCTGGCCGGTCACCGATGTGTCGGCGCGCGCATAGCGCTCGTTGGTCAGCACTTTGATCAGGCCGGCCTGTTCGGCGGCTTTCGCGCCGGTGTAGACGAGATCGCCCCAGGCGTCGGAAAAGCCGATGAAACCGACATTCTTGACGCCATCGCGCACCATGCGGTCGGCGACGACCTTGACGAGCAGGGTGGCGGGCTGCGGCACGGCAATCGCCCATTGCTCACCGGTCGCGGTGAGGTTGATCGGCGATACCGCGATCATCGGTGTCTTCAGCTCACCGGCGACGGCGGCCATGGCGATGGTCGAGGGCGCCGTTGCCGTGCCGATCAGAATGTCGACTTTCTCTTCCTCGACGAGCTTGCGTGTGTTGCGCGTCGCCGACGAGGGATCGGAACCGTCATCGAGCTGGATCAGGCGAATTTTCTCGCCGCCGACTTCGCTGCGATATTCATAAGCCGCCGCCGCGCCACGGCCATAAGGAATGCCGATCGATGAACCGGCGCCGCTGAGCGATGTGACGAAGCCGACGCGAATTTCGGCGGAGGCGGCTGTTGTCAACGCCAAAGCCGTCGATAGAGAAAGCAGAAGTTTGAACGCGCGCATATTGAATCTCCCTCGCCTGAAGCCTTTCGCTTCACATTCGTCTTTAAGATGTGCCGTCTTTAAGATTTGCCGGTTCAGCATCGAGTGTTCTAGCTTCCGTTCAAGACACGTTTCGCCATTCGAAAGGCAAGCAAGTGCCGAGCCAGAAGAAAGCGCCTCGAATTCAGACCTCCTTCGTTGAAACAAAGTCCGGGCGCATTCACGTGGCCTGCGCGGGAGAAGGTTATCCGGTTCTGCTGCTGCACCAAACGCCGCGTTCGTGGGACGAATACCGCGACGTCCTGCCGATGTTGGGACAATCGTTCCGCGCCATCGCGATGGATACGCCGGGCTTCGGTGCGTCCGATGGTCTGCCCGGTGGACAGGTCTCGATCGAAGCCTGGGCGCAGACGGCGTTGGGCGTTCTCGACGCGTTGGGTCTGAGCGAGGCCGCCGTCGTCGGTCATCACACCGGTGCCGCCATTGCTTTGGAAGTGGCGGCCGCGGCGCCGCGGCGCGTCAGCGCTCTGGTCCTCTCCGCCTGTCCTTATGTCGATGCGGCGCGCCGTGAAAAGCATGGCAAGGCTCAAGTCGTCGACGATGTCGAAATCACAGCCGATGGCGCCCATCTGACGGAGCTTTGGCGCCGCCGCCAGCCGCTCTATCCCGCTGGCGATACAGAGCTTCTGACCCGTTTCATGATCGACGCCCTGCGCGCCGGCCCGCTCGCCGCCGAAGGCCATCGCGCCGTCAATCGCTATGTGATGGAAGAGCGCATCGGTCTGGTGCGCTGCCCGACCTTGGTGCTGGCGCCCCGCGCGGATCCGCACGCTTTTCCGGCGGCGCCGCGTGTTGCTCAGGCCATTGCCGGCAGCGTTTTGCGTGAGGTCGAAGGAGCGATGGTGCCGTTTCCCGATCAGATGCCCGAGACTTTCGCCGCTCTCGTGCGCGACTTCATCGCGCAGCGGGTGGGAGCCTGAACCGGAAGCGACTATGCAGGCCATGCTCAGGCGTCTCCAGCGCGGCGCCAGAGAGCGAGCAATGCCAAGCCCAAGAAGCCCCCTACCGACTGCCTCACGACAGTCTGCTCCAAGGCGTCATATCGGTCCCCTTCCATTGCCGATATCCCGACGGTAATTCCTTTATACATAAAATGATAAATCACCGATCGTCAACATGCCGACCTCCTTTCTGGCGGTTGTCGTCGCAAAATTATCGCGCGTACTTCGTCTTCGAACGATCCGCTTGTTTGATTATGCCGATCGCGACTGATGAAAAAAGCGATGAATATTGATGTTTTGCGATGCGTTTTGATCAAGCTCTGTGCAAGCGGGCCTTGCATCGTGGCTCATGGCGGCTTGATCGTCGCTCCGAGCGATTGACGGCAAAACTACTTTATGATTGAAGTTCATTGAATTCGGAGCGTGCTCTTCGCGGTCCGTCGGATCTCGATCCGACACACGCGCCGCCCCGGTTTCGCGACCGACGGGAGGGTCTTCATTCAATCATGAGTGGATGGATCGAGACAGGCCTTCGTGCAATGCGTCATCCTTGGCGCCGCCCTGGCGGATTCTTTCCGCCGATGGGCGAGTGGCTTACAGGCCTCACCCTTCTCACATATTTGAAAGCCTATCGGCAGCGTGAGCACGCGGATTATGATCCGGGCAGTGCATCAGTATCCGTTCATTCTTGATTTCCAACAGCCGAAAGCAGCGAGGAAGCCATGGACACCTATCGAAACAATATCGATGCCGTCCGCGCGCTGGTTCGTGACGCCGAAGTGCATCGCGACGTCTATATCGACGACGAAATCTTTCAGCTCGAGATGGAACATCTGTTCCGCAACACCTGGGTTTATGTCGGCCACGACAGCCAGGTGCCGAATGCCGGCGATTATTTCGGCACCAGCATCGGCACGCAGCCGGTGCTGATGGTCCGCCACAGCGACGGCCAGGTCTATGTGCTGCACAACCGCTGCCCGCACAAAGGCACGCGCATCACCACGGAAACTTGCGGCAACACCGGAAAAATGTTCCGCTGCCCCTATCACGCCTGGAGCTTCCGCACCGATGGCTCGCTGCTCGGCGTGCCCCTGCGCAAAGGCTACGAACATGCGGGCTTCGACACCAGCGTAGCCAAGCAGGGCCTGAGCCAGGTCAAGCATGTGCGCAACTATCGCGGCTTCGTCTTCGCCAAGATCAGCGACCACGGCCCCGATTTCGAGGAATTCTTCGGCGGCAGCCTGTCGAGCATCGACAATATGGTCGATCGCTCGCCCGTCGGCCGGCTCGAAGTGGCCGGCGGCGTGCTGCGCTATATGCACAATTGCAACTGGAAGATGCTGGTCGAGAACCAGACCGACACCTGTCATCCCATGGTGGCGCATGAATCCTCCGCCGGCACCACGGTGGAAGTGTGGAAGAGCGCGCCTCCGGGCACGCCCAAGCCGATGGCGGTGGAAATCTATGCGCCGTTCATGTCGCCCTATGAATTCTATGAAGGCATGGGCATTCGCGTCTGGCCGAATGGCCATGGCCACACCGGCGTGACCAAGTCGATCCACTCCGATTATTCCAGCGTGCCCGGCTATACGGAAATGATGGAGAAGGCCTATGGCGCCGAGCGTGCCCATGCCATTCTCAACGAGAACCGTCACAACACGGTCTATTTTCCCAATGTGATGATGAAGGGACCGATCCAGCTTCTGCGCGTGTTCAAGCCCTTGGCCGCCGATCGCACCTTGGTCGAATCCTGGACGTTCCGTCTTGTCGAGGCGCCCGACATGCTTCTGCAACGCACGGTGATGTACAACCGCCTGATCAATGCACCGACGTCGATCGTCGGCCATGACGATCTGGAAATGTATGAGCGCGCCCAGGAAGGCCTGCACGTCGACGGCAATCAATGGGTCAATCTGCAACGGCTCTATGTGCCCGGCGAAGAGCAGGGCGACGAGGCGGTTACCAACGGCACGAGCGAATGGCAGATGCGCAATCAGTTCCGCGCCTGGAACAAGTTCATGACTTTGTCGATGTGAGTGGGGCAGCGGAACAGATGACAGTGCCTTCCAATCAGGACCTCATCGACTTTGTCGTGCGCGAGGCCCGGCTGATCGACCAGCATCGTTTCGAGGAATGGCTCGACCTCTTCGCCGAGGACGGCATCTACTGGATGCCGCTCGAATGGGGCCAGACCGATCCACGCCTCACCACATCCCTGATGTATGAAGACAAGCTGCTGCTGAAAATCCGCGTCGAACGGCTGAAAGGCGCACGCACCTTCAGCCAGAAGCCGAAGAGCCGCTGCCACCACGTGCTGCAGGTGCCGCAGGTCGATCAGCGCGACGATGCTACCGGCACCTATGTGCTGTGGACGCCGATGCATTATGTCGAAACGCGTCTCGACGATCAGAAACTCTATGCCGCCTGGGCGACGCACACTTTGGCGCTGGTCGATGGCGTGCTGCGGATCAAGATGAAGCGCGTCGACATCGTCAATTGCGACGCCGCCTTCGGCAATATTCAGCTCTTCATGTAAGGTTGCGGGGATGACGGAACGCAAATTCGCGGTGGTGACGGGCGGCAGCGCGGGCATTGGCGCCGCCATCTGCCAGGCGCTTCTCGCCGCCGATTATGATGTGGCCTCGCTCGATCGGCAAAAACCCACCTGGTCGCATGCGCGCTTGAAAAGCGTCGACGTCGATTTGATGGACGCGGCCGCCACTGAGCAGGCAGCCACCGAACTGGCGAAGACCGCGCCGGTCAGCCATTTCGTTCACAATGCCGGCATCATTCTGCCAAACTTCGTCGAGAAGGCGCAGCCTGACGATCTCGTCGCGCTGACGCGATTGCATCTGGCCGCCCCGCTCGTTCTCCTGAAAGCCTTCCTGCCTGGCTTCAAGGCGCGGCGCGCGGGCCGCGTGATCCTCATTTCGTCGCGCGCGGCTCTCGGCGTCGTCACCCGCACGGCCTATTCGGCGACCAAGGCCGGTATCATCGGCATGGGCCGCACCTGGGCGCTGGAACTGGCGCCGCACGGCATCACCGTGAACATGATTGCGCCGGGGCCGATCGGCACGACGCAGATGTTTCAGGAGCTGGTGCCGGTTGGCAGCGATGTGGAAGGCGCTATTGCCAAGTCCATTCCCGTTGGCCGCCTCGGTGCACCCGAGGATGTCGCCAATGCGGTCGTGTTCTTCGCGCAGCCGCAATCCAGCTTCGTGACAGGCCAGGTGCTTTATGTGTGTGGCGGCGCCAGTGTTGGCGTCTCCCCAGTCTAAAATTCTATTCGTTCTGAAAGTCTCTCATGCCCGGTTCCTTGCGCAGGCCCTATGATCGGATCGTCGTAGCCGCGCCCGTCACGATTCCTTATGCGCGTTATTCGATCAAAAGTGCCCATTGGTGGATCGGCCGCGCGCTAAAAGCGCTGACCGAGGCGGCCGGTATCACCGTCCGGGATATCGACGGCTTCTGCGTGTCGAGCTTCACGCTCGGCATGGATACGGGCATCGGCCTCACCCAGCATTTTGGCCTGTGCGTGCGCTGGCTCGATCACATCCCGCTGGGCGGCGCCAGCGCCATCGCGGCGCTGCGCCGCGCCGCCCGCGCCGTGGAGGCGCATGATGCCGACATCATCGCCTGCGTCGCCGGCGACACCAATCACACCGATTCCTTCCGCCGGACGCTCGAGAATTTCTCGCGCTTCTCGTCCGATGCGGTCTATCCCCATGGCGCCGGCGGCGCCAACGGCAGTTTCGCCTTGATCGCCCGCAACTATATGCGCACCTATGGCGTCAAGCGTGAGGATTTGGGCCGTATCGCCGTGGCGCAGCGCGCGAATGCCTTGCGCAATCCGCACGCGCTGATGAAGACGCCACTCACCTTGGAGCAATATATGGCGGCCCGGCCGATCGCCGATCCGATCCATCTGTTCGATTGCGTCATGCCCTGCGCCGGCGCCGAAGCTTTTCTGGTGATGCGCGAGGAAACGGCGAAGGCGCTCGGCATCACGGGTGCGAAACTGCTCGGCACCATCGAACGCCATAATGCGTTCGGCAACGATCCGATGCAGGTGCGCGGTGGCTGGGCCATGGATATTGACGATCTCTATGGCATGGCCGGCGTCAAACCCGACGACATGGACTTCGTCCAGACCTATGACGACTATCCGGTGATCTCCATGATGCAGTTCGAGGATCTCGGCTTTTGCAAGAAAGGCGAGGGCGCGGATTTCGTGCGCGGGCACGATCTGACCATCGACGGCGATTTCCCTCATAACACCAGCGGCGGCCAGCTTTCGGCCGGCCAGGCTGGCGCGGCCGGCGCCTATATCGGCGTCACTGAAGCGCTGCGGCAGGTTCTGGGCACCGCCGGCCCCACCCAGGTCAAGAACGCCAAGATCGGCCTCGCGTCGGGCTTCGGCATGATCAACTATGATCGCGGCCTCTCCTCGGGCGCGGCGATCCTCGCGGGAGCTGCGTCATGACCGAGCCGCTTGTCCGCCCGCGCCGCAAAAATCCGCTCGCTCGCACCCGCCTGCCGACCTTGCCGCCGCAATGGCGCAGCCGCACGTCACACGAGCTGACGCGGGCCGCCGCGGAAGGGCGCTTCGCCCTGCAATGCTGCGTAGCCTGCGGCCATTTTACCTATCCGGCGCGCGATGCCTGCCCGGTGTGTCTGTCGGATGAACTGGTGTTCAAGGATGCACCGCGCGGCGGCACGGTTCTCTCCGAGACGACGCTGCACATTCCGGCCGACGTCTATTTCCGCGAACGTGCGCCCTGGCGCATCGGCCTCGTCAAGCTCGACGCCGGCCCGACCATGGTCGCGCACCTGCATGGCGACAGCAAGGAAGGCGATACGGTTCGCATGAGCTTGCAGATCGATAAGGCCGGCCAGCCGGTGGCCTTCGCCCAACCTCAGACAGAGACGCCGCACATGAGCGATGACAAGCAATGGCGGGAAATGACCGCCGATCCGAAATTCCGCCGCGTGCTCGTCACCAATGGCCGCACGGTGATCGGCCAGGAAGTGGTGCGCGCGATGAAGGAGGCGGGCGCCTCCATCATCTTCGTCGGCATCGCCGATGCCTGGAAGCCCTTCCCGGGCGAGATGGCATTGCGTGCCATGGACGGCGTCACCATCGTGCCGCTGAACACGGCGGATGAAAAATCGACCTTCGATCTCGCCGCCGACATAGGGGCCAAGGTCGACATTCTCGTCAACACGTCCGAGCATATTCGCGGCGGCGGGCTGCTCGATCGTCATGGCACCAGCACGTCGGTCGACGAGATCGAACGGAGCTATATGGCTTTCCTGCATCTGGCTCAGGCCTTTGGCCCGGTGATGCGCATGCGCGGCGCCGATGGCGTCAACAGCGCGGTCGCCTGGGTGAATATTCTGTCGGTCTATGCTTTCGCCAACTGGCCACAGTTCGGTCAGTATTCAGCCGTGCAGGCCGCTTGCCTGTCATTGTCGCAATGCCTGCGCGCGGAACTGCGGCCAGGTGGCGTGCGCGTCATGAACGTGTTCACCGGCCCGCTCGACACCGAATGGTTCCAGACCGTGCCGCCGCCGAAGCTGGCGCCGCGCGTGCTCGCCACCGGCCTCGTGCGTGGCCTGAAGAATGGGCTCGAGGATGTCTTCGTCGGCGATGTCGCCGAGGAAGTGCACCAGCGCTTCGCCGCCAATCCGAAGGCGCTCGAACGCGAACTCGGCCAGTAGTTTTCAAGAAACACAGTTGGAGACGGGAATGGATAAATCGCCCCTTCAGGATTTCGCCGCGGCGATTGCATCCGGCAAGGTCAGGATCGTCGATCTGACTTTCACTTTGAGCCCGGATTTCCCGGTCATCGTTCTGCCGCCGGAAGTGGGGCAGGCGATGCCGATGCGCATTCAGCGCATCTCGCGCTACGACGATGCCGGCCCGGGCTGGTATTGGAACAACATCACGCTCTGCGAACACACCGGCACGCATTTTGACGCGCCGATCCATTGGCACACTGGCAAGGATCTGCCGAACAACGCGGTCGACACTCTGCCGCCGCAGGACATGATCGCGCCGGCCTGCGTCATCGATTGTTCTGTTGAGGCGGGCAAGGATGCGGATTTTCTGCTCACCGTGCCTATCGTCGAAGCCTGGGAGGCCAAGCACGGCCGTATCCCCGAACGCCATTGGGTGCTGCTGCGTACCGATTGGTCGAAAAAGAATTTTCGCGACTATGCCAATCTGAAGGAAGATGGCGCTCACACGCCGGGGCCGAATGCCGAAGTCATGCGCTGGCTGGTGCATGAGCGTGGCATCATCGGTTTCGGCACCGAGACCATCGGCACCGACTGGGGCCAGGCCTTCCATCTCGATCCGCCGCTGCCGGCGCATCATTATCTGCACGGCGCCGGCCGCTATGGCCTGCAATGCCTGTGCAATCTCGATCAATTGCCGCCGACCGGCGCGATGATCGTCTCGGCGCCGTTGAAGATCGAAAACGGCTCGGGCAGCCCGCTGCGCGTGTTGGCTTTGGTGTCGCATTAGCGCCGGACGTGACGCGACACCTTGGTGTCATCCCGGACACGCACAGCGTGATCCGGGAACCAGGGCGTGTGGTCGTGTAAGCGTTTGCCCCTGGATCCCCGCTCGGCCGCTATGCGGCTGTCGGGGATGACACAGAGGTGTCGCTTCACCTTTAGCAAACCAGCAGCATAATTCCGCCGTCCTCTCCTCGTATCTTGAATCCTGATTTCACCGCGATGCGGTGCCAGGGGAGGGGGTGCTGGACGATTCTGAGGAACAACCCCATGCAAGGGCCATTACAAGGCCCTCAGGCCTTGCCGGCCGGTGCCTTGCGCAATTGTGCCTTCAGCGCCCTGAAGTCGAAGACAGCTTGATCGCGCAGCGCAGCGTTCGCCAAGGTCTTGACCTCGCCGCGCGCGATCTTCTTCGTCGATGACAAAGGCAAGGCATCGACGAAGGCGATGTAGGCCGGCACCTTGTGATAGGCCAAGGACGCCGCCGCGCCTTGAACGATGGCTTCGGCCAGCGCCGCGTCCGCTTTGGCTGCTGGATCGGCCTTGACCACGAAGGCGAACACCTCTTCGCCTCTGATATCGTCGTGCACCGGCGTCACCGCCGTCGCCTCCACGTCCGGCAGTTTGTGCAAAGCCGATTCGACTTCCAGCACGGCGATATTCTCGCCGCTGCGCCGCACGATGCTCTTCTTGCGGTCGAAGAAGGTCAGCAGGCCGTCGGGCCCGGCGGAAACATAATCGCCGGTGTGGAACCAGCCGCCGGCCCAGGCTTCCGCCGTACTCTGCGGATCGTCGAGATAAGCGGTGAAGAAACCGGCTTTCGGATCATCGCCTTTGGCGCGCACCAGCAATTCGCCGGGCTCGCCCGTCTTCACGTCCTCGCCTTCCTCATTGACCAGTCGATAGTCCATGCTTTGCGCCGGGCGGCCAATGCAGCGCGACGGGAAGCCGCTCGGCTCCTGCGCCGTCGTCGTCGCGGCCGCGCCGCCAGTCTCTGTCATCGCCCAGGCATCGACGATGGGAAGGCCGTAGCGCTCCTCGAAGGTCGCGCGATGGCGCACATCCACAGCCGGTGCAAAGGCGAACCGCGCCTTGTGCCGCCGCTCGGCTTCGCTCACCGGCAGTTGCAGCAGAATGGCGGGAATGACGCCTAGGCAATGCACGATCGTGGCTTCACTGTCGGCGACGCAGGCCCACCAGCGCGTCGCGCTGAAACGGTCGAGCGGCACGACGGCGCCGCCGATCGCCATCATGCCGACGGCGCTGGCACCGAGCGCGTTCATATGGAACATCGGCAGCGGCGTCAGATTGATTTCGCCCTCGATCCTCACCGCTGCCGTGCCGCCCTGATTGACGTACCAATCGGCGACGCCGATGAAATAGCGGTTCGACAGCACACAGCCTTTCGGCAAGGCCGTGCTGCCCGATGTGAAGAGCAGAGCGCATTCATTGCCCGAGGCATCGTTCTGCCCGCTCACCGTGCTTTGGCACGCGGGAATGGTCGCGCCCGGCTCTATAAGGCGCGTCGTTCCCAAATCCGCCTGCCGCGCCAGCGCCATGCGTTCATCGGCGGCAATGAGGAGATCGGCTTTCGATTTGCGCAACTGATAGGTCAGTTCATCCGGCCGCAGATCCGGATTGATCGGCGCGATCGAAACGCCCAGCGCATTGAGCGCCAGCCAATGGACGAAAAATTCCGGGCGATTGTCCAGCAGCAGCGCCACCCGCGCGCCGCAGCCATAGCCGGCGGCGGAAAATTCCGCTTTCAGAGCCTCGACCTGTTTCAGAAGGTCGCCATAGCTGATGCGAAAGCCATCGCGCGCATAGGACAGTTCGGCGCTGGCCGGCGCGATGAGGAAGGGTGCATCCGGCCGCCGCGCTGCCGCTTTTGCGAAAGCTTCGTATGGAGAACGGAACTGCTTCAGGACATCGAGATGCGACATGAGTTCACCAGGAGAGACGGTCTTTCGAAATCACTTTAGGCATAAAATATCTCGTAATCCATAGTCCTCTATGCCATAGTTGCCGTCAGCGTGGTTTCCAGGAGATCGAGCGTGACGGCGGATGTGCGGCAGGCCTCCGGGGCAAGAAGCGAGGCTCCTGGGATCAGCGATCGCTTTCAGGACATCGCGGCGACCTTCGCCTCCTCCGACCGCGTTCTGCCGACCATTTTGCAGCGCCAGGCGGCGCGCTACGGCGACCGCATCCTGCTGATCGCCGGCGACGTGAGCTGGACCTATACGCAGGCCGCGTCGCAGGCGGCCGTATCGGCGCGCGCGCTGGCGGCGGCCGGCATCAAGCCCGGCGACCGCGTCGCCATTCTGGTCTCCAACCGCGCGGAATTCTTGGAGATTTATCTGGGCTGCGCCTGGCTCGGCGCCATCGCCGTGCCGGTCAATCCGGCGCTGCGCGGCCCGCAATTGCAGCATATTTTCCGCAATTCCGGCCCGAAGCTGTTGGTCGTGGAAGAGATTTATCGCTCCAATCTCGACACGGTCATCGAAGCCGGTCTGCTGCCGGCTCTGACATGGACCATCGACGCCTCCGGCATCACGCGCGGCGCGGCCTCCCAGGTGCCGCAGGACGAAGATCTGCCCGTGCCGCGTCCCGGCGATACGGTCGCCGTTCTCTACACGTCGGGCACCACGGGGCCGGCGAAAGGTGTGTGCTGTCCGCAGGCGCAGATGTTCTGGTGGGGCATCTATTCGGCGAGAGCTCTTGGCATCCGCGAAGGCGACGTCCTGCTGACGACATTGCCGATCTTTCACACCAATGCGTTGAATGCTTTCTATCAGGCGCTGCTCAACGGCTGTACCTATGTGCTGGAGCCGAAATTCTCGGCGTCCGGATTCTGGGCGACGGTGCGCAAGCACAAAGCCAATGTCACTTATCTGCTTGGCGCCATGGCGGCGATCCTGCTGGCACAGCCGGAGAGCGCTGACGATAAGGACCATTCCGTCCGCGTCGCTTTGGACGGCGGCGTGCCGGGGCGGTTTCACGATCTCTTCCGCGAACGTTTCGGCGTGCCTTTGGTCGATGGCTATGGATCGACGGAAACCAATTTCGTTTTCGCGAGCCCCATTCCCTCCGATCGGCCGGGCTCCATGGGCTATCTGGCCGATGGCGTCGAGGCGCGAATTGTCGATGCGAACGATGCGCCGCTTGCTGAGGGCGAGGCGGGCGAACTGATCCTGCGCGCCCGCGAGCCTTTCGCTTTTGCCACCGGCTATTTCGGCATGCCCGAGAAAACCGTCGAAGCCTGGCGCAATCTGTGGTTTCACTCGGGCGATCGTGTCGTCAGACACGCCAGCGGTCATTATTATTTCATCGATCGGATGAAGGATGCGATCCGGCGGCGCGGCGAAAATGTCTCGTCGTGGGAGGTCGAAGACGTCATCCAGGCCCATCCCGCCGTCGCTGCTTGCGCGGTCTATCCGGTGCCGTCCGAATTGGGCGAGGATGAAGTGGCCGTTGCCATTCAGCGCAAGGATGGCGTGGATCTGCCGCCGCTCGATCTCATTACCTATTGCGAAGGGCGGATGGCCTATTTCGCCGTGCCGCGCTTCATTCGCTTTGTCGATACCATGCCGTTGACCGAGAATGGCAAGATCAAGAAGGTGAGCCTGCGCGAGGCCGGCATCACCGCCGATATGTGGGATCGCGAAAAATCGGGTTACAAGCTGCGCCGATAAGAACGAGCAGAGTTATTTGCCAGCGCCGTCTGGCTCGCTGTCCTTCAGCACTTTCTTCAGCCGCGAGAGCTGCTGAACCATCGCCTCGATGTCTTCGCTATCGACGTCCTGGAACATGTCGTTCAGCCATTGGCCGTGTTTCTTCGCCATGCGGCGGAATTTCTTGCGGCCTTCGACGGTGAGGCAAACGATTTGCACCCTGCGATCGAGATTCGACGGCGCGCGCGTGATGTAGCCTTCCTCGATCAGGCGCGTGAGAATCGGCGTGATATTGCCGGCCGAGACCATCAGGCGTTTGGACAATTCGCCGAGCACGAGGCCGCCCGGCTCGAAGTCGAGCTGCGCCAACAGCTCGAAACGCGGCAGGGTAAAATCGAACTGTTCGCGGAAATTGCGCCGCAGTTTGCCACTGATCAGAGTGGTGCAGGCGAGCAGCCGCAGCCAGAGCCGTATCTCGGCGCGATATTCGCTTGCCTCTTCCGGCTTTGAGGCCAGAGACAGATCATCGCTTTCCACGTTGCTCGCCAAAATAGTCTCCTGGGATTTTCCTCTGATCTCAGATGCGATGCGGCGTTGTCCAGCCCGAAATCGGATTGGTGCGACCATCCTGCCGCTCCCGGATTTCGGCAATCCGCCAACTCTTTTATATCTCAATCATTACCGGGGCGCGATGGGGATGTCGAGTTTGGACGTTCGGCAGGCAGTTCTCCACACGGGAAAGCAGCATTCAGCCGCATTTTTCGGCATGTCGCTCGTGTCCGGCCCGTCCGGCTTCGCCGGTCCATCATCCCGGTAGACTCGCGCCAAATGCTCAGGTACGTATTAAATAACTTCATGCACAAACTAAATTGAAGGGCCTGATGCCGCGCTTTGCTCCCCTGTCGCTCTCGTCCTTGCCCGGCAGCGTCTGGCGCAGGAGCTTTCTGATCCGGTTCGGCGACTGCGATCCCGCCGGCATCGTCTATACGCCAGAATATTTCAATATTTTCAATGGGGTAATCGAAGATTGGTATGGCCAATGCCTGGGGCTGCCCTATCCCATGTTGATTGGCCAGCGGCGCATGGGTCTGGGCTATGCCCATGTCTCCGCCGACTTCTCCCAGCCCAGCTCGATGGGCGAAGTGCTTGAGGCCGCAATCATCGTCAAGAGCATCGGCCGGTCTTCGGTGGCCCTGTCCGTGCATGCCTTCAAGGCTGGCGTCGAATGTGTACGGGCCAATTTCGTGACTGTGACCACATCTTTGCGCGATCATTCGGTGATAGCAATTCCCGACGATCTGCGTCAGGCCTTCGAAACCTATCGGCAGGGCTGTAATGTGCCGGAGCTTTCAGAGAGCGTGGTGCAATAGATCGGAATTTTTGCGAGATTTTCGCGAGAGTGTCCCAATGGAGGTGCTTCGATGAAACGCATGCTGGTATCTGCCCTCGCGATCGGTCTGATATGGCCGGGCGCCGCCTCCGCCGAAATCGTTGTTGGTTTCGTCACGGGCCTGAGCGGCGCCGTCTCCTCCATCGGCATTCCCATTGGCAAAGGCATTGCCGCCGGCCAGGTCTATCGCGGCGAGATCGACGGCGAGCCCATTCGCGTCATTGAACTCGACGATGCGTCCGATCCATCCATGGCGGCGCGCAACACCCGCAAGCTCGTCGAGCAGGAAAAGGTCGACGCCCTGATCGGCACGTCGGGCGCGCCGCAAACCGTGGCCATGGCGACGATTGCGGTTGAACTGAAGGTGCCGATGGTCGCGGTCTCCCCCATCACGCCACCGCCGACAGGCGAAGGCGGCCCGTGGGTGGTGCAGTCCCTGCAACCGCAGCTGCTGTTGTTCCAAGGCATTGTCGGCCACATGAAGGCGAACAAGGTGAAGACGGTGGCGTTCATCGGCTTCAACGATGCGCTGGGCGATCTGATGTACAGCTCGTTGGTCGAGAGCGCTAAGGAAGCCGGCATCAACATCGTCGCCAACGAGCGTTATGCGCGCACCGAAACATCCGTCACCGGCCAGATCTTGAAGATCGTGTCGCAGCGGCCGGATGCCATCGTCATCGGCGGTACCGCCACGCCGGCCGCGTTGCCCGCCCTTGCTCTCGCCGAGCGCGGCTACAAGGGATTGGTCTACGGCAACAACGGCATGATCAGCGCCGATTTCCTGCGCGTCGCCGGCAAGGCTGCCAATGGCATCATCTGCCCGACGGGGCCGGTCATCGTCGCCGAACAGCTGCCCGATTCCAACCCAACCAAGAAGGTCTCGCTCGCCTATCGCGAGACCTATCAGAAGGCCAATAATGCGCCGGCGATCGATGGGTTCTCGCCCTATGCCTTCGACGGCTGGGTGATTTTGACCGATGCGATCAAGCGCGCCAAAGCAACCGGCGCGAAGTCGGGGACGCCGGAATTCCGGGCTGCGATCCGTGCGGCGCTTTATTCGACGAAAGAACTCGCCGGCGCCTATGGCGTTTATAATTTTACGCCGGCCAGCACCTATGGTGTCGACGAACGTTCGGTGACCCTGGTGAAAATCGACAATGGTGCCTGGAAACTGTTGCCGGCGGCTACGCCCTAAGCAGGAAGCGTTTGAAATGACGCTTCAATAGGCATGAAGAAGTGGATGCGGCGGCGGGGTGAAAGCGCCTTGACGCAAACTATTTTAGACATAAAATAGTTTCACTTCGTCGGCGCATCTTATTGCGATCGGTACGAAACAGCGCGCCATAACAGGTGGCGCAGGGCCGCGAAGGAGCGGAACATGGCAGAGCGTTCATTCGCCAGTGAAGTCGAGGATCTCCGTCTGGGTGAAGGCGAGGTCTTTCGCGGCGAGGGCATTCTCGCCATCACCAAGGCTTTGCTGCAATCGGGCGTCGCCTATGTCGGCGGCTATCAAGGTTCGCCGATCTCGCATCTGATGGACGTACTGGCCGACGCCAAGGACGTGCTCGACGAACTTGGCGTCCATTTCGAATCCTCCGCATCGGAAGCCGCCGCTGCCGCCATGCTGTCGGCCTCGGTCATGTATCCGTTGCGCGGTGCGGTGACCTGGAAATCCACCGCCGGCACCAATGTCGCCTCCGATGCGCTGACCAATCTGTCGTCGAGCGGTGTCAATGGCGGCGCGTTGATCATCGTCGGCGAGGATTTCGGCGAGGGGTCGTCGATCCCGCAGGAACGCACCCATGCCTTTGCGATGAAGTCGCAGATGTGGATGCTCGATCCGCGCCCCAATCTGCCCTCCATGGTCGACGCGGTGGAAACCGGCTTCGAACTATCGGAAGCTTCCAACACGCCGGTGATCCTGCAGGTGCGCATCCGCGCCTGTCACGTGCATGGCCAGTTCACGACCAAGGCCAATCGCCCGCCGCGCTATACGATGCAGGAGGCGTTGCAGAACCCGCAGCGCGATCTCAACCGCATCGTCCTACCGCCGGCCTCCTATCTGCAAGACAAGCAGAAACTCAACGAACGTTGGCCGGCCGCCGTCAAATTCATCAAGGAACGGCGCCTGAACGAATGGTTCGGGCCGGAAGAGGGCGAGGTCGGCATCATTCTGCAAGGCGGAATGTACAATTCGCTGATTCGCGCTCTGCAATATCTCGGCCTCGCCGACGTCTATGGCGATTCGAAAATTCCGCTCTATGTGATGAACGTCACCTACCCTCTGATCGACGATGAGGTGGCGAAGTTCTGCGCCGGCAAGCGCGCGGTTCTGATGGTCGAGGAAGGCCATCCCGAATATCTCGAACAGGCCGTCAACACGATCCTGCGCCGCCGCGACATCAATGCGCGGCTCGAAGGCAAGGGCATGCTGCCGCTCGGCGGAGACTATACGGCGGACGTTCTGACTAAGGGCGTCGAAACCTTCCTCGAAGCCCATGCCAAGCCGCTGCTCGGCAACCGCTCGCCGATGCCGACCGCCGCCGGTGTGCTGAGCAATCCGAAGGTCAAGGCGCTTGCCGATGTGGTGCCGCAGCGCCCGGCCGGCTTCTGCACCGGCTGTCCGGAACGGCCGATCTTCGCGGCGATGAAACTGGTCGAGCAGGAGCTGGGGCCGCATCAGATTTCCTCCGATATCGGCTGTCATCTCTTCTCCATTCTGCCGCCCTTCAATCTCGGCGGCACGACCATGGGCTATGGCCTGGGGCCGGCCTCGGCCTCGGCCTTCAATGTCGCTTCGAAGAAGAAGGCGGTGTCCTTCCTGGGCGATGGCGGCTTCTGGCATAACGGCCTGTCGTCCAGTGTCGGCAATGCGGTCTTCAACAAGCAGGACCAGGTGATCGTCGTCGTCGACAATTATTATTCTTCGGCGACCGGCGGTCAGGACATTCTCTCCTCGCGGGCCGAGAACGAGCGGCGGTCGACCAACAATTCCATCGTCACGGCGGTGAAGGGCATCGGCGCCAAATGGGTGCGCCAAATCGATCGCACCTATGATGTCGGCAAGATGCGCGACACCTTGAAGGAAGCGCTCACCAGCAACGAACCCGGTCCGAAGATCATCGTCGCTTCGTCGGAGTGCATGCTGAACAAGCAGCGTCGCGTGAAGCCGCTGTTCGACAAGGCCGTCAAGAACGGCGAGCGCGCGATCAAGCAGCGTTTCGGCGTCGATGAGGATGTCTGCACCGGCGATCACGCCTGCATGCGCCTGTCCGGCTGTCCCTCGCTGTCGGTGAAACATACCAACGATCCGTTGAAAGACGACCCGGTCGCCGCGATCGATCAGACCTGCGTCGGCTGCGGCAATTGCGGCGAGGTCGCCGAGGCCGCCGTGCTGTGCCCCTCCTTCTATCGCGCCGATGTCATCAACAATCCGACGCGCTGGGATCGCAGCGTGGCGCGGGTGCGCGAGGCCGTCATCGGCTTCCTGCAGCGCCGGCGCGAGGCCCGCCGGCCTGTGTTCATCTGATCGGTCGTAACCAACGACGAAAACGAAAGATACGACTGTGGACCGGACACATCCTGATAAGCCGATCGCTCTCGCCATCCTCGCCATGGGTGGCCAGGGCGGCGGCGTTCTCAGCGACTGGATCGTTGCGCTGGCGGAAAGCCAGAACTGGGCCGCCCAGTCCACCTCCGTGCCGGGTGTCGCGCAACGCACCGGTGCCACCATCTATTATGTCGAGATGATGCCGCCCCAGGGCGATCGCATGCCTGTGCTGTCGCTCATGCCGACGCCGGGTGATGTCGATGTGGTGATGGCGGCCGAATATATGGAAGCCGGCCGTTCGATGATGCGCGGGCTTGTCACGCCCGAGCGCACGACGTTGATCGCGTCGAGCCATCGCTCCTTGGCGGTCAGCGAAAAGGAACAGGCGGGCGACGGCATCGCCGATTCCGGCGTGGTGGTGGAAGCCACTCCCGTGGCCGCCAAGCGCTCCGTCGTCTTCGACATGCAGACGATGGCCGAGAAGAATGGCAGCGTCATTTCCGCGGTTATGTTCGGCGCTCTGGCCGGCGCCAAAGTGTTGCCGTTCGATCGCGAAGCCTTCGAAGGCGCCATTCGCGCCGGCGGTAAGGGCGTCACCCAAAGCTTGAAAGCCTTCGGTGCGGGCTTCGAGCGCACTGTCACGCCGGTCGTCGAGACGGTGGAGAAGACGAGCGGCAAGGAATTTCTGGAGCCGCCACAATCTCTGAAGGATCCGCGTCTCGACAAGCTGTTGCAGCAGATCCGGCAGAACTATCCGGCGGCTTTGACGCCGCTGCTCTATACCGCCATCACCCGTCTGGTCGATTACCAGGATCCGGCCTACGCGCAGGACTATCTCGATCGCATCGCGGCGATCCATCGCCTCGACACGAGCCTGTCGGGCGAGAGGCACGATTTCGCGCTAACCCGCGAAGCGGCTAAATATGTCGCCGTCGCCATGGCCTATGACGATGTCATTCGCGTCGCCGATCTGAAGACGCGATCAAGCCGTTTCGCGCGGGTCGATGCGGAAGTCGGCAAGAAGCAGGACCAACTGCTTTACATGACCGAATTCATGCATCCGCGCATGGAGGAAGTGGCGGGAACGATGCCGGCCGGCCTCGGCCGCTGGCTCGAAAATCATCCCGCCGTGTTCAATCGGCTCGACAAACTGGTCAATCGCGGCCGGCGCGTGCAGACGCGCACGGTCTTCTGGTTCTTTTCGCTCTACATGGTCGCCGGCATGCGGCGCTTCCGTCGCGGCCTGTTGCGCCACGAGAGGGAACTGTCGCATCTCAACGGCTGGCTGAAGCTCGTCACCGAGACCGCGCCGAAAGATTATCCTCTTGCCGTGGAAATCCTGAAATGCCGCCGTCTGGTCAAAGGCTATTCGGATACGGCGGCGCGCGGCAATTCTCGCTTCGAGCGCGTCTTGTCGAACGTGCCGCAACTGATCGGCAAGCCCGACAGCGCCGGCTGGCTGCGCCGCCTCACCACCGCCGCGCTCGCCGATGAGGACGGCACCAAACTGACGGGCGCTCAGAAGACGCTCGAAACCGCTTTCGAAGCGGAGCAGCCGCGCGTCGCATAATCGCGGCGCCCGTCTTCTCAATGAGTCGAAAACACGTCCTGATAACGCGCCACGGCTTTGCGGATCGCGTCCAGTTCCGTTGAGGTCGGCTTGTCGGGGTCCTTGGCCGCGGGCAGGCTGCCGAATTTCAGCAGGCACGCCATGAGCAGCAGCCGTGCCTTCGTCGCTGTGAGATTGGTGGCGGCAATCTGGAAATCATGCGGATCGGCGAAACCTTCCGGTGCATTGCGGCCGACCTTGGCGACGGGAAGGCCGCTGAAAGCCGCTTTCAACATCAGCTTATGCCGCGCGGTCGAGGGCAGGGAGCCGTAAGGCACGAGCCCTTCGATGACGATGCCGGTCAGCATGCCAAGCGACAGCTTATGTTCGATGGAGGCGATGAGATCGGCTTCGAGCGCCGGGTCGTCGCCAAATTCCAATGTCGAATAGCTGCCGTCCTTGATGATCGAGACCACCGGAATGGCGCTTGCCAGCAGTTTGCCGGCGGCGTCCTTCACGGCGACGTTCACCTGTTCCAATCCGGCGGCACCGCGTTTCACCGCGCTGACGCTGGCGGGCAATTGGCTGAGACGCAGCTCCGACCGAAACGTATGTTTGAACACCGGCAGATAGGTCAGCGCCAGCCGGCCCGTATGGCTGATCTGGCCGATGATGCCACCATGGCCGCCGGTCGCCACATAGCCACCGGGGCGGGCATCCACTTTGGCGACTTCGCGGGCCGCGAAAATCTGCTGCTCCTGGATGACGACGACACCGCAACGATCCCGTCCCTGATCGTCGGCCCAGATTTTCGATTGGATATAGCTGGCGCTGTCGACGATGTTCTTCGGCCCGTCATTGCTGATCTGGCCTTGCGGGCGTTGTGCCGCGTTGCCGCAGATCGGTTTTGCCGTGTCGATCAGCAGATTGAACCAATAGGCGGATTCTTCTACCTGCGGACTGCCCTGCGTCCAGATCACGCCGTCATAGTCGGGGCTGTCGACCAGGGCCTGCATGTCGTTGGTGACCTTAGCCAGCATCGGGCGCGGCGGTGCAGTCGCCAGATGATAAGGCTTGTAGCCAAAGAAATTATGCCCGCGCCGTTCCGGCGCGATGTCACCCTCACCTTTGTCGGCGCGCAGATGCGCCGGCTTGCCCTTGGTGAAACCGCCCGGCGGCGCGCCGCGATAGAAATCGATCTCGGCGATGGAAGACAATTGGCTGGCCACGCCTTCGGTGCCGATGGAGAGCCGATCGATCTCCTCGAAACTGCGCGAACCATCGGGGAAGAACCCTTGCCGTCCCTGCGGCGCGCCAGGCGCCACGCATTCTTCCTCCCATGCCGTTCCGTTCGCCTGTCGCGCCATATAGGGCAAGGGGTAGAGACCGTCCTCCGGCTTCAGTTCGATCTCGTAGACGGGCTTATCGTCGTCGCCAGACTTCGCCGTCTTGAACACGCCGTCCGGTCCCATATAGCCATCGGGCGGCCCGTAAAGCTCGGCGACATCGGCTTCAAGGGGATGAGCGGAGAATTGCTCCACATAGATCTTCACGGGCGCCGCGAGACGTTGCGCACGCAGCGCGTCGTATTTCATCGCGCTGCCATCGGGATTGGGCAGCAGCGGCAAGCCATATTTGGCGCGGGCCTTGTTGGACGTCACCAGAGGCGGCGTGTTTTGAATGGTCGCCGTCGGGCCGGCGAGATGGGCGATCCTGGCTTTGGTCATGCGATCTCCTTGGAAATCAGGCCACCTGCGTCAACGTGGGATGCACGATCGTCTTGGCGATCATGGCGTGAATGCCCTTCGAGCCGTTGACCGTCTGCGTTACTCTGAGATCGCAGGCGAGGCTGCAAAGCATGTAAGCGTCCTCGCGCGACAGATTGGCCTTTTCGCCGAGCAGGACGATCATGTCGCGCAGTGCCATCACGGCGCATTGGTCGAGATCCGGGTCCATGCCCATGGTGATGTAATGGGTCGGCGTCTCGGCGCGCGGATAGGTGAATTTCAGATCGTCGCGCACGGTGAGCGTGAACGTCCCTTGCAGGGAGGTTTCGATGGCGGTCACGTTGACTTCGCCATCGCCTTGCGCGCCATGGCCATCGCCGCAGGTGAACAGAGCGCCTTCGACGAAAATCGGCAGATAGAGCGTCGTGCCGGCGACAAGTTCCTTGTTGTCGAGATTGCCGCCGAAGGCGCGCGGAATGATCGAGGTCACCTTGCCCCAGTTGAGCGGCGGTGCCACCGACATGATGCCGAAGAACGGGTTGAGCGCCAGCTCCAGTCCCCACGGCATTACGCCGACCATCTTCTGGTGATCGAGCGGGATGACGGTGGCGCGCGTCTCTTCGAAATCATAAGGCAGCGTGCCGGCCAGCGGGCGGATCATGTTGATACCCCAGTCCTGCATCAGGTTCACCGCTTCGATCTTCACTTCGAGAACGGAGCCGGGCTTGGCGCCCTCGACATAAACCGGACCGGTGAGGATATGCGGCCCCGGACCCTGCGTGACCTCCGCATGAATGGCGGTTAGTTCCGGCGGAATGAAAAACCGGTCGGCCGGCGGCAGATGCGCCTTGTTGCCGGACATGGTGTCGATGGTGATGCGGTCGCCGCTTTTGATGGTCGCCACGGGCTTCGACAGTGGGTCTAGATAGCCCCATTGGCAGGTGGACGGACCGGCTTTGACGTGATGTTCGGCCATCGACTTCCCCCACAAAAGCAGCCTGAAAGAGGCTTTAATGTATACAATCTAGCCGCAGGCTAACAACCGTAGGAAAATGCTGTCAAGCAGAAGGTGTGTGCTTATTTATATGTAATATAAGCATTTATGTTTATATGCACTGCAATAAATCAGTTTGCCTCTGGCGCGGGCGGTTAGCTGTTTAAAGCGTCAGATGGAGTAGATTGTATTATTAAACCCTCATCCTGCTGATTTCGTTGCTTTCCTAACGAATAATCGTCCGCCGATGCGCATGGCACCTGCCTTGCACTCATGCCCCTCAGTCTCGCTGACGCTTGGCCATGATGACTTGGACATGATGAGAGGTGGCGCATGAACCGTTCGGGCATGTCTGTTCTCCGGTCGATCCGCTTCAGATCCGCAATGCTGGGCATAACGTTTGGCATGGCGCTCGGCTTGGCCGCGATGACGGCAGGCCAAAGCGCCGCGGCGTCGCAGAGCGTGTTGCGTATCGCCATGACGGCCGCCGACATTCCCGATTGGCGCGGCCAGCCCGACCAGGGGTTTGAAGGCAATCGCTTCGTCGGCTTCTCTCTCTACGACACCTTGATCGAATGGGATTTGTCGAGCCGCGAAAAGGAAGTGGGCTTGCGCCCCGGGCTGGCGACGTCCTGGTCGATCGATCCTGCCGATCACAAGAAATGGATTTTCAATCTCCGCGAAGGCGTCAAATTTCATGATGGCTGCGATTGGAATGCCGCCGCCGCCGTCTGGAATTTCGAGCGGCTGACCTCCGATAAACATCCGGCCTTCACGCCCTATAATTTTGGCCGCGCCCGTTCGCGCACCAACAACATCGATCGCGTCGAGAAGACCGGCGATTATCAGGTCGCTTTCTACACCAAGACGCCGGAATCGCTTTTTCACTTCAACATGCCGTTCCTCTTCATGCTGTCGCCCTGCGCGGTGGAGAAGGCCGGTAACAATCTTGATGTCTTTGCCAAAGCGCCATCCGGCACGGGGCCCTACAAATTCGTCAGCGCCGTGCCGCGCGAACGGCTCGAACTCGCCAAGAACGATGACTATTGGGACAAGAACCGCATTCCCAAACACGATCGGCTCGTGCTTCTGCCGATGCCGGAGGCGACCACCCGTGTCGCCGCGCTGCTGTCAGGCCAGGTCGATTTCATCGAAGCGCCGCCGCCCGATGCCATTCCGGCATTGAAAGCGGCGAAAATGCAGATCGTCACCAATATCTATCCGCACACCTGGCCTTACATTCTCAATGTGGCGCGCGGGCCGTTCAAGGATATCCGTGTCCGCCAGGCTGCCAATTGGGCGGTCAACCGGCAGGAGATGGTCGATCTGCTCTCCGGCCTGGCGCAGCCCAGTTCCGGCATCTACGTGCCGCAGCAGAAATACTACGGCAAACCAGTCGAATATGGCTTCGATCAGAAGAAGGCGACGGCGCTGCTCAAGGAAGCTGGCTGCTACCCCTGCGAAATCATGATCGGCATTTCCACGTCGGGTTCAGGCCAGATGCAGCCGCTGCCGATGAACGAGCTTATTAAGGAACAGCTCGAAGCCGTCGGCTTCAAGGTGAAGTTCGATACGGTCGATTGGAACACCTTGCTCGACGTCTATTTCAAAGGGCAGGAGAAGTTTCCCTATGATGGGGTCAATTTCAGCAGCGGCGCGACCGATCCGCTGAACTTCCTGAAAGGCTCGATGACCAAATATAAAGGCCCCGTCGGCACCAATTGGGGCTGGTACAGCAATCCGAAAGTGGACGAACTGGCGGAAACGGCACTGAACAGTTTCGATCCGGCCGTGTGGGAGCCGATCGTCACCCAGATCCACGAAATCCTGGTCAATGAAGCGCGCAATCTGTTCATCGTCAGCGATCTCAATCCGCGCGCCATGTCACCCCGGGTGAAGGGCTTCGTCCAGGCCCAGAGCTGGTTTCAGGACATCACACCGATTACAGTCGATCCTAAATAATCGGGCCGGTGAGGTAAGCCTTTCGCCGGCAATCTAGCAGGAGGCGCGCCATGCAAGACGACGGGGATGCGATTGCCGAACTGAAAGAGCGGCTGGCAAGCCAGGGCCTGCATCTGCCGGCGGGCGATCTCGAAGGATTGAAGGCGGCCATCCTTGAGATTGAAGCGGGATCGGTGGCGCTGCGGCGTGATCGTCCATTCTCGCTGGAGCCGGCTTTTGCCTTGCGTCTCGCCAAGGCGGAGAAAAACGCATGAGCGATCTCTGCCATCTCACCATCGCTGAAGCTTCGAAACTGATGGCCCAGCGCAAACTCTCTCCCGTCGAATTGACGAGCGCTTTTCTCGATCGCATCGCGCGGCTCGATCCGCTGCTTAATGCTTATCTATTGGTGTTGCGCGAGGAAGCCTTGGCGGGCGCGCGTGCGGCGGAAGCCGAAATCGCCACCGGTCGCTACAAGGGGCCGTTGCACGGCATTCCCATCGCGCTGAAGGATATTTACGCCACCAAAGGCATCCGCACGACCGGCCATTCCGCTTTGCTGAAAGACCACGTGCCGCAAGAGGATGCGTTCACCGCCGCGACATTGGCGCAAGCCGGCGCGATCCTGCTCGGCAAGACGGCGACCTGGGAATTCGCCATCGGCGGCACCAGTTTCGATCTGCCCTGGCCGCCCGCCCGCAATCCCTGGAACATCGCGCATGATCCCGGTGGTTCGTCGTCGGGGTCGGCGGCGGCGGTTGCGTCGGGCCTCGCCATGGCGGCCATGGGCACGGATACGGGCGGATCGATCCGTGGCCCGGCGGCCTTGTGCGGCATCGCCGGCATCAAACCGACCTATGGTCTCGTCAGCCGGCGCGGCATCTTCCCGCTTTCTTTCAGCCTCGATCATGCCGGCCCGATGTGCTGGACCGCTGAGGATTGCGCCTTGATGCTCGATGTCTTGGCGCGCCACGATCCGCTGGATAATGCCAGCGCTAATGCGGCGAAGCCTGATTTCTCAGGCATCGCGATGCCGGTGCGTGGCCTCAAGATCGGCTTCGCCAAGGGCATGACCGAGGAAGCTGGAGTCGAGCCCGACGTGCGCGCCGCGCTTGACGACGCTCTGAAAGTGTTCGGCGATCTCGGCGCCGAAGTCGTCGATGTCTCCTTGGCGTCGTCGCTCGAATATGCCGACGTGGGCACGACGATCTCGCGCTCCGAGGGCTATGCCATCCACGAATACGCTTTGACCCATACACCGGAAAAGTTCGGCCAGAGTTTTCGCCAGCGCATCGTGCCCGGCGCCTTCATCCGGGCCTGCGATTACGTCAACGCCATGCGCGAGCGCACGCGTTTGATCGCGGGGATTGCCGATGTGATGAAGAGCGTGGATCTGATCGTCACGCCGAGCTGGGTGTCGGCGGCGCATCCGCTTGGGAAAGGCGCACCGATGTCGCGGACGCGCCCCTCATTCATGCGTCCGTTCAACGTCACCGGATCGCCGGCGCTCTCCGTCTGCAGCGGTTTCAGCGCCGCCGGCCTGCCGCTCGCCATGCAGATTGTCGGGCGCCCGTTCGAGGATCATCTCGTCTTGCGCGCCGGTCATGCCTTCGAACAGGCCACGCAATGGCGTCACCGCCGCCCGCAAGATCCCGTGCCGCTGTCCGAGGCAGCGCAGTAATGAGAGCAAATCACGTTTCGGTGGAAACGTGATTCTGCTTAGATTCTCTTATTTGGACGCGTCTTCATGGCGCTCGACGAAGTCGAGCTGTGAAACGCTATGACGCTACCGGCTGCGCTGGCGTACTGCCATCGGCACGTGCCATCGCGGCGGCGTGAGCCGCCTGCATTTCATGTTCGCGCATCCGTTCGACGACGAACAGGCCAGCCTTGTAGATGTGTTCGCGCGCCAAGGATTCCGCGCGCACCGCCTGCCGTTGGCTGATCGCCTCCAGAATGGTGACGTGCTCCTCATGCGCCTTGGCGATGCGATTGAGATCGAAGCGCCGAAACATGGAGGAATAGACCAGCGGAATGCTGCGCGACTTGCGCAACAGCCAGGCGAGATGGTCGTTATGCGCGGCTTCGAGAATGGCGCCGTGGAACCAGGTGTTGATATGGCTCCAGAAAACGGTGACATCGGCTTCCCAGCGCCGCCGGCTCAACACCGCCTCGGTCTCGTCGATGGCCCGCTGCATCAGGGCGCGTTGCGCTTCGGTGATGCCGTTCTCGACGGCTTGTCGCGTCGCGAGCCCTTCCAGCGCCGCACGCGCCTCGAAAATGCCCAGCATCTGCTGCGCCGAATAGGTGCGTACCGAATAGCCGGCGTTCGGCATGTAATCGAGCAGGCCTTCGGAAGCGAGTTCCGACAGGGCCGCGCGGATCGGCGTGCGCGACACACCGAACTCGGCCGCCAGATCCACTTCGTTCAACCGGCTGCCGGCGACATGATCGCCCCGAATGATGCTGTCGCGTAATTGCGTGCAAACCCGTTCCGCGCGCGTCGACATCGCCTTCCCGTCCTTTTCACTTTGGCACCGCCCGGTCTTCCCCGCGGCGCCATCGCTGTAACCTGCTCCCCCGCCGGGCGAAGTGCCACCAGAAATGACAAATGATCGCCCCGCGAGCAGTGTAATGTATACACGGTCGCAAGACCCATTCTGGTCGTTCAGCTCTGCGGCGGATTTCCGGCCAGTTTAACACCAAACGAAGCTGAAATCTCTACCTCTGCGACCGGCTTCCTGACGATTGTATTATCGAGGGGCTCGGGCGGCCCGAACTGGCACCCATGTTGCATTGCACTCCTGGCGATCTGGCCCGTGGTCAGCCGCCGGAGATGTCATGTGGTACTACGCCGCCCGACGCATCCTGATGAGCATTCCGATCGCGCTCGGCGTGACGGTCGTCTGTTACGCCCTCGTGCTCCTGGCGCCGGGCGATCCGATCCAGTCGCTGCTGCCGCCCGATGCCTCGCCAGAAGACGCGGCCTATCTGCGCAAGGTCTATGGCTTCGATAAGCCGATCCCGATTCAATATCTCCTGTGGTTGCAGCGGGCGCTGTCGGGCGATCTCGGCATTTCATTGCAGACCAACCGCCCGGTCATGCTGGAAGTGTTGAACGCGCTGTCCAACACCTTCGTCATTTCCGTCGGCGCGGTGCTGCTCGCCTTTTCGCTGGCCTTCATCCTCGGCACGATCGCCGCCTATCACATCGGCAAGCCGGCCGACCGCATCGCCACCGGCGTCGCCGTGGTCGGCGTCAGCGTGCCGAACTACTGGCTCGGCATCGTTCTCGTCATCGTCTTCGCCGTGAAGCTCGGCGTATTGCCCGCCACCGGCATGGGCACGAGCGGTTCGGCCAGTTTCAGCATTTTCGATTGGAACCAAGCCAAATATGCGGTTCTGCCGATTCTGACCATGTCGCTGGTGCCGCTGGGCATCATCATGCGCACGACGCGTTCCGCCGTGGCCGAAGTGCTCAACAATGATTTCGTGCAAATGCTGCGCGCCAAGGGCCTGGGGCCGCTCGCCGTGCTCCGGCATGCGATCTGGAACGCGCTGCCGCAGGTCTTGACCGTGATGGGCTTGCAGCTCGGCTATCTCGTCGGTGGCTCCATCCTGGTCGAGACCATTTTCACCTGGCCCGGCACCGGCTTCTTGATGAGCAAGGCCATTCTCACCCGCGACGTGCCGGTGTTGCAGGGCGCGATCCTGGTTCTCTCCCTCACCTTCGTCACCATCAATCTCATGGTCGACCTGCTGCAGACGGCGGTCGACCCGCGCATCAAACGCGCCTGAATTTCAGGCGAACAAGGACGTAGAATGACCGACGTCAGTGCCTTCCGCCTCCCTCTCTTCCGGCGAAAACGCGAAGCGCGGGAGGTGCGCGGCTACTGGGCTTCGGTCGTCAACCGCCTGCGCTACGATTATGTCACGCTGTTCTTCCTGACGATTATTCTGGCCATCATCCTGCTCGCGATCTTCGCGCCGCTGCTGGCGCCGTTCGATCCGACGAAAACCAGCATGGCCTATCGGATGAAACCGGTGGGCTTCCGCAATTTCATCCTCGGCACCGACGAACTGGGGCGCGACATGCTTTCGCGCCTGCTGTGGGGCGGTCGCACGTCACTGATGATGGGGCTGGTGCCGGTGGCCGCCGCCATGGTCATCGGCGGCCTGCTCGGGGTCATCGCCGGCTTTCGCGGCGGCTGGGTCAACAGCGCCATCATGCGCACGATGGATGTCTTCTACGCCTTTCCGTCCGTTCTGCTGGCGGTGGCGATCTCGGGTACTTTGGGCGGCGGCAGCAAGAACGGCATGATCGCCTTGACCTTGGTGTTCATTCCCTCGATCTGCCGTGTCGCCGAATCCGCCACCACCCAGGTGCGCGGTCTCGATTTCGTCGAAGCCGCGCGTGCCAGCGGTGCGTCGACCATGTCGATCATCTGGCATCACATTCTCGGCAATGTGCTGGGGCCGGTCTTCATCTTTGCTTCGAGCCTGATCTCGGTCTCCATTCTGCTTGGCTCAGGCCTGTCGTTCCTGGGACTTGGCGTCGAACCGCCGACGCCGGATTGGGGCTTGATGCTCTCCACCCTGCGCGCCGGCATCTATGTGCAGCCCCTGGTTTGCGCGCTGCCCGGCGTCGCCATCTTCATCACGTCGTTGTCGTTCAATCTGGTCAGCGACGGATTACGTCAGGCCATGGATGTCAAAGCATGAGCGCTTTCGATTTCATCGGTGTCGATCTGATCCCGCAGGAGGAGCCGCAGGCGGCGAGCCTCGACGAACGCGATCGCGGCGGCAAGCAGCAGCCGATGCTGATCGTCAACGGCCTGCGCAAATATTTCCCGATCCGCAGCGGCATTCTGCAACGCCACGTCGGTGACGTGAAAGCCGTCGACGATGTCTCCTTCTCGGTGCTCAAGGGCGAGACCTTGGGGATTGTCGGAGAATCCGGCTGCGGCAAGTCGACCCTCGCGCGCCTGCTGATGCATCTCATCCCCAGCGACAGCGGCGAAATGATTTTCGACGGCGATCCGGTTGGCGGCATGCGCGGCCTGCCCCTGCGCGATCTGCGCCGCAACATGCAGATGGTCTTCCAGGACAGCTATTCGTCGCTGAATCCACGCCTGCCGGTGCAAGATTCCGTTGCTTACGGCCCGCGCGTCCATGGCATGAACCGCACCGATGCCATGGATCTGGCGTGCGATCTGCTCGACAAGGTCGGCCTGCGCGCTTCCATGTTCGGCGCCCGTTATCCGCATGAACTGTCGGGTGGCCAAAAACAGCGCGTCAATATCGCCCGCGCTCTGGCGCTCAATCCACGCATGATCATCCTCGATGAAGCGGTATCGGCGCTGGATAAATCGGTCGAAGCGCAGGTGCTCAACCTGCTCGGCCATCTCAAACGCGAATTCAATCTGACTTACGTGTTCATTTCGCACGATCTCAACGTCGTCCAATATATCTCGGACCGCGTGCTGGTAATGTATCTCGGCCAGGTCGTGGAGATCGGCTCGGTCGATGCGATCTACGATACGCCCTTGCATCCCTATTCCAGGGCGCTGCTCGATTCGCGCCTGTCGATGGATCCCGATGACCGGATGACCGAGCCGCCGATCAGCGGCGATCCGCCCAATCCGGTGAATCCGCCGTCGGGGTGTCGGTTCCGCACCCGCTGTGCTTTCGCCGAAACGGTCTGTGCGGCGGAGGCGCCGTCGCTGTCGCAGGCCGGTCCCGATCATTTCGTCGCGTGTCACATGGTGCGCCGGGGTTCCGGCCATAGCCGGCTGTTGAGCTGATGGAGATGCCGATGCAACTCGATCTTGCCGTGGAAGACCGAAAATCGGTCACGTTTCCGGAGGTATCGGAACCCCTGGTCGAAGTGCGCGATCTCTCGGTGAAATTCGTCAGCCGCGAAGCGACCAACAGCGCCGTCAATGGCGTCAGCTTCTCCCTGGCACCCAGCGAAGTGCTCTGCATCATCGGCGAGTCCGGTTCCGGTAAATCCGTGACCATGCGAGCGCTGATGAAACTGCTGCCGCCCAAACGTACCGTCATTGATGGCGACATGCGCGTCGGGCCCCATGACATCGTCAAGATGCGCGAAGCCGACATGCGGGCGGTGCGCGGCTCCGCCATTTCGATGATCTTTCAGGAGCCGATGACCGCGCTCGATCCGGTCTACACGATCGGCGACCAGATCGCCGAAACCGTGATGCGGCACCAGAAGATCGGCCGCGCCGCCGCGATGGAGCGGGCGCTCGAACTCTTGAAACTGGTGCGCGTGCCCTCGCCCGAGCGGCGGCTGAAAGCCTATCCGCATGAACTGTCCGGCGGCCTGCGCCAGCGCGCCATGATCGCCGTGGCGCTCTCGTGCAATCCGCAGCTTCTCTTGGCCGACGAGCCGACGACGGCGCTCGATGCCACGGTACAGATTCAGGTCCTCGTTCTGCTGCGCCGCCTGCAGCAGGAAATGGGCATGGCCGTCATCTTCGTGACGCACGATCTTGGTGTCGCGGCGCAGATCGCCGACAAAGTGGCGGTGATGTATGCCGGTCGCATCGTCGAATATGGCGCGGTGGCCGATGTGATGATGAAGCCGCGCCATCCCTATACGGTCGGCATGCTGGCCTCCACCGTGCATGGCCATATGCGGGGTCATGACATCGATGCCATTCCCGGCAGCCCGCCCGATCTCAGAAAGCCGATCGTCGGTTGCAGCTTCGCGCCGCGCTGCAAGGTGGTGTCGGCCGTCTGCCAGACCAATTCTCCACCCACAAAGAGCTTCGGCAATGGACAATATGCGGCCTGTTTCCATGCCGAATAGCTGAAATCCCGGCCGCGACAGGGGCGCCAAACGAAAGGAGACCATGTGATGCATGAATTCACGATGCCGCAATGGGCCATTGATCGCGTCAAGCAACGCCGCGAGAAAATCCACGTCTTCGACGACATGGTGCCGAGCCGAACGGCGCTCGTCGTCGTCGACCTGCAAAACGGCTTCATGGTGCCGGAGCATACGCCGATGCCCGTGGCGACGGCGATCGGCACGGTGCCGAAAGTCAATCAACTGGCGGCGACGCTGCGCAAGACCGGCGGCAAAGTATTCTGGATCAAGAACACCATCGACGAGAGCAATCTGGAGAGCTGGTCGAACTGGTTCGCCATGGGCAAGCCGGCCATGAAGGCGCAGCGCGTCGAAACTTTCAAGGACGGTGCGCCGGGCCATGACATCTATCCGGATTTGGAAGTGAAGCCGGAGGACGAGATCGTCAAGAAATTCCGCTTCAGCGCCTTCCTGCCGGAATCCTCCGACATCGCCGAGCGTCTGCGCGCGCAGGGGTTCGACACGGTGCTGATCGTCGGCACCGTCACCAATGTCTGCTGCGAATCCTCGGCACGCGACGCGATGATGATGAACTTCAAGACGATCATGGTCAGCGACGGCAATTCCGCCTTCAGCGACCACGAGCACACCGCGACCCTGGCGGCCTTCTATTCCATCTTCGGCGATGTGATGGAGACCGACGAAGTCTGCATGCTGCTGGAGCGGAATGCGGGTGCTCTGCCGATCGCGGCGGAATAACGGTTCCTGAAGGTGAATCGACCGCCGGTGATATCCGGCGGTCGATGTTCGATCACGCCACGTTGCGCACGGCGTTGATCTTGTCGGCGCCGCCGACAATGCCGGCGAAATCCTGCCACACGCCCTGGGCGCCCTTCTGCCAGTCTTCGAAGGCCTCCGGCTTCAACAGCTTGCCGCCCTTGGCCAGCGCCGTTTGCACAGAGGCGGTCTCGTCTTCGACGATAAGCTGGTTGAAATAGAGCGCGCCTTCGCGGGAGGCTTCGCTCAGTGCCGCCTTTTCGTCGGCATCGAGCTGGTTCCAGAAGCCGCGCGCATAATAGATCACGCCGGAGGCCCAGATATGGCCGGTTTCCGTCATGTTGGGCACGACTTCATAGAGCTTGAAGCCGGTATAAGCGGATTTCGTCAGATCCATCGCATCGGCGACGCCGGTCGCCAGCGCGTTGTAGGTCTCGGTAATCGGAATGCCCACCGGGATCGTGCCGAAGGCGCTCCACAGCTTGGTGTGCAGCGGGCTTTGGATGACGCGGATCTTCTTGCCCTTCAACTGATCCGGCCGGGTGACGGGCTCCTTGGTGAGGAGATGGCGCGCGCCATAATTGATGAAGTCGCCGACGACGAATTGCTGGGCGGCGAGCTTGTCCTTCAAGCCGGCGCCGGTGTCGCCGCTCACCACTTTGCGCACGTGGTCGGCGTCGCGGAACAGGAAAGGCAGATCGAGGATCTGCAATTCCGGCACCCAGCCGGTCAGGGAAGAGACCGTCGAGAGGCTCGCTTGCACCGAGCCCAGGCGCACGCCTTCGGCCACTTCCTTCTCGCCGCCGAGCGCGCCGCTCTTGACGATGTTGAACTTGAAGCGGCCGGGCAGTTTCGCTTCGACCAATTCACCGATCTTCACCCAGATCTTCGTCTCGGGTTTGTCATCGCCGAAGAGCGAAGCGACAGTGACGGTGCGCGTGCGGGCGCTGGCCGTGCCGATGAAGCCGGGCGCAGCCAGCGTGGCGCTGGCGGCGGAGAGTTTGAGGAGCGTGCGGCGATTGAGATTCATGATCCTTGGTCCTTGATTAGAAAATGATGGCCCAGGCGCACAGAACGCCCAAGGAAACGAGCAGCGACAGCAGATAGGGAACGACCGCACGGAACAAAGCGGTGGCCGGCACGCGCGTGACGCCGCTAACGACGAAGATCAGCATGCCAAGTGGCGGCGTCAGCCCGTGGATCATCAGATTGACCACAAGGATGACGCCGAAATGGATTGGATCGATGCCGGCGGCGACGGCGGCCGGCAGCAAGATCGGTCCAAACAGCAGGATCGCCGCGCCGATGTCGAGCACCAGGCCGACGGCGAAGAGGATGACGTTCGCCAGCATGATGACGGCAAAGGCGCTGCCGCCGAGCACCGTGACGAAATTGGAAACGAGGCCCGACACATTGTCGACGGCGAGCAGGAAGGCGAAGGGGCCGGCGGTGCCGATCAAGAGGCCGATGGCCGCCGCCTCCGTCGCCGCCTGGGTGAAGCTCGCCAGAATGCGGCCGCCGCCAAGCCGCATGCCGAAGGCGAGCAGCAGCGTATAGAGCGCGGCCAATGCCGCCGCTTCCGTCGTGGTGACAATGCCGATGCGGATACCGACGACGACGATCACGCCAAGACCGAAGGCGGGGATAGCGGCGATCGCCGCCTGCCAGCGCTCACGAGCTGGCGCGCGCGGCCGCGTTTCGACATCGCGCACGGTGTAGTGAATGGCCACCGCCAGGCAGATCGCCATCAACCCGCCGGCGAAGAAGCCGCCGACCAGCAGTGAGCCGACGGAAAGGTTGGTGGCGGTGGCCAGAATGAGAAAGGCGATCGAGGGCGGGATGATGTTGTCGAGCACCGAAGTGGCGGCGATGATCGCGCCGGCCTGGGCCGGCGGATAGCCGTGCTTGACCAGTTCAGGCTGAAACGTCGAAGCGCCAAAGGCGGCATTGGCGACGGAGGAGCCCGACGCCCCGGAAAAGAGCACGCTGGTCAGGAGAGTCGTCTGTGCCAGGCCGGCGCGGCGATGGCCGACCATGGCGGCGGCGAAGCGCACGAGCTGGTTGGCGACGCCCGACGTGGTGAGCAGGCCGCCCGCCAGCAGAAAGAACGGAATGGCGAGCAGCAGGAATTTCGACATGCCGGTGACGGTCGACGAGACGATGGCCGGTTCCGGCAATGTGCTGCCGAAGGCGATCGCCACATAGGCGGCCGCCAGAAAGGCATGGGCCAGAGGTGCGGCCAGCACGAGACCGAGGCCGGCGATCAGTGCCAGGAACAGGCTCGGTGGCAGACGCGTTTCGATGAAGAGCTGCGGCAGGCCGAAGTAAAGCGCCGCACCCACGCCGATCGACAGGAGGATCGCGATCGCTTTGCCTTCGACGATCCGCTGTAGGGTGAGGACCAGAAGGATCAATCCGCCGCCGATGCCCAGGAAAGCGAAGCGCACCCACTCCGGCAGGCCGAGCGTCGGCGAAATGCCGCCGAGCAGGCTGATGATCTCGCTGCCGCCGAAAAGCAGAATGAAAGCGGCGAGCACGGAAAAAATGTCGGCCAGTCCTTCGGCGATGGGATGCAGCCGTTCCGGCAGCAGCCGCACGAAGACATCGAGCCGCATGGCGAGCGCGCTCTTCAGGCTGAGCGGCGCGCCGACGGAGATCAAGGCGACATGCAGCCAGATGCCAAGATCTTCAGCGCCGATGAAGCCGGTGGCGAAGACATAACGCAAGGTGACATTGGTCAGAACCACGGCGAGCAGCATGGCCAACAGCGCCGCAGCCGCATAGCCGAGGCTTGCCTCAATGATTTTGAGCGCTCGCGCCGCGAGGCCACGGGCGGAGACCGCCGGTTGCGTGAGTGTGGGAGAGGAAGTGGCGCTCACCGCTTGATCCTTATGGCAGAGCCGAAACTTAACGCGCCAAGACTTTCGGCGGGGCATCCGTCGCCATCACCGTCGACAGATCGCGATCGAACAGGGTCGACCAGGTGAAGTGGCGCGCCTGCGAAACCTGACGCGAGACATCGAGGCGCGGCAGCACTTTCTCGCCGAAGCGCCATGCTTCCTCGAGCAGCGGCATGCCCGAGAGAATGAAGGTCTCGACGCCGGCCTTACGATAGGCCTCCAGCGTGCGGATCACCGTATCGGGTGAGCCGACGATGGCGGTGCCGGGGCCGGGGCGCACGAGGCCGATGCCGGCCCACAGATCAGGCGCGATTTCGAGATCGCGCAGATTGTCCGGCTTCTGGCCGCCATGCATGGCGGTCATGCGCTGCTGGCCGACGGAATCGCTCTTGCCGACGAAACGCTGATTGGCGGCGATGGCCGCGTCATCCATGCGCGCGTAGAGATCGGCGGCCGCATCCCAGGCTTGCGCATCGGTATCGCGGACGATGACATAGAGACGGATGCCATATTCGAGTTCGCGGCCATAGTGCTCGGCGCGCGCCTTCACCGCTTTGACCTTCTCGCCGATCTGCTCCGGCGTCTCGCCCCAGGAGAGATAGGTCTGTACGTGCTTGGCCGCGACATCGAGCGCTTTGTCGGAAGAGCCGCCGAACCACAGCGGCGGCGGCGCGATGCTGTCGCCGACAGGCAAGGCCAGTTTGGCGCCATCCGTATTGAAATACTGGCCTTTGAAATTGACGGTCTCGCCGGCGAACAGCCTATGCCAGATCTGCAGATATTCATCCGCCATGGCGTAACGATCGTCATGCGGCATGGTCATGCCATAGGCGCCGAGCATTTTGGCATCGCCCGAGACGACATTGATGAGCAGGCGTCCGCGCGAAAAATCCTGCAAGGTCGCAGCCATCTTCGCCAGGAGCGTCGGCGCGACGAGGCCCGGATGAATGGCGACGAGGAATTTCAACCGTTCGGTATAGGAGAGTAGCGCACCGGCCAGCACCCATACATCATGGGCGCCCGTAGCAAACAATGCGCCTGTGTAACCCAACTGATCATAGGCCAGCGCCAATTGCTTGTAGTAGCCGAGATCGACCTTGCGCGAACCTTCCGGCTGCCAGGGATAGGCGCCATCGGGCGCGCACATGTACCAGAGAACGTTCATGTCGAATCTCCTTTCTATGCAGCGATGCCGGCCTGTCCGGTGGTCACCGGCTTCGGGAAATGTCCGTGCCGAAACAGCGTGTCCGCTTCGTCCTGCTGTTCGGCGAGAATCTCCTGATCGGCAGGAACGACGGTGAAATCGCGCGAGCGCAAGACGCGCGCCCAGGAACCGGCATCGCCTTCGCTGCCGTGCTGAGCGGCCAGCAGCGCCGCCGCCTTGTCTATATCGGCCATCACGGCGCGGCCGACCCGATCAAGCTCACGGGCGATCGCAAGGCAGGTGTCGGGCGACAGCGCGTAGCGCTCCAGCGTCCAGAACAGCGAGCGATTGGGAATGGTCGAGCCGCACCGCACGAGCAGATGCAGATCGTCGCGATCGAGCGCCTTTTCCAGGCGCGGTGACATAGTCACCCAGGCGTCGACCTCGCCGTCAAGCAGATCCTGCTGGGCATCGCGTGTCGCGCTTTCGATGCGGATGACATCGCTGAGGCCAAGGCCCTCGGTCTCCAGGCTGCGGGCGAGTAGATAGGTATGGAACGAGCCGTCGATGAGTGCGACGCGCTGGCCGGCGAGAGCGGCGACGGAACGGATCGGGCTGTCCTTGCGCACCAGGATGGCGCCGTTCGCCGGGCGCGGCGCGGAACCTGCGATATAGACGACGCCAAGGCCCTGGGCATCGGCTTCGATCGGTGGCGTCGAGCCGGTGCCGCCGAAATGGATGGCGCCCTTGTCGAGCAGGGCGCCCGTGTCGCGCCCCTCGCCATAGAAGACGAATTCCGGCGCGAAGTCGGCGAAAGCTCCCGGCCAGAGCCGGGCCAGCCTGAGATGAAGATTGTTCGAATGAACCCCGATTTTCATGCTTGGCCCTGCGTTTGCCATAAGTCTAGTTTTTCTATATACATTATTTATCGTGTCAATCTACATTTTTATAGAATATATTGTGCGATGCAGCGAGAGGAAAAATGCGGCAATTTGAATGACTTCGAGGCAAAGGGCCGATTGCATCCGACGAACCCCTTGAGTCTGCGGGGTTTTAAAAATAGGAAGAGCCTACAATTTACTTTTTTGTAGATCGGATGAGAGGACGCCCGTGACGAAGCCCATCTCCAGTCGCATCTGTCACAGCGTCGGTGAGGCGAGCGACCTGTTGAAACTCATCGCCAATGCCAATCGCCTGGCGATCGTCTGCTTTCTGCTGGAGACCGAAGCGTCGGTTGCCACCTTGGAAACCCAGCTCGGCATCGTGCAGCCGACCTTGTCCCAGCAGCTCGCCGAACTGCGCGAAGCCGGCGTGATCATTGGCCGCCGCGAGGGCAAGAGCATCGTCTATCAGGTCGGCGATCCAAGAGTGGAGGAGATCGTTCATCTGTTGCGCGGCTTCTTCGCCGGCCTCGACGACGTGACCAACACCAACACGATGCGTAAAGTGCCGGTCGACGAGATGATGTTCGACTAGATGATCGATTTCTACACTTGGATCACGCCGAACGGCCTCAAAATCTCGATCGCTTTGGAGGAGTTCGGGCTGGCTTACAAAGCCCATACGATCGACATCACCAAGGGCGAGCAATTCGCGCCCGACTATGTGAAGCTCAATCCGGCCGCGAAAATTCCAGCCATCGTCGATCACGACACGGGCATCACGCTCACCGAATCCGGCGCCATCCTCATCTATCTTGCCGAGAAGACCGGCCGCTTCTTGCCGAGCGATGGCCTGGCGCGTTTGCGCACGCTCGAATGGTTGATGTGGCAAACAGGTGGCCTTGGCCCGACGCTGGGCTATGCGCACCAGTTTCTCACCTATAACGCCGGCAAAGCGCCTTTCGCCGAAAGCATTTTCGCCGGCGACACGCGCCGCCTTTATGAAACGCTGAATGCACGTCTCATCGGGCGGGATTATATCGTCGATGATTATTCGATTGCCGACATGGCTGTCTGGCCATGGGTGTCACGATTTGAGCGGCACAAGATCAATCTCGATCACTTCCCCGATGTGAAGCGCTGGTATCTGGCGCTGGCGGCGCGCCCGCAGGTGCAGCGCGGTTACGAAGTGCCCTTCGTCACGACAGCGGTGCCCATGCCCAGATAGGGCACCGGTGGCGCTGGCTTCGTTTGGGCGTGCGCGCTAAAATACGGCCGTCACGAGAATGAGGAATTGCGATGCATTGGATGAAGATCCTGGCGCTGCTGGTGCCGGTGGCCGCTGCATCATCGGAACCGATTCAATCCTACGACAGCTATAAGTCGTGGCTCGTGGCCTGCGACAATGGCCTCACCTGCGTCGCGAAAGGCTTTTCCGAAGATGAGAAGCGCGCTCAAATCAGTATCGAGCGAGCGGCCGGGCCGGCCGGCACGATCACCGCCACCATCAGCGCCGCCAACAAATTCACGCTCGCGGATGTAAGGCTGGATGGCAAATCCGTCGAACTCAATCCGCAGGATTGGAAGCTCGATGGCGGTGACAGCGAATTTTCCCTGTCGTCCGATCGTCTGCCGGCCATTCAGGCGTTTGTCGCGCGCTTGCGCAACGGCTCGAAACTCACTCTGGCCGATGGTCCCCAGGTGCCGCTCGATGGCTTCGCCGCCGCGATGTTGCGTGTCGACGAACGCCAGGGCCGTTTGGATAATGTTACCGCGCTGGCCAAATCGGGCACGACGGCGGCCGCGCAAGTGCCGTCAGCACCGGCTCTCCCGCGCATTCCCAATCACCCCATCACGGCAAAACTCGCATCTGACGAAGCGCAGAAGCTGATCACCGACGTGCGCGCCGCGCAAAAAGCGGTCTTCGAGAAGCAGGATTGCGAAGCGGATGTTTCGGTGATGAAGCCCGAGGCCTATGCGCTGGATGACAAACTGGCTTTGGTGCTGCTGCCTTGCATCATGGGCGCCTATCAGGGCTCTTCGCTGGCCTTTTTGGCACCGCGTGATGGCGGGCTGGCCACGCAAGTGATCGCGCCCCTAGCCTATGCCGGCAACAAGCCTGATCGCAGCGGCGTCACCATGTTCACCGAATCCGATTTCGATCCCGATACCGGCACGCTCGCCATGGCGGCCCGCGGCCGTGGCATGGCCGATTGCGGCATGTCGGCGAGCTGGATTTGGGACGGCCAGGCGTTTCGCATGGCGTCGCTATCATATCAGGCGGCTTGCGGTGGACTGGCGCCCGGCGACTGGCCGACGCTGTTTCGCTCGATCCAATAAAGACGCGCCAATAAAGGCACGGCGACTTAATCGTTCGTCGCCAGATGCGTGAACAGATCCTGCGCCGGCGCGGTCAGTTCCTTTTCATCGCGCACGCAGACCGACAACTGTCGCCTGGCCCAAGGATCGGTCAGGCGAAGGGTAGTGATCGGCAGTGCGCGTGCGCACCGTCGCGCCACCGTTTCAGGTACGATGCCGAGCCCGACTTTGTCGGCCACCAAGCGGCAGATTCCTTCGAATGTCCTCAGCCGCACCCGCATCCTCAGCCGCGCGCCCGTTCGCGCCGCATGCGCCTCGATATGATCCTGCAATGCGCCGCCTGCCAGTCCGATGAACTGTTCATGCAGGATATCGGCGAAAGCGATCTGCCTGCGCGTGGCGATATCGTGATCGCGCGGCGCGACCAGCAGCAATTGATCGATGGTGAAGGGGCGCAGCACCAGGCCGCTGGTATCGACCGCATCGGATAGAATGCCGATCTCCACCAGTCCGGCCGCGACGGCCTTGGCGATCTCGATGCTCTGGCGTTCCTTGATCTCGATGTTGACCTGAGCATGCGCCGCCATCCAGGCGCCAAGCCGTTCCGGCAGAAATTCCGTCATGGCCGCCGTATTGGCGGCTAGCCGGATGGTCGTGCGCAGGCCCCTGGCATGTTCGTCCAATTCGCCGCGCATCTCGGCCATCTGCCGTTCGATCCGTCGCGCATGATGGGCCAGCGCTTCGCCGGCCTCCGTCGGGGTGACGCCACGACGGCCGCGTTCCAGCAGTTTGACGGCGCCGCTCGCCTCCATGTCGCGCAGCCGTTCGCTCGCCGCCGGCAAGGACAGGCCGACACGCTCCGCACCATGGGTGATGCTGCCGGCATCCACCACGGCAAGAAACAGGCGCAGGTCGGTGAGGTCGAAGCGCATGGGGCGAGATTATCCGATGGCCTGCCTTCGGACCAGCCGAAGCCTGCCTGCGGATCATCCGCATTGTCGATTTTGGTCGATGCCGTAAGCCCGATCCATGATGAACATGTCGATCGAACTTCTCGTCGTGGCTACCGTGACATTCTTTGCCGCCGGCATCGTCAAAGGTGTCACCGGCATGGGCTTGCCGACCGTCGCCATGGGCGTGCTCGGTGCGTTGATTTCGCCTCTGGCGGCCGCGAGCCTGCTGATCGTCCCGTCCTTCGTCACCAATGTCTGGCAGCTTTTCGCCGGGCCAAGCGTGTACCGGCTCGTTTTCCGGCTCTGGCCGATGATGCTGGCGATCATCGTTGGGACGGTGGCCGGCGCCTCGTTGCTGACCAGCGGCAATACGCTGCTCACGACGGCGGCGTTGGGCGCCGCGCTCATCGTCTATGCCGCCTATACGCTCCTGGCGCGTCAGCTCCATGTCCCCGAGAGAGTCGAGCCATGGCTGTCGCCGTTGGTTGGCGCGATCACAGGTCTCGTCACCGGGGGCACCGGCGTTTTCGTCATTCCGGCTGTGCCCTATCTGCAATCGCTCGGTCTCGAAAAGGACGATCTGGTCCAGGCGCTCGGCCTGTCGTTTACGGTGTCGACGATCGCGCTGGGGGCGGGGCTGGCCTCGCGGGGCGCGCTTCAGATCGACAATCTCGTTCTGTCGACGCTGGCGATCGCGCCAGCGCTTTTGGGAATGTGGGTCGGGCAGATCGCGCGCAATCGCATCAGCCCGGCGACCTTTCGACGCTGGTTCCTGCTTTGCCTGCTGCTTCTGGGCGCCAAAATGATCGTCAGGCCGCTGCTGTAATTATGCCTCCGCTCAATAGAGCTCAGGCACATAGAGTTCCGGCGGTACGGGCTTGCGGTGATAATCCGCGTGGCGGACGCGCCGCGGCAGCTCGATATCGGCCTTCGGCACGTCTTCGTAAGGAACCTGCGCCAGCAGATGCGAGATGCAGTTGAGTCGAGCCCGCTTCTTGTCGATGGCCTGCACCACCCACCAAGGCGCATGCGGCGTATGGGTGCGCTCAAGCATGTCTTCCTTGGCGTGCGTATAGTCTTCCCAGTGGACGCGGCTCTCCAAATCCATCGGCGAGAGCTTCCATTGCTTCAGCGGATCCTCGATCCGCATGCGGAAGCGGAATTCCTGCTCCTCGTCGGTGATCGAGAACCAGTATTTGAGCAGGATGATGCCCGAGCGCACCAGCATATGCTCGAATTCCGGCACGGAGCGGAAGAATTCTTCCAATTCTTCCGGTGTGCAGAAGCCCATGACGCGCTCGACGCCGGCGCGGTTGTACCAGCTGCGGTCGAACAGAACCATTTCGCCCGCCGTCGGCAGGTGCTGGATATAGCGCTGGAAATACCATTGATGGCGCTCGCGTTCGGTCGGCGCCGGCAGCGCCACGACGCGGCAGATGCGCGGGTTGAGACGTTGCGTGACGCGTTTGATCGCGCCGCCCTTGCCGGCGGAATCGCGACCTTCGAACAGCACGACCACTTTCAGCTTCTTGTATTGAATCCAGTCTTGCAGGCGCACCAGTTCGTGCTGGAGGCGGAACAATTCACGGAAATAAATCTTGCGGTCGAGCGTATCGGCATCGGAACCCGACACGCCTTGCGCAACCAGTTCGTCCAGCCGGTCTTCATCGAGTTGCATCTCCAGCTCTTCGTCGAAACTGTCGGCGATCTCGGCTTTGATACGGTCCAGGTCATCGATGCTCATGTCGTCGTCCTATGCAGTGAGTTGAAAGGGAAGATCAGGCGTAAACGTCGCTGCGGCGTGTCGAGGCTTGTTGAGCCCGAAGCTGCCAGGCCGTGTGTCGCGCGATCATCAGTTCTTCATTGGTGCGGATGATAAAGGCCCGCACGCGGGAGCGATCCGAGGAAATAACTTCGGTATTTTCACGGTTGCGATCAAGATCCAGCTCAATTCCGATCCATTCCATGGCTTCGAGCGCGCATTCGCGGATAAGCCGCGAATTCTCCCCGATCCCGCCACAAAACACCACCGCATCGAGCCCACCGAGCACAGCGGCCATGGCGCCGATTTCGCGGCGGACGCGGAAGACGAAATAATCGATCGCCTGTTTGGCATGCGGATGGTCGGAGGCTTCCAGATCGCGCATGTCGTTGGAAATACCGGACAGGCCCTTGAGCCCCGACGATTTGTAGAGCAGGTCGGAAATCTCTTGGGCATTCATGCCCTTTTGATCCATCAGATAGAGCAGGACACCAGGATCGATCTGTCCTGGCCGCGTGCCCATCGGCAGACCATCGAGCGCCGAAAAACCCATGGTGGAGGCCACCGAATAGCCATTGCGGATGGCGCACATGGAGGCGCCGGAGCCGAGATGGCAGATGATCACCCGTCCCTTGGCATGGAACGGCGCGATCTCGGCGAGCTTGCCGGTGACGTATTCGTAGGACAGGCCATGAAAGCCATAACGGCGCACGCCTTCCTCATAGAAGGAGCGCGGCAAAGCGAACGTGTCGTTGACGAAGGGATGGGCGCGGTGGAAGGCGGTGTCGAAACAGGCGACCTGCGGCACGTTTGGAAACGCCGTTTGCGCGGCGCGGATGCCCGACAGATTGTGCGGCTGATGCAGCGGCGCCAGCGGCACGAGTTCGCTCAGTTGCGACAGGATCGGTTCGTCGACCAGCACCGGCGCCGAATGGGCCATGCCGCCATGCACGATGCGGTGGCCGACCGCAGCGATCTCAGCCTGAGGATAGTGATGGGCGACTGCATCGAGCACGAGGCGCATGGCGCCTGCGTGATCGTCAATCGCGCGCTCGCCCTCTAGCGGATCGGAGATGATCTTCTGGCCGCTGCCATCCTTCAGCACGAAATGCGGATTGGTGCCCAGCCCGTCGATCATGCCGACGGCCACGCTATCAAGCGCGCCGGCGGTGAAGAGCGCGAATTTGAGCGACGACGAGCCGGCGTTAATGGTGAGGATATGTTCGCCCATGCGCAACCTATTCTGCCGCCTGCGCCAGGACGTCGTCGCCGAGCGCTTCGCCATGCTGACGCCAGTAGTCGTAAAGCTGCGCCACCGCGCAGGAGGCAAGGCGGGCTTTGTCGTTGTCGGCGCGCGATGTGAGAATGACGGGCGCTTTCGCGCCGACGACGAGGCCGGCCGCCTCGGCTCGCGCGACGAAGGTCAACTGTTTGGCCAGCATGTTGCCGGCTTCGAGATTGGGCACGATCAGCACGTCGGCATGGCCGGCGACCGAGGAGACGATGCCTTTGGTGCGCGCCGCTTCCGTATCGACCGCATTGTCCATGGCGAGTGGGCCATCGACCAAGGCGCCGGTGATTTGGCCGCGATCGGCCATTTTGGCGAGCGCGGCGGCTTCGAGCGTCGAGGGCATGTTGACGTTGACGGTCTCGACGGCGGCGAGAATACCGACCTTCGGCGTCTTCAACCCGCAGGCCAGTGCCAGATCGATGGCGTTCTGCACGATGTCGATCTTGGTGACGAGATCGGGCGCGATATTGATTGCCGCATCGGAGATGAAGAACAGATTGTTGCGCGTCGGGGCATCCATGACGAAGACATGGCTGATGCGCCGCGACCCCCGCAGGCCGTCCTTCTTGACCACTTGGCCAAGCAATTCGTCGGAATGGACATTGCCTTTCATCACCGCGCGGGCTTCGCGCGCATTGACCATGGCGACCGCCTGTTTCGCCGCCGCTGCATGATCCTCGATGTCGATCAGTTGCAGCGCCGAAATATCGGCTTCGAGACTGTCAGCGGCGCGCTGGATGCGCGAACGCGAACCGATCAGGATCGGTTCGATCAGACCCTCGCGCATGGAGAGCAGGGCGCCGCCAAGCGAATTGGCATCGTCGGGAATAACGATGGCGGTCGGCATGGCCGGCAGCCGCTTGCAGCGTTCGACCAAAGCGCTGAAATGATCGTGCTGGTCCAGGAGGAGCAGCGGCAGATTGCGCTTTTCCTCGATGATCGTGATGTTGGGCGCTTCGACTTCGGCGACGCCTTCCAGAATGAGCGTGCCGTCGCTCTTCTCGACGCGGGTTTCGAAGAGAGCATGCGGTTTCTTGCGCTTTTCCAGGCAGCGCACCGAGATTTTCAGCCGGTCGCCCAGATGGGCGCGCCCCGGAAAGCGGAAGGTCTGGCTGTTGTAGAGCGTGCCCGAGCCCGGCAGGACGGTGCCGAGCACGGAGGATACCAGCGAGCCGACCCATAGCGACGGCGCGACCGTATCGCTCTTGCCGTCGTGATTGATGTCGGCGCCGGGCATGTGCATCGGGTTGGTGTTGCCCGAGGCATGGGCGAAGACATAGAGATCGTTGGCCGTGACGGGCCGCTCAATGCTCGCCGTCTGGCCGACGACGAGTTCATCGAAAGTGGTGTTCCGGTGCGAGAGGGCGCTCATCGTCAGTGCTCCGGGTTCAAAGTTGATGCTTACGCGGCCTGTTCGGCGTTACTGATGCTTGCCGCGGGTGCGCGGCCGAGCATCGCCTCGAATTCGCGGTAAAGCGCCAGCGCTTGCGGATGCATGGTTTCAACAGGCCCGGCGACACGCATGACCAGGTCTAGCGCCCGTTCCCGTTCCGCTGGCGTATCGAGCAGTTTCGGCAGGCTGGCCTTGGCGCGCTCGGTGGCGAAGCGGACGATCAGCGATTGCTCATAGATGAGCTTGGCGCGCTGATCCTCGCCCATCGCGGCGAAAGGCTGTTCCGTCGCGAAGATCTGCAGCTCGCGTTCCAGCCGCGAGCGGCGGACATAGCCGCGCGCTTCCGACAGCAATTCGAGCATGCGAACCGTGCCTTCGGCTTCGCCGCCGGTCTCGATATTGGCGAGCGCGTTGCGCACGTCCGGCAGCATCAGCAGGTTCTCGCCGCTCGTCTGTTCGCGCCCGACCATTTCCTGCCGGCCGACCCATTGCATCGGCGCCGAGCCATAAACCGCATGGAATGACAGCTCATGGAAAGCATCGCGGATGTCGCGATAGAGATCCAGGTTCTGCTCGATCAAGTCCGACATCAGATGTTCGGCTGCCAGGAACGGATTGTTGGCCTCGACAGGCTGGCGATGGGCGCGCACCTGCTCGGCCATCGCGCCCATCGGCGCCAGCAGCGGGTTGCGATCGGAGAGCAGCGAACGTTCAAGCCGCAGCGGACGTGTGCGGAAGAACTGTTTCGCCGTGTCTTCATTGACCATGGCGCGCACGAAGGGTCGCACGAGATTCTCGTAAACGGTGGCGCCGGTTTCGGAAACGCGCGCCACGGCGGCGAACATTTCTTCATCTTTGCGACCATCGTCGAGTTTTAGAATATCGTCGACGGAGCGCGGCGCGAATTTGATGTGTAGCCGGTCTTCGCCCTGTTCCAGTTCCATTTCATAGAGGCCGGGCGGCAGGGCTTCGATCGCCCGCATCGTATCGGTGATCGCCTCATGTTCGCGCCCGGCCACTTTCGCCGAGACGAAAATGCCGAGGTGGCCGATCGAATCGTGCAGCAGATAGACGATGCGCTGGCCGCGCGCCTTGATCTCATTGACGTTGTGGAAGGTATCAGCGATCCAGTTCAACGCCTGTTGCGGCGGCGTGATGTTGTCACCATGCGAGGCGAAGACGATGATCGGCGAGCGGATGTTTTTCAGATCGATTCGTTCGTCGCCGAAATACGCCTGGCCGAAGGCCAATCGATTGCCGACGAAGAGATTTTCGACGATCCAGCGGATTTCTTCCTCATTCATCATGAAGAAGCCGCCCCACCAGCGTTCGAACTCCAGGAAACGTTCGGCCTCGGTGTCGACCTTGGCGTAGAGATTGTAGAGCTTCTTCCAATAGCTGTTGGCCGGGTTGAGCTCTTCGAAATTCTGCACCAGCAGCGAACCGTCGAACACGCCATTGCCGAGATCAGCCATCAGCATCGCCGGCCAGACGCCGCCGACGCGCCCACCCGTGTAGCGCATCGGATTCTTGCCCGCCGTACCACCCCAATAAGCCATCGGCGCGCCGTTGATGGCGATCGGGCCGACTTTTTCGGGATGCGCGGCCGCCAGCAGCATGCAGCCCCAGCCGCCCTGGCAATTGCCGATGACAACAGGCTTTTCGACATCGGGATGGCGGCGATGGATTTCGTCGAGGAAGGCGGCTTCCGCTTCGCGCACATCGGCCAGGGTCTGGCCGGGTTCCGGCCATTGTCGGAAGATGACGAAATAAACCGCGTGACCATCGGCAAAAGCGTCACCCACCTGGCTTTCCGGCTTGAAGCCGCCGATGCCGGCGCCATGGCCGGCGCGCGGATCGACGATCATGAAGGGACGGCGCTTCGGATCTATGGTGACGCCAGCAGGCGGCGTGATCACCACCAGCGAATAATTGACCGGCCGTGGCAGGGAGCGCCCATCGATGACGAGGTCATAGTCGAAATCCAGGACCGGCGGAATGTTGCCGTCGCTATGCGCGTTGAAGGCATTGCCGCGCTGGCGCAAGGTATCGAGCACCAGGATTGAGCGCTGCGTCGCGTCGGTCACGTAATGGGCCCAGGCAGTCCAGATGTTGAGGTTCTGCGTCGGCTTCAGCAAGTCCGCCGCTTGGCTGGCGCGCGCCTGAAACAGCTTGATCTGTTCCTGAGCGATCCGCTGTCCGTAGTCGAACCACAGACGCGAGAGGATATTGGCGTTTTCGAGATTGATGGCGATGGCGTCGTTCACGACTTTGAAGTTCATCGGCTTTCCAATCATGGTTCAGCCCAGGCGTTGTCGCTGCTGGTCGGCCGCCGGCGCGGGAGGGGGATGCCCAGGCGGCCCTGCACTGCGGCGCAATATCGAAGGGCCAAATGACACGGCGATGAAGGCGGCTGCCGCAGAGGTGGGCTGTGGGTGGCTTTCATAGCCGCCTGTCATCGGCATGAAAAATGGATCATTGAGATAGGCCTCGCGCCGCGTGCTGGGGCGTTGAGCCGTTTTCAAAGAGGATTTTCATGTCGACAGGCAAATCTCGCATCGGCGTCGTCGGCGCCGGCACCATGGGCAATGGCATTGCGCAACTTTTCGCCGCCGCGGGCCATCCGGTCACCTTGCGGGACCTGAAGCCGGAATTCCTCGATCGCGGCCTGGCCGCCGTCGGCGACAGCCTCGGCCGCTTGGTGGCCAAGGAGAAAATGAGCGCTGCGGATCGCGACGCCGTTTTGGCCCGGATCAAACCGACCACCGACGCGGCTGAGCTCGCCGGCTGCGCCGTCGTGGTCGAAGCCGTCGTCGAAAACTACGACATCAAGGCCGGCCTGATCCGCGAACTCGACGCGATCTGCGGCGAGGAGACGATTTTCGCCACCAATACCTCTTCGATCTCGGTGACGCGGCTGGCCGCGGCCTCGAAAAATCCGGGCCGGGTCATCGGCATGCACTTCTTCAATCCGGTGCCGCTGATGCAATTGGTCGAGATCATCCGCGCCTTGCAGACCAGCGATGAAACCAGCCAGGCCATCGTCACCCTCACCGAGTCGCTTGGCAAAACCGCGCGCGTCTCCAAGGACAGCTATGGTTTCGTGGTCAACCGCGTGCTCGTGCCGATGATCAACGAAGCCATCAACTGCGTCCATGAAGGCGTGGCCTCTCCGGAGGATGTGGATGTGATGATGAAACTGGGCACGAACCAGCCCATGGGTCCGCTGGCGCTGGCCGATCTCATCGGCCTCGATGTCGTACGCAACATCATGGACACGTTGTACAATGGCTTCGACGATCCGAAATTCCGCGCCAGCCCCTTGCTGAAGCAGATGTGCGATGCCGGCTATCTCGGCCGCAAGACCGGCCGTGGCTTCTTCACTTACGCCAAATAGCGCCAAGGCCTGCGGCGGGGATCGGGAAGCTTGCCGCAGGCCTATTGCTTAAGAAAAACAACAGGCTGGTAAGGGTGCCGCCTGACGACGGCGCAAAAATTTCGTACCGCGAAATCTCTGAAACCGGCTGTCCGGGTTTGCCGGTCGCAATTGTAGTGTGCTGCCACATGACGGTGGGCAGACGGCGGCAATGACGGCGGACGAACGACAATTCATTATCCAGGACATCACCCAGATGTTGGCGCGTCATTGGCATGACGTCGACCGAAACTGGGGCCGCAATGCGCATCTCGACTACACGGCTGATGGCTCTTACGCGACGAGCCTGCGCAAGCGCACCGGCGTCGAAGCGATCAAGGCGTTCTATGCCGACCGTCATGATCGTGGTGAGCGCGTCGCGCGCCATCTCGTCAACAATCTCCACGTGACCGTTCACGACGCCAATACCGCCACCGCGATCTGGATTCTCAGTCTGTTCGCGGCCGATGGCGCGCCGGTTCTGCCCTCGAAGCCCGCCATCATGATCGCCGATGTGGTCGACGAACTGGTGCGGGAAAGCGATGGCGCCTGGAAATATCGCTCCCGCACGATCACGCCGCTGTTCCGCGACGATACGCCGACGACCGGCTGATCCACTGCCTCTCATTTTGAAAGCCTTGCATGTTCATAGATCCAGAAACATCCGTCGATCTCAAGCGTTCGATCTTCAATGCGATCGTCGCGCCGCGCCCGATCGGATGGATCAGCACGATGAGCGCCGCCGGCCAGGTGAACCTGGCGCCATTTTCCCATTTCAATATCGTCTCGACCTCGCCGCCCGTGCTCATCTTCTCCTGCAATTCGCCGGAAGATCGGCCCGAGAAGGACACGCTGGTGAATGTCAGGGCGACGGGAGAGTTCGTCTTCAATCTCGTCAGCTACGATCTGCGCGAGGCGATGAATCTGACCTCGACGGCGGCACCCCATGGCGTCGACGAATTCGAACTGGCCAAACTCGAGAAAGCCGCTTGCGTTAAGGTGCGTCCGCCGCGTGTTGCCGCTTCGCCGGCCAATCTCGAATGCCGCCTGTTGCAGATCGTCGAGATCGCGCCGGTGGTGAAAGGCGATACGCCAAGCAATGTCGTGTTTGGCCGCGTCGTCGGCCTTCATGTCCAGGATCAATTTTTTGATGGCGCCGGCCGCTTCGATACGGTGAAGGCGCAACCTCTGACGCGGTTGGGCGGTATTCAATATGCGCCGCCCGGACCCATTGTCGAAATGCCGCAGCCCTTCAAGCGCGCCGCTGAAACGAAACGGGAGGCCTCATGATCCGCAACGGCGAATTGATCGATTTCCAAACCGTCGAGACGGCGGCCAAGGACGGACTGCATCGCAGCCAGGCACGTGGCCAGAACTTCATCGTCGAGTTCATCAAAGCGGATGCCGCTTCCGCTGCGTTTGCAATTGAAAGCGCCTACGAGGCCATGGTGCTGTTGCCGGACGTCGGCGCGCAGATCGTCGGTGCGAACGAAACGGTCGCCGTCAAAGCCCGCTCACTCGTCATTCTGCCGGCAGGCAAAGCATCCGTTCAATTGGCGGGTGCTGGAACCTGCTGCATATTGACGTCCAATGCCGGCGAGCCGGTGAGCGGCAAAGTCGAGAACGCCGCGACCTATGCCACGCGTGACGAGCGCGTCGTCGCTTTCGGCACGTATCAACGGCGATCCGCGCCCGATGCGATCCGTGTTCTCGAGATCGACGCGATCGACGCGCCGCACGACAATCCGCGTTTGAAAATGTTTCAGAGTGCGACGCTGAGCATCAACTGGGTCGAATATGCCGGCCCGCGTGATCGCAAAGCGCTGAGCCCGCATGCGCACAAGAGTTTCGAACAGGGATCCTTGGCGCTGGCCGGGGAATTCCGCCATCATTTGCGGGTCGAATGGGGCAAGAATGCCGAGGTCTGGCAGGAGGATCGGCATGTGGTGGCGCCGTCGCCGTCCTTGCTCGTCATTCCGCCGCAGATCATCCACACGACCGAAGGCGTCAATGACGAGCGCCATCTGTTGATCGATATTTTTTCGCCGCCACGGGCGGATTTCATCGCCAAGAACTGGGTTGCCAATTCGGCCGAATATGAGGCGCCTCCGGCGCAGCCGTGATCGGCCGCGTTCGCGTAACGGCCGAGCTTGCTGGCCACGGCCATTATTCCACGCTAATCTGCGAAGTAGGAGCGCGGGACGGTAAAGCAGGGCGCTCCTGCGAGGGGTTATGGGAACGTCATCTGAAACGTCAGCGGAAGCATCATCTATTCGTGCGGTGAGCCGCGCCATCGACTTGTTGCAGGCGCTGAACCGGCAACCCATCTCGACGGTGGACATGCTGCATGGCCAGACAGGCATTCCAAAGCCCACGATCGTGCGGCTTTTGCGGACCTTGGCGGCGAAAGGGCTCGTGTGCCACGCGCCCAAACATGGCGCCTATTACCTGACGTCCCAGGTGCAGTCATTGTCGGTTGGTTATCACAGCGTACCCAAGATCGTCGAGGCGGCGGCGCCTTTGCTCGATGCCATGACGAGCCGGGTCAAATGGCCACTGGCCATCGCCGTTCCCGAAAACAATGCGGCGATCATTCGCTATAGCACGGTGCCCCATTCGCCGCTGGCGCTGCTGCATTCGTCGATCAATATGCGGCTGAGCCTGGTGACGCGGGCGCTCGGCCGCGCCGTCCTCGCCTTTTGCGACGAGGATGAGCAGGATCACATTTTGCAGGCTCTCAGCGTGTCCACGGAGCCGGAAGACGCCTCGGCCAAGAACGTTTCCGATATCCGCCGCCTCTTGTCGGATATCCGCGCCTGCGGCTTTGCCATGCGCGATCCCAGGGTGCGCCCCGTGTCCAACACGATTGCCGTTCCGGTCTATGAGAATGGTCGCGTCGTGGCGAGTGTCGGTCTGACCTTCATTTCCTCGGCCTTGCGGCCCGAGCAAGCGGTGAAGGATTATCTGGGCCAGGTCAAAGAGATCGGCGACGAGATATCGGAGCGATTGAAACAGATCACCGAAGGTGCGGCGTCAGCCGGCCTGGCGCAGGCGCAATCGGCGAGCGGTCTGCGGCACTAGACGCGGACCTCTTGGCTCACGCCTTTCGGTCGTGCATCTTCAATCGATTGGCATTGACCACGGAAGCGCCGGTTCGTCCCAGCAGGACATGCGCGAGATTCTCGGCCGCCTGTCGCCTCCGGCCGAAGAAAGCTTCGTGCGTCCATGACGCGACATGAGGCGTGCTCAGGATTTTCGGATGTGTCAGCAGCGGATCGTTCGATGCCGGCGGCTCCGGGTCGAAGACGTCGATCGCCGCGCCGGCGATCTGTCCTGCGTCAAGGGCGGCGAGAAGCGCCTGGCGGTCGACGAGAGCGGCGCGGGCGGTATTGACCAACAGAGCGCCTTTCCGCAGGCGCGCCAAGGCGCTCGCGTCCAATAAGGGGCTACCGTCGGGCAGCGGCGGACAATGTAGACTGATGGCATCGCTCGAAGCCAGCAGCTCTTCCAAGCTCACGCGCTCCACGCCCGCAGGCACGTCATCGGCATAGGGATCGTGAACGAGAATCCGAACGTTCCAGCCCGACAGGCGCCGGGCGAATTCGCGCCCTATGCGGCCAAAGCCGACGATGCCGACCGTGCGCTCGTCGAGACTGCTCGCGAATGTCGCGGGGCTGCGCCATCCACCGCCCGTCATATAGGGGCGCGTCCAAACGTGGAGCTGTTTCATGAGGGCGAGGAGCAGCGTCATCGCATGCTCTGCCACGTAAACCGTGTCATTGCCATGCGGCGTATTGCAGACCGCGATATCCGCCGCCGTCGCCGCATCGATATCGACGGTGTCGACACCGATGCCGATCTTGCTGATCACGCGCAGATCGGGCAGGGCGTGGATGACGTCGGCACTCACGCGGATTCCGCCCGAGATCAAGACGCCGTGCGCGCCTTGCAGATCCTCGATAAAGTCCTGGGCGCGATGGGTACGATAGGCCGGATCCAGATTGGGACGGCCAAGGCGAACCTCGATGCCTTGGGCTTCCAGGAAAGCGGCCGATGTATCGCCAGCGACGACGCGCTCCCAGAGAACGGCGATCGGCTTTGAATGATGTGTATCGTTCATGGCATCTAAAAAGGATGTAAGCCCAATAACATGATGGTCGAAGCGCCGATTCCCGGCCGGAATCTGACGATCCACCTCGCCCGGACGCTCGGCTTCGTGCAACGGCCCTCCCTGTTCATTCCGTCAGACGAAATTCCGAAGGGTGGAAAGGCCGGGCTGTGGCGTTGACCGACAGGGCATTTCCCTGCCGTTAGCATCCCCATGAAGGTATGGGGGAGACAGACATGAACATATCCGAAAAAGCGCAGCGCGGGCTGCCAAGACTTTCCGAACGATGGGCGAAATATGGGCTGCGCGGCTTAGCCGTGGCGGCAGCCTTGGCATCCGCCACCCTGGCTGCCCGGGCGGAGGTCTTTCCGTCGCGGAATATTCGTCTCGTGGTGCCGTTCGCGGCGGGCGGTACGGTCGATCTGTTCGCGCGCCTGGTCGCCACCGAGATGGGTAAGTCCCTCGGCCAAAGCGTCGTCGTCGAAAACATCCCCGGCGCTGGCGGTGTGATCGGCACCACCAACGTGTCGCGCGCCGCACCGGACGGTTATTCACTTTGTTTCTGCGCCTCCGGCAGCACGATGCTGCTGCCGCTGATGGATTCGAAAGTCTCCTATAAAATTCCCGAGGATCTGCCGCCCGTGGGGCATGTCCTGCGTATCGAACAGACCATCATCGTGAATACCAAGAAGGGTCCGAACGATCTGGCGGGGCTGGTCGCCAAAGCGAGGGCCAATCCGGGCGCGATGTTCTACGCAACGCCGGGCCTCGGCACGTCCAATCATCTCGCCGGCGAATTGCTGAAGATCGCCGCGAAGATCGATGTCCGCGCTGTGCATTATCGCGGCGAGTCCGCGGCCGTACTCGATCTGCTCAGCGGCCAGCTCGATTATATGGTCGCATCCATGTCGTTCGCCGAGCCCTACTCGCGCGCCGGCGAGCTGCAAGTTCTGGCCCTGACAGGCCCGAGCCGCTGGCCCAACAATGCCAATATTCCCACCATCGCCGAGTCGGGCTATCCGGGCTTCGATGCGACGACGCAAATCGGCCTGCATGCCTCCAAGGGAACACCGAGAGATCGGATCGAAGTGATCAATGGAGCGATGAACAAAGCCTTGCAGAGCGTGGAATTGAGGGAAAAGTTCGCTCTCGGCGGCGCGACGCCTCAAGGCGGTTCGGTCGATGACTACGCCAAATTCCTGCAAGCCGAAACGGCCAAGTGGGACAAGGTGGTGCAGCAAGCCGGCATCAAACTGGATTGAAACCCATGAATAGCCAATCCAGCACGAAGCGTTTGCTGATGCTGCCGGCGCTCCTGCCGGTGCATCGCGAATGGGCCCGGCGCTTGCGCGATAAATTCCCGCATGAGCTGGATGTCATCGAGGTCGAAACCGATCATGAGGTCCAAAGCCTCATGAGCACGGCCGACGCGGCCTGCGGGACATTGACACCCGAACTGCTGGCGCAGGCTGATCGACTGCGGTGGCTGCATTCGCCGTTGGCGGCGCCGCCAGCTGGATATTTCTCGCCGGAGCTGATCGCACACCCGCTGACGGTGACGAATGTGCGCGGCATTTTCAACGATCACATCAGCGCCCACATCCTCTCCTTCGTGCTCGCTTTCGCTCGCGCGCTTCATCACTATGTCCCGCTACAGCAGCAGCGGGTATGGCAGCAGCTTCCCCGTTACGAGGGAACGGTGCATCTGCCCGAGGCGGTCGCCCTGATCGTCGGTGTCGGCGGCATCGGCGCCGAAACGGCGCGCTTGCTCAGCGCTTTTAGCGTCGAATGCATCGGCGTCGATCCGCAGCGCACCGAGCCGCCGGAGGGCATGAAGCAAATCCATTCGGTGGATGCGCTCGACGAGCTGCTGCCGCGTGCCGATTTCGTCATCGTCACCGTGCCCCATACGCCGCAGACCGAGCGCATGTTCAATCGGGAGCGTTTCGGTCGCATGAAGCGCGGCGCCTTCTTCATCAATATTGGCCGTGGCGCCACCACGAGCCTGGATGACTTGCTGGTGGCACTCCGAGAAGGCCAGCTCGGCGGCGCCGGGCTCGATGTCTTCGAGCAGGAGCCGTTACCGCCGGAACATCCTCTATGGGTGCAGCCGGGCGTCTTCATCACCCCTCACGTGGCGCTCTGGGGGCCTTATTACAACGAGCGGCGCTACCAGATATTGGAAGAAAACTGCCGCCGCTTTCTCGATGGTCGTCCGTTGCTCAATGTGGTGAACAAAGCGCTTTGGTATTGAGGTGCTGACGCGAGCGCAGGGCGCCCGCCCCATGGGCGAAGGGCGACTTTTCGTACAGCGAAACACAAAAAGAGGCTGGCTGCGGGCCATGGGTAAGCCTCTTACGATGATTTCCAATCATATTTCGCGTCGATAGGCTTCAGGTCTTTCCATGAATCAAGCAGAGCAAGTCACCGGCCTGATCGACTGTCATGCCCATTGCTATGATCTGGATCGCTATCACTTCAGCGAGACATCGGGGTTCGCGCTGGAGGCCAATGCCATCGGCAGCTCCCGCCAGTATCAAGGCGTTCTCGATGCTCATGGCGTCAGCCACGCGGTCCTCATCAATCCCCTCGGCGGGTACGGGACGGACAATCGTTATCTGCTCGAAGCGATCGCCGGCAGCCAGGGGCGGTTCAAGGGCATTGTGCTCTTGGCCGAGGATGTGACCGACGCCCAGGTGAAAGCCATGGTCGATGGCGGGATCGTCGGCTTGCGCTTCAACCTCAATTTTCCGTCGAGTCCATCTTTGTACGGACCGGCCGGTGAGCGCGCCCTGGCCATCGCCCGCGAAAACGGCTGGGTCGTGCTGGTCCATTATGAGGGCGATACGATTCTCGAGGCGCTGCCCGTGCTGCGCCGCAGTGGCTGCCCGGTGATCATCGATCACTCCGGCCGGCCGTCGATCGCGGCCGGATTGGATCAGCCGAGCTTCCGCGCGCTTCTTGCGTTCGGACGGGAAGGGCGGGGCATTATCAAACTATCGGGGGCGTTCCGCATGTCCCGCACTGGCTGGCCGTTCGAGGATTGCGATCCCTATATGCAGGCCTTGATCGAGGCGTTCGGTCTCGACCGCTGCATCTGGGGCTCGGATTGGCCCTTCGTCAGACCGAAATATCGCGTCGATTACGGGCCGTTGCTCGCCTATTTCCGCCGGCTTGTGCCGAACGCGGCCGATCAACAGCGCATTCTCTGGAGCAATCCGGCGCGCCTTTTCGGATTCCAATAGCGATCGTCGGGCCATCGGTTTTTCGCCCGGCGAAATTTCGCAACTGATGTCTCGAAGGTAGTCGGCCGCTGATTAAGCTGCGTCGCGACAATGATGACGAGCGGAGGAAACAGGATGTCTCGCCCCTTCCATGTGGCGCTCTGGATCGCTTTGATGATGATCGGTGGGCTGATGCCCGCGCGCGCCAGCGACTGGCCGTCGCGTCCCGTCACCATCGTCGTCCCCTTCGCCGCCGGCGGCAGCACCGACATCGTGGCGCGGCTGTTGGCGGAACAGTTCCGGATGACCTTCAAAGGCTCGTTCGTCGTAGAGAACCGGCCCGGCGCCACCGGCAACATCGGTGTCGCCGCCGCGGCCAAAGCCGAGCCCGATGGTTACACCTTGCTGCTCTCCACATCGGGACCCATCGCCACCAATGTGCTGTTGTTCAAGAAGCTTCCGGTCAATCCACTGACCGATCTGACGCCCATCGCCATTCTGGCTGAAGTGCCGTTGATCATCGTGGTCAATGCCAAACTGCCCATCCGCTCCCTGCAAGAGCTTCTCGACTATGACAAAGCCAATCCGGGGAAATTGAATTTCGGCCATGCGGGAACAGGCGGCATGGGGCATATGGCAAGCGAACTGCTGGCCATGACGGCGGGCCGTAAGTTCACCAATGTGGCTTATCAGGGCTCGACACCCGTCACCAACGATATCGTCGCAGGCGTGGTCGATGTGGCGGTCGATCTGGCGCCCACCTACATGCCGTTTATCGAGCAGGGAACGCTGCGCGCCATAGCGGTAACGACCTCGCGCCGGATGCCGGAACTTCCGCAGATACCGACGGTCCATGAGCAGGGGATCGCCGGTTATGAAGCCTCTTCTTTCATTGCCTTGATGGGGCCGGCCAATCTGCCTGAAGGCATCGTCACGAAGCTGAACGCGGCAGCCGACGCATGGCTTAAGACCGACGGCGCCAAGAAGGCTTTGGAAGCACAGACCTTGCGCGCGCTCAGCGGCACGCCGGCGATGTTGAAGGAGCGGGTTCGCGCCGAGATCGAGAAATGGGCGCCTGTGGTGAAAGCCGCCAATATTTCTTTGGGGAACTGAGCGCGCCGTTGCGCCTGTGATCCTTCGCTCGCTTCTTTCGCACATTGGCTATGGACCGTTCAAAGTGATACGAAAGTAACAATTTATATCGTGGCTTTGCATAAGCTTCAGGCGCATGAGCACGTTCGAACGCGCATGCGTCGTTGTTCCATCAACGAGATGAACAGCCGCTCACCATCGACCACCAAAAATATCGCGACGAGACGGAACCAATGTCGCAACGCGGCATTCTTACGGTGGAAGCTTTCAACACCCCAGGAAAGTCTTCCCGTTCCAACTTTTCCCGTCAGTTTGTGTCACAGGCTGACGGGCTTTCCAGGATCGGCTGGCTGTGCGCAGATCGTTTGCTTTCCATTTTCTCGGTCAATTTCAGAACGCTGCACCAAGTGTTTGGTCAAGCGTTTGGCCAAGAGAAGAAGGGCGCAACAGAACTGACACATTAGCCCGGTAGGAGCACGGATCATGCTCCAGAAGAGGACGTCGATGCCCCTCCTTGTCACTGAGCTGCGTGAGTTGTCTCTCGCATTGTTGGGCGGTGGAACTTACGAAAAACATTATGCCCACTTCGTGCAGAAGGCAGCGGACGAGCTGGAAGCGGGTATCGAGGATCGTTCCCTCGGCGAATATCTCGAACCCTTCGCCGAATGGTTGACGAAAGACTGCGCAACGGAAGGCCATCTCGTCGCCACCGCTTGCGCCTGCCTCAGCGGGCAAGTTCCGGCAACGGCTTGAATTTTCGATTGATACTGGGCCTTTCCGTCTTCGCGCTGCGCAATTGCACTGACATCTGTCTCGCGCCATAAGCTGGGATACCGAAAGTTCCCGGCACAAGCCCGTTGCAGGGCTTGGCCCGAAGGATAGAGCGATGACGCAGTTTCTGTTCGACGGTCCTGAAAATGCGCCGGTGACGCTTCTTCTCGCCCATGGCGCTGGGGCTCCGATGGATTCCGCCGCCCTCAACGCAATAGCGGCTGTGCTGGCAACGGCGGGCTTGCGTGTGGCACGTTTTGAGTTTGGCTATATGGCCGCGCGCCGCACCTCGGGCGAAAGGCGTCCGCCGCCGCGCGCCGAAACCTTGATGCCCGAATATATCGCGGCCATCGATGCGCTGGCCGCACGCGGACCGTTGATCATTGGCGGCAAGTCGATGGGCGGCCGCGTCGCCAGTATGATCGCCGATCCTCTCCATGCCTCGCAGCGCATAGCGGGCCTGCTGTGCCTCGGCTATCCGTTTCATCCGACCGGCAAGCCGCAGCAATTGCGAACCGCCCATCTTGCCGATCTCAATACGCCGGCCCTGATCGTCCAGGGCACGCGCGACCCCTTCGGCACCCGCGAAGAGGTCGCGACCTATCGGCTTTCAAAGTCCATCGAGATCCTGTGGCTCGAAGATGGCGATCACGATCTGAAACCGCGCAAAGCCATCTCTGGCTTTAGCGCAGCCGATCATCTGCGCACCATGGCCGACCGTGTTGCAGCTTGGTCGAAAGAACTGCAACACTAGCCGTCGACTACACCCGTTCGACGATGGACAGACCCGAGACGCGGTCCAGCAGATAGACCAGACCGCGATCATCCATGAACACGTCATTGCTGGAAACGCGCCGTCCCGGTGCGTCGGGAATGTAATGGGCGGTTTCACGCGGTTGCATCGGGTTCGAAATGTCGAGGAAGCGCAATCCTTGCGCGAACCAGGCGACGGGAATCTCCGTGCCGCGAATATGTTCGACCGGCTGGTGGCAGCCGGTCATCGACGGATTGGACTTGCCATGGATGCCTTCCACCTGAAACGTCGCCACGGGCACCGGTCGTGTTTCATCGGTGGCGTCGACCACCCAGATGAAGGCGGCAAGTTCGGGCGCCATCGCCGGATCGAGCGGATTCACGTCCTCGTCGGCGACGATCAGATAGCGGCGCCCATTGATCGCGAAGGGCACGGGCACCAGCGAATGGGTCGGCCAGGGAAAAGGTGGGCTCCAATCGAAGCCGGAGATTTGCTTCGGCCGGCTCATGTCACTGATGTCGAGCAGCACGCCACCACCATGCCAATAGCTCACGTATAATCTGTCGTCGCGGCGGATCGCATGATGGCAGCGATGCTGGCGTCCCGGCCAGGACGGCACTTCGCCGCCGGCCGTCCATTGTCCCGGCATCCACCAGCGCCCCACCTCGCGCGGCCGCGCCGGATCGGCCAGATCGAGGATCATGACGATATTGCCGATATAGCCATCGAGCTCGGGGGAAATGTAGGCGTAGCGTCCATCGAAGGTGAAGCGATGCACGCCCGTGCCGCCGCAGGTCCAGCGGGTGATCTCGCGCGGCGTTTGCGGATTGCTCACGTCATAAATGCCGAGACCGCCCTTGATGCCGTCTCGCGCGGCGATCTCTGGTGAAACGATCTCGTGATTGACCAGCATGAGGCCGTTGGCCACCTGCACCTTGTGGGAATGCACGCCCCACGGCACGGTGAGATGCGCGACCACCTTCGGCCGGCTGGGATCGCTCAGATCGACGATCGAGGTGCCGCTGGGGGCGGCCATGTGGCCGATATAGCCATAGTTGCCGTCGACGACGATCTGGCCGCCGCCGGAACACTCCAGATGCCCGACTTCCCGCACGCCCTTGCAAATGGCCATAGGTTCGTTTCCTCATCTTGTTGGCCGGCCTTCAGGCCGGACTGATTTCTCGATACATTTCTCTGACATGCCCTCGGCCTTTACGATGCGAAAGGCGGGAAGGCTGTCACCTCTTCATGTGACTGTGCTTTCTCGCGTGATCGCTTACTCAGGCCAAGGGGGCGCCAAGAAATCGCACATGGGACATCCCATGGATCGGTAAAAAATGTCCGTCGAACGGGCAGCGTCCGCAGGCGACAAGCTGAGAGAGGGAGCCAGCGCCATGATCATTGCCGTGCCCAAGGTCCGCGCGCTTCTGGCCGCCTGTGCCTTGTTCGTCTCGACCGCACCGCTGCTGGCGGAAACCTTCCCCTCGGGCCCGGTTCGCATCATCGTCGGCTTTGGCGCCGGTTCGACCGCCGACATTCTGGCGCGGCTGGTCGGCCGCCATATGGAAACCGTGCTGGGGCAGCCGGTCATCGTCGAAAATCGCCCGGGCAATAGCAGCATGGTTGCCGCCGAAACGGTGGCCCGCGCGCCCAAGGACGGGCAAACCCTGTTCATGGCCACGGTCGCCAATACGCTGAATCCGGTGCAGGCCGGCTCGCCGTTCAACCTGGGCAAGGACATGGCGCCCGTGGCTCTGCTCGGCATCAGCCCCAATGTTTTGGTCGTGCATCCTTCGGTCCAAGCCCGCACCGTCAAGGATCTGATGGCGATCGCCAAGAACAAGCCCGATACGCTGACCTTCGGCACCTCCGGCGCCGGCACGGCAAGCGATCTGGCGACGCGCCTGTTCAACATCAAGGCCGGCTCGAACGTGGTGTCCGTTCCCTACCAGGGCGGCGCCAACCAGGGCATGTCCGATCTGCTCACCGGTCGCATCAACGTCATGTTCAACGTCGGCGTCGCGCTGGCGCCCCATGTGGCCTCGGGCGCGCTGGTTGCGCTGGCTGTCGGACAGCCGAAACGGGCGACCATTCTGCCTGATGTGCCGACCATGGAAGAACAGGGTATTCCCGGCTTCGATGTCGGCATCTGGATCGGTCTGCTCGCGCCGGCCGGGACGCCGGCCGCGATTGTCGATAAGCTGGCGCAGGGTGCCAATGGCGCCTTGAAGACGGAAGCTGTGGAGACCGCGCTCAAGACGCAGGGCATCGATCCGATCGGAGCGTCGCCTGCCGAGTTCAGCGCGTTCATCGTGGCCGATATCGAGAAGTGGCGGGCGATCCTCGCCGCGAGTCCAAAGCAATAACGGGGAAACACGCATCCATGCTCTGGCACAAGACGATCGGTGAGGGTCCCGAACGGGTGATCGCTCTGCACGGCTGGTTCGGCGATCATCGCGCCTATGCCGGCCTCTTCGACATGCTGGATAGGCAACGTTTCACCTACGCCTTCGTCGACTATCGCGGCTATGGCCATTCCCGCGATCTCGCGGGCCTCTACACGATCGGCGAGGTGGCGCAGGACGCGCTGGCGCTCGCCGAGTCGCTGGGTTGGAACAGGTTCCACGTCATCGGTCATTCGATGGGCGGCAAGGCGGCGCAGAAAGTCGCGATCGACGGTGGCTCGCGCGTCAAATCCCTGATCGCGATCACGCCGGTTCCAGCACCCGCCATGCCGGTCGACGATGCCACCTTCGGCTTCTTCTCGGGCGTCTGCGACAGCGATGAAACCGCATTGGCTTTGATCGGCGGCTCGGTCGGTGATCGCCTGTCCAAGGTCTGGATGAAACATCTTCTCGCCGGCGCCCGCGCGACGGCGAAGCCGGAAGCCTTTCGCGGTTATATGCAATCCTTCATACGCGACGATCTCTCGGCCGGTGCCGACAAGGTCACGATCCCGATCCTGGCTCTAGCCGGCGAACACGACAACGGCGTGCGCGCCGAAGTCGTGCAGGCGGTCTTCCCGCAGATCTTTCCGAAAGCCGCGCTGACGATCGAAGTGCTCGCCAACAGCGGCCACTATCCGATGGACGAAATCCCCGTCTATCTGACGACGCGGATCGAGAGGTTCTTGGGCGAAGCGGCCGGGGCTTAGGAAAGCGCTCGCCCCGGGGCTTCTCATCGATGCGGCGTTGCTGTCATGATGCGGCCACCGTTCTCGTTTTCCGGTCGCCATCGTGGAACTGCGTCACCTCAAATGTCTGGCCGTTCTGGCCGAAGAACTGCATTTCGGCCGAGCGGCTGAACGCCTTGGCATTGCCCAGCCGGCCTTGACGCAGCATATCCAAACCTTGGAGCGCGAACTCGGCGTCAAACTGTTCCACCGTACCAAGCGTTCCGTCGAACTCACGGTCGCCGGCAGTCTGACCCTGGAACAAGCCTTGCGCACCCTGCAGCAGGCGGAACGTACCGCCTTGGTCGCGCGCCAGGCCGGCCGGGGCGAAAAGGGGTTGATTGAAATCGGCTATGTCGGTTCGGCCGCATTTTCCGGCATTCTGAGCCGGATGATCTCCGCCTATCGCAAGACCTATCCCGATGTGGAACTGAACCTGCACGAGCTGGGCATTCGCCAGCAGCTCGACGATTTGCAGAATGGCCATCTCGACGTCGCTTTTTTACGGCTGCCGGTCAGGCATTGGCCCGTGGGCCTGACGTCGCTGACGCTATTGAGCGAACCCATCATCATCGCGCTGCCGACCGGGCACCCTTTGGCCAATCGGCGCGCCATACCCATCGAGGCCCTGGCCGATGAATCGTTCATCGCCATGCGTTATATGGAGGGCGTCGGCTTCCATGCGCAGATCGCCGATATCTGCCGGGCGCATCAATTCGTGCCCCGCATCACCCAGCATGCGCAGCAATTGGCGGCGCTGGCGAGCCTCGTCGGCGCGGGGTTGGGTGTCGCCTTCGTGCCGAAATCGCTCGTCAAACTGCAAATCGCCGGCGTCGTCTATCGCCCGCTGACGAATGTGCGGGAGATTTCCAGCCTCGCGCTCGTCTTCCGCAAGTCCGAGCCGGCACCGGCCGTCGCCTTCTTTATCGAGAAAGTCCGGCGCACGCTGCGCAGCCGCTGAATTGTAATAAGTTTTACTTATTTATTCGCCCTAAGCCATTATTGGCGCGATCGTTTCACCGTTGTTAGCGTTTCCGGCGAATGAGCGAGCATGCCTCGCTGCCTATGGGAAGGAAACGCTATGACTGGCGCCTCGATGCCCTCCGATGTTCTGGAAAGCCCCACATCGGAGCCGTTTGAATGGCCATCCGAAGGGGTGACGCGCGCGCCCTATCGGCTGTTCTCCGATGCGGACATCTACGCTTTGGAGCAGAAGCGGATTTTCCGTGGCCCGGTGTGGAGCTTTCTCTGTCTCGAGGTCGAGATTCCCAAGCCCGGCGATTACCGGACCACGACTGTCGGCGAAACGCCTGTTGTCGTGACGCGGGACCGCGAGGGCCAGATACATGCTCTGGTCAATCGCTGCGCGCACAAGGGCGCCTTGGTCTGTCTGAAGAAGAAGGACAATGTCGCCAGTCTTACCTGCGTCTATCACGCCTGGAACTATGAACTCGACGGCCGTCTGAAAGGCGTGGCTTTCCGCAACGGCATTCGCGGCCACGGCGGCATGCCCGCCGATTTCAAGACCGAGGATCACCGGTTGCAACCGCTGAAGGTGGAAAGCTTCTGCGGCATGGTGTTCGGCACCTTCGCCGATGAGATCGACAGCGTCGAACATTATCTCGGCGCGGACATGTCGACATTTCTCAAGCGCAATCTCGGTCGTCCCTTGCGTATTCTCGGCACGCACAGCCAGATCATTCACAACAACTGGAAGCTCTATGCGGAAAATCTGCGCGATTCCTATCACGCGACCTTGCTGCATACCTTTTACACGACGTTCAAGGTCAACCGTCTCGACATGGACGGCGGCATCATTCTGTCGGACCGCAAATGGCACCACATCAGCTTCGCGCGCCGCGCCAAGATGACCGAGGCGGAGGAATACACGACATCGAACGTCCATTCGGCGAATTACGATTCGGCCCTGGCGGGGCCGGGTCTGTTGGAAGCCTGGGATGAATTCGACGACGGCATCACGCACAGCATTCAGACCGTCTTCCCGAATCTCTGCGTACAATTCACGCTCAATTCTCTGGCCATCCGCTTCTTCGCGCCGCGCGGCGTCGATAAGACCGAACTGTTCTGGATCTATCTCGGTTACGAACGCGACACGCCGGAACAAGCCGACATGCGTGTCATGCAGAGCAATCTCACCGGCGCCGCGGGTCTCGTTTCGCTTGAAGACGGCTGCATCAACGAATTCGTCCAGCGCGGCACCCGCACGAGCCCGCAACACGCCTCGTTCATGGAAATGGGCGGTCGCCAGGTGGCCTCGGAAAAGCAGTCGCGTGCCACCGAAACCGCGGTTCGCGGATTCTGGCATGGCTATCGCGAGATCATGGGCTTTTGATGGGGTGGCATATGAACGAGATCGCGCATTTCAGCCAAGAGCGCCTGGACCCGAGTGTTCGGGACATGGTGGAAGACCTCATCTGCGCATATGCTTTTGCGCTCGACGACGAGGATATCGACCGCTGGCCGTACTTCTTCACGGAGTCGGGCGTCTATGTCCTGACCACCAAGGAAAATCACGACGCCGGACTGCCCATCGGTATCATCCGCTGCATCGGCCGTGGCATGATGTCGGATCGGGTGAAGGCCTTTCACACCGCCAATATCTTTGAGCCGCACAGCTACAGCCACATGGTGAGCCGGCCGCTGATCGGGCGCGGCCCGCGTCAGGATAGCTATGTCGCGCGCAGCAATTTCCAGGTCATCCGCACCATGCAGGACGGCAGAACGGAACTGTTCGCAACGGGCAAATATCTCGACAGCATGGTCATCGAGAAAGACGCGGCCCGGTTTCAGGAGCGCATCGTCGTCCTGGATTCCCGGCAGGTGGATATCCTGGTGGTGATGCCGATCTAGCTGGCGGAGCGGTGACATGCAGGTCGTTGAAGCGACGCCCGTTGAATTGACGTCTTTGGAGGTGACGCCCGTGCAAGCCTGGCAGGCTTTGCTCGCGCAGCCGACGGCGCGGCTGGTGGACGTCCGCACCGAGCCGGAATGGCTCTATGTCGGCGAGCCCGATCTTGCCCGCGCCGGCAAGCCGCTTCTCAAGCTTTCGTGGCGTCTGTTTCCGGCGATGGCGATCAGCGAAAGCTTTCTCGATCAGTTGCGTGCGCAGGTTTCCCGCGATGACAGCCTCTACTTTCTGTGCCGGAGCGGTGGCCGCAGTTTGGAAGCCGCGCGCGCCGCCGCTTCGATCGGATTTCAACAGGCCTATTCGATTGCCGGCGGGTTCGAGGGGCTGGCCGACGATCAAGGGCATCGGGGAACGCGCGAAGGCTGGAAATTTGCCGGCCTACCCTGGAGGCAGCCTTAGAGCGTTCAACGATAAGACGTAACGAGACGAGGGAGGGGACGATGATCGGGACAATTCTCAGATGGTGTACGCTTGCCTGCGCGCTGGTGGCGGGAGGCGCGGCGGCGCAGACTTTTCCGGAGCGGCCGGTCCGCTTCATCGTGCCCAATCCGCCCGGCGGCTCCAACGATGCTACAGCGCGAGCCTTGGCACAGGCGCTCTCGGAAATCTGGCCGCACGGCATCGTCATCGACAATCGAGGGGGAGCCGGCGGCAATATCGGCACCCAAGCCGCTGCTACAGCGACACCGGATGGCTACACCTATCTTCTCACGCCGCCTGGGCCGATGACCATCAATCCGTCCCTGCATAAGAAATTGTCTTTCGATCCGCAGAAGGATTTCGTGCCCATCGCTTTGCTGGCCACGGTGCCGATCGTGCTGATCATCAATCCCAAAGTGCCGGCGTCGAACCTGCGGGAGTTGGTGGCTTTGGCGAGAGAGCAGAATGGCGCGATGAACTTCGCCTCATCCGGCGTCGGATCGACCCATCATCTGGCGGCGGTGCTGTTCAGCAAAATGGCGAACATCCGTCTTCAGCATGTGCCTTATCGCGGCGCCGCGCCGGCCATGAACGATTTGATCGCCGGCCACGTGCCGATCCTGTTCGACAATCTGCCGACCGTCATTCCGCATGTGCAATCGGGAACGGCCCGCGCCATTGCGGTCGCCAGCCCGGAGCGGCTGCCGTCTCTTCCCGGCATCCCCACGTTCGCCGAAGCCGGCATGCCGGATTTCGAAGCCTCATCCTGGTTCGGTCTCTTCGCGCCGTCGGGAACGCCGGCCGATATCGTCGCCAAAGTCACGGCCGACGTGCAAAAGACATTGGCGCGTCCCGACGTCCGCAAGACTTTCGAGGACATGGGCGAACGCGTCGGCACGCTCACCGACGCGGCCTTCGCGAGCTTTGTGAAGAAGGAAGCCGAGAAATGGGCGGAAGTCGTCAGGATATCAGGGGCGAGTGTGGCCGAGTGACGGTGGTGTAAGCGGCGCGCGCCTTACCCCGTTTCACTTACGCCGGATGGCGAGCTATTCTGCAAAACCTGCGAGGGAGGTTTTGCAGCATGGCGAAATTCGTCTTCGGAATGAACCAGTCCTTGGACGGCTATGTCGACCACGATGGATTCGCCCCGGGCCCCGTGCTCTTTCGCCACTTCATCGCGCAGGTGCGCGGTTTGAGCGGCAGCCTGTACGGTCGCCGCATCTACGAGATCATGCGTTATTGGGACGAAGACCATCCGGAATGGAGCGCCGACGAGCGCGACTTCGCGGTGGCCTGGCGGAGCCAGCCGAAGTGGGTCGTGTCGCGCTCGCTGAAAGCGGTCGGTCCCAATGCGACGCTTGTCGGGGATGATGTCGAGACGGCGATACGCGAGCTGAAGGCGAGGCTTGCGGGCGAAGTGGCCGTTTGTGGACCGGACCTGGCGAAAAGCCTGACCGATCTCGGTCTGATCGATGAATATCAAATCTATCTGCACCCCGTTGTGCTCGGCCGTGGCAAGCCCTTCTTTGCCGGCCCAAGGCCGCGGCTTCGCCTTGTAAGCAGCGATTTGATGGACGAGGACACGCTGAGGCTGACCTACGTTCCAGCTTGATCGTGTGCCGGGTTCGCCTGTCGTCGGAGCTGCGGCTCAATCACCATAGCTTGGATCGCATTTTGCGAGCAGATGATCTCTCAAGGTCACCTGCGATTTAACCGCGCCTATGGGTGCAGTTAAGCACCAGGAATAGTGCAAGCCCTTATCGTTGTGCCACAGGTTGCTCGGCGGGCGTTTGCACGCGGGGGTCGCCATCATCTTGTGGTACTGATAAGCCGCGTCATTCGCGTATTTTTGACAGAGGCCGGCGGGCGCCGCCTCCGCGATCGCGGTTGAAACGACGAGTGTCAAAAGCGAGAGCTTTGTCAGTGTGGCGATCTGCATCTTGGCCTCCAAGCGATGAGGACCTGATTGCCTCATAAACGGCGAGGGGACTGTGCCAAGCCGCACAGGACAATGTTCAAGGATGGGCGAAAGTCGACGCTGGGTGCTTTCCAGCGCGCGGCGCGTCGTCGTAGGTTCCAGCGACGATCGCCATCGCAACTATATCGGATAACGAATGATGACGTTCCTGCCAAAGACACCGTGCGCCCGATATGGCGTAGCGGTCCTCGTTTTGAACCTCACTGTCGGCGCGTCGGTTTCAGCGGGTGCCCAATCGCAGGCCACGGCCATCAAGGCTGACCAAAATGGCGTCGTTCAGTTCACGACACCTTCGAACAACATCGAATGCATTTATGTCCCGGCGGGGGGATCGCCGGTCTACAAGCCGCCGGGCAATATGGCCGAGCTGTCCTGCGATCGTGCCACGCCGAACTATGTGCGCGTCCAGATGAGTGCGCGGGGCGCCGTGCAGCAAATCCCGAATCCCGGCGACCAGCCTTGCTGCAGCGTCGGGCCAGTCCTCAACTATGGAGAGACCTGGCGCGTCGCACCCTTCTCCTGCACTTCGGAGAAAACGGGGCTCACATGCCGGCGCGACGACGGTCACGGATTTTCCGTAAGCCGTGCCGGGATAAAGCGATATTGAGATGGTCTGGCGAGCCGAAGAAACGGGGCTGCGTGTCGCCGCGCTTCAGTTGATGATTTCGCCGCGCTTGTCTGAGCGCAGTGCGGTCAGTCGCTCCCTCCACATCTGTAGTGCGTCGGGCGTCAATCTGGTCCAATGCGTGATTTCGCCGGTGACCTTGAGCGGTGCGCTGCTGCGATACGACCGAGTGGGGTTGCCGGGAAATTTCTTGTCGGTCACGTTCGGGTCGTTCTCGAATGTCCCGGTCGGCTCCACGGCATAAACACGCGGGACTGCGCCGCCTTTGGCGAGTTCCGCCGCGATTTCAGCGGCAAGCCCGGCACCGTCCACAATGGCAGTGAAGTAGATGTGGTTCATCACCACTTCAGGACGATAGTTCGACCGATAACCTGCGGTGAGGAAATCACCGACGCGCAAATCCGCGATCGTGCCGTGAAAGAACGGTCCCTCGTCCAGCACTTCGGTCATCGTCATCGTCCTTATCTTGTGTGTCGGCTTTGAGTCAGTGAGCTGGAACAACATCACGTTTCGGTGGAAACGTGATGTTGCCGAGATCCTCTTATTTGGATGTGTCTTGCTGTGAAACGCTATGGTCGTCGAACCCCCAAAGATCCGGGTTTCGTTTGAAATACTCGGTCAGCATTTCGGTGAGCACCCGCACTTTCCGCGTCGAATGCTGACCCGGCGGGCGCACGACATAGACGGCCCCCGGAGGTATCGGATAGCGCGTCATGATCGGGACCAGCGCGCCCGAGGCCACATAGTCGTATGTGATGCAATCGGGGAGCCAGGCGATGCCGAGACCTGCCGCCGCCGCGGCGGCAAGCGCCGTGGCGCTGTCGGCCTTGAACCTGCCCTGCGGTTGAACCGCGACGATCTTGCCGCCATCCATGAACTGCCAGGCCTCCGTTCCTTGCATGAGGGCTTGATGGGCGATGAGTTCATCCGGGGTCTCGGGTGACCCGTGCGCCTCGATGTAGTCCGGGCTTGCGACAAGCTTTCCATGGATCGGCCCGACGCGTTTCGCGATCAGGTTGGAGTCCTGAAGATAGGCGCTGCGGATCGCACAATCGAAACCCTCCGTGATGAGATCGACGAAGCGATCGCTGTAGGAGGTATGGATGTGAAGTTTTGGGTGCAGACGCGCCATTTCCGCAAGCACGGGGGCGAAGTGGGTCGCCCCGAAAGTAAGCGGCATTGCGACCCTCAAACGACCGCGTAGCTCGCCGGTGGGGAGGATCGTTTCCCTGGCGGTATCGATCTCGGCGCTGGCCCGGGCCGCATGGTCCCGGAACGTGATTCCTGCTTCCGTGAGCGCGGCGCCGCGCGTCGTCCGCGCAAGGAGCTGGACGCCAAGCTCGGCTTCGATCCTGAAGAGCCGACGGCTGACGATTGACTTGGAGACGCCGAGCCGGCGCGCGGCCGCCGATACGCCCCCTGCATCGGCCACTGCGACGAATGTCTGCAGGTCTTCGATGTCCATTCCGGCGTTCCTCGATCCGCGACACAGCTTGTCAGTCTTTGACACTATTGCAGTATCCAAAGGAACGGCAAATTGCGTTCCGGCAACGTCGCCTGCTGACGCGTGCCTCTCTCTTGAACCCATCGCCGTCCATGGCGGCAGAGAAAGGAAGTCTTGATGACTCCTCGCAACGGTCTCGATTCGCTTCTTAGTCCTGAAAACTCGGTCCTCGTTCTGATCGATCACCAACCTTATCAGCTCGCAAACCTGAACAGCCACGATCCCCACATGGTGGTCAACAACACGACCGCGCTGGCGAAGCTGGCAAAAGCCTTCAATGTTCCGACCATTCTTACCAGCGTGATCGCGGCGCGCGGTGGATTTCTCTTTAAGCAGATCACCGACGTATTTCCGGGCCAGGACGTCATCGATCGCACCTGGGTGAACACCTGGCAGGACGAGAATGTGGTCAACGTCGTCAAGGCGACCGGCCGCAAACAGTTGATCATCGCCGGCCTGTGGACCGAGGTCTGCGTCGCAATGCCTGTCATCCAGGCCGCCGGCGAAGGCTGGGACGTGACCGTGATTACCGACGCGTCGGGCGGCATTTCGAAAGAATCTCACGAAGTTGCCATCCAGCGCATGATCGCGGCCGGGGCCAACGTGATGACCGTGATGGCGCTCGCTGGCGAATGGCAACGCGATTGGGCGCGCACCGAACATGTCGAGGAACTGACCGAGATTCTCATCCAGCACTTCGGCGGCAGCGGCATCGCGTATCTTTGGGAGCAGCAGCTTCTCAACACGCCAGTAGCCGGCTGATCCCAGCCGCATCGCGAGCATTTCGGCGAGGGTTGGAAGCAATTCGTCTGCCGACCCTCGCTCAACCGCCGCGATGTCCTGATCTCGGTCTTGACGTCTACCGTACGTTTCGCCTTTCCATTGGGTACTGCGCATGCCGCGGGGCTTGCCACCCGCGAGACTCCAGAAGGAGAATGCACATGGGTTTTGTCACGACCGACGACGGCGTACAGATTTTCTACAAGGACTGGGGTCCCAAGGACGCCCAGCCGATCGTCTTTCATCATGGCTGGCCGCTCAGCTCCGACGACTGGGACGCGCAGATGCTTTTCTTCCTGTCGAAAGGTTATCGCGTCGTCGCCCATGACCGGCGCGGCCACGGGCGCTCGGAGCAGGTCGCCGACGGCCACGACATCGATCATTACGCCGCCGACGCATTTGCCGTCGTCAAGGCGCTGGACCTGAAGAACGCAGTCCATATTGGCCATTCCACCGGTGGCGGCGAAGTCGCGCGCTATGTCGCGCGACATGGCGAACCTGCGGGCCGGGTGGCCAAGGCCGTTCTCGTCGCCGCCATTCCGCCGCTGATGCTGAAGACCAGCGACAACCCCGAAGGCACGCCGATGGAGGTCTTCGACGGCTTTCGGACGGCGCTGGCCGGCAACCGTGCCCAGTTCTTCCGCGACGTTCCGTCGGGCCCGTTCTATGGCTTCAACCGAGCGGGCGCGACGATCCATGAAGGCGTGATCCAGAACTGGTGGCGGCAGGGCATGATGGGGAGCGCCAAGGCGCACTACGACGGCATCAAGGCCTTCTCGGAAACCGACCAGACGGATGACCTCAAGGCGATCACCGTGCCGACGCTGGTGCTGCACGGCGAGGACGACCAAGTCGTTCCGATCGCCGCCTCGGCTTTGAAGGCGGTCGATCTGCTGTCGAGGCGCACGCTGAAAACCTATCCCGGTTTCTCGCACGGGATGCTGACTGTGAATGCCGATGTGCTAAACGCCGACCTTCTGGATTTTGTCACGAACTAGAGCAAATTGCGTTTCGACAGAAACGCAATTTTGCCTAGGATCTTTGTTTGGACGCGTCTTTGTGACGTTTGACGATTCCGTCAAACTGCAAAACGCTATAAAGCGGTTGCGGGCGGCTTTCCAGCCAGCGCGTGAAATGCAGAAAGCAGATCAGTCCTCGAAAGTTCATGTCACCTTGCTCAGTTCACGGACGGGGAGGCGGCTGATGCTGTGTCCCGTGGCGGCTTCGGCTGCGCGGCGCAGCATGGCCGGGTCTGACACGCCCTGATGGTCGCGCCGCGGCGTATATGCTGCCTCCAGCCGTGCTGCCTCGTCGCCGGTGAGGCTGATCGATAGGGAGGCCACGGCGTCGTCGATATGCTCTGCTTTCAGCGCACCCACGATCGGAGCCGCCACCACTGGATTGCGACGCAACCAGGCAAGCGCGATCATGGACCGGCCGACGCCCCGTTCTTCCGCAATGGCCCCCACCGCATCGATAATCAGCTTGTCGCTGCCGGCAGTAGCTGCACCCAGTTTGTAGACCGCTTCAGTTTCCGCTCTTGCCGTGATCGCTCCCCACGGTCGGGCCAGCCGACCACGGTTGAGAGGGCTATAGACAATGGTCTGCACCCCTTCATCGATGCAAAGCGCATGCATCTCGCGTTCTTCCTCGCGGTCGAGGAGATTGTAGGTATCCTGCATCGACACGAAGCGGGCCCAGCCGTTGGATTTCTGCAGGTGTAGCGCTTTGCCGAATTCCCAAGCCATCATCGACGATGCACCGAGGTACCGGACCTTGCCGGCCTTGACGACATCGTTCAGGGCTTCGAGCGTTTCTTCCCAAGGGGTGGTCCGGTCACGACGATGGATTTGGTAGAGGTCGATATAGTCCGTGCCTAGGCGCTTGAGGCTCATATCGACTTCGGTCATGATTGCCTTGCGCGATAGCCCTATGCTGTTAGGTCCGTCGCGCATTGGTGCGCTGATTTTGGTGGCGATCACAACGTTTTCGCGGTGTGCAAAGTCCTTCAGTGACCGCCCGAGGATCTCCTCGCTGGAGCCATTTGAATACAGATTGGCGGTGTCAAAGAAATTGATGCCCGCTTCAAGTGCGTGGCGAATGAGGCGTCGACTTGCTTCCTCATCACGTGACCAAGAAGGGTAACCTCGCGCCGGGTCCCCGAACCCCATACAACCAATACAGAGAGGCGAAATATCGAGGCCCGTCCGGCCGAGCTTGGCATATTGCATATCCATCTCCACCTACGCTAAATTCGGACAACTGTCCGTTTAGCGTTACGTAGCGGACAATTGTCCGTTTAGTCAAGAGGCGATATGGCTGTGGAAGAGGATGGATTGCGAGCGGACGCCCGCGCCAACCGTGATCGCATACTTGAGGTGGCACGGGCTGCGCTAACCGCCGATCCCGAAACGCCGCTCAGCGCGATCAGCAAGGCAGCCGGCGTTGGGCAAGGCACGCTCTATCGCCACTTCCCGACGCGGGAAGCTCTGGCCTTGGCCATTTATCGCAAGGAGATCAGCGCCGTTGCGGCTCTCGCATCCACACTTTTGAAAGCGCATCCTCCGCTTGAGGCGTTTCGTCTATGGTGTGCCCAGTTGGCAGAATCCAGTGCGATGAAACGCGGCGTGGCAAAACTTCTGCAAGGGGCCACTTCCGAGGATGACGAGCGCGAGGCCTATCAGCAAATGGTGTTGGCGGTGCGTTCACTCATCGCTGCATGTCAGGCCGCGGGGGCGATTGATCGCGGCGCAAATGCCGACGATGTTTTGATGCTTCTCGGCGTACTGTGGCAAATTCCATCCCACCCCGGGAGGGATGCTCAGGCGGCGAGGATAATCGCGCTCATCTTCAGGGGGTTGGGAGCCAAAGACGAGCGAGGCGGCCTTGCAGGATCATGAAGCTCGTTTTTGTGTTGGGCTCTTATCGGGAGTGACCGGTTCGTCGGGGTCCGCATGTCGCGAGCGTAAAGTTGTGGTGCGGGTCCATAGTGCCTGCTTTCACGCCTTCGTTTAGGTGACTAACGGCAGAAGCCAGCGTCGCTTGGTGGCAATGCGGTGATCGGCGGCGATATCGCGCCACGGAGGGCAAATAGGCGGTCTCCCTAAGCTGCTTCGCAGCTTCGGAAGATCACCCTACGCCTTCGGCTTTGGATGGCATGCCACCCGAAGCCGAAGGCGTAGGGTGGCGGAGGGAGCGGGATTCGAACCCGCGATACGGTTTCCCGTATACACACTTTCCAGGCGTGCGCCTTCAACCACTCGGCCACCCCTCCGGAACTGTGGCGCCTGCATATGGCCAGTCGGGCGGCGGGACAACCCCAAATGACAAAAAATCCTGGGCTTTGCCCAGCCGGCCGGGAAAAGTCGCCCGGGCGGCCACGGCCAGTGGCTTTTTTGCCTCAAAATCAGGGCTCTGGCGGGGAAAGACGCCCTCGGGCTTTCCGCCGCAGTCCCTGTCATGGACAAGGCCGGCTGGCGTGGTTAATCACGGTAGCAACGAAAACTGTTGGTCCGGCCATGTTTCGCTTCTTCCTGCGCACGATCGGCGTCCTGTTGCTGGCTGGCGGCTGCGCCATGCTCATCATCGACGGCACCCAGTCGATCGCCGCCTCGCAGCTCAAGATGACGCCGCTGGGAGAAACCTGTTTCAAGCTGTTTCCGACCATCTTTCCGCTGCTGCAGCCGGCGGTGGAGCGCAATATCCATCCCCTGGTCTGGGACCCGTTCCTTCTGGGCTTTTTTCTGATGCCGACCTGGCTGGCGCTCAGCCTATTCGGCCTATTGTTCTTCTGGGTGGCGCGCCGTCGCGCTGAGGCCATTGGGTTTTCGAGCCGGCCGTAACTATATAAGCTGCGAACCAACAGTTTGACGCGTCTTCGTGGCGTTTGGCGAAGCCAAACTGCGAAACGCCATGCAGAAACCCTATGCAAAGGAGGTCGCCGATGCTCTTTTCCCGCAAACCTCTCACCATCCCCACCAAGGACCAGGCGCTGCCCGGCCGGCCGACGCCGATCCCGACGGCTACCACCCATTTCGTCAACGGCCATCCGCTGAAAGGGCCGTGGCCGGAGGGCATCAAGACGGCGATTTTCGGCATGGGCTGTTTCTGGGGCGCCGAACGCAAGTTCTGGCAGTTGGGCGATGGCGTCTACGCCACGGCGGTCGGCTATCTCGGCGGCTCGACGCCCAATCCGACCTATGAAGAGGTTTGCTCCGGCATGACCGGCCATAACGAAGTGGTTCTGGTCGCCTATGATCCGGCGAAGATTTCCTATGACGCGCTGCTCAAGGCATTCTGGGAAAATCACGACCCGACCCAGGGCATGCGCCAGGGCAATGATATCGGGACGCAATATCGCTCCGGCATCTATCTCACCGATCCCGCGCAGCGCGCGGCGGCTGAGGCGAGCAAGAATGCCTATGCCAAGGCGCTGGCCGGCGGCGGCTATGGTGCGATCACCACCGAGATATTAGACGCCGGGCCGTTCTATTACGCCGAGGACTACCACCAGCAATATCTGGCGAAGAATCCCGGCGGCTATTGCGGCCTTGGTGGTACGGGCGTCGCCTGCCAGATCGGCACGGGCGTCGCGGCTTAACAGAAAATCGCGTTTCGGGAGAAACGCGATTTTTGCCTTCACTGCTTTCAGCCAGATTGGGGCGAGCCTTAAGCGGCGGCCTCGTTCTCCTTGATCGCCGGCAGGATCGCCGCTTCCAGCGCCGGCCGGCGCTCGTAGAGATGGAGCACCTGGCCCTGCAAGCGCACCAAGGTCGCTACGGAGTCGAGCATCGGCGTGGCGATGTTCAAGCGCCGCGCCAGCTCCAGTACCGATGACACCAGGGGATCGATTTCCATCGGCCGGCCAAGTTCGACATCGTGCCGGGTCGAGGGTTTATGGCCGACGATATCGGTGCCGCCCTTGATGCGCTGTTCGATGCTCACCGAGAAACGCGCGCCGATCGCTTCGCCCACCGTCTTGCATTCGGCCATCATGGCGTGGATCAGCCGATAGCTGGCCTGATCGGCGCCGATCACGTCGAGGCTCGCGCCGGTCAAAGCCGAAACCGGATTGAACGAGCAATTGCCCCACAGCTTGATCCAGATCTCGTCGCGCAACCGCGACTTGCGCGGCGCGCGCAGACCACCGGCGATCAGCAGTTCCGATAGGACGCGCAGGCGCTCGCTGTCGGAACCATCCGGCTCGCCGAGGGTGAAGCGATCGCCGCTCGTATGATGGATGACGCCGGGCTCAGGCACATCGCAGGCCGGATAGACGACGCAGCCGATGGCCCGTTCCGGCCCGAAGAACTTCCATTGCGCGCCGCCGGGGTCAACGCTCTCAAGCCATGTGCCATCGAGCGCCGTGCCGGTCTTGATGCCATGGAAATACCACCAGGGCAGGCCGTTGACGGCGGGCACGATCGCCGTCTTGGCGTTAAGCAAAGGCGCGAAACGCTCGACCACCGGCGGCACCGAATGCGCCTTCATGCCGACGATCACATAATCCTGTTCGCCGAGATCACGCGGGTCGTCGGAAGCCTTGATGCGATAGGTTTTCTCTTCGCCATCCTTATGCAGCTTCAGGCCCGAAGCCTTGATGGCGTTGAGATGCGGGCCGCGCGCGACGAGCGAAATATCCGCGCCCGCTTCCGCCAGCGCCGCCGCCATATAGCCACCGATGGCGCCGGCGCCGAATACGCAGATTTTTACCATGTCATGCGTCTCCCAATCACGCCTCGCCCAAGCCCAGCAGTTTCGCCAGGCCGATGCGCTGCACCTTGCCGGTGGCGCCCTTTGGCACTTCGTCGAGGATGATGATTTTCTTCGGCACCTTGTAGGGCGCCAAGGTCTGTCCGGCAAAGGCCTGCAGTTCCGATTGGGTCAGGCTGGCGCCTTCAACCAAAACGATGGCGGCGGCGACTTCCTCGCCCAGCGCTTTATGTGGCATGCCGAAGGTGACGCATTGGCCGACGGCCGGATGTTCGAGCAGCACGTCGTCGACTTCGAGCGGCGACACCTTTTCGCCGCCGCGATTGATGATCTCCTTGATGCGCCCGGTGATCTTCAGATAGCCGGACGCATCGAGATAGCCCTGGTCGCCGGTGCGGAACCAGCCGCTGGTGAAACTCGACGCATTGGCCGACGGATTGTTCTCATAGCCGAGTGTCACATTGGCGCCGCGAATGCACACCTCGCCTTCCGTGCCCGAGGGCTGGGTGGTGCCCTGCGCGTCGAGAATGCAGATCTCGGGGCCAGCCGCCATGCCGACGAAGCCCGGCTTCTGTTCGCCCGGCGGCAGCGGATTGGAGGCCATCTGATGCGCCGCTTCCGTCATGCCATAGGCTTCGATGACCGGGCAGCGGAACGTCTCCTGCAATTCCTTGAACACCGGCGGCGGCAGCGAGGCAGAGGACGAACGCACGAAGCGCAGCTTCATCGCATTCACCGCTTCGCTGTTGCGCTCGGCCCGTTGCAGGATCGCCTGATGCATGGTCGGCACGGCCGAATACCAAGTCGGCTTTTCTTCCGTCGCCCAGCCGAAGAAGCGCAGGGCATTGAAGCCCGGCGTGCAGCACACCGATGCGCCTGATGTCATCGACGCCAGCACGACCGCCATCAATCCGTGGATGTGAAAGAGCGGCATGACGTTGAGGCAATGATCCTGCGCTGAAAGCCGCAGGGTCTTGGCGATATTGTTGGCGGATGCAAACAGATTGGCCTGCGACAACGGCACGACCTTGGGTCGCGACGTGGTGCCCGATGTGTGCAGTACGAGCGCTTCATGGTTGGCCGTCGGCGGCGTGCTGTCGGCCTCTTCGGCCCAGAGCGTGAAGGCGCCGGCCGGCACGTCAGCAGCGATCTGTAGTTCAGCCACGGGAATGTTGAGACCGGCGGCAGCCGCCCGAACCGGATTGTCGGACCCCGGTTCCACCAGAACCAGTTTCGGCGTCAGATCGGAAAGATAGAACTCATATTCGGCCTGCTTATAAGCCGGGTTGAGCGGCGCGGCCGATAGCGCGGAGGCCACCGCCAGGAAGGACGAGGCCATTTCCGGGCCGTTGGGCAGCACGATGGCGACGCGGTCGCCAGGGCCGATGCCTTTTGCCGCCAATTGCCGATGAATTTGCCTGATGAAGGCGCGCAAGGCGCCATAGGTCATCGGCGGACGTCCGGGCGCCGTCAGTGCGGTTGCGGTATCCGGCGCCGCTTGCAGCAGAGTCAAAACAGTCGTGTTCAACTCAAAAACCCTCCCTGGCGTGTGCGGCATGGTCAGCCTCATCCCTCGCGTGCCATGCCCACGCTTGCAGGATGCAGCAGATGGGCAGAGGCCGCAACGCCGGGACGGCGGGATTTTCGAGCGGATCGGTTATGCGCTGGAAGGATAGGTGCGGGCGCACCGGCTGGCTTGCGCACCGGTTGCCTTGGCGGAACCCGACTAATCCGCGCGCGGACCTTCGAGCGAGATGACGAGGCGTTGCAGCAGATCGGCCAGCCGGTCTCTGTCGCTGGCGCCCAGCGCGCCGACGAGCTGATGCGAGGTGGCGAAATGGCCCGGCACCACTTTCTTCACCGTATTGCGGCCTTTGGCCGTCAAGGTGATCCGCGCGCCGCGCCCGTCGCTCGGATCGCGGCGGCGCAAAATATAGCCTTCCTCTTCGGCGCGGCGCAGGCGCGCCGTCAGGCCGCCTGATGATAAAAGGCACTCGCTGTAAAGATCGGTCGGCCGTACGCCGGGCGCGCCCGTGCCCTCCCAGCGATAGACGGTGAGCAGAAGATCGAACATGTCCCAGGCGAGGCCATGGTCCGCCAAGGATTTCTCGATGCGATCGCGCATCAACAGCGACAGCCGGACGATGCGTCCGACCGTTTCCAGATGATGGGCATCAAGATCGGGCCGGCACACTTCCCAGCCGGCAACGATCTCGTCGATGGAATCTCTCAGATCATTCTTCACGTCGGTCATATGCCTATTCATAAGCTTATTCCTGGCACTTCGCGAGGCAGGAAGTGCAAAAATTTTCATCGAGCATTTATCTTGACACAAAGATAAATCGAGATGATCCTCTGTACCAGGGTTAATCTGCTGCATTAAAAGAGCGGATGGCCAAGCGAGGGTGAGGGAGCGCGTCCGGGAGGCGGGCGCGGGATCTCGGCTTCGCTCATGGGGTTCTGACCGGCCGGCTTCCGTTGAAGACTTCGCCGCGTGGACAGGGAGCATTACGATGACACGCAAGCCCGCGTTTGCCGTTTCGCCGTCCAATCCGGCTCTCAAGGAGATTCAAACGGAACCCAAGCGCAAGCCTGACATGCCCTATGCGCCGGCCATGCGCATCGAAAGCCCTTGCGGTCTCCTGTTCATTTCTGGCGCGACGCCGTCGCCGCTCTATCACAAGCACCCGCACGACATTTCCGAACACGTCCATCCCAATGCGATCGAGGACCAGACGCGCCGCGCGATGGAGACGATCAAATCCATCCTCGAACATGAGGGGCTGACCTGGACCGACATCGTCAAGGTCACGAAATATCTCACCGACATTCGCGATCAGGACGGCATGGTGAGCGTGCTGAAGGAATATTTCGGCGACTGGACGCCGGCCAGCACCACGGTCTGCGTCAATCAGCTTTCTACGCAAGGGGCGCGGATCGAACTCGATATGATCGCCGCCTTCCCCGTCGGCAAATGACCATGGGCCCGGCACCGGCCATCGATGGTCGGCAGGCAGCACCTTTGCTGCGGCTGAGCAATATCAAGAAATCCTTTCCCGGCGTCGACGCGCTGAAAAGCGTGTCGTTCGAAATCAGCGCGGGGGAAGTTCACGTCATTCTCGGCCAGAATGGCGCCGGCAAATCCTCGCTCATCAAAGTGTTGTGCGGCGCCTATCTCGCCGATGGCGGCGAGATGGAGGTGGACGGACGGCCCGTTGCGATCCGCGGCCCAGCCGATGCCAATGCCTTGGGCATTGCCGTCATCTATCAGGAATTCTCGCTCGTTCCCTATCTCGACATTGCCCAGAATATTTTTCTCGGCCGCGAAGGCGCTTTCGCCAAGGCCGGCTTGATCGACAAGGCGGCGATGCATGCGGCGGCGCGTCAGGTGTTGCAGCAACTCGGCCTGACCTATGACACGCATACTTATGTCCACGATCTTGGCGTCGCCCATCAGCAGATGGTCGAAATCGCCAAGGCTTTGTCCCAGAACGCGCGTATTCTGGTGATGGACGAGCCGACGGCGGCGATTTCCGAGCGCGAATCCGACCGCCTGTTCGAGGTCATCGACCGGCTGAAGCAGCGTGGCGTGGCGATCGTCTATATTTCCCATCGCATGAAGGAGATCATGGCGCTGGGCGATCGCATCACCGTGATGCGCGACGGCGCCGTGGTCGGCAGTTTCCTGCGCGGTGAAGCGGCCGCCGGAGAATTGGTTCGCCTGATGATCGGCCGCTCGCTGGACGGTATGACGCGTCGCGCGCCGGTCGGCGCCGGCCATTGCGTTCTGTCCGCCGACAGACTGCGCACGGCAAAACTCCAGGACATTTCCCTCGACGTTCGCGCCGGCGAGGTCGTTGGCCTCGCGGGCTTGGTCGGCTCCGGCCGCACCGAAGTGGTGCGGGCGATCTTCGGCGTCGATCCGCTGACAGGCGGAAATATCCATCTGGATGGCGCGCCTTTCACCTTGCGTCCCGATGCGAGCATCCGCGCCGGCATTGCGTTGTTGCCGGAAGATCGCAAGCGCCAGGGCCTCGCGCTGCCGCTGACGGTCGGCGACAATACGGTCGCCGCCTCGCTCTGGCGCCTGTTTCGCTATTTCCGCTTCATCCCGACAACCGCGCGGCAGGTTTGCGACGACCTGATCGCAAGGCTGAATATCGCGACGCGCGGACCGGGCCAGCAGGTACATGATCTCAGTGGCGGCAATCAGCAAAAGATCGTGCTCGGCAAATGGCTCGCGGCCGGCGCACGCCTCTTCCTGCTCGATGAGCCGACGCGTGGCGTCGATGTCGGCGCCAAAGCCGAGATCTATCGCTTGATCGACGGTCTGGCGAAGGACGGTGCCGCCGTTCTGGTGATCAGTTCCGAATTCCCGGAACTCGTTCATCTCTGCGACCGCGCTTACGTGATGCGCGATTACGCCATCGTCGGCCATCTCGACCACGGCACTCTGTCGGAAAAGGCCATCCTCGATCTGGCGGTGCATCCATGACCGATCACACCGCCGACAATGCCTTACGGCACGAAGCCCTCTGGCGGCGTATTCCCGGCGTCGTCTTGATCCTCATCGCGATGGTCGCCTGGTTCGCCATCGGCAATCCACGTTTTCTGTCGGGCGACAATCTCGCCAATCTCGGTTTGCAGGCCTCGCTTCTCCTGATGCTGGCTTTGCCGATGACCCTGATCATTCTCACCGCCGGTCTCGATTTGTCGGTTGGTGCGCTGCTCGGCCTTTGCGGTGTCGTCATCGCCGCGCTGCTCGTCGCCGGCTGGAGCCTGATTGTTGCCGTCGGTGCCGCTTTGGCGGTCGGGCTCATCATCGGCCTGATCAATGGCTATCTCGTCAGCTATCTGTCGCTGCCGGCCTTCGTCGTTACCTTGGGCACTTTGGGCATCAGCGAGGGGCTGGCGCTGGCTATCAGCCACGGCGATCCGATCGGTGGTTTCACGCCGTCGATCGAAGCCTTCTATCGCTCGACCGTCGGGGGCGTGCCGACACCGGTCATCGCGGCGGCTTTGTTCTGCGGCCTGCTCTGGCTCATTCTCTATCGCACGCGCTTCGGCAATTACATCTTCGCCATCGGCGGCAACAAGGAAGCGCTGCATCTGGCGGGCGTGAAAGCCAATCTGGTTCACATGGCCGTCTACGTCCTGTGCAGCCTGTCGGTCGCGCTCTCGGCCCTGCTGCTGCTCGGCCGCACCAATTCCGCCCATCCCTCGGTGGCCGTCGGCATGGAATTCGAGGCGATCGCCGCCGTCGTGCTGGGCGGGACGTCGTTCGAGAAGGGGCAGGGCTGGCTGCTCGGCACAGTTCTTGGTGTGCTCGCCATCACGGTGCTGCGCAATGGTCTCAATGTGCTCTCGGTCGAACCGTCGTTGCAGGTGCTCTGCGTCGGCTTGATGCTGATCGTCGCTTTGTTGATCGATCGTGGCCGCAAGGGCGAGATGGCGGGGGCGGCCGGATGACCAGCGTGACACATCATTCGCCCACCGCAGCCGTGAGCCGCGCTCTCAGTCCTGACAGCATCGGCCTCTTGGTGCGGCTCGGATTGATTGCCGCGATCTGCATCTTTCTCACCTTCGTCAGCGAAGGCTTCGCCACCACCGACAATCTCCTCAACATTCTGCGTCAGGCGAGCCTGTTGTTTCTCATCGCCTCGGGCCTGACCCTGGTGATCATCGGCGGCGGTCTCGATCTGTCGATCGGCGCCAATCTCACGCTCTGCGCCTGTCTCGCCGCGGCGACGATCAAGGCGACAGGCCAGCCGATGGCAGGCGCTGCCGTGGCGCTTGGCTGCGGCACCTTGGTCGGCCTGACCAATGGCGTGTTGATCAATCGTCTCAAACTGCCGGCGTTTCTTGCCACCTTCGGCATGCTGTGGGTGGCGCAGGGGCTGGCCTATCGCTTCATGGCCGGCCAGACCATCTATGGTTTTCCACCGGGCTTCCGCACTTGGGGCATTGGCTTTTTCCTTGGCGTGCCGGTGCCGATCTGGATCGCGCTGGCGGTTGGCCTCTGTGGTCTGATCTTCCTGGCGCGCAGCACGCTCGGCCGTGAAGTCTATTTCATGGGCGCCAACGAGACGGCGGCAGTGCTGTCGGGCATTCCGGTCGGACGGCGCCGCACGCTCCTCTATGCGCTGAGCGGCGCCATGGCCGGCCTGTCGGCGCTCGTCTATATCGCGCGCCTCAATGCAGCCGAGCCCGGCATCGGCGAACCTCTCTTGCTGCCGGCCATCGCCGCCGTTCTGGTCGGCGGTACATCGCTCTTTGGCGGGCGCGGCACGATTGTCGGCACCTTTCTTGGGGCCTTGATTCTGACGCTCATCGTCAAGGCGCTGAACGCTTTGAATGTCGATGCGGCCTGGCATCCGGTGGTCACGGGCGTGACCTTGTTGCTGGCGCTGCTCGCCGACGCTGCCCTGAATCGTGGTGGACGAAAATAGTTGTAACGGAAGGGGTGTGACATGTTGAGCAAGCGCATCGTGACTTCAATCATCGCGGCTTCCGCGATCGCCATGCCGTTGATGGGAAGCCAGGCCCACGCCGCCGGCGAAGTGGTGGCTGCCTTCACCAAGAACCAAGTCGATCCGCATTTTGATGGCGTGCGGGCCGGTGTCGAACAGATGGCCAAGAAAATGGACGCCAAGGTCCGCAACTATATGCCGACCAAGCCCAACAACATCACCGAAGGCATGGCGCAACTCGAAGATGTGGGTGTCACCAAGCCCAATGTCATCTTGTTCATGCCGATCGATCCGAAGGCGCAACTGCCGACGATCAAACGGCTCATTGAGGCCGGCACACCCATCGTCAACTACAACGACCGCGCGGGCGATGCGCCCTATCTCGCCTTCGTCGGCCAGGACGATTTCAAGCTCGGTCACGACATCGCCAAGGCCCTGTTCGATCACCTCGGCGGCAAGGGCAATGTGGTGATCCTCGAAGGCATTCGTGGCTCCAACACCGGCGATGAGCGCAAGCGCGGGTTCGACGCCGCGCTGAAGGAATATCCCAACATCAAACTGCTGGCCTCGCAGCCCGCCAACTTCCAACGTCTGCTCGGTCAGCAGGTGATGGAAAACCTGATGCAGCAGTTCAACAGCATTGATGGCGTCATCGCCGCCGCCGATGCGTCGGCGCTCGGCGCGGCGGAGGCCTTGAAATCGGCCGGTCGCGACAAGGTCGCGGTGGTGTCGATCAACGGCGTCCCGGAAGCGGTGGAGGCGGTGAAGAACGGCAGCCTATTGGCCATAGCCGAATTCAACGGCTTCAAGATCGGCTGCGTCGCGACCGAGATCGCGCTGAAGGCGATCCGTGGCGAGAGCGTGCCGAAACAGATCCTGATTCCCGGCGCCATTATCACCAAGGCCAATCATGCCGAATGGCTGGTGCCTTACACGCAGCGCACCTGCCCAACGGCGGCGAGCTTCGCGGGGAAGTAAGGCCACACCGTCATTGCGAGGAGCGCAGCGACGCGGCAATCCAGGGCGTGCGGTAGAGCATCAAATATTCCTGCGGTGCAGGCACATTTGACGCCTACGGTATTACACCTTGGCTCCTGGATTGCTTCACTTCGTTCGCAACGACGGGTTTAGATCGTCTGATTATACTCACCGACTTCCGGATACTGCCGCAGCACACCGTCGACGGCCTTGAACATCTCGCGCATGCGCGCTTCCGCCGCCGGGCTTTCGACCACGACCACCAGTTCCGGCTTGTTCGAGGACGCCCGCACCAGGCCCCAGGTGCCGTCTTCGACCATGACGCGAACGCCGTTGACGGTGATCACATCGGTGATCTTCTGGCCCAAGAGCTTCTCGCCCTTCTTGTGCATGTCCGTGAAATGCGCCGTCACCTTGTCGACGATGCCGTATTTCACTTCGTCGGCGCAATGCGGCGACATGGTCGGCGAACCCCAGGTCTTCGGCAGCGCGGCGTAAAGATCGGCCATGGTCTTGGTCGGATTGCGGTCGAGCATGTCGATGACATGGATGGCGGTGAGAATGCCATCGTCATAGCCACGCCCCACCGGCGCGTTGAAGAAGAAGTGGCCCGATTTTTCGAAGCCGGCGAGCGCCTTCAGATCGGTGACGCGGCGCTTGATGTAGGAATGGCCGGTCTTCCAGTAATCGGCGGTGACGCCCAGTTCGCGCAGCACCGGATCGGTGGCGAACAGGCCGGTCGATTTCACGTCGACGACGAAGGTCGGGTTCTTGTGCAGCTTGGCGAGATCGCGCGCCAGCATCACGCCGATCTTGTCGGCGAAGATTTCGTCGCCGTTGTTGTCGACCACACCGCAGCGATCGCCGTCGCCGTCAAAGCCCAGGCCGACATCGGCGCCGACTTCGCGCACCTTCGCGGCCATCGCGTGCAGCATTTCCATGTCTTCGGGATTGGGGTTGTAGCGCGGGAACGTGTAATCGAGGTCCACATCGAGCGGCACGACCTCGCAGCCGAGCTTTTCCAGCACCTGCGGCGCGAAAGCGCCGGCCGTGCCATTGCCGCAGGCAGCCACCACTTTGAGCTTGCGCTTGATCTTCGGCCGGTTGGTGAGATCGGCGATATAGCGGGCCGGGAAATTCTCGATGAATTGGTAGCTGCCGCCGTCACGATATTTGAAACGGCCTTCCAGTACGATGTCGCGCAGGCGGCCCATTTCATCCGGGCCGAAGGTGACCGGACGTTGCGCGCCCATTTTCACGCCGGTCCAGCCATTGTCGTTATGCGAGGCGGTGACCATGGCGACGGCGGCGCAATCCAGTTCGAACTGCGCGAAATAGGCCATCGGCGACAGGGCAAGGCCGATGTCTTTTACCCGGACGCCAGCGGCCATCAGACCGGTGACGAGGGCATATTTGATCGAGGCCGAATAGGAGCGGTAGTCGTGGCCGGTGGCGAGTTCCGGCTTCACGCCCATTTCGTGCAGCAGGGTGCCCAAGCCCAGGCCCAGGGCCTGAATACCCATCAGGTTGATTTCCTTGCCGAAAAGCCAACGCGCATCATATTCGCGAAAGCCGGTCGCCTTGACCATGGGGCTCGATTCGAACGCATAGGTATTGGGCGTGAGGCTCGGCGATGGCTTCGGATACATGGCAATCCTTTTTTGATCGTCTGACAGGCGGGTCGAAAAGTCGAAATCGTGCGAAATCAACGTAACACGTTGATAACACGCTTCTGTCTGCAAGGTTCAGTCTGAACGGTGGGTTAATGGCACAGTCACGGGTTCAGCACCATGCTGCCATCAGCCACTTCGAAACTCCGCAACTTGCTCAGAAAGCTCATGCCGAGCAAGCTGGCGGTCTCGATTCCCGGCGGCAGGATCGCGGCGGGCACGTCGCGCACCAGGATGTTGCTGAGGCGCACTTCGCGCAACTGAGTGCGCGCGACCATGATCTCGCCATTCGCGGTTACGACGCGGTTCTTGAAATCGGATGGCAGTGGCTGCAATCCCAGCGCCATCGCGTCGCGGTGCGACAGGGAGATATAGGTGGCGCCGGTGTCGACGAGCATGCGCAGGCTGCGGCCTTCGATCTCGACGACGGCGAGATAGTGGCCGCTCTTGTCGGCGGGCAGCCGCACTGGGCCAAAGCCGAAGGCCGGTGCCGTCGGCGCCTTGGCCACCGCGACTTCAGGCTTAGCTGGGCTGCGCGATGGACCGCTCGAGAAAAAGCGATCGGTGAGGCCCGCAAGGGGGCCATGACCCGCCTCGCGTGAGGAGCCGAGATAAGTCGCGACGATCACGGCGATGATGGCCGAGATGGCGGCAAGTTTAAGAGGACCGTTGAACATGATCGGTTTGCCGGTGAAGCCGTGCTTCTACCATGGCTATCCCGGCGCGGCGGTTAACGGCCCGCCGCTGTCTCGATGCAAGGTTAGAGGATTCTTAACCGCTACTTGTCCTCGGCAATACGCTGCTTCTTCAAGGCATAAAGCGCATCGAGGGCTTCACGCGGGCTCAGATCGTCCGGGTTGAGCGCGTCGAGAGCCGTGCGCAGATCATCCGTCTTCGGTTTGACGGGTGCGGGCGCCGGCTTGGCGATGGCGAACAGCGGCAGATCGTCGATCATCCGTTCCACCGGCGCGCGCCGCTCGTCGGCTTCCAGTTCCGCCAGGATCGCTTGCGCCCGATCGACGACATCCTGCGGCAGGCCGGCCAGACGCGCCACCTGAATACCATAGGAGCGATCGGCCGCGCCTTTCACCACTTCGTGCAGGAACACCACTTCACCGTTCCAATCGGTGACGCGCATGGTGAGATTGATCAGGCGCGGCAGTTTCTTGGTGAGCTGCGTCAGCTCATGGAAATGGGTGGCAAAGAGCGTGCGTGCGCGATTGCGCGCGTGCAGGAATTCGACGGCGGCCCAGGCGATCGACAGGCCGTCGAACGTGGCGGTGCCGCGGCCGATCTCGTCGAGGATGACGAAAGAGCGTTCGCCCGCCTGGTTCAAAATCGCGGCGGTCTCGACCATTTCGACCATGAAGGTCGAACGTCCGCGCGCCAGATCGTCGGCCGCGCCGACGCGCGAGAACAGCCGGTCGACAATGCCGATATGGGCCGAGCGCGCCGGCACGAACGAACCGATCTGCGCGAGAATGGCGATCAAGGCGTTCTGGCGCAGATAGGTCGATTTACCGGCCATGTTCGGGCCGGTGATGATGGCGATCAGTCCGTTGGCGTCTTCCGCTTGCGCCAAGGTGCAATCATTGGCGACGAAACTCTCGCCGCGTTGGCGCAGCGAGATTTCAACGACCGGATGCCGCGCCCCTTCGATGACGAAAGCCAGACTGTCGTCGACGATCGGACGCGACCAGCTCTGCTTTTCGGCAAGCTCCGCCAGAGCGGCGGCGACATCGATGGTCGCCAGCGCTTGCGCGGCGGCCTTGATCGGTTCACCGGCCTCGAGAAGACGCTGCGCCAGCCGTTCGAAAATCTCCAGCTCCAGCGCCAGGGCGCGGTCGGCGGCCGAGGCGATCTTGGCTTCCAGCTCGCCCAGTTCGCGCGTCGAAAAACGCATCGCATCGGCCATGGTCTGGCGATGGATGAATTCGGTATCGAAGGGCGGGCGCAGCATTTTCTCGCCCTGCGCCTGCTGCACTTCGATGAAGAAGCCGAGAAAATTGTTGTGTTTGATCTTGAGCTGTTTGGTGCCGGCGATCTCGCTGTAGCGCGCTTGCAGGCCGGCGATGACGCGCCGGCTCTCGTCGCGCAGCGCGCGCTTTTCGTCGAGCGCCGGTTCGAAACCCTTGGCGATGAAGCCGCCGTCGCGTTTGTTCAGCGGCAGGTCTTCGGCCAGCGCCTGTTGCAGTTCTTCGGCAATGCGCGGATCGATTTCGCCACCGATCTGCGCGGCTGCGCGCAGATGGTCCGGCAGATCGCTGACGTTTTGCAATTGCGCTGAGACAGCGGCGGCGGCGTTCAATCCGTCGCGCAAAGCGGCGAGATCGCGCGGGCCGCCACGTCCCAGCGCCAGGCGCGAAAACGACCGGGCGAAATCCGGCGCCTGCCGCAATTGCGTGCGCAGGCTGTCGCGCAGATCCGTCTGCGCCAACAGAAAAGCCACGGCCTCGGCGCGTGCGGCGATGGCTATAGGATCGGTCAGCGGGCCGGCCAGACGCTCGGCAAGCAGGCGCCCGCCGGCGGGTGTCACCGTCATGTCGATGGCGGCGATCAGCGATCCGTCGCGATGGCCTGAGAGCGTGCGCGTCAATTCCAGATTGGCGCGCGTCGCCGCGTCGATCTCCATCGTCGTTCCACGCTTGAAACGCGTGGGGAAAGCCAGCGCCGGTTTGGCGCCGATCTGGGTGCGCTCCACATAGATGAGCGCCATGGAGGCGGCCGCGATCTCGGCCCGGCTCAAGGCGCCGAAACCGTCGAGCGTGGCGACGCCGAACCAAGAGGTCAGCCGCCGCTCCGCCGAGCCGTCAGCCATATCGCGGCCGACAGGCGCAACAGCGATGCGGGTGTCCTCAATGATGCGGCGCAACCGGTCATCGTTCCAAATCGCTTCGCCGACAACGATTTCAGACGGTTCGATCCGGGCGATTTCGGCGGCAAGGCCGCCATCGGTGGTTTCGCCGAGAATGAAGGCGCCGGTGGAAATATCGACCGCCGCCAGGCCATAGCTCCAGCTCTCATCGGAGGCGCGCACCCGCGCGATGGTCAGGAAGGCATTGGCGCGGCCGGGCTCCAGCAGCCGGTCCTCGGTGATCGTGCCGGGCGTGACCAGCCGCACGACACCGCGCTGCACCACGCTCTTGCCGCCGCGCTTGCGTGCTTCGGCGGGGTCTTCCGTCTGCTCGCACACCGCCACGCGATGGCCGAGGCCGATCAGCCGTTGCAGATAATCGTCGGCGCGCTCCACCGGCACGCCGCACATGGGAATGTCATCGCCGAGATGTTTCCCACGCTTCGTCAATACGATGCCGAGCGAGCGGCTGGCGATTTCCGCATCTGCGAAGAACAATTCGTAGAAGTCGCCCATCCGGTAAAACAGCAGGCAGTCCGGATTGGCGGCTTTGATATCCATATATTGCGCCATCATGGGCGTGACGCGCGTTTCGGCGTCGCGGGCGCTGGATCGGGTTGCGGCGGGGGCTGACATTAACCGACGCTACCAAAGCCCGAGCCGCGTTGCACCGCCGCATGCTTGCGTGCTTGTGGATACATGCCTCATCGGCGTAAAGTGGTCGTTCTCACCTGAAAAATAAGGGATTTGGAACGAGCCCATGGCCGACGACACCGCCAACCGACCGCAACACCACAAACGGCCTAAGATCACCGAGCAGGAAGCGCTTGATTTTCACGCCGTGGGCAAGCCGGGCAAGCTCGAAATCGTTCCGACCAAGCCGATGGCAACGCAGCGCGATCTGTCGCTGGCTTACTCGCCTGGCGTGGCCATTCCGGTGCTTGCCATCGCCGACAATCCGGCCACCGCCTTCGACTATACGACCCGCGGCAACATGGTCGCCGTCATCACCAACGGCACGGCCATTCTCGGCCTCGGTAATCTCGGCGCTCTGGCATCGAAGCCGGTGATGGAAGGCAAGTCCGTCCTCTTCAAACGCTTCGCCGACATCGATTCGATCGATCTTGAAGTCGATACCGAAGATCCCGAACAGTTCATCAACGCGGTGCGTTATCTCGGGCCGTCTTTCGGCGGCATCAACCTTGAAGACATCAAGGCGCCGGAGTGCTTCATCATCGAGGAGAAGCTGCGCGAACTCATGGACATTCCGGTGTTCCATGACGATCAGCACGGCACCGCGATCATCGCTGCCGCCGGCATTCTCAACGCCATGCAGCTCACCGGCCGCGACATCAAAAAGACCAAGCTTGTCTGCAACGGCGCCGGCGCGGCCGGCATCGCCTGCCTCGATCTGATCAAGGCCATCGGCTTCGCACCGGAAAACATCATCCTGTGCGACACCAAGGGCGTGGTCTATCGCGGCCGCACCGAAGGCATGAACCAGTGGAAGTCGGCCCATGCCGTCGTCACCAATGCGCGCACGCTCGAAGAAGCGATGGTCGATGCCGATATCTTCTTCGGCCTGTCGGTCAAGGGCGCGCTGACGCCGGACATGGTGCGCTCCATGGCCAAGGACCCGATCATCTTCGCCATGGCCAATCCCGATCCGGAAATCACGCCGGAGGAGGCCCATGCCGTGCGCGAGGATTGCATCGTCGCCACAGGCCGTTCCGACTACCCCAACCAGGTCAACAACGTTCTCGGCTTCCCCTACCTGTTCCGGGGCGCGCTCGACGTGCGGGCGACGACGATCAACATGGAAATGAAGATCGCCGCCACCATGGCTTTGGCGAAACTGGCGCAGGAAGACGTGCCCGATGACGTGGCGGCCGCCTATCAAGGTGCGCGTCCGCGTTTCGGCCGCGACTACATCATCCCCGTGCCATTCGATCCGCGCCTCATCAGCGTCGTGCCGGCGGCCGTCGCCAAGGCGGCGATGGAAACCGGCGTAGCGCGCAAGCAGATCACCGACATGGCGGCTTATCAGAGCCATCTGTCGGCGCGGCGCGACCCGGTGGCGGGCGCCTTGCAACGCGTCGTCCAACGCGTGCGTCGCTATCCCAAGCGCGTCGTCTTCGCCGAGGGCGAGGAGGAACAGGTGATCCGGGGTGCCTTGTCCTTCGTCGCGCAGGAGATGGGCACGGCCATTCTCGTCGGTCGCGAAGACCGCGTGAAGGAAGCGGCCGAGCGCATCGGCGTCGATCTCTCCGACAAGTCGATCGAAATCCACAACGCGGCGCTGTCGAAGCGCAACGAGGCCTATGCCGAATTCCTCTATGAGCGGATGCAGCGCAAAGGCTATCTGTTCCGCGATTGCATGCGCCTGATCAATCAGGACCGCAATCACTTCGCCGCCACCATGGTCGCCTTGGGCGATGCGGATGCCATGGTCACTGGCATGACGCGTAATTTCTCGACCGCGCTCGAGGAAGTGCGTCGCGTCATCGATCCCAAGCCCGGCCACCGGCTGATGGGCGCCTCATTGGTCCTGGCGCGCGATCGCACCGTTTTGGTCGCCGATACGGCGATCACCGAAATGCCGACCGCCCAGGAGATCGCCGAGATCGCCATCGAGGCGGCGGGCGTTGCCCGGCGTCTCGGCATGGAGCCGCGCGTCGCGCTGCTCGCCTTCGCCACCTTCGGCCATCCGCCGGGCGAACGTTCGGCGCGGGTGCAGGAAGCGGTGCAGATCCTTGATCGCATGCGGGTCGATTTCGAATATGACGGCGAAATGGCTGCCGACGTGGCGCTCAACCCCGACCTGATGCGCGCCTATCCGTTCTGCCGGTTGAAAGACACGGCCAATGTGCTGGTCATGCCGGCCTTCCACTCGGCCTCGATCAGCACGAAAATGCTGCAGGAGCTAGGCGGCGGCACGGTCATCGGCCCGCTGATCGTCGGTCTCGACAAGCCGGTGCAGTTCATCTCGATGAGCGCCAAGGACAGCGAGATCGTCAATATGGCGGCCTTCTCGGCCTTCAACATCGGCGGTTAAAAAGACAAAGCCCGGCGCCGATGGGCCGGGCTTTCTGTTCGTAGATGCGGGCGAAGCGGCAGCGCTTCGCCCGATTTTTTAGAAGCCAACCCCTTGCTGGGTGTCGGTGCGATAGCCCGTGTCGATCGAGATTGCGCCGCCGGCGACGCGCGATACACAGGCGCAGATGCGCGTGTTCTCGTGCCGCTCGTGGTCCGAGAGGAACACGTCGCGATGGTCGATCTCGCCTTCGCAGCTCACGATATCGACGGCGCAAAGGCCACATTCGCCGCGCTTGCAATCGGTCATGACGGCCACGCCGGCGTCTTCCAGGGCATCGGCCATGGAACGATCGGCGGGCACGTTCACTTCGATGCCGAGCGCCGGCACACGCACCTTGAAAGGTTCGGCGGCGAAGGCGCCGGAGGAGCCGAAGGTTTCGCTGCGCAAGCGCGACATCGGCCGGCCGCTGTCGCGCCAGGCCTTGCGGAAAGCATCGACCAGCGACAGCGGGCCGCAAAGATAGATTTCCGCATCCGCAGGCAGAGCCGCGATTTCGGCAGCTGCGTCGATGCGCTTGCCTTCGTCGGAGACGAAGAAGCGGATGTCGTCGCCAAGCGCCGCCGACAGATCATCGGCGAAGGCGAGTTCGGCGCGGGTGCGCGCCGCTTGCAGCACCGTGATCTTGGCGCCGCGCTTGGCCAGCGCCAGCGCCATGCTGTGAATTGGCGTCACGCCGATGCCGCCAGCCACGAGGACATAATGAGTGCCCTGCCACGAGAGGTCGAAATTATTGTGCGGCTCGCTGACATTGAGCCGCGCGCCGACGTCGCAACCATGCATGTAACGCGAACCGCCGCGGCCGTTGTCGTCGCGCTTCACCGCGATGCGATAGACCTGCGGATGGCTCTCGCCGATCAGCGAATAGGAGCGCGTTTCGCCGCTGTCGCCGATCGGCAGCGACAGATTGATATGGGCGCCCGGCGTCCAGGATTGGGCACCGCCTTCCGGTGCGATCTCGATGAGCCGCACGGTCGGCGAAATATCGCGGGCGGCGACGATGCGCGCCGGAACGTAGTGAACGGAAAAACGCATGTTCCCCTCCAGGAGTTCTTTCGAATTCAGTGCTAGCTGCGGCGCCGGATCAGCGCGGCGCCGGGCACGAGATCGAGAACCTTCTGATTGCGCAGCGCCATCATCAGATTGCGATAGGACAGCCGCGCATGTTCGCGCATGATCGCTTCGGCGCGCGCGCCCTCGCGATTCTCGATGGCATCGACGACGGCACGGTGATGTTCGTTGGCGATCGGCAGAATGCTGCGCGATTCCGGCAAGGCGGCTTCGGCTTTGACGAAGGCGCTGGCCGAGGCGAAGGGCAGGCTGCTGACCCGCTCGAGTTCGCGCCGCAGGGTCGGGCTGCCTGACAATTCCATGAGCAGAGTATGGAAGCGCTCGTTGGCGCGCAGATAAGCCTCGAAATCCTCTTCGCTCAGGCTGCCGGCGGTGATCACCGTATCGATTTCGGCGACGCACTCGCGCAGTTCGGCAAGTCGCATGGTGGCGACGCCGCGCTCAGCCGCATAGCGCGCGGCCAGCCCTTCCAAGGTGCCGCGAATTTCGATGGCATCGAATACGTCGGCTTCGCTGAAGGCTTTCACTGCATAGCCGCCGGACGGAATTTCCTCGATCAGCCCTTCCTGTTCGAGTTTCACCAAAGCGGTGCGCAGCGGCGTGCGGGACACGCCGATGCGGTCGACCATGGCCAGTTCGGAAATGCGCTCGCCGGACTTCAAGGCGCCGGAAACGATCAATTCCCGCAGGGAGAGTAGCGCGGTGACCGTCTGCGAGGGGCTCCGTTCGCTGGAGCGATCGCTGGGTTCGGCGAGCGACATAAGCTTCTCCTATTCCGCCGCTTGCAGTTTGGGGCGGGTTTCCTTGGCGATCATCTGGTCGATCAGGCGGCGAGCCCACATCGAGCCAGCATCAATGTTGAGATTATAGAAAATCCGGTCGGGATGCTCTTCCATCGCCTGCTGCTGGCGTTCCAGCACGATTTCGTCCTCGCGGAAGATCGACGACACCCCCTCGCGCAATTGCGTCGTCAGGGTCTGGTCGTCCTTGCGATAGTTGCGGGCATTCGCCCAGAAATACATGCAGGTATTGTCGGTCGACGGCGTGATCGTGTTGAGGATGAAATTGTTCACGCCTTGCGAGCGATCGCCTTCCGGCGCGCCGGTGCCCGTCGGCGCCACGCCGACATCGATGGCCACCGTGCAGGGCGCTTCAAAGCGGATGATCTGCCAGCGATCGACATTGCCCGGCTTGCCGAGCTGACCGCGCCAGAACGGGGGCGCGTCGATGTCCTTCATCCAGCGCGTCACCGTGGCGAAGCGGTCGCCATGGGTGGCGACGAAAGGCGATTCCGCCACGGCGGCATTGCCGATGCTCGATGCATGCACGAAGGTTTCGTGGGTCAGGTCCATCAGATTGTCGACGACCAGGCGGTAGTCGCATTTGACGAAAATGGTCTTGCCGTCGCCGGCCCAGTCGGGATCCTGGTTCCAGTGCAGGTCGGGCACCAGCGAGGGATCGGCCAGGGCCGGATCGCCCGGCCACACCCAGACGAAGCGATGGCGCTCGACGGTCGGGTAGGAACGCACCTGGGCGGAGGGGTTGAGCTGGTCCTGCGAGGGCATGTGCGTGCAGCGGCCGGAGCCGTTGAAACGCAAGCCATGGTAGCGGCAGGTGATTTCGTCGTTCTTCAATTCGCCCATGGAGAGCGGCAGCAGGCGGTGCCAGCAGGCATCTTCCAGAGCGGCGATCGATTTATCGGATTTGCGGAAAAAGACGATCTTCTTGTTGCAGACGGTGCGGGCGAGGAGCTCGTTCTTAATCTCGTAATCCCAGGCCGCGACATACCAAGCGTTGAGGGGAAAAGCCGGCGCTTTCGTCATCAAAACCTCCCTGAATGCTTTCTGTATACATAATGTGTTTTAGAATGGCAACAGATTATCCAAACTTGGCAATAACACACGTGTTCTGAGGCAAAAATCGGGAATAAATTAACAGGCTATGGCTGCTCGAGACAGGTTGGTGTGGCACATCTGTATTCATGTATACAGATATCGGAATATGTCTCTGGCACTTCCTGTGATCTGGCACGCCCTCTGCTTGACCCGGCCCTGAGACCTCCGCAGAAAGCCGACATGATCATTGCTATCGATGGCCCGGCCGCGTCCGGGAAGGGCACCATTGCGCGACGGCTGGCCAGCCACTTCGGTCTGCCGCACCTCGACACCGGCCTGATCTATCGGGCGACGGCGCGCATCGTACTGGATTGGGGCGACCGGCTCGACGATACACAGCGCGCCGTGGCCGCCGCGCGCGGCTTGGCTTTGACCGATTTCGACGAGGAGCGGTTGCGCGGCGCCCAGATGGGCGAGGCGGCCTCCGTGGTCGCCGCCATGCCGCAGGTGCGCGCCGAGCTGATCGATCTGCAGAAGCGTTTCGCCGCCCGTCCCGGCGGCGCCGTGCTCGACGGGCGCGATATCGGCACGGTGATCTGCCCGCAGGCCGATGTGAAGATTTTCGTCACCGCCAGTCCGGAAGTGCGCGCCCAGCGTCGCGCCTTGGAATTGCGCGGGCGCGGCGAGAAGACGGCCTACGAGGACGTCTTGGCCGACATTCGCCGTCGTGACGAGCGCGATTCCCACCGCTCGACAGCGCCTTTGAAGCAGGCGAGCGATGCGATCCTGCTCGACACCAGCGATCTCGACATCGAAGGCGCCTTCGCCGCCGCGCGCGCCATCGTCGAAGAGCGTCGCGCTTTAGCGAAATAGCGGCTGCGCCCGCTTATTTCGACCAGACGATAGTGGGATTGACGGTAAAGACCGGCTTCACGGCTGCCACTGGCGCATAGACTTCGAGGGAAGTGGCGTCATGGGCGGCTTTCTTTTGCCAGTCGCGATCGCAGTTCGGAAAGAACGTCGGCAATGCCGCGCACAATTCATCCCATCCCTGTAGTCCACTGTGTACCACGACCTGATCTTTTTTGCGGTTGGAGGTGGAGAAGGCCAAGCAGAGTTTGGGGACGAGCTTTTCAAAACGGGTATAGCCCGCGATCTGCTGCACTTGGTTCCACGGCATGCGAAAGACGATCTCGCCCGCGCAGTTGAGCGCGAAGCCGTCGGATGCCACCTCAATCCTTGAGCCTTCCGGCGGCGATGTCCGCCTTGGATCGTCTTTCGGACCGACTTTCATGCCTTAATTCATAGCGACGGAGAGTGGAGATCGCAAAGCGAACGGCCTGTTGGCTGTCGAATGTGCCGTCCCTATGTTTTTGTCACGGAACGGGTAGATCGACGAACGGGTTCGGCAATCCGGGAACGATGAACGTCCAACTGATAGCCCAGTTTCTCCGACAATTGAGCGCCAGCCTCACGCAGGATGTCGATGGCGGGTTTGAGGGTGATATCGTCGGCTTTCGCGCCGGGTGCGAAGCGATCGCGGCCGATGGTCAGCAAAGCCGCTTCAAGGCGGCCGCGATGATCGAACACCGGCACGGCGATCGCATCGATTCCCGCCACCCAGCCGGAATGGATCGAAGCCCAGCCTTGCGCGCGTATGATCTCCAGTTCTCGGTTCAATGCCGCCTCGCTGCGAAAGCCATGGCGGCGCGGCCGCTCCTGCAGTTCCGTGGCGATGGCAGTACCGGTCAGTCCTCGAGGCGCATAAGCGGCGAAGACAAGGCCGGAGGCGGAGGAGAGCACCGGCGCCACCGTGCCGGGGCGGATGTTCATCGATACCGGATCGGCGGTTTCTTCGATCGCTACGATAGTCGGTCCATGACTGCCCCACACCGCAAGGCCTGCGGAGCGTCCGCTCGACCGGCAGAGCTCTTCCAGCATCGGCATCGCCTGTTTCATCACCGACACGCCGGCGAGGCAGGCGGCGGCCATTGCGATGGCTTCAGGCCCCAAGCGATAAGCCGTATCCGTCTGCACCGCCCAGCCGGCGCGCGTCAGGCTGGCCAGATAGCGATGCGCTTTCGAGGCCGACATGCCGGCGCGCGCCGCCACATCCTTGAGCTTGATCGAGCCGCCGTGCGCCAGAATGCGCATGACATCGAGCCCCTGATCGAGCGACTGAATGCCGGCGCTGCCGCGGCCCTGAAATTGCGGGACATGCAAAGCGCTGCCCCGACGGGTCGTGGCCGTCGTTGCATTTGTGCCTGTCGCAGAGGGCTTTTTGCTGTTTCTCGCCATGGTCGTTTATTGCAGTATAAAAAAATTGCTTGCCAAATAGTAAAATCACACAATCAGCGATGCAAGAGCCTGGCGAAGAGATTGAGGAGGCCGAGGCTCAACGACAGTCCGTAAGAGGAGGGCTCTGTCATGAACGCACCCGAACGCATCGATCCCAAGACTGCGCAAGAGACCGCGCAATCGCCGGTCGATTCAAACGGCGAAAGCAAGCTCGCCGAAGCCCTGATGATGACCGACGATGAATATTATCCGCACATCCTGCCGAAAAACATTCGCCCGTCGATCTGGCGCTTCAAGGCGATGCAGCCCAAGATCGACATGCTCATCGCCGATCCGCTGAAACGCGCCGACCGCCGCTTTCTGTCTTTGGTCAATGGCGATACGCCAAAGGACAATCCCGGCGCTTTGCCCGGCATCTTCCTCGGCATCCAGGCGTTCAAGCCGGGCGAACATATTCTGCCGCACCGGCATAATTCCTTCGCCATCTATCACATCATGCAAGGCACCGGTTATTCGATCGTCGAAGGCGAACGCATCAACTGGGAGCGCGGCGACACGTTCGTCTGCCCGGCCTGGGCCATGCATGAGCACATCAACGACGGCACGGAATTGGCGATCCAATATGTCGTGCAGGACATGGTCGGGCGTGCCTACGAGCGCAATCTGATGTGGGAGGAGCCCGTCGGCCATTTCGGCCATATGGTGAAAGGCGGCTTCCGTCCGCACAATCCCGAACTCAGCGACTGATCGGCAGGCCGGCGTTGCGGTCCGCGTGGGCATTTCCTATTCAGGAGACCACGCGGACAGCGAAGAACGAGGCCTGTGATGGAAGACAATCCGAAAGCGGCGGCTTTGCGCGCCAAGTTGAATATCCATCGACCGGCGCTCGCCATGGCCGCGCACAATCCGCTGTCCGCCAAACTTGCCGCGAACGCCGGCTTCGATGCCATCTGGGGCAGCGGCTTCGAACTCTCGGCCTCTTACGCGGTGCCCGATGCCAACATTCTTTCGATGGATACGCATCTCGACATGATGCGCGCGATGGGCGAAGTGCAGGACGCGCCGGTGATCGCTGATCTCGATACCGGCTTCGGTAATGCCATCAACGTCTCTTACGTCGTGCCGCGCTATGTGGCGGCCGGTGTTGCCGCCGTCGTCATGGAAGACAAGACGTTTCCAAAAGACAGCAGCCTGCGCCCTGGCGGACGCCAGGAGCTGGTGCCGGTGGAGGAATTCCAAGGCAAGATCGCTGCCGCCAAGGCGGTCGCCGGGCCATTGGTCGTGGCCCGCACCGAGGCTTTGATCGCGGGCCTTGGCGAGGCTGAGGCGCTGCGCCGCGCCGCCGCTTATGTCGAGGCCGGCGCCGATGCCATTCTCATCCACAGCAAGCAGAAAACGCCCGACGAAATCGTCGCCTTCTGTCGCGCCTGGCCGGGGCAGGTGCCCTTGGTTCTGGTGCCGACGAGCTATCCGCAACTCTCCTTCGCCGATGTGGCGGCTTGGGGCAAAGTCGGCCTGATCATCTGCGGCAATCATGCCATCCGCGCGGCTGTCGCTGCGATGCAGAACACCTTCCATCGCATTCTGGCCGAAGGCGGTATCGCCGGCGTCGAGGCCGACATCGCTTCTGTCGCCGATGTTTTCACATTGCAGGGCGATGCCCATATGCGTGCGCTGGAGAAGGCCTATCTGCGCTGATAGGATGCGGGAGCCTTTTTGAATCGGCAGCGGGGCGATGAAGACGATGACCACATCCGCGCGCATCGCGGCGATCGTGATCGCCTGTGTCACCTGGATCGGATTGGCCGTGCAGCTTCAGGCCTCGACCGAACTCGCCGGCACGGTGCCTTCGGCCATCTGGGCTATGCTGCGCTTCTTCACCGTGATCGCCAATCTGCTCGTGGCGACCGTCTTCACGATTCTGGCCTTGGGCGGCAGGGTGGCGCCAAGCCTGCTCGGCTGCATCACGCTGGCCATCCTGTTCGTCGGCGTCATCTATACGCTGTTGCTGCGCGGCCTCATCGAATTGAGCGGCGGCGCCAGACTGGCCGATCTGGTGCTGCACCACGTCACGCCGGTTCTGGTGCCCTTGTTCTGGCTGATCTTCGCGCGCAAGGGCGGTCTGCGGTCCGTCGATCCCTGGCTCTGGGCTCTGCTGCCGTTGGTGTATTTCATCTACGCCATCGCACGTGCCGCACTCGATGGCCGCTATCCCTATCCCTTCATGGATGTGGCGACGATCGGTTGGGCGCAAACCGCCGTCAACGCCGTGGTGATGGCGCTGGGCTTCGTCATCGGCGGTTATGTGTTCTACGCGCTCGACAGTTGGATGAGCCGCCGTTCTACGCCCTGAAATGTTTCGACAGCTTGAGGCCCTGCGCCTGATAGTTCGATTTCAGGTCGGCGCCATAAAGCGTGCGCGGCGTCTCGGCCATTTTCTCATAGACCAGACGTCCGACGATCTGCCCGTCTTCGAGAATGAACGGCACGTCATGCGAGCGCACTTCGAGCACGGCACGCGCACCGGCGCCACCGGCTTCCGCCGCGCCGAAGCCCGGGTCGAAGAAGCCGGCGTAATGCACGCGGAACTCGCCGACCAAGGGATCGAAAGGCGTCATCTCGGCCGCGTGGTCGGGCGGCACGCGCACCGCTTCCTTAGAGGCGAGGATGTAGAATTCGCCGGGATCGAGCACGAGATCGGCGCGGCCATGCCGGTGAATGGGCTCCCAGAAATCGAGCATGGCATGGGCAGCGGGCTTGTCGACATCGATGAGGCCCGTGTGCCGCTTGGCGCGATAGCCGATCAAGGTCGAGCCGTCGAAACCGGCCAGATCGACCGAGACCGCCACGCCGCCTGAAATCGACGGCTCGGCCGAGGTCACCAGTTTCTCGCGCTTGTGCAGATCGAGATGGCCTTGATCGTCGAGCCGCGCCTGGCCGCGCCGGAAGCGCACTTGCGACAGGCGCGAGCCGCTGCGCACCAGCACGGGGAAAGTGCGCGGCGAAATTTCCGCATAGAGCTTGCCGTCGTAGCCGGCTTCGATCTGGTCGAACTCATGCGCCCGGTCGGCGATGACGCGGGTGAAAACGTCGATACGGCCGGTGGAGCTTTTCGGATTGGCGGAAGCGGCGATTTCGGCCGGCAAAGCCAGGCTTTCCATCAGTTCGGCGATATAGACGCAGCCCGTTTCCAGCACGGCGCCCTGGGTCAGGTCGATTTCATGCAGGGCCAGGGCCTCGATCCGCGCGCTGACGGGCCGCTCAGGCCCGGGCAGGAAGCTGGCGCGCATGCGCCAGGCCCGGCTGCCCAGGCGTAAATCCAGGCTTGCCGGCTGGACCTGGCCGGTCGCGAAGGGGGCAGCGATGCGGATCGCGCCCGCGCCATGCAGGGCCTCGATCTCGTGGGCAGGCAAAATGCCGCGGTTCTGGCTCATAGGACTGGCGTAACTGAAGGCTTGGTTGACGCCAAGTCGGCGGCTGGGCTAGACCACAAGTATCGTGGTCATTTGGGCCGACCGGCTTGCCGCCACGTAAAATAAGGGGCTAAGGGGTCGTGTCCGCACTCGATAAGTCCCGTGCGCCCGGCTCGAACGAGCCGGGTTTTGTTTTGGGCGGCGGTCCGCCCCGGGTGGAGAAAAAGCATGAGTCAGAACAAGTCGCCGCGCCATCTGCGTCCCGCCACCCGCCTGGTCCATGGCGGAACCCTGCGCTCCCAGTTCGGCGAAATGTCCGAGGCCATGTATCTGACCCAGGGCTATGCCTATGACAGCATGGAAACCGCCGAACGGCGCTTCAAGGGCGACGAGCCCGGCTTCATGTATTCGCGCTTTTCCAACCCGACCGTGGCCATGTTCGAGCAGCGGATGGCCTTGCTGGAAGGCGCTGAATCGGCCCGGGCCACCGCCACCGGCATGGCGGCCGTCACCGCCGCCATCGTCGGCCAGCTCAAGGCGGGCGATCACATCGTCGCCGCCAAAGCGCTGTTCGGCTCCTGCCGCTATGTCGTTGAGGATCTGATGCCGCGTTTCGGCGTGGCCTGTACCCTGGTGGACGGCACCGACCTCGCGCAATGGCGCGCCGCCGTGCGCCCCAATACCAAGACCTTCTTCCTCGAAAGCCCGACCAATCCGCAGCTCGAGATCATCGATATCGCAGCCGTGGCGAAGATCGCCCATGATGCCGGCGCGACTTTGGTGGTCGACAACGTCTTCGCCACGCCCATTCTGCAAAGCCCGTTGCAACTCGGCGCCGATTGCGTCGTCTATTCGGCGACCAAACATGTCGACGGCCAGGGCCGCGTGCTCGGCGGCTGCATTCTGGCGTCGGAAGCCTTCATCCAGGCGCACATTCACAATTTCCTGCGCCAGACCGGCCCGGCCATCTCCCCCTTCAATGCCTGGGTGATGTTGAAGTCGCTTGAAACCCTGCCGCTGCGCGTCAACCAGCAGATGCGCAATGCCGAGCGGGTGGCCGATTTCCTGGCCGAGCAGAGCGCCATCAACTACGTGCTCTATCCTTCGCGTAAGGATCATCCGCAGCACGAGCTGGCCATGCGCCAGATGTCGGGTGGCGGCACCGTGGTGGTGATCGATGTGAAGGGTGGCAAGCAAGCCGCCTTCCGCATGGCCAATGCCTTCTCCATCATCAAGATTTCCAACAATCTGGGCGACGCGAAAAGCATCGTCACCCATCCGGCGACGACCACCCATCAGCGTCTGCCGCAGGCCGATCGTGAAGCGATGGGGATTGGCGAGGGCATGCTGCGCCTGTCCATCGGCCTCGAAGACATCGAAGACATTCTGGAAGATTTCCAGGCCGGCATCGCGGCGATTTAGCCGTCACAACGTTGCTGGCTTGCCTTTGATGAGCCCATCAAAGGCAAGCCAGAGGGCGTTAAGGCGCTACAAAAACCCGCCACACTTGCCGTTTACGGTCCTGCCGGCGTGAAGGCAGTGGATAAGTAGAGGCTTGTCCGCCGGCCCCGACGCGCCGCATCCCAGCGTCGGCAAACTCAATGTTTGCATGGAGTTGATACCGCCACAGCCGGCGCCGGGATCGTCGAAAAGCAGCGAAGGGCTTGGGGAAAACGGATTTCACCCACATGAACATTGAACAGGGACTCTTGCGCGTGATTCTACGGCTAGTGTAGATTCAACGCTGTCTACTACGACATTTCGTGCGGCGGACCTTTCAGCAAGCGTGACATGCGTCCAACGCTCACCGGTACATCCGGGGAGCGGGCCAGACGGATTCACGGCAAAACGGACTTAGGAGAACAGCATGTCCTGGACCGATGAGCGCGTTGAGACGCTCCGTAAGCTCTGGTCGGATGGTCACAGCGCCAGCCAGATCGCAGCCGAGATCGGCAATGGCATCACGCGCAATGCGGTGATCGGCAAGGTGCACCGGCTTGGTCTGTCGGGCCGCGTCAAGGCGCCGTCGACGGCCGCGCCGCGCCCCCGTGTCTCGCAGCCTCGCGCCCATCGGCCGGCGGCGGTTCAGCGGTCGGGCACCATGGGCGGTGGTATGGTGCGCGGCAATACCGCGCTCGCCTTCGCGCCGCGCGCCTATGAGGCGCCGGTGCTCAAGCCGATCGAGGAAGTCCTGCTGCCGATGTCGGAGCGGGTGACGATCATGGAGCTGAAGGAAGCCATGTGCCGCTGGCCGCTCGGCGATCCCGCGACATCCGAGTTCCGCTACTGCGGCGGCAAGTCCGATCCCGGTGCCACCTACTGCCCCTATCATTCGCGCATGGCCTATCAGCCGGCGCAAGATCGCCGCAACCGCTCGAAGATGCAGGTTCCGCGGCTGACCTGATCAGGCAGCTATTCGGAAAAGTTAAAGGCGTGTGATCAATCACACGCCTTTTTTCTTTTCGGCTTCGGTGAAGTGGATCAATCCCGCGAGCAATCAATCCCGCTCGAAAGTCTCGTCGAAGGAATAGCCGGCGCCGCGCACCGTGCGTAGCGGATCGCGTTCGCGGCCGCGGCTGATCGCCTTGCGCAGGCGCCCGATGTGCACGTCGACCGTGCGTTCGTCGATATCGATGGACAGGCCCCACACCGCGTCGAGCAGTTGCGCGCGTGAGAAGACGCGGCCCGGCTTTTCCATCAGATGTTCGAGCAACCGGAATTCGGTGGGACCCAGATGCAATTCGCGGCCGTTGCGATGGACGCGGCGCGTTTCGCGATCGAGTTCGATCGGTCCACGTTGCAGCTTGGTGGCGATGCGTTCCGGCCGCGAGCGGCGCAGAAGAGCATGTACCCGGGCCATCAGTTCCGGCACCGAGAACGGTTTCACCACATAGTCGTCGGCGCCGACCGAAAGGCCGCGCACCCGTTCCTGTTCCTCGCCGCGCGCGGTGAGCATGATCACCGGCAGGCCTTTGGTCGCCTCCCGCGCCCGCAGGCGTCGGCAGATTTCCAGGCCCGAGACGCCGGGCAGCATCCAGTCGAGGATCAGGAGATCGGGCACCTCCTCGGCGAGGCGGATTTCCGCCTCGTCGCCCCGTTCGATCCTTTCCACGGTGAATCCGGCCGCTTCCAGATTGTAGGCAAGCAGCAGCGCGATGGCCGGCTCATCCTCGACTATGAGGATGCGCGGTGCGGTCGCCTCGTTGCGTGGCCGCCTGTCGTTCACAGACACGGGTTTCGATTCATTCGTGAAAGTCTGCATGGATCAGCCTCTATTTTGCCGCCGCTGCTTGAGACTCAAGACCCGATGATCCACCCTTGGGTCGTTCCACCGGCAGCGGTTCGCCGGTGACGAGATAATGTACGGTTTCCGCGATGTTGGTCGCGTGATCGCCGATCCGCTCGATGTTCTTCGAGCAGAACAGCAGATGGGTGCAGAACGAAATGTTGCGCGGATCTTCCATCATGAAGGTGAGGAGATCGCGGAAGACGGAGTCTTCCAGCGCGTCGACATCAGCGTCGCGCCGCCACACTTCGTCGGCCGCCGCCACGTTCTTCTGAGCATAGGCGTCGAGCACGTTCTTGAGCTGAATGGCCGCGATATCGGCCATGTGCTTGAGACCGACGAGCGTGCGCGGCACGCGCATGTCGCCGGAAATCTTCGTCGTGCGCTTGGCGATGTTCTTGCAGAGATCGCCGACACGTTCCAGATCGCTGGCGATATGGATGGCGGCGACCAGTTCTCTGAGATCGACGGCCATGGGCTGGCGCCGGGCGATGGTCAGCACGGCCTTTTCTTCGATCTCGCGCTGCAAAGCGTCGAGCTTGGGGTCACGTTCGATGGTGCGGCGAGCCAGGTCCGCATCGAGGCGCGACAGCGCGTCGATGGCGTCATAAAGCATCTTCTCCGCGATCCCGCCCATTTCGGCGAGGCGGCTGCCGATGAAGTGCAGCTCCTCGTCATAGGCCTTCACGGTATGCTGGTCGGTGGTCATGTTGATCTCCGGAATCCTGTCTCAGCCGAAGCGGCCGGTGATGTAGTCCTGCGTCTGTTTTTGTTCCGGCGACATGAAGATTTTCGAGGTCTGGTCGAATTCGATCAGATCGCCGAGATACATGAATGCCGTCTTGTCCGAGCAACGCGCCGCCTGCTGCATGTTGTGCGTGACGATCGCGATCGTGTAGCGCGTCTTCAGCTCGTCGATCAGTTCTTCGATCTTGGCGGTCGAGATCGGATCGAGCGCCGAACAGGGCTCGTCGAACAGGATCACTTCCGGGCGGATGGCCACGGTGCGGGCGATGCACAAGCGCTGCTGCTGGCCGCCCGAAAGGCTGAGGCCGCTGGCATTGAGCTTGTTCTTCACTTCTTCCCACAGCGCCGCGCCACGCAGCGCCGTTTCGACGCGGCCGTCCATCTCGCTCTTCGGCAGCTTTTCGTAGAGGCGGATGCCGAAGGCGATGTTGTCATAGATTGTCATCGGGAATGGCGTCGGCTTCTGGAACACCATGCCGACGCGGGCGCGCAGCAGGTTGATGTCGAGTTTCGGGTCGAGAACATTCTGCCCGTCGAGCAGAACCTCGCCCTCGGCGCGCTGGTTCGGATAGAGGTCGTACATCCGGTTGAGGATGCGCAGCAGCGTGGACTTGCCGCAGCCCGACGGTCCGATGAAGGCGGTGACCTTGTTGGTCTCCAGCTCCAGGTTGATGTTCTTCAGCGCTTTCGTCGTGCCGTAATAGAAGTTGAGGTTACGGACCGACAGTTTGATGTCCGAAGGCGAAGGCCGATTGGCCGGCTGCGACTCGACGGGCTTGAGAACAGTGGCACTCTCACTCATTTCGGCTTCCTTTCGGCGCCCAGGGTGCGGGCAATAATATTGAGGCTCAGAACCGTGACCGTGATCAGCAGAGCGCCAGTCCAAGCGAGCTGCTTCCAGTTCGGGTCGGGGTTGTTGACGAAGTTGTTGATGGTGACCGGCAGGTTGGCCATGGTCGACGTCAGGTTCACGCTCCAGAACTGGTTGCTCAGGGCAGTGAACAAGAGCGGCGCCGTTTCGCCGGCCACACGGGCGGTGGCGAGCAGGACGCCGGTGATCAGACCGGCGCGCGCCGCCGAATAGGACACTTTGGTGATGACATAGGCGCGCGGCATGCCGAGCGCCGAGGCCGCTTCACGCAGGTGATTGGGCACCAGGTTCAGCATGTCCTCGGTGGTGCGCACCACCACGGGGATGACGATCACCGCCAGAGCGATGGAGCCGGCGATCCCCGAGAAGCCGCCCATCGGCACGACGATCGCGCCGTAGACGAACAGACCGATGATGATCGACGGCGCGCTCAAGAGGATGTCGTTGACGAAGCGGATCACGCCGGTGAGCTTCGAATAGCGGCCATATTCGGCGAGCCAGGTGCCGGCGAACAGGCCGAGCGGCGTGCCGATGGCGACGCCGATCGAAGTCATGATCAACGAACCGACGATGGCGTTGAGCAGACCGCCGTCCTGGACGCCGGGCGGCGGGGTCATCTGCGTGAAGATGCGCGGATGCAGGCCGACCAGGCCATTGACCAGCAGCGTGTAGAGGATCAGGCACAGCCAGCCGACGCCGAAGATGGCGGCGGCATAGCACAGAACCTTGATGATCTTGTCGGAGCGGCGACGGGAAGCGTAGATGGAGTTCATCGCTTACGCTCCCGCTTTGCGTTCGAGGCGGCGCAGCATCAGGCGGGCCGCCGTCAGCACGCAGAAGGTCAGGACGAAGAGCAGCAGGCCGAGCAGGATCAGCGCGGATTGATGCAGGCCGTCACTTTCGGCGAATTCGCTGGCGATGGCCGCCGAGATCGTCGTGCCGGGCGCAAACAGCGATCCGGAGATCTTGAACGAATTGCCGATGATGAAGGTGACAGCCATGGTCTCGCCGAGCGCACGACCGAGCGCCAGCATGACGCCGCCGATGACGCCGACCCGCGTATAGGGCAGCACCACGTTGCGCACCACTTCCCAGGTCGTGCAGCCGACGCCATAGGCCGCTTCCTTCAGCACCGGCGGCACCGTGGCGAACACGTCGCGCGAGATCGCCGTGATGAACGGCAGGATCATGATCGACAGCACCAGCGCGGCGTTGAACAGGCTGAGGTTCGAGGCCGGTCCCTGGAAGATTGTGTTGAGGATCGGCACGTTCTCGAAGGCCGAGACGATGGCCGGTTCGAAATGATCGGCCAGGAAGGGGCCGAGCACGAAGAAGCCCCACATGCCGTAGATGATCGAAGGAATGCCGGCGAGCAGTTCGATCGCCACAGCGATCGGCTGGCGCAGCGGCATCGGGCAGAGTTCGGTGAGGAAGATGGCGATGCCGAGGCCCACCGGAATGGCGATGGCCATGGCGATCAGCGACGTCACGATGGTGCCGTAGATCGGGCCCAGCGCGCCGAGGATCGGCGTCGGCTGCAGCGAGGGCGCCCAGCGTTGCGTGAAGAGAAAGTCGAAACCGTAGGTTCGGATCGCCGGCCAAGCGCCGATGATGAGCGATACGATGATGCCGCCGAGAATGATCAGGACGAACAGCGCGGACAGGCGCGTCACCCAAAAGAAAGTCTTGTCGCCCAGTTTGAAGGCACTGAGCGCGCGGGCGCGATCGAATGCGGGTTCGGCCGCTGCTCGTGCTGGTTCTAACGCCATGTCGGTCATATACGCCCCTTGTTACATTTGCCGCACCGCCAATGCGGACCCTCGATGAGGAACGAGGCGGGTGTTGGCCCGCCTCGCTAGCGTCGAATTACTTGGACTTGATCTCGTCCGCCCAGGTCTTCTTGACCAGACCGACGACCGAAGCCGGCATCGGGATGTAGTCGAGTTCCTCGGCCATCTTGCCGCCCTTGTCATAGGACCAGCTGAAGAACTTCAGCGCTTCGCTGGAAGCGGCTTTGTCGGCCGGGTCCTTGTACATCAGGATGAAGGTGGCGGCGGTGATCGGCCAGGACTTGTCGCCCGGCTGGTCGGTCAGGATCTGGTAGTAGCCCGGCGAATGCGCCCAATCGGCGTTCGCGGCAGCAGCCTGGAAGGCTTCGATCGTCGGTTGCACGTGCTTGCCGGCCTTGTTGACCATGCCCGTGTAGGTCAGCTTGTTCTGCTTGGCATAGGCATATTCGACGTAGCCGATCGAGTTCTTCGTCTGCGCGACATTGCCGGCGACGCCGTCATTGCCACGGGCGCCAACGCCCACCGGCCATTCGACCGCCTGGCCGGAACCGATCTTCGACTGCCAATCCGAGCTCGCCTTGGCGAGATAGTCGGTGAAGTTGAAGGTCGTGCCCGAACCGTCCGAACGACGAACCACGGTGATCGCGGTGCTCGGCAGGCTCACCTTCGGGTTGAGCTTCTTGATCGCGTCGTCGTCCCACTTCTTGACGTTGCCGAGATAGATGTCGGCCAGCGTCTTGCCGTCGAGGACGATTTCGCCCGGCTTGATGCCGTCGATGTTCACGACCGGCACGATCGCGCCCATCACCATCGGCCATTGCACGAGGCCGGACTTGTCGAGGTCTTCCTTCTTCAGCGGCGCGTCGGTGGCGCCGAAGGTCACGGTCTTCGCCTGGATCTGCTTGATGCCGGCGCCCGAGCCGATCGACTGGTAGTTCAGGCCATTGCCGGTTTCTTTCTTATAAGCGTCCGCCCACTTCGAGTAGATCGGGAAGGGGAAGGTAGCGCCGGCGCCGGTGATGTCGGCGGCCGTAGCGACGGAAGCCGCTCCGGTCAGGCCAGCGACCAGCGCAAGGCCGAGGAACTTGTTGAGGTACATGCAACGCCTCTTGGGTTTGGTTTTGGATTTCGCGGGCCATGACGGCGTTTCCGCCACCGGCCTGAATGTTCCTTAACGCGCCCGCATAGGCTTTTTGCGACAAACAGAAGACACTATTATGACATAGTATCTATTTGATCTAAATGACTATTTTTTGAGGGTCACGCGGAACGTGCTGCCCGAACCAAGGGTGCTCTCGACCGACAACCGGCCGCGATGTCGTGAGACGATATGCTTCACAATTGCCAAGCCAAGGCCGGTACCACCTTTAGCTCGACTGGTCGGCGCATCGACCCGATAGAACCGTTCTGTCAGCCGCGGCAGGTGTTCCGGCGGGATGCCGGGGCCATTGTCGCGCACTTCCAAGGTCGTCAGGCCGCCGCTTTCGGTCACCGACACGGTGACCCGTTGCGGCGAGCCGCCGCCGGCTCCGTATTTGATCGCATTCTCGACCAGGTTCTCGGCGACGCGAATCAGTTCGTCGCGGTCGCCGGCGATCATCGCCGTCTTCGGCGTCGAGACCATCAGCTCGACGCCGCCTTCATTGGCCACCGGCGCCAGCGTGTCGACCACATGGCGCACGATGGCGACCAGATCGACCGGCGTCTGCGGCCGCACATGTTCGTTCTGTTCGATGCGCGACAGCGACAAGAGGTCGTCGACCAGTCGCGTCATGCGTCGGGCCTGATCGCGCATGATGCCGAGAAACTGCTCGCGCGCCGCGGTATCGTCCTTGGCCGGTCCCTGCAGGGTTTCGATGAAGCCGAGCAGGGAGGCCAGCGGCGTGCGCAATTCGTGGCTGGCATTGGCGATGAAGTCGACGCGCATGCGCTCGACCCGCCGCGCTTCGGTCAGATCGCGAAATTCAATGACGGCGGCGCGATAACCTTCGTAGGTGAAGGCCGAGACATAAACCTCGAACAGGCGCTCCACCGGCACCGGTTCGCTCCACAGCACGCATTCGCGTTCGCCGCCATCGAGTATCCGCAGCACCGCATCGAGAATGTCGGGCGCACGCACGCTCAAGGTCAGCGCGCCGCCGACGGTCGCATTGGTGAACAGGATGCGCGCGCCGCTGTTGGTGGCGATGATGCGGCGGTTGCCGTCCACCACGAGCACCGGATCAGGCAGAGCGCCGATCAAAGCGGAGACGATCTGGCTGTGGTCGGCCTCGGCGGGAGTTTGCAGTTTGGCGTCGTTCATGCCTGTCCTGTCGCTGCGTGCCGCTGCGTGAGGGGTAGAGCCAAGCGCCCTGCTTCGCAAGACCCTGGCGCCGTTTCGCGGCCGCTGCGGGTGTATGTCAGCTAGATGACGGGTTTGCGTCAGTGCGAGGAGCCGCCGGCGCGGCGCAGCCGGACCCGCAGTTCATGGCCCAGGAAGACCAGGAGGCCGATGGCGAAGGGGCCAAGATAGTAAACGAGCCGGAACAGCAGCAGGCCGGCCAGCAGGGCTTCCGCCGAAACGCCCGGCAGCGCCTTCAGGAACGTCGCCTCGAACGGTCCAATGCCGCCGGGCACATTGCTGGCCGCGCCGACCGTCACGGCGAAGACGTAGACGGCGATATAGGTGAGGAAGTCGAGGCCGTGGCCTTGCGGCAGCAGCACGTAAAGGGCGGAGCCGGCGCACAGGAGATCGCAGCAGCTCACGAGGATCTGCGCCAGGGTCAGCTTCAGGCCCGGCAGCTCCAAGGCGACCTTCTTGATGCGCAGCTTGCGGGTGCCGCTGCCGACATAGAGACACCACAGCAGAACGGCCGCGAGCACGGCGACGCCGAGCGTCAGATTGATCGAGACGGCGAGCTTGTCGAATTCGGCCAATTGCGGCGCGCGCAGGAGGAGGCTCACGCCGACCAGCACGTTCATGCCGAGCCAGAATTGCAGGCTGCACAGCATGACGAGGCGCGCGACATTGCCGGCCGAGACCCCGGCGCGCGAATAGATCGCGTAACGCGCGGCGCTGCCAGTCAACAGCGGGAAGCCGAGGGTGAAGGACATCGAATAGGCGCTGAACGAAGCGACGGCGGCCGTGCGGTAGGGCACGGGCTCGCGCAATTGCTTGAGCGCGATGAAGTCATAGAAGGTCAGCGCGAAATAAGAACCGCAGCCGAAGGCGATCGCCCAAGCGATGTGGTTCAGCGGTGTGGCGGTGACGGCAGCCGCCACCTGGCCGAAATCGAGATGGGCGACGACCTGCGCCACCACATAGACCGAGAAAGCCAGGATCGCCAGGCTGACCGCCATGCCGGCGATGCCGAGCCAGCGATTGCCGTTTCCGCCCTTGTCCGCTTCCGCGTCGGTCGTGTTCGTGTCTTTGGCCATCGATACGCTGAATGCTTTCGAGGGACGTGATCTGAGGGTGAGACGCGTTGCAGCGCAGCGTTAGCTGGCGCGCACCAGCGGTTCATCCGGCGGGGCGCCGACGAGCTTGCGGGCATCGAGCGCGCTGATCGGCTGGCCGAAGGCATAGCCCTGCGCATATTCGCAGCCGAGCTGGTAGAGCTCGATCGTATCGCCTTCGGTCTCGGCGCCTTCGGCGACGACTTCCATGCCCAGGTCATGCGCCATGGCGATCACCGAGCGCAGCAGCACCGGGCGGGCGCCACGCATGTCGGGACGCACGAAGCTCTTGTCGATCTTGATCGTGTCGAAGGGGAAGCGCTGCAGATAGGCGAGCGACGAATGGCCGGTGCCGAAATCGTCAAGCGCCAGGCCGGCGCCGAGTTCGCGAATCCGCTGCAGCATTTGCGCCGCGTATTCGGGATTTTCCATCACGAGGCTTTCGGTCAGTTCGAGCTTCAAGGTGCCGCGATGCACGCCCGAACGGGTCAACACGGCTTTCACATCGTTGAGAAGGTCGTGTCTGAGCAATTGTCGTGACGATACGTTGACACTGGCGAAAATCGGCGGCGTCACGTCGAGCGCCCGCTGCCAGGCGGCCAGCTCCCGCGCCGTCCGGTCGAGCACGAAAATGCCGAGGTCGATGATCAGCCCGGTTTCTTCGGCGATCGGAATGAAGTCGGCCGGGTTGAGGCGGCCGAAGCGCGGATGGTCCCAGCGCAGCAGCGCTTCGAAACCGGCGATGGTGCGGTCTTCCAGGCGTACGATCGGTTGGAAGACGATCTTGATCTCGCTGCGTTCCAGGGCGCGCCGCAGGTCGGTTTCCAGCGCCAGCCGGTCGGTTTGCTGCGAGCGCATGCCCGGGCGGAAGAACTCGACCCGGTTGCCGCCGAACTTCTTGGCATGGGCGGCCGCCAGCATCGCGTCCTTCAGCATGTCCTCGTGGCGGCGATGCAGTTGCGGATCGAACAGCGCGATGCCGATCGAGCCGGTGAGGGCGAATTCGCGATCGCTGATCGTGACCGGCGTCAACAGATTGCGCCGCAGGTTGTCGGCGATCTGGATGATGGCGTTGCTGTCCTTCTCGGACGTCAGGATGATGCCGAATTCGTCGCTCGACAGACGCGCCAGCGTGTCCTGCGGCTTGACGAGACGGGTCAGGCGCCGGGCGATGGTGAGCAGAACCGAGTCGCCGCCCGGAATGCCGAAGGCCTCGTTGACCTGGCGGAAACGGTCGATGTCGATGGCGATCACCGTCGGGCGCATTTCGCGATCGACATGCGCCTGGGTCAAAGCGGTGTCGAGACGGTCGAAGAAGATTTCGCGATTGGGCAGGCCGGTCAGATTGTCGTGGACGGCATCGTGCAGCAGCCGCTCCTCGGCAGTCTTGGGCTCGGTGATGTCGCTCAACGTGCCGATGACACGGATGACCTCGCCGTCGGCACCGACCACCGGCCGGGCTTTCAGATGATACCAGGAATAATGGCCGTCGACGGCGCGCAGGCGGAAGTCGAGGCTGATGCGGCCGCGCCGCTGTTCGAGTACCGCATCGAGGCAGGCGGTATATTTGTCGCGATCGAAGGGATGCAGCACGTCGAACCAGCCGGTGGCCGGCCCTTCGAGTGCGCCGCGCTTCAGGCCGAGCAACACCTCGAGTTCCGGGCTGGCGTAGATGCGGTCCGACACCACGTCCCAGTCGAAGACGATGTCGCCCGAGCCGGTCAGCGCCAAGGCGCGGCGCTCGCTGTCGGAGACGCTGCCATGGCCGATGCCGCCACCGGCGAACGCGATCTGCATGACGGTGAAGCCGATCAGCATGACGATCAGCACCAGGCCGCCGATCAAGGCCGGCGAGACGAGATCGCCGACGAGCGAGCCGGTCACCGTATAGCCGGCGGCGACCATCCACACGAGCAGCAGGAACCACGTCGGGATCAGCATGATGGCGCGGTCGGACCCGAGCGTCGACAGATAGATCACCAGGATGAAACCGGCGACGGCGATGGCGGCGAGCGAGATGCGCGCGACGCCGGCGGCGACCGGCGCGTCATAGACGGCGAGGCCGACCAGCGCCGCCAGGAACAACAGCCACACGCCCGTCACATGCGACGCGCGCACGTGCCAGCGGCTCAGATTGAGATAGGCGAAGAGAAAGACCAGCAGGGTCGCGGCGAGAACCGTTTCGGCGCCGGCGCGCCACACCCGATCCGAATCGCCGACGATGCCGACGAGCTTGGTCCAGAAGCCGAAGTCGATGCACACATAGGCGAGCACGGCCCAGGCGAGCGCGGCGGCGGCGGGGAAGATCACCGCGCCCTTGACGACGAAGACGATGGTCAGAAACAGCGCCAGCAGGCCGGCGATGCCGATGACGATGCCTTTGTAGAGCGTCAGGCTGGTCACTTTGTCTTTGTAGGCATCCGGTTCCCACAGATAGATCTGCGGCAGGTTCGGCGTGCGCAGCTCGGCGACGTAAGTGACGGTGCTGCCGGGATCGAGGGTCAGGCGGAACACGTCGGCGTCGGCGCTGTCCTCGCGCTCCGGCGGAAAGCCTTGGCTCGCGGTGATGGCGGCGATGCGCGAGGCGCCGAGATCAGGCCAGATGACGCCGGAGCCCGCGAGGCGGAAATGCGGCGCCACGATCAGCCGTTCGATCTGCTCGGTGGTGTCGTTGGTGAGCGCGAAGACGATCCAGGCCGGTTGCGTGCCCTGTTGCGCGGCGCTTACTTCGATACGGCGGACGATGCCGTCGGCACCGGGCGCGGTCGACACCTGCAGGCGGTCGCCTTCGCCCGAATAGTGCTCGACCTGCTGGGTGAGGTCGATGGCCTTCGAGTCGAGCGGCACACGAATGGGTTCAACGGCTCCCGCGCCGGAAACGGCGACGAAGCTTGAGATCGCAAATAGCAAAAAGACGAGAAACCGGCGCAAGTGAGCCCGTCGTGGTTAACGCGGCCGCAGCCGAGGGGTCCGAAATTCGCCCTAGCCAGGGCTGAATGGCCTTGGCGCAGAACGGTGTCTTTAATGTGATTGGTAGCCTTTGGCGAATAGCTGAGCAAGCTTTCCCGTCCGGCCTGTGGAATTTGTCTCGATCGTGGTTTCAGGCCCTTCGGGCAGGGGGTCGCTGTCGAGAATGGCGAACAGCACATGGTCCTGCCAGGCGCCGTTGATTCGCAGATACGCCCGGGCATAACCCTCGCGTTTGAAGCCGCAGCGTTCCAAGAGGCGGATCGAGCGGTCATTGTGCGGCAGGCAGGCGGCCTCGATGCGGTGCAGCCGCAAGGTGGCGAAGGCCCAGACCAGGGTGGCGCGCACGGCGCGCGACATATAGCCCTGGCCGGCATAGGCTTCGCCCATCCAATAGCCCAATGTGCCGGTTTGCGACACGCCGCGGCGAATCTGGCCGAGCGTCAGCCCGCCGAGCAGCGTGTGATCGCTCGAGCGGAACACGAAAAACGGGAAAGCCTCGTCGCGCTCCATTTCCTCCGCCTGCCGGCGCAGCCGGCGGCGATAGGCGCTACGGGTGAGGTCGTCGACCGGCCAGGTCGGCTCCCAGGGCACGAGGAACGTGCGGCTTTTCTCGCGCAATTCAGCCCAAGGAACAAAATCCTGCGGCAGGGGCGGTCGCAGATAGACCCCCTCACCACGGATGAAATTGGCCGGCTCGTTCGCCGGCCCAAGCCGAAACAGCGCCATCCTTATCCCCTGCGCGCTTCGGCCGGTTTAGCGGGCGGCGCGGGCTCGCTCGCGGACAAACCGTTCGATGGCGCCCTGGTCGTTGGGCAGAACGGTGAAATGTTCGCGCGCTTCGGTGAGTTTCGCAAGATGCGGCGGCAAAGGCGCCGTCAGGCCGGTCGCCTTCTTCACCGCATCGCCGAATTTGGCCGGATGGGCGGTGCCGAGCACCACCATCGGCACCGACGGATTCTTGTCCAGGGCCTTGCGGGCGGCATGGACGCCGACGGCGGTGTGCGGATCGATCAAAAGGCCGCATTCGGCGTGGACGCGGCTCATTTCCTTGGCGGTGCCGGTCTCGCCGGTGCGGAAGGCATCGAATTCGGCCCGGATTTTGGCCAGCGTGTCCGGCGGCAAAGTGAAGGCGCCCGATTGCTGCAGCGAGGCCATCAGACGGCGCACGGTCGCGGCATCGCGGCCGCAGGCATCGAAGATCAGCCGTTCGAAGTTCGACGACACCTGAATGTCCATGGACGGCGACTGCGTCGGCACCACGCCGCGCACCTGATAGGTGCCGCTGGCGAGCGTGCGCTCCAAAATGTCGTTCTCGTTGGTGGCGACGACGAGCCGGTCCACCGGCAGACCCATGCGCTTGGCGATATAGCCGGCGAGAATGTCGCCGAAATTGCCGGTCGGCACGGTGAAAGACACCGGCCGATGCGGGCCGCCGAGCACGACGGCGCTGGTGAAGTAATAGACGGTCTGGGCGACGACGCGCGCCCAGTTGATCGAATTGACGCCGGATAGTTTCAACTCATCGCGGAAACGATGGTTGTTGAACAGGCCCTTCAGGATCGACTGGCAATCGTCGAACGTGCCTTCCAGCGCGATGGTGTGAATGTTGGGTGCATCGACCGATGTCATCTGCTTGCGCTGGATGTCCGAGACGCGGCCGTGCGGATACATGATGAAGACGTCGACCTGGTCGAGTCCGCGGAAGGCCTCGATGGCGGCCGCACCCGTATCGCCCGACGTGGCGCCGACGATGGTGGCGCGCTGGCCGCGTGCCTTCAGCGCATGGTCCATCATGCGGCCCAGAAGCTGCATCGCCACGTCCTTGAAGGCGAGCGTCGGGCCGTGGAACAGTTCGAGGATGAACAGATTGTCGCCGATCTGCGCCAATGGCGTCACCGCCGGATGGCGGAATTGTGCATAGGCGTCGCCGAGCATGGCGCGGAAGGCCGCTGGTTCGATTTCATCGCCGACGAAAGGCGCGATCACCGCTTCCGCCACTTGCGCATAGGGCCGGCCGGCAAAGCCGGCGATGGTCTCGGGCGGCAGGGCCGGGAACATCTCGGGAACATAAAGGCCGCCGTCACGGGCAAGGCCGGCCAGCAGAGCATCGGTGAAAGAAAGCGCGGGCGCTTCGCCCCGCGTCGAAATATAGCGCACGGTGAACCTGTCAGAGCATAGCGTTTCACAGTTTGGCTTAGCCAAACGCCATGAAGACGCGTCGAAACAAGAGACCTAGGCAAATCGCGAAACGCGATTTGCTCTGGATTTCGGCGCAGTCTGTAACCTATTCCGGCCCCAAGGCCAAAATCGGCGAAAAACAGGCCTACAACACCCGTTTCACCCGTTCCGGCGTCAGTGGCAACTCGCGATAGCGCACGCCGATGGCGTCGAACACCGCATTGGCGAGCGCCGCGCCGGTCGGTCCCTGCGACGCTTCGCCGGCGCCCAGGAACGGTTGGCCCGGCCGGTCGATCAGCTCCACCTCGATCTCAGGCACTTCGATGAAGGTGAGGATCGGATAGCTCAGCCAGTCCTCGCTCAAGACGCCGCTGTCGTCGAAGCGCACCGCCTCCTTCAACGACCAGGAGAGCGATTGCACGATGCCGCCCTCGATCTGGTTCTTCACGCCGTCGGGGGAGACGATCTCGCCGGCATCGTTGGCCGAGACCGCGCGCAGCACTTTGATCTGGCCGGAGCCGCGGTCGACCTCGACTTCAATCGCCACGGCGCAATAGGTGGCGACGTTCTTATACATGGCATAGGCGATGCCGCGGCCATGGTTCGGCTGCTTCTTCCATGTCGACCAGCCGAACATGTCGGCGGTCTTTTGCAAGACCGCGCGGGCGCGCTCGTTCTTCAGACTGCGCAGACGATATTCGACCGGATCGGCTTTGGCGCGATGGGCCAGTTCGTCCATGAAGCTTTCGATGGAGAACACATTGGCATAAGCGCCGAGCGCGCGCGTCGAGGACGCGCGAGCCGCGAACGAGGTGATGAAATGCGTCGTCACTTTCTGGCCGGGAAACTCATACATCGGGATGGCGTTGCGATCGGCCGCATAGTTTGGTCCGCCGATGTTCACCGGCGTCGGCAGGGGAAAGGCCTTGGCCAGCACCCCTCCTGCAAGCAGATTACCGGCGTTGTTGTTCGGCCGCGTCAGATGCGACGTCGACCACAGTTGATAATCCCAGTCGAGCACATTGCCGTCGCCATCAAGGCCGGCCTTGACGCGCGTCACCATGGCCGAGCCATAGGGCTCCCATTTATGTTCGTCGTGGCGCATCCACTGCACGCGCACGGGCCGGCCAGGAAAAGCACGCGCCAGCAGCGCCGCGTCGGCCGCCACGTCGTCGGCGCCGTTATGGCCGTAGCAGCCTGAGCCCTGCACATGCTGGCAACGCACTTTCTGCGGCGCGATCCCCACCAACATGGCGATGGCATTGCGCGTTTCGAACACCGATTGGCTGTGCGTCTGGATCATCATCACGCCGTCGCTGCCGAAAGTGGCAAGCGCGCAGGACGGGCCGATCGAACCGTGCATCTGATAGGGCCGGCGATATTCCGCTTCGACCGTGGCGACAGCGGCGCTGCGCTCCTTACGCGGCTGATCCTTGATCAAGATGTCCTGCGGCACCTGCGCCAGCAGCCAATCATAGACGGTCTCTGACGTGGGCTGGCCCTTGAGCAGGGTCCAGCGCGCCGCCTCGCGCAAGGCGTCGGCGGCGGCGATGGCTTGTTCTTCGCGCTCAGCGATGACGCCGAGGAAAGAGCCGTCGCGCACCACTTTCAGCACGCCGGGCAGTTTCTCGATCGCCCCGGTGTCGGCCGATTGCAGGCTCGCGCCATAGGCGGGCAATCGCACCACGCGGCCGTGCACCATGCCTTGCGGGCGCAGGTCCTGCACGAAGATCGCCTGGCCGGTCATCTTCGCCGGCAGATCGATGCGCGCATGGCTTTTGCCGATGTAGCGGCGTTTGTCCTGTGGCCGCAGCGGGCCTTGCCCGGTGGCTTCGATCTCCAATTCCTGGCCGCTGACAAGATCCCAGTAGCTGATGGCCTTGCCGTCGCCCCTGATCGTGCCGTCCTCCACATCGAGCTTGGTCGCGTCGACCTGCCATTTCTCGGCAGCGAGCTTGACGAGGATCTGTCGCGCATCGGCTGCCGCATGGCGCACGGCGGTGCCGCAGCCGGGCATGGACAGCGAACCGGCGGTCGCACCTTCGTTGGGCACCAGTTCGGTGTCGCCTGAGGTGAGGACGATGCGATCGAAATCGACGCAGAGTTCGTCGGCGCAGATTTGCTGCACGGCCGTCAACGCGCCTTGGCCGATTTCAACTTTGCCGACCAAGAGGCGCACCTTGCCGCCGGCTTCGATGCGCAACCACATCGACAGTTTGCGATTGGTTTGCAGATCGCCGGGCAACCGTGGCGCGCCCGCAGGCGCTTGCGCCAAGGCAGGGACGGTGAAGGCAACGGCAAGAGAGCCGCCAGCGGCAAGGAAATCGCGGCGTGAAGGCGTGAACGGTGCGTTCATGGCTCAGGCCCCCTGTGCGGCGCGTAGCACGGCGCGGACGATGCGTTGGTGGGCGCCGCAGCGACAGAGATTGTCGTCGAGCGCTTGTTTGACGTCGGCGGCGTTGGGATTGGGCTTGCTGTCGAGCAGCGCCTTGGCGCGCATGATCATGCCGTTGGAACAATAGCCGCATTGCGCCGCCTGTTCGTCGATGAAAGCCTGCTGCAGGCGATGCGGCTTCTCCGGCGTGCCGAGGCCTTCGAGTGTGGTGATGGCGCGATCGCTCACTGAACCTGCGGGCGTGATGCAGGAGCGTGTCGGTTCGCCGTCGATCAGCACCGTACAGGCACCGCATTGCGCCAGGCCGCAACCGAACTTCGGCCCGTTCAAGTGCAAATCGTTGCGCAGCACATAGAGCAGCGGCACATCGTCGGAAATGGCCAGATCATGCCGGCGTCCATTGACCGTGAGAACGGGCATCCTTTTCCTCCTCGATAGGGGCGGACGCCGTTCGAACGCGTCGCGCTCAGTTGGCCCTGACTATACACGATGCGACGACCGCGACACCGTTGAGTTCAAAATGCCTGATCTCGCCTTGGAGCAGAGCAGCCGTCTCGCCCGTGTCGTCGATCCGCAAGCCGGCGGCGGAAGAGGAAGCTGCGAAAGAGGACACGGCGATTGTGGCTGGATCGCGGGTCAGGCCGTCGCCCAGGGCTTTCAGATAGGCTTCCTTGGCGGTCCAGATCTCGAGGAAGCGCCGGTCGCGGGCCGCCCCGTCCAGAGTGGCGAGTTCCGCCCGTTCATGCGGATGCAGAACGTCGAGGATGGGTTGGGCTGTGGTATCGGGCTCGAAATCGACGCCGACCGGCGAGGCGGAGACCGCCAGCAGCGCGCGCGATCCCCGCGCCGAGACCGAAATGAAGGGCGATGGGGCGGCAAGAACCCCAGGAAGAACCGCATGAAGAACCGGTGCAACAACCCGTGGCGCCCCCGCCGCGTCATAAGCGATTTCAATCGTTTCGGCCGTAACCCCTAACTGCCAGGCGACCAACGCGCGCAGGGCCGCGCGCCGGGCGCGGAAATAACGCCGATCGGTGGCGCCAGGACGCGCCTCGTCGGCGAGATCGCTCGGCAGGAGCGCCAGCCGTTGCAGCGCCACCGTGCGGGGATCGTCCAAATCCACGGCCAGAACGCGAGTCGAGACATGAGCCGACGTGGCATCGCCGTCCGGCTGTGCCAGACGGTCGATTCCGTCGGCGAAAATCCATTCGATTCCGGCTGGCACGCCTTTGAAAGCCTCTGTTGTCGCGGTTGCATTTGGCGTCTTCGGGGGGCACCCGTCAAATTGCAAAAATTTTCGTCATCTTACTGGTAATACGATATTTTTTCTGCCTTCCTGCGCGATTGAGGTAACCTTCGGGTAAGGTTGGCCGGTTAGGTTTCGCGTCGTGGCCGCGCCGGATGTTGGGCGGTCCTGCAACTTTGACCCCGGTCGCGGTCGCGACGGAGACCCTTCATGACGCTTGCCACTTCCGAGCCGATCCTGATTGTCGACGACTACGCGACGATGCTGAAGATTGTCCGCAGCCTGCTCAGACAGCTCGGTTACGAGAATGTCGACGATGCGCCCAATGGCGCCGCGGCGCTCGAAATGGTGACGACCAAGCAATATGCCCTGGTCATTTCCGATTGGAACATGGAGCCGATGACCGGCTACGACCTGCTCATCAAAATGCGCCAGAGCGAAGCTAATGCCGATACGCCTTTCATCATGGTGACGGCGGAATCGAAGGTCGAGAACATCGTCGCCGCGCGCAAGGCCGGCGTCAGCAACTATCTCGTCAAGCCGTTCAATGCCGTGACCTTGAAGGCGAAGATCGACCAGGTGTTCGGCAAGCAGGCGGCCTAAGCCGCCTTCATGTCACCAGATCAGCTGGCTCATCGAAGCCAGCGGCTCGATCTGATGCTGCTGTAGCAGTTGAGCGAGCGCCGCCTCATCGGGCGGATTGGCGCGCGGATCGCGCTGGCCATTGTGCAATTCTTCGCGATGGATGCCGGATGTGACGAAGATCACGTCGAGCCCTTGCGTGCGTGCGCCTTTGATGTCGGTGCCGATGCCGTCGCCGATGGCCAACACGCGGCGGCGATCGATGGACTTGTCGCGCTTCGCCTGCGCCAATTGCAGCGCCCGCTCGTAGATCGGCGCGAACGGCTTGCCGGCTTGCAGCACCTTGCCGCCGTAGTTCTGTTCGTAACGTTGCGCCAGTGCGCCCGAGCACCACACTTCATGATCGCCGACATGCACGACGATGTCGGGATTGGCGCAGATCATGTCCATCTTATGCTGGCGCATCAGATCGAGGCGCGTGTCATAGTCGGAGGGCTGCTCGGCATCGTCGAACAAGCCGGTGCAGACCACGTAGTCGGCTTGCTCGAGCGGCACGAGTGGCGGGCGCACGCCGGTGTCGCGTTCGAGAATGTCGAACAGCGCGATGTCGCGCGGCGGTCCGATGTGATGCAGCGGCTTCAATCCGTGTTCGGCGATGAAGTTCAAGGTCACGTCGCCGGAGGTGACGATGCCGTCGAAACTGTCGTGCGGCACTTTCAAACCGTCGAGCTGCCGCAGCACCGGCGGCGAGGGCCGCGGCGCATTGGTGAGCAGGATGACCGTGGCGCCGTTGGCGCGAAGGCGCGCGAGCGCCTCGACGGCGGCCGCGAAATGTTCTCGCCCATTGTGGATCACGCCCCAGATGTCGGAGAGGATCACGTCATAAGAGGCCGCGAGCGGAGCGATGCTCGTCAAGACGCGCGGGTGGGAGAGGGGCGTGGGCGTGGTGGGCGGGGAATTCATGGCAATGGCGCTAGTGGTCCGATGTGACGGTGTCAAGAATTCATGAATTCTCGACTTGGCTCAATCTGCGGTTCAGCGTTACAACAGCCATAATAAAATACGATAGGGAGGCTCGATTGGCAGCAATTCGGCGCGACTCGACTGTTTTTGCCTGCGCTCTGACGACTTTTGTCTTAGCTCCTGTCCTGGCTTCGGCGATCGGAGCAGCAACCGCGCAAGAATCCCCCCAAGATGTCGAAAATTTCTATCGTGGCAAAACCGTTCAGATCATTGTCGGTTCTTCGGCCGGTGGCGGCTATGACACCTATGCGCGCCTGATCGCCCGCCATATGGGCAAGCATGTGCCTGGCAATCCGGGCATCATCGTTTCCAATATGCCGGGGGCGGGCGGCAATGTTGCCGCCAACAACGTTTATAACGTCGCGCCCAAGGATGGCACGGTCATCGGCGCTTTCCAGTCCGGCGTCATTCTTGAACCGCTTCTCGGCCTGACGCCGGTCAAGCACGATCCGAGCAAGTTCCATTATCTCGGCAGTGCCAATGACGATGTTTACATCTGCATCGCGCGCACGGATTCGCCGGTGCAGACGTTCGACGACATTCTGAAGAAGGATTTGATCGTCGCGGCGAGCGGTTCGAGTTCGACCTCCGATTATCCCGCCGTGCTGAATGCGGTGTTGGGCGCGAAGTTCAAAATCGTTCTGGGATATCCAGGCAGCCGCGAAATCTCGCTCGCCATCGAGCGCGGCGAGGCACAGGGTGCCTGCGGCCTCGCCTGGCCATCGATCTCGGTGACGCAGCCCGGCTGGTTCGACAGCGGCCGCATGAAGGTGATCGTCCAGACCCACGCGACCGGCTATCCCGAATTGAACGCCAAGAGCGTGCCGCTCGCCGCCTCCTACGCGAAGACGGACGAGGAGAAAGCCATTCTCGCGCTGTTCTTCAGCCAGTCGCGGTTCGGCCGTCCCTATGTGTTGGCGCCGGAGGTGCCAGCCGCCCGCGCGACGGCCATGCGCAAGGCTTTTGCCGACACGATGGCCGATGCGGATTTCAAGGGTGAAGCAGCCAAGGCCCGTCTCGATGTCGATGCGGTGCCGGGCGCTGACGTGCAGGCGCTGGTGAGCAAGGTCTATGCGTCGCCGCCGCAAATTATCGCGCGGACAAAACAGGCGATCCACGGTAAATAGCCTGATCCTATTTTCTCGCAGGAAGCATCATGCCGAAATTCATCAATCCGCCGACGCTCATGAAGCCGACCGCCGGCTTTTCGCAAGGCGTCATCCATGGCGCCAATGCGCGCCGGCTGATCCTGTCGGGTCAGGTTGGTCAGAAGGCCGACGGCACGCTGTTGGAGGGCATCAAGGCGCAGACCGAACAGGTGTTCGACAATATCTATGCCTTGATCGAAGCGGCCGGCATGAAGCCCACCGATCTCGTCAAGATCGTCACCTATACGACCGTGCCGGAGGAAATCGGCGCCATTCGCGAAGTGCGTCAGCGCCGGCTCAACGGCCACGAACCGGCGAGCACCTTCGTCGTCGTGCCGCGCCTGGCCAATCCGAAATATCTGATCGAAATCGAGGGCGAGGCGATCAGCGAGGGCTAGCCTCGCTTGGGTCTTTACCTTGATCAAGACTTGATGTCGCGGCGGGCGAAGCGTCGCGGCAATGCCGTTCTGCCGGGGCTCGCTCTATGCTACACCGGTGGAAGAGTAAGACAGTTCGAGGGAGCGCGTCATGGCGAGTGCAACGACAACCGTACCCAATGATCTTGAAGCCTTCTGGATGCCGTTCACGGCCAACCGGTCCTTCAAGAAAGCGCCGCGCATGCTGGTGCGCGCCAAGGACATGCACTACTGGTCGGGCGATGGCCGCAAGCTGATCGACGGCGCGGCGGGGCTGTGGTGCGTCAATGCCGGCCATTCGCGCGAGCCCATCGTCAAGGCGATCCAGGAGCAGGCGGCGGAGATGGATTTCTCGCCGCCGTTCCAGTTCGGCAATCCGAAAGCCTTTCAACTGGCGACGCGCGTCGCCGCCATGGCGCCCGGCGATCTCGATCACGTCTTCTTCGCCAATTCCGGTTCGGAGGCGGTCGACACCGCGCTCAAGATCGCCATCGCCTTTCACAATGTGAACGGCCAGGGCGCGCGCCAGCGGCTGATCGGCCGCGTACGCGGCTATCATGGCGTCGGCTTCGGCGGCATTGCGGTGGGCGGCATGGTGCCGAACCGCAAGATGTTCGGTTCGGCTCTGCCGGCGGTCGATCATCTGCCGGCCACTTACAATCGCACTGAACAGGCCTTCTCGCGCGGCGAGCCGGAATGGGGTGGCCATCTCGCCGACGATCTTGAAAACATCGTCGGCCTGCACGATGCCTCGACCATCGCCGCCGTCATCGTCGAACCGATGGCTGGCTCCACCGGCGTTCTTCCGGCGCCCAAGGGCTATCTGCAGAAGCTGCGGCAGATCTGCGATAAATACGGCATTCTGCTGATCTTCGACGAAGTCATCACCGGCTTCGGCCGTCTCAGCGCACCCTTCGCCGCCGAGCGCTATGGCGTGGTGCCTGATATGATCTGTTTCGCCAAGGGCGTGACGTCAGGCACCGTGCCGATGGGTGGCGTGATCGTGCGGCGCGGCATCTACGAGGCCTTCATGAAAGGCCCGGAACATGCCGTCGAACTGTTCCACGGCTATACCTATTCGGCGCATCCTTTGGCCTGCGCCGCAGGTCTCGCGACGCTCGACGTCTATGAAAAGGAAGATCTGTTCGGCAATGCCAAGCGGCTTGAGAACCGCTGGGCCGATGCGGTGCATTCGCTCAAAGGCCTGCCCAACGTCGTAGACATTCGTACCATCGGCATCGTCGGCGCCATCGATCTCGCGCCCAAGCCCGATGCGCCGGGCAAGCGCGGTTTCGAAGTGATGGACGAAACCTTCCATCGCCAGGACGTGCTGATCCGCATCGCCGGTGATTCCATCGTTCTGTCGCCACCGTTGATGCTCAACGAAAACAACATCGACGAAATCATCGACAAGGTCGGCAAGGCGATCAAGGCCATCGCCTGATCGGCCGGCGTTCACATCGGTTCTTGGGGGAGAGAATGAAACGCCGCGCTTTCTTTGCTGCCGTTGTGCTCGCCATGGCGACCGCAACAAACACCATGGCGCAGGACGCCTATCCGTCGCGTCCCGTTACCTGGGTGGTGCCTTATGCGGCGGGTGCGCCAGCCGACATTGCCTTTCGCAAGATCGCCGAAGGCATGACGGGCCCGTTGGGCGCCACCATCGTGGTGATGAATCGTCCCGGCGCCGCCGCCACCATCGGCACCACCGAAGTGGCGAAAGCCAAGCCCGATGGCTACACCATTCTGGCGACATTAAACGATCCTCTGGTCTCGCTCGTCGCGCTGATGGAGCCCTTGCCTTACGATCCGGCGAAGGATTTCACCTTCGTCACCAAGCTCACCCAGAGCAAGGCGGCGATGATCGCCGGTCCGCACATCAAGGCGCGCACCTTGCGTGAATTGATCGACGAGGCGAAAGCCATGCCGCAGGGCATGGCCTATGGCTCGTTCGGCGTCGGCTCGTTTCCGCATATCATCATGGAAGCGCTTGGCCGGCGCACCGGCGCGAAATTCGTCAACGTCAACTATCGCGGCAGCCCGCAGGCCATTCAGGAATTGCTGAGCGGCCAGATCGGCGTCACCTTCGGCGCGGCGGCGGCCATGCAATATATCAAGGAAGGCAAGATCAAGCTGATCGCCCAGCTCGGCGAGGATCGCGGCCTGTTGAGCGATGTGCCGACCTTCACCGAGTCCGGCTTCAACGATGTGCTGCTGACCACGCCGCTCTGGTCGGGGCTCGTGGCACCCGCCGGCACGCCGCGCGCGGCGATCGATAAACTCGTCGCTGCCGCGAAAGCCTCGCTCGAACGCAAGGACGTGCAGGATTTTCTGGTCGCCATCGCTTTCGAGCGGGTCGGCAATTCGCCTGAGGAATTTGCCGCTCAATGGCGCAAGGAATATGAGACCGTGCCGGCGGCCATCAAGAGTTTAGGAATTACCGCCAATTGAGATGTCGATTGATTGGCTTGGCCTATTAAAGTGCGACAAATGATCGATTAGACATATTCCAATCTTTAGGCCATTCTCGCCCCAATCTTTGAACAAGCAGATCGCTGAAATGTCCGAGAAAAAACTAACCACCACAGCCGGTTCGCCCGTCACCGACAATCAGAATTCGCTGACCGCCGGGCCGAAGGGTCCCGTCCTCATGCAGGACTGGCAATTGGTGGAAAAGCTCGCCCATCAGAACCGCGAGCGCATTCCCGAGCGCGTCGTTCACGCCAAGGGCTGGGGCGCTTTCGGCACGTTCACGGTCACCAACGACATTTCCAAATACAGCCGCGCCAAGGTCTTCTCGCAGGTCGGCCAGACGACGGAGATGCTGGCGCGTTTCTCGACCGTCGCTGGCGAACAAGGCGCCGCCGATGCCGAGCGCGACGTGCGCGGCTTCGCGATGAAGTTCTACACGGAAGAGGGCAACTGGGATCTGGTCGGCAACAACACGCCGGTCTTCTTCGTCCGCGATCCGCTGAAATTTCCCGACTTCATTCACACACAGAAGCGCCATCCGCGCACCAATCTGCGCTCGCCGACGGCGATGTGGGATTTCTGGTCGCTATCTCCGGAAAGCCTGCATCAGGTGACGATCCTGTTCTCGGATCGCGGCCTGCCGGTCGCGCCGATGTTCATGAACGGCTACGGCTCGCACACCTATTCCGTCTGGAACAAGGCGGGCGAGCGCTTCTGGGTGAAGTTCCATTTCAAGACCCGCCAGGGCCATCGTCACTACACCAATGCGGAGGCCGCCAAGATCATCGGCGAGTCACGCGAGACCTATCAGGAACATCTGTTCGGCACGATCGAGCGGCGCGAATTCCCCTCTTGGGACGTCAAGATCCAGGTCATGCCCGAACTCGATATCGACAAGCATTGGTACAATCCCTTCGACCTGACGAAAGTCTGGCCGCATGGCGATTATCCGCTGATCGATGTCGGCGTGATCGAATTGAATCGCAATGCCGAAAACTATTTCACCGAGATCGAGCAGGCGGCGTTTTCGCCTTCCAACGTGGTGCCCGGCATCAGCTTCTCGCCAGACAAAATGCTGCAGGCGCGCATCTTCTCTTATGCCGATGCGCATCGCTATCGCCTCGGCACGCACTACGAAGCTTTGCCGGTCAACGCGCCGCGCACGCCCGTCCATAACTATCACAAGGATGGCGCGATGCGTTTCTTCAAGAACGACAGCGGCAATCCGGACGCCTATTACGAACCCAACTCCTTCGGCGGCCCGGTCGAAGACCCGTCGTTGAAGGAACCGCCGCTGCTGATCACCGGCGATGCCGATCGCTGGAACCATCGCGACGGCAATGACGATTATCGTCAGCCCAGGGCCTTGTTTGAATTGCTCGACGCCGGGCAGCGGCAGCGCCTGTTCTCCAACATCGCCGCGTCCATGGGTGGCGTGCCGAAGGAGATTGTCGAGCGGCAGCTCGCCCATTTCGAGAAAGTCCATCCCGACTATGCGGAAGGCGTTCGTCGGGCCTTGGGTCTCGAGCTCGTCGCTTAAGCGCGCGTACCGCTTTTCCGATTTTGACGGGCGAGGGCTGCCAGCGGGCTAGCCCTGCCAGGGTGTCTTGCCGCCCTTGTTGTCGTCCTGCGCATCGAAAGCGGACCGCGCCGCGTCGATGTCGGCTAGATGCTCGATCGCCCAGGTCCCCAGCGCAATGACCGGCTGTGTCAAAGAATGTCCGAGCGGGGTCAGCTCGTACTCCACATGCGGTGGCATGACTTGATAGACAGTTCGCTTGATCAGGCCGTCCCGTTCAAGTCCGCGCAAGCATAGTGTCAGCATTCTTTGTGATATGCCATTAACAGCGCGCTTAATTTCGGTGAAACGGCGCGGCTTGTTCACTATGAACATGATAATAAGCACGCTCCATTTCTCGCCGATGCGAGCCAATACTTGACTAACCTTTTGGCAGTCATGGCCCTGCATGCCATCGGCAGGTACGGTTACATCCATAATACTCGGTTCCCATAATGTGCCTTATTGTCGGCATCTCTGGTGATAGTTACATTTCTAGTCTCAGTCACAATTTTATACCATGAGACTCCCATAATGACACTCCTTCATATCGATGCCAGTATCCTGAGCGAACAGTCGGTCAGCCGTCAGTTGACGGCAGCCATCGTCAAACGGCTGCAAGACGCCACGCCGGGTCTTCAGGTCATCCACAACGATCTGGCCGCCGAACCGGTCGCCCATTTGACCGCGCCGGAATTCCTGGCGCTTCGGGGCGTCGAGCCCCAGGATGACGTCGCCAAGCGGGAGGTTGCCCGCAACGCCAAGGTCTTGGATGATTTTCTGGCCGCCGACACCGTGGTCATCGGCGCGCCGATGTACAATTTCTCCCTGCCGTCGCAGCTCAAGGCCTGGCTCGATCGCATCGCCGTCGCTGGCAAAACCTTCCGTTACAGTGAAAGCGGCGTCGAAGGACTGGCTGGCGGCAAGCGCGTGATCATCGCCTCTTCGCGTGGCGGCTTCTATGGCGAGGGGACGCCGGCCGCCTCCCTCGATCATCAGGAAACCTATCTGCGCGGCTTCTTCGGCTTCCTTGGGGTCACCGACATCACCTTCGTGCGTGCCGAGGGGCTGGCGATCAGCCCGGAAAGCCGCGCCGCCGCGATCGACACGGCCGTCGCTCAAGTCGACAAGCTCGCCGCTTGAGAGAAGTTGACATGAGCACGAACTCTCCGCTCGCCTCCGGCGCGCCAACCGGAACCGTGAAGATCGTTTCGTGGGGATTGCGGCTTCTTGCGGCTGCCGCCTTCCTGGCTGCCGGTGGCGCTAAGCTTGCCGGCGTGCCGATGATGATCGAGACGTTTGATCACATCGGTATCGGCCAGTGGTTCCGCGTGGTGACAGGCCTCGTCGAGATCGTTGGTGCCATCGCGCTGCTGGTACCGGCCACCGCCGCCCTCGGCAGCTTGCTGTTGGCCGTCACCATGGTCTTCGCAACGCTGACGCATCTCTTCGTGATCGGTGGCAGTCCGCTTCCGGCTATCGTGCTGTTGCTGATCACCGCGACGATCGTTTGGCTGCATCGCGCCAGCGTGGTCGCCATGCTCGGTCGTTGAGGTCAAAAATCCAAATTAAAAAAGGGCGCCATATGGCGCCCTTTTCATTTTGAGCTTGGTGTTCTTACTCAGCCGCTTGCGGCATCGACGCCCGTTCCTCGTCGAGCGCTTTCTGGAAGGCGCGGCGCGCATGGGTGAGCGCATTGTCGGCTTTGATCGGCACTAGCGGACGGTCGGGATCGGCGTCGAGACGCCGCTGCTGGCCTTCCATGATCACCACATCCTCGACGAAGGTCGGATAAGTCTCGTTATAGAGTTCGTCGGTGGCCTTAGGGTCGTCCTGCCGGTAGCCGTTGGCGGCCGACCAGAAATAGAACGAGGTGTTTTCCGTTTCCGGCGTAATGCCGTGATAGAGCAGCAGATGGAAGCCGTCCTGGTCACGGTTTTCATAGGCGCCGCGGCCGACGTCCAACGCGCCCGACCATTGCCGCACACTACCGGGAACGATGTATTCGAACTCCTGCCAGCGATCGATCTTGCCGGTGAAGCCGACGCCTTTCACATAGGTCGGCGGCGGCAGGGCATCGAGCATCCAGCGGATATAATGCGCGCCGTTCTCGGTGCGCCGCGTTTCCATCTTGGCGTTCACATGCGCCTTCGGATTGCCGCCGATAGTCTTGGTGTGGACATAGCCGAGATGGGTGAGGTCCATCAGATTGTCGATCATCATCATATAATTGATCTTGATCGGCATCGTCGCCTTGCGGTGCGGATACTTCTTCGGATTGTCGTGATAGTGCCAATCGACGATCTTAGATTCATCGGCAAGAGCCGGATCGCCCATCCACACCCAGATGAATTCCTGCCGCTCGACGACCGGATGCGACTTCACTTTCGCCATCGGCGGAATGTTGTCTTGACCGGGAATCTCGACGCATTTGCCGTTCACGTCGAAGACGAGGCCGTGGTAGCCGCATTGCAGTCCGTTCTCGACGACCTTGCCGTGCGACAGCGGCGCGCCGCGATGGCAACAGCGATCTTCGATACAGCCGATCTTGCCATTGGCATCGCGAAAGAACAGCAGCGGTTCATTCATGATGGTGCGGGCGAGCATGCCGTCCTTCAGCTCGTCGTCCCACGCGGCTTGATACCAAGCATTTCTCAGAAACGGAGCATTGACCTTCTCGTTCATGTCTTGACCCTCCCGTCGCGACCGATCGTGGCGAGAGATTAGAAGGCCAATAATTTAAGCGCAAGCGGCGCTGTCGATCGCATCAGCGATCAGCGGCGAAGAATATGGGCCCATCCCAAGGGGATTCTGCCCATATCCGGATATCGGACAGCTTTGAGTCTGTGTGCGCCAGGCTTTTAATAACGCCAGGCGAAACGTTCGGCGCGCGTATCGATATGGGTAACGGCGACCCAACGATAGGTGCCGACGCCGTTGATGCCAGGAACCGTCTTGGCGAAGCTCGCCAGCGCCGAAGGCGAAACGCCGGCGACGCGGATGTCGGCGGCCTTGCAATAGCGGTGCATGGAATAGCGCCGTCCGCGATTACGCATACCCGAGGTCACTTCCACCGGGCGGTTGTAATGCCGGGCGATCGTATCGAGCGCGCTGCGCAAATCGGCAGGGAAACAGTCGGTTTCGACGGTGGGATAGGCGGCGTACCAGCGCTGGTTGCCGCTGGCGAAGGGCACGCCGTTGGTGCTGGTGCCGGCGGTCGGCAGCGCGCCGAACGAGGCGGGCGTGGGGCCTACGGTGATCTGCTGCGCCGGGCCCTTGTCGTTGGCCGGGATGCCGGCTTCCTCGCGCTCATAAGCGGCGATGGAGCGGGCCTGGGCCGCAGGTTCGGCCACGGCGGGAATGGCGGCGGGTTGTTCAGGAGCGGCGAAAGCGGTGACGATGCTGGGCGGCGCTTGGCTCGGGGTGGCTTGGCTGGCTGTGGCTTGCGCCGGCTCGGCCGGGGCGTGGGGTGCGGCTGTTGCCGGAGCGGCGGCGACTTCAACCCGGTCGCCAAAGTCGGGGCGGGCAACGGGGAGCGGCGCTTTTTTCGGGGCAACGAAGGTGGAGGCGATGACTTGTTCTGGTTCGGCTTGCGCCACTTGGGTGGGCTGGGTCGGGAATAATGCGCCGAAAAGGCCACCGGTTGGCGCATTTCTGGCAGCCGTGCCGGCCGAAGTGCCGGCGACCACGCCGGCCTGCGGCGTCCCATCGGCAGAGAGATTGGCTTGGAGTTCGGGTTGGCCGGAGGGAGAGCAGGCGGCGAGTGAAAGACCTGAAGCGGCTACGGCAAACCAACAATAAATCCGCAATTCCTGACCTCTGCTGTTCGTGACGGGCAAACTCGGCGCTACAACTCGGCGCGAAAAAACCGGCGAACGTACTCGGACGAACACTCAGACACGCGGGGGCGAACATACCCGGTGACTGGGATGCGTCAACTCCCAGGCGCTCTTTGGACGATTTCACGGCAGGGGTCCCAGACTGTAGGATAGCCCAGAACCATAAGCGCGACCGTAGGCAATTGGTTCCCACGGTCCCCCTTTTCATTGACCGTTTCCGGCAAATTTCGTAAATTAAAACCTCCAGAGCGGCCGTCCCCCAGGGGGCGGCGCTTTGGTTTTTCCAGCCCTTCCAACCACATAGTGATCCATGGCCGATCCAGTACACGTCTCGTCCGACGCAGAATCCGCCATTCTGCCGACCTACATCAGAGCCGACGTCGCTTTCGAGCGCGGCGAAGGCGCCTGGCTGACGGCGACCGACGGCTCGCGATGGCTGGATTTTGGCGCCGGCATTGCCGTGGCAGGCTTGGGTCATTCCCATCCGCATGTGCTTAACGCTCTGAAAGAGCAGGGCGAAAAGCTCTGGCACGTGTCGAACCTGTATAAGATTCCGCAGGCCGAGAAGCTCGCCCATCGGCTCGCCGACGCGACTTTTGCCGACTATGTCTTTTTCACCAATTCCGGCGCCGAGGCGCTGGAGGGGGCGATCAAGACGGCGCGCAAATATCAATTCGTCAGCGGCCACCCGGAGCGGGTCGAGATCATCACTTTCGACAACGCGTTCCATGGCCGCACGCTTGCCACCATCGCGGCCGGCGGCAACGACAAATATGTAGAAGGCTTCGCCGCGCCGGTCGAAGGCTTCCACCGCAAGGTCCGTTTCGGTGACATCGAAGCGGTGAAGGCCGCCATCGGCCCGCGCACGGCCGCCATCATGGTCGAGCCGATCCAGGGCGAAGGCGGCATCCGCGTGCCGCCGGCCTCTTTCCTGCGCGATCTTCGCAAGCTTTGCGACGAGCACGGCCTGCTGCTGGTGCTCGATGAAGTGCAGAGCGGCATGGGCCGCACGGGCAAGCTGTTCTCCTACATGAGCTCCGGCATCGAGCCGGACATCATGGCGGTGGCCAAAGGCATCGGCTGCGGTTTTCCGCTCGGCGCTTTCCTCACCACCAAAGAAGCGGGCAAGGGCATGGTCGCCGGCACCCATGGCACCACCTATGGCGGCAATCCGCTCGCCACGGCGGTCGGCAATGCGGTGCTCGACGTCATGCTGGCTCCGGGCTTCCTCGAAGAGGTCGGCCGCAAGGGCCTGCTGATGAAGCAGAAGCTCGCCGCGCTGAAGGATGCGCATCCGCGCGTCATCAAGGGCATTCGCGGCGAAGGCCTGATGCTGGGCATCCAGGTCGATGACGCCATCACGAGCGGTGATTTCACCGTCGCCGTGCGCGACCAGCACATGCTGGTGGTGCCGGCCGCCGAGAACGTGGCGCGGCTCTTGCCTCCGCTCACCATCGGCGAAGCCGAAATGAACGAAGCCATCACGCGGCTTGAAGCGGCGTGTAAGAGTATCGAGGCCAAGCTGCCCGCATTGCAGAGCGTATGATGCTGACCACCGTGACCAAGCCCCGCCACTTCCTCGATTTGACTGAGTTCGAAACGCAGGAATTGCGCCGCATCCTCGATCTCGCCGCCTCCATCAAGGCAGCGCGTCGCAAGGGGCATTTGGCGGCCGATCGTCCGCTCACCGGCAAGGTGCTGGCGATGGTGTTCGATAAGCCGTCGACCCGCACGCGAGTCTCCTTCGACGTCGGCATGCGCGAGCTCGGCGGCGAGACGATCATGCTCACCGGCACGGAAATGCAGCTCGGCCGTGGCGAGACCATCGCCGACACGGCGCGCGTCCTGTCGCGCTATGTCGACGGCATCATGATCCGCATCCTCGACCATGATGATCTGATGGAACTCGCCCAGCACGCCACGGTTCCGGTCATCAACGGCCTGACGAAGCGCTCGCATCCGTGCCAGATCATGGCCGATATCATGACCTTCGAGGAACATTGCGGGCCGATCAAAGGGCGCACGCTCGCCTGGACCGGCGACAGCAACAATGTGCTGGCGAGCTGGATCCATGCCGCGCACAGCTTCGATTTTTCCATCAATGTGGCGACGCCGGCCGAATTGGCGCCGCCCAAGGCGCTTGTCGATTGGGCTCAGCGTCACCATGTACGCCTGCAGTTGACCGAAGACCCCTTCGCGGCCGTGACCGGCGTTGATGCCGTCATCACCGACTGCTGGGTCTCGATGGGCGACGAGGAAGAGGCGCGCCTGCGCCAGAAATTGCTCTCGCCCTATCAGGTCAATGGCAAACTGATGGCACAGGCGGCCAAGGGCGCAGTGTTCATGCACTGCCTGCCAGCCCATCGCGGCGAGGAAGTCACCGACGAGGTGATGGACGGGCCGCAGTCGGTCGTCTTCGACGAGGCGGAGAATCGCATGCACGCACAGAAAGGCATTCTGGCCTGGGCGCTCGCCGATCGCACGGCGGGACGATGAATGAGGTTCAACCGGCGTCCCGGCCGGTTTCAGATACCGTCAATGACGATCGGGTTCTGCCCTATGCGGTCGCGCCGCTCGATGCGCGCGGCCGGCTGGTGCGGCTTGGCCCGGCGCTCGACAATCTCCTGCGCAACCACGCCTATCCGCCGGAAGTGGCGCGCGCCGTCGGCGAAGCCGCGGCGCTGAACGTATTGCTCGGCTCGGCGCTCACCATCGAGGGCCGGTTCCAGTTGCAGACGCGCACGGACGGCATCATCGACATGCTGGTGGTCGATTTCGACTCGCCCGATCGCATTCGCGCCTTCGCGCGCTTCGACGCCGAGCGCCTGGACGCGGCGCGTGCGGCGGGCGAGGCGACGCCGGCTGCTCTGCTCGGCCGCGGCCATCTCGCCTTCACCGTCGATCGCGGTCCTTCGATCCAGCGTTATCAGGGCGTCGTCGCCCTCGACGGTCAGGGCCTGGAAGCGGCCGCCCATCAATATTTCCAGCAGTCCGAACAGATCCCGACCCTGGTGCGTCTGGCGGTCGGCGAAGTGGTCAATGCGCACGGGCCGAGCGCCTGGCGCGCCGGCGGCCTGATCGTGCAGTTCCTGCCGGATTCGCCGGAACGCCGCCGCATGGCCGACCTCGATCCGGGCGATGCGCCGGAAGGCGCCACCAAGCACGAAGCGCCGGAGGACGATGCCTGGCTCGAAGCCAAGGCGCTCGCCGGTTCGGTCGAGGATCACGAATTGGTCGATCCGGCGCTGTCGAGCGAGCGGTTGCTCTACCGGCTGTTCAATCAGCGCGGCGTTACCGTGTTCGAACCGCAGGACATCCGCCACGCCTGCCGCTGCTCGCGCGACTCCATCGCCGCCATGCTGAAAAGCTTCACGCCGCAGGAGCGCCGCGACATGGTGGCCGACGACGGCCTGATCAGCGTCACCTGCGAATTCTGCGGTGTCCGGCGCTCGTTCGAACCGGCGGAAGTCGAGCCTGAACAGTCTCCGGAATAGACCGAAGGCTGTTTCGTCGGCTAAGCTTGCTCATGGCTGACAACGATCTCGTTCACAATCGCTCTCCTCTCGCCGCCGGCGTCGTCGAACAGGTGTCGCCGCTGCTGCGGCGGCTGGTGGCGCCCAATCCCTCGCCCTTCACTTTCACCGGCACCTGTTCCTACATCGTCGGCCAAGGCCGCGTGGCGATCGTCGATCCGGGGCCGGAGAGCGAGGAACAGCTCGCGGCACTTCTGAAAGCTGTCGAAGGCGAAATCGTCAGCCATATCGTCGTCACCCACACCCATCGCGATCATTCGCCAGGTGCGCGGGCTTTGCGCGCGGCGACCGGCGCGCCGATCTTCGGTTGCGCCCGCCATGTGCCGATCAAGGACGATGCCTCCGGCCGGCTCGATGCCAGTCACGATCTCGATCATATGCCCGATCAGGAAATGCGTGACGGCGATGTGCTGCACGGCGACGGCTTCACCTTGCAGGCCGTCCATACGCCGGGCCACGCCTCGAACCATCTCTGTTTTGGTCTCGCGCAGGAGAACGCTCTGCTCTCGGGCGATCACGTCATGGCCTGGTCGACCAGCATCGTCGCGCCGCCCGATGGCGTCATGAGCGACTACATGGCCTCGCTCGAAAAGTTGCGCGGCCGCGACGATCGCATCTATTGGCCGGGCCATGGCGGGCCGGTGATGGAGCCGCAGCGCTATCTGCGCGCGCTGCTGCATCATCGCCGCCAGCGCGAAATCTCCATTCTCAATCGTCTCTCCGAAGGCGAGAGCGATATCGGCCCGCTGGTCGAAAAAATCTACGAAGGCCTCGACCCGCGCCTGAAGCCGGCAGCCGCTTTGTCCATGCTGGCGCATATGGAAGACCTGACGGCACGCGGCCTTGTCGTCGCCGACGGACCGGCGACATTGAACGCGCGCTATCGCAAGGTTTGAAACCGTCATTGCGAGGAGCGAAGCGACGACGCAGCAATCCAGGGGCGCGCGACGAAGCGCTTGCCGTTGCTAAGCGTTGCAGAACAAAATTCCGCCGCGCGGCGAGAACGGTTCGGGGAGGGGGTATCGCGAGATTCTGAGGAACAACCCCATGCAAGGGTCGTTTCTCACATCCCGAGCTTATCTCATCGTCGGATCGAGCACGATCTTGCCCATGCCGGGATCGGCCTCGATCATCGCATGCGCCTTCGCTGCCTGCGACAGCGGCAGCACATGGGCGATACGCACCTTGATCTTGCCCTCGGCGGCCGCCTGAAAACATTTCGCGAGATCACCTTCGCGGGAGCCGGGCGTGCCTTTGATCATGATGCGCTTGTCGTAAAGATGGTGGAAATTGATCGTCGCATTGGGGCCGCCATGGGCGCCGGCCGTCACCATGCGGCCTTCCATGCCCAGCGCCATGAAGGCCTTCGGCAGAACGTCGGGATTGGCGATATTGTCGTAGAGCACGTTGACGCCCTTGCCGCCGGTGATCTTCATCACCTCGGCGGTGAGGTCTTGTTTCGATGTATCGACGCCGTGATCGGCGCCGAGCGCCAGACCGACCTCGACGCCCGATGGACGGCCGGCGGCGCAGATCACCTTGGCGCCGACGACGTTCTTGGCGATCTGAATGCCGACGGTGCCGAGATTGCCGCTGGCGCCGAGGATGAGCACCCACTCGTCCTTCTGCAATTTGGCGACGTTGACGAGCAGGTTCCAGGCTGTCGGGCAATGGCGCATGACGACGGCGGCTTCGTGAAAGCCCAAGCCGTCGGGCAGGCGATGCGCCGCCATGGCGGGCACGCAGACGAGATCGGCAAAGCCGCCCTGGCGCTTGATGCCCATCATGCCGCGCGGCCCGCTATAGCTGCTGCCGTCCTCGTCGACGATGTCGAGCGGCATGCCGCCAGCGGCGGCGACGCGGTCGCCGACCTTCCAGCGCGTCACGCCGGGGCCGACCGCATCGACGGTGCCGGCGCAATCGACACCGGGGATCAGCGGCAGCTCGGGCGTGCGCTGCATTTCCTCGCCGCGGCGAAGCGAGACGTCGAGCACGCGGTTGACCGTGGCGCCGCCGACGCGAATGCGGATTTCACCGGCGCGCGGCTGCGGGTCCGCCACCTCTTCATATTTCAGCACGTCGGGCGGCCCGAACTCTCGGATGATCGCGGCTTTCATGTTTCCCCCTGTCTTTTTGTCTGGCTTCCCTAGCGTTTTGTCGTTGGACGGAAACGTCGAACGCTTGGAAGGTGCGTCAGGCCATTTGCTCTACTAGAGCGATTGCCGAGCGGCAGGCAAGAGGCAAGGGAGAGGCAGGGAGGCCTGTCGTGCGCCGGTCTTCATGGCTGCAATGCACCGTGGCGGATTGCGCCGCGCACGGCCGTCGCTAAAACTGCGGATGAACGGGACTGACATTCGGTGGGGGAAATGCCAAGCGATCCAGCGTCCGCACGACAAGGACGCGAGCCAGAAGAGCGTGTCGACTGGCTGTCGCTGTCGCCTTTCCTCCTCCATGCGATGCTGATCCAATTCATCCTGTCGCTGACGCGCGTCACCACGTCCTATCGCGTCATCGAACTCGATTTGCCCCTGGTCTGGTACGGCTTGATTTCGTCCGGCTATGCGCTGCTGCCTATTTTTCTGGCGGTTCCGCTCGGCCGCTATATCGATCGGGGTAATGATGCCCGCGCCATCTGGATCGGCTCCGGCCTGTTGGTCGCGGCCGGGCTCGGCTTCTGTTTCGTCGCCACTTCAGCCGTGCCGATCCTGTTGCTGACGGTGTTGAGCGGTATCGGCCATCTGTTCCTCATGGCGGGACATCAGATCTATTCGGTGCGCTGCGCCGGGCCGATAGGCCGCGAAGCCGTGTTCGGCAATTACATGGTGGCGCTCGCCATGGGGCAGATGTGCGGTTCGCTGACGATCAGTTGGATGGCGCAGGGCCAGGTCGTGCCGCCAACTTCCATGCTATTCGTTTTGGCCTTCCTCATCGCCGCCGCAGCTTTTGCGCTGTCCTTCGCCATTCGCCCGGAAGTCATTTCGCTCACCGATTTCGCACCGCCGCCGGTCTCCGGCGTGGCGGAAATCCTGCGTGTGCCGGGCTTGGCCGTCGTGCTTCTGGCCAGCGTGGTCACCGTCTCGGCCATCGATCTTCTGATCGCCTATCTGCCGCTGCTGGCCGTCGAGCGCAACATCACCGCCGGCCAGGTGGGTATCCTCTTAACGATTCGCGCCATGGCGACGATCGCCGCGCGTATTTTTCATTCACGGGCCTTGCGCCTGCTCGGGCGCGCCTCCGCAACGCTGGTCAGCATGCTTGCTGGTGCCGTGGGCTTTTGGATTCTGGCGGCGCCCGTGCCGGTCGAGCTGATGTATGCCGGCATGGTCATGCTTGGCATGGGCATGGGCCTGGCCGTCACGCTCTGTCTGTCCAATGTCGTTGATGTTGCTCCTGTTCATGCGCGCGGCATGGCGATGACCTTGCGTCTGACAGGCAATCGGATCGGCCAATTCATCGTGCCATTTGGTGCCGGCGTCGTCGCTTCCTCCACGGGCGCCGGTGGAATCTTGTTCATCATCGGACTGAGTGTGGCCGCTTCCGGACTTGCCGTGCGCACCGCTTATATCAGGCGATAGGCATTATTGTTCCTATTCGCAGCGGTTGATTCTTCCCTCCGCTTCTGCGCATGGTGAGCGCATTCAATAATGACTGGCGCATCGACGCTGGCTGGGCAGGAAATCCAACAGGGGGGAAGAGCCAACCGGCGCAAGGGAACTGTTTCGCGTGACCGATCCGATAAAGGATCGTTGACGGGATCAGAGCGCCGGCGGCGACAGATCGAATGACCGAGCGCCTACTCAGTCTTCTCGACAGATTTGTTTATTCTGCGGCACGGCACGGCTCCTATCTGCTCGTGCTGTTGGCGGCGCTTGCCTATAACGCCGAGACGGTAGTGCCGCAGCGCGGCTATGTGGTGCTTGAAAACGCCGACCACGGCGAACAGACGCAAAAGACCGTCATCACCGTTGGCCGCACGCATCACGATACGGAGCAGATCGTCTTCGGCTTGAAGAACGATCTTATCCTCACCGTCGGTCTCGATCGCACCGGTTCCGTGCGCGCGACCGTCGAAACCTATTCCATCTCCAAAACCATTCGTCATTTCGACGCGCGCGGTCCGCCTGCGAAGGCGAGCCGCGCCGTTTAAAGACGGCGCGCCCGGATCTTCGACTGAACCGTCAACGCGCCGAGAAGCCGCTGGCGGCAACTGAACATATCCAGCGTTCCGAAAGGCGAACGATTATGGAAGCAAATATGTTGGATGCGGCGAGCACTGCGCTCATCACGCTCCTCGACCCTTGGCGTCTGTTCCTGCTCTCGGCAGGCGTCATCATGGGTCTTGTTCTGGGCATTCTGCCTGGCATCGGCGGTCTCGCCGGCACCGCGCTGCTCTTGCCCTTCACCTTCAATATGGATCCTTACGCGGCCATGGCGCTGCTCTTGGGCCTCGCCTCGACAACAGCGACAGGCGATCCCATACCGGCCATTCTCTTTGGTGTGCCAGGAGGTGCCGGCTCAGCCGCGACAGTGCTCGACGGTCTGCCGATGGCCAAGCGCGGCGAAGCCAGCCGCGCTTTGTCGGCGGCATACATGTCGTCCATGCTCGGCGGTATTTTCGGTGCCATCCTGATGGGCATTTCGCTGCCGATCCTGCGGCCGATCATGCTTTATATAGGATCACCAGAACTCTTAGCCTTCGCGGTGCTCGGCATCTCCATGGTCGCGGTGCTGTCGGGCAATACGCCATTGCGCGGTCTGACCGTGGCGGGCATCGGCCTTCTGATCTCGATGATCGGTTCCGATCCGCAGACCGGCACCCTGCGCTGGACACTCGACACACTCTATCTGTGGGAAGGTCCGCCGCTGGTGCCGATCATACTCGGCCTGTTCGCTCTGCCCGAACTCGCCGACCTCGCCATCGGCCGCACCGCGATCGCCGGCAATATGGCCAAGACCGATGCGCGGGGCATGTTCCAGGGCGCCAAGGATTGCTTCACCCATTGGTGGCTGGTGTTGCGTTGTTCATGGCTGGGCGCGGCCCTCGGCGCGGTGCCGGGTATCGGTGGTGCCGTGATTGACTGGCTCGCCTACGGTCATGCGTTGCGCACCGAAAAGGGCGCGAGCCAATCGTTCGGCAAGGGCGACGTGCGCGGCGTCATCGCCTCCGAAAGCGCGAACAATTCGCGCGAAGGTGGCGCGCTTGTGCCGACCGTCGCTTTCGGCGTGCCGGGCTCGGCCGGCATGGCGATCCTGATGGGCGCTTTCATGATCCACGGCCTCGTGCCGGGACCGGACATGCTGTCCAAACATCTCAACGTCACCTACGCCATGGTCTGGTCGGTGGCTTTGGCCAACATCCTCGGCGCCGGCCTCTGCTATCTGTTCTCCGAACAGTTCGCGCGGCTCGCGACCCTGCGTTACACGCTGATCATGCCGACAGTGCTTGGCATCATCTACATCGGTGCGTTCCAGGGCGCTCGCAACTGGGGCGACCTCTGGACCCTGCTGATCTTCGGTCTCCTGGGCTGGACGATGAAGCAGATGAAGTTCCCGCGTCCGCCGCTCGTGCTCGGTATCGTGCTCGGCGAGGTCGTGGAACGTTATCTGTTCATCTCCATCCAGCGCTACGGTGTGCAATGGTTCTCGCGTCCGATCGTGATCGTTCTGTTCGCGATGGCGTTGTATGGACTGCTGCGGCCGCTGCGTCAGGACATCAAGGGACATGGTGGCATCAAGGGCATGCTGTCGGGCTTTGGCATCACGCCGCAGCTCAACCCCAAGCAGCTCTTCCATGTCTTCTTGCTGTGCGTCATCGGCTGGGCTCTGCTGGAAGCGTCCTCTTGGAACTTCAGCGCCAAGATCGTGCCGTTGATCGTCGGCGGTCTGGCCTTCGCCTTCTGTCTGTTCAGCCTCTTGAACGAGGTGTTCCGACAGCCGGGCGAGGCGGTCTCGACCGGATTGGCCTCCGCCGTGCAGAGCGATGTGCAGCAAAAGATCCATATGGATCTGGAGTCCGATACCGATCACGTGCCGACCCGCACGTTGGCCATACGTGGTTTGATCTTCTTCGGCTGGCTGTTGGCGTTCATGGGCTCGATGGCGGTGATCGGTCTGATCCCCACCGTGCCGCTGTTCGTCATCCTCTATATGCGGCTGGAAGGGCCGGAGCCGTGGAAGCTTGTCATTCCGCAGGCGATCGGCCTGACGATCTTCGTCTACTTCCTGTTCGATCAATTGCTGACGATCCCCTGGCCGCCGACTTATCTCGGCGCCTGGTTCCCGGCGCTGAAGGGGCTCATCCCCTCGGTCTGATCCAACGTTATGAAAAGAAACGGCCGGGCATTTGCCCGGCCGTTTTGTTTGCGAGGATGCGAAAACCTATTCCAGCCGCACCAGCACGCTGTCGCTGGCGCCTTTCGCATCGATGATCGAGACGCGCGCGAAGCCTGAGCCGTCGGGCCGCCACTGGGTTTGTCGGCGAATGTCGGCGGCGCCGACCGGCGCGCCGTTGACCATCCAGGTAAAGGGCGCGACGCCGCCTTGCGCTTTCAACGCCAAAGCGCTGGTGCCCCCGCCCGTCAGGCCGAGATCGACCCGCGCGCCATCGGGCGGATAGGCGATCTTCAGCGGTGCGCCGGCCGCGGCCGCGACCGTCTTGGGCGCATCCTTGCGCAGATGGCGCAGCGGCGGCGGCAGATTGCTCGTCGTCGAAATGATGGCGCCCGGCGGCTGCGGGACCGGCTCATAGGTCGCGCCGGCCCGCGAGAAAGCATCGAACAGCACGGGCGCTGCCACCTGGCGGGCCACCAGGCCAGGCACCGCGCCATTGTCGGCGCGGCCGAACCACACCGCGATCGTCAGCCTGCGGTCGAAGCCGACAGCGAAGGCATCGCGATAGCCGTAGGACGTGCCGGTCTTGAATGCGATGCCGCCGGACAGCGCATTGGTCGGCGGCGGTGCGCCGCGCAGAATGTCGGCGACATACCAGGCGGCGACGGGCTCGGCGATATGCTGCTGCGCCGGTGCGGGCGGTGGCCGGTCGCGCCTGTCGATCAGATCGGGCACGTCGCCGCGCCGCGCCAGGCCCGCATAGAGACGGGCGAGATCGCGCAAGGTGATGCCAAGGCCGCCGAGCGCGATGGCGAGGCCCGGCGGCGATTCCGGCGGCAGGACGACGGTCGCGCCGGCATTGCGCAGCCGCGCCAGCAGGCGGGCCGGGCCGAGATCGTTCAGCAGCGCCACTGCCGGCACGTTGAGCGAATTCTGCAGCGCCTTGCGGGCCGTGATCTGGCCCTGGAAGGTCATGTCGAAATTTTCCGGCGCATAGATGCCGTAGCGGGCGCGGCGGTCTTCCATCAGCGTTTCGGGATGGGCGAGGCCATCCTCGAAGGCCAGGGCATAGATGAAGGGTTTAAGCGTCGAGCCTGGCGAGCGCAGTGCTTGCGTCATGTCGATGGCGCCGGCGCGGTCCTGCGACAGGTGATCGGCCGAACCGACATGGGCGAGGATTTCGCCGGTGGCATTGTCGATGGCGAGCAGCGCGCCGGTGACCTTCGGCCCCAGGCGATCGACATTCTCGCGCACGAGCTGTTCGAGCGAGGCTTGCAGCCGCTGATCGATGGTGAATTGCAGCACGCGCCGTTGCGGCTCGGCCGCATGCGCGGCGGCGGCCGCATGGCTCGCGTAAGCGGGGAAGGCTTTGCGTTCGCCCTTGAAGGCTTCGCGGAGAGCACCGGCTCGTTCCTCGGCGCTCAACAGGCCAGCTTGTTGCGAGCGGTCGAGAATACGGTCGCGGGCGCGCAGCGCGGCGTTCAGATCGCGGTCCGGCCGCCGGGCTTCGGGGGCTTGCGGCAGGCCGACGAGCAGCGCCTGTTCGGCGAAGGACAGGCGGCGCGGCTCCTTACCGAACCAGGAGAGCGAGGCCGCGCGCAGGCCTTCCAGATTGCCGCCGTAGGGCGCCAGCGCCAGATAGAGATCGAGAATTTCGCGCTTCTTGAGCGTGCGCTCCAGTTCGAGCGCGCGCACCACCTGTCGCAGTTTGGCGGCGAGGCTGCGCTGGTCCTGCGGCGGGTCGATCAGACGGGCCACCTGCATGGTGATGGTCGATCCGCCCGAGACGATGCGCCCATGGCGCAGCATCTGGCCGGCGGCGCGCGCCAGCGCTTGCCAGTCGACACCATGGTGGTTGTAGAAACGGCGATCTTCATAGGCGAGCAGCATGTCGATGAAACGCGGATCGACATCGTCGACCGTGACCGGCAGGCGCCAGCGCCCGTCCTCGGTGGTGAAGGCGCGCAACAGCTTGCCGTGACGATCGACGGCGACCGTCGATCCTCTTAACGCGGCTTTCAGATCGAGCGGCGGCAGGGACGCTTCGTAGTTCTTCCAGACCGCCGGCACGCCGAGGCCGAGCGTAGCCACCACCGCCATGGCGATGAGATAGCCACGTCCGCGCCTGGGCTTCAGTTCTGTCAACGTTGAACCTCACCGATCTCGAACGTGCCTGTGCCGGTGCGGCCGAACCGTTCGGGACGATACATGTCTTCCACCGTCGCCGGCGGCAGCACATAACGTCCCGGCGTCACCGCCCGTACGATATAGGCGATGTTGAACGTCGCCCGATCGCTGCCGCTGCGGTCGAAGGCCGCGACGAAACGGTCGTCGCGGAATTCCTGGTGGGTCGGCTCCACCGTCGCCTTGGCGAAGGCGAGGTCCGACACCGAACCGCCGTCGAACAGTTTTGGATTGTCGATCTCCAAGCCCGCCGGCAGTTTGTCGACCAGCATCAGCCGCGCATAGGCCGCTTCCAGCTCGGTGACTTTAAGGACGACGACGAGGCGGTCGTTCTGCTTCACCTGCGCCAGATCGGCCGGCTTGCCGTCGAGTTTGTAGTATTGGCGCTCGACCTGATAGCCGCGCGAGGCCGCCGGTTCCGGCGTCACCGGATGGCCCGACGTGGTGATCACCATCTGCGTCGCGCCTTGGCCCGCATTGCCGATGACGATGTCGCCGCGCTCCAGCGCCGTGCCGCGCCAGGTGCGATAGAGCGCGCCTGTTTGCGGCACGCCGGCGACGGAGAGCTGCATCGTCTGCGCTTCCTTGAACAGCGCCTGCGCCGCCAGCACCATCCAGGTGTTCTCCTGGGTGCTGGTGTAGCTCGTGGCGGCGCGTTCCTCCTGCACGGCGGCGCCGGCCAGAGCGAGCAGGTTGCGATCGCTGTCGTCGGTTTCCGCCGCCAAGGTCAAGAGGCCGGCGCTGTCGCGCAGGCGCGAACCATAGTCGGAGCGCGAGTAACGGGTGCGCTGCTGTTCGCGCAGACGCTGCGCCGCCGAGGCGAAGGCCTGCTGCGCCCGGCCGCGATCGCCCAGCATGGCGAGTGCGGCGGCGATCTGCGCCCGCGACAGGGCGGTGTCGAAGGACGACAGCTTGGTGTCGGCGAAATAGCGCAGGTCGCCCATCACCGGGCGCCCGTTGCGCGCCAGCACATAGACCGCATAGGCGATGCCCGCCGCTTCGCTGGTCTTGATGTCGCCCGCATTGGCCACCTGATTGCGCAGCCGGTCGAGCGCCTGATCGAAGGAGCGTTGCGGCACGTCATATTTGGCCTCGCGCGCCCGCGTCAGGAAGTCGGTGATGAAAGCGTCGAGCCAGAGGTCGTCGCCGGCATTGTTGGCCGACCACAGACCGAAGGCGCCGGACGAGGCCTGCCGCGACAGCACGCGCTCGATGGCGTCGCGCACGCGCTTTTCCGCATCCGTGTCGAGCGCCAGCATCTGCGACGAGGCGAGGCGATTGACATAGAGCAGCGGCAGGGCGCGGCTGACGATCTGTTCCGAACAGCCATAAGGGTAGCGGTCGAGCGCTTGCAACAGCGCGCCGACGTCGATGCCGCCATAAGGCGTCACCGCCACCGACACCGCGCCGGTTCCGGGCAGGAAACTGGCCAGGAGGTCGTTCGACAAGGTGACGCTGCTGCCAGCCGGCAGCGGCCGCACCGTGCGCTGATAGAGTTCGGTCGAACCCGGCTGCACGTTGATCGCCAGGGTCTGCGAGGCCGCGATATTCGGCCCCGTCAGTTTCACGTCGATCTCCGCCCGGCCCATGCCGGCGCCTGTCACCGGAATGGTGAACTGCGTCTTGCCGTTTTGCGTCAGGCGGAAGGCCCGGCGCGCCGCATTGGCGGCAAGCGCGATCGGGCCGCGCACGTCGAGATCAACAGCATAGTCGCCGGCCGCGCCTTCAACATTGTCGACCTGGATGTGGAACTGCGAGCGGTCGCCCAGCGCCAGGAAGCGCGGCAGCGTCGCCTGCACGACGACCGGATCGCGGATGATCACGTCCTTCGCGGCGGAGCCGACCTTGTCGCGGCTCCAGCCGACGGCCATCACGCGGATGGAGCCGTTGAACGGCGGAATCTCGAAGGTGACGCGCGCCACGCCGTCCTGATCGACCTTCACCACGCCGGAATAGCGCGCCAGCGGTTCTTGCGTCGGACGATTGCCTTCCAGGCCCGGGCCGCCGGCGTCGCCGCCGGAGCGGATGGCGCCGCGCGAACCCTGCATGCCGTCGATCAGCAGGCCGTAGAGATCGCGCACTTCATTGGAGAGCTGGCGCTGGCCAAAGAAGTAGCCGGTTGGATTGGGCGATTCATAACGGGTGAGGTTGAGAATGCCGATGTCGACGGCGGCAACCGTCACATAGGCTTCTTCGCCGGCGCTCAATCCTGCCAGCTTGATCGGCATAGTGAGCGAGCGGCGCGGTTCGATCTTCTCGGGCGCCTCGATGGCGACATCGAGCTTGCGGGCACCCGGATCGACCTGGAACCAGGAGAGGCCGAGCGCGCGGCCCGGCATGCGCTTGGCAGCCTGGTCGAGCGGGCGATGCGCCATCGCCACCGCATAAGCACCGGCGCCCCATTCGGCCTTCACCGGCAAAGTGATCTGATTGTCGCCGACCACGAGATCGCGGACGGTAATGTCCTGCACCTTGTCGCCGACGATGGCGAGCGTCGCCTTGCCGGCGAAGCGCGAGGCGATCTTCACGCGCATCTGCTCGCCGGGCTTGTAGTCGGTCTTGTCGAGGGTGAGGTCGAGCAGATCGGGCGTTTCCGCCGTGGCATCGCCGGACCAGCCGACGTTGAAGGTGATGCTGGTCGGCGTGAACGTGCCGTCGTCGGAGGCGATATCCAGGCGATGCGCGCCCCAACTTACGCCAGCCGCGATGCGCGCCGGGTCATTGCCGGCGACATCCACCTTGCCGTCGGCGATGCGCCGCGACGACTTCACCCGCTCAAAGCCCCAGCGACCGTCGTTGTTGTACCATTGGTAGTCGTTGGTGACGCGGTAAAGCGACCATTGCAGACCCTTCACGGGCACACGTTGCCCATCGGCCGTAATGGCGACCACATCGAAGGTCGCGGTGGAACCTTCCGACAGATCGTCGAAATTCTTCTTCACCGCGATCATGCCGTTCTTGGCGCGCACCGGCAAAGTGACGACGCGCTCGACGGCGCGCCCGCCCGGTTCGCCGGCGCGCAGGATGATGCGCGCTTCGACCGGCTGCGAGGCTTCCACCTCCGGCACCGTGAACGTCACCGTCGCCTGGCCCTTGGCGTCGGTCTGGGTGTCGGTGTCGATGTCGTTACGGACGGTTTCGAACTCTTCGTCCTGCAAGCCGGCTTGATAGCCGTTGAGGCCGGGGATGTTGAGCGAACTCGCCTTGGAGATCGAAATCTCGCCGCTGATGTCGAGGTTGGAGCCTGGCGCGCCATAGAGGTAGCGCGCCGCCGCATTGATGCTGGCTTCCTCGCCCTGCACCAGGACCTGATCCTTCGGCGTCAAGGTCAGATCGAGCCGCTCCGGCACATAGTCTTCGACGAGGAAGGTGGCTTCGCCGATCGCCGGCAGTTTCGGATCGGCGAATGCCTGCACGCGCCAGGTGCCGGTGGCGACCCCTGACAGTAGCGCGACCGACCAGGCCCGTCCGCCTAGTCCCTGATCGTTGACTAAGGCGCGCTTATATTCGACGCCATCGGGCCGTTTGACGACGAGGGTCAGCGGCAAGGTGCTGGCGCCGCCGCGCCCATCGCGCAGCAACGTGGTGACATTCACCGTCTCGCCCGAGCGATAGACGCCGCGTTCCGGATAGACATAGGCATCGAGCGCCTTGACGGCGGTGCGGCCCTTGACGCCGCGATCGGTGAGATCGAACGGCGCCTGCACCAGATCGAGGAAACCGTAGTCGCCGTTGCGGTCGCTGGCGATCAGCAAGCCGGGCGCCATGCCGCCATTGCCGCGCGCCAGACCGGGATCGAAACGGATGTGCCCGTCGGCGCCGGTGGTCTGCGTCGCCAGCACTTCGTTGTTGCGCGCCACCAGGCGCACTTCGACGGAGTTCAGCGGCGTAGCGCTGGCCAGCGAGCGCACGAAGACATGCACGCCATCGTCGCCGGAAAAACTGGTCAGGCCGAGATCGGAGACGACGAACCATTGCGTCGCCGCGTTCTCGGAGGAGTAGTCATCATCGTCGTCCGACCCGATCGACTGCGAGATCGGCTTCTCGCCGGCGCGCGCCAGCATTACATAGACGCCGGGTTCAAGCTTGCCAACGGCTTCGACCACCGGAAAGGCGGTGACGACATCCTTGTTGAGGTCGGTGCGCGCATCGAGCGTGCCGGTCCACACCTTGACGCCCTTGTCGTCGATGATCTGGCGGGCGCGATAGCTGCCGAGCTGCGAGAGGAAATCATCGGAACGCACCGTCGGTACGAGGTTGCGATCGCCGATGCGCAGAATGTCGACGGCGATCTTCGGCGTATTGACGGAGACGACCGGAATGCCTTCCTGGCCGACACGCGGCAGCACATAATTCTTGCCGGTGAAGCGCACCTGGGCCGAGCGATCACGCACATAGATTTCATAGTCGGCGGATTTCAGAAGGTTTTCGCCGACCGAAGAGGGCAGGCCCTGGCGCACGACGATGGAATATTTCTCGCCATGCTTCAGGCCTTCGGCGCAAAGCTGCTGGTCTTCGGCGGAAACGGCGCTGGCGGCGGCACCGGAAATGGCGATGTAGGGCGAGAAGTCGACCTTGCCGCGCTGCAAAGGCTCGGAGAACTGGAAGCAGATGCGCGGTGAGGCGGCATCGTTGTCGACTTTGTAGTCGAGAATGCGAAAGCCGTATTTGGCGCGCAGGTTTTCATAGATGCCGCGCACCGAGCGGTTGTCGGATGCGTCGAGACTGGCGCGATAGGCGTTGAGCGACAGTCGGTACAGTGTCTGTGCATCATAGATCGAGCCGAGGAAGGCGAGGGAGGTGGCTTCCTGGTCTTTGTCATTGGCGCGCTGATACGCAGCGTAGGCGGCGGAGATCGCGGTCTGGTTCAAGCGCCAGCCGTCGTTGGGATTGGCGGTGGCCGTGGCGCGCGCGGCGCGCGCATAATCGAGCCACGCCTGGCTGTCGCGCGGCGTCGCGGTGATGACGGCGCCAAGCGGCAGGAGGGCGGCGCGCGGATTGCGCGAGATCATTGCGATGCCGTCACGACGCAGATCAGTCGTGGGTCGACCGGCAAGTGTCGCGCTGTCTTTCCGGATCTGTTCTTCGAGACGAATGACGTTGGAGGCAAGATCGTCGCGGACATAGGCTTTTTGCTGCGCAAAAGCGGATGTGGCGATGAGAAGGGTTAAAGCCGTCGCCAGACCGCGGAGCAGTTTGCGCATGAGAACCTCCATATTCTTGCTCGCCCAAAGTCACCGAGCGCCGTGACGCCGCCAGCATGTCACATTTCAGGCGCAGGACCTATGGCAAGAACCATCAGATAAGTGCAACATCTGTGCGATGCCGCACTTCCGTTGCGGCGGTTTTTTGACCATGATCACGCGCGCGGATCGCGATTATTCAATTTTTTCCAATTTGTGACCGATCGGTTGCAACTCTGCACGGGGGCGAAGGATGGCATTCACAACGGCAAGCGCGCTGCGCGTCCTTTCGCTGTTGCTCGCCAGCACCGTGCTGTCCCATCCCGTCTGGGCGCAACAGCCCGCCCCCGCCGCCGCTGCGCCCGATCCAGCCTTTGACGCCGCCAAGAGCGCGTTCGAAGCGCTGCCGGAAGCCGATCGCCGCGCCATTCAAGACGCGTTGGTCTGGACCGGCGATTATAAGGGTAACGTCGACGGCAGCTTTGGTCGCGGTACGAGGGATGCCATCGTCGCTTATGCGCGGCGCAGCAAACTGCCGACCGATGGCACGCTCGATCAGAAAGCGAAGGCCGCTCTGGTTTCCGCGGCCGACAAGGCGCGCAATGCCCAGGCCTTTCGCAAGATCGTCGACACCCGTTCCGGCATCGCCATCGGTTTGCCGACCAAGGCGATGAGCAGGAAAACCGATACCAAGACGGGCACGACCTGGAGCACCACCGATGGTGTCGCCGCCGTCGACACGTTCCAGAATGCCGAGGCCGACAGCGACCTGCCGCGACTGTTCGAAATTCTGCGTGGCGATGCGCCAGGACGGAAGGTGACCTATCGCGTGTTGCGGCCGGACTTCCTGGTCGTCACCGGCGAGGAAGGCGATCGGGTTTTCTATACGCGCGCGGCGCGCGGAATGGCCAATGGCGTGGCGACGGTGCGCGGCTATACTTTGTCTTACGCACGGCGCCTGCGGCCGACCTATGATGTCTTGTCGATCGCCATTGCCAATGCCTTCGAACCTTTCCCTTCGGCCGCCTCCACGCCCTCCACTGCGACGGCTCCGGCCGCGGGGCCGGCGCCGTCCGCATCGGGTGTGCAGCTTGCGGCAAGCGCCATTGCCATTGGTCCCGGCCTTTTCCTCACGGCCCTGAGCGGCGATTGCGTCGATCCGAAAGTGGCCGGGCGCGCAGCAGCGATCACGCGGCGCGATGCAGAATCCGGCCTTGCCTTGATCGAAGCGCGCGGCGCGGAGATCGCCGCCGTTGCGCCAACGTCATCCACGCCCAATGCGGGCGACAGCCTCGTGGCTTTGTTCGCCGCGCAGCTCGGCGGTCGCGATGCCGAGATCAGCGTTGCGACGGGCGAATATGTTGCGCCTGTCGGAACGGGCGCGGCGCGCCTCGTCGCACCGTTGCAAGGCCGCATTGCCGGTACCGCGATTTTCGATCGCTCGGGCGCATTGGTGGCGATCGCCGCCGCGCCTGCTACCGAGCCCGCGCGTTATGCCGGTATCGTGCCGCAAGCCGCCTGGAAAATCATTCCCGCTTCCGTCGCGCTGAAATTGATGAACGACGTCGGCGCGAAGCCTGTCGTGCCGCCGACTGGCGTGCCCGCGCCGCGTCCTGATCGCACCACCGGCGATATCGCGGCTCAGCGTGGGCGCTCTATTCAGCCGTTGATGTGCACGCGCTAGGTAACATGCGCTAAAGTGCATGTTGTGGCCTATTCCCAGGCCAATCTTTGATCGTCCGTGAACGCCACGCGCTTGGCAGCTTGGATGAAGGCTGCTACCACCCCATCAAGATAAAGCCTTGATCCCGGACATTCCGTTCCGGCAACGATCTTGGTCGGGAGGTTATGACGCGATGTCCAAGAAGCTGGCGCTGACTCTGGCTTGCGGTGACTATGAAATCGTTCGAGCCTTGAAAGAGGGCACGGTTCAGCCTGACGGCATCGAGTTGACGATCATCACGACGATGGATTCGAGCACCCGGCATTGGCGCTTCCTGCGCAATCGCGAATTCGATGTCGCTGAAGTCTCGAGTTCCTCCTATCTGCTGGCACGCGACCAAGGCCTGCCTTTCGCGGGGATCCCTGTCTTCCTGCATCGCCGCTTTCGCCACGGCTTCGCTTTCGTCAACACGTCGAAAGGCATCAATGAGCCGAAGGATCTGATCGGTCGCAGGATCGGTGTGAAATCCTTTCAGGTGTCGGCGATCCTGTGGCTGCGCGGTATTCTCGAACATGAATATGGCGTGCCGCACAAATCGATCGAATGGGTGACAGAGATCGATGAGGATGTGGAATTCACGCCGCCGGAAGGATTGCGTCTGTCGCGCATGCGCCACGATCAGACGTGCGAAGAGCTGCTTGTGGCGGGCGAACTCGATGCGGTGCTGCACGCCGATCTGATCTGGCCGATGGTGGAACGTCATCCGGCGGTGAAGCGCCTGTGGCCGGATTACAAGAACGAAGAACTGGCTTACTTCCGCAAGACCGGCATTTTCCCGATCATGCATGTGACGGGCATCAAGCAGGAGATCGTCGATAAATACCCCTGGGTTCCGGTCGAACTGATGAAGGCTTTCGAGGCGGCCAAGGCTGTCGCCATGAAGCGCATGGAAAATCCACGCATCGTGCCGCTCGCCTGGTATCGTGAGGCCTGGGAGGAGCAGGAGGAAGTGCTCGGCCGCGACCCCTGGCAGTATGGCATGACCGACAGCAATCGGCATACGCTGGAGACCTTGATCGGCTATTCTTTCGAGCAAGGATTGATCAAGCGGAAGATGGGGCTCGAGGAGTTGTTTCTCGATGTGAACCAAGGACGCAAGCGCGGCACCAATCGCATCTGATCAAAAACGGGAGGGATGGATGAGGAGGAGTTTCGCCATTGTCGCAGGGGTTTTGGCCCTGCAGGCGCCTGCGGCAAGTCTGACCCAAAGCCTGGCTCAAGACGCAGGCCCGTTCGCTGGCGGCAAGCCGCTGACGATGATCATCGGATTCGGCCCCGGCGGCGGTTATGACCTGTGGGGCCGCGTGGTCGCCCGCCACATCACCAAACATCTGCCCGGCAAACCCAATGCCATCCCGCAGAACATGCCCGGCGCCGGCAGCTTCACCGCAGCCAGCAATATCTATGCGATCGCGCCCAAAGATGGTTCCACCATGGGCATCATCGCGCGCGACGCCGCATTGGGGCCGCTCACCGGCCAGGTCGGTGCCCGCTTCGATCCGTTGCAGATCACCTGGATCGGCACGCCGACCACCGAGACCAATGTTTGCATCGCCAATCAGAACGCCAAGGTGAAGACCTTCGACGATCTCCTGAAGACCGAGCTGATCGTCGGCGATACGGGGCCGGGCACTGGCACGCGTGCCTATCCGCGGGCGTTGAATGCCATCCTGGGCACCAAGTTCAAACTGGTGGCCGGTTTCCCTGCTTCCTCCGATGTGTTCCTCGCCATGGAGCGCGGCGAGGTCGACGGCATTTGCGAAAGTCTCGACAGTGTCGATGGCAAGCGGCCGGATTGGATCTCTCAAAAGAAAGTGAACTTGATCTTTCAGGGTGGCACCGAGCCCAGCCCCGAGATAAAGGACACACCGTTCATTCTCGATATGGCCAAGACTGCCGAGCAGAAACAGGCGATCGAGTTCCTCTATGCGGGACAGGGTATTGGCCGGCCGTTCGTCGCGCCCCCCAACATGCCGCCGGAGCGGGTCAAGATGTTGCGTGATGCATTCAACGCGACGATGAAGGACGAAGAATTCATCGCCGAGGTGAAGAAGCAGCGGCTTGATCTCGAACCGCATACGGGCGAACAGCTCGAAGCATTGATCCGCAAGATCTATGCGACCCCCAAGCCCATCGTCGAACGCGTCGGTGAGCTGATCAAATAGGACTTTGGCGCGCTCAATGGCATTTTCGGTCAAGGGCCTGGAGCCGTTCCAGTCGCGCGAATATTCCTGTTTCTTCTTCTCGCGTTTCTTCGCCGGGCTGGCGATCAGCATGGTCGATGTCGCTGTCGGCTGGATGGTTTATGAGATGACAGGCAGCGCGGTGGCGCTGGGCCTGATCGGTCTGGCGGCCTTCGCGCCCAGCATTTTGTTTCTGTTGATCGCCGGTCATGTCGCCGATCGTTACGATCGCCGGCAGGTGTTGATGGTGTGCTACAGCATCTCGGCGGTGGCTTCCTTTGGCCTCTATTTGAGTGCCGTACTGCAGATCGAGAGATTGCCTCTCATCTATGCCCTGGTGTTTCTGGCCGGTGCCGCACGCGCCTTTTTCAGTCCGGCGTCTTCGGCGCTTCTGCCGAACCTGGTGAGCAAGGAACAATTGGCCAATGCGGTGGCGCTTGGTTCCACCGCCACTAAGACCGCTTCGATCATCGGCCCGGCGGTGGGCGGTTTCGCTTATCTGTTCGGCGCGCCCTTCGTGTTCCTCTGCACGACGTTTCTGTCGGCGACCTGCGTCGCACTGCTCTACATGCTCAAGCGTCGCCCGCCGGCCGACAACACGTCGCAATTGTCGTGGGAATATATGACGGCGGGGCTCAAATCGATCTGGTCGAACTCGACCTTGCTCGGCTTGATCTCGCTCGATCTCTTTGCCGTTCTGTTGGGTGGCGCCACGGCGCTGCTGCCGATGTTCGCCAAGGATATTTTCGATGCCGGCCCGGTTGGCCTCGGCCTGTTGCGCAGCGCGCCCTCGGTCGGCGCCATCGGCACGGCGGTGGTGCTGGCGCGCTTCCCGCTCAACAGTCGGGTGGGGCTGCGCATGTTCCAGGCGGTTGGTCTGTTCGGCCTCGCCACCATCGGCTTTGGCTTGTCGTCGCATATCGGCGTGGCGTTGGTGTGCTTGGTCATCTTGGGCGCCGCCGACATGGTGAGCGTCTATGTCCGCAGTACCCTGGTGCAGTTGGAAACGCCCGATGAGATGCGCGGCCGCGTCTCGGCCGTGAACAGCCTGTTCATCGGCGCGTCCAACGAGCTTGGCCAGTTTTATTCCGGCATCGTTGCCAGTTTGACTGGCCCGGTGCTGGCCGTGGTCATCGGCGGGGGTGGGGCGGTCGCCGTCACCCTGGCCTGGATGCGCCTGTTTCCAGGGTTGAAGGAGCGGGACAAGCTGGTCTGAGCAAATATTTGCACCGGGCAGCCTGCGGGCGCAAAATTGTTTAGACTGCGGGAAGGAGTCGGGAAACGGCTCAGCTTAGGACGAATGATGAACGAACTTCTTGACGCAGAACGGGTGTGGTTTCGGCTTTTGCGTGTGAATACACGCATGAACAGCGTGATTGCCGACCGTTTGCGCGAGATCGGTTTATCCGTTCCCCAGTGCGATATTCTCACCACCCTGACCGAACAGGAGGGCATGAGCCAGCAGGATCTCGCCCGCAGGCTCTATGTCACCAAGGGCAATATTTCCGGCCTGGTTGACCGCCTGGTGGCGGCGGCACTGGTCGAACGGCGGACGATTCCGGGCGATCGTCGCTCGCACGCCATCTTCCTCACCGAGGACGGCCGCCGCATGGCCATGGAGGCGATCGCCGTCCAGAAGCGCTTCGTCGAGGAGACCTTCGCGAAAATGCCGGCCGATCGGCTGGCCGATTTCGAGAAACTGGTGATCGAGGTGCGCGATCTGGTGCGCGCCGCCGCCAATGTGCAGGAGCCGGCGATCGGCACGGCGATGCAGAACAAGGTCCGCACCACCTCGCCGCCTCGCGCCCGTATTCGGTCAGTAGGTAGCTAAAACCCCTCATTTTCGGATTATTATCGTTCCATATGGGGCGATTTCTATGCTTGATTTCTAACGATATATATGTGTGAATATAGCGTATGGAGTGACGCTATGTTCCCGCACGCCCAGCCCAAGACTGTCCTGCGCCTCGACGCATCGGCCGCCTTCGCCTTTCCGGCCAGGGGGCCATTGGTCAATGTCGCCGAACCGTGCCGTCGCAAGCTGTGGGACTTCAGCACGTCGCTGCATTGCTCGATCGTCGGCACCTGTCTGACCCTGCCGGCGCTGCGCAAGGTCGTCGGCAAATCCATCGGTCCGGCGGCGATCGCCAATCAGTCCGACCATGAAATCCATAAGGAAGGCGTGCGGCTCGCATCGACAGCGGGCGGAGCTGGCAAACTGCTGCAGAAGGCGCTCGAAACCGAACACGCGGCGGCCATCCGGCGCTTCGAAAGTGCCGCGACGCCGGCGGACATTCTCACACTCTGGCGCGAGTCGCGTGCCATGGGCGACGTCGCGGGCGGCTATTGGGCAGCGCTGACCCATCCGGCTACCGACACGACGCTGCTGAAACAGATCTTCGGCGAGATCCATATGCTGTCGCATCTGGTCGGCGCCGCCAATCGCGCCGACATTCGTCGCCTCGCCGATCTCGAACAGGAGAACGTCCGCCTCAGCGAGAAGGTCGAGCGGCAGGAGAGCCGGCTGCGCAGCATGGTGACGGAGCGCGACGCGCGGATCGCGCGGCTGCAAGCGATGCTTGCGGAAACGACCTCCGCCGCGCCGGCGCCGACAGATCACGATGGTGAAATGGAAGAGCTGCGCGCTTTGGTGGCGAGCCTCAGTTCGAAACTGGACCGTGAAAGCGCCCGGCGGGCCAAGCTCGAAGCGCAGCAGGCCAATCTACGCGAGGAAACGCAAACGGCGCGTGATGAGCGCGACACGGCCATCAACGCCAAAGATCGCCTGGCCGAAGAGCTGGTGGCGCTGGAAGATTACATGCAGGCCGACACGACAGCGCCTGCCGCGCAACCCGCGCTGTCAGGCCAGACTTTTCTTTACGTCGGTGGCCGGGCGCGCACGCTCGCTGCCATCAAGGAAGCAGTCAGCGCCACCGGCGCGCTCTTCCTGCATCACGATGGCGGATTGGACGAGGCCACGAGCCTGCTGCCGTCCTTGATCGGCCGCGCCGATGTCGTCGCCTTTCCCGTCGACTGCATCAGTCACAATGCGATGTTCACGGTGAAGCGCCTGTGCAAACAGGCGCAGAAACCGTTCGTGCCGCTACCGAGCAGCGGCCTGGCGGGCGTTTTGCGCCTGCTCAAGGCTTGGCCCGCTATGCGGCCAAACACGGTTGCGATCGACGCCTGAGCGCGTCGATCTTCCACGTCTGTCTGAGGAGAAACCCATGGATGATATCGCGTTTTCGGGCGATCAATTGGCGTCGGCCTTTCTGGCGCGCTGCGGCAAATTGCTGATCGACGGCAAGGAAGTGCCCGCCGTGTCGGGCAAAACGTTTGAGGTGGTCAACCCGGCCACCGAACAGGTGATCGCGCGCGTCGCTCACGGCGAAGAAGCCGATGTCGATCTGGCGGTCGCGGCCGCACGCAAGGCTTTCGACGGTGGCCCGTGGGTGCGCATGGCGCCGGCCGAACGCGCCAAGCTCATCTACAAACTTGGCGAAGCGATCGAGCGTCACGCCGATGAACTGGCGCTGATCGAAACCTTGGACAACGGCAAGCCGCTGAAGGCGTCGCGCACCATCGACATTCCAAGCTCGGCCGAGAAGCTGCGCTACTACGCCGGCTGGGCCACCAAACTCTACGGCACCACCGCCGATGTCTCGCTGCCGGGCGACTGGCATGCCTATACCTTGCGCGAGCCGGTCGGCGTCGCCGCCTTGATCGTGCCGTGGAACTTCCCGCTGATGATGGCGGTCTCGAAGATCGCACCGGCGCTCGCCGCTGGCTGCACCGTCATTCTCAAGCCGGCGGAACAGACGCCGCTGACGGCGCTGCGTCTTGGTGAACTGGTGCAGGAGGTGGGCTTCCCGCCTGGCGTCATCAACATCGTCACCGGTTTTGGCGAGGCCGGCGCGGCGCTGGTCGATCATCCCGGCGTCGACAAGGTCTCCTTCACCGGCTCGACCGAAGTCGGCAAGCTGATCCTCAAGGCCGCCACCGGCAATCTGAAGCGCGTGACGTTGGAACTCGGCGGCAAGTCGCCGGTCATCGTCTTCCCCGATGCCAACATCGATCAGACGATCGAGGGCGTGTCGCGTTTCATCTTCACCAATGCCGGTCAGGTCTGCGCGGCGGGCTCGCGGCTCTATGCGCATAAAAAAGTGTTCGACCGCATTCTCGAAGGTGTCGCCGAACGGGCGCAGAAGCTGAAGGTCGGTCCTGGTGTCGATGCGGCAACCGAAATGGGTCCGCTGGTCTCGCAGGAACAGCTCGATCGCGTCACCGGCTTTCTGCAATCGGGCCGTGAAGCCGGCGCGTCGGTCGTCACCGGCGGCAAGCGTTTCGGCCAATCCGGCTATTTCGTCGAACCGACGATCCTCGCCGACACCACCGCCGACATGGCGGTGCGGCGCGAGGAAATCTTCGGGCCGGTTCTCTGTGCCGCGACCTTCGATGACGACAGTCTCGATGCCATCGCTGCCGAGGCCAACAACACGACTTACGGCCTGTCGGCCTATGTGTGGACGCAAAATCTGAGCGTCGCCCATAAGATGGCGAAGCGGCTGAAGTCCGGCTTCATCCGCATCAACGGTGGCGGCCTCGACAATGCGCTGCCGTTCGGCGGCTACAAGCAGTCCGGCTGGGGTCGCGAGAATGCCAAGGAAGGCGTCGAGACCTTCACCGAGGTGAAGTCGGTGATCATCGGTCTCTAAACAAACGGGAACCGAGAATAGGGGCGGCGGGTTCATCTTTTGATGAACCGTCGTCCCTTTGGTTTTTGGCTTTCTTTATGTTTTTTCGGAGTGATCGGCGCTGAGGTCGCAGCTTTGCCGCGCGATCCGCCTTTGCCATGGCCGCGGCCGCAATCCCTCATGGAGGATCAGTCGCGGGTCGTTGAGCCCGATATGGCTGGCCCCAAACAAGCTGATCCCAAGCAAGCGGCACTGCCCAAGCCTGAGACCGCTCAACCTGAAATAGCCAAGCCTGAAACAACCAAGCCTGAAACAACCAAGCCGGAGGCGAAGCCCGAGCCCGTCGAACCTGTGTTGCCGACGGTCTCCACCACCTGTCGTGATTTTCTCAACAGCGGTCAGGTCGAGGCCAAACGGGTCAGCGCGCCGCGCGCCGGGCCGGGATGCGGGATCGACGAGCCGGTGGCGCTGACGGCGATCAGGCTGGCCGATGGCCGGCGCGTCGCCGTGACCGATGCGGGTACTATGCGTTGCGATATGGCGCGGGCGTTTTCATCCTGGGTCAAAGGCGAATTCGCAAGCCTGCTGGAGCAGGATGGCCGCCGGCTCGAGACCATCGTCTCCGGGGCCTCCTATGACTGCCGCGGCCGCAACCGGGTGAAGGGCGCCAAACTGAGCGAGCACGGCAAGGGTAATGCGCTCGACATTCGCGGTGTCCGCTTCGCCGGCGGCGCCACGGCCCAGGTCGGCGATAAGGCCAAGCCGATCCCGATGGCGCTCTTTGAATCCGCCTGCCGGCATTTCGCGACGGTGCTGGGGCCGGGGTCCGACGGCTATCACGAGGACCATATGCACATCGACCTGGCGTTGCGTCGGCCGGGATCACACTACTGCCGCTGGCAGGGCTCTTTGAAGTAAGGCTCTTCGAAGCAAGCCTCGTCGAAGTAGTTGCGGTGCGTGACGCCGCGCACAGCCTTTATCCACATCTCCGGTTAGCAAGATTAAAGCCGTCTTAACCGATGGCTCACATTTTTAATGAGCCGGCGCCAGTGGTTCGGGCCGGCCGTGCCCCAGAGTGAGTTGCCCCAATGTCGTCCCAATCGATCGAAGACAGCCGTCAAGAATCCCCCGTCGAAGCCCCGCTGCGCAAAGTTAAGGACGCGCGCGACCTTCTGACCCATCTCTACCGTGAAATCGGCATCGCGGCGGTGGCCGCCGCCCTGCAGATCCGCTCCGACAAGCAGGAAGCTCTACGCCCGGGTGGTCCGCGCCCGCAGGTGAAGGACATTCCCGCATTTTTGCGTGGCGACGACATGGCGGCGTGATAGCTTCTTGTCTAGCGCCTGCAAGAGGGAGCGGGCGGGAACGGACAAGAACTATAAATGGCACTTGTAACACGACGCGGTTTCCTCCGCGCCGCCGCGGGCGGTGCGGGCCTTCTCAGTGTGGGTGGTTATGCCTTCGGCATCGAGCCCGGTTTCATCCTCACACGCACCACCTATCACATGACGCCGCCGGCGTGGCCGGCGGATCTGCACCTGCGCATCGGCGTCATTTCCGATGTTCACGCCTGCGAACCTTGGATGCCGGCGAGCCGCGTGCGCGCCATCTGCAACAAGGTGAACGCGCTTCATCCCGACATCATCGTTCTGCTCGGCGATTACACCGGCGGTCATATGATGGTGACCGGCCCGGTGATGCCGGAAGCCTGGGGAGAAGCGATGAGCGTGCTGCGGGCGCCCTATGGCGTCTATGGCGTGCTCGGCAATCACGACATCTGGCATGGCGCGCTGCCGAACATGCCGGCGCTCAACGGTGATCCGGTGCGCAAGGCCCTGCGCGATGCCGGCGTCACGGTGATGGAGAACGATGCGGTGCGCGTGGTCAAGGATGGCCAGGCCTTCTGGATCGTCGGCCTCGCCGATCAGTTGGCCCTGCGGCGCAGCCATCGCGAGTTCATCGGCATGGACGATCTGCCCGGCTCGCTGGCGCGGGTGACCGACGATGCGCCGGTGATCCTGCTGGCGCACGAGCCCTATATTTTTCCGCAGGTGCCGCAGCGGGTGGCGCTCACTTTATCGGGCCACACCCACGGCGGTCAGGTGCGTCTGCCGGAGTTCGCCCAGCCATTGATGAGCCCGCGCATGCGCTGGTCGCAAACCTATGGCCATATCGCCGTCGACAACAAGCATATGATCGTCTCGGCAGGATTGGGCACGTCGCTGGCGCCAGTGCGCTTCATGCGCCCGCCTGAGATCGTCGACATCGTGCTCGGGTCGCCACAGCGGATTTCGTAAGCGCAAAGAAAAAGGCCGGGTCACCCCGGCCTTTTTAAATTCATCTCTGTAAGGGGCGCTTAACGCACGATCACCTTCGCGTTCATCGGCGTGCGATTGTAGAGATCGACGATGTCGATGTTGCGCATGCGGATGCAGCCCGACGACACGCTGCGGCCGATCTTATCGGGCTCGTTGGTGCCGTGGATGCGATAGAGCGTGTCGCGGCCGCCCTCGTAAAGATAGAGGGCGCGGGCGCCGAGCGGATTGTCCGGACCGCCGTTGAGGCCGCCGGCGGCCGCCGTCGGCTTGAGATGCGGCCAGCGCTCGACCATGTCGGCCGGCGGCATCCAGCGCGGCCATTCGGCCTTGCGCTTCACCTGCGCCGTGCCGGTCCAGCCATAGGCCTCCGCGCCCGTGGCGACGCCATAGCGGATGGCGCGTTTGCCGGGCAGCACGAAATAAAGAAAGTTCTGCTTGGTATCGACGATGATCGTGCCGGGCGCTTCGCCGGTCGGATCCTGAATCTCGTAACGTTGATGTTCCGGGTCGAGCTCGAACGGCGGCACCATGGCCATCCATTCGGCGTCCTTGGCGGTAAGCGCCGGATCCGGCACCGACTTGTAATTGCAACCCGCAAGCAAAGTCGCGCCCACCAATGCGACCACAAAAGCCTTCAGTTTCATGAGATTAGCCCCGATTCGGTACCGCCAGGCCCGAATTTATTAGGTCTTTTCTTACCATATCATTGTCTTAAGGTGAGATACGGACGCAAATGTCCACATTGTGTTGCATCTAGGACACAGTCCTGCGCCTTTTTAAGCTAAGCTTGTCACCCCAGCCGCATCCGGTACTTCACCTTGAGCACACTTTATCTCACGCATCCTTCGGGCATCGGCCATGACATGGGCTATGGCCACCCCGAACAGCCCAAGCGGCTGGTGGCGATCGAAGAAGCGCTATCGGCGGAGAAATTTCAAAGCCTGATCCGCGAGGCAGCGCCCCGCGGCACGAGTGCCGACATTCTGCGTGTTCATCCCGAGGCCTATCTGCGCGCCATCGAAGAGGCGGCGCCGACCGACGGTCTGGTGCAGCTCGATGGCGACACGGCGATGAGCCCCGGCACTTGGGAAGCCTGCATGCATGCGGTGGGTGCCGCCAGCCAGGCGGTGGACGAGGTGATGGCCGGCAAGATCGCCAATGCCTTCGTCGCCATGCGCCCGCCCGGCCATCATGCCGAGACGGCGACGCCGATGGGCTTCTGCTTCTTCAACAATGTCGCCATCGCCGCCCGCCGCTCCCGTGCCGTCCATGGCGCCGAACGTGTGGCGATCATGGATTTCGACGTCCATCACGGCAACGGCACCCAGGAGATTTTCTGGAACGACCCGAGCGTGCTTTACACCTCCACCCATCAGATGCCGCTCTATCCCGGCACCGGCGCCAAGAGCGAGACCGGCGCCCATGACACGATCGTCAACGCGCCGCTGCGGGCGGGCGACGACGGCGAGCGCTTTCGCGAAGCCATGACCGACGTGGTGTTGAAGCGGATCGACGCCTTTTCGCCCGATCTCGTCATTATCTCGGCGGGTTTTGATGCCCATCGTAAGGACCCGCTGGCGCAGCTCGGTCTGATTGAGGAAGATTTTGCTTGGGCGACCCGACAATTGCTCGACATCGCGGAGCGGCGCTGCAAGGGGCGCCTCGTCTCCGTGCTGGAAGGCGGCTATAATCTCGACGCGCTCGGCAAGTCGGTGGCCGCGCATGTGTCCGCGTTGATGGAAAGAGTTTAACGGGGAACAATGCTGCTGATCCGCTCTCTTCGCCTGATCGCCATCGGCGCCGCGTTTATGCTCGGCTTCGCCGCGCAGTCGGCGATGGCGCAGTGCGAATCGACCGCCTGGGAAAATGCTTCCTATTCGGTCTGCACGTTCATTTCCGGCAAATCTGACATCCGCCTGTTCCTCGACGACCCCGACGGCACGGTCTACGGCTCGTTCAACGCTCTGTCGGATGTGCTGGAGCGTGACGGCGAGAAGCTCGTCTTCGGGATGAATGCCGGCATGTATCATCCCGATTATCGCCCCGTCGGCCTGTTCATCGAAAGCGGCGTCGAGAAGGTGCGGCTCAACACACGCAACGGTCCCGGCAATTTCCATCTCAAACCGAACGGCGTCTTCTATGTGACGCGCACTGGTGCCGGCGTGGTCGACAGCGATCGCTTTGCCTCGCGCCGCGCCGACGTGCGCTACGCCACCCAGTCGGGCCCGATGCTGGTGATCAACGGACGCCTGCATCCGCGCATCCAAGAAGAGGGCACGTCGAAGAAGACCCGCAATGGGGTCGGGGCCTGTTCCGGCGGGCGCATCGTCTTCGCCATTTCAAACGAGCCGGTGACCTTCTACGACTTCGCCACCTTCTTCCGCGACAAGATCGGCTGCAGCGACGCTCTGTTCCTCGACGGTTCCATCTCGTCGATGTACGCGCCATCGATCAGCCGCCACGACCGCTGGCGGCCGATGGGTCCGATCGTCGGCGTGGTCGAGAAGAAGGGTTAGCTCCCGACAATCGCGGTGGCTTCCGCGTCGATCGTCAGCCCCGTCGTATCGACCGTTTGCAACGCATCGGCCACTTGAACGCCGGCCACCACCATCTGCGGCGCGATCTCGGCGAGCGGCGCCAGAACGAAGGCGCGTTCCAGCATGCGCGGGTGCGGAATGGTCAGGCCTGGCTCGTGCATCGTCACGTCATCATAGGTGAGAATGTCGATGTCGAGCGTGCGCGGTCCCCAAAGCTCCAGGCGCACGCGGCCGGCTTGGCGTTCGATCGCCAGGCAAAGATCGAGCAGAGCGCGCGGGGGCAGGTGCGTGCGCACGATCACCGCGATATTGCGAAAATCCGGCTGATCGGTCTTGCCCCATGGCGGCGTCCGCCACACCGACGAGCGCTGCTCGACTTGCGCGCCGCCTGCCTCCAGGGCGCGTAGCGCATCGGCGAAAGTATGCGCCACATCGCCGGTATTGCCGCCTAGGCAAAGCGCGGCGAGAGCCGGTTCGCTCACGGCGTTCAACGGCTTTTCAATTGATCGCGCGTCATGCGCAGATCGACGCCGACCGCGCCGATGCGCTCGGGGATCGGTGGCTTCAGCTTGCGGATGCGCAGATGCACCGCATCGACGCGCGCAAACTGATCGAGCAGGCCGCTGGCCAGGGCGGCGGCGGCGGCTTCCACCAGTTTGTAATGGGATTCGACGAACAGCCGGCGCACGGTGTTGACGATGGCGTCATAGTCCAGCGCATCCTGCAACTGGTCGCTGGCGGCCTCAATCGCCATATCGACTTCGAATTCGATGTCGATGGCGAAGGCCTGGCCGAACTCTTTCTCGTGCTTGTGCCAGCCATGATAGGCGTGCAGTTCGAGCTGTTCGATAATCACTTTGCCCGGCAAGCTCATCGGCGTTCTGTTCCTTTGCCCAGGATGGCGTTCAAGACGGCGAAGGCTTCCACATGAGCCGCCACGTCGTGCACGCGCACGATATCGGCGCCATTAAAGGCACCATAAACGTCGGCGGCCACGCTGCCGATCATCCGTTCTGACGCGATGGTGCGCGTCGTGGCGAAGCCGATGAAGCGCTTGCGCGAGATGCCGAGCAGCAGCGGAAAGCCCAGTGCCTGTTTCAGTTCGGCGAGGCGGCGCACCAGTTCGAAGCTTTGATCGTGGGTCTTGCCGAAGCCGATGCCCGGATCGATGAAAATCTTGTCCCTGTTGACGCCGGCCTTGAGCGCGATGTCGATCGAGCGTGACAGGAAATCCTTCACCTCGGCGAACATGTCGATGCTGGCGTCGTCCTGCCGGCGGTTGTGCATCAGCACGCAATGCACCCCCGCATCGGCGCTGACCTTGGCGATATCAGGATCGAATTGAAAACCCCACACGTCGTTGACGATGGTGGCGCCGGCCTCGATGGCGGCGGCGGCGACTTTCGCTTTCATCGTGTCGATGGAAATCGGCAGGCGGGTGCGCGCCGACAACGTCCGCACGACCGGAACGACCCGCGCGATCTCTTCGTCCAGCGTCACGGTGGCGGCGCCGGGCCTGGTCGATTCGCCGCCGATGTCGAGAATGTCGGCGCCCTCAGCGGCAAGCTGCTCGCCATGCGCCACAGCGGCGGCATGGTCGAGGTAGCGGCCGCCGTCGGAGAAGGAATCCGGCGTCACATTGACGATGCCCATAACGAGCGCGCGATGGCTGAGCCGCAACGGCGTGCGGGCCGGAACGACGGACGACACGTCAACGGTCGCAGCCGGTTCAGCAACGCTGGTGTCGTCGGGTGTCACGTCGCGTGGCGCGTTCGGATCGGCGACGGCTTCCTTGCGCGCTTCTTCATCCAGCGTGCGCCGGACGCTGCGAACGCCTTTCCCCAATGCATAGAGATATTTCTCGAACATGGGTTCCCTCACGCGGGACGGGGGAAAGGCCAACGCGTTGCCGGCGCGCCCGTCTGGCCGCGATGGCGCAGGAAGGCATCCGCCAGCACGATGGCCATCATCGCTTCGCCGACGGGCACGGCGCGAATGCCGACGCAGGGATCGTGGCGGCCCTTGGTGCGGATGTCGACTTCGGCGCCGAAGCGGTCGACGGAGCGGCGCTCGGTCAGGATCGAGGAGGTTGGCTTCACCGCGAAGCGCGCGACGATCGGCTGGCCCGTCGAAATGCCGCCGAGAATGCCGCCGGCATGATTGGAGACGAAATGCGGCAGGCCGGTATTGCCGGTGCGCATTTCATCGGCATTGTCTTCGCCCGACAGCGCCGCCGCCGCCATGCCTTCGCCGATCTCGACACCCTTCACCGCATTGATCGACATGAAGGCCGAGACGAGTTCCGCGTCGAGCTTGCCGTAGATCGGCGCGCCCCAGCCGGGCGGCACGCCCTCAGCCACGACCTCGATCACGGCGCCGCAGGAGGAGCCGGCCTTGCGCACGCCGTCGAGATAGGTCTCCCATTCGCGGGCGGCCTGCGGATCGGGGCAGAAGAAGGCATTGTCGTCGACGGCATTCCAGTCCCAGCGCTGACGATCGATCTTGTGCGGACCCATCTGCACCAGAGCGCCGCGAATGCGTACGCCCTCGAGAACCTTGCGGGCGATGCCGCCGGCGGCCACGCGCATCGCCGTTTCGCGCGCCGAGGAACGGCCGCCGCCGCGATAGTCGCGGATGCCATATTTGGCGTCATAGGGAAAATCGGCATGGCCCGGCCGGTATTGCTGGCGGATTTCGCCATAGTCCTTCGAGCGCTGGTCGACATTGTCGATGATCAGGCCGATCGGTGTGCCGGTGGTGAGCTGCCGGCCGGTCGCTTCCTCGGTCATGACACCCGAGACGATGCGCACTTGGTCCGGCTCCTGCCGCTGGGTGGTGAAGCGCGATTGGCCGGGCCGGCGCTTATCGAGATAGCCCTGCAGGTCGGCCTCGGTCAGTTCGATCAACGGCGGGCAGCCGTCGACGACGCAGCCGATCAGCGGCCCGTGGCTTTCGCCAAAGCTCGTGAAGCGGAAAAGATGACCGAACGTATTATGTGACATGGCGCGCCTGGCTGAACGCGGGCGTTGTAGCAGGGACGCAACCGGGGTCAAACCCCGGCTGTATCACTGGGTTTTCGAGCGAATTTTCAGGCCGTCCGCACCGCCGGCGCGCCCATCCAGGACGAGTTGCCCGGAATCTGCTCGCCCTTCATGACGATGGTGAGCGGCCCCAGCCGGGCGAAAGCGTCGACCTTGGTATCGTAGAGCACGGTCGAACCGGCGCCGACGGTCACGGCCGGGGCCAGTTCCACCCGGCCCACTTTCATCACCCGGTCCTCGTAGAGATGGGTCTGCAAAGCCGACAGCGCATTGATGGCGCAATGGTCGCCGACCTTGACGCAGTCGAATTCGGTGATGTCGGTGGAATCCATCCACACGCCCTTGCCGAATTTGGCGCCGAGCAGCCGCAGGGTCCAGGGCAGGAACGGCGTGCCGCGCATATGATCGAGCAGCACGCGCGCGCCGAGGCCCCAATACATCACCGCCACCGCTTCCGTGCGCATCGCCCACCACGACCACATCGGCATGGTGGCCGGGCGATAGGTGCCCATGGTCAGCCATTTAACGGCGATGACCACACCCATCATGGCGCAGGAAATGGCGATCGAGCAGGCGATGAACAGCACGCCCATCAGGAACCAGTCGCGCGCTTCCAGCGCCGGTCCCAGCACTTCCACGGCCCAGGTGCCGAAGGTGATGAACAGCATGGTCGGCAGCGAGATATGCACCGCCTCGAAGACGGCGCGGGCGAATTTCTTCCACTTGGGCGGTTCGTAGGTCCAGTTGGAACCGGTGTCGAAGCGCTGGCGCACGGGCAGGCGGATCGGCGGCGAGCCGAACCACGTGCCGCCGGCCTCCATGTCTTCGTTCTTGGGCGGTTTCGATTTGATGCCGATCAGCGCGCCGGTCGGGATGTCGGCGCCGACGGGCACCACCGCATCGTTGCCGACGAAGACGCGCGCGCCGGTGCGCACTTTGCGCAAGGTCATCCAGCCGCGCCGCGTGTCCTCGTCGCCCAGCACCACTTCGTCGGCGATGAAGCATTTTTCGCCGATCTCGACGAGATCGTAGCGGCCCGACAGATTGGTGGAGATTTCCGCGTCCTTGCCGATCTTCGCGCCCATCAGGCGATACCAGTTGCGCATGTAGATGGTGGCGTAGAGCGACGACAGGGTTTCCAGCGTCACTTCGGTGGCGAGCGCCACGGTCCATTTGCGGAAATAGAAGCCGGAATGCACCGAATAGCTGCCTTCGCGTACGCGCGGCAGGATGATCCAGCGGAACGCGGCGATCAGCGCCACGGTGACGAGCACCATGACGAAGGCCGTCGGCCAGGCCATGATCGGGATCGAGGCCAGATAGGCGAGGCGGTCGCCGGAGCCCGGCATCACCCATTCGTCGATCCGGTCGAACAGCCAGAAGGCCGGGAAGATCGGCAACAAGCCAAGCGGCGGGATCAGGGTCAGCAGGATGACGTAGAGAACGCCAAAACTGCCGCGACGCAGCGCGCTGGCCTCAGGCGGCGTGTCCAACGCCGCGACATTGACCGAGCCGGTGCGCCGTCCCGGCGAACCGTCCCAGATTTCCGCTTCGCCGATCTCAGTACCCGCCGCGATGGCGGTGAGATCGTGCAGTTCTGCATGCGCGCCGATCTTGACGTTGTCTTCGATGACGCAGGATGTACCGATATAGGCGTCCTTGCCGATCTCGATCGTCCCGATGATCAGTTCGTTGCCCTCGACGCGGGCATTGGCGAATTTCACTTTGCCGCCGATGCTGCAGCCATCGCCGATGGTCAGCAGATCCGGTGCGCCAATGTCGGTTTCCGCGATGATCGCATCATCGCCGACGCGCGCGCCCAGCGCTCGCAGATAGAAGCGCATCACCGGCGAGCTTTGGAAATATTTCATATGGGTCAGCGCCAGGAAGCGCTGCGCCACCCACCAGCGGAAATAATAGGCGCCCCAGAGCGGATAGCGCCCCGGTTTGGTGCGCCCCAGCACCAGCCATTTGATGGCGATGGCGAGGAAGACCGTCGCCACGTTGATGCAGGCATAGACCGCGAGCAGCGAAAAGACTTCCTCGAACAGGGTGGCGCTGGCGCTGGTCAGCAGCATGTAGCTGACGAACACGCCAAGCCACTGCGCCGTGGTCACCGCCAGGATGAAGGGCAGAACGCAAGCCTGCGCCAGGCCGCAGAAGAAGCGCCGCAGCACCGGCGTCGGCTCGAACGCCAGATCTTTCGCCGGCGGTGCCGTGCTGGCGCGCTCGTCGAGAATCTGGCCCATGGCGCGCAGGCTGCGCGCCGCATAGACGTCTTGCAGGGTGATCGAGGCCAGTTGCGGCGAACGGCGCACGACCGAGATGAATTTCGCCGCCAGCAGCGAATGGCCGCCGAGATCGGTGAAGAAGTCGGCTTCAAAGCCGATCGGTTGCGGCGGCAGCACTTCGCGCGCCGCATCGAGCAGGATCGCCTCGGTCGGCGTCGTCGGCTCTTCTTGTTCGTTGGGGGCGACGGCGAGCGGCGCCAGTTCGATCTTCTTCAGGCGATTGCGATCGGCCTTGCCGGAGGGCAGGCGCGGCAGTTCGCCCAGCACTTCGAAGCGCGACGGGATCATATAGGCGGGCAGCACCCGCTGGAGATCCTGCCGCAGCACCTTCGCCTCGATCGTCGCGCCGCGTTCCGGCACGATGAAGGCGATGAGCTGATCGACGCCGTCATGGTTTTGCAACACCACGGCGGCCTGGGCGATCTCGTCGCGATGGACGAGTTTCGCTTCAATCTCGCCAAGCTCGACGCGGAAGCCGCGAATTTTCACCTGGTCGTCGATGCGGCCGCGAAAGACGATCTCGCCCTGCTCGTCGAGCAGAACCGCATCGCCCGAGCGATAGAGCCGCGGATCGGCGCCATTGCCGTCGAACGGATTGGCGATGAATTTTTCCGCCGTCAGCTCGTCGCGGTTGAGATAGCCGCGCGCGACGCCCGGGCCGCCGATCAATAATTCGCCTTCGACACCCGGCGGCACGAGCAGCAATTCGTCGTCGACCACGTAGCAGGTGTAGTTCGGGATCGGCTTGCCGATGGTGACGGGCGTGCCGGCCTGCACTTCGGCTATGGTCGCCACCACGGTCGTTTCGGTCGGGCCGTAGGAGTTGAAGACGCGGCGGCCCGGTTTGCACCAGCGCTCGGCGATGATGGGCGGGCAGGCTTCGCCGCCCAGGATGATGATGCGCAGCGTGTTGATGTCGCGCGGCAGCATGGCAAGCAGGGTCGGCACCGTGTCGAGCACGGTAATGCCATTGACTTCCATCAGATCAGGAAGCCGTTCCGTTTCGCCCATGATCTGCGGCGTGGCGACGAACAGGGTCGCACCGACGAGATAGGGAATCCAGATTTCTTCCATCGACAGGTCGAAGGCGACGGAAGCGCCCTGGAACACCACGTCGTCGGCGGTCAGGCCGTAGATTTCGTTGGCCGAGCGCAGGTAATGGCAGATGTTGCGCTGGGTGACGACGATGCCTTTCGGCTTGCCGGTCGAACCCGACGTATAGATCAGATAGGCAGGATCATCCGGCGTGCAGCCGAGCGCCCGCGCGCTGACGATTTCCGCCGTCTCGTCGCTGCCGACCTGCGCCGAGGTGAGGGCCGGACAAGAAACGGGATTTGCGATGGCGCCGGCGGCAAGACCGGCGATGCGCGCCTTGCGATCTGGATCGGTGAACAGAGCGACGGCGTTACAGTCGGCGAGACATTCGGCGACGCGCTCGGCCGGCACGTCCGCATCGAAGGGCAGGAAGGCTGCGCCCGTGCGCGCGATGGCGATCTGCGCGATCAGGAGATCGGCGCCGCGGCCCATCCACAGGCCGATCACCGCGCCAGGCTTGGCGCCATGGTGCAACAGGCCGCGCGCCAGCCGCTCGGCGGCGCGATCGACGTCGCGATAGGTCAGCTTGACGCCGTCGGCGATCAGACAGGTGCGGGTCGGATGTTGATGTGCCGACGCGGCGAACAATTCGCCGAGCAGTTCATCGTGCAGGAGATCAGGACGGACAGGACCACGGGTCACGGAAAATACGGCAGTCGTCGCGGCCGCCGGGACCAGCTCGGCAGCGGAGACCGCGCCGTCAGGTCGCGGCGCACGTTCTGCATCAAGGGCGAGCTCATCGCTCGGCCGTGGTGCATTTTCCATATCCATAGTCCTTTCCCAGCCGAACATCCGGCGCCGATCACTGGGCCGCTCATTGGCTTGCGATCAACGGGCTGAACCGCTCATGAATGGGCGGTTTGGCACGGGATGGGCGCCAGGACAATGCAAAGAAGAACAATGCAAGAAAAGTCGTTACTTTGCGTTCAACACCGCCCGGCAGGCGTCCGGAAGCTGCGCCATGGTGAGCGGCGGGCGCGGTTTCCAGTTCGGATTGGGCTTGGGATGCAAAACCGCGTCGGAAAACCACCAGTCGAGCTGGTCGCAGCCGTCCCCTGACGGCGGCGGATCCTGCGGCGTACAGCCCTCGACGCCGGCCGGGCAGGTCATCCGGACGTGGAAATGGTAATTGTGCTGGTAATAGGGGCGCACCTTGGCCAGCCAGGAACGATTTCCTGTCGCCATACGACACATAGCTTTCTTGATGGCGGCATTGACGAAAATCCGCTCGACGTCGCGCTGCTGGGCGGCGATGCGGATGAGTTCCACCTGTCGCTGAGAAAAGCTGGCGTTCACGTCGAGCTTGTCCGACCGCACCATATCGACGGCGGACATCTGCTCGCGCTCGGCGCGGGTCAAGGTCCGGTCCGGCATCGGGGTTAGCCAGATGTCGGCATCGAGACCGATCTGATGCGAGGCATGGCCGGTGCGCATCGGCCCGCCGCGCGGCTGCGACATGTCGCCGACCAGGAGGCCGTTCCACACGCCTTCGCGCTGCGCCTGCCGGGCGATTCGTTCCAGCAGGGTCACCAGCGCCGGGTGGCCCCAATTGCGGTTGCGCGACAGGCGCATCACCTGCCAGGCGTCGCCGTTGACGGGCAAAGCGGTGCCGCCGGCCAGGCAGCCCTTGGAATAGAAGCCGATCGAGCGGACGGCCATCGGGGCCGGATCGGTCTTGCGGCCGAAGAGTTCCTTGGCGGGGGTCGACGGGCTGTTCGGATGGGCCAGCGGCGGCAGCGGCTGCGGATTGAGAGTGCCTTGATCCTGGCCCCGCGCCTCGGCGGCGAAAATGCCGGCCATGATGGCGGCCGCAAGTCCGCACGCCCGTCTGCCCTGCTTCAACCCGTCGATCATTTTGCCCATCATTGATTCTCATGCGTCCCGGAGAGGGACAACTTGCGAGCCGATATGTTTACGCTTGGTTAAGCATCCGCCGCCCCGGCTTGACGGGTGAGGGAACTGCCTCTCATCCTCCACCCAGCCGTTGCGCATGACAAACGGCACAGGGAGGAGCCCATGTTCAAGGGCATGAAAGTCTATGGCGCGCTCGCGACCATCGGCCTGATGGCGTTTGCCGGGCCGGTCACAGCACAAACACCGTCCAATCCCGCCGCCCATTATCCGGAACGCCCGGTCACCCTCATCGTGCCCTTCGCGCCGGGCGGCGGCACCGACATTCTGGCGCGTCTCATCGCCCAGAAACTCGAGCAGGCCTGGGGCAAGCCCTTCATCGTCGAGAACAGGCCAGGCGCCGGCAGCGTCGTTGGCGCCCAGGCGGCGGCGCGCGCCGAACCGGACGGCTACACCTTGCTGCTGGCTTCGGTTTCCAACCTCTCCGCCAATCCGACGCTCTACAAGAAACTGCCTTATGATCCGGCCAAGGATTTCGTGCCGCTGGCATTGGCGGCGGCAACGCCTTTCGTCCTGGTGGTCAATCCGTCGCTGCCGGTCAAATCGGTGGCCGAGCTGATCGACTATGTGAAAGCACGCCCCGGCCAGATCAACTATGCGTCGTCGGGGCCCGGCGTGCCGCATCATCTCTACATCGAGATGTTGAGCGGCATGGCCGGCATACACATGACCATGGTGCCCTATAAAGGCAGCCTGCCGGCGCTGAACGATGTCGCTGCCGGCCACGTGCCGTTGATGATGGTCGATCTCGGTCCGGTGCTCGGCGCCATTCAAGGCAATCTGGTGCGCCCGCTCGCCGTCAGCGTGGCGCGACGCATCGATGTGCTGAAGGACGTGCCGCCGCTGGCCGATACGGTTCCCGGCTTCGACGCCTCTGGCTGGTTCATGTTGGCGGCGCCGGCCGCCACGCCACGGCCGATCGTCGACAAACTGCATGACGAATTGACCCGTCTGCTGGCAGCGCCCGACGCGGCCGGGCAATTGCTCAATGCCGGCATGTTGCCAGTGCCAAACCGCTCGGTAGAAGACCTGCGCAAATATATCGCCGATGAGACGGCCCGCTGGGGCGAGGTCATCCGTAAGGCCGGTATTGCGGGAACCTTTTGAGTTTACGCTTTACGGTGCGCATCGGTCTCGCTAGGTCATGAATCATGGTCGATGCTGCATCCGAGCCCGACACCGGACTGAAACGCCTGCGCGATCTCTTGCGCAAGCTCTATCACGGACGCTCGCCGGCGGCGGTGCGCTTTCAGCTCGCCGTCATTCTCGTCGATCTGGCAATCATAGCCTTCTTCATTGCTTCGCCCGTGCTGCAGGACGAGCCAGCCTTTCTCTGGCTCGATTATTCCATCGCAGCCCTGCTGGCCGCCGATATCATCGCTCGCATTCTCGCTTCGACGGATATCGTGCGCTGGCTGCGCCAGCCGACCGTCTGGGTCGATATCTTCATCCTGGCGACGCTGCTGTTGCCGACGACATTTGCCAATCTCGGTTTCCTACGCATTCTGCGCTTGTGGTCGCTGTCGCGCAGCGGTTTTCTCTGGCGTCCGTTCGAAGAGATCGGCTGGCGCGAATGGCGCGCGACCGGTCAGGCCGTGATCAATCTGCTGACCTTTCTCTTCATCATCACCGGCTTCGTCTACACGTTCTTCTTTCGCGCGGTCGGCGGCTTGAACGGCTATGTCGATGCTCTCTATTTCACCGTCGCTACGGTGACCACCACGGGCTTCGGCGACATCGTTCTGCCGGGTGTCTGGGGCAAGCTCACTTCGATCGCCACGATGATCATCGGCATTTCGCTATTCGTGCGCCTGGCGCAATCGATCTTCCGCCCGGCGAAGGTGCATTTCCCCTGTCCGCAATGCGCCTTGCAGCGGCATGATCCCGACGCCGTTCATTGCAAGGCCTGCGGCCACATTCTGAAAATTCCCGATCCGGGCGATTGAGCGTAGCGTTTCTGCTTTTGATGATTCCATCAAAAGCAAAGAAGACGCGTCAAAACAGGAGACTTAAGTAAAATCACGTTTCTATCGAAACGTGATTTGCGCTATCCGTTCGACAACTCTTGCGTGATCCAGGCGATGAAGGCTTTCGCCGCGGGTGAAGTGGCGCGATCGGAGGTCGGCACGATCGCCAGACCATCCTCGAATGCCACGAAGCCGCAGGGCGCGATCAAGCGGCCGGCCGCCAAATCTTCATCGACCATTCGGCTTTCCACCAAGGCGACGCCCAATCCGGACAAGGCCGCTTCGATGCACAAATGCGTATGCGGAAAGCGCAGCTCCGCGTCGTGCGAGACGGTGAAACCGCTGTTCTCCTGCCACACCGTCCACGCGCGTTGGGTATAGTCGTGCACGATCCAGGTGGTGCAGGTCAGATGATGGCCTTTGACCTTGAAGTTATAGCCGGGCGCGCAGACGGGGCCGAAAGCGACATCAGCGATGCGGATCGCCTGCGCCTGATCTTGCGCCGGATAGGATAGGCGATCCCAGGCCAGCACCAGATCCGCGCCCTGATTGCGGATTTCCTGGGCTGACGTCATCGACAGGCGGATGCGCACGTCGGGATGCTGGCGATAGAAGCCGGCAAGATGCGGCACCAGCCAGCGCATGGCGAAGGTGGCGCTGCACGCCACATGCAGGCTTTGCCCCTGCGCCTCCTCCAGCACCCGCGCCCAGCCCTGTTCCAGGGACGCGAGCGCGCCCGCTACCACTTCGCGCAGTTTCTCGCCATGCGGGTTCAGCTTGATGCCGGTTCCGGCCTTGTCGAACAGTGCCAGGCCGGCGTGATCCTGGAGCGCGCGAATTTGCCGGCTGATGGCCCCATGGGTACGCCCCAGCTCATCGGCGGCGCGGGTGATCGAGCCAAGCCGTGCAGCGGCCTCGAAGGCGCGCAAGGAGAACAGCGGCGGCAGGCGGCGCGACACATCAAAATCCGTGAATTTAACTCACATATCTGACAGCCGAACTCGTTATCAAAAATCGCCCGATTGCCATAGAGCAAACTGCATAAAGGCTGAAATCCAATGCTTTTGCGGCGGGCGGCATGCTCCGCTCGGCGGAGCAGGGCTGTCATTTGTGCAAATGAATCACATATGTCGCCCGGTTTCAGCGCCCTTTTGCAAGGAGAGACCTGAAGTGACCGCGATTACGCAGATTGAGGCGAACGAAATTCTCGATAGCCGCGGCAATCCGACCGTCGAGGTGGATGTCGTGCTGGCCGATGGTTCGGTGGGGCAGGCGGCCGTGCCTTCCGGGGCATCCACCGGCCTGCACGAAGCGCACGAACTGCGCGACGGCGGCAACCGCTACCATGGCAAGGGCGTGCAGCAGGCCGTGGTGGCGGTGAATGGCGAAGTTTTCGCGGCCTTGCGCGGCGCCGACGCTTTCTGCCAGAGCCAGATCGACCAGATCATGATCGATCTCGACGGCACGCCCAATAAGAGCCGGCTCGGCGCCAATGCGCTGCTCGGCGTCTCGCTGGCGACCGCCAAGGCCGCAGCCGCCTCGGCGCGCTTGCCGCTCTATCGCTATCTCGGCGGCGCCAATGCCCGGCTGCTGCCGGCGCCCGGCATGAACGTCATCAATGGCGGCGCCCATGCCGATAACCCCCTCGATTTCCAGGAATTCATGGTCATGCCCTTGCGCGCGCCCAGTTTTCGCGAGGCGGTGCGCATCGGCAGCGAAATCTTCCACACTTTGAAAGGCGGTCTGTCGCGGGCGGGACATCAGACCAATGTCGGCGACGAAGGCGGTTTCGCGCCGAATGTTCGATGCGCCAAGGAAGCGCTGGACATGGTCACCGAAGCCATCGTGAAGTCAGGCTATGCGCCAGGCCGGGACGTGGCGATCGTGCTTGATCCCGCATCGTCCGAATTCTTCGAGGATGGCGCCTATCATTATCGCGGCGAAGGCGTGGTCCGCAGCATCGAGGAACACGCTGAATATCTCGTCGATCTGGTGCGGACCTATCCGATCATCTCCATCGAAGACCCGATGGCCGAAGGCGACGTGCGCGGCTGGAAGCTGATCACCGAGACTTTGGGCAAGACCTGCCAGCTCACCGGCGACGACGTGTTCTGCACCAATCTTGATCTGCTTCAGGAGGGCATGCGCCAAGGCATAGCCAATTCCATCCTCGTCAAGGTCAACCAGATTGGCACGCTGAGCGAAACCCTGCGCACCGTCGCATATGCGCAGCAACGCGGATATACGGTGGTGATGTCGCATCGCTCGGGCGAGACGGAAGATACGACCATCGCCGATCTCGCCGTCGCGACCAATTGCGGGCAGATCAAGACGGGCTCGCTGTCGCGCTCCGATCGCACCGCCAAATACAATCGACTGATGCGCATCGAACGCGAGCTGGGCGGCAATGCGGTTTATGCCGGGCGCGATGCGTTTAATGTCAATCTTTCGCATCGGTTTTCCGGCGAAAGCGTCCTGGCAGCCGAAGCACTCTAACAGGCTGTAGCGCAACTCTTGGTGTCATCCCGGACACTTGCGCAGCAAGTGATCCGGGAACCAGGGGCGCGCGGTAGAATGCTGCGCGTTTGCAGAGATTCAACGCTCTGAACACTCTACCACTCGCCCCTGGCTTCCCGCTCGCGCCTGCGGCGCGTCGGGAATGACACGAAGGTATCGGCTTAAAACTGCAACAGGGTCGTGAACCCGCCGTAAATCATGCGCTTGGCGTCGAACGGCGGGCTTTCCATGCCGGGCGCCAGGCGCGGGTCGGCCATCACCTTGGCATTGATGGCATCGCGTTGCTCGCGGGACTCATAGACGATCCAGGAAAATACCACCGTTTCTTCCTCGGTAGCCTGGACGGCGCGCGGGAAGGAGGTGAGTTTGCCGTAGGGCACGTCGTCGCCGATGCACTCAACATATTGTTTGGCGCCGTTCTCCATCCAGATTTTTCCGGCGAGCGTCGACATCTCCTTGTAGGCTTCGATATTGGCCTTGGGGACCGCGACGACAAATCCATCAACGTACATGGCATCCTCCTGCTGATTGCCTCGTTGCAAGAACGTATGTTGCAAGAACGTTTGAAGCAGGAGAATGCCGACAGCGTGACGGAAAAAATTTTCGCTATTCGAAGCGCGGCGTGACCTTCAGGTAAAATTTGGTCATTTCCGGCCGCAACCGGTCCATCACCTCTTTGTTGAGATCGGTTTGCGGCTTGGCGCTGTCAGGCAGGAGCGAGAAATATTTCGTCTCCTTGGTGTCCTGGGCCAAACCCTCCTTGGCTTTTTGTATGAGCTCCGGCGAGGTCAGCATGTCGAGCGCCGTCGCTGCCATTACCTTGGCGGCGGCGACCATGCCCTTGTGGGTCATGGTGCTGGTCGGCGTCACCGCCGCCGGCCAAGCGTGATAGCCGATGCCGGGCACGCTGCCGGGGAAGGTCATCAGGCCGAAGGGCACGTTCCAGGTGTAGTCGCCGATATCGTTGGAAGCGAAGCCCTGCGGGCGCGGACCGGACGGCGGCAGTTCGGTGTTGAGGCCGACCTCGCGCTGGTTGTTGGCCTTCTGGAATTCCTTGGCGAAGGTGACCTCCTCCTCGCTCCATTTCGGCAGGCCGACCGCCTCCATATTCTTGCGCAGCGCTTCGCTCAGCGGCCGGTTGCCGAGCGACGGCCAGGCCGAGGCGATGACATCGGGCGGGTCCATCGTCGTACCGGTCATCAGCGCCGCGCCTTCGCCGATCTTCACCAGCTTGTCGAAATTGTCCTGGGCGGCCTTGGCCGAAGCGTCGCGCACGAACCACCAGATACGGCCGAGATCTGGAATGATGTTAGGCTGGATGCCGCCGTTCATGATGGTGCGATGGGCGCGATAGGTCGGACGCAGATGTTCGCGCAGCTTGTCGAAGCCGATGTCCATCAGTTCGACCGCATCGACCGCGTCCCTGCCGTCCCAGGGGTTCATCGCGCCATGCGCGGTCTTGCCGTGGAAGGTGAAGATGGCGCTGATCGCCGCATAGTTCTGCAGCCCCCAGCCGGTGGAGAAGTTATCGCCGATATGGACGATCAGCCCGGCATCGACATCTTTCAGATAGCCGGCGCGCACCAGGAAGGGGCGGCTTGCGAGCTGTTCCTCGGCGGGGCCGAGCGACAGCATGATCGTGCCCGGCAGCTTATATTGTTCCATCACCTTCTTGAGTGCGTACATCGCGCCCAGCGTCACGCCGGCGTGGGTATTATGGCCCTCCATATGGCCCGGTGCGCCTGATACCAGCGGCTTGCGCGGAATGGAGCCCGGTGTTTGCGAGCCTTCCGGCAAGGCGTCGATCTCGCTGGCGATCAGAATGGTCGGCTTGCCGCTGCCCCATTTCGCCCAGAGATTGGTCGGCATGCCGGCGCCGCCGAGTTCCACGGTGAAACCGGCCGCTTCCAGTGTGCCCTTCAGCAGCTTGGTGCTCTCGAATTCCTGCATGCCGGGTTCGGCGAAGAAAAACACCGCGTCGCCGATGTCGGCGATCTGCTTGGCGTTCTTGTCGATGATCTTGAACGCCGCGTCCTTGCGCTCGTCGGCCGATGCCGGTGTGAAAGCCGCGACGGCGCAGCTCAATGCGCAAGTCATCAGCAGCGTATCCAGCAAACGGGTTTTACGGCGCATGGCGTCAGCTCCTTTGAACGATCCCCTAGGGCAGACTAGTGGCGGAACGAGGGATTGCAATCGCCATCTTGCATGGCGGCTATTCGGTGAACCCGATGCGGTTCGTTTGACAGAGACGGGGCTCCGCGCTGCATAATGGGCCGAAGGAGCGACGACTATGCGGCTTGTGTTTTCTGGTGTGGCGCGTCTGGTGCTGGCCACTCTGCTTTTGTGCTGTGCACAGCAAGCGCCGGCCCAGACCTTATCGCCTGAATTGCAGGCATTCCGCGACATTTACCGTGAATTGGTCGAGATCAACACGACTGAGTCCGAAGGCGATACGTTGCGGGCGGCGCAGGCCATGGCGGAACGCCTGAAAGCTGGCGGATTTCCGCAAGACGACATCAAGATCGTCTCGACCGCGCCGCGCAAGGGCAATCTGGTCGCGCGCCTGCGCGGCACGGGCGCGCGCAAGCCGCTCTTGTTGATGGCCCATATCGACGTCGTCGAAGCCAAGCGCTCCGATTGGGCGTTCGATCCGTTCAAGCTGCAAGAGGTCGACGGCTTTTTCCGCGCCCGCGGCGCCGCCGACGACAAGGCCATGGCGGCGATTTTCGTCGCCAACCTGATCGAATATGTGAAGAGCGGCTACAAGCCGGAGCGCGATATCATTCTCGCGCTAACCACCGATGAAGAATTGTCGGATTCGCCGCATGACGGCGCCAAGGTGTTGTTGAACCAGCATCGCGATCTCGTCGATGCGGAACTGGCGATCAACGAAGGCGGTGGCGGCATTCTGCGTGACGGCAAGCCCTGGCGTCTGACCGTTCAGCTCGCCGAAAAGGTGTATCAGACCTATAGGCTGGAGGTGAAGGATCGCGGCGGACACAGCGCCTCCGGCCGCCGCGACAGCGCCATCTATCGCTTGGCCGATGGCCTGGTGCGGCTCGCCCGTTTCGACTTTCCGGCCCGGCTCAATCCGGTGACGAAAGCCTTTCTGGAAAACGCCCTGAAGGACGAAAGCTTTCAGAACGCCGAAGCCATTCGCGCGCTGCTCGCCGGCAATGCCGATGCTAGCGCGCTCGCGGTTTTGACCGGGCAGCCCTCTTATAATGCCATCATCCGCACCACCTGCGTGGCGACCATGCTTGAGGCCGGCCATGCCGAGAACGCCTTGCCGCAGACCGCCGCCGCCACCGTCAATTGTCGCGTCCTGCCCGACGCTGATGTCGCCGACGTGCAGAAAACCCTCGTTCGTGTCCTCGACGACCCCAATATTTCGGTAACGCCGGTCGGCACGGCGGTCCTCAGCCCGCCCTCGCCCCTCAGCCCGGAGGTGATGGGCGCGGTCGAGCGGATCGCCGGCAATATGTGGCCGGGCGTACCGGTCATACCGACCATGTCGGGTGGCTATACCGACAGCCGCTGGGCGCGCGGTGCCGGTATTGCCGCCTATGGGGTCTCCGGCATTTTCAACGATCCGGCGACCAGCGGCGTCCACGGCCTGAACGAGCAGGTCGGCGTGCAGGCGCTCTATGATGGCAAGACCTTCCTCGACCGGCTGGTGCGCGAACTGGCCGGTCCCGCCCGTCCGGCCGGTCCCTAAGCGCCGTGGTTCTGGTTAATCGGAAGCGGGCGACGCGCTGGCTGGTCACCCTGGCCGTGCTCGGTGCGGTTTACTTCCTCATCGCCTATCTGGTGTTGCCGTCGATCTGGAAACAGTATGAACATCAGCCGGGTATCGCCGATCGGCCGATGGTGACGCAGACCGCTTCGGGCATTCCAGGCGATCCGATCAACGTCGGTCTCGTCGGCTCGCGTGAGGATGTGGTGAAGGCGCTGCATGCCGCCGGTTGGTTTCCCGCCGATCCGGTCACCCTGCGCACCAGTATCGAGATCGTCGGCAGCGTCCTGCTCGACCGGCCCTACCGGCAGGCGCCGGTCAGCCCGCTGCTTTATGAAGGGCGTCGGGAGGATCTGGCTTTTGAGCGCGAGGACGGTGCCAGCGCCCGCCGGCGCCACCATGTCCGGCTCTGGCAGGTGCTCGAGGCCGGCGCCGAGGGGCGGCCGGTCTGGCTGGGCGCCGCCACCTTCGACCAGGGCGTCGGGTTGAGCCATTACACCGGGCAGGTGACCCACGTGATTAACCCTGATGTCGACACCGAGCGCGATTTCTTCGCCCACAGCCTCGTGGAGGCCGGAATGGCCGAAGGTCTCTATCAGGTGTCCGGCGTCGGCCCGACCCTGTTCGGGCGCAATGGCGAGGGCAACCGCTATCAGACCGACGGCGAAGTGCGCTTCGTTCTTCTGGTGAAAGACGGCATGCGCCGCTCGGCGCCGCCGGTGATGCAGGATGCGCCGATGGCGGTGCAGGTGAAGGACGCGCTGTGGCAGGCGCTGCAATCGGCGCTGCCCAACACTCAATAGCCAGAGCCAATAGCCAGAGCCAATAGCCAGAGCCAATAGCCAGAGCTCCGTAAATCGGTCTTTTGGTTAAAGCCCCACGTCAACCAATCACACGGATTCGACTTTACGGCGCTCGGATTCGGCGCAATTCTGTCGCTGTTGCGGCCCTCAACAGCCGACCGCGTGTCAAAAACGCGGCGGCTTTGGTGTGCGGGAGTTTTGCGTCATGCGTTTTCTGGCATTTGTTTTAGCCCTCGTCGGCAGTCTCTTCGCTGCCAATCGCGCCGCCGAAGCCGCGGTGCGCATCAGCATTGATTTGTCCACCCAGCGGATGCACGTCACCAATGGTGCCGGCGAAAGCACGACATGGGCGGTCTCAACGGCGCGGTCGGGCTATTCGACGCCGCGCGGCACGTTCAGGCCCTACAGCCTGCAGCGCATGCATTATTCGCGCAAATACAACATGTCGCCGATGCCGCATTCGATCTTCTTCCTCGGCGGCTATGCCATTCATGGCACCGGCTCGGTGAGCCAGCTCGGCCGTCCGGCCTCGCACGGCTGCATCCGTCTGGCACCGGGCAATGCCGCGAAGCTCTTCAGCATGGTGCAGCGTGAAGGTGCCTCGATCTCGATCTCGGGTTCGCCTCCGGGCAACACCCGCTATGCCGCCAAGTCGCACGGCAAGAAGAAGACCTATCTGGCTTCCAAGATGAGCAAGAAGAAGCACATGATGGTCGCCAAGCGGCGCACCCACGCCAATCCGATGGCCTATGCGCCGGTGCACCGCGCGCCGTCGATCAAGACGTGGCAGAGCAATCCGGCGTTGAGATAGGCTGAGGTTGTTCGGCTATTCGCCGAACACCACCGTCTTACGGCCGTTGACGAGGACACGATCCTCGAGGTGATAGCGCAGCGCGCGCGCCAGCACGCGCCGCTCGATGTCGCGTCCTTTGCGCACCAGATCGTCTGGCGTATCGCGATGGCTGATACGCTCGACGTCCTGTTCGATGATCGGACCTTCGTCGAGATCGGCGGTGACATAGTGCGCCGTCGCGCCGATCAGCTTCACGCCGCGCGTATGCGCTTGCGTATAGGGGCTCGCGCCCTTGAAGCCCGGCAGGAACGAATGATGGATGTTGATGCAGCGGCCTGACAGTTTCGCCGACAGGCCGTCGGACAGAATCTGCATGTAGCGGGCAAGCACCACCACTTCCGTGCCGTTGGCTTTGATCAGTTCCCAGAGCTGCGCTTCCTGCTCCATCTTGGTCTGTTTGGTGACCGGCAGATAATGGAACGGCGCGCCGCCGAAATCGAGCGCGCCATAGGTGTCACGCGGATAGTTGGAGACGACGGCGGTGAGGTCCATGGGCAATTCGCCGAGGCGCCAGCGATAGAGGATGTCGACCAGGCAGTGATCGAACTTCGACACCAGGATCATCACCTTCTTGCGATCCGAGCGATCGCGCAGCGTCCAGCTCATGCCGAACCGTTCGGCCACCGGCTTGAAACCGTCGGTCAGCGCACCACCTTGGCCGCCCTCGCTCTCGAACACCACGCGCATGAAGAACAGGCCGGTGGCCACGTCATCGAATTGCTGCGCGTCGAGGATGTTGCAACCGCCGTCGAACAGATAGGTCGAGACGGCGGCGACAATGCCGGGTTTGTCGGCACAGGAGAGGGTGAGCACGTAATGCGCGGTCATTTCGGTCAGCCTTTGACTCAGGGCCCGCACAGGCGCGGACCGCGCGCGTCTTTTATACGGTTGTTTAGCACGGCTCAACTGTCATCGAATGGCGAATCTGCTTGCGACTCAATGTGATTCTGCCCAAGTCTTAAGGTGGGTGTTGGAACGCGAATGGGGCGTTCGCCCATTGAAGGAGGCTGGCGCTGGGCGAGACGAGCGATCCCGTATTCGATCTTGTGATCGTCGGCGGCGGCATCAATGGCTGCGGCATCGCGCGAGATGCCGCCGGCCGGGGCTTGAGCGTTGCCCTGATCGAGATGAACGATCTGGCCAGCGGGACATCGCAGGCTTCGACCAAGCTCATTCACGGCGGCCTGCGCTATCTCGAACATTGGCAGTTTTCTCTGGTGCGCGAGGCGTTGGTCGAGCGCGAGGTGCTGCTGCGCATCGCACCGCATCTTGTCTGGCCGATGCGCTTCGTCCTGCCGGTGCTGCCGGGCATGCGCCCGGCCTGGATGTTGCGCGCCGGCCTCTTCCTCTACGATCATCTCGACATCCATCGCAGCTTGCCGGGAACGGTGACGCTCGATCTGAAGAGCGATGCGGCAGGGCGGCCTTTGCGCCCTGGCCTGACGCGCGGTTTCGAATATTCCGATTGCGCCGTCGACGATGCGCGTCTCGTCGTGCTCAACGCGCGCGATGCCGCGGCGCGTGGGGCTGTCGTGCGCACACGAACCATACTGCTGTCGGCCGTGCCGCAAGAGGACGTGTGGCGTGTCGAAGTCGCACGTCCGGATGGTGCGCGTGAAGAGATTCGCTGTCGCGCCTTGATCAATGCCGCCGGACCTTGGGCCGGCGATATCGCCAACACGGTGAGCGGCCCGGACCACACCACGCGCATCCGTCTGCGCTTGGATCAAGGCAGCCATATCGTCGTGCGCCGCCTGTTCGAGGGCGACCGCAGTTACATCTTCCAGAACGGCGACGGGCGCATCGTCTTCGCCATTCCTTATCAAGGCGAGTTCACCTTGATCGGCACGACCGACCATGAATTCTCGGGCGATCCGACGCAGGCGGCCGCGAGCGAAGCCGAGGTCGACTATTTGATCGCCGCCGCCAATCTCTATTTCACCAAGCCGATCGGGCGCGCCGATGTGGTCTGGTCCTATGCCGGTGTGCGCGCCCTCATCGAAGGCGAGGGGTCGGCGGCCAGTGCCACGCGCGAATATCGCCTCGAGAAGATCGGCGATCCGCCCTTGCTGCATGTCTTCGGTGGCAAGATCACCGCCTATCGCCAACTCGCCGAGAAGGCGATGGCGTTGCTCGCGCCGCATTTCCCGGCGATCGCCGCGCATGGTGCCTGGACGGCGCATGAGCCCTTGCCGGGTGGCAAGCTCGGCGATGGTGGCATCACCGCGCTCGTCGCCGATCTGGCGGCGCGCCATCCTTGGCTGGATCGCGCACTGCTGTCGCGCTGGTGCCTTGCCTATGGGGCCGACACGATAGCCTTGCTGGAAGGCGCTTCGAGCACAGCCGATCTCGGCCGCTCGTTTGGCGCCGGTCTCTTCGCGCGTGAGGTGGATTGGCTGGTCCGTCACGAATGGGCGATGAGCGCCGACGACATCCTGTGGCGCCGTTCGAAACTCGGTTTACGCATGAACGCTGAAGAGCGCGACGGGTTGATCAAATATCTGGCAGGACGCGCCTGATTTAGCAGCTGTTGCAGGCCTTTCTCATCGCGGACCATCGTAAGGCGACTGACAAAATCTTCGACCTCTCGAACATGTGTTCGATCCTGTCCATTTCGTAAGGTTTGAGCCATCATTCTGACAGGTCGCATGGACCTTAATGCGCTTTGACCGCCGCACGTTCGGTGCGGGGCGGGTCAGGGCTGACATCGATGCGATCGAACCCCTTTTTGAACCAAGCGAGTTGTAGCCCGTCGGGTCGGCGCCCGCCGGCATGTCTCACGCGTGTAGCCGTTGCGGCGACAGAGAACGCGTGGGCCTGTCCCGCGCCCGCCGCTCGGCCGGCCAAGACCTTGCCTTTCCTTCGCCGCTCATAAGCTGAGGCTCCGTTTCCATGAAATCGCCGAATGACGCGCAGAAAAAAGAAGTCCTGGCAGACGCGGACCTCATTCCCTTGCCGACGCACAAGAAGACCGGTGAACCGACCAAGGCTTTTCTCGACAGCCGGGAAAAAGCCCGCAAACCCACTGCGCCACAGGGCAAGGCGAACACGATAGCCCGGCTCGTCGGGCTCTTGCTCGTGGCCGCCGCCGGGTATGCGGGCTGGACGTGGTGGTCGCAGCCCAATGTGTCGCAAGCGCCCAAGGTCGCCGTCACCTCCGTCCCGGTCGATGCCGCCATTGCGGTCAAGACCGATGTCCCGGTCTATTTCGGCGGTCTTGGCACGGTGCAGGCGTTCAACACGCTCTCAGTCAAAACCCGCGTCGACGGCCAGATCCAGACCGTGGCCTTCACGGAAGGCCAGCATGTGAAGGCGGGGGATCTCTTGGTGCAGATCGATCCGCGCCCCTATCAGGCGACTTACGATCAGGCGATCGCCAAGAAGGCGCAGGACGAAGCCCAGCTCGGCAATGCCAAGCTGGATCTCGGGCGCTATACCGAACTGGCCAAGAAGAATTTCAGCACCCGTCAGCAGCTCGACACCCAGACCGCTCTGGTGGCCCAGCTCGAAGCGACGATCCGCGCCGATGCCGGCGCCATCGACGCGGCGAAAGTGCAGCTCGATTATACCAAGATCGTTTCGCCGATCGATGGTGTCGCCGGTATTCGCCAGATCGACATTGGCAACATCGTTCATGCGGCCGACAGCACGGCGATCGTCGTCGTCACCCAGTTGCAGCCGCTGTCGGTGATCTTCACTCTGCCGGAGGAGCAGCGCCAGCAGGTGGCTGATGCCATGAAGGCGGGACCGGTTCAGGTGACGGCTTTGGCGCGCGACGGCACCACCGTGCTTGATAAAGGGACGCTGCTGCTGATCGACAACGAGATCGATCAGGGTGCGGGCACCGTGCGGCTCAAGGCGACCTTCCCCAATGCGCAGGAAAAGCTGTGGCCGGGTCAGTTCATCAATGTGCGGTTGCTGTTGCAGACGCAGCAAAATGTCCTGACCATTCCCTCGGCCGCGGTGAATCGGGGTCCTGAAGGCTTCTATGCCTATGTGGTCAAGCCGGACGCGACGGTCGATATGCGCGGCATCAAGATCGGCCAGGACGTCAACAATCTCACCGTGGTCGAGGAAGGACTCGTGCCCGGCGAGCAGGTGGTGACAGGAGGTCAATATCGGCTGCAACCCGGCTCGCATGTGGCGGTCAATCCGCCCAAGCCCGTGACGGCGGCCAGCGTTGAGGGGACGACGCCATGAGCATCTCGTCACCCTTCATCTCGCGGCCGATCGCCACTTCGCTTTTGATGGCCGGTCTGCTGCTGGCCGGTCTCGCGGCCTATCCGTTTCTGCCGGTCGCGCCCTTGCCGCAGATCGATTATCCGACCCTCCTGGTGTCGGCGTCCCTGCCAGGCGCCAGTCCCGAAACCATGGCCTCGTCGGTCGCCGCACCTCTGGAGCGCCAGTTCGCGCAGATCGCCGGCGTGACGCAGATGACCTCGACCAGTGCGCTGGGCACGGCGCAGGTCGCCATTCAGTTCGATCTCAACCGCAACATCGACGGTGCGGCGCTCGACGTGCAGACGGCGATTTCAGCCGCTGGCGCGCAATTGCCGAAAAACCTGCCGAGCAATCCGACGGTTCGTAAATTCAATCCGGCCGATGCGCCTGTTCTGGTGCTGGCGGCCCATTCCGACACGATGCCGCTGACGCAGGTCGACGATTACGTCGAGAACGTGCTGGCACAGCGCATCTCGCAAATCTCCGGCGTCGGCTATGTCACCTTGGGTGGCCAGCGCAAACCCTCGGTGCGCGTGCAGGTCGATCCGGCCAAACTGGCGGCGCTGGGCATCGGCCTTGAGGATGTCGCCAACACCATCAGCAGCGCCACGGTGAATGCGCCGAAAGGTTCGCTGAACGGCATCACGCGCAATTTCACCATTTACGACAATGACCAGTTGTTCGTGGCCAAGCCGTGGAACGATGTCATCATCGCCTATCGCAACGGCAGTCCGGTGCGCGTCAAGGACATTGGCGTAGCGATTGACGGCCCCGAGGACGTGACATTGTCGGCCTGGCAAAATGGCAAGCCGGGCATCCAATTGCAGATTTACAAGCAGCCCGGCGCCAATGTCGTCGATACGGTGCAGCGGGTGCAAGCCACCATGCCGCAGATCAAGGCGGCCATGCCGGCGGCCTTGCAGGTCGATACGGTCGTCGATCTGACGCGCACCATTCAGGCTTCCGTCAAGGACGTGCAGTTCACTCTGCTGTTGACCACCATCCTGGTGGTGATGGTGATTTTCGTCTTCCTGCGCACGCTCTGGGCGACGATCATCCCGGCGGTGACCGTGCCCCTAGCTCTGCTCGGCACGACGGGCCTGATGTATCTTCTTGGCTACAGCCTCGACAATCTCTCGCTGATGGGTCTCTCCATCGCGGTTGGTTTCGTCGTCGACGACGCCATCGTCATGCTGGAGAACATCCACCGTCACATCGAGGACGGCCTCAGTCCGATGCAGGCGGCCTATAAAGGCTCGGCCGAAATCGGCTTCACCATTCTGTCGATCAGCATTTCGCTGGTCGCCGTGTTCATTCCCTTGCTGCTGATGGGCGGCATCGTCGGACGTCTGTTCCGCGAATTCGCCATCGTCGTCACCATGACCATCCTGGTGTCTGGTATCGTCGCCCTGACCCTGACGCCGATGATGTGCTCGCGCTTCCTGCGCAGCCATGCGGACGAGGAAGCCCATCACGGCCGTTTCTACAAGATGACAGAACGCGGCTTCGATTGGGTGCTGGGCCGCTATGCGGCGGGCCTGGATCTCGTGCTGCGGCACCAGCGTCTGACCTTGGCGGTCTTCGTCGCGACGGTCGTCGCCACGGTTGGCCTCTATGTCGTCATTCCGAAAGGCTTCTTTCCGCAACAGGATACCGGCGTCATCGTCGGTCTGCCCGAAGGCGGGCAGGACGTTTCGGCGACCGAGATGTCGCGTTTGGCCCATGCCTTGACCGATGTGATCGCCAAGGATCCCGACGTGGAGAGCTGGTCCGCCTCGACCGGCGGTTCGCGCGGCACCAACGCCGGTTTCGTCTTCATCAGCCTGAAGCCACGTGACGAACGCACCGCCACCGCCGACCAGGTCATCGCGCGGCTGCGGCCGCAACTGGCGAAAGTGCAGGGCGCCGCGCTGTTTCTACAGGCCCGGCAGGATCTCAATGTCGGCGGCCGGCTGGCGCGCACGCAATTCCAATATACGTTGAGCGACGTCAGCCTCGACGAACTCAACCAATGGGCGCCGCGTCTATTGGCGAAACTGAAGACGCTGCCGGAATTGCGCGACGTCGCGTCCGACCAGCAGACCAATGCGACGATGGTTTCGGTGAAGATCGACCGCGATCAGGCGGCGCGCTTCGGCATCCAGCCCTCGCTCATCGACCAGACGCTCTATGATGCCTTCGGCCAGCGCCAGGTGACGCAATATTTCACCCAGCTCAACGCCTATCACGTCGTGCTCGAGGTCGATCCGAAGCTGCAGAGCGATCCGAATGCGCTCGACAAGATCTATGTCAAATCGCCGACGACCGGCCAGCAGGTGCCGCTGTCGGCGATGGCGAAGTTCGACACGAGCGGCGTCAATTACGTGGTGGTCAACCATCAGGGACAGTTCCCGGCGGTCACGTTGTCGTTCAACCTGGCGCCCGGCGTGGCGCTGGGCGACGCCACGGTGGCGGTCGAGAAGGCGGCGGCTGACATCGGCATGCCGGCTTCGATTACCGGCGGCTTCCAAGGCACGGCGCAGGCTTTCCAGGCCTCGCTCGCCAGCCAGCCCTATCTGGTGCTGGCGGCGCTGATCACCGTCTACATCATTCTGGGCGTGCTCTATGAGAGCTACATCCACCCGCTGACCATTCTTTCGACCCTGCCGTCAGCCGGTGTCGGTGCCCTGTTGATGCTGATGGCCTTCCATTTCGATCTGTCGGTGATCGCGATGATCGGCATCATTCTGCTCATCGGCATCGTCAAGAAGAACGGCATCATGATGGTCGATTTCGCCATTCAGGCCGAGCGAAAGCAAGGTTTGACGCCGGTCGAGTCGATCCGCCAGGCCTGTCTGCTGCGCTTCCGGCCGATCATGATGACGACGATGGCGGCCATGCTCGGTGCCGTGCCGCTGATGCTCGGCAATGGCACCGGCTCGGAATTGCGCCAGCCGCTGGGCTACACCATGGTGGGCGGTCTGATCTTGAGCCAGATGCTCACCTTGTTCACCACGCCGATCGTCTATCTCTATCTGGATCGTCTCGGCGGCAATTTTGGCTGGACGCGCCGCCATCGCAAACAGACGACGTCGACGCCCGCCATGCGGGAACTACCCGAGCCGGCGGAATAGCATTTTCGAGCGAAGTGGATGTCGGTTCGCGTGAAGAAAATGCGTCGAAATGAGAATAAGCAAAAAACAAGCCCTCCGGCCTGGGCCGGAGGGCTGTTGGGAAGAAGGCCTATCGGTGCCTTAAATCGACGACCTCGCCCCAATTCTCAGTAGCAGACGCGGACCGGGCGGCGGTAGCCGACCACATCGCCCCAGGCGTTGTAGATCGGGCGCTGGCGGATTTCGCAGCCGCCGCCATAACCGTAAGCGGGCTGCTGGGAGGCGGCGATGGCGCCACCGACAATGGCCGCGCCGAGCAGGCCGACGGCCAGGCCGCCGCCGTAGCCGTGATGATGCTTCCAGCCGGCCGAAGCCGGGGTCGAAGCGGCGAAGGTCGCAGCCAGGGCAAGGGCGCCGGCGGTGGCAGCGAGGGTCTTTTTGCTGATCATGACGCTCTCCTAATTTCCGAGCCGGTAAAGGTTTCGACCGGCGATGTAATGACCTTAGTCACAGGACAGGGGAGCTGATGTGCGCTCCCGCACACGTCTGTGGGAGGCCGGAAAAGCGCTTATTTCCAGGGAAATACCGGTCAGTCCTGTTTTGAAGACATAAAGAATTCTTTATATGGCCGTTGCATCTCCCGGCGGGCCCTGCTATAGGCGCCTCCGCAAAGGTTTCCCTTTTCTCAGAAGCTGGAAGAATCCATGGCCGTGAAAGACAACGATTACGCCGTCGCCGACATGAAGCTCGCCGAGTTTGGCCGCAAGGAGCTGGACATCGCCGAGACCGAAATGCCGGGCCTGATGGCGACCCGCGCCGAATTCGGCAAATCGCAGCCGCTGAAGGGCGCCCGCATCGCCGGCTCGCTGCACATGACCATTCAGACCGGCGTGCTGATCGAGACCCTGAAGGCTTTAGGCGCCGATGTCCGCTGGGCCTCCTGCAACATCTATTCGACCCAGGACCACGCCGCTGCCGCGATCGTCGCTGCCGGCACGCCTGTGTTCGCCATCAAGGGCGAGAGCCTGAAGGACTACTGGGAATACACCCACAAGATCTTCGAATGGGCCGATGGCGGCACCCCGAACATGATCCTCGACGACGGCGGCGACGCCACGGCGCTGATCCATCTTGGCGCCCGCGCCGAAGCCGGCGACACCGCTTTCCTCGACAAGCCGGGCAATGAGGAAGAAGAAGTGCTGTTCGCCGCCATCAAGGCGCGTCTGAAGAGCCACAAGGGCTGGTACACGGCCAATGCCAAGGCCATCAAGGGCGTCTCCGAAGAGACGACCACGGGCGTGCACCGCCTCTATAATATGCAGAAGGACGGCACGCTGCTGTGGCCGGCCATCAACGTCAACGACTCGGTCACCAAGTCGAAGTTCGACAACCTCTATGGCTGTAAGGAATCGCTCGTCGACGGCATCCGCCGTGGCACCGACGTGATGATGGCCGGCAAGGTCGCCATGGTCGCTGGCTTCGGCGACGTCGGCAAGGGTTCGGCCGCTTCGCTGAAGAATGCCGGCTGCCGCGTGCTCGTCTCCGAAATCGATCCGATCTGCGCCCTGCAGGCGGCGATGGAAGGCTACGAAGTGCTGACGATGGAAGAGGCCGCCCCGCGCGCCGACATTTTCGTCACCGCCACGGGCAATGTCGACGTCATCACCGTCGACCACATGCGCGCCATGAAGGACCGGGCCATCGTCTGCAACATCGGCCACTTCGACTCGGAGATTCAGGTCGCCGGCCTGAAGAACTTCAAGTGGAACAACATCAAGCCGCAGGTCGATGAGATCGGCTTCCCCGATGGCAAGCGCATCATCCTGCTGTCGGAAGGCCGCCTGGTGAACCTCGGCAACGCTACCGGCCACCCGTCCTTCGTGATGTCGGCCTCCTTCACCAACCAGACCCTGGCCCAGATCGAACTGTGGACCAAGCAGGGCCAGTACAAGAAGGAAGTCTACACGCTGCCCAAGCACCTCGACGAAAAGGTCGCGGCGCTGCACCTGGAAAAGATCGGCGTGAAGCTCACCAAGCTCTCCAAGCAGCAGGCGGATTACCTCGGCCTGCCGCAGCAGGGGCCCTACAAGCCGGAACATTACCGCTACTAAGTTTTGCGCTAGTGGGTCGGTCTTTACTGACCCACTACATGCGGTAGCTTTTCAACGCCCTCGGATCGGTAACGATTCGGGGGCGTTTTCGTTCGGTTAACCACATTCTCAGGGAGTCCTGTTCAAGCTACATTGAGATGATTCGCGGGGTGGCAGGGGCCAAATTGCCATTCGCGATCAAGCGGACGGAGATCAAACCAAAGCATGGAATCGCGGCACGGCTTTGGACGCGCTTTGATGGGAGCGCCTGCGCGCCTGCGCGCGCGTTTGCGCACAAGCGTCAGCCCTGCCGGGCTGCTGGGTGGCAGCGTGCCGCTGCTGCTGGGAACCCAGTCGGCTGTCGCCCAGTCGGGCTTTGCCGGCGACATGTTCAACGAGACCCAGGGCGTCATCGGCTTTTCCGCCTTCGTGGCATTGGTCATCTTTTCCGCCAGTACGGCCATTCTGCATCTGACCGGGCGGCGGGCCTGGACCCAGCGCGAGAGCCGCCTGGTCGCCGATCTCACCTCGGCGCGCGCCGCGCTCGATCGCGCCAATGTCTTTCTCTCGGCGGAATCGCAGATTGTCGTCGCCTGGGGCATGTCGAATGGCGAGCCCGATATCGAGGGCGATCTGTCCATCGTCATGGATGTGCCCGTACCGCGCCGGGTGCTGGGCTTCGGCTCCTGGCTGCCGCCGGAAGCGGCGCGCAATGTCGAAGGCTGTGTCGAGCGGCTGCGCGCCCGTGGCGAAAGTTTCCGTCTGTCGATGGCAAGCCTCACCGGCCGTCAGCTTGAAATCGAAGGCCGCGCCGTCGGCGGCCGCGCCGTGATGCGCATTCGCGATGTCTCCGGCGACCGGCTTGAACTGGCGCGCCTGCGCGAGCGCCATGTCCAGGCGATGATGGAACTCGATTCCCTCCAAGCGATGCTCGACGCGCTGCCGAGCCCGGCCTGGATGCGCGACAAACAGGGCCAGCTTGCCTGGACCAACGCCGCCTATGCGCGTGCCGTCGACGTGGTCGATGCCCGCGAAGCCATCGCCCGCAACGCCGAATTGCTCGATACGCAGGCGCGCGAAGCGGCGCGGCAATTGCGGGGCGCCGGCAGCATCTGGCGGTCGCGCGTGCCGGCCGTGGTCGCTGGCCAGCGCCATGTTCTCGATGTCACCGACGTGCCGACGCGCGGCGGCTCGGCCGGCTTTGCCGCCGATCGCACCGAGATCGAAGCCATGCGTGCCGATCTCAGCCGCCAGATGGAGGCCAATGCCCGCACGCTCGATCAACTGGCGACGGCGGTCGCCGTGTTCGATCGCGCCAAGCGGCTGGTCTTCTACAATTCGGCCTATCGTCAGTTGTGGGGGCTCGATGCCGGCTGGCTCGATCAGCAGCCGACCGATTCGGAAATTCTTGATCGCCTGCGCGCCGAGCGCAAACTGCCCGAACAAGCCGATTTCCGCAGCTGGAAAGCGGCTTTGCTGTCGACCTATCAGTCGACCGAAACGGTACAGCAGATCTGGTATCTGCCGCGCGAGCGCAATCTGCGCGTCGTCGTCAATCCCAATGCGCAGGGTGGCGTCACCTATCTGTTCGACGACGTCACCGAGCGCGATCAGCTCGAGTCGCAATTCAATTCGCTCATCGGTGTGCAGGCCGAAACCCTCGACGCGCTGAAGGAGGGCGTGGCGGTGTTTGGCAGCGACGGCCGCCTCAAACTGTCCAACCAGGCCTTCGCCGACCTGTGGCAATACGACCGCGCGCAATTGCATGTGTCGCCGCCGAATGCATCGGGCACGCAACCGCGTCCGCCGCATATCGACGACATCATCGCCCATTGTCGCGATCTCTGTCCGGACGAAAGCCTATGGACCACGTTGCGCTCCGCCGTCGCCGGTCTCCACGATGCGCGCATGCGCTCTGAATATCGGGTACAGCGTCAGGACGGCCGCGTGCTCGATTGCGCTGCCGCGCCGCTACCTGACGGCGCGACGCTCATCACCTTCCTCGACGTCACCGCCAGCATCAAAGTGGCGCGTGCGCTGACCGAACGCAACGAAGCGCTCGTTGCCACGCAGGAACTGCGCGACAACTTCGTCCATCACGTCTCCTACGAACTACGCTCGCCGCTCAACAGCCTGAGCGGCTTCGTCGAGCTTCTGGCCGATGGCCGCACCGGTCCGCTCAACGCCAAGCAGGGCGAATATCTCGGTTATATCCAGAAATCCTCCGCCGCTCTGATCGCCATCACCGACAATATCCTCGATCTCGCCACCATCGACGCCAATACGCTGGAACTGTCGATCAGCGAAGTCGATATCGCCAAGACCATCAAGGCGGCGTCCGAGGGCGTGCAGGATCGGCTGGCGGAAGAATCGATCAAGCTCAATGTCGTCGCCTTCGACGACATTGGCCATTTCGAAGCCGACGAAGCCCGTGTGCGCCAGGTGCTTTACAACCTGCTGTCCAATGCCATCGGCTTCTCCTCGCCCGGCCAGTCGGTGACTTTGGCCGCCTTCCGGCGCAGCGATGAAATCGTCTTCAAAGTGTCCGACGAAGGCCGCGGCATGCCGCCGGAAGTGCTCGACCGCATCTTCAACCGGCTCGAAACCAACAGCATCGGCGCCCGTCATCGCGGTGCGGGGCTGGGCCTTTCGATCGTGCGCTCCTTCGTCGAATTGCACGGCGGCCGTGTTCAGATTGAATCGGTGCCGGGCGAAGGCACTGTCGTCACCTGCTTCTTCCCTGCGCGGCACAGCAGCGGCCGCGTCGCAAAGGCATCCTAATGGCCGAGGCGATAGAACCGGTTGTCTGGCATGTCGATCTGGCCGGCGAGAGCGAAACCGCCGCGCTGGCAAGAGATATTGCCGAACTCGTCGGTGCCAATGATGTCGTGACCTTGTCGGGCGATCTCGGCGCCGGTAAGAGCACGTTCGCGCGGTCGCTGGTGCGCCAGCTCATCGAGGACGAGCGCGCCGAAGTGCCGAGCCCGACCTTCACCTTGATGCAGATCTACGATGGGCCGAAGTTTCCCATCGTTCATGCCGATCTCTATCGCATCAAATCGCCCGACGAACTGGTCGAGCTGGGTTGGGAAGAAGCCGCCGACAATGCCTTGGTTCTGGTCGAATGGCCGGATCGGGCCGGCACGGCTCTCACCCCCGATCGGCTCGATATCGCTTTCTATATCGACGCGTCGCGACCGCTCGATTTCCGCCGCGCCATCGTCACCGGTCATGGCGCCTGGGCCGAAAAACTGCAGCGCGCCAATGCCATTCGCAATCTCTTGCAGGTGGCCGATTGGGCCGATGCGAAACGCACCTTCATGCAGGGCGACGCCTCGACGCGCGCTTATGAACGGCTGATCAAGCCCGATGGCAGTCGTGCCGTTTTGATGATCTCGCCGCCGCGTCCCGATGGTCCGCCGGTGCGCTTCGGCAAATCTTACAGCGCTATCGCCCGGCTGGCGGAAGACATCGTGCCCTTCATCGCCATGGCCAAGGCGATCACCGAACAGGGGCTCTCGGCGCCGCGCATCTATGCCAGCGACATCGAGAACGGCCTCGCCATCATCGAGGATCTCGGCACCGAGCCGATGATCGGTGTTGATGGACCTGACCCGGAGCGCTATGCCGAGGCGGTGCGCGCCATCGCCCATCTGCATCACAGCGATCTGCCGCGCGAAGTCGCCGCCGACGACAGCTATCTGCATCGCATTCCGCCTTACGATCTCGATGCCATGCTGATCGAGGTGGAGCTGTTGACCGAATGGTACGCCTCGCATGTCGCCAAGGTAAATCTCGCCTCCGGCGCCAAGGCGATGTTCGTCAATTTGTGGAAGGGAACCCTTCGCGAAATTATCACGTCGCCGACGACCTGGGTTCTACGCGACTATCATTCGCCCAATCTGCTGTGGCTCGACGGACGGGCCGGCATCGAACGGGTTGGGGTGATCGACTTTCAGGACTGTGTCATCGGTCCTGCCGCCTATGATGTCGCATCTTTGTTACAAGACGCGCGCATCACGGTTCCCGACGAGCTGGAACTGAAACTGCTGGGCCAATATGCGCGCGCCCGCAAGGAAGCCGATCCGGCCTTCGATATGACCGCGTTTGTCCGCGCCTATGCCATCATGGGGGCGCAGCGGGCCACGAAGATTCTGGGCATTTTCGCGCGTCTCGATAAGCGCGACGGAAAATCGCAATATCTTGCCCATATTCCGCGCATCGAACATTATCTATCCAAAGGCCTGAAGCATCCGGCCCTTGCCGACCTGAAAAGCTGGTATAAAACTCACCTGCCGCATATCGTCGGCGACTGATTTCGATCCAGCTTTCTTGGTTTTTTTGATGCCCTCACCACAGATGCCGCATACCGCCATGGTGTTCGCCGCCGGTCTTGGCACGCGTATGCGCCCGATCACCGATAAACTGCCCAAGCCTCTGGTGGAGGTGCGCGGCAAGCCGCTCATCGATCATATGCTCGATCGCTTTGCCGAAGCCGGCGTCGAAAAGGCCGTGGTCAATGTGCACTATATGGCCGACGACATCGAGCGTCATCTGAAAGCGCGCACGAAGCCGCAGATCGTCATCTCCGACGAACGCGCCAAACTGCTCGATCAAGGTGGCGGCATCGTCAAGGCTTTGCCGGAACTGGGCAAGGATCCGTTCTTCATCGCCAACACCGACTCGCTATGGATCGAGGGCGCCAAATCCAATCTCGACAAACTCGCGGAACATTGGGACCCGCAGAAGATGGATGTATTGCTGCTGGTGGCGGCGACAGCTTCCAGCATCGGCGTCGATTGGCCGGGCGATTTTCACATGCTGCCCGATGGTCGCCTGGTGCGCCGCGACGAGCGTGAAGTCTCCGCTTTTATCTATGCCGGGCTTGGCATCCTCAAGCCGGAACTCTTCGCTGGTGAGACGCGCGACGTATTCCGTCTGGCGCCGATCTTCTTTGCGGCCGCTGAAGCCGGGCGCCTCTATGGCGCGCGCCTGGAAGGCACGTGGCTGCATGTCGGCACGCCGCAAGCGATCAATGAAGCCGAACAGGCGATCGCGAGGTCGGCATTGTGAGTGAGCGAGCCGCCTCGCATCGCAGACGGCTTTTCACCATCCCGGCCAGCGCGCCCTTCCTCGCCACCTTCGCGCAGGTGCTGCTCGACGGCGCCATCATTCCAGGCTTTCCCGATCGCGGCGATCCGCTGGCACTCAGCACCGCCACCATCTATGTGCCGACCCGCCGTGCCGCCCGCGCCCTGACGGCTGAGTTGACGCGGCTCGTGACGGAACCGGCGATCTTTCTGCCGCGCATCCTGCCGCTCGGCGCGCTCGATGATTTCGAGACCGGGCAGATTTTTACCGCCGAAAGCGAGGCCTACGATCCCGATCTGCCGGAAGCGATCGGCGAGCTGGATCGCCGTCTGGCGCTGACGCGCCTGATCGAAGCTTGGAGCGCGCGCATCACCCATGCCATCGTCACCATGAGTGATGGCGGCGAACCGCAGATGGATGGCGACGAGCCTTTCGTGGTCGCGGCGACGCCGAGCCATGCCTTCGCGCTCGCTTGCGAACTCGCCGGTGTCATCGACGAATTTCGCATTCAGGGCGTCGCGCTCGACGATCTGCAAAAGCTCGTGCCTGACGATTTCGATCGCTATTGGAAGATCACGCTCGACTTCCTCAAGATCGCTTTCGAATACTGGCCGGCTTATCTCGATGAGCAAGGCTGGCTCGATCGCGTTGAGCGGCAGGCGCGTCTGATTGAACGGCGCGTTGGCGAACTGAAGCGGGCGGGCTCTCCTGGCCCGCAGATCGTCTTGGGTTCGACCGGCACCAACAGAGCCACGGCCGATTTGATCAATGCGATCGCGCAACTCGCCAATGGCGCGGTGATCCTGCCGGGCCTCGATCTTACCATGGATGAGAAGGCCTGGAGTGAAGTCGGCGAGGGCGTTGCCGAGGGACATCCGCAGACAGCGCTCAAACATTTGCTGGGGCGGCTCGAAGCCTCCCGCGAAGACGTTGCCGTCCTCACCACCACCGCACCCGCCGCGCGCGAAAAATTTATCGGTGAAGCGCTGTTGCCGGCGCAGGTGACTGGTGCCTGGCAGAACTGGCGCGCCAAATTCGACGCGGCCGCCATCACGGCCATGTTGACCGACATATCTCTGATCGACGCGGCCGATGATGGCGAGGAAGCGCGCGCCATCGCGGTCGGGCTTCGGCACGTTCTTGAAACACCGGGCCGCACCGCCGCCTTGATCACCCCTGATCGTACCATCGCGCAGCGCGTGCGGGCGGAGCTGGCGCGCTGGGATATCGAGGTCGATGATTCCGGCGGTGATCCGCTGGCGTCCATGCCGCAAGGCGTCTTGGCGCGGCTTCTGCTCGTTTGCGCGCAGGCCAATCCGCTGCCGAGCGATTGGATTGCCCTGCTCAGCCATCCCCATCTGCGGCTTGGATTCACGGCGCAGGACATGGCGCGGATCGCCCGCCAGGCCGAGATCGCTTTGTTGCGTGGCCGCAGCTTCCATATCGACGAAATCGAAGCGGCGCTGAGTTTGGCCCGCCATGCGGCGATGGACCGCCATGCGCATCCGGCTCTCAAGGCTTTGACCGAGACCGACTGGCAGGACATCGAGGCGGTGCTGCGCCGTCTGGCGCAAGCTGTGCGGCCGCTGGCTCAAGTGCCCACAGGTGATTTGGCCGCCTGGGCGCAGGCGCATCGCCAGGCCTTTGAAGCGCTGCGCGCCGGCGACACGGTTCTCTTTCCCGGCGACGATGGCGAGACGCTGCAGCACGTGTTCGAGACCATGCAGGTCTCGACCGCCGCCGGCCTGTCGTTCACTCATACGGACTATGCCGGTGTGTTCGAGCGGCTGGCGCAAGAGACGATCGTGCGTGGGCCGCGCCGTACTCATCCGCGCCTTAAAATTCTCGGTCTGCTCGAAGCACGTTTGATCCCGGCCGACACGGTTTTCGTCGCTGGTCTCGATGAAGGCGTGTGGCCGCCGCAGGCGCGCACCGATGCCTTCCTCAATCGGCCAATGCGCAAGGCGCTCGGCTTGAACGCGCCGGAACGGCGCATCGGCCAGACCGCGCATGACTTTGTGATGGCGCTCGGCGCCGAAGAAGTCTGGCTGTCGCGTGCCTCAAAGCGTGGCGGATCGCCGACCATCGCGTCGCGCTTTTTGCAACGCATGGAAGCGCTGGCAGGGCCGGAAGCCTGGGAGGCCTGTCGTGGCCGAGGCGAGGAGCTGTTGCATTATGCGCGGGCACTCGATCGTGCGCCCGATAAATCGCAGCCGGTGAGCCAGCCCGAGCCGAAGCCGGCGATCGAGCTGCGTCCGACATCGCTCAGCGTCACCCGCATCGAAACCCTGCGCCGCGATCCTTATTCCATTTATGCCGAGCGCATTTTGAAAGTGCAGCCGCTCGATGAAGCGGGCGAAGAGGATGGTGCACGGCTCACGGGCACGCTGACTCACAATGTGCTGGCGCGCTTCCAGCAGGCCAATCCCGATCCCGCGTTGCCTCCTGATGCCGAGGCGCGGCTGATGGCCATCGCGCAAGCTGAATTCGCGGCTCTTCTGAACGATGCCAATTTCGTCGCCTTCACGTGGCCGCGTATCGAGGCGCAATTGCGTGCCTTTCTCGCCTGGGATCTTGACGAACGGGCCGATGTGACGCGCCTGCTGATCGAGGAGCGCGGCCGGCTCGCCATGCCGCTCGCTGATGGCTCGCAATTCAATCTCACGGCCGAGGCCGATCGCATCGAACGGCGCGGCGAAGAATTTCGCATCGTCGATTTCAAGACCGGTGTCTTGCCGACCCATAAACTGATCGAAGCCGGTTTTGCCGTTCAGGTGACTTTGGAAGCCGCCATGCTGCAACGGGGCGCCTTCACGGAGGCCCCCGCCGGCTCGGCCGTCAGCGGCGCGGCCTATGTCAAATTCCACGCTACCAAGGCCGATGAGGTGCGGGAAGTCGGCTCCGACCGGAAAGGCAAGCCGCTGTCGGATTTGATCGCCGAACATCATGCCAATCTGGTCATCATGCTGGGCGATTTTCGCAAGCCTTCCACTGGTTATCGGTCCAGGCCCTATCCGCAATATCGCCTGCGCTTCGGCACGTATGACCATCTGGCGCGTGTGCGCGAATGGTCTTTCGGTAGCGGTCCCGAGGAGATCGGACCATGAGCGGCGCGCGCGCTTCGAGCCGTTCCTCGGCGAGCCAGGCGGCGGCGTCCGATCCGTCGGTCTCCGTCTGGGTGTCGGCCAATGCCGGCTCGGGCAAGACCCATGTTCTGGCCCATCGCGTCATTCGGCTTCTGTTGAACGGCGTCGAGCCGGGCAAGATTCTCTGTCTCACCTTCACCAAGGCCGCCGCCGCCAACATGTCGCGGCGCGTCTTCGACATTCTGTCGGCCTGGACATCCTTCGATGACGCGACCTTGCGTCAGGCCTTGCAGGACATGACCAGCCGTGGTGGCCACGATCTCGAATTCGCGCGCACGCTGTTCGCCCGCACCATCGAGACGCCGGGTGGTCTCAAGGTGCAGACCATTCACGCCTTCTGCGAACGCCTGCTGCATATGTTCCCCTTCGAGGCGAATATCGCGGCCGGCTTTTCGGTGATCGAAACCGATGCGCAGGAAGGGCTTTTGCAACGCGCCCGCGAGGACGTGCTGGCGCTGGCGATCGATGCGCCAGACAGCGTCACGGGGCAGGCGCTGCAACTCATCTCCGGCCTGACCACCGAAGCGAAATTCGATCAGCTTCTGAAAGGCGGCCTCGCCAAACATGCGGAGATCGAAGCTGTCCTTGGTCGTCTCCAAGGCGGCTATCGGGCGCGGCTCGCGCAAGAGCTGGGCCTGCGGCCTGACGAGACGATCGCCGCGCTGGAAGCCGAGATGATCGACGGCGGGCCGGGCTTCGAGCGCTGGTCGGAAGCGGCCGCGCTTCTTGAAACCTCCGGCAAGATGGATATCGCCCAGGCGCATCGCATCCGCGCTTTCGTCGCGGCCCCTTCCGTCGCCACCCTGCGCGGCATCGTGCTTGGCCATGATGGCGGTGCGCGCAAAGCCTTTGCCACCAAGGGTGCGCAAGGCCGCCTCGATCCGGCTGTAGTCGAGGAACTCGAACGCCTGCCACCTCTGTTGGAAAAACACAAAGCCGCGCGGTGCGTCGAGCGCTCGCAAGCGCTGCTGGAACTGCTCAACGCCATTCTGCTGCGCTATCGCAATCTCAAGACGGCGCAGGGCAAGCTCGATTTTGCCGATCTGATCGAGCGCACGATGATGCTGCTCGATCGCTCCAGCGCCGCCTGGGTGCTCTATAAGCTCGACAACGGGATCGATCACGTGCTCGTCGACGAGGCGCAGGATACCTCGCCCGAGCAATGGCATATTCTCCAGCGCTTGACCGAAGAGTTCTTTGCCGGTTCGGGTGGCGGTGCGCCACGTTTGCGCACGCTCTTTGCCGTCGGTGACGAAAAGCAGTCGATCTTCTCGTTCCAGGGCGCGCGGCCCGATCTGTTCGCCGGCATGCGCAAGCATTTCGAGGATCGCGCCGGCCCCGGTGAGCTGCGCGCAGTGCCCCTGACTGTCTCCTATCGCTCGGCGAGCCTGGTGCTCGATCAGGTCGATCGCACTTTCATGGCGCGCGAGACCTATCGCAGCGTCGTCTCGGGCGACGATGGCTGGCTGCGCCACGAAGCCTATAAGGCGCAACTGCCGGGCCTGGTCGAGATCTGGGACGTCATCGAGCCCGTGGAGATCGAAGCGCCGACTTCCTGGCTGCTGCCGGTCGATGCGGTGCGCGAGGATGCGCCGGAAGTGCGGTTGGCGCAGCGCATCGCGAGCTTGATTCGCGATTGGATCAGACCCGGCAGCGGCGAATTCGTTCACGATGCCAGTGGCGCGCCGCGTCAGGTCCATGCCGGCGATGTCATCATTCTCGTGCGTCGTCGCAACAATTTCTTCGATGCGATGATCCGCGCTTTGAAGGCGGTCGGCGTGCCGGTGGCCGGCGCCGACGTTTTGAAACTCACCGATCATATCGCCGTCATGGATCTAATGGCGGTCGGCCGTTTCGCGCTGTTGCCGCAGGATGACCTGTCGCTCGCCTGCGTATTGACCTCGCCGCTGGGCGGGCTCGATGACGACGACCTCCTGCAATTCGCGCCGCAGCGCACGGGCAACCTCTATGAGGCCCTGCGTGCCTCGCCCGATCCAAAACATCGCGCGGTGACGGCTCGTCTCGAACGCTGGATTACCCATGCCGCCGAGATGACGCCCTATGGCTTCTATGCCCATCTGCTCGGCGCCGATGGTGGCCGGCGCGATCTGCTGCGCCGGCTTGGTGGCGAAGCCAACGACGCCATCGACGAATTCCTCAATCGCGCTTTGGCGCATGAGAAATCGCAGCCGCCTTCGCTGTCGGCCTTCTTGCACACATTCGCGGCGACGGAAGCGACGGTGAAGCGCGATCTGGAAGCGGCGGGCGAAGTGGTGCGTGTCATGACCGTGCACGCCGCCAAGGGCCTGGAAGGCAAGATCGTCTTCCTGCCCGATACGACCGGCGCACCCGGCTCGCATTTCGATCCCGACATCGTCTTCATTGAAGGCAAAGATGGTCTGGCCCTGCCGGTCTGGCGGCGCAACCGGGACGAGGATCCGCCCGCCGTCGAAGTGGCGAAGGGCCTGTCGCGCCAGGAGCAGCAGAACGAATATCTGCGCCTGCTTTATGTGGCGATGACGCGCGCCGAGGAGCGGCTCTACATCTGCGGCTATCGCGGTCTGCAGAAGCTGAGCGAGGATTGCTGGTATCAGATCGCTCGCTCCGCTCTCGAGGAAGGCATGAGCTCGGTGCCGGCGCCCTGGAATGGCGAGGAGCAGGTTTTGCGGGCCGGCGGCACAGCCGCGGGCGGCCGCCTGGCGGAAGTCCGCTCGGCGCGGGAGCGGGCGGAACCGGCCTGGCTGCGCCAAGCGGCGCCGCAGGAGCGGGCGCCGCTGCCGCCGATCAGCCCGTCGCGGGCGCTGGCCGCCGCCGACCAGCTCGAGCCGCTGGTGCGCGACGACGGTGGTTCGGTCGCTTTGGTCGTCGGCACGCTGATGCATGGACTGTTGCAATATCTGCCCGATCTCGCTCCTTCGCTGCGGGCAGCGGCCGCCGGGCGGTTCCTGGCGGCCAGGGGGCGGGCGCTGCCGCCGGAGGAGCAGGAGCGGCTTACTGGTCAAGCTTTAGCCCTTCTGTACAATCCGGCGCTGGAGGCCCTGTTCGGGCCGCAGTCCCGCGCCGAGGTCGCCATCGCTGGCAAGGTGTCCCGCCGCTCGGGCGCCTTGGTCGATATTGCCGGGCGGATCGACCGGCTGGCGGTGCGCGAGCAGGACGTGCTGATCGCCGATTTCAAGACCGGCGCGCCGCGCCTGCTGGCCGATCTGCCGGCCGCCTATGTCACGCAAATGGCGCTCTATACCGCCGCCATCGCCCCGCTTTATCCCGGCAAGGCTATCCGCCCGTTCATCGTCTGGACGGCCAATGCCCAAGCGGTCGAAATCCCGCCGGAACGGCTCATTTCGGCCCTGGAAGGGGCGATTATCCGGTAAGCGCAATCGTGATAGGGCCGAGTCCTTGACCGGACGGGGCCTGCTCCATACTTTCCACGGCGAATACGGGATTCGATCCCGGCCAAGTGCGCTGGCCAAGGATGCCAGCCAAGTTGAGGATTTTCAGATGGCTACCGCGAAAGTCACCGATGCCACGTTTGAAAGCGATGTTTTGAAGTCGAGCGAACCGGTCGTTGTCGATTTCTGGGCTGAATGGTGCGGCCCTTGTAAGATGATCGGGCCGTCGCTCGAAGAGATTTCCGGCGAGATGGCCGGCAAGGTCAAGATCGTCAAGATGAACGTCGACGAGAACCCCGGCGTCCCGGGCAAGATGGGCATCCGCTCGATCCCGACCCTGATGCTGTTCAAGGACGGCAAGCTCGCCTCGCAGAAGGTCGGCGCTTCGCCGAAGGGCGCGCTCGTCAAGTGGATCGAAGACGCCATCGCGTAATGAAAACGCCGGCTGACGCCGGCGTAAAAAATCGGAATTTCAAATGGCGCGCCCGGTCGAAGAAACCGTGCGCGCCATTTTTATTTCATAGCGTTTCAGCGTTTGATGGACTCATCAAACGCAATGAAGACGCGTCAAAATATTAAGCGACGCGTTTGATCTTTTTCGATTTGGCACGTTCGATGCCGGCCGAGATGATCGCGCGCGCTTCCGCCGCATCGCCCCAGCGCAGCACCTTCACCCATTTGCCCGGTTCCAGATCCTTGTAGTGCTGGAAGAAGTGCTCGATCTGCTGCAGCGTGATTTCGGGCAGATCGGTGTAGTTGGTGACATTCTCATAGCGGCGCGTCAGCTTGGTCGACGGCACGGCCAGAATCTTTTCATCGCCACCCGCTTCGTCTTCCATCAGGAGAACGCCGATGACGCGGCAGCTCATCACGGCGCCGGGCACGACGGCGCGCGAATTGGCGACGATCACGTCGCACGGATCGCCATCGTCCGACAGCGTGTGCGGAATGAAACCGTAGTTCCCGGGATAGCGCATCGGCGTGTAGAGGAAGCGGTCGACGAACAGCGCGCCGGAATCTTTGTCCATTTCATATTTGATCGGCTCGCCGCCAACGGGAACTTCGATGATCACGTTGACGTCGTTTGGCGCATTCTTGCCGATGGAAATCGCTTCGAAATTCATAAAAACCCTCTTGGAGACCAACAGTCATTGTCGGTGTTTTATGGCGCGGGATCGGCCTTGCCTTATGGCGTCGGCACTATGGAAGGGGGGAGGTTAACAAGCCTTGCGGCGGTCGCGGGAACCCGGAGGCTTGGTAAAAGCGATCTGAAAATAATGGCTTTTGCCTAATCCGGAGGCGTTCCATTGGCCTTCAGCACTTCACCGGCGAGATAGAGCGAGCCGGCGATGAGAACGCGCGGTGCCACCGGCCAGGAGCGGGTGGCGATCGTTTGCAGCGCCGCCTCGAAACTCTCCGCCAAGGTCGACGAGAGACCCGCCGTTTGCGCCGCTGCGGCCACATCGGCGGCGCTGCGCGCCTGATGTTCGCCGCCGATCGGCACGGCGATCACTTCACGGGCGAGATCGCGGAAATTGGCGAGGAAGCCGGCGGTGTCCTTGGTGGTCAGCGTGCCGCAAATCAGAATCAACGGACGCGGCGTCTGCTCCTCGAAGTCGGCCATGGCTTCCGCCAGCACGCGCCCGCCGGCGACATTGTGGCCGCCGTCGAGCCATAGCTCGCTGCCTTGAGGCAGAAGCGCGATCAGCGGGCCGTTGCGCAGCCGGTGCAAGCGCGCTGGCCACACGGCCGTGCGCACGCCAGCCTCGAAACATTGCGCCGGTAGATTGGGCATGAATTGGCGCAGCGCCGCGATGGCGGTGGCTGCGTTTTCGAGCTGATGGTGGCCCAGCAGGCGCGGCAGCGGCAGATCGACGAGGCCGATCGTGTCTTCATAGACGAAGCGGCCGCGCTCTTCGTAGCAGTTGAAATCCTGACCGGCGATGACGAGCGGCGCGCCGACTTTCTCGGCCTCCCGTTCAATGACCTCGCGCACCACCATATCCTGCCAGCCGATCACACCAGGCGCGCCGCGCTTGAGGATGCCAGCTTTCTCCAAAGCAATGCCTTCGATGGCGCTGCCGAGAAATTCGACGTGATCGATCGATACCGGCGTGATGACGCTGACGGTCGGCTTGTCGATGACATTGGTGGCGTCGTAGCGGCCGCCGAGGCCGACTTCGAGCAGCAGCACGTCAGCGGGATGTTGTGAAAACAGCAGCAAGGCGGTCGCCGTGATGATTTCGAACACGGTGATCGCTGCGCCGTCATTGGCGCGTTCGCAGGCTTCGAGTGCGGCGATCAACGCCTCTTCATCGACCAGTCTGCCGCCGCCGCTGGCGCCGAGCCGGATGCGCTCGTGGAAATGGACCAGATGCGGCGACGTGTAGACGTGGACGTTCTGTCCCGCCGCTTCCAGCATGGCGCGCATGAAGGCGACGGTCGATCCCTTGCCATTGGTGCCGGCGACATGGATCACCGGCGGCAGTTTTTTCTCGGGATGATCGAGCTTGGCCAACAGGGCTTCCAACCGCCCCAGCGATAGATCGATCTTGCGCGGATGCAGATCGAGAAAGCGTGTCAGGATAGCATCTGAGGTCGTCGCTGTGGCCATGCAGGATTAGGCTGCCTCGGCCGGTGGCGGCAGAGCCGGTTGCGCCGGCTGCTTGGTCAGCAGGCGGCAGAGCCGCGCCAGGGTCTGGCGCATTTCCGTGCGCGGCACCACCATGTCGACCATACCGTGCGCCTTCAGATATTCGGCGCGCTGGAAACCCTCGGGGAGTTTCTCGCGGATGGTCTGTTCGATGACGCGCGCGCCGGCAAAGCCGATGACGGCGCCGGGCTCGGAAATCTGTACGTCGCCCAGCATGGCATAGGAGGCGGTGACGCCGCCGGTCGTCGGATTGGTGAGCACGACGATATAGGGCAGTTTCGCTTCACGCAGGCGGCGCACGGCCACCGTCGTACGCGGCATCTGCATCAGCGAGAACATGCCTTCCTGCATGCGCGCGCCGCCGGACGCCGTGAAGATGATGAAGGGCGTGCGCCGGGCGATCGCCGCTTCCATGCCTGCGATAATGGCCTCGCCCGCCGCCATGCCGAGCGAACCGCCGATGAAATCGAAATCCTGCACGCCGACCGTCACCGCAAGGCCGCCGAGTTCGCCGGCCGCCAACGTCACGCAATCGGGCTTGCCTGCCTTGGTGCGATATTCCTTCAGGCGGTCGGTATAGCGCTTCACGTCGCGGAATTTCAGCGGATCGAGCGGCACTTCCGGCGTCGGCAGCTGCTCATAGAGGCCGCCGTCGAACAGGCTTTCCAATCGCGCTTTGACGGGCATGCGCATGTGATGGCCGGAACCGGGGATGACATAGAGATTGTTCTCGATGTCCTTGTGAAACACAAGCTGGCCGTTTTCCGGATCCTTGACCCAGAGGTTTTCGGGCGTCTCGCGGCGCAGAAACGAGCGGATACGCGGCGGAACGACGTTGGAAATCCAGTTCATCGGTATCCCTTTACTCGGCAGCAGCCTGGCGCGCCGAACGCACGCCTTGCGCGAGATCGGCGACGAAAGCCGTCACCGTGTCCACGGTGGCCGCCGTCGCGCGGCCCTCGGCATCGAACGAGCTTTTCAGCGCATCGACCAGGGCCGTGCCCACCACTACACCATCGGCATGTGCCGCAATTGCGGCGGCCGACTGGGCATTTTTCACGCCAAAGCCGACAGCAACCGGCAAAGCCGTATGCCGCTTGATCCGCGTCACAGCCTCGGTGACGCGCGAGTAGTCCGGAATGGTCGAGCCGGTGATGCCGGTGACTGAAACATAATAGACGAAGCCCGACGTGTTCGCGAGGATCGTCGGCAGCCGCTTGTCGTCGGTGGTCGGCGTCGCCAGCCGGATGAAATTGAGGCCCGCCTTCAGCGCCGGGATACACAATTCGGCATCTTCTTCCGCCGGCAGATCGACGATGATCAGGCCGTCGACCCCGGCGGCGCGTGCATCGGCCAGAAAGCGATCGACGCCATAGATGTAGATCGGGTTGTAATAGCCCATCAGCACGACCGGCGTGTCCGGGTCATGCTTGCGGAATTCCGCCACCACGCCAAGCACTTTGCCCACGGTCGTGCCGGCTTTCAGCGAGCGCAAGCCTGCCGCCTGGATCGAAGGACCGTCGGCCATCGGATCAGTGAACGGCATGCCGACTTCGAGAACATCGGCGCCGGCGCGGGGCAGTGCCTTGATCACCTCGAGCGAGGTGGCGAGGTCGGGATCGCCGCACATCAGATAGGTGACGAGGGCGGCGCGGCCTTCGGCGCGGCAGAGGGCGAAACGCTGGTCGATACGGGTTGTCATGGGGGCAGCCGGTAGCACGGCGGCGGGAAAAGCGGAAGGTTTCCGCTGTCCCGTCGCGCGCTGATCCCCGCTAGATCAGGGCTGTCACGCAGCGCCGGGCCAGAACCTGGACGAGATTCGCCCGATATTCGGCGCTGCTGCTGATGTCGGAATTCAGTTCTTCCACAGAAATTTCAATAGAAGCAATGGCTTGTGGATTGAAATCCCGTTCCAGGGCGGTCTCGAAATCGCTCGCCCGGAAGGCGTAAGGACCGGCACCCGTCACCCCGACCCGGACCTTGCCCTTGGTCCGCGACACCATCACGCCGGCCACCGCATAGCCCGAGGCCGGATGGCGGAATTTGATGTAATGGGCCTGGTCGGGCACCGGGAACCGCACTTGCGTAATGATTTCGTCCGGCTCCAGGGCTGTTTCGAACAGGCCGAGGAAGAAATCGTCGCCCGCGATCTCGCGCCGGTCGGTGACGATGGTGGCGCCGAGCCCGACCACGGCGCCCGGATAATCGGCGGCGGGATCGGAATTGGCGATCGAACCACCGATCGTGCCGCGATGGCGCACCGCCGGATCGCCGATGCCGCCGGCCAAGGTGGCCAATGCCGGAATGGCCTTTCTCACCACGTCGGAGGCGCCGACATCGGCGTGAATGGTCATCGCCTTGATGGTTAGCATGTTTCCATCGAGCGCGATGCCGCGCAGCGCCGAGATGCCGCCGAGGTCGATGAGATCGGTCGGCGCGGCGAGATTCTGTTTCAGGGTCGGCAGCAAGGTCATGCCGCCGGCGATGATCTTGCCGTCTTCGCTGGCGCGGAGCTGGGCGAGCGCCGCTTCGACGTCGGCGGCGAGGTGATAATCGAAATCGCGCATCAGTGATGTCCCTTCACCGCGCCCGGCGTAGCGACCGACAGAATGGCTTCGACAATGCCCTGATAGCCGGTGCAGCGGCAAATATTGCCTTCGAGCTGATGGCGGATGAGGTCTTCGTCGGCGCCCGGATTGCGCCGTGCAATGTCGACGCCCATCATCACCATGCCAGGTGTGCAGAAACCACATTGCAGGCCGTGATGTTCGCGAAAGGCTTCCTGCATCGGATGCAAGGTGCCGTCGGGCTGGGCGAGCCCTTCGATCGTCGTCACTGCTTTGCCGCGCGCCTGCACCGCGAGAATGGTGCAGGACTTGATCGCCTTGCCGTCGAGATGGACGACGCAGCAGCCGCATTGCGTCGTGTCGCAGCCGACATGGGTGCCGGTCAGTTTCAGATGATCGCGCAGCAGTTCGGCGAGCAGGGTGCGGGCTTCGACCTGGGCGCTGCGTTCAACGCCGTTGACGGTCAGTTTCACTTCGAGGGTCAAATGTGCCTCCGTCCGGGGATGGACCGATGAGAAGAGATCAAGCGGCTTTGCCGGCGCGCGCCGCGCGGATGGCGCGCCAGACGGTTTCCGGTGTCAGCGGCATGTCGAGATGGCGGATGCCAAAGGGTTTCAGCGCATCGCAGACAGCCGACACCACGGCCGCCGGCGCGCCGGTGGCACCCGCTTCGCCGGCGCCCTTGACGCCAAGCTCATTGGTCGTCGCCGGCACCACATTGAACAGGGCTTCCACATGCGCCATCGTATGGGCGCGCGGCATGCCGTAGTCCATGTAAGACGCGGTGAGCAATTGACCGTCCTCGTCATAGACGACGCTTTCGGTCAGCGCCTGACCGACGCCCTGCGCCACGCCGCCATAGACCTGGCCGTGGACGATGAATGGATTAAGCACAACGCCGCAATCATCCACCGCCGTATAGGCGACGATCTGGATCACGCCGGTGTCGGGATCGATTTCCACCTCGACCACATGCGCGCCGTTGGGGAAGTTCTCCACCTCGTTCTTGTAGGTAACTTCCTCGTCGAGACCCGGTGTCAGGCCCTCCGGCAGTTTGCTCGGATCGCGCGAGGCCACGGCCACGTCCTCGATCGTCATGCTGCCGGCGCCGGCGCGGAAAACGCCATCGGCGAAGCTGACCGCTTCCGCATCGGCCTGCAGGAGATGACCGGCGATCTTGCGGCCCTTGGCGATGATCAGATTGGCGGCGCGGCGAATACCACCGCCGCCCACCATGGACGAGCGCGAGCCGAACGTACCGATCGAAGTTTTCGGCGCCGTGCCGGTGTCGCCGTTGATCAGTTTCACTTTGTCGTAATCGACGCCGAGCCATTCGGTCACGAGCTGCGAATACACCGTCTCATGGCCCTGGCCGTGCGAATAGGTGCCGGCGATGACGCTGACGTCGCCATTCTCCTCGAAGCGCAGGCGCATGCCTTCCATTGGCCGGCTGCCGGCGCCTTCGATGAAGACGGCGAGACCGATGCCGCGCAATTTGCCCTGCGCTTCCGATTGCTTGCGGCGCTCAGTGAAACTGTCCCAATGGGCCGCCTTGATCGCCATGTCCATCGTGCCGGCGAAGTCGCCGGAATCGATGGTGAAGCCGAGATGGGTGCGATAGGGCATCTGCTGCGGCGTGATGAAATTGCGGCGGCGGATTTCAGCGATGCTGAGGCCGGTGGCGTCCGCCGCCGCGTCCATCAGCCGTTCGGTGATGTAATTGGCTTCCGGCCGCCCGGCACCGCGATAGGTGTCGGTGCACACCGTATTGGTGAACATAGGCTTCACGGAAAAATAGAAGTCGGGCACATGGTAGCCGCAGGGGATGATGCGGCCGCCGCCTTCCATCGGCAGGCGGATGCCATTCTCCGACAGATAGGCGCCGACGTTGAGGAGGGTCTCGACTTTCAGCGCGACGATCTTGCCGTCGGCATCGAGGCCCATTTCGGCATGATTGATCTGGTCGCGGCCGTGATAGTCGGACATGAAGGTCTCGACACGGTCGCCGCGCCATTTGACCGGACGGTTGAGGGCCTTGGCTGCGAAGGCGATCGCCACTGTTTCCGGATACATCTTGCTGCGCACGCCAAAGCCGCCGCCCGTATCGCGCGAGATGAAGCGCACGTTGTCGACCGGCATATGGAAGAGGTCCGTCGCCAGTTTGGCTTGCAGCCGGCGTCCGCCTTGCGTCGGCGAATAGATGGTCAGTTGATCGTCGGGCGCTTCATAGGTGGCGACGACGCAGCGCGGCTCCATCGGGCTCGGTGCCACGCGGTTGTTGATAAGATCGACGGTGACGCGGGTCTTCGCGGCTTTCAGTTTCGCCTCGACCTCTGCTTCATCGCCATATTCCCAATGGACGATGAGATTGGTGCCGAATTCCGGCCAAACCTTCGGCGCGTCGTCATCAAGCGCATGTGCGGTCGAGGCGATGGCCGGCAGCGGATCGAAATCGATCTGCACGAGATCGGCGGCCTCGCGCGCCAATGCGCCGGTCTCGGCGACGACGATGGCCAGCACTTCGCCGACGAACCGTGTCTGCTCCGTCGGCATGATCTTGCGTTCCGGCTTATGCATCGATGAGCCGTCGCGATTTTTATAATCGGCTTCGCTCGGCAGCGTGCCGATGCCGGCCGCATCGAGATCAAAGCCGGTGTAGACGGCGACGACGCCAGGCAGTGCCAGGGCATCCGTCGCATCGATGCCGTTGATCTTGGCGTTGGCGTGCGACGAACGCACGAAAGCCGCCCACGCCTGGCCGTCGATGTTGATGTCATCGGTATACTGACCCTTGCCGGTCAGCAGCCGTACATCTTCTTTGCGTCGGACAGGCTGTCCAATGCCGTACTGGCCCATCGATTCCTACCTATGAAATTTATTGCTTACGCCGCTGCGGGCTGGGCTTGCAAAAAGCCTAGGTTTCTGCGGCTCTTTTTCGTATAGGGGAGCACCTGAACTGACGCAAGGGCCGCTGCCCCATGATCGATGCCAGCCATCTCTTCGCTTTCGCCGCTATTGCTTTGAGCATGGTGCTGACGCCAGGCCCCAACATGATCTATGTCGTTTCGCGCTCGGTTTCGCAGGGGCCTGTGGCTGGCTTGATCTCAGTTGGCGGTGTGGCGCTGGGCTTTATTGTCTACATGTTTTGCGCGGCGTTCGGCATAACCGCTTTGATCTTCGCCATACCGTTTGCTTATGACGTGCTGCGCGGCGCCGGTGCGCTTTATCTTCTGTATCTGGCTTGGAAGGCCGTGCGGCCCGGTGGTGGTTCGCCGTTTCGCGTTGATGCCTTGCCGCCCGACAGTCCACGCCGCCTGTTCGCCATGGGCTTTCTCACCAATCTCCTTAATCCGAAGATCGCCATGCTCTATCTGGCGCTGTTGCCGCAGTTCGTCGATCCGGCAGGTCAGGTCCTGGTGCAATCACTGCTGCTGGGCTCGGTGCAGATCGTCATCAGCGTCGCGGTCAATGCTTTGATCGCGCTGACGGCCGGATCGATCGCTTTATTTCTGACGCGCAATCCGCGCGTCGCCCTCATTCAGCGCTGGCTGATGGGCACGGTGCTGGCCGCGCTCGCGGTGCGCATGGCAACCGAAGCGCGGCGTTAGGCAACCTCGGTGTTATCCCGGACGACTGCGTAGCAGGCGATCCGGGACCCAGGGGCGTGTGGTAGAATGATTGCCTTGCGCGACGACGCGCAGAATCCGTCAGTCTGAAGCGGTTGCCCCTGGTTCCCGGCTCACGCTGCGCGTGTCCGGGATGACACCAAGGCTGCGACGAAACTTCAATCTGCTAGCTCACATGCCGCCGAGATAATCGGCGACAGAGAAGATGTCCTTGTCGCCACGGCCTGACAGGTTGACCACCATCAGGTGATCGCGCGGCTTGTTCGGCGCGAGATCAGCGAGCTTGGCGAGGGCGTGCGAGGATTCGAGCGCCGGAATGATGCCTTCCTGCTTGCTGAGCAGTTGGAAGGCGGCGAGCGCTTCCTTGTCGGTGGCTGAGAGATAGGTGACGCGGCCCGATTCCTTCAGCCAGGCATGTTCTGGGCCGATGCCGGGATAGTCGAGGCCGGCCGAGATCGAATGACCTTCGAGAATCTGGCCGTCGTCGTCCATCAGGAGATAGGTGCGATTGCCATGCAGCACGCCGGCGCGCCCGCCCGCGAGCGAGGCGCAATGGCCGTCCTTCACGTCGAGGCCATAGCCGGCCGCTTCGACGCCATAGATTTCAACCGACGGATCGTCGAGGAAGGGATGGAACAGGCCGATGGCATTGGAGCCGCCACCGACGCAGGCGATCAGCGAATCCGGCAAGCGCCCTTCGACGGCCTGCATCTGCGTCCGCACTTCGTTGCCGATGACGCTCTGGAAATCGCGCACCATGGCCGGATAGGGATGCGGACCGGCGGCGGTGCCGATGCAATAGAACGTGTTGTCGACGTTGGTGACCCAATCGCGCAGCGCGTCGTTCATCGCGTCCTTCAAGGTGCGCGCGCCCGATTGCACGGCAACGACCTTGGCGCCGAGCATCTGCATGCGAAACACGTTCGGCTTCTGCCGCTCGACGTCGACCGCGCCCATATAGACGACGCATTCGAGGCCGTATTTGGCGCAGGCGGTCGCGGTGGCGACGCCATGCTGGCCGGCGCCTGTTTCGGCGATGATGCGCGACTTGCCCATGCGGCGGGCGAGGAGGATCTGGCCCAGCACATTGTTGATCTTATGCGAGCCGGTGTGGTTCAGCTCCTCGCGCTTCAGATAGATCTTGGCGCCGCCGAAATGCTCGGTCAGCCGCTCGGCGAAATAGAGCGGGCTCGGCCGGCCGACATAATGGGTGGCGAGATGGTCCAGTTCGGCCTGATAGGCCGGATCGGCACGCGCGTCCTTGTAGGCCTTCTCCAGCTCGAGAATGAGCGGCATAAGCGTTTCGGCCACGAAACGGCCGCCGAAATTGCCGAAATGGCCGGTGTCGTCCGGGCCGGTTCTGAAGGAGTTGGGATTCGTGTGCTGCAAGACCAATGCCTCGTGAAGTTGCGCTTCTCTTAGGCGGTCTTTGCGGGAGAACCAAGCGAAACCGGATTCGCCTGCCGTTCCCGCTCCGCCTGCCGCGCCTTGGCGATGAAATCCCGGATCAGGCCGATATCCTTGATCCCCGGCGCGCTTTCGACACCGGAGGAGACGTCGAGGCCTGGCGCCCCGGCTTCCACCGCCGCCACCACATTCTCGCCGTTGAGCCCGCCCGACAGCATCCAGGGCAGGCGCGTGGAGACGCCTTTCAGAATCGTCCAGTCGAAGGCCATGCCGTTGCCGCCGGGCAGAGCAGCACCCTTGGGCGGTTTGGCGTCGAACAGCAGCCGGTCAGCGACATCCTCGTAAGCTGCGGCAGCGGCCAGGTCGTCGCGCGTCGAAACCGGGATCGCCTTCATCACAGGCAGGCCGGTGCGGGCCTTCAGGTCGCGCACCCGTTCCGGCGTCTCATGGCCGTGCAGTTGCAGCATGTCGGGGTGGAGCGCCGCGATAATTCCGTCGATCAGCGCATCGTCGGCATCGACCGAAAGCGCCACCTTGGCGGCCCGGCCGGCGACCAGCGGGCTAAGCGCCCCGGCCTGGTCGAACGACAGGTGGCGGGGGCTCTTGGGAAAAAACACAAAACCGACCATGTCGGCGGCCCCATTCAGGGCGGCCTCCAGGGTTGGCGCGGTGGAAAGCCCGCAGATTTTGACCAAAAGTGACATGGCCGGCTCTATCGCACAGCCCCCAGCGCCTCGCCAATGATATTCCGAGGCACGTTCCCCAATGGGAACCGGCTGGCGGAGCCCGCCAGCCGGAATTCAGTCGTCAGGCGGCCGCCTTCTTCTGGGCGCCAAAGCGGCCGTAGAACGTGTCGCCCTTGGCAGCCATGTCGAGGAGCAGCGGGTTCGGCTTGAAGCGCGGGCCGTATTTGCTTTCGAGCTTCTGGCACAGGGCCACGAAGGCGCGCGCGCCCATGCCGTCGATCAGGCTGAGCACGCCGCCGGTGAAGGGCGCGAAGCCGAAACCGAGGATCGAGCCGACATCGGCCTCGCGCGGATCGACGATCACGTGATCCTCGACGGTACGCGCCGCCTCCAGCGCCTGGGTGACGAGCAGGCGCTGTTTCAGCTCCTCCTTGTCCAAGGTGTCGGGGTCGAGATGCTTCGGCTGCAAGGCGGCGAGGCCCGGCCACAGCTTCTTCGGTCCCTTGTCGGCTGGATAATCGTAAAAGCCCTTGCCGTTCTTGCGGCCGAGGCGGTTCTGCTTGACCACCATTTCCTCGAGCAGCTTTTCCTGGTTCGGATCGACCGCCTGCGGACCGAGATCCTTCTTAGCCGCCTGCAGGATTTTCCAGCCCAGATCGAGCGCCACTTCGTCGTTGAGCGACAGCGGCCCGACCGGCATGCCGGCCTTGCGACCGAGATTTTCGATCATCGCCGCTGGCACACCCTCCATCAGCATCAGATGGCCTTCGAGGATATAGTTGAGCACGCAGCGGTTGGCGAAGAAGCCGCGCGAGTCGTTGACCACGATCGGCGTCTTGTTGATGGCGCGCACGAAGTCGAGCGCCATCGCCAGCGCCTTGTCGCCCGTCTTCTTGCCGAGGATCACTTCGACCAGCATCATCTTCTCGACTGGCGAGAAGAAGTGAATGCCGATGAAGTCGTTCTGGCGCGAGAAATTCTCCGCCAGCGAAGTGATCGGCAGGGTCGACGTATTGGAGGCGAAGATCGCATCGGGCTTGAGATATTGCTCGATCTTCTTGGTCACCTCCGCCTTGACGGCGCGATCCTCGAACACCGCTTCGATCACGAGCTGGCAATCGGCCACCTTGGCGTAATCGGGCGTCGCCTCGATATGGGCCAGCAGCGCGTCGCGTTCGGCGGTCTTGGCGCGGCCCTTGGTGATCATGTCCGTCATCAGTTTGTGCGAGAGCTGCTTGCCCTTGTCGGCTGACTCCTGATCCTTGTCGATCAGCACCACATCGATGCCGGCGCGCGCGCTGACATAGGCGATGGAAGCACCCATGAAGCCGGCGCCGACGACGGCGATCTTCTTGGGCGCCATCGGCGGCTGATTGGCCGGGCGGCGCGCGCCCTTGTTCAATTCGCCCATGGAGACGAACAGGGTGCGGATCATGGCGCGCGCTTCCGGCGAGCGCAGGATTTTCGCAAACCAGCGGCTCTCGACCTTCAGCGCCAGGTCCATCGGCAATTGCAGCCCTTCATAGACCGTGTGCAGAATGGCTTTGATCGCCGGATAATTGTCCTGGGTCTCGCGGCGGTAGATGGCGTTGGCGGCCGCCCACACCATCATGCCCTGGGCCGAGAACACGCGGCCCGACGGCGGCTTGAACTTCGGATCGTCCCACGGCGCCACGCCCTTGCCGCCAGCTGATATCCAGGCCTTCGCCTTGGCGACGATCTCGGCGGCCGGCGCCACTTCATGGACGAGGCCCATGCTCTTGGCGGCGGGCGCACGCAACTGGTCGCCCTTGAACAGCATCTGCAAGGCATCGCCCGTTTGCATCAGGCGCGCGATACGCTGCGTGCCGCCGGCGCCGGGGAACAGGCCGACCTTCACTTCCGGCAGGCCGACGCGGGTCTTCGGATTGTCGGAGAGCACGCGATAATGACAGGCGAGCGCCAGTTCGAAGGCACCGCCCAGCGCCACGCCATCGATGGCGGCGACGAACGGCTTGCCTGAGGTCTCGAGCCGGCGATAGAGCAGGGACAACGAGCGCGTGGCGTCGAAGAAGAACTGCATCGCCTTCTCGTAGCCTTCTTCGTTGATCTTGGCCGCGAGCTGGCTGCCGAAGCCTTCCAGCATGGTCAGATCGGCGCCGCCCGAGAAATTGCTCTTGCCCGAGGTGATGACGCAGCCCTTGATGCCAGCGTCGCTGGCCACCTTCTCGATCACTTCGCTGAGTTCGGCTATTACGTCCTGGGTGATCACGTTCATCGAGCGATCGGGCATATCCCAGGTCAGAACGGCGATGCCGTCGCCATCGACGTCGAAACGGAAATTCTTGAGGTTCATGATCTTAGCTCCCCGTTTCGCTTAAACGCGTTCGATGATCGTGGCGGTGCCCATGCCGGCGCCGATGCACAAGGTGATGAGCGCCGTCGATTTGCCCGAGCGTTCGAGTTCGTCGATCGCCGTGCCGAGGATCATCGCGCCGGTCGCGCCGAGCGGATGGCCGAGCGCAATGGCGCCGCCGTTGACGTTGACCTTGGCGTGATCGACCTCAAAAGCCTGCATGAAGCGCAGCACCACCGAGGAAAAGGCCTCGTTGATCTCGATGAGATCGATGTCCGACAGTTTCATGCCGGCGCGCTTCAGCACTTTCTTGGTCACGTCGACCGGGCCGGTCAGCATCAAAGCCGGATCGGAACCGATATTGGCGAAGGCGCGAATGCGCACGCGCGGTTTCAGGCCCGCCGCTTTGCCCGCTTCCGCATTGCCGACGAGCACGGCGGCGGCGCCATCGACGATGCCCGACGAATTGCCGGCGTGATGCACGTGGTTGATGGCTTCAACTTCCGGATGCGCCTGGATCGCCACCGCGTCGAAGCCGCCCTGCTGTGCCATCATGGCGAAGGAGGGTTTCAGCGCCGCCAGCGACTGCATGTCGGTCGAAGGCCGCATATGCTCGTCCTTGGCGAGAATGGTCAGGCCGTTGACGTCCATCACCGGCACGATCGACTTGGCGAACCGGCCTTCATTCCAGGCGATGGCGGCGCGCTTCTGGCTCTCCACCGCATAGGCGTCGCAGTCGTCGCGGGTGAAGCCGTATTTGGTGGCGATCAGATCGGCAGAAATGCCTTGCGGCATGTAATAGGCGGGAATGGCGATGGTCGGATCGACCGGCCAGGCGCCACCCGAAGCGCCGATGCCGACGCGGCTCATCGCTTCGACGCCGCCGCCGACCGTCAGGTCATGCTGCCCCGCCATCACCTGCGCGGCGGCGAAATTCACCGCGTCGAGGCCCGAGGCGCAAAAGCGATTGATCTGCACGCCCGGCACATGATCGCCGTAGCCGGCGGTGAGCGCCGCCATGCGGGCGATGTCGCTGCCGGCCTCGCCGACCGGATCGACGCAGCCGAGCACCACGTCATCGACCAGTTTGGTATCGATCTTGTTGCGTTCACGCAGCGTCTTGAGCGCGGTCGTCGCCAGGCCGAGGGTCGAAACCTCGTGCAGCGCGCCGTCAGCCTTGCCGCGTCCGCGCGGCGTGCGCACGGCGTCATAGATATAAGCTTCAGGCATTGCATCCTCCATTCATCGTTACGGCACGCCCTCCGTCAGTCGGAAGGCCGTAGTTCTGATCTGAACGCGATGCTGCCGCGTTCAGCCGTGTCGGTCAAAACGCATCCGCCGGCAGCGCCATCATCGTGTCGGCGCCGGTCGAAAGCCGCGCCAGATGCGCCGCGGTTTCCGGCATCAGGCGTTCCATGTAGAACTTGCCGGCGATCAGCTTGGCATCCATCGCGGCCGCCTGGCCGGCATCGGCGGCTTTCTTCGCCTGCGCCGCCTTGGCGATCTTGCACCACATGTAGCCCATGGCGACGAGGCCGAAGAGATGCATGTAATCGTAGGAGCCGGCGCCGGCATTGTCGGGCTTGGCCATGGCGTTCTGCATCAGCCACATGGTCGCCTGCTGCAAATGGCCGACGCCCGATTTCAGCCCGGCAAGATAGGGCTGCATCGCCGGGTCGGATTCTTCCTGCTTCAGATAGCCGCCGACTTCGTTAAGGAAGGCGGTCAACGCACGGCCGCCATCCTTCGGCAGCTTGCGGCCGACGAGGTCGAGCGCCTGAATGCCGTTGGCGCCTTCATAGATCATGGCGATGCGCGCATCGCGCACGAATTGTTCCATGCCCCATTCGCCGATATAGCCGTGGCCGCCGAACACCTGCTGCGCTTTGACCGCATTGTCGAAGCCGCGATCGGTGAACACGCCTTTCAGCACCGGCGTCAAAAGGCCGAGAATATCTTCGGAGGCTTGGCGTTGCTTTTCGTCCGGGCTCTTCTGCGACACGTCGGCGTGCAGCGAGGCCCACAGGATCAAGGCGCGCGCCGCTTCGTTGAAGGCGCGGATTTCCAAGAGCATGCGGCGCACGTCCGGATGCACCATGATGGAATCAGCCGGCTTGTCGGGCGATTTCGGGCCGGTCAGGGAGCGGCCTTGCAGGCGTTCCTTCGCATAGGCGACGGCGTTCTGATAGGCCACTTCCGATTGGCTCAAGCCCTGGTTGGCGACGCCGAGCCGGGCTTCGTTCATCATCACGAACATGGCGTTGAGGCCGCGATTGGCTTCGCCGACCAGCCAGCCCTTGGCGCCGTCGTGGTTCATCACGCAGGTGGAATTGGCGTGAATGCCCATCTTGTGCTCGATCGAGCCGCAGGAGACGCCATTGCGCTCGCCCGGATTGCCCGAGGCATCGGGAATGAATTTCGGCACGATGAACAGCGAAATGCCGCGCGTGCCGGCCGGTGCGCCTTCGATGCGCGCCAGCACCAGATGGACGATGTTCTCGGTCATGTCCTGTTCGCCGGCCGAGATGAAAATCTTCTGGCCGGTGATGGCATAGGAGCCGTCCGGATTGGGCACGGCCTTGGTCTTCAACAGGCCGAGATCGGTGCCGCAGTGCGGTTCCGTCAGGTTCATCGTGCCTGACCAGGTGCCGGCGATCATTTTCGGCAGATAAGCGTTCTTCAGTTCGGCCGAGGCATGTTTGTCGATGGCTGCGATCGCGCTCTGGGTCAGGCCCGGATACATGGTGAAGGCCATATTGGCGCTGGCGCTGAACTCGTTGACCAAGGTCGCCAAGGTATAGGGCAGGCCCTGGCCGCCGAAGTCGGGATTGGTGGCGAGGCCGATCCAGCCGCCCTCCGCATAGGCCTTGAAGGCCTCCTTGAAACCCTTGGGCGTCGTCACCGAGCCGTCGTCGTGGCGCACGCAGCCTTCGCGGTCGCCGGACAGATTGATCGGTTGCAGAATTTCTTGCGAAATCTTCGCCGCTTCCTGCAACACCGCCTCGACCACATCAGGGGAGGCATCGGCAAAGCCGGGCAGGTTGTTGTAGCGGTCCCAATGCAGCACGTCGTTGAGAAGGAACAGGGCGTCGGCGACGGGGGCCTGATAGCTGGGCATGATGTTCCTCGTTTCGCGGCTCGTGCGGCCGCGTCTGTGACTTATATAGGTGGATCATTCCGCCTGTCTGCGGCGTCCGTGCGACGGACGATGGTTTACATATAAACTATCTCCGTTTTCGTCAAGGGCGGACTGCGGGGCTGGACGGCGCGGGGGCCGGCAGGCAAGATTTTCCCAACGCGGGCAAAAGCCTGCATGTTGGGGGAGGATCTCTGATGTGGGCGTGCACGCGACTGTTGTCGATGGCGGTCCTCTGCGGCCTGGTGACGCCCGCCGCCCAAGCGGATCCGGTGGCGGATTTCTACAAGGGCAAGGAGATCCGGCTCATCATCGGCCAGCCGCCGGGCGGCGGCTACGACACCTTCGCCCGCCTGTTCGCCCGTCATCTCGGCCGGCTGATGCCCGGCAATCCCATCGTCATCCCGCAGAACATGCCGGGCGCCGCCGGCATGGCCATGACCAATTCCCTGGTCGCCATCCAGCCGCGCGACGGCACGGTCATCGGCGCCGCGTCCGGCCAGATCGGCACCGCTGCACTCTTCGGCGCGCCGGGCGCCCGTTATGACGCGCGGGAACTCGGCTGGATCGGCAGTCTCAACAGCGAGGTCGGCCTGGTGGTGGCGCGCAAGGACGTGCCGGTGAAGCGGTTCGCCGATCTGCTCGATCACGAGCTGATCGTCGGCGCCTCCTTCGCCACCGACAGCAATGTCATCTATCCCACCACGATGAACGCGGTGCTGGGCACTAAATTCAAGATCATTCCCGGCTATGGCGGCACCAGCAATGTCGCCATAGCCATCGAGCGCGGCGAGGTGCAGGGCACGGCAAGCTGGCATGTCTCCTCGATCATGACGGCCAAACCGGACTGGATCGCCCCCGGCGGCTTTCTCACCGTCCTGCTGCAACTGGCGCTGAAGCGCCATCCGGCCGTTCCCGACGTGCCGACCGTGATCGAAGTGGCGAAAACCGACGAACAGCGTGCGGTTCTGGAGCTGATTTTCGCCCAGCAGGACATGGGGCGCCCGGTTTACGGGCCGCCCGGCATCCCACCTGAGCGGCTGGCCGCCCTGCGCGCTGCCTTTGATGCCTTCGTCGCCGACGCGGAGGTGCGCGCCGAAGTCGAGAAAATGCGCCTGGAAATGCACAATCCGATGCCGGGAAAGGAGATTAAGGCGATGATCGACCGCCTCTACGCCATGCCGCCAGAGGTGATCCAAAAGGCCGCGACAGTCAGCCGGCCCGCGCAATAACCGGTCCGGTCGATAGCCTTTTTAAATCTATCTTGCCGGAGTCTTAACTCTCTGTCTCAAAATCGATCAGCCTTAACGACTTCTTTACCATAGTTCCGCGAAATTGGGGGTTAGATGGCGGGCGATGATTCACCAGTCCGCTCCGCCGTCTGCGCAGAAAATTTCAACGGGGCAACCCTCGGCGGGCGGTAATGAACAAAGCGGTTCCCTGGAGCATCAAAGGGGTCGATTTCAACGCGCGTGAAGCCGCCAAGGAAGCGGCGCGCCGGTCTGGAATGACCCTGGGCGAATGGCTGAACAGCGTTATCGCTGATCAAGCCGAAGAACTCGGCATCGATCCCGACGAGGTCGATGACAACCAGAAGGTCGAGGCCGTCAGTCGCCGCCTCGCCCGCATGGCTCCAGACGGGGGCTATCGGCAGGACCGCGTCGAGCGGCAAGAACGTCCGGACCGGCAAGAACGCCAAGAACGTCGCCAGGATCGCACCGATCGTTCGCGTGAGCCGCGCTTCGTCCGCGAGGATGAGGAGCAGCAGGCGCGCTGGGGCGATCGCCGCCAGCCGCGCCGTCGCCAATTCGACGACGAGGATTTCGAACGCGACGAGCGGGAAGAGCCGCGTTACGCCCGCGCCGCGCGTCCGCAAACCCACCGTGAAGAAGCTTATCGGCCGGACGCGCGTGACCAGGAAACGCATCGGCACGAGCGCTACAATCAAGCGGGCTACAATCAGGACGGCTACAGCCAAGACGGCTATCGCCAAGAGGCTCGCCGCGAAGACATCAGCCGTCGGGAAGCTTACCGGCAGGAACCTTCGCGCCAGGAACCACCGCGCCAGGACCGCCAGGACTTCAGCCGACAAGACTTCAGCAGCGAAGACTTCAGCCGCGAAGACGCTGGCCGGCAGGGCTTCGTTCGCCAAGAGCCGCTGCGCCAAGAACCCGTTCGCCAAGAACCCGTTCGGCAAGAGCCTATTCGCCAAGAGCCGGTGCCCCAAGAGCCCGCGCGCCAGGAGCCGCCGCGCTACGAAGGCCTGTATGTGGTGAATTCTCGCGGCGATCTCGGGTCGCCGCGCGAGGCGGAAGCCTTGCTCGATGATGCCATCCGTGGCCTCGAGCGCGGCTCGCGTCGTTATCAAGTCCAGACCAATGCGACGCTCGACAAGTTCTCACGTCGCCTCGCCGAACTCGAAGCGCATCTCAACGAACGCGCCGAGCGGGCCGCCGCTGCGCGCGAAGAGCAGCGTGAGGAACCGCGCGTCGAGCGTCGCATCGCGCCACCTGCCGCCACTGCTCGTGCCGACGAAAGTGAACGCAGCGGCTATTTCGCCGAAATCGACCGCAAACTGTCGCAGCTCGTCGAACGTATGGAAGGTGGTGGCCCGACCGCCAAGGCGATCGAACCTGATCCGAACATGCAGCGGATCGAGGAGAAGCTGAACGCGCTCTTGAACCGGCCCGTTCCGACGCCCGAACCGCCCGTTGCCGCCGGCCCGCGCTATGCGCGGCCGCCGCGCTTGCAGATGTCGGATGCGCTGACGCAGATCACGCGTCGTCAGCGTGACCTCGATCAGCAGGCCGAGACACCGGCGCCGATCCAGCCGATGCGCTTCAGCGAGCCGCGCTCCGATGTAGCGGCTGCGGCCGCCGCCGTGGCGGCGCAGGAGCGTGAAGCCTCGGCCCTGCGCAGCGACATTGCCGCGCTCTCCGCCAGCCTCGAAGCGCTGCGTGGCGACATGAAGGAGCGCGAGAGCGCCCAGATCGCGGCCGCCGCTGCTGCCGTCGTGCCGCCGGTCGAAGCTGGTGCGGTCGAGCAATTGCGTCAGCAGATCGCCGAGATGAAAACGGTGGTCGCGACGCTGCCGCAGCGCGAATCCTTCACCGCGCTCGAAACCGCGACGCGCGATCTCATCAGCCGCGTCGAGAGTTCACGCCAGGAAGGTGTGCGCGAGAACATCCTGCAGCCGATCGAGGCCCTGGTCGAACATATCCAGCGCATCCTCACGGAATTCTCGCCGCGCGCCACGATCGATGCGATCAAACGCGAGATCGGCACGATTGCGGAGAGCGTCGGCTCGGTCGGCAAGGGCGTCGATACGGCGACCTTGACGCGGCTCAACGAGCAAACGCGCGAAATCCGCGAAATGCTTCAAGCGGCGGCCGCGCGGCCGATGCCGGTGGAAAATATCGAGCGCCAGATCGCCGATCTCGGCCGGCGCGTCGATCTCATCGCTCAGCGCGGGTCGACCAAGATCGGCGGCGATGCGGTGGCCGAAAGCGTTCAGGCGATCCGCCAGACCGTCGAGAATGCGCTGCCGGCCTCGCTGCTGCACACCCTTGAACAGCGTATCGAAGGTCTCGGCCGCAAGATCGACGAAGCCGTGCAGCAGGAGCTGCCGCCCGTCGAGACGCGCGCGCTCGAAGACATGATGCGCGACATCGCGGCGCGTCTCGACCGGCCGCAGGTGCCCGCCGTCGCTGATTTCTCGCAGCTCGAGGAATCGGTGCGTGAACTGGCGCAGCGTGTCGATACCGCCGGTCGCCCTGGCGCACCGCCGGCCGCCTTCAACGCGCTCGAAGAACAGATCGCGCGTCTCGCCTCCCGTCTCGATCAGTCGGACGCGAGCCTCGGCCGTCTGCCCGACGTGCAGCGTTCGCTCGGCGAAATCGTCGGCTTGATCGAGCAGAGCCGTTCGCAAGCCATCGAAGCCGCCGAACAGGCGGCGCGCACCGCCGCCCGCGAGGCGATGAACCAGATCGGCGCGCTGACCAGCGCCGCCGAACCGGCGCGCGGCCAGATCGTCAACGAGATCGCCGGCCTGCGCGATGGCCAGGAGGCCATGGATCGGCGCACCCGCGCCACCCTGACGGCCGTTCACGAGACGCTCGAAAAGGTCGTCGATCGCCTCGCCATGATCGAGAGCGGCTATACGGCGGCGCCTGCGCCCTCCGCGTCGTCGCCCGCACAAGCAGCACCGGCCCGGTCTGCGCCGGAAGCCGCGACGCGCTTGCCGCAGGCCGCGCCGGACGAAGATCTGTTGGCCTCCGGCCCGGCGCCGTCCTTCGTGCGCGCCGGCGCCCCGCAATTGCAGACCGGCGAGCCGACGGCCGAAGGTTTGAAGCGGCAGGTTTCCGCCGATGACATCATGCGGGCCAGCGGCACGCGTGCGGCTGCGCCCCGTCCGGCGCCGGAACCGATCGTTCCCGAAGAAGACGTTCTCATCGAGCCGGGCACGGGTTCGACGCCGCGCAAGGGCTCGGCGCAGCGCCGTGCCGCCTCCTCCTCCGTCATGGTCGAACTCGATCCCCAGGCGGAACCGGGATCGGCGCAACAAAGCTTCATCGCCGCGGCGCGCCGCGCCCGCGAAACCGCCGTCGGCGACGCTCAGGCGCGCGCGCCGCGCGGTTCGGGCGACGACGCGCTGGCAGAAGCCCGTGCCCGCGCCAAGGCGGCGGCTGCCGCTCTCGCCGCCGATAGCGACAAGCCCGAGGAGAAGGGCCCCGGCGCCCTCGGCCGCGCCCGTGCGTTCATTTCCCAGCGCAAACGGCCGATCCTGCTCAGCCTCGCCGGCATCGTCCTGGCGCTGGGCGCGCTGACGGTGGTGCGCTCGATGAACGAACAGGCGCCGCAAGGCCGCCAGCAGGTCGGCGCTCTGCAACCGCCGTCGCGCGAGCCGGCAAAGATCCAGATGCAGGCGCAGGCGGTCGACAAGGCCGCACGTCCGAACGTCGGCACCACGTCGCCGGTCACCGCCAGCGAATTGGCGGCGCTGGGCGACAAGCTCGGTCCGGACAAGCCCGTTCAGGAGCCGGCTGCCGAAAGCAAACCCGCGTCGCCGCTGCAGCAGGTCCTCGGCAATACGGACGCAGCGCCGGTCGGTTCGATCACAGCTCCCGCTGCCCCGCCAGCCAAGGCCGTCGATCTGCGCGCCGCCGCCAATGCGGGCGATGCGGCCGCCCAATACGAACTGGCCGCGCGCCTGTTCGAAGGCCGCACCATGACGCGCGATCTCGGCCAGTCGGCGCTCTGGTTCGAGAAGGCGGCTTTGCAGGAACTGGCGCCGGCGCAATATCGGCTCGGGTCGCTCTATGAGAAGGGCGTCGGTGTCGCGCGCGATACGGCGCGGGCCAAAACGCTCTATCAGCGTGCCGCCGATCGCGGCAACATCCGCGCCATGCACAATCTCGCGGTGCTCTACGCCGAAGGCGCCGACGGCAAGCCGGACTATGCGGCGGCTGCCCAGTGGTTCCGCAAGGCTTCGGAACATGGCGTGCGCGACAGCCAGTACAACCTCGCCATTCTCTATGCCCGCGGCCTGGGCATCGGCCAGGATCTGACTCAGTCCTGGGTCTGGTTCTCGCTCGCCGCCGCGCAGGGCGATGAGGATGCCGGCAAGAAGCGCAGCGATGTCGCCGCGCGGCTCAACGCCCAGCAATTGGCAGCCGCCAAGGCGATCGTCGACGGCTTCAAGCCGAAGGTGAACGACAAGGCCGCCAATGAAGTGGCGGTCCCCGCCGGCGGCTGGGAACTGGCGGCGCCGGCCGCTGCCGCCCCGACAGCCAAGCCGGAAACCAATGCGGCGAAGCCGGAACGGCGTCTGCCGTCCATGGCGCGGCCGAAAGTGAGCACGCTCTGATCCAGATCGCGTTTCGACAGAAACGCGACCCGTCCGTCTCGGATGCATGCGATGAGATGTGCCCAAGGCACAATAACTTGATCGGATCGATCAGTTTATGCGTTTTTAAGTTACGCAAAGCAAAGTGAACACGGTGTCGCCTCTCGCGTCGAATGCAGCGTTGTTTGCAATTGATGGCGATGGGCGATCGTGCTTTGTGACGCCCAATTCCCAGCGTCAAAATCAAAGATCGCGGAACAGCGCGTGCAAATCTATCTGCCTATCGCCGAAATGCCTGTCGATGTGTTTCTCATTCTCGGAATGGGCGTCGCGGTAGGGTTCATATCGGGCATGTTCGGTGTTGGCGGCGGCTTTCTGCTGACGCCGCTGCTAATCTTCGTCGGCATTCCGCCGGCAGTCGCCGTCGCCACCCAGGGTCCGCAGATCGCCGCGTCCTCGACCACTGGCGCGCTCAGCTATTGGCGGCGCAAGTCGATCGATTTCAAACTTGGCGGCGTCCTGCTGGTCGGCGGCTTCATCGGCACGATTCTCGGCGTTCTGTTCTTCAACCAGATGCGCCGCATCGGCCAGCTCGAAACGGTCATCACTTTGTCCTACGTGGTGCTGCTCGGCAGTGTCGGCACGCTGGTCTCCTGGGAAAGCCTGGCTGCCGTGATCAAGGCCGGCAAGGTGCCGCCGCGCCGTCGCACCGCCGGCCGTCACAATTGGTATGAAGGCCTGCCGTTCAAACTGCGCTTTCATCGCTCGGGCCTCTATATCAGCGTCATTCCGATCGTCTTCATCGCCATCCTCATCGGCTTTGCCGGCGCGGTGCTGGGCATCGGCGGCGGCTTCATTCTCGTGCCGGCGCTGATCTATATCTTTCGCGTGCCGGCGCAGGTCGTCGTCGGCACCAGCCTGTTCCAGATTCTCTTCACCATGCTGGGCGCCACGGTGCTGCATGCCGCGACCAACCATTCGGTCGATCTGTTCCTGGCCTTGCTGCTGATGGTCGGCGGCGTGTTCGGCGCGCAGTTCGGTGCACGTGCCGGCGCGCAGATCCGCGGCGATTATTTTCGCGTCCTCCTCGGCCTGCTCATCCTCTCGGTCGCGATCCGTTTCGCTGGCGATGTCTTCACCCAGCCGAAGGAGCCGTTCTCGACCACATTGACGGAAACGGTTCGATGAGCGCGCGGCTGGCCAGGACCACTCTTCTGGCGCTGGCACTGATCGGCGCAGCCGGAATCACGCGTGCCGAAACGCTGATCGTCTCACTGTCGCGCGAGAATATTCTCATCCAGTCGAATTTCACCGGTGAGCGCCTGTCGTTGTTCGGCGTGATCCAGCGCGAGGGCGACGAGAAGGGCGCATCGGCGGCCTATGATGCGGTCGTCACCGTGCGCGGCCCGCGCGGCGCCGTTACCGTGCGTCGCAAGGAACAATATGGGCCGATGTGGCTCAATCTCGACGAGCGCAAATATATCGCCATTCCCGCTTTCCTGGCGGTGCAGTCGAACCGCGCGCTGACGTCGATCGCTTCCGCCTCGGTGCGCGAGGATTTGCGCATCGGCATCAATGCCCAGGTGCCCCAGCAGATCGTTGCGCGCGGTGCCAACGATCCGCGTTTCCGCGAGGCATTGCAGCGGCTACGCATCGCGCAAGGCCTGTTCCGCGAAAATCCCGAAGCGGTGCGCTTCATCGCGCCGAATGTCTTTCAGGCCGCCGTCGATCTGCCCGGCACGGCGCCGCTCGGCGATTATGATGTCGATGTCATGGTCTTCGCCAATGGCGCCATGATCGCGCGCGGCAACACCAAGTTCCGCGTCGCCAAGACCGCCGCCGAGCAGACCTTGGCGACCATCGCCGCCGACCACGGTATCTGGTTCGGCCTGGGCACGTCGATCCTGGCGCTGTTGGTTGGCTGGCTGGCGAGCGTGATCTTCCGCCGCGACTGAGCTTTGCTAATCGTGGCCGCAGGCGCTCCAACCCACCGCATAGACGCGTGATTGGCCGAGCACATGGGCCGTGGGCGTTGCGCCGCCAAACAGCGGCGCGAAAGCGCGGTCGCGAATGTTGAGCCCGCCCGCATAGGCGCCGAAGGCCGGCATCACGCAGCGCGTTCCATCGCCGACGAAACAGCGCCGGCGCACGCTGCCCGAAGGCGAAGTGACGCGCGCGGCGGGATGCAAATGGCCGGCGATCTCGCCGGGCGCCGCGCCCGCCCGCGGCTCATGGCGGAAAGTCAGGGCGCCGACGCGCAAAGTCTCCAGCATTTCGCCGCCGATATCCTGGGGCAAAGCCGGATCGTGGTTGCCGGCGATCCAGATCCACTGCCGGCGTTGCATCAAAGCCTTCAGCGCCTCGCGATCGGCGATGCTGATGCGCTCGCCGGCGCGCACGTCATGGAATGAATCGCCGAGCGCCACCACGGTCTTGGGATCGTGACGCATGATCAGCCGGGTCAGCCGCGCCAGGGTGGCGGCGGTGTCGTAAGGCGGCAGCAATTGCCGACGGCTGGCGAAGGCCGAGCCTTTTTCGAAATGCAGGTCAGCGACGACAAGCAGGCGTTCGGATTCATGCACCAGCACGCCGCCGGGGTCGGCCAGCAGGCGCACATCGGCGACGGCGATATGCGCCGTGGCTTCGGTCTTGAGTCGCGCCTGCATATTCATCAATTCATTACCTTCAAGAACTCATGGCCTCACGGATCAGATCGTCCGCGGCTTCCTTCAACACTTGCTCCTGCGCCTCCCCGTAAACCGGCTCGCGGCCGATTTCCAGCATCACCGGCACGGCCAGGGGCGAGACGTGATCCAGCCTCTTATGGACGATTCGCCCCTGGATGCGCGAGAGCATTCCGGCGAGGCGAGCGAGATCGAGCAGGCCGGTCAGGGCATCCTCGCGCGCTGCGCGCAGCAAAATATGGTCCGGCTGGTGCTTGCGCAGCACGTCATAGACGAGATCGGTCGAAATCGTCACCTGCCGGCCGGTTTTCTCCCGGCCCGGCGCCCGCCGTTCGATCAGGCCGGCGACCACGGCGCAATTGCGGAAGGTGCGCTTCATCAGCGCCGATTCCTGCAACCATTCCTCGAGATCGTCGCCCAGCATATCCTCGTTGAAGAGGGTGCTTAGGCTGAGTTTGCCCGAAGAAAGCTGCTCGCCGATATCGCCGAGCGACCAGATGGCGATGGCATAGTCGTTGGCGACGAAGCCCATTGGCCGCAGCGACAGCCGCTCCATCCGCCGCGTCAGCAACATGCCGAGCGTCTGATGCGCCAGCCGCCCCTCGAACGGATAGGCGACCATGAAATAGCGCTCGCCACGCGGAAAGGTCTCGACCAGGAGATCGCTTGATGGCGGCAGCATGGAGAAATGCTGTTGCAGCTTCAGCCATTCGCCGACCTGCGACGGCAGGGCTTTCCAAAACCGTGGATTGGACAGCATCTGGCGCACGCGCTGCGCCAGCCAGGTGGAGAGCGGAAACTTGCCGCCGGCATAGGACGGCACTTTCGGCGTGTCGGAGCGCGCCCGCGCCACCAAGGCTTCGTTCTCGACGATGCCCTGCAAGGCGAGGATTTCGCCGCCGAAAAGAAACGTGTCGCCCGGCGCCAAGGTCTCAAGGAAATATTCCTCGATCTCGCCGAGCACACGTCCGCCGCGCATGAGCGGGCCGGTATAGGCGGCGCGCGTCTGTTCGCCCTGCAAGCGCGTCGGATACCACAGGCCGCCGGAGCCCGATGGCGCTGAGGGCGCCGGCACGGCGCGCTGTTGCGCGCGCCCGCGCACCAGCCGCACTTTCAGCATGTCGGATTCGACGATCGTGCCGACATTCATGCGATAGGATTGCGCCACTTTCGGATTGGCGACGCGCCACAGGCCATCCTTGGTCTGTTTGATCTTGGCGAAGCGGTCGTAGGTTTTGAGCGCATAGCCGCCGGTGGCGACGAAATCGAGCGCATCGTCGAAATCCCCGCGCGGCAGATCGGAATAGGGTTCGGCCGAACGCACTTCCTGATAGAGCGCATCGGCTTGAAACGGTTCGGAACAGGCCATGCCGAGAATGTGTTGGCACAACACGTCGAGACTGCCGATACGCCGGGGCGGCGTATCCTGTTCGCCGGCCTTGGCGGCATCGATGGCGGCACGGCATTCGAGCACTTCGAAGCGATTGGCCGGCACCAGCAGCGCGCGCGACGGCTCGTCAAGCCGGTGATTGGCGCGGCCGATGCGTTGCGCAATGCGGCTTGCGCCTTTCGGCGCGCCGACATTGATGACCAGATCGACATCGCCCCAGTCGATGCCGAGATCGAGCGTCGACGTACAGACCACGGCTTTGAGCTGCCCCGCCGACATCGCCGCCTCGACTTTGCGGCGTTGGCCCGCATCGAGCGAGCCGTGATGCAAAGCGATGGCGAGATTATCGTCGTTGATCGTCCACAATTGCTGGAAGATCGCCTCGGCCTGGGCGCGCGTGTTGACGAAGACCAGAGTCATCCGCGACGCCTTGATGGCGGCGTAGATTTCGCGCATCGCATGTAAAGCGCTATGGCCCGACCAGGGCAGGCGCTCGCGCGTATCGAGCATTTGGATATCGGCTTCCGCACCCGCCGGTGTCGTTACCAGGCCCGCCAGCGGATTGGCGCCGTTCTGATCGACGAGATAGCGCCGCAACTCGTCGGGATCGCGCACCGTCGCCGACAAGCCGACGGCCGTCATTGCCGGCGCGATGGCGCGCAGCCGCGCCAGACCCAGCGCCAGCAGATCGCCGCGCTTCGAGGTCACCATGGCATGCAATTCGTCGAGCACGACGCGCCGCAAGGTCGAGAACAAGGGTTGTGCGTCGGCTGTGGCGAGCAGCAAGGCCAATTGTTCCGGCGTCGTCAGCAGAATGTCGGGCGGATGGCGGCGCTGGCGCATGCGCTTGGCGGCCGAAGTATCGCCGGTGCGTGTTTCGATCTTCACCGGCAGGCCCATCTCCTGCACCGGCGTTTCGAGATTGCGGGCGACGTCCACCGCCAGCGCCTTCAAAGGGGAAATGTAGAGCGTGTGCAGGCCGCTGCGGTTGCGCGGCTGCTCCAGGTCGATCAGCGAGGGCAGGAAACCGGCGAGCGTCTTGCCGGCGCCGGTCGGGGCGATCAGCAAGGCGCTCTCGCCTTGCTGCGCCTTTTCCAGCAGCGCCATCTGATGGGTGCGCGGTTCCCAGCCGCGCTGGGCAAACCAGGCGGTGAAGCGCGGCGGCAAAAGGGCGCGAGACAGGAGGGCGGGCGGCGGCTTCGGCTTCTTCACCACGCGAGGTTACGCGCGCCTCAGGATCGCGACCAGCCCCGGCACGTCATGGCCGGCATCCTTGCGCGAAGACGCCGCATCGATGGAAATCACTTCGAAGCCGGCCGTCGCGGCCAGGCGCGTAAGATAGGCGCGGGAATGGAAATAACGCATGTCCTGGCCGAGCACCCAATCCTGGGCATCGCCCTGTTGCACGCTGAAGCCAAACAGGCCGTCTGATGTCAGCACGCGCGCGGCTTCCGTGAATGTCGTTTCCAGGGCGCCGAGATAAACCAGAACGTCGGCGGCGATGACGAGTTCCGCCGATTGGGCTGGGCGCTCCCGCAAAAAAGTGGCGAGTTCGCCGACATGCAGGCTGGCATAGAGGTCGGTGCGGCGGGCTTCCTCGATCATCAGGGGGGAGAGGTCGACCCCCTGCATGTCGTCGAAGTGGGGGGAAAGCGATCGCGCCATCAATCCGGTGCCACAGCCCAGATCGATGACGCGCGGGAAATGGAAGATCTGGCGTCCCCGCTCGCAGGCCGCTCGCAGCGCCTCGTTCAGCAGTTGTGGCGCGCGATAGGCGAGATCGCCGGTGAGATGCGCATCGAACCGGGCGGCATAGGTGTCGAACAGGCCGCGCACATAGGCATCCGGCGCACGTGCGGGCGCAGCGCCCGCACCCAGCCGGGCGAGATGCAGGTCGGCGCCCAAAAGCCCGGACGGATCGGCCTCGGCCAGATGCTGAAAGGCGAGGATCGCGCCGGGGTGGTCGCCCGCCTTTTCGCGGGCTTCGCCCAAGGCAAACCAGGCGGCCGCCCAGCGTGGCGCCTCGGCGATGATCTGTTCGAGAATTTCGGCGGCCGCCGCATGGGCCCCTTCATGGGCCGCGGCCTGCGCCCAGGCGAAACGCCGGTCGAGCACGAGATTGCCCGAACTCTGATTGGCCGTTTCGTTCACTGGGCTTTGGCGCTCCGCCTGCAGGGGCGGCGGTTAAGCCATAGGCGCGGGCTTCTAGGCAAGGGGCAAGCAAGGGGAATGACACGAGAAAGTGAGAGAGGTGCGCCAGCGCACATCAAAATGTGAACGGAACCGGCATGGTCCCTCCTGCGTTTAATAACCAAATCCGCAATGCGGAGATGAAATCATGGCTAGCACAGTCAAAAACCCTACTTTTCGGATGGTTTTGCCCGTTGCTCTCGGCATGGCTTTCGGCATCGGGCTGGGCGCGGTTTCCCTCGCCAATGGATTGTTTCCAAACGTCGTTTCGCCCATTCAAATGGCTGGGCTGACGTCGCAAAAAATCGCCGTTCCGGCGCTTGGTAACGGCGCGGGCATCCGTTTTGAACGCACGATCCAGAGCGACACCCGCTGCTGGAACACGGCTCGCTCCGGTATTTCCGAGGGCGTGATCTGCCGCGAATAGTTTTTCTGCTCCGGGTCGCCTCCTCCCGGATCAGCCCATGACCGCCGTCCGAGCCCCCGCGGACGGCGGCTTTGCTTGGCGGTTTTGCTTGGCCCGACGCCCAAAAGAACAGCGGATTTCAGCGAAAAGCCGGCCTCCACTTTTTCGCCTCCGCCGTTGTGCTTATCTAAGCGGCAATGGCTTCGTCTCTGCTCGTCTCCGCCCCCGAGGGGCTCTATTGCCCGGCGGGTGATTTCTTTGTCGATCCGGTGCGGCCCGTGCGGCGGGCGCTGATCACCCACGGCCATTCCGATCATGCCCGCGCCGGCCATGGCGCCGTGCTCGCCACCACCGAAACTCTAGGCATCATGGCCTTGCGCTATGGCACGCAGTTCGCCGGCACGCAGCAGCCGGTGCGCCTGGGCGAGGCTTTGCGCATTGGCGATGCCGATGTGTCCTTTCATCCCGCCGGCCATGTGTTGGGTTCGGCCCAGATCGCCATCGGCAACACGCGCGAGCGCATCGTCGTTTCCGGCGACTACAAACGCGCCGCCGATCCGACCTGCCTGCCGTTCGAAGTGGTACCCTGCGATATTTTCATCACCGAGGCGACCTTCGGCCTGCCGATCTTCCATCATCCCAAAGCGAGTGAGGAAGTCGGCAAGCTCATCGCTTCGCTGAGGTTGTTTCCCGAGCGCACCCACATGGTCGGCGCCTATACGCTTGGCAAGGCGCAGCGGCTGATGGCGCTGATCCGCCAGGCCGGCTGGGATCGGCCGGTCTATATTCACGGCGCCGTCGAGAAGATCACCGATTTCTATATCGCTGAGGGGATCGATCTCGGCGAAATCCGCAAAGTCGCCGATGTCGGTAAGACCAAACTGCCGGGCGAAATCGTCATCTGTCCGCCTACATCCTTGGCTGATGCCTGGTCGCGTCGCTTCGCCGATCCGGTGTCCTGTTTCGCCTCCGGCTGGATGCGCACACGGGCGCGGGCACGCCAACGCGGCGTCGAACTGCCTTTGGTCATTTCCGATCATGCCGATTGGCCGGAGTTGACCCGCACCATCGAAGAGACCGGCTGCCGTGAAGTCTGGGTCACCCATGGCGAGGGCGATGCGCTGGTGCATTGGGCGCAAACCCAGGGGCTGAAAGCCATGCCGCTGCATATGCTGGGCTATGGCGACGAGGAAGACGGCGGCGATCAAAGCGAAACGGCGGCGGAAACATGAATCGTTTCGCCGAACTTCTCGATCGTCTGGCCTTCGAGCCGTCGCGCAACGGCAAGCTGCGCCTGTTGACCGACTATTTCCGCCACACGGGCGATCCCGATCGCGGCTATGCGCTGGCGGCGCTGACGGGCGCTTTGAGTTTCGCCAACGCCAAGCCGGCTCTCATTCGCGGCCTCATCGCTGAGCGGGTCGATCCGGTGCTGTTCGCCTTGAGCTACGACTATGTCGGCGATCTCTCCGAAACAGTGGCGCTGCTCTGGCCCGCATCGCCGCGACCGGCGGAGGCCGCGCGCAATTCCGATGCGGCGGCCTTGGCGACGATCGTCGAAACGCTCAACAGTGCCGGTCGCTCTGAATTGCCGCGCCTCATCGTCACCTGGCTCGACCAGTTGGACGAGAAAGGCCGTTGGGCGCTGCTGAAACTCATCACCGGCGGTCTGCGCATCGGTGTTTCGGCACGCTTGGCGAAGACCGCTTTGGCAGCGCTGAACGGCTGCGACGTCAACGAGATCGAGGATGTCTGGCCGGGTCTGTCGCCTCCCTATCTGCCGCTCTTTGCCTGGCTCGATGGCCAGGGCGCCAAACCGGCTGCTGATAATGCGGTGCAGTTTCGCACGCCCATGCTCGCCCATGCCATCGAGGACAAGGACTTCGAAACGCTCGATCCCCGTGATTACAGCGCCGAGTGGAAATGGGATGGCATTCGCATCCAGGTCGCCTGTGGAGCGGGACGCGACGGCCGCAACCTCGTGCGGCTTTATTCGCGCACCGGCGAGGATATTTCGGCGGCCTTTCCCGATCTCGTCGAGGCGATCCATCTGTCGCGCTTGAGCGATGTGTGTTTTGACGGCGAATTGCTGATCGTGCTCGATGGCAAGGTACAGCCGTTCGGCGTTTTGCAGCAGCGGCTCAATCGCAAAACCGTATCGGCCAAATTGATGGCCGATTATCCGCCGCATGTGCGCGCCTATGATCTTCTCTACGAGAATGGCGAGGATCTGCGTCCGTTGCCGTTTTCGCAGCGGCGCGCTCGCCTCGAAGCTTGCGTGACGCAGGCCGCCGCGCCCTGGCTCGATCTCTCGCCGCAGATCGCCTTTGCCGATTGGCCGGCTCTGGCCGCCGCGCGCGCCGATCCGGCAGCCGCCAACGCGGGCGATGACGCCCAGGCTGTCGAAGGCGTCATGCTGAAGCGCGCCGACAGTGCCTATGTGCCCGGCCGTCCGAAAGGCCTGTGGTGGAAGTGGAAGCGTGATCCTTTCGCGCTCGATGCGGTGCTGATGTATGCGCAGCGCGGTCACGGCAAACGCTCGTCCTATTATTCAGACTATACCTTCGGTCTGTGGCGCACGGGTCAAGGCGGCGATGAACTCGTGCCCGTCGGCAAAGCCTATTTCGGCTTCACCGACGAAGAGCTGAAGCAGCTCGATCGTTATGTCCGCGATCACACGATCAATCGCTTCGGTCCGGTGCGCGAAGTCACCGCCACTGTGGAGGAAGGGCTCGTGCTGGAAGTGGCGTTCGAAGGCGTGCAACGCTCCACGCGGCACAAATCAGGCGTTGCCATGCGCTTCCCGCGTATTTCGCGCATCCGCTGGGATAAGCCCTCGCGCGATGCCGACTGGCTCGAAACGTTGGAAAAATTGATTCCCGCTTAGACCTTGGTGCTCTCGATCAAATCGCGTTCGTCGTTGCGAAAGCGCGCTCTCGCCGCGTTGCCTTGTGTCTGCCCCCACGCATAGAGCGCCTCGAGCGCCGGGCCCAGCGTCAAGCCGCGCGCCGTTAGCGCATAGACCGAGGCCCCATCCCGATCGCTGCGCTCGACCAGGCCGCTGTCTTCGAGTTCCCGCAAACGCTGCGTGAGCACTTTGTCGGCGAGCGTCGGGATGGCGCGACGCAGTTCGCCATAACGCAAGGGCGCATCCTTCAGCCGGGCCAGGATGACGGTTTTCCATTTACCGCCGATCACGTCCAACGCAAGTTCGATGGGACATCCATATAAACGGCCTTCTGGCACCACCATCGGACGACCCTCTCAATTGTGGCGGACTCCACTTACCAATCGGTGCGTTGAATTTCGCTGTCAAAGCCGATTGTCTAACCCGCACATTCTTGCCGGAGCGCGTTCATGAAGATCATCGCCTATGACAATTTCAAGGCAGGGGTGTCGCTCGACGACCTAAAGCCTTACCTGCGCGACGAAGTGTCGAACGTTTGGCGGCTCTGGAAGGCCGGAATCGTGCGTGAAAACTACGCTCGCGCCGATGTAGGCGGCGTGATCATCGTGTTCGAACTCGACAGTGTCGATGAGGCGAAGCGTTACACCGACGATTTCCCGTTATCGAAGGCCGGATTGCTGGAATGGCATTTCCTCGCTTTCGATGCGCCTTTGCCGCTTGAATTCCTGTTCGATCCGACCGTTGACGTCAACACGCCCTGGGATCGGACGGTGGCCACATGATCCGGTCGAAACATGGTATCGAGGTGCCGACGACATTGGCCGAGTGGTGCGATCCCAGCCGTGCCGCGCTGCTCATCTATGACATGCAAATTGGCATTTGCAGCCAGGTGAAAGGTGCTGACGCGATCATCGAACGCACGGCGGCAGCCCTCGATGCGGCGCGCAGCCATGGCATGCGTGTCGCCTTCACGCGCCATCTGTCGCTGCCGCGCGCCTGGATGGGCACGACGCAATTGCGCACCGCCATGGCGTGGCAGCGCAAAGACGATCCGGATTCCGTCGAGCCGTGGTTCCTCCCCGATGCGCCGGCCACCGCGATCGTCCCGGAACTGGCGCCACGCGCCGACGAGGCGGTGTTCGACAAGCTGACCATGTCGGCCTTCGATTCGACGTCCCTGGGTTTCGCTTTGCACGATTGCGGTATCTGCACCGTCGTTGTCGCCGGCATCGCGATGGAGATCGGCATCGAACCAACGGTTCGTCAGGCGACCGACAACGGTTTTACGGCGATCCTGCTCTCGGACGCCTGCGGCTTCGGCAATCGGGAGGCGCGTGATCGTTCGTTGGCGACCTTGGACTTCATCGGCGAGACGATCGTCACCGATACCGCTGCATTTTGCGCTGCCTTACAGGCGCTCTAGCCGCGATCGGTGTTGAGCAAATCGCTGTCGCCATGCAGTACGCCTTCGACGAAGATGCGACCGCCGCGCGATTGCTCTTCGTTGCGCCGCAGGCTGGTGGCGATGCCGGTGGCAAGCGCGGCGGCGAAAGCCGCCAGCGCGCTGGCCGCCAGCCGCTCCGGCGAGGGATTGCCGTCGCCCAAGCCGATGACGACACCGGCCACCAGCAGGCCGACCAGCAAAGCGATCGCCGCATCGGGGGCGGCCGCGCGCGGCCACAGCGACAGCGCTGTCAGTGGGGCCACCACGGCGGCGGAGAAGACGAGCGCCATGCTGATCATCGCGGTGGGGTTGAGGGGCGTGCGCGCTGCAACCACGCCGATGAAGACGATGGCGCCGGCCATCGCCAGGCGGCTCACCGCCAGCCGGCGGCTGCCGAGCGCGCCGGTGTCCTGCACGCGGAAAAACAGATCGTGGCCGATGGCCGTGCCGAACGCATGCACGCCGCTGCTCGCCAGCGTAATGGCGACGGCGGTCAAACCTGCGCCGACCAGGCCGGCGAAGGCGGCACCGAAACCTTGCAGGCGTGGCAGGCCGGCGACGAGGCCGGCACCGGATACGGCGATGTCCTGCGGCCGCAAGGTGCCGGCAAAGCCGGATTGGGCCTTGCAGGCGGCGAGCGCCGCGTCAGGCGTGGCGGCCACCTGTCCGCAAATCGTCAAAAGCCCTTTGCCCGAGGCGATGTAGAAATAGCCGGGCAGCGCATCGGCGGCTTGGCCGGCCGCCATCATGTCGACGGCGAGCGCCGAACTCGCCATGCTGATCGCCACGATGATGATCAGCGCGCCGGACCAGCCGAGTGCGGCGAAGCCGGCGCGGCGGGCCGAGGAGACGTCGTTGCAGGTCATCGCCGGTTGCAGCAGCGGGCCGAGGGCCGCGATGCCGAGCGCAATGGCGACGATGGTCAGGAGGCCGCCGTTGTCGAAGACGCCGGGGGTGGCGCCCTGCCAGGCGGCCATCATGTCGGAAGCCTGTTGCCACAATGCCCGGTCGCCGATGACGGGGAAGGGCAGTGACGCGCCCTGCACCACCAGAATGGCCAGCGGCAACACCAGGCTGGCGAGGAGAATGCCGGCTGCCCCGGTGGCGGCCCACACCACCCCGGCGATGCCGCCCGGGGCCACGATGAACACCAGGATCAGCCCGACCAGCGGACTGGCGAAGGGGCGCGGCATGTCGATGATCAGGATTAAGCCACGCACGGCCATCTCGAAGCCAGCAGCGGCGATCAGCAGGGCCACCGCCCCGACCACGGTGACGACACCGAGCCGCAGGCCGAGCTGCGGAAAACGCCCTGATAAAAGGTCCGGCAGGGAGAAGGCGCCGGTTTTGCGCAACAACGGTCCTGTCACCAGGGCGGCCAGCAGGAGGCCGAGGCCGAAACCGATCAGCAGTCCGGTCAGCGAGGCGCCGCCGGGCACCGGCGGCAGGAAAGGCAGGAACAGGCCGGCGCTCAGCGCCATGAAGGCGAGGCCGGCATAGGGTGCGGGCACCGCCCGCCCGGCCGCGTGGAAACGGGAAATGCGCATGCTGCGCAGCAACAAGCCGACGATGGCGAGGCCGGCCAGCAGAACGACAGGCGCCAGCACGCCAACGATTCGCTCCGGCACGCCGACCCGGTCGAGCAAAGCCACCAGGCCGACCGCCAGGACGAAGGCGGTCACGGCGAAGGCGACACGCCCGTCGATACTGGCGCGTTCCAGCAGATCTTCGTCGGTCAGAGGCTTCCGCACGTGTCGCGCTCCGGGCCGCAAACGGCTATCTAATAACTATCTCAAGCGAGCGGCTTGCGCCGCCTGCCCGCTGGGTCCAACAATAGAATTGCCGGAAGAAAAGCAAGACCGGTGGGGGACGAGCCGGGAAGGGGTCGTGGCAGAGGGGACACGTGTTGCAGAACGCCAGAATAGTGATTGCTGACGATCATCCTTTGGTCCGTGGAGCTCTGCGCGAAGCGGTGAGCGGCGCGGTGGCCGGCGCCGAAATCGTCGAATGCGGTGATCTCAATCAGTTGACGACGGCGCTGGAGGAATCGGGCGAGGCCGATCTGGTGTTGCTCGATCTCGCCATGCCCGGCGTGCGCGGCTTTTCCGGCCTGCTCTATCTGCGCGCCCAGCATCCGGACGTGCCGGTGGTGGTGGTCTCGGGCAACGAGGACCGCGACGTGATTCGCCGCTGCATCGATTTCGGCGCGTCAGGCTATGTGCCCAAGACAACGGATATTGTCGGCATGCGCCAGGCGTTCCGCGACATTCTCGCCGGCAAGACCTGGACGCCGCCGGATGTCGATCTGTCGACACCTGCCGACAAGGACACGACCGACATCATGCGCCGCCTCGCCACGCTGACTCCGCAGCAGGTGCGCGTGCTGATGATGTTGTCGGAGGGTTTGCTGAACAAGCAGATCGCCTACGAGCTTTCCGTGTCGGAAGCGACGGTGAAGGCTCATGTCTCGGCGATCTTGCAGAAGCTTGACGTCGACAGCCGCACCCAGGCCGTCATCGCCGCCTCGAAGATCGAGGGCAATTGGCAGGGCGCCAAAATAACCGAATAGCAAAAAAGCCGAATAGACTGATGGAATAGGGGTTTCGCCCGGCTGGCGCGGTTGTCTCATTATTGCCGCCTGCGCGCGCCATAGTGCCGGGTCGCTCAAGTGCGTTGTGATTGGAGTGAGCCATGCACGCATCCTCTCTCTGTTTCGTCATCGCCACCGGTTTGGCCACCGTCGGGGCATCGCCGGCGTTGGCGCAATCGCTCGATACGGATACGCAGAACGGCCGTTATACGATGACGCCGGCGCCCGATGGCTTCCTGCGTCTTGATACGCGCACGGGCATCGTTTCGCGCTGCACCCTGAAAGGTGATGGCGTGCAATGCCGCGCCGGTGCCGACGAGCGTGGTGCGCTCAACGAAGAGATCGACCGGCTGACCCGCGACAATGCGGACCTGCGCCGCAAACTCGCCGAAGCGACCGATCAGGCCCCTTCGGCGCGGCTGCGCAATGCCCTGCCGACTGAAACCGAAATGAACAGCGCCCTGGACGTGATGGAGAAATTCATGCGCCGGATGATGCGCGTGTTCCGCGAGGAACCGGCGGGAGATCGAATTTAAGTGACCGGATTTAAGCGATCCTGTCAGGTGTTAACCGTGCGCCCCGGCCGGCTGGAAACTTGGCCGTTGTTACCGCATAATGGCCCGTGTCGGCGCCTCCTGCCGTCATCCGAGAGGGTAGACCATGACCGATCGCCTTGATCCGCCGAAATCCCAATCCCAGGGTTCGACCGGCTGGGGCGGCGCGAGCTGGTCCGGCTCGCGTCAAGAGGGCACTGGCGGGGTGACCGACGCCACCCCTGGCAACACGCTGGAACAGTTCATCGGTGGCTCGCCCGCCGCCGTGGCGGTGCGCCTGCTGGTGGTCTCGCTCATCGTCGGCGCGCTGCTGATGTGGCTCGACATCAGGCCGATAGACGTTTTCTACGGCGTGCAGCGCTTCCTCACCCGGCTGTGGAACCTCGGTTTCGATGCGGTGCGCGAAGTCATTATCTATGTGATCGCCGGTGCCGCCATCGTCATTCCAGTCTGGATCGTGCTGCGCCTGCTGAACGCCGGCAAGAAGCGCTAAGCGACTCGCTTAACCAATTTTATTCCGCCGCCGTCTTCCTCGCTTGCGAGGAGGGCGGCCGTCGCGCGTGCCCAACACGCTGCCGCTGGGGGTTGTATCCCACGTGTTGGCAGAAGCGCCGATCCGTGCTTCTACCTGTTGCTGAAGCTGATGCTTTCTGTGCAATGAACTGAAGCGAACGGGCGCCTGTGGCGCCACATGTCTAGGGAGAAGAAAAGATGAGCGAAGCTCGCGCGCCCTTCCGCGCCGATCATGTTGGCAGCCTGCTGCGTCCAGCCGAGCTGCGCGCCGCGCGCGAACTGGCGATCGTGGGCCAGCGCACTTACGAGAGCCTGCGTGATCTTGAGGACGAGAACATCCGCAAGGCGGTGAAGCTGCAGGAAGAGGCAGGGCTCCATTCCATCACCGACGGCGAGTTCCGCCGCACCTCGTTTCATTTCGACTTCCTTGGCAAGCTCGATGGCGTCGAAGCCAAGATCGCCGACCGGCCACAAGACCCCAATGCGCCGAAAGTGTTTCGGCCGCCGCAACTCGCCATCACCGGCAAGGTCCGCCATGCCAAGCCGATCGAGCTTGAAGGATTCAAATTCCTGAAATCGGCGACCAAGCGCACGCCGAAGATCACCATGCCGTCGCCGACCATGTGTCTGCGTGGCGGTCGCGCCGCGATCAGCAAGGAAGCCTATCCGGACCTTGATCTCTATCTCGAAGACGTGGCCAAGGCCTATGGCGCCGAACTCAAGCAATTGGCCGATGCCGGCTGCACCTATGTGCAGTTCGACGACACCAATTTCGCTTACCTCTGCGACGAGGGCATGCGCGCCGACATGAAGGCTAAGGGCGATGAACCGGCCGACGTGCTCAACCGCTATATCAAGCTGTTCAACATGGTGCTGGCGCAGAAACCCGCGGGCATGACCTTCTGCACCCACATCTGCCGCGGCAATTTCCAGTCCGCCTGGGCCGCGTCCGGCGGCTATGAGCCGGTGGCCGATAAGCTGTTCGGCGAACTCAATGTCGATGGTTATTTCCTCGAATATGACAGCGAGCGGGCCGGCGGCTTCGAGCCGCTGCGTTTCGTGCCGAAGGACGGCAAGAAGCGCGTCGTGCTCGGCCTGATCTCCTCGAAGGTCGCCGAGATGGAAGAGACCGACGTCATCGCCAAACGCATCGACGAAGCGGCGAAATTCATGCCCTTCGATCAGCTCTGCGTTTCGCCGCAATGCGGCTTTGCCTCGAGCTTCCGTGGCAATGCGCTGGGCGAGGATGTCGAGCGCCGCAAGCTCGAACAGGTGGTGGCCGTGGCCGAGAAAGCCTGGGGCACGGCGCACTGATCGTCCAAATAAAAATGGCCGGGCAACGCCCGGCCATTGTCGTTTCGCGCATCGTTTCGATCAGCTCTTGAGCGCCGGAATCAGCTTCTCGGCATTGCCATATTCGATGGCGGTCATATCCGCGTCGCTCAGGCCATTGCCGCGCAGATTGGCGAGATTGTACTCCGACGTCACATAGGGGAAGTCGGAGCCGTACATCACCTGCGAGATCGGCACGAGTTTCAGCAGTCCGGCGATGGCTGGACCCGAGGCGGCATTTGCCGTTTCGTAATGCAGCCTGCGGAATTCGTTGAGCACGCCGTCGGGCGCCACCTCCTTGAGGTTCTTCAGCGGCCGGCTCTGATAGTCGACGCGATGCGACAGATAGGGAATGGCGCCGCCGCTGTGCGAGAAGATCCAGCGGATGTCGCGGAACTTCGCCAGCGTCCCGTTGAAGAGCAGGCTCAGAATGGCGCGGCCGGAATCGTAAGGATATTCGATCCAGGAATCCTGCACGCCGCTGACGAGATTGCCGCAGCAGAACGGCGCCAGCGGATGGAAATAGACGATGGCCTTGCGCCGGTTCAATTCCTCGAAGACGGGGGTAAAGGCTGGATCCCCCGGCCATTTGTCGCCGAAGCTCGTCGACATTTCGATGCCGTCGGCCTTCAGCGTATCGTAGGCATAGGCGATCTCCTGCAACGATCCGTCGACGTCTTTGCACGAGACATAGGCGAACAGGCCGTGGCGGCCCTTGTTGTCTTGTACCAGTTTGGCCGCATATTCATTGCAGGTGCGGATGATCGGCCGCAATTCGTCCGGCGTCATGCGGAACCAGCCGACCGGCACCGAAGCGAGCGACAACACGCTCTTCTCGATATTGTTCTTGTCCATCTCCTCGATCATGCGCTGCGGCGACCAATCGCGCACGAACGGCGGCAATGGTCCCTCACGCGCCGAGGACTGTTTGAAGACATCGGGGAAGTAATGGTGATGCACGTCGATGACACGCCGCTTGGGGGCCGGCGTCGTCTGGGCAAAACTTGATGTGGGAAGCGCCGTGGCAGCACCCGCCGCCGCGAAACTTGCCAAGAAACCACGACGCGAGACGCCGCAACAGGGACCAGTGCATACAACAGGATCGTCGGCGCCGACGGCGCTTGCGCTGAATTTCGACATGCAGTCCTCCCTCGAGGCGTCTTGCGCCCCGCGGCAAAATCTAGGGCTGCCTTGCCATACTGGCAATTGTCATTTCGCAATGCCTGTCGACACGTGGTGGCTTCATCCTCTAAAACGAGGGCGGGACGACTGCAAAAATTTGCGACAAAAATTTGCGACGGCGGACAAAAGATCGTCGCGGGGGAGGAAACAATGATGCAACGGCTTGGACTGCCGCTAATGGCTTTTTGGCTCGCGGTTTCGGCTTTGCCGGCACAGGCGCAGAGCAAGGTTAAAGTCGGCAACGTCAACACGGTCAGCGACATTTCCATCTATATCGCGGACAAGAAAGGCTATTTCAAAGCCGAGGGGCTCGATATCGAATTCGTCGGTTTCTCCTCGGCCGCCCGGATGATCGCGCCCTTGGGGACGGGGGAACTCGATGTCGGCGGCGGCACCGTTTCGGCCGGGCTCTATAATGCCTTTTCGCGCAAGATCGGCATTGCCATCGTGGCTGATAAAGGGTCGAGCAAGCCCGGCTATAACTTCTCGCAATTGATGGTGCGCAAGGATCTCGTCGACAGCGGTCGCTACAAGACCTTCGCCGATCTCAAAGGTCTGAAACTGGCCACGGTCGCCAAGGGCACCGGCAATGCGGCGACGCTCAATTTCGCGCTGAAACTCGGCGGCATCGCGTTCAAGGACGCCGATGTGGTGGAGCTCGGTTTCCCGCAGCACTATCCCGCCTATGCCAACAAGGTCATCGACGCCAGCATCACCAACGAACCGACATTGACCTTGATCGAGCGCGCCGGTCTTGCCGTGCGGGTCGACAAGAACGAGCAGGTCTATCCCGATCATCAGACGGCGGTGCTGCTCTATGCCGACAAGTTTCGCAAGGAGCGGGCAGGCGATGCGCTGAAATTCATGCGCGCCTATATTCGCGGCGCGCGCGACTACAACGATTCCCTGAAAGGCGGCCGTATCGCCGGCAAGGGCGCCGAAGACGTCATCGCCACCCTCGTGCAATATACCGAGGTCAAGGACGCCAACCTGCATCGCGATACGACGCCGAGCGCCTGCGATCCCGATGGCAATGTCAATATCGCCAGTCTCGATGACGATCTCGCTTTCTTCAAGAGCGAAGGCCTGATCCAGGACAAGAACATCAAGGCATCCGATGTGATCGATATGAGTTTCGTCAAGCAAGTGCAGGCGGAACTTGGTCCCTATAAGAAGCCGGATTGAAGAAACGACGGAGGCAAAAATGCATATCGCGATTGCGGGCGGCGGCATCGCCGGCCTGTGTCTGGCGCTGAACCTGAAGAACCGCGGCATCGATTGCACGGTCTATGAGCGCGTGCCCGATGTGAAGGAACTGGGTGTCGGCATCACTTTGCTGCCCCACGCCATGCGCGAATTCGCGGCACTCGGTGTGGCCGACGAATTGCAGAGCCAGGGCATCACCAATATCGATAGCTGTTTCTTCAACCGTTTCGGCCAGCTCATCTACAAGGAGCCGCGCGGCAGGTTCGCCGGCTATCCGCAGCCCGAGGTCGGCATTCATCGCGGCAAGCTGCATCTTACTTTATTCAAGGCGGCCAAGGAGCGGCTCGGCGCCGACAAGGTGATCACCGATTGGTCTTGCGCCGGTTTCGAACAAGACGAAAAAGGCGTCACCGTCCATTTCAAGACCTTTGCCGGCGAGACGCGTCCGTCGATCCGCGCCGACGCCTTGATCGCCTGCGACGGCATCAATTCGGTCATCCGCAAGCAGCTCTATCCCGACGACAAGGTCGCTTTCGGTGGCATCAACACCTGGCGCGGCGTCACCAAACACAAGCCGATCCTGTCTGGGCGCAGCTATATGCGGGTGGGTTCGATCAAGACCGGCAAAATGGTGATCTATCCGATCATCGATAATGTCGATGGCGAGGGCAATCAGCTCATCAACTGGATGGCCGAGATCGAACAGCCGGAACTCGGCAAGAAGAACGACTGGAACCAGTCCGGCAATCTCGACGACTTCAAGCATATCTACAAGGATTGGCGTTTCGACTGGCTCGATGTCGCCGACATGATCGAGAAGTCGGAGATGATTCTCGAATATCCGATGGTCGACAAGGATCCGGTCGATCGCTGGACCTTCGGCCGTGTCACTTTGGTGGGCGACGCGGCGCATCCGATGTACCCGCGCGGTTCGAACGGTTCAGCCCAGGCGGCGATCGACGCGCGCACGCTGGCCGATTGCCTGCAGGCGCAAAAGGATGTGTCCTCGGCGCTGATCGCCTATGATACGGCCCGCGTCGCTGTCGCCAACAAAGTGGTGATGACCAACCGCTCCAATCCGCCTGACTTCATCAACATCAAAGTCGAGGAACTGGTCGGCGACAAGCCGTTCGACAATCTCGACAAATACATCACCCAGGACGAGCTGCGCGCCCTCTCCGACAACTACAAGAAGATCGCCGGTTTCGCCGCGCCGCAGCCGGTCTAGTCAGTTGAATAGGCTGCAGCCTTCGTGTCATCCCGGACACGCGAAGCGTGATCCGGGAACCAGGGGCGCGTGATGAAATCTGGGTTGATTGCGAATGCCGCTTCACCGCTGCGATTGTAGGCTCTACCGCTCGCCCCTGGTTCCCGGATCGCGCCGTTGGCGCGTCCGGGATGACACCAAGGCTGTTCATCAGCCTGCTAGCGCGCCAGAAGTTCGTAGACGGCGCTGCCGGTGGCGTTGACCACGTCACCGACCGTGCCGCCGCGCATCTGTATGGAACTGTTGGCATTGACGGAGACGAGCCGGCATTCGCTTTTATAGACTTCCGTCAAAATAGCGCATTCGGCCGCCGTGCTCTGGTAGAGGCGCTTGCGCGCGTTTTCGATCAGCAGCATTTGCGCATCGGTGTCCGTATTGGCCGGAATCGGTGTCGTGATCTGAATGGTGACGCTCACCCGCGTTCCCAGGGCGCGCGGATTGACCGGCATCGGTGGCGAAATCATTTGCGCTGAACTGGCGGTTGCGAGCAAAGCTGCGAGCGCGACGACACTGATCAAAGGTATAAGGCGCATTTCTTCCTCGCTTGGCCCCGAAGTCCATTTGGCCAGATGATGTGCGGCCGCTGCATCGATAACCGCTAAAGCACGACAAGAGATTGAATCTTTTATCGTCTTCTTACACGCTCGCGAAACGATCGCTTTACGAACATGACGATCGCACGACATTCGTACTACGCTCTCTTGGCTTGCCCCTGCGGTTGCCTTGGGCCACATTGCCGTGGGATGAGGCCACTGACGAATTAGGGGAGGATGCCGTTCCATGCTGACCAGACGCGAACTTTTGGCGACCACGGTTGCTGCTGGAGCGGCGCAAGGCCTTGGGCTTTCGCTCGCTGAGGCGCAGACGCTCGACATGCTGAAAATGTTCGTGCCGGCGGCACCGGGCGGTGGCTGGGACCAGACGGCGCGCGCCCTCGAAGCGGCGCTTCGGGCGACCAAGGCGGTCAATGGCGTCCAGATCACCAATGTGCCGGGCGCGGGCGGCGCGGTCGGCATGCCGCAGTTCCTCAACCAGTGGAAGGGCCAGGGCAATGCCCTGATGGTCGCCGGCATGGTCATGGTCGGCTCGCTGATCGCCAACAAGAGCCCGTTCAGCCTGACCCAGGTGACGCCGATCGCCCGCCTGACCGGCGAGTTCCTGGCGCTCTGCGTGCCGGCGGGTTCCGCGTTCAAATCGGCCAAGGACTTCGCCGATGCCTTGAAGGCCGACCCGACCAAGGTTCCCGTGGCCGGCGGCTCGGCCGGCGGTTCCGATCACATTCTGCTCGGCATGATCGCCAAGGCGGTGGGCGCGCCGCCGGCCAAGGTCTCTTATGTGGCGTTCTCGGGCGGTGGGCCGGCGACGGCGGCGCTGCTCGGCAGCCAAGTGGCCGCCGGCATTTCGGGCTATGGCGAGTTCGGTGAGCAGATCAAGGCGGGCAAGCTGCGCGTCCTGGCGATCTCGTCGGACAAGCGGATCGAGGGGATCGATGCGCCGACTCTGAAGGAACAGGGCATCGACGTCGAACTGTTCAACTGGCGCGGCGTCTTCGCCCCTCCGGGCGTCAACGATGCGCAGCGCACCGCGATGATCGCCGTCATCGAAAAGCTCGCCGCCTCGAAGGAATGGGCCGAGACCTGCAAGCGGCAGGATTGGACGCAGATCACGCTCAGCGGTCCCGACTACGGCAAGTTCATCACCGACGAGACCGCGCGCATCGGCGGCATTCTCAAGGAACTCGGCCTTGCCTGATCCGACCGGCGATCCCATGGTGGCGCCGCGCGGCGGCTTCGCCGTCGGCGAATTGTGCATCGCGCTGGGCGCCATCATCCTGGCCGCGGTCATGGTGTGGCAGGTCTTCGAGATTCCGGTCTCGCCGCTTTATGCCCAGGTCGGCCCCACCGTCATGCCGTTCTTCGCGGCGCTTGGTCTGGGCGCGCTCGGCATCCTGCTGCTGCTCTCCGCCGTGCGTGGCGGCTGGCAACCGGAGGAAGAGCGCGAAGCCCGGCCTGATTGGCACGCGCTCGCCTGGATCATCGCCGGCCTCGTGCTCAACGTGGTGCTGATCGGCCCGCTCGGCTTCACCATTGCCTCGGTCATTCTCTATGTCTGCGTGGCCAGGGGCTTTGGCTCGCGCAATCCCTTGCGTGATGCCGGCATTGGCCTCGCCTTCGCGCTGATCGCTTATTTTGGTTTCGCCAAGACGCTCGGCATCAACATCGGCGCGGGTCTGCTCGAGAACTGGCTTGAAAGCACATTCTTCGGCGTGGTGCCGTCATGAACGCTTTCGATCAATTGCTGCACGGCTTCGCCGTCGCGCTGACGCCGGTCAATCTGATGTGGTGCCTGGTCGGCACGACGCTCGGCACCGCCATCGGAGTTCTGCCGGGCCTTGGCCCGGCGCTGACCATCGCGCTCCTGCTGCCGATCACCTTCAAGGTCGATCCGGCGGCCGCCTTCATTCTCTTCGCGGGCATCTATTACGGCGCCATGTATGGCGGCTCGACCACGTCGATCCTGCTCAACACGCCCGGCGAAAGCGCCACCATCGTCACCGCGCTCGAAGGCAACAAGATGGCGCGCAACGGCCGCGCCGGCGCGGCGCTCGCGACTTCGGCCATCGGCTCTTTCGTCGCCGGCACCATCGGCACGTTGGGCATCACCTTTCTGGCGCCGGTGGTGGTTGATTGGGCGTTGCGCTTTGGCCCCGCCGATTATTTCGCGCTGATGATCCTGGCCTTCGTCACTGTCTCGGCCGTTCTCGGCTCGTCAGCGACGCGCGGTCTGGCGACCTTGTTCCTCGGCATTTTCTTGGGGCTGATCGGCGTCGATCTGCAAACCGGCCAGGCGCGCTTCACCTTCGGCGTTCCCGAATTGCTCGATGGCATCAATGTCATCATCGTCGCGGTCGGCCTCTTCGCCGTCGGCGAGACGCTCTATGTCGCCTCGCGTTATCGCAGCGGCGTCGACGAGATCATTCCGCTCAAGGGCTCGCTCTGGATGACCCGCGAGGAATGGGGCCGCTCCTGGAAGCCGTGGCTGCGCGGCACGGCACTCGGTTTTCCCATCGGCGCCATGCCGGCGGGTGGCGCCGAAATTCCGACCTTCCTCAGCTATTACGTCGAGAAGAAACTCTCGTCGAAGCCGGAGGAATTCGGCCATGGCGCGATCGAGGGCGTGGCTGGGCCTGAGGCTGCCAACAATGCCTCGGCCGCCGGCGTGCTCGTGCCGATGCTGACGCTCGGCCTGCCGACCTCGGCCACGGCGGCGATCATGCTGTCGGCCTTCCAGAGCTATGGCATCAATCCAGGGCCGCTGCTCTTCGAATCCCAGGCCACCCTGGTGTGGGGGCTCATCGCCTCGCTGTTCATCGGCAACGTCATGCTGCTGGTGCTGAACCTGCCGATGATCGCCATCTGGGTGAAGATGTTGCGCATTCCCGCGCCGCAGCTCTATGCTGGCATTCTCGTCTTCGCCACCATCGGCACCTATGGCATCACCCAGTCGCCGGTCGATCTCATCCTGCTCTATGTGATCGGCGGCCTCGGCTATCTGATGCGGCGCTACGATTTCCCGACCGCGCCCGTCATCATCGGCATGATCCTGGGGCCCTTGGCCGAGCAAAATTTCCGTCAGGCTATGACTATTTCGGCTGGCGACTGGACCGTATTCTTCACCCGGCCGATCTCGGCGACGATCCTGATCCTGGCGCTTTTGGCTTTGGCTGGGCCAAGGCTCTTCGGCCTCTGGCAGTCGATGCGATTGAAAAATCAGGCTTTGGCCGGAGATTCCTGAAAACCGATCGCGTTTCGATCGAAACACGATCTTGGCCCGCTCGTCGTCGCACCAGGTCTTCGTAAGACGAGATTAATTTTCATCCACTTTTAGTTATGCATTCAGCTCATACGTAAGCGCATATCTGCACTGTATTGTTGGGTGTGGCGCATGGCCGCAGCGTCGGCTAAACCGGACTAGTCCGAAAGGACGCATGATTCCATGGGACGGAGGATCCGGCCATGCCCCATGCAGCGGATGTGGGCCTCAAGGCCACTGCAATTTTTGCCGGCCTGGCTATCTTGGCCATCGGCCTTCTGATCGGTTGATCGTTCGGCTTGCCGCTCTGTGAGCGCAGGCGCCGAAAGCGCGCGCGTGATGCGCGCGCTTATTCATTTGATCGGCGGTCTCTACTTGATGGGCGGTCTCGGCAGCTTCGATTCACCCGGCTCAATCGTGAAATTGAAATCGAGCGAGTACCAGGGCGTCGGCACGTCATTGGCCGGCGGTGGCTCGTCGTGGCGCGTGTAGTCGCCGACCAGCGCCCGCGTCACGCCGAACTGCGGGTCCTTGTCGAGCAGCGGATCGTCGTGGACGTAGACTTGCGAGATCAGCGTTTTGAATCCCGGCTTGACGATCATCACATGCAGATGCGCCGGCCGGTAGTGCTGGCGCTTCTGCGCTCGTAAGAGATCGCCCACGACACCTTCGACGGGCAGCGGATAGCCGGCGGGCTTGACCGAGCGGAACCAGAAGTGGCCGTTCTTGTCGGTCTTGAACATGCCGCGCAGATTCCACTCGGCCTGTTCGGGATCTTGCTGCTCGTAGAGGCCAACCGGTGAAGAATGCCAGATGTCGGCATCGGCATCGGCGATCGGATTGCCCTGCGGGTCTTTCACATAGCCGTTGACGAACATGGTGGGGCCGGGCGTTTCGCTGCGCAGCAGTGTGCCGCCGTTGTCGACCCGCGGTGCGTTCATGCGCCAGAACGGACCGAGCAGATTGGCCGTGGTTTCGGTCGTGCCGTTGTTGCCATTGTTGAGCAGGCAGACGAGCGGCGAGACGCCGAGCGACCCAGCCATCACCGAGGCTTCGTTATGCGTATCGCTCGATTGCTGGCCGATGGAATTGATGATCGCCAACGCGGCTTGGAATTCCGGTTCGGTGAGTTTCACGTCACGGACGAAGCCATGCAGATGCTTGACCAGCGAGACCATGATCTCGCGCAGGCGCGGGTCGGGCGTCTGTTCCATCACCGCCAGAGCGGTTTCTGTCAGATGTTGATGATCGCGGATAATCATATCGTTCCTCCCACGATAGCGTTCAGCGTTTGATGACGTCATCAAACGCCATGAAGACGCGTCAAATAAGAGATTGGAACGGTTTTAAGCGTGGCGCTCGCGCCAAGTCGATAAAAAACGGCGGGCAAGCCCGCCGTTTATGACCGCAGTCAAATCGGTGCCTGTTATTTCTAAGGCTTACTTTTTCTCGTTGGCCGCAGCGGCCTTCAGAATCGGCGTCCAGCGCGCCACTTCGTCCTCGACCAGCTTTTGCAGCGCTGCCGGCGTGCGGCCCGCCTTGTCGGGGATCACGCCACCGAGTTCGGCCAGGCGCTTCTTGGTGTTGGCGTCGTCGAGCGCCTTGTCCAAAGCGTCGGAGAGCTTGGCGACGATCGCCGGCGACGTGCCCTTCGGCGCGAAGATCGCGTTCCAGGCGCTGACCTGATAGTCGAGGCCGAGTTCCTTGGTGGTCGGCACGTCAGGCAAAGCGGGCGAGCGTTCCGGCAGCGCGATCGCGAAAGCCTTGATGTTGCCGCCCTGGATCTGCGAGACGACGTTGACGATCTGGTCGGTCATGTAGTCGACCTGGCCCGACACCATGTCGTTGAGAGCCGGACCCGTGCCCGTATAGGGGATCATCGTCGGCTTGGTGCCGATGGTCGAGTTGAACAGAATGCCGGTGGAGTGCGACACGGAGCCGACGCCCGCGAAGGCATTGTTGGCCTTGTCGCCAGCCTTCTTCGCCCAATCGATGAATTCCTTGAGGTCCTTCGCCGGATGCGTCTTGCGCGCGACGATCAGGATCGGCGTGCCGGCGGCCAGGCCGACCGGCGCGAAGTCGGTGGCCGGGTTGTACTTCAGATTGGGATAGAGCGCGGGCGCCGCGCCATGGGTGCCCATATGCCCCATGACGATTGTATAACCGTCCGGTGCCGCACCCGCGGCGCGGGCGACGCCCGTCGTGCCGCCAGCGCCGGCGACGTTTTCAACGATGATCTGTTGGCCGAGCACGCGCGACATGTGTTCGCTGACGATGCGGGCGATGATGTCGGTGGGGCCGCCGGCGGCGAACGGCACGATCATCGTAATCGGCTTGGTCGGATAGTCCTGTGCCAGTGCCGGCGATGCGGCGACCCCCAGCAGGGCGGCAAGTCCGATGAGATAGCGTTTCATGGTGTCTCCCTTCGCCCGTCAAAGTGCTTGCGGGCTCCAAACACGGTGTAAAAACTAAGCCCCTTCCGGCAGGACCGGAAGGGGCAAAATATCGCGATACGTCCAAAGTTGAACGGATTATTCCGTAAAGACTTCTTCGCGTCGCTTACTGAATGTCGGCAACAGCGCCAAGCAGAGCATGGCCGCGGCCACGATAAGCAGGCCCGCCGACACCGGACGCTCGATGAACGTCGTGAAGCTGCCGCGCGACAGGATGAGGGCCTGACGCAGCTTCTCTTCCATCAGCTTGCCGAGCACGAAGCCCAGCAGCATCGGCGCCGGCTCGAAGCCGAACTTGAGCAGCACGTAGCCGCACAGGCCGAAGAAGGCCGCGAACATCACGTCTTCCGCCGAGTTGTTGATGGAGTAGATGCCGATGCAGCAGAAGATGCCGATCGCCGGGAACATCAGGCGATAAGGCACTTTCAGGAGCTTCACCCACATGCCGACCATCGGCAGGTTGATGATGACGAGCATCAGGTTGCCGATCCACATCGAGGCGATCATGCCCCAGAACAGGTCGGGGTTCTTGGTCATGACCTGCGGGCCGGGGATGATGCCGTGGATGGTCATCGCGCCCACCATCAGCGCCATCACCGCGTTCGGCGGAATGCCGAGCGTCAGCAGCGGAATGAAGGCGGTCTGCGCGCCGGCGTTGTTGGCCGATTCCGGACCAGCCACACCTTCGATGGCACCCTTGCCGAAACGGCTCGGATCCTTGGCGAGCTTCTTCTCGACCGTATAGGACGCGAACGGGCCAAGCACCGCGCCATTGCCCGGCAGAATGCCGAGAATGCCGCCGATGAAGGTGCCGCGCAGCACGGGCGCGATCGACTGCTTGATGTCGGCCCAACCGGGCAACAGACGGCCGATCTTGCCGCGCACGACATCGCGCGCTTCCGGATTTTCGAGGTTTCTGACGATCTCGGCGAAACCGAAGATACCCATGGCGAGCGGCGTGAAGTCGATGCCGTCAGACAACGACTGGATGCCCATCGTCATGCGCTCTTGGCCCGTCTCAAGGTCGGTGCCGACGGTGGCCAGCAGCAGGCCGAGCAACACCATCAAGATCGCCTTGAAGATCGAACCGCGGGCGAGAACCGTGGAGAACACCAGGCCCATCACCATCAGCGAGAAATATTCGGCGGGACCGAACAATTGCGCCAGCTTGGTCAACGGCTGGCCGAGCGCCGCGATGAAGATCGTCGCCACGCAACCAGCGAAGAACGAACCGATCGCCGCGATGCCGAGCGCGATACCGGCGCGGCCCTGCTTGGCCATCTGATGGCCGTCGAGTGTTGTCACGACGGCGGTGGCTTCACCGGGGATGTTGACGAGAATGGCGGTGGTCGAACCGCCGTATTGCGCGCCGTAGTAGATGCCAGCGAGCATGATGAGCGCGCCGACGGGCTCGAGGCCGAAGGTGATCGGCAGCAGCATGGCGATCGTTGCGATGGGGCCAACGCCGGGCAACACGCCCACCAACGTACCCACCATACAACCGACGAAGCACAGGCCGATGTTCTTCAGCGTAAACGCAACACCAAAGCCCAGTGCGAGGTGGTTAAAGAGATCCATACTTCCCCCCGCTCACATAAACTGAAAGATCGGGATCGGAAGTCCCAGCAGATATTTGAAGAGAACGATGCAAGCGGCGGTCATGCACACCGCAAAGATTACCGACTCTTTGAAGCGGAACTCATTGGTCGCCAGGGATGCAAAGACCATCGATACAGGTCCGGCGACCGCGAGACCCGCGGTGCGGATCAGCAAGCCGAACAACACGATGCCGCCGAGCACGAAGAAAGGCCCGCGCAGATGCCACTTCTCTTGCAGCAGGCTGCCCTTGCGCAAGCCGTTCAGGGCCAGGACAAGACCGCCAATGCCGACCATCGCGGCAATGGACATCGGCAACATGCCAGGGCCCATGGCGCGCAGCGATCCGAGAGGAAGCGGCCATGCCTTCCATGCGAAAAATGCGGCAATGAGGAAGAGAAAGATGCCGCCGCAGAGGTCCTGCGGTACGTTATACGTATTGTCGGACGTGCCTCCCGGCGCGTTCGTTGTATTACCTGTATCAGACATTGTTTTTTCCCCTGAGCGCCCGCCCGACCCCCTCAGCCCGACGGGAGCGCCTCCGCAATCATACGGACTGCGGTTACCTAGGCCAACGTTAAACGTCACGCAAACGTAAAAAATGTGCAGCCTATGGGCTGCACATCGCGTGGCGTCGATGCTGACCGCTAAGCTAGGTTCTTCGCGAAGAACTCCAGCGTGCGAGAACGAGCGAGATCCGCTCCTTCCTTCTGATAGCTGGCCCGTTCGTCACAATTGAAACCGTGACCCGCGCCCGGATAGACGTAAACCGGAACATCGGGGAGCGCAGCCTTAACCTTATCCACGTCCGTCAGCGGAATGCCGTGGTCGTTTTCGCCGAAATGCATGATGATCGGTGCAGTCGGTTTCATGTCGAGCATTTGGGCGATGCCGCCACCGTAATAGGCGGAACCGGCCGCTACGCCCGGCAGTTTGCAGGTCGCGGCGAACACCAGCGTGCCGCCCCAGCAATAGCCAACCACGCCGACCTTGCCGGCGCTCTTGACGTGATCGATCGCCGCTTCGATGTCGAGCAGGGTCTTGGGCAATTCGGTCTTGGCGCGGATCGCCATGCCGGTCTTGGGATCATCGCCCGTATAGCCGAGTTCGACATCGGGCTCGACGCGGTCATAAAGCGCCGGAGCGATCGCCAGATAATCTTGTTCCGCATAGAGGTCGGCGACCTTGCGGATGTGCTGGTTGGCACCAAAAATTTCCTGCAGCACGACCACGCCGCCCTTAGGCGTGCCGGCCGGCTTGGCGACGTAAGCGCCGATTTTCTGCCCGTCCTTACAGGTCAGCGTGACACGTTCTCCCATAGTATCCTCTTGTTAGTGAGTGACCGAAAACGATGCGCCGCGTCGCCCCCCGCTAGAGGCGTGCCGCCACCGGAAAAGTGGGAAGACGGGGCGCATATAAAGAACATCCGAACCGGTAAGGCTAGGCCTGAATCGCAAAAAAATGCCTGTTAACCCATCAAAATCGGCTCAATCCGCCATCGCATGCACCATGCCGGGGGCGCCATGCCGCGCGGGCCGGCGCATCAGGATCAGCATGAGTGCTGGGGGGACTGCAACCAATGCGAGCAACAGAAAGTCCTGGGCATAGGCGATCTGCATGGCCTGGCGGGTCACCTCGCCGTTGAGAGCCGCCCGTCCGCGCCCGGTGGCGCTGTTCCACAACAGATAGGCGCCGCCGGTCTGGATCATCCGATTGAACGGCGTCAGGGTCTCGGCGATGCGGGCATGGGCGAGCTGGGTGGCGTTCGACAGCACGAAAGTGGTGACGGAAATGCCCACCGCGCTGCCCACATTGCGCACCAGGCTGAAAAAGGCCGTGCCATCGGTGCGGTATTGCGGCGGCATGGTCGCGAAGGCCAGCACCTGCAGCGGCACGAAGATCATGCCGAGCGCGAAGCCCTGCACCATGGTCACCCAGACGATGGTGAAACGGTCGATGTCAGGCGTCCAGGTCGCCATCTGCACCAGGCCGAAGCCCAGCGTGCTGAAACCGAACAGCATCACCAGGCGCGGGTCGAACCGGTCGGCGAGCCGCCCGGCCAGCATCATCGCCGCCATGGTGCCAAGGCCGCGTGGCGCGAGCAAAAGGCCGGCTTCCCACACCGAATAGCCGCCGAGCGTCTGCAAATAGGTGCCCAGCAGCACCACGCTGGCGACGAGAATGGCGCCGATGCACAACATCATCACCAAACCGATGGAGAAATTCGTATTGGCGAAAAGGCCGAGCGGAATAAGGGGCTTTTCGGCCAAGCAAATATGCACGACGAAGAGATAGAGCCCGAGGCCGGCGATCACCGTCTCGGCGACGATTTCCAGCGAGGCGAACCATTCGTTTTGTGCGCCGCGATCGAGCATCAATTGCAGCGCACCAAGCCCGGCCGCCAGCACGACGAAGCCGGTCCAGTCGAAACGCAGCGAGCGATTGGCGGCGGGTGCCTTCAGGAAGGTCCAGATGCCGAAGACGGCGGCGATGCCGACCGGCACGTTGATGAAGAAGACATAGCGCCAGTCGTACATGTCGGTGAGCCAGCCACCGAGGGTGGGGCCGATGATCGGCCCGACCATGACTCCCATGCCCCACATGGCCATGGCCGATCCGCGCTCTTCGGGCGGATAGAGATCCATCATGATCGATTGCGACAGCGGCACGATCGCCGCGCCCGTCATGCCCTGAATGACGCGATAGAGCACGATTTGCTCGAGCGATTGCGCCAGTCCGCAGAGAGCCGAAGCGATGGTGAAGCCGGCGAGGCAGAAGACGAAGAAATTCTTGCGGCCGAAGCGTGTCGACAGCCAGCCGACCGGCGCGGTCATGACGGCGGTGGCGACGATATAGGAGGTGAGAACCCAGGTGATCTGATCGGCGGTCGCCGACAGCGAGCCCTGCATATGGGGCAGCGCCACATTGGCGATAGTCGAATCCAGCGTCTGCATCAAGGTCGCGGCAATCGTCGACATGACGATGATGCCGCGATGAGGGACGGGCGACGCGCCGGCCATGGATCAGCGTTTCTCGGTGCGAGTCTCGGAGTTTGCCGTGCGGCTGCCGAGACCAATCAGATGCCACATATCGGAAACGCTGCGCGTGTGCTCGGTATCGATGTCGACCACGGCGCTCATGCCCGAGCGCAGCGGCGGATCGTCCGGCGAGCGGTCGATGGCGATGCGTACCGGCAGGCGCTGCACGATCTTGACCCAGTTGCCGCCGGCATTCTGCGCCGGCAGGATCGAGAATTCCGCGCCGGTCGCCGGATAGATCGTGTCGACATGGCCGCTCCATTCATGGCGCGGATAGGCATCGACGGTGAAGGAGACATGGTTGCCGGGCCTGACATAGGTCAGATCGGTTTCCTTGATATTGGCATCGATCCACACGCGCTCTTCCGAGACGAGGCCGACGGCGCCCGTATTGGTCAGCGCCGCCGTCTGCGACACGAGGTATGTGCCGACCTGCAATTGCTCGACGGCGGTGACGATGCCGTTGAACGGCGCGCGCACCACGGCGCGATCGAACATGCGCTGCGCTTCGTCGGTTTGCGCCTGCGCCTGCATGACCTGCGGATTGTTGGCGATCGGCGTGTCGAGATTGCCGCCGAGACGCACGAGCGCCACCGCCGCCTGCTGTTTCAGCGAGGCGAGCTTGCTCTCTTCCGCGGCCAGCGTGTAGCGCGTCTGGTCGAGTTGGGCGCGCGTGCCGAAATTGCTGCGCGCCAGGGCCTGCGCGCGCTCGAACGCCGTGCGGGCGAGATCGACCAGCGCCGCCTCGGTGGAGATGTCTTCCTGAATGCGCTTATAGTCTTGCCGCAGCGCTTCAACATTGAGCTTGGTCTGCGCCAGTTGCGCGCGCGCCTGTTCCAAAGCATTGCGGAACTGCCGATCGTCGAGACGGAACAACACGTCTCCAGCCTTGACGCGCTGGCCCTGTTTCACGTCGACTGAGGCGACGATGCCCGACACGTCGGTCGACACCATCAGCTTCGCGCCGCGCACATAGGCATCGTCGGTCGAGACATAACGGCCGCCGCGCAGCCACATGACACCCGATACGATGAGAACGGCGGCGATGCCGCCCAGCATCAGGATGCCGCGCAGCCGCTTGCGGCCGCTGCGCGCCGTGTTGGCCGCGATACTGTCGCGCACCGCATCGGCCGCGCGCTCGTCGGGCGCGTTGCGGCCGGAGGCATCGGCGCGCGGTGCTTCGCTGTCCTCGCGTGCCTCGCGCAGTTCGACGACCACGGCGGAGGCATTGGAATTGTCACGGGTGGACGTCATGCAGGCTATCCGAATTTATGAAAGAGAGCGGAATCATCGACGATCTGCGCTTTGATCTTGGCCAGCGATTGGCGCAACTGCGCCCACGCTTCGGGCCCCAGGATCTGCGCGAATTGCGCGTTGAGGTTGGTGCGATAGGCCTGGATCTTATCGAGGGTCGGCTTGGCCTCGTCGGCGAGATGCAGACGATGGATGCGCCGATCCTTCGGATCGTTGCGTCGCTCGATCATACTACGAGCCTCCAGCCGATCGACCAGGCGGCCGACCGTGATCGGCTCGACTTCCACCAGGCTGGCGAGTTCGTTCTGCGACAGGCCGGGCCGCATCTCCACCCACAGCAGGATGACCCATTGGGCGCGGGTCATTCCCATCGAACGGGCGGCTTGATCGGCACGCGTGCGCATCAGCCGACCGACGTCGTATAGAAGGAAAAGTGGCTCGTTTTCGGGGTTTTTATCGGGATTCATGACGCCGTTCATAACAGGCGAGATAATAACTCGCGTTATCATATAGCGGGTAAATGGCTGCAGTGCCATGCGCCAATTTCAAGCTGGTGCAACCCAATGTGATGGGAGATAGTTGATATTGATGAAGATTTTCCCATTTCCGCTGCTGCTCTGCGATGTCGGAGGCACAAACATGCGTTTCTCGCATGTCGACGTCCCCGGCGGCGTGCTGCGGCGCCTCGGGACTTTGCCGACCCATGACTGGGACGATCTGGGCGAAGCCGCCGCGCATGTTCTGGGCGAGGCCGGGCTTGTTGCCCGCTCACTGATCGTCTGCGCCGCCGGGCCGATGGCCGAACGGCGGCTGCAACTCACCAACGCCGCCTGGGCGATCGATGGTGCGGCGATTGCCGTCCGCCTGGGGCTCGACCAAGGGCTGCTGCTCAACGATTTCGAGGCGCAGGCGCTGTCCTTGCCGATCGTCGGCCTGGCCGATGCCCGGTACATCGGTGATCCGCAGACCGGGAACGGCACACGCATCGTGCTCGGCCCCGGCACCGGCATGGGAATGGCGGCCCTGGCGCAGACGCCCGCAGGCCTGCTCGTGCTGCCCAGCGAAGCCGGGCATATCGATTTCGGCCCGGCCTCCGAGGAGGAAGCGCGGATCTGGAGCCATCTCGACAAAGCGCTCGGTCGCGTATCGGCCGAATGGCTGTTGTCCGGTCCGGGGCTCGAGCGTCTGCATGCGGCCCGTCTCGCGGCAGCGGGCAGGCCACCCGATCCGCTGACGGCGGCGGCTCTCGGCGCGGCGGCACGCGCCGCTCCGCAAGGGCCGGAAGCCGCGACCTTGCGGCACTTCTGGCAATTGGTAGCGCGCTATGCAGGCGACCTGGCGCTGGTGCTGATGGCGCGCGGTGGCGTCACGCTGGCCGGCGGCGTTCTGCCGAAACTGCTCGACTTCCTGGATGAGACCGCTTTCCGTGCCGCCTTCGAAGCCAAGGCGCCGATGCAGCCGCTGCTGCGCTCCATTCCCGTGCGTCTATTGACCGAGGAGACGATCGTGGCGCGCGGCATGGCGCGCGTCGCCGCCGCACCTCAGGATTATGTGATCGACTATCCGGCGCGCTGCTGGGTTTGATGGCGACAAAACAGCACGTCTTGGCTGGCCCCTGGCGGAGTGATACCGGTGTCGGCCTTTCATTCCGCCGGCCCCATTCCCATGCTGCCCCGCCTGTCTCCGCCGCCTGCCGTGATCCCTCATGTTTGACGGCGACATCTCCACGCTCATCGTCCTGACGTTGATAGCCATGGTCGCCGCCTGTCTCGATGCCATTGCCGGCGGCGGCGGGCTGATCACGCTGCCCGCACTGCTTTTGGCCGGCCTCGATCCGGTGACGGCGATCGCCACCAACAAGCTGCAAGGCTCGGTCGGCACGCTGTCGGCGGTCGCGGCCTTCGCCAAGCGCGGTTTGATCGAATGGCGGCGTGCCCTGCCGATCGGCGCGGCGGCCTTATGTGCCTCGCTGCTTGGTGCGCAATCGGTCAATCTCATTCCGGCGCATGTTCTGTCGGCGGTCATCCCTTTCGTGCTCGTTGCCGTGGCCGCCTATTTCATTCTATCGCCGCAGCTCACCGATCATGGCGCGCATCACCGGTTGTCGCCGCTATTGTTCAATCTGACGATCATTCCGCTCATCGGTTTTTATGACGGCATCTTCGGACCGGGCGCCGGCTCGCTCTATATGGCGGCGATCGTTGGTCTGCTCGGCTTTGGTGCGGTGCGGGCCACGGCGCTGACCAAAGTGGCGAACGGCGCCAGCAATGTCGGCGGCCTCATCGTCTTTCTCGTGATGGGCGTCGTTCATCTGCCGATTGGATTGTGCATGGCGGCAGGTGCTTTGATCGGGGCGCAGATCGGCTCGGCGCTCGCCGTCACCTTCGGCAAGAAGATCATCAAGCCGCTGGTTGTGATCATCGCGCTGATCATGGCCGCGAAACTGTTTTCCGCCGCCGACAATCCCGTGCGTGTTTTTATCTCTGGAATGTTCTGATCAAGCCGCGAACGGCTTCGCATCCTGCGTCATCAAGACGTAAAGCCCATCGGTATCCTTGGTCGCGCGCAGTTTCGCGGTGACGTCGGGATCGCGCAGCAGGCGGGCCACGCGCGACAGCGCCTTCAAATGATCGGCGCCCGCGCCTTCCGGCGCCAGCAACATGAAAACGAGATCGACGGGCGCGCCATCCGGTGAATCATAATCCACCGGCTTCTCCAAGCGCGCGAAAACGCCGACGATGCGGTTGAGCTTGGCGAACTTGCCGTGCGGAATGGCCACGCCATTGCCCGCGCCGGTGGAGCCGACGCGCTCGCGCTGCGTGATCGTGTAGAGAATTTCGCGCTCCGGCAGCCCGCAATTGAGGGCCGCCGTCGCGCACATTTCCTGCAGGACCTGCTTTTTGCTCGACGCTTTCAGCGCGGGCAGAATCGAGGCCGCGCTGATTAAATCGCTCATGCGCATGATGGGATGTCCGAACTGACTCGACGTGCGATGTCTTTGTTGCGCTTCAGTTACTCTTGGCCGCACCCGCTGGATCGATCCAGCCGATGTTGCCGTCGCGACGCCGATACACAATGTTGACGCGGTCACTGCCAGCATTGCGGAACACCATCACCGGCGCGCCGGTGATATCGAGATCCATCACCGCTTCGGAAACCGAAATCGTCTGCAAGGCTTCGGTCTTTTCCGCAACGATGATCGGATGGAACTCCGCATCGTCATCATTATCGTCTGCCGGCGCTTCGAGGATGTAGCGTGCCATCGTTTCGAAGTCGCCGTTGCCGTCCACCCCATTGGGGCCGTGGCGGTCCTTGAGGCGACGCTTGTAGCGCCGCAACCGCTTTTCAAGCCGCTCCGCCGCTTGATCGAAACATAAATAAGCTTCGTGCGCGCGACCTTCCGAATGCAAGGTCGTGCCGGAGGAAAGATGCAGCGTGCAATCCGCCTTAAAGCCTGTGCCTTCGTGATCGAGGATCACATGGCCCGCGACGGAACCGTTGAAATACTTATCCACGGCTGCGTTCACGCGCTCAAGCACGTGCTGACGCAGGGCTTCGCCGATGTCGAAGTTCTTGCCGGAAACACGTAGATCCATTCGTCGCCCACTCCTCATTGCATCAACATGACGTCGATGCATTGGTTGCTGCTCAGCTTGGCCAAAAATTGTTTGGCCTCATTGCGCAACACCCCGTTGCGTCCGAACACCCTTTCCAAAGCGGCGCTGCATAGGCGACCGGGAGCGCAGATGCAAGTGCCGCCGGTTTGGCGGGCGGGACCCTCTTGCCAGGAAGGTTTGGAAGAACCTCCAAGGCACCTCGATTATAGCATGAAATTCAACGGAATGGCTGCGGGGGCTATTAAGAATTTTTCCGGGCGGCGGCGAGTTTTTCCCTACGTCTTTCGACGGAGGAAGCGATCCGCAGGCTTTCCCTATATTTGGCCACCGTGCGGCGGGCGATCTCCACATTCTGCTGTTTCAGGCGCAAAACGATGGCATCGTCGGACAGAACGGAATTGGCATCTTCTTGATCGATCATCTGTTTGATGCGGTGCCGCACGGCTTCCGCCGAATGCGCTTCGCCGCCTGAGTGCGATGCGATAGCGGCCGTGAAAAAATACTTGAATTCGAATAAACCACGTGGTGTCGACATATATTTGTTGGATGTGACACGCGACACCGTGGATTCATGCATGCCGATGACGTCGGCGACCATTTTCAAGTTCAGCGGTCGCAGATGTTCGACGCCTTTGGCAAAGAAGGCATCCTGCTGGCGTACGATCTCGCTGGCCACTTTCAGAATGGTGCGCGCGCGCTGTTCCAGGCTGCGGGTCAGCCAGTTGGCGCTCTGCAAACATTCAGCGATGTAGGTTTTGTCGGCAGGCTTGGCTGAACCATTGCCGCCCACGCGCGCCGCATAGGTCTGGTTGACCAGAACGCGCGGCAAGCCTTCCGCATTGAGTTCCACGAGCCAACTGCCGTCCGATGCTGGGCGTACGGTGACGTCGGGAATGACCGGCTGCATCGGTGCACCGCCGAAAGCTCGACCGGGTTTCGGATCGAGCCGGCGAATTTCATTGAGCATATCGGTCAAATCTTCATCATCGACGCCGCACAACTTGCGCAACTGCGCAAAATCGCGCCGCGCCAACAAAGGCAAATGCGCAACAAGCGTCTGCATGGCAGGATCGAAACGATCATTCTCGCGCAACTGGATCGCCAGGCATTCGGCAAGATCGCGTGCGCCGATGCCGCTCGGCTCAAAGGTGTGAATGACGCGCAGAACCTTTTCGACCCGCTCCACCGTGGTGCCGAGGCGATCGGCGACATCGGCGACGGGTTCCCTGAGATAGCCGGCTTCATCGATCGCATCGATCAAGGCATGGCCGATCAACCGATCCATCGGATCGGTAACCGCAAGCGCCAATTGCTGTTCGAGATGTTCGGACAGGGAAAGCTGGCTGGCGACATAAGCTTCGAGATTGGGGCTTTCGCCATCGCCTGATGCCGAGCCTTGCGTGCCCGTCCAGGATGTTGCCGACAGCGATTGGTCTTCGTTCGCGGCTGAAACCTGCGGCGTCGCCATGTCGGCGTCGTAAGTGTTGGAGATTTCAGTGCCGAGATCGTGTTCGAGCGTATCGGCTGACGTCGCGAGGTTTTCGCTCGCCCAATCAGGCGCATGATCGTCATCGCCACCGGAATAGTCGGAGCCGTAATCGCCGCCCTCATCCGATCCGCCGTCGAAATCGTCGTTGGAAGAGCTGTTGTCGGAGGCCGCGTCGCCGCCGGTCGGGGCCTCCGGCGCCTCATCGGCCCGTTCGAGCAACGGATTGCGTTCGAGTTCCTGTTCGACGAAGGCCGACAGTTCAAAACTCGACAATTGCAACAGCTTGATCGCCTGCAGAAGCTGCGGCGTCATCACCAGGGACTGCCCCTGACGCATGACGAGGCGAGTTGAAAGCGCCATCACTCAATCCACGCTTGATCATGGCCGTACACTGGTTCGGCCCGTTTCTTGCTTCCTTATAGCATAAGGAATCCTGTCAGGGAGAATTCGCGCGGATTTTATCGAGCGAAACCAGCCGGCGGTTAAGGGCTGGTGAAACCGACCGGTCAGGACCGGCCCAAGACAGCGAAAGGCAACACTATATCGCTGATTTGGTTATCCTATTTATGACAAGAGGGCGACGGGCGCCAGCCCCTACATGCGGAAGTCCTGGCCTAGATAATAGCGTCGCACGTCCGGGTCGGCGACGATGGCCTCGGGCGAACCCTCCGTCAGCACATGGCCGCTGTGGATAATATAAGCACGGTCGATCAGCCCGAGGGTTTCGCGGACATTGTGATCGGTGATCAAGACGCCGATGCCGCGCTGCGTCAGATGGCGCACCAGAGCCTGAATATCGCCGACCGCGATCGGGTCGATACCGGCGAAAGGCTCGTCGAGCAGCATGAATGTCGGCTGCCCGGCCAGGGCGCGGGCGATTTCGCAGCGCCGCCGCTCGCCGCCCGACAAGGCGATGGAGGGCGATTTGCGGAGACGCTTGATGTCGAATTCGTCGAGCAGGGCGTCGAGTTCCGCCTCCTGTTCGTCGCGTTCCTTGATCGTCACCTGAAGTACGGCGCGGATGTTGTCCTCGACCGACAAACCCCGGAAAATCGATGCTTCCTGAGGCAGATAGCCGATGCCAAGGCGGGCGCGCTGATACATCGGCAGGCCGGTGACGTCATGCCCGTCGAGCTCGATCGAGCCTTTGTCGGCCTTCACCAGGCCGGTGATCATATAAAACACCGTGGTCTTGCCGGCGCCATTGGGGCCGAGCAGGCCGACGGATTCGCCGCGCCGCACATTCAAGCTGACATTGGCGACGACCTGACGGCCCTTGTAGCTTTTGCCTAAATTATAAGCACCCAACGAACCGTCGCCGAGATGAGCGACCTCGCGCTGCGGCAGTTCGCGGCTGGCCAGCGCATCGAGCGCGGGGGCCGGCTCGTCCTCCGTGCCGACCTTTTCGATCAGGCCTGCCTGTTCGGCCTGTTCGCGCATGCGATCGCTCAGTCCACGCCCAAGGCGAGCGGCCGGCCGGAAAAGGTTGGAAAAAAACGTCATGGGGAAACGCGATCAGTGACGGGCCGCAGGGCTTTAGATGATTCCGCGAAAAAAGCGAATCCGGGGGAGGGCGCTAGCGCGCCGGCTTGTTGGTGCTGCAATTGCCGCCGCCGGGCACGAAGGTGCTCGAGACCCGGCCGGTGATCTGGGCGCGGTTGTTGGTCAGATCGTAGATGAGGCGGGAATCCTTGTCGCCCTTCACCACATTGCCGCACTCACTGAGCGTCGGATTGCCGATGAGATAGACCTTGTTCTCGGCGCGCTCGTAAATGCCGCGATCGCCGGTGCCGACCCGTTCCTTCTCGACGACGGTGACGGGGCCGGTGGCTTCGATGCGCTTGACCTGGTTGCCGGTCGCTCCGGCACCTGCACCGCCGCCACCGCTGCTCGCATTGCCGCCTTCGCCACTGGCCGGATCGCGCTCGAAGATGACGGTGAGCGTGGACGCGCGCATGGTCGCTTCGCCCTGCCGCGCGACGACGCCGCCCGAATAGACCGCCTTCTGTTCCTTGTCGAAATATTCGAGCTTGGCGGCATCGACATTCACCGGCGATTTGGAATTGCCGCCCGGCAGCACAGGGCCCGCGCGCTGGGCGAGAGCCGCATTCGCGATCAGTACGGCAAGCCCGAACCCAAGCCCGAATCCAATTGCTACGCGCTTCATTGTTCGCCTTTCACTTGATCGGCTTGCAGACCGAGGTCCGGCACGATCGTTGATTTCACATTGCCGGAAAAGATCACCACCGAGCCTTTATCGGCGATTTCGAGCTTGTCGGCGGAAACCGTATTGTTCTTCATGCGCACGGTGACCGGCTCATCCGAGGTCATCGTGCTGTCCTTGAAGCGCACGTCGGCGCTGCGCAGAACGATATCATATCCCGAAGAACTGGTGATGCGGATGCGCCCTTCGGCGGCATCGGAGGCAAGCGCCATCGTGTCGGCGGCGCTGTCGTAGACGCCGCGCGGCGCGCTGATGTTGACGTTGGTGTCATCGGCGGTGCGGATGCGCGCTTCGATTTCGTTCAGCTCGATGACTTTAGGCGTGCGCACGTCCTGCACGCCGGATTTGGCTCTGACCTCATAGGGACGCCCGTCCGGGCGAAAGCCGCTGAGCTTCGGCAGTTCCATGGTCACCTTGGTGCCGTTGAGCGTCGCCTGGCCGATCGAGACGTTGCCGGGCAGATCGCGGAACGGATTGAAGATCAGGGCGCCGAGGAAGGCGACGATGGCGATGCTCGAGCCGACGATGATCAGCCGCCGCAGCCGCCGCACCCGCCGCGAATGGCGGTCGGCCTTGACGAAGGCCTGCGCGCGATCGACCTGCGGGCGAAGCAGCGTGCTGTCGTTCACCGGGATCAATGTGTCGGTCATACTGGTATGCAGGCCCCAATTCCTTCGCCCCGACATTACCTTTGGCGGCCGCCAATGGCAAAGTTGAGGCTGAATGAGGGCTCCTTTCGCCGCCCGCCGCTCTAAACTGCCCTATTCGTGCGAAAAGATGTCGCTGTCCGGCCAGCCCATCAGGTCGAGCTTGGCGCGGGACGGGAGGAAGCCGAAACAATCGGCGGCGATCTCGCGGCGGCCTTCGCGCGCCAGCATGGCGTCGAGTTTGCGGCGCAATTCGTGCAGATGCAGCACGTCGGAGGCGGCATAGGCGAGTTGCGCCTCGGTCAATTTGTCGGCGCCCCAGTCGGACGATTGCTGCTGTTTCGACAGATCGACGCCGGTCAGCTCCCGCACCAGGTCCTTCAGACCGTGCCGGTCGGTATAGGTGCGCGCCAGTTTGGAGGCGATCTTGGTGCAGTAGACCGGCGCCGGCATGACGCCGAAGGCATTGTAAAGCACGGCAATATCGAAACGGGCGAAATGGAAGATCTTCGTCACGTTCGGGTCGGCGAAGAGCTTTTCGAGATTCGGCGCCCGGGTCTGGCCCTTTTCGATCTGCACCACATCGGCCGTGCCGTCGCCGCGCGACAATTGCACCACGCACAGCCGGTCGCGGTGCGGATGCAGGCCGAGCGTCTCGGTGTCGATCGCGACGGCGTCGCCGAAGCTGGTATTGGCGGGCAGGTCACCCTTGTGCAGGCGGATGGTCATCGGATGGGCTCATGTCACGCCGGCCGAGGGTGGGCTAAAGGGGTTCAAGTCGAGTTGACGGCGGGCCGGCCGGTCGCCGCTTATGGCGTCCGGATGCGCCCGGCGTCAACTTGGGCGTTAACGATGAGGCGCCGCCCTCACTCGGCGCCGGTATTGCGGAAGCCGGCGACGCCGCGTTCGACCTCGGTGACGTGATGGGGGGCGAAATCCTGCGGCCCGGCCAGGCCGCAGCTATGGGCGATGATCTCCACTTCCTCGATCATCCGTTTGGCGTAATTGGCGGCGCGCACCGCCTTGTCGGCCGGATCGAGGCCGGCGATCAGCCGGGGTTCGGCCGACGTCACGCCGGTCGGGCAGCGGCCGGAGCCGCATTTCATCGCCTGGATGCAGCCGATCGAGAACATGAAGCCGCGGGCGCTGACGACGAAATCGGCGCCGATGCACAGCGCCCAGGCGACCTTGTCGGGGGTCACCAGCTTGCCGGCGGCGAAGATGCGGATGCGGTCGCGCAGGCCGTGGCGATCGCGCGATTCCACCACCGCCGGCAAAGCCAGCGTGATCGGCATGCCGACATGTTCGATCAGCGCGGCGGGCGCCGCGCCCGTGCCGCCTTCGCCGCCATCGACATGAATATAGTCGGGGCAGCCTTCGGGATGGCGCAGGCAATCCTCGAACCATTCGTCGAGCGCCATCGTATCGCCGACGACAAATTTCACGCCGACCGGCTTGCCCGTCACTTCGCGCACGCGCTGCACGAACAGGCCGAGCTCGCGCACATTGGCGATATCGCGATGGCGGTTGGGACTGATCGAATCCTCGCCGATCGGAATGCCGCGAATTTCGGAAATCTCCTTGGTCACCTTGATGCCGGGCAGGATGCCGCCTTTGCCGGGCTTGGCGCCTTGCGCCAGTTTCACCTCGAACATGCGCACGGTGTCATGCGCTGCGATGGCGCGCAGGCGATCGTCCGACAGATTGCCGCTGGCATCGCGCACGCCGTATTTGGCCGTGCCGATCTGCATGATCACGTCGCCGCCGCCGATCAGGTGATAGGGCGACAGCCCACCTTCGCCGGTGGCAAGCCATATGCCGGCCATTTGCGTGCCTTTCGACAGCGCCGTCACCGCCGCCGGGCTCAGGGCGCCGAAACTCATGCCGCTGACGTTGAAAAAGCTCTTGGCGAAATAAGGTTTGGCGCAGGAGCCCGGACCTTCGGCGATGCCGATCATCTTGCCGGGATAGGAGCGGCGGTCTTCTTCCAGCACCGGGAAAGCGGCGTTGCGAAAGGCAAAGCTTGGCGTTGCCGAACTGCCGAAACTGATCAGATTCGTCACGCCCTTGGCCGAGCGATAGATCCAGGAGCGTTCGAGCCGGTTGAACGGCCGCTCGCTCCAATCGGGCAGATATTGATACTGCCGCATATATTCGCCCCAGGTCTCGGCGAAATAGCGGAAATGACCGATGACCGGGAAATTGCGCAGGATGGCGTGATTGGTCTGTCTGATGTCATGAATGAAAACGCCCAGGATCAGGCAGGCGACGACGATCAGCAGAATGATCATGGAAAACTCCGGACGTTTCCTTAGAAGCGGCGCGCGCTGGGGAAGCGCGGCAACAGAATGTCAGCACAAATAGTGTTGAGCTTACCACCAGCCAAATCAGCCGCGCGGGTTCTGCCCAAACATTGCGTCAATCTGGTGAAGGTCGAAGATGTTGCAAAGCAGCATTCTGGCGGCGCTCACGGCACTTTACGAAATTGTGCACACATCCTAGATAAGTTTTCACAAATCCGTCATGTGACGGACAAAAGACACGCGTCCGTCCGCCATGGTGCCAGTTCCCAGTACCGAGCGCGTCGCCGGCTCTGATACCCGAGACAACGGGGCATCGGCGCCGCTCGGCTGGACTTTCATCATCGCGCTTGCGCTCGGCTGGTGCGCCTTCATCGCCGCGACCGAGCCTGATCGCACGCTGTTTGCGCTCGTTGCCGCCTTCTTCATCGCCCTCGCCACGCTCGTCGCCGTGCTGACGCGTCGTCCGGGCTTCGCGCTCGTCGTCGCGATCTTTCTCTTCGTGCCGGTCTATGCGGCGTCGATTTTCAAGTTCGACATCACGGCGATGAACCTGCATGTCTATGACGTGGTGTTCTATCTGTTCTCAACTGCGCAGATCGCCTTCTTCGCCCAGACCTTCCCGGTGCCGTCGCTGTTGTGTGCCATCGCGCTCGCGCTTGCATTGGTGCTGCTCTATGCGAGCTACCGGCTGGAAACGCCGCGCCGCTTTTCTGTGTTGACGCGCCCGCTCGCCGGCCTCGTCGCCTCAGCGGTTCTCATTTCCAGCGGCTGGTCGCTGGCGGCGCGCAAGCCGACGTTCTTCGATGAAGGGCGCTACATTTTCTCGGCCTTCATCGGCTCGCTCGCCGATATGCCGGTGTTGCTGCAGGCCAAGGGCTTTTTCGAGATCAGCGCCCATGCCACGCTGTCGCCGACGAAATCCTCGGCGATCACCTGCACACCGGGCGCCAATGCGCCCGACATCGTGCTGTTCCTCAATGAATCGGCGATGCCTGAAGGCGTCTATCCGCAATTGCGCTATCCCGCCGAATTGGCCTCGTTCTTCCGCTCCAGCGACGGCAAGACCCATCGCCTGCGCGTCGAAACCTTTGGTGGCGGCACCTGGCTGTCGGATTTCTCGGTGCTCACCGGCTTGCCAACGAACACGTTTGGCAATCTGCGCAATTTCGCCACGCAATTGATGACCGGCCGGCTGCGCCATGCCTTGCCGCAATATCTGAAGGCCTGCGGCTACGACACGTCGATCATTTATCCCTCGCTCGCGGGCTTCGCCGGCTCCGGTCGTTTCTACAAGGCGATTGGATTCGATCAGGTCATCGATCGGCAGGTGCATCACGCCCCGAGCGATCGTCAGCGCGACGAATTCTATCTCGACCAGGTGATCAAGGTGCTGCAAAGCGCCCGCGACAGCGCCACCGACGGCAAGGCGCGGCGCCCGCAGTTCATCGTTGCATCGAGCATGGCGGCGCATTCGCCGTGGAACTTCCGTTACGCGCCGGAAATGCTGAAGCCTGGAGAGGTGACGCGCTGGACCGGCGATGCCGAGTTCGACGAATATCTCTGGCGCCTGGTGCTCGCCAAGCGCGATCGTGACGCTTTCCGCGCCAAGCTCGCGGCGCGTTTTCCAGGCCAGCCCTTCCTGTTCGTGAACTACGGCGATCATCAACCTGCTTTGGCGCGCCTGCCGCTCTCCAACGCGGTCGAGATCGCCGATAAGGGCGTGGCCTGGCAGCTCGATCCGACGTCCAAGGCTTTCGAGACCTATTATGCCATCGACGGCTTGAATTTCTCGCCGAAGACGGCGCTGCCGAAGGTGCCGGTTCTCGAAATCCCGCATCTCGCCGCTTTGACGGTGGCGGCCGCGGGCCTGCCCCTCGATCAGGTGTTGCAGCGGCGTCTGTGGCTGATCGACCGCTGCAACGGTCTCTATGTCAGTTGCGAGGACCGCGGCGCCGTCCTCGCCTATCAGCGTTTTCTGATCGATTCCGGCTGGATCGTTCAGCCCTGAACCAAATTGGCCTCCGCCAACGCCCGCAGCTCACCCACGATCACATCGGGAACTTCCAGCGGGCTGAGATGACGCGCATCCGGCACGATCGTCAGCGTCGAGCCGGCGATGCCCTGGTGCAGCACTTGCGCCATGGCGACCGGTGTCGCCAAATCCTCGGCGCCGACCAGCACACGGGTCGGTACGCGGATTTTAGGCAGATGGGCGCGCAGATCGGCCGCGCCCAGCATCCGGCAGCTTGCCGCATAAGCCTCGAGATCGTTGCGCAGGAACACGTCGAGGCATCGATCGACCACATCCGCGTGATTGTCGCGGAAGTCATCGCCGAACCAGCGGATTTTCTGGAAACCGACCAGCGCGGTCAGACCGTCGGACAAAGCCTTGTCGGCACGTTCCGCCCATTGCTTCGGTGCATCGGCGCCGTACCAGGCGGTGGTGTCGAAGAGGCCGAGCCCCTTCGTGCGCTGTGGATAAAGGCCGGCGAAGGCGAGGCTGATGCAGCCACCCATGGAGGCGCCGGCGAGGATGGCGTCTGGCCATTTGAGATGATCGAAAAGATCGGCGAGATCGCCGGCGAATTGCTCGACCGTATAGGCCTGCCGGGGTTTCGAGGATTGGCCGTGGCCGCGGCAATCCCAGGTCAGGATGGCGGCCTCTTGGCCCAGCGCAGCGCTGAGCTGCGCGACGACCGGCGCCCAGAAATCGTGATCGAGGGCCAGGGAATGGGTGAGGGCGAACCGAAGCGGCGCGTCGGGATTGCCGGTCAGGCTGTAGGCGATGGTCTGGCCGTCGCGGGTCCGGGCTTGCAGCAGTTTGTCCGAGGGTTTGCTCATGGGGCGCCGTGATCCTCCGTTTGTGTTTTCGCCGCTGTCCTGACGTAAGGCGACCAAGATGTCCACCGGTGCCGGTTTCCTGATGCACCGGCCCTTGGTAAAAGCCCACCCCGGTGGCTGATACAAAATCGTCATAAATCGCGATTCGGCCTTGGTTCAACGTTGTTTTCGGGGGCACGCATGCTCGGCTGGTTTCAAGCTCTCATGCCGAAGGAGGAACGCTTCTTCGACTATTTCGATCAGCATGCGCGGATCTCTGCCAGTGCCGCCGAAGCGCTGCGCGCCCTGCTGGAAGGCGGCGAGGCCGTTGCCGCTAACAGCGCACGCGTCAACGATCTCGAGGACCAGGCCGACGAAGTCTCGCGCGAGGTGCTGCTTGCCGTGCGCCGCTCCTTCATCACGCCCTTCGACCGCAGCGACATCCGCGAATTGATCACCTCGATGGACGATGCCATCGACCAGATGCGCCAGACGGTCAAAGCCATTTCGCTGTTCGAAGTGACCACGTTCGAGCCGGAGATGCGCCAGCTCGGCGACCTGATCGTTGATTCGGCGAAATTGACCATCGATGCGGTCAACCGCCTGCGCACCATGCGCCAGGATGCCGCCAAGCTCGCCGCCATCGCCTCGCGCATGACCCATCTCGAAGAACAGTCCGACGAACTGCACGACATCGGCCTCAAGGGCTTGTTCAAGACCCACGGCAATGCCAGCCCCATGGCCTATATCGTCGGCAGCGAGATCTACGGCCATCTCGAGAAAGTGGTGGATCGATTCGAAGATGTGGCCGACCGCATCAACGGCATCGTCATCGAACATTTGTGAGGCAACGTGGACGCCAGCCTCACTCTCTATCTGCTCGTCGCGCTCATCGCCGTGGCCTTGCTGTTCGACTTCCTGAACGGCCTGCACGACGCCGCCAATTCCATCGCCACCATTGTCTCGACGCGCGTGTTGCGCCCGCAATATGCGGTGTTTTGGGCGGCTTTCTTCAATTTTATCGCCTTCATCTTCTTCGGTCTGCATGTCGCCACCACCGTGGGGACAGGCATCATCACGCCCGATATCGTCGATGATCGCGTGATCTTCGGGGCACTGATGGGCGCCATCGTTTGGAATGTCGTCACCTGGCTCGGCGGCATTCCTTCGAGCAGTTCCCATGCTTTGATCGGCGGGCTCCTGGGGGCCGGCGTCGCCAAGGCCGGATTGAGCTCGGTTGTCTTCAGCGGCGTCACCAAAACCACCCTGGCGATCTTTTTGTCGCCTTTGGTTGGCTTCATTCTTGCCCTTTTGCTTGTGCTTCTGGTGTCATGGATTTGTTATCGTTTGAGCCCATTTGCTGTCGATGGCGCCTTTAGGGGCTTGCAGTTTGTGTCCGCTTCGCTCTATTCCCTGGGCCACGGCGGCAACGATGCACAAAAAACAATGGGAATTATTGCCGTTCTGCTTTATTCGCATGGCCAGCTTGAAGGCGGCTTCCACGTTCCGTTCTGGGTTGTCATAGCCTGTCAGGCCGCGATGGCGCTTGGGACCCTTTTTGGCGGCTGGCGAATCGTGCATACCATGGGGTCAAAGATTACACGCCTGTCGCCGATGCAGGGATTTTGCGCCGAAACGGGCGGCGCTATCACGCTCTTCATGGCAACGGGTTTAGGCATTCCGGTATCGACGACCCATACGATAACGGGAGCCATTGTTGGTGTTGGTGCCGCGAGGCGTGTGTCTGCCGTGAGGTGGAATATCGCGCGCGGCATTTTGGTAGCGTGGATTGTGACAATGCCGGCCGCGGCTTTGATCGGTGCGGCCTTCTACTGGATGTCAGGAGTTTTCGGCTGAAATGGCAACGAGCACGGCAGTCAGGACCACACAGAAGAACAGCGAACCGCATTTGCAGTTCGCCGCGCTGCCGTATCGTCTCGACAACGGCCTTGAGGTCATGCTCGTCTCCTCGCTCGACTCCGGCCGCTGGATCATTCCCAAGGGCTGGCCGATGGATGGCCTGACCGGCTATGAGACGGCGGCGCGCGAGGCTTTCGAGGAAGCCGGCCTCATCGGCAACATCGCATCCAAATCGATCGGTCAATTCCATTATCAGAAGCGCCGTAAGAATGGCGCCGTCTGGCTCTGCCGCGTCGAGGTCTTCCCGATGGAAGTCACCCAGCAGCGCAAGAAATGGCCGGAGAAGCACGACCGCAGCACCAAATGGTTCTCGGTCGAACAGGCGGCGGAACTCGTGCGCGAGGACGAACTGGCCGAAGTCATGCGCCAGTTCGCGGCCATGCAGCGTGTGCCGCAGGGCTGAAACAAAAGCCCGGCCTGAGAGGGCCGAGCGTAATCTTTCACTTATGAAATTTGGGGCCTATCCCCACAGCACCTGACGCACCGCCTGTGGCCATTGCGCCGTGTCGGTGCCGTGATGCTTGAACAGCGCCAGCGCCACCCGCTCCATGCCGAAGCCGACGCAGGCCGTATGCGCCACGTCGCCATTGTGAGTGGGAATGTTCCACAACGACCCGAAATGGTCCTGGTGATAGTTGAACGACAGGCAGGCCGTCGGCTTTTCCTCGCTCGTCACCGGAATCAGCAATTCGAATTTCAAGCCGGTGTCGCGCTGGTTGTTGGCGAGCATGCGGCCGGCGCGGCCGAAGAACGGATCATTGGCCAGATCGACCTTCAGCGGCACGCCGAGCGAGCCCATCATGGCCTGGCCGCGTTCGAGCCAGGTTTCGCGGAAAGCCTGAACCTGTTCGGGCGACCCGATCCGCACATATTCGCGCATGCGGAACATCTGCATCCGGGCCGGGTCTTTCGAGGGTTCGTGCCGGAAGCAGTAGGACTGCAGATCGTAGAGCCGCCCGTCGACCGGCAGCGGCCCGCGTTTGGCGACCGTCGGATAAAGCGGATAGCAGGCAGCCGGAGTCAGCACGATGTCGGTCGCGGTCTGCTGGCCCGTCCAATCCTGGCCGGCTTCGAGTTCGGCAAGCAAGGTGCAGTGGTCGGCCTCGCCGCCCATGAAACTGTGCACCGTGCCGGCAAGCTGCGGGAAGCTCTTCATATAACCGCTCTTCTCGAACAGCGGCCTGGAAATGCCCGGCGGGAAATGGATCGGCGTGGCGCGATCTTGTGCGCCGTAGCGCGTGATCAGCCGGTCGAAAGCCTGAATGACATCCTCGAAGACGTCGGAACGGCCGTAGAGACCATCGACGCCGGTATCGAAGAGAATGCCCTTGTCGAACAATTCGTCGAGATAGGCCTCCTGCGCCGAAACCGGCGAAGTGGACGCGGTGGCAGACGCGGCAACGCTCATCACTACGGCTCCAATGGTTCGTTCAGGCGGCGGTCTGAGTCAGTTCGGCGATGGCGTTCTGGATCGCCTTGATGCTCGCGAAGGTGCGCCGGTTGAGCATCTGCTCGGGAAATTCGATGTCGAAGGCGTCTTCCAACGCCAGCATCAATTGCACCGAGGCGAAGGAGGTCAGGCCTGCTTCATGCAGATCGGCATCGTCGGACAAGGTCGCGGCCTTCACCGGCAGTTTGGCGGTTTGGTCGAGAATGTCGCGGATTTTATCGTTCATGTGTCCAGTCCCCTAGTTAGGACAGGGTTTACCGGAGCCTCCGCTCTTAAAGGGTGAATGCGCCGGGGCCTTTACGGATCGCGGTTTATAGCTGGTTAAGCGGCTCTCGGGAATTCGATCGGTCAATAGCAGACGAAGCCGCCGCCGGCCGCCGGAGCCGCATTATTCATGGATTCAAGGGTGGTGCGGATATCGGTGACCAGACGTCGCAGGTCCTCGGTGCCGAGCGGTGCGGCATCGAGCTGGCTCAGCCAGGTGCCGAAATCCTGCGGCTGCGGGTCAGCCAGCCGGCCGGCGATGAAGGGCACCAGGGCGCCTTGCCCGTCCTGCCGGTAGCGATGTTGCAAAAATTCCAGAATGTCCTGTTCCACCGCCGCCGGGTCGAGCGGCACATGGAACCCGCCAGCGCAGGTGCAGCCAGCGATATGCGGGGCGAAAATCATCGCGCCCTTCCACAATTCCGCTAATCCTCGGCCGATGGTTGGCTCTTGCACTTGCGTCTCCCGATCGACCCTAGATCGGCTCTTTTGACCGGTGTCGCAAGCCCAGGGCTCTGCTCCGTTGCCGGTAGCTCTTATTCTGGGCTTGCATTTCGCCGCGTCGCCGGGCAGTCGTGACCCATAAAATCCGCTGCCCTTGCCAGGGCAGGGGTCAAAAAATGGAGGAAACGGCACAGCCCGCTGCTGCCGGCGTTGCGATGAACAAACCCGAGAAACTGCCCAACCGCCGCTTGCGGCTTGCCGCCGACATTGGCGGCACCTTCACCGATGTGGCCGCTTTCGATGAACGCACATCCCGTCTGTTGCTCGGCAAGACCTTGTCGACCCCCCGCCATCTGGTCGAGGGCATATCGGAAGGGGCCGGCAAATCCGGCGCCCGCTTCGCCGATGCTTCGATCTTCCTGCATGGCTCGACCGTCGCCATCAACACCATGCTGGAGCGCAACGGCGCCAAGGCGGCTTTGGTCACGACGGCGGGCTTCCGCGATGTCTATGAGATCGGCCGCATCAACCGACCCGACGCCTATAATCTCTACTTCCGCAAACATGACCCCTTGGTGCCGCGGTCGCGACGTTTCGAGGTGAACGAACGTCTCACCGCCGAGGGCGATGTCCACAAGCCGCTCGATGAAGCGAGCGTTCACGCCGTCTGCGATCGCCTGATCGAGATCGGCGTCGATGCGGTCGGCATCATGCTTTTGCATTCCTACCGCAATCCGGCGCATGAAATCCGCGTCCGCGAGATCGTGCGCGAGCGTCTGCCGCAGGCCTTCGTCTCCGCCTCCCATGAACTGTCGCAGGAATATCGCGAGTTCGAACGCTGCTCGACCGTGCTGGCCAATGCCTATGTCGGCCCGCGCGTGCGCGATTACATTCAGGAAATCGACGGCCATCTGAAACAGGCCGATTTCGACGGGTCCTTCCTGCTCGTGCAATCGACGGGCGGCCTTTATGAATCGGCGCAGGCGCAGCAGCAGTGCATTCGCATGCTGGAATCCGGCCCCGCCGCCGGCGTCGTCGGCACGCAGGCCCTGTGCCATGCCATGGGACTTGGTGAGGCCATCGCCTTCGACATGGGCGGCACCACCGCCAAGGCCGGCGTCATCTATGACGGCCAGGCTCTGACAACGAGCCTCGCTTTGGTCGGCGGCTATGAACGCGCTCTGCCCGTGCAGATGGCGATGATCGACATTTTCGAGGTCGGCACCGGCGGCGGCAGCATCGCCTGGCTCGACGAAGGTGGCGCCCTGCATGTCGGCCCGCGCAGCGCCGGCGCGGAGCCGGGCCCGGCCTGCTATGGCCGTGGCGGGCAACAGCCGACGGTCACCGATGCCAATCTGATCCTCGGCCGCCTCGGTGCTGATCGTTTCCTGGGCGGCGAAATGAAACTCGATGTTGCCGCCGCCCGCCAGGCCATTCAGGATAAGATCGCCGGTCCCCTGGACCTCACCGTGATCGAGGCGGCCGCTGGCATTCTGCGCATCGCCGCCACCACCATGTCGCTCGCCGTCAAGACGGTGACGACCGAGCGCGGCCTCGATGCAGCCTCTTTCCCGCTCGTCGCCTATGGCGGTGCCGGTCCCTTGCATGCGGTGGCGATCGCGCGCGAGATCGGCATGGAGCGGGTGATCGTACCGCGCGCGCCGGGCCATTTCTGTGCTTTCGGCATGCTGCATTCCGATCTGCGTTACGATTATGTGCGCACCTGGCCGGCGCGGCTGGCGCAACTCAACTTCGCCGATCTCGAACGCATCTATGGCGAATTGATCACCGAGGGCGAGGAAGCGCTGGCGCGCAGCGGCGCCAGCAATGCCAAGATGAAAGTCGTGCGTGCCGTCGACATGCGTTATGTCGGACAGGAACATGCGGTGACCATCGAACTGCCGGAAAAAGTGCTGCGCAAGCAGGACCGTGCCGCCATCAAACAGCTCTTCGATGCCGAACATCTGCTGCGCTACGGCACCAACGCGCCCACGGAGGCAGCGGAACTCGTCAGTCTGCGCGCGACGATCAGCGGCGTCATGCGCAAGCCGAAAATGGAGAAGATCGCGCGCGGAACGGCCAAGCCACCGGCGGCGGCGCTGCGCGGCACGCGCGCCGTCACCTTCGGCCCAAGTGCGTCTGGTCACGGCGCGGCGAAGAAAACCACGGTCTATGCGCGCGACGCGCTGAAATCAGGCAATCGCATCGCCGGCCCGGCGCTCATCGAGGAACATGCCTCGACCACGGTCGTCTTTCCCTCCGACAAATTGGAAGTCGATCAGTTCGGTAATCTGGTTATTGAAATCGGGAGGGCGTGATGGCCAAGCAAGTGAAAAAGGCCCAACGCCGGCCGATGAAGAAAGCAACCAAGAAAGTGGCCGCCAAGAAAGTCACGGCGAAGAAAGTCGCGACGAAGAAGCAGGCCGCGCGCAAGGTGACGGGCGCCAAAGCTGCGACGCGGGCTAAAAGCCAGCCCAAAAATCAGGCAAAGCGTCGCTTCGCCAAGAGCGATCCGATTTTGACCGAGATCATTCGCAACGGCGTGCTGGCGGTGACCGAAGAAATGAAATCCAATCTCATGCGCACCGCCTACAATATGATCATCTACGAGGCGCTGGATTTCACCGTCGGCCTTTACACCCCCGAAGGCGATACGATTTCCATCGGTCTCGGCCTACCGATGTTCATTCGCGGCATGGCTGAAACCGTGCGCGCCAAACTGCGCCACTTCGGCAAGGACGGGCTGCAGGAAGGCGACATCCTCGTCACCAACGACGCCTATCTCACCGGCAGCCATCTCAACCATTTCACCTTCAGCCTGCCGATCTTCTTCGAGGGTGAATTGTGCGGCTTTGCCTGCTGCATGGCCCATTGGCCCGATGTCGGCGGTACGCTCGGCGGCGTCACCACGGATATCTATTCCGAAGGCATCCAGATCCCGATCGTCAAATATCAGCGTGCCGGCGTGGTCAACCAGGACCTCGTCGATATCATCCGCATGAACGTGCGTCTGCCCGATCGCGCCATGGGTGACCTCAGAGCGCAGATCACCGCCGTGAAGACCGGCGAGCGTCGTTTCAAGGAACTGCTGGGGCGCTATGGTCGCGAGGAAACCCTCGCCGCTATCGGCAATATCATGGCCCAGTCGGAACGCTCGGCCCGCGCCCGCACGCGCGAGATTCCCGACGGCGTCTACGAAGCGACGTCCTATATGGACGACGACGGCGTCGACATCGGCAAGCGCGTGCCGATCAAGGTCAAGGTCACCGTCAAGGGCGACGAGATGACCATCGATCTCACGGAAGTGAGTGCGCAAGTACGCGGCTTCTACAATTCCGGCGAGACGACGGGCGTCGCCTGTGCGCAGGTCGCCTACAAATGTCTCACGTCGCCGACCGATTATCCCATCAACGAAGGCAGTTTCCGCACGCTCAATGTCGCGCTCACCAAAGGCACGATCATCAGCGCGGTGAAGCCGGCGCCGATGCGCTGGTGGATGACCTTCCCGATGACCATAGTCGATACGATCTTCAAAGCGCTGGCGCCGGCCGTGCCCGATCGGGTCATCGCCGGCCATCACGCGGATCTGCTCAGCACCAACCTGCACGGCATCCACCCGCGCACGGGCGGCTTCTTCATGGGTGGTTTCGGGCCGCTGGGCGGCGGCTGGGGCGCCAAGATGACGGAAGACGGCATGAGCGCCACGGTCTGCCTCAACGACGGCGACACGCACAACAGTCCGGTGGAATCCGTCGAGGCGAAATTCCCGTTCCTGATCGAGGAACTGTCGCTGCGTAGCGGCTCGGGCGGCGCCGGCAAGTTCCGGGGCGGCCTCGGCATCGCCCGCAAGGTGTCGGCCCGCGTACCTCTTACCCTCAATGCCCAGGTGGAGCGCATGCATTGCGCGCCCTGGGGCCTGGAGGGTGGCCACGACGGCTTCGGCAATGAAGTGACGGTCTATGACGCCCATGGCGAGAAGCGCGATGTGGCGAATGCCAAGGTGTTTCTGCGCCGTTTACAGCCCGGCGAGGGCTTCTATTCTCGCTCTGGCGGCGGCGGTGGCTTCGGCTCGCCGCTGGCGCGTGATCCCAATCGCGTCGCGCACGATGTCGCCGAGGAATATGTAAGCGCTGCGGACGCGCGCGAGATTTACGGCGTCGTCCTTGGTGGCGATGGCACGGTCGATCAGGCGGAGACACAGAAGCTCCGCGCAACCATGGGGGGAAAACAAGCATGAGAACACTGGCACTGGCCTTCACTGCCGCTCTCGCGGCTTCGGCCGCCTCGGCGCAGCAGGGCGTCGAGGATTTCTATCGCAGCAAGCCGATCTCCTTCATCATCGGCACGGGCGAGGGCGGCGGTTACGATTTCTCGTCCCGCCTTGCCGCGCAATATCTCGGCAAGTTCCTGCCGGGCAATCCGACGGTCATTCCACGCAACATGCCGGGCGCCGGCAGTATCGCGGCGGCGGAATATGTCTATTCGGTCGCGCCGAAGGACGGCACGACATTGGCGATGTTCCAGCCGACGTTCATCCTGGAAAAGCTGAACGATCCCAACCGCAAATATGTGTCGCAGGATTTCACTTATATCGGCCGCATGGATTCGGCGACGCTGGTCGGTCTCGTCTGGCACAATTCGCCGGCGCAGACGATCGAGGAAGCCAAGAAGACCGAGGTCATTCTCTCGGCCAATGCGGCGGCGGGCACGTCGGCGACCATTCCCTGGGCGCTGAACCGCATGATCGGCACAAAGTTCAAGGTCATCCTGGGTTACAACTCCAGCGCCGCCATGGGCCTGGCTGTCGAGCGCGGCGAAGCCTTCGGCAATGGCAGCACGAGCTGGGACTATCTCCTGACCAAGCCGGACTGGTTCGAGGGCAACAAGATGAAGATCTTGTACGTCATCGCACTGGAGCGTTTCGCTAAATTGCCCGATGTGCCGACGGTGTTGGAGCTGACCAACGATCAGCGCAACAAGAATGCGCTGAAACTGATCGCCTCGACCTCGTCGGTCGGCCGCGCCATCGTCGCGCCGCCGAATAACGAGCCGACGCGCACGGCGGCGCTGCGCCAGGCCTATGCGGCGATGATGAAGGATGCGACCTTCCAGGCCGATGCGGAAAAGCGCAAGCTCGGTGTCGATCCGCTTGATGGCAAGACCTTGCAAGGCCTTGTTGCCGACGTGGCGACGCAGCCGCAGGACATTGTCGATCTCCTCAAAGAAATGACCCTGCCGCCGAACTAGCGGTGTTTCAAGGCGCCATCGGGAATCAGGCGATGATCAGCCAGAAAGCCGATCATCGCCGCATCGAATGCCGGCGGATCCTCGATACAGCAGGCATGTCCGGTATTGGCCAGCACCACATGCCGGGCGTTGGCGATGCGGGACGCGGTGAGACGGCCCGCTTCGAGCGATTCATCATATTCGCCATTGATGACGAGGGTCGGCGCTTTCACGTCGCTCAGGCGCGAGGTCATGTCGAAATTGCCGCGCGTGCGGAAAATCTGCGCGATGCATTTCGACGACAGATGGGCTGAATTCTCGACGAAGAGGTCGAGCAGCCACTTGCCATGCGGCGTATCGGCGAAGCCCGGCGCCACATAACCGCGCATCAAGGTCATCATATGCGCGCCGGGATCTTGCGGATCGAAACCGGCGACGATCGCTTCGGGGTCTCTCGGGCCGCTGCTCGATCCGCCAACAAGCACGATCGCCTTGGTGCGCTCGGGATGATCGAGCGCGGTCAAAAGCGCGATGCCGGACCCGACACTGACGCCGGCGAAAATCGCTTCGCCGATGCCCTGGTCGTGGCAGACGCCGAGCACGTCGTCCATCATGTCGCGCAGGTTGAACGGTGTTTCCGGCTTGTCGGAAAGTCCATATCCGCGCAGATCGACGGCGATGACGCGGAAGAACGGCGAGAAGCGGGCGATCTGATAGAGCCACAGGCGCCGGTCGAAGGGATTGGCGTGAATGAGCACGAGCGGCGCGCCCTCGCCATGAACCTCGTAATGGATCTTCAGGCCGTTCCGGGTCGAATAGGGCATGGTATGAGCCCCCGATTCTATTGCGAAGCAGTCACAAAAGATTAGCAGGTCATTGCGCAGGTCGCGATAAACAAAAAGCCGGCGGAAACCGCCGGCTTTGTAACAAAATGTGTTGGAACTCAGTTCATCGTCGGGATGACGAAGCTGGCGCCGTCCTTGATGCCGCTCGGCCAGCGCGAGGTCACCGTCTTGGTCTTGGTGTAGAAGCGGATCGAGTCCGGACCATGCTGGTTGAGGTCGCCGAAGCCCGAACGCTTCCAGCCGCCGAAAGTGTAATAGGCTATGGGAACCGGGATCGGCACGTTGACGCCGATCATGCCGACCTGCACGCGCGAGGCGAAGTCGCGGGCCGCGTCGCCGTCGCGGGTGAAGATGGCGACGCCGTTGCCATATTCGTGATCGTTGCACAGGCGCAGCGCATCCTCATAGGCATTGGCTCGAATCACCGACAGCACCGGTCCGAAAATCTCTTCCTTGTAGATGCGCATGTCCGACGTGACGTTGTCGAACAGGCAGCCACCGAGGTAGAAACCGTTTTCATAACCCTGCATCTTGAAGCCGCGGCCGTCGACCAAGAGCTTGGCGCCTTCCTTCACGCCGATATCGACATAGGACTTCACCTTGTCGAGATGGGCGCGGCTGACAAGCGGGCCGTAGTCGGCGCTCACGTCGGTCGAGGGGCCGACCTTCAGGGATTCGACGCGCGGGATGAGGCGCTTCACCAATTCGTCGGCCGTGCCCTTGCCGACGGGCACAGCGACCGAAACCGCCATGCAGCGTTCGCCCGCCGAACCGTAGCCGGCGCCGACCAAGGCATCGACCGCCTGGTCCATGTCGGCATCAGGCATGATCACCATGTGGTTCTTGGCGCCGCCGAAGCATTGCACGCGTTTGCCCGAAGCTGCGGCCCGCGCATAGACATATTCGGCTATGGCCGTGGAGCCGACGAAGCCGACCGCCTTGATATCGGGATCGTCGAGCAGGCAGTCGACGGCTTCCTTGTCGCCGTTGATGACATTGAGAATGCCCGGCGGCAGGCCGGCTTCGATCATCAGTTCGGCGAGGCGCAGCGGCACGCCGATGTCGCGTTCCGATGGCTTGAGGATGAAGGCATTGCCGCAGGCGATGGCCGGCGCGAATTTCCACATCGGGATCATCGCCGGGAAGTTGAACGGCGTGATGCCGGCGACGACGCCGAGCGGCTGGCGGATCGAATAGATGTCAATGTTGGGACCGGCGCCTTCGGTATATTCGCCCTTCATCAGATGCGGCACGCCGATGGCGAATTCGACCACTTCGAGGCCGCGCTGAATGTCGCCCCTGGCATCGGGAATGGTCTTGCCGTGTTCGCGCGCCAACAGTTCGGCGAGCTGGTCCATGTCGCGGTTGAGCAGGTCGACGAACTTCATCATCACGCGGGCGCGGCGTTGCGGATTGGTGGCGGCCCAATTCGGTTGCGCGGCGAGGGCGTTTTCGATGGCGGCGCGGACTTCCGCTTTCGAGGCCAGCGGCACTTTGGAAACGGTTTCGCCGGTCATCGGCTCATAGGCTTCGGTGAAACGTCCGGACGTGCCTTTGACGTGTTGGCCGCCGATGAAATGTGTCAGTTCGCGCATGATGTGTTTCCTTCCGCTGATCGATTTTTAGCGCGGAGGAATTGTTAAGGGGAAGGGATAAATCGGTGCGCTTAGCCTTATGAATAAGGCGGTCAGGAGCGGCGCAAGGTCTTCAGGGACCGCACCAGGGAAACCCGCGCGAGGCGCGCGGAACCCGCCGTGATGACATTGGCGATGATCTGCGGGCGCTGCAGCACGCGGCGCTTCGGCGCCGCCGCCAGATCGACCTTGTTGCCGTTCCAGGTCACCGAGCGGCCGAAGAAGGCGCAGAAATAGAGCGCGGGCAACAGGATATCGCGCAGCAGCATGGCCGGCAGCAGGGCCGCCGATCGCGGCCAGCCAGCAATGCGGGTCAAGAGCCATTCCGGAATGTACCAGACCGCCAGGAACACCGCGGTGGCCGCCAGGAGATTGATCCCGGCGCCATGGGCCGCGACCAGGGCGGCCGCCAGCGGCGGCAGTGTGCCACTGAAGATTTCCGGCGCGAAGAGGACAGGAAAACTGGCGCGCCGCAGCCGCGCCCAGCGCAGATGCCGGCCCCAGACCTGGGTCAGGGAGCGACGGCCGAGCAATTGCGGATAGGGCGGCCCGGCGACGGCTATGCCGCGGGCCTTGCCGCGCATCATCTTGGTGGCGGCGGCATCTTCGGCCGGTTCACTGGCGAGGGATTCGAGGCCGCCGCGTTCGAGATCGGCACGGCGGAACATCAGCGATTTGCCCTGGGCGAAACCGGAGCCGAGCGTGTCGACCGCATATTGGATGCGCGCCTGATAGCTGTTGAGCATGGCGCATTCGACCATCGACCAGAAGCCCTCGGGCCGATCGCCGAAAGCCGGCGCCGTCACCATGCCGGCATCCTCGCGCCAGGCGCCGGTCAGGCGATGCAGATAGTCGGGCGCGACGAGCAGATTGCTGTCGACGAAAACGATGATGTCGAAGCGGGCATTGCGGAAGCCCTTCGCCATGTTGTTGAGCTTCGGATTGGGGCCGAGGCGCTCCATGCCGAAGAGCAGGCGGGCGGGGATATGCGGATGCCGGTCGATGGCGGCTTGCGTCAGCGGCACGATGGGATCTTGTGCATCGGCGACGCAGAAAATCAGCTCGTAGTCGGGCCAGTCGATCTGGAAGGACGCTTCGATCGTTTCCTTCGAATAGGGCTCGAGGCCGCAGAGCGGGCGGACGATGGTAATGCCTTTGGGCTTGCCGATCGTGCCAATGGGCGCGCCCTTCCGGCACCGGACCATGGCGATCGCGGCGCTGGCGACCTGGATGGTGAGAAGCGAGGCGGCGAGTGCTGCGGCGGACTGCGCGAGAATCGACATTGCGAATCCTGGGTAACCCGTCCCGTTGACGGAAGTATGACGCGGCCTGTCACGAAAGTGAGACACAAATCACGCATGCCGCTCTCGTCAGCCATGCATGAATCGTCTGACTATCGAATGGGCGAGACCGAAGCGATGTCCGAAACCAGACATGTCCGAACCCTCTTCCTCTCGGATGTTCATCTGGGAACACGCGGCTGCCAGGCGGCGGTCCTCCTCGATTTTCTCAAGGTCTACGAAGCCGACACAATCTATCTGGTCGGCGACATCGTCGACGGCTGGCGCCTGCGCCAGAGCTGGTACTGGCCGCAAAGCCATAACGACGTGGTGCAGAAGATGCTGCGCAAGGTGCGCAAGGGCACGCGCGTCATCTACGTGCCGGGCAACCATGATGAATTTTTCCGCGATTATGTCGGCTCGAATTTCGGCGGCATCGAGATCGAGGAAGAGGCTATTCATCGTTGCGCCGATGGCCGCTCGATGTTCATCCTGCATGGCGACAAATTCGACACGGTGGTGCGCAACGTGCGCTGGCTCGCGCTGCTGGGCGACTGGGCTTACGACTTCGCCATCTGGCTCAACGGCCATATCGCCCGCGTGCGCCGCTATTTCGGTCTGCCCTATTGGTCCTTCTCGCAATGGAGCAAGGACAAGGTCAAACGCGCGGTCAGCTTCATCAGCGCCTTCGAACAGGCCGTGGTGACGGACGCGCGCCGGCATGGCGTCGACATGGTTCTGTGCGGCCACATCCATAAGCCGACAATGCGCACCATCGACGGCGTGCTCTACATCAACACCGGCGATTGGGTGGAATCCTGCTCGGCTGTCGTCGAGAACGAGGATGGTCGCTTGGAGCTGATTCACTGGCATCAGGTGGCGGATGCGTTCGCGCCGGTTTCGGTGAAAGAGCTGAGCGGCGAACTGGTCGCCTGATCCGTCATTGCGAGAAGCGCAGCGACGAAGCAATCCAAGGCGGGCCGTAGAACGCCAGGAAGTGCCTGCGGTACAGGCATCTTTACGTTGAAAGCCCTATCCCCACGGTAGACTGGTCGCCGCCTTGGCATTTTCCACGATCGAGAGAAAGCTACGCGCGCTGCGCTCCAGGCTGTGCGACGCGCCGACCTTGCGGCAGAGTGCCTTGTCGATGCGTAGCGCCGACAGCGCCGCCTGACGCAGATCCGTGCCGATCACGCCGCAAGCTTCGCCATCGAAAATGGCGCGTGCGCCATCGGAAGGATAGCAGGCGACCGGCAAACCCGCAGCCAAAGCTTCCGCCATGACGAGGCCAAAAGTATCGGTGCGGCTGGGAAACACAAAGACATCGGCGGCGCGATAGACGGCGCCGAGATCGGCGCTCGACAGGGCGCCGAGAAAACGCACCTGCGGATATTTCTGTTGCAGCATCGCCCGCGCCGGGCCATCGCCGGCGACGATCTTGGTGCCGGGCAGATCGAGTTCGAGAAAGGCCTCGATGTTCTTTTCCACCGCCAGCCGGCCGGCGAAGAGAAACCACGGCCGCGGCAGATCGAACTGCGCCACCGGGCCTTCGGCAAATACTTTGGTGTCGACGCCCCGTTTCCAATGCACCATGCGGGCAAAGCCGTGGCCGCGTAATTCGCCGGCGAGCGCTTGCGTCGCTGCCATGGTTGCGGCCGCGCCATTGTGGAACCAGCGCAGCGCCGCATAGCTCCAGCGCTCGGGGATTGGCCAGCGCGCCGCGATATATTCGGGATAGCGCGTGTGGAAACAGGTGGTGAAGGGGATGCGGCGGCGGTGGCAGTAGAGCCGGGCCAGCAGGCCGATCGGCCCTTCGGTAGCGATATGGACGATATGCGGCGCGATGGCGGCGATGCGATGGGGCACGCTGCGCGGCGGCGGCAGGGCCAGCCGGATGGCCGGATAGGAGGGCATCGGCACCGAGCGATAGCCCTGGGGTGTCAGCAGATGCAGATCGACGCCCAGCTCCGGCAGCGCCCGCGACAGCCATTCATAGGTGCGCGAGACGCCGTTGATCTGCGGCGTCCAGGCGTCGGTCACCAAGAGCAGGCGAAGCGGATCGGGTTGATCGGCGGCCCGCACCTGGGGCCGTGCCTGCCGCCTGCGCGCCGCCGGCTGGCCGGCATCGACGAAAGAAAGCGCCATCCGCAGTTCTCCGCCCGGACTTTCCGAGGATCACTGCGGCCCCAAGAACATATTCGCACTGCGGTTATGTGACAGTGTTCATGAGAGGGCTGGCGTTTCGCCGTCGTACCAGGCACGCAGCAGGTGATGGGCGATGGCGATCGGGTTGGGCGCCTCGAAACCATCGGGATGGCTGCGCCGAAGCATCAAATCGACATCCTGCCGGGTGAACCAGCGGCAATCCTCCAATTCGGTCTGGTCCACCACGATGTCGCGGTTGAGCGCCTGCGCGACGCAGCCGATCATCAGCGAGGAGGGAAAGGGCCAGGGCTGCGAGGCGACATAGGCGACGCGGCCGATTCGGATGCCTGATTCTTCCAGAATTTCCCGGCGCACCGCGTCCTCGATCGTCTCGCCCGGCTCGAGAAAGCCGGCGAGCGCCGAATACATACCCTTGCCGAAGCGCCCGGAGCGGCCGAGCAGACAGTCGTCGCCGTCGACGGCCAGCATGATCACCACCGGGTCGGTGCGTGGAAAATGCTGGGCGCCGCATTTCGGACATTCGCGCCGCCAGCCGGCGCCGACGACATTCGAGGGTGCGCCGCAATTGCTGCAAAATCGGTGGCGCGCATGCCAGAACATCACGCTCTTGGCCTGGCCGAGAAAGCCGATCTGGGCGACCGGCAGCAGGCCTTCGGTGGTGACCGAACGCAGGTCGCGTACCATCAGGTCGGGCCGGCCCGGGATGATCTGCCGGCGGGTGTCGATCAGCCCGCTCGGGCTCACCGTCTCCTCGACGGCGATGGCGCTGTCGTCGATCATGAGAGCGAAAATCGCCCGTTGGTCGTCTTTGCCGAGCAGGACGGTTTCCCGTGTCGGGCCGATCGCCAGGGCCTCCGCGCGGGTGTGCAGCGGGTCGAGCTGGCCGTCCTCTATTTTCAGCACCGGCCGGTCGCGGCCGATAACGACGAAACGGCTGTTCGGATCGTCGAAAAACCGGTCGAAAAGGCCCGGCTCGTCGCGGCGCTCGGACAGTCTGTCGATGGGGTTGAAGGCAAAGCCGGTGGCGGCGGACAGTTCCCCGGCGGGTGCGTGCTTTAGCATTCGAAAAAGGCTCACGATTCTTTACATGGCAGTTTCGCCCGCTACCCCGGCGCCGGCAATCGAAACTTGGCCAAAGAGGCGGCGTGACGACGCAACCTTGGATTCCTCAGCCGGGCGGCTTGCGAAACCCGGTCCGCCCTGCCAAATAAGGGCCGGGAGGTTGGCGGTGGACGTTCCACTCGCCAACCGGGTCAGGTCCGGAAGGAAGCAGCCCTAACGAGATCGGGCGGGTCTCTGTCCAGCCTCCCACTAGCATGACATTTCCGGCCGTTTGGCGGGGCCAGGCTCCGAAATTCGGCCTGTTCCGCCCGCCAGATGGCGGGCCGGGTAGCGAGGCTCATGACCGACGGGCGCGACGAACAGACATCGGAAGCGTCCACGGACGAACCGGGGCTCGGGCTTGATCTTGGCCTTAACCTGGGCACGCCGCCGCAGACCGCGGGGTCCACGGGCGCCTATCGCGTTCTGGCCCGCAAATACCGGCCCTCAAGCTTCGACGATCTGATCGGCCAGGAGGCGATGGTCCGCACCCTGACCAATGCCTTCAAGCTCAACCGCATTCACCAAGCCTATCTGCTGACCGGCGTGCGCGGTGTCGGCAAGACGACCACGGCGCGCATTCTGGCGCGGGCCTTCAATTACGAACTGTCGGCCAAGGACGGCCATCCCGCCATCGATCGCCCGTCGATCGACATGCCGGAACTGGGCGTCCACTGCCAGGCGATCATCGAATCGCGCCATGTCGACGTGATCGAAATGGACGCCGCCTCGCACACCGGCGTCGACGACGTGCGCGAGATCATCGAAGGCGCCCGCTATCGCCCGGTGATGGCGCGCTACAAAGTCTACATCATCGACGAAGTGCACATGCTGTCGAAGTCGGCCTTCAACGCGCTGTTGAAGACGCTCGAAGAGCCGCCGGAGCATGTGAAATTCCTGTTCGCCACGACCGAGAGCGAGAAGGTGCCGGTGACGGTGCGCTCGCGCTGCCAGCGCTTCGATCTGCGCCGCGTCGAATCCGACGTGCTGATCGGCCACCTCGGCAAGCTCTGTTCCAGCGAGAAGGTCGACATCGACGAACGGGCGCTGTCGCTCATCGCGCGCGCCGCCGAAGGCTCGGTGCGCGATTCGCTGTCGTTGCTCGATCAGGCCATTGCGCATGCCGCCGACGGCCAGGCCATCAGCGCCGAGAGCATCCGCACCATGCTCGGCACCGGCGACCGCAGCCGCATCCTCGACCTGTTCCAGGCGGTGATGAAGGGCGATATCTCCGTCGCTCTCGAAGGGCTGAAGGAACTCTACGACCAGGGCGCCGACCCGGCTCTGGTGCTGACCGATCTGGCCGAATTCATCCATTTCGTCACGCGGCTGAAGCTCGCGCCCGATTCACGGCTCGATGCCTCGATCAGCCAGGACGAGCGCACGCGCGGCCGCGACTTCGCCGACACGCTCAGCATCGGCGTGCTCACCCGCGCCTGGCAGATCATTTCCAAGGGCATTCTCGACGTGAAGTCGTCGCCACGGCCGTTGGCCGCCGCCGACATGGTGCTGGTGCGTCTCGCCTATGCGACCGATCTGCCGAGCCCGGAAGACGTGCTGCGCCGGTTGACTGACGGTCCGGGCGAAGGCCCGGCGCCGGCGCGCGTTATGGCTGGCAATGCGATGGCTGGCAACGGCAATGGCGGCGGTGCGATGGCGGTGGCCGGTGGCGCGCGCCCTGCGCTCGCCACCTCGGCGCCGGCCCCGCGGGCGCAGGTTCAGGCATCGAGCGCACCGCGCGTGCAACTGGCGCGCTTCGAGGATGTGGTGGCCTTGGCGCAGGTCAATCGCGACATCCAGCTCAAGATCGCTCTGGAGCGCGACGTGCGCCTGGTGCGTTTCGAACAGGGCTCGATCGAATTCGCTCTGGCGCCTGGCGCCTCGGCGCAACTCGCCGTCACCTTGTCGCGCAAGCTGCAGGACTGGACCGGCCAGCGCTGGATGGCGGTGGTCGTCAAGGACGAAGGTGCGCCGAGCATCGTCGAGCAGCGCGAAGCACGGCGACAGGATATTCTGGTTGGCGTGCGCGCCGATCCGCTGGTGCGCAGCGTGCTGGAACGCTTCCCCGGCGCCGAGATTGTCGGAGTGAAGTCGGTGGACGATGCGCCGCCGGCGCCCGAGCCGATGGTATCAGCCGGACCGAGCGACGACGAGATCGGCTATGCCGACGACAGCTACACCGAAGACGATCTTTAAAGGATAGGCCAAGCCATGAAAGACATCATGGGACTGATGAAACAGGCGCAGGAGATGCAGACCCGCATGCAGGACATGCAGGCCGAACTCGAGCGCACCGAAGTCGAAGGCCAGTCGGGCGGCGGCTTGGTGAAGGTCACCCTCACCGCCAAGGGCGCCATGAAAGGCATCTCCGTCGATGCCTCTTTGCTGAAGGCCGACGAGAAGGAAATCGTCGAGGATCTGATCCTTGCCGCCCATGAAGATGCGCGCAAGAAAGCCGAGCGCACCATGGAAGAGAAGATGAAATCGATCACGGCCGGACTACCGCTGCCGCCCGGTATGAAACTGCCGTTCTGACCATGGCCGAACGGGTCGCAGGGCCGGAGATCGAACGGCTGATCCAGTTGCTGGCGCGTCTGCCGGGCCTGGGTCCGCGTTCGGCCCGCCGTGCCGCGCTGCATCTCATCCGCAAACGTGAGGAATTGCTGGGTCCGCTGGCCGATGCCATGCAGGTCGCCCAGCAGCGCGTGCGGACTTGTTCGTCCTGCGGCAATGTCGACACGATCGATCCCTGCACCATTTGCGCCGATCCGCGCCGCGATCCCACCACCATCGTCGTCGTCGAAACCGTCGCCGATCTGTGGGCGCTGGAGCGTTCGGGCGCGGTGCGTTCGCGCTATCACGTTCTGGGCGGCACCCTGTCGCCGCTCGATGGCGTCGGGCCTGATGATCTCAACATCGGCATGCTGGTGGAGCGCGTCGCCAATGGCGGCGTCAGCGAGGTGATCCTGGCGGTCAATGCCACGGTCGATGGCCAGACGACGGCTCATTACATCACCGACGTGCTCTCCCACACCAACGTCAAGCTGACCCGCCTGGCCCATGGCGTGCCCGTCGGCGGCGAACTCGATTATCTCGACGAAGGCACGCTCTCGGCGGCCATTCGTCAGCGCACGAGCTTCTAAAGACGGAGCGCAAAGTAAAATGCCCCGCTGCCCTGTGAGGAAGCGGGGCGGTGCCAGGCTGATACGGTCAGGCCAGCGTGTTCTTGTAGATGCGCCCGTCCTTCATGATCAGTTTCAGGTTCTTTTCCGGATCGGCGAGGAGCTTGATATCCGCCATGGGATCGCCATCGACGAGCAGGACGTCAGCATAAGCGCCGGCTTCGATGACACCGATCTTGCTGGGGTAGGGATTGCGGGGTCCCGACATGGCCAGAAGACTGGCGTTGCCGCCCGTCGCCATCAGCAGGATTTCGTCGTTGGAGTACCAGCGTGACATCGTCGTCAGAATCGCACCCTGATTCTTGGTCATCGACGGTTCGAAGAGAATATCGGTACCCCAGGCGGTCTTGAGCTTATATTTCTTGGCCAGGCCATAGGCTGTGTCCGTGCCCGCGAACATCGTCATCTGCTTGGCGCGATTGGCCGAGCCTTCGGGATAGGGGTTGGAATATTCATTCTGGATGAAGGCCTGGGACGAAAACCAGATGCCCTTGTCGGCCATGATCTTGGCCGTCTCTTCATCCATCAATTGACCGTGGTCGATACAGCGGACACCGCCTCTGATCGCGGTCTGGATGGCGCGCGGTGTATAGGCATGCACCGTGACATAAGTGCCCCAGTTCTCGGCCGCATCGACAGCCGCGCGGAATTCGGCCTCCGTATATTGGCTGACATCGATAGGATCGAAATTCGAGGCCACGCCGCCACCGGCAGCGAGCTTGATCTGGCTGGCGCCAAGCATCAATTGTTCACGCACCCGCTTCAAGACAGCATCGACGCCATCGGCGATCATGCCGCCGCCGACCGCTTCGCCACGGCTGAGCGGCCCGTTGGGCTGCGCCGGGACTTCGTAAGGAAAGCGGAAATCGCCATGGCCGCTCGTCTGCGAAATCATCGCGCCAGACGGCCATATACGAGGGCCAAATGTTAACCCGCTATCGATGGCACGTTTGAGACTGAAGGATGGGCCTGCCAGATCGCGGATGCTGGTGAAGCCCCGCAACAAGGTTTTGCGCGCTTCCTCCGATGCGACCAAGGTGATGTAGCCGACATCGGCGGTCAACAGCTCCATGATCGGAACAGGGGCCATCATCGAATGCCAATGGGCATCGATCAGCCCCGGCATCAACGTGCGGTCGCCGCCATCGATGGCCTGAATGCCTTGAGCCAATGGCGCGTTACCGGGTTCGATCGCTTTGATCTTGTTGCCTTCGATGAGAATGCGCGAACCGGAGATGAGCTTGTTCGACTTGCCGTCGAAGATTCGAACGTTGGTGATGGCGATCGGCGTGGCTGGAGCATCGGGGATCGCCGCGGCGGCGCCTTTCGGCCAGAAAGCGGCAGCGCCAATGGCGGCGGCTCCGCCGAGAAAGGCGCGGCGGGAGAATTTAGCGTCGAGCTGCGCGTTCAGCCGTGCGAAGGCCGGGCTATGGCAGATGCAGCGGCCGAACGGATCAGTCTCTGCCGAATTCACGTCGGAACATTCAAACATCGCGACCCCCAAGATCAACGTTGGAACGGGCGAACATTAGGGAGGTTTATGTTAATATTCTAACGTCGCAGATGACGCATTTTAGTTCACGTGCGAACCCTATGGGAGGCGCCGATGCGTGCGAATCGAATGGTTCTGAGCGTCCTGAGTGCCTTTGCGCTGGCCACGATCACTGTGCCGGTCGGCACGGCTCCCGCCGAAGCGCAAATCCAGAAACAACATCGAGCGCAGCGGCACGCCGGACCACGCAAGCCGGCGGCGCGCCGGCATCATGTGCCGCGCCAACGCTGGGTAGCTCCGCCTGATCAGGCTGCGCCCGGCGGCTACGTGCCGGTGCCGCGCGGTGCGCCGGTCAATGGCGCGCCGTTCGGCTACAGCGGCTGTTATGGCAGTCGCGTGCAGGTTGACGTGCCGGGCCGCGGGCTTGTCTGGCGCCCGCAGGTGGATTGTCCCTATCAGGACTTTCCGTAGTCGCTCAGCGCCTGGCGATCAGCACCGCATCCGAGGGTTTGGCGCTGTAGAGATCGTCTACCAAGGCGCGGCGCATATCAAGCACCGAGCGTTGGTTGATCGAACCCTTGTCGGTCATCTCACCCTTGTCCATCGATGGGGGCGTATCGAGCAGGATCAGCCGTTCGATGCAGGTGGAACTGCCGGTGCTGCGCTTGCGCATCGCATCGAGAATGTCCTGCATCCGGGCCCGCACTGCCGGATGTTTCACTACGTCCGCCGGCGCGGCATCGGCGCAGTCCGGTGCGCACAGGGTCTTCAGTGCCGCGATATCGGGGAAGGCGAGAACGCCGATGTAATCCTCATTGAGCCCGGCGATCACCGCGTCCTGCACATAGGGCGCGAAATTGTCGATCACGGCGCTGCGCATATTGCCGACACTGACCCAGGTGCCGGTCGACAGTTTGAAATCCTCGGCGATGCGGCCGTCGAAGAGAAAGCCCTTCGTCACGTCGCCTTCGCTGACGAATTTCAGCGCGTCGCCGATCTTGTAGAAACCTTCCTCGTCATAGGCCTTGGCGGTCAGTTCGGGCTGGCGCCAATAGCCTGGCGTCATCGAGGGTCCGCGAAAGCGCGCTTCCAGTTTGCCGCCCACGGGGGCGAGCTTGAGTTCGACGCCACGGGCCGGCAGGCCGATCTTGCCGGCGCCCGCCATCGTCAGATCGGCGCCCATGGCGAAGGGTGCGGTTTCCGTCGAACCGAGGCCCGAAAGAATGGCAATGCGCTCGCCGCAGGTTTCGACGGCGATCTCGTCGAGCGTTTCCCATAGATGATGCGCCATGCCGGCGCCGGCATACCAGAGCATGCGCAGGCGGCTGTAGAAATTCTCGCGCAACTGCGCGTCCGCCTTGAAGAACGGCACCAGCGCGTCGAACCCCTTCGGCACGTTGAAATACCACGTCGGCGCGACATCCTTGAGATTGCGCACGGTGGCGGCGATGCCGCCAGGGGTCGGGCGGCCATCGTCGATATAGAGAGTGCCGCCATTGTTGAGGATGACGTTGAAATTATTGTTGCCGCCGGCGGTGTGGTTCCACGGCGACCAGTCGAGCACGATCGGCGGCTCGTCGCGCATGAACGCATAATGCCAGGTCGCCATCTCGATGTTCGAACACAGCATCAGCTGCGTATTGATGACGCCCTTGGGCACGCCGGTCGAACCGGAGGTGAACAGGATTTTGGCGATGGTCTGCGGCTCGACGGCGGCATGGGCGACGTCCACGGACTGGGAAACCGGCGTCGCCAGCAGATCGTCAAACAGCGTGCAGGGCCGGCCCTCGATCTTGCCGGTACGTACGATCAATTCGACATCGGGCGCGACGACAGCGGCGATGGCATCGGAGAAGGCGTTTCCATCGCTGGCGTAGACGAGGCCCGGCGTCAGCAGATTGTAAATATGGCGCAGCTTCTTGTAGTCGCGCGAGATCAGCGAATAGGCCGTCGAGACGGGCGAATAGGGAATGCCGGCATAAAGCGCGGCAAGCCCGAACAGAGCGTGTTCGATCTCATTGCCGGACAGAATGAGCAGCGGCCGCTCCGGTGACACCGGGCGTTGCAGCAGGGCGCTCGCCAGCGCGCGCACCTTGGCCAGCGCCTCGCCATAGGTAACGCTGCGCCAATTCCCCGTGGCGGGATCGCGTTCGGCGAGATAGATGCGGTCGGGCGCGACGCGTGCCCAATGTTCGAGCCGTTCCGTCAGCTTGCGCGGATAGGGGCCCAGCGGATGGATGTTGCGCACGATGAAGCTGCCGTCGGCGCGCTTCTCCATCACCGCATCGACGGCGCCGAGCTGCGGATCGCGCACCGGGGCGGTCTTCTGCAAGGTCGTCTCCATAGTCATTTCCCTGGGGTCATTTCCCCGAGCGCCGGTCGAGCCAGTGCTGGATTTCTCCCACAATGCCGCGCCGGAACAGGAGAATGCAAATGATGAAAATGGCGCCGATAATAGCGGTGATCGGCGGCAGCCGGAACAGGCCGAAGACGGCGAAATCGGCGGGCAGGCTGGACAGATGGTCCTCGATCGCCTGCACGACGCCGGCGCCAACCACCGGGCCGAGCAGGGTGCCGAGGCCCCCAAGCAAGGTCATCAGGATGACGCTGCCCGACGTCGCCCAATGCACGTCGGTGAGTGCCGCGATCTTGAGGGCGATCGCCTTGGTCGAGCCGGCGAGACCGGCGAAGGTCGCCGACAGGACGAAGGCCATCAGTTTGTAGCGATTGACCTCATAGCCCAGCGAAATGGCGCGCGGCTCGTTATCGCGAATGGCGCGCAGCAATTGCCCGAAGGTCGAATTGGTCATGCGGTGCATGGCGATGAAGCCGAACAGGAAGATCGCCGCCGTCGTATAATAGAGCACCATGATGTTATCGAGGTCGAAGAGCCCCAACACCTTGCCGCGCGGAATGGCGCTCAAACCGTCTTCCGCATGGGTGAACGGCAATTGCCACGCCAGGAAGTAGATGAGCTGCGCCAGCGCCAAGGTGATCATGGCGAACTGCAGGCCGGAGCGGCGCACCGACACATAGCCGAAGAGGAAGCCGAGCACGGCGGCGGACGCCGTGCCGCACAGAATGGCCAGTTCGAATGGCAGGCCCCATTCCTTCGCCGCATGACCGGCAACATAGCCGGCAGCACCGAAGAAAGCCGCGTGGCCGAAGGACAGGAGCCCGCACGAGCCGAGCAGCAGGTTGAAGGCGCAGGCGAACAAGGCGAAGCACAACAGCTTCACCAGAAACACCGGATAGAATAGGAACGGCGCCGCCAGCAGGGCGATGAGGCCGAGGCCATACCAGATCAGCGTGTGGTTCGACGTTGTCGGCGTGGTAACGGTATCAGGCAGGTGCGTCATGATCAGCGCTCCCGGCCGAAGAGGCCCGCCGGCCGCACCAGCAGCACGATGAGCATGATAACGAAAATGACCATATTGGAACCTTGTGGATAGACCACTTTGGTCAGTCCTTCGAGCAGGCCGAGCATCAGGCTGGTGACGATTGCGCCCATGATCGAACCCATGCCGCCGACGACGACCACGGCAAAGACGGTGATGATCAGTTCAGCCCCCATCAAGGGGCTGACCGGATAGATGGGTGCGGCGAGCACGCCGGCCGCGCCCGCCAGCGCCACGCCGATGCCAAAGCCGATGGTCATCAGCGCCGGCACGTTGACGCCGAAGGCGCGGGTGAGTGTCGGATTCTCCGTGGCGGCGCGCAAGGTGCGGCCGATCGAGGTCTTTTCGATCGCATACCAGGTCACCAGGCACAGGACGAGCGAGGCCAGCACCACCCAGCCGCGATATTTCGGCAAGAACATGAAGCCGAGATTATAGCCGCCGGTCAAAGCAGAGGGCACCGTATAGGGCCGGCCGGCGGTAGCGAAGAAATGAACGAACATGCCCTGGATGAACATCATGATGCCGAAGGTCAGCAGCAATCCGTACATGTGATCGAGATTGTAGATCCTCTTGAGTAGCGTTTTCTCGATCGCCGCGCCGATCAGGCCGACGATGATGGGCACCAGGAGCAGCGACCAGAAATAGCCGATCCCGGCATAGTTCAGGAGCATCCAGGTGACGAAACCGCCGAGCATGTAGAAGGCGCCCTGGGCGATGTTGACGATGCCGAGGAGGCCGAAAATGATCGCCAGCCCCAAACTCAGCATCGCGTAGAACGAGCCGTTGATCAGCCCGACCAGTAGTTGTCCGAAAAGTGCCTGCATCGACACGGGCGTCTGCTCCTAGATGCCGAGATAGGATTTGATGGAATCCATGCGCGCCTGCACCTGCGCGCGATCGATCACATCGACGATTTGCCCGTGTTCCATCACATAATGACGGTCGGCGAGGCGCGAGGCGAAGCGGAAATTCTGCTCCACCAGAATGAGCGTCATGCCCTGCCGTTTCATCAGCTCGATGGTGGCGCCGATCTGCTGCACGATGACAGGCGCGAGACCCTCGGTCGGCTCGTCGAGCAGCAGGAATTTCGCGCCCGTGCGCAACACGCGGGCGATGGCCAGCATCTGCTGTTCGCCGCCCGACAAGCGCGTGCCGGGGCTGCGCCGCCGCTCGTAAAGATTGGGGAACAGTTTGTAGATGTCGTCGAGGCTCATGCCACCGGCCGCGACACGCGGCGGCAACATGAGGTTTTCGGTGACATCGAGCGTCGCATAGATGCCGCGCTCTTCCGGCACGTAGCCGATGCCGAGCCGGGCGATGCGCTCGGGCGGCAGAGCGATGGTCTCCTGTCCGCGCACGACGATCGAGCCGCCGCGCTTGGTGAGAATGCCCATGATGGCGCGCAGCAAAGTGGTCTTGCCGGCGCCGTTGCGGCCGATGATGGTGACGACTTCGCCCTCGTTCACATGCATGGAAACGCCATGCAGAATGTGCGAATCGCCATAGTGGCCGGTGACGTTGTCGACCGTCAGAACGCGTTGATCACTCATGCTCGCTGCCCACATAGGCTTCAATGACGGCGGGATCCTTCGACACGACGTCATAGGCGCCTTCGGCCAGCCGTTCGCCGCGCGCCAGCACCGTGATGCGGTCGGAGAGATCGGCGACGATGGAAAGATTGTGCTCGACCATCAGCACGGTGCGCTCGCGCGCCACGTTCTTGATCAAAGCGGCGATGCGATCGACATCCTCGTGGCCCATGCCGGCCGTCGGTTCGTCGAGCATCAACAGTTCCGGCTCGAGCGCCAAGGTGGTGGCGATTTCCAGGGCGCGGCGCCGGCCATAGGGCAGTTCGGACGCGCGCACATGGGCATAGCTTTCGATGCCGACGTCATGCAGCAGCGCCAGCGCCCGCTCGTCGAGATCATGCAGCACGTCGGCCGATTTCCAGAAGGCGAAACCGTCGGAGCGGAAGCGCTGCAAGGCGACGCGCACGTTTTCCAGCGCCGTCAGGCTGGCGAAGACCGCCGAGATCTGGAACGAGCGCACCATGCCCAGCCGCGCCACTTCGCTCGGGCTGCGCTTGGTGATGTCGATGCCCTTGAAGGAAATGCGTCCGCTGGTCGGCGGCAGCGTCTTGGTCACGAGATTGAAAATCGTCGTCTTACCGGCGCCATTCGGGCCGATCAGCGCATGGATGGAGCCACGGCGGACGTCGAGAGAGAAATCACGCACGGCATAGAAGCCAAAGAACGATTTCGAGACGCTCTCCAGCCGCAAAATCGGTTCGTCACTGGGTGCTGACATGGATTCGATCTGATGAACGGGCAGCGGCCCGCGACGCGTCAAAGCATCGCGGGCCGCGCTCCAGCCTTAGTTCTTGGCGAGGGCCGGGCAGGCGTTGTCGGAGAGCGGGCGGAACACGTCCTCGCCCTTCATCTCCTTGATCACCTTCAGCATGTCCCACTCGCTCTTCGACTCCTGCGGTGTCTTCACCTGCACGAGATAGACGTCGTGGACCATGCGGCCGTCGGCACGCAGCACGCCATTGTTGGTGAAGGCGTCCTTCACCGGCGTCGCCCGCATCTTGGCGATGACCGTCTTCGGATCGGTCGAATTGGTCGCCTGAACCGCTTTCAGATAGTTGAGAACCGCCGAATAGGTGCCGACCTGGAAGGGGCCGGGCGCGGTCTTGCGGCGCTCGATGAATTTCTTCATGAACGCCTGTGCCTCAGGGTTTATTTCCGGATACCACGTGGTGGCGAACATGCTGCCCTGCGCCACTTCCAGGCTGGCGCTCTTCAGCGCCGGCAGCGCATCGAGGCCCAGTGCCGCAACCTTCATGCCACCGGCGAGGAGGCCGAATTCGCGCACCGCTTTCATCGAATTGATGCCGTCGTCGCCACCATTGTTGAGCGCCACCACGTCGGCTTTCGAAGCCTGTGCTTGCAGCACGAAGGAGGAGAAGTCGGTGGTGCCGAGCGGCGCGCGCACCGAGCCCACGACCGTGGCGCCAGCCGGCTTGATGGCGGCGGTGACGCCTTGTTCCAGCGCGATGCCGAAGGCGTAATCGGCGGTGATGAAGAACCATTTGTTGCCGAGCTGCGGCACCGCTTGGCCGATCGTCCGGCCAATTTGATAGGTGTCATAGACCCAATGCACCGAATTGTCGGGCGCGCAGGCCTTGCCGGTGAAGTCGGCCGAGCCGGCGCTCGTCAGCATCACCATTTTGTTCTTCGCCTTGGCGGCGTCGAGCACGGCGAAGCCGACGGCGGAGTTCACCAGATCGGTGACCATGTCGACCTTGTCGACATCGAACCAGCGATTGGCGATCGACACGCCGACATCAGGCTTGTTCTGATGGTCGCCGGCAAGAATGGAAATGGTGGCGCCATTGATCTTGCCGCCGAACTCTTCGGCGGCCATCCGTGCCGCTTCGACCGAGCCATGACCGGAGTTTTGTTCGTAACCGCCGGACAGATCGGTCAAGACGCCGATCTTAACCGTGCCGTTGGCGATCTGCGCCTGCGCGCAAACGGTCGCCAGCATCAATGCCGCTATGGAAACGGCCCCTCCCAAAATGCGCATGAAAACCTCCCTTCGCATCACCCTCTGCGAATGGCGCAAGATAGGAAGCTCATGCCCTCAATGTCAATAACCCTGATATTGTCTAGTAACAGCCGGCAACCCGGGCGCGCATGGCCAGGAGCGGCGTGACGACATCAAGCGCCGGCGTGGCAATACCGGCCTGGCGGGCGAGGTCCTGGAGGACGAGATAGGTGCTCTCGATCTCCATCCGTCTGCCACGCTCTAGATCCTGTAGCATGGAGGGCTTGTGTGGTGAAGCGACCGGATTGGCCCGCGCCTGTTCAGCGTTGAATTTCGTATCGGTGATGCCATGGGCGCGGGCGATCCGGTCGGCTTCCGATTGAACGGCGAGCATGACGGCCTGAGTTTCCGGGTTGCCATGGATCTGGCCGATCGTCGCGCCGGTCAGCGCGCAGAGCCCAAAGACGCCGCTGACGCTGATGAACTTTTCCCACATCGGCACGCGCACGTCGTCGGCGATCTCCACCGTCAGATCGGTGATATTCATCGCCTCGACCAGTGCCCGCGAACGCGCGGCATTCTGCGGCAGCGCCGGACCGATGGCGACACGGCCGCCGGCACGGCTGGCGCGGATCACGCCCGGCTCGCGGATTTCGCCGCCCGACCAGACGACGACGCCCAAGGCGCGCTCGGCGCCGATTTTCTTGTGCAGCACGCCGTTCGGATCGAGGCGGCTGACGTCGATCTGGGCGCCTTTGGGATGGAAGCCGTCGCCATAAAACCAGAACACGCCATTGACCGAAAAGCCGACCATGGTCTGCGGCCCAAGCAGCGGCGCAATATGTTCAGCGACATCATCGAGTGCTGGCGTCTTGGTGGTGATGATGACGAGATCCTGAGGACCGAAATCCGCTGGCTTGTCGGAAACGGGCAGTTGATAGGTGGCGGTCGCCGACGGATTGACGAGCGTGAGGCCCTTGTCGCGCAGCGCTTCGAGCTGCGGGCCACGCGCGATGGCGCAGACCTCGTGGCCAGCCTTGAGCAGCGAACCCGCCAGCAACCCGCCGATGACGCCGGCACCGTAAATGCAAACTTTCATATCGATGTCCTACTGAGGTTTCCCGTGTCCCTGTTGGTTTTCTTCTAACCACGTGACGATGCCGTGGCTACTTAAGTCGTTTGCAATTTCAGCAAACGCTTGGCGTTGCCCGACATCACTTTCGCGAGATCGTCCTTGGCAAGGCCGAGACCTTCGACGGCCTTGATCGTCTCGTTGATCGGCCCCAGCGGCGCATCGGTCGAAAACACCACATGATCCGCGCCGAAGAATTTGAGCCCGCTGTGCAGGCCGGTCTGCGCGCCAAACATCGCCGTGTCGCCGTAGAAATTATGAAAATATTCCAAGTGCGGCCGCTTCAGCGAGGACAGAACTTTCGAATAATCCTCATCCGCCGTGCGACTGCCCAGCACCTCAAGCCCCGGGCCGATGCGGCCATCGTAAGTGGGGATCATGCCGCCACAGTGGTGCGTGATGATGTTGAGATCGGGATAGCGATCGTAGATGCCACAGAAGACGAGACGGGCCATCGCCACCGAGGTTTCGTAAGGCCAGCCGAAGCACCACCACATTTCGTAACGCGATTTCTTTTCTCCAGCATAATCGGTCATGTCGGATGTGCGCGCCGGATGCAGCCAGATCGGCAGGCCGTGCCGCGCCATCGCCGCGAACACCGGATCATATTCGGGCTTGTCGAGCGGCTGGCCCGCGACATTGGTGAAGATCTGAATGCCCTTGGCGCCGAGCTGCGTCACCGCGCGGTCGATCTCCTGCAAGGCGCTGTCGATATCGAGCATGGAAATCGCCGCCACGAAAGCCGGAAATCGATCTTTGTGTTTCGCCACCAGTTCGGCCATCGCGTCATTGCCGACGCGCGCCAAATGTCGCGCAACATCGGGCGTGGCGATGTCTTCCAGCGGCGGATTGGGCAGCGAGATCACCTGTTGATAGTCGGCGCCCGCCTTGTCCATCGCCTTGAAGCGCACATCGAGATCGAACAGGGGCGGAATGCCGCGCAGGCGCTGGCCGATGTTGCCCAGCTTCGGCGAGGCTTTGCTCAGTTCGGCAAAGAATTGGTCGGGAAAGATATGGGTATAGATATCGATGGCCTGCATAAGCGTCCTCCCGACAATCGGATTTTTCCGATGGATTGCGGCGGGACGCTAGCATGCGATGCGCGCGCTTGCCACGCGGCTCGCATGATGGGTTGGATTATTCGGCGGCTGTTGCCGCAAACGTCCTGGGCGGCGCGCAGTGAAGCGCGAAATCGCGCAGCACCGGGATCAAGGCGGCGCGGTCGCGCGGTGAGGTGAAATTGTGATCGAAGGCCTCGATCTGCGTGAAGCGCAGATTGGGGCCGGCGACATGGCTGGCGTTGCGGCCCAGATGCAACGTCATCTCATCGATGCCGCCATCACCTATCGTATAGCCGATCAGGATATTCAAGTTGCGTTGGCGAAAATCGGCGAAGCCACGCAGGATCTGCGCATGTTCGCTGTCTTCGCCGACCGAGCCGACGACGCGTTGCAAACGAAAGCGCAACGTGCGCGACACGCGTTGCCCGATGGTGCGCAGAATGCCGCTCGCATCCACATCGCCGCGCAGGAGCCGCGACCACAGCGCCGGCTGCCAGAGCTGCGACAGATAATGTTCCGTCGAGGAATAGATGGTCAGGCGCTGGCTGTCGTCCCAGAAGAATTTTTGCAGGTTGATCATCGCCAGGGCGGACAGGCGCGGTTCGATGAGCGCGGTCTGAAAAGCGAGATAGGCGCCGCTGCACGTGCCGGCGACCATCGGATGGTGATAACCCTGGTCTTCGAGCCAGTCGACGGCGGCGACCACGTCGGCGCTCGATGTCGGCACGTAGACGACGCGGTTCGGGCGCCCCGGCAGATCCGGCGTTTCGCCGATGCCGCTGGTGTCGATGCGCAGGCTGGAAATGCCGCTGGCCGCCAGTTGTCGTGCCACCTCCACGCTCTGACGGGCCCAGCCATAATGCGGATTGGCGCCGGTATTGAGGAGAATGACGGCCGGCACGTCGGGCTGCGGCCGGCGCGCCTGGCAGAACAGGCCAAAAACCTGGTTCTCCGGCCCGAAAGCTGCCGCCGTCTCGATGAAATCCTCGGTTTCCAGTCGGGCAGGCGTGATGATGGCCGCCGGCCTGGGCAGCGGCGCGGCGACGCCGAGCCAGCCTGCGACCTGCGTCAGATCGGTGCGTGGCGGCTCCGCCACCGTCGGATCGGCGATCAGGGCGGCGAAGCCCTCGAAAGCGTTCAAGGTGACGCGCGCGCCATTGGCTCGCCAAGTGTCGCCGAGGTTCGCCATCGCCGGCTGGCCTTCCGGCGCCAGGATCAGGACATCGCCGGCCGGGGCCGGCAGGGCGGCCAGATTCAGGGCCTTGAGCGAGGACAACGAGCTCTCGCTGAAGCGAAAGCCATCGAACTCCTGGTCCGCGCCGTCGCCGGCCGCGAGTGCTTCTGTGCCCTTGGTCAATTGCACCAGGGATTTCAGCTCGCGCAGATAGCGCTTGCCCGAGACCACCGGCGCCATCAGCACCACCCGTTCCGCCTGAACGGTGGGGCCGACCAAAGCGGCGATGGAAGCGCCCAATCGCAGGCCGATCAGCACGACCTTGCTGAGGCCGGTCTGCTGGCGGATCCAGGCCACCGCCTGCTCCGCCGCCGCACAACGGCTGGCGATCAGGTCGACATCGGCCTCGTCGCCCAGCGCATTGGCCGTGCCGGGACAATCGAACCTTAAGGTGGGAAAGCCGCGCCGGGCACAGTCTTCGGCCAGCAGCCGCAGGCTTTTATGGGCCGCCAGTCCCTCGACCCCAAAGGGCGCCAAGAGGACAATGGCCGTATCGCCACTGGCGTCGTGGAACATGCCGAAGCAGGTATCGAAGGCGACGGCATGCACGGGACCAAACAACTCCACTCGGATACGCTGAGCCTCAGAACGGATGCATCTAACCGCAATTGGCGGTAAATACGCGTTTGGGCCTCGGCGGAGACTTAACGGGCAGTTAAGGCTGCCGACGTCAGAACAACATCAAAACCTTAAGAGGTAACTTGCTAACGATAAGACGTGGACGTCCGATCGCCCGCAAGTCGACTTAAGGGATTCTACAGTGTCCCCACTTAACATCTCAATACCAATTAAAAGAACGGGACGGCGAAATGAGTGTGGCGGTCAAACCGAAGGTTGAGGAATTGCTCCCGCGGAGCCTGGTGCGGCAACGCGCCGAAGCCGCCGCCACCGTCGCGCGGGAATTTGCCGACGATGTCGACCGCAACAGTCGCTTCCCCACCGAAGCCCTCGCCGTGATTAAGGAAGGCCGCCTGCTCAGCCTGATGATCCCGGTCGAGCTTGGCGGTGAAGGCGCGTCGACCGCCGAGATCGCCAATGTGTGCAGCATTCTTGGCCAGGCCTGTTCGTCGACGGCGATGGTTTTCGCCATGCATCAGATCAAGACGTCGAGCCTCGTCACCCACGGGCAGGGCTCGCCCTGGCATCGCGGCTTTATGCAGCAGATCGCCGACAAGCAATTGCTGCTTGCCTCCGCCACCACCGAAGGCGGTGTCGGCGGCGACATGCGCAGCAGCATCTGTGCTTTCGAGGATGACACGGATGCCGCGTCCTTCCGTCTGCACAAGGAAGCCAACGTCATTTCCTATGGCAAGACGGCCGATGCCATCCTGATCACCGCACGCCGCAATGCCGAGGCGCCGAGCTCAGATCAGTTGATGGCCGTGGTGCAGAAGCATCAATATGTGCTCGAGCCGACCATTGCCTGGGACACGTTGGGCATGCGCGGCACCTGTTCGGAAGGTTTTCGTTTTTCCGCCCGCGCGCCGCGTGAACAGATCCTCGACAAGCCTTTTGGCGAGATCGCCGCGCAATCCATGCTGGCCATGGCGCATATTCTGTGGAGCGGCGTCTGGTACGGCATAGCGTCCGATGCGGTGGCGCGGGCGCGCGCCTGCGTGCGCGCCGATGCGCGCAAACATCCCGGCGCGACGCCGACGGCAGCGCGGCGATTGACCCAGACCGTGGGTGCCTTGCAAGCCATGAAAGCCGATGTGCTTGACGGCTTGCGCCGGTTTGAAGCGGCCAAGGCCGACGAAGCGGAACTGTCGTCGGTGGCTTTCGCGGTCGCCATGAACAATCTCAAGGTGACGACCTCGACGGCGGTCGCCGATATCGTGCGGCAGGCTATGCTGGTCGCCGGCATTGCCGGCTATCGCAACGATGGCGCCCATAGCGTCGGTCGTCACATGCGCGATGCTTTGTCGGCCGCCGTCATGGTCAACAACGATCGCATCCTCAGCAATGTCGAAAAACTGATGCCGATCAGCCGCAACGAAAGCGGCCTTCTCGGCTAGAGGTATAAGATGGCCGCCGTCATTCCCGGTCTTAACGCCTATAACTATGTGCCGCATGCGATGCATCGCGGCGAGCGCGATTGGCCGGAAACCAATTGCTACGCCGATCTGTGGATTGAGGTTCTGGCGGCGCTCGGCCATGCGCCGGAAGCCCTTATGGGGTTCACCCTGACGCAGGATTTCGAGGGCGATCAGTTCACCTTCTTCAAGCCGCCGCTCGAAGCGGTCGAGGCGCTCTATGGCCTCGCGACTTTCGAACTCTCGATGTTCGATACCTGCGAGAAACATATTCTGGAGCAGAACAGCCGTGGCCGCCTGGTGATGATGGAGGTCGACGGTTTCTTCCTGCCCGATACGCGCGGCGTCACTTATCGCAGCGGCCACAGCAAGACGACGATCGGCATCAATGAAATCGATCCGGCCGCGCGCCGTCTCACCTATTTCCACAATGCCACTTATGGCGCTTTGTCGGGTGAGGATTATGACGGCATCATGCAATCGGGCGGTCGCACGCTCGATGGCAATGCGATGCTGATGCCCTATACCGAATTCGTGAAACTGCCGGCGAGCCGGCGGCCCTTGGACGTGGCCGTGGTGCTCGATTGGCTGCGACGTTATCTGGCGCGCCGGCCGGCGAGTAATCCGCTGCGCCAATATGAAGCCCGGTTCGAGGCGCAGGTCGCCGATCTGTTCGATCGGCCGCAGGATTATTTCCACCTCTATGCCTTCAACACGTTGCGCCAATGCGGCGCCAATTTCGAACTGCTGGCCGGCCATCTCGATTGGCTCGGGGCAGAGGCGAAAATCGACTTCGCTGAAGCGGTCGTGCATGCGCGCGCCATTTCCAGCGGCATGAAGGCGTTGCAGTTTCAGGTGGCACGTGCCGTTGCCCGCCGCCGCCCAGGTGGCCTCGCCCAGCCCGTCGCGGCACTCGCCGAACATTACGATCAACTGATGGAAATGATCGACCGGGCCATGGTCCGTCGATCGGCGGCAGCGTGAATCCGGCTTTCGGCATTGGCATAGGTACGGGCGATGCCGAGCGCATCGATCCCGCCTGGTCTTTCATGTTGACCGTGCCCGATGCCTGTGCAGAGGCAACTGCGGCCTTGCAGCAGAAAGGCTGGACGCCGCTGCCGGCTCTGGCACCGGCGCAAGCTGCGATGCGCGATCTCCATCTGTCCTTGCCCGAGGGCGTGGCCTCCTTGCACGACTGCGACGCCTGGTATGCGGCGACATTGGTCGGCAATGGCGATGTGCGCCTCGTTTTCGAAGGGCTCGCCACTTTTGCCGACATCTGGCTCGACGATGTGAAACTCGCGTCGTCGGCCAATATGTTCCGACCGGTCGAATGCGCGCTCACCCTGAACGGGCATCATCGTCTGGCCTTTGTCTGCCGCAGCCTGTCGCGCCGCTTGAGCCAGGTCGAAGGCAAGCGGGCGCGCTGGCGTGTCGCGATGATTCCGGAACAGAAGCTGCGGTTCGTGCGCACAAGTCTGCTCGGTCATATGCCTGGCTGGTGCCCGGCCGTGGCGATCAGCGGTCCCTGGCGGCCGGTGCATATTCTGCCGGCCCGCATTCCCCATTTGAGCGATCTCTCCATCCAGACCTCGCTCGTGGGTGACGTCGGGCGTCTCAGTGTCAGTTTCGATGCGGCGAGTGTCGCAGCCGAGACGATCGCCTGGACCTGCGCCGGCCAGAGCGCGCAAGCCGAATTGCGCGACGGACGCTGGTTGCTGGACATGGCGATCGGCGGCATCGCGCCCTGGTGGCCGCACAGTCACGGCACGCCGCAGCTCTATCCGCTCGACATCGAAATCGATGGCACCAGCCATACAGTCATGCAGATTGGCTTCCGCAGTTTCGAAATCGATCGTGGCACTGATGGCCGCGATTTCCGTTTCATCGTCAACGGCACGCCGGTCTTCGCCCGTGGCGTATGCTGGTCGCCGCCCGATATCGTCGGCTTTCCCGTTGCGCGCGAGGTCTATGCGCGCGAACTCACCCTGGCGCGCGATGCCGGCATCAATCTTATCCGCGTCTGCGGCACCACGGTCTATGAACCGCGCGTGTTCCACGATCTGGCCGATGAACTTGGCATCATGATCTGGCAGGACGCCATGCTCGCCAATTTCGACTATCCGGTCGGCGATGCGCATTTCCGCGCCGAATTGCGCCTGGAAACCGAAGCCTTTCTCACCGCGCGGCAGGGCTCGCCGTCGCTCGTCGTCTATGGCGGCGGCAGCGAGATTTTGCAGCAGGCCGCCATGCTCGGCCTGCCGCCCGAGCGCTGGAGCAATGATTTCATCGACGGCGAATTGGCCGAGATCGTTGCGGCATGCCGTCCCGATGTCGCTTATGTTCTGAATTCGCCGTCCGGCGGTGAACTGCCCTTTGTCGTCGATCAAGGCGTCGGCCATTATTACGGCGTCGGCGCCTATCGCCGGCCGCTGGAAGATGCCCGCCGCGCCGATGTCGCCTTTGCCGGTGAATGTCTGGCCTTCGCCAATCTGCCCTCGCAGGCGCGGCTGGCGAAGCGACGGCTCGATGCGGCAACGCCCTTGGAACAGTGGAAGGCCTTGGTGCCGCGTGATCGCGGCGCCGATTGGGATTTCGAGGACATTCGCCATCACTACATGGCCTTGCTCTACGGCGCCGATCCGCAGCACCTCAAGGCTCAAGATTTCGATCGCTATGTCGCGATGGGGCAGGCGGCGGTTGCCGAAGTGATGCAGGCAGTGTTCGCCGAATGGCGTCGGCCCGGTTCACGCACGGCAGGCGGCCTGGTGCTGATGTGGAAGGACCTCGCGCCGTCTTTCGGCTGGGGCGTCGTCGATCATTCGGGCGAACCGAAGTCCGGCTATTATGCGTTGAAGCGCGCCTTCGCGCCGGTGCAATTGATCGTCAGCGATGAAGGCGTCAACGGTTTGCATCTGCACGTGGTCAACGAAACCGATCAGCCTGTCGATATTCTGCTGACCTTGGACTGCCTGACCGATGGCCAGCGCCGCGTCGCTTCCGGCGAGCAATCCATGGTCGTCCCGGCGCAAGGCCAATGTTCCGTTGCGGCGACTACTTTACTCGGCGCCTTTTTCGACACGACCTATGTCTATCGCTTTGGGCCGCCGGCGCATGATGCCAATGTGGTCCGGCTGATCGACAAGAGCGGCGACGCGCTTTTGCAGGAGGCGGTGCATTTCCCCTTGGGGCGTGGCGATGCGCGTCATGATCTCGGCCTGCGGGCTGAAATCCTGCGCGAAGCCGGCGACGTTTATCTCAAGCTCGCCACGGATCGTCTGGCGCAGACGGTGGCCATCGAAGTGGCAGGTTTCCTGCCGCAAGACAATTATTTCCACCTCGCGCCCGGGCGCGACTATCTCGTCGCTTTGCAGTCTGTCGCCAGCGTCAGCGAGGCAAAAGGCACCGTGTCGGCTTTGAACGGCATCGGGAAAATCAGCTTCTAGCGACGACTCAGATCTTCACCTGCGCGCCGAGTTCGACGACGCGGTCGGAGGGAATCGAGAAGAAGTCCGTCGCATTGGCCGATTGTTTCGACAGAGCGATGAACAGCCGGTCCTGCCAGATCGGCATGCCCGACGTCGGCGATTCCTTCAGCGTGCGCCGGCCGAGGAAAAACGACGTCGTCATGATGTCGAACTTCAAGCCGCTCTTGCGCATCAGGGCCATGGCGGCGGGCACGCGCGGGCTTTCCATGAAGCCATAGTGCAGGCGGATCTTGGTGAAATCGTCGGAGAGCTTTTCGATCTCGTAGCGATATTCGCGCGGCACGCGCGGAATATTCTCGGTCTGCACCGAGACGAGGAAGACGCGCTCGTGCAGAACCTTGTTGTGTTTGAGATTATGCATGAGCGCCGACGGCGCGCTATCGACATCCTGCGTCAGAAAGATCGCCGTGCCCGGCACGCGGATCGGCTTCGATTTCTCCAGCATGCGGATCAGATCGCGCGTCGGAATGGCATCGCGCCGCGTTTTGCTTTCCAGGAAATGCGTGCCGCGCAGCCACGTCCACATGGTCAGCACCATGACGCCGCCGATCAGCACCGGCACATAGCCGCCGTCCATCAGCTTCAGGATGTTGGAGGCGAAGAAAGCGAATTCCACGATCAGGAACACCGAGGCGAACAGGATCGAACCGGCGAGCGGCCAGCGCCACAAATGCCAGGCGACGAAGAAGATCAGGCAGGAATCGACGATCATCGAGGCGGTGACGGCGATGCCGTAGGCCGAGGCCAGCGCGCTCGAAGTGCGGAAGATTAGCACCAGCAGCACGACGCCGACGAGCAGGATGCGATTGACACGCGGAATGTAGATCTGGCCTTCCTGCGTGTCCGACGTGTGCTGGATTTCCAGACGCGGCAGCAGGCCGAGCTGGATCGCCTGCCGGGCCAGCGAATAGGCGCCGGTGATGGTCGCCTGGCTCGCGATGACGGTGGCGGCCGTCGCCAGCACCACCAGCGGCAGCAGCGCCCAGTCTGGCGCCAGCAGGAAGAACGGATTTTCGATCGCCTTCGGATTGTCGAGGATCAAGGCACCTTGGCCGAGATAATTCAGCACCAGCGCCGGCAGCACGAAGCAGATCCACGCCAGCTGGATCGGCTTGCGGCCGAAATGACCCATATCGGCGTAGAGCGCCTCGGCGCCGGTAACGGCGAGGAAGACGCTGCCCATCACCACGAAGCTGATGATGCCATGGCTAAACAGAAAGGACAGGGCATTGAGCGGGTTGAAGGCGTGGAGAATGCGCGGCGCGTCGCCGATATGCATCAGGCCGAGCACAGCGATGCAGACGAACCAGACCAGCATGATCGGGCTGAACCAGCGCGCGATGCCGGCCGTGCCTTTGCTCTGCACGAGAAAGAGCGTGATCAGAATGACCAGCGCGATCAACGTGACGTAATGTTCGAGATGCGGCGTCACCAGCTTGACGCCTTCGACCGCCGAAAGCACGGAGATCGCCGGCGTAATGATGGCATCGCCGGTGAATAAAGCGGCACCGACGATGCCGAGAACGAAAATCGCACCGGATCGTCGCCCGGTGACTTTTTGCGCCAAGGCCATCAAGGCGAGCGTGCCGCCTTCGCCTTTATTGTCGGCGCGCATGACGAAGATCACATATTTGATCGTGACGATCAGGAAGAGCGCCCAGATGAGCAGCGAGACGACGCCGATGACGTCCCGTTCGCTGACCGCGCCATGGCTGCTGGCATGCACGAGCGATTCACGCAGCGCATAAAGCGGGCTGGTGCCGATGTCGCCATAGACGACACCCACCGAGCCGAAGGCCATCGCCAACAAGCTGTTGGAACCATGCGATTGCGCGTCCTGGTGGCCGCCGGGGGCGGTCGGCTGTAACGCATCTTGGCCCGGCGTCATTCGGTAGCCTTGTCAAACAAACGAAACGCGCAGGTCTGGCGCAGTCCCCATAGAAGCCCGCGATATACTCTTTTCCGCAGACGGAAACAAATCCCGCCCGGAACATTCCGAAAACCGCCGTGGGAACATCCTTTTAGGATTAATCTTGCTCGCCGGCGGGCGGGCTGGCACACAGCGACCGTGGGTCTATCGGGTTCCGCTGACAAGGTTCGATTGAATTGGCTGGAATGGATTTTGCGTTGCCGATCGACGAGGTGTCCGGCGCGCTTTGCGACGCATTGATGACGCATGTGCGCGCTGTGCTGGTGGCACCGCCCGGCGCCGGCAAGACCACGCGCGTTCCCTTGTTGCTTGCCGAACAGTCCTGGGCGGCGGGCGGCCGCATTGTCGTGTTGGAGCCACGCCGGCTGGCGGCGCGTGCCGCGGCGGCGCGCATGGCGCAAACTTTGGGCGAAGCCGTCGGCGCCACGGTCGGCCTGCGCGTGCGTATGGAATCACGCGTCAGCGCGGCGACGCGTATCGAGATCGTGACGGAAGGCGTGTTCGCGCGCATGATTCTCGACGATCCGTCGTTGGACGGCATCGCGGCGGTGGTTTTCGACGAATTTCACGAGCGTTCGCTCGATGCCGATTTGGGATTGGCCTTGGCGCTCGATGCGCAGGCCGGCCTGCGCGAAGATCTCCGCATTCTCGTCATGTCGGCGACGCTCGACGGCGCGCGCGTCGCCGGCTTGCTCGACGATGCGCCTGTCATCACCAGCGAAGGCCGCGCCTTTCCCATCGTCACCCGATATGTCGGTCGTGATCCCAGAGCGCGCATCGAAGATGAAGTGGTGCGGGTGATCGATCAGGCGCTGCATGCCGATAGCGGCTCGCTGCTGGTGTTTCTGCCGGGCCAAGGCGAGATCACGCGCACGGCCGAGCGGCTGAAGGAACGCATTCATGATGCGACGATCGATATCGCGCCCTTGTTCGGCGCGATGGATCGCAAGGCGCAGGATCTTGCCGTATCGCCCTCGGTGCCGGGCCGTCGCAAGATCGTGCTCGCCACCTCCATCGCCGAGACGTCGCTGACCATCGATGGCGTGCGCGTCGTCATCGACAGTGGCCTGGCACGCGTGCCGCGCTTCGAGCCCGATCTCGGCCTCACCCGTCTGGAAACGGTGCGTGTGTCGCGCGCCGCCGCCGATCAGCGGCGCGGTCGTGCCGGCCGCACGGAACCGGGCATCTGTTATCGACTGTGGGAAGAAGCGGCCACCGGCGCTTTGCAGCCGTTCGCGCCGCCGGAAATCCTCAGCGCCGATCTGTCGTCTCTGGTGCTCGATCTCGCACAATGGGGCGCCCGCGATCCCATGCAATTGCGCTGGCTTGATCCGCCCCCTGCCGCCGCGCTCACCGAAGCGCGAACCCTGCTGCGGGCGCTCGGCGCGCTTGATGAAGATGGCGCGATCACGCCAGAGGGCCGGCGCATTCGCAGTCTTCCTTTGCCGCCGCGCTTGGCGCGCATGGTGCTGGAAGCGGCCCGCACTGGGGCCGCGCGGCTGGCGGCTGATATTGCCGCCGTGATCGTCGAACGAGGTGTCGGTGGCGATGGCGTCGATCTGACCGAGCGGGTGGAACGGTTGCGCCGCGATCGCGCGGGCCGCGCGCAGGATGCGCGCCGTCTGGCGCGCGGCTGGGCCGATCAGGCGCAGGCTTTCTTTCCCGCCATGGAAACGATTGATGATGTCAGCCATGTCGGCCGCTGGGTGGCTGTGGCCTTTCCCGATCGTGTCGCGCGGGCCCGTGGCAAGCTCGGCGAATTCGTCATGGTCAACGGCCGTGCCGCCGCCTGCGAGGCGCATGATGCCCTGGCGCGCGAAACGTATCTGGCCATTGCCGAAATTTCCGGTCGCGCTGGTGCTTCACGTATTCTCGCCGCCGCGCTCATCACGCTGGAGGACATCGAGAGCCTGATGGGCGATCGCATCGAGACGCGCGACGAAATCAGTTTCGATCGCGCTTCCGCCAGCGTGCGGGCACGCCGCATGCGCCGTCTCGGCGCCGTCGCCTTGAACGAACAGCCGCGCAGCATCGAGGGTGCGGAAAGTGCCATGGTTCTGGCCAACGGTCTGGCCGCGCTCGGCATCGATCGTCTGCCCTGGAGCAAGGCGCAAAAGCAATTGCGCGATCGTGTCCTGTTCCTGCGTCGCGCCGAAGGCGATGTTTGGCCCGATCTCTCGGATGCGGCTTTGGCTGCATCGGCCGAAACATGGTTGGCACCGTTCATCGAAGGCCGCGCGTCCTTATCCGCCATCACGGCGGATGATCTCGACTCCGCGCTGCAAGCGCTCCTGCCATGGGACATGCGCCGCCGTCTCGATATCGAAGCGCCGACTCATTTCGAAGCGCCGACCGGCTCGCACATCGCCGTCGACTATGAAGCCGAGGGCGGACCTGTTTTAGCTGTGCGCGTGCAGGAACTGTTCGGCCTGTCGCAACATCCTTCTCTTGCCGGCGGGCGCGTGCCGTTGACCTTGCATCTGCTCTCACCTGCGCATCGGCCAATCCAGATCACCCGCGATCTGCCGGGCTTCTGGAAGGGCTCCTGGGCGGCGGTGAAATCGGAAATGAAGGGGCGCTATCCCCGTCACGTCTGGCCGGACGATCCCGCCAATGCGACGGCCACCACGCGCGCCAAACCGCGCGGCACATAAAAAGCCCGGCTGTGCGAACAGCCGGGCGTGATGCAAGTCTTGAAACCGATCTTGAAACCGAAAGATCAGGCGGTCGCGAACAGGCCGCAGGTATCGACCACCGTCTGGCCGTCGCGCGGCCGGAAGACGCGGAACGCCTTGTGCGAGACCAGCGCGACGACGAGGTCGGCCTTGGCCGCCTCGGCGAGATCGTTGGTCACTTTGAACGCCGGCCGCTTCTTGCCCGCGAGCAGCGCGGAGGCGAACGGATCGATCGCGATCACCTTGTCGCCGAGCTTGGCATGCAGCGCTTCGGTGATTTCGAAGGCCGGGCTTTCGCGGAAGTCGTCCACGTCGGCTTTGTAGCTCAAACCGAGGCAGGCCACCGTGCCGCCGCCATTCTCAGCATACGCTTCGAGGATCTGGTTCAGCACATAATGCGCCTTGTTGTCGTTGACCTGGCGGGCCGTGCGGATGAGCGGCGCGCGTTCCGGCATGCTCTCCCACAGGAACCACGGATCGACCGGAATGCAGTGACCGCCGACGCCGGGGCCGGGGGTGAGGATGTTGACGCGCGGATGGCAGTTCGCCAGCTCGATGACTTCCTTGGTGTTCACGCCGAGACCGGCGAACAGCATCGAAAGCTCGTTGGCGAAAGCGATGTTGACGTCACGGAACGAATTCTCGGTGAGCTTCACGGCTTCGGCGACCTTGGCCGAGGTGAGATGCACCTTGCCGTTGACGAAGGAGCGATAGAGCGCGGCCGCCTTGTCGGCGCAGCGCGGCGTCATGCCACCGATCACCCGGTCGTTCTCGACGAGTTCGGTGATCATGCGCCCGGGGATGACACGCTCCGGGCAATAGGCAATGGCGACGTCCGATGTGTCGCCGGCCTGATGCGGGAAGCTCAGGTCGTTGCGCAGGCGGGCCAGCGTCTCGGAGACACGGTCGCAGGTGCCGATCGGCGAGGTCGATTCGACGATGACGAGATCGCCGGATTTGAGATGCGGGGCGATGCTCTCGGCCGCTTCCAGCACGTAGGAGAGGTCGCACACCTTGTTGCCCTGGCCATCGGGAACCGACGGGGTCGGCACGCAGATCATGAAAATGTCGGCCGGAGCGACATTGACCGAGGCGGAGAGGTTGCCGTTCTCGACGGCGGTGTTCACCAGCGCGTCAAGGCCAAGCTCATGGAAATGGCAGCGGCCGTCGTTGATGGTGGCCACGGTGCCGCGATTGATGTCGACGCCGCGCACGTTGAAACCGCGCGAAGCGACGAGGGTTGCCGTCGGCAGGCCGATATAGCCGAGTCCGATGATGCAAACGTTCTGAAACCAAGAATTTGTGGCATAAGTGAAAGGAACGAAATCGCGAATCGCCTGCTTCGGAAAATTCATGACGGCCTCGGTGTTCGTCCGCCTTAGGTGGCGGAGCTTGGGATCACCGTTGCACAGGCCATTCCACGAAAAATCGGCTTATTTTTCTTAATTTGAAGCAATCTTACGCCTTGATGGGCGGAATAGCTCAAATCGTCTGGAATTTTCAGGACAGGATGTGCCGGTTCGGCACAGGGCAGGGCGCACAGTCGTGCTGCCTCGGGACGGCGGAAGGCCGCGCCAAGTCGGCAGCAAATTCCGTGCCTCGACGCAGGAAATTCTTAACCATGCACGCCCCGATCGACCCACCATGCGGTTCAGCGCCCATGAAAAAGCTTCTCGGTGGGGTCGGCAGGATCGTGGTTGACCGGAGAATCTGGAGGCTTCCTAATGGTCATCCGCCGTAATATGAGAACAGCGCGGAAAAAATCCGTGCAAGAGCACATATCCGGCCCGTGCATATCCAAAGGATAGGAAATGACCCAACGTAAGCCTTATATCGTCGGCATCGGCGGCACGACCCGCACGGGCTCGTCTTCCGAGCAAGCGCTGGCGCTGGCCTTGTCTTATGCCCGCGAGAAGGGCGCCGAAACCAAGATGTACGGCGGTAACGACCTTCTTCTGCCGATGTACGATCCCGATCCCGGCACGATGACCGATGCCGGCCGTCGCCTGATCGACGATTTGCGCAAGGCCGACGGCATCATCCTGTGCTCCCCCTGCTATCACGGCGGCGTCTCCGGCCTCGTCAAGAATGCCATTGATTACACGGAAGAAATGAACAAGGACGCGCGCGTCTATTTCGATGGCCGGGCGATCGGTTCCATTGGTGTCGGCTTCGGCTATCAGGGCCCGACAGCGGTGCTGTCGCAACTGCGCCAGATCGGCCACGCGCTGCGCGGTTGGAATGTGCCGCTCGGCGTCTCGATCAATTCGGCGGTGGTCAAGTTCAAGGACGGCCAGTGTTCCGAACCGGCGATCGCTGGCCAGATCCAGATCATGGCGGGCCAGGTGGTGCAGCAGGCCGGCAAGATGATGGCGTAAAGCAAATCGCGTTTCGTCAGAAGCGCGATTTTGCAGGGTTGCTCCGGACGGACCTCTAGGGAAATCGCAGCAAAACCCCGCCGAAGTCGTCAAGCCGTCAGCAGCGCGCCGCATTTTTGCCCGGAACCCCACCGAATTTGCACGGGTCTTTACGATCATCGGGGTGTTGATCATGGGTGCGGCGCGGTCCCAGATACAGTCGCAAGCGCGAGCCGAAGTGCAATCCTTGTCGGCCTTCGAGGCGACCTTGCCGCTCGTCTTCACGGCGGTGGCGATCGCTGTCCTTGGTTGGGGCGCCAATCTCTATGGCAAATTGCATCCGGCACCGGCGGTCGAGCCGACGCAGATGTCCAGCACCATGTCGAAGCGCCAGGAAGAGAAACTGGCGGCCGACATGTCCGCCTTCGCCTTGACCAAGGTGGCGCCGGAGCGACTGGTCAGCGAAGCGACCCGCGAGGTTTTCGACGGGCCGTCCCTGCCGCCGCTGAAGCTCGCCAATGCAACGCCGGTGCCCCGCGCCGAGCTGAAGGCGCCAAGGAAGCTCGATAGCAAGCTTGATAAGCAGCACAGCAAGGTGGCGAGTGTTCTGCCGCCGCCGCGCCCGGCCCTGACCCGGCCGCATGTCGCTTCGGCGGCGCCGCTGGCGGTGAACGAAGCGGCTGGCGTGCCGCAACGCGGCGTCGTCTCGCGCGTCGCCGAATATGTGCCCTCGCCGCGTCAGATGTTCGATGGCGTCTGGTCGCTGGGTGGCACGGTGAGCGGGCAGGTCGCTAAATATATTCCGCGCATTTAACAAATCCCGCGCGTTTATTGCGGTTTTCTGTCGTCCGTTGCGATTCCATTCGCATCAGAATCATGTAGGGATGATCTGATCAAATAAACGGACGGACCATTGGCGACCCACAACGAGATCGGGGACTATCGCGAGATTTTGCTTTTTCTCGTGACAGCGGGCGTTGTCGTCCCGTTGTTCCGCCGATTGCGTATATCGCCGGTGCTGGGCTTCATTTGCGCCGGCTTGTTGCTCGGTCCTTATGGCCTCGGCCGCTTCGCTTCCGTGCATCCGTGGATCGCGGCGATCAGCCTGTCCGACATCGAAGGGCTCGCCAAGGTTTCCGAACTCGGCGTCACCTTCCTCTTGTTCATGATCGGCCTCGAACTGTCGTTCGAGCGTCTCAACCGCATGCGCAAACTGGTCTTCGGCCTGGGTGCCTTGCAGGTGTTCATCTCGGCGGTGGCGATCGCGCTGGTCGCGATCTGGCTCGGCCAGCCGGCACCGGCGGCGATCATCATTGGTGGCGCGCTGGCGCTGTCGTCCACCGCCATCATCGTGCCCGTCATCGCCGAGCGCAAACGGCTGAACACGGCGAGCGGCCGTGCCACCTTCTCGATCCTGCTGTTCCAGGATCTGATGGTCGCGCCACTCCTGTTCCTGGTGGCGATGCTCGATCCGCGCACCAACATGGGCTTCGGCATGGGGCTGCTGACGGCGCTGCTGCCGGCCATGGCGGCGCTCGCGGTCATCGTCGGCGTCGGCCGCCTGATCCTGCGCCCGCTGTTCCATCTGGTGGCGGCGACACGCTCGACCGAATTCTTCATGGCCGCCTGTCTGCTGGTCGTTCTGGGCACCGGCGTCGCCACCGCCACTGGCGGCCTGTCCATGTCGCTGGGCGCTTTCATCGCCGGCCTCCTGCTGGCGGAAACCGAATTCCGCCGCGAAGTGGAAGTGACGATCGAGCCGTTCAAGGGCCTGCTGCTCGGCCTGTTTTTCGTCTCGGTCGGTGCCGGCCTCGATCTGTCCTATGTCGTGCGCCAGCCGGCCGAAACGCTCGGCCTCGCCGTCGCGCTCTTCGCCGGCAAAGCGGTGCTACTCTATGGCATTGCCCGCCTCGTCGGGCTCGCCAGCCCGGTGGCGCGGGAAACCGCTTTGTTGATCGGCCCGGGTGGTGAATTCGCCTTCGTCATGCTGACCGCCGCCGTGGCCGAGGGCGCCGTGGCGGCGGTGACGGGCGCGCAGGTGATGGTGGCCGTCACTTTGTCGATGATCGCCATTCCGTTCATCGCGTCACTGACGTTCAAATGGGCGCCCGTGCGGCCGGAAGTGAAAGTGCCCGACGAATTTTCCGCGCCGGTCGATGTGGTGGCGGGTCAGGTGATCATCGTCGGCTATGGCCGCGTCGGCACGCTCGTCGGCGATATGCTGGTGCGCCACAAGATTCCCTTCATCGCCATTGATGACGATATCCGCCTCGTGCAACGCGAGCGCGAGCGCAATCCCAACATGCAGATCTATTGGGGCGACGCGACGCGGGCCGAGCTGTTGAAGAAATGCGGTGTCGGCAGCGCCCGCGGCATCGTCGTGACGATGGATTCCCCCAAAGCCGTCGAACTGGTCGTCGAAGCCGCGCATCGCGAACAGCCGGAACTGACCATCGTGGCGCGCGCCCGCGACGCCAACCACGCCACCCATCTCTATGAGATCGGTGCCACCGACGCGGTGCCCGAAACGATCGAAGCAAGCCTGCAACTGGCCGAAGCCGTGCTCGTCGATATGGGCGTGCCGATGGGCTATGTCATCGCCTCGATCCACGACAAGCGTGACGAATACCGCTCCCTGCTGCAACCCAAGACGGAAGGCGCGCGCCAACGCCGCGCCATCCGCATGTCGACGCGCGTCAAGGCGATGGGCCGGCCCAAGGCCGAGAAGACTGAGAAGAGCGAATAGCAGGTTGTTGCAAACCTCGGTGTCATCCCGGACACGCGTAGCGTGATCCGGGATCCAGGGGCGAGCGGTAGAATGTTCGATCGCGCCCGCATCTTCTTGCGAGCATCAAGACGAGCAGCATGCGCTTGTGGCCCCTGGATCCCGGATCGCTTGCTGCGCAAGCGTCCGGGATGACACCGAGGTCCTTCAACAGCCCGTCAGCGGCCTTTCAACGCCGCTTCGCGAATCTTCGTCAAAGTCGTTGCCGGCGTAATGGCGTCGCGATCGATCTTCACATGCACGATCGCCGGTTTACCCGCTGCAAGCGCGCGCTCGAAGGCCGGCGCGAATTCCTCCGTCTTCACCACGCTCTCGCCATGGCCGCCATAAGCGCGTGCCAGCGCCGCGAAGTCAGGCGAATTGAGCAGGGTCGCGGAGACACGGCCGGGATATTCCCGCTCCTGATGCATGCGGATCGTGCCGTACATGCCGTTGTCGATGACCACGACGACGATCGGTAGATCATATTGCACGGCGGTGGCGAATTCCTGGCCGTTCATCAGGAAACAGCCGTCGCCGGCGAAACTGACCACCATGCGCTCGGGATGCAGCCGCTTCGCGCCGACCGCCGCCGGCAGGCCATAGCCCATTGAGCCCGACACCGGCGCCAGCAGGCCGTCGAATTGGCGGATGCGCAGATAGCGGCCGAGCCAGGTGGTGTAATTGCCGGCGCCATTGGTGACGATGGCATCGGCGGGCAGACGCTGGCGCAGCCACAGCATGATTTGGTTGAGCTGCACGTCGCCGGGGATTGGCGTATCGAGTCCGGAGAAGGCGAGATAATCGGCCCGCCCCGCCTTGGTTTCGGCGCTCCAGGGATGCGTCTGCGGCGGCGACAGCGTGCCGAGCGCTGCGCAAAAACCCTGCGGCGTGGCGTTGATCGCCAATGTGGGCTGATAGACGCGGCCAAGCTCAGCGGCATCCGCATGCACATGCACCAGCCGTTGGCGCGGCACAGGCACGTCGAGCAGCGTATAGGCTTGCGACGGCACTTCGGCGAGCCGCCCGCCGATCAACAGAACGAGATCGGCCCTCTGCACCCGCTTCACCAGCGCCGGATTGGCGCCCAGGCTCAGCTCGCCGGCATAATTGGCATGTTCGCCGTTAAACAGCATGGTGCGGCGAAACGAGGCCGCGACCGGCAGATCGAAGGCCTCGGCGAAAGCGCGGAATTGCGCACAAGCCTCGGGCGACCAGCCGCTGCCGCCGAGAATGGCGATCGGTCGCTTGGCTTGCGCCAGCAGTTCCGTGAGCCGTGCCAGATCATGGGTGCCGGGCGCGGCTTGCGCCGCTTCGACGCGCAAGGCGTCGGCAACACTGGCTGTTTCGACCAGCATGTCTTCCGGCAGCGAGATCACCACCGGGCCGGGCCGTCCTTGCAAAGCGACGTGAAAGGCGCGCGCCACCACTTCGGGAATGCGCTGCGGGTCGTCAATCTCCGTGACCCATTTCACTGTGGAGGCGAAATAGCGCTCATAGTCCATTTCTTGAAAGGCGCCGCGCCCGCGCATGCCGCGCTCCACCTGGCCGATGAACATGATCAGCGGCACGGAATCGTGTTCGGCGATATGGATCGCATGGGCGCCATTGGTGGCGCCGGGGCCGCGTGTCACGAAGACGATGCCGGGCCGGCCCGTCAGCCGCGCGCTGGCATCGGCCATCATGCCGGCGCCCGCTTCCTGACGACAGACGGTAATGTTGATCTTGGCGTCGTGGAAGGCATCGAGCACGGCGAGATAGGATTCGCCCGGCACACAGAAGACGTGCTCGACGCCCTGAATGGTCAGTTGATCGACGAGGATCTGCGCGCCCGTGCGGGCATTAGTCGGCGCGGTGGTCATCGGCTAACCTCCCCAGGCCTTGTCGGTCAGCACGTCTTGCGTGTGTTCGCCCAGCGCCGGCACCGGGCGTTCAGCCGCCGCCGGCTGACCGTCGATGACGATGGCCGAGCGCACGCCCGGCGTCGTGCCGCCCTTGGCGCGCGGATTGGGCTGATCGATGCGCATGCCGCGCGCAATCACCTGCGGATCGTCGAAAACATCGACCACCGTGTTGATCGGCCCGGCCGGCACATGCGCTACTTCCAGCTTCGCCAGCAGATCGCTGCGCTTAAATTTGCGCGTCAGATCGTTGAGAAGCGCCGTCAGCTCGGCCCGCCGTGTGACGCGGTCCTTGTTGACGAGAAAGCGCGGATCGGTAGCCAGTTCCGGTGCGCCGAGGATGTCGCATAATTTGCGATACTGGCCGTCATTGCCGGTGGCGATAATGACATTGCCGTCGGCCACCGGATAGACGTCGTAAGGCACGAGATTGGGATGGCCATTGCCCATGCGGCCGCCGACCTTGCCGGACGCGAAATAATTCAGCGCTTGATAGCCAAGCACGGCCACTTGTGAATCGAGCAGAGCGCAATCGATGTAAGCGCCTTCACCGGTTTCGCTGCGCCGGATCAGAGCCGCCTGCACCGCATTGGCCGCATAGAGGCCGGTGAACACGTCGGCGATGGCGACGGCGGATTTTAGCGGCGGGCCATCGGGCTCGCCGGTCATATGCATGACGCCGCCCATGCCCTGAATCAGAAAGTCATAGCCGGCACGCGGCGCATAGGGGCCGGTCTGGCCGAAGCCGGTGATCGAACAATAGACGAGGCGCGGATTGATCGCCTTCAGGCTCTCGTAATCGAGACCATATTTCTTCAGGCCGCCGAATTTGAAATTCTCGATGACGACATCGGCATGTTGCGCCAGCCGGCGCACCAAAGCCTGTCCTTCCGGCGTTTCGAAATCCGCCTCGATGCTGCGCTTGCCACGGTTGCAGCCGTAGAAATAGGCGGCGGCCAGCGGATCGCCGTTCACGTCTTCGATGAAGGGCGGGCCCCATTGGCGCGTATCGTCGCCGGCGCCGCTGCGCTCCACTTTCACCACGTCGGCGCCGAGATCGGCAAGCAATTGGCCACACCAGGGACCGGCGAGAATGCGCGCAAGTTCAAGCACACGGACGGAGGCAAGCGGAGCGGTCATGGGTCTCCAGAAGGTAGCAAACGAGGGTTCTGTCTATAGCACCGGTGGATCGGCCGATCTAACGCCGACTAATAGGATTTCGGCAACCCCAGCACTTTCTCGGCGATGAAACTCAGTGCGAGCTGCGGGCTGACAGGCGCGATGCGCGGGATCATCACTTCGCGCAGATAGCGTTCGACATGAAACTCCTTGGCATAGCCGAAGCCGCCATGGGTCATCACCGCCTGTTCGCAGGCCTGGAATCCCGCTTCGCCGGCGAAATATTTCGCCGCATTCGCTGCCGCGCCGCAGGGCAGCCGCTGGTCGTAGTGCCAGGCGGCCGACAGCACCATCAGCCACGCCGCTTCCAGTTCGACCCAGTTTTTCGCCAGGGGATGCTGGATGGCCTGATTCTGGCCGATGGGCCGATTGAAGACGACGCGGCTCTTGGCATAGTCGGTGGCGCGCGACAGAGCGAGCTTGCCGAGGCCCACGGCCTCGGCCGCGATCAGGATCCGTTCGGGATTCATGCCCTCAAGAATATATTTGAAGCCCAGCCCCTCTTCGCCGATGCGATCCTCCATTGGGATTTCGAAATCCTCGAAGAACAATTCGTTCGAGTCGACGCTCTTGCGGCCCATCTTCTCGATTTCATGCACCTTGATCTGCTGACGATTGAAATCGGTATAGAACAGGCTGAGACCTTCGGTCGGCCGTTTGACGTCTTCCAGGGGCGTGGTGCGCGCCAGAAGCAGAATTTTATGCGCCACTTGCGCCGTCGATATCCAGACCTTTTGGCCGTTGACGACATAGCGGTCGTTCTTGGCGATGGCGCGCGTCTTGAGTTGCGTGGTGTTGAGCCCGGTATTGGGTTCCGTCACGGCGAAGCAGGCCTTCTCGTGGCCGGCGATCATCGGCGGCAGCATGCGTTGGCGCTGTTCCTCCGTGCCGAACGCGACGACGGGGTTGAGACCGAACACATTGATATGCACGGCGGATGCGCCCGACATGCCGGCCCCCGATTCCGCGATGGTGCGCATCATCACGGCTGCCTCGGTGATGCCAAGGCCTGATCCGCCATAGGCTTCCGGCACGCAAATGCCGAGCCATCCACCCTCCGCCAAAGCCTGATAGAAGTCGTGTGGAAAGCCGCCCTCGCGATCCTGCTTCAGCCAATAGGCATCGTCGAAATCCGCGCAAATGCGGGCGATCGCATCCTGGATGTGCTCTTGTTGATCGGTCAGCGCGAAGTCCATGGACGCCCTCTCGCAACGACGGTCTGAGCCGTCTTGGTTTCCACCAAGCCAAGCGGATATCGCACCGCCAAGGCAAGCGGATTTCGTCTAGCCGCGGACGCCGACGCGCAGGCCTGCTGCCGGGCGCTCTTGAATGACCTCGCGGCGGAAGCGGAACAGCGCCGCCGGCCGCCCGCCCGTGCGGGTCGAGGTGCCGCCGGTCGGCTCCACCACGGCGGCGTTTTCGACGAAGCGGCGGAAGTTCTGTTTGTGCAGCCGCCGGCCTTCCAGCGCCTCGGCGGTGCGTTGCAGGGCCGTCAGCGTGAAGCTTTCCGGCATCAGTTCGAAAATCACCGGCCGGTATTTCATCTTGGCGCGCAGCCGGCCCATGGCGGTGGCGAGGATGCGGCGATGGTCGTCGCGCATCGGCTCGCCAAGCGGGCCGGTGTCCTCGATCAACGGGCTGGCGCGGCCGTCGCGCCGTGCTTCCTCGACCAGGCCCGCTTCATAGAGAAGCTGGTAGCGGTCGAGCACGTTCTCGTCGTTGAAACGGCCGCCATCGTCCTCGAACAGCATGCGCACCCGTTCCGTTCGCGTCAGCCCATAGGCATTCGGCCGGTTGGGATCGCGCACCGCCCATTTGCGCAGCGCCGGCACGATATTGGCGTCGATGATGTTGGGCTTGCGGCTGCGCCAGTCTTCCCAGGGAAAGAAACCATACCAGGGCCGGAAACTGGCGCCCGACGCCAGGGGTATGGCGCTCTCCTTCGCCGGGCCCTGGCGCGTCAGCGCCAGATAGCCGACCGACACCACATGTTTGCGGTCGCCTTCCTGCGCATGCCGGCCGCGATCGCCGAACGTATAAAGCTGTTCGACATAGCCGAGCGGCACGCCGGTCTGTTCGCCGACCCAGGTGCGCAGGCCGATGTCGAAGGTGCGGTGCGCCAGCGGATCGAACGGGCCTGATGGGAGAGCCGCTTCCCCGCGATTGCGCCCGACATTGGCCACCAGAATGGCCGGATCGTCCCCGACGACTGTCGCGATCGCCGCGGTCAGATTGATTTCGACGGGCAGACTGCGGGGAGAGGGGGCTTTCGTCACGATCAATCGATCTCGAGCATGAAGGGCACGCCTTCGTAGCACATTTCGCCCATGCCGATGGCGGAGACCGCCTGGCTCATCCGCCCGCCCCGGCCGAGTGCCTGGTCGGCGAGGGAGACCAGCAGCGCATTGGGCGTCGCCGTCGGCGAGCGGGTGCGGATCAATTGCGCCAATTCGCTCTCATTCCGGCTGGGCAAAAGCGCGCAGGCTGTGATGAAGGCCGCCGCCGTCGAGCGACTTACCCCGGCGAAGCAATGGATGAGCAGCGGCTCGCGCCGGTCCCAATGGCGCACGAAGGTCAGCAAAGTGTCCACATGGGCCGATTGCGGCGGCAGGTGCCCTTCGATCGGTTCGACGATATCCGACATCGACAGCAACAGATGCCGCTCTGAGGTGATGATCGTCGGGCGCGTCACCGGAGTATCGGCGTTGATCAGCGTGATCAGACTGCGCGCGCCGGTTTCGCGCACTGTGTCTTCGATCTTCGCCAGCGAGCAGACGTGAATGCGGGACATGGATCAGCCTTTGTTCAGTCAGCCTTTCGTCGTGCTGTGCATTTCGCTTTCCAGTTCCACGAATCGCTCGAGGAACAAAGTCTTGGCGGTGGTCGCGTCCATAGATGACACCAGTGCGTCGATATTGCGGGCGCTGATCTGCGGCCGGCCAAAAAATTGCTCAGCCTCGCCGATCGAGAAGCCGGCGAGCCGCGTCGCCTCGATGAAGGCGGCGGCGCGGTCGGCCTGTTTGGTCATTTTGACGAGTGCCGCCGGCGGCGCGGCCGGCAGACCGTAGCGCAGATGGATGGCCGCGAGAATGCGGTTCTCGACGCTCTTGTAATCCTCGCCGATGACCGCCTTGAACGGCGAGATCATGTCGCCGATCACATATTCGGGCGCATCATGCAGCAGGATCATCATGCGCCAGCGCGCCGGCAGACCGGGATCGAGATCGGCAGCGATGCGTTCCACCAGCACCGAATGCTGGGCGACGGAGAAGATATGCGGACCCGTGGTCTGGCCATTCCAGCGCGCCACGCGCGCCAGGCCATGGGCGATGTCTTCGATCTCGATATCGAGCGGCGAAGGGTCGAGCAGATCGAGGCGCCGGCCTGACAACATGCGTTGAAAGGCGCGCGGCGCAACAACAGGGCGCCGCGCCATCATTTTGTCCCGTGGCTCGGCCGATAGGCGAGCTGGGCGCAGCGTTCGTAGCAATGGCAGCCGACGAGATGGTCGTTGACCATGCCGACCGCCTGGGCGAAGGCATAGACGATGGTCGGGCCGCAGAAGTTGAAGCCACGCCCTTTCAAGTCCTTCGAGATTTTCTGCGAGATGTCCGATTCTGTCGGGATCTCGCCCATGTGCCGGCGCCCGCCTTGCAGCGGCTTGCCGTCGAAGAAATCCCACAGATAGTTCGAGAAGCCCTGCTTGCTCTCGATGTCGAGCCACACGCGCGCCGATTTCACCGTGCTTTCGATCTTGGAGCGGTTACGGACGATGCCTTCGTCCTGCATCAGCCGTTCGACCTTGGCCGGCGTATAGCGGGCGATCTTCGCCGGCTCGAAACCGTCGAAGCCTTTGCGGAAGGCGTCGCGCTTGCGCAGAATGGTGATCCACGACAGCCCGGCCTGGAAGCCATCGAGAATGAGCTTCTCGAACAGTGCCCGGCTGTCCCACTCGGGCACGCCCCATTCCTCGTCGTGATAGGCGACGTAAAGCGGGTCTTCGCCAGGCCAAGGGCAACGGGCGATGCCGTCCGCGTGGGTGACGGGTGGCCGTAGGGGTTTCGGGCCAGGAGCAGGTTTTGCTGCGGGCTTCGCTGCCGATTTGGCAGCGGGTTTAGCCGTTGCTTTGGCCTTGGCCTTCGGCGCGGCTTTGGCTGCGGGTTTCGAAGCGGTCTTCGCGGTGGTTTTCTTCAGGGTCGGCATGGGAAAGGTGTAACGCGGCTGACTACCGATTGGGAAGAGCCGGAAAAATCAACCGCCCGAAAGCCCCAAGTAATGCCCGGTGCTACTGGGTGGCGTTTGCGGTAAAAACCCGGTGTCAGCCGACGCCAAGCTACAATCTAAGACCTTCCGATGATCGGCTATTGACTTGTCTTCAGTCATGGTGGGCTTTTTTATTTTTGCACCTCAATCTAAACTTGTAATGAAATCAGAAGAGGAGCGCTCTGTGGACTCAGATGGCAGTGATGCAATTAAGCCGTTTACGACAGTTGAAGAATTTCTCTTTCAAGAACCATTGTATCAGCGACTAGATTTGGCTGGTTGTATCGAAGAGATTGAAGTTCTGTATCGTCGTCAACAACGGACGGCTGACGGCCATTGTCCGTTCTGCTGTAGGCAATCCACCTTCGCCGTTTCCGGCCAAGGGGTGCCAGGGGGCGACCCCTGGAACAATATTCAAAGCCGAAAGTCCTTCGATACAGTTTCTCTAATATGCGCCCGTGATCGCGAACACGCACTATATTATTTCGTTCGCATTGATGATCTGATCATACAAAAGGTTGGGCAACTTCCCTCTTTAGCGGACATTGCCAACGACGAAAGCAAAACGTTTAGAAATGTCTTAGAGCGTTCGGATTCGCGAGAGTTGCATATGGCAATAGGGCTCGCCGCTCATGGCGTTGGCATAGGTTCGTTCGTTTATCTGAGACGAATTTTTGAACGCCTGATACTTAAGAGGTTCACAGCGCACAAGGATGCGATGGGATGGCAGGACGCAGAGTTCGTAAAGCTGCGTATGGCCGAGAAAATCACTTTTCTTAGCTCTTTCCTACCTGCGTTTATGGTCAAGAACGCGATCATCTACAACATTTTGAGCAAAGGAGTTCACGAACTCAATGAAAGCGAATGCCTCAAATATTTTGAGATATTGAAGCAGTCGATCGTGTGGATTTTGCAGCAAGATCAGGAGGCCAAGGCTGAGGCAGAAAAGATAGCGGCTTATACAAAAGCGATAACTCAAATCAGCGGATCTATAAGTTCAGTCTAGTAGGAACGCAGAATTTTTACGTGCGGCCTCCTCTCCTAAGCCTACATCTCGAAAGGGATTTGCGCCTTCAGCCTTGCTATGTCGGATGCAATGCCACGAGCAATTGCGCGCTTTAAGGTGCGTGGGAGCCGCCTTGCGGTTCCAAGGCGGAGCGATAGCGCTGCAGCATACGCCGGAAGGTCGACAGCATGGCCTTTTCGATCTCGGGCTTGTGCTCCAGCCGGCTCAGGGTGAAGGCGGCTGCTTCCAGGGTCGAGAGGCCCTCGCGGCGCGGTTCCTTGCGCAGTTTGCCATAAAGCGAGGACTGCGTCGGGCGCAGCACCAGCCGGGGGCATTTCAGCACCCAAGCATTGCGCCACCACAGCGTCTTGGCCTGGCTCCATGAGCCGTCGAACAGGATGATGCCGTCGATGGCGCGCATGGCGGCGGCTTGGTTGCCGGCTGGGGCGCCGTGGCGGTCGAGCAAGGCGATGTCGCGATCCTGCGGCGCGTCCTCTTCAGGGGAAGCGCCCATGTGCAGCACCGCCCAGCGCTTGGGATCGACGTCGCGGTCGAGCGCCGCCGACAGGCTCGGCCAGGACAGGCCGATGCGGAAGGTGGCCTTGGCCAGATGGGTGACGGCGACGCGCGCCGTGCCCAGGGTTTTGTCCTGTTCCTGCGGATGTTGCAGCACCAGGAGCTCGACGCGATTGTTGATCGGTTCGATGGCATCGCAGACGCACAGCGCCTCCGGCTTGCCGCAATGGGCGCAGAGCGGCCCTTCCAGCAAGGTGGCGGGCAAAGCGGGACGGGGAGCGGGTTTGCGCCGATGCGGGCGCCGGCCTTCAGCTTGGGTCACGGGACACGCTCAATGTCACGCCGTCCGCGGCCACGGGCGCGGCGGCATCGTCTAGCCGGTCGAGCCGAAGGAGTGCCAGTCCTTGTTCTCCGGACGAAGAGCCCATCTGGCCGATCGCGATGTCGCCGATGCGCACGTCGCTGCCGCGCGCCGGCGCGGAGCCGGTAAAACCGACGCGCACGATGCGCTTGCGCGCCGTGCCGCGATGTTCGACCCGCGACACCACCTCCTGGCCGATATAGCAGCCCTTGCGGAAATCGACCCCATGCAGCCGGTCCATATTGGCTTCATGCGGAAAGGCGTCGCCATAAGCGAAATCGGCACCGCCTTCCGGCACGCCAAGCGCAATGCGGCGGGCGGCATAAGCCTCCTCGCCGCCGGCCTCGACGCCCATCTGGTCGAGTTCATCGGGTGGCCCGATGACGCGCCAGCCGAGCCCCTCATGGCGCGGATCGCGGAAGGCCAGCGCCTGGCCCGGCGGCGGTTCCTGCGCCCAGGCGGCGACTGCCAGCGCCGCGCTTTCATCGGCGATGCGCACGTCGGCGCGCAGTTTGTAGAAGCCGAGCCTTTTGGCGAGATCGGCGGCCTGCGCGGCATTGCAGTCGATCAAAAGCCCGTCGCCGTCGGGAACGACGAAGAAATCGAACAGGATTTTACCCTGGGGTGTCAGCAACGCGGCGAACCGGCCTTCGCCGGGTTGCAGTTTCTCAATATCGCTGGTGACGAGATTGTTGAGGAAATCGCGGCTGTCGCGCCCGGTCACGCGCAAAACCGCCCGTCCGGTCAGCAGGGTCGCCTGAGTGGCGGTGTCGGTCTCAGCGTTGGTCATGGACCCTAGTTAAGCCCGATGGCGAGAACTGCAAGCGGCAACTCGATAGGGTTTCGGCGTGGCTGTGCGAAATGGCACAAGTCCTTGATCTCGTTCTAAGCTATGCGGGTCTTTTAGGTGGATCGGGGGATGCCATGTCATTACTGAAACTGCTGCAGGCGGCCGTTCTGGGCCTGGCGTGGATCCCGGCCGCTCAGGCTGCGGAGGGCGACAGTTTCCGCGCGCCGTCGGGCAATATCCATTGCAGCTATGATGAAGACAGTGCGTCATTGCGCTGTGACATCATGCAGACGACCAACCGGCCGCCGCCGCGCCCGCGCGAATGCGATCTCGATTGGGGCAACGCCTTCGAAATCTTGCAGCGATCGACGCGCGGGGCCCGCATCTGTCACGGCGATACGGTCGCCGATCCGAACCTGCCGGTGCTGCCTTATGGGGCGGTCTGGTCGCGCGGCGGCTTCACCTGCCATTCGGCGGAAACCGGCATGCTCTGCCGCAACGGACGCGGTGCCGGTTTTGAATTGTCGCGGGCGCGCCAGCGCGTTTTCTAGTTGCGCAGCGAGAGATCCCAGCACGGCGTCAGTTCCACCGTGCGCCGGTTGCGCAAGGCCGGTTCGAAACCGTCGCGAATCTGATCGCGGAAACTGGTGATCGGACATTTGGGGATCAGAATGGCCCCCATATTGGCGATCTCCGTGACGGTCTCCGGCGTCAAGGCCGGGAACGTGCGGGTCGGATCGATGCCGATCGACACATTGCGGATCGGCTTGCGGTTGAGCAGGTAGGAGAACGGATCGACGAAGTCGAGCGAGAACACGCTGTCGAAATGCACGCTGTTGCGCGTTTCATAATCGACCAGCGCTTTCGCCGCAGCGTCGACATTCAACAACCAGGCGATCTGATAGTCGGGTTCGGCATGCAAGGCGAGGGACGGCAACTGATCCTGTTTGGCTAAAGACCGATAGCTGTCCTGGAAGCGGGCATAATGATCGTTGAGGATCTGCGCCCGGGCGATGAGCGCCTTGCCGGCGCTGGCGCGGCCGAGACGGTCGAGATATTCGGCCGGCAGCGGCTGATAGGCGATGGCGGCAGCGGTGGCGCGGGTGGCGCGATAAAGCGTATGCAGGGCCACCGGCAAGGTGATCGCCGCGATGAGCAGCAACACCACCGGCCGGCGCTTGTCGACGCTGGACTTCCACTTGCACAGGATGCCGAGCAGCACCGGCCAGATGAAGATGAACTCCTGGCTGCCCGTGTTCTGGGTTTCGAAAATGATCGCGCCGGCAGCGGTAACGGCGAGCCAGGCGGCGCTTGAATTGAGGAGTTTGCGGGCCGCGCCAAAGAGCGTCTGAAAACTGCCGCTCGTCACCGCTGCCGCGTGGCGCGGCAGGGCTTCCCAGGCAGTGATGGCGAGCAGTGCCGCGATGCAGGCGATCATGTCGAACTTCAGCGTCATGACGCCGGCGAGGCGCGGCAGGAACGTGCCACGATTCATCGTCACCAATTGCAGAATGTCGGCGAGATATTCGCTGTACATGCCGTTGATCAGCTCGATGGCATAATTGATCGCCAGAAAGCCGAAGAGGGCAAAGAGGAAGTCGCGCCAGTTGATGCGCCCGCAAACGAGCGCATAGGCGACGAGCGCGAAACCGACGACGAAGCCGGTCACTTTGATGAACAACAGGGCCGAGAGTAGAATGGCGATGACGACATTACGCAGCACGCGCGTCTGCACGAACATCAGCGCTGAGACTAAAACATAAAGCAGCAGCACCGATTGCCGGTTGTAATTGCCGAAGGCATCGAAGGTCGACGACGGATAGGCTTCGATGCCGTTGATCGGCAGGAAGCCGAACAGAATGAAGGGCAGGATCAGGCCCAGCGCCTGCGGCCGCGACAGCCGGTCGACCTGGGCGACGATCAAAGCCATCAAAGGCGCGGCGATGATCAGCGTGCTCCATTGCACCGCCAGGATCGGATTGGCCTGCGGCCAAAGCTTCTTCACCGCGACGAACAGGTAGTAGCCAAGGCCGCCCACCGGCGTGAAGAAATCCGTATGCGGGGTCTGGCCGTTGTTCAGCCGATGCGCCGCATCGAAATAGACGATGATGTCCCAGTAATTGCCGCCGACCGGCAGGCGGATCGGCAGGGCCAGCAAAACCATCGCGACGATGAGGCACACCGCCAACAGGGTCAGTGGCGAAACCTTCAGGATCGCGGCGGGCTTGGTGTCCGACAAGGTCATGTCGTTGGCGGTTAGCACGGGTTTCACTCGGCGGCCAGGATGGTTGAATTGGGATGATGGGTAAAGCCGATCCGGCGGCTGAATTGCGAGGCCGCTAGCGGGTCGAGCCAGGGCTGCATCTGCGCCAGGGACGGAAACGAGGCCTCGAACACGTCGCGGGGCAGGCGGCTGTCTTTATAGGGGTTCACGGCGCCGCCGGCGCGCAGGGTGATCTCATCGAGCCGGCTGAGCAGCCGCAGCGTCGCTTCCCCGTGATTGGGCAGGTCGAGCGCCAAGGTCGCGCCCTCGCGCGGGAACGAGAGAAGGCCGGGCGAAGCCTGCCGACCGAAAATTTTCAAGACGCTGATGAAGGAATGGATACGCGCTTCATGCAGCGCGTTCAGCATGTCGGCGATGGCGCTTTCGGCCTTGGGCAAAGGCAGAACGCTCTGGTGCTGATGAAAGCCCCGCGGGCCATAGGCTTTGTTCCACCCGCCGATGCCGTCGAGCGGATAGAAGAATTGCCCATAGCCGCGCCGCCGCTTACCCTCTTTCGCCAAGGCGAACTGGGCGGCGTTGAACAAGCCGATGCTGGTGCCGTTCATCAGCGAGAGCGGCGGCGTGAAGGGTAACGCGAGGCGCACGCCCTGGCGTGGGGCTGCCGGTGCATCGGCATGATTGGCGCGCATGAACAGGCCGCGTCCCAGCGCCGCGCCGCGCGCCGAACTGTCGATCCAGGCGACGGAATATTCGTAGGCAGCGTCGCTCTCGGCGCTGAGCGTGAAGAACCGATCGAGGCTCGGGAAACGGATGGTCTCCTCGATCACATCAGGGGTCGGCGTTGGCTTCAGCGCCAGTTCGATCCAGGTGACGAGGCCGGTCAGGCCCATGCCGCCGATGGTGGCGGCATAAAGCCCGGCGTTGCTTTGCGGCGAACAGAGCAGGCGCGCACCGTCGGAACGGATGAGCTCGAAGGCCCGCACATGGCAACCGAAACTACCGGCGCGATGATGGTTCTTGCCGTGTACGTCATTGGCCAGCGCGCCACCGAGCGTCACGAATTGCGTGCCCGGCGTCACCGGCAGAAACCAGCCGCGTGGCGCCACGTGCGCGATGACGTCGCTAAGTAGAATGCCGGCCTCGGCGCGCAGGAGGCCTGTTTCCGCATTGAAATCGAGAATGCGATTGAGGCCGCGTGTCAGGATTGCGGTGCCTGTGGGCATGGCGCTGTCGCCATAGCTGCGGCTGTTGCCGACGGGCAGATAGGCGTGAGTCGGCAAGCTGGCCGAGGCGCTGTCGCTCGGGGTCAGGGCCACGACATCGGCCGTGGCGATCCGTCCCCAGGCGTGCAGCTTGACGCTCATGTCAAAACCACGTTGCCGCGAGCATCACGACGATCGCCGCCGCACCGATCAGATGGCTGCGCCAGTCGCGGAGCAGGAAATGCACGGGGTCGTCGATCAATTCGCGTCGCTTGGCGAGAAACCACATGCGCGCCATCAGATAGAGCAGCATCGGGCAGATCAGCCAGATCAGTTCTGGTGTTTTATAGAGCCCGTTGCGGCCGGCGCGATCGACATAGAGTGCCAACACCAGAACCGCCGAGAAGGCACTGGCGACGCCGAGCTGCGACACCATGTCGATGTCGCCATAGCGATAGCCACGGCCCATCACCCGCTTTTCGTTGATGTCATCGACGGTGACGGTATCGAGTTCCACATAGCGTTTCACCAGCGCCAGGCTGAGGAACAGGAACATCGACAGGGCGAGCAGCCAGAACGACAGTTCAATGCCGGTGGCGGCATTGCCGGCGAGAATACGCAGCGTGTAGGAGGCGGACAGCGACAGGACGTCGACCATCAGCCGCCGCTTCAAATAGAACGTATAGGCGAAATTCAGCACCACATAGGCGCCGATCGTCGCCGAGAACAGCGGCGGCAGTTGCGAGGCGATCAAGGTCGCGCCGATCAAGAGCGCGGGGATCAACACCAGGCCGTGTGAAACCGGCAAGGCACCGCTGGCGAAGGGGCGGTTGCGCTTCGTCGGATGGCGCCGGTCCTGCTTCAGATCCATTATGTCGTTGAGCAGGTAGATCGACGAGGCCACCAGGCCGAGGCAGAGGAAGGCAAGCAGGGTCGCGATAAAAACGGGTATTTCGTCGAGACGATGCGCCAGCACGGCGGGTGCGAAGACGAGAATGTTCTTCGACCATTGTTCGAGGCGCATGGCCTTGGCGTAAGCGCGCAGTTTCGCCCGCAGCGATTGCGCCGGTCCGCTCGTCACCTGAATTTGCGAAGCGGTCGGCGGTGAAGCTTCGCTCATACCGAGGCTGGGGTTGCCAAGACCGGGATTGCCAAGACCGAGATGTTCAGTGATCGGGCCGGACCAGGCGGCGGGCAGCGTGCTTTCCACGACGACCTTGGCGCCGTTGGCCTGCGCTTCGTTCAATCGCTGAATCTCGGCGGCGTTGTAGACGAAAGCGGACGGATCGACCGGCAATTCATCGGCCAAGGCGGCGGTAAGGCTTTGCTTGCGGCGGAAGACGCGGCCGAGCGCCCGCAACAGGGCCATCGGCTTTGCCTTGAGCGAAATCGCCCATGTTTCGACGGGCGCGTTGGAGCGCAAAAGGTCACGGTCGAGATTGACCGCGATCGTTTGGCCGCCGCCCTGCAGTCCCTGTAACATCTGCGTCAGCTCGTGGATTTGTATGGCCGCACAATAGCATGCCGGCTCGCGGAAAAATGAATTCTCGGCCGGATGGTGAACAAAATCGGGATTTTGTCGGGAGACGGATGCTTAACCTTTTGTTAAGGTTAACAATTGGTTAAATCGCTCGCTCCATGAGCCCGCGCAGTCCACTCAAATGACCGTGCGTGCCCTCGGCTTGGCCGTGGACGAACGCGCAAAAACGGCGCAAGAATTAGAAAACACCAATTGTAAAATTTATAGGGAGGCGCTGATGGCCAAAATTTCACTGAACGTGGACGGCCGCGTCCATGCGATCGATGCAGACGGCGACATGCCGCTGCTCTATGCGCTGCGCGATGATCTCGGTCTGAAAAACCCTAGGTTCGGTTGCGGGCTGGCGCAATGCGGCGCCTGTACGGTTCTGGTCGACGGCGAGCCGGTGCGCTCCTGCATTACGCCCGTCGACTCGCTGGGCACATCGAAGGTGACGACCCTGGCCGGCCTTGGCCATGGCAAGGCGCATAAGATCCAGGAGGCCTTCATCGCCGAAGAAGTGCCGCAATGCGGCTACTGTCTCAACGGCTGGCTGATGACCGCCGCCGCCTTCCTCGAAAAGACGCCGAAACCGACCGACGCTCAGATCCGCGATGCGATGAGCGGATTGAAATGTCGCTGCGGCACCCATGTTGCCATCCTGCGCGCCATCAAGCGCGCCGCTCTGGCTTGAGGAGGCGCACATGACCATTCAACTCAATCGCCGCACCCTTCTCGCTTCGGCCGGCGCCCTCACCGTCGCCGTCGTTCTGCCCGGCGCTTCAGCCCGGGCCGCCGTCTTCGGCGCCGACAAACGTCCGCCGCTCGATCCCAGAAATCTCTCCTCCTACATCACCGTCAATGCCGATGGCTCCGTCGTCGCCTATTGGGGCAAGATGGACATGGGCCAGGGCACCGATCTCGGCTGCGCCCAGATGGTCGCCGAGGAGCTCGATCTGCCGGTGGCGAAAGTCTCCATCGACCAGGGCGACAGCGGCACCAGCGTCAATCAGGGTGGTGCCTCAGGCTCGACCGGCATTCAGATGGGTGGCGTGGCGCTCGCCAGCGCCGCCGCCGAAGCGCGCTATCAGCTCGTCGCCATGGCCTCGAAACATCTGAACGTGCCGGCCGAGGAATTGACGGTCACCGATGGCGTCGTCCATGCCCGCTCGGATGCGAACAAAAAGGTTTCTTACGGCGAACTGATCGGTGGTCGTTTCTTCGACACCCAACTCGAATGGAACAAGCAGATCGGCAATGCCCTGTTCGTCAAAGGTCAGGGCCAACGCAAGAAACCCGCCGACTATAAGGTGATCGGCACCTCGCCGGCGCGCCGCGACGTGGCGCCGAAGGTGATGGGCACCATCGACTATGTGGTCGACATCAAAGTGCCGGGCATGGTGCATGCGCGCGTCATCCGCCCGCCGGTGGCCGGCGCCGAGCCGGTGACTGTCGATGAAGCCTCGGTCAAAAATATTCCCGGTGTGCAGATCGTGCGCGAAAAGGCCTTTTTGGCCGTGCTGGCGCCGCGCGAATATGATGCGGTGAAGGCGGCACGCGATCTGAAAGTGATATGGTCCGACGCAAAACCGCCGTTCCCGGACCAGAACAAGCTCTACGATCATATCCGCAACGCGCCTGTCGTCGCCAAGGGCGGCGACAAGGACGTCGGCGATGTCGACGCGACCTTCGCCAGCGCGGCGCGGGTGATCGAAGCGACCTATGAATGGCCGTTCCAGTCCCATGCCAGCATGGGGCCGGCCTGCGCCGTGATTGAAATGGGGCAGGGCGAAGCGACCCTCTATACCGGCTCGCAGAAGCCGCATTTCGCCGGCGAAGGCGCCGCCGCCATGCTCAATCTGCCGAAAGAGAAAGTGCGCGGCATCTGGGTGCCGGGGCCGGGTTCCTATGGCCGCAACGATGCCGGCGATGCGGTGGCCGATGCCGCCTTGATCGCCAGGCTCACCGGCAAATCGGTGCGCGTCATCGGCACGCGCCAGGACGGCACCGGCTGGGACCCGAAAGGTCCGGCTTCCGTGCATAAGGCGCGCGCCGCCGTCGACAAGGACGGCAATATCATCGCCTGGGATTTCGCCTCGAAAGGCTTTTCGCGGCTCGATGTCAGCAGCAACGAAAGCGCCACCGCCGATACATTGGCGGGCCAAGCGATCGGCGTGCCGCTGAAGCCGACCAATGTGTTCAACACGCCGGAGGAAAGCTATCGCTTCACCGCCAAGCGCAAGACCTGGGAGACGGTGCCGCCGCTGCTCGATCGTGGCTCGCCGCTGCGCGGCGCGCATCTCCGGGATCCGTTGGGGCCGCAATTGCACTTCGCCAGCGAAAGCTTCATCGACGAGATCGCCTTTGCCACCAATCAGGACCCGGTGGCCTTCCGCTTGAAACATCTGGCCGAGCCGCGCGATATCGCCGTGGTGAAAGCCGCCGCCGAGAAGGCCGGCTGGCAGCCGCGCACGTCGGCGCGCAAACAGGTGAGCGGCGAGATCGCGCGCGGACAGGGCATTGCCTATGCGCAGCGCAGCGGCACCCGCTCGGCCATCGTCGCCGAAGTGGAGGTGAACCTGAAGACCGGCAAGGTCTGGGGCCGCAAATTCACCGTGGCGCATGATTGCGGCGTCATCATCAATCCGCGCCAGCTCACCGCCACCATCGAAGGCAATGTGGTGCAGGGCATGTCGCGGGCGATCTGGGAAGAGGTGAAGTTCGACGACAAGAACGTCACCAGCGTCGACTGGCAGACCTATCCGATCCTCGACATGACCGAGGCGCCGGAGACGATCGACGTGGTGCTGATCAATCGCCCCGAGCTTGCGCCCTCAGGCGCTGGCGAAAGCTCCATGCGCCCGCTCGCCGCCGCCGTGGCCAATGCGATCTACGACGCCACGGGCCTGCGCCTGCGGCAGGCGCCGTTCACGCCGGACCGGCTGAAGGCGGGGTTGGCTTAGCAGGTGTAGCGCTGCTTTGGAGCACGTGGCCGAAGCCTAGGTGTCATCCCGGACACGCGCAGCGTGATCCGGGATCTAGGGGCAAACGCTTCAACGTGCCTTTAAAGCGCAAACACTCTACCACGCACCCTGGTTCCCGGATCGCACCTGCGGTGCGTCCGGGATGACACTGAAGCGCACAAAGCGCGCTGCGTCATGTTGTTAGGGGAAGTGGCGGCCTCAGTGCGCCTCGTCCCAATTATGCGCCGCCTTGGCATCGACCTGCAGCGGCACGGAAAGCTGCACGGCTGGATGCGGCGCCTCGACCATGATCTGGCGCACCACCTTGATGGTCGCGTCCACCTCGGTCTCGGGCACTTCGAACACCAGTTCGTCATGCACCTGCAACAGCATCTGCGCGTTCAACTTGGCGGCGCTCAAGGCATCGTCCATGCGCACCATGGCGCGGCGGATGATGTCGGCGGCCGAGCCCTGGATCGGCGCGTTGATCGCCGCGCGTTCGTTGAAGGCGCGCTCTGAAGGGTTGGAGGCGGTGATGCGCGGATAGTGGCAACGGCGGCCGAAGATGGTCGTCACATAGCCCTGTTCGCGGCAAATCTTCTTCGTCGCGTCCATATAGTCGCGGATGCCGGGGAAGCGCTCAAAGTATTTGCGGATATAGGCGCCGGCTTCTTCACGCGGAATGCCGAGCTGGTTGGCAAGGCCGAAAGCCGACATGCCGTAGATGATGCCGAAATTGATCGCCTTGGCGCGACGGCGCACTTCGCTCGGCATGCCTTCGATCGGCACGTTGAACATTTCCGATGCCGTCATCGCGTGGATGTCGAGACCGTTGTCGAAAGCCGCCTTCAACTGCGGAATGTCGGCGATATGAGCGAGCAGCCGCAATTCGATCTGCGAATAGTCGGCCGAGATGAGCTTGTTGCCTGGCGCCGCGACGAAAGCCGTGCGAATCTTGCGCCCGGCTTCGTTGCGCACCGGAATGTTCTGCAGGTTCGGTTCCGACGAGGACAGACGGCCGGTCGTCGTCGCCGCCAGCGCATAGGAGGTGTGAACGCGATTGGTCTGCGGGTTCACATATTCGGGCAGCGCGTCCGTATAGGTCGACTTCAGTTTCTGCAATTGCCGCCAGTCGAGAATGCGTGCCGGCAGCTCATGGCCTTCGTCAGCCAGATCTTCCAGCACGCCGGCGGCGGTGGACCAGGCGCCGGTGGCGGTTTTCTTGCCGCCGGGCAGGCCCATCTTGCCGAACAGAATGTCGCCCAACTGTTTCGGCGAGCCGAGGTTGAAGCTTTCGCCGGCAAGCTCCTGAATTTCCGCTTCGAGCCGCGCCATGCCTTGCGCGAATTCGCCCGACAGCCGCGACAGGATTTGCCGATCGATCGAAATGCCGCGCCGTTCCATGCGCGCCAGGGTTTCGATCATCGGCCGTTCCAGCGTCTCGTAGATGCTGTTCATGCGCTCGGCGACAAGGCGCGGCTTCAGCACGTTCCACAGCCGCAAGGTGACGTCGGTATCCTCGGCCGAATATTCGGTCGCCTTCTCGATGTTGACGCGGGCAAAGCCGATGAAATTGCGGCCGGTGCCGGCCACTTCGCCGAAGGGAATGGGCTTGTGGCCGAGAATCTTCTCCGACAGCACGTCCATGCCGTGATCGCTGCGCCCGGCATCGAGCACATAGGACATCAGCAGCGTATCTTCGACCGGCTCCATCGTGATGCCGTGCTGGCGCAGCACGATCCAATCGAATTTGGCGTTATGGGCGATCTTCAACACGCCCGGATCTTCCAGAATCGGTTTGACGCGGGCGAGCACCTCATCGAGTGGCAATTGCCCCGGCACCAGTTCGCCGCCACCGAACAGATCGCCGCCGCCTTCGCCGCGATGGCCTAACGGCACATAGAAAGCTTCGCCCGGCTTGGCGCAGAAGGACAGGCCGACGAGCTGCGTCTGCTGCGGATCGAGCGAAGAGGTTTCCGTGTCGATGGCGACGCGACCGATATCATAGGCCGAGGCGAGCACGGCATCGAGCGCTTCGAGCGAGGTGATGGTCTGGTATTTTTTTAGATCGAAGGCCATCGACCGGAAGGCTTCGGCACGCGCGCTGGCGAGCGCGCCGGGGCCGGTGGCGATGACGGCGCTCGGCGCCTGTTCGCCATAGCGGGCGTTCTTGCGCGGGCCGTTGGTGTCGGTCTTGCCGTTTGTCTCGACGGTGGCCGGCGGTGCGGCTTCGGCTTCCGGCGCTGCCGCAGCTTCACCGTTGCGACCACGCCAGCCGCCAGGGCCGACGAGACGCGGATCGGGCTCGATCTCATTGGCATCGACCGAAAAGATATCGGCGGCGCGTTTGGTGATGGCGGAGAATTCCATCGCCTTCAGGAACGACACCAGCGTCTTGCCATCGGGCGGGTTGAGGGTGAGATCGTCGATCGGTGTGAGTACATTCACGTCGTCGACCAGGGTCACCAGCTTTTTCGAGATGCGGATCTTCTCGATATTTTCCGGATTGGTCAGGGTCTCGCGCCGCTTGGGCTGTTTGATTTCGCCGGCCCGCGCCAACAGCGCGTCGAGGTCGCCATATTCGGTGATGAGCTGCGCCGCGGTCTTGATGCCGATGCCCGGGGCGCCGGGCACGTTGTCGGTGGAATCGCCGGCCAGCGCCTGCACGTCGATCACCTTATTGGCCGGCACGCCGAAATAATCCTGCACTTCCGCTTCGCCGATGCGCCGCTCCTCGCGCGCGCCCGCGTTGCCGGCGATGCCGGAGGCCGGGTCATACATGGAGACACCCGGCTGGATGAGCTGCATCAGATCCTTGTCGGCGGAGACGATCAGCACGTCGGCGCCGCGCTCGCGCGCCTGGCGCGCATAGGTGGCGATCAGATCGTCGGCCTCGTAGACATCCTGCTCGACCGGCAAGAGGCCGAAGGCACGCACCGCTTCGCGCATCAGTGGGAATTGCGGAATGAGGTCTTCCGGCGGTTCCGAGCGATTGCCCTTGTAGGGCGGATAGATTTCCTTGCGGAACGAGTTTTCCGATTTGTCGAAAATGATGGCGAGATGGGTCGGCATGATGCCCATCGCGCCCTTTTCGATGAACTGGAACAGTTTCGTGCAGAACAGGCGCACCGCGCCATTCGGCAGTCGGTCGGAGCGATAGTTGTATTTCGCGTCTTGGCGCATCGATTGGAAATAAGCGCGGAAGACGAAGGACGATCCATCGACGAGGAAAATATGGTCGCCCTTGGACAGGGGCTTGTGCGTCGGAGCCATGGTCTCGCTGCGGGAATGTTGCGGCAAATGCGGGCCCGCAGTTTAGCCCCTCCGCCGCAGCGATGCTATGCGCGGAATGGGGCTATCCCCGTCTCAGACCGGAAAACTCCGGACGAATTTCAAGCAAAACCTCAAGATTGCGGCGTGCTGCTGCCATTCAACTGCCGCACGGCCTGCAATTTCACCGTCGTGGCAAGCTCTTGCGGCGCCGGCGTCTGCGTCAGCCCGAACACGCGCACGACCGCGATGGTGACAAGGGCGGTGAAACCCATGACCGCCAGCACCGCCAGGGCGCCGGCATGGCTGGGCGCCAACCGTGCCGTGACGAGAAGGCCGCTCAAAAGGCCGAAGACGAAAGGCGTCAGTAAAGTCACCGGTCGCCACAGATGCGCGATGCGCGGCTCGGCGGCCAGCGCGCGAACGGATTGCACGTGACCGATCAGCCCGGCCAGCAGCGTGACGGCGCCGATGCCGGCGAGCGCCAGGCCGAGTTTGGCGAAGGGCAGGCTGGTGAGCGGCGCGCCGGCGAGCGGCAGATTGACGAGGGCCGGGATCGCCACGGCGGTCGGATAGAAGGCCGTCAGCGCATTGTAGAGGCACCAGACGCAGAGAAACAGGATGGCCAGCGTCGTATGTTTCGAGGCCCAGGCGGCAAGCCCACGCAATTGCCGCGCATAAAGCGTGCCGATCACGAAATAGATGAAGCCGCTCAAGGCCGCATCGACGAAGGCGAAGCCGGTGCGTGGCTCCATCACGTGCAAGGCGATGGCCAGAAGCAACAGCAGGAGCGGGCGCGGACCGATGAACCGCTGCACCGTCAGCATGAGGGCGGGCAGCGCCAACAGCGCCGGCACTTCCCAGATGCCGATGGTGGCGCGCAGCGATACGGCCAGGGCCGGCAGCATGAGAAAATTGGCGCCATAGATCGCCGCCGCGTTCAACGCCACCCACAGCGCGCTGTAGATGATCGCCGGTTCGATATAATCGCGCGACATGTCCTGCCACTTCACCTGCAGAAGACCATGACAGGCGAAGCCGGCGAAGGCGAAATAGGCGGGCCAGGCGAAGGGTTCGAAGAAGGCCGCCAGCCGCGCGAGCCAACCGAAGCCCGACGGCAGCGCGCCGGCATGAGCCAGCAGCGATGTCAGCAGGCAGAGAACGAGGGCCAGCAAATGGCCGTTCAGAGCAAAGTTCTGGACCGGGGCGGGCGCAGCCGCGGCAGAGCCGAAGATCACGGGACTTGATCCCGGCCTTGGGACGATCTGTGCATTGCCTTGCGACGACATCTGTCCTGTTTCCGTGCGCTGTGTTTCGTTGCGGGACAGAGTCCCGCGATGCACAGACACGGTTGCAAACACGGGTCCGTCGTGGGGCCGCAGTGGATGTCGTTGTCCGGTAAGGTTAATCAAGCGGCGCTGCGCGCGGGCCTGTTGAACCACAGCACGGCGAGCGCGAGGCCGATGGGCAAAAATGCGAACACGCTGCCGAGCACGGTCAGCACCATCGCCACCGCCCACAAAAGCGACAGCAGATGTTCCATCATGCCGATGAGTTTCGATTGCGAATGCCGGCGCATCACCATCGTCCGGCGTCCCGGCATCGGATGCCACAGATTGAGCAGTGCCGTTGACGATGCGGCGCAGACGGCGAAGACAACAGCCCATAAAGCCGCCGTCGGCGAAACGAAAGCGAGGCCTACGAGTGGCAGCGCCAGGAAGAGGCCGAGCGGCAGTGCGACGGCTTCCAGCTTGCGCCATTCGATTTCGCCACGGGTCACCGGCGCGCTGGCGATAAATTCCGGCGCATCTTCGCTCGATATGGTGATCCAGGCCAAGGAGGCCGAGAGCTGCGACGCGATGACGACGATGGCCGGCGCCACGGAAACGGCAGCGGCGTTTTGCGTGCCGAGACTGCGCCAGATGATGAAAGCGACCGGCAGTGTATAGATGACCTGCAGCAGCAATTGGCTGAGCAACCAAGGATCGCGTGCGATCTGCCGCCATTCCTTATGGCGCAGGATGCGGCCACGCTGGGCGCGAAAGCGGATGGCCCGTGGCTTGGCGCGCGCCGCGCCAAGGCCGGCCGATTGCACGGCGCTCGTCGTAAAAGCCCGGCCCATGATCAGGCAGGTGAGGGCGAAGACACCGGCGGCGAGCAGAAACCAGAAGATGAGAGCTTGCAGATCGCCGGCCGCCGCGCGCACGGGTAGCCACAACAGGCCATGGCGATTGAACAGGCCGGGCTCCGATCGCTGGATCGCGGCGATGATGTTTTCCCGCGTCGAATCCGGAAACAGATTGAGCACTTGCAGACTGAGGACGAAGGCCGCGCCGACACATGTCGCCACCACCTGCGAGACGACACGGGTGCGGCGCGGCCCAAACAGACGGATGAGACCGAGCGCCAGCGCGATGCCGATGGCCGTCGCGAACAGGCCGCCGGCGAGCAAAGCGGGATAGATCGCCAGCCATCGCCAGCCGTTGACGAGGACATTCATGTTGGCGATGGGCAGCACGAGGATTGCCACCGCGCCCATCGCCTCGGCGGCGATGGCGATGGCGCGCGCGCCGAGAATATGTGTCGGCGGCAAAGGCGAGGCGAGCAGCAGGTCGAGATCGCCGCGCGTATAAAGCGCCCGCGTCGCGCCTGTGAGTGATTGTGAGACGAGCCAGAACAGGACGAACAGCACGCCCGCCGCCAGGCTTGGATAGAACAGGCGCTGATCGCCGTCCGCGCCCAGCCAATGCGCGACGGGCCAGGCGAGGCCATGAAAGGCAATGAGCGCGGTGAGCAGGATCAGGCTCGCCGTGCGCGGCTTCAAGGCGCCGAACATGCCCTGCAAACGGCGCAGCGACAGTCGCAGATCCTGGGCGATCAGCCAGCCGAAAGAGCCTGGCGTGAGGAAGCGGGTGAAGTCTCGCCTCATGCGTCGATGGCAGTCGGCTGCGCCGCTGGGCCTTGTCCCTCCGGGCCTTGTCCTGTCAATTCGAGAAACACATCTTCGAGTGTCGAATGGTTTTGTCCTGCGAGCTGGCGTAGCTCTGCGAGCGTGCCTTCGGCGATCAGCCGCCCGTCGTGAATGATGCCGATGCGATCGGCGAGCCGTTCGGCGACATCGAGAATATGCGTCGTCAGCACGATGGCGGCGCCGGCGCGCACCCGCTCCATCAAGAGATCCTTCACCTGCCGGGCGATGGCGGCATCAAGCCCGGTCAGCGGCTCATCGAGCATCAGCAGATTGGGATCGTGGATCAGCGCGCCGGCCAGCGCCACCTTCTGCTTCATGCCGCGCGAAAAACCCTCGCAGCGCTCGAAACGATGTTCCCACAGGCCAAGCGTGTGCAGCAGAGCGACGGCGCGTTCTTCCGCGATCTCAGGCGCCACGTTCCACAGGCCGGCGACGAATTCCAGATATTCGAGCGGATCGAGCTTGTCGTAGAGCATCGGCTCGTCGGGCAGCCAGGCGGTGATCCGTTTGGCGGCGATCGGATCGCGCCGCGCGTCGATGCCGAAAACCTCGATCGTCCCTGCATCGGCGGGCAACAGGCCTGCGACCATGCGCAAGGTCGTGGTCTTGCCGGCGCCATTGGGGCCGAGCAGGGCGTAAAGCTCGCCGGCGCGCACGGTGAGATCGAGCCCGCCGACGGCGGCGCGGTCGCCGAATCGTTTCGTCAGCCCGCGCAGGCTGACGGCGGCAGGCGTTGGGGGCGTCGTGGGAAATTGGTCTGCGGGACCCGTCATGAGTGATCCGTCGCGGCATAAGGCCGGCGACCGGACTATCGCGCCGCCCCGCTTGCCCGCCGGTTAATATGATCGCCGAAAGCGGCCTGTATATGATTGGGAAAGCTTGGAATGCCCTCCGCGCCCCGTCCCGCCGGCCGGTTGCGGGAGAGATTATGGGGATTGGCCGCTTTCGTGCCGTCATGTGATTGACAAGGCGCCATCCCGCCCCGTAAGAGACCCCCCGTCGCCCAGGTGGTGGAATTGGTAGACACGCAGGTTTCAGGTACCTGTGCTGCAAGGCGTGAAGGTTCGAGTCCTTTCCTGGGCACCAATTCTTTCGGAAAATCAGTCAGATAGTTCGAGGCTGCTAACGGCCGGCCTCCGGCCGCCAGGGCCGTTGCGGCGGCGGGCGGTTTTTCCGTCCGCCAAGACCTAATCCAGAACAAGACCTAATCCAGAAACGGCAATCCGGCGCATTCGAGCCGTCCCGAGGCGGCATCGAGGACAAGCGTGCCGGCGATGGTGGCCGGTCCGGCCGGATTCTCGGCCGCCGGCACGACCACGTGGAAGGACCAGAGCGGTCTGGTGATCGGTCCGCAGATGGACGTGCCGGCGCGCAGCAGCTCGGTCTTGCGAATGTGTCTGGAAACCTCCGCCGTGGTCCGGCCGTAAGGATCGCCTTTGAGAATGGCGATGGCTTTGGCCTGCGCTTGCCGCTGCGTCAGCAGTGTGTCGGCGAGGGCGGGGGCGAGCATGCCGCACGTGATGCAACAAGAGATGAAACACGTCATCGCAAGCGAAACCATCACTCCCATTCGCGCACCTTTCGTTCGTCTGAGGTAACGGTCATTGCGAGCGCAGCGAAGCAATCCAGGAGTCAAGGTGTCGGGTCGAGGAAGTACATATGCTTGTGCCACAAACATTTATCGACACTCAACCACGCGCCCCTGGATTGCTTCGTCGCTACGCCCCTCGCAATGACGGTACGGCAATCGGAGATTCCGCTTCACGGCGGCGAGCCAATCGGCTGAACGGGAACTTTGCTCGGAACGACAGGGCTTTCAGTCGTTTCTGAAATGAGCATCGCAATGCAGATGATCATCACAAGCAAGGCGATCGCGAGGTAACAGATCGTCCGATCGGACATGACTCTCGATTTTATTTGAATCCATCGCGGACAGTCGGGCTCAGGAGATGAGCGTGCGATGGCGTTGAGATGTTTCGTCGGCAAAGTCGGTTTGCAGAGTCGGTTTCCTTGCGCAACGCCGACAGGCGGACAAAGTTCACGTCGTCTTCGCGATCTGTCGGATTTTTTGGATCGAAAAGCTTCGCCGTTCGTTGAGTCCCTGGTGCGTCACGAAAAGGGGCTCGCGCGGGCGACAATTCTCTTGATCATATGGATCTCGGTGGCCGCAACCTATTGATCATTCGATCTTATCCGATGGCCGGTTGAAACCGGTGGGGGCATCGGCTAGGTCTAATCGTCATACGACTAAATTCTTGGAGGCCGTCACTGTCGCAGAGGCGTCAGCAGAGGAGAGCACGTATTGTCTGGAACACTCGCCAGAATTAATCAAAACAAGGCCGTCTTTGACGACATCTACACACAGAGCGACCCGCGATCTTACTTTTCGGTGCTGGGCGCTCTCGATTACATGATCCCCGATGTCGCTGAACCGGTGATCAGGCAATTGCTCGATGCAAGAGCCCGTCTCCACGGCCATTCCAACACCGTGCTCGATATCGGTTGTTCTTATGGAATCAACGCTGCCATTCATCGCTTCCCGGTGAACTTCGCCAATTTGCGCCAGCGCTATGCGCGACGCGAGATCATGGAACTCGACGACGAGGAGATGATCCGCCTCGATCGCAATTTCTATGCGAGCTGGCCGGACATCGGTCTTGGCCGATTCATCGGCGTCGATATTTCCGAATCGGCCATTCGCTATGCCAATGCGGTCGGACTGCATGCGAACGGCATCGCCGCCGATTTGGAAAACGAGCAGCTTTCGGCGCGTGACGCCGCCATCGTCGCGCCGGCCAATGTGCTGCTGTCGACGGGCGCCATCGGCTATGTCACCGATCGCACCTATCAGCAATTGCTTGGCGCGCTGGAAACCACGCCGTGGATCATCTCCTTCGTCCTGCGCATGTTCCCTTACGATGATTTCATCGATGCGTTCGACGAGCGGGGCATGGTGACCGAGAAGCTGGCGGGATCGACCTTCGTGCAGCGCCGCTTTCGCGATGAACAGGAGTTCGAGCGCAGCCTGCACACGCTCAGAGGCCGTGGCATCGACACATCGGGCTTCGAAGCGGACGGCCTGTTTCAGGCCGAATTATTCGTTACGCGGCCAAAGAGTGACGCCGAAGCCATGCCGCTCACCGACATCGTGACGGTGACGAGCGGCCGCTTCAGCAATTTCGGCGCACGTTTCGTCGAAGTCGGCCAGCGCAACGACATTCGTGTCGCCGTCGGCGCCTGACGCGCGATCAATCCTTCCGCGCCGCGAGTGCGTCCAAGACGCGCTCCGGCGTGAAGGGCTGTTCCGATAGAACGACGCCGAAGGGCGCCAGCGCATCGTTGACGGCGGTCCAGATGGCCGCCGCCGCGCCCACCGTGCCGGCTTCGCCGACGCCGCGCGCGCCCAGCGTCGTGGCGCTGGTCGGCGTCTGCACATGGGCGACATGGATATCCGGCATTTCGCTCGCCATCGGCACGAGATAATCGACCAGGCTGCCGTTCTCCAACTGGCCGTCGACGCCATAGATGCATTGCTCGTAAAGCGCCGCGCCGATGCCCTGCACCACGCCGCCGCGGATCTGCTCGTCGACCAGCAAAGGGTTTATCACCCGTCCGCAATCGTCGACCACCCAGAAGTCGAGCACGCGAATGGTGCCGAGTTCGACATCGACTTCCACATGCGCCGCCTGAATGCCGTTGGCGGCGACATAAGGCAGATCGCGCGGCGCGAAGCTTTCGGTGATTTCCAGGGAAGGCAGTTCCGCCAGCGCCACCAGATGTGCCTTGAAATAGGCTGTGGTCGCGATATCGGCGAGGCTCATCTGCGGCAGGGGGCTGGCCGTATTGTAGATGCGACCGTCTTCGATCTTGAGGAGACCGGGTTCGGTCTGCAGCAAAGCGCCAGCGATCCCCAATACGCTCTCTTTCAACTTTCGCGCGGCGCGCAGCGCTGCTTCGCCGCCCAGCGCCGTGCCGCGCGAGGCCCAGGCGCCGCCGCCAAAGGGCGTCAACTGCGTGTCGCCGGTGGCGATCTCCACCGTTTCGATGTCGACGCCAAGCGCATCGGCCACGATCTGCGCCAAAGCGGTGCTGGTGCCCTGGCCCTGGTCGGTAATGCTCGTCGCGCAGCGGATGGCGCCGTCCGCTTCCAACGTCAGCCGGCAGGTTTCCTGCGCCGATGCCCGCACATTCTGCGCACCGTAAAGCGTCGGGCCGACGGCGGTCTGTTCGATGAAAGCGGCGAGGCCAATGCCGCGATAGATGCCCTTGTCGCGGTGCATCTGCTGCCGCTGGCGCAATGTGGCATAGTCCATGAGTTGCAGCAGCCGGTCATGGCAGCGCTCCAGCGACAGTTCGGCGAGCACGATCCCGCCGGCCGACCGCGCCGTGGCCGTGGCGGTGTCGACATAATTGCGGCGGCGCAATTCAGCCGGATCGAGACCGAGCCGGCGCGCCGCGAGATCGAGCAATTGTTCGGTGACGGTGGTGGCAATGGGCTGGCCGACGGCGCGTAGCACGCCGCTCGGCGGCTTGTTCTGGAAATAGCCGCGCACCCGCCCGCGCAGATGCGCCATCTTATAGGGCGCCGCCACCATATGGACCGCTTGCAAGGCTTCGCCGACGCTGCCGCGCGGATAGGCCGAATAGGCGCCAAAGCCCGAGACGACGGAGACATCCATCGCGGTGAGCTTGCCGTTCGCATCCATCGCCATGCGGCCATGCACTTTCGCTTCGCGCGCATGATTGTCGCTGACGAAGGCTTCCAGTCGGTCGGCGCAGAATTTCACCGGCCGCTCCAGCAGAACGGCTATTGCGGCCACCGCCATTTCGTCGGGATAGGCGGCGAGCTTGAGGCCGAAGGCGCCGCCGACATCGGGCGCGACGACGCGGACACTGGACAACGGCAGCTTGAGTTGCGCGGCGAAAATATCCCGCATCTGGTGCGGCACCTGATGCGAATGATGAATGGTCAGTTGCCGCAGGCGCGGATCGAATTCGGCGAGGATGCTGCGCGGTTCAAGGGTGACGCCGGTCTGGCGGTCGAAACTGAATGTGTGTTCGACGGTGACAGAAGCCTGGCGGAAGGCGTCGTCGGCATCGCCGGTCGAAATCGTGTGATCGAGGCCGAGGTTGCTGGCCATGGCGCTATGGACCACGGCGGCATCGGCGCCAGCCGCCGCAGCCATGTCAGCGACGACGGGCAGTTCCTCCCATTCGATCTCGATGGTTTCGGTCGCATCCTCGGCCAGCGCCCGGGAGGCTGCGACCACGGCCACGACCGCCTCGCCCTGCCAGCAGACTTCGCCCTGTGCCATCGGCATCTGCGGCGGCGACAGATGGCTTGGCAACAATGCGAGCTGCGTCTGCCAGGGCGCGCAGACCTTGGCGAGATCGTCGCCGGTCAGCACGGCAACGACGCCGGGCATGTCTTCAGCCGCGCGCGTGTCGATGCGCTTCAGCCGCGCATGCGGATAGGAGCTGCGCACGAAGGCGACATGCAGGAGGCCTGCGACCTGAATGTCGTCGGTATAGCGGCCCTTGCCCGCAACGAGCCGAGCCGCATTCCGCCTCGGGACGGAGGCGCCGGTTTTCAGAGCCGCGGTCATGGCGCGCCACCCTGCCGTTTGCCGGCGACCGTCTCGATGGCATCGACGATGGCGTGATAGCCGGTGCAGCGGCAATAGTTTCCCGAGAGCGCGTCGCGGATTTCTTCCCGCGTCGGCTTTTCCCCATTCAGCAGCTCGGCGGCGGTCGCCAGCACGCCGGGCGTGCAATAGCCGCATTGCAGAGCGTTGCGGGCGGTGAAGGCCTCCTGCAGATCGGCGATCTGGCCGCTCGCTGTCAGGCCCTCGATGGTTTCGACCTGAGCGCCGTCGACTTGCACCGCGAGCATCAGGCAGCTTCGCGTCGAGCGGCCATCGACCAGAACATTGCAGGCGCCGCAAACGCCATGTTCGCAGCCGACATGGGTGCCGGTCAGGTGCAGCGTGTGGCGCAGAAAATCGGCTAAGTGCAGCCGCGCATCGACGTCCGCCGTGACGGATTTGCCGTTGAGCATGAAGGCGATGCTGTGCAGGTCAGCCATGCCCATTGCCTCTCCCCGCGAAGGCCCGCGATTGCATATCCTTAAACGTGCGCCGCAGCAGCACGGCCGCCTGCTTGCGTTTGGTGTCGGCGCGGCCCTGGTGATTCTCCATCGGCTCCATATCGGCCACGATGGTCTCGGCCATGTCGGCCAGCATCGGCTCCGTCGCATCGGCGGCGATGCGCAAGCTGGGGCCGGCTGGGCTGAGCAGCGGCATTGCCTCGGAGCCGAAGACGACGACGTCGAGATTTTCCAGTGCGTCGCCGGTGTGGCGCGCACGCACCGAAATGCCGACGGTGGCGAAGTCGCCGTGCCGCCGGGCGAGTTCGGCGAAGCCGAACATCTCATCGTCGGCGGCGCGCGGAAAGATCACCTCGGTGATCATTTCATCGTCTTCGCGGTCCGTCTGGTAAAGCCCTTGGAAGAAATCGCGGGCCGCCACCTGGCGCCGGTCCCCGTGTTTTTCAAGAACGATCTCGGCATTGAGCGCCACCGCCAGCGCCGGCATTTCCGCCGATGGATCGGCCAATGCCAGGCTGCCGCAAGTGGTGCCGCGATTGCGCACCGCCATATGCGCCACATGGGGCAAAGCCATGGCGAGTAGCGGCACCTGTCGGGCGATGACCGGCGAATGGAGGACATCGACGTGGCGGACCAGGGCGCCGATGCGAATGCCATCCTCACGATCTTCGATGCCGCGCAGCGCGCCGATGCGATTGATGTCGACGAGCAAAGCTGGTGCCGATAGGCGCATGTTCAAGGAGGCAATCAGGCTTTGCCCGCCGGCGAGCACTTGGGCGCCCTCTGTCGTCAACAGCGACAGCGCCTCCGCAAGCTCTTCCGGTCTCCGATAGGCGAAAGCCGGCGCCTTCATGGACTGGCCACGAAAGCCGTGACGATGGCCGGGAAGACGAAGATCAGCACCATCATCAAGATCGTCAGCCAGACATAGGGAATGGCGGCGCGGTAGATCAGCCCGACCGTGATGCCGGGCGGGGACACGCCCTTGAGCACGAAGAGCAGCAGGCCGAAGGGCGGCGTCAGCAAGCCGATCTGCATGCACAGGAGATAGAGAATGCCGAACCAGACGAGATCGACACCCATGGCGCGCAAGATCGGCATGTAGAACGGCAGAGTGATCATCATGATGCTGGTCTGGTCGATGAAGAAACCGAGCACCAGAAGAATGGTCAGCATGCCGATGAGAATAACGGTCTGCGGCAGATTGGAGCTTTCGATCAAAGCCACCAGGCCGGCGGTGGCGCCGGAGAAGCTGAGAAGCTGCGCGAACGTGGTGGCGCCGACGATGATGAAAAGCAGCGCGCCGGAGATCGAAGCCGTGCCCATCAGCGATTTCTGCAGGCTCTCCCAGGTCAACTGCCGATAGAGCAGCGCGACGAGCACGGTGGCCAGTGCCCCAAGCGCGCTGGCTTCCGTCGGCGTCGCCCAGCCGCCGATCATCGAGACCACGACGAGGGCGAAAATGCCGATCAGCGGCAGCACGGTGACGATGAGATTGAGCCAGGGATGGGCCACCGGCGCACCGGTGTCTTCATAGGTCGGTGCCAGCTCCGGATTGAGCCAGCAGCGCAAGATGACATAGCCGATGAACAGCGCCGCCAGGATGAGACCGGGCACGATGCCGCCGACCAACAGGCCGGAAATCGAAATGCCGGCAAGGCTGCCGAGCAGAACGGCGAGACCGGAGGGCGGAATCAAGATATCGACGCCGCCGATGGCGAGGATCGGCCCCATGGCCGTTTTCGGCTCGTAGTTTCGCTGCAGCATCTGCGGCAGCAGCAGGGAGCCGAGCATGGCGGTGGTGGCGATGGTCGAACCGGAAATGGCCGAGAAGATCGTGCCCGCCACCAGGGTCACCACGGCCAGGCGGCCGGGCACGCGGCGGATGACGGCATCGACCGCATCGATCGACTTCATCGCTAGGCCGGTATGAAAAAGCACTTCGCCCATCAGCACGAAGAGCGGAATCGGCACCAGCGAAAACTGCGCGACGGATAATTGTTCGTTGCGCACCATCTGTTCGAGGCCGGGAAAGCCGCCGAAGATCAGATAGGAGCCGACGATATTGATGATGAAGAAGACGAAGGCGACCGGCAATGCCGTGAGAAGAAGGCCGACTTTCGACGCGAACATCAGCGTCAGGATGGATCCCCAGCTCACGGCAGTTCCTCCGCTCTCAGGCCCGGAACATGTTCGGAAGCCTCGGTGCTCACGGGATGGGATTTCAGCATGACCATCAGTTCCAGCGCCTGCACCGCCATGGCGAGCGAAGTGAGCGGGATGATCCAGTCAAGCCACCACTGCGGGAAGATCAGATCCTTGAAGATCAAGGTGGCCGATTGGATATTGCCGATCATGATGAGCGTGCTGACCGCGCCAGTGATCACGCAAATCAGGATGATGCAGGCCAGCGCGAAATATTCAAGATTTCGCGCCGTTGTCTGATCCACTCGCGACATAAGAATATCGACGCGGATATGTTCGTTCGTGCGCAACAGGTGCGGCGCGGCGAAGAACGTCGAGATGAAGAGCCCATATTCGGTCAGCTCGATGAGGCCGACGATGGAAGGAAAGCCGAACATCCGCAGAACGACCTCGGCACTGATGCCGAGCGTCATCGCCGCGATGGAGGCCACGGCCAGGATGCAGAGAAGACGCACCAACCAGCCGTTGAGCCGAAAAATCATCTGCATACCGCGGCCCCACGCACTCTGTCTGAAGACTTATTTCTTGGTCAGCAGCGGTTGCAGCTTGCCGATGGCGTCGGGGCTCAGCTTCTTCAGATCGTCCCAGTAGAGATCGATCGCCGTCTGCTTGAACTGCGGCCCGAAGTCGACCGACTTGATGCCGGCCTTGGTTTGGGTGGCCAAGGTCGCCTTGGTGGTATCGGCGGTATATTTTTCGTTGTCCTGTTCGAACCAGACGACCGCATCGTCGATGACCTTGCGCTGCGCGGCATCGAGCGAATCGTATTTGCGCTTGTTCATCAGGATATTGACGATCACGTTGTAGAAGCCCGGATCGACGCGCACCTTCGTCAGCTTTTCCCAGCCGAAGTCCTCGATGCCCCAGAGCGGCCAGCCGAAGCCCTGCACCGTGCCGCGTTCGAGCGCGGTATAGACTTCCGGTGCGGCGATATTCACGCCGGCAATGCCGTAATGTTTGAAAATGGCGTTGTAATTCGGCTGGCCGCGAAAGCGCAGACCCTTAAGATCGTTGATCCCCGAGACCGCCATCTCCTTGGTGAGATAGAGATGAAACGGCACGCCGATGCCGTAGGTGGTCAGATACATCGAATCCATCCGCTGGATGGCGATCTTGTTCAGCGCCTCGTAAGCACCGGACTTGCGCTGTTCGGCGAGCGACATGTCGGAGAGGATCTGCGCGTCGCCCTCCACCATCACGCTCTTGTAATAGGTCGGCGGAATGGAGGCGATGTCGAGCACGCCGGTGCGCACGGCTTGCGCCTGGCCGTCGGCGGGAACCGCTTCCGGGCCACCGACGATGCGGATCTGCAGCACGCCTTTGCCGGTCTCGTTGACGTGATCGACGAAGCGCTTGAACGGAATGCCGTAGGTGGTGGTGGGCGGCACGAAGACGGCGGCCTTCAACGTGATTTCCGCCGCCGATGCACCGCCGACCGCGAACAGACAGCCTAGGGCCGTCGCTAAAAACCGAAGGGGAGGGGAGGCCAAGCGGGGCTGCGCACGCATAACAAAATCTCCTTCGGTTTTGAAGAATTATGGTAATAAACAATGTTTGCGTCTCATAATTCAGTCAAGAGGCTTTTTTCAGCAAAACCGATTATTATTCGAGCAGTATATGCTGCATTGCAGCGCAATTCGTTTGCGGCGATCATTTCTTTCGCGGTGCCGCAAGGTGATCGCGTTACGACGGGTATCGGTTTCTGGAATTGCCAAGTAATGCTTGTAAGGCAAGCATTTCTTTTGCGAGCATCAGGCGATCTGGCCTGAGGAGAATATTGAGGACGCTGAGGCCTCATCCCGCCTGCCTGAATTTTTCGCTTTCAAAACCGAAGAAGATTCTATTTTATGATACAGTATAGAGCCGGCGCAGTGCCGCTATCCTCAGTTTTTCCGCCGTTTGCGCGGGCCTAACGGAGAATGTCATGGCCAAAATCAGACATATTGCCATTCAAGTGCCCGATCTTGAGAAGGCCGCGGCCTTCTATGAGGGCGCGTTCGAGCTGAAGCGGGTCAGCCAGGTCGACAGTCCGATCGGCAATGCCATCTCGCTGTCGGATGGCGTGATGAACCTCACCCTGCTGCATTTCCCCGAAGGCACGATCGGCGGCAAGGGCGGTCCGGATTGGGCGGGCCTGCATCATTTCGGCTTCGTCGTCGACAACGAGGACGAGACCGCCGAGAAGATCAAACAGCTCGGCGGAGAGTTCTTCATGCAGTTGCCGAGCTATCCCGGCGTCGATGCCGAGAAGAAGTTCAAGGACATCAACGGCATTGTCTTCGACGTCTCGGCGCACGACTGGCGGCAGTCGAAGGACGTCTGATGCGCATTCTGGCCATCAGGGAAAAGACGGTCGCGCTGGGTTCGGCCAGCCGCAACTCCAGCATCGGCTTCGGCGGCATGACGGCGAGCGCGCTCGCCATTCACAGCGATGCGATGCGTGATGGCCGGCCCGTCGTTGGCCTCGCTTTCGATTCGATCGGCCGCTATGGCCACGGCGGTCTGCTGCGCGAACGCTTCATCTCGCGCCTCGCCGAGGCTTCGCCTGAATCGTATTCCGATGGCAGCGGCGGCATCGATCCGCATAAAGCCTGGGCGCTCGTCATGGCGGACGAGAAGCCGGGCGGTCATGGCGAGCGCTGCGGCGCGGTAGGCCTCATCGACGCGGCGCTCTGGGATCTCAAGGCGAAACTGGCCGGTGTGCCTCTGTGGAAACTGCTGGCGGAAGTATCCGGACAGGCAACCGATGGGCACGTGCCTGTCTACGCCAGCGGCGGCCATTACCGTGATGTTGATGACATCAAGCTTCTCTGCGCCGACATCAGCCGCGCCGTCGATGAAGGCCACCGCCGCTTCAAGATCAAGATCGGCGGCGTGACTTTGGCGGAAGACGTGGCGCGTGTCGCGGCGATCCACGCATTGCTTGGCCCCGGCATGTCGCTCGCGGTCGATGGCAACGGCACGTTCGATCGCGCAAAAACCCTGCGCTACGTGGACGCCTTGGCGCCCTTCGCTCTCGCCTGGATCGAGGAGCCCGTGCATCCGCTCGATTACGATCTGCATCGCGAAATCGCCGCCGCCTCGCCCTTGCCGCTGGCGACCGGCGAGAATCTCTTCTCCCGCGACGACGCGCGCAATCTCTTGCGCCACGGCGGCCTGCGGCCCGAGCGCGACATGCTGCAATTCGATATTTCGCTGAGCTACGGCCTCGTCGAATATCTGCGCATCCTCGATGATCTCGAGACCCATGGCTGGAGCCGCCAGCGTTGCGCGCCCCATGCCGGCCATCTGTTCGCGGCCCATTGTGTCGCCGGCCTTGGGCTCGGCCTCGCCGAAGTGGCGATGGATCAAGCGAGCCTGTTCGGCAGTCTGACCGCGCATCTGCCGCTGCACGACGGCAAGGCCGTTCTGCCCGATCGCCCCGGCACCGGCCTGGAAACCTGCCCGCCGTTTCAAACGATCTTCGAAGACCTTCTCCAGTGAGGCCCACCATGACCGAACCTCATGCCCTCGATATCCCGACCGCCGATGATATCCGCGGTCTTGTGCGCCCCGACCATGTGCATCGGCGCGCCTATGCCGATCCCGCCGTGTTTCAATTGGAACAGGAGCGCATTTTCGGCCGGCTCTGGATCTATGTCGCCCATGAAAGCCAGGTGAAGAAGCCGGGTGATTTCGTGCGCACGCGGCTTGGCGGCCACGAAGTGCTGGTCACGCGCGGCGAGGATGAAAAGATCAACGTCTTGATCAATCGCTGTCCGCATCGCGGCGCGCGCCTCTGCATGGTCGATCAGGGCACCAGCCGGCTGTTCAGCTGTCCCTATCACGCCTGGGTGTTCAAGCCGGATGGCTCCCTCTCGTCAGTGCCGCATCGCCAGAGCTATCCGGCGAGCTTCGATCTCAACGATTCGAACAATCACATGCAGCGGATTAAGCAGATCCAGACCTATCGCGGTTTCATCTTCGCGACGCTGAATGAAAATCCGGAGCCTTTGCTCAATCATCTCGGCGCGATGACCGAGGTGATCGACAATCTCGTCGATCGCGCGCCCGATGGCGAAGTGGAAATGGGTGAATCCTATTTCTCGGTGGAATATCGCGGCAATTGGAAGCTGCATATGGAAAATGCCGCCGATATTTTCCACCCGAGCTTCGTTCATGCCTCATCGGTGATGCCGGCGCGCAAGGCGCCCGCCAATGCCTCGATCCTCGATCAGGATCAGACGCGCGAAATGCTGCTTGCCAATGGCTTCGGCTTCAAGGAATGGGAAGGCATCCAGCTCAATGGCCTGCCGGGCGGCCATGCCTATATGACCAATATCTATTCCAACGGCGTGCTGGTGCAGAAAGAGGCCGATCCCGTTGCGACGCAATATAGGGCCTCTCTCGTCGCCAAGGTCGGAGAGGAGCGGACGGCCCAGATCCTCGGCATGAACCGCTTCAACAACATCGTCTATCCCAATCTCATCATCAACGCGCAGTACCAGCAGATGCGGGTGGCGACGCCGATCGCCGTCGATCGCACGCTTGTGCGCATCTACTGCTTCCGTCTCAAGGGTGCGCCGGACGAAATGTTCCACCGTTCGGTGCGCTTCCTGACGACGCTTGGCTCGCCGGCTTCGATGATCTTCTCCGACGATATCGAAATGCTCGAGCGCTGCCAGCAGGGTCTGTCGAAGGACGAAGGTCCCTGGGTCGACTTCTCCCGCGGCCTCGACAGCGATCGCCGCGACACCAATGGCATGCTTTCGGGCGCGGCAAGCGAAATGCCGATGCGCGTTCAGTTCCAGGCATGGCTGAACTATCTGACCGCCGAGGCTGCCTAATGTTCGACCAGACGACCCAAAGACAGATCGAGCTCTTTCTGTTCGAGGAGGCTCGCCTGCTCGACAGCGGCGATTTTCAAGGCTGGCTCAAACTCTATGAGCCGCAGGGCATTTATTGGATGCCGAGCAAGCCCGGGCAGACCGATCCGCTGAATGTCGCCTCGATCATCTACGAGGACCACGGCATCCTGTCGATCCGCGTCCAGCGGCTCCTGGAAGAGCGCGCCCTGGTGCTGACGCCGATGCCACGTACCACCCACGTGGTCGGCAATATCGAGGTCGAGCCGGCGGGGCAGGAAGAAGGTGAAGCGGCCTTCAAGGTCGGTGCCACCTTCATCTGCGTCGTCCATCAGGGCGACAAACAGACGCTCTATTCAGGCCGCCATTCCTATGATCTGGTTCGCTCGGGCGAAGCGTTTCGAATCAAGATGAAGCGGGTTGCCTTGATGAACAGCGACGCCACGCATGCACCGATGACCATTCCGTTGTAAGGATGTCCCTTGCAGGGACGCCCATTATAGGGACGAAGGAGAGCATGGTTCAGGTCAAGAAGAAGGAAATCCGGCAGGCTATCCTGGATAGCGCCTACGACCTCTTCTCTGAGCGCGGCTATCACAGCACCACCTTGCAGGAGATCGCCGATCTCACGGGGATCGGTGTCAGCAGTGTCTATTCCTATTTTCCTTCGAAGATCGATCTGCTCTATGCGGTCCTGGTGCCCTGGTACAAGGAGGCCTTCGAGCGGCTCGAAAAGCGCGTCAACAAGCAGAAAGACAATCGCGAGAAGCTGCGCACCATCATGCTGGGTGTGTGGCGCGATATGCCCGAAGAGAATGTCGGCCTCGTCAACAGCCTGATGGAGGCCTTGGCCTCGGCCGACCCGAAGAAGCCCAAGCCGGCGCCGCTGCTGAAATGGACCGAAGACCGTTTGATGGACATGCTGAAAGGCGTGCTGCCCGACAATGGCTTCGACTATGAAGTGCTGCCGAACCTCTTCATGATGGCCAACGACGGTTTCGTCATCAACCGCCGCCTCAACGACCTGCGCGACATCGAGCGCCTGTGCAACGCCATGTGCGACATCATTCTGGGGCCGGCCGCGAAGGGCTGAGTTGCTGGCCTGTCGGTGTCATTCCCGACGCGCCCAAAGGGCGCGAGCGGGAATCCAGAGCGAGCGGTTAAACCTGAAGTGGTGACCGCGCAACGCGGCCGTCGGGGATGACAACAAGGATTTTCAGATGGCTTGCGTCGCGATGGCGCGGCGCGCCTCTCCAAACGAGACGAGTTGCCGGGTCCGTTCATCCCACAGCGTCTTACGCACGCATTTCAGGCTTTGCAGCAAGGTGATGCGATGGACCGCGACGAGCTGCGGGTAGTCGCGCAGGACATTGGGCAAGCGATAGAACGGAATCTTGCTGCTGAGGTGGTGAACGTGGTGGATGCCGATATTGGCCGTGAACCACCTGAGAATGCCCGGCAGATCATAGTGAGAGCTGCCGTGCAGCGCTGCCTCGTGAAAGCTCCAGGCCTCGCCGCGCGCCCAGAACGTGTCCTCAAACTGGTGCTGGATATAAAACAGCCAGACGCCGACGGACGCCGCGAGAATCACGATCGGTACATGCACCAGCAGGAATGGCCCGATGCCCACGAGCCAGATCAGCGTTCCTGCGAGCGCGGCGATCGCAAGATTCGTTCCCATCGTGCTGAGCCAGGGCCGCCAACCGCTGCGCATCATGCCCTTGGGCAGGCGATGTTGCAGAATGAACAGATAGGCCGGGCCAAGGCCGAACATCACGAGCGGATGCCGGTACAGGCGATAGAGGGTGCGCCGCCATGTCGGCAGGCTGTAGAATTCGCGCACCGTCAGCGTGTCGATGTCGCCGATGCCACGATGATCGAGGTTACCGGCATTGGCATGATGGGTGGAGTGCGTGGAACGCCAGAAGCCGTAAGGGGTCAAAGTCATGACGCCGATGGTCCGGCCGATCCAGTCGTTCGCCGAACGGTTGCGGAAATAGGCGCCATGGCTGCAATCGTGCTGGATCATGAACAGACGGACGAGAAAGCCGGCTGCCGGCACCGCCAGGAGCAGGGCGATCCACCAATAGCCCAGGGTATAGGCGGCCCAGGCCAAGGCCCAAAGCGCGGCCAGAGGTACGATCGTAATGCCAAGTTCTAGAATGCTGCGGGCGTTGCTGGGGGTGCGATAGCGGGCAAAGAGACGTGCCAAGGCGCGTATTTCGACAGGATTCTGAACCATTGACCCTCGTGATCCCAAACGGGCTTCTCGCCCCGGCACGAGATGTCGCGCGCCGCCGGTGGGGAGGATAGAGGACGTACTGTCGCGCCCGGTCGAACGCCTAATGCGTTAAACCGCCTGGCGCGTCGGGGGGCACCTCGACGGGGGCGGTTTGGTCCTGCGACGGGGGCGGCCCGTTGGCTTTGATATTCACCGCATCGCCCTGTCCCATGAGCGCCAGAGCGACGGTCGGATTCATGCTGTCAACCATCGAAGAGGGCATGAGAATGGTGGCGCCCCGTTCCTTGGTGGTCTCGTAGATGATGTTCATGGCGCGCAAATGCAGGGCCGCCGTCTGGCTACCATAGGTCGTGGCGGCATCGACAAATCTCTCGGCGATCTCCGCCTCCGCCGACGCCAGAATGACGCGCGCCTGTTTCTCGCGCTCGGCCTGCGCCTGTCGCGACATGGCATCCTGCAAAGCGACGGGAATGGCGACGTCGCGGATTTCGACGGACTTCACCGAAATGCCCCAGTCGGTCGTCTTGCGGCCGATTTCATCGCGCAGAAACGCATCGGCCGCCGTCCGCTCGGAGAGCAGCGCCGAGAGCATCGACGACCCAATCATTTCGCGCAGCGACGTCTGCGCTACACGATCGATGGCTTCGCGATAGTTGGTGATGTTCAAGGCGGCGTTCTGCGCATTGTGGACGAACCAGAAGATGATGGCGTCCACATTGACGGGCACCGTATCCTTGGTCAGCGCCGCCTCGGCGCTGAAGGCGGTGGTCTGAATGCGCTCGTCGATCACCGCCACCACATTGTCGATGATCGGAATGATGAGAAAAAGGCCGGGCCCCTTGACGCCATGCAATTTGCCGGCGCGCAGGATCACGAACTTCTGCCAGGTGTTGGCCATCTTCAGCGCGAGCGCGATGATGACGGCGGCGATGATGAAGGCGCCAGCCCAATAGGGGCTGCCGTTGACGCCCAAGGCGATGCCGACGGCGGCACAGGCCAAAGTGAGAAAGAGGGTGATGGGGTTCATAGGGGAACTCCCGAACAAGCGGTCAGTCCCCGCAACGATATTATACCCTCTCCCAAGCGATGTCTAAGCCAGAGCGCGTTAAATTAAGTTCATGATCGAAAAGGCTTTCCGCCCGGTGTTAGAGCGCGCCAGTCCGGCCTAGCTCCAGCGATATTCCATCTGGTGAAACGCTGCCGCGTCACCCCTCCATCCGGCCGGCAAAAGTGGGAGACATCTGCATCCTCTTTCATTGCTCTTTCATTGAAGAAGTCGATGCTCAACTCCACCCAGTCCTCTTTCCGCCGTCGTCTGCTGAACCGTGAATGTCTGGTCGGCAGTTTCATCAAGACGCCGACCAGCCATGCCATCGAAATCATCGGCGGCACCGGCTTTGATTTCGTCGTCATCGATCAGGAACATGCCCCCTTCGATCACGGCTCGACCGACGTGTCGCTTCTGGCGGCGCGCGCGGCGCAAACGGCCGGCGTGGTGCGCGTGCCGGTGCTCTCGGCCGATGCCATCCAGTCGGTGCTCGACTGCGGTGCCGTTGGCGTGCTGGCGCCGCATGTGGCGAGCGTCGCCCAGGCGCAAGCTCTGGTGTCAGCCTGCCGCTATCGCGGCGGCGCGCGCGGTTTCTCGGGCGTCACCCGGGCTGGCGGCTATGGCGGCAGCAAGATGTGGAACCTGGTCGATGCCGCCGACGCGAGCGTTGCGACCATCGCCATGATCGAGGATCCGGCGGCGCTCGATGTCATCGATGCCATCGTCGCGGTCGAAGGGCTCGATGCGGTGTTCATCGGCCGTGGCGATCTCACCGTCGCTTTCGGCGCGCCGACCCGCGATGCGCCGGTTATTCGCGAGGCGGTCGACGCCATCATCGCGGCGGCCAAGAAGGTCGGCAAGCCGGTCTGTGTCATGGTCGACGGCGCCGAGGAGGCCGCTGATTTCGCCGCGCGCGGCGCCAGCGCCTTCATCGTGTCGTCCGATCAGGGCTTTTTGAGAAAAGCGGCGGCCCAGGCCCTGGCTGAAATGTCCGCCTTGAAAGTCGCGAGCTAAAGGGAGAGAGCCATGGCTTTTCATGCCGATGATCCACGCGCCAAATTGGCCCCGGCGGCGCCAGCGAAAGCCGCGCCCGTGACGGCCTTTGCCGGCGCCGATTATGCCCGTTTTTATTCCGAGCCGCCGCAGGACAATGAACCGCTCGTGCGCACCTGGTATGCGCGCGGGCAGAATTTCCTCGTTGCCTTCTCCGATGTGAAGGCCGGTGCGAAGCTGGCGCGCTCCAACCACCCCGATGAATATTGCGTCCTGCTGCCCGATGCGACGACAGACGCGCGTCTGTCGGCGCTTGGCGAAACGGTGGAGACGCCGGGCAATTCCATCGCCTTCATGCCGCCAGGCGATTCCGAAGTCGTCGCGGCGCAGGACGGCCGCATCATCCGCATTTTTTCCACGGTGGCGAACGATCTGGCGGCGCGCTGCGCCAATGCAGCCTCCTATGCCAAGCCGCATCCGAATGTGGCGCTGTTGCAGCCCTGGCCGCAGCCGCGCGGCGGCTGGAAGATCCGGCGCTACAGCCTGGACGTGACCGAGGGCGAAGGCCGGTTCGGCCGCATCTTCCGCTGCACCAACTTGATGATCAACATGCTCGATCCCAGGGACGGCGTGCGCGACATCGCCAAACTCTCGCCACATCATCACGATGATTTCGAACAGGGCTCGCTGGTCATCGACGGCGCCTATATCCACGACATCCGCTGGCCGTGGACACCTGATATGCGCATCTGGCGCGAGGACGAACATGAATTCATGGCCGCGCCGTCGCTCACCGTCATTCCGCCGCCGTCGGTGCACACGTCGCGCTCGGTGGTGCCCGGCCTTAATCAGATGATCGACATTTTCTCGCCGCCGCGCCTCGATTTTTCCAACAAGCCCGGCTGGGTGATCAATGCCGACGATTATCCCATGCCCGGCGAAACCGCTTAACAGAAGCCTTCAAAGGAGGATTCCATGACGACCACCAAGACGACCACCAAAAAAGCTCACCCCCGCGCCGCTGAAATCGAAAAGCTCCTCGTCGGCGCCATCGATCTGCACTGCCACAGCGGCCCCGCCGCCATGCCACGCATTCTCGACCATCACGATGCGATGATGGATTGCGCCGAGGCGAAGTTCCGCGCGCTGCTTTACAAGGATCATTTCTATCTCGGCACGCCGCACGCCATCATCCTGGAAAAGCTGGTGCCGAACACGGGCGTAAAGTTGTTCTCCGGCATCGTGCTCAACAATGCGTCTGGCGGCTTCAACCCGCATGCGGTCGATCACGCCATCAAGATCGGCGCCAAGCAGGTGTGGATGCCGACGCTCTCGGCCAAGAACCATATCGACGTGCTGGCAGCGGGGACGGTGAAGACTTTTCCGACGACCGCCAAGAAAATGCTCGAGCCGATTCCGCTGACGGTGTTTGGCGCCGATGGCAAGCTGATCGACGAAGTGAAACAGATCCTCGATCTCATCGCTGAAGGCGACGTCATCTTGGCTGGCGGCCATCTTGCCACCGCCGAAATCTTCGCCGTTTTCGAGGAAGCGAAAGCGCGTGGCGTCAAGAAGATGCTGGTCAATCACCCGACCTATAAGGTGAACAGCATCAACGATGCCGAGATTCGCGGTCTGGCCGCACTCGGCGCCGTGATGGAACATTCGATCTGCATGTTCGTCGAGGGCGGCTCGAAGAAGTTCGAGCCGGCGGAGCTGAAGCGCGTCATCGACGTGGTTGGCCCCAGCAGGACGGTTCTGTCCTCTGACCTTGGCCTAAAGAACGCGCCGCGCCCGGTCGATGGCTATCGCGAGATCGTCGGTCACCTGCTTGACCTGCAGTTCACCGATGCCGAGATCAAGGCGATGACCGGCGACAACGCCGCGGCGCTGCTGAATCTGGAAACGAAGCACTAGCGGATATTGATACACCTGGGTGTCATCCCGGATCACGCTGCGCGTGTTCGGGATGACACCGAGGCCTCGGCATAAAAAAGCGCGCCGGCGAAACCGGCGCGCTTTTGCTTTTTGAAACCCTTCGTCGTCAGTCGAGCGAAATCTTCGCCTCTTTTACCACTTCGGCCCATTTGGCGAATTCGCTGGCCTGCGCCTTGCGGATCGCCTCCGGGCCGCCGCCGATCGCGCGCATGCCGACCTTTTCGAGCTGCGCCTTGCCTTCGTCGCTGCGCACCCAGGCGTTGGCGGCCTTGCTGAGGCTTTCGACGACCGGCTGCGGCATGCCTTTGGGGCCGACGAGCGCGAACCAGGACGCCGCGTTGAAGCCGGGCAGGCCGGATTCGTTGAGGGTCGGCACCTCAGGCAGTTGCGGCGCGCGGGCATCGGCGGTGACAGCGAGGGCGCGCACGTTGCCGGCTTTCGCCAGTTCGATATAGGGCTGCAGGAAGTCGATCGCCACGTTGACGACGCCGGCGGTGACGTCGGCGGCGAGCGGCGCCGAACCGCGATAGGGCACGTGCGTCATCGTGAAACCGGCCGTCCGTTGCAGCAGTTCGCCAACCATATGGCCCATCAGGCCATAGCCGGGGCTGCCGAAAGAGAGCTTGCCGGGATTGGCCTTGCCATAGGCGATTAACTCGGCCAGCGTTTTCGCCGGCACGGACGGATGCACGGCGATCACCACATTGACGTCACCGATCAAGGCGATCGGTTCGAAATCGGCGGTCGGGTCGAAATTCATCGATTTATAGAGCAGCTTGTTGGTGGCGAGCGGGCCGGAGCTGGACACAAACAAGGTGTAGCCGTCGGGCGTCGCGCGCGTCACCATGCCGGCGGCGATATTGCCGCCCGCACCAGGGCGATTGTCGATGACGAAGCCCTGGCCGAATTCGGCACGCAGTTTTTCGGCCAGGAAGCGGGCGACCACGTCGGTGGAAGCACCGGCCGGAAACGGTACGAACATCGTCACCGGGCGCGCCGGCCAGGCTTGTGCAAAGGCGCTTTGGGTCAAAAGGCTTGGCGCCAAGGCACCGGCGCCAGCAAGTGTGGCCGCGAAAGCGCGGCGGGTCATGATCGGCATGAAAATCCCTCTCCTCGGAACGCGGCCTAAGGCGCGTTATCAGCGCGACGATATGGCTGGTGGCCGCGTTTCAAGGGCAGAAACCCGCCGTCATTTCTCATCCTGAAACGCACCGGGCAGGGGCGCCGACAATTGCTCGAGCTGAGCCTCGATATTGGCCGCCGCCTTTTTCAACGGATGGATGATGCGGGCGCGATCTTCCGGCGTGGTGACGACGGAGCGGAAGTAAGTGACACCGAAGGTGGCGACCACCCGTTCGCCTTGCATCAGCGGCACGGCGATCGTGTCGGAATTGCGCGGCTCCACGTTGCTGTCGCGATCGGTATAGCCGCGAAAGCGCGCTTGCGTGATCAGCCGCTCGAGATCGTCGTCGGTGAGGCTGCGGTTTTCGGGATCGGACGACGTGCGCATGGCGGCGCGCAGAATCTGGCGTTCTTCCTCCGGACAAAAAAGCAGATAGGCGCGGCCGAGCGCCCGCCCGCCCAAGGTCAAGCGATAGCCGAGCGTCGCATGGAAAGGTGAGATCGGACTGTCGGGAATGGTGCTGTAGCGCACGACCACCGCGTCGCGATCGAGCAGGCACACGGCGCAGGGCCATTTGATCTGCGATGTCAGAGCCGTCGCCCAGGGTCGCGCCGCCTCGATCACCAGCGGGGCGCCATGGAAGCCGGCGCTCAAGCGCTGCACGGCCGAGGTCACCTGATAGCCCCGCATGCGCTCGTCGCGCACCACATAGCCGGCGGCCATCAGGGTTTCGAGCAGGCGCACGATGGTCGGCTTCGGCATGCCGGTGCGCTTATGCAATTCGCCAACGGTCGCCAGGCTTGTGCGATTGACCTCGGCCAGAAGCTCCAGCGTTTTGACGACCGATTGAACCGGATGAAACGACAGCACGCGCGCACCAGGGCTAGCGGGAAGAGACACGGCCTGATCTTAAGGTCTTTCGCCGCCGTGAGAAACGGCAAGCGTATCAACTGGGGCGGCGCAGGCGCGCAGCGCCGACAAAGTGTTGCGGTCGATCCTCACGGTTTCTTGCTGCGTTGCAGCGGTGCGCCATTTCATCTCGCCGGGTGTGCGGATCGCCGCTGTATCGGGCGCCCGCCGGGCCTGGCGGATATGTTCGCGTTGTGCCTGCGCCCGCTGCGGCAGATCGTCGGCCCCGAAGGCTCGCGGGTTCAGGGCAAGGAACAGAAAGGCGCAATCGTTGGGCTTGCTCGTATCGCCATAAAGCGCATTGATTTCGCTGCCCACCGCACCGCCTGAAAGCAGGCCACAGGCCATGTCGATCGCCATCGCCAGAGCAAAACCCTTCGGCCCGCCGGTCGGCAACAGCAGACCCTTGATCGCTTCCGCCGCGCTCGTCGTTGGCAGGCCCTCGGCCGTCACCGCCCAATTGCCGGGAATTGGTTCGCCGCGTTGATGATGATGGCGGATGCGCCCGAGCGCGCCTTCGCTCATCGCCACGTCGACGACGACCATCGGTTCGTCGGCGGTGGGAATGGCTATTGCGATCGGGTTGTTGCCGACCACGGCTTCGGCGCCGCCGGGTGCCGGCATCAGCGGCCGGGTGTTGGACATGGCGATGCCGACCATGCCGGCTTGCGCTGCTTGCGCGACATAGCGGCCAGCGGCACCAAAATGAAAACCATGCCGCACGGCGACGGCACCGATGCCGAAACGGCCCGATTTCTCGATGGCCAAGGCCATGGCCTGTTCGGCGGCAAGATGGCCAAGCATATGGCGGGCATCGAGCACGGCGACCGCGCCATGGTCGCTCACCGTCTCGGCGCGATCATGGGTCGAGACCGAGCCTTTGCGCATGCGCTCGAGATAGACAGGCGCATGCATCAGGCCATGCGATTTCAAGCCTTGCTGCTCGGCCTCGATCAGCGCCCGGGCAATCCGCTGTGCGTCAGCCGAAGACAGACCGGCGTCGGCAAACAGGACTGCGACCTCGTCGGTCAAGGCGGTGACCGACAGCAGAATGCTTTCAGATTGTGATGACAAACTCGCTCCCTCCCCATGGCAGGCCGGACAGAAAATAGGCCGGCTTTAGTCCGCCACGGGCCACTCCCAGGTTATTTCACCCAGCGAAACGATAGCGCCTTTTACCGGCGGCGCAACGGGTGCTCGCTAGATGTGGCGCTCTGTCCTGCCGGGTGGGCCACGAGGGTGGTGGGGGTTGGGGGCTGTGTAGGAGGGCTGAATGGCGATCACCTATGATCTGGTCAAGGAGGTCACGGCCGATCTTTACAATTGGTCGCTGCGCCGCATTCCTGAAAGCTCGAAAGCCAAGCTGCGCGAAGCGGTCGCGACCGAAACCGTGCCACATGCCCGCGAAACCCTGGCCTTGATGTTGGCGAGCGCCGAGACGGCGGAGACGACCGGTCGCTTTCTCTGCTCCGATGCCGGCGTGCCGAGCTATACGATCAAGATCGGCTCGCGCGTGCGTATGGACGGCGACATTCGCCAGGCGATCGTCGACGGTTTCGAACATCTGGTCGAGACGATCCAGCCGCCGATCATGCGCTTCGTCACCCATCCGCTGACCAATGAGCGCAGTTTCAAAGGCAAGGACATGCCTTTGGTCTCCTGGGAGCTCATCGGCGATGTCGATTACATGGACATCACCTGCGCGCCCAAGGCGCTGGGGGGCGGCCGCTGGGCGGCGATCGAAACTTTGGTCAGCCCCAGTCTTGAAGAGATCGAGCGCTGCATTCTGGAGATGGTGATGCGCGCCGGTGGCCAGCATTGTCCGCCGGTTGTCATCGGCGTCGGCATCGGCGGCACCTTCGATCACGCGGCGAAACTGTCGAAGGATGCGACCTTGCGGCCCTTCGGCACGCGCCACTCCGATCCGATGGTGGCCGACATGGAAGAGCGCCTCACCCGCGCGGTCAATCAGACGGGCTTTGGCCCGATGGGCTGCGGCGGCACGACGACCACCTTCGGCGTCCATATCGATTATGCCTCGGGTCATGGCTTCACGCCGATCGCCGTATCGTTCAACTGCTGGATCAACCGGCGCACGCGGGCGAAGATCTACAATTCCGGTGTCGTGGAGCGCATCGAATGAACACTTCATCTTTACGCCGCCTGCGCTTGCCCCTGACGCCCGATGAAGCGCGCACTTTGAAAGCCGGTGATTTGGTGCTGCTCGAAGGCGATGCTGTCGCCACCGTCGGCATGCCGACGCAAAAGCGCATGGTCGCCGAAGTCGAAGCCGGCCGCGAAATGCCCTTGCCGATGCGCGGCGGCGCCTTCTTCCATATGGGCGTTTGTTACGACGAAGAAGACGGCCGGCCGACGCGCATGCACTACGTCAATCCGACCACGTCGAGCCGCTTCAACGCTCTGATGCCGACCTTGATTCGCGGCCTCGGTCTCACCGCACTGGGCGGCAAGGGCGGGCTGTCGCGCGAAAGTGTCGAGGCTATGCGCGACGTCGGTTGCATTTATTTCTCCTTCGTCGGCGGCGCTTCGGCGCTGTTGAGCCAGGGCGTCGAAAGCGTCGTCGATGTCGCCTGGACAGATCTGATCATGCAATTTCGTCTCAACCAGATCCGTCTGTCGGGCTTCGGGCCGGTGACGGTCGCCATCGATGCCCATGGGGAATCTATCTACGAGCGCATCATGGTCTCGGCGCAGGCGCGCCTGCCGGATATTCTGGAAAACCTTCGCCGCCCTTCGCAAAGCTGAACGAGAAACTGATGAAAGCAATCGAGATCACCCGGCCCGGCGGGCCTGAAGTGCTGGCCTTCTGCGACCGGCCGATGCCGCAGCTTGGTCCCGATGATGTGCTGATCCGCGTCAAGGCGGCGGCGGTGAACCGGCCCGACGTGCAGCAGCGGCGCGGCCTCTATCCGCCGCCGCCCGGCGCCACCGATCTGCCCGGGCTCGATGTTTCAGGCGTCATCGAACAGGTCGGCGCCAACGTCACGCAGTGGCAAGCCGGCGATGAAGTCTGCGCGCTGGTCAACGGCGGTGGCTATGCCGAATTCTGCGCCGTACCGGCGCTGCAATGCATGCCGCTGCCGAAGGGCAGCAGTTTCGTCGAAGCGGCGGCTTTGCCGGAAGCCTTCTTCACCGCCTGGAATAATGTCATCTGGCTCGGGCGATTGAGCGATGGCGAAACGCTTCTGGTGCAGGGCGGCACCAGCGGCGTCGGCATGGCGGCGATCCAGATGGCCAAACAATTGCGCGGCGCGCGTGTCATTGCCACCGCGGGCACGGACGAGAAGCAAAGCAAGTGCCGCGAGATCGGCGCCGATATCACCGTGAGCTATCGCGGCGATTGGGTCGCCGACGTTGTCGCCGCGATCGGCAAGGAGAAGGTCGACGTCGTGCTCGACGGCCAGGCCGGGCCTTATACGGAAAAGCAGTTGCAACTGCTGGCGCCCGATGGCCGCGTCGTCCTCATCGCCAGCCATCTCGGCGAGATGGCTGAGGTCAACGTGCGCAACATCGTCCGTCGCCGTCTTACCTTGACGGGCTCGACCCTGCGGCCACGGCCGGCGACCTATAAAGGCCGCATCGCCAGCGAACTGGTCGAACAGGTCTGGCCTTTGATTGAGAGCGGCCGCATTCAAAACCACATCTGCGCCACCTTCGATTGGCGCGACGTGCGCGACGCCCATGCTCTGATGGATGCGGGCGAACAGGTCGGCAAGGTGGTGCTGCGCGTCGAAGCAATCTAGGAGCGTGTGGTAGGTCGTCAGGAAATGCCCTATGAAGGCCTATTACGACGTTCCGTTCTTTTGCCCTGGATTGCTTCGCTGCGCTCGCAATGACGGTGTGGTTTTATGCCCGATTTACCTCCCGCCGTGCGGCGACCAATCCCGGCTGTCCTGGCTGTCGTCATTCGCGACAATCGCGTGCTGCTGGTGCGCCGCGCCAATCCGCCTGACGTCGGCCTGTGGGGCTTTCCCGGCGGCAAGATCGATCTCGGCGAAACCATCGAAGCCGCAGCGGTCCGTGAACTGTTCGAGGAGACGAGCGTTCGCGGTGAAGCGTGTGACGTCGTCACGGCCGTCGATGCGTTGGATCTCGATGCCGACCGGAATATCCGGCACCACTATATCTTAGTCGCGGTCCGCTGCCGTTGGATATCGGGCACGCCTGTCGCGGGCGACGATGCGCTGGAAGCCGCGTGGTTCGATCTCGACACTTTGGAGAGCGCCGATCTTGCCATGAGTTTCGGCGTCGCCGATGTCGCGCGGCAGGCGGCGAAGCGCGTTTGTCGGAAACCTTGAGTGTCATCCCCGACAGCCGCGCAGCGGCTGAGCGGGGATCCAGGGGCGAGCGGTAAAACGATCAACGCGGCAGCGGTTGCTCTGGATTCCCGCTCGCGCCTTCGGCGCGTCGGGAATGACACGGAGGGTTCTTTGCTGATATCGCTGCTTCCAAGCTGTTCGTATTTCAAATGATTGCCGATCGGAGATTCCCCCCATGGGTCGAGCCCTGCACCGCTTCTGGCGGATCACCTTCGGCATCTTGGCGGCTCTCGCGATCCTGCTCACCGGCGCCTGGGGCGCGCTGGCGCTCTGGTATCAATTCCCAGGGCCTCCCGTCGCGAAAGGTGCCGCTGTGGCGGTCTGGGCACTGCTCGCGCTGGTCGCCATCATCGCTTTGGTGATGGGGCATTGCAAAATTTCGCTGCTTTATGCCGGCGGCTTTGCCGCTCTCCTGCTCTGGTGGGTCAGTATCTCGCCCCGCAACGATCGGCTCTGGGCCGATGATGTCGCGCAAACCACGCGAGCGGAGATCGATCCTGGCAAGCCCGACATCGTGCGATTGACGCAAGTGCGCAATTTCGATTGGCGCAGCGAAGCCGATTATACGCCGCGCTGGGAAGCGCGCACCTATGATCTCTCGCGCCTGTCTTCGGTCGATCTCGCTCTGTCCTATTGGGCCAGTCCGTCGATCGCACACACGCTCGTCTCTTTTGGCTTTGAAGGCGGCGATCATGTCACCTTCTCGGTGGAGATCCGCAAGGAGAAGGGCGAGGATTTTTCGGAGATCGGCGGTTTCTTCAAGGAGTTCGAACTGAGCCTCATCGCCGCCGATGAGCGCGACATCATTCGCCTGCGCACCAACATCCGCAAGGAAGACGTCTATCTCTATCGCATCGGCCTGACGCGGCCGGCCATGCGCTCTCTCTTTCTTGCCTATGTGGCGAAAGCCAACAGCCTTGCGGACAAGCCGCGCTGGTACAACACGATCACCGCCAATTGCACCACCATCGTCTATGAGATGGTCAAGCACATCGTGCCCGGCCTGCCGCTCGACACGCGGCTGCTGTTTTCCGGCTATCTGCCCGAATATATTCATGACGTCGGCGGCCTGGTGCCCGGCCACAGCCTCGACGAATTGCGCCGGACGGGCCGCATCGCCGAGCGCGCCAAGGCCGCCGATCGCGATCCGCAGTTCTCGCAGGCCATTCGCACCGGCATGATCGACTGAAAGCCATCCCGCGCAAATCGCCGCTTCCCTCCATTTACAAAGATCAATTATATAGGTTATAGGTTGAAAGGGAGCCTGAGACCGTCCCAATGACGGCAGGTGGGAGAGGGAGAAATGCCCAAGATGCCAATATTTCGCCGAGGCGGCGCCCTTCTGGCTGCATGGATCTGCGCGACGACCGCTGTCGCTGCGCAAGAGGCGCCGCGCACCCGCACGATGGTCGAGGCCGGACCGGCCAAAATCGATGTCATCGCCGAGGGGCGCGGACCGCTGATCGTCATGCTGCCGTCGCGTGGGCGCGATTCCGAAGACTTCGATGCGGTCGCGGCGGGTCTGGCGAAGGCGGGCTTCCGCGTGGTGCGGCCGCAGCCGCGTGGCGCCGGCGCCAGCACGGGGCCGACCGAGAATGTCCGCATGCAGGATCTCGCCGCCGATGTCGCTGCCGTTATAGCGCAAGAGAAGGCTGGCCCCGCCGTCATCGCCGGTCATGCCTATGGCAATTGGGTGGCGCGCATGGTGGCGACCGATCATCCGCAGCTCGTGCGCGGCATCGTGCTGATCGCCGCCGCTGCGAAAACTTTTCCCGATGAATTGCGCGCCGTCGTGCAACAATCCGGCGATCCGAAACTGCCTGACGAGACGCGGCTCGCCGCCCTCAAGCGCGGCTTCTTCTTGCCCGGGCACGATGCCTCCGTCTGGCTGAAAGGCTGGGCGCCGGCAGCGAACCGCATTCAGGGCGCGGCGGCCACGGCGACGAAACAGGCTGAATATTGGAACGGTGGTGGCGTGAAAATGCTCGATCTCGTGCCCGACAGCGATCCGTTCAAGCCGAAAGAAAAATGGAACGAGAGCCGCGAGGAATTCGGCGATCGGGTGACGGTGAAAATCATTCCCAACGCCAGCCATGCGCTGATCCCGGAACAGCCGGCCGCGGTGGTGGAGGCGATCGCCAGTTGGATGAAGACATTGTGAGAATAACCTCGCCGATGTCGAGGACAAGGAGGGAAAGATGAAACGAGTTGCTTCAGGTCTGCTCGCCACTGTGTTGCTGGCCTGCGCTGTTCCCGTTCACGCGCAGGACTATCCGTCCAAGGCGATCAAGATGATCGTGCCGTTCGCGGCTGGCGGCCCCGCCGATCTCGTGGCGCGCGTCATTGGCGAAAAACTGTCAAGCGTCGCGGGCCAGCCCGTGGTCATCGAGAACCGTGGCGGAGCCGGCGGCATGACCGGCATCGGGCAGGTGGCGAAAGCGGATCGCGATGGTTACACGATCGGCATCGCCAGCTCCGGCACTTTGGCGCTCAATGTCGCTCTGAAACAGGCGATGCCTTATGATCCGCTGAAGGATCTTTACCTGGTGACGCAGGCGGTGTCGGCGCCGGAACTCCTGGTCGTCGGGCCAAAAGTTCCCGCCAAGGATTTCAAGGAATTTGTCGCTTTGGCGCGCGCCCAGCCGGGCAAGCTCAATTTCGCCTCCTCGGGCAATGGCGGCATGCCGCATCTGGCCGCCGAACTTCTGAAGATCGCCACCAAGACCGATATGGTTCACGTGCCTTATCCGGGCGCGGCGCCGGCGGTGAACGATCTTCTCGGCGGCCATGTGCAACTGATGTTCGCCGACGTGCCTGTGCTGCTCGGCGCCGTGCAGGCGGGACAATTGCGGGCGATTGCGGTGGGCAGCAAGAACCGCGTGCCCTTGCTGGCGGATGTTCCGACCACCGCCGAAGTCGGCGAGCCGGATGTGCTGGCCGACAATTGGTATGGCGTCGTCGCGCCGGCCGGCCTGCCGCAAGCCGTGGCGCAGAAGCTCTATGATCTCAGCATCGCAACCTTGCGTGCACCCGACGTGAAGGATCGTCTGGAGAAGCAGGGGCTCGGCGTTGTCGGCAGTTCGTCGGCGGAATTCACCGCTTATGTGCGCAGCGAGATCGAGCGCTGGGGCAAGGTGGTCGAGATCGCCAATGTGAAGATCAACTGAGGGATCAGCCGGAGCCTTTGTGTCATCCCGGACACGCGCAGCGTGATCCGGGATCCAGAGGCGAGCGGTAACATGTTAGAAAAAATAGCTGTGCCGCAGCTATTTCCAAGATTTTGACGTTTGCCCCTGGCTCCCGGATCGCACCTGCGGTGCGTCCGGGATGACACCAAGATGCGTCGCAACAGACCTAAAACTTCAGCCCCATCTCCTTGACCAGCGGTTCCCAGGTCTGCCGCTCGTCGCGCAGATATTGCCGCGCCTGATCGGGCGAACTGTCGATCGGCGTCATGCCTTGCAGATCCATCCGGTCGAGAAAGGTCTTGTCGGTCTTGGCGTCCGTCAGCGCTTTGTTCAGACGCGCCGCGATCTCCGCCGGCAGGCCAGTCGGTGCCATGAGGACGGAGAAGTTGCGCGAGACCAGGCTTGGATAGCCTTCCTCGGTGGCATTGGGCACTTCTGGCAAAAGGTTGGACCGACGCGGGCCGCCGATGACGAGCGCCGTCACCGCTTTCGATTGCACGAACGGCCGCAAGGTGGCGATGTCGCCGAAGATCATCTGCAATTCGCCGGACACCACGTCGGGCACGGCGGCGCTGGTGCCGCGATAGGGCACATGAACGGTCTTGATGCCGGTGGCGCGGTTCAAGAGTTCGGCAGCGAGATGCGGCGTCGTGCCAATGCCGGCCGAGCCATAGTTCAGCGCGCCAGGCTTTTCCTTGGCATAGGCGATGAACTCTTTGAACGTCTTCGGCGGCAGTTTGGCCGAGACGACGAGCACCTGCGGCGATTCCGCGATCACGCCGATCAGCGAAAAATCTTTCTCGATATCGATCGAAGCCGGATCGGCGCTCGGCGCAATCACCAGAGGGCCGGGAGAGCCGAGCAGAAGCGTATAGCCATCGGGGCGGGCGGTGCCGACATAGCGCGTGCCGACCAGGCCGCCGGCGCCGGGCTTGTTCTCCACCACGACGCCTTGGCCGAGCTGTTTCGACAAGGCTTCCGCCGTCGAACGGCCGGCGATGTCGACCGGGCCGCCGGCCGCATAAGGCACGACCAAAGTGATCGGACGGTTCGGATAATCCTGCGCCATTGCGGGCGCGACGACAGCCGTCAGCGCCGCCGCGAGCACGGCGCGTCTGCACATCAACATGGTTTCCTCCTCTAAGATTTATGATCGATGGCGCGCATCCAATCGACGACGGCGCGCGTAACAGCTTCCGGTTGTTCGGGGATCAGCGCATGGCTGGCGTTGCGGACGAGCGCGACGCTCACCCGATCGCCGAAATCCTCGCGCATTTCATTGCGCCGCTCCGGCGGCTTGAACGGATCGAACTCCGCCTGCAGATCGAGCAGCGGTCCATTGCCGCCCGACCAATAGGTTTCTTGCACAATGGCGGCGCGCGCCGCGCGCTGCGGCGCCTGCATATGCGGATGCCAGCCGGCAAGCCACGGTGTCGGATCATTGCCCGGCGCGAAGAAAGCCTTGCGCAAAGCCGCCAGCCTGACGTCATCAGGCAGTGACGGATCGCCGGCCTCGGTCACGGCGCGCGACAGATCGGCAGGGTAAGTTTTCGCCGCCGACGCCGCGACGACAATGCCGCGCACGGTGGCGGGAAAAGCGACGGCAAGCTGGCGCGCTACGTAATGGCCGAAGGCATGGCCCAGCACGACGGCCGGGCCGGCTTTTTCCGCGCCGATCACTTCGGCCACGTCCTGCGCCAGATCGCGCAAGGTGATGCCTTCCAGCGGGCCCTGGCTGTCGCCGATGCCGCGCGGCTGCGGCCGCAGCACGCGATAGCCGGCCTGCGCGATGCCTTGCGCCACATCGTCGTAATCGTCGGAATCGCGCGCCTGGGAGGGCAGCAGAACGATCAGCGGTCCTTGCCCTTCGGCGCGCACGCGGATCGTCACATCGTTATAGCGATGCAGATATTCTTCACGGACCCCAGACACGGCGTCTCCCCGCTTTGCAGTTGCCAAGTTGCGTTTCGGCTGTATATCAGACCTAATAATATAGGTTTATGATTTTTGTAAGAGGAAATTTACGGCGCTCGATTGACGTCGCCGGGCTGTTCGCCTTTGGGTTCAATATCAAACGGATGCTCCTGGATGATCGCTCTGCCTCTCCGCTCTAGTTCAAGGTCTCTCTGTCTGAGTTCTTGCCACGCCGGAAAGGGCCTTGGCGCATGATGAAGCTGCACTGGTCGCCGCGCTCGCCCTATGTGCGCAAGGTCATGCTGGCCGCCCACGAACTGGGCCTGGCCGATCGCATCGAGCGCCTGCGCACGGTCGTCGCCATGTCGTCGGCCAATGCCGATCTCATTCCCGACAATCCGTTGAACAAGATTCCGACGCTCGTGTTGGAGGATGGCCGCGTCCTGTTCGATTCCTACGTCATCCTCGAATATTTCGATCAGATTTCCGGGCGCCGTCCGTTGATCCCCACAGGCGGTGACGCGCGCCTCACGGCGCTGCGCCGGCACGCGCTCGGCAGCGGCTTTCTCGATCTGCTGATTCTTGCTCGCAACGAACGCGACCGGCCGGAAGCGCAGAAGTCGCCGGCTCATATGGAAGCCTTTGCCTACAAGCGCGCCGCAACTTTGCGGCATCTGGAGAACGAGGTAGCGACTTTCGCCACGGATGCGATCGGCATCGGTGAAATCGCTGTCGGTTGCGCGCTGGCCTACAGCGACTTCCGCTTCGCCGCCGATCCTTGGCGCGATCGTCATCCGCGCCTGGCGCTGTGGCACGAAGCTTTCGAGGCAAGGCCCGCGGCGCGCGCCACGCAATTTCAGGATGGCTGACCAGATGGCTGACGCGCTTGCCGGTGTCTGCGATTGCCATGGCCACGTCATCGGCCCGCGGCCGCGCTTCGCCCAGGCCTCTTTCTCAGGCGACGTGCCCGAAGCCTGGCTCGACCGGCACCAGGCGGCGCTGGCAGAGATGGGCGCTTCGCGCGCGGTGATCGTGCAGCCGTCATCGGTCTACGGCTTCGATCACGCGGCCTTCCTCGACGCACTGCGCCAGCGGCCGAACGCCTATCGTGGCATCGCTGTCGCCGGCGCCGAGGTCAGCGAGGCGCAATTGCAGGCCTGGCACGCGGTCGGCGTGCGCGCCTTGCGCTTCGTCGACATCAAGACCGCGTCGGGCGGGCCGTTGCCCGGCAGCGTCGGCCTCGACGCGTTGGAAAAGCTGGCACCGCGCCTGCGCGCTCTGGGGCTGCATGCGCACATCTGGGCCGACTGCGAAGCGATCGTCGCCAACGAACAGCGTCTGCTGGCGCTCGGCCTCGACATCATACTCGATCACATGGGCAAACCGAATGTCGCCAGCGGTGTTGAAGATGCGAACTTCCAGCGGCTGTGCGCTTTGGTGCGCGACGGGCGCCTCTGGGTGAAGCTGGCGCTCTGCCGCAATTCGCGCGAGCTGCCCGATTATCCCGATCTCAGACCCTTCCACGACGCTCTGGTCGAGGCCAATCCCGATCAACTGCTGTGGGGATCGGACTGGCCGCATCTGCGCATGGGCGATCTGACGCCCGATGTCGGCCATCTGATGGCGCTTTTCCGGGCCTGGGTTGGCGACGAGGCCGCGGCGGTCCGCATCCTGGCTGAGAATCCAGCCCGGCTGTTCGGCTTTCCGGCCGCTTAAGACGCTGGCCCGTTTGCCGCATTGACCTCACCCCGGCTTTGCGTCTAAGGGAAGCGCCATGAGCACCGCCACCTTCCAGCATTCGTATTACGCGCCGCGCATCTAGCGGCAGGAAGGGCTTTGTCTTTTTCAACCGCTGTCAGCCAGCGGTTGGAGCGTGACCTCTGGCGTAGTCTCAAGAGGTCCATCGTGTTTCCTGGCAAACTTTCTGAACGTCCCCACCAGCGCCCGCGTCTGGGCATCATCGGCTTTGGCGCTTTCGGCCGCCTGATGGCTGAACATCTGCATCCGTTTTTCGATCTGCGCTGCCATGATCCGAAACACGCAGCCGGAGAGGCAGGGGCGCCGCAAGGCGTCACCTTCGTCGGTCTGCCGGAAGCGGCGCGCTGCCCGATCGTCGTTCTGGCCATGCCGGTGGCGGCCATGGCGCAAGCGGTCGAAGCCATCGCGCCGCATCTGTCGCCGGGCGTGCTGGTGCTCGATGTCGGCTCGGTCAAGGCGCTGCCGGCTGAGATCATGACGGCGGGCCTGCCCGCTCATGTCGATGTCGTCGGCACCCATCCACTCTTTGGTCCGCAAAGCGCCCGCGGCGGTCTTGCCGGCTTGAAGATCGCGCTTTGTCCCATTCGCGGCAAACAGGCGCCGCGCATTGCCGCCTTCCTGCGTCGCCACTTCGCGCTCGATGTCATCATGACGACGCCGGAGGCGCATGACCGCGAAGCCGCCGCCGTGCAGGGCCTGACCCATCTCATCGCCAAAGTGCTGGTGCAGATGGAGCCCTTGCCCTCCACCATGACGACGCGCAGCTTCGATCTGTTGATGGAGGGCATCAACATGGTGCGCGACGACGCGCCGGAAGTCTTCGATGCCATCGAACGGCTGAATCCCTTTGCCGCCGAAATGCGGCGCAAGTTTTTCAGCCTTGCCGCCGAACTTGCCGATGAACTGGAAGGCGCCGACGCGGCGCGCCGCTCTGTTGCCACGCGTCAACAGAACGACGCATCGGTGGCTTGAAATCTCCCACCGTTTCAATGAGACGGTGAGAGATACGAGAGGGCTTTATTTCAGCGGCAGAAACAATTCGCAGACCACATCAGGCACCGGCACGTTCGGGAACACCGAAAAGTGCCGTTGGCAATAGATCGGGAAGTCGCGTGCTTCCTCGCCGCTGGCTGGAAGCCAATCACGATAAAGGTAGAGCGCGGCTGGCTCGAGGTTGTTGGTATTGTGGGCGACGCGCAACACGGCGCAGCGTCCGCCGGGGATGATGCCTGCCTTCATCTGCCCGTCATGAGCATCGATCGGCTGGTCGGTCCCGACACACAGGTCCATGCTATAATCGGCTGGGTTCGCGGGAATCCGTTCGGAACGAAAGACGTTGAACGTGGGGCTCGTCTGGGGCGACAGGCCGGCGGCCTTACGCCACGCGATGAACCGCTGGATGGTGTCGGGCAGTCCCGCTCGATCGCCTCGGTGTTCCATGATCGCCACCGGCGTTGGCGGCACGTCGCGGATCGTCACGTCATCGGGTTCATAGGTAATCTGCATGAGCTTGCTCCTCGCATTGTCGAGAGGCCCGAAGGCCGCAAGCCACGGCGCCCAGTCGGGAGATTTCCGAAACGACGAAGGCGATTGCCCGAACCGTTGCCGAAAGGCACGGGCGAAGGCATCCGGTGCATCGTAACCGGCATCCATCGCGATATCCGTGACGCTTTGGGCGTCCATATGGGCCAGCCGGTGCGAAGCGCGCTTCATACGGGCAAGCTGGACATAGCGATGCACCGACAACCCGAAGGTCGCCGTGAACTGCCGGTGGAAATGATATTTCGAATAGGCCGCGACGCTGCTCAGCGCATCCAGGTCCAGATCGTCATCTAGATGCTGGTCGATGTGATCGAGCACCCGCTGCATGCGGGCATGATAGCTTTGAAGCGCCGCCTTCATCACTCTGTTCTCCGTGGCAGCGCCAGCTAACCGCAGGCAGACAAGACCTGCTCGACCGATCTTGCGGTTCTGTCACGGCCGCCTCATCACCGTGTCGTCGCGACGAGCAGGTCCTCGGCATGATGAGGCGGACGCAAGCCATCGCTGCGCCCCGCGAAATAACGCTCCGTCAGCGTCGTGCCGGAGATGTGTTGCGCCTCCTTGAAGCCGGCTTGGTGGGCCAAGGCGAGAAGCTCGTCTGGCATGAAGAAACTCAGGAAAGGTGTTCCGGCGGCGCGGGCGCCTTTCGCGGCGATTTCGAAGCCGGGCCGCACGTCATCGTCCATCATGTCGAGCGGCAGCAGGAATGTCATGGCGAACGTGGAGCCTGGTGCCAGCGCCGCGATCTGGCGCAAGGTCGCAGTCACCGCCTCTTTCGTCAGATACATGCTGACGCCGGTCGAAGCGACGACGGCCGGGCGGTTCACGTCGAAGCCGTTTGCCGCCAGCCGCTGCTGCCAATCGTCGCCGGCCTCAAAATCGACAGGCACGAGATGCAGCGTATCGGGAATGCCATAGCCGCATTCGACAAGGCGCTGCCGCTTCCAGGCCTGCGTGCCAGGCTGATCGATTTCGAAAATGTGCAAGCCCGAGGCTATCTCGGGCCGGCGCTGCGCGAACGTGTCGAGACCCGCGCCAAGGATGACATATTGGCCGACGCCCTTGCCGGCCTGATGGATAGCGAGATCTTCGATGAAGCGGGCGCGTGCGACGATCGAGGCGCGGAAGAGCCGCGTGAATCCCGGGTCCATGTCGGGGCGCTGCCGCCAGCTGGCGTCGGGCGCCACCAGCTTGAGGCCGATGTCGTCAGCCAACACCGGCGGCGGCGCATCGGCCACCAGATGCAAGGCGCGCCACAACGCCACGCGCACTGCCGTGTTATCAGGCTCGGTGGTTTGTTCGGGCATCATTCACCCCATTGTTGCGTCGTCAGTACCCCAGCGCCGCGCCGTCGCTGCGTGGGTCCGAGGCGCCTTTGAGTTGTCCATCGGCGGCGCGCGTGATCGCACCAGCATGGCCCATCGTATTGCTGTAGGGCTCGATCAGCTCGACATCATGGCCGGCCTGGCGCAGCGCCGCGATCAAAGCCGGATCGAAACGGTTTTCCAGGCGCAGGTTCATTTTGTCCTCGCCCCAGGTGCGGCCGAGCAGCCAGCGCGGCGCGGTAATGGCGTCTTGCAAATCCTCGTCGAAATAGACGTGACGCGTAAACACGGCCGACTGTGTCTGCGGCTGGCCTTCGCCACCCATCGTGCCATAGACCATGCAGCGCCCGTCGCTGAGATGCGCCATCGCCGGGTTGAGCGTGTGGAATGGTTTACGCCCCGGTCCCAGGGTGCGCGGTGAGCCCGGCTGCAGGCTGAAACTGGCACCGCGATTCTGCCAGATGATGCCGCTCTCCGGCAGCACGACGCCGCTGCCGAATTCGAAGAAGGTCGATTGAATGAAGCTCACCGCAGTGCCGGCGGCATCGATGGCGCCCATCCAGATCGTATCGCCGGGCGAGGCCGGTTGCGGCCAGGGCAGGGCCTTGCGGCGATCGATGCGGTTGACCAGCGCCTGTACGCGAATGTCGCTCAGGAAAGCCGCGACATCTTGAGTCATCGAACTTGGATCGCCGATATACTTATCGCGCAGCAGGAAGGCCTGTTTGGTGGCTTCGATCAGTCCGTGGATGTGATCGAAGCTTTCTCCCTGCGCCACTTTCAGGCGATCGAACTGCGCCAGAATGAGCAGCGAAGCGAGGCCCTGCGTCGGCGGCGGCATGTTGTAGAGCCGGCCGACACCGGTCGTGACCGAGAGCGGCGCAACTTGCTGAGCGTCATAGCCGGCGAAATCTTCAAGCGTCAGCGGCGCGGCGCAACGGGCGAGATCGGCTGTGATCGAGCGGGCGAGTTCGCCGCGATAGAAATCCTGCGTGCCCTTCGCCGCGAGCTGCCGCAAGGTGCGTGCGAGTGCGGGAAACCGCATCGTCTCGCCGCAGGCTGGCGGCCGGCCGCCGACCAGATAGGACTGAGCGAAGCCCGGTTGCAGCGCCAGTTCGCCGAGCTTCGATGTGGTCAGCGCCGCTTGGCTTTCGCTCACCGTGATGCCCTGTTCCGCGCGTGCGATGGCATCTTCCAGCAGCCGCGCCAGCGGCATGCGCCCGCCCATCTCCTGCGAGACGGCGAGTGCCGCGCCCCAGCCAGCAACCGTTCCCGCCATCGTATTGGCGGCGAAAGGCCCGCGCGCCGGAATGGCGTCGAGCTTTTTGTCCGCATAATAAGCCAGCGTGGCCTTGCGCGCGGCGCTGCCGCAGGCATCGATGGCGATCGGGGGCGTGCCGGCGCGGGAGATCAGCCAGAAGCCGTCGCCGCCGATCGAGTTCATATGCGGATAGACCACGGCTATGGTGGCGGCGGCCGCCACCATAGCTTCGATCGCATTGCCACCTTCCTGCAAAATGCGCAGGCCGGCCTCGCTGGCGAGCGCATGAGGTGCAGTGACCATGCCCTGACCGGCATGGCTGGTGGTCAAAGTGCGAGGGGCCATGGTCTGATCCTTATTTGCTGATCTCGTCGAGCAGGTTGCGCCCGCCGCCGACGTTGATCTCGCTGCGCAAATTGACGAAGCGGCTGCGCGGCCGCTGTTCGCCATATTCTTGCAGCAGCTTCGGCCGTTCCTTGATCTCGCGCACGGTCTTGCGCAGCTCCACCGCGACATCCTTGTTCAGATCGCGATAGAAGCGCGACGCGGCCAGCGCCGGATCGGCAATGCGTTTCTCGACCATTTCGGAGAGCGCTTTGGTTTTCGTCTCCAGTGCTGCGAGATCGATCTTGGTGCCCTTGGCGAGTTCGGTCGCGAGATCGCGCGCCATCTGCCAATCCGAAACGCGCTGTTGCGCACCCGGTTTGTCGGTGGCTGTGCCGGCGAGTTCGCCCGCGCGCTTCTCGGCATAGACCGTGTAGATGTTTTCCATCTCCTGATTGACGTCGAAACAGGCCTGGCCCGCCGCGGTCAGGCGTTTGTTGATCTCGTCGCCCTTCTTATATTTGTCGTCCTTGAAATCCTTGGCGTTGATATAATCGGCCAGCGTGCTGAAATCGGGGCCCGTGGCCTTCAGAATGTCATTGGCCTTCTTCATCATATCGACCGCCTGGCTGCGGGTCGGCTCAGGCACGGCTTGCGGCCCCGGCGGCAGGGTCTGATAGAAGCGCGATGAATAATGCATCGTGAGGATCGGCGACTTACCCGTGCGCCAACGCTCGTAGGAATTCGATTGCCACAAGGTCCAAGCGGCGCTGCCGCATTCGCGGCTCAAGGTGCGATAGGCATCCCAGAATTGCGAGACCGCGCGGTCATCGGGCTTCGGCTGCGCGAGCACCGGCACGGTGGCAAGGCCTGCAGTGAATGCAAGGCTTGTGACCAAGGTTCTTGCGATCAAACTATTACGAAATAAGCGCATCTTTTATCCCATTAAAAGCAATAACGCGGCGATCTAGGTATCATCTGCTCGGCAAGTCAAGGCGACGTCCATGCATGTGTCGCATGCTTGCGCACGGTCCCTATTCGACGTTGATATTATTGCTGTTTATTCACGCGCATCGTCACGGCTTGGTGCTGCCGAATGATTCAGAAATGTCATGAACGCTGGCAACCCAGCCAAAGAAACTTGCGATGTTGAACTCGGTCGCTTCCTGCATGAAGGGCGGACCGACGGCCATGCAGGCATCAGCTACCATGATGCCGAAATAACCCAGATGATAGGCCGCGCGCAGTGCCGACTCGACACCGACATTGCTGGAAATGCCGCAGACGAAAACCGTGTTGATGTTGCGAGCGCGCAGCAGGCGATCGAGATCGGTGCCGGCGAAGCCATTGTCGGCGGCTTTCTGAATCAGCAGATCGCCGGATTGCGGGCGCAGCGTTTCGATCAGTTCGTAGTCCCAGGTGCCGCGCGTCAAAATGCGGCCCTGTTCTTCTGGATGCGCACGCATGTATCGCAAGGCGTTGGATTTATGCCAGAGCGGCGAAGCGGGGCCGGGCGCCTCGTGATAGTCGGGCGAGAAACCGTTCTGCATGAGGACAACAGGCAAACCCGCAGCGCGGGCAGCCGTGCAGAACTGTTCCACCTTGGCCGCCGTCGCGGCGGCGGGGGCAATGTCGAAGCCGATGCGGTCGAGATAGCCGGAAGGCGCGCAAAAGGCATTCTGCATATCGTTGACGAGCACGGCGGCGCGGGTGAGATCCACCTCCACCGCCGCAGGCCGGGCATTGATCGACACGAGGGGCATTCGGATCCTTCCTGTAAGCAGCGTCTTGAGGGAGCAAGCCCGCCCCATCAGCCGCTGTCAATTGCAAGCTTGCGAAGGAGGCCGGCAAGGCGCTTATGCTAGCGATGGAGCGAGTCGGGAGCGAAGGTGATGATGCGCTTGCCCGTGTTGAAAGGGATATTGCCGCTCGATCGGGCGCAGGCGCTGCGCGACATCGTGGCCGGCGCCACATTGGCGGCAATGAGCATTCCGCAGGTGCTCGGCTATGCCCGCATCGCCGGCATGCCGCCTGTCAGCGGCCTTTACACGGTGTTGTGGCCGACGCTGGCTTTCGCCGTCTTCGGCGCGTCCCGCCATCTGGTCGTCGCCGCCGATTCTGCCACCGCCACCATTCTTGCAAGCCGCCTCTCCGCCATGGCGCCGATGGGCAGCGCCCAATATGTCGCGCTCGCTGGCATGGTCGCGCTGCTCACCGCCGGGCTGCTGCTGCTGGCGCGCATTTTCAAACTGGGATTCTTGGCGGATTTCCTGTCGCGCACGGTGCTGGTCGGCTTTCTCGCCGGCGTCGGCGTGCAGGTGGCGATCGCCATGCTGGGCGACATGCTGGGCCTGCGCGAGCAGCCGCATGGAACGCTCATGCAGATTTGGTCGATCGTGCAGTCTCTCGACAGGATTCATCTGCCCACTCTGGCGGTGGCCGCCGCCGTCGTGGTGGCTGTGCTTGGCTGCAAATTCTGGCTGCCGCGTCTGCCGGGGCCGTTGCTTGCCGTCGTGCTCGGCATCGCCGCCAGCTATGTCTTCAATTTCGCCGGCCGTGGCATCGCCGTGCTGGGACCGGTGCAGGGCGGCTTGCCCGGCCTGCATCTGCCCTTGGTGAGCTGGCAGGAAGTTCTGGCTCTGCTGCCGGTGGCCGGCGCCTGTTGCGTGATGATCATCGCACAGAGCGCCGCCGCCGGTCGCGCTTTCGCCGAACGCTATCGCGAACGTGTCGATGCCGATGCCGATATTTTAGGCCTTGCCACGGCCAATGCGGCGGCCGCCGCCAGCGGCACATTCGTCGTCAACGGCAGCCCGACGCAAACCGCCGCCGCCGATTCCGCCGGCGCGCGCAGCCAATTGGCGCAGGTCGCCTTTGCCGCGATCGTCGTCCTGGTTCTGCTGTTCCTCAGTGACTGGCTGCAATATCTGCCGCACGGCATCCTGTCGGCTTTGGTCTTCACCATCGCCATCGGCCTCATCGACATCAAGAGCCTGCGCGCGATCCTGCGCGAAAGTCCCGGCGAGTTCTGGCTGGCTTTCACCACGGCCGCCGCGGTGGTGCTGATCGGTGTCGAACAAGGCATCCTGTTGGCGATTACTTTGTCGCTGCTGCGCCATGTCCGCCACAGCTACCATCCGCATACGATCGTGCTGGCGCAGGGCAAGGATAGCAAATGGCTGCCCGTGCGCGCCGTGCCCGGCATCGAGACGGCGCCGGGCCTGATCGTGCTGCGTTTCGGCGCCGACCTCTTCTATGCCAACGATCATTTCTTCGCCCAGAAGGTGCGCGCGCTCATCGATGCAGCGCCGCATAAGGTGCATCGGCTTGTGATCGATGCCGGCCCCATCACCAATATCGATTATTCCGCCGCGCGTTCGGCCGACGAACTTTTCCGGGAGCTGTCTCAGAACGGCGTCGAGGTGGTTTTCGGTCGGGTCAGCCCTTATCTGCGCGCCGACATGGAGCGCCATGGTCTTGTCGCGTTGCTCGGCGAGAACCACATTTTCCCCACGCTGCACGAAGCGCTGGCGGCGGCTGGCGTCAAAATGCCTTCCGAAGCCGGACCGGAGACTTGAGTTTTATCGTCATTGCGAGCGCAGCGAAGCAATCCAGGGGTGCAGGATCGAATCATAGGCGAGAATGTGCCTGCAACATAGGCATTCTCGACATTTTACCACGCGCCCCTGGATTGCTTCGTCGCTACGCTTCTCGCAATGACGGGTGGACGTTCGTGCATGCATCACGGCAGCGGTTCGAGCCAGCCCTTGTAATGAACCACCAGGCCGATTTCCGGCAGAGCGATCGGCACGTCGAAATGGAAGCGTCCGTCCTCCTGCCATTCGCGTGCAATGCTTTGCGGGGCGAGCGCCAGCGGCAAAGGCAGGCCGAAGACACTCCAGCCTTTGATCGGCATGGTCAGGCCCTTTTCATCGCACGGCAGATCGAAGCGAAAGCGCAGCGGCCCGAACCGCTCCGTCAATTGGCCGCCCTTGGCGCTGAGATGGCTCTTGAAGCGATGTTGGCCGAAGGCGCGTGTCCAGCATTCGACGCCGTCGCTTTCGCTGAACGCCACATGCACTTTATGGTGGCCGGCCGGCGGAAAGCCCATCATCCACGCGGCGCATTTCGCCAGCGGGTGATCGCCGCGCGCCACGTCGGCTTCGCCCTCGGCACCGCCGTCGCCGCGCAGGTCATGCATCGCGCGCACTTTTTCGGGCAGGCGCGCGAACTCCGTGCCGGCCACGCGGGCGTAAAGCGGCGGCGGCAGCAAGGTCTGGCTCTGTTCGTGACGGATCGACAGCGTGGCGAACAAGGGTTCGAAATCGGCCAGGGTCAGTAGCCCACCAGCATCCCGCGCACCGGGTTCGATCTCGCGCGCCAAAATCTTGTCGGCCAGGATGGCGGCGGCGAGTGTCGGAATTTCCGGTCCGTCGCCATCGGCGGCGATCAGGGTCCAGTGCCGTTCGATGAAACGGCCGTCCATCTCGCCGATCATCGTCATGGCCATGGCGGAACGCGTGTCGCTAAAGCGCTTGGTGAGCCGTTGCAGCGGCGCCAGCAGAGGTGCGAGTGGCGTGAGCGAACCACGGCCGATCCAGCGCACCGGCCAGCTCAACAGCCAGAGCCCGAGCGTCTGGCTGGCGAATTCGGTGCCGGCACGGAAAGTCACCGCCGGCCGGCCGGGCAAGCTGGCCGGCAGCAGATCGTGATCGGGTACATCGGCGATGGCGAGCCAGCGGTTGCGCAGCTGTGTACCATCGGCCAGGCGAAAATTTTGTCGGCGCAGTTCCTGCCAGCCCCATGTCGGGCTCCAGTTCTGTCCGCGCCAGAGCTGCAGCGGCTTGCCGACATAGCTGAGGATCGCGCGGGCAACCGAAGAACCAGCCGTGGCGCGGTTCGAGGCGCTGATGGCGATGTCGATCCGGCGTACCCGCGACAGGCCTTGCGCCAATTGACGGGCGACCGCGCCCGACAAAGCCGGCACGCTGGAAGCGCCAGCTATGATCGCGACACCGGCATCGCGCGCCGGCGCGTCGAGCGCGTGAATGTTGGTGACGAAGTCGCGCGCATCGGCCAGATCGAGATAGGGGATCGAAGCGGCGATACAGGCACAGGGCAGGCGATCGTTGCCCGTCTGAAACGGTCCGGCCGCATCGATCACCAGATCAGGACGATGGGCGGCGAGCAGGGCGCTGAGATCGTCGTTGCGGTCGGCGACCAAAGCCGTCGCCATCGGCAGGGGGGCGCAAAAGGCTTCCGCCTTGTCGGCCGAACGGCCGGCGACGAGAACGTGATGGCCCCGCGCCAGAAGACGGCGCGTCAGCCGCGCGCCAAAGCCGCCATATCCGCCGATGACGAGGATGGCGCTCAGAGGACACGCTCCCTGTCTTCGGGCCTCGGCACCCAGCAGGTGTCGCGGCGGCCAAACAAGCGATAGCGATTGCGCGCGATCAGGCGATACAGCGGATCGCGGATCGCTCTGGGCACGATGCGCAACACTGTGAGGGCGCGCCACGGCCAGCCGAGCCCCTCGCAAATGCCGAGAATGGCATCGCTGTCGCGGCGCAGCCGATCGCCTTCGACGACGATGAGACTGTCGGGATTGTCGGGGTTCAGGTCGAAACGCCGGTAAAGCCCCGCCCCGGTCGCCCCTTGCAATGTGGCGAGCTTGAAGTGGCGACGGCGATCATGACGCAGCACGAACTGCGCGTTGGTCGAACACAACACGCAGTGCGCGTCGAACACGATGATCGGCTCATGAGTCGATCCGGTCATGAAGGCATGATGCGGTGCGTCGTCGGGTAGATCAAGGGCGATCGCGGCTGTGCGCACAGGAGAGAGCGGCCATGCGCAAAAATCATGGAACCTGCAAGGGAGGTCTCGCCGAGAGATGAGTTTCGCAGCCGAAAGCGGCGAAAGCGAGGTGCAGGCTTGGCCACGGCATCGTGACAGGTAAAGCCCATCGCATCGTGTTTATGTCGATCACCTCTCGTACAGCGAAGGGTGCTGCATGCAGGCGATGACGGCTTCATCCATCGTCGGCATATGCATCGCAACAAAAGTAAATGCCGCGCATTCGGTTCAATTCGAGGAATTAATTCGCTTGACGGTGAAAGCGAACGGGAGTGCTTTTTCATTCGTCTGATTCAAATATAATCAAGTGAGGCTGACGTGTCCCTCGATGCAGCACCGCCGGTGTCTGTCACGCGCCGGCGTTTTTTGGCGTCAACGGCCGCGATCGCCGTTCTGGCTTCGGCCGGTGGTCGCGTACAAGCCGCGAGCCTGTCCGGCATCCTGCCCTGGCAACCCTATAGCGCCACGCCGCCGACGCCGGTCGTGCCGGGGGGCTGGACCTTCTTCACACCGGCCGAGGCGCGTGCCGTCGAAGCCATCGTCGATCGGCTGATCCCGGCCGATGATGTCAGCGTCGGCGGCAAGGATGCGGGCTGCGCCGTGTTCATCGACCGGCAGCTTTCCGGCTCCTATGGCAGCGCGCAGAACCTCTACATGCAGCCGCCGTTCGCCAACGGCACGCCGTCACAAGGCTTCCAATCACCGCTGTCTCCCATGGGCCGCTATCGGCAGGGGCTCGCCGGGCTCGATGCCTATTGCAAGGCCAATTTCGCGGGCAAGAGCTTCGACGGCCTGAGTCCGGCCGAGCAGGACGATCTCTTGAAGAAGATGGAAGCCAACAGCATCAAGTTCGACAGCGGTGACGCCAAGAGCCTGTTCGAACTGCTGCTGCAGAACACCATGGAAGGCTTCTTCGCCGATCCGATCTATGGCGGCAACAAGGACATGGTGAGCTGGCGCATGATCGGCTTCCCCGGCGCGCGCTACGACTATCGCGACCATATCGACAAACACAATCAACCCTATCCGCTTCCGCCCGTCTCGATCATGGGCAATTCCACCTGGGTAAGGCGCTGATCCATGGCTCGTAAACTGCCCCGCCGCGATGTCGTGATTGTCGGTCTTGGTTGGACCGGCGCGATCTTGGCCCATGAACTGACCGATGCCGGCTATGATGTCGTCGCCATCGAGCGCGGTCCGTGGCGCGATACCGCCACCGATTTCAACGTCGGCTATATGCCCGATGAATTGCGCTATGCGATCCGCCAGGATTTGTTCCTCAAGCCGGCGCAAGAAACCTTCACCTTCCGCAACAACACCTCGCAGACGGCGCTGCCGATCCGCGAATTCGGCTCCTTCCTGCCGGGCAATGGCGTTGGCGGCGCGGGCGTGCATTGGAATGGCCACACCTGGCGTTTCTTTCCCTCCGATTTCAATCTGAAGAGCCATCTCGATCAGCGCTATGGCGCAGGCTTCGTCCATAAGGACCTGCAAGTGCAGGACTGGGGCCTGACCTATGACGAACTGGAGAATTCCTACGATCGGTTCGAATATCTCGCCGGCATTTCCGGCAAAGCCGGCGTTTTGAAAGGCCAGACGCAGGCCGGTGGCAATCCGTTCGAGGGACCGCGCGCACGCGACTATCCGCTGCCGCCGATGAAGATGACCTTGGCGCCGACCATGTTCGCGCAAGCCGCGCAAGGCATCGGCCTGCATCCGTTTCCCACACCGTCGGCCAATCTGTCGGGCGCCTATGTCAATCCGCTCGGCATCGCCATGGGCCAATGCACCTATTGCGGGTTCTGCGAACGCTTCGGCTGTTCCAACTATTCCAAGTCGAGCGCGCAGACCACCGTTCTGCCGCTCTTGATGCGCAAATCGAATTTCGAGGCCCGCACCTTGTGCGAGGTGACGCGCGTCAACATGCATCCGACCGGCAAACATGCCACGGGCGTCACTTACGTGGATGTCAACGGCGAGGAATTCGAACAGCCCGCCGATCTGGTGCTGCTCTGTGCCTATGGTCTGCACAACGTGCGGCTGATGCTCTTGTCGAAGATCGGCCAGGCCTATGATCCCAATACGGGCGAGGGCACGGTCGGCCGTAATTACTGCTATCAGACCAATTCCGGCGTCCAGCTCTTCTTCGACGACAAGATTTTCAATCCGTTCATTGCCGCAGGCTCGCTCGGCCAGACGGTGGACGATTACAACGGCGATGCCTTCGATCACACGGGGAAAGATTTCGTCGGTGGTGCCGGCATCAATTGCATTCCCACCAACGGCCGGCCGATTTCCTATCGCCCGGTGCCGCCCGGCACGCCGCGCTGGGGCTCGGCCTGGAAGAAGGCGACGAAGGACAATTATCTGCGCGCCTTCAGCTTCTCGAGCCAGGGATCGAGTTATGCCATCCGTGGCAACTATCTCGATCTCGATCCGACCTATAAGGATCGTTTCGGCAATCCGCTGATGCGCATGACCTTCGATTTCCCCGACAACGACATTCGCATGTCGAACTGGGTCACCGATCGCATGCAGGAGATCGCCAAAGCGCTGAACCCGCGCCAGTCGGTGGTGTCGCGCCGCACCAAGCCCTACAATATCGTGCCCTATCAGAGCACGCACAACACCGGCGGCGCCATCGTCGGCGCCGATCCCAAGACCAGCCCGCTCAACCGCTATCTGCAAAGCTGGGACGTGCACAATGTCTTCGCCATCGGCGCCTCGGCTTTTCCGCAGAACGCCGGCAAGAACCCGACCGGCACGGTCGGTGCGCTCGCCTATTGGGCGGCTGATGCGATCATCCAGAAATACATGCGCAACCCCGGCCCGCTGGTGCAGGCATGAGAACGGCAGCTCTTCACTTCGCAAGCCTTCTCCTGGCGGGCGTTCTCACCTCGGCGATGGCCCAGGGCGTGCGAGCGGTCGACGAACAGAATTTTCCGCAGATCGAAGCGGGGCGCCGCATCGCCACCGAAGGCGATTGCGCCGGCTGCCATACGCTCGATGAAAAGAAGCCCTTTGCCGGCGGCGTCGTGTTGCAGACACCATTCGGCGCGCTGATCGGCTCCAACATCACGCCCGATCCCGAAACCGGCATCGGCACGTGGAGCTTCGCCGATTTCAAGAATGCCTTGCATACGGGGCGCGGCAAGGACGGCAAGCGGCTCTATCCGGCCATGCCTTATCCGGCCTTCACGAAGATGACCGATCGCGATGTCGCGGCGCTCTGGGTCTATATGCGCAGCGTCAGCCCGATCCGCAATCGCATCGAGTCCAATCAACTGCCGTTCCCGTTCAGCATTCGCCTGTCGCTGCTGGGCTGGAACCTGCTGAATTTCTCGGAAGGGCGTTTCAAGCCCGATCCATCGCGCTCGCCCGAATGGAATCGCGGCGCCTATCTGGTCGAAGGGCCGGGCCATTGCGGCACCTGCCACACGGCGAAGACGACGACGGGCGCTGATGATTCCAGCCAGCCGCTGCGCGGCGGCGTGTTGCAGGGCTGGTACGCGCCCGACATCACCGGCGACAATCGCAAGGGCCTCGGCGGCTGGAGCGATGACGAGATCGTCGCTTATCTGAAGACCGGCGCCAACGGCCGCACGGTGGCGTCAGGCCCGATGATCGAAGTGGTGCAGAAGTCGACGTCCAACATGCCGGAAACCGATCTGCGCGCCATGGCCGCCTATCTCAAACAGGTGCGCGCGCCGGCTTCGTCGGCGACGCCCGTGGCGGCGAATGATCCGGGCATGGTCGCCGGCAAGGCGATCTACAAGGATAGCTGTGCCGCCTGCCATAAGGACGATGGCACGGGCCAGCCGCAGCTGTTCCCGCGTCTGGCTGGCAGCGCCGTCGTGCAATCCGATGATCCAGCTACGCTGCTGCGTGTCGTCATGGCGGGCACGCAGGGCGCTTACACCAAGGGCGCGCCGACGACGCCGGCCATGCCGTCCTTCGCCTGGCGGCTCAACGATCAGCAGGTCGCCGATGTGTTGACCTATGTGCGCAATGCCTGGGGCAATGCGGCAGCCCCCGTCGACAGCACGCGCGCCAAGGACAGCCGCGGCGCGCCGTGAGGCGTTACTGGCTGATACTGACGCCGGTGCGCTCGATCGGGCCTTTCCACTTGTCGACTTCCTCGGCGACGAAGCGCTTGAGGTAGGCGGGCGTCATCCGATCGGGCGAAACGATGACGGCGCCGATCGCCTCGAGCCGCTGGCGCGGCTCGTCCGCCGCCAGCACTTTCGCCGTGGCATCATTGAGCTTCTTGACGATCGGTGCTGGCGTGCCCTTCGGCAGGAAGAGAGCGAACCAGGTGCCGGCCTGGAAGCGTAGGCCACCACCATCAGCGCGCCGATAACGCTGATATGCTCGGTCACCCAATGGAATTCCATGGTCCGCATCGGTTCCTGCATCGTCCAGAACGGATGGGCGATGGGAATGGTCAGGGCGGTGAAGACGGCGAGGGCGCCGGCACCCAGCCACGTCCACTTGTTGAAGATGATCAGCAATGAGCCGACGAGCTGCGTCGCCGCCGTGGCGATGTTGAAGAGCGCCGCCGGCTGCAGGCCGAAATGCGCCATGTCATTCACGCCGCCATTGAAGTCGATGACTTTCGCAAGACCGCTGCCCCAGAACATGAAGGTCAAAACGATGCGAGCGAGATAACCGAACCAGGTGGCCGACAGAAGCGATTGGATGATCGATGGCATGACGCAGGCTCCCCCAAACTGTTGCTGCGGATGCTTGCATCGCATCGCTCCGGCACCTTGGCCAGAGCCGCAGTGACGCAGTACGATACTTTCAACAGATTGTTAGGCGCCTATGCAAAAAAGGGCGCGGTGATCCGCGCCCTTTTCAAGCTGAAGCGAAGTGGTCCTACGGGCAGGGGTGGCGCAAGCCGTCATAGCCCAAGAACGTGCCGCTGACGGCATCGTAGGAGCGATAGCGCTGCATGCAATAGGCCACGCCGCCGCCTCCCGAATAGGCTGGCGCCGCGCCGCCGTAATAGCCGTCATCGTAATAGGGCGCGCCGCCATAATAGCCGCCGTAGTAATAGGGCGCCGCGAGCGCCCCGCCGAGGAGCGCGCCACCGGCGATCCCAAGGCCGATGCCAGGTCCCCAGCCGCGATAATAGCCACCGCGATAGCCCCATCCGCCGCCGCGCCAGCCACCGCCCCAGCCGCCACGGAAACCGCCACCGCGGAAGCCGCCGCGAAACTGCGCTTGAACGACGTTGTTGTCGTTGCCTTGCGCTTTCAGCATGCCGTCGGGCCGCGCCACTTGTGCCGAACCCGGTGTGGCCGCGGCACACAGCAGACCTATGGTCGCGGCCGAAACAAGCAGGAATTTGTTCATAGCCTTATCCTTTTCAGATACCCGCACGCGCAGCGCCGGCCCCAGCCGACGTTTCCAGGGTGAATCCAAACAGGTAATCGCAGCCGTTTCAGGGCAAAGGCTTCATTGGCGCACCGGCAATCGTCCGCACTGAAGGTGGTGCCAAAGTTGCTGCATTGCGAAAATTTGCCTCACGGCAAATGGCTCTGCTGACGACAGGAAGCCTCGACGCTGCCGGTGGGACATGGCAAGTTCGGCGCCAGTTTTTGGGCTGAAATGAGATGTTTAGCTGGTGAAACGCGCTGCGGCTGTGGGCATCTGCGCTTGCGCGCAAGGCTGCTCCTCATGCTGTTCCCGCCGGCTTTTGAAGAAAGGAAAGAAAACATGACGCACAAGATCGATCGGCGCCAGTTCACCGCGGCCGGTGCCTCGCTGGCCTTGTTGGCGGGCGCCGGGCGTGCCGTGGCGCAGCCGCTGCGCAAGGTGCGCTTCGTGACGCCGTTCAACTTCTCCCTGTCCTATGCCTCGGTCTTCCACGCCAAGGTCGCCGGCTTCTTCGAGCAGGAAGGCCTCGATGTGGAGGTCATCAACGGCAAGGGCGCGACGACGGCGGCGCAATTGGTCATCGCCGGCCAGGCCGAGATCGCCCGCACCGGCGGCGCCAATTACATCACCAGCCGGGTCGATGCCGGCGCGCCTTTGATTTCGATCGCCACCATCGCGCAGATTTCGCCCTTCTACATGGTGTCGGCACCCGATGCGCCGTTGAAGGACGCCAAGGACCTTGCGGGCAAGACCATCGGCGTCGCCAGCCTCGGCGGCTCGATGGAAGGCACGCTCAACTTGCTGCTGCGCGGCGGCGGTGTCGATGGCAGCAAGGTCGAGCGCGTGCGCGTGCCGGACGTGGCGGCGAGCTATGGTTTGATCCAGGCCAAGCGCATCGCCGGCTTCATGGCCAGCATTTCCTCGCTGGTGAAGATCAAAGCGGCGATTCCCGAAGTCGTCACCTTCCCGATCGACGACGGCATTCCCGGCCAGGTTTATGTGGCTGCGCCCCAGGCCTATGCCGCCAATCAGGATCTCTACGTCCGCTTCCTGCGCGCCGAACACAAGGCGATCGACGCCATCCTCAAGGCTTCCGATCTCGAACCGATCGTGCGCGGTATCGGCAAGGCGTTCGAAGTGCCCGGCATCGACGACATCAAGACCTCGATCTCCGATCTCAAGCAGAACGCCGAGACCTGGACGGCCAAGGGGCCGCAGAACATTCTGCGCAACGTGCCCGAACAATGGGCCGAAGCGGAAAAGATCATGAACGGCTCCGGCATGCTCAAGGGCAACATTGCGCCGACCGCGCTCTACGACAACACCGCACGCGACAAGGCGGTTGGCTGAATGAGCGCACAGCCTGAATTAGTTGTCGATAATATCGGCAAGACGTTTGAGAGCGCCGCCGGCAGCGTCAAGGCGATCGATCGCATCGACATCAGCGCCAAGGCCGGCGAATTCATCAGCGTGCTCGGGCCGTCGGGCTGCGGCAAGACCACTTTGCTGCGCATGATCGGCGGACTTGAGCGGCCGACGCAAGGCGATGTGTCGATCGCCGGCCATTCGGTATGGAAATCGCGCGGCGGGGAAGCGGTGCGCTCGCTCGCTTTCGCCTTTCAGGATTCGCGGCTGTTTCCCTGGTTCAGCATCGAGGACAATATTGCGTTGCCGCTGCGCCTGCGCGGCGAGCCGAAAGAGAAACGCCTCGCCCGCGCGCGGGAGCTTTGCGCCTTGGTCGGTCTGCAAGGCTTCGAGAAGGCGCAGCCGCGGCAATTGTCCGGTGGCATGCGCCAGCGCGTGTCCTTGGCCCGCGCGCTTGCCATCGATCCGCGTCTGGTTCTCTTGGACGAACCGTTCGGCGCGCTCGACGCCATGACGCGCGATCAGATGAACCTCGAACTGCAACGCATCTGCAAGGCGACCGGAGCTACCGTTCTCTTGATTACCCATTCCATTTCTGAGGCGGTTTTTCTCGGCGACAAGGTCGTCGTGCTGTCGCCGCGCCCGAGCCACGTTCACGCCGTGCATGAGGTCAACCTGCCGCGTCCGCGCACCATCGCCATGCAGGAAACCTCGGAATTCCAGCAATTGGTGCGCGCCATCCGCTCTGACATCGCGGGATATCCGGCATGAAGCGCAACAGCGAAACCATCCTGCGCATCGTCCTGCCGCTCGCCACTCTAGCGCTGTTCTTCGGCGCCTGGTCCTATTACGTGCATGGCGCGACGATCTCGCCCTTCATCCTGCCGCCGCCGGAAAAGATCGGCCGCGCCTTCCTCACCCAGATCGCGGATCCCAGCGTGTGGCGCCACATTCAGGTGACCTTGACGGAAACCCTGGGCGGCTTCTTCTCAGCGTTGATCGCCGGCGTCACGCTGGGCGCGCTGATGGCGAAACTGCCGCCGGTCGAATGGGCCTTCAAGCCGTTCATCATCGCCTTGCAGCTCATCCCGAAAGTGGCGCTGGCGCCGCTGTTCATCCTGTGGTTCGGCTTCGGCCTGGAATCGAAGATCGTCATTTCCGGCGTCCTCGCCTTCTTCCCGATCTTCGCCAACACGCTCGTCGCCATCAAATCGACCGATGCGGGCGACCGCGAGGTCTTCGCCTCGATGCGCGCGACGCCGCTGCAATCCTTCCTGCTGCTCGAACTGCCCTCGGCCTTGCCGGTGATTCTCACCGGCGCCGAGGTCGCCATCGTGCTCGCCATCATCGGCGCCATCGTCGGCGAATTCATCGGCGGCAATGCGGGCCTCGGCTATCTCGCCGTGGTGCGCCTGCAGGAATTGCAGGTCGATCAGCTCTTCGGTGTGATCCTGATCCTGGCGCTCATCGGTCTCTTGCTCTACGGCGCCGTCGCGGTCCTGCGCCGCATCCTGGTGCCCTGGCACCAGTCGGCGGCGACGCAGATGTGAGGCAAAGGACGGCGCTTCCTAGCGCCGTCCGCTCGAAACTGGATAGAGTTCCGCTACTTCGCCGACAGGAAGAACGAGTGTGATTTCGCTCCTGTCAGATACCCTGTGTGTGGTGTAGCGGCCATAGACGAAGACGATGCGGAAATTGCAGGCACGAGAAGTGCTCTTGCTCAGGGTGTCGCAGCGGTCCTCGACCCATTGCCGTCCTTCAGCGTTTGCCACCCGACTGACATCGATCCTGGTGCCGCCACCGATGCAGCGATAGTCGTTCCTGTCGGCATAGAAACAGGACATTGTCGTCTCGATCCGCTGCCCGTCCCACTTGCTGGTTTGCGCAGCGAGGTCACGCGCGAGGAGTTTCTTCGCAGGGCCTGTCAGATCGGGCATGGCCTGCTCCGATTTCTTTTGTGGTTCCGGAGGCGGGGATTGGGCCACGACCTGCTCGAAGCCGGGCTGATTCGTATCGCCGAAATTGCAAATCAGGCGATTGGTCTTGGGAAGCCAGTGGATGCCGGTGGATGGCAGACCAAGATCCTGTTTGAAAACTTCGGGCACCATGGCGCATAGGCTTTTGCGCCCTTTTTCGGTGGCGGCATCTTCGGCAAAGGTCCTGCCGGCGCCCGTATCACCGAAGGCGATCTGAACTTGTAATCCCTTGGGTGCCCCATCGCGCGAGGCGCACATCTTCATGTCGCCAATTTGCGTGCCTTCTAGGGTCCGGCAAAAGGCGCTTTCGCCTTGGGCAAGCGCGCTAGAAGGCAGCCATCCCGCGCTCAAGACGAACGCAAGGCTTCCAACCAAACATCTGTTCATTCATTTCCACTCCCAGCCGAGGCAAGGCTAGCGTGGAACCGGCAGGCTCTCAATAGGCCGGCCGGGTGGAAAGGTTTGCTTGGCCCGTAGCTTAACCAATTGACGAAAGGCCGGCAGCGCGCTTAACTAATGGCGCTGCCGGCCGTGTCTCACGGCGCGGCTTGGTTGACCGTCCCGGGGCCCTCAAGTGCCTCCTGGCGCTGCCTTAAGACCCCACGGCCACCAAACGTGGGGTTTTTTGTTTCAAGACTCAGTTCGCAACCAGCTCCCATGTCACCGACATGGCCGCTTCCGTTTCGACTTCGCCCGGCTCAAGCGGGATTGGTGTTTCCTCGGCGCCGCCGGCATCGGCCTTCATGCGCATGGCGGCGGGGGCGGCGGCGTAATGCGGTCCACCGTCCGCCGGCTGCATCATCATGATGCGGCCGAGCTTGAGGCCCATGGCGTTCGCATAGGCTTCCGCCTCAGTGCGCGCCACCTTGGCCGCTTCAGCGCCCAGAGCGATGCGCCGCGCCTTCGGATTGGCCAGTTCGAAATTGACGCCGTTGAAGATGTTGGCGCCGTTCTGTAGGGCGCGCCGCGCCACATCGCCAGCCTTTGCCACGTCGCGCACGCGTACCGAAAAGCTCTGCATGGCCATGAAGCCGCGCTGCTTGCGGATCATATTGCCGTTGGGCGCGCGCTCCTGATCGAAGATCGGCGCCACCTGCGACTGCTGCGTCTTGATGTCGGCATCGGTGACGCCCTGGCCGCGCAGATCGCTCAGAAAACTCTTCGACGCCTTCGAGGCTTCGTCGGCGGCTTCCTTGGCCGTCGGCTTCTCGACGCGGATGCCGAGATAAATGGTCGCCTGGTCCGGCTTGTCGGTGGCGCGCGCGGTGCCGGTGGTGGTGATCTGCGGAAGGCTGTCCTTGGTCAAGGTCATCTGTTGCGCCGAGGCTCCTGTGGCGATGGCCGCCCAGCTCGCGAAAGCGAGGGCGGCGATGGAAAACGGTTTCAGCTTCATCGAAATTCCTTTCATCAAACCAGGCTCCTATGCCGCAGGCACGTGGCGGCTCCATGGCAGGCCCATGGCAGGACGCGGATGAACGGGGAATGAGTGGATCGTCAGCCCTCCTGTTGCTCTTGTTCGCGTCATGATGCCGCAATTTGCTGGCGCCGACATCCCAAATCGCGCGTGCTAAGAGGGATGAAGGGGTACTGACGGTGAGACTGAAGTCCATAGGTAAATGGTGTGGAGCGCTGGCCAGCGCCGCCGGTGCCTATGCGCTCGTCCTCAATCTGTTTCTGTTTGGTGTTCTGTCGGCGCCGCGCGCCCAGGATGCCTTCGCCGACAGCTATGTCCTCTGTCTCACCTCGCCGGACGGGCAGCATGCGCCCGATGGCAAGACGGGCGAGGTTCATTGCCCGATCTGTATCGCGCGCGGCATGGCCGTCGGCCTGCCGCCGGTGGTTGCGGCGCTCAGCACCCGTCTTGGCATCGGCCATGCGATGGACTTGCCCGTCGCATTCGGCGATCCCGCGACGCAACTCGTTCTCGCTGCACAGCCGCGTGGCCCGCCGGCTCTGAGCTGAATCCGCGCGCTTATCGCGCTCGTCCTTCCTTCAGCTTCGGAGTTTTCCATGTTGCCCGTTTCACAGCGGTCACGCAGCCTTTGGCTCGCGTCCGCCGCCATTCTCATGCCGTTCGCGGCCTTCGCTCAATCGAGCCCTGAATCCCTGCCTTCCGTCACTGTCGATGCGCCGCATCGCGCCCGGCCCGTGCAGCGCACCGCGCGCCCTGCCACGCCGCAACGCGCGCCACGCGTGGCACGCGGTCAGCGCCAGCGCGCGGCGCCTGTCGTGGCTACGCCTGTTGCACCGGGGCGTCCGACCATCGGCCCGTCCGACGAAGCCCGTTCGCTCACCGCGCCCGGCACCGCCCAGGCGCAGCGCGAGGCGGCGCAAGCGCCCGGCAGCGTCGTCGTCATTCCCGCCGAAAGCTATCGCAGCTCGACGCCCTCCAACACGATCAAGGATGTCCTCGACTATGTGCCTGGCGTCTTCGCCCAGCCGAAATGGGGCGACGACACGCGTCTGTCGATCCGCGGCTCCAGCCTGTCGCGCAATTTCCACCTGCGCGGCGTGCAGCTTTATATGGACGGCATTCCCATCAACACATCGGATGGCTATGGCGATTTCCAGGAGATCGATCCCACGGCCTATCGCCATGTCGAAGTGTTCAAGGGCGCCAATGCGCTGCGTTACGGCGCCAATTCGCTGGGCGGCGCCATCAATTTCGTCACCGCCACCGGCCGCGACGAGAGGCCGAATGGCATCAGCATCGACGGCGGCAGTTTCGGTTTCCGCCGGCTCCAGTTCAATCTCGGCGGCACGCAAGGCAATTGGGACGGCTATTTCACTGGCTCCGCCCAAGGCGCTGACGGCTTCCGCGATCACAGCCAGGGCTCGTCGTTTCGCGGCAGCGGCAATATCGGCTACCGCTTCTCGGACGATGTCGAGACGCGCTTCTATTTCAACGCCAATACGGTGCGCCAGCGCATTCCAGGTTCGGTGACGCGCGCGGCGGCCCTGACCATTCCCGAAACGGCGGCGCTGAACAACATCACCGGCGATCAGCAGCGCAATATCGACACCCTACGACTCGCCAATAAGACGACCTTACGCTTCGACAAGACGGTGGTCGAATTCGGCGCCTTCTATGTCAATCGCCATTTGATGCATCCGATCTTTCAATATCTCGACTATCGCTACAATGATTACGGCGGCTTCGTGCGTGCCACCGACGATCGGGTGATCGGCGGCTTCCGCAATCGCTTCGTCGCCGGCGTCAATCTGCACAATGGCGCGATCGACAATCAGCAATTCGCCAATCTCTCCGGCAATAAGGGTGCGCTGCTGTCGTCGTCGCTCGATCGGGCGCAAAACACCACGCTCTATGCGGAGAACAGTTTTTACGTTCTGCCGACGGTGGCGATCGTCGCCGGCACGCAATTCGTCCGCGCCACGCGCAGCCGGCAGGATCGTTTCCTCAGCGACGGCAATCAGTCGGGCTCCACTAATTTCAATTTGTGGAGCCCGAAGGCCGGCCTGTTGTGGAACGTGACGCCGGCCTGGCAGGTCTTCGCCAATGTCTCGCGCAGCGCCGAAGTGCCGAGTTTCGGCGAAAGCTCCAGCTTCCCGGCGCCCGTCATTCCCTGGACGAGCATCCGGCCGCAGCGCGCCACCACCTATGAGATCGGCACGCGCGGCCGTACGCCCGATTTCACCTGGGATCTCGCCGCCTATCGCGCCGACATCCGCAACGAGCTGCTGTGTCTCTACAGCGCCTTCGGCAATTGCAACGTCACCAATGCCAATGGCACGTATCATCAGGGCATCGAGGCGGCGCTCGGCGCGACCTTGCTGAAGAACATCCTGACCCTGTCGGACACACCCGACCGGCTCTGGCTCAACCTCGCCTACACGTTCAACGATTTCCGCTTCCGCAACGATCCGCTCTACGGCAACAATCAACTGCCGGGCGCGCCGCGCCACTATTTGCGCGCCGAACTGCTCTACAAACATCCGAGCGGGCTCTACGTCGGCCCGAATGTCGAATGGGTGCCGCAGGCCTATTTCGTCGACAGCGCCAATACGCTGAAGACCCAGGCCTATGGGCTGATCGGCTTGAAGGCGGGCTATGACAACGGCGGCAACTGGTCGGCCTATGTCGAGGCGCGCAATCTCGGCAACGTCAAATATATCGCCAGCGCCAGCATCATCGACAAGGCGACGGCGGCTTCGCCTTTGTTTGAGCCAGGCACCGGCCGGGCGATTTATGCCGGGCTGAAATATCGCTGGTAACCATCTGGCCGCAGCTATCACCGATGTGTTTCGGGACTGGCTGCGGCCTGCTCAGCTCATGCTATTGGGCTACTCATCCAGGGTGACACCTGCTAACGTGGTCGTCAGTTGGCGGGGATGGTTCTGGACACGATCATATGCAAGTCAGGCTCTCGCAATCCGGCCCCGCATCCGTTCGCGCCGTTCGCCGCAAAGCGCTGCTTGTCGGGGTGGCGATCCTGGCCTGCGCCGGCGTGGCGCCGGCTCAAGCGGAAACCATTTCCAGCGCCCTAACGCGCGCCTATGGCAACAATCCGGACCTGAACCAGCAACGCGCCGCGACCCGCGCCGTCGATGAAAACGTGCCGAAGGCGACGGCGGGCTATCGCCCTACTATCACCGGGCAGGCGCAGGCCGGCGTGCAATATCTCGGCACCAATGCGACGAGCACCGGCACCGGCGCCGTGATCCAGACACATACGACGCCGGGCATGTTCGGCGTCACCGTTTCGCAGAACATCTGGAACGGCAATCGCACCATCAATGGCGTGCGGCAGGCCGATTCCCAGGTTCTGGGCTCGCGCGAACAATTGCGCCAGAGCGAACAATTGCTGCTCGCCAATGCCGCCGCCGCTTACATGAACGTGCTGCGCGATACGGCGACGCTCAATCTCAACAACAACAATGTCGAAGTGCTGGCCGAACAATTGCGGCTGACGGAAGGCCGCTTCCGCATCGGCGAATTGACGCGCACCGACGTTGCGCAGGCCCAAGCCGCGCTCGAACAGGGGCGCGCCAGCGCCATCGTCGCACAAGCCACCCTGGCGGCTTCGCTCGCTGCCTATCGGCAATATATCGGCGTCGAAGCGAAAAGCCTCGATCCGGCGCGCCCGCTCGATCGCCTGGTGCCGCGCTCGCTCACTGATGCCATCAATCGTGCGCAGGCCGAGCACCCGCTGATTCAGGCGGCCCTGCACAATGTCGATATCACGGCCCTGTCGGTGAAGATCAACGAAGGCGCGCTGATGCCTTCGGTCGATGCCAGCGCCAATGTCAGCCGCTCCTTTGAGCAGCAGGGCCTTGTCGGCATGCATGCGACGACCGCATCCGTCGCCGGCACGTTAACCGTGCCGTTCTACGACGGTGGCCTCACCTATTCTTCGATCCGCCAGTCGAAGGAATTGCTCGCCCAGGCGCGCCTCCAGGCCGATCTGCAACGCGATCAGGTGCGCGCCCAGGTGGTTTCGGCTTGGGGCCAATGGGATGCTTCGGCCCGTGTCATCCAATCGACCCAGGCGGCGGTGCGCGCCGCCGAGATCGCCTTGAACGGCGTGCGGGAAGAAGCCAAGGTCGGCCAGCGCACGACGATCGAAGTGTTGAACCAGCAGCAGGCGCTGCTGCAATCGCGCGTCAATCTGATCTCGGCGCAGCGCGACCGCGTCGTCAATTCCTACGCTCTGTTGTCGGCCGTCGGCCAGCTCTCGGCCCGCTCGCTCGGCCTGCGCGTCAGCTCCTATGATCCGGGCGTGCACTACGACCAGGTGAAGGGCAAATGGTTCGGCACCGGCATCCCCGACGGGCGGTGAGCGGTCTCGCCATCCACAGTTTCCGCACGAATGGTCTTAAGTCGACATTCCCTCTCTCCTGAGCCGCTGCTAGGGCTTCGGAGATTGGGGGGATCGGATGATTATTCATGTAGTTAAGGCAACGCTCGTCGTTGCGTTCGCGACGCTTTTGGCGGGGTGCCAGACGGCTCTCGTCGATCAGTTTGGTCCGCTGTCGGTGCGCAGCGTTTCCGTATCGGCCAAGCCGACGGTGCAAAGCGCCACCGACATCAAGTCGGTCGTTGCCAAGGCGGCTACCGCGACGATCGTCAAGGATATGCCGAACGGACGACCGGCGAGCGTGCACATCACCGTCAACGGCGTGAACTATAAAAATGCCGTCATGTCGCTGCTGGTCGGCAGCGCCAACATTTTGGGCACGACGGTGTCCGTGACGGACAGGAGCGGCAGTGTCATCGCCGAATTTCCGCTCAACGAGCAGGCCGATTACATTTTCAACGGTGTCATCGGCGCGGCCATCGCCGCCACGCAGGACCTGGCCGACGTCGATCGCAAGCTGAGCGAGGGATATGCGAAATCGCTCGCAAAGCGCATCTATGGCGATCAGGCGGAGCAATTGCCAAGCGCTGCGCCGGCGCCAACCGTCTCGCCGTCGGACGAAACCGCCGAGCGCAAGCCGGCGAGACGGCGCAAGGTCCCCGTGTCGTAACCGGATCGGGCCGACAGACTGAGCTTCAGTCCTTCGGCTTCCACTTTGGCTCAAACGCCTTCGGCCCCGCTTGCACCACCTGCGCCAGGATGGCGCCGAAGCGCTGCGCGGCGGACGTTGGCTGCGATCCCTCGGGATGAATGAGCCCGATGGGCGAGGGCGCGATCTCGCGCCAGGGCACGAGCAGCGTGTCGGGCGACAGGGCCGCCGTCGCCGTCATCGCATCGGCGATGGTGAGGCCGGCGCCGCGGCTCGCCAGTTCGCAGGCGGCGCGCACGGTCTGGGTTTCGACCATGATGTTGAGGCGCAGGCCTTGCGCCGCGAAATGCGCATCGAGCATCTGCCGCAGCGGCGTGTTGCGCACCAGCGCGATGAACGGTCGTTGGCAAATCTCGGCCGCCGAAATGGTTTTCTTGCGCGCCAGCGGATCGGTGCGCGGCATGAACAGGCTCATCGGCACGTGGCCGATTTCCTCGACGCGCACGCCAGGCCCGTCGAACGGCAGCACCGCGACGCCGATATCATAGTTGCGATAGGAGACGATGGCGCCCATGGCATTGCGCGATACGATCTCCAGCGCGAAGCGCAGATCGGGCTGCTCGCGCCGCAGATGGGCGATGGCCAGCGGCACGATGGAATAGGCGGCATGCGACAGCGCCAGGATACGCAATTCGTCGGACGCTTCGCGGCGCAGATCGTCCGCTACCTGATCGACGCGATCGAGCCCGTCGAGCGCGCTGCACACTTCCTCGTAGAATTTCAGGGCACGTTCGGTCGGGACGACGCGGCGGCCCTTGCGCGTGAACAGGGGAAAGCCGATCTCGGCTTCGAGCTCCGCAATCGACCGGCTGATCTGCGGCTGCGCGCGGCGCAGGGCAGTGGCGGCGCTGGTGACGGCGCCGGTTTCCATGACGGCGCGAAAGGCGCGCAGATGGCTGGGAGAAGTCATATATCAAATATGGTATGTGAAGATGCAAATTTCGTATTTTTCGTATGAGTGAGCAAGTCTTAAATGTGCAGCCCTCGAAAAGAGGGGAGGGCACATGTCTTTTGGGATGAAATCCGCGCTTCTGGCGGCGGTCGTGGGGCTCGGCAGCCCGGCTGCGGCACAAGGCACCTATCCGTCGCGGCCGATCACCCTTGTGGTCGCCTATCCGGCCGGCGGTGGTGCCGACATCACCGCGCGGGTCGGCACGCCGTTTCTCGAAAAATATTTCGGCCAGTCCATCGTCGTTGAAAATGTCGGCGGCGCCAGCGGCGCGATCGGCGCCATGAAGGTCGCGACATCAGCGCCCGACGGCTACACGCTGCTGTTCGGCACCACCAATGAAATGATCGTCACGCCCTTGGTCAATCCGGCAACACGATATCGCGTCGCCGATTTCGAACCGGTGGCGCTCATCGCGCGATCGACGGCGGTGCTGTTCGGCCGCAATGGCCTGCCGGCGAATACGCTCGACGAGCTAATCGAATATGGCCGCGCCAATCCGGATGGATTGTCGCTCGCCCATCCTGGCGTCGGCACGTTTCAATATCTCGCCGCCGTTCTCTCGATGCAGAAGGCCGGCCTGAAAGTGCGCTATGTCGCTTATCGCGGTGCCGGCCCCATCTTGCAGGACATCGGCGCCGGCCATGTCGATCTCGCCGTGGCGGTGCTTGCCTCCGTCGATCAGCAATTGTCGACCGGACAGATGAAAGCCTTCGGCATGCTGCGCGCCGAGCGCGATCCACAGCGCCCGGACGTGCCGACGGTGAACGAGAGCAAATATCTGAAAGGCATCGACGCCTCCTTCTGGACGGCCTTGTTCGCGCCGAAAGGCACGCCCAAGGAGATCGTCGACAAGTTGAATGCGGCGGTCGCCGCCGTGAATGCCGATCCGGCAACCTTGGAACTGCGCAAGACCTCGCTGGAAGTGCCGTCGCCACCATCGACGCCGCAAGCCTTCGGGCAGTTCCTCAAGCAGGAGACGGACAGTCTCGCTGCCGTCGTTGCCGCCGCCAATAGCGCGACGGAGACGCCGCGTTGATTAAGGCTCCCGTGCGACCCGCCATGCCCGATGCGTTTCATTGGCTGGTCGAGATGAACAAGGCCTCGGCGGTGATGCTCGTCGAGCGCGGCCTGTTGCCGCCGGCGCTCGGCCGCACGATTGCCGAGGCGATTGCTGCGGTCGCGGCGCGCGGCGAAGCGGGCGGGGAGCGCCCCGGCGATTATCTCGAGTTCGAAAAGGCGATGGTCGCCCGCGCGGGTCGCGATGTCTCGCGCGTCCATATCGGCCGCAGCCGGCAGGATCTCGGCGCCACCTTGCAGCGGCTGGCCTTGCGGCGCGACTATCTGCATGTCTTCGAGCGTCTGATCGAAACACGCGCCGCGCTGCTCGATCTGGCGGCCCGGCATCCTAAGGATGTGATCCCGGCCTATACCTGGGGCGTGCAGGCGCAGCCGCTCACTCTGGGCCATTATCTGCTGGGCTTCCTGAGCGCCTTCGCGCGTCTCGCCGAGCGCATGCGCGAGGCTTATCCGCGTATCAACCGTTCGCCCTTCGGCACCGCCGCCATGGGCACGTCGAGTTTCGACATCGACCGCATGCGCCTGGCGGAGTTGTTGGGTTTCGATGGTCTCATCGAAAATTCTTTCGATGCCGGCCAGATCGCCCCCATCGATCTCGGCGCCGAGCTGGCGGGGCTTGCCACCTCCTGCGGCCTGACCATCGGCGCTCTCGTCGCCGATCTCACCGCGCAATATGCGCAGGCGCGCCCCTGGCTGCTGCTGGCGTCGGGCGCGCAGACCGGCGGCAGCAGCATCATGCCGCAGAAGCGCAATCCTTTAGGTCTCACCTTTCTGCGCGGCCGCGCCAGCCGGCTGATCGGTTCGGCGCAAGCCTTTGCCCTCGTCGCCCACAATGTCGCGACCGGCATGGGCGACTACAAACCCTTCATCGATCCCGAACAGGGCAACCAGCCCCAGGCCACGGTCGAACGGATGGCGCTGGTGCTCGACAGTCTGGCCGAGGTGGTGCGCGCGCTGCACTTCGATCCGGTGCGGGCGAAGCAGGAGGTCGAGAGCGAATTCTCGACCATGACCGAACTCGCCGACGTGCTGCAACGTGACGGCGACATTCCCTTCCGCATCGGCCACCATTTCGCGGCGCGCCTCGTCGAGCACCTGCGCGCGCAGGAGCAGCGTTCAAGCGACATGGCTTTCGCGGAAGCCCAGCGCATCTGGCGCGAGGTGGCGGACGAGCTGGATTTCTCCGTCCGTGCGCTGCCGCTGTCGGAAGCCATGTTCCGCCGCGCGCTCGATGCCGACAACATGGTGCAATCGAGCAGGGGCCTCGGCGGCCCGCAGGCGGCTGAGGTGGAGAGAATGTTGACGGCCGCGCGGGCGGCGCTCGATGCGGATCGGCAATGGCAAAAAGCGCATGTCGAGAATCTGGCGCGTGCTCAAAAGGTCCTCGATCAGAATTTTGAGCGCCTTCTGGCCCGCTCTGCCGATTAGGCAGGCCGGCGAATGGGGCCGACCGCATCTTTGCGATGGATCAATGAACGCAGCAGCGATCCGGTGCGAAGCTGAAATCTGCGGCTCCTATCCCGCCGCAGCAAAACGTCCCACCGGACGTTTCCTCCCTTGACTGGCCCGTCCTTGGCTCCCCTGCCAAGACGGGCCTTTTTAATGACGGGCCTTTTGTCAAAGCTGCGGACTGTTCAAATCATAGATCGCCGTATCGTGAAGGCCGGGCTGGTATCGACGCACGATCGTGCCGCGCCGCTGCCGATCGACGATCTCGGCCACCAGATTGCCGTTCAGCGCGACACGGGAATGCTCACTGCCCGTTGACGTATGGCGAACGAGCATGGTCACGCCGTCGCATTTTTCCTCCCGCAGATAGCCTTCGCCACTTTCGATCCATTCACTGATGAAAGACATGTCCAATCGCAGCCGGTCTATCTATGTCGCGATCAGGAAGAGAACGGTGCCGGCGAGAAAGAGCGCCCCGGCCAGGGCCGTCAGGGGGATCAGAACGAACGGGTTGATCTGCCCTTGTTTCATAATCGCAATTCGCATTCCGCACCTCAACCGTTTGGGAGCGGCAGAATAGGCGGGTGTTCAGAGGAGAGTCGCGATGCAGGGGCACCCGCGCTCATGATGCAAGTGTATCTGGTAGATTTGTACCTGGTAGATTTGCATCTAGTAGAAATGCCCCGCCGCTTGACCGGCACGCCTTCATGCAGTCAAGCGACGGGGCGGCGAGCCGAGAGCTTTTTGGATGGCCCGCCATCTGCAATGCGAGATGCAGATGAAGACCAATGTTTCAATTCAATCGTTGTTCCGTGCTCAGTCGGTATGTTCGGGCAAGGCTTCCAATTGATCCATGGTCATCTGCGTGATCGCATGGACGTTACCATTCTCATCGCGCATGAAATCGAACTGGCTGGCAAAAAGCGCGACCCGCTTCGAGCCAATGCCCAAAAATCCGCCAACATCGAAAACGACCTGCGCCTGCTCGCCCGATCCGTGCAGATGATCGACGCTGCTGATGACGTCCTCATCCCGCCCATAAATGGTGACGCCTTCAACGACATCAGGCGTGATTTCGGCGAGCGCGAGACGCACATGCTGGCCATGGTCCATGGCTCCCTCCTGTGATGAGGGGTCAACGCATGAACAAAAGAGGCGTTCCAAGTCGAGCTTTTGGCGCGCTCGTAGTCGGCTATTGAAAAACTCTCCGTGTCATTCCCGACGCGCCGAAGGCGCGAGCGGGAATCCAGGGCGCGTGGTAAAACGTTGCGTGATGGCGATGCAACACAGCTCTCGATTTTCGTTCTACCGCTCGCCCCTGGATCCCCGCTCAGCCGCTGCGCGGCTGTCGGGGATGACACCGCGGCTGAGACATTTCACATTTTGAAGGAAGCACGCCGTGGGCGAACGTAGCGACGCCATCCAAAAGGGTGAACGGAGACATTGGTGCTCAAAGGATTGTTTGGAGCGGGCGAAGGGAATCGAACCCTCGTATGAAGCTTGGGAAGCTTCCGTTCTACCATTGAACTACGCCCGCGCGCCGCGACGATAGCCACAGCCGGCCGATTTGCGCAAGATGGCGGCGGGCCGCCAACCCGGAAAATAAGCCAAAACCATGAGCCGCCCGCCGCCCCGGCGCCCGGTGCCCTTTGGCGCCTGGTTCTGCTAGAAGAATCCCGGCCCGGGGAGCGGGCCGAAACCTAGAAATGTGTCGGCCAGCCGCCGCCCGGAGACAAAAATGCAACGCCTCACCATCAGCCTCGACGATGCCATCGCCGCCGCGATCGACACCTTCATGGCCCGGAACGGCTATTCCAACCGCTCCGAGGCCATCCGCGACCTGGTGCGCGATGCCCTGGTGCGCACTGAAGCCGGCAGCGAGACGCCGGAATGCGTCGCCGCCGTCAGCTATGTCTACGACTATGATGGCCGCGATCTGGCGCTGCGCCTCGACAAGGCCCAGCACGATCATCACGACCTCACCATTTCCTCCATGCGCACCAGGCTCGATCACCGCCACTGCATGGAGGTGACCTTGCTCAAGGGGCCGACGGCTGACGTCCGCAAACTGGCCGAAAGCACCATCGCCGAGCGCGGCGTGCGCTTCGGCCAGATCAATATGGTGCCGGTGGTGCCCGGCGGCCATCGTCACAGCCACGGCGACGGCCACAGCCACAGTCATTCCACACCGGCTCTATAGCGGCGAAGAACGATAGGGAGGAAACCATCAATCTTCGCCAGCTCAGCTATTTCATCAAGGTGATCGACGCCGGCACGATGACGGCGGCCGCCGAGGCGTTGCATCTGGCCCAACCGGCGCTCGGCGCGCAAATCCGCCAGCTCGAAACCGAACTCGGCGTCTCCCTCATCTTGCGCCATTCGCGTGGCGTCACCGCGACGCCGGCGGGAAAATTGCTCTATCAGCGGGCGCAGCGCATTTTAGGCGAAGTCGATCAGGCGGCGCGTGATGTGCGTGCGCTCAATGCGCGCAAGCAGGAGCATCTGCGCCTCGGCGTCAATTCCGGCATGGTGGTGATGCTGGGTCCCGACATTCTGATGGATGCGGAAAAGCGTCTGCCCGATGTCGCCATCTCCCTGGTGGAGGAGCGCACGCCCGTCCTGCTCGATGCGCTCGATCACGATCAGGTCGACATCACCTTTCTCTACAATGTCGACGAGCGGCCCGATCTTATCCGCCGCGCCTTGATCGAAGAAGACCTGCTGCTGATCACCGCGCCCGACAAGCAGCCTGTCACCGAGACCGTCTCCTTCGCCGAGGCGCTGCGTTACGATCTCGCCATTGGCGGCGAGCGCGGCATCCTGCGCCACATCGTCGAGACCGAGGCGCGGCGCCTGTCGCTCAACGTGCACGTCGCCTATGAAGTGCATTCGATGCTGACCATGAAGACCATGGTGGCGCGCGGCACCGCCGCCACCATCCTGCCTTACAGCCTTGTTGCCCGGGAGGTCCGCGCCGGCACTTTGGCGGCGCGGCGGATCGACCGGCCGGCGCTGACCTGGACGCTCTATATCGCGCGCCGCCGCAACGGCCGCTGGGCGCTGGATGACGGCCAGGTCGACGCCCATATCGAGCGCTTGGTGGAAGCCATGCTTGAGCTGACCCAGCCCTGGGCGCGCCGGCTGACGTAGCGATCCATCGAAGCCTCGGTGTCATCCCGGACACGCGCAGCGTGATCCGGGACCCAGGGGCGTCCGACTGAGACCCTGCCATTTGCCCCTGGTTCCCGGATCGCCTGCGTCGTCCGGGATGACCCAAAGAGCCGTGATCTCGCCTGCTGGTGCAGCGCAAAAAGGCATGGGCTGGATTTAGACCAAAGAAAAACTTTGGGCTCACAGACATGGATTGTTTTGGACATCGGCGACGGCAGGACGATACTTCACCCTCATAGAAAGCTCGCCACGGCAAAGTTTGGCGGGAAATTTGGGAGAGAAGGACCATGCCTGAGCAGTTCGTCTGCAAATCGTCTGAATTCAAGAACGGCGAGCGCCAGATCATCCGTCTCGGCGAGGACGAAGTCGGCGTGTTCAAGCATGAGGGCGAATATTTTGCCTACAGCAACTACTGCGTTCACCAGGGCGGCCCGGCCTGCGAAGGACTGACCATCGCCAAGGTCGAGGAGCATCTGCGTCCCGATAAAACCTCGATGGGCCTGTCCTTCTCGGAAAAGGACATGAACTTCGTCTGTCCGTGGCATGGCTATGAATATGACATGCGCACCGGTTGCCATGTCGCCGACAAGCGCATTCGCCTGCGCAAATATAAGGTCGTCGAGAAGGCCGGGGATGTCTATGTCGTCGCCTAAAGGCAAAGCCGCCAGCAGAACAGCCAGCAAGACAGCCACCCGGGCCTCCGCCAAGAGTGGTGCCAAATCTGGCGTGAAAGGCAGCGCCACGACGGCGGCGCGTGCGATGGCCAAAAAGCTGATGAGCGCCGAACCGCCGTCCGAAGCCAAGACGGCTTTCGCCAAGGCGATGTTGCAGGGCGTGCAGCCCGGCACCGAAGCCGCCCGCTCCGTCGCGCGCAAGAAGAACGGCTCAGTTCCGCAAGCCCCGCAAGTCGAAGTGTTGCGCAAGATTCCAGCCCCCGTCGAAATTGTCGAGAACGAAGCCTCGGCGCGGGCCGTGGCGCTGGCACAGGAAATCGAAAAGGCGCTGCGCGACGGCGACTTCGAGAAATTCCAGCCGCATGCGCAGCAAGCGCTGATATCGGCCGTCTGCCGGCTCTACAGCGCCAACAACGATATCGGCAATCGCTTCGGCGCCATCGGTCAACCGTCCGCGGTGAATGCCACGGACGTGATGATTCTGTGTGGCGCGCTGTTGAAGGCGGTCGACCTGCAAGTGTTCGAACTGGGGCTTTGGCAGAGCTGGAGCTCCCGCTGAGTTCGCAGTGAATAAGATTTGGGCAAGAATAGCCTGGGAAGGACAACGCTAATGGATCTGATTTCTGATCGCGGCCGTCGCGTATCGGTCGAGGAATTGAACACCAGCAAACTGCTGGCGCATGCCGCCAAACAGGCGCGCGACCGCAAGTTCGAGGATGTGATGATCGTCGATTGCGACGCCCATCACTACGAAAACGAGCATATGTCCGAAATTCTCCCCTTCATGGAGAACGAGGTCTTCAAGCAACTGGCGATGGCGGCGGGCGCCAAGGGCAGCCGCGGTTCGGTGGCGCCGGGCACCTTCGGCTATCAGGACATGGGCGGCCGCGTGACGCGCTATCCGCTGCGCGCCTCGGAAAAAACCGAGAACAACCGCGTCCGCGACGTGCAGCTTGGCGAGCGCTGGATGGACGCCATGGGCGTCGATTATTCCTGCCTGTTTCCGACGGGCATGCTCAACATCGGCCTGCATCCGCAGAAGGAAATGGAATTCGAACTGTGCTGGGCCTATGCGCGCTGGGTCACCGAAAAGGTGATCCCTGAATCTGGCGGGCGTCTTTACACCATGCTCTGCCTGCCCTTCAGCGATCCGGAAGGCTGCCTGCGCATGGTCGAAACCTTCGGCGACCGCAAGGGCGTCGGCGGCTTCATGATCACCACCGTGCGCGAGCGCATGGCCGTCTACGACAACGCCTATATGAAGCTCTATCGCGCCATCGAGGAGCGCGGCCTGGCGCTCTCCTTCCACTCGGGCCCGAACTGGGGCAGCCAGACTTTTCAGAGCTGCAACCGCTTCATCTCTGCCCATGCGCTGGGCTTTAGCTGGTTCAACATCCTTCACTGCACCAATTGGGTGGTGAACGGCATGGGCGAGCGCTTCCCGAAACTGCCGGTGATCTGGATCGAGGCCGGCCTCGCCTGGATTCCCTTCCTGATGCAGAAGCTCGATCACGAATATCTGCTGCGCCCGTCCGAATGCCCGATCTTGAAGAAGAAGCCGTCGGACTATATGCGCGACATGTTCTATTCGTCGCAGCCGATGGAAATTCAGGACATGGGCGCGTTGGAGACGACGTTCCGCATGATCAATGCGGAAACACAATTGCTCTACGCTTCGGATTATCCGCACTGGGATTTCGATCTGCCCTCGACGATCTGGGATCTGCCCTTCGTCAGCGAGAAGGCCAAGCACAACATTCTGGGCGGCACCGCCGCGCGTCTGTTCAAACTGCCGCCGCGCAACGACGGCCAGAAGCAGAACCTGATCAAATTCGGCAATCTGAAAGCCGCTTGATCCTCCAATTGGCCACCGTGTCATTCCCGACGCGCCGAAGGCGCGAGCGGGAATCCAGGGGCGAGCGGTGAAACCTTGCGGGACCATCGCTTGCCGCAGTTTCGACCAACATTTGAGCGCTCGCCCCTGGATCCCCGCTCAGCCGCTGTGCGGCTGTCGGGGATGACACCGAGGTTTCCGCTTTGACCTGATGGCGCGGTTCGGCAAGACTGTCCTCCAATCCTGCGATGTGCCTAGGGAGGACAATATGCAGCGCTCAAAACCGCCATTCCGCGCCGATCACGTCGGCAGCCTGTTGCGTCCCGCGTCCTTGCGGCAGGCCCGCGAAAAGCGCGCCGCCGGCAGCCTCAGCGCTGAGGATTTGCGCAAGGTCGAGGATGCGGAAATCCTTAAGATCATCGCCAAACAGGAAGAGGTCGGCCTGCAGTCGATCACCGATGGCGAATTCCGCCGCAGCTGGTGGCATCTCGATTATCTCGAAGGGCTGAACGGCGTCGAAGGCTATGAGATGACGCAAGGCGTGGCCTTTTCCGGCATGAACACGCGCCCCAAAGGCATCCGCGTCACCGGCAAGGTCGGCTATCTCAGACACCCCATGCTCGATCACTATCGCTTCGTCCAGGATCACACCAAGCGCACGGCGAAAATGTGCATCCCTTCGCCGTCGGCCATCTATGGCCGCACCGGCCGCACGGCGGTGCCGGAGAAAGTCTATCCCTCGCTCGACAATTTCTTCGCCGATCTCGGCGCGGCTTACGCCAAATCGGTGCGCGATTTCGCCGATGCCGGCTGCCGCTATTTGCAGCTCGATGAAGTCTTCATCGCCATGCTCTGCGACGAGAAATATCGTCATGGGCTGAAAGAGCGCGGCGACGATCCCGACTATATCGGCCGCGCCTATGGCGATCTGATCAACGCCGCCATGTCGGATATTCCCGCCGATATGACCGTCACCATGCATCTGTGTCGCGGCAATTATCGCTCCACGTTCATGGGCGAGGGCGGTTACGAGCCGGTGGCCGACATTCTGTTCAATCGCATCAAGGTGCACGGCTATTTCATGGAATATGACAACGATCGTTCCGGCGGTTTCGAACCGTTGAAGATCGTGCCGAAGGATCGCTCCGTGGTATTGGGCCTGGTGACGTCGAAGACCGGCAAACTGGAACCGAAGGACGAGATCAAGCGCCGCATCGATGAAGGGACGAAATACATTCCGCTCGATCAGCTCTGCCTGTCCTCGCAATGCGGTTTCGCCTCGACTGAGGACGGCAACACCCTGAGCGAAGACGAGCAATGGGCCAAGCTGCGCATGATCGTCGATGTCTCGAAAGAGGTGTGGGGTTAAGTTAGCGGAGTACCGTCATTGCGAGCGAAGCGAAGCAATCCAGGGGCTAAGGCAACATTCTACCACGCGCCCTGGATTGCTTCGTCGCTTTGCTCCTCGCAATGACGGTTACACATCCGGCGCTTCCGCCTACCCTTCCGCCCGATAGGCCCGATACCAATCGACGAATGCCGACACGCCCTCGCGCACGCTGGTGTGCGGCCGATAGCCGGTGAGGCGTTCCAGCAGGTCGGCGCTGGCGAAGGTCGCTGGCACGTCGCCCGGCTGCATGTCCATATAGTTACGGATCGCCTTTTTCCCGAGCTTGCGCTCGATCTCCTCGACGAAGTCGAGCAGGTTGACCGGCGCGCCGCGCCCGATATTGACCACGCGATAAGGGGCAGCGGGCGACAACGAGGGATCGTCGGTCAGGTCGGCCGCACCGCCAGCGGGTGGGATGCGGTCGATCAGCAAGGCAACCGCCTTCACCAGATCGCTGACATAGGTGAAGTCGCGCGCCATCTTGCCGTGATTGTAGATGTCGATTGGCCGGTCGTTCTCGATCGCATCGACGAACTTATAGAGCGCCATGTCGGGCCGCCCCCACGGACCGTACACCGTGAAGAAGCGGAAAGCCGTGGTGGGGATGTGCCAAAGATGGGAATAGGAGTGGGTCATCACCTCGCCGGCCTTTTTGCTGGCCGCATAAAGCGTAAGAGGATGATCGGTGCGTTCCTGCTCGACGAACGGCATCACCGTATTGGCGCCATAGACGGAGCTGGTCGAAGCAAAGAGGAAATGTTTCGGCGCCAGCCGGCGTGTCAGTTCCATGACATTGAACGTGCCGACCAGGTTGGTGTTCACATAGGCTCTGGGATGTTCGATGCTGTAGCGCACGCCGGCCTGCGCGGCGAGATGGACGATGACATCCGGATTGGCCGCTTCGGCCGCGGCATTCAGCGCGGCTTCATCTTCCAACATGCCGATATGGGCGCGGAAATTGTTGGTCGTGCCCAGCAGCGCATGCCGCTTTTCCTTCAGCCGCACATCATAATAGGCGGTCATCCCATCATAGCCGTCGACCTGATGGCCGAGGTCGAGGAGATGGCGGGCCAGATGAAAGCCGATGAAGCCGGCGGTTCCGGTGATGAAAACCTTCATGAGCAATCCTGCAGGCGATGGGGAACTCTTATCGACAGGCGATCGTTGACGAAGTTGGCGCGGCACGCAATGGTCACACCGGAGCCGTCATTGCGAGAAGCGCAGCGACGAAGCAATCTAGGGCGCGTGGCAGGTTGTCAAGGCGCACGCCCATGGAGTCTACACCGTGGCTTCTGGATTGCTTCGCCGCGAAGCAATGACGATATGAGGTGATGGATGGACCGCGATCCCGATTTCTTCCCTGGTTTCGCTTCCCATTGGATCGATACGCGCGCCGGTCGCATTTTCGCGCGCAGCGGTGGCGAAGGGCGGCCGCTGGTGCTGCTGCATGGTTTTCCGCAATCGCTCGTCATGTGGCGCGATGTGGCGCCCGTGCTGGCCAAATCCTTCCATGTCGTGGTGATGGATTTACGGGGGTATGGATGGTCGTCGGTGCCGACGAGCCGGGGCGGCGAAGCCTATACCAAGCGCGCCATGGCCGCCGATGTGGTCGAAGTGATGGAAAAGCTCGGTCACGTCCGCTTCCATCTCGCCGGCCATGATCGTGGCGCCCGCGTCGGCTATCGTCTGGCGCTCGATCAGCCGGGCCGGATCGAAAAACTGGCGCTGCTCGACATCCTGCCGACCGTGCAGGTCTGGAAGAACATCAAGGCCGGCGTCACGCCGGCGGCGCATTGGGCCTTTCTGTCGGAGCCCGAGCCGCAGCCGGAAGAGGCCATTCGCGCGCAAGGGCCAGATATCTATTTTGAGAGCCTGCTGACGAAATGGTCGAAGAGCGGATCATTGGCGGCTTTCGGTGCCGAAGCCTTGCAGGCCTATCGCAATGCCTGGGGCGACACGTCCCGCATCCATGCCTTCTGCGAGGACTATCGGGCCGGTGCCGTGCAGGATCTCGCTTTCGATGAAGCCGATCTCGGTGCCGGCCGCACCATCGCCGCGCCGGTGCATGTGCTGTGGGGCGATTTCTATCTCACCGCCAGCGCCGGCTCGCCGCTCGATGTCTGGCACAAAACCTTCGCGCCGAAAGCGACGGGTCAGGCTATCGACAGCGGCCACTTCCTGGCGGAAGAGAATGCAGAAGCGACGGCCCAGGCTTTGGTCGAGTTCTTTCTAAGCTGATCGGCAACCTCGGTGTCATCCCGGACACGCGAAGCGTGATCCGGGAACCAGGGGCAAACAGTAGAATGCTGCGGTTTGCCCAGTCAGCACGTTCCAACGCTGAACGCTTTACCACACGCTCCTGGATCCCGGATCACCTGCTGCGCAGGTGTCGAGGATGACACCGAGGCTCTTCAATACCCCTCAAGGCGTCATCAACTCCCGCGCCCGCGCCACCACGTCGGCCGGCGTCGCATACAGCGTCTCCACGACCTTCTGCACTTTCTCGCCGGACGAGGGATTGATGTCGATCTTCGCCTTCGCGGCATCGCTCAAAAAGTCCGGATCGGCGAGCGTGCGGGCGAAGGCTTCGCGCAGCATGTTCACCTGCGTCTGTGGCGTCCCCGGCGGGGCGATATAGGAGCGCAGGAACACCTGCTGGCTGACGATCAGCTCAAGCGCTTTGCGATCGTCATCCTTGGTGACGAAATTCCACAAGATCGGTACGCCGAGTTGGTTCAACTCCGCATTGGGCTCCAGCGCGATCTGGAGAAGAATGTTGATCTTCTTGTCGCGCAGCCAATCCGGCTTCTGCGATTTGAGGCTGTTCCAGTCGAAGCCGCACAGGCCGTCGACTTCGCCGCGCTCCATGGCGAGCAGAATGTCGGTCGTGCCTTTATAGCCGCTGACGATGCGGAATTTCGCGCCGGCCGTCTTGGCGATCATCGCCGCATAATCGCGCGTCGAACCACCGCCCGCACTGGCGCCGAAAATCGCTTCCTGCGTGCGCGCGCTCGCCATGTCTTTCACCTTAGATGTGTTGAAGGTGATGCACACGCGCGTGCCGCTGTCGGCGCTGGCGAGATAAGCGAATTTCGACGGCACGAAATTGCCTGCGGTCCGGCTGTCGAAGACACGATCGAGCACGGCGCCCGGCATCAGGGCGCCGATGGCGGTGCCGTCCTTGGGCGAGATATTGTAAAGCGTCGCCGCCGCGACGGCGCTGCTGGCGCCGGGCATGTTCTTGGGCAGAACGTTGGGATGGCCCGGAATGAAGCGGGCGAGGTGGCGGCCGATGGTGCGGCTGTAGATGTCATAGCCGCCGCCGACATCGGCGCCGATGATGAAATCGATGGTTTTGCCGGCGTAAAAATCCTGCGCACGAGCGCTGGCGGCGGAAAGCGCCAGCACGGCGCAGGCAAGATGAAAGGCACGTCGGAGTGCGCGTCCTTGCAAGATTGTCCTCCCAGACGATTTGATCGTTATGCGCGATGCTAAACGATTTTCTCAGGAAGGAAACGTGCAGGAAAATGCACAACCTTCCGTGTCATTCCCGATGCGCCCAGATTTTTGACACCAAGGCTCTGGGAAAATGACGGACGTTGAAGAAGAGTCCAGCACCTTGGTGTCATCCCGGACGCGCTGAAAGCGCGATCCGGGACCCAGGGGCAACAGCTTCTATGTTGGCGCAGGGTCTCTCTGCTGGGTGCGATGTATTTGTAAGTTTCTACCACGCGCCCCTGGTTCCCGGATCACGCTGCGCGTGTCCGGGATGACACCAAGGCTGTGGCGTATTTAACTGACTTGATGGCACCAAGGATTCGCAACACCCCGTTAGATCGACAGCGGCGAGGGGTTCGTGCGCATCGCCAGTTCGATCGTCGCCGCCGCGTCCTTGAGCTGCGGCACGATGATGGTTTCGAGCTTGGCGGCCATTTCCGGAAATTGTGTGCTGACGCCAAGCCCGGCGATGATTTCGCCGGCCGCATTGCGGATCGGCACGGCAATGGCGGTGAGGCCGAAAATCTGCTCGCTGGCGGAGAAGGCATGACCCCGCCGGCGGATCTTGGCGATTTCTTCCAGGATAAGGACGGGATCGATGATCGTGTCGGGTGTGTGCCGTGTGAGCTGGATCGTCGTCATGATGGCGCGCAGCTCCTCGTCGCTCTTGCCGGAGAGGAGGACGCGGCCCAACGCCGTCGAGAAAGCCGGCAGGCGGTCGCCCACGCGAATGGCGGCGCGCAGCGGCTGGTGGTTATAGGCGCGCGCCACATAGAGCACGTCCGTCTCGTTCAGCACCGCAAAGCTGCACGGCTCGCCGGTGCGATCGAGCATGGAGGTGAGAACCGGCTGCACCACTTCGTTGAGGCCGAGTGACGACAGATAGGCAAAGCCGAGCGTCAGCACCGAGGGCTTGAGGAAATAGCGCTGGCCATCGGCGGTACCGACATAATCGAGCGCTTCGAGCGTCTTCAGGAAACGCCGCGCGGCGGCGCGCGAAATGTCGGTCCGCTCCGCCACTTCTGTGACAGTCAAAAAGGCACGCCGTTCGCCAAAGGCGCGGATGACCCGCAGCCCGCGGTCCATGCTGGTCACGAAGGATCGCGCCCGGTCCGGGGCGTCTTCCGTTCCTGCCTCTGCTCTTGGCTCTTCCCTTGACTTCTTCAAAACTGCGGCTAACCTGTGTGCGCAAAATAAAAACTATGTGCGCATAGCGCGCAAATGGCCACAAGTCTAGGGAGACTTCCAAGAACGCCCAGGCGTGCCTGCACGCTAAGGTGTCCTAGACCGGAAACGGTCCCGGCGCTTTGGTGAGCAGCACCCTGTGCGGGACGGGCCTGATCCCTGATCGCCCGCCGCTGTTTTGCCCCTCATCGCCGCTGTTTGAAGAAGTCCGTGAGAAGGGATGCGCCCTCGCTCGCGCGGATGCCGCCATAGACCTCCGGCGCGTGGTGGCAGGTGGGCTGGGCGAAGAAACGCGGGCCATTTTCGACCGCGCCGCCCTTTTCGTCGCTTGCCGCGAAATAAAGCCGACGAATCCGGGCAAAGGAGATCGCGCCGGCGCACATGGCGCAGGGCTCCAGCGTGACATAGAGGTCGCAGTCCAAAAGCCGTTCCGAGCCGATGGCGGCGGCTGCTGCCCGAATGGCCAGGATTTCCGCATGGGCCGTCGGGTCGCGGTCATCAAGGGTGCGGTTGCCGGCCACCGCCAGCACGGCTCCCTGGCGCATGATCACGGCCCCCACGGGCACCTCTCCCCGCTCGGCCGCCGCCTGGGCCGCCGCCAGCGCTATCCCCATCGGATCGATCCGTTCACCTGCAGACATTCTGTTCCTTCCGCATCGGCGCTCTGCTACAGGTCCACCAAACGCGAGACATCCATGACAAGAGACACTGACCACGAAGGGCGCGGGCGCCGCAAGCCCGGCGCCCCGCGACCCGGCGCCCCCAAGGCGCGCGGCGCCAGATTTGATTCGCAGAAGCCGGGCTTCGGTTCGGGCAAATCTGGTTTGGGCAAATCAGGTTCCGGCAAGCCCAGTTTCAAACGGCCGCGCGTCAATGCGGCTGCCGCCGAATCCGCCCATGACGGCGAACGGATCGCCAAGGTGATGGCCCGCGCCGGCCTCTGCTCGCGCCGCGATGCCGAATTGTGGGTCGCCGAGGGGCGCGTCGCCGTGAACGGCACGGTGCTCGACAGCCCGGCCCGCAACGTCACCGAAAAGGATAAGATCACGGTCGATGGCAAGCCATTGGCCCAGCGTGAACGCACGCGTCTGTTCCTGTTCAACAAGCCGCGCGGTCTCGTCACCACCGACAAGGATCCCGAAGGCCGGCCGACCATTTTCGAAGCCTTGCCGCCGGAATTGCCGCGCGTCGTCAGCATCGGCCGTCTCGACATCAACACCGAAGGGCTGCTGCTGCTCACCAACGACGGTGGCTTGGCGCGTGTGCTCGAACTGCCGGCGACCGGCTGGCTGCGCCGCTATCGCGTGCGCGCTTTTGGCGAGACCGATCAGTCGATCCTCGATCGCCTGAGCGAGGGCGTCACCATCGATGGCGTCGATTATCGCGGCATCGAAGCGCATATCGATCGCATGCAGGGTGACAACGTCTGGCTCACCATGGGCCTGCGCGAAGGCAAGAACCGCGAAATCAAACGCGTGCTCGAACATCTCGGCCTGCAGGTCAACCGGCTCATCCGCATTTCTTATGGCCCCTTCCAGCTCGGCGAACTGGGCGAAGGCGCGATCGAGGAAATCCGCACCCGCGTGCTGAAGGATCAGCTCGGCGAAAAGCTCGCCGAGGACGCGGGCGCCGATTTCGAAGCGCCGATCTTTTCGCCCGATGCCGATCGCACGCGTGAGCGCCGCGGCCGTTTCGTCGAAGAAGAACCAGGCCCCGTCGAGCCGCATTCGCCCGATCGCAAGCGCAAGCATGTCTCCACTCTGCGTGACGAACGCGGCACGCAGAATGCCAAGGGCGCGCGCAAGCGCGTCACGCGCGACAGCACGCAGGATCGTCATGGCCGCGCCGTGACCGTGGAACGTGTCACGCCGGCCGAGCGGCCGAAGCGCGGCAAGGGTGCGTCCACGGGCGCGTCCTCGCGCAATGCCCGGCGCTTCGCCGAAGCCGCCGGGGGCGAGCGGCCGATGCGCAAGCCCGGCGCGCGTCCAGGTTCCGATGCGCCCGCGCCCTATGTCGCCGGTCGCGGACAAGGCCGCAGCGATGTGGCCAGAGGCGACCGCAACACGGAGGGCGGTGAACGGCCGCAGCGCCGTTTCGAGCGCGGCGGTGATCGGCCCGCACGTGGCTCTGTTGGCGCTGGCGACCGTCCGCGTTTCGAGAAGCGCGATGGACCGCGCGGCGAACGTCCGGCGCGTGGCGAAGGGCCGTCGCGGTTTTCGCGTGATGGCGATCGTCCTCGTTTCGACAGGCCGGACGGCACGCTGCCGTCGCGTGCGCCGCGCACCGAAGGTCGTCCACGTTTCTCCCGCGATGGAGACGCGCCGCGTGAAGGCCGCTCGTTCCGTGGCGCTCCGTCTGGCGATCGTCCCCGCTTTGAGAAACGTGATGGCCCGCGTCGTGAGCCACGGGGCGAAGGCCGTTCGCGCATTTTCCGCGAGGGCGAGCCGCCCGTGCCTTTCCGTCCCGCGCCGAGCGAGCGTCCGCGTTTCGAGAAACGCGATGGTCCGCGTGGCGAGCGTCCCGCCCGTGGCGAAGGTCCGTCGCGGTTTTCCCGCGACGGCGATCGTCCGCGCTCTGGCGGTCGGCCGGCTGGCAAGTTTGGCGACAAGCCAAGTGGTAAGCCAAGCGGCGGTGGTCGTCCAAGCGGCGGTCGCCCCGGTGGCGGCAGACCTGGCGGCAAGCCTGGTGGCGGTAAACCCGGTGGTCGTCCTTCGGGCAAGCCTGGCGGTCGTCCGTCGCGTGGCGACCGCTAACCGGCGATGCGGATCGTCGGGGGCAGTCTGCGCGGCCGCGCGCTGAAAGCGCCGTCGTCGCAGACGGTGCGGCCGACGTCCGACCGGCTGCGCGAGGCGGTGTTCAACGTGCTCGCCCATGCCCATGGCGATCCAGCTGAGAACGCGCGCGTCATCGATCTCTTCGCCGGCACCGGCGCGCTCGGGCTTGAAGCTCTGTCGCGCGGCGCGCGCTTCGCTCTGTTCGTCGACGACAGCGTCGAGGGCCGCGCTCTGGTGCGCGCCAATGTGGAAAGCCTGGCGCTCACCGGCGTCAGCAAAATCTTCCGCCGCGATGCCACGCGCCTCGGCGCCATGCCGCCGCAGGATCCGTTCACCCTGGCCTTCCTCGATCCGCCCTATGGCCGCGGTCTCGCACCTTTGGCGCTCGCCTCTTTGCGCGATGGCGGCTGGCTGGCGCCGGAGGCCTTGCTGGTGGTCGAGGAAAGCGCCAAGGCCGATCTGCCAGCGCTGGACGGTTTCACCTTGCTCGATCGCCGCGACTACGGCGACACGCAAGTCGTCTTCCTGCGGTTCGCAAAGGTCTGACTACTTCCGGCCGAACAGCCGCTCCACATCCGAAAGCTTCAATTCCACATAGGTCGGCCGGCCGTGATTGCATTGGCCGGAACCGGGCGTCGCTTCCATCTCGCGCAGCAGCGCGTTCATCTCTTCGCCGTTGAGCCGGCGGCCGGCCCGCACCGAATGATGGCAGGCCATCGTCGCCAGCACGTGATCGAGCTTGCGCTCGAGCGACGTCGCGGCGCCATCCTCCGCCAGAGTGTCGGCGATGTCGCGCACCAGCCGCACCATGTCGCCATCCTTCAAGAGCGACGGGGTTTCGCTGACCGCGACCGCGCCCGGGCCGAACGGCTCGACGACGAGACCAAGGCTCGCCAGTGTCTCCGCGTGATCGACGAGGCGTTGCACCTCGGCCGGGTCGAGTTCGACGATCGCCGGGATCAGCAGCATCTGCCGGCTGATGCCGCTGGCTTCGCGCTGGCGCTTCAGTTTTTCATAGACGAGGCGTTCATGCGCCGCGTGCTGATCGACGATGACGATGCCGTCGCGCGTCTGTGCGACGATATAGGTGTCATGCACCTGCGCGCGCGCCGCGCCGAGCGGCGCATCGACGGCAGCCGGTGCCATCGGCGCTTCATGCGCGCGCATATCGGCGGCCGGCGCCTGGTCATGCGCGAAGGCGGCTTGCGCAGGTTCATGGAAGGCAGGCTCTTGGAGGGCAGATTCTTGGAAAGCCGGCGCCGCCGGTGATGTCGTCCAGTCCCAAGACCGCTGCGGCATCGGCCGCCCATAAGGCGCCGGTCCGCCGAAACTGCGCCGCGCGAAAGCGGTGATCGTGCGCTCGCCGCCGGTCGTCGTTGCCCGCTGCATGGCATTGGCCAAGGTCTGTTTCAGCGCGCCGACGATCAGGCCGCGCACGAGACCCGGATCGCGAAAGCGCACTTCGGCCTTCGCCGGATGGACGTTGACATCGACATCGCGCGGCTCGCAATCGAGATAGAGCACCAGTGCCGGATGCCGGTCGGACGGCAGATAATCCATATAGGCGGCGCGCACCGCGCCATGCAGCAGCTTGTCGCGCACCGGGCGGCCGTTGACGTAGAGATATTGGCTCTGCGCATTGGCGCGATGGAAAGTCGGCAGGCCGGCATAGCCGGTCAGGCGCAAGCCCTCGCGTTCCGCATCGACACCCAGAGCATTGTCGCGGAATTCCTTGCCCAGCACCTGCGCCAGCCGCGCCAGCAGGCCTTCGCCGCCCTCCGCGCAGGCGACGTGATCGAAGCCGGTGAGATTGTCGCCGTTGAGCGCGAAACGTACTTGCGGATGCGCCATGGCCAGCCGGCGCAGCACATCGGCGACGGCCTGCGCCTCAGCGCGTTCGCTCTTCAGGAATTTGAGCCGCGCCGGCGTCGCCGCGAACAGGTCGCGCACCTCGACCTTGGTGCCCAGCGGATGCGCCGAGGGCATCACCTCGCTCTTGCGGCCCTGGTCGACGCGGATGGCGTGGCCCTGATTGCTGCCCTTGGCGCGGGTGGCGATATCCAGCAAGGCGACCGAGCCGATCGACGGCAGCGCTTCGCCGCGAAAGCCCAGAGTGGCGATGTTGGAGAGATCGCTGTCGGGCAGTTTCGACGTGGCGTGACGCTCGACGCACAGCGCGAGGTCTTCCGGGCTCATGCCCAAGCCATCGTCGACGACGCGGATCAGCTTGCGCCCGCCCGCTTCGATCGTCACCTCGATCCGCCGCGCCTCCGCATCGAGCGCATTCTCGACCAGTTCCTTCACGGCGGACGCCGGCCGTTCGACCACCTCGCCGGCGGCGATGCGGTCAACCAGAATGGGATCGAGGCGGCGGACGGTCATGGGGGCACTCGGAGGATTCGGACCGTATTCTAGCCCGGCAGGCCGCCCATCTGAACCCGAATACGGCTGAAATTGCGGCCATCCACCAGCAGGAACGCCTATTCCGCCACCCCGATCAGCCGGTCGAGCAGGGCGTGGTCGGCCAGCAGCTCGGCGCTGGCCGAGGTATGGACGATGGCGCCGTGGTCGATGACCAGGCAACGGTCGGAATGGGCGAGCGCGATATCGTGTTTCTGCTCCACCATGATGATGCTCATGGCGCTTTCTCGGCGCATTTTGTGGATGGCGGCGATCATTTCCTGGACGATGAGCGGCGCCAGGCCCTCCACCGGTTCGTCGAGTAGCAGCAGAGAGGGATTGGTGGCGAGCGCCCGGGCAATCACCAGCATCTGCTGCTCGCCACCCGAGAGCTGCCGCGCATAGTGGCTGCGCCGCTCGGCGAGGCGTGGAAAGAGATCGTAGAGCGCTGGCCTCGTCCACGGGCCGCCGCGATAGACGACATCGAGATTTTCCGCGACGCTCAGCGTCGGAAACACTTCACGCTCCTGCGGCACCCAGCCGATGCCGAGCCGGTTGCGCCGGAAGGGCGAGAGCTTTTCGATGCGGGTGCCGGCAAAGGTGATCTCGCCGCCCTGCCAGGTCGTCAGCCCGCACAGGGTCTCGATCAGCGTGGTCTTGCCGACGCCGTTGCGGCCGATGACGACGAGCATTTCGCCAGACGCGACATCGAAACTGACATCGTGCAGCACCTGCGCCGGGCCATAGCCGGCGGCGAGGTTGCGGACGCTGAGCACGGGGGCAAGGTCAATTATTGTCTCAATTCCCAAGATAGACCTCCCGCACGCGCGGGCTCTTGCGCACATTCTCCGGCGTATCGCTCAGCACCAGCGCCCCGGCGGCGAAGACCGACACCACATCCGCATAGCTGAATACCAGGTTCATATCGTGTTCGATGAACAGGATGGTCGTCTCCTGGGGCAAATGGGCGAGACGCGCGAACACTTCATGGCCCTGCTGCGTCGACAGCCCGGCCGCCGGTTCGTCGAGCAGCAGCAGTTTTGGGCGTAGCGCCAGCGCGAGCACGATTTCAAGCAGGCGTTGCTTGCCATAGGGCAAGGCCTCGGTCAGCGCATAGGCGTCGCGATCGAGGCCGAACTGATGCAGCAGCTCCATCGCTTCGCCGATGAGCGACTTCTCGGCGGCGACGTGGCGCAGCGACAGATGCGCTTTGCCTTCGCGCTCGAGCAACGCCAGCACCACGGATTCGAGCGGATTGAGCGCGCGAAACAATGAATTGATCTGGAAGGTGCGCACCATGCCGGCCTTGACGCGTTCCTGCGGCGACAGGCGCGTCACGTCGCGGCCCTCGAACATCACCGCGCCGGACTTCGGCTTCAACAAGCCGGTGACCAGGCTGACGAACGTGGTCTTGCCGGCGCCATTGGGGCCGATGATGGCGTGGCGTTCGCCACGCCGCAGCGAAAAATTCATACGCTCGAAGATGACGAGGCCGCCGAAGGCCATGTGCATGTCTCGCGTTTCCAGCACGAGATCGGCAGATGCGGGCATCTGCGTCATGGCGCGCCTCGTCGGCCGCGCCAGCGGGTGTAAAAATCCTCGATCGTCGGCAGGATGCCCTTGCGGAAGAAGGAGACGACGAGGACGAGCAGAAGGCCGATCCAGAAATACCAATAGACCGGGCTGATCGCCGCCAGCCAATCGCGCAGGAACAGGAAGATCAGCGCGCCGATGAAGCCGCCATAGAGCCGGCCGGCACCGCCGATGATGAGGATGACGAGCACGTCGGCGGAGCGCTGGAACGACAGCGAGGAGGGCGCGACGAATTGCGTCGTCTGGGTGAGGAGCGCGCCGGCGGCACCGGCCAAAGCGGCGGCGAGCGCGAAGGCGCGGGACACATCGCCTTCCACCGGCGCGCCGAGCATGATCATGCGCCGCGAGTTCTCCCGCGCGCCGGTCAGTGCCAAGCCAAACGGCGACTTGATGATCGCCCGCGTCGCCACGAAGAGCACGAAGGTGACGATCAAGGCGTACCAGAAGGCGGTGCGGCCGAAGATGTCGAAGCGGAACAGGCCCAGCACCGGATCGATGACGATGCCCTGCAGACCGTCGTCGCCGCCGGTGATCTCGGTCGAGCGATGCACCAGATCGTAGAGAATGAGATTGAGCCCGAGCGTCACCATCAACAGCGCGACGCCGGCCACCCGTTGCACCAGCTTGCCGGTGAGCCAGCCGACACCGGCCGCGACCAGCATGGCCAGCACCAGGGCGCTGATCGGCTCGGTCCAGCCGAACTTACCGCAATAGCCCGCCACATAGGCGCCGATGCCGAAAAAGGCCGCGTGGCCAAGCGAGGGAATGCCGCGATAGCCAAGCAGCACGTCGAGCGACATGGCGAACAGGCCCCAGATGAAAATCTGGCTCATCAGCACCAGATCCGCATGGGGCCAGAAATACAGGCCGGCGAGCGCCAGCCAGAAGAGGATTTCAAAAATGTTCCAGCGCGACAGGCTGGCGAAATAGCCGGTGCCGGAAGCGGCGCGTTGCTCGGGGCTGTCGAAAGCGCTCATGCTTTGCGCCCCATCAGGCCTTGCGGGCGCCACAGCATGCACAGCACCGTCAGCACATAGATGACGAAGCCGCCAAACTGCGGGAAGTAATATTTGCCCATCACATCGGCGACGCCGAGCGCGATGCCGGCGATCAAAGTGCCGCTGATCGTGCCCATGCCGCCGACCGAGACGATGATCAAGAGATAGACGAGATAGCGCAGCGGAAAGTTCGGATCGAGACCGAGGAGATTGGCCGACAGCGCGCCGCCAAGCCCGGCGAGCCCGCCACCGACGGCGAAGGTAAGCGCGAAGATCAGGCCGGTGTTCAAACCGCAAGCCCCGGCCACCCGGCGATTGTCGACGCAGGCGCGCACCATGGCGCCAAAGCGCGTGCGCTCCAGTCCCAGGATCAAGGCCAGCGCCATGGCCAGACCGATGGCGATCAGGAAGATGCGATAGGTTTCAAGGGTCAAGCCGAAAATCTCGCGTTGGCCGATGAGCCACGGCGGCATGTCGATGCGCTGATAGGTGCCGCCCCAGAAATAGGTGGCGGTGGCGATCGACATGAACACCAGGCCGATGGTCAACAGCACCTGCGTCAGGTCGTCGGTGTTGTAGAAGTGCCGGAACACCAGCCGTTCCATGATGACCGAGAGAAGGCCGATGGCGATGAAGACCAGCGGCAAGGTCAAAAGGAACGGAATGCCGAACCACTGCATGGCCATGATCATCACATAGCCGCCGAACATCGAAAAGCTGGCCTGCGCCAGATTGACGAAGTTCATCATGCCGAGCGTGACCGAGAGCCCGACCGACATGATGAACAGCAGGAAGCCATAGGCGATGCCGTTGAAGAGCACCGTCAGAACAGCCGTCATGAGAGGGGCTCCAGCGACTGCGGGCTATTTAAATCCGACGTTGCTGAAACTCTCGATCTCGACGTTCTGCAACACGCCGTCCACCTTATCGACGCGGCGGATGTAGATGTTCTGGATGATGTCGCCGTTGCTCTTGTCGATGGTGACGGGGCCACGCGGGCTCTCGAACGTGCGGCCATGGACGAAGGAAATGAACTTGTCCGGATCGAACTTGCCCGAGCCTTGGGCGTTCAGCGCATCATAGGTGAGGCGCATGGAATCATAGACCGCCAGCGCGCCCCAGCCGATGCGTTGCTTGCCGTTCAATTCCGCCCATTCCTTGACGAATTCCTTATTCAAAGGCGAATTGTGCTGGGTCGAATAGATGCCGGTAGTGATCGTGCCGATCGCCGCATCGCCGACAGCGTCGATATAGGTCTCGTCGGTGATGTCGCCGGTGCCCATGATCTTGATGCCGGTGCTCTTGAGGCCGGAATCGTTGATGGCGCGCAGAATGCCGATGCTCAATTCGCCGATCGGCATGAAGATGAACACCGCATCCGCCTTGGCATCGCGGATGCGTTGCATATAGCCGGAGAATTCCGGATTGGAGACCGGGATGCGCACATTGCCGGCCAGTTCGCCATTGGCCTCTTTCAGCGCGTCCAGGAAATATTTCTCGCAGTCATGGCCGGGTGCGAAATCGGCGACGGCGACATAAACGCGCTTCCAGCCGTTCTTCACCGCATAGGCGGCAAGCGGCCGGCACAGTTGCGGCACGGCGAAGAAAGTGCGCGTCGAATATTTCGATTTCTCGCCGATGATGCCCGTGGTTGCCGCGCCGGTGACGAAGGACGGCACCTTGGCTTCCATCAGGATCGGCGCCGCGGCCAATGTATTGGGCGTGTAGTCCGGTCCGATCAGCAGATTGACGCGTTCGCGGGTGACGACTTCCTGCACCAGCCGTTTGGCGACTTCCGGATTGGGACCTGTCGTATCGCGGCGAATGAGTTCGATCTTCTTGCCGCCGGCGGTGTCGCCATATTTCTTCATGAACAGTTTGACGGCGCCGTCGGCCTGCTGGCCGCCCAGCGATGTGATGCCCGAAAAGCTTTGCAGAATGCCGATCTTCACCGTCTCTTGCGCTTGCGCGGCAAAGCCTGCCAGCGTGAGTGCTGTCGCCGCTAGCGCGGAACATACGATCCTCATGGCTTCCCTCCCCATCGGACCTGCGCGTCATGGCGCGCTCGGTGGAGACAGGTTCACCCGGAAAGCTAGGTGCTGTCTAGTCTGGTAGATGTTGCAGAACTCTCCGTGTCATCCCGGGCGCCGCAGGCGACCCGGGAGCCAGGGGCGTGTGGTAGAGACTGGGCGGGACTGATCGGGTGCGTTTAGCGCGCAACGTTTTACCGTTTGCCCTGGCTCCCGGATCACGCTTCGCGTGTCCGGGATGACACAGAGCTCGCGGTAAATCGTCAAAGCCCCGAGGGCTTGCCGGCCACGGCCACCAGCAGCCGTTCGTGATCGAACAGGCGCTTGGCGACGCGGCGCGCGTCGTCGAGGGTGACGGCGGCGATCAGGCCGTTGCGGCGATCGAGATAATCGACCGGATAGCCGTCTGTCTGCAAGGACACGAGATTGGCGGCGATCTTGGTCGATGTGTCGAAACGCAGCGCATAAGAGCCGATCATATATTTCTGCGCTTTCGCCAGTTCCTCGGCGGTCGGCCCGGTCTCGGCGATCTTGTTGATCTCTTCCTCGATCACCTGAAGGGATTCGGCAGCGCGCTCGTTCTTGGTCGACGTGCCGCCCGAGAACAGCGCGGTATGGTCGTTGGCGTGCAATTGCGTCCACACCGAATAGGCGAGGCCGCGCTTTTCGCGCACTTCCTTGAACAGGCGGGCGGAGAACACGCCACCGCCGAGAATATGATTGACCACGGCGCCGGTGATGAAATCGGCGTCATGGCGGGCAATGCCCGGCAGGCTGAAGCGCAGGGTCGACTGCGGCACGTCGATCTCGATCACCTTGCGGGTGCCCGCACCTTGCGGCGCGATGTCGGGAATGGCGGTCAGCGACGGTGCGGCCGGCAGGGCGCCGAACACGCGATCGATGAGTTTCGCCAGCCGGTCGGCATCGATGGCGCCGACGACGGCGACCTTGAGATTGCTCAGCGCGAACAGCCGTTGCCGCAACGCCGCGATGTGCTCGCGGCCGATCAGCGGTACGCTCTCCAGGCTGCCGCCGGTCGGCAGGCCATAGGGATGATGCGGGAAGGCCGCCTCCCGCCACGCCTTGCCGGACACCGCATTGGGATCGTTGGCTTCGTGGCGCAGGCCGGCGATGAGCTGGCTGCGCACCCGTTCGATCGCATCCGTGTCGAAGCGCGGCTCGTTGACCGCGAGGCGCAGCATGTCGAAAGCCGCGTCGATATTCCGCGACAGGGTTTTCATCTCGCCATGGAAATTGTCCTGGCCGGTATGAAACGACAGTTCGATCGCCTTGTCGTCCAGCGCCCGATGGAAGGCATCGGCATCGAGCGTGCCGGCGCCCTCGTCAAGCAGACCGGCGAGCACGGTCGCCGTGCCCGAAAGGCCCGTGGGATCCTGGGTCGAACCACCCTTGAAAGCAAAGTCTACGGCGACAAGCGGGACGGCATAGTCTTCCACCAACCAGACTTCGATGCCGCGCGGTGTGACGATTTTCTGGACGGTTTCGGCGCGGCTCTTGCTGCGGATTTCTGCTGCTGCGTTCATGATCAATCCAACTCGAAACAAATACAGCGTCCCGCGCCGAAGGGCGCGGATACGCTAGGAATAAGGCGTGGCGGTTAGGCCGCCTGCGCTTCGCCGTCGTCTTTCATCCGCAGGAAGCCGGTCACGGCACGATTGGGCGTCAGCCACTTCGCCACCGCGGCGCGCACCTGTTCGGCGGTCACGGCATCGATACGATTAGGCCATTCCTTCACGTCCTTGACCGTATGGCCGGTCGTCAGTGCCGCGCCATACCAGCGCGCCAGCGACGTCTGGCTGTCCTGCGCATAGACCGCATCGGCAATGAGCCGGGTCTTGGCGCGGGCCAGATCGCCTTCCGGCACCGGCGTTTTTGCCATCGCATCGATGACGGCGCCGACTGCCGCGTCGAGTGTTTCGAGCGAGACGTCGGGGGCGGGCACCGCATAGGCATAGAAGCGCGTATCGTCGAGCGACGTGCCCATGTAATAGGTGCCGGCGGCGACCGCGATCTTCTTGTCGACGACGAGAGCGTGATAGAGCCGGCTCGTCGGGCCGCCGCCCAAGAGATGGGAGGCGAGTTCGAGCGCTTCCGCTTCGCCAGGTTCCGCCGTCGTGTAGGAGGGCACCAGATAGACGCGCTGTTCGCTCGGCTGCTCGACCTTTTCATCGGCGAGCTGGACGAGGCGATGGGCGCGCGGCGGCGGCTCCTTGGTGCGGGTGCGACGGGGCGCTTCGCCCCGCGCCGGAATCTTGCCGTAGGTTTCTTCGGCGAGCGCGCGCACTTCGTCGCTGGTCACGTCGCCGGCGATGACGAGAACGGCGTTCTCGGGCGTATAGAAGCGCTTGTAATAGGTGAGCGCATCGTTGCGATCGAGCCCTTCGATCTCATGCTCCCAACCGATGATCGGCTTGCCATAGGGGTGATGCGTATAGAGCGCGGCCTGCACCGCTTCGCCGAGCTGCGCGGCGGGATCGCTGTCGGTGCGCATGCGGCGCTCTTCCAGCACGACATCGCGTTCCGGCGTCACCACATCGTCGGTGAGCACCAGATTGGTCATCCGGTCCGCTTCGAAATCCATCACGACGGGCAGATGCTCTTTCGGCACGCGCTGGTAATAGGCGGTGTAGTCGATCGAGGTGAAGGCGTTCTCCTGGCCGCCGAGTTCGGCGACGATTTCCGAGAATTCGCCCTTGGGATGCCGAGCCGTGCCTTTGAACATCAAATGTTCAAGGAAGTGCGCTATGCCTGACTTGCCGACCGGATCATCGGCGGAGCCGTTGCGATACCACACCATATGGGTGGCGACGGGCGCGCGATTGTCGGGAATAACAACGACTTCCAATCCGTTGGCGAGATGGAAGTGGCCGATATCGGGGCCTGCGCCTTTCGCGTCGGGGGCCGTCGCATGGGGCGTGAGGGCGGCGCTAGCGCCTTTTCCCTGGGCTTGAACTGTCAATTGCGTTCCTTCCGCATGTCGCTCCGCCGTTTGCCCCTGGCGGGGGAGCGGCGGTTCGGAAAGACGCAATATAGGTGCTCAGGTTGCGTTCGTCATGCCCCGCGGTACGGGGGACTGCCGAGCTTGCTCGTAGGGTTACTCGCGCAAGAGAAAAGCGCGTTTCGTGAGAAACGCGCTTTCTGATCTTTTCGGTCCGTCAGACGGCGAAACGTCTACTGATTCTCGTACCGCTCGCGACGGATACGCGCTTCCTCGCGCGCCTGGCCGGCTGCATCGAGAAGCGGCACTTCCTCGCGCGGCGCCTCGACGGTCGCCTTGACCGTCGTGGTGGCGCGGCGCAGGCCCGTCGGCGGATCGGTCAGGGCCTTGCGGTCCGGCTCGACGCCCGCCTGCAGGTCGCGGCTGGTGTCTTCCTTGCTGCGGGTATTCTTCATCACATACCAGTAGCGGGCCTGATTGCAGATTTCGCCATAGCTATTGGTGCCGCCGGCGCCGCATTGTTCGTCGCCGGGGTTGCGCGCGGCGGGCCGGGCGGTGCGGCCGCGGGCCAGTTCCTCGTTGCTCATCCGGGCGCTGCCGCTGTAATCGAGGTCCCGGTTGCGGTTCTTGGCGGCATTGGCCTTCAGGCGACGGGCTTCGTCATAATCCTGCGGCCAGTTGGGATTGCGCGCGGCGGCGCCGTTGCCGGGAGCCGGCAGGGCCGATTTATCGCGCGGCAGCACCAGCGGCGCGCGCTCGCGATACTGAATGCGCGGCTTTTCGTCCTCGTCGCTGGCGCCCATGCCAAAACCGATGGCATAGCCGGCGAGACCCTTCACGGTCTCCAGAAAGCTTTGGTCGCCATCGTCGAGTGCGCTCGCCGGCGTCACCGCCAGAAAGCCTCCGGTCAGGGCGGCGGCCGCCGCCAGCGTGATCGTGCGGCCCAGGGCCGGCATGCGAAGGGTCATACTCTTCCTCACTCGCGAAATTGAGCCGCCGAACCTGCCCGCCATTGAGGGCGATTTAGTGGCGCCACGGCTCTACTTTAGCCGACTGCGCCATCCGCGCGATCCTGCCGGCTTTCTCCTGTAAAGAGTGTTTCATACAGCAAGAGGGCCACACCGGCAACGATGGCGACGTCGGCGAGGTTGAAAACATACCAGGACAGGCGTCCGTAACGCTCTGTATCCATATGGAAATAAAAGAAATCTGCGACTGCGCCATATTGCCAGCGGTCATAGGCATTCCCAAGGGCCCCGCCGATGATCAGGCCGAGGCCGAAGGTGGTCAGCGCGCTGCCGGCCCGCCACAGCCAGATCGCCAGGAACAGCACGGCCGTCGCCATCAGCGCCAGCAGAATCAGCGGATGCACCTGCAGCCAGGAATAGGAAATGCCGGTGTTGAAGACCAACACCAGGTCGAACCAGGGGGTCACCGACACCGGCTGCCGGGCGCCGATGTCATAAGTATAGAGCATCCAGTGCTTGTGGCCCTGGTCGATGACCAGGGCCAGAAAGATGGCGAAGAGACCGAGGACGCGTGGCGTCATGCGGCGTTTCCTGGCAACCGCCCGGCGGCTTTCAGCTCACGCAAGGCCTGGGCGTCGCGCGGCGTCACGCCCGGATAGTCAGCTTCAGCCGTCGCCGGGTCGAAATATTTCCACGACCGGGCGCATTTGATGCCCGAGGCAGGGGCCGAGGTCACGGCCACGCCCTTCACGTCGTCGGCCCGGAAGGCCTCCGCCGGGCCGTCGCCGAGCTTCACCACGATGCCGGAGGTGATGCAGACTTCGGCGAAATCGACGCTCATCACCGCGTCATAAACCGCCTGGTCGGCGATGGTGACGACCGGGCAGGCTTCCAGCGACGAGCCGATGCGCTTTTGCGCCCGCTCGATCTCGAGCGCGCCGGTGACCACCCGGCGGACAGTGCGGATGGTGCGCCATTTCTGCGCCAAAGCCTCGTCGCGCCACGCCGCCGGCGTGTCGGGGAAGGCTTGCAGATGCACCGAACCGTCTTCCGAGGGATAACGCGACAGCCACGCCTCTTCGCAGGTGAAGGCGAGGATCGGCGCGAACCAGGTCGTCACGCGCTTGAAGATCTCGTCGATCACGGTCAGCGCCGCCTTGCGCGTGCGGCTCGACAGCGGATCGCAATAGAGCGCGTCCTTGCGCACGTCGAAATAGAAGGCCGACAGATCGCTGGTCATGAAGGCGGAGAGCGCCGCGATGACCTTCTTGTAGTCGAACTTCTGATAGGCCTCGCGCACCTCGCCATCGAGCTCGGCAAGGCGATGCAGCATCAGCCGTTCAAGCTCCGGCATGTCGGCCGGTTTGATCCGATCGGCTTCGGTGAACGGCGCCAGCGAGCCCAGCATCCAGCGGATGGTGTTGCGCAGCTTGCGATAGGTTTCGACGAAAGTAGTCAGGATATTCTTGCCGATGCGCAGATCGTCCGAATAGTCGGACGCCGCCACCCACAGGCGCAGGATGTCGGCGCCGGAATCCTTGATCACCGTCTGCGGCGCGACCACATTGCCGAGCGACTTCGACATCTTACGGCCGTTCTCGTCGAGCACGAAGCCGTGCGTCAGCACCACGTCATAGGGCGCATGGCCGCGCGTGCCGCAGCTCTCCAAGAGCGACGAATGGAACCAGCCGCGATGCTGGTCGGAGCCTTCCAGATACATGACCTCGTCGGGGCCGCCATCGCGCACGCGCTTGATGCCGGCAAGGCCGGGGAAGTGCACCGGGTCTTCCAGGGTGAACGCATGGGTCGATCCGGAATCGAACCAGACGTCGAGCACGTCGTCGATCTTGTCGTAGGTGTCGTGATCGTAATCGCTGGCGAGGAAGCGCGCCTTGGCGTCGGCGGCGAACCAGGCATCGGCGCCTTCCTTTTCGAAAGCATCGGCGATGCGTTTGTTCACCGTCTCGTCGACCAGAGGCTCATGCGTGCCCTTCTTGACGAAGACGGCGATCGGTACGCCCCAGGCGCGCTGACGCGACACCACCCAATCGGGCCGGTTGGCGATCATGCCGTTGATGCGGTTTTCGCCCGCCGCCGGCACCCAGCGCGTGTCCTGGATCGCCTGCAAGGCGATGTCGCGCAAGGTCGCGCCATTGCTGGGTTCCGTGCTCGCGAAGGGCTTGTCCATCGCGATGAACCATTGCGGCGTATTGCGGAAGATCACCGGCTTCTTCGAGCGCCAGGAATGGGGATATTGATGTTTCAGCTTGCCGCGCGCGACGAGATGGCCGGCGGCGATCAGCGCTTGGATCACCGCGTCATTGGCATCGCCCTTCTTGCCCTTGTCGTCGAGGACGCGCTTGCCTTCGAAACCCGGCGCTTCCTTGGTGTAGGAGCCATCCGGCGCAACCGTGTAGGGGATGCGCGTATCGATGCCGCGTTCGGCCAACAGCCGGCCATTGGCCATCCAGATGTCGAAGTCTTCGCGGCCATGGCTTGGCGCGGTGTGGACGAAGCCCGTGCCGGTATCGTCGGTGACATGATCGCCGTCGAGCAGCGGCACGTCGAAACCATAGCCCGGCAGATGGCTCAGCGGATGGCTGCACGCAGCGATGTCGGAGGGATCGACGTCGCGCACGCGCTCGAATTTCTCGACGCGCGCCGCCTGGAAGACGGCGGAGGCCAGACGATCGGCCAGCACATAGCTGTCGCCGGTCTTGGCCCAATTGTCCTCTGGTGCCTCGACGACGCGATAGAGGCCGTATTCGACCTTGTGTGAGAAGGCGACCGCGCGGTTGCCGGGCAGGGTCCAGGGCGTCGTCGTCCAGATGACGACGGAGGCGGCCTGCAGCTCTTCGTTGATCGCATCGACGCCGGCGATGTCTTCATCGCTCTCGCCGGAATCGCGCATGGCGCGCTTCGCGGCATCGCCGACGCCCTTGGCGAGCTTCTTTACCGGAAAGGCGACATAGACCGTGTCGGACGTGTAGTCCTCGTATTCGATCTCGGCTTCCGCCAACGCCGTCTGTTCGACCACGCTCCACATCACGGGTTTTGAGCCGCGATAGAGCAGGCCGTTGGCGGCGAATTTCATGATCTCGCGGGCGATCTGCGCTTCCGCCGGAAAGCTCATGGTCAGATAGGGATGGGCCCAATCGCCCTCGACGCCGAGGCGCTTGAATTCCTCGCGCTGGATCGACACCCAGTTTTCGGCATAGGCGCGGCATTCCTTGCGGAAGGCGATCATGGCGGCGGGGTCCGACCAGTCGGGCTTCTGCTTGCCCTTGGCGCGGTAATTGTCTTCCTCGATCTTCCATTCGATCGGCAGGCCGTGGCAGTCCCAGCCCGGCACATAGTTGGAATCCTTGCCCAGCATCTGCTGGCTGCGCGTCACCATGTCCTTGAGGATCTTGTTGAGCGCATGGCCGATGTGGATGTTGCCGTTGGCATAGGGCGGGCCATCGTGCAGCACGAATTTCGGCCGCCCGCGGCCGGCCTCGCGCAGCTTCCGGTAGAGATCGATCTTGGCCCAGCGGGCGAGGAGTTCCGGTTCCTTCTGCGGCAGGCCGGCGCGCATCGGAAAATCCGTCTGCGGCAGGAACAGGGTTTTGGAGTAATCGGGACCTTTTACGGACGTGTCGTTCATGGTTTTGGAGCCAATTCAGGCGTCGGCGCCCAAGGGCGCCAAGAAATCGAAGGCAGATGTGCGGAAGTCGCCGGATAAGGCCGGCGCTCGTGCCCGGCCCGCTCAGCGGCGTGCCGGGCCGATAATTCGCGATATGGGCAGAAGAAAACGCATGGCAGGCGTTTTAGCATCGCTTTGCGGCGACGCAAGGAACTCTGTGTCATCCCGGACACGCGAAGCGTGATCCGGGAGCCCGGGCGAACCTACTTTTTCAGAATGAATTTCGGCTCCTCGACCGTCATCGGCCGGCCGATTTTCGCGGCGAATTCGTCCGCCGCCTGGACGATCTCCGGCCAGGCCCCGGCATGGTAATCGTCGCCGATCAAAACCCCGCCCTCGGCCAGGATCGACCAGTAATCCTCCAGATCGTTGCGCACCTCCCGGTATTCATGGGCGGCGTCGATATGGACCAGGGTCGGCCGGATGTCCTGATGCCGGAGGATTTTGCAGGCTGTGGACGAGGTCTGCGGCATCGGGATGACGTAGTCGGTCAGCCCGCGTGCCGCGACATTCGACAGAAAGGTCTCGTATAAATTCGGCAATCCCTGAGTTCTTTGAAACATATCAGGATAATAGACCCAGTGTTCCAGCGAGCCGAGGAACGTGTCGACGGATAAAACCACGCCATCGATGCGGTTTTTCTTGAGGTTTTCCGCGAGATTGATGGTCGACTGCCCCTTCCAGACGCCGACATCGACGATAATCGGCCGGGAACCGTGGCCGGCGAGGCGCGAAAGCGCCGGGTGGTCGCCGTTCCAGCCCTGAATGTCGTCTTCGGCTGGGCCGGAGACGAAACCGTCCCAGATGTTCCGGCCATAGAGTTTCTGCATCAATTCCTGGCAGATCGCCGACATGGTGCCTCCTTATTTGCGGATTTAACCGCCGGAGGCCAAGATAGTTCAGAATACGATGGTTCAGGACGCGATCGTTCAGGAAGCCTGCAAAATCGCCCGCGCCTCCGCCTCGTCCTTGCGCATCTGCACCATCAGCGGATCGAGGCCGTCGAATTTCAGTTCCGGCCGCAGCCAGGCGACGAAGGTGACTTCCACCGTCTTGCCGTAGAGATCGCCGGAAAAATCGAAGACGAAGACTTCGAGCAACGGCGCGCCATTGTCGACGGTCGGGCGCCGGCCATAGCTGGCGACACCATTATAGGTGCGCCCGTCCACGCTGAGGCGCACTGCATAAATGCCGTGCGCGACATGCATCGAGGGGTCAAGCTCGAGATTGGCGGTGGGAAAGCCCAGAGTGCGGCCCAGTGCCTGGCCGTGGATGACTTCGCCGACGACGAAGAAATCATGGCCGAGCAGATGGCCGGCGAGGGTCATGTCACCTTCCGCCAAGGCCTTGCGCACGGCGCTCGAATGCACCGCGTCGAGCGAGCCATTGGCATCGGCCGCCACTTTGGCGACGATATGGACGCTGAGCCCATGGCGCTGGCCGATCTCTTTCAGCGCGTCCGGCGTGCCCTGGCGGCCCTTGCCGAAATGATAATCGTAGCCGGCGACGATGCCCGAGGCGCCGAGCCGCTTGACCAAAACTTCTGCGATGAAGGTTTCCGCATCGAGCTTGGCGATCTCGGCGTTGAAATTCAGCACGACGACGCCGTCGATGCCGAGCCGTTCCAGCGCGCGCGCCTGCGCCTGTGGCGGGGTGATCCGCTCGACCACCCGCTTGCCGGCCAGGAAATCGGCCGGATGCGGCTCGAAGGTCAAAACCGCGCAGGGCTTGCCGAGCTGCCGCGCCAAGGCCAGCGCCTCGCCGATCACCGCTTGATGGCCGCGATGCACGCCATCGAAATTGCCGAGCGCATAGACGGCCCCCCGCAGTCCGGTCGGCGGCACCTGCGGGTCGTGGACAATCTGGAATGTATGGGCGGCGGCGGTCATGAAATCCGGAAAAAGCGGCCATTCGGTCGGTTGAGGGCGCGAAACACCATGCGAGCGGCCCCGCGTCAATACGCAAAGCGCGGCCGAATGCCCGGACCTGTCACTGTCGCCATATTGCGACTATAGCAACGGAGTGAGAAAAGGCGGGCGTGCCGGCAGACCGCTCGGCTTAAGGATATGAATCTCAGGAACCTGATCTATGACCACCGCCGCCGACGTTGCCGCCGATCCGCTGTTGTCCCGCCTGGCCGCCATTGTCGGCGAGCGTCACGTGCTGCGCGAAGCCGGTGACATGGCCGCCTATCTGGCCGAGCCGCGCGATCTCTTCCACGGCCACGCACGTTGTGTCGTGCGGCCCGGTTCGACCGCCGAAGTCGCCGCCATCTTGAAACTCTGCGCCGAGACCGACACGCCAGTCGTGCCCCAGGGCGGCAATACCGGCCTGGTCGGCGGCCAGATTCCGGGTCAGGGCAGCCGCAAGGACGAAGTGGTCCTGTCCCTGAAGCGCATGGACAAGGTGCGCGAGACCGATCCGGCCTCGATGACCATGACGGTGGAGGCGGGCCTCACTCTGCTCGCCGTGCAGGAAGCAGCCGAGAAGGCCGGCGCTCTGTTTCCGCTGTCGCTGGCGGCCGAAGGCTCCTGCACCATCGGCGGCAATCTCTCCACCAATGCCGGCGGCACGGCGGTGCTCGCCTATGGCAATGCGCGCGATCTCGTCACCGGCCTCGAAGTCGTCCTCGCCGATGGCCGCGTGCTGTCCAATCTGTCGAAGCTGAAGAAGGACAACACCGGCTACGACCTGAAACATCTGTTCATGGGCTCGGAAGGCACGCTCGGCATCATCACCGCCGCGGTGGTGAAGCTCTATCCGCGCCCCAGAGAAATGCACACGGCCTTCATCGGTTTGAACTCACCGCACGAAGCGCTGAAGCTCCTTAATCTCGCCCAGTCGCTCGCCGGCGCCGACGTAAAGACGTTCGAGCTGATGTCGCGCTTCTGCCTCGACATCGTCGTCACGCACGGCGAAGGTACGCGCGATCCGCTGGCCGGCAAGCACAATTGGTATGTGCTGCTGGAATTGGGCTCGCAGATCGAGGGCGGCGAAGCCGCTCTGATGAACGTGCTCGAACAGGGCATGGAGCAGGGCCTCATCGAAGACGCGGTGGTGGCCGCCTCCCTCGATCAGCGCGCCGATTTTTGGAAGCTGCGCGAACTGCTCTCCGAATTGCAGAAGTTCGAAGGCGGCTCGATCAAGCACGACGTCTCCGTGCCGGTGGCGAAAGTGCCGCAATTCCTCGACGAAGCTGGTCCTGCGGTGGAAGCCTTCATGCCCGGCGCCCGCCTCGTGCCCTTCGGCCATCTCGGCGACGGCAACATCCACTACAACGTGACCCAGCCCGTCGGCATGGACAAACAGGCCTATCTCGACCGCTGGTACGAGATGAACGCCGTGGTGCACGGCATCGTCACGCGTTTGAACGGCTCGATCTCAGCCGAACACGGCATCGGCACCTTGAAGCGCGACTTGTTGCCAACGGTGAAAGACCCGGTGGCGCTGGAGGTGATGCGCACGTTGAAGCAAGCGCTGGACCCGAAGGGGATTTTGAATCCGGGGAAGGTGCTTTAGGGGGCGAAGCGCGACGCTCTCACCGTCATTGCGAGGAGCAATGCGACGAAGCAATCCAGGGGCGTGTGGTAGAGCGGAAAGAAAAGCACATGGCGCAGACGTATCCGTGCCTGCGTTTCTACACCTTGGCCCCTGGATTGCTTCGCTGCGCTCGCAATGACGGTGTAGGCTAAAGCTCGCTATACAGATCATGCCATTGTGGGTTCATGGCCTCGATCAAGGCAATTTTCTTCGACCGACTACCTGCCTTGATCTGCTTCTCGCGTATAATCGCATCATCCATGCGCTCGTGAGATTCATGCCAGACCAACCGTTTGCAGCCATATCTCTTGGTAAAACCGTCGAGTTCACCCATACGATGTTGGTGGACACGCAATGAAAGATGAGCGGTCACGCCGGTATATAAGGTCCCGTTGCGCTTGTTGGTCATGATGTAGACAGAGGGTGCCTTCACTTTTTCTCTCTGGCCTCCACCGTCATTGCGAGCGCAGCGAAGCAATCCATAAGCTGGAGCGTAGCTTACAGGCGTTGCAACGCTCGACATGTTGAAATCTCCTCTAAATTTAAGAACAAAACAAGAACAAAATTCCGCCACCCTCCCTTCGTATTTTAGGTCCACGGCCGCGAGCGTCGCGGCGGGCATCGGGGAGAATGGCTTTTGGGTAAGGGAACCAAAACATCGAAACCACGCGGTCAGGATGCGACCGCCGGCGACAGCGCGGCGTTTGGCGCGCCTGTGGGCGACACGCCATCGCAGGACTGGACCGAAGTGCTGGCCGATCAGGCGATGGAGGCGCTTTGGCTGGAGGGGTTAAGTCCCGACGAAGAGAAGAAACAGGAAAAGGCCGTCGTCGACGGGCTGAAGGGCATCGCGCCGAAGGATGAGCTGGAAGGCATGATGGCCGTGCAATTGGTCGCGGCGCATAACGCCAGTTTGGCAGCCTATCGCCGCGCCATTGAGGTCGAGCGTTCCTTCAACATGTGGCGGGAGGCGATGACGCAGGCCAATAGCCTGTCGCGCACCTTTTCAACCTTGCTCGATGCGCTCCATCGCTATCGCGGCAAGAGCCAGCAGAAGATCACCGTCGAACATGTCCATCGGCAACTGGACATGCCGGGGCATGCTCACACGGGTGGTCGCGTCAGCCGCATGATCCTGGCGCAAGATCTCACGCAGGAGGGGGTGTTGCGCGATTCTGAGGAACAACCCCATGCAAGGTAATTTTCTTGATCATTTTCCCGCGCCTTTTGCGGCCTGCGGTGCGCGCACCCGAGGGGGGATGACCTGCCGCGCGCCGGCGATGAGCAATGGCCGCTGCCGGATGCACGGCGGTCTGTCGAGCGGCCCGCCGCCGGGCAACCGGAACGCCCTCAAGCACGGCCGATACAGCGCTGAGGCGATCACGAGGCGGAGACAGGTGCGCGCGCTCCTCAATGCGATGCGCGCCACGATCGAGGCGATGAAGTGAAGCGGGCTACCTCACGAACAACCAGATCGCCATCAGCGAGGCTACCAGGGTCACCAGCATCGTGCCGCCGGCGCCGATCAGGCGGCAGGTGCTGCGCATCGATTCCGGCTTCAGGCCGAAGGGGTGAATCACCCGCGCGATCACCAAGACGATGCCGAGGACATGCACCCACAGATGTGGCGCCCCATTGGTTTCGATGATCGCCAGCAATACGAGGGCGAGCGGCACGTTCTCGATGAAGTTCATGTGCCTGCGGTCGGCGATAAGAAGCGCGCGGTCCTGGCCGGCATTGCCGAGGGAGACGCCGGTCTGACCGCGCAGGCGCCCGACATTGGCGATGAGGGCCAGCATGATCAGGCCGAGAAGGCCGGCATAGAAGCCGGTGATGTACATACCCATGGTGTCGTCCCTCCGTCGCCAAACTGGTTACCGCGAGCTTAATCAATTTGCTTCGATTTGAAACAGGGCGCCGCGCGGCCCAGTAATAAGCCGGCAAGCCTAATGAGTGATAACTTTTTGAAGCCGCCGCGGCATTGCGGGTCCAAATCGCTCTCGCGGCAGAATCACTGTTTTTCGCGCCGTTCTGCGGTGCATAGAGCAGGATGCGAAAAAGTGGTCACCGGTTTTTCGCGCAGAATCCTGCTCTCCTTTTGGAATCGATCAGAATGATTTTGGATCGAATCGATCCAAAATCATTCTGATCCTGGTCACGCAGGGTGCGTATGGGCCGTTCGCGTTTCGGTTGGGCGTTGGGTGCAATGGCGCCGTGGTGCCTCGGGCTTGTGCTCGCGGTGACGGTGGCGGCCGACGCCGGGCAGGATGCCTCCATCGGCTCGTCGCTCGCACCGATGACCGCTTTCCAGCGTGCCAATGCCGGCGATCTCATTCTGCCGAGCGGCTCCAGCCTGCGCAATTCGATCGCTCTGCCGCGTGTCTATGCCGCCGCGCTGGTGCGCGAAGCAAGCCTCACCGTCGGCGAGAAGGAAGATCTGATCGCCAGCGATGAGATCGAGCCGCGCAAAGTGCTCAAGCGCCACGCGACGCAATTCCCGACCCCCGATCGCAGCCGCAAGGGCGATCCGGTCGTCGGCCTGCGGCCCTCTTTCGATGCCAAACTGCGCAAGCCCGGCGATACGGCGAATTTTATCGCGCGCAGCCAGATCTCAGGCGACACTTACCTCGCTTTCGACGGTTTCGAACAGCCGGAAGACGGCCTTGGCGTAGGCGCCGTGCTGGCGGCGCCTCTCGGCAGCAACAGCCCGCAAAATCGCGATCATGGTCCCGATGGCGCTTCGCCGACCCATTCGGTCCTGCGCACCTTATTGCAGCCGGAAGCCGCGCCGCTGCATCTCGACGGTTCGACGCCCTCGCCGCGCCGCGCCGTGATGTTGAGTTCGACCACGCCGCTGCCCTCGGGCGCGCAGGTCGAAGTCGTCTATGTGCCGATCGGCGGCGCGCCGGTCGCCGAGAAGGGCGGCATGACCGTGATCGCCCGCAACGAACGCCCCGACTACGCCGCCATCATCGAACAGGCGCGCACCGAGAAGGAACAGCGCTGCCTCGCCGAAGCGGTCTATTTCGAAGCGCGTAGCGAACCGGAAGAAGGCCAGGCGGCGGTCGCACAAGTCGTGTTGAACCGCGCCGTCAGCGGTCTCTATCCCGCTTCCGTTTGCGGCGTCGTCTATCAGAACCGCCATCGCTACAAGGCCTGCCAGTTCTCCTTCGCCTGCGAAGGCAAGTCGCTGCGCGTCACAGAACCGGAATCCTGGGCGACCGCGCAGCGCATCGCCGAGGAAGTGCTCGACGGCAAGACTTGGCTCGCCGATGTCGGCGGCTCGACCCACTATCACGCCAATTACGTGCGCCCCGGCTGGTCGCGCCGCCTGCTCCGCATGGATCGCATCGGCGCGCATATTTTCTACAAGTTGAAACCGGGACAGACTTAGAATTCCAAATCGGCGCGCACCGCCTCGAAGCCGGCGCGTGCGCAAGCATCGTCCGCCTGTCCGCCGGGACCGCCGGAAACACCGACCGCGCCGAGCAGGCTGCCGCCCGCTTCCACTGGCACGCCGCCGCCGACCGGCAGGAATCGCGCGATCGATCGCAAGCCTGAGAGCCCGCCGGACGCCGTGGCTTCCGCCAATTGCAACGTGTCGAGACGGAAGCTGATGGCCGTCCACGCCTTGTTGGTGGCGACATCGACCGTATGCGGTCCGGCGAGGCGATCGCGCAGCAGCACCTGCGTCACCCCGGCGCGATCGACGACGGCGACCGCGATTTGAAAGCCCTGTTTGCGGCAGGTCTCAAGTGCGCCTTGCGCGATTTTCAATGCGCTTTCCGGCGTCAGTTGTTTGACGGTGTAGGTCGCATCCTGCGCTGCCAGCGGGCCGGCGCAAAGCGACAACAGGCTCACACCCATAAGCGCGCGACGCAACGATGTCATTTCTCTCCCTCCATCTCGATCCGATGAGTTTTGCGGCGAACGGAAGGGATTGCAAGCAAGTGTTTCAAGCAAGCGTTCAAAGAAAGCGTTTCGCCTCAACTGTTGGTGCGCAGGAAGAACAGGAAGATGGTCAGGCCATACATGATGTAATTGCCGATATTGGTGATCAACGTTTTCCAATTGGCCAATTTGTCGATCTGCTCGGAGAGCTTGTTGTTTTCGGCTTGCAGCGCTGTCAGTCGGCGGCCGGCTTCAATGGAAACCTCGTTCTCCATGGCCTGTAGCTTTTGCACCGTTGCCACATCTTCATAGTCGGTGGCGGTGATCTTCTCGTAATCGCCCATCCGGACCTGCCAATCGGCAGGATGAGTGATCGACACGATGCGCCGCATCGAAGCCTGGGCCCCCAGCCGATAGCGCTTGTCCAGCATGTATTTGAGCTTGTCCTCGCCGTTCGAACTGGCAAGGATGATCAGATTGGCCGCGCGTTGCAGCTGATAGGCATCGAAATCGCGTGTGAAGCTTTCCAATTTGCTGCTGCTGCTCGTGACCGCTTCGCGATCCCTGTTGAGCTCTGCCACCCGATTGTCGATCGACACCGACATGGCGGTCGAGCCGATCGACGTCAGGATCGCCGGCGACAGGAAAAGGATGGCTTTGAAAGTGGTGGTGTTCCAGACGTATTTTTTCAGGAACTGAACGAGTTTCGGGGGCAACCGCATGGGAGCTCCATCGCAAGGGGCTGATGCGATTGTGCGGTGGCCGCTCGCTCCCGGCAAGCTGCCAAGAAAGACGGCCAGAGCCAAGCTCCGGCCGCCTCACGAATGTCTGGTCGAGCTTGCGGCTACTTCCAGCGAAACTCGTTGGCTTCGATACTATAGGGACTGAGCGATCCCGGCCCGATGTCCAGTTCGTTCAGATGGACGAAGACGTCAGGCCGTCCGGAGATCGGCAAAGCATAAGCCTGCTCGTTCACCCGGTCGTAGATCTTGGCATAGAGCGCCTTGCGTTTGCCCTCGTCATTGGTGCGCATCGCCTCGTCCGCCAATTGGTGGATCTGGTCGTCGCGGGCGAAGTCGCGCGGCCCCTTGCCGAAGAGGAAATCGACGGTGGAAGAGGAATCGGGCAGGCCGCCCGAGGTCCACAGCGCCACCACCGCCTGCAATTTCCCGTCGCGCTGTTTCTGCCGATAGGCGGCCAAGGTCACCGGGCTGACCTTGGCGCGCACGCCGATCTTGTGAAACTCGCCGGCAATCGCTTCCGCCAATTGGGCGGCTGAGGCAAAGGCGGTGAGTTCCAGATCGAAGCCATTGGGATAGCCGGCGTCCGCCAGAAGTTTCTTGGCGGCGGCGCGGTCGAAGGGCGGCGGCGTCGTATTCCAGGCGCAGGCGATCTGCACCGGGAAGCACAGAGCGTCGGTCTTCAGCGGCGGTTTCTGCCCCGGCGTCACGCTCGTGGCAATGGCCTGCCGGTCGATGGCCTGCACCAGAGCGCGGCGCACGCGCACGTCCGACAGGATCTTATTGCCGGAGCGATTGGCGGCGTCGAAGGAGATGTATTGCACCATCATGCCGTCGATCGAGGTCATGACGAAGCGCTTGTCATGCTCGAAAGTTTCGCCGGCTTCGCGCGTCGAAATGCGCATCACATCGAGACCGCCGGTGAGCAGTTGCGCGGCTTGCGTCTGCACGTCGGGCATCGGCAGGCCAACGACCCGCCCGACCGTCGCCGCCGGCTTGCACGGGCTCGCCTGCGGATAAGCGGCGGCGCGCGCGAGCGTAACCCCCTTGGCGATATCGACACTGTCGATGCGATAAGGCCCGGTGCCGATCGGCGTGCGGCGTCCGAAGGTCGATTTGTCGGCCAGTGCCGCATGCACGTGCTTGGGCAGGATGTAGAGGCTGCTGGCGAGCCGGGCGAGCGCCGTCGGATTGACCTCGCGGAAGGTGATGCGCACGGTCAGCGGGCTGACGACGACAGCCTCTTTCACCCAGGAGAAATTCTCCTTGAAGCGATAGGGCGAGGCCGGATCGATCAGCCAATTCAGCGTATAGGCGACATCCTCGGCGGTCAGCGCCACGCCGTCGTGAAACTTCACATCGTCGCGCAGGTCGAATTCCAGCGTTTTGTCATCGGGCTGTCGCCAGGCTTTGGCGAGGCTCGGCACGAAGCTTTTTGAATCCGAGGCATAGCAAATCAGCGTGTCGAAGGCGGCCCGGGTCGTGAAAGCGTTCTGCGGCTGCGGATCGTCGTAGATGAGCACGCTGCCGATCGGTTCGTAAAAGCCGATCCGAACCGTGTCCTTGGCCTTTTGAGCGTTGGCCGCCCCGGAGCCGATAAATGTGCTGACCAGAATCCCAGCCAAAAGCCGCGCCTGCGGCCCACGGATGTGCATGTTTCCTCCCGTTCGCGTTGCTTGGGCAACCCGCGGGCAGGGTAAGAGACCGGGCAGGCATGATCCATTGCCAATGGGCGGCCAACGGGCGGATTGACAAAAAAGCAACGTCGGCTCAAATGGGTGCAATTGCACGCAATTCGATTGGGAGGTTCGCGATGCAGGGTAAGATTGGACTGGAGGAACATTTCGCGCTTCGGGAGACACTGGGCGATTCACTGCCCTTCGTGCCGCCGCAATTCGCCGACGAATTGGAAGCCCGCCTTCTCGACATTCAGGACATGCGCCTGAAGCTGATGGACAAGCACGGCATGGAGATGATGCTGCTGTCCTTCAACGCGCCGGCCGTTCAGGCCATCGCCGATGTGAAGAAAGCCGATGAGATGGCGCGCCGCGCCAATGATTATCTGGCCGAAGAAGTGGCCAAGCGGCCGGATCGCTTTCAAGGCCTCGCCGCTCTGCCGTTGCAAGATCCCGATCTTGCCATTCGCGAGTTGCAACGCTGCGTCAAGGATCTCGGCTTCAAGGGCTCGCTCGTCAACGGCTTCTCCAATGCCGGCGACATGGAAACCTGCCTCTACTACGACCTGCCGCAATATCTTCCCTTCTGGGCCGAATGCGAAAAGCTCGACGTGCCGTTCTATCTGCACCCGCGCAATCCGATCGATAGCTGGGCGCAGATCTACAAGGGCGCCGAATGGCTGCTCGGCCCGACCTGGGCTTTCGGCCAGGAAACGGCGGTTCATTCGCTCCGCCTGATGGGCTCGGGCCTGTTCGACAAACACCCAAAACTGAAGATCGTCATTGGCCATATGGGTGAAGGCCTGCCGTTCTCCATGTGGCGCGTCGACAATCGCAACCTGTGGGTCAATTCCAAGAAGCACAAGGGCGAGAAGTCGATCGGCTACTACTTCCAGAACAATTTCTGGATCACGACCTCGGGCAATTTCCGCACCCAGGCGTTGATCAACACCATGCTGGAAGTCGGCGCAGACCGCATTCTGTTCTCGACCGACTGGCCGTTCGAAAACATCGACCATGCCTGCGATTGGTTCGACGCCGCGACGATCGGCGAGGAAGATCGCCGCAAGATCGGCCGCACCAATGCGTCGAAACTGTTCAAGCTGGGATTGGACTGAGCTTTCAAAGGCGCCAAACAAAATGGCCGGGCATTGCCCGGCCATCGCATTTTTAGAGAAGCGCCGTTACTTCGACAGCGTCACTTGCGAAATATAATCCTTCACGATGCCGGCGATGCCGCGTGACAGGATGTCGTCGAGCGCCGTGATGAACTGGTCGACATGGGCCTGTTCGACGATCAGCGGCGGCTCCAGCCGGATGACGTTGCGGTTATATTCGGTGAAGGCGACGAGCACATTGTGCTGCGCCAGGAGCAGAGCGCCGACGAAGCCGCAGATCGAGCCCTTCAACTTGTCGTCGAGCAGCGCCACCATGTGGCGCAGGCCGAACGGCATCGTATTGCTGATATCGGCGAATTCGACGCCGATCATCAAGCCGCGCCCACGCACATCCTTGATCAACGTCGGATATTTCGCTTTCAGCTCATTGAGCCGAGCGATCAGGTAATTGCCCTGCGCCGCGGCATTTTCCATCAGGCCTTCGTCATAGATGATGTTGAGGCCTTCGATGGAGGTGACGCAGGCTTCACCGATGCCACCGAATGTCGCTGGCGCATGCACTAGGGCTTTCTTGGGCTGGCCATAGGCTTTCATGAACACGTCGCGGCGCGCGATCATCGCCGCCATGGCGCATTTGGAGCCACCGAGCGACTTCGCGAGCGCCGTGATGTCGGGAATGACGCCATGGTGCTCGAAGGCGAAGAAGCGGCCGGAACGGCCCATGCCGCATTGCACTTCGTCGGCGATCCACAGCACGCCGTATTCATCGCACAGCTTGCGCACGCCCTTCCAATAGGCGGTTGGCGCTTCGACGATGCCGGCACCGCCTTGAATGGTTTCAAGCACCACGGCACCGATGCTGCGATCCTCGGCGAATAGCTTGCGCAGCGCCTCGATATCGCCGAACGGCACCCGCCGCGCATTGTCGGCGAGCTTGAATTGCGAGCGATAGAGCGCGCCGTCGGTGACCGCCAAGGTGCCCTTGGTTTTGCCGTGGAACGAATTCTCCGCGTAAACGACGGTCGCCCGTTCCGGTCCCTGCGCCTGTTCGGCGATCTTCAGCGCCGCTTCCATGGCTTCCGAACCGGAAGAGCCGAGGAACACCATGTCGAGATCACCCGGTGCGATGGCGGCGAGGTTCTTGGCCAGCGCGCTCGCATATTGCGACATGAACGCCATGCAGATTTCCTGGCGCTGCTCGTCCTGGAATTTCTTGCGCGCTTCGATGATGCGCGGATGGTTGTGGCCGAAACCGACCGAGCCGAAGCCGCCGAAGAAGTCGAGGATTTTGCGGCCATTCGTGTCGATGTAATGCATGCCTTCGGCGCGCTCGATCAGCACGCGGTCGAAGCCGAGCAGGCGCATGAAGTGCAATTGGCCCGGATTGAGATGGGCCATGGTCAGTTTGCGCACGCTGTCGAGGTCGAGGGCTTTTGCATCCTCGACCGAAAGCAGGTTCGGGCGCGCAACGGTCGTGTCGGTCGTCTGGGTCATCGTCATTGCTTGGGCCTTATTATTGGCGATGGAGGGCGACGGAGGTCGGCGAGGCGCCTGATTTGCTGCGGCTCGCCCGATATTCGCGATAGGCCGCCTTCAGCATGTCCTCGTCGCGATAAAGTGGTTTCCAGTTGAGATCGGTCTTGGCCGCCGTGGTGTCGAGAATGCATACTTCGTCGGCGATCAGATATTGCTCGGGGTCCATCAACGGCATGTTGATGAGGTCGAGCGTGGTCAGCGTCAGTTTCACCAGCGGCGCCGGTGTCGGTAGCAGGATCGATTTGCTGCCGGCTTCGTTGATCAGGTCGCGCAGCAAGGTGCGCACGGGCGGCGGATCGTCGGAGCCGAGATTGTAGGATTTGTTCGGAAAGCCGGCCCGCCAGGCCGCTTCCGCTGCCGAAGCGCAATCGAACACTGAGATGAACTGATAGGGATTGTGACCGGAGCCGATCATCGGAACGGGCAGATTATAGTCGATCAGCTTGAACAGCTTTTCGAGAATGCCGAGCCGGCCGGGCCCGATGATGAGGCGCGGGCGGAAGATCGAAATGTCGAAGCCGCGCGTGCGCCAGTCCGCGCACATCCATTCGGTTTCGAGCTTCGACTGGCCATATTCGCCGAGCGGTTTCGCCGGGGCATCCTCGCGCGTCGGCACTTCATGGGTGTGGCCATAGATCATATCGGTGGTGAAATGCACCAGCCGATGGGCATTGGCCTTGTCCATCCAGTCCAGAATATTCGCGACGCCGTGGTAGTTCACTGGCCAGAAGAAATCGCGGCGCTTGGCCCGCGGCATGATCGGGCTCAGCATTTTCGCCGACAGATTGTAGACCACGTCGTCGGGCGTCACCGTGACCCGGTCGAGGCTCGAGCGGCTCGTCACGTCGATCCGGACGAATTCGACCTGCGAGGCGTGCGCCGTCTGCTTGTCCTCGATATCGGCGACGACCACCTGATGGCCGTCCTTGACCAGATTGGCCGCCAATTGCTGGCCGACAAATCCGTGACCGCCGATGATGATGTGTTTCATGTTGTGTCGTGTCCCGCTTTTCCACGGCATGATGGCAAAAAGCGTGCTCAGCTCATGGAGATAAGCACTGTGCCGAAACAGATCAGGGCGATGCCGGCAATGCGCAGCGCGCCGACGTTCTCGCCGAAAGCGAAATAAGCCCAGGCCGTGACGATAACATAAGCCAGGCTCAGGAACGGATAGGCGAAGGAGAGCTGAACCCGGGACAGCACCACCAGATGCGAGGCCATGCTGACGACAAAGGTACACAGCCCCAGGAACACCCAGGGGTTGAACACCACCGACAGCACCGTCCAGATGAGCCCGTCGGACGAGATCGTCAGCGGGCCGTGGCGGGTCATGCCGTGTTTGAGCATGATTTGCGCCGCCGCATTGGTGGTGACGGTGAAGAGGATCAGCAGGATCGACAGGCCGGTCGGCTGTGCCATGGTGAAACAGGTCCAGATCTTGGGGTCGGCGGGGCGCACGGCCCGCGAGATGGCCGGCAGGCTAGGCGGCAAAAGTTAATGGGAAACGGCTCGGTCTCCCTGAAACCATTGGCTTAACCCTAGAATCTCCCTTACGGTCCTGCCAAATCTCGCAACGTCGTTAAGCGGAGGCAACGGATGGCTGGGAGCGGAGGGTATGACTACGTAATTGTCGGTGCGGGTTCTGCCGGGTCGATCCTCGCCAACCGCCTGACTGAAGACGGCCGCCACAGCGTTCTGATCCTCGAAGCCGGCGGCTGGGACACCGATCCGCTGATCCGCATCCCTCTTGGCCTCGGCAAGCTGCACCAGCACCGGCTGCATGACTGGGGCTATGACACCGATCCTGAACCCAACCTGCACAATCGGCCCATCGAAGCGATGCGCGGCAAGGTTGTGGGTGGCTCCCATTCCATCAACGTCATGGCTTACACGCGCGGTGACCGGGGCGACTACGATCGCTGGGCGCGCGAAGAGGGCGCGGACGGCTGGTCCTATCGGGAGGTGCTGCCCTATTTCAAACGCAGCGAAACCTGGGAAGACGGCGAGAACACCTGGCGTGGTGGCTCAGGCCCGCTGCGCACCCAATGGGGGCGCGCCAAGGATCCCCTCTCCGATGCCTGGATCGAGGCCGGCAAGGCCTGCGGCTTTCCCGTCAATGCCGATTTCAACGGCGCGACCAGCGAAGGTTTTGGCACGGTCCAATTCACCATCAAGGACGGCAAACGCCATTCGACGGCGCGCGCCTATCTGCATCCAGTTCGCGGCCGCAAGAATCTGACGATCGAAACCAAGGCCCAGGCGACGAAAATCCTTTTCGATGGCACGCGCGCCACGGGCCTCGAATATCGCCGTGACGGCCAGACCCATAAGGTAACGATCAACAAGGAGCTCATTCTCAGCGCCGGCACGTTCAACACGCCGCAACTGTTGATGCTGTCGGGTGTCGGTCCGGCCGCGCATCTCACTGAGGTCGGCGTCTCACCGCTGATCGATCTGCCTGTCGGCAGCAATTTGCAGGATCATCTGGCGGCCTGGTTTTCCTGGGCGCGCAACGGGCCGGGACCTTTCCATGCTTTGATGCGGGCCGACCGCATCAGCCTCGCCATGGTCCAGGCTTATCTCTTCGGCACGGGGCCGGCGACCTCGGTGCCGACCAGCCTTTTCGCCTTCATCAAGAGCGAGAGCGGGCTCGACTATCCCGACATCGAATACATTTTCCGCGGCACGTCGGGCGCGGCCGATCTTTGGTTTCCCGGATTGAAAGCAGCGTTCGAGGATTCCTTCGCGATAAGGCCGACGCTGCTGCATCAAAAGAGCCGCGGCCAGGTGTTGTTGCGCTCGACCAATCCGGACGATCATCCGCGCATCAAATACAACTTCCTGAGCCATCCCGACGATTTGAAAACGATCATTAAGGGCACGCGGCATGCGCTCGACATCACGCATCAGAAGATGATGGATGCGTTTCGTGGCCGGCCGGTGGGGCCGCCGCCGGTCAACAGCGACGCCGATATCGAGGAATGGTTCCGCAAGACGGCGATCACCGTGCATCACCCCTGTTGTTCGGCACCGATCGGTACGGTGCTCGATCCGCAGATGCGCGTGCGTGGTGCTGAAGGCCTGCGCGTGGTCGATGCCTCGGCCATGCCGAGCATCGTCGGCGCCCATATCAACGCTTGCGTGATCATGATGGCGGAACGGGCGGCCGACATGATCCTCGGCAAGCCGCTACTGCCGGCGGTGCAGAACGCCTGAACTTACATCTTGGCGCCGAGCCGTTCCATCAGTTGACGCGCGGCGCGCAATAGCCGCGCCTCGCCGCGTCGCGGCCCGATGAGCTGCACACCGACCGGCAGGCCATCGACCTCAAGCAGTGGCAGCGTCACTGCCGGCACGCCGAGATAGGTCCACATCGCGTTGAAGATCGGATTACCGGTTGCTTGAAGCCCCTGGGGCGCTGGGCCAGGTGCTGCCGGACAGATGATCGCCTCGTAGCGATGCAGCACCGGCGCCATCGCGGCATAGAGCACGTCGCGAGCGGTTTCCGCTTCGAGATAGGCGCGCGCCGTCACCTGCTGACCGGCTTCCAGTCGTGCCCGCATGGCCGGGCTCAATTGCGCGGCGTGACGATCGAGGATGGAGCCGTACCAGGCGGCATTCTCGGCGCTCTGCACGGTGTGCTGATAAGCAATGAGATTGTCGCACTCGTTCGGCATCTCGATCGTCTGGCAGGCGCTGCCCAGTTCACGCACCAATTCGCCGAAAGCCGCATGCGTACCGGCTTCCGCATGTTCCCAGGCCGGCGTGCGCCAGAAGGCGAACTGGCCGTTTGCAGCCGGGGCTTCGGTGAGAAAGGCCAACAGGCGCGACAGGGCGCGTGGATAGCTGATCTCGTCGCTGCGGTCCTGTGCGCCTAGGCAATCGGCGATCAGCGCTACGTCCGGCAATGAGCGGGCGAAGACGCCTATGGTGTCGAGGGTGTGCGATTGCAGCAGCACGCCCGAGCGTGAAATAAAACCCGGCGTCGGCTTGAAGCCGAACAGGCCGCAGAAGGAAGCTGGGCGGATGACCGAGCCGGCGGTTTGCGTGCCGAGCGCCAAAGGCATCATGCCGCAGGCCACCCCCGCCGCCGAACCGGACGAAGAGCCACCGGGCGTGCGGCCATGATCGAGCGGATTGCGCGTGCCAGCTGGCGTCAGCGAAGCCAGCTCCGTCGTCACCGTCTTGCCCAGGATGATGGCACCGGCGCCACGCAGCGCGGCGACGCAAGCAGCATCCTCTTCCGGCTGGCGGCCGGCGAAAATCGGCGACCCGAATTGGGTCGGCTGATCGGCGGTGTCGATCACATCCTTGATGCCGACGGGCACACCGTGCAGCGGACCGCCGATGGCGCCGGCCGCCTGCTGCCGGTCGGCTTCATGTGCCTGCGCCAGCGCTCGTTCCGCATCGAGGTAAGCCCAGGCCCGAATGTCGCCGTCCAGCGCTTCGATCCGGTCGAGACAGGCGCGCGTCAGCGCATAGGCGCTGAGTTCGCCGGCCCGGATTTTCTGCGCGGCCTCGACGGCGGAAAGCTGGAACAGATCGGTCATGGAGGTCTCGGTGGCAGGAAGCTGGATTGCTGAGGCGTATCGGGAAAATCTAGCGGCAAGGCGGGTGATGTCCAGTGTAAGGATCACTGGCGCCGCATCTTTCCGTCCAGTAGATTGTCGCCCTTGTTTTGACGAGGAAACCCCTTCATGGCGATCTCTATGTATAAAGCGTCGGTGCCGATTTTCGTGCAGTTCCTCACCGCGCTGTCCAACGTGCTCGACAAGGCCGATTCCCATATCGAGACCAAGAAGCTCGATCCGGTCTATTTCCTGAACATGCGCATGTATCCGGACATGTTTCCCTTCGTGCGCCAGGTGCGCGCGGTGACGGATCATGCCGTATCGGCTTGCAGCCGTCTGGCCGGCATTGAGCCGGTCAAATTCGAGGGCAATGAAAGCTCGATCGCCGATCTAAAAGTGCGGATCGGCAAGGCCATCGATTTCATCAAAGCGATCAAGCCGGAGCAGATCGACGGAACGGAAGATAAGGAAATCGTCATCGCTTTCCCGAGCGGAGAGCGCAAATTCACCGGCCAGTCGCTGCTGTTGAATTTCAGCCTGCCGAATTTCTATTTCCACACGACGACCGCTTACGATCTGCTGCGCAAGAATGGCGTCGATATCGGCAAGCGCGATTTCATGGGCGTGCCGCCGCAGATTTGAACGATCATGTTGCGCCGGACGCATCCGGCGCAACATTCTGTTCTCTTAACGCGCCATGAAGATCGGCAGGGTCATCGATTTGAGGATGTCGCGGGTCGTGCCACCGAAGAAGAACTGGCGCATGCGCGAATGGCCATAGCCTCCCATCACCAGCAGGTCCGCGCCTGAATCGGCGGCATAGGACAGAAGCGCCGAAGCGACGTCGCTCGCCGCCGGCAGCATGCGCAATTCGGCATTGATGCCATGGCGGGCGAGATGCCGGCTGATGTTATAGCCCGGCAGCTCTTCCGGTGGCGTGCCTTCCGGCGTGATCCGCACCAGTTCGACCTTGCCGGCCTTACGCAGCAGCGGCAGCGCATCGTTCAAGGCGCGCGCCGCCACGGCGCTGCCGTCCCAGGCGACGAGGATGTGTCCGAATTTCGCCGGCTGCTTCTGGATGAACGGCACGATGATGACGGGCCGGCCGGAATCGAACAAAGTGACGTTGATCAGGCTGTCGTCGCTGCTGGAATCGGGCCCGGCCTGCGCCGTGATCGCCAGATCGAAATGGCGGGCGAGCCCGCCGACCTCCGATTGCGCCAGGCCGCTGATGCCGTCGACACTGACCATCTGCGTCTTCACATTGGCCGGCGCTTCGGCCGCGATCTTGTCATAGGCCTGTTTCGCGTCGGTCTTGGCTTCCTCGGCGATCATCGCGATCAATTCATAGGGATAGTCGCCGCCGGCACTCATCGGCGTGATCAACTGCGCCGGTACGGCGGCGATCGACAGATGCGCGCCGAGTTGCGAGGCGAAGGACAGCGCATAATCTTTTGCCGCTTGCGGCGCGCCCGTTTCCAGAACGAGCAGCACATCCTTGATTGACATTTTCGCCTCCGGGTTTCGTCTTGCGCGGATTGTACGCGTCGACGCCAGTTTTACAAACCGGATTGAAGAAAGAAATCATAATCGTAACGCAGGCATGCGGCATCGGGTTCCAGGGTGCGGTGCGCGGCCATGGACAAGCGACGGCAAGGCTGGCATTGCTCACCCAAAGATCTGGGCTCATCCAAAAGATCTGGGAAAAGAAAATGGGGAGGCTTATGAAAATTGTTGTTTTCACGCCCAATGACATCATCCGGCAGCGCCTGACCGACATGCTGGGTAGCACGGCCGTCGTAGCCGCCGATGAAGCCGCGGTTTGTGCGGAGCTGGCGGATGCCGATGCGCTGATCATCACCGTTTTCGATTATTCCGAAGCCATCGGCCGTGCCGCCACGCAATCCCAGACCTTGCGGTGGGTGCAGCTTCTTTCCGCCGGCTTCGATCGTGTTGAGCGACATGGCGTGCGCCAGGGCGTGCAGGTGACCAATGCCGGCGATGCGCTGACCCCGTCGGTCGCCACCCATGCGGTGTCTCTGGCGCTGGCCTTGCAACGCGATGTACCGGCGATGGTGCGGGCGCAGGACCAGGGTCAATGGCGCAAGGGCGCCGGTGCGCGCTTGGTGACCCCTGCGGAATCCACATGCCTGATCATCGGTTTCGGCAGTATCGGCCAGGAGATCGGCCGGCTGATGCACGCCTTCGGCGCTCGCATCGTCGGCCTGTCGCGCACGGCGCGGCCGAGCGCCTTTGCCGAAACGGCAACGATCGATCGTCTGAATGAATTCTTGCCGCAGGCCGATACGATCATGGTGGCAGCGCCGCTCGATGCCAGCACGCGCGGGCTGATCGGCCGGTCGCAATTGGCGCTGTGCAAGAAGACGGCCTTGATCGTCAACATCGCGCGCGGCGGCATCATCGATACGGAAGCGCTGGCCGATGCGCTGGAAGGTGGCGTCATCGGCGGCGCCGGGCTCGACGTCACCGATCCTGAGCCTTTGCCGGAAGGTCACAGGCTGTGGCGCGCCCCCAATCTGTTGATCACGCCGCATGTGGCGGCGGCTTGCGGGCCATTGCTCTATCGGCGCATCGCTGACAAAGCCTGCGCCAATGCCGAGCGATTTCTGCGCCGCGAGCCGTTGCAATACATCGTTATGTAAGGCGAATGCTCAACGCGCGACTTAACGCGCGTCCTGCAGCATCATCATCGCCGCTTTCTCGGCGATCATCATGGTCGGCGAATTGGTGTTGCCGGAGGTGATCGTCGGCATCACCGAAGCATCGGCAATGCGCAGGCGCTGAAGGCCGCGCACGCGCAGGCGCTCGTCGACCACCGCCATGGGATCGCTGTCGATGCCCATTTTCGCCGTGCTCACTGGATGGAAAATGGTGGTGCCGACGGCACCGGCCGCCTTGGCCAGATCCTCGTCGGATTGGATGTTCGCGCCCGGCAGATATTCCTGCGGTTCGTAGCTGCTCAGCGCCGGCGCGGCGGCGATCTGGCGTGCCAGTTTGATGGAATCGACGGCCACCTGCCTGTCGGCATCGGTCGACAGATAGTTCGGCTTGATCGACGGATGCGTTTGCGCGTCGCGCGACACCGCATGCACACTGCCACGGCTCGTCGGCCGCAGATTGCAGACGCTCATGGTGATGGCGGGAAAGCTGTGCAGCGGGTCGCCGAATTTGTCCAATGACAGCGGCTGCACGTGGAATTGCACATTGGGTGTCGCGTACTGCGGCGCCGAGCGGGCGAAAATGCCGAGCTGCGATGGCGCCATGGTCATCGGGCCGCGCCGGAAGAAGGCATATTCCACGCCCATCCAGCCGCGTTTGATCAGCGATTGATAGTCGACATTGAGCGTACGCCCGCGCGAGACTTTATAGATCACCCGCAATTGCAGATGGTCCTGCAGATTCTCGCCGACACCCGGCAGATGATGCACCGGCGTGACGCCGAGCTGCTGCAAGCGTTCGCCGCTGCCGATGCCCGACAGTTCGAGAATCTGGGGCGTGCCGATGGCGCCGCTGCTCAGCACCACTTCGCCGGCTGCACGCGCGGTGCGCGTCTCGTTGTCGATCTTGTAGCGCACGCCCGTGGCGCGTTTGCCTTCGAAGAGAATCTCCGACACATGCACGTTGCTGAGCAAGGTCAGGTTCGGCCGGTTGAGAACGGGCTTGAGAAATCCACGCGCCGCGCTCCAGCGTCGCCCGCGTTTATGGTTCACTTGAAAATAGGAGGAACCGAAATTGTCGCCGGTGTTGAAGTCGTCGATCTCGGGAATGCCGACTTCGGCGGCCGCTTCACGCACCGCGTCGAGCAATTGCCAGCGAATGCGCGGTTCCTCGATGCGCCATTCGCCGCCCGCGCCATGCATGGGCGTTTCGCCAGCATAGTGATCTTCCTGTTTACGGAAGAGCGGCAGCACATCGTCCCAGCCCCAGCCGTTCAGGCCCATCTGGCGCCAGCCATCATAATCGGCCGCCTGTCCGCGCATGTAGATCATGCCGTTGATGGCCGAGCAGCCGCCGATCACCTTGCCGCGCGGATAGGCGAGGTCGCGGCCGTTGAGGCCCGGCTCTTTCTCGGTGCGAAACATCCAGTCGGCGCGTGGATTGCCGATGGCGAAGAGATAGCCGACGGGAATGTGAAACCAGATCCAATTGTCGTTGCCGCCGGCTTCCAGCAACAGCACGCGGTTTTTCGGATCGGCCGACAATCGGTTCGCCAGAACGCATCCAGCCGAACCAGCGCCGCAGATGATATAGTCGAACTGCGCGCCATCGGACACGATCACCGTCATCGATGTCAGCCTCCCTGTTGAGTTGCTTCAGATGTACGCGTCTTTGCCGGATGGCGGAAGTCCTCCTTTCTTCCGAGCAGCCTTGCGACAACATGCGTCAGGGACATGTCATCGATCAGCGCTCGCGTCATAGGCGTCCTGAGCGGCAAGAACCGCGTCCATGTTGTGCTCGGCCCAATGGGCCAGCGCCGCCACGGTTTGCGTCAACGTGCGACCGAGTGGCGTCAGCGCATATTCAACGGTGACAGGCACGGTGGGAAAAACGGCGCGCGACAACAATCCGTCCCGCTCCAGTTTCTTCAGCGTCTGCGACAGCACCTTTTGCGAGATACCTTTGATGTCGCGGCGCAGATGATTGAAGCGCACCGGGCCGCTTTCAAGTCGATCGAGAATGAGCAGCGCCCATTTATCCGCCAGCCGGTCCAGGACCATCCGCGTTGGGCAGCGATCCTCATAGACATTGTAGGCTTGAAGCATGGTCATCATCGGTCCGTCCAAATCGCCAGTTTCTTGGCTCAGTTTCTTGGCTCGGTTTCCTGGCAGAAACTATGTGAGCCAAAAGTGCTCTCTTTTGCCTCTTCAGAATCGCCTGTATCTATCCATCAGAAACATGGTTTCCAATGGATACTATAGGAGATTACGATGGTTGGCAAAATTCTGATTCTGGGCGCCACCGGCAATGTCGGAGCGCCGCTCGTCAAAGCCCTGCGGGCCCAAGGCGAGGCGGTGAAGGCCGCTTCGCGCTCCGGCAAGCCGGTGGCGGGCGCCGAAGGCGTTGCGTTCGACTATGCCGATCCCTCGACTTTCGGTCCGACTTTCGAGGGCGTCGACCGCGCCTATGTCATGTTGCCGAGCGGCTATGTGAACGCCAAGGAGCTACTTCTGCCGGTGATCGAAGCGGCCAAGGCTGCCCAAGTCAAAGTGGTGTTCCAGAGCGTCTTCGGCGTCGATGCGGACGATTCCATTCCCTATCGCCAGGTTGAAATCGCACTGGAAAAATCCGGCTTGCCCTATGTCATTCTGCGGCCGAATTGGTTCTCCGACAATTTCCAGACCTATTGGAAGGCGGGCATCGACCACGGCCAGATCGCCGTTCCTGCCGGCGAAGGCAAATCCAGCTTCATCGACGTGCGCGACATTGCCGCGAGCGCCGCTGCTGCTCTGACCAGTAACAAGTTCGACGGCAAAGCCTTCAATCTCACGGGTCCCAAGGCCTTGGGTTACGGCGATGCGGCGAAGATCATTTCTGACGTCATCGGCAAGCCGGTCGCTTACACGGCGATCAGCGACGAAACCTTCATTGGCATTCTCACGGGCGCTGGCGTGCCCAATGATTATGCGACCTTCCTGGCTTCGATCTTCTATCCGGTGCGTGAAGGCTGGACCGCCGCCGTCACAGGCGATGTCGAGACGCTCACAGGCAAGGTGCCGCGCACGCTCGTAACCTATGCCAGGGACAATGCCCAGGCCTTGAAAGCCTGACTATCTTGGTCCCAGCGCGAAGCGGATGGCGCGATTGATCGCCACCGGCAGCAGCGACATATGTGTCTCACCCTCAAAGACGGCGAATTCCGTGTAACAGCGGAATTGCCGTTCCAGGCGCTCGGCCATGGCGCGCGTCTCGTCCATGGTCTTGGCTTCATCCTGGCGTTTGCGACGCTGCGCCTCGTCCGCTGCACCGACTTGAAAAGGCGCGAGTTGCTGCTCGTATTCGCCGGCGCCGAGCAGGACGCGTGGCGTCAGATCGTCGTGTGATCTTCCGAGCGCGGCAAAGCGCAACAGATTGTGCTCTTCCCACCAGATCGCCGGGCTGATCGCGATCCAGTCGCTGAAAGCTTTGGGCCGCGTGAAGAGCGCGAAAAGCGCGAAGAGCCCGCCGAAAGAATGACCAAACAATGCCTGGCGGGTGGGATCGAGCGGCGCGCGCCGTCCGATTTCCGGCTTGAGTTGGTTCTCGATGAAATCCAGAAAAAGTTCGGCGCCGCCGGTGCGCACATCAGGGCCGCCGACGCTGTGCGGCGGATAGATTTTTCCTGGTGGCGGACCATAATCCCAGGAGCGGCGCACGCTGTCATAGGCGGCCTCGGTCGGATAGCCGATGCCGACGACAACCGCGTCGCGGATGCCGGTGCCCAGCGGATAGGCCGCCTGCACGCGCAAAGCTTCGACGGTCGTGGCGATCACCGCATTGGCATCGAGCAGATAGAGCGACGGCCATCCGTCCTCCGGCGGCGGCCCGGCCGGCAGGCGCAGGAAAATACGATAAGCGGGGCCACCATCGTCAGGTGTGAGATCGAACTGAACGGTGTCGGGAAGCGAGCTCGTCTGATTCATGATCATCTCCGTGCGAGCAAGGTCATGAGCACGGGGCCGCCGATGAGCGTGGCGATCAGCCCGGCCGGCATTTGCCAGGGAAAGGCGACAATGCGGCCGAGCCAGTCGGCGCTCACCATCACCAGCGCGCCAAGCAGCACCGCGCCGGCAAGCTGCGGTGCCGCCCGCTGCAAGCCGAGAAGCCGCGCCAGGTGGGGTGTCATCAGACCAACGAACGTCAAGGGACCGACGACAAGCGTTCCGGCCGCTGTCAATCCTGCGGTCAGGAGGAGGAGTAGCAGTCGGACCAGAGACAGTCGCAGACCGAGCGCGGTGCTGGCGGCATCTCCGAGCGCGATCAGATCGAGCCAGCGCAAGGCGAGCGGCGCCAGGGCGAGAAGGAGGGCAGCAGCTCCCGCCGCCCAAAACATCTGCACCCAGTCGACGCCATAGGTCGAGCCCGTCATCCACGTCATGAGCAGCATGGCGCGGGGATCGCCGCTTGCCGCCAGCGCGCCGACGAGCGCGTCAAGAAGCGCGCCAAGCGCGATGCCCGTCAGCAACATGCGTTCGGGCGAGAAGCTGGAACGGCGTCCAAGCAGCAGCATCGCGACGAGGACCGCGCCGGCCCCCAGCGTGGCGCCGAGGATTTGCAGGTCGCGGCTGGCGACGCTGGTCAGGAACAGCACAGCCATCAGTCCGAATGAGGCGCCGGCGCTGATACCGAGCACTTCCGGGCTTGCCATCGGATTGCGCATCAGCCGTTGCAGGATCGTGCCGGCCGCGCCGAGCATGGCACCGGCACAAAGCGAGGCGAGTGTGCGCGGCACGCGCCAGGGCGACAAATCGACGAAGGCCGCGCCGAACGCCAAGGACCAGCCGCCATCGGGCCCGCGCCCCAGTGTCAATGCGAGCGCTAGAAGGACGGCGAGCCCAAACGCCAATGCGCTAAGCAATAAGCCGGGCCGCGGGATTCGCCACTCAGTGCGTGCCTCGGCTGCCGCGAGGCCTCCTGCGATACGCTGCCGCATCAGCCATAGGATCATGGGCGCGCCAAAGAGCGCGGTCACCGTGCCGGTCGGCAACAGGCTGCCGGCCGGTCCATCGAAGATCTGCACGCTCTGGTCGGTGAGCCACAGCAGGGCCGCGCCGAAGAGCGGCGCCCAGAGCAGTTGCGCGCCGAGGCGTCGCGCGCCGGCGAACCGCGCCACGGCCGGCGCGACAAGTCCGATGAAACCGATCACGCCGACAAGACTGACGACGACGGCGGTCAATCCGACAGCAACAGTGAGCGCGGCCAGGCGCATGAGTTGCAGCGAGAGGCCGAGACTGCGGGCGCCCGCGTCATCGAGCGTGAGCAGCGTCAACGGCCGCAACAGCAATCCGGCGCAGATCGCGAGAACGGCGAGCCGCCAGCCGAGACCCTGCACGACATCCCAGCCCTGCTGGCTCAGCGAACCGCTCCCCCAGATGAAAAGCCCGGTGAGGTAGTGCTCCTTGAACAGCAGCAGAATGACCGATAGCGCGCCGCAGTAGAGACCCAGGATCATGCCCGCCAGCACGACCGCCAGGGGCGAAAGCCCCCGCCGCCAGGCGAGCGCCATCGTCGCGGCCATGGCGATAACACCGCCGGCCATGGCGACGCCATCGCGTCCGAAGCTCAAAAGCGCAGGCGCACCCCAAAGTGTGGCGAGACCGAGCGCCAGTTTGGCGCCGGCCGCGATGCCAAGCGTGGTCGGGGCGGCGAGCGGATTGCGTAAAACCTGCTGGAAGATCGCTCCGGCCAAAGCCAGGGCGGCCCCGCAGAGCAGGCTTACCGCAACGCGCGGCAGGAAAGACTGGGTGGCGATCAGGAGGCGCATATCGACGACGTCTGTCGCCGACAGCAGTGTGAGCCAGTCGGAGAGCGGCAGCAGTCGCGACAGGCTCCAAACCGTAGCCGCCAGTGCCAGTCCAATCAGTAGCGCCGCCAAGGGCCAGGGCCTCGGAGCCCGTGAGACAAGCATGCTCATCGGCGCTCCAGCTTTGGCAGCCGCTCGGCCATCAGCCGCGCGAACCGCATGGCCGAGGGAACGCAGCCAAACATCAGGGCCGGCGGCAGGCCGCAAACATGGCCGGCCTTGACGAAGGACAAGGCGTTCCAGATCGGATTGCGCGCGAGGGATGCGAGCACACCGGGCGGGACCGGATCGAAATAGACGAGCTGCGCTTCGCCGTAGTGTTGCAACGCTTCGATGCCAACGGTGGCGAAGCCCCAATAATTGGTCGCACCCGTCCAGGCGTTGCGCAGACCGATCCGGTCGAGCACATCTTGAAAGAGACTTTTGGCGCCGTAGATGCGGACATGGCGTTCGTCCATGAGATTGACGAGGAAGACCGGCATGTGGGCGCGCGCGGCCAATCGCGCGCGGGCCTCGGCGAAACAGGCCTGTTCCTGCGCTTGCAGCGCTTCGGCCGCTTCCGGTGCGCCGATCATGAGGGCGAGCTTGCGAGCCGCCGCCTCGGCCAGGGCGAGGGGCGTTCCCTCCGGCACATAGAGGGGCAGCGACACCACCGGGGCGATGGCTTCCAGTCTGTGATGGATGCCCGCCAGATAAGGCGTGCTCAAAATGGCGTCGGGTTTGAGCGCCTGCAGCAGTTCCAGATTTGGCTCGCGGCTCGTGCCGAGATTGACAACAGTCTCGGGGAGAGGTGGTTCGACGACCCAGCGGTTCCAATCTTGAGCCGCGACGAGCGCGATGGGCGGGCAGCCAAGACAGATGAGTGTCTCGGCCAATCCATAATCCATCGAGGCGAGGCGTCGCAGCGGTTTGGCCTGCGCCGCCCGTGGCACGAGCGTCGTGTAGGCCAATCCGGCGGCGAGCTGGCGCCGCGTCATTTCCTTCAAGTGGACGCCCTTCAAGCGGGGGTTCACCACTTGTAGGTCAGCGTGCCGATCACGGTTCGGCCCTGGCCGAGATAGCAATAGCCCGCGTTGCAGACACTGGCCTGCTTGTCGGCAATGTTGTTGGCGGCGACCGAGGCGCTGAGGCCGGCGAGCTGCGGGTTCGACTTGCCGAAATCGTAGCGCAGCACCGCGTCGAACAGCGTGTAGGCGTCATTCTTGGCGGTGTTGGCATTGGAGGTCCAGGTGTCGCCGACGTAGCGGACGCCAAAGCCCGCGCCGAAGCCCGCGAACGGTCCGGTTTGAACATTATAGTTCAACCAGAGCGAGGCGACATGGCGCGGCGTTACCGCGGGAATCTTGCCGTATTCGCTGGCAACCGTGGTGTTCGTAATCTTGGCGTCGGAGAACGTATAGGCCGCGACGGTATCGAAGGAATCCGTCAAGCGTGCGCGCGCTTCAAGTTCGATACCGCGTACTGTTACCTCTCCGACGGAGACATAATAGGGCAGCCCATTGACATAGCCGCCGAGTTTCGGCGCGTTCTTTTCTTTGAGCTGATAGGCGGAGAATGTCAGCAGCATCCGCCCGTCACCGGGCTGGTACTTCACGCCGGCTTCGATCTGCTCGCCTTTCGAGGGCGCGAGGATCGCGCCGCCGGCACCTTGGCTCGTGACCGGCTGGAAGGAGGTAGCATAGCTTGCATAAGGGGCGATGCCATTGTCGAAGAGATAAAGCAGACCGGCGCTATAGGTGAAAGCATTGTCCTTGCGCGCGCCTGTGACCGCGCCGGTGATCTGATTGTTCTGCGTGCGGTCGGTCCAATCCTGGCGGCCGCTCAATGCCAGGCGCCAATTGCCGAAGCTGATCTGATCCTGGACATAGACACCGACCTGTTCCTGCCGCGAGCGCGAGCGGGTCGTGTAGGCCGGCGTCGGCCCCATAAAGCCGTAGACCGGATTGAGGATGTTCAATGCATAGGCCGGCACGACGCCGCTGTAGCCATAGGCAAAGCGCCAGAGATTGTAGTCGTAGTTCACGCCCAGGAGCACCTTGTGGGCGAGGGGACCGGTGCGGAATTTGGCCTCGAGATTGTTGTCGACCTGAAAGCTGGCGAGCCGGTCGCCAACCGCCGCGGCGCCGCGATCGTAGATGGTCGGAGTGGCGCTATTGAAGCTGCCGGTTAGATAGCGCGATTCAGCTTCGATGGCGCTGTAGCGGACTTTCTGGCGGAAGGTGAAAACCTCGTTGAACTTATGCTCGAGGCTGTAGCCGATTTGCCCTTGCTTCTGCTTGAGATAGTCATAATTCGGGTCGCTGGCGCGCATTTTGAGAACACGGCCGTTCCAGTTGAGCGCGGCGGCGCTCGAATCCGTTTCGTCCTGTTGATAGAGCGCGTAGATCGTCAACGACGTTGCCGCCGTCGGCCGCCAGGTGAAGGACGGCGCGATCATCATACGTTTGTCGGCAATGTTGAAATTGGTGTTGCCATCACGTCCCAGTCCGACGACGCGGTAAAGCATGGTCTTTTCGGGGTCGATCGGCCCGCCGATATCGAATGCGCCCTGCAACCGGCCAAAGGTGCCGCCTTGTAAGCTGATCTCGCGAATGGGCGTGTCGGTCGGCAGTTTGGAACGGCGGTCGATGAGGCCGCCGGGCACGCCCTGGCCATAGAGCACGGAAGCCGGGCCCTTGATGATCTCGACGCTTTCAAGCCCATAAGGCTCGGTGCGGAACGTGGTGAAGCCCGCCGGGAACTGTTTGAGCCCGTCACGGAAATCGCCGAGCGTCGTCGTTGGGAAGCCGCGAATGTAAATCTGGTCGAAGCGCGGGTCGAAACCGTAACCACCCGTGGTCGTGCCGGCCGAGTAGCGCACCGCATCGGCCACATTGGTGACGACGCGATCGTCGAGTTCCTGCCGGGTGATCACGCTGATCGAACGTGGCGTTTCGATCAGCGGCGTGTTGGTCTTCGATCCGGACGCACTGTTGCGCGCGACATAACCGATCGTCTCGCCGCGACCCGTGACATCGATGATGTCGAGCGTGATCGCCTCCGAGGGGATCGCACTGCTCGCGCCCGACGTGGACGCGTTCGCGGAGGTGATCGTCACCGTGCGCGGTCCGGTCATGCGATAGCTTAGTCCGGTTCCCGCCAGGAGACGCGCCAAGCCCTGTTGCGGCGTGAAGTTCCCGTTGAGGCCGGGGCTGCGCAGACCGCGCGTGGCGACGCCACTATAGACGAGCTGGAGCCGTGCGGCATCGGCGAAACGGTTGAGCGCTTGCGCGAGCGGGCCGGCCGGAATCGCGAAACCGCGCAGCGTATCAGCGGCCGGTTGCGGGGACTGGGCGAAAGTTGCTTTCGGGAGGGCCAGCCCGACGAGCATGGTCGTCGTGCTCAGAGCCAGCATCAACGGCAAGCGCCGCCCTTCGTTCAAGATACGCATCCCCATCTCCGGTCAGTCCAGGACCTTGAGACAGGCCCGTTATGGCTGTGACGACGGTGGGGTTCAAAACAGGAGGTCGAGCACCAAAAAAAATCAACGATGCAGAAGCACGAGGTAGCGCGTGAGCCGCGTCGAGTGCAGGCCGAGCGAAGTTTCGAGCGCGTCGACCACGGCGAGCGGATCTCCCGTCGAGAAGACGCCGCTGACACGATGCGAGCGGATCGCGGGATCGATAATCTGCAGGCGCCCGCGATGGTAGCGATTGAGTTCGTCGATCACCTCTCCAAGGGGGCGATCGACGAAGATCAGCTTGCCGCGTCGCCAGGCTGTCAGCTCGTCGATATCGACGGGTTCCACGGGGCCGAGGCGACCATGCGCGTAACTGACGGCTTCTCCAGGCGAGACGGTGACGGTTCCGGTGGCGTTCGCGGGATAGCGAACCGCGACGCGGCTTTCGACGACGGCAACGGTCGCGCCGTCGTCTTCATCTCGAACCGTGAAGGCAGTCCCCAAGGCTTGCGCCGTGCCGCCTTGCGTTTCCACCGTGAAAGGACGCCCGGCATCCTTGGCCACCGTGAACAGCGCTTCGCCACGCAACAGCCGGATACGGCGCTCGCTCGTATCGTAAGCGATGGCAATGGCGCTATCGGTATTGAGTGTGACGACGGAACCGTCCGCGAGCGTCACCTCGCGCGTTTCGCCGACGGCGGTCGCGGCATCGGCTTGCCAAAGCAGAAACCAGCCGCTTTGCGGGATGATCAGCGCCAGCACAATGGCTGCCGCGAGCGCGGCACCGGCCAGGCCGGTGCGGCCGCGCCAAACAGGCGGGCGGGCAGGGAGAGGGGTCTTAGGACGCGGGATCGTGCCGAGCGCCACCCAGGTCGCGGCAAGCTCCTCGTAGGCGCGGCGATGCGCGGGTACGGCGAACCAGAGCTGGAATTGGGCGTCTTCCTCTGCGCTCAGTGCGCCAGCGTCACGGCGAAAGTACCACTCCGCTGCTTCCTGCCGTGCCACTTCTTTATTTTCCACCATCGCCGGGGCGTCCCGCGAGAACCGAATCCGTCTGCTCCTATAGCACGGGCTCAATGCTGTGACGCTTCAGCCGCTTGGAACAGGAGCTTCTCGCCAGAAAAATTTGAAAGGGTCAGCCGTTTTCGCTCAGGCGCTTCATGCAGTGAAGGGCGGCGGTGCGCAGATGCTTCTCGACCATGTTGCGCGAGATACCCATGCGTTGAGCAATCTCCTCTTGGGAGAGGTCGTCGAAGCGGCGCAGCACGAAGCACTCGCGACAACGTGGCGGCAATTCTTCCACCGCCTGCCTCAGCAGAAGCAATCGCTCGCGCGAAATGATGGTGCGCTCCGCATCCGCCGTTTCATCGACGATATCGGCTTCGCTTTCGATGGGGACCGCACGCTCGCGTTGTTGCTGGCGCTGATGATCGACAACGAGATTGGAGAGGATGCGATAGAGAAAGGCACGGGGATTGGTGAGCTTTGCCGTCTCTAGGCGGGTGAAGCGCAGGCAGGCTTCCTGCACGAGATCTTCCGCCGCCGGCGCGCCACGAAGCCTGCGGCGCGTGAAGCGCTGCAACTCGTCATAATAGGCCTCGATGATCCGCGAAGGCGTGAGGAAAAACGTATCGGACATGGCACCCAAAGCGGCGAGCCGCGCATGTCGTCCTATAGCTACCAGCGTAATTGCTTGCAATATCAATAGTTTAGAATTATTCAAAGAAGTCGGAGGTGGCGCCTGCAACGTCTTGAATCCACCTCGCATCTCGCGTGGTGACACGCGGAAATTTAGTCCGAGCGCCGCTGCGGCAACATGCGCCAGATGAGATCGTTACGATCGATGATCGTGTGTTTCAGCGCGCCCGCGATATGGGCCAGCACGAGAATGGTCATCAGGATGCCACCCATCTTATGGATGGTCGACAGCACTTCGTAGGTCTTGTCGCTCTGCGGCATCAGATGCGGCAGCGTGAAAAGCCCGAACACCGAAACGTCGACCCGATAGGCTGAGGTCATCAGCCAGCCGAGGATTGGCATGACGATGATCAACAGATAAAGCGTGTGATGCACGGCGGTGGAGGCGATCCGTTCCAGCCGCGAAAGCTCGGGATAGGGCGGCGGCGCGCCGCGGCTTTGCCGCACATAGACGCGCCAGACCGCCAGCGCGAAGATCAAGACACCAAATGAGCGATGCAGGTCGAAAAGCTGGTTCTGCAATGCGCCTTCCGGCAGGCGCCCCATGACGATGCCGGCAGGAATGACGAAGAGGATGCAGGCGGCGATGATCCAATGCAGCCATTTCGCCGTGGGGGCATAACGGGTGGGCTGGCTTCCAGTCACACTCATGGCTTTGCTCCTTGATCGGCGGATTGATCGGCAAATCCGTCGGCCTGCGCGGCGTTTGATCGTAGATCACAATCGAACAGAACGTCGCCGTCGCTAAAGGCGAAGGTCTGGACGCGGGGCCGGCGCGCGTCGGCGAGCCGGGCCAGGGGCGCGAGATCGAGCCCGATCCGGCCCGATCCGATGATTAGGGGCGCGATCATCACATGCAACCGGTCGAGCGCGTCCGCGTCCAAAAAGGCTGATAAAAGCCGGGACCCGCCTTCCACGAGGACGCGCCGCAGCCCCCGTTCGGCGAGCAGTTGGACGATCTGTCTTGGATCGAAGGGGGCATCGCCCGGCGGCTCGAAGGCCAGCACCTCGTCGCATTCGACCGGCGCCTTGCCCGTTGGGCTGAGCGCCAGGCGCAGGGCACCATCCGGCGCTAGCCAGCGGCCACCCGGAATGCCGCGTCCCGAAGGATCGATGACGATCCGGGCCGGATTTTTACCATCACAGAAGCGGACGGTGAGCTGCGGGTCGTCGGCCACCAGGGTGCCGGCCCCGATCAGCACCGCATCGACGCTGGCGCGCAGCCGGTGTAGGTGGGCCAAAGCGGCTTGGCCATTGATATATTTGGATTCGCCGCTGGCGGTCGCGATGCGGCCGTCAAGCGATTGGCCGATCTGGCCTAAAACGATCCGGTCGGCTCGCCCAACGGCCGCCAGAATCTGTTCGTAGTCATGGTCGGTCATTCTTCGAGAACCAGTCCCTTCTTTCCAGGTTCTTGTTCAAGTCCTTGCTCAGGTCCCTGGCCGGTCCCTACCCGGATCGTGATCGCATTCATTGGCTGTTCAGGGATTTTCTGGAGAATCCTCGCTATATAAGCTATTGAAATGTCAACTTGCGCAACTAGTTCATGGCCAGCGCGTTTGAAAGTGCCGCGAGTTTATACGTAACGAGGATGCGCGTGTCTGACATTAAGAGCCTTCTCCGACCGGACCGGGATTTCGCCTCGATCGCCGTCGAGCGGGCTATTTCCGAAATTCGCTCTGGCCGACCGGTGCTGATCCGCGCTGGGCGATCGCTGGCGATCGCCGTCGGCGTCGAAGGGCTGGATGATGGCGCCGCGCATCTGCTCGAAAGCCTGGCGCGTGGTCGGGCGCGGTTGGCGCTGACGGCGCCACGCCTGAAGAAGCTCGGCTTCGATCGCTCTGGTCCCGGCGTGATCGCTTTGCCGCTGATCGACGTCAAACGCATTCAGACACTCGCCATGGAAATCGGCGCCCGTTACGACGCGCCGGCCGCCCATCTGTCCAAGCTCGACAAGGCGGCGATGGAACTCGTGCGCCTGTCACTGGTGGCGCCCGCCGTGGTCGTCGTGCCGGTGGCGGCGAAGTCGATCGCCGGCACCATGCTCGCCACCGTCGATGCCAGCGCCATCGAAACCTATCGCGCCCACCAGGTCACCGAACTGTCGATCGTCAGCCGCGCGCCCGTGCCGCTGGAAGGCGCGCCGGAGACCGAATTCGTCGTCTTCCGCGGCGGCGAGGGTTTGCGCGATCAGGTCGCCGTGATCATCGGCAAGCCCGATCTGTCGAAGCCGGTGGCGGTGCGTCTGCACTCGGCCTGCCTGACCGGAGATCTCTTCGGCAGCCTGAAATGCGACTGCGGCGATCAATTGCGCTACACCGCGCGGGCGATGGCGGAGAATGGCGGCGGCATCCTGCTCTATCTCGATCAGGAAGGACGCGGCAACGGCTTCTCCAACAAGATGAAAGCCTATTATCTGCAGGCGCATGGCTTCGACACCTATGATGCCGACGAAGCCTTGGGTTTCGGCCATGATCAACGCCGCTTCGATTTCGCCGCCGACATGCTGAAGCAGCTTGGCGTCAAATCCGTGCGCATCATGACCAACAATCCGGTCAAGATCGCCGCTCTGGAAGAGGCGGGCCTCGACGTTGCCGCCGACGAGCGCATCATCGGTCGCATGAACGATCACAATGTCCGCTATCTCACGTCCAAGCGTGACCGCGCCGGCCATTTGATCGATGCGGATCAGCTTACGGTCCAGCCCACGGTTCATGGTGTCAGCAAAGACTGACCGCATGAATTCCTCTCATCGTCCGGCGTCGCAACCGGCCCATCCCGCTTGGCACTATGGGCTGGCGATTCTGGCTTTTGCCATCGGCTCGCTGGTCTTCGCCTGGCCCTGGCTGTTCGGTGGTTGGACGATTCCCTGGGATGCCAAGGCGCATTTCTATCCGCAGCTCGCCTTCCTCGCCCGTTCGATCCACGAAGGACAGTTGCCGTTCTGGACGCCGAACGTTTTCGGGGGGCATCCGCAGATCGCCGATCCGCAATCGCTGATCTTCTCGCCGCCTTATCTGCTGCTCGCCCTCCTGTCGCCGGCGCCGAGCTTCGCCGCTTTCGATGGCATGCTTTTCTTCATGCTGTTTGCCGGCGGTGTCGCCATCATCCTGCTGTTCAAGGATGAGCATTGGCATCCGGCCGGCGCCACTGTCGCGGCTTTTGCCTTTGCCTTCGGAGCGTCCAACGCCTGGCGCATCCAGCATGTCGGCCAGGTGCTGTCCATGGCCTGGTTCGCCATCGCGCTTTGGCTGTTGCTGCGCGCCTTGCGCCGTCGCTCGGCCTTTTATGGCGCTTTGGCGGGACTGGCTGCGGGTCTCATGATCATCGATCGCGATCAGGTTGCGCTGCTCTGCGCCTTGCTGCTCGCGATATTCGCCGCATGGCGGCTGATCGAGAATGACGGCGAAAGTCTGGGCCGGCGTTTATGGTCCGCGCTGCCGGCGCTGCTGGCGGGCGCGATCACCGGCGTGATCGTTATCGCCGTGCCGATCGCCTTCACGCTGGCTTTGGCCGAACAGTCGAACCGCGCGGTCATCGATTTTGCTGGCGCCGTCCGTGGCTCTCTGCCGCCACCATCGTTCTTCACCTTGATCAGCGCCAATCTCTTCGGCACCGATGGACCGCTCGCCGCTTATTGGGGGCCGCCGGTGTCGGAGGTTTGGGGCGCGAATGATCTGGCGCTCGCCCGCAACATGGCCGACGTCTATCTCGGCGCTCTGCCTGTCGTCGCCATCCTGACCTTCGGTCTTGTGCGGGGCGGCATCTTTTCGCGCGACATTCGTATGTTCACGGCCGCGGCTGTTTTGATGACGCTCTACGCGCTCGGCGGTTATACACCGGTGTTCGAACTGCTGTTCAAAATTCCAGGTTCCGACCTGTTCCGCCGCCCGGCCGATGCGACGTTCCCCTTGGGCGCCATGCTCGCCATCGTCGGTGGCTATCTGGTGCATCGCCTGGCAACGGCCGAGCAGGTCTTGTCGCGACGAGCTATCGCCATGGGTGCGGCACTAGTTGCCGTGGCATTTCTTGCCTGTGTTGGCATCGCCTTCGATAAAGGCCGGCTGGCGCAGGCGACGCAGCCTTTGATATGGACGGCACTGTGTCTGTTCGGCGCTCTCGTGTTGGCGATGATCATGCGGCCGCTGGCGCGCAACACCTTCGCCTGCATCGCCCTTGTCGCCGTGTTCATGACGGCGGACTTGCGTCTCAACAATGGGCCGAATGAATCCACGGCTTTGCCGGCCCAGAATTTCGAGGCGCTCGTTCCCGGCAGTAACGACCCGACACTGGCCTTCCTGCGGCAAAAACTGGCGGAGAACCAAACGCCCGATCGACGCGATCGTGTCGAGCTTGCCGCCATCGATTTCCACTGGCCCAATGCCTCGCTGTCGCAGAACATCGATCATTGGCTCGGTTACAATCCGGTGCGTTTGAAATGGTTCGCCGATGCGACCGGCGCCATCGATCATGTCGCCATTCCCGATCAGCGTCGCTTCGCGCCCCTGTTCGCGTCCTATCGCTCGCCCATGGCCGATCTGCTCGGCATTCGCTACATCGCCACCGGCGTGCCGGCCGAGCAGCTCGATAAAAATCTCAAAGCTGGCGATCTGATCCCGCTAACGCGCACCAAGAACGCCTACATCTACGAAAATCCCAGAGCCCTGCCGCGCGTGCTCTTCGCCACCACGGCGCGCAAAGCCGATTTCGCCGCGATGATCGAGAATGGGCAATGGCCCGACGTCGACTATCGCTCGACCGTTCTCCTGGAAAATCCGCCTGAAGCCGTGATGGCCAAGGCGCCAGGATCGGGCCGCATCGTCAGCTATCGCAACACCGAGGTCGTCATCGAAGCGTCCTCGCCCGAAGGCGGCTGGCTGGTGCTCAACGATGTCTGGCATCCCTGGTGGCAGGTTGAGGTAGATGGCGTGCCGGCGCCATTGTTGCGCGCCGATGTGATCTTCCGCGCCGTCGAACTGACGCCCGGCCAACATCAGGTGCGTTTCGTCTTCCGTCCCTTCGCCGGCCTTTGGGCGCAGTTGAGGGGCCGCAGCCTGTAGAGTGTCGCGATAGACCTGCTTGCGCTCGTCTCTCCTGTCATAGAAAAAAGACGGAGCAGGGAGCGGATATGGAACAGGAAGCGGCAAAGGATCTCGACGGCATTCTGGTGGTGTCCATCGAACAGGCGGTGGCGGCGCCCTATGCATCGGAAAAATTGGCGGATGCTGGCGCACGGGTGATCAAGGTGGAGCGGCCGGAAGGCGATTTCGCCCGTGGCTACGATCGCTATGTGAACGGCGAGAGCGCTTATTTCGTCTGGCTCAATCGCGGTAAGCAGTCGATCCGTCTCGATCTGTCGCAAGAGCGCGACAAGGCCGTCTTGCGCCGCATGATCGCCAAGGCCGATGTCTTCATTCAGAATTTGGCGCCCGGCGCCATCGCACGCCTCGGCTTCGCGCCGGAGGATTTGCGTAAGGCCTATCCGCGTCTCATCACCTGCTCGATCTCAGGCTATGGCGAGGAAGGACCGTTCCGCAACATGAAGGCTTATGATCTGCTGGTGCAGGCGGAGAGCGGCTTGTCGGAGATCACCGGCAACACCGCGGGCCAGGCGCGGGTCGGCGTTTCCGTGTGCGATATCAGCGCCGGCATGACAGCGGTGCAAGCCATTCTCACGGCGCTTTACGCGCGCGAGCGCACCGGCCAAGGCCGGCATATCGCCGTTTCCTTGTTTCACGCGCTGGCCGATTGGATGAATGTGCCGTTCCTGCAATTCACCTATGGCGGCTATACGCCTGAACGCTCCGGCCTCAATCATCCGACCATTGCGCCTTATGGCGCTTATACCTGCGGCGACGGCAAGGCCGTGCTCTTTTCCATTCAGAACGAACGTGAATGGGTGTCTTTCTGCGAAACGACGCTGGGGCAGCCGGAGGTGGCGGTCGATGCGCGTTTCAATTCCAATCCGGCGCGGGTGGCGCATCGCGCCGAGCTCGATGCGATCATCGGCCGCCTTTTCCAGGCACATCCCCGGGAAGGCGTGGTCGAACGGCTGCAAAAGGCCAAGATCGCCTATGGCCGCGTCAGCACCATGGAGGATCTGGCGGCGCATCCACAGAACAGGCTGATCGACGTGATGACGCCGGCCGGCGTGATTCGCATGATCGCGCCGGGCGCTCTGCACGATGGCGAGCCACTTTATGCCGGCGCGACGCCAGCCCTGGGTCAGGACGATCACGCCCTGCGGGCAGAGTTCGACGGGATGACCTCCAAGCAATAAGAGGCTGATCTCGCAATTATTTTCGTATCAATCACAGTAGAATTAAATAATAAAAGTAATTTAAGAATATGCGGCTTGTTTTGTACAGGTATTTCTGCCGATTGGCGCGCGCACGAGATAGGTCTACGCTTCGGAAATCTCACGATATATGTATATTTACGGTGATAAATATACAGATATTACTGAGATTTAATACACTTAAGGCTTGGATTACATATTTGTGATTTTCTTCGCAGGCCGGCCCATGTTACAAATTGTGCAATGCGATATGAATGTGTGCATCGCAATATAGATCGGCCGCAGTGCAGTGAGCCGACTTCGCCGAGAAAATCTTTGGCGCGCCAAACTGTTGCCCTATCCCGCCGGTAGGCCTGTCGTGTTGCGATGCAATTGGGGACATTAGGAGCTTTTGATGACAGCCCGCTGTCGTGCATTCTTTCTTGTGGCCGTTTCTCTGTCGGCTCTCGCCCTCGCCGGGTGCAATGAGCCGCAGCCGGCTCAAACGGCCGAAGTCAAGGCAGTGCCGCAGGTCGCTGTTGTTACCGTGGAGCCATCAGCACGTTCCTTCGTGCGCGAACTGCCGGGCCGGGTCACTCCGGCCCGTATCGCAGATGTGAGGGCGCGCGTCGCCGGCATCGTCGTGGCGCGCACCTTTACCCAGGGCGCCGACGTCGAAGCGGGCGAAGTTCTTTTCCGCATCGATCCGGCGCCGTTCGAGGTCGAACTGTCGGCGGCCAATGCCGCTCTCGCCAAGGCTGAAGCCGCCCGGCAGCAGGCCGAAGCGCAGGTCGGCCGCGTCAACAAGCTGGTCGCCACCAGCGCAGCCTCGACCGTTCAGCAAGAGACCGCCGTCGCCACCTGGAAACAGGCGGAAGCCGACGTGGCCGCGCGCCGCGCCGATGTGGCGCGGGCCAAGCTCAATCTCGAATATACGACCGTGCGGGCGCCCATTAAGGGCCGCGTCGATGCGGCTCTGGTGACGGAAGGCGCGCTGGTCGGCCAAGGTGAGGCGACCCGCCTTGCCACCATTCAGCAGCTCGATCCCATCTATGCCGACTTCACCCAATCGGTGACCGAACTGCAGCAGCTGCGGCGCGATCTGGCCGACGGCACCTTGGAAAAGGTTGCCGCCGACACCGCCAAGGTGCGGCTCGAATTCAGCGATGGCACGGCTTACGAACATCACGGCAAACTGCTATTCTCCGGCGTGACGGTTGATCCGACCACCGGCCAAGTGACTTTGCGTGGCGAATTCGCCAATCCGAAGCGTGATCTGCTGCCGGGCATGTATGTGCGCGTGCAGATCGAGCAGGGCATCGACCATGACTCGATTGCCGTGCCGCAGCAGGCCGTGCAACGTGACGATGTCGGCAATGCCTATGTCTTCGTCGTCAACTCCGAGAAGCGTGTCCGCATTCAGCCGGTCCAGGTTGGCTCGGCCTTCGAGGATAATTGGCTGATCATGGACGGGTTGAAGCCTGGCGATCAGGTGGTGGCGGAAGGCTTCCAGAAATTCGTGGTCGGCGACGCGGTCGATGCCAGCCCTTGGCAATCGCGGCTTGCCCGCGCCACCAATACTGGCCAGCAACCCACGACCGTTTCCACGACCGGCGCCGTACGGTAGCCGAGCACATCCATGGCACGCTTCTTTATCGATCGGCCGATCTTCGCGGCTGTCGTCGCCCTGTTCATTTGTCTGGGCGGCCTTCTCTCCCTGCCATTTCTGGCGGTGGCGCAATATCCCATCATCGCGCCGCCGTCGATTTCCATCAGCACCAGCTATCCGGGCGCGACGCCGGAAAATCTCTACAACAGCGTCACTCGCCTGATTGAAGAAGAGCTGAATGGCGCCAACGGCATTCTGAACTTCGAATCGACCAGCGACTCCCTGGGACAGGTCGAAATCATCGCCAACTTCGTGCCGGGCACTGATTCCAGCATGGCGGCGGTGGAAGTGCAGAACCGCATCAAGCGCGTCGAGGCGCGCTTGCCGCGCGCCGTCATCCAGCAAGGCATCCTCGTCGAGGAAGCTTCCAGTGCCGTGCTGCAGATCATCACCCTGCGGTCCACCGACGGCAGCCTCGATGAAGTCGGTCTCGGCGATTTCATGGTGCGTAACGTCATCGGTGAAGTCCGTCGTATTCCTGGCGTCGGCCGCGCCACGCTGTTCTCCACCGAACGCTCGCTGCGCATATGGGTCGATACGGAAAAGCTGATCGGCTACAATCTGACGTCAGCCGACGTCACCCGTGCCATCGAAGCGCAGAACGCGCAGGTCGCCTCCGGTAGCGTCGGCGCCGAGCCGAGCCGAAATTCGCAGCAGATTTCCGCCCTCGTCGTCGTCAAGGGCCAGCTGTCTTCGCCGCAGGAATTCGGCTCCATCGTGCTGCGCGCCAACGCCGATGGCTCGACCGTGCGTCTGCGCGATGTCGCGCGCATCGAAGTGGGCGGCATGGGCTATCAGTTCACCACCCGGCTGAACGGCGAGCAAAGCGCCGGTCTGTCGGTGTTGATGTCGCCGACGGGCAATGCGCTCGCCACCGCCAATGCGGTGAAGGCGAAAATGGAAGAGCTGTCGCGCTTCTTCCCTGACAACATCAAATACGACATTCCCTATAACATCACACCGGTCATCGACGCTTCGATCAAGAAGGTGTTGATGACCCTGGCCGAAGCCATGGTGCTCGTCTTCGCAGTGATGTTCATCTTCCTCCAGAACATCCGCTACACCATCATTCCGACCCTTGTGGTGCCGGTGGCGTTGCTCGGCACATGTATGGTGCTCTTGCTCGCCGGCTTCTCGATCAACGTGTTGACGCTCTTCGCCATGGTGTTGGCGATCGGCATTCTCGTCGACGACGCCATCGTTGTCGTCGAAAACGTCGAACGCATCATGTCGGAAGAAGGCTTGCCGCCCAAGGAGGCGACACGCAAGGCCATGGGCCAGATCACCGGCGCTATCGTCGGCATCACCTTGGTGCTGATCGGCGTGTTTATTCCGATGGCCTTCTTCCCCGGCTCGGTCGGCATAATCTACCGCCAGTTCTCGGTGACCATGGTGGCCGCCATCGGCTTCTCGGCTTTGATGGCCCTGTCGCTGACGCCGGCGCTATGCGGCACGCTGCTGAAACCCGTGGCCGCCGGTCATCATCATCGTGGCGGCGTCTTTGGCTTCTTCAACCGCACGGTCGATGGCGCCAAGACGCGCTATTCCTCCTATGTGCGTTGGGGCCTGGCGCGCACTGGCCGCCTGATGGTGATCTATCTGGCGCTGACGGTGGCCATGGCCTGGGGCTTCATGCGTCTGCCCGCCGGCTTCTTGCCGGTGGACGATCAGGGCTTCATCACCACCGACGTGCAGACGCCGTCCGATTCGGCCTTCGGCCGTACGCGCGACGTCATCCAGACGGTCGAGGCCTATCTGAAGCAGCAGCCGGCGGTCGACAACGTCACCTTCCTCACCGGCTTCAGCTTCCTCGGCCAGGGCATGAACACGGCGCAGGCCTTCATCACCTTGAAGGACTGGTCGCAACGCCCGGCCGATCAGTCGGCCGAGGCCGTGGTCAATCGCATCAATCGCGATCTGGGTTCGATCAAGGATGCGAAGATCAACGCCCAGCAGCCGCCGCCGATCGACAACCTCGGCAATTCCTCGGGCTTCAGCTTTCGTCTGCAGGATCGTGGCCAGCGCGGTTATACGGCGCTGATGCAAGCCAAGGATCAGGTGTTGGAGGAATCGAAGAAGAGCCGCATCGTCCGCGATGTCTTCGTCGAAGGCCTGCCGCCCGCGCCGCAGCTCGAACTCGTGATCGATCGCGAGAACGCCGGCGCCTTGGGCGTTACCTTCCAGGACATCAACGACGCGATCTCGACCAATCTGGGCTCGGCCTATATCAACGACTTCCCCAACCGCGGCCGCATGCAGCGCGTCATCGTGCAGGCCGATGTGGAAGGCCGCATGCAAGCCAATGACATTCTGGGCTTCAACGTTCGCAATGCCCAAGGCAAGCTGGTTCCGTTCTCCTCCTTCGCTTCGGTGAAGTGGTTGACCGGCCCGACGCAGCTCGTCGGCTTCAACTACTATCCCTCCGTGCGCATGAGCGGCACGGCGCAAGCGGGCTTTACCAGCGGTGACGCCATCCGCGAGATGGAACGCATCGCCGGCACTCTGCCGCGTGGCTTCGGCTTCGAATGGACCGGCCAGTCGCTACAGGAAAAGCTCGCCGGTGCGCAGGCGCCGCTGCTGCTCGCCCTGTCGGCACTGGTGGTCTTCCTTATCCTCGCGGCGCTCTATGAGAGTTGGACGATTCCGATCTCGGTTCTGCTCGTCGTGCCGCTTGGCATGTTGGGCGCGGTTCTGGCCGTGACGACGCGCAGCATGCCAAACGACGTCTATTTCACCATTGGTCTGATCACGATTATCGGGCTGGCGGCGAAGGACGCGATTCTGATCATCGAATTCGCCAAGGATTTGCGCGCCCAAGGCAAGGCGCTGGTCGAGGCGACCGTGGAAGCCTGCTTCCTGCGCTTCCGTCCGATTCTGATGACCGGTTTCGCCTTCATCTTTGGCGTAGCGCCGATGGTGATCGCGACGGGCGCCAGCTCGAAGAGCCAGCAGGCACTGGGCACCGGCGTGATCGGCGGCATGATTTCGGTGGTGGTCCTGGCGCTGCTGTTCGTGCCGATCCTGTTCGTCTTCATCCAGGCGTGGTTGACGCGCCGTGGTCGCACGGAGATGGCGCAGTTCAAACAGTCATTGGCCCCCGAAGCGACGGCCGAATAATCAGAGGGGACCGGCGAGAGCCGGTCCCCTTCGCTTTTACGGGTTGCCTGTCGGAAAGGGCGCTCGCCGCGAAATCCGATAAACCGCTGCCGGTGGCAGATTGCAGTAGGTGCCGCCGATGCGCGTGGCTTTCAGATCGAGCCGATCGAGCAGCGGGCGCGGCACCGGGCAGCGCGGACCATAGGTGAATTGATAGAACGAGCCGCCGGGCTTCAAATGCGTGAACGCGCCGGCAAGGATCGAGATGACCTTGCGCGGGCGCATGGACAGCAAAGGCAGGCCGCTGACGACAGCGCCCAGCGATGTGCTCTCTAACTGATCGCAGCGTCTCAGCCGCGCCGCATCCATGGTTAGAACACGGGCTTTTGGAAACCGCTGATCTAGCAAAAGGGCAAACTCCGGCCCGTTCTCGACGAGGGTCAAGTTGCTTTCAAGGACGCCGCGCGCCAGAAGCGCACGGGTGAACACGCCGGTGCCGACGCCCAGTTCAAGCACGGGGCCGGTGGTGGCGGAGATTTCCGACGTGATGAGATCAGCCAGCGCCTGACCCGATGGCGTGATCGAAGCCACACGCAAAGGGGCCGACAGCCAAGCCTGGAAGAAGGGCAGGATGTCACTCGCACTCATACAGAAGTCTCCGTTGCAAAAGAGGGTTTGACGCCCGTGAGCCGTTCCGAAAGCGTCCAGAGTTTCGCTGCGACCTCGGGATCGCGGGCGCTCGCGATCGGTTGCACCACGGTCGGATAGCCCTTCATCTCGTTGCGGCCATCGGGTCCGATGAATTGGCCGCTTTCGGCTTGCGGCGCGGTGGCGGCGTAGAGCTGCGGCAAGGCACCCATTTCCATGCTCTGCGCCATAAAACGGTTGCCGATGCGCATGAACAGGTTGAGCAGGCCCGTCGGGCCGCTTGTTTGCAGATTGGTCGCTGCATAACCTGGATGAGCCAGGAGACTGCGGACAGGCAGGCGCGCCGCGCGCAGACGCCGGTCGAGCTCCAGCGCGAACAGCACATTGGCGAATTTCGATTGCGCGTAAAAGGCGATGCGGCCGTAGGTCTTCGCGCCATCGAGATCGTCGAAGTGAATATGTCCGCGTCGATGCAGATCCGACGAGACGGTGACGACGCGGCTCTCCTGTCTTTTGGCCAGCGTTTCAAGAAGCAGGCCGGTCAGCGCGAAATGCGCCAGATGATTGACGCCGAATTGCAGCTCGAAGCCTTGGCCGGTGAGCGTGCGTGGTGGCATCATCACGCCGGCATTGTTGATGAGGACGTCGAGCGGAACCTTGTCGTCAATGAGCTGTCGGGCAAAGCTTTTCACCTGATCGAGATCGGCGAGGTCGAGCCGTCGCAGTTCGATGGAGGCATTGGGCACGGCGACGCGGATGCGGGCGAGGGCGTCTTCGCCTTTCGCGGGGTCGCGCGCCGTCATCAGCACATGGGCGCCTTTGCGGGCCAGTTCCAGGCTGGTGACGAAGCCCAGCCCGCTATTGGCCCCGGTCACCAGAACGGTGCGGCCGCTCTGATCAGGTATGGCCTGTTCTGTCCATTTGCTCATCGCATCTTCCAGATCGATCTGAACACTGATAAGATCGTCATGACATGGAATCTAAACACTGTATAGATGGCATCATTGCGGCGCTGAAAAAAAAGGCCCGGCCTGGGCGGGCCGGGGAGCGCAGGGGCTATCACCATGGCGATCTGCGCGCGGCGCTGATCCGCGCCGCTGAGGAACTGCTGGCCGAGCGTGGTGCTGAAGGCTTTTCGCTCCGCGAAGTGGCCCGCCGTGCCGGCGTTTCGCCTGGCGCGCCGGCCCATCATTTCAGCAGCGCGGCTGGGCTTCTCACCGAAATCGCCATTTCAGGTTTCGATCAGCTTGCCATAGATCTGCAACGCGCTGCCGAAGGCAACGTTTCGCCGGCCGAACGGCTGCAAGCGCAAGGCATTGCCTATGTACGCTATGGCCTCAAGCAGCCGGGTCGCTTCCAACTGATGTTTCGGCACGATCTTCTGTTGCCGGACGACGATCGCCTGCATGTGGCCGGCAAGACGGCGATGAAGGAACTGGAAGAAACGGTTCGTCTCTACAGGGCGGGGCAGGGGCGTCCCGTTGACGACGCCGAAGTCATGCGGCTTTGCTTGGCGATATGGTCCATGGTGCATGGCTTTCTGCAACTGACCTTGGACGGCAAATTCACCGCTCTGGCTCCCAATGGCTCCATCGATGCGTTCGTCGTCAGCGAACTCCCGACGATCATCAAAGCCACCTGGCCATAGTGTCCCCCACAAACATCATCGTGTCGGCCGCGCCGTCTCGATGGTGAGTTCCACGCGATCGGCGGGAAAACGGGTGAAGGAAAACTGGATGGGAACGCCGTCCGGATCGACGTTGAGCGCCCGCGTGACGATGACGATGGCGCCGGGCGACAGTTGCAACTCTTCCGTATCGGCTTCATCGGCATGGCGCGCTTCGACGCCGGTGGACGCACGCAGATAATCCGCGATGCCCAAACGGGCGAGCGAAGCCGTGACCGATTTCGTTTCGCGATAAATATCGACGATCGTTGGAAAGCGGTCCGCGCTGAACCAGGATGTAGCACGCGAAACGGGCAGGCCGTCGGCGATGCCGCGCATTTCCAGGCGCAACACATCGGCGCCTGCGGCAAGGCCAAGCGCTTCCGCCACTTCGGGCGAAGCCGCTTCGCGCGCATAATCGAGAAGTTCCGTCTGCCGGTCGCGCGTCTGCTGGCCAAAGCCTGAGGAAAAGCGCGTGCGGGCGCCGATCGGATAGACCAGCCGCTTGCGACGGCGCACGAATGTGCCGCTGCCTTGCACCGAATGCAGCACGCCTTCATGCGCCAAGGCCGAAATCGCCGCGCGCACCGTGTGGCGATTGACGCCAAAGCGTTCGGCCAGCTCGCTTTCTGGTGGCAGCCGGCCGTTGTCGTCGACCAGGCCATTGGTCAGACCCGAGCGAATTCCATCGGCAATCTGGCGCCAAAGCGCGACGCCGACGCCGCGCTGCAAACCGGCTCTCTGCACTTTTTCAACTCCCTTTCGACGCGCTGTCACGCCGTCGTCATCAAGACTCGGTACGTAAAGATATCTTGTCTATTTGTCTATATCAATAGACAAATTTGGAGCTTACATGAGCCTGGACATCATCCCCCACCCGCGCAGGGACCGCATGGCGATCCTGGCGCGCAGCAACGGCGGCAGGCTGCGCGACCTCTGGTCCACGCTGGGTCTCGATCCCGCCTACAAATCCGTGCGGGGCCCTGAAGCCGGCCTCGTCATGCTGCGTGGTCGCGTGGGCGGCACCGGCGAGGCGTTCAATGTCGGGGAGGCCACGGTCACTCGCGCCAGCGTCAAGCTGGAAGACGGCTCCATCGGCCATGCCATGGCGCTCGGTCGCGACGTTGAGAAGGCGCGCCTGTCGGCGGTCATCGATGCGCTGTGTCAGGACGCGGCGATGGCGACACGGATCGATGCCGCGTTGATCGCGCCGATCAAATCCGAACTCGATGCCGCCGATGAAAAACGTCGCCAGGAAACGGCGGCCACGCGCGTCGATTTTTTCACGATGGTACGCGGAGAGGATCAATGATGGATCAGGCCGCTACATTGGACGGCGGATTCGCCGATCCCGTTTTCAACGCGCAATCGGCATTCCGCGTGATCATGGATGCGATGGCGCGGCCGGGCCATGTGCTCGCCATTCTGGCGCATGCCACGCCGCCGGCGCCGCTGAGCGCGATCGCCGGCACGGTTGCCTGCACATTGCTCGATGTCGATACGCCGTTCTGGCTCGATCCGGCCTTGGCGAATTCGGCGCTGCAGTCCTGGCTCACCTTCCACACTGGTGCTCGTGTCGCGGCAACGCCAGCCGAAGCGCATTTCGCGCTCGTCGGCGATCCCAAATCGATGCCGCCGCTCGAACATTTCGCTTTGGGTTCGCACAATTATCCCGATCAATCGACGACGCTGATCCTGCAAGTGGACAGCCTCGATGGCGGCGCGCCGCTGGCCTTCGCGGGACCCGGCATCAAAGGCCGCAAGACCATTGCACCGCAAGGCCTGCCAGCGGATTTCACCGTGCAATGGCGCGACAACGGAGAACGTTTCCCCTGCGGTGTCGATCTCATTCTGACGAGTGCCGAGGCCATCGCCTGTCTGCCACGCACCGCGCGCCTTGTCGAATTGGAGAGCTGAGCCATGTATGTTGCTGTCAAAGGCGGCGAAGCCGCGATCGACAATGCCCATCGGCTCCTCGCCGATCGCCGGCGCGGCGACCGTTCGGTGCCGGCCCTCACTCTCGAGCAGATTGCCGAGCAATTGGCGCTTGGTGTCGATCGGGTGATGAGCGAAGGCTCGCTCTATGATCGACGACTGGCGGCGCTGGCGATCAAGCAGGCGCGCGGCGATATGATCGAAGCGATCTTCCTGCTGCGTGCCTATCGCACCACGTTGCCGCGCTTCGGCCATAGCGAACCGATCGATACCGGTTCCATGCTGGTCGAGCGCCGCATCTCCGCCTGCTACAAGGATCTGCCCGGTGGCCAGCTTCTCGGGCCGACGTTCGATTACACCCATCGTCTGTTGGACGAAGAGCTCGATGGCGATCCGGCGATCGAGGCCGGCGACAAGCGCACCGATCCTCAGGAGCCGGTCACCCGCATCGCCGATATCCTCGGTGCCGAAGGGTTGATCGAGGAAGATGAGGCTGGTTTTGGCGAGCCCGGCGACATCACTGAGACGCCGGTCGAATTTCCACTGTCGCGCGCCATGCGCTTGCAATCCCTGTCGCGTGGTGACGAAGGCTTTCTGCTCGCGCTCGGCTATTCGACCCAGCGCGGCTATGCCCGCTCTCATGCCTTCGCCGGCGAAATCCGCATCGGCGAAGTCGAGGTCGAAATCTTCATGCCGGAGCTGGGCTTCGCCGTTCCGATCGGTCGCGTGCAATTGACCGAATGCCAGATGGTCAATCAGTTCAAGGGCTCGGCCAAGGTGCCGCCTCAGTTCACCCGCGGCTATGGCCTGGTGTTCGGCCTAGCCGAGCGCAAGGCGATGGCGATGGCGCTATGTGACCGTGTGCTGCGTGCCGAAGAGCTGGGCGAGGACATTGTCGCCCCGGCCCAGGACCAGGAATTCGTTCTGTCCCATTGCGACAACGTGCAGGCGACCGGCTTCGTCGAACATTTGAAACTGCCGCATTATGTCGACTTCCAGTCGGAACTCGGTTTGGTGCGAACCATGCGGGCCGAGCACAAAGCCGCGAATGACGTCGCTTTCGAAGCCAAGGAGGCGGCGGAATGAACCAACATCACCGAGCGGCCAACTACAATTTCGCCTATCTCGACGAACAGACCAAAAGGATGATCCGTCGCGCCATTCTGAAGGCGATCGCGATCCCCGGCTATCAGGTTCCTTTCGCCAGCCGCGAAATGCCGATGCCCTATGGTTGGGGCACCGGCGGCGTGCAGGTGACGGCTTCGATCCTGGGACCCGACGATGTCCTGAAGGTGATCGACCAGGGCGCCGACGACACCACCAATGCGGTGTCGATTCGCAAATTCTTTGAACGCGTTTCTGGCGTCGAGACGACGACGAAGACAGCGGACGCCAGCATCATTCAAACGCGCCATCGCATTCCGGAGGAATCGCTGACCGAAGGGCAGGTGCTGGTCTATCAGGTGCCGATCCCCGAACCGCTGCGTTTTCTCGAACCGCGCGAGACCGAAACGCGCAAAATGCATGCGCTGGAAGAGTATGGCCTCATGCATGTGAAACTGTACGAGGACATTGCCCGCAACGGCCATATTGCCACCACTTATGCTTATCCGGTGAAGGTCGAGGGTCGCTATGTCATGGACCCGTCGCCGATCCCGAAATTCGACAATCCGAAAATGCACATGTCAGAGGCCTTGCAGCTCTTCGGTGCCGGCCGCGAAAAGCGCATCTATGCGCTGCCGCCGCACACCGAGGTCGTCAGCCTCGATTTCGAGGATCACCCCTTCGAAATTCAGAAGTTCGACAAACCCTGCGCGCTCTGCGGCGCCGAACAGGTCTTCCTCGATGAAGTGATTCTCGACGATCACGGCAATCGTATGTTCGTGTGCTCCGATACCGATCATTGCGAAAGCCGCCGGGCGGACGGCCACACGGGCGTCACGGCCGAGGAGGCGATCTAATGAACATCGCCGTCTCTCAAATCCACAATCTTCAAGACCGCAGCACCGAACAGCCGCTGTTGTCGGTGCGTGATCTCTGCAAATATTACGGCGCCCGCATGGGCTGCGCCGATATTTCCTTCGATGTCTGGCCGGGCGAAGTGCTGGCGATCGTCGGCGAGTCCGGATCCGGCAAGACCACTCTGCTCAATTGTATTTCGACGCGTCTGGAACCTTCATCCGGATCGGTGACCTATCGCCGGCGCGACGGCGCCATGCCCGATCTCTATGCGCTGAGCGAAGCCGAACGTCGCTATCTGCTGCGTACCGATTGGGGCTTCGTCCATCAAAACCCGGCCGATGGCCTGCGTATGAGCACGTCGGCCGGTGCCAATGTCGGCGAACGGTTGATGGCCGTAGGCGGCCGTCACTATGGCCGCATCCGCGAAACGGCGATCAACTGGCTCGACCGCGTCGAGATCAGCGCCGACCGGATCGATGACCAGCCGCGGTCCTTTTCAGGCGGCATGCGTCAGCGCCTGCAAATCGCCCGCAATCTCGTCACCGCGCCAAGGCTCGTCTTCATGGACGAGCCGACCGGCGGCCTCGACGTGTCGGTGCAGGCGCGTCTGCTCGATCTGCTGCGCGGCCTGGTCAACGACCTCAATCTGGCCGTCATCATCGTCACCCACGATCTCGCCGTCGCACGGCTTCTGTCGCATCGCATGATCGTCATGAAGGACGGTCGCGTGGTCGAACAGGGGCTGACGGACCGGCTGCTGGACGATCCGCAGGCGCCTTACACGCAGCTCCTCGTCTCCTCGATTTTGCAGGCCTGACCCATGTCGCACGCTCTCGTTGCCACGGGCATCGTCAAAACCTTCACCATGCATCTGCGCGGCGGCATCGAATTGCCGGTCGTCACTCACGCGGCGTTCACACTCACCGCCGGGCAATGCGCGGTTCTCGGCGGGCCGTCGGGTGCGGGCAAGAGTTCGATCCTCAAAATGCTCTACGGCAATTATGCGGTGAATGCGGGCAGCATTCTCGTTCGCCATCATGGCGAAGACGTCGATCTGGCGACGGCCGGCCCGCGCAAGATCCTCGAGATTCGGCGCGATACCATCGGCTACGTCAGCCAGTTCCTGCGCGCCATGCCGCGCGTCAGCGCTCTCGACATCGTCACCGAACCGCTGGTCCATCGTGGCGTCGATCGGGAAAAGGCCGCACGGCGCGCGTCCGATCTCCTGCATCGTCTCAATCTGCCCGAGCGCCTGTGGCATTTGCCACCGGCAACGTTCTCGGGCGGCGAGCAGCAACGCATCAACATCGCGCGCGGCTTCATCACCGACCATCCGATCCTGCTGCTCGACGAGCCCACCGCTTCGCTCGATGCCGTCAATAGGGCTGTGGTCGTCGACATGATCGCCGAGAAAAAAACCGGGGGCACCGCTTTGCTCGGCATTTTCCACGATGCCGACGTGCGCACCGCCGTGGCCGATATCGTGATCGATGTCACCCGTTTTTCCCCCGACAAAAAGGCCGCCTGATATGCCGCGCCTCTCCATATCGCCATTGATCCATCCGACCGTCCGCGTCGAAAACTGTCAGCTCGGCCGTTACACCGAAGTGGCGGAAGGCGGCCGTCTGACCGAAACCATGCTCGGCGACTATTCCTATGTGATGGAGAATTGCCAGAGCTGGTGCGTCACCATCGGCAAGTTCGCCAATATCGCGGCGTCGGTACGTCTCAATGCGACCCATCATCCGATGTCGCGCGCCACGTTGCACCATTTCACCTATCGCGCTTCCGACTATTTCGAAGACGCCGAATACGAAGAAGATTTTTTCGCCGCCCGGCGCGCCAAGCGCATCACCATCGGCCACGATACATGGATCGGCCATGGCGCGACCGTTCTGCCCGGCGTCACCATCGGTAATGGTGCGGTGGTGGGTGCCGGAGCCGTGGTCACCAAGGATGTCCCTCCCTACACGATCGTAGGCGGCGTCCCGGCCAAGATCATCCGTCAGCGTTTTTCCGACCGAATTGCCGATCGCATGCAGGCGCTCGCCTGGTGGGATTGGTCGCATGACCGCCTGCACGCCACCCTCGATGATTTCCGTAATTTAACCGCCGAAGAATTCCTCGAAAGATATGAAAACAGTGCATCAAATCAGCCTTCTGTGAACGATCATCAAACTGACATAACAGCGACAAGCGCCCGTCATGTCGCGCGCTTAGCCGAATAGAGGCTCGGCTTGAATGGCCGGAATTCAGGTCTCCCAAATGGTGATGACCGCAGTCGATAAACCCACATCGCCCAGAACACTCCGTCGTCTTCGGACCCAAGCTTAGGAGCGACTTCATGGACGCCATTTCTATTCGTAATCTTTCAAAGACGTTCGGCAAGAAACGCGCGTTGGACGACATCAGCCTGGACATCAAGAAGGGCGAGATGGTCGCTCTGATCGGTGCATCCGGCTCCGGCAAGAGCACGCTCATCCGGCACATCTGCGGCCTTGAAACCGCGCAAGCCGGCCAAAGCACCATCGAAATCCTCGGCAGCCCGATGCAGCGCGGCGGACGCCTGGTGGCGCGAGCGCGCGAAATGCGCCGCAATATCGGCGTCGTCTTCCAGCAGTTCAATCTGGTTGGCCGCCTCTCGGTTCTCTCTAATGTTTTGCTGGGCAATCTCGGGCGCATTCCGATGTGGCGCGGCACCTTGGGCCTGTTCACCGCCGAGGAGAAGCGCCTGGCGCGCGAAGCCCTCGCCCGCGTCGGCATTGCCGAAGTGGCCTGGCAACGCGCCTCGACCCTTTCGGGCGGTCAGCAGCAACGCGCCGCCATCGCCCGCACGCTGGTACAACGTTCGAACATTCTGATCGCCGACGAGCCGATCGCTTCGCTCGATCCCTCATCGGCCCGACGGGTGATGGAAGTGCTGGCGACGATCAATCGCGAAGAACAGATCACCTGTATCGTCTCGCTGCATCAGGTCGAATATGCCCGCCGCTATTGCCCGCGCACGATCGCTTTGCGTGACGGCCGCATCGTTTTCGACGGCCCTTCCTGCGAACTGACCAATCAATCCTTGATGGAACTCTACGGCGCCAATTCCGAGGAACTGATCCTGCCGGAGATGCCGGCGCCCGCAGCTCCGTCCAACCCGTTCGGCCAACCGCTGATTCCAACCGGCGCGTTCGCCACCGCCTAGTCTGTCGTCAATCAAAAAACAGGGAAGCCAAGCCATGACGTTTTCATTCAAGACTATAGCGGCGCTCTCCGTCGCTTTGACGCTCACCGCCACGGCCTATGTTCAGGCCGAGGAAATCAACTTCGGAATCATCTCGACGGAATCGCAGCAGAACCTGCGGCCGAAGTGGGAGCCCTTCCTCGCCGATATGAAGCGCGAGACCGGTCTCGACGTAAAACCCTTCTTCGCGTCCGACTATGCGGGCGTGATCGAAGGCATGCGCTTCGGCAAAGTGCAGATGGCCTGGTATGGCAACAAGTCGGCCATGGAAGCGGTCGATCGTGCCGATGGCGAGATTTTCGTGCAGAGCGTCAGCTCCGACGGCAGCCCCGGCTATTGGTCGCTGATCCTGGTGCCCAAGGACAGCAAGCTCGCCACGCTCGATGATCTGCTGAAATGCGACAAGACCCTGAACTTCGGCCCTGGGGGATGTGAACTCCACCTCCGGCTATCTGGTTCCGACCACCTTCGTTTTCGCCGCCAAGGGGATCGACCCGAAGCAGTGCTTCAAGAACGTCACCAACGCCAACCATGAGACCAATGCCATGGCGGTGGCCAATGGTCAGGTGAACGCGGCCGCCAACAACACCGAAAATCTGGCGCTGATCGAAAAGAACAATCCCGCCGCTTTCGCCAAGCTGCGCATCCTCTGGAAGTCGCCGTTGATCCCCTCCGATCCGATCGTGTGGCGCAAGAATCTGCCGGAAGCGACCAAGGAAAAGATCCGCAATTTCTTCCTCACCTATGGCACGGACAAGTCGAAGGGTAATGCGGCCAAGGAACGTGAAATCCTGACGGCCCTGCAATGGGCGCCGTTCAAGGCCTCGACCAATGATCAGCTGCTGCCGATCCGCGTGATGGAATTGACCCGGACCATCGCCAAGATCGAAGCCGACAGCAAACTCTCGGCCGAAGAAAAGAAGACCCAGCTCGACAAGCTGCGGACCGAAAAGGCCGATTACGAAGCGCGGATCAAGAGCTCGCAGAGCTAACGTTGTTGAGGCAAGCCGGCCACCCGTGATGGGCGGTCGGCATACCGCTTGTTCATGAGAACCTCACGATGAGCCAGCTCGCCAATCTCACCGCTCCCGGTCAGCCCCGTGTTGAAGTTGCACGGGATTGGACGCGCACGATTTGGAACGCCGCGATCTGGGCCGTTCTGGCCATCTTGCTCGTTTGGAGCTGGGGACCGGTGGAAATGTCGCGGTGGACGTTTCTGTTCACCGATGCCAGCAATATGGCGCAATATGCGCGCGGCTTCAGCCATCCCAATTTCGCCGAGTGGCGCTATTACCTGCACGAAATGGGCGTGACCATCCAGATCGCGCTCTGGGGCACGTTCTTGGCGACAGTGCTCGCCGTGCCCTTTGGCATTCTCTCGGCGCGCAATATCACGCCTTGGTATGTCGTTCAGCCGGTTCGCCGCTTGATGGACGCCTGCCGGGCCATTCACGAACTCGTCTTCGCCGTTCTCTTCGTGGTCGCGGTCGGTCTTGGCCCCTTCGCTGGCGTCATGGCACTGTTCGTGCACACCACGGGCATCCTCGCCAAACTGTTCTCCGAAGCGGTGGAGGCGATCGATCCGCGTCCCGTCGAAGCGATCCGCGCAACAGGCGCTTCGCATCTTCAGGAAGTGATCTTCGGCGTCATTCCGCAAGTCCTCCCCCTGTGGATGTCCTATGCGCTTTATCGCTTTGAATCCAACGTTCGCGCCGCCACCGTGCTGGGCGTGATCGGGGCGGGCGGCATTGGCCAGGTGTTGTTCGAAAACATCCGCGGTTTCTACTACCCGGAAGCCTCGGCCATGCTGATCATCATGCTGGTGACCGTCTCGGTCATCGACGTTCTGTCGCAACAACTGCGGAAGGTGTTCATCTGATGCGTTACGCGGTGTATTTCACGCCGGAAAAATCCGATCCATTGACGATTGCCGCGCAAAACTGGCTCGGCCGTGACGCTTTCAGCGGCGAGGCCATACCCGCGAGCGATCACAACAGGCTGCCGGCCCGGGATCTGTGGCATCATACGGCTGAACCGCGACGCTATGGCTTCCACGCGACATTGGTGGCGCCGTTTCATCTGGCCCCGAGTTTCTCGGAACAGGACTTGTTGCGATCCATCACGGATTTCGCGCGCGCGTGCCGGCCGTTTCATATTCCGCGGCTTGAGGTGAAACGCCTCGGCAATTTCTATGCTTTGACGCCAGCGGAGCCCTGCCAGCCGCTCGATTCCCTGGCCTGGTCGGCGGTCGATCATTTCAATGGCCTGCGCGCGCCGCTGAGCGAAGGCGAAATCCAGCGCCGCAGCTCCGTCGGCCTGTCGCTGCGCCAGTTCAACTATCTGGTGCGCTACGGCTATCCCTATGTGCGCGACGAGTTCCGCTTTCATATGACTTTGACCGGATCGGTCGCCGATGCACCTGACGGGATCGAAGCCGCGCTTGCCGATCATTTCACCCCGATCATCGCCGCGCCGGTCTGCGTCGACAGCATCACCTTGTTCGTCGAGCCCGAGCGCGGCGCCCCCTTCAAAGTTCACAGCATGCATCGCTTCGAGACTGTCGAGGCCGGAAGGTTATCCTGAAATGTCGATCGAAACTGTTTTCAGAAATGCCCGGCTCGTCCTGGAGGATGAAATCGTCACCGGATCGATCCTGTTGCGCGATGGAGTGATTGCCGCGGTCGATCAGGGCGCAACCAATGTCGGCGAGGACATGGAGGGCGACTATGTCATGCCCGGTCTCGTCGAATTGCACACCGACCATTTGGAATCGCATTATTCGCCGCGTCCAGGCGTGCGCTGGGATAGCCTCGCTGCCATCCAAGCCCATGACGCGCAGGTTGCGGCCTCCGGCATCACGACGGTGCTCGATTGCCTGCGGCTCGGTTCCGATGAGGAAGGCGGCTTTCGCCGTGGTGAAATGCGGGAGGTCGCCGATGCATTGGAGACCGCGCGCGACGAACTGCGTTTGCGCGCGGATCACTTGATCCATCTGCGTTGCGAAGTCTCATCCGAAGATGTCTTGGAGCAGTTCGAGGATTTCAAGACCGATCGCAATGTCCGTCTGGCCTCGTTGATGGATCACGCGCCCGGCCAGCGGCAATTTCAGACGTTCGAACAATATGCGCTTTACTACAAGAAGAAGCGCGGATTAAGCGACGAGGCCTTTACGGCTTTCGCCGACCGGCGCCGTGCCGCCTCCGACCTCTATTCGGCCCGGCATCGGCGCACAATCGCCGAATATTGCAATGACTGCGGCATCGCCACCGCAAGTCATGACGATGCGACGCTGGAACATGTGGCGGAATCGAAGGCTTTCGGCGTTCAGGTCGCGGAATTTCCCACCAGCATCGAAGCGGCGCAGGCCTCGCACGAAGCTGGCATGTCGGTTCTCATGGGCGCGCCGAACATCGTGCGCGGCAAATCCCATTCCGGCAATATTTCGGCGCGGGAATTGGCAGGCATCGGTGTGCTCGACGTCCTCTCGTCGGATTATGTGCCCTTCAGTCTGATCCACGCGCCTTTCGTCTTGTCCGATGGCGAAAACGCCATACCGCTCGCTAAGACGATCCGTATGGTGACGGCGACGCCGGCTCGCGCCGTCGGTCTCGACGATCGCGGTCGCATCGCAACGGGCTTGCGCGGCGATCTCGTTCGTGTGAAACGCGTGTCCGGCGTTCCGGTCGTGCGCTCGGTGTGGCGTGAGGGACAGCGCGTTGCTTGACGTTTCGGCCGATCCTCGCGACGCGCAGGCCAAGAACCAAGCCAAGGGTGAACCGCAAGGCGTATTGATTGTCGTTGTCGGGCCCAGTGGTGCCGGCAAGGACAGTTTGATCAGCTTCGTGCGGCAACGGCTTGCCGCCGATACAGCCTTTCTTTTCGTGCGGCGCATCGTGACGCGTCGCGCCGATGGCGCAACGGAAGACCATGATTTTCTGACGCCGGAAGCCTTTGCCGCCGCCACATCCGAGGGATGTTTCGCAGTGACCTGGGAGGCCCATGGCCTGCACTACGGCCTTCCCACGAGCGCGGCTGTTCATGTGCGGGCAGGTGGCGTCGCCATCGCCAATGGCTCGCGCGCCGCTTTGCCAGATATCCTGGCTTCTTTCGATCACGTCGCCGTCGTGCATGTGACGGCGCGGCCGGAGGTCCTGGCCCGTCGCTTGGCCGCGCGCGGCCGCGAGGATACCGAAAGCATCGAAGCGCGGCTGCGGCGTAATCCTCCCGATACTGAAAAGAACGGTATGTGGATCGAAATCGACAACAGCGGCGAACTGGTCGATTCCGGAGAGACACTGCTGGCGATTGTCCGCCAGCTCAGCCAACGAGCTCCCTAAACCGTTTATTGGCGATTCTCGCCCTGGTCATGATCCAGGCCAGGGCGCAATCGTTTAGGAAGCGGCCGCGTCCTGCATATCGACGACCAGCTTGCCGCGCATATGCCCAGTTTGAGATTGCTCGTGCGCCACTTTGAAATCGGCGAGCGGCAATCGCTTTTCCACGGGAACGCGTAGTGCCCCGGAAGCCACCTGGTCGACCAAAGCCATCAGGCTCTCCTGCTTGGGCATGATCTGCGCGACCACCACCTTGACGTCAAACTTGGCGCTCTGGTCTTCGAATGGTGCCGCGACCAGGCAAACCATCGTGCCGCCGCTTTTGAGCACCGCATAGCTGCGTTTATGCACATCGCCACCCAGCAAATCGAAGACGATGTCGATGTCGCGGAGCTGCGATTCAAACGGCGCTTGGTCGTAGGCGATGACTTCGTTGGCGCCCAGGCTGGTAACGAAGTCGCGGTTGCGTGCCGAACAGGTGGTGATGACATAAGCACCGCGCGCGCGGGCGATCTGGATGGCGAAGGAGCCGACGCCGCCGGCTCCGGCGTGAACGAGAACGCGCATGCCGGGCGCAATATGCGCCGTCTCGGCCAAGGCAATCCAGGCGCTGAGGCCAGCCAGGGGCAGTGCCGCCCCGTCCTGCATGGAAACGGTGTCTGGGAGAGGCGCCACACATGAGCTGGGCAGCACGATCCGTTGCGCCCATGTGCCGACGCCGCGTGGGGCGAAAAAGCAAACGCGAGTGTTCAACAGCGATGGATCGACGTCGGAGCCGACGGCACTGACGATACCGGCGCCATCTCGCCCGACTGTTGCCGGCAGGGTGAGGGGAATGACGGCGCGCAAAAGGCCGGCGCGAATCTTCCAATCGATCGGATTAAGACTGGCCGCATGAACGTCGATCAGAACTTCATTGGCGGCTGGTTGGGGCACGTCGATCTCTCGCAAAACGAGGACGTCGGGGCCACCATATTCAGCGAATTGCACAGCAAGCATCAGGGGACTGCTCCTAAATAAGGCGTCTGACCAATCGTTCATCTGTTCGATCCGCATTCGCATGCGAGCGATCATCTTTTCGCGTTCGGCGCTTGACTTGCCAGATTGGAGCATAATAGCATTTCAAAAAACATACAGTATATTGTTACGGAGAGGGGATAGCTTGACCGTTTCGTTCGCAAACCGCTTGCGCGGCAGAATGGCGGCACGCTCGTTTGGGAGGGGAAGGCTCACAGCACAAAAGAAATGATGACACGCCACACGGCGCGAACCTTGCAGGGTACGCCGCGGGTGAATCCGAGAAGATTGAGTCGGCGCAACACAGCTTTCGTTCGATGAGGTGTCTGATGAGCGGGATAGATCAGCTTTCAAAGCGGGAATTCGTTTCATTGATGTTGGGGCTTCCCGCGACGGCGCTTCTGCCGGAGTTTTCGAGCGCGCAAACAGCCGCTGCTCTCAACATCGCTTTCCCCGTCGATGTGCAGAGCTGGGACCCCACGGCGGTCACCTTTCCGCTCGGACAATCCATCTACAAGAGCGTGTTCGACTCGCCGCTGCACTATTCGCCGGATCAAAAGCTGTTGCCGCGCCAGATCAAAGAGCGGAAATGGCTTGATAATGAGCGGACCCGGCTGGAATTCACGCTGCAAGACAACATCCTGTTCCACGATGGCTCCAAGCTGACGACGGAGGATGTGAAATACAGCCTGGTCGATCGTCCGCAGAAGGACAAGAAACTGGCTGTTGCCGGGCTTTTGCAAGATCTCAAGGACATCGAGATCCAATCGCCTGCAACGGGCGTGATGGTATTCTCCAAGCCCTCGCCGTCGGTGGAGTTCTATCTCGGCTTCCTATGCTGTTACATCCTGCCGAAGGCCTATCATCAGAGCGTCGGCGACGATGGCTTCCTCGCCAAACCGATCGGCGCGGGGCCCTATAAGCTGGTGGATTACCAGCGCGGTTCGCGCATCGTCCTGGAAGCTTTCGATAAATATTGGGGCGGCGTGCCGCCGATCAAGAACGTCACCTTCCAGGCTTTGACGGAAGCCTCGACCCGTGTCGCGGCGATTGAATCCGGTCAGGTCGACATTGCCGTGCAGCTGCCGTTTCGCGAGGCGATCCGCCTGCAAAGCAAGCCGGATCTGACGGTCAAAATCTATCCGCAGGCCGAAATCTACATGTTGCAGGTTCCAAGCTATGTGGAAGTTCTACAGAACAAGGACGTCCGCACTGCGTTGCATATGGCCATCGACAAGCAGGCCTTATCGAAAGGCTTCTTCGCCGGCACGGCCAAGCCCTTGTCCATTTTGACGACGCCGGGATCGAGCGCCGATATCCCCGGTTACAGCTTTCCGTTCAATCGGGCGCAGGCCGCGGAATTGTTGAAGAAAGCCGGTTACAGTCAGGCGAAGCCCTTGCGCCTTACCTTCCTGTGCCCGAACGGCTCGTTCCCGAACGATTATGAAATCTCCCAGGCGATCGCGGCGATGTGGCGCCAGATCGGCGTCGACGTGAAGCTGGAGGAGACCACGATTGCCAAATATCTCGAGCTGAATCATGCGGCCAAACTGCCGGGCATCATGTTCTACAGCTGGGCCAATGCCACCGGCGATCCGGAAAACTATGCCGGCCGCATTCTCAATCCGAATCTGCGCTTCTCGGCCTGGAAGGAGCCGAGCCTCGTCGATCGAATCGACAAACTCTTCGCCATGAAACTGTCGGAAGAGCGGCTCGATGCCTATCGCGCGCTGATGAAGGATGCGTCCGACAATTCCTGGTCGATTCCATTGCTGCAAACGGTCGGCAATATCGTGACCAAGAAGACGGTTGAAATCCCGACCTATACGCCAGGTTACGTTCTGCCGGCCGAAGCGACCCGCAAAGCCTGATCGATCCTGAATGTGGAGCGGCCATCCGTTCGGCGGATGGCCGTCTTAGAAGTGGCGCGACGGTATCTATGTTTCAGGCTTTGCTGAGTGTTGCCTTGAAGCGATTGGTGGGGGCCATCCCAACGATGCTTCTTCTGTCCATGATCGTCTTTGTCGTTCTGCGGGCGTTGCCGGCCGATCCTCTGGCTTTGCTGCTGCCGCCCAATGCGACGCAGGCCGATGCCGATGTCGTGCGGAAGGCCCTGGGCCTCGATCAATCCATTCCCGTGCAATATGCCATCTGGCTCAAGAATGCTTTGCACGGCGATCTCGGCAGTTCGATTTCCTTTCGCGAGCCTGTGACGCGACTGATCGCCAACACTTTGCCGGCGACACTGGAGCTGTCCTTCATCGGCCTGCTGTTCGCTCTGCTGATCAGCATTCCCGGCGGCCTTCTGCTCTATGCCGCGCGCGGCACGATGGGCGAGCCGCCGCTCGAAATCGCCGTCATCTGCATGTTGTGCATTCCAGCCTTCCTCTGGGCGATTTTTCTGATGCTCGGGTTTGGCGTCGCTTTGGGCTGGTTGCCGATCGCCGGCCGCGTCGATTCCGGCCTAGCCATTCCCGGCGGAACGGGCTTTCTGCTGATCGACTATCTGATCACGGGGCAATGGCGCAGTTGGCTGAATGCCTGGTCGCACCTGCTGCTGCCGGCGTCCGCTTTGGCGCTGGGCTTCAGCCCTTTGGTGATCCGGGTGCTGCGCTCCTCCCTGCTTGAATCCTCCGAAGAGCAATATGTGATGGCGGCGCGCCAGCGCGGCCTGTCCGAGCGCAAGATCATCATTTCGCACATGCTGAAGAATTCGGCCTTGCCGACCATCACCTTGATCGGCGCGCAGTTCGGGTTTCTTTTCGGCGGCACGTTGCTGGTCGAATCGATCTTTTCGCTGCCCGGTCTCGGCAATCTGATGGTCCAGGCTGTACGCAATCACGATCTTCCGCTTATCCAAGGGATAGCGCTCATCTTCTGCGTCATGACGCTGCTGATCAACACAGTCGTCGATATTCTCTATGTCGTTCTCAATCCCAAGCTGAGGCGCGCGTCATGAGTGCCGAAGAGAGATCCTTCGCCGCCGAGGCCTGGCATCAATCGATCCGCTCGCCGAAAACCGTCGTCGGCGCGCTGATTGTGGGCGCGATGATCATATTGGCGATTTTCGCGCCGCAGATCGCGCCAAACGACCCGGCCAATCAGGACTTGGCCAATATGTTGCTGCCGCCGATGTGGGCACAGGGCGGCATATCCGACTATCCTTTTGGCACAGACAGTCTCGGCCGCTGCATCCTGTCGCAAATGATCTACGGCGCCCGCGTCGCGCTGATGGTCGGCTTTCTGGCCGCGATCGGCGCCATGCTGTTTGGCACCACATTGGCCTTGATCGCCGGCTATTTCGGCGGCTGGGTCGATCGCCTCATCGGCTATTTCGTCGATCTATGGATGTCGCTGCCGCCGGTCGTTCTGTCGCTGACCTTGATGGTCGGCTTCGGTACCGGCATCGGCAATGTGATTTTATCCATCGTCCTGGTCGACTGGACACGCTTCTGCCGCGTCGTCCGTTCCGAAGTGCTGGTGGTGCGCCGCAAGGATTTCGTCTCGGCCGCCCAGCTTCTGGGCTTCAGCCATACGCGGATCATTCTGCGCGAAATCCTGCCGAGCGTCGCGCCGCTGGTGATTACACTGTTCAGTCTGCAAGTGGGCATCGGTGTCATCGTCGAGGCTATTCTCAGCTTCGTCGGCTTGAGCGTTCCAGCCGATGTGCCGGCCTGGGGCATGATGATCGCCAGTGCGCGCAGCTATATGTATCAGGCGCCGTGGGGCATTCTGCTGCCGATCCTGGCTATGTTCGTCACGGTTCTCGGCTTCAATCTGTTGGGTGAAGGATTGCGCGTGACGCTTGATCCGCGTTTCCGGCGGAGGACCAGCTGATATGGCTGTACTGTCGTTTGAATCCGTCACCGTCACGGCCCATATGAAGGCTGCGAATGTCGAGCTGCTGCGCGACATTTCCTTCGCCTTGGAGAAAGGCGAGGTGATTGGCCTCGTCGGTGAATCTGGGGCCGGCAAAAGCATGATTGGACGCGTGATCTCCGGGCTCCTGCCGGATAACTTCAGCGTCTCGTCGGGTGAGGTGAAGTTCGAAGGTCTGAACCTTCTGACACTGAGCAAAGCGGCGCGCCGCGATCTGCTCGGCCGTCGCATCGCCTTCATTCCGCAGGAACCGCTTAGCGCTCTGAATCCCGTGCGCGCCATCGGCGATCAGTTCCAGGAACATTTGAAACATCTCGGCATCGCCAAGGAGGCCATTCGGCCCTTGATGATCGAGCGCTTGCAGCAGGTTGGCCTGGCCAATGCCGAGGAAATTCTCCTGCGCTATCCGCATGAGCTTTCGGGCGGTCAGTGCCAGCGCGTCCTGATCGCCATGGCCTTCAGCGGCGAGCCGGCTTTGGTCGTGGCGGATGAGCCGACGACGGCGCTCGATGTCGTGACGCAGGCGCAGATCATGCGGCTGATCGCTGCTCAGCAGGCGCAGCACGGCACCGCCGTCCTGTTCATCACCCATGATCTGAGACTGGCGGCCAATGTCTGTAAAAGCGTCGGCGTGATGTATGCCGGCGACATGGTGGAATACGGGCCGGCCGCGGCGGTCCTGCAATCACCCTCGCATCCCTATACCAAGAGCCTGCTGGCGGCGATTCCACGCATGACGGGTGAGCGGCGCATGCTGCCGACACTGTCCGAACAGATGCCGGGCGTTAAAACCTTCGCGACTTTGGCCGGGTGCCGTTTCGCCCAGCGCTGCCCGGCGAAGGACCCATCTTGCGTCAGCGCCACATTGCAGCGCCGCTTCGTGGAGGAGGGACATTGGACCCGCTGCGGCGATGCCTGCGGTGGATTCGAATTCGCCAGCGGCGAACCCTTGCTGATCGAGACGATGGGCATCAACGAACGCGAGGCGCCAGCCGTCGAATTCAAGAACGTTCGCCTGCAATATAAGGCGAGGCGCGGTTTCCTGGGGCTGCGAAAAAGTTCGTTCGATGCGGTGCGCTCGGCGAGTTTCGCGGTCCGGCCGGGCGAGATTCTGGGCATTGTCGGTGAAAGCGGCAGCGGTAAAAGCTCCATCGGCCGCCTGATCGTCGGTCTCGAACAGTCCACCGAAGGAACGATCCGGATCGCTGGCGAGGAGCGGGGTGCCCATGGCAACACGCTGCATCTGACCCGCCGCGATACCCAGTTGATTTTCCAGGACCCGCAATCGGCGCTCAACCCGCGTCGCAGCGTTCTGCAATTGCTGACTCAGGGGCTGGAGGTCGGGCCGAACGGTTTGTCCACGCCGCAGCGGCAGGCCGCCGCCGACAATATTCTGCAGGATATCGGCCTCCCGGCGGATTGCCTCAGCCGCTTTCCGTCGCAATTGTCGGGCGGACAGCGGCAACGGGTCAACATCGGCCGGGCGCTCTGTCTGGAGCCGAAACTCGTGGTGGCCGACGAAATCGTCTCGGGTCTCGATGTCTCCGTGCAGGCTCACATCTTGAACTGCCTGCTGGAGCTCAATCGTCAGAAGAATCTGACCATGGTCTTCATCAGCCATGATCTGGCGGTGGTGCGCTATCTTTGCAGCCGCATTCTCATGATGTATCGCGGCGAAATCGTCGAGGAAGGCGAGACCGAAGAGGTATTCGCCAAGCCGAAACATCCTTATACCAAGCTTTTGATGGAATCGGTGCCGCCGGAAACGAAAGGTGGAGGTTGGCTTGGGAGCTCGGCCGGATAAGCGCGCGGACCTGACGGTCGCGAAGAAGGGTCTCGCCCGGGGACGCAAAGCCCCGCGCGGCCCCATGGTGACGAAGCCGAAGAATCTGCGCGAGCAGGTCTACGACCTAATGCGCGATCGCATCGCCCAGGGGCAATTGACGTTCGACGAACGTCTCGTCGATCTGGACATCGCCGCTGACCTGAACATCTCGCGCATGCCGGTTCGCGAAGCGCTGATGCAGCTCGTGCACGAGGGCATGCTGGAGAGCACCTCGCGCGGTTTCGTGCTGCGCCGGATCAGTCGCCAGGAAATGGCAGATATTTTCGAGATCCGGCGTTTGCTCGAACCGGCGGCCGCGGCCAGTGCGGCCACGCGCATGACGCCGGCGGTTTTGCAGAAGCTCGAAGCGGCGATCAATGATTGCGCGCGGGCGAGCGATGCGGGCGATACGACGGCTTTCATCCTGTCCAATGCGGCCTTTCGCGGCGCTTGGCTGGCGGAAGTGCCAAACGTCAGCCTGGCGCGGGCGATCGCCCGTTACATCGATCACGTTCAGGCCGTGCGCCTCAAGACGCTGTCGCGAAAAAGTGTGCGTCAGGACGTGCTGCAACGGTTGAGGGCGATCCACAAAGCTTTCCGCAGCGGCAAGGGGCCCGATGCCGCCGCGCTCTTTATCAAACACGTGGATGCGGCCGTCGAAGCCTTTCAGGCCGAAGGCGAGGACTGACTTCGGCTTTTCTCAGCGCGCCGGCTGCGGTCGCTTGACAAGGTTTGTGGGCGGGCATTTAATATACAGTATATTGTTTGACACGGGAGACTATGGTGCCGATCTCCAACCCAATGTCTGATCCCGACCAAAAGGGCTTCAAGCTTGGCGTCTTTTCCGCCAATGCGGATCGCGGGCTGAGCTTCTCGGTCGTGCCCGAAGCCTGGAAGGCGGAATGGGATGACGTGGCCGCCACGGCGCAGATCGCCGATCGGGCCGGCATGGATTTCTTTCTGCCGATCGCGCGCTGGCGCGGCTATGGCGGATCGACCAATGTGCGCGAATGGTCATTTGAGACCTTCACTTTCGCGGCCGGTCTCGCCTCGATCACCGAGCGCATCGCTCTCTTCATGACCGTGCACGTGCCGCTGCTGCACCCGCTCTATGCGGCCAAGGCGCTGGCGACCGTCGATCACATCAGCCATGGCCGCGCCGGCCTGAACATCGTCTGCGGCTGGAACCCGGACGAATTCGATATGTTCGGCGTGACCTTGCAGAAAGAGCCTTACGCGCAAGCCAAGGAATGGCTCGACATCATCGTCAAGACTTATAACAGCGACAAGCCTGTCGATTTCGATGGCGAGATCTATAAGCTCAAAGCTGCGGTGAGCCGCCCGGCCTCGCTGCAAAAGCCCCGTCCCGTGACGATGAATGCAGCGTTCGGACCGACGGGCCGGGATTTCGCGGCCGAAAATTGCGATCACCTGTTCACCAGCTTCACCGATCTGGAGACCGGCAAGGAACACGTCACCGACATCCGTGCGCGCGCTCAGAAATTCGGCCGCTCGGTTGGCGTCTACACGATCGGTCATGTGGTCTGCCGGCCGAGCCAGGCGGAAGCCGAGGATTATTACGACTATTACTCGCGCGACATGATCGATGAGCTGGCGGTCGATTATCACATGCAGCAGAAGAAGAATTTTAGCCGGAGCCACGAGGATGAAGCCTTCCGCCTCTATAAGCAGCGTTTTGCTGCCGGCACCGGCAGCTATCCACTGGTGGGAACGCCACGAAAGATCGCGGAAGACCTGGCCAAGTTCGCGGAGGTTGGCTATGGCGGCGCGGCATTGTCCTTCGTCAATTACAAGGACGAGCTGCCGTATTTCTGCCAGGAGGTGATACCGCTCCTGAAGGAGGCAGGGCTGCGTTCGTGACGGAAACGACCGATCTGCCCTCGGCATTTCCGCCGGCCACGCGCGTCGTACCGGAAATGCTGCGCCGTCAGGCGCAGCGTCATGGCGCGCGCCAGCTTTTTGTCTGCGGCGAAGACACATGGTCGTTCGCCGATGCGCCTAGCATCGCGGCGCGATGCGCGGGCGCCCTCGGATCGGCGGGGGTGGGTATCGGCGATCGGGTTGCGCTCCTATGCAACAACCGCTCCGAATTCCTCGAATTGTTTTTGGGCTGCGCCTGGCTCGGCGCCGTATCCGTTCCAATCAACACGGCGGCGCGCGGCTTTCAGCTCCAGCATATCCTCAATGTCAGCGGCAGTCGTCTGATCGCCGTTGAACGGGAACTGCTTCCAGCGCTTGAGGGGATCGATCTCCTCTCCGCCGGCGTTCGGACGATTTGGATCATCGATCAGGCGGCCGATGCTGCGGACGTGCCGCGCTTTAATGGGATCGCCCTCATGTCCCTGCCGCGCGATGGCGTGCCTGTCGAGGCGGCGAAACTCCAGCCGCATGATCTCCTGACCATTCTGTTCACGTCCGGGACCACGGGACCTTCGAAAGGCGTCTGCTGTCCGCACGCGCAATATTTCTGGTGGGCGTTTTACACCGGCCGCCAATTGGGCGTGGTGGAAGGCGATGTCCTGCACACGACTTTGCCTTTGTTCCACACCAATGCGCTGAATTGCTTCTTCCAAGCACTACTGCATGGCGGCACGCAAGTGGTGGAACGCCGCTTTTCCGTCTCGCAGTTCTGGTCTCGTCTTGTCGCGTCGGGTGCGACGGTCACCTATGTCCTGGGAGCCATGGTGCCGATGTTGCTCTCGCGTCCGCACAGCGAGGACGAGAAGCGGCACCGCGTCCGCGTTGCCTTGGCGCCGGGCGTTCCCGAACATTTTCACGTGGTGTTCACGGAGCGCAGCGGCATTCTTCTCTTGGATGGCTATGGCGCAACCGAAAGCAACGCGGTGATCGGCACCATGGTCGATACGCTGCGCCCTGGTTGGATGGGCCGCCTGGCGGAGGGATTTCAGGCGCGGGTTGTCGATGAAGAAGACAATCCATTGCCCGATGGCGAGGCGGGCGAATTGCTGCTGCGTGCCGATGAGCCTTTCGCCATGGCCGCGGGTTATTTCGGCATGCCCGAGAAAACCGTCGAAGCCTGGCGCAATCTATGGCTCCACACGGGCGATCGGGTGGTCCGAGATAGCAAAGGCTATTTCAAATTTGTCGACCGGATGAAGGATACGATCCGCCGACGCGGCGAGAACGTTTCGTCCTTCGAGGTCGAGCAGGTCTTGTCATCGCATCCGGCGGTCGAAGTCGCTGCTGTCTTTCCGGTGCCTTCGGATCTCGCCGAAGATGAGGTGATGGCGGCGATCGTCCTGAAGCAGGGCGGGAAAGTGGATCCTGCCGATCTCGTACGCTTCTGCGAGGGCAAACTCTCTTACTTCGCCATTCCACGCTTCATCGAATTCCTTGAGGTTCTGCCGCGTACCGAAAGCGGCAAAATCCAGAAATTTAAATTGCGCGAGCAGGGACGCTCGTCCGCGACATGGGATCTCGTAAAAGCCGGCATAGAAGTGAAGCGCTAGTCGGGTTCATAGAAAACAAGAACAGCAGTGGGGCAGGCGCATGACGATTTCTTGGTTCTGTCAATGGGATCGCTCGAAAGAAGCCAACCCGGCTCTCGATCCTTATGATCGGCAGGCACTGGCAGCACTCTTGCGAGGGTGCCCAGGCCTGATCGAAGGTCATGTCTTTTCGCCGGCACAGGCCCATGATCCCCATTACGCCGATCTTGGCGGAGCGCCGGTTCTCGTTCTGCAGCTTGAATTCGCTGAGATCGCTGATCTTGAAAATGGCCTGCAGGCCGGCGGTTATCTGTCCTGTCTCGCCGATCCGCACTTTTTGCCGAGCGTCGCGGGCGCGATCGCCTCGCACCAAGCCATGCTGACCCGTCGCTATCCAGTCGCCGAGCCGCAGCCCGTGGCCACATCCACATCGCCTGAAGGTCTTCTCAGCTATCTCGTCGAATATGCCGGCCCGGCGGAGGACGAACAGGCGTGGCATCGCTTCTATGTCGGCAAGCATCCGCATCTGTTGTCGAAATTCCCTGGTATTCGCGGCATTGAAATTTATACGCCAGCCGTCGTCATTTCCGGCCTGCCGTTTCCGTTCCGCACCTCCATGCAGCGCAACAAGACCGTGTTCGACAGTGCCGACGCCATGAATGCCGCCATGCTCTCACCTGTTCGCGACGCGCTTCGGCAGGATTTTCATAGTTTCCCGCCGTTCACGGGCGAAGCGGCGCATTATCCGTTTCACACTCTTTCGGTGCGCGGTGGTCGGGCAAGATAACATTCGCCTGTTGCGCTTCCGCCGCGCTAGGCTGAAGATAATCGGGCGCAGGAGATAGGAATGACCGATGCGGAGGGGATATATCTGCGGCGCCAGATTGGTCGCAATGCGTCCGTCGGTCTTTTCTGGATGTCGATGGGCACGCCGGCGATTGTCGAATTGGCGCTCGAATCCCATCCTGATGCCGTTGTCATCGACGCTCAGCACGGGTTGTGGGAACGCCGCACCATCGAGGAAGCGATCGGCCCGGTCGGCACCCGTGCTCCGGTTCTGGTGCGTGTGGCTGAAAATTCCGCGCTGGCCATCGGTCAGGCGCTGGATGCGGGCGCCGAAGGCGTCATCGTTCCATTGATCGAGACGCCGGCCGAAGCTGCCGCCGTGGTGTCTGCTGCGCGCTTTCCGCCGCAAGGCAGCCGTTCGGGCGGTGGCGTGCGCCCGTTGGGCCGCAATTTCGCGGCTTATTATCAGGCAGCGGTAGAGCGCACCGTCGTTGCCGTCATGATCGAAACCGCGCAGGGCGTGCAACAGGCCGAAGCCATCGCGCGCACGCCTGGCATCGATTTTGTTTTCATCGGAACCGGCGACTTGGCGATTTCCTTGGGCTGTTTTCCCGAAATCGATGGCCGCCATGAAGAGGCCTGCCTGAAGGTGCTTGCGGCCTGCCGGAAAGCCGGCGTGCCGTGCGGTATTTTCACCGGGCAAGCGGAGGCCGCTCTGAAACGGCGGCAGCAGGGATTCGATATCGTCGTGGTCGCCAACGACATCGATATCGTCAGCGGCGGTTTCGCGGAGGCGATGAAACGCTTTTCGGGCCGCTCCACGAAGGTTCAGTCCGGTTATGGTCAGTCGAAGGAGAGCAAGGATATGTCAGCAGCGCTTCTTACACAGCTCGTCTCGGTCATATCGAGCGGGCAGATTCGCATGGTCGATCTGACGCAGACCTTGCGACCGTCGACGCCGGTCATTCAACTGCCGCCGCCCTTCGCGCAGTCCGACCCCTTCAGCACCACCGAAATCTCCCGCTATGACGAGCGCGGGCCGGCCTGGTATTGGAACAACATCGCCTGCGGCGAACATACCGGCACCCATCTCGATGCGCCCTGCCATTGGGTCACCGGCCAGCACAATGCGAATGGCTATACCGACACCATTCCGATCGATCGCTTTATCGCGCCAGCCGTTGTTATCGATTGTTCGAAGGAAGCGGCAGCCGATGAAAAGTTTCTGCTCGAGCCGGCCGGCATCGAAGCGTGGGAGGCGCGCCATGGCCGCATTCCCGATGGTTCCTGGGTGTTGATGCGCACCGATTGGTCGAAGCGCGAAGATCCGTCTGCCTTCCTCAATATGAAGGAAGATGGTCCGCATGTCCCGGGGCCGTCGGCCGCGGCGGTGAAATTCCTCGTCGAGCAACGCAACGTCAATGGCTGGGGCGTTGAAGCGGTTGGTACCGATGCGGGACAGGCCTTCGCGTTCGAGCCGGCTTTCCCGGCGCATCATCTCATGCATGGCGCCAACAAGCTGGGTCTTGCGAGCCTGTGCAATCTCGACAAACTGCCGCCGACCGGCGCTGTCCTCATCACCGCGCCGCTGAAGATCGAAAAGGGCTCTGGCAGCCCGCTGCGCGTGCTGGCTCTGGTTCCGGCGTAAGGCCGGCAAGATCGACCGCCATTATCTCGGCAACACCGGATGATGGCGGTCTCCCACTAAGCGCTTTCCGCGCCTCCCAGCTCTTGGGTAAGCGCGGCGGCGATCTCGACCACTTTCTTGATGAGAACCGCTTTGCGCTGCTGCGTCGCCGCGCGGACCGGAAGCGCGATCGCCAGCACGCTGTGGAGTTGCTGCTGCGTCCCAAAGACAGGGACGGCCAGAACCACGCCACCGGGAAGAATGGTCTGGCTCGACCAGTAATATTGATCCTTGCGGATTTGTTCGAGCCGCTGCTGCACCGCCTTATCGTCTTCCGCTTCGATTTCATCTCCCCTTTGCTCCAACACCAGTGGCGCGGTGTGGGTCTCGGGAAGATAAGCGAGAAAGACATGGCCGACGGCGGAGCGGCGCAGCGGAACGGTCGATCCCAGCCGTAGCATCATCGGCATCGGATGCACGCCGGTCTGCTGGCCGATGAGGGTCGCGCCATGTTCGGACCAGATGTAGAGCAGCGCATCGTGCCCGGTTTCATTGACGAGCTCCACGACGCGCTCTTGCGCGATTCCGAAACTGTCGAAACGGCTGAAGGCGGCGACGCCGAGTTGCCGCGCCGCGGGGCCGAGATCGTAGAGACCCGTGGTTACTGATTTTCCCGCCATGCCGGATCGCACCAGGCTGACGAGATAGCGATGCAGCTTGCTCGGCTGCAGACCTGTGGCGCGCGACAGATCGCCAAGGCTCGTGGCGCCGTTCTGACGCATCAGCGTTTGCAGTACGCGCAAGGCGATTTCCACCGATTGAATGCCTGACGGATCGCGTTTGTTGGTCGGTTTGGCGGGTTTGACCCTTTTGGCGGGCATGCGGTCTCCGAAATCTCCATGTCCACCATGCGGGCCAGGCGCGGCGGATGCATCACGATGCGATCAAGCTGGGCCTAAAAAGCTGAGTTGCCAGGGCAAGTCAAAAGGCAAGTCAAAAGGCTTGACGCCTCCTCGGCCGTTATGCATCTATAGTGAATGGTTTCATCATAGATGAAAATAGGAAACGCCGCTCATAGCCGATCTGGATGCGCGTGACTTGAGTGAGGAACGATTGATGTTGAATGCGGGGAGGGAGCCTGCGCAGCCCAGTTTGCGGATCGCGGTCGATATCGGGGGGACGTTTACAGACCTTGCAGCCTTTGATGAGCGCGGCCGGATGCTGTCTTTCGGCAAGGCGCTCTCGACGCATGGGGCTTTGGTCGACGGCATTCAGCAAACGGTGGAAGGCGCCGACGTTTCGTTCGAAAACGCCTATCTGTTCCTTCACGGTTCAACGATAGCGATCAACACCTTGCTGGAACGCAACGGGGCCCAGACCGCGCTGCTGATCACCGAAGGCTTCCGCGACATCTATGAGATTGGCCGCATCAATCGGCCGGACGCCTATAACCTCTTCTTTCAAAAGCATGATCCGCTGGTGAACCGCTCCTGGCGCTACGAGGTCAGCGAGCGCCTGCGCGCCGATGGCGCCGTCCATAAAGTGCTGGACGAAGAGCGCGTGCGCACAGTGGCGCGCGAGCTGCGCGAACGGGGCGTGGAAGCGGTCGCCGTTCTGCTGCTGCATTCCTATCGCAATGCGCAGCATGAGCAGCGGGTGAAAGAGATCATCCAGGAAGAAATTCCGGATGTCTTCGTCAGCGCCTCTCATGAATTGTCGCAGGAATATCGTGAGTTTGAGCGAGCTTCGACGGTCGTTGCCAATGCCTATGTCGGGCCGCGCGTCGGCACTTATCTTGGCGAACTCGAACGCCATCTCGAGACGAAAAAATTTCCTGGCGATTTCTTCGCCGTTCAGTCGACGGGCGGCTTGTTTCCGGTCGAGCACGCGCGCCGCGATTGCGTACGCATGCTGGAATCGGGACCGGCCGCAGGTGTCATCGGCACGCAAGCGATCTGCGCCCAGCTCGGCCTCTCCGACGCCATCGCCTTCGACATGGGCGGGACGACGGCCAAAGCAGGCGTGATCAAGGACAATCAACCGCTGACGACAGGCAGCGCCTTGATCGGCGGCTATGAACGCGCACTGCCGATCCAGATCCCGATGATCGATATTTTCGAAGTAGGGACGGGCGGAGGCTCGATTGCGCGGCTTGCCGAGGGCAATGCGTTGCGGGTCGGGCCGCAAAGCGCTGGCTCCATGCCAGGTCCCGCCTGCTACGGACGCGGTGGCCAGGATCCGACAGTGACCGATGCCAATCTGGTGCTTGGTCGTCTTGATGCCGGGCATTTCCTCGGCGGAGAAATGGCCTTGGATGTTGAAGCGGCGCGGCGTGCCATCAAGGAGCAAGTAGCCGATCCGCTCGGGCTCGACATCGATCAGGCGGCCGAAGGGATCATCCGCATCGCCGTGACGGCCATGTCCTATGCCGTCAAGGGTGTCACCACCGAACGTGGCCTCGATGCTGGCGGCTTCGCCATGGTGGTTTATGGCGGCGCGGGCCCGCTGCACGCTTCGGCCATCGCGCGCGAAATCGGCATCACGCGCGTGCTGATTCCCTTCTCGCCAGGGCATTTCTCGGCCTACGGCATGTTGTTCAGCGATCTGCGTTACGACTACGTGCGATCCTGCTTCCAAAAGCTGGCGACGGCGCCCTTCGACACGATCGAAGCGCTTTATCGCGACATGGAGGAGCAGGGGCGGGATGCGATCGCCGGTTCGGCCGTGCGCCCGGAAGCCGTCCTGATCACGCGCTATGCCGACATGCGCTATGTCGGCCAGGAACATGCGGTCACGGTCGAAGTGCCGAGCGAACTGTTCGAGCGCCAGGATCGCGACGGCATCAAGAAGCTCTTCGATGCCGTGCATCTGCAAAGATATGGCACGTCGGCGCCCCATGAACCGGCCGACCTCGTCAGCGTCCGCGTCACGGTGATCGGCACCGTGCCGAAGCCGCCGCGCAGCGAAGTATCGCAAGGGACAGACGCGCCGCCGGCGGAGGCTTTGCGCTCCCGCAAGGATGTTTATTTCCGCGAAGCCGGTGGCTGGGTCTCGACGCCCATCTATGTGCGCACGAAACTTCAGGCCGGAAACCACATCGCGGGGCCAGCCCTCATTGAAGAACATGCTTCCACGACGGTCGTGGCACCCGGCGACAAGCTGTTGGTCGACCGTTTCGGCAATCTCAACATCGCGATTGGAACTTTGTCATGACTGCCCGTTCGGCTTCCGTCGCTCTCGATGCGGCGGGTGTGGATCCCATCACGGTTGAAATCGTTCGCAACGGCGTGATCGCCGTGACCGAAGAGATGAAGACCAATCTGATGCGCACCGCCTATAATATGATCATCTACGAGGCGCTCGATTTCACGGTCGGTCTGTTTACCGCCACCGGCGAGACGATCTCGATCGGGCTCGGCCTGCCGATGTTCATTCGCGGCATGTCGGAGACGGTGAAAGCCAAACTCCGCCATTTCGAGACACGCGGCGGCATCCAGCCCGGCGACATTCTGGTCACCAATGATGCCTATATCACCGGCAGCCATCTCAATCACGTAACCTTCACCTTACCGATCTTCCATGAAGGCGAGCTGATCGCCTTCACCTGCTGCATGGCGCACTGGATCGATATCGGTGGCGCTATCGGTATGGTGACCACCGATATTTATTCGGAAGGTCTGCAAATCCCCATTCTGAAGTATCAGAAGGCCGGGGTGGTCAATCAGGACCTGCTCGATCTCATCGCCATGAACGTTCGTTTGCCCGAATTGGGCCTGGGCGATCTCCGGGCGCAGGTGACGGCCGTGACCACCGGTGAGCGTCGCTTCCTCGAGCTGGTGAACCGCTATGGCCGCGATTCGGTTCTCAATGCCATTCGCATCATCATGGATCACACCGAGGCCGCGGCACGTGCCAATACGTTGACCATTCCCGATGGCGTCTATGAAGCCGAATCCTTCATGGACGACGACGGCATCGACATCGGCAAGCGGGTGCCGATCAAAGTGCGTGTCGAAGTGTCGGGCGATGAAATGACCATCGACCTCAGCGACGTGGCGCGGCAGGTACGCGGATATTACAATTCCGGCATCACCACGGGTTATGCTTGCGCCCAGGTCGCCTATAAGTGTCTGACGACGCCGACCGATCATCCGGTGAACGATGGCAGCTTTCGTTCTCTGAAAGTGGTGATGCCTGAGGGGCGCGTCATCAGCGCCCAGCGTCCGGCACCGATGCGCTGGTGGATGACGTTTCCGATGACGGTCGTCGATACCATTTTCAAGGCGCTCTCCGGCGCCATTCCTGACCGCGTCATCGCCGGGCATCACGCCGATCTGGTGACGTCGACCTTGCATGGCGTCTCGCCGGCCGACGGCCGCTTTTACATCGCGGCTATCGGCCCGGTCGGCGGCGGTTGGGGCGCCAAGTCTTCGGAAGACGGTGTCTCGGTGACGGTGTGCATCAACGATGGTGATACGCACAACAGCCCCACCGAACAGGTCGAAAGTAAATACCCGCTGATGATCGAAAAATACGAGCTGCGTCAGGATTCCGGTGGCCCGGGGCGGCAACGCGGTGGCCTGGGTGCGGAGATTATCGTGCAGGCGTTGGCGCCCATGTCGGTCAATTCTACCATCGAGCGGGCCCATTGCCGTCCGTGGGGATTGCATGGCGGCTTGGAAGGCGCCGGCAATGGCATTGCGCTTCGTACCAACGGCGTGTGGCAGGAGGATTTGCCCAACGCCAAGATCGCCGCGCATCGCCTCCGTGCGGGCGATGCCTATCGCATCAATTCCGGCGGTGGCGGTGGCTTCGGCGATCCGCATGAACGCTCCGCCGATGCGGTCGCCCGCGATGTGGTCGAAGGCTATGTCAGTCGGGAGGCCGCCGCTTCGATCTATGGCGTGGCGGTCGATCCGAGCGGCAAGGTCGATCTGGAACAGACACGCGCTCTGCGCGCGCGCCGAACGATTCAAGAGGCAGGGGAACTCGTGACGCCCACGGGCTGAAAAAGCGGAAGGGCGGAGGGAAGATTAAAAGGGGAGGGACGTGATGACTTTGGTGACCGGCGCAACCGCGCAGGATGAAATCAAGATCGCCGCGCGCATCGAGCGCCTGCCATATTCGCCATGGCATGTCAGAATGCGCATCATTCTCGGTGTGGCAACATTCTTTGACGCCTTCGATGCTCTGGCGATCGCCTATATCGTGCCGCAACTTTTGGGCGAGTGGCACTTCTCGCCGGCCCAGATCGGGCCGTTGTTCTCCATCGGCTTCGCCGGCCAGGCCGTCGGTGCTCTGCTGTTCGGTTGGCTTGGCGAACGCTACGGGCGCGTGCGCATGACCATGCTCACCGTTCTGATCTTCGCGATCATGAGCTTGATGTGCGCTCATGCGCAGAACTATGAGCAATTGTTCTGGTATCGTTTTTTCCAGGGCATCGGCCTCGGCGGCGAAGTCCCATTGGCGGCGGCTTATATCAATGAAATCGCCAAGGCGAAGGGACGTGGACGCTTCTTCCTCTTCTATGAAGCGGTATTCCCGGCGGGCTTGCTCGTCGTGGCTCTGCTTGCCTCATGGATCGTGCCGACCTATGGCTGGCGCTGGATGTTCTATATCGGCTCGGTTCCGGCCTTTATTGTCATCGCCATGCGCATGTGGTGCCCGGAATCGCCGCGCTGGCTGGCGTCGCGCGGGCGTCAAGCCGAAGCGGAAGCATCGATGGCAAAGATCGAAGCGGCCGTATCCGCCAATGGTACACGTCCATTGCCGCCGGTGCCCGATCTGCCGGTACCGCCGGCCAAGGCGCATATCGGCATTTCTGAACTGTTCAAGGGTATCTATCTGAAGCGGACCATCGTCGTCAGCCTGCTGTGGATCTGCGCCTATATGGTGACTTATGGCCTCATGGTGTGGCTGCCGACGATCTATCGTACGGTCTATAATCTGTCGGTCCAGGAATCGATTAATTATGCTCTGCTGCAACAGGTGATGAGCATGATCTCATTCTTGGTTGCGGCGATGATCATCGATTGGACAGGACGAAAACGGATGTTTGCCTTCTGCTTCATCGCTGGTTCGCTGCCGCTCTTCGCCCTCTGGTATCTGCAAGGCGGAACGGCCGACAGCGTCCGCATCGCTGCCGCGCTAAGCATGTTGTTCGTCTCGATCTGTTCGGGCGCGCTCTATCTCTATGTGCCCGAACTCTATCCGACACGCATGCGCGCTCTTGGCACCGCCTGGTCGACATTCTGGCTGCGCGTGGCCTCGATCTTCGGTCCGCTGGTCGTCGGCTGGATCTTGCCGATCGGCGGAACGGCAGGCGTGTTCCTCTTCGTCGGCTGCATTTCCCTGGTGGGCGGAATCATCTGTACCCTGTTCGCTGAGGAGACGTCAGGAAAGGTCTTGGAGGAAATCTCTCCCTAAGCGATTGTTTCAAGGACGAAGAACGGTGAAATTTGGATTGCAGTATGAGCGGAATGATCCCTGGCAACCGATCGCGGAGCTATGGGATCAGGCCGTCTCCAACCCGATCCATTCACCGTTCTGCACCTGTCTGATGCCCATGGATATCTCTCCCGACGCGGTGATTATCGAACAGGGCCTGATCGGATATTTGGTGCAGAAGTACCAAAACGAAGGATCGCGGATCGGCCGTGCTCTCTATGATCGGCTGGAAACCTCGGACGGCGATCTCGTCGGTTGGCTGCGCAAGATTACGAATAGGCTTTCTGAGGCCGAAAGACAGCGCTTGAGGGAAGACGTGCAAGAAAGTCTTCTATCGATGCGAAATGAATCATCTACAAGCCGCTTTGCCTGCGCTTGAGCGAAGCGGCACTGCTTTCGACAAACTTTAATAGCGCCGCCTCAGCGTTTGGCGCGAACGGTCACGGGCTGCAGCATTGGTGTTGCACGATCGAGTTCCGCCACGCGGACCCGCATCCGTGCCCGTCGCTTTCGATACCAGATCACCACGCCGGTGATCGCCAGGGCGGCGCAGACGAGCCCGGCCAGAGAAATCAGGATACGTCCTGGTATGCCCAGGATGCGTCCTGAATGCAGCGGGAACTGCGCCTGCACGAAAATATCGGCGGCCGTTCCCTTCCAGGGCGTCCGTCGGCCCAGCGAGCGCCCGTCGCCTTGATCGAAGGTGAGAAATTCTGGTCCGACGCCGCCGGTGCCATGCCCCTCGCCCGGTTCAAACAGGCTCACACCATAGACGCCCCATCGCGGTGCATAGAACAGCGCGCCCGGCGGCTCCTTGATGCCAAGCGCCTTTGCTTCGGTTTCGCCCTTCTGCAAAATCTCGGCGAAGGTCAGTTTGGGAACAATCGGTTGATCGATGGGCGTCGGCGGCCGCGTCGCGAAAATGTCCGGCGTGACTTTCGAAACCATCGACATGACCGGATAAAACACTTCGCGATACAAGTTCAGCGAGAAGCCCGTGAATGCGACGACAAAAAGGACCAGCCAGAACCAGAGTCCGAAGGCGCGGTGTATGTCGAAATTGATGCGATAGGCGCTGCCGTTCGTTTTGATTTTCCAGGCTGGCTTCCAGCGCTCCCAATAACTTTTGCCCGGCTGTCGTGCCCCCTGCGCCGCACGCTGCTTGCGCTTCGCCTGCCTTAGCGGCAGCGTCAGATAAAAGCCGATGAAACAATCGATCGTCCAGACCAGAGCGACGATGCCGAGCAGCCAATAGCCCCAGCGGTCGGTGCCCCACATGGCGGGGATGTGGTACATATAATGCAGCTTGTAGAGAAACGAGATGACCGTTTCGCGCGTGACAGGCCATGCGGCGCCCCAATTGCGCCGGCCGACCTCCTCGCCCGTGACCGGATCGTAATAGAGCCGGTTGAAATCGAGATCGTAGAGCCTGCCCGTCGCAGGATCTGTCTTGGGTTCGACGACGAGCTCATAGGTCTTCCCGGCTTCCGGATTCAGCGCCATATAAGTGATGAAGACCCGCGGCTCGGCCACCTGTACGCGCCTGATGATCTCCAGTGGCGGCAGTCGTTCGTCCTGCTGGGTACTGTACATCAGGTGCGGATTGATCAGATCGTCGAGTTCATGGTCCCAGGAGATGATCGCGCCGGTCAGACCGCTGACGACGATGAAGGAGGCGATCGCGAGCCCTATCCAGCGGTGAATGAGCGTGAAGAGGGCGCGCACGTTTTTCTCCTGAAACTTTCATTGATGAAAAATGTCGACGCTCGGCAAGCGGTCATCGCTTGCCGAGCGCGGGGCTTACCAAGTGTATTTCAGGCTTCCGAGTACCGTTCGGCCTGGATCGGGATAGCAATAGCCAGACGTGCAGGTCGTATCCCGGCGATTGAACAGGTTCGTGGCGTTCACCTGGAGGCTCACGCCCTTGAGTTGCGGACTGACGGCCTCGAAGTCGAAGCGCAGGGAGGCATCGAAAACGGCGCGGGCACTGTTCTTCAGACTGTTCTTGTCGTCGCCATAGCTGGAGCTGGTGAGGCGGGCACCAACACCGCCGCTCAGCCCATAGAGGACGCTATCCGTCGGCAGTTTGTAGTTCGTCCAGAGCGAAGCCGTGTGCAAGGGAACGCTCGACACATATTTGCCGACAGTGGTCGAAGGCCCTTCGAGCACTTTAAGCTCGGTGAAAGTATAGGACGCGGCAAAGGAGACACCATTGTCGAGGCTGGCGACGGCTTCCAGTTCGACGCCGCGGGAGCGAAGCTTGCCGCGCTGCACCTGCATATTAATGCCGTTGATCACCTCATAGAAAATGCCGTTCTTCTGGTCGACGTTGAACAAGGCCGCCGTCAGCATGATGTTGGTGTCGGGCAGCAGATATTTGACGCCGATCTCCTGCTGTACGCTGGTCGTCGACTTGAATGTGGATTGGGTCGTCTTGTTCCAGCCGATGTTGGGCGAGAAGGCGGTCGAGAAACTGACGTAGGGAACGAGGCCGAACGGCGTCTTATAAGAGAGGCCGACGCGGCCGGAGAACGCGCGATCGTCCTGTTGCGCTGAGGTCAGCGTGGCGGTTGTCAGGTCGGTCGTTTCTGTTTTCGTGGACACCCAATCGTGCCGTCCGCCGACCGTCAGAGTCCAGCCGCCGAGACGGATCTGGTCTTGCACGTAGACGCCGGTTTGCATCTGTCGCTGACTGGCAAGCGAGGTGAGTGCGACCGGTGCGATATAACCGCCATAGTTGGGGATCAGCATGTTCAATGGCGGCGCCGTACCCGTTCCCGAAGAGGCGCGGAAACGCGTCCAGGTAATATCGACGCCCGTCAGGATCGTATGATCGAGCGGCCCTGTAGAAATCTTGGTTTGCAGTTGATTGTCGATGACGAAGGCATCGAGCCTCTGCACATCGCGTCCGGAGCCGCGATCGATCAGGGTCGGATCAAGCGCATGGGCCGCGCCATTGTAGGTATAGACATATTTGGCGTCGATATCCTGGGTCGAATAGCGCGCGTTCTGGCGAACAGTGAAAGTGTCGTTGATCCGGTGTTCGAGTTCCCAACCGATCCGCGCCTGCTCATGGGTCATACCGCCGTAAGCCGGATCGCCGGATTCAATGCGGGTGACGTGGCCGTAATAGTCGTTGTAATAGCCCGGGCTGCCGCCAGTTTTGGCGCGCGAATATTCGCCGAGGATCGTCAGCTTGGTGTCTTCGTTGGGCTTCCAGGTCAGTGCCGGTGCGATGTAGACGCGATCGTCGGGCACCGATTTGAATTCCGTCCCCGCCACGCGGCCAACGCCCGTCAGGCGATAGTAGAGCGTGTCGACGCCCTCAACGGGACCGGAAAGGTCGAACTGCGCCTGCCGCCGATCATAGGTGCCGTATTGAATGCCGATCTCACGCAAAGGCGTCATGGTCGGCCGCTTTGTAATGACGTTATAGAGACCGCCCGCGCCCGTTGCGCCATAAAGCGCCGAGGAAGGCCCGCGCAGAATCGAAATGCCTTCGATGCCATAGGGCTCGGTCATGAAGATGCCATAGCCGGCGGTGGGCTGGCGCAGATTGTCGCGGAAGACGCCCGTATTGGTGATATTGAACCCACGCACGAAGAATGAATCGTAGCGCGGGTCGGTACCATAGGCGTTCACCCGGACGCCCGGTGTGTAGGAGATGGCCTCGAGCAGCGATTGCGGCTTGCGATCCTCCAACTGCTTCTCGGTCACGGAGGAGATCGACTGCGGCGTCTCGACGAAGGGCGTGTCGGTCTTCGTGCCGGTCGCGCTGCTACGGCCGACATAGCCGCTCGCGGTGATGACGCCGCCGCTGCCGCCATCGACCTGAATTTCGTCGAGCATGATGCCGCCTTCAACGGGCGGAACGCCGGAATTCTGCGAGCGCTGTTCGTTGCGCCGGATGGTCACCGTGGTGGCATTGGCGAAGGAATATTGCAGGCCGGACCCGGATAGGATGCGGTTCAGCGCTTCCGTTCGGCTGAGCGAACCTTGCACACCAGGCGATTGGAGGCCCCGGGCGAGATCCATATTGAAGAAGAGCTGCAAGCCAGTGGCGTTGGAAAATTGCACCAGGGCTTCGGACAAGGGCTGGGGGCGGATATCGAAATTGGTTCTCGCGGCTGTGTTCGCTGTTTGAGCTGCCGCCGGTGCGGCGATCGCGGAAATCGCGACCAGCGCCGTCGTGACCGTGAGAGCGAGAAGAAGAGACCGATTTCTCAGCCGGTTAAGAGGCTGATTCTGGAAAACATCATTCTGAAAGGAAGACTGCATTGCCCTGCCTGCGCGCTGACCCGCGTCCGGCGGGAGTGCTAACCATGAGGGCGATCTGATTGATGGCCCCCATAAGGTACGACACCGGGGCACGCCGAACTAATGAACGCCTTTTGAATTTTTTTGCGGAAGAGGATCGGGCGCTTGTTTTGACGCGTTTTCTTCACGCGAACCGGCGTCCACTTCGCTTGAAAACGCTCTATTGGCCGGCGGATACGAAAGCCAGATAGTTGGTAGCGTAGAAAACACGGATCGGCAGGGTGTCGGCGATCGTGCGCAGGGCATTGTCGGCTTGTTTCGTATGGAAAATGGCCGTCACGGGGATGGTGCCGACCTGCTTGTCCATCAGGATGATGCGCCCGCGGCGATAGCGCCCGAGTTCGCTCAAGACGCGGCCAAGCGGTGCGTCCTGAAAAACCAGTCGGTCCCGCCGCCAGGCTTCGATTGTCTCTAAATTGGCGGGTGAGGGTTGGCCGAGGCCGTCGCTGCCATAGCTCACCTGCCAGCCGTTATCGATCCGCACCGCTGGAACCGCTCCGGCCTGGACGAGCACGGCGTGTTGATTGACGGCCACGGTCGCGATGCCGTCGATATATTTCAAATTGAAGCGCGTTCCCAGCGCCGTCGCGGTGCCATCCGCGGCCTCAACGATGAACGGTCGCCGGCTGTCGGCCGCCACATCGAAGAAACCCTCGCCGTGATGCAGCACGAGCCGTCGGGCGCTGTCGCTGAACTTGATCGAGAGCGCCGAGGAACTGCCCAACTCGACCGAGCTGCCGTCCGCCAGGGGGAATGTCTTGCGTTCTCCCACGCCGGTCACGCAATCCGCCGCCAGATCGGAACTGCTCAAGAGATAGACACCGCCGCCGGCGGCCGCGACGATCGAGCCGAATAGAATCTTACGGCGCGACAGGCTACGGCCGCCGCGCCGCGCGCGATCGAATTCCGGTTGCGCGATGTCAAAGCGCTTCCACAAGGACTCGGCACGTCGCCAGGCGGCGAGATGCGTCTCGTCAGCGGTTAGCCAGGCGTCGAAAGCCTGCCGGTCGGCGGGGCTGACTTTGTCGTCGCGCATCCGCACGAACCATTCCAGCGCCTCCATGACGACGGGATCTGTGGCTTCCTCTTTCATATCGTGACCGTTGCGATCCCTGATGCGGCCCATTCTATCCGAGCTGGCGATCGAGATCCGCAAGCGCGATGACGATATGCGAAATTACCGTATGGCGCGAGATACCCAGGCGCGCAGCGATTTCATCGTAGCTCATTCCCTCGAACTTGTTCAGCACGAAAGCTTCCCGGCGGCGCGGCGGCAGCGCGGCCACCGCCGCGAGAACCCGGCGCAGTTCGCAGCGATAGATGGCCGTGGTTTCGGGCGACGGGCTGGCATCCGCCATGCCATGCAGTTCGATATCGGCGACGACGACTTCGGCATGCCGAGCTTGGTCGCGCAAATGATTGAGCGCGAGATTGCGGACGGTGCAGGTGAGATAAGCCGGGCAATTGTCGATAGGACCGGCATCGGCGACGCGCAGCAGTTTTTCAAACGCCTGCTGCACCAAATCGTCGGCGGTGGCCCTGTTGTCGACGAAGCGACGGACCAGTTGGCGCAATCGCCCGCGCTCGGACGCGTATAGATAAGCGATGTCGATGGCGCGCACACTCATACAGGTCACTCACGTCGGACACCGCCGCGCGGATCGACAAAGGTCCGTAACATGAACCGGAATTTTCTCGCAATCCGTTGTTTCCATTTAATAATTTGAATGATTCGAAACTGGGCGAGAAGTCTCTGGAGGCATGCGCCGTATTGGTGTCTCGCCAATGGCAAGTTTACAACGGCTGCAAAATCATCAATCAAAACACAGGAAGAACGTCGCGAATTTTCCCAGGCCAGCGCCAAAGGGTGCCGGTGTTCAGACGGAAAAACGCGTGATGTGGCGAAGGACATAGATAGACGCGAATGGTCAAAAAAGCTCGCTTGGCTGAAACCGTAAGTGCCTCTGAAAAGGTGGACGATCCCCGTGCGCGCATCATCGCCGCCGCGCGGGAGGTTTTCATCGAGCAGAGCTTCGATCTGGCGACCGTGCGCGAGATTACTCTGCGCGCCGACGTCAATCTGGCGGCGGTGAACTATTATTTTGGCTCCAAGGACGAGCTGATCAGCGAAGTCCTCAATCTCATGATGGAGCCCTACACCAACGCGCGTCTGAGGTCGCTCGAAGCCTGTGAGGCCGCCGCCGATCAGGATGGGCCGAGCGTGGCCGCCGTCGTGGAAGCGCTCGTGCGTCCCATGGTCCGGCTCAGCCGCGACGAATCCGGCGCGCGCCCACTGACGCGGTTTCTTCTCCAGGTGCGTTCGCGCCCGCGCGAGATGACGACGCGTTTCTTCATTCGCCGCGTCGATCCCGTCGTGTTTCGTTTCATCGACGCCTTCGCCCGGGCGCTGCCGTCGCTCGGCCGCCGCGATATCTTTTGGCGTTACAATTTCGCCATTGGCGCGATCATGCAGGTGCTGATCGATTCCGAGCCGTCGACCTCGCGCCTGAAGCAGCTCTCGGGTGGGCTGTGCGATACGACGGACGACGAACAGATCATCGCCCAGCTCGTCAGCTTCGTATGCGCGGGCTTTGCCAGCCCCGCCGCCGATCCAACCGCCAAGCTGTTTCGCTAACGGCTCGATGCCCGAAGCTTGACCACGCGCAGGCACGATTAATCGGAGAAAACGGTTAAATGGCCCGTAAATCGAGCAATCCCTGCTCGATTTACGGGCGTAATGCTTCGAGAAAGACGTTGACGACGGCTGAATTTAAACTACGTTTGAAAAACTGTTTTAAATCCGTCACGGAGCGTCTCGATGTCTGCTGCGACCCCGAAAATCACCGGTTCTTTCGTTGCCCTGATCACTCCCTTCGACCGCTCGGGCGGCGTGGATTTTGGCGCCTTCCGGGAACTGCTGCAATTTCATGAGACGCACGGCACCTCCGCGATTCTGATCATGGGTTCGACCGGCGAAGTCTCGATGCTGTCGCCGGACGAGAAGAAGAAGATCATCGTCGAAACCGCGAAGATGAAATCGGCCAAGATGCCACTGTTCTTCGGCTGCACCGGCAATAACACCGACACCACCATCGAGAACGTTCGCTTCGCGCGCGCCAATGGCGCCGATGGCGCCATCCTCGCCGCGCCGGCCTATATCTGCGCGCCAGAAGCCGACATCGAAAGCTATTTCCTCGAAATCGCCGATGCCACCGATCTGCCGCTCGGCATCTACAACAATCCGCCGCGCGTGAAGAGCGATCTGCACTGGGATCACCTGCTGCGCATCTTCAAACATCCGAACTACGTCATCCACAAAGAGTCGACCACCCGCGTCGGTCAGGTGGCGCAGATTCTGGCGGCCAAGCCCGATGTGTCGGTCATGTGCTGTGACAGCCCCAATCTCGGCCTCGTCGTCCCCACCATGAGCCTCGGCGGCCACGGCACGGCTAACATGGGCGGCAATATCGCGCCGGCGGAAGTCGCCACCATTTCGAAGCCCTGGACGTCCTATGCGGAAGCGGAAGGTTTCAAGGAAACCTATCTGCGTCTGCTGCCGTTGCTGCACTTCAACTATTCGGCCATCAATCCGGTCGCCATCAAGTCGCTGATGAAGGCCGTCGGTCTGCCGGCCGGCGAGCTGCGCCGTCCGCTGACGGGATTGGAAGGCGAGGCTCTGGCGCGCGGTGTTCGCATCGTGCAGGAACTCGGCCTCGATAAAGTCTATGGCTGGAATCTCAAGCGCGCGCTGGCCGCTGCAGCGTAAGGGCGCGTCTGATGGATTTTGGCATTTCTGGCAAAAAGGCTCTTGTCACCGGCGCGAGCCGGGGCATGGGCAAGGCGGCGGCCCTGGCGCTGGCGCATGAAGGGGTGGCGTTGACGATTCTGGCGCGCACGCCGGAAACGCTCGAGAAAGCCGCCGCCGACATTCGCGACGCGACAGGCGTTGAAGTTCAGGCGGTCGCCGGCGATATCACGACGCCGGCCGGCCGACAGGCTGCCCTGGCTGCCTGCCCCGAGCCGGACATTCTCTTGAACAATGCCGACGGCGAACTGCCGGGCGATTTCCGCGACTGGAGCCGCGAAGACTGGATCCGTGGCGTCGATCGCATGATGCTGACGCCGATCGAGATGATCCGCCTGACCATCGATGGCATGATGGCGCGTGGCTTCGGCCGTGTCGTCAACATCGTCTCGCGCAGCGTCAAAATCGCTCAGCCGGAACTGGGCATGTCGAACGCTGCGCGTTCCGGCCTCGTCGGTTTCGTTGCCGGCATCGCGCGGCAGACGATCGCGCGCAATGTGACTATCAACAATCTTCTCCCCGGGATCGTCGCCTCCGACGGACAGCGCCAACATGTCGAAAGTCTGGCGCAGACCACGGGGCGGCCGTATGATGACATCTGGCGCGAGCGCGCGTCCCAGAACCCAGCGGGCCGCTACGGTTCTCCCGACGAGATCGGTGCCTATATTGCTTTTCTCTGTTCCACGCAGGCCGGCTTCGTGACGGCACAAAATCTGCTCGTGGACGGGGGTCAATATCCCGGCACGTTTTGACGTGACCGATCATCATTTGGCGGCGGCTTGAAGCCGGCGCGCGCCGCTGCCCGGTGTGGGTGCGGCGAGCTCAGACAATGAAAATTGGAACAATGGAGCCATTCATGAAGCGCGTTGGATCACTGTTGCTTTCGCTGCTGTTGGCAGCGCCCTTGGCGGGAGCTGCGCTGGCGCAGGAGTTTCCGTCTCGTCCGGTCAGCATCGTCGTTCCTTTCCCGCCGGGCGGATCGGTTGACAGCGTCGCGCGCGTCCTCGTGGCCGAGCTGGCGGAGACGACCGGCAAGGTCTTCGTCGTCGACAATCGTGCGGGCGGTGGCAATGGTGTGGTCGGCGCTTCCGAGGTCGTGAAATCGACGCCGGATGGCTATACGCTGTTGTTCAATGCCTCGATCCACGTCGTGACGCCACTTCTCAACAAGAAGGTGCCGTTCGACGTCATCAACGATTTCACCAGCATCGCTGGCGTTGCCGCTGGCCCGCTGATCATCAGCACGCCGCCGAGCACGAAGGCCAATACACTCAAGGAATTCTTCGCCGCGGTGAAGGCCAATCCGGACGCCTTCAATTTCGCCACGTCCGGCTATGGCTCCGCCGGCCATCTGGCGATCGAATCGTTGAAGGCACAGGCGGGCATCGACACGGATGTTGTGTCCTACAAAGGTGCCGGCCCGGCGCTGTCCGATCTGATGGGCGGCCAGGTTCAGCTCATGGCCGACCCGATGATGTCCTCGCTGCCGCACGTCAAATCCGGCCGCTTGAAAGCGCTGGCGGTCACCAGCGCCACGCGTTCGCCGCTCGCGCCCAATGTGCCGACCGTTGCCGAAAGCGGCATGCCGGCTCTCGAAATGCTGTCCTGGTATGCGGTCTGGGGCCCGAAGAATCTCGATCCGAAGGCCGCCGCTTATCTGAACGACGCCATCGCCAAGGTGGTGAAGTCCGACAAGTTCAAGGAAAAGCTCACCGTGTTCGGTTTCGAGCCGATGTACAAGAACAGCACCGACCTGCAGGCTTTCGTCGTCGATGAAAGCAAGCGCTATGCGGACATCATCAAAGCTGGAAATCTGAAGGTCGAGTGACGATGTCGAAGTCTCCGGACATGTCCAAACACCAGAAGGAACGCCCGGAGCCTTCGTCGTCCAGACTGATCGGGTCGCATTGGGGCTTCTACGAACATCAAGGATCGCCCGAAACGCTGCGCCCGCTTGCGCAAGATGACGATCCGGCGGCTTTCGCCGCCGGTTTGATCGCAGACCGGCTTGCGCCGTCCCGGATTCTCAAACCCGCCGTGCGGCGCTCTTTTCTCGAACACGGACCAGGAACGGCCAAAGGCCGACGGGGCGCCGAGCCGTTCGTCGAAGTGTCCTGGGACGAAGCGCTCGATCTGGTCGCCAGCGAAATCACGCGGGTTCGCGAGACTTACGGCAGCAAGGCGATTTTTTCAGGCTCTTACGGTTGGTCGAGCGCCGGGCGCTTCCATCACGCGCAAAGCCAGCTCAAGCGTTTCTTCAACATGGTCGGCGGTTCCGTCCGCTCGGTTCAGACCTATAGCTATGCCGCCGGCGAAGTGGTGTTGCCGCATGTGATCGGCACGACTGAGAGCATGACTACGGGCCACACACCATGGTCCCTGATTGCTGGACATGCCGAATTGATCGTCATGTTTGGCGGCACGCCTTTGCGCAATGCGCAGGTCAATTCTGGCGGCATCGTGCATCACACCGCACGCTCGGCACTGCTCGCCTGCCGCGATGCCGGTGCGCGTCTTATCAATGTTACGCCGGTGCGCGACGATACGGCCGACGAATTGGGCGCGGAATGGATGGCCCTGCGTCCTTGCACCGATACGGCACTGCTGCTCGCCTTGGCGCACACGCTCATTGCCAGCGATCGCTACGACAAGGCTTTTGTGGAGCGCTACACAATTGGCTTCGAGCAGGTGCAGGCTTATCTGGCGGGCGAAACGGACGGCATCGTCAAGGATGCCGAATGGGCGTCGGCGATCACAGGGCTTGCCGCGGACGCCATTCGCGGCCTCGCCACGCAAATGTCGTCGCGTAAGACCTTTCTGATGATGGCCTGGTCGTTGCAGCGGGCCGATCATGGCGAGCAACCTTATTGGGCCCTGGTCACGCTGGCTGCTCTGCTCGGCGGCATCGGTCTTCCCGGACAGGGCTTCGGCTTTGGCTATGCCTCGGTCGGCAGCATCGGCCAGCCCTCGTCCGTCGTACGCTGGCCGTCTCTGCCGCAGGGGCGAAATCCCGAACGTGAAATCATTCCGGTGGCGCGCATTGCCGACATGCTGCTCTCGCCTGGCCGTGAATATGAATACAACGGTGCGAAACGCACCTATCCCAATATCAAGTTCATCTATTGGGCGGGCGGCAATCCGTTCCACCATCATCAAGATCTCAATCGGCTGACGGAGGCCTGGCAGCGCCCCGAAACCGTGGTCGTGCACGAACATTGGTGGAATCCGCTGGCCCGTCATGCCGACATCGTATTGCCGGCCTCGACCTTTCTCGAGCGCGACGATGTGGTGGCCAGCGGTCGCGACAGTTTCATCGCCTATTCCTCGCGCGTGGCGGAAGCCCCCCAGCACGTACCGACCGATCATGAGATTCTGCGTCGCCTCGCCGCGCGCCTCGGTGCGGAGGAAGCCTTCACCGAAGGTCTGACGGAAGCCCAGTGGCTTGAACGGCTCTACGGCGAAGCGCGAAACGATGCTGCCGGTCGCGGCATCGAACTGCCGGGGATCGCGGATTTTCGTGCCGCCGGGCTGATCGATCTCGTCGAGCATGCGACGTCTCGCCCATTCCTGGCACCATTTCGCGCCGATCCGCAGGCCCATCCGCTGCGCACGCCATCGGGCCTCATTGAACTCTTCTCCTCGCGGATCGCCAGTTTCGGCTATGCTGATTGTCCTGGTCACGCCGCGTGGCTGGAGCCAGCGGAATGGCTGGGCGCCAAGAGCGCTGAGCATTTCCCGTTGCATCTGCTCTCCTGCCAGCCGCACGATAAACTGCACAGCCAGTGGGATCATGCGGCGCCCTCGCGCAAGACCAAGCATTGCGGTCGCCAGCCGGTGCGCATTCATCCGCGCGATGCTGCCGCACGGGGGCTTGCCGAAGGCGATCTGGCGAAGATCAGTAACGACCGTGGCGCCTGCTTGGCGATCGTCGCTTTGACCGAGGCTGTGATGCCGGGTGTCGTCCAGCTCGCCACCGGTGCCTGGTTCGATCCCTGGAAGTCGGGCACACCGGAGGCGCTCGAACTGAACGGCAATCCGAACGTGCTCACGCCGGACCATGGCACTTCACGTCTGTCGCAAGGCCCGAGCCCCAATGCCTGTCTTGTCGAGATCACGCGGTTCTCTGGTGAAGCGCCGCAGGTCAGAGTCTACCAGCCGCCGGAGTTCGTGGCGGATGGACGTGGAATAATAACGAAGGGGAAAAAGAATGAATTCGCGGCTTAACAGCGAAACCATCGCAGGGCTGTTGTTCGTTCTGATCGGCGCGGCCTTTCTTGTCGGCAGTTATGGTCTGTCCTTTGGCACCTGGCGCAAAATCGGCCCCGGTGGTTTCCCGGCGATGGTGTCGGTTGCATTGATCGCCATGGGCTTGTTCGTCGCCATCAAATCCTTGCGGGCTAAGGATGGGGAACCGCTCTCGTTTCAGTTCGGCAACATCGCAGTCATCGTTGCCTCCATCGTGGTGTTCGGCCTCACGGTGCGGGGCGCCGGTCTGCTGCCCGCTGTTCTCGCCTGTTGCGTCGTGGCAGCTTTGGCATCCAGGCCTTTCCGCCCTCTGATGATGATCGCCTATGGGTTGTTGATGGGCGCGGCGTGCAGTCTGGTTTTTGTCAAAGGGCTTGGCATGCCCGTGGCGATCATCGGCCCGTGGTTTGGCGTCTGAGGAGCGAGCGCGATGGAAATCTTCAGTGCTCTGCTGCTTGGCCTCGATCAGGCCGTCATGCCGGTCAATCTGCTCTGGTGCTTTGTCGGCGTATTGCTCGGTACGCTCGTCGGCGTATTGCCGGGCCTTGGACCGGCCGCGACCATGGCGATCCTCCTGCCTTTCACCATGGGGCTGGCGCCTGTCACCGCGTTGATCATGCTCGCTGGCATCTATTACGGCGCGCAATATGGCGGCTCGACGACCGCGATTCTCCTTAATCTGCCCGGCGAAACCTCTTCGGTGGTGACGGCGATCGACGGCTATAAGATGGCGCGCAAGGGCCGCGCCGGCGTGGCGCTCGCCACCGCCGCCATTGGCTCCTTCTTCGCCGGCACCGTCGCCACGCTGCTGCTGGCGCTGTTCGCGCCTTCGCTCGCCGAAGTCGGCCTGAAATTCGGCCCGGCCGAAAACTTTTCGCTCATGGTGCTGGGTCTGCTCGCCTCCGTCGTTCTGGCGCGCGGGTCGCTCCCCAAGGCGCTGGCCATGGTCTTCGTCGGTATTCTCATCGGCCTCATCGGGCAGGATGTGCAGACGGCCGAGCCGCGCTTCACCTTGGGCCTCGACGAAATGACGGGCGGCATCAATTTCGTGATTGTCGCCATGGGCCTGTTTGGTATCGGCGAAGTGGTGAAAGATCTCGAACATGCCGAAAGCCGCTCGGCGATCTCGGCGCCCTTCATGTCGATGTTCCCAACCCGTGAAGATTGGCGCCGCATGGTGCCACCCATCCTGCGCGGCACCGGCATCGGCGCCGTTCTCGGACTTCTGCCTGGCGGCGGTGCTTTGTTGGCCGCCTTTGCTGCTTATGCGATCGAGAAGCGCGTCGCCAAGCCGAAAGAGGGTTTTGGCAATGGCGCCATCGAGGGTGTTGCCGCGCCGGAGAGCGCCAATAACGCCGGTGCGCAAACCTCTTTCGTGCCGCTGCTGACGCTCGGCCTGCCGGCGAATGCGGTGATGGCATTGATGTTCGGTGCGCTCATCATGCAGGGCATCGCGCCGGGGCCGACGCTGATCAGCGATCATCCCAAAGTGTTCTGGGGCGTGATCGTCTCCATGTGGGTCGGCAATCTCATGCTCCTCGTTCTCAACCTGCCGCTGATCGGCATTTGGACGAAGCTGTTGACGCTGCCCTTCAGATATCTCTATCCGGCCATTCTCGTCTTCTGCGCCATCGGCACGTTGTCGCTCAACAATTCGGTTTTCGATCTGTGGTTGTTGGCCGCGTTCAGCATCGCCGGCTATATCTTCGTCAAGCTCGATTGCGATGCCGCGCCGCTCGTCATGGGTCTGTTGCTCGGGCCGATGATGGAGGAGAACTTCCGTCGCGCCATGTTCCTGTCGCGCGGCAAGGTGAGCATTTTCGTCGACCGGCCGATTTCCGCCGGGCTTCTGATCGTTGCGGTTCTCGTCCTCGTCGTCGTCATCATGCCGCGTTTCCGCGCGACACGTGAGGAAGCATTTCAGGAATGAGGCACCCGTTTAATCTCTCGAAGCGGCGTCGGCGATGCGCGTAGTCGTAATCGGCGCGGGCATCGTCGGTGCGTCGACGGCGGTAGAATTGCTTCGCGATGGCCATGACGTCACCATCGTCGAGCCCGAAACGCCGGGCGGCCGGCAGGCGGCGAGCTATGGCAACAGCGGTTGGCTCAGTCCCGCTTCCGTCGTACCGATGTCGATGCCCGGGCTCTGGAAGAAAGTTCCGGGCTATATCGCCGATCCCACGGGGCCGCTGGCCATTCGTTGGCGCTATCTTTTGGGGCTCGCGCCTTGGCTCCTGCGCTTTGTCGCCGCCGGTTCGACGGTGCCGAAAGTCGAGCGCACGGCCGCCATTCTGTCGAGCCTGCTTCATGACTGTCCGGAGCGGCATGCGGCTCTGGCGGATGAGATCGGCCGGCCCGATCTCATCGTCAGGAAAGGTTTGATCTACGTCTACACCGATCGCGCGGCCTTCCAGCAAGAGGCATTGGCCTGGCGGCTGAGAGCAGACAATGGGGTGGCCTTTCGCGAATTGTCTGGCCAGGAACTCGCGGCCCTCGAGCCGGATCTTCTACCGCGCTACACCTTCGCAACCCTCGTCGAGAAAGGCGGCCACTGCGTCGATCCCGGCGGCTATGTCGGCGCGATCGCGGCGCATGCGATTGCCAAGGGCGCCAAGCGTGTGACCGGCCAAGTGACAGGCTTCGATTTAGCCGGTGGCCGATTGCGTGCTGTCCGCACCGAGAAGGCTGCATTGGCCTGCGACAAGGCGGTCATAGCCGCTGGCATTCGTTCCAAAAGCCTGGCGACGGCGGTCGGAGACAATGTGCCGCTGCAAAGCGAACGCGGCTATCACGTCGTCATCCCGCCCGACATTGCCCGTGGCGCCATGCCGATCATGCCAGGCGACGGCAAGATGGGGAACAATCCGACGCGTGCTGGTTTGCGCATCGCCGGCCAAGTCGAACTTGCCGATGTCGATGCCGCGCCCGATTGGAAGCGTGCCGACATTCTGCTCGGCCATGCGAAGCGCGCCTATGGCAAGCTGTCAAAATCGTTCGATGAAAGCCGTATCGATCGCTGGATGGGCCATCGTCCCTCCATGGCCGATGGATTGCCTGTCATCGGTCCGGCGAGCGCATGCGCCGATGTCATCCATGCCTTCGGCCACGGACATGTCGGATTGGCGACGGGACCGGCCACGGCGCGCATTGTTGCCGACCTGATCGGCAACAATGTGCCGCATGTCGATGTCGCGCCGCTCTCCGCCGCGCGTTTCAAGCGCTGAGGTCAGGAAGCACGCACCGCCGTAATACTCTCGCTGATGTTGCGGCGTAGCCAGGACACGAAAACACGTACCTTGCGGTCAGGCTCGCGCTCCTTCGACCAGGCCGCATAATAGGCCAGGCCGCGATCAATCGGACGGTCGAAGAGGGGCACCAAGGTGCCGTCGGCGAAATCGTCACCCAAGAGCTGCACCTGGCCGATGGCCACGCCGATGCCCTTCGCGGCCGCCTCGTAAGCTAGAAGCGAGTTGGGATAATAATTGTCCTGATCCTTCAGGAGGTCCGTGCGCCCAGTTGCGGACAGCCAATCCGACCAGTCGTTGCGGCGATAGTGCGAGTGCAGCAAGCGGTGATGACGGAGATCGTCGAGCGTTGCGATCGGTTTCTTCTTCAGCAATTTGGGGGAGCAGACCGGCTGTATGATGTCCGGGAAAAGCTCGATCAATTCCGCCTTCTGTCCATCGGCGCGGCCGAGCTGGATGGCGAGATCGACATTTTCGCGGGCGAAATTCACGGGCGTGACGATGGTGCTCATCTGCACGGTAATGCCGGGAAACTGCGCTTCGAAGTCCGGCAGCCGCTTGATCAGCCATTTCATGGCGAAGGTCGCATAGATGCGAATGCGCAGCGGTTCCAGCCGCACATCCCTTTTGACGCGCTGGGTCGCCGCCGCGATCATCGCGAAGGCCGGTGCCACTTCCCGCCAATAGGCATTGCCGGCATTGGTCAGCGTGAGACCCCGGCGGCCGCGTTCGAAAAGGCGAATGCCCAGGCTCCCCTCAAGGGTGGCGATCTGCCGGCTCACCGCCGACTGGGTCACATTCAACTCCACCGCAGCCTGCGCAAAGCTGCCGACACGGGCCGCCACGTCGAAAACGTGCAGCGGATTGAGCGGAGGGAGGTCCTTCGAATTCATCGATGGTGAGGGTGACCTGAGGAAAACTCATGGGACACTAAGAGCTGAGGGGAAGCCGGGCAATGCCGGCATCTACAGCGAAAAGGGTGGTCTTTGTCCCTAAAATTGGCCCTCAATCCATGAGTTTTGGGGCATCGGCCGATCGAGCGCCCGATTCCATTCTGATCGAGCCATGACAAAAACTCAAGTGACCCGCCGTTTCGGAAAGCGCCACCGCCCTTAGCCCATACTAGGATCGCGCTACTTATTGACGTGGCGAACCGCATGATCGGTGCCGGGTCCGCCCAGCGCCTCGCGGACGCGCGAGAAAATGGAAACGTCTGAAGTGAGCAAGACACTACCGGTCAGAAATCCGCGCACGGGGAAGTATGATTTCAATCTGGAATTGACGGACCCGGCCGACTTGTCGGCCATCGCGGAAAGGCTCCGCAAGAATCAGGAGCGTTGGGAACAGCTCGGCCTGGAAGGCCGGCTGGACGTGCTCAATGCCTGGCGTCAGGAAGTGGCGAAGAACCACGATGCGATTTTGGCGGCGCTCATCGAAGACACCGGCCGCGTCGTCGAATCCGAAAAGGAGATGTTGCGGCTTCCAAGCTCCATCGACAAACTGACCGTCATGGCGCGGGAAGTCTTCGCCGGTCGCAGCGCCACATTGCGCTCCATGAAGAACGTGGAAGTCCAGGGCGGCCTCAGCGCGTTTCCCTTGGTTGGCGTCATCAGCCCATGGAATTTCCCGCTGTCGAGTTCTTTGCTCGATACCATTCCAGCTTTGGTTGCCGGCTGTACGGCGATCGTCAAGCCGAGCGAAGTCACGCCGCGTTTCGTTCAGCCGTTGGTCGACACCATTCGCAAAATCCCCGAGATCGAAGCCGTTCTTCATTATGTTTCCGGCGGCCGGGAGGTCGGCGAAGCGCTGATCAACACGGTGGATGCGGTCTGCTTCACGGGCAGCGCTGCGACCGGACAGAAGGTTGCCGAAGCAGCCGGCAAGGCCTTCATTCCGGCTTTCCTGGAATTGGGTGGCAAAGATCCGGCCATCGTCACCGCCAGCGCCGATCTCGACAAAGCGGCGGCGTCTCTGCTGGCGGGCTCGGTCGCCAATGCCGGGCAGGTCTGTGTATCCATCGAACGTATCTATGTGGCGCAAGATGTCGCCGATGCTTTCGTCGACCGGCTCGTCGACAAAGCCCGCCAGGTCAAGATCGCTTATCCGACCGTGAAGGACGGTACGCTCGGGCCGATCATCACCGAGAGCCAGGCGCATATCATCAACCGGCATTTGCGCGATGCCGTGCAAAAGGGCGCCGCGATCCGGTGCGGCGGCGAAGTGACGGAGCGTGCAGGCGGCTGGTGGGCCGAGCCGACCGTCATCACCGGTGTCGATCATTCGATGGAGCTGATGACCGACGAGACCTTCGGTCCGATCATGCCGATCATGACCTTCACCCATGTCGACGATGCCATCAAGCTCGCCAACGACAGCAGTTATGGTCTGAGTGCCGCAGTGTTCGCAGGCTCAACCGATGAAGCTCTGGCGATCGCAAAACGCGTGCAAGTTGGCGCCGTCAGCATTAACAGCACGGGGCTGGGAACAGCGGCGATCGGGGAGGGGGACTTCCACGAGAAGAATGCCTTCAAGCGCTCGGGGCTATCCGGATCGAGGCTGGGATATGACTCGATCACGCGCTTCACGCGCAAGAAGGCTTATCTCATCGCTCACGCCTAACGGCACTACAGCAAAGAGGATAGAGGGAAAGTATGTTGGATTTTTCGGGAAAGGTCGTTCTGGTCACCGGCGCGAGCGGTGGGATCGGCAGTCAGATCGCGCGCGATTTCGCGCGTTGCGGCGCCACCGTCGTCGTCCATGACTTCGGTCTGCCCGATGCGGCAAAAGCTTTGGTGAAAGAACTCGGTGCGAAGACTTTGCTCGTCGACGGCGACCTTACCGACGAAGCCACAGTGACGCGTATCGCTGGCGAGATCAAAGCCAAGTTCGGTAAGCTCGACGTGCTCGTCAACAATGCCGGTGCCTCGCCCAACAAAATGCCGTTCGAAGACTTGCCGGCCACTGTCTGGGACAAAGTCATCAACATCAATCTGCGCTCGGTATTTCTCGTCACGCAAGCTTGCCTGCCGTTGCTCGAACGCGCCGAAAAGGGCCGTATCATCAACATCAGTTCGACGGCTGCACGCAATGGTGGAGCGCCCGGCGGCAGCGCCTATTCTGCGGCCAAAGGCGCCGTATCGTCGCTGACGAAGGCTTTCGCCAAGGACTTCTGCAGCAAAGGCATTCACGTCAATGCGGTGGCGCCGGGTTTGATCGACACGGCCTTCTACGGCAACGTCAACGTGGCCGACAAATACGCCGAGCGCATCAAAGGCATTCCCGCCGGCCGCGTTGGCGCGCCGAGCGATATCGCTGGGCCAGTGCTGTTTCTTGCATCGCCGCTGGCCGATTACATCACCGGCGAAGTGATCGAGGTGAGCGGCGGCCTCTCGATGATGGCGTGAGCTGAACTACATGAGAACTGTAACCTAAAGTTAGGTCAGCGTGACTCCTTGGAAGGTGTGTCGTGCTGACGTCGACTTTATATCTGCTCGACCACGCGTCTCAGCGTTCAGGCTCGTCCATTTTTTGGCCGATCCAGGTCCGGCTGAGTAACAAGGCTTCTTGGGGGAGGGAGGATCCATGAAATCGAGAGGGTATGGCCGGTGGGCCGCCGGTCTGTTGGCTGTGCTGGGATTGCACATGATGCTTGCTTCCGCTCAGGCGCAGGTTCGCTATCCCGATCGCACGATTCAGATGATCGTACCTTATGCCGCCGGCGGAACGACCGATCTCGCCGGACGCATTGTCGCCAAGGAGCTGGGTGAGCGCCTGGGTCAAAGCGTCGTGGTCGAGAACAGGGTCGGCGCCTCCGGATCGCTCGGCGTCGGCCAGGCGTTGCGCTCGCCGCCCGATGGCTATTCCATGGCGGTCTCGGGCGTGTCGCCGACGATGCTGCAGCACTTGTTGGGGCGCAACCTGCCTTACGATCCGCTGAAGGATCTCAAGGCCGTCGGCTATCTTGGCTCTTCGGGCATGGTGTTCATCACCCGCAAGGACTCGAATTTTAATACGCTGCGTCAGGTGATCGATGCGGCGAAGGCCAAGAGCGGCGCCATCACCTTCGGCTCGGCCGGTGTCACGTCGCCGGGGCATCTCGCCGCCGAATATCTCAGCAGCATGGCATCGATCAAAATGACCCATGTGCCTTATGCGGGGGACTCGGCGCTGATGGTCGATCTGATGTCGGGGCGGCTCGACATTGCCTCGGTCGGCATCGCCAGCGTGTTTCCCATGCTGGAGAATGGCGATGTCCTGGGTCTGGGTCTGACGTCGCGCGAGCGGCTGCCGACCTTGCCCAATCTGCCGACCGTCGCCGAGGCCGCCGGCCTGCCGACCTATGAGGCCGACATCTGGAACTTGCTTGTGCTGCCGGCCAGTACGCCGGCGGACATTGTCAACAAGCTCAATACGACCGTCAGCCAGATGATGAGCGAGAAAAAGGTTCAGGCCAGCCTGCTGTCGCTCGGCTTCACCGGCCGCCCGATGTCGCTCACCGAGATCGAGAGCTTTATCACGGTCGAGCGCGACAAGTGGGGCCGCGTCCTGCGCGAAGCCAACATCCGCATCGACTGAAAGCGTCTCGAAGAAGCAGCCGAAAGGGGGGCGGGGCCGGGGTTTCCGGGCCCCGCTTTTTCGTTGACTCGACGCCGGACGGTGCCCATCGTCCGGGCCGGCGGGGTGCAACCCGATCAAAAATATATAAAAATCTATCTTGCCGAGATTTCCCTTTCCTGTAGATACGCCGACCGAATGAACGCTGGTCCTCGCAGGTCAGGGCGCCATGATCCGTTTTTCGACAGACGACATCCCCCCGGAAGACCGCTTCGACCAGTGGCGTGAAGTTCGCGGCAAGAGCCTGTTCGGCGTGACGATCGAACTGCCTCCCGACCGCCGGCACACTTTCAAAGGCTCGTTTCGGGCGCAGGCCGTGGGTGGGGCCGTGGCGTCCGAAATGCAGGCCTCCGCCTATCGGGTGAGCCGCACGACAGCCGATATCGCCCGCATCGCCGGTCACAGCCTGTGCATCTCCCATCAGGTGAAGGGCCCAGGGATGCTCGATACCGGAGGAGGCCGTATGCAGGCGGTGCGAAACGGCGACATTGTGATCTGCCATTCCGATCTTCCCTATGCGGGGGTGCCGGATAGCAGTGACGATTTCCACTATCAGATGCTCAAAATTCCGGTCGATCACGAGCTGATGCTTGGGCAGCCGGCACATGATCTTTTCGCCACCCGCTATATGGATGAGACCGCGTTCTCCCGGCCCTTCCGGGCGCTGTTCAACGCGCTCAACGCCGAACAGGGGAAGCTGATTGATCCCATCCGCGACGTGACCCATATGGCCCGGCTCGCCATGATGGCACGTGGGCGATTGTCGCCGGGCATGCCCGAAGTGCGCGCGGCACTGCGTTCCGGCCTCTGCTATGCGGCACAGGAAATTATGACGCAGCGCAAGCATCAGCAGAAGCTGACGCCGGCCGCGGTCGCGCTTGCACTGGGCATTTCCCTGCGCCAACTGCACGTGGTTTTCGAAAGCGCGGAACTGACGTTTTCGCGCACCCTGGCTCTGATGCGGGTTGAGGAAGCCAAACGGCTGCTGCTTGAGTTTCCTGCTCTACCGGTGATTCAGGTGGCCTATGCCTGCGGCTTCGACAGTCTCGCCACCTTCTATCGCGTCTTCAACGGCACTTACGGGATGTCGCCCGGAGACGCCCGTGACGCTCATTTCCGAGGGTGAGATGGAGAAGCTGATCGGGAGGGAGGCGTTCCGCGATGCGATCCTGTTCCTGGCGCGAAGCTTCATCGCCGTTCACGAGGCTTCCCCGCGTGTTGCCGCACTATTCGCCACCCAACAGCGCTGGCTTTTGTGCCATGCGGGTCTGGACCATTATTTTCGGGCGCTGCAGACCGGCCAGCCTGGTTTGACCCGCAGCGCGATGGGCCATCTGGCACTGCGGCATGGTCTTTCCAGTCGCAATACGGCCTACGCCTTCTTCGACGAAGCGCTGAAATACGACGTCATCCGTTTGGCCGACGGCTCGGGCGATGCTCGAACAGACCCCGTTGTGCTGGCGCCATCGATTCTCGCCTGGCTGGCCCATTGGTATAGCCTCCACTTCCGGACGCTCGACCTCATCGATGGCGCAGACAGGGCTCTCCGCTTTCAGTCTCGCCTGGACACCCTATTGCCCGTCGTCGCGCCGCTTGCCGCGCAGGCCTTGTTGGCGACGCCCGAGGTGCGCGGTGCGGGGCCGCTCTATACGATCTTCACCTGGGCCGATGCGGGCGGCCTGTTGGTGGACCGGCTCATTTCCGGGATCGACTGGGAAGCGCGTGCCGAGCAGGGCCAGCTTCTCACCGATGTGACGTCGATTTCTTCTCTGGCGCAGGCTTTCGGCCTGTCTCGCGCCCATACCAGCCGCAAGCTTGCGGCAGCCGAATCGATCGGCGGACTGGGCTGGAGCGGACAGCGGGGGCGGTCGCGCCTTTGGATTTCAGTGGGCTTTTACGAGGAATATGCCGGTGTGCAGGAGCGCAAGCTGCTCCTTATCGACCGCGCGCTCGCCAAAGCGGTCACGTTAACTGGATCGTTATCCGACAAGCCCGCCATTGCGGACGCCTAGCAGAGCGCGGATTCCTTCAAGACCTTGGCCATTGTCAAAAATGGACGCAGACCGTCATGCGGCCTGTCCCTAGCTTTTAGGCCTGAAAGGCGCCTGGGGGGCGCCATAATCATGCAATCGCAAGCAAAAGCCGCATTTTGCGGAGGGGGATTCCGAATGCCCCTGCGCTCAGTGAGAAGCGAGCCGCATGTGCATTGCGTAAGGTTACTGTGCGGCTAGGGCAGGGGTTGGACTTTGCGTCAGGTAATTGGGCGTGCGCGGCGGATCGGGCTGTTCGCAGGAACGGCGGTTGCATTCATTTGGGCTGGGCCTGTGCTGGCGCAAACCGCCTCGCAGGTAACCCCGCAGACATTCGAACCGCAGCTCCAGAAGCGCACGAGCGGCATCATCATTCCTGAAGGCATGGGTCCGACCGCACCGGCGGGCGCCGAAAAACTTCACGTGCGCATCGCGGGCGTAACCATTGAGGGCGGCCTGCCGGCACTGGCTGACGAGGCCGCTAAGGTGAAGGCTAGTCTATCGGCCAAGACCGTGACCGCCGCCGATCTATTCGCCGCCGCCCGTCGCCTGGAACAGGCCTATGCCGCCAGCGGCTACGGGTTGATCCGCGTCGTTCTGCCAGCGCAGCGCCTGACCGACGGGGCGACCTTGCGCATGGTCGTCATCGACGGCTTCGTCGAGAAGATCGATACGTCGCATCTGCCGGCTAATATCCGCGGTCGGATCGAGAGTGTGCTGGCACCGCTCGTTGGGCAGAGAGGGCTCACCAATGGCGTGATCGAACGCCGGTTGTTGCTGGCAGGCGATATGCCCGGCACCGTGCTGCGCTCGACGCTCTCGCCCGGCAAGCAGTCGGGCGCCAGCATTTTGACCATCGAAGCGCGCTACAAGCCCGCGACGGGATCGCTGTCCTTCGACAACACCATGTCGAAACAGCTCGGCACCTACAATCTCGGCATCGGTGCCGAACTGAACTCTGTCCTCAGTTTCGGCGAACTGATTTACGTGCGCGCTTCTGGCGCGCCGCGTTTCGATTCCTACAATGGGTTCTTCTCGAACCATCCGCGCAATCGCACGCTCGCTGGTGGCATCGTCGTGCCGCTTGGTATCGACGGTCTGACGCTCAACCTTGAAGGCACGGTCTCGCGCACGCTGCCGGAATCGTCGACCGGCCTCTACTTCATGTCCGATTTCACGCGCTATTCGGCGCGCCTTGCCTATCCGGTGATCCGCTCGCGCAACCTGACGGTGAACGTGAGTGCCGCCTTCGATGCCCAGGACGAAATGTTGACCTTGCTGAATGGCGGCGGGTTCACGATTTCCCAGGATCGCCTGCGCATCCTGCGCGCCGGTAGCAACCTGTTCTGGTATGTCACCGGCGACAGCCTTCTGACGGCGGGCTTCACCGCTTCCTTCGGTATCAATGGGCTTGGGGCGCGCAGCGCCGCCAAGGCTTCAATCAGCGGCACGCCGCTGTCGCGCCAAGGTGCCGATACAGACTTTCAGAAGATCGACGTCACGCTCGGCTACCGGCAGCCGGTCTTTGAACATCTGACCTTCGATCTGAGAGCCAGGGCGCAAACTTCGTTTGGCCAGCCGCTTCTGAATTCCGAACAGATCGGTCTCGTCTCGCCCAGCGGCTTGTCGAGCTTCGCACTGGGGTCGGTGCAAGGCGATTCCGGCTTCGTCGTGCGCGGCGAGACGCAGTTCCCGTTCAGCACCGCTTTCACCTTGCCGTTCGGTCTGCCGGAATTTCCCGCGCAACAAGGCACCGGCCTGCCATCGGCAGGCGAGACGAGCGGCGTGGTCCTCATCTCACCCTATCTGTTCGGTGCCTATGGCGGCGTCAAACGCTACGCCCCGACGGTGCTCGAAGCCGCCTATCTGCGTGGTGCCGCCTATGGCGTCGGCGTGCGCTTCGGCGGCGCCGCGCAGTCCAGCTTCAACAACATGAACCTCAGCCTCGAATACGGCCGCGTCGAACGCTTCGGCAAAGGCGCCAACGGCAACCGTTTCACGCTCTCCGCAGCGTTCCAGTTCTAGAGCCTCATCCATGTTTCGTTCTTCAGATCGCCGTTCCTATTCCCACAAGTCCCGGTTCGCGGCCTTTCTGGCCTCGACGGCGCTGGTCGGCAATTCCGTGTTTGCCCAAGCTGTGTTCGCCCAAGCGTTGCCGACCGGCGGCCAGGTCGCGGCCGGCAGCGCGACGATCAATGCGCCCTCCAACGGCGCCATGACGATCAATCAGAACAGCAACAGCGCGATTATCAACTGGCAGAGTTTCAACATCGGCCAGAGCAACAGCGTCACTTTCGTCCAGCCCGACGCCTCTTCGGCCATTCTCAATCGCGTTCTTGGCTCAACCCCCTCGATCATTGCCGGCGCGCTCAACGCCAATGGTCAGGTCTATCTCGTCAACCCCAACGGCATCGCCATCACTTCGACGGGCACGGTCAACACCGGCGCTTTCGTTGCTTCGACCCTGGGGATTTCCGACGAAGACTTCATGTCGGGCAAACGCACCTTCACCGGCAATGGCGCCTCCGCCCCGGTGACCAACGCGGGCACGATCACCATCAACCGCGGCGGCTACATGGCGCTGATCGGCGGCACCGTCGCCAATTCCGGCGTCATCAACGTGCCGATGGGCAAGGTGGCGCTCGGCTCCGGCGAACAGGCGACATTAGACATTTCAGGCGATGGCTTCCTCCAGGTGGCGATCCCCACCAAGGCGGAAGGCACCAACCCGCTCGTCAGCAACAGCGGACGGATAGCGGCCAGGGGCGGCACGGTGCAGCTCTCGGCGGCCGCCGCGCGCGACATGGCCCGCCAGGCCATCAACATGTCGGGCACGATCGAGGCCCGCGGCGTCGCCGGCAAGAGTGGTGACATCACGCTCTTCGGTGGCGATGGCGAAGTTGCGGTGTCGGGCACGCTCAACGCGCGCAACAACAGAGGTACGGGCGGCAAAATCACCGTCACCGGCCGCAAGATAGCGCTGGCGAATGCCAAGATCGACGCCTCCGGCCGCACCGGCGGCGGTACGATCAACATTGGCGGTGAGCGCCAGGGCAAGGGCACGCTGAAGCGCGCCGAAACCCTGAGTGTCGATGCCAATACGGTGATCAAGGCCGACGCTATTAAGAGCGGCAATGGCGGCAATATCGTTTTGTGGTCGGACAATCTGACCAATTTTGCCGGTACGATCACCGCGCACGGCGGCGCCGACGCCGGCAATGGCGGCGAGGTCGAAGTTTCCGGTAAGGGCAAGCTCGTCTACACCGGCTTCACCGATCTGTCGGCGCCCAAAGGCTCCCTCGGCAACCTGCTGCTCGATCCCTATAACGTCATCATTTCCAGCGGCACCGACACATCAGGTTTCACCGCCAGCGGCGATGACAGCGTCATCAACGTCAATACTTTGATCACCGCGCTGTCGGCGGCCAATGTCACGGTCACAACCGGCTCCTCCGGCACCCAGGCCGGCACGATCACCGTCAACGACCCACTGGCCTGGACGTCCGGCTCGACGCTGACGTTGAACGCCGCTTCCGACATTAACATCAACGCTGCGATCAACGCCCCCAGCGGCGGTCTCTCGCTTTATTCCGGTGGCACCATCTCGGCCACCGCCGGCGTCAATGTCGCCACCTTCGCGCTCAACACCGGCAATTGGGTGCAGAACAACGCGACGCTTCCGAGCTTCTACGCCAAGGATTTCCAGATCAACGGCGGCTCCTTCCTGCGTGTGACGGGCGGCGACGGCACCAGCGGCACTCCCTACCAGCTCGCTGATATCTACGGCCTCCAGGGTGTCGGCTCGTCCCCAGCCTATCTGCAAGCCTCCTGGACACTCGCCAACGACATCGACGCCTCCGGCACGGTGATCTGGAATGCGGGAGCCGGCTTCAATCCCATCGGCAACGGATCGGTCTTCTCCGGCAATTTCGATGGCGGCCGCCATGTCATCTCGGGCCTGACGATCAACCGGCAGCTGACCAATAAAGTGGGTCTGTTTTCGAACGTCGAAGGGAACATCAGCAATATCGGCCTCGTCGGCGGCAGCATCACCGGCAAGGGGCAGGTAGGCAGTCTGGTTGGTTCTCTCAATCAGGGCCAGATCTCGAACGCCTGGTCGAGCGCCAATGTGATCGGCGGCGACGATGCGGTTGGCGGTCTCGTCGGATATATGAGCGGCGCCGTGGGGATCGATAACTCCCATACGAGCGGAACTGCTTCTGGCAGCACGAGCTTCTTTGTCGGCGGCCTGGTCGGCAAAGCCGACGGTGGAACAATCAGCCGTTCCTATGCGACGGGCGCGGTCGACGGTTTGGGTACCGTTGGTGGTCTCGTCGGCCAGACGTCCGGTAACATCAGCAGTTCGTATGCGACAGGAACGGTCAGCGGCAACACCGCTGGCGGCCTCGTTGGCTATGTGCAAAACGGTGGCATCGTCAATTCCTATGCAACTGGGGCCGTCAGTGGAGGCTCCGGTATTGGCGGCTTGGTCGGCGAAGGCTGGGGCGTAACGATCAACCAGTCCTACGCGACAGGATCCGTTTCTGCTGGCGGTCAATATGGCGGCGGATTGATCGGCGCCATAAACGAAGGTTCGATCAATGCATCCTATGCCTCCGGTGCCGTCTCTGTGTCCGGCGTGGGGGCTGGTGGTCTTGCCGGCTATGCTTACAGCAGCACGCTTTCGAGCAGCTACTTCGATACCCAGACCACAGGTCAAAGCTCGGCCATCGGGATTAACAATTCCTTCAGTCCTTCGACCCTGTCGAATGTCGTCGGGCTGACAACGGCGCAGGCGCGCGACAAGACCAATTATGCGGGCTGGGATTTCAATTCGGTCTGGTATCAGACCGGCGACATGCGCCCCATTCTGCGCGCGGAAGCCGCGAGCGCCGATACGGATGGCTATATCCCCATCTCCAATCTCAATCAGCTCGCTTTGATGGGCGCCAATCCGACCGCCAATTACAAGCTCGCCACCGATCTCAACGCCACCGCCACATCGGGCAGCAGTGCCGCCGGCATCTGGTCGACCAGCGGTTGGGTGCCGGTCGAAGCCTTTTTTGGAGCTCTCGACGGCCAGAACCATACGATCAGCAATCTCTACATCAATCGGCCGAGTACGGATGGGGTGGGCCTTTTCGCCAACGTGTCTGGCTGGAACACGCCTTATCCCGGCACCATAAGCAACATCGGTCTCGTCGGTGGCAGCATCACAGGCCGCTCGAACGTAGGCGCTTTGATCGGTGTCAGCGACACGGCCACGATCTCCAACGTCTGGTCGAGCGCGACCGTGACGGGCAATGGCGCATCGATCGGTGGCCTCGTCGGGTACAACTATTGGACGACGATCAGCGATTCCCGGACATCGGGAACGGTGACCGGCAATGCCGGCTCTTCGAACATCGGCGGTCTTGTCGGTCTCAATCAAGGCGTCATCAATCGCTCTTACGCCACCGGCGCGGTCAATGCGAATTCTCCGGCAGGAACCAGCGGTGTTGGCGGCCTTGTCGGGGCGATGCAATCAAACGGGCGCGCGGCCCAGGTCAACACGTCCTACGCGACGGGTAACGTAACGGTGTCGGGCGGGGGATCCGAAGTCCAGGCCGGCGGATTGGTGGGCCGCATGCTGAACTCGGCCGTCAATCAATCCTATGCGACCGGAAATGTCTCGAACACCGCGGCGGCGACATCGTCCAACTCCGGCGGACTGGTGGGCCGTGCGGAAACCTCGACGATCAGTCAGTCTTATGCGACGGGATCGACTTATTCCGCCAATGGCTATGCGGCAGGGCTGGCTGGGTATCTTATTACAAATGCCAGCGTCAGCGAATCCTATGCAACAGGTTACGCCAACGGCAACTATGGATCAGGCGGCCTCGTCGGCTACATTGGCTTTAACAGCACGGCCTACAACAGCTATTTCGATGTCAACACGACCGGCCGAAGCAATGCGGTTGGCTACAATTTCAATGGAATCGTGACGAACGTCATCGGGCTGACCACGGCGCAGGCGCGCGACAAGTCCAACTATACGAGCTGGGACTTCGGCTCGGTCTGGTATCAGAACGGCGATATGCGTCCGATCCTGCGCGCGGAGGCAGCGCCTGCCGGCGCCGATGGCTATGTTGCCATCTCCAATCTGCATCAGCTCGCCTTGATGGGCGCCAACGTCGGTGGAAATTACAAGCTCGTCGCCGATATCGACGCAAGCCCCACGACGGGCGGCGCGGCGAGCGGCATCTGGTCGACGAGCGGCTGGATGCCGATCGGAGATAGTACGATTGGATATTTCACGGGCACGTTTGATGGCCAAAACCACACGATCAGTAATCTGTCGATCAATCGGTCGGGCACAGACAGCGTTGGTCTGTTCGGCGTTACCTACCAAGGCACAATCCGCAATGTCGGCCTCGTCGGTGGCTCGGTCACTGGCAACAATGCCGTGGGCGCTTTGGTGGGCAATGCGAACCTAGGCTCGTTCCAGAATATCTATGCGGCGAATGTGGCGGTCAGCGGGAATAATAACGTCGGCGCCCTGCTGGGAATCAGCAACGCCCCGATCAATGGCGCTTATGCGACGGGTAATGTTTACGGCAACCAATTCGTCGGCGGACTGATCGGACTGGCTCATAATTCGATCACCAATGTCTATGCGACGGGCAATGTCTCTGGCAACCAATACGTCGGCGGACTGATCGGGCAAAATCAGGCGGCTGTCGCAAACGCTTACGCGAGTGGCCTCGTTTCCGGGAATATGAGTGGCGGCCTGGCCGGCATGGCCATAGGCGATGGCTCTTTCGCCAACAGCTTCTGGAACGCTCAGACGAGCGGCCGAAGCAATGCTTGCGGCGCCACCTACAGCAGCTGCGCGGCCACCGGCCTCGCCACAGCCCAGATGAACGATCCTTTCCGTTTCATCGATGCGGGCTGGGATTTCGCTTCGGTCTGGGCCACGCGGAAGGCCGGCGGCCCGCCGGTGCTGCGGGGCATGACTGCCACGCCGATCTACAATTATTATGTCCGGATCGACGGCAATCTTTCCACCACCTATGGCGATGTCGCTTCCGCCAATAACGTGCCGCTCCAGGGCGTCGGTACGAATAACCTCATCGTCAATTGGGGATACGCCATCTCCGGCTCCACCAACGTCGGCACCTACGCCTGGAACGGCGCGAACGTTCTGTCGCTCTCTTATGCCAAGGGTTCGGCGAGCGATTACTATATCGCCTATGGCTCCGGCGGTTTGACGGTCACTCCGCGCACCATCACCGTGGTGGCGGATGCGCAGAGCAAGACCTATGGCGACGCCAATCCGTCCCTGACCTATACGGTGACTGGCCTCGTCAATAACAACTCTCTGAGCGGTTCTCTATCGACGTCCGCCGGTCAGTTCTCGGGGGTCGGCACTTACGCCATCAACCAGGGCAGCCTGTCCGCCTCGAACAACTACATTATCAATTACACCGGTGCCGACCTGTCGGTGACGCCGAAGGCGATCACGGTGGTGGCGGATGCGCAGAGCAAGATCTATGGCGATCTCAATCCGAACCTGACCTATACGGCGACCGGTCTCGTCAATAACGACACACTCTCCGGCGATCTCGCGACCTCTGCAGGTCAGTTCGCGAACATCGGCGCCTACGCCATCAACCAGGGTAGCCTGTCCGCGTCGAATAACTACATTATCAACTATACCGGTGCCGACCTGTCGGTGACACCGAAGACGATCACGGTGGTGGCGGACGCGCAGAGCAAGATCTATGGCGACGTCAATCCGTCGCTGACCTATACGGCGACGGGTCTCGTTAATAACGACACGATTTCTGGCAACCTTTCGACCTCTGCCGGCCAGTTCTCAGGTGTCGGTGTCTATGCCATCAACCAGGGCAGCCTGGCTGCTTCGAGCAATTATTCGATTAGCTATACTGGCGCCGATCTGTCGATCACGCCGAAGGCGATTACGGTGGCGGCGGACGCGCAGAGCAAGGTCTACGGCGACACCAATCCGTCCCTGACCTATGTGGCGACGGGCTTGGTCAACAACGACACGCTGAGTGGGGCACTCTCGACCTCCGCAGGCCAGTTCTCGGGTGTCGGCACCTATGCGATCAACCAAGGTTCGCTCGCTAACGCCAATTACACGATCAGCTATATGGGGGCCGATCTGTCGATCACGCCCAAGACGATCACCGTGGCTGCGAACGCGCAGAGCAAGGTCTATGGTGACGTCAATCCGTCCCTGACCTATACGGCAACTGGTCTCGTCAATAACGATACGCTTTCCGGTGACCTCTCGACCTCCGCCGGCCAGTTCTCTGGTGTCGGGACCTACGCCATCAACCAGGGTTCGCTTGCGAACGCTAATTACGCGATCAGTTACACGGGCGCCGATCTCTCGATCACGCCGAAGGCGATCACGGTGGCGGCGGATGCTCAGGGCAAGGTCTACGGCGACGTCAATCCCGCACTCACCTATACGGCTACGGGCTTGGTCAACAACGACACGCTGAGTGGCGCGCTCTCGACCTCTGCCGGCCAGTTCTCCGATGTCGGCACCTACGCCATCAATCAGGGTTCGCTTGCGAACGCCAATTACGCGATCACCTACACAGGCGCCGATCTATCGATCACACCGAAGGCGATCACGGTGGTGGCGGATGCGCAGAATAAGATCTACGGGGATCTCAATCCATCGCTGACCTATACAGCCACAGGACTGGTTAACAACGATACGCTGACAGGAGCTCTGTCGACTTCGGCCGGTCAGTTCTCCGGCGTCGGCACCTACGCCATCAACCAGGGTACGCTCGCCAATGCGAACTACTCGATCACCTATGCGGGCGCCGATCTGTCGATCACGCCGAAGGCGATCACGGTGGTGGCCGATGCGCAGAGCAAGGTCTACGGCGATCTCAATCCGTCGCTGACCTATACAGCCACAGGACTGGTCAATAACGATATGCTGACAGGAGCTCTGTCGACTTCGGCCGGTCAGTTCTCGGGTGTCGGCACCTACGCGATCAACCAGGGCTCATTGGCCGATGCCAATTATGCGATCACCTACACCGGCGCTGATCTGTCGATCACACCGAAGGCGATCACGGTGGCAGCCGATATTCAAAGCAAGGTCTACGGCGACGTCAATCCGAGCCTGACCTATGTAGCGACGGGTCTCGTCAACAACGACACGCTGAGTGGCTCGCTGTCTACCTTAGCCGGTCAGTTCTCGGGAGTTGGCACTTACGCTATCAATCAAGGCTCGCTTGCGAACGCCAATTACTCGATCACCTATACGGGCGCCGATCTGTCGATCACACCGAAGGCGATCACGGTGGCAGCCGATGCCCAAAGCAAAACCTATGGTGATCTCAACCCATCCCTGACTTATACGGCGACGGGCCTCGTCAACAACGATACGCTCTCGGGCAGCCTGGAGACCTCGGCAGGCCAGTTCTCCAATGTCGGCGCCTACGCCATCAGCCAGGGCACTCTGACCAACGCCAATTACGCGATCACCTACACGGGTGCGAACCTGTCGGTCACTCCGAAGACGATCATAGTGGCGGCGGATGCCCAAAGCAAAGCCTATGGCGATGTCAATCCATCCCTGACCTATGTAGCCACGGGCCTTGTCAACAACGATACCCTTTCCGGTTCGCTGGAGACCTCGGCGGGCCAGTTCTCGGGTGTCGGCAGCTATATTATCGAGCGGGGTAGCTTGGCGAACGCCAACTACAACATCGTCTATCTCAGCAACAATCTGTTGATCACGCCGCGCACCATCACGGTGGTGGCCGATGCCAAGAACAGGGCCTATGGCGACGTCAATCCGTCGCTGACCTATACGGCGACGGGCCTCGTCAACAACGACACGTTGAGTGGCTCGCTGGAGACAGGGGCGGTGCAGTTCACCAATGTCGGCAACTATGCCATCAACATCGGGTCGTTGGGCAATGCGAATTACAATATTGTCTACACGGGCGCCGATCTGTCGATCACGCCGCGCACTCTCACGGTGACAGCCGACGCCCAGAGCAAGGTCTATGGCGACGTCAACCCCTCGCTGACCTATACGGCTACCGGTCTCGTCGCCAACGACACGCTGAGCGGTTCTCTGTCGACCTCGGCCGGTCAGTTCTCGGGTGTTGGCGCTTATGCCATCAACCAGGGTTCTTTATCGGCCTCCAGCAACTACGCGATGAGCTATACGGGCGCGGATCTGTCGGTCACACCGAAGGCGATCACGGTGGCGGCGGAAGCTCAGAGCAAGATCTATGGCGATATCAACCCATCTCTGACTTACGTCGCGACCGGTTTGGTCAACAACGACACGCTGAGCGGTTCGCTGTCGACCTCGGCCGGCCAGTTCTCCGGTATCGGCGCCTACGCCATCAACCAGGGCTCGCTTGCGAACGTCAATTACACGATCACCTACACAGGCGCCGATCTCTCGATCACACCGAAGGCCATCACGGTGGCGGCGGATACGCAGAACAAGGTCTACGGCGATCTCAATCCGTCGCTGACCTATGTGGCGACGGGACTCGTCAACAACGATACGCTAAGTGGCGCGCTCTCGACTTCAGCCGGCCAGTTCTCCGGTGTCGGCGCCTACGCCATCAACCAGGGCTCATTGGCGAACGCCAATTATTCGATCACCTACACAGGCGCCGATCTGTCGATCACACCGAAGGCGATCACGGTGGCGGCGGATGCGCAGAGCAAGGTCTACGGCGATCTCAATCCGTCGCTAACCTATGTGGCGACGGGTCTCGTCAACAACGATACGCTGAGTGGCGCGCTCTCGACTTCAGCCGGCCAGTTCTCCGGTGTCGGCGCCTACGCCATCAACCAGGGCTCATTGGCGAACGCCAATTATTCGATCACCTACACCGGCGCTGATCTGTCGATCACGCCGAAGGCGATCACGGTGGCGGCGGACGCCCAGAGCAAAGTCTACGGCGATCTCAATCCGAGCCTGACCTATGTGGCGACGGGGCTGGTCAACAACGACACACTGAGTGGCTCGCTCTCGACCTCCGCGGGCCAGTTCTCTGGTGTCGGCACCTATGCCATCAATCAAGGTTCGCTCGCCAATGCGAACTACTCGATCACCTACACAGGCGCCGATCTGTCGGTCACACCGAAGGCGATCGCGGTGGCGGCGGATGCGCAGAATAAGATCTACGGGGATCTCAATCCATCGCTGACCTATACAGCCACAGGACTGGTCAACAACGATACGCTGACAGGAGCTCTGTCGACTTCGGCCGGCCAGTTCTCGGGTGTCGGCACCTACGCCATCAACCAGGGCTCATTGGCCAATGCCAATTATGCGATCACCTATACGGGCGCCGATCTGTCGATCACGCCGAAGGCGATCACGGTGGCAGCCGATATTCAAAGTAAGGTCTACGGCGACGTCAATCCGTCGCTGACTTATGTGGCGACGGGGCTGGTCAACAATGACACTTTGAGCGGTTCGCTCTCGACTTCCGCAGGCCAGTTCTCGGGTGTCGGCACCTATGCCATAAATCAAGGCTCGCTTGCGAACGCCAATTATTCGATCACCTACACAGGCGCCGATCTGTCGATCACACCGAAGGCGATCACGGTGGCGGCGGACGCCCAGAGCAAGATCTATGGCGATGTCAATCCGTCGCTGACCTATGTGGCGACGGGACTGGTCAATAACGACACGCTGAGCGGCTCGCTGTCGATCTCTGCCGGCCAGTTCTCCGGCGTCGGCACCTACGCCATCGCGCAGGGCTCGCTCGCCAATGCGAACTACTCGATCACCTACACAGGCGCCGATCTGTCGATCACGCCGAAGGCGATCACGGTGGCGGCGGACGCCCAGAGCAAGATCTATGGCGATGTCAATCCGTCGCTGACCTATGTGGCGACGGGCTTGGTCAACAACGACACGCTCAGTGGGGCACTCTCGACCTTTGCCGGCCAGTTCTCGGGTGTCGGCACCTATGCCATCAATCAAGGTTCGCTCGCCAATGCCAATTATGCGATCACCTATACTGGGGCGGATCTGTCGATCACACCGAAGGCGATCGCGGTAGCAGCCGATGTTCAGAGCAAAGTCTATGGCGAGGTCAATCCGCCGCTGACCTATGTGGCTACGGGCCTGGTCAACAACGACACGCTGAGTGGCGCGCTCTCGACTTCGGCCGGTCAGTTCTCCGGTGTCGGCACCTATGCGATCAACCAGGGCTCATTGGCCAATGCCAATTATGCGATCACCTATACTGGGGCGGATCTGTCGATCACACCGAAGGCGATCGCGGTAGCAGCCGATGTTCAGAGCAAAGTCTATGGCGAGGTCAATCCGCCGCTGACCTATGTGGCTACGGGCCTGGTCAACAACGACACGCTGAGTGGCGCGCTCTCGACTTCGGCCGGTCAGTTCTCCGGTGTCGGCACCTATGCGATCAACCAGGGCTCATTGGCGAATGCCAATTATTCGATCACCTACACCGGCGCTGATCTGTCGATCACACCGAAGGCGATCACGGTGGCGGCGGACGCACAGAGCAAGGTTTATGGCGACGTCAATCCGAGCCTGACCTATGTGGCGACGGGTCTCGTCAACAATGACACGCTCTCCGGCGCGCTCTCGACTTCCGCCGGCCAGTTCTCGGGCGTCGGCACCTATGCGATCAATCAAGGAACCTTGGCGAACGCCAATTACTCGATCACCTACACCGGTGCCGATCTGTCGATAGCACCGAAAGCGATCGCGGTGGCGGCGGACGCGCAAAGTAAGGTTTATGGTGACGTTAATCCGAGTCTGACCTATGTGGCGACGGGGCTCGTCAACAATGACACGCTCTCCGGCGCGCTCTCGACTTCCGCCGGCCAGTTTTCGGGCGTTGGCATTTATGCGATCAATCAAGGAACCCTGGCCAACGCCAACTACGTGATCACCTACACGAGCGCCGACCTGTCGGTAACGCCGAAGGCGATCATGGTGGCGGCGGACGCACAGAGTAAGGTCTATGGCGACGTCAATCCGTCGTTGACCTATATGGCGACGGGGTTGGTCAATAACGATACGCTCTCCGGCTCTCTCTCGACTTCCGCCGGCCAGTTTTCGGGCGTTGGCATTTATGCGATCAATCAAGGAACCCTGGCCAACGCCAACTACGTGATCACCTACACGAGCGCCGACCTGTCGGTAACGCCGAAGGCGATCATGGTGGCGGCGGACGCACAGAGTAAGGTCTATGGCGACGTCAATCCTAACCTGACCTATATGGCGACAGGCTTGGTCAACAACGATACGCTGACGGGCGCGCTGTCGACATCGGCTGGCCAGTTCTCGGGTGTCGGCACCTATGCGATCAACCAGGGCACCCTGGCGAACGCGAACTACACGATCACTTATACGAGTGCCGATCTGTCGGTAACGCCAAAGACGGTCTCGATCGTGGCCAATGCGCAGAGCAAGGTCTATGGCGATCTCAATCCGTCGTTGACCTATACGGCCACGGGTCTCGTCAATAACGATACCCTTACGGGATCGCTATCGACCTTGGGCGGTCAGTTCTCGGGTGTCGGTATCTACGCCATCAACCAGGGTTCGCTGTCTGCCTCGAGCAACTACACGATCACCTACACGGGCGCCGATCTGTCGATCACGCCGAAAGCGATCACGGTGGTGGCGGATGCGCAGAGCAAGGTTTATGGCGATCTCAATCCGTCGTTGACCTATACGGCGATGGGCCTCGTGAACAACGACACGCTTTCCGGTTCTCTCTTGACCCTGGCCGGCCAGTTCTCGGGCGTTGGCACCTATGCCATCAATCAAGGTACGCTCGCCAACGCCAACTACACGATCACCTACACGGGCGCCGATCTCTCGATCACGCCGAAGGCGATCACGGTGGCAGCAGATGCACAGAGCAAGGTCTACGGTGACGTCAATCCGGCACTCACCTATACGGCTACAGGATTGGTCAACAACGACACGCTCTCCGGCGCGCTGTCGACTTCGGCAGGCCAGTTCTCGGGTGTCGGCACCTATGCGGTCAATCAGGGCTCGCTCGCCAACGCCAATTACGCGATCACCTATACGGGTGCGAACCTCACGGTGAATCCGCGAGATATCATCGTTATCGCCAATTCCTTCAGCCGTACTGCCGGTGCCGCCAATCCGGCTCTCACCTATGCGGTTGGTGGGGCAGGCCTGGTCAATGGCGATACATTGTTTGGAAGTCTCGTGACATCAGCGACGAGCTTCAGCGAGCCGGGCCAATATGCGATCACCCAGGGAACGTTGGCTGCATCTGCGAACTATCGCATGAGCTTCATTCCCGGTGAGCTGACTGTGGAAGGAGTCCTGAGTCCCGATCCGGGTACGTTGGCGGGATCGATCGCCGCTGCGTTCGACGCGGGTCGCTCGGTGCCGATCCGGCCTGTCTTTGCCGACGGCGGAGATGGCAACCAGTTCCGCATTGTCGATCCGCGTTTCGATGGAACGTTGATCTGTCTCGAGGGGCAGGCCAGCTGCCGTCCGCTTCTCTCCCAGGCCAGGCCATAACCATCTCGCCACTCATCGGACGACGCAGGACTCGTGCGAATGAACTGGTGGAATCTTGTTGATCTCTATGCGCGGCGCGCAAAAGAAAGACGAAAATGAAGAAAGGTGTTCTGATGAGTAAGACAAACCGCGTTCCTGGCCGCTCCATGGCCGCGGCCTTCACGGTCGCCGCCGGCGTAATGTTCTCCCTGGTGTCGGGCGCTGCTCCGGCGCAGGCTCAGTCCGGAAGCCAGACCGCGAGCGCCGCGTCCACCCTTCCGGGCGGTGCGTCATCGCTCAATGAAACTTATAGGGATTGGCGCGTGGCCTGCGCTCAGCAGGGCACGCAGAAGCAATGCGTACTGTCGCAGATCCAATCGCAGCAGAACGGTCAGCGCGTCCTGGCGATCGAACTGAATGCGCCCAACAGCAACACGGTCTCTGGCGCGCTCGTCCTGCCGTTTGGGCTCGCACTCGATTCCGGCGTGACGTTCCAGATCGACGAGAAGCCGGCCATGCAGCCGATCCGTTTCCGCACCTGCATGCCGGGTGGCTGCCTTGTCGCTGTCAATTTCGACGCGTCGACGCTCGCAGCTCTGCGCGCGGGTTCGGCGCTGAAGGTGAAAGCGACGGCCGATGGCGGCGCCAACGCTCCGTTCTCGATCTCGCTGCAGGGCTTTGGCACCGCGCTGGACCGAGTGGGAACGCTATCGCGCTGATCTATATCAGGGTGGGAGGGCAAGCCCCTCCCACCCACGCCCCACAGCCAGAGCGCGTGCAAGCTATGCTGAAGGACCATCTGAATCTCGCCGCCGGATGCGAAGGGCAGGCGACGGAGCGCCTGATTCATCTCTGTCATGCCCATACCGATGCCAAGGCAGGCCTGCTCCATCTGGTTGACCTGCTGGAAAAAGGTCTGATCGACGCCGATGATCCGGACATGCGCGGGCGACTGGCTCGTCTCAAGCTCAAATGGGACGACTTGCGTGGGTGGATCATCGATTTGCAAGAACAGATGAGCCCGACGCGTGAGCGGGATGGAAAAGTGCGAGTTTCTTCAAGCGCTTGATTTTGCCGAGGCGCATTCCTTGTCGTCGACATCGTGCAGGATGCGTTCCTTGCCATCTTGCTCTATCGCGCCGAAACAGCCGATGAAGGCTCGGGGCTTCTCAGCGAAAATCTTCAAACTCCGGCCGAAATCGAAGGCCGCCGCGATTCCTTTGTTTGGATCGCCGGAGAATGCAGCGCGGTCATGCCGTTGCGCCCACCGCTCAGACGGTCCCACGCCAAACGAACACTGTGCGTTCCCCACTGGCGAGCCGTGGAAAGCGGGAGGGGTTCGCCAATGCTATCAGACGGTTAAGCGCGGCTCTGAACGACCCTGGTCTTTTTCTCATCAAAAGTTGCGATCCGGGGTCAGATTTTCCGGCCGTCATACGTCTAACCAGTAAGGGGGTGGTTTGCCCCAAAAGGTGTGAGTCAAAGCAACCATCGATGTTCAGTTTGAAGGTTTTTCCGACGCAGGGTTGGTTTCGACACCGTCTCAAGCCGTTTTCGGCTCTCATCGGCGCTTCGGTGGTCATGGGGTTGGTGTCGGGGCTTGGCACTGTCTACCTGCTGTCATTGATCAATCAGGCGCTGGTGGGCGAAGCCGGTCTGGCCGGTGGTCTCCTGCTGGCCTTCGCCGGTCTTTGCGCGGTCACGCTGCTCACCCGTGCCGGATCGGATATCGCCACCAATCTCATCGGCCAGAAGCTCGTGGCCGAGGTCCGCACCTGGCTCGGCCGTAAAATCTTGAGCGCGCCGGTCGAGGCGCTGGAGCGCTACAAGGCCCATAAAATCCTGCCGGTGCTGACGCATGATGTCGACATGATCAGCGATGCCGCCTTCATGGCGACACCGCTCGCCATCTCGCTGGTCATCGTGACGGGTTGTTTTGCTTATCTCGCCTGGCTGTCTTGGCCGCTGTTCCTGATCGTGCTCGTGGTTCTCGGCGTGGGCATGTGGATTCAATTTCACGCCCGGCTGATCGGCATCAAGGGCTTCGAGGCGGCGCGTGGTTGCGAGGATGATTTGCATCGCGCCTACCGCACGATCTCGGAAGGCGCGAAAGAGCTGAAGGTCAGCCGCTCGCGCCGGCGTAAGGTCTTGCAAGACGAAATAGCCGCGCCTATCGCCGCGATCCGCGCCATCAACGCCCGGGCCATCAATATTTTCGTCGTCGCCAATGCCTTCGGTTCGGCGCTGTTCTTCCTGGTCATTGCGCTAGCCTTGATCTGGCACGGCTTGCAACCGATGGAACTGCAGGTTCTCTCCGGTTTCGTCCTGGTCCTGCTCTTTCTCAAGGGGCCGGTCGATCAGCTCATGAACATGCTGCCGACTATCGGCAAGGCGCAGATCGCCTTGCGGCGGGTTGCGGATCTGTCGACCTATCTCGCCACGTCCGAACCGGATGTCTGGGACGATGATGTCGATGCTGCAAGCCGCGCATCTGATCGCGATGCTTCGGTGCGCATCGAGCTGGATCGTGTCACCTATGCCTTCCCGGCACCGGAAGGCGCGAAATCTTTCGCCTTGGGGCCGATCGATCTGACCTTCCAGCCCGGCAAGATCACCTTCATCGTTGGCGACAACGGTTCGGGCAAGACCACGCTGATCAAACTGCTGCTGGGTCTTTATGCGCCACAGGAGGGAGCGATCGTCGTCAATGGCAAAGCCGTTACGGCCGCCACCCGCGACGACTATCGCCAGATGTTTTCTATTGTTCTCTCGGATTTCCATCTGTTCGAAACGGTGCAGACACCATCGCGTCTCGTTCAGGCCGAGATCCTGAGCTATCTGGAAAAACTCGAACTCTCCGACAAGGTCTCGGTCGCGGGCGATCGCTTTGCCACCACCGATCTGTCGACCGGGCAACGCAAACGTCTGGCCCTGATCCATGTCTGGCTGGAGGAGCGCCCTGTCATCGTCTTCGACGAATGGGCGGCCGATCAGGATCCGACCTTCCGCCGCGTCTTTTATGAGGAACTGCTGCCTGATCTCAAACGGCAGGGGAAGACGTTGATCGTCATCTCGCATGACGATCGCTACTTCGGCATCGCCGATCGCATCGTACGCCTGCGGGCGGGTCAGGTCGTCACCGATGAGCCTGTGGCGCGCGTCGCCCTGGGAGAGCAGGCGTGAGCAAGGGCCTGCGCGAACTCATGCGGCCTGATGACGATCGGCCGGGACAAATGCTCGTGCGGTGGGGCCTCGCCGCCGCTGCGGCGATGGCCGTCCATGGTGGCGCCGTGTGGCTGGCGCTGGCGGCGCAACCGGAATCTTCAGCCTCCGCCGAGCCGCCCCCCGCGATCATGGTCGAACTGGCGCCCGTTGCCGTTGCGCCGGAGGAAGAGCCGCAGGACATCGCGCCAGGGCCGCAGATGACCGAAGCTCAGCCCGAGCCCGTGGAGCCGGAAACGCCAGAACCGGAAGAAGAGAAGCAGGAAGAGATCACGCCGCCGGCGCCGGTTGCGGAGATCAAACCGCCCGATCTGCCCAAGAATGATGAGGCGGAAGCGCTGATCGCCGCGCCGCCGCCAAAACCCAAACCACGGCCTCGCAAGCCGCCGCCAAAAGTGCAAGAGGTGGAACGTCGCCGGCCGATTCATCCCGAGCGACCACGGGTGCGCCAGACGACGGCACCGCCGGCGAGTCAGGCGCAACGCGCGCAGACCGCCGCCGCTCCGGCGGCCGGCGCCTCGGGCGCGTCGTCCGTTTCTCCGGCGACTTGGCGCAGCAGCCTGGTCGCCCATCTCAATCGCTACAAGCGCTTTCCGGCTGGCGCGGCCGGCGCCGGTACGGTCACCATCGCTTTCACCATCAATCGTTCGGGCGCTGTCGTCGGCGCGCGTCTCGTCGCAGGCTCTGGCGATTCCGCGCTTGATGCCGAGGCCGTGTCGTTGCCGCGCCGTGCCAGCCCTGTTCCCGCCCCTCCCGCCAATATGGGCGGTGGCGCCATTACCCTCGCCGTGCCCATCAGGTTCAACAGATGACAGATCTTAGCTTACTCGACCGCGCGACAACCGCCGCTGGGAACACCATGAGCGAACCGCTCTTCCAGCTCGACGATGTCACGTTCGCCATCCCCGAGCGGCGGCTGCTCGAACCGTTGACCATGACCTTGCCGGCGCGGCGCGTTGTCGGGCTCATCGGTCATAATGGTTCGGGCAAGTCGACTTTGCTCAAACTGCTGGCGCGTCAACAGCCGGTCACGAGCGGTACGGTTCGTTTCGAGGGCAAAACGTTGAAGGACTGGGGCGACAGGCCGTTTGCCCGCAAGGTCGCCTATCTGCCGCAACAGACGCCGCCAGCCTCGGGCATGCTGGTCAAGGAGCTTGTGGCGCTGGGCCGCTATCCCTGGCATGGGGCGCTGGGCCGCTTCGGCCAGAGCGATCGCGATAAAGTGGCGGAAGCGATGAAACTGACCGACGTCGAGCCTTTCGCCGATCGTCTGGTTGATACGCTTTCGGGGGGTGAGCGCCAGCGCGTGTGGCTCGCCATGCTGGTGGCACAGGATGCCGAATGCCTGTTGCTCGATGAACCGATCTCGGCGCTTGACGTCGCCCATCAGATCGATGTGCTGTCGCTTGTCCAACGTCTGGCGCGCGAACGCGGTCTCGGTGTCGTCGTCGTCTTGCACGACGTCAACATGGCGGCGCGTTTCTGCGACGAGATCATCGCGCTGCACAGCGGCAAGTTGATCGTGCGCGGTGCGCCTTCCGAGATCATGACACCGGCCGCTTTGCAGTCGATTTACGGTGTCGCCATGGACATCATGCCCCATCCCGTCTCGGGCCTGCCCATCAGCTACGTCAGATAGGGCGCGATGCCCCAGAAGGGTGTCGGGGAGAGCGACTGTCGGGGCTGACCCTCCTCTGACAAGCCCCGGCAGGCAGTGCTAGGGCTTGTCGCAGCGATATCCTATAGTCACCATACTGTCATCTAAGGCGGCGACAGATCGATATTCATTCGATCGGGGCAGATATGGACTATTTCAGACGTTTCACGTTCCTCTTCTCGACGCCTATTTTTGAAGCGGACGATCTCGAGGGCGTCCGCGTCAATCAGATTGTCAGTGAAATCGAACGTTCCGGTTTCGAGGTCGTCAAGGCGCGCAAACTCGAGGATGCCGAAATCGCGGTGCAGACCGATGCCGCCATCGGCTGCATGGTGGTCGACTGGGGCAAGAAAGGCCTGGAGGGCAAGACCGCGGCGCTGATCAACCTGATGCGTCGTCGCGGTCTCGACTTTCCGATCATATTGCTGATTCGCCGCAAGCGGTTCGAGGACGTGCCCGTCGAAGTGCTTGATTTCATCGACGGCTATGTCTTCCTTTCGGAGGAGACGCCGCCCTTCATCGCCAAGAACCTCATCAGCCGCCTGAAGCAATATGCCGAGACGCTGAAAACACCGTTCTTCGGCACGCTCGTCGACTATGCGGAAGAGGGTAACCAGCTCTGGACCTGTCCCGGCCACAATGGCGGCGTGTTCTATAGCCGCAGCCCGATCGGCCGGGTGTTCATGGAACATCTTGGAGAAGCCGTCTTTCGCGACGATCTCGACAATTCCGTGCTCGATCTTGGCGATTTGTTGACCCATGAGGGTCCGGCGCTTCAGGCACAGAAAGAAGCGGCGAAGATTTTTGGAGCTGAAAAGACCTACTTCGTCCTCAATGGCACCTCGACCTCGAACAAGGTCGCGCTCGCGGCGCTGGTGACTGATGGCGATCTTGTGCTGTTCGACCGCAACAACCACAAGGCGGCCCATCATGGCGCGCTGATGATCAGCGGTGGCATCCCGGTCTATGTGCCGACGGTTCGCAATGCCTGGGGGCTGATCGGTCCCATGGCATGGGATGCCTTTGATGAAGACGCTTTGCGTCAGCGCATCCGCAATCATCCTCTGGTCAAGGACCCGGAGGCGTGGCGCAAGCCGCGTCCCTTCCGCGTCGCGGTCGTCGAACAATGCACTTACGACGGCACGATCCACAATGCGCAGATGATCCTGGAGCGCATCGGGCACCTCTGCGAATATATCCTGTTCGACGAGGCCTGGGCCGGCTTCATGAAATTCCATCCGCTCTATGCGGGGCGGTTCGCCATGGGGCTCACCAATCTGGGGCCCGATGCGCCGGGCATCATCGCCACGCAATCGACCCATAAACAACTCGCGAGCTTCTCGCAGGCGTCGCAGATCCATTTGAAAGACCGCCATATCCACGGCCAGAAGCGGCGGGTCGAGCACCGGCGCTTCAACGAGAGCTTCATGCAATATGCCTCGACGTCGCCCTTCTATCCGCTCTTCGCGTCACTCGATGTCGGTGCGCAGATGATGAAGGGCCGTTCCGGCGAAGTGCTGTGGGACGACACGATCCGGCTGGGCATCGAACTGCGCAAAAAGATTCGCGCGGTGCGTCGCGAGTTCGAAGAGAAGGAGGCGCGGCCGGAACGCCGCTGGTTCTTCGAGCCCTTCGTGCCTGATCGCGTTGCCATTCCGGACGTGTCGCGCGAGGGCGGCAGCCACAATGTCGCCTGGGAAACGATCAGCACCGATCAACTGGCGAGCAATCCTGCTTATTGGCAGCTTGCGCCCGGCGAGGCCTGGCACGGCTTCCCCGATATGGCGGCGGGTTTCGCGATGACGGATCCGAACAAGCTGACACTGCTGACACCAGGCTTCGACCGCGCGACCGGCAGCTACGCCGAACACGGTATCCCAGCCCCCGTCGTCGCCCAATATTTGCGCGAAAACCGCATCGTTGCTGAGAAGAACGACCTCAATTCTTTGCTCTTCCTGCTGACGCCGGGCATCGAGGCCAGCAAGGCGGGAACCCTGGTGAGCGGACTGGTCGCCTTCAAAAAGCTGCACGACGACAATGCGCTCCTGGAAGAAGCCATCCCCGAATTCTACAGGCGCAGGTCGAAGCGTTACGCGGGCGTGCGGTTGCGCGATCTGTGCGGGGAGATGCATCGCTTTTTCCGCGCGGCCGGTGTCAGCGCCCTTCAGGCGAAGCAATTTTCTGCCGAGCATCTGCCTGAAATCGTTCTGTCGCCCCGCGACGCGGCGCGCTGCCTCGTTCGCAATGACGTCGACTACCTGCCCATCGACGCCATTGCCGGCCGTGTCGCGACGACGCCCTTCGTGGTTTATCCCCCCGGTATCGCCACGATCGTGCCGGGCGAGCGGCTCACCGAGCGGGCGCAGCCGATGATCGACTATCTGAAGATGTTCGAGGCCAGTTTCAACGCTTTCCCCGGCTTCGAAGTGGAAATCCAGGGCGTCTATCGCGAGGTCGAGGCGTCCGGCCGCATCCGCTTGCATACCTACGTCGTCTCCGAATAAAGCAATCGGCAGGACATCACGCTAGGCCGATAGCGCTCATGGAAAACGATTCGTCGATTATCATCCGTCCTTCCCGCGATGGCGATGTCGAGCCGATGCTGGCGATTTACCGTCGCCACATCCGTCGGGGCGTCGAGGAGGGTGTCGAGGAAAGCGGGCTGCCGGAGCCGGACGATCTCAAGGACCGGCGCAAGAACCTGCGCAGCCACCGCCTGCCGCATCTGGTGGCAACGCTCGGTGGCGAGGTGGTGGGCTACGCCTATGTCGTGCCGTTCCGCAAGCGTCCGGCCTATCGCTATGCGGCCAAACACTCGATCTATGTGCATCACGAGCATCAGGGCCGCGGCATCGGACGGCTTTTGATGCAGGAACTCATCGATGCCTGCGCCGCTGCCGGCTTCCACCAGATGATCGGTTATATCGACGCCGACAACACGGCTTCGCTGGGCCTGCACGAGCGGTTCGGCTTTGACAGGGTCGGTCTGCTGCGCGGCATCGCTTTCCGATATGGCCGCTGGGCCGACAGCGTGATGGTGCAGCGCTCGCTCGGCGCCGGTTCAACGGCTCCGCCGATACCACGCCCCGCACGATGAAGGGGTTGGCTCCGAGCCACTGAGCCCCGTCCAACTGTATTTATGCGGAGCGCCCGTTTTTCTTGCCACCGGATTTGCCATTGGCGGTCAAGAATTGCGGTTGCGTTGCTGGGCGATAGCACAACTGTTCCGAGACTTGGGCGGCGGCGTGAACCAGCGCCTCGACGGAGGAGTCATGGCCCTTGGCGTCGCGTCGATCCGGTCCTGCGATGGCGAGAACTGCCACCAGTTCGCCCTGGGAATCGAAAATGGGCGCGCCGGCGCCGCGAATATTGTCGACGAAATGACCCTTCAGCCAGCCATAGCCCGATTGCAGAACGCCGTTTTTGATCGCTTCCAGCCGCTCGCGCAGTTCGACGGATGAAAGGGCGGGGCCGCTGACTTCACGACGCAGTTTGTCGCGCGTCATGTCGCTTGGCAGATGCGCCAGAAAAACATGGCCTGTCGCCGACGAAAGGAGCGGAAAGATTGTGCCGAGCCCAAGCGAAGTCACGCCGATGCCGCCACCGCGCAGCCAGCGGATAACAGTCGGACCTTCGTCGCCCCACACCGACAGCGTGCCGGCCTCATGAATTTTGGCGACCATGTCTTTGAGCGCCGAACTGGCCAGATCGATCGCATCGACCCGCGCCAGAGCGGCAAGGCCGATGCGCAGCGAACGCGATCCGAGATCGTAACGGCCGGTGGCCGTGTCCTGCGTGGCGAGGCCGCAACGCACGAGGCTGACGAGGTAGCGCCGCGCCTGGCTTGGCGACAGGTCGCTGTTGCGTGCCACTTCGCCCAGGCTCAGCGGCCCCTCGCCATTGGCGAGCGCGTCGAGAACGGCAAACCCCGTCTCGACCGACTGGATGCCTTGCAGCTCGCTGGCGACCGCAACGTCGCTTTTATCTTGTCGGGACCGCGTCTCGCGGGCGGTCTTGGCTTTCGCCATGTCAGGGCCTCGTGACTTGTCTGAACACGATCAGATTACCGAGCGCCACAGCGGGGTCGACGTAAACCGCTTCGCCTTCGATGCGATGCTCGATGCCCCCGTCGCGCAGGGTGGCTTTCAGCCTGTCCAGGGAATCAACATCGATGCTATAGCCCAGATAGGCGGCGCCATCGAGCGGCGTCGTTTCTTCCACGCCGTATTGCGCTTTTGCGGCGGCCGGCGTGAGGGCGATCAGATCCATGCCGGCTTTCACGGCAGCCGATTGCTCTGCGGTCCTTTTGGGTTGCTCGAAAAGCCGGGAAAACGTGCCCGCCAGCGCATCCGGCGTGTCGGTGACGGCAAACACGCTCGAAATGCGCCAGGCGCTGTTGGCATGTTCGGTCCAGTCCGGTCGCAGATAGAGGTCGACGTTGAAATAGCGGCAGCCGTTGAACGTCAGGGGGGCGGGGAAGGGCAGGATGACGTCGAATTCCGGAAACACGGATTGCCCGGGCGCGACCACCCATTCGCGCTTTACATGTACTGGCGGCGGTGCGGCAAAACCTTGCGCCACCATGGCGGCATGAGCCGCGTGGGCATCGGATGCGCCCAGAACCATCGACTTGATGCCCTCATGCTCGGTCAAGATGCGCGCCATCGGCGGCGGCAGCAGGGCGCGGTCGCGGGCGGCCATCAGTTCGATATAGTTGGCGAAACCCGGCTTGATCGAAGGCATCAACACGAGATGGTTGGAAATGCCCATCGCCTCGATATTGCTGATCGGCGACAAGGTGAAGCCCATACGGCGGAACAGCGAGGCGGCGGCATTGAGATCGTGAACATAGGTCAGAAGATGGTCGATGAGTTCAATCGGTTTGGACATGGTTTTCGCTCAAAAGAAGTTGGCAGATGGCGTTGACGTGAAGCTGGACGCTGTCGAGAAGAGGCACGGGCGCGCCCGGTAGAGGCAGCAGCAAGGGCAGCTCGGTGCAGGCCAGGGCAATCGCCTGCGCGCCCTGCGCATGGAGTTTCATCACCGCCCGCTGCAGAACGGCACGGCCTTCTGCGATAGGACGCCCAGTGGTGAGGATGTCTTGGATCAGCGCATCGATCTCCCGTTGGTCGCCGCCATCGAGCAAGGTCAACCGGCGGGGCGAGCCATTTGAGGACGAACGTGCGAGGCGATTCGGAAGAAAATCGGATTCGCAGGTTAGGCTCGTGCCGAGCACGCCGACGTTTCCGATCGCTCCTTTGTCGAGCTCCTGCGCGACTCCAGCCAGAACATGCGGAACGTCAGCATTGACCGTGGTGTGAACAGCTTCATGCCAGTGATGGGCCGTGACGGCCGTCAGAACGATGACATCGCAGCCGCTGGCTTCGAGGCCGCGTGCGGCTTCGACAAGAATGCGCTCCACCGCCGCCATGTCGCCCGTCGAAGCATGCGACAGCAAATCCGCATAATTCAGGTTCCACACCATGCCTTCGAAACTGTGGTGGGCGCCGAGGGCGGCTTCCATGGCCTTGTTCAACCGCTCGTAATAGAGCGCTGTCGAATGCCAGCTCATGCCGCCGATCAGGCCGACCCGGCGGTGTTGTCGATCGAGGGGATCAGGCATGGACATCACGCGCCGGCCGAAACGGCCGATCGCCCTTTGGTCAAAAGCGGCAGGCCCAGCGTGATCAGCACGAACGCTCCGGTCAGCAGTTTCAGATCGGAGGGATGCAGGCCCGTGGAGAGGCCAAGGGAAATAAGCTGGTAATAGACGATCGAGCCGATGATGGGCGCGATGACCTGACGCTGGATGGTCGAGCGGCCTATGATGGCTTCGCCGATGATGAGTGCCGCAAGGCCATTGACGAGAATGCCGAAGCCCATCGTCACGTCCGCATAGCCCTGTTGCTGCACGACGATGGCTCCGCCGAGCGCCGCTAGCCCATTGGCAAGGCCAAAACCGACGGTGGTATAAAGCCTGGCATTGATGCCGATGGCCGGAGACAGGCGTGCATTCGCGCCGACGCAGCGCAGCGCCAGTCCGACTTCGCTTTTGTAGAACGCGATAAGGCCGAGCACGACCAGGCCGACGAGTGCCGCGAGCAAGGCGATCTGTGGCCAGATACCGAGCAGGATTTCCGGCGAGATGGCATCGAATGCGGTCAGTTCCGGACGCACTGATTTGTTCGGCATGCCCATGACACGCAGATTGACGCTCCAGATCATCGTCGCCACCAGAATGCCGGCCAGCAGCGAATTGATCTTGAAATATTGGTGGATGAGCGCCGTGGAAATGCCGGCAAGGAAGCCGCCGGCGATGGCAAGCGCCATGCTGCTCCATGGATCGAGACCGGCGGTGAGAACGGCGGCCGCCAGACAACCGCCGAGCGGAAAACTTCCCTCCGTGGTGAGATCAGGCAGCGACAGGGTACGAAACGGCACCATGATTGCCAAGGCTACGAAGGAATAGATCAGGCTCTGGGCCAGCGTGATCGGGATAAGATTGATGAAGGCCTGGATCATGTGCTGAGCACCATTCTGTCGTCTTTGATGCGGAAGCGGGCGACGAGATCGCCGACGGTCAATCCACGGATCTCATCGGAACCGATGTCGGCGACGATTCGGCCGGCATCCATCATGATGATGCGCGAGGCATAGGACAGCGCATGCTGCATGTTGTGGGTAACCATCATCGTGGTCAGTTTGCCGTTCTCGACCATCGACACGGTTGCCTCCATCACATATTCGGACGTGCGCGGATCGAGCGCCGCCGTATGTTCGTCGAGCAGCAGCAGTTTCGGTGGGCAGAGCGTCGCCATGGCCAGCGACAAAGCTTGCCGCTGGCCGCCGGACAATTCGCCGGCGCGAGCATCGAGCCGGTTCTCAAGACCGAGGCGCAACACGGAGAGGGCCTGCTTGAACCGCTCCCGTCTGACAGCCGTGAGGGCCGGGCGTAGCCGCCGCCCTTCCGATCGCATCAAGGCGAGCGTCATGTTTTCCTGAACGGTGAGGGTCGGTGCGGTGCCGACCATCGGATCCTGGAAGACGCGCGCCACCAGAGCGGCGCGCGCATGTTCACGCATCTGCGTCACGTCGACGGCATCGATGTCGATGCGGCCGCGATCGGGTAGGAAGGCGCCGCCGAGCAGATTGAGCAGCGTGCTTTTGCCCGCGCCATTGCCGCCGATGATAGCGACGAATTGGCCCGTATCGACCTTCAGGTCGAGGCCGGCGATGGCAATCTTCTCGGAAGCGGTGCCTGCGTTGAATACTTTATGAAGACCAGTCGCAACGATCATCGGTGGTTCAATCGCTCACGCATTTGCAGTCGGCCAGAGCTGGCGGGACGGTCAGGCCGAGGGCTTTGAGCTTGGCGCCATTGATCATCGGCTTATGTTCGGCGGCATTGGCTCGGTAGGGTGGAATTTTGGCCGGATCCTCGCCTTTGAGAATGCGTCCGGCGATCCGCCCGGCCGCTTCGCCCGACTGGCCGAAGGAAACGGCAAAGGCCGCCAGCGCATAATTCTGCTGCACCGCCTGCGGAACCGAGGTGATCACAGGCAGTTTGGCGCGATCGGCGGTGGCGGAAACGGCCGCCATGCCTTGCTGGATGCGGCCCGAAGCGACGGTGAAGAGCGCATCGACACGGCCGACGGCGGATTGCACTCGCTGCGCCAGTTCGTTGGGATTGTCGACGCCGATGCGCACGAAGCTGAGACCGCTCTTGGCGGCATCGGCTTCCATGCCATCGACCGCCGCCTTCGAACTATCGTCGCCGGTATCATAGAGCAGGCCAACGCGCTTCATGTTCGGCAGCAGCTTCTTGAAGAAATCGAGCACGGCCGGATAGTCGAGCGCCACGGAAGAACCGGTGATCAGCCGGTCGCCTTTGTCCCACGACGGCACGAGGCCGGTATGGATCGGATCGGCGATCGGCAGGAAGACCAGCGGGAAGGTACGGGTGCGCAACTGATTGCGCGCGGCCACGGAAACGGGCGTGGCGATGGTCGCCATCAGATCGGGCTGCGCACCGGCGAGACGCGTCAGCATCTGCGGGATGAGGGCCGCGTCGAAGTTCACATTGCTTTCGTCGAAGGTCACTTTGTCTGCGGTGAAACCCTCGTCCGCCAGGCCTTTCTTGAATCCGGCGATGGCTTCATCGAGCGTCGGATGCGGTCCCCAGCCGGCAATGGCGATGCGTTTCGTTTGCGCCGATGCCGCTGACGTTGCGGCCAGTGCGAATGCGACAGCGAAAGCAATTCCCTTCAACATCGTGCCCTCCTTTAATTATGTGCTATTGCACATTCTGCAAGGATATGCAGAATATGCAAGACGATAATTTGAGCATTGAGGACAGCATGAGGGCAGTCTTCTTCCGCGAATCCTGCCGCGGCACGCCCAGCGTTACAGTCGAGCTTGTAGGTGCTGCCGATGCGGATTGCGCCCACGCGATCAGCCAATTGGGCATCGCCAGCAATGTCGTGAAGCCATGACATCAGACTACCGCACGCCCCGCTTTGCCGATGCGAGCGATATCGCCGCTTTCGCCGCGACGCCGTTGGAAGCGCGCCTGGCCGGGGCCGATCTGCTCGCCATGTTGAAAGCCCAGGCCCGTCTGGATGGCGATGCGCCCGCCATCCGTTATTTGCCTCGGGGGATTGCCGACGAAGAGGGCGCCGTATTCTCAAGACGGCAGTTGATCGATGGCGTGGCCGTCCTCGCGGCGCAACTCGTCGAACAGGGGCTGGGGCCAGCTGACACGGTGGCCGTGTTGCTACCGAATGGCCCCGGCACATTGGCTGCGTCTCTCGCCGTGATGGCGGTGGCGCGTCTGGCGCCGATCAATCTCTTTCTCGAACCGGGTCAGATCGAGAAACTCCTGCACGAATGCGAAGCCAAAGCGGTTCTAGTGCCGAAAGAAGCGCCTCCCGTTCTTGCCGATGTTTTGAATGCAGTGGCCACCAAGGCGGATGGCCCGAAGGTGATCGTCGTCGATACGGAGACATTGCCGGCTGGCTCCCACGACGATCCGCCTTCTCGCGATCTGTCGGATGTCGTCGCGCTGTTTCACACGGGCGGCACGACCGGCTTGCCAAAATTCGTGCCGCTGACCGCACGCCATCTGGCGGCCACGGCGACCATCTCACGTTTCGGCTACGGCTATGCCGCGGATGATCGCGTGCTCTGTGCCATGCCGATGTTTCATGTCGGCGGTCTCTTTGCCTGTTCGTTCATTCCCCTGATCAGCGGCAGCGAAGTCGTCGTCCTTGGCGCCCTCGGCTATCGCGGCAAGGGCGTGGTCGACGCGCTGCCCTCGACCATCGAGAAACTCGATCTCACCGTCGTCGTTGGCCCGCCGACCATTATGGCGCAATTGGCCGCGCGGCCGCCGGACCGGCAGCGCGCCAGGCATCTGCGCCTGTTTGTCAATGGCGCCGCGGCTTTGCCGCGTGTTGTAGGTGAACGTTTGAGCAGCGCGACCGGCGTGAGAGTTGTTGAGCCTTGGGGGCTGACCGAATCCACATTGGCTGTCACCTCGGGGCCGCGCGATGGTATCCATCGACAGGGTTCCGTCGGTCTGCCGTTGCCTTATTGCGCCGTCAAAGCTGTGCGCGTCGATGCCTCGGGCCGCCGCATCGGCGATTGCGCGATCGATGAGATCGGGGTTCTGGCCATTCAAGGACCGATGGTCTTCGACGGCTATCTCAATCGCGCGCGCGACCAGCAGCCTTTTTTCGACGATGGCTGGCTCGACACCGGCGATCTCGGCCGCGTTGATGACGATGGTTTCGTTTGGGTGACGGGTCGCGCGAAGGAATTGATCAAGCGTGGTGGCCACGGCATCGATCCATCGATGATCGAGGATGCGTTGAACGCCCATCCTGGCGTGGCGCTGGCTGCGGCGATCGGCAAGCCGGATGCCTATGCTGGCGAATTGCCCATGGCTTATATCCAGCTTCAGCCGGGCATTGAGGTCACCGCCGAGGCTCTGCTCGACTTCGTGCGGACGCGCATTCCAGAACGGGCCGCCATACCAAAAGAAATCATCGTTCTTGAGAAACTGCCGGTGACCGCGATCGGCAAAGTCCACAAGCAGATGCTCAAACTGGATATCACCCAGCGGGTGGCACAAGCTGTCATCGCCGAGATCGTTGCGCCTTCGGATGCCCGCATCGTGGTGCAGCCGCATGCGTTGCATGGGCTCGAAGTCCATGCGGAAGTGCCAGCCACGGCCGTAGTTGTGGTGCGAGAGCGGTTATCGGCTTTCGCCTTCCGCTCAAACGTCACGTCAATAACTCAAAGGTGAACCATGCCAGACGATCGGTTTCAAAGCGAGGAACGTTTGATGAAAGCTGTCTATTTCGAGGAACACGGCGATCTTTCGGTGCTTCGCTATGGCGACCGGCCGATGCCCGAAGTGGCAGACGGATGGGCGCGCATTCGTGTTCGCGCGACGAGCTTCAACCATGCCGATCTCTTCGCCAGACGGGGGATGCCGGGGATCAAGGTCGAATTGCCCGGCATCACCGGCATGGATTGCGCCGGCGATATCGATGCCTTGGGAGCTGGCGTGACCGGCTGGAAGGTTGGCGATCGCGTGCTGCCCATTTCGCATCATGTCGATTGGGACAATGGTAAGTTCGATATGTTGGGCGAGAATCGCAACGGTGCGATGGCGGAATATTGTGTCGTGCGCGCCAGCCAACTCATCAAACTGCCCGACAACGTGTCATATGAGGACGCGGCTTGTCTTCCTTGCGCCTATGGCACGGCCTATCGCATGCTGCACACGCGCGGCCAGATTCAAGCCGGCCAGTCCATCCTGATCCTCGGCGCGTCGGGTGGCGTGGGCAATGCCTGTGTGCAATTGGCAAAAGCTGCCGGTCTTCACGTGGTCGCCGCAGCCGGTGACGATGCAAAGTGCGAGCGTCTCCTTGCTTTGGGGGCCGATGAAGCCATCAACTATTCGACGACAGCCATTGACGGTTGGGTCAAGAAGAAGACCGGTTCGTTGTTGCGCGGCGGTGGAATGGACGTCGTTGTGAACTTCACGGCTGGTGATACGTGGATGCCGTCCATGCGCTGCGTCAAGCGCTTCGGCAAGCTGCTCTGTTGCGGTGGCACGGGAGGCTATCAAGCCGTGACTGACATTCCCTATCTCTTCATGTCGGAAATGAGCATCATCGGCTCCACGGGCTGGACGATGGAGGATCAGAAAGCCTGCATTGATCTGGTGGCCAGTGGTCGTCTCAAGCCAGTCATCGATCGGGTCGTGCCCCTGCCTGGCGCCATTGATGCCTGCGCGGCGTTCGAAAAGCGCGACTTTTTCGGCAAAATCATCGTCGCGCCATAAGGATTAAGGATCAATCATGCTCGATGTCGAAGCCTTCAAGCGCATCGTCGAAACGGCGGCCTTTCATCAGTTGATCGGTCTGAAACTGGAACGCGCCGATGTGGAAGCTGGCATTGCCGTATTGCGGCAGCCCTATAATCCCCGCCTGAGCATTTTCCCCGAGGCCGGCGTCTATCATGGCGGCGTCATTGCTTCGTTGATCGACGTGGCCGGTGCGGTTGCCTGCGGCTTGCAGGTGGGGCGGCCGACGCCGACGGCGAATTTTCGTGTCGACTTTCTGAAGTCGCCGGCCAAGATCGACCTGTTGGCGACGGGTAAAGTGGTGCGCGCAGGCAAATCGGTTTCGGTCGCCGACGTCGAGATCACCGACGATAAAGGCGAGGTCTATGCCGTCGGCCGTGGCACGTTCAGCATGTCCGCTGTCTTCAAGGCCATCGAGGGCGGCGGCGAACACGCCAAACGATAGGAGCCGCCATGCCGGTTATTGCGGAAATCGCCAGTCGCCAACCCATTCTCGCCGAATGGCGCCGCATGCTGCACACCATGCCGGAACTTGGCTTCGAGGAGGAAAAGACGGCGGCTTTCGTCGTCGACCGCCTGCAAGCCATGGGGATCGAGGCGCATACCGGCATGGCCCGCACCGGCGTTATCGGCATCATAGAAGGACGTCCGGGGAACAGGCGGATTGGCTTGCGCGCCGATATGGATGCGCTGCCGATGGAGGAACTGGGCAACCCGGCATGGAAGTCGAAAAATCCGGGCCGCTTCCATGGCTGTGGCCACGATGGTCATACGGTGATGCTGCTGGCCGCTGCCGAATATCTGGCGCACACGCGCGCTTTTGCTGGCACGGTCGTGCTCATCTTCCAGCCGGCGGAGGAAGGGCTGGGCGGTGGCCGGGTGATGGTCGAGGAAGGTCTCTTCGATCGCTTTCCCTGCGATGAAATCTATGCGCTGCATAACATGCCCTTGCTGCCGGTAGGGCAGGCAGCAGTGCGCATCGGTGCAGCGCTCGCCTCTTTCGATCGTTTCGACGTGACGATCACGGGGCGTGGCGGTCATGCAGCCATGCCGCACAAGACGATCGACCCGGCAATCGTCATGTCGCAAATGGTGCTCGCCCTACAGGCTTTGATTTCCCGTGAAACCGATCCGATGGAATCGGCGGTTCTCAGCGTCACCGAAATGCATGTCGGCACGACCCATAACGTGATCGCTTCGGAAGGCCGTATCGCCGGCACCGTGCGGGCTCTGAACGAAGCGGCGCGAGCGCGTATCGAAACCGGTTTCCATCGCATTGTCACCCATGTCGCGGAAGCTTATGGGGCCTCGGTACGCATCGAATATGCGCGCGAATTTCCCGTTTTGGTGAACGACGGCGAGGCGGTCGATCGCGCCACGCTGGCGATCGCCGATGTCCTTGGATCGGACGGTTTGGCGAAGACTTTTCCGCCCCTGATGGCGGCCGAGGATTTCGCCTTCATGCTGCAAAAACGACCCGGCGCTTATATTCTGGTGGGGCAGGGTAAGGGGCCGGATAGCCCCATGGTGCATCATCCCGAGTATGATTTTAACGATGCCATCATCGCCACCGGCGCGAGCCTGTTCGTGAAGCTCGCCGAAAGTGCTCTCAAAGCGGATTAACGCGAGCAGCTTACAGCCTTGCCGCCGCGATGTCGGCACCTTCACGGAGCGCCCGCAGTTTTTTCCACGTCACGGCGGGATCGATCTTGCCGTAGCCAGCGAACGTACCAAAGCCGCAGTCGGTGCCCGCGATCACGCGCTCAGGGCCAACGAGCTTGACGAAGCGTTCGATCCGCTGCGCGATCAATTCAGGGTGCTCGATGTAGTTCGAACACGTGTCGATGAGCCCCGGAACCAAAACCTTGTCCGCCGACAGTTTCGCGTCGCGCCAGACGATCCATTCGTGCTCGTGACGCGGATTGGCCGCTTCGAAGAGAAGCTGCGCCGGACGCGCTTTCAACACGATCGACATGATCTTTTCGAGCGGAATGTCGAAATCATGCGGGCCCTCGTAATTGCCCCAGCAAATGTGCAGGCGCATGCGCTCGGCCGGTATATTCGCCGTCGCCGCGTTGAGCGCTTCGACATTTTGTTCAGCGCGTTCGAGAAATTCCTTCTCGCTCAGATTTTGAAAACCCGTATGGGCGGCCATCGCAAGATCGGGCGCGTCGAGCTGCAGATCAAGCCCGGCAGCGATGATCGCTTCATATTCCGGCCGCATCGCCTCGACGAGGTCGACGAGATAGGCTTCGTGCGTCGGATAGAACTTGTTGGGCTGAAAGGCGGTGATCAGGCCAGGTGAAGCGGCGTTCAGAAAGCCGCGGACATTCGAACTTTTGCTTATAGCGGTCTTAAAGCGGCGGATGTCGTCTTCCGCCGGCTTAAAATCGACCAGCCGCACGGGGCCGATGCAGGCCGCGCGCGTAAAGGCCTGCGTGCCCATGATGGCCGCGAGTTTCTGACGCAGATCGGGGAGATCGGCGAGATCCTTAGCGGGTACTCGATCGACATGGCCACCGAAGCCGGAGAGGCGCCGCGTGATATAGGTCGAATAACCGACTTTGCCGAGTTCGCCGTCGCTGACGATGGTCACGCCGGCCTCGACCTGCGCACGCACGGCCCCTTCAATCTCTTTCGTGACCAGAGCATCGAAGGCGGCTTCGTCGACGGCATCGCCATGGTCGCGTTTGAGGAGGGCCGCCGTCAGTTCGGCGGAACGCGGCAGGCTACCGACGTGTGTGGTGTCGATGAACGTCATGCAAAGGAAACCTTGAGATCGAGAAAGCCTGCACGTTCCGCGAATTTCCAACCTTCGGACGTACGCACGAGCCGGTCGCGGAAGCCCCCGATGAGCGCCGGAGATCCAGCCTCGGACGCGCCGGTGGGTGCGGCGTAAAGTACGAGCGTCGAGCGGGCGGACGCCTCGTTCGCCGCCGTGACGTCGACGACGATATTGGTGATGAGGTGACAGGATTTGCGCGGCGGACGACTCTCGAACGAGGCGCGGATCGCGTCACGCCCAACCACGGGATCGCCGCCGGCGGGGCGAACGAAGCGTGCGTCATCGGTAAACATGGCGCTGACGCCGGCCCAGTCGGCGGAATCGTTGAGCAGGCCAAATTGCGTGATGAGGCGGGTGATGTCCTGTTCGGCGATAAGGCGGTCGATCGGTGTCATGAGACTCATGTCTTTGTGGGCGCGAACCGCTCGGCATTTCGATCGGCGAAATCCCTCCCGCAACTCGCGTTCTGCGAAACACCGCCCACACTACAGACGGGATTTCTAATCGACAAGCGCAGGCCGGTTGGGCGCCTCCCCATATCCGTAGCTAAGCATTGGTGAGCGAAGCCAGCTGCGCGCGCAGCAGGCCGCCGAATTTGCCCTCCCACGGACGGTTCTGGTGACGCGAAAGCTGGACCGCCCGGAGTTCACGCAGAATCGAAGGCCGTATGATGGCATGGGCTTCGAGCGCATGCGTGTCGAGGCTCCGACGCACCGCAGAGGCCGGCATGGCCGTGGCCCATCCACCCGATTTCACCAGTCGGATGGCGGCCGCCATCGAGTCGAGTTCCAGTTTGGGCACCAATGGCAGACCGGCATCGGCGAATTTCCGGTCGAGGAGGGCCCGCAAGCCGTGGCGTTGTGAGGGGAGAACGAGATTGAGCTTGCCGATATCGGCCATCTTGATGGGTCCCGGCGGACAGTCGGATTGTCCGGCGGCTGTAAGAATAGAGAGCGGTTCGACAAACAGAGCCGTTTCCTTGAGCCAGGTGCGGGTGTGCAGGTCTTCGACGATGGCGATATCGACGATGTTCTCAGCCAACCAGTCCAGCAGGACGCTGCTGTGTGATTCGACGACCTTGAGTTCTACGTTGGCGAAATCTTTCTGCCACTGTTGAATCGTCGCGGTCATGGCGCGGATGAGAAGACTATCTTCGTCGAGTCCCGGTAGAACGCCCACGCGCAGGGTCGTGCGGGTGCGTATCGGCTTGGCGGTGGGATTGCGGCCTTCCTGGCGCAGCGCCTCAAGGACGGGAGCATATATGTCGCGAGCCCGCCGAGCTAAAGCTGTCGGATGAATGCCCTGTGCCGTGCGATCGAAAAGTGCTCCGCCCAGGCTGTGTTCCAGCGCTCGGATCTGCATGCTGACGGCCGGCTGAACGACGTTCAGCTTTGCCGCGACACGCGTGATCGATCCTTCCTCAAAGGCGCCCAGAAAGTAACGAAGCTGACGCATTTCGGGGAGAGCTGGCGCTTCAAGCTCCTGTTCGGGGTTTCGCTTGGCTCTGACGATCTGAGCTTTCAAGGCGGTGCAAAAGGCGCGCTGCTCCGCTTCCTGGAGATCGCAGGCCATGGTGATCCGAAGCGGCGGTAGGGCCTTCGTGACATCTCGTACGAATAGCCGGGGGTGCCGCAGGTTCCGTGGATTGATCGCCAATCGCGGCGCAAGGATACGTCCGCTGTTCTGTACCAAGAGATCGGCGATCAGTTCGTCCGCATCGCCGGTCTGATGATGCAGAACATGTTCGCCGCCGATCGGCCAGGTCTTCAACGCTTCGCGGATACGTGACGGCAGGACAGGAAGATTGATGTCGCCCGTCAGGGGTTCGACGCGTGGCTTCGCCCGGCGATCTTGCATCGGCCCCGCGATGCCGATCAGGAGCCATTGATCGGAGATCGCCGTCCCATTCGCCGCGAGATCGATGTCATGATGGATTTGCACCAGACTGCCGTGCGGCGCGGGTCCCATTTCCGAAGGAAAATAAGTGATCTTGATCTGCGGGGTTTTGGTCGCAAGCACCCGGCCGGCTTGCCGGCAGGCGCGCGTCAGCAGGCTCGCCGCCGAATAAGGCAACTCGACGAGCAGCGGCTTAAGGGAAGCCGTTTCGGCAGCGCGAATATAGCCAGTGCCGTGGGAGGCGGCGTCCAGCAGCGGTGATATCCGCCGATAAAGACGCTGCGCCGATTTCGTCGGACGCAGGCCTACGGGCGTGCGCCCGAAAAGCACATCGCTCAGTTCGGTCTCAAGCAAACGGATTTGCGTGCTCAAAGTCGGCTGCGTGACCTGGCAGGCCACGGCCGCGGCACTCATGCTGCGTTGTTCAACGGCCGCGATGAAATATTGCAGCTGCCGAAAATCCATGAATTTCAATCCTTAAAGTTAGATAATGGTATAGAAAAATCTGATGCATGTCATTCTCAATCCATATTGGTCGGCGCGCACGGCGCTGCTTACTCTGCCGCAGATTTGCCGCTTTTGTTGATGGCGGGTGGATCCGACCAAAAGACTGAAAAATGGCTCCGTCCTAGAAGAAGGGTAAGACGATGAAAGCTCATTTTCCGTGTGTTTCCGCCTCCGCTTTGATGGGCGCGGCGGTTCTGGCAATCGGGGCCCTGGCGATTTCGCCAGCGGTCGCTCAAGTCAAAATCGGTTTTCAGGCGCCGTTGACCGGCCCGGCGGCCACCGACGGTGTTTCAGCGAAAGTCGCCTCGGAATTGGCGATCGAGCGTATCAATGCCAAGGGCGGTATCCTCGGCCAGAAGGCCGAACTCGTCACTTACGATGACCAGGCCAAAACCGAAGATGCGGTGTTCACCGCCAACAAGCTCGTTGGCCAGGATGGTGTGAAGTTCGCCGTCTCGGGCAGCTATTCCGCCTCAGGCCGCGCTGCTGCGCCGATCTTCCAGAATGCCAAAGTGCCCTTCATCTCGGCCTATGGCGTGCATCCCGACATCACCCGCACGGGCGATTATGCCTTCCGCACGGTTCACCTGGGTCAGCCGCAGGGCCGCGCCGCCGCCAAGTTCATTGGCGACAACCTCGGCAAGAAGCGTATTTCCGTCATCTCCATGGACAATGACTATGGTCAGGCGACGCTCGAAGGGTTCAAGAGCGCGGTCGACCAGTTCGGCGTAAAGATCCTCGGCGAGTATTCCTATCCGCTGCGCGACCGCCAGTTCGGTTCGATCGTCGCCAGCGTCAAGCGCGATAATCCGGAAGCGGTCTATATCACCGGCTACTTCTTCACTGGCGGTCCGCTAGTGACGCAATTGCGCGCTGCCGGCATTACCGTTCCGATCATCGGTTCGCAGGCTTTTGATGCGCAGAAGCTCATCGAAATCGCCGGCCCCGCCGTGGAAGGCGTCTATATCGTCGGCGGCCTCAATCGGGATCCTTCGAACGAGGAACTCAAGACCTATCTGGCCGATTTCCAGAAGCGCGCCGGCTATCCCGGCGAGAATGTCGGCGCAACGGTCTATTCGGCTATTGTCCTGATGGCCGATGCCATCAACCGCGCTGGTACGCTCGATCCGGCCAAGGTGCGCGACGCTTTGGCGAATACGAAGGATTTCCCGCATCTGGCCGGTAAGCTGGTCAGCTTCAATCCGCTGCGTGAAATCAACATGCCGATGAACGTCAATATCGTGAAGGACGGGCAGTTTCGCCACTTCGCCTGGATCGACGATCTGAAGCTGCTTGCGCCGCCGACCGAATAACGCGACCTGACCTTTAAGGCGCATCGGGATGAAAGTCTCGATGCGCCGCCTCACACCCGGATCACATCGTGTATTACGTCGACCTTCTTTTGAATGGCCTGATCTTCGGCAGCATGTATGCGCTGATGGCCATCGGCCTGACCCTGGTCTACGGCCTCCTGCGAATTCTGCATATTTCGCATGCCGCCGTTTACGCCTTGGGCGCTTTTATCACCGTCATCGTCGCCAATGCGACGGGGAGCATTGCCCTTGGCATGCTGGTTGCCGTCGTCGTCTCGGCCATTTTCGGCATGGGCGTCTATCGCGTGCTCTACCAACCGATGCTGCGCTATCCGCCCTATGTGGCGATGATCGCCTCGATCGGCCTGCTCATCTTCATGGAAGATGCGTTCCGTATCATCTTTGGCGAGCAAGGTTTGACGTTCACACGCAATCCCTATCCGACGCAGATCCACGATCTGTTCGGCGTCACCATCAACACCGTGCAGATCGCCATGATCGTTCTGTCGACGATCTGTCTGGTGGCTTTGGCCTTGTTCACGACGCGGACCCGCATGGGCATTGCCTGGCGCGCCACGGTATCCAATCCGACGATCGCGACCAGCTTCGGCGTCGACGCCATCAAGGTGCGGTATCTGAATTTCATGATCGGCTCGGCTCTTGCCGCTCTGGCCGGCGGGCTGATCGCGCTGCTCAACAATTTCGTCGAGCCGACAATGGGTTTCGTCGTCAGCTACAAGGCGCTGGCCATCATCGTTCTGGGCGGCCTTGGTAGCATGCGCGGCACGTTGATCGCCGCGCTGGCGCTGGGACTGGTCGAATCCTTCGGCACGATCTGGGTCGGTTCCTACCTCGATCGTGATGCTCTGGCCTTCTTGTTCCTTATTATTGTCCTGATGGTGCGTCCGCAGGGCCTGACCGGGGCGCACGCATGACCCTCTATGTCTACAGTCTCCTGTCCATTCTCGGCATCAACATCATGTTGGCGACGAGCCTCAATCTGATCAGCGGTTTCTGCGGTCAGTTCAGTCTCGGGCATGGCGCTTTCTATGGCGCCGGCGCTTATGCGGCGGCGCTGTGCGCGGTCGCCGGCTATCCGGTGCCGGTGGCCCTGCTGGTCGGTGCGCTGGTCGGCGGTGCCCTTGGCTTTATCGTCGGCTTTGCCTCGGTGCGGCTGCGCGAGGATTTCCTCGTGGTTACCACCATCGGTGTCAGCTTCCTGTTCGTCGGCTTCGTCCGCAAACAGAAATGGCTCGGCGCCGAAATGGGGATCAGCAAGATACCGGCCAGCGGCCTCGGCCCGGAGGGCAATGCCCTGATGATCCTTCTGTTTGCCGCTGCCACCATCGCGCTCTGTCTTTATCTCAACCGCAGTTGGCTCGGCTTTGCCTTCCGCGCGGTGGGTGACGATGAACAGGCGGCGCGCACCATCGCCATTCCAGTTTCCACCTACAAACTGCTGGCCTTCACCATCGGCACGGCGATCGCTGGTTTGGCGGGTGGCCTCTACACTTATTTCACCCAGTTCATCGTGCCCGATTCCTTCACTTTCATTCTGTCGGTGACCTTGATGGCCATGGTGGTCATTGGCGGCCTCGGCTCGACCTGGGGTGTGGTGATCGCGGCGATCATTCTGACGCTGTTGCCGGAGGCATTCCGCTTCATCAACGACTACCGTCTGCTCATCTACGGTGGCGTGCTGATGCTCGTCATGCGTTTCGCGCCGGGTGGGCTCGCCGGGATTGCAACATCTCTCACGCGGAGGCTGCGCAAGGCATGACCACGCTCCACGTCGAATCCGTGTCCATCCGCTTTGGCGGCGTTCGGGCGCTGACGGATGTCAACTTCTCCGTCCAGAAGGGTGAGTTCGTCGGCCTGATCGGCCCGAATGGGGCAGGCAAAACGACTCTGCTCAAGATCATCGCCGGCATTCTGACGCCGGATACCGGTCGCGTCGTGCTGGAGGGCGAGGATGTGACGCGCCTGCCCACCGCCAAGCGTGTACGCAAAGGCCTCGCGATCACTCACCAGATCGTGCGCCCGTTTCGCTCCATGACCACGTTGGACAACACAGCGTTGGCCGCCGGTTACAAGATCACGTCCAACCCTCTGACGGCAGCCTTTCATTGGCGACGGGCGCAGCAGTCGGCGCGCGCCGCCGAAATGCTGGCTAAGGTCGGCCTTGCCGGTCTCGAAGATCGTGATGTGAGTGCGTTGCCGCTTGGCAATCTGAAGCGTCTTGAAGTGGCGCGCGCCCTGGCGCTCGATCCGTCCATCATCATCCTCGACGAGCCCCTGGCTGGCCTCAATCACCGCGAAGCGGAAAGGCAGGCCGATACCCTTGCTGCGCTCAACGCGGAAGGGCTGACCATCGTTCTCATCGAACACAATCTGCGCGAACTCGTCCGGGTTTCCAAGCGCCTGCTGGTGCTCGACGGCGGCAAAATGATTGCCGATGGCGAACCGGCACAGGTGATGTCCGATCCGGCCGTTCGCGAAGCTTATGTAGGAAAGGCCGACGATCATGCTGCGGCTTGAAAATCTGAGCTGCGGGTACGGACCCGTCGTTGCGGTCGAGGATGTGAGCTTCGACTTGCCCGCACACTCCTCCCTGGCGCTGCTCGGACCGAACGGTGCGGGCAAGACCTCGACCATCATGGCGATCATGGGCCACACCACGATCCATGGCGGCCGCATTCTGTTTAACGATCAGGACATCACGCGGCTGCCGCCGGTCAAGCGTGTCGATCTCGGCATCGCGCTGGTGCCCGAAGGGCGGCGCTTGTTCACCGATCTGACGGTGGAGGAAAATCTCACCGTCGGTGGTTATCGCCTGTCCGTGCAACGCGACAAGATCAATCGGCAGCGCGTCTACGACCTGTTTCCGCGTCTGTCCGATCGCCGCAAGCAAACCGCCGGCTCCATGTCGGGCGGCGAGCAGCAGATGCTGGCGATGGGCCGCGCTTTAATGACCGAGCCGAAGCTCTTGCTGATCGATGAGCTCTCGCTCGGCTTGATGCCGAAAATGGTCGATTTGTGTTTCGACGCGCTCGCCGCCTTGAAACAGGAGGGCGTGACGATTCTCCTGGTCGAGCAGAACACGGCCCGCGCCCTCGATTTTGCCGAGAATGTCTGCGTGATGACGTCGGGTTCGCTGGCGTTTTCTGGAACTTCCAAACAGGCCAAGGCTGATGAAAACCTCTTCGACGTTTTCATCAGCGCGGCCCATGAGTGAGCAGTGCCATGAGTGATTTCGATCTTGTCGTTACGGGCCGCGTGGTTCTCACCGATCACGTGATTGACCATGGCTATGTGGCGGTTCGCGCCGGCGTTGTCGAGCGGGTAGGATCGGGCGCACCGCCGCAAGCCCGCGAGCGTTTCGATTTCGGCGATGCCTATGTGTTGCCGGGCGCTATCGACTCGCAGGTTCATTCCCGCTCGCAGAAGAACCAGGAAGATTTCATCTGGTCGACGCGTTCGGCAGCGGCCGGCGGTGTCACCACCATCGTCGACATGCCCTACGATGAAGGGTTCCTGGTGTGTTCGGCCGAGAATGTCCGCCGCAAGGCGGCCGAGGCGGGGGCGCAGGCCCGTGTCGACTTTGCCCTTTACGCGACGATCGATCCCGAAGAGGGCGCCAAACGGATCGACGAAATGGTTGCCGCCGGTGCCGCCTCGTTCAAATTCTCGACCTTCGGCACCGATCCGAAGCGGTTTCCGCGCATCCCGCCGCAGACCTTGCACGCCTGTTTCCAGGCCATCGGCCGTCATGGATTGATCGCTGGTGTTCACAACGAGAATGACGAAATGGTGCGCGCCGCCATTCGGGCGGTGGAAGCCTCAGGGATTCGTGACTATCGCGCGCATGCCATGTCGCGGCCGCCGGCGACGGAAACCCTGGCCATGGCAGAAGTCTACGAACTCGCCGCCGATGCAGGCTGCTCCGGCCATATCGTTCATTGTTCGCTCGGGCGCGGTTACGATCTATGCGCCGGCTACCGCGCGCAAGGGTTCGATCACACCATCGAAGCCTGTATTCATTATCTGACGCTGGATGAAGAAAACGATGTGGCGCGGCTCGGTGGCAAGGCGAAGATCAATCCGCCGCTTCGTCCGCGCCGTGAAGTGGAAGCGCTCTGGCGTCATCTCGCCGCCGGCAATGTGACGGTGGTGTCCACCGATCACGTTAGCTGGTCGGAGGACCGCAAGACCAATCCGGACATGTTGAAGAACGCGTCTGGCGTGCCGAGCCTCGAAGTTCTCTATGCGCTGCTGCTCAAGGGGCTGATCGAACGGCGCCTTGATGTCACCTGGGCAGCCCGCTTGTTGGCGGCCAATCCGGCGCGCCTGTTCCGCATCGGCCATCGCAAGGGCGCGCTCGAAGCGGGCCGCGATGCCGACATCACCGTGATGGCCCATCGCCCGGGCCGTTACGATGCAGCAGCGAGCGGTCACAACTTCGTCGGCTGGAGCCCTTATCAAGGCATCGAACTGCCCTATCGCCCGGTGGCGACCTTCCTGCGCGGCAAGGCGATTTTCGACGGCACCCATGTGACGGCGGAACCGGGAAGCGGCGCCTTCATCCATCCGGTTCTGGCGAACCAGGTGGAGGTCGCGGCCTGATGAGCGCGCCCCGGTTGCCGGTCGATCAGGACCGGATGTGGAATGATGTGATGGTGCTCGCCGCCATCACCGATCCGGATCGGCCCTATACGCGCCGCTCTTTCTCGCAGCGCTTCCTGGAAGGGCGCGATTGGTTGCGCCGGCGTTTCGAGGAAGCCGGCTTGAGCGTGCGCCTCGATCAAGCCGCCAATCTGATCGGCCGTGTGGAGGGCACGGAAGCAGGCGCCCCACCGATCATGTTGGGATCGCATTCCGACACGGTGCCCTCGGGCGGACGGTTTGACGGCATTGCCGGCGTCATCGTCGCGCTCGAAATCGTCCGCGCCATGAAGGACGCCGGCTATCGCCCGCGCCATCCCATCGAAGTCATCGATTTCCTCGCCGAGGAACCGAGCGAATACGGCATCTCCTGCGTCGGCAGCCGCGCCATGGCTGGTGCGCTCGACGACAAAATGCTCGCCTATACCAACGCGGCCGGCGAAAAGCTGGCCGACGCCATCCGCCGTGTTGGCGGCGATCCGGAGAGGCTCGTCGAGGCGCGCCGGACCGATATTGCCGGTTTTCTGGAGCTGCATATCGAACAAGGTCTGGTGCTGCAGAACAACAAGATCGACCTCGGGCTGGTGACGGCGATCGTCGGTATTACGCGGATCGAAGTGATCTTCAAGGGTGAAGCCGATCATGCGGGCGCGACGCCGATGGACTATCGGCATGACGCCAGTCTGGCGGCGGCGCAACTCATCCTCTTCGTCAATCGCACCGCCAGGGAACTGGCCGGGCAAGGAAAAGGCTACTTCGTCGCCACCACCGGCATCATCGATATTCATCCCAACGCTTCCAACGTCGTGCCGGGCCAAGCGCGTCTTGTATTCGATATCCGCGCGGAAGATTATGCCCTGGTTGCAAACTTCAAGGCGGCGTTGGAGCGCGAAAGCCGTGCGATTGCGCAGCGTGAGAGGGTCGAATTGGCGCGATATGCCATTCTCTCTGACACTCAGCCGACCGCCTGCGATGCGCATCTGCGCGATCTTCTGGGACGCGGTGCCGAGCGCCATGGCTTCTCGGCGATGACATTAGCCTCGGGCGCCGGACATGACGCGGCTTTTGTCGCGAAAATCGCACCGAGCGCCATGCTGTTCATTCCCTGCCGCGATGGCAAAAGCCACGCGCCGGAAGAATGGACCGAGCCGGAACAGATCGCGGCGGGTGCCGCCGCTATTTTCGAAGCCGTGCGGCTTCTTGACGGACACAACAGCTAATCGCGTTTCTATCGAACGCGATTAGCCGAATATAAGAACGGAGCCGGATATGGGACGCATTCTGACGGCGCGCGATGTGGATTGCGCAGGCAAGGGCGGTGCGGTGTTTGCGGCGGGCGGCGGCGGTTGGGCCGATCATGGCCGCATGCTTGGTACGGCCGCGGTCAACGCCGGCCAGCCGGAACTGGTCTCCATGGACGAAGTGCCCGATGATGCCTGGATTGCCACCGCCGCGGCCATTGGCGCACCCGCCAGCACCACGCAATGGCAGATGCTTGGCGTCGACTATGTCAAGGCTGTGCAGCTTGTGCAGAAGGAGCTGGGCGCGCCGATCCATGGTCTGATCATCGGCCAGAACGGCAAGTCCAGCACGATGAACGCGTGGTTGCCGTCGGCTATTCTCGGCACCAAAGTGATCGATGCGGTCGGCGATATCCGCGCCCATCCGACAGGCGACATGGGATCGATCGGCCTCGCCAATTCGCCAATCCCGATGATCCAGTCGGCCGTCGGCGGTAATCGCAGCAAGAATGCCTATATCGAACTGGTGGTGCGCGGCGCGACGGCGAAGATTTCGCCGATCCTGCGTACGGCTTCGGACATGTCGGGCGGTTTCATCGCCTCGTGCCGCAATCCCGTGCCGGCCTCCTATGTGAAGAAGCATGCGGCGCTCGGCGGCATTTCCATCGCTCTGGCACTGGGCGAAGCTATTTTGCAGGCGGAGCCGAAAGGCGGTGCGGCTGTTATCGATGCCATCTGCCGCGAAACCAAGGGCGAGATCATCGGCCAGGGCAAGGTGATGAAGAAGGCGGTGACCTATACGAATGAAGCCTTCGACATTGGCACCATCACCATCAACGAAGGCGCCAAAGCGATCACCCTGCATGTGATGAACGAATACATGGCGGTAGAGGATGCGCAGGGCACCCGCCTCGCCACTTTCCCAGATGTCATCACCACGCTCGATAAGAACGGTGTGCCAGCCAGCGTCGGCGAGATCAGGGAAGGCGACGAACTGCTGGTGCTGCGCATCGCCAAGAACGTCATTCCGCTGTCCTCGAGTGTCACAGATCCCTCTGTCTATCCGATCGTCGAAAAGGCGCTTGGTCTCAATCTCACCGACTATGCTCTGAGCTGAGGGTTTCCAGATGGCGCAGCGTGTATTTTCCGTAACGTCCGGTGGCAAACTGCGGTGCAAGGGCTGGCGCCAGGAAGCGTTGCTGCGCCTCCTGGAGAATGTGCTCGCCGTCGGCGAGGATCCGAACAATCTGGTCGTCTATGCCGCGCTCGGTCGCGCGGCGCGCGACTGGCCTTCGCATGATAAGATCGTCGAGACATTGAAGACGATTGAAGATGGCGAGACCTTGCTGGTGCAATCGGGCAAGCCGATCGGCGTCATCAAGACCCACGCCAAGGCGCCGGTCATCATCATGGCCAACTGCAACATGGTCGGCCAATGGGCCAAGGCCGAGAATTTCTACGAGTTGGCCAAGAAAAACCTGATCTGCTGGGGCGGCCTCACTGCCGGCGATTGGCAATATATCGGCTCCCAGGGCGTCATTCAGGGCACCTACGAAATCTTCATGCGCATCGCCGCCAAACATTTCGGTGGCGATCTCGCCGGACGGTTCGTGCTGACCGCCGGCATGGGCGGCATGGGCGGCGCGCAACCGCTGGCCGGCAAGATGGCGAAGGCGGCGATCCTCTGCGTCGACGTCGATGAAGCGCGCATCGACAAACGCATGACGATCGGCTTTGTCGACGTCAAGACTAAGTCATTAGATGAAGCGCTCGATATGATCCGCAAGGCCCAGGCCGAGAATAAGCCGCTCTCGGTTGGTTTGTGCGCCAACGCGGCCGACGTCTATCCGGAGATTGCGCGTCGAGGCATCGTGCCCGACGTGGTAACCGATCAGACCGCCGCACACGATCTCGTCTATGGCTATGTGCCGGCTGGCCGGACACTCGACGAGGTGCGCGAGCTGCGCAAGGGCGATCCGAAGATTCTGATGGATGAATCGATCCAATCGATCGTCCGCCATGTCTCCGCGATGCTGGATTTTCAGAAAAAGGGCGCGGTTGTCTTCGACAATGGCAATCTGATCCGGACCCACGCCAAGAATGGCGGCGTCGAAAATGCCTTCGATATCCCGATCTTCACCGAAGCATTCCTGCGTCCGCTGTTTGCGCGGGCCATTGGCCCATTCCGCTGGGTGGCGCTGTCGAACGATCCTGACGACATCCGAAAGATCGACGATCTGGTACTGGAAAAGTTCGGCGACAATCAGATCGTCTCGAACTGGATCAAGTTGGCGCGCCAGCACGTGCCGTTCGAAGGCCTGCCGGCCCGCATTGCCTGGCTCGGCCATGGCGAGCGTACCGAACTGGGGCTTGCCGTCAACCAGATGGTGCGGGAGGGCAAGCTGGCGGGACCCATCGCCTTCACCCGCGATCATCTTGATGCGGGTGCCATGGCTCATCCTAATATCATGACGGAAAACATGCGTGATGGCTCCGACGCGATCGCCGACTGGCCGTTGCTCAACGCCATGGTGCATTGCGCTTCCCAAGCCGATCTGGTGGCCATTCATTCCGGTGGCGGCGGCTATTCCGGCTATATGACCAGCGCGGGCGTCACTTTGGTGGCGGATGGATCTGAGGCCGCCGACGAACGACTGTCGCTGTCCCTGACCAACGACACGACCACGGGCGTGATGCGCTATGCCGACGCCGGCTATGAAGAGGCCTTGGACGAAGCACGCCAGAAGAACATCCGGCACTTCCAGCTGCCGCCGCAATAAACACAGGCAAGGACCGATGACCGATCAAAGCATGCGCGGCTTTATGGGCGTTCTCGAACAGACGGACGAACTGCATCGCGTGAAGCGGCCCGTCGATCCGCGTTTCGAGCTTGGCGCGGTGCTGGCGCTAAAAGATCGTGGCCCTGGCCTGCTGTTTGAAAAGGTCAAAGGTCATTCCATGCCCGTCGTCGGCAATCTGCTGTCGACGCGCGCCCGCTTTGCTGACGCACTCGGTGTCGAGCCAAGCGCACTGGACGCGATCTTGCAGAAAGCGCTCGCCCATCCGATCGCGCCGGTCATGGTCGGCGAGGGGCCAGTTCAAGAGATCGTGCATCAGGAGAAGATCGATCTCGCGCGACTGCTGCCGGTGCCGACCTGGTTCGAGCGTGAGGCGGCGCCCTATGTCACCGCTGGAGTTATCATCGCCAAGGACCCGGAAACCGGTCGCCGCAATGTCTCGATCGCCCGTCTGCGCCTCGATGGCGGGGCTAAGATCATGGCCGGCATCGCCAAGAACCATCATCTCTATATTCTCGCCGACAAGGCGAAAGCGCTTGGCCGCAAGCTCGAAATCGCTGTCGCCATCGGCAATCACACGGCCGTTCTGCTGGGATCGCAGCTCTATCTTGGTCTCGGTGACGACGAATACGAACCGATCGGCGGCCTGCTCGGCGAAGCGCTGCAGCTTGTCCGCTGCAAGACGGCCGATTTGGAAGTGCCGGCCCACGCCGAAATCGTGCTTGAAGGTGAGCTTGATCCGAACGATTTGATCGACGAAGGCCCCGTCTCCGAATTTCACGGATTCTATGTCAACTATGGACCAGGCATCGGCGGTACTATCCGCTGTGTCACCCACCGGCGCGACGCGATTTATCAGGCCATTCTGCCCGGCTATGCCAGCGAACATTGCCTTCTCGGCGGGGTCGCCATTGGCGCAACTCTCTGTCAGGCTTTGCAGCGCATGATTCCCGCCGTGCGCCGCGTTGTCATCACCGAAGGCGGCATGGGCCGCCTGCACGCGGTGATTTCCATGCATCAGGCGCGTTTGGGCGAGGGCGCTCGTGCGGTCATGCTCGCCATGGGCCAAGTCAATCTTCTGAAGCTGGTGATCGTCGTCGAGGACGATGTCGATCCGGAAAATGCGCGCGAGGTCGAATGGTCGCTTGCCGCGCGTTTTCGCGGCGGCGAAGATCTGATCGTCGTTCCGCATGTCAAGGCAGACCGCTGCGATCCGGTGCATGAGAATCTCACCGTGACGAAGATCGGCATGGTGGCTACGACACGTCCGGGAGATGGGAACACCGATAGCCGTTCTGAATGGGCGCGCGCGCCTCTCTCGCTTCTGGACGAGGTGCGTAAAAATCTCGCCGATTATTAGGCGCTTCCCGCTTGACGGCAGCGGCTAGAGGCCCCGCGAAGATAGGCGCTGGTGTTTAGCTGAAGCCGTTCTCAAGTTCCTCGGCGGAAAACTCCCGCGCAAGTTGCGCTAGGCAGCGCTCCAGCCGCACCGGGAAGGCATCGGGCCGCCGCACGAAATGGATGCCGACGGTCTGTTTCGGCAGGATTGGAATGGCGACCATCAGGCCATGTTCCAATTCGTGCTGAGCTACGATACGCGGCACAATCGCAAATCCCGTTCCCGATAGCACCATATACTTCAAGGACTCGATGTCATCGCAATCGGCGATGATTTCAGGATGTAAATCGTTGGCCGCGAAGATCGCCAAGAGAGCTTCCCCGTAACCAACACGAGGCTCATTGATGATGAGAGGGCTGTTGTTCAAATCCCGTAGATCGATGCCGTCCTGCCGCATGGCAAAAGGATGGTCCTTCGGAACCAGGGCGATGATGTCGCTTTGCGCGACACGGCGCCAGGCCAGTTTGTAGGCTGAGCCTTTGACTTCGCCTTCAAATAGAAAGGCAACGTCGAGACGTTGCTGATGAAGGAGGCGCTGAATACGTCGGCTTGTCGCGGTGACGATCTCAAATCGGATTTTTGTATTGCCTTGCGAAAGCGCGTGGGAAATGCGCGGGATTGTCGATTGCGCGAGCCCCGAGTTCAAGCCGATGCGGATTCTCAGGCCCGGCTTTCCGCGAAGCTCGCCTGCCAAGTCTCCGAGCGAGGCGATGCCCAGCACAATCGCTTCCGCGGCTTCGAGAAAGGTCAAGCCGTTGATGCTGGGTTCGACACCACGAGCATTACGGTAAAAGAGCGTGAAGCCGATCTCTTCTTCAAGCTGGCGAACTTGATCGCTCAACGATGGCTGAGACACGTGAAGTTTCTCGGCGGCGCGGCTGAAGCTGCGCTCTTTCCAGACCGCATGGGCGTAACGGAGCTGCCGATCGTTCATATATACCTCTTCTGAACGGCGTTCAGCCGCGGGACACGGTCTATAGGATGAGCCTATCGGGCTATTTTAAAATAGTCCTAGATTCAATTTCGAGACGCAACTAGCCTGATTTCACGGGCAAATATTCAGCCACCGATCCTCAGTCGGGTGGGTGGCTGGCGTCGAGTGGACCAACCGGTCGCGCAGGAGCGCATGCAGATGTCTGTGCACGAGCTGAACCGCGCCATTCATCACGTCTATATAGATCGTGATCGCACGATGGCCTTTCGCGCCGGCGATTACGCCATGCTCGATACGTTCGATCTGACCGCCGAAGAGCATGCTGCGTTGACGCACAAAGACTTTCCTAAGCTATGGGCGTTGCACGTTCATCCCGTGCTGCTTTTCCATCTCTCCGCCGTCCTCAACCCGCGCGAATGGTACCTGCAGGAGGTCGTGCCCAAAATTCAGGGCGTGCCAAATCACTGGTACGACTACTATTCGTCCACCGGGGCTGGCACCAATTCTGCATAGAGGAGCCCCTATGGTGGCGATTGAGCAACGACAAGCTGCTGTTGCCAGGCGCAGACCACGCATCGGCCCGCGTCTCAGCCAGGTTCACATCGGCTTTTGGCGGCTGCTGGTCGGCATTCTATTGATCGCGATCTGGACAGCGGTCGCGCAACTGGTCGGGCAGAACTTTATTCCAACGCCGTCGCAGACGGCGGTGGCTGCGGTGCAGCTCTTTTCCGATGGAACCGTGCCCGCGGCCGCGCTCAGCAGTCTTTATGTTTTTGCGGTCGGCTACCTTCTGGCGATCGTCTTCGCCGTGCCGCTTGGCTTGCTGATGGGTGGCTTTCGCGTCTTCGGCGCTGCTTTGGAGCCCTATGTCGACGCGTTGAGCGCCATGCCCCGGGTCTCCTTCATCCCACTGATCATCATCTTCCTTGGGCTCGGTTACGAAGCCAAAATCTGCGTCGTATTTCTCGGCGCGATCATGCCCATTTTGATCAATACTTATGCAGGCGTGCTGAACAGTGATGGCGATCTGATCGAAATGGCGCGCTCGGCCGGTGCGACAGACGCCCAAATCTTTCGCAAGATCATGCTGCCGGGCGCGATGCCTTACATCATTGCCGGCATGCGCGTGGGCGCGGCACTTGCGCTGATCAACACGGTGGTGGCGGAGCTTTACACGGCGGTCCAGGGGCTCGGCGGTTTGCTGTCGATCTACGGCAATACGTTTCGTATGGCGCCTTATTTCGTCGTTGTCTTCGTGCTCGCGGTGATCGGTGTCGTCACGATGCAATCACTAAAATTCTTTGAACGGCGCGTCATGCGCGGGCGGTCGCGCGACTGACCAAGAAGCCTGTGTGGCGTGAACGGTGAAAGGAAGTCATGGCCGAGATCGTGTCTGTCATCGCCTCGACCCATAACCCGAGGATCTTTTGGAACCGGGAGCAGGCCAATCAGGAAGATTTGGCAGGATTGAACGCCACCTTTGATCACATGCGGGCCATGCTGGCGGAAACGCGGCCGGACGTGATCGTGGCGGTGGCTAACGACCATCTCGATAATTTCTTCTTCGACAATATGCCGACCTTCGCGGTGGCCACCGGCCCAGTAGCGGAAGGGCCATTCTGGTATGAATCCGAGATCATGTTTCTGCCAAAATATCGCGCACTGGTGCCGCTCGATCTTGCGCAGCACATTCTGCGCAGCGGCGTCGAGCAGGGCATCCAATTCTCGCAGGTTCACGACTTTCGGATCGATCATGCTTTCACGCTACCTCTGTCCTATCTGAGGCCGGAGCAGGATCTGAGCCTGGTGCCGATCATGACCAATGCCTTCGGCTATCCATTGGCGGCCAATCGCCGTTGGTACGAGCTGGGTCAATTCCTCGGCCGGGCGATCCGCGATTGGCCTGGATCGGAGCGCGTCGCCATCCTCGGCTCGTTCAATCTCAATATCGAGGTTGGCGGACCAAAAGCAGGCAAATATCAGCCGCAATTCGCCGATTGGTTGCTGGAGCGCATGCGCCTGGGCGCCCGTGACGACATTCTCAACACGCTCACGGTTCCGCGTCTGATCCAGGAAGGCAATTCGACGGCGGAATTCCTCAACTACGTCACGATGCTCGGCGTGGTCGAAACTACGCCTCCAACCTTTATTGCTCATCAACCCGTGCGTGGGGTCGGGACATGCCCGGTTGCCTTCTGGAGATTTGCATGAAGACGATCGCATCGACCAACGCTTCAATCACGAGCGTGTTTCCCCGGTCCGTCCAATGGGCCGGCATACTCGTCGTCATAGCGCTGGGCCTGTTGAGCACGGTGGCCGCGGCCGCGCCGTTTCGCATCATCATCACGGAAACGGAAACGCCCCTGGTACCCAATTCGGTGATCGATCTCGCCCACCAGCTCGGCTTCTATAAAAAGGCTGGTGTCGACGTTGAATTGGTCCGTGTCCAGCAGACACCTTCGGCCGTTGCTGCCTTGCGCTCGGGACAAGGCGACATGGCCAATATTGGGCTCGATACCGCCCTTCAGCTCGTGGCACGCAACCAAGTTCAATTGAAGGGCATCATCTCGCCCGACAAAGCGCTTCCCTTCGTGATCGTCGCCAAGAAGGACTATTCGACGCCAAAGCAGCTTGAAGGCAAGGTTTTCGGCGTGGCCCGTCTGGGAAGCGTTGACTACATTCTCAGCCGTGCGGTGCTGACCAAACTGGGCGCCAGCACCGACAAGCTGCAGTATCTCGCCGTTGGCCAGCCGCCCGTGCGGGCACAATCCTTGATCGCCGGCCGTATCGACGCGACCGCCATTTCAATCGGTGTTTGGACCAGCCTTGCCGATAAGTCGGCGTTTTCCATGGTTGTCGATCAGGCGAGTTTCTATAAAGCGGCGCCCTTCGTCACCAAGCTGAATGTGGTGACAGAAGCCGTCTGGAAGGCGAAAGCCAAGGAAATCCAGGCCGTGGTGCGCGGCATCATGATGGCCTCGCGGGCTTTCGCAGCCGATCCCAAGCTTTGGGTGGATGCCATGGCGAAAGCTCGCTCCGATTTGAAGCGGGAAGAGCTAGAGGCTCTGGCCGAAAACTACCGACAAAACTGGTCGGTGAATGGTGGGTTCAACATGACCGACCTCGCCTATACCACGGATACGCTTTACCAGGATCCAGAATGGAAGGAATTGAAGAAAGTCGAGCCGAAGGACTGGGTCGACCCGCGCTTCATCGATGCCGTTCTGGCCGATAGCGGCGTCGAGCCGAAAATTGATCCGGTGGGCCGATGAGTACGTCGCTGATGACCTCGGATCCGACATCGATCGCGCCGTATGATGCGGCGCCCGCCATCACCGTGCGCAATGTGTCAAAATGGTTCCGCCGCTCGAAGGCTGACGAGGGCGTACACGCTCTTAACAACATCTCTCTCAACATAAAGCCGAATAGCTTTGTCAGCCTGGTCGGCCCGTCGGGGTGCGGCAAGACCACGTTGCTGCGCATGCTGAATGGTTTGATCCGGCAGGATTCGGGAGAAATTCTCGTTGGCGATACGCCGCCCGTGCCGGGACCACATATGGGCATCGTGTTTCAATCGTTCCGGCTGATGCCTTGGCGCACGATCAAGGCCAATGTCTATTTTCCGCTGGAACTTCACGCGGCATCCACCAAGGAATGCGAAGAGCGCGCCGACTACTATCTCAATATGATGGGTCTGCGTCGGTTCGCTGATTCCTACCCACGGGAATTGTCGGGTGGCATGCAGCAGCGCGCAGCTCTGGCGCGCGCACTCATCGCCAAACCGGCCTTTCTCTTGATGGACGAGCCTTTTGCGGCGCTCGACGCGCAAACCCGTGAGTTTATGCAGATTGAAGTGATGAAGATCCGGCAGACGCTGAAAAGCGTCGTCATCTTCGTGACCCATAGCGTGGATGAAGCGGTGCTTCTCTCCGACCAGGTGGTGATGATGCGGCCGCGACCGGGGCAGATCTCGGAGATCGTCGACGTCAACCTGCCGCAACCGAGGTGGGAATACGATGCCCGGGCAACCCCTGAATTCGTCGCGCTGCGCCGACACCTCTGGGAGGGCATTAAGACCATGGTGCTGAACGACCCGCAATCCGAATTCTATCAGCGCGATCGCGCGGCGAGCCCAAGCGCTTCCGCGGACTGATCGAACGAGGTCACGAACGAGAATCTCATGAGCGTTGCCGGAGAAACTCGACAGCTGTCGCGAGAAATTCAGGTGGCGCATGGCCTGAACGGTGTCGTCGCGTCCGGGCATACCCTTGCGACTGAGGCGGCCACGCAAGTTCTGCGGAGCGGCGGAAATGCTGTCGATGCCGCAGTTGCCGGGGCGCTCGTCCTCGCCGTCGTATGTCCTTATGCCTGCACTCTGGCCGGGGACGTCTATTTTCTCATCCACGATCCAAAGACAAGAGCGGTTACCGGTCTGAATGGAACGGGGCGTTCGCCGCAAGCCGCGACCTTAGAGCAATTTTCGGTGGGCATACCTCGCGATGGCGCTCTATCGGTGACGGTGCCCGGCTTTCTCGCCGGCCTTCATGATACATTGCAGCGCTTCGGCACCCGTCCATTTGCAAGCTTGATGGCGCCTGCACGGGCGCTTGCGACCGAGGGTTTTGCTGTTTCTTCCTATTTCGCGCGCAATGTCCGAGATCGCGCCGCCTTGCTGGCTCGCGATCCCGCCGCTGCCGATCTATTCCTGCCGAACGGCGTGCCGTTGCAGGAAGGCACTACCTTTCGGCAACCCGATCTCGCGAACATGCTGGCGATCATCGAGGCGGAAGGTCCGGAAAGTTTTTACCGAGGGGAAGTCGCGAACCGCATGCTGGCGGCCGGCGAGCGAATCGGTTGGCTCATCGGTCGCGATGATCTCGCTCAGCACAAGTCGCTTGAACAAAAGCCGATCTCGGCCCCTTTCCACGGTCATGACGTCTGGACCATGCCGCCAAATTCCTATGGCGCGACGTTATTGCTGCAGCTTTTGGCTCTGGAAGCGGGCGGTATTGCGAACGTCGATCCGGACAGTGTGGATTTCATCCTGCGCGGCTTTGAGGCACGCCGCGCCGCTTACAAGGTTGCCGGCCAATTGATCGGCGATCCGGCATTGCTGGAAGCGCCGCTCCGGGCCTTGCTGGAGCGGGCTCGAACGGGCTTCGTCCAGGCTGATGCGGCCATGCCGATGCCGCCGGAATCGCGCGATCGTTGCACCACCAATGTCGTTGTCGTCGATCGCGACGGATTGGCCGTCTCCCTGATCCAAAGCATATCGGCGCCATGCGGTGCCGGCGTCGTTCTGCCTGCTACCGGCATTCTCCTCAACAACCGGCTCGCTGGTTTCGTCAACAATCCTGGAAGTGCAAACTGCATCGCGCCCGGCAAGCGTCCCGCACATACCCTGGCGCCTTGCCTGATCACCAAGAGCGGCAAGTTGACGATGACGATCGGTACGCCAGGAACCGTAGGACAGACGTGCGTATTGGCGCAATTTCTCGCCCGCACATTGGCTTGTGGCCAGGATTTGAAGGTTGCGGCCGACCGGCCGCGCTGGTCAGTTGATTTTCAAGGCCAACCGGTGATCGAAGACACACTGGACGAAGATGAACTGGTGAAGCTCCGGGGTCGGCTGCCAAACATCCGTACCATGCCGTCAGGCTGGATCAGCTTTGGCTCAATCAAGCTTGTCAAAGCCGAAGACGATGGCTGCGTCGGTCTTGCGGATCACCGAAGATCCGCGACGACAGCCGCTTTGAACTAATGCGAGGGACTAAGTCATGCCGGATATTTTGAACTTCGAAGTCGCCTGTATTCAGCCGCGGGTGCGTCAGGTTTCGCTCGAAGACGAGAAGCAACGAGATCTCGATATCCGCGCCAATATCGAACGTATCTGCCAATTGGTCGATTACGTTACGTCCTTCGGAAATTCCGAAGTGAAGCTGATCGTGACGCCGGAATATGCCATCAACGGCCATTGGTCGAATAAGAATGTCGATCAGTGGATCAAGATCTGTACCACGGTTCCCGGGCCTTATACGGACATTCTCGCCGAGAAAGCCAAGCAGCGAAAAGTCTATATCGCTGCCAATATGCTGGAAATTCATAACGACTTTCCCGGACGCTTCTTCAATTGTTCATTTCTGGTGGGACCGGACGGCCGAATTCTGATCAAGCATTGGAAGATCAACAATAATTGCTGGGTCTTTCCTTATACGACGCCGCCTGACGTCTACAGTCAGTTCGTTGCGAAATATGGCCGCGAAGCCTTGTTCCAGGTTGCCAAGACGGACATCGGCAATATCGGCCTCGTCACATGCGGCGAGCTGGGGTTTCCCGAAAATGCGCGATGCACGATGATGAACGGCGCCGAAATTCTGCTGCATCTGACATCCGAGCCCAACAACATGAGTCACGGCGACGTCCGCAACTGGAAAAGCCTGCGGACCGCCCGTGCTTATGAGAACAAATGTTACCTCGCCGCAGCCAATGTCGGCATATTCGAAGGCACGCTGCGCGGCATGCATGACAGCCACGGTGATTCCGCCATTCATTATTTCGACGGCTCGATCACCAATACGCTCAATGGACCGGGGGAGGCGACGATCAAAGGGCCGATCAATCTCAACGATCTGCGCCACGCCCGCTCAAAACCCTTTCATCCGACCGTTATCCGCGCCGAACTCTATGCCAAGGAATATGAAAGCTGGCCGGGTTGGGCGAATGATGGCTTCGCCGAGACGCCAATCATGAGCATTCAGGACACGCGTGCCAAATTCCATGAATTGGTGCAGCGGCGCCGGCAACTGGGTATCGACCGGGCGCCTCGCGAGTTTGTGCAAGACTGAGCATTTATTCGTCACGTTACAGATATTCCGAGTTTGCGTCGGCGTCGCGGAAGCGGCGCCGGCGGCGCGCGCCCATGCTGGCGGCAGTCATATATCCCGCGCTGATACGACTATCTGAAAAAGCTTTTTGCCTTGAGCGAGAGAGCTTTCTAGCTTCATCGGCAGGGAAAGCGGCGCAGGCTTCATGTGAAGCAGCCGTAGTTGTCAAGGAACGGGAGAATAAGCATGCGCGACGGATATCGGGTTCTCGATGTCGATAGCCACGTGACCCCATCGATGGAAGTGCTCCATCGTTATGCGGCTCAGCCTTTGAAGGATCGCTGGGAAGAGCTGACGCCTTACGCGCGAAAGATGAATTCGCCTCCCGGTCGCGGCCATCCGACGACACCGTGGCATTCCTTGCGGATCAAGCCGATCCCCTACAACCGGATCGCGGGCCAGAAGCCGGATGTCGAAAAGGTCGAGAAGGGCGGGGCCGGCGCCACCGAGGGCCGTGTCGAGAACGTCTCGTCGGAAATCTGCCATGAGCGCATTCAGCACGATAACCCGCACGGTCGCCTCGACGACATGACAAAAGAAGGCGTCGATGTGAATGTTTTGATTCCAGGCACCTGGGCGCCCGGATCGAGCGCTTTGGAGCCGTTTCTGACGACGAATCTCTATGATGCCTATCACAATTACATGCGCGATTTCTGCTCGGCCGATACGAAGCGGCTGAAAGGCCTGTTTCTGGCGCCGGGCGCGAATATCGAATGGGCGGTGAAGGAAATCAAACGCATCGGCAAGGAAGATTGGTTGTGCGCCGTCTGGCCATCCTTGCCCGAAGGGCTGCCGATCGACGATCCCGATCTCGATCCGTTATGGGAGGTGATGAACGATCTGCATCTGCCGATCATGCATCACAGCTTCTTCTATGAACCGCCGTATTTCCCGGGCTATCGCGACATCTGGGGCAATGCCGCCATCGCCCGCACCGCCGCTCACCCCTGGGGCGCGCAGCGTTCGCTCGCTTACATTATCGCCGGCGGCATTCTCGATCGCTATCCGAACATCAAAGTGGGTTACTCGGAGACGGGTCACGGCTGGCTGCCCTATTGGCTGAAGCGCCTCGACAGCCAGGTCACCTATGTCAAGGGCGTGGTCCCGAAGCTGAAATATTTGCCGAGCGAATATGCCCAGCAAGGCCGGATCAAGGTTTGCATCGAGGCGCATGAAGGCCCCGAGATGACCAAGGCGGTCAACGACGTGCTTGGCGACAATTGCCTGATGTATGCCTCCGACTTCCCGCATCCTGAATGCGATTGGCCGCACTCGGTCGACAACGTGATCAAGTGGAAGGGGGTGCTCGGAGAAAGCGCGTTGCGCAAGCTCCTGGGAACCAATGCCGACGATTATATCCGTCATTAGACGACCGGAGGCGACGTGGACTTCGACACCGGCCGCAAATTTCTTGATCGGGCGAAAGCCATAGGGATTTCGAAAGGTGTCGAAGTCAGCGTCGCCGTCGTCGATGCCGCCGGCCATCCTGTGATCGTCGCGCGCGGGAAAGCTGAAGCCTGGCACGGGCCCTATATGGCCGCGGGCAAGGCGCGCCTCGCAGCAGCGTTTCGCAAGCCGACGATAGCTTTGATCGAACAATGGACGGATCGACCACTCTACGCCATGAGCCTGACCGAGATCATTCCCGGCGGCGTGACGCTTAATCCCGGCGGATATCCGATTTTTGAGAATGGCGCCTGTATCGGGGCAATCGGCGTGGGCGGCGGCTCTCCTGCTTTGGACGATGAAGTCGCGCGCTTGACCGTGGAAGCCCTTGGAGCTTCGCAGCGATGACGAGAGACAGGATCGAGATATGACGAAGAAAATCGCGATCCGTACCGATAAGGCGCCGACACCCACCGGGCCGTTCAATCAGGCGATCCGTGTTGGCGGCTTCGTCTTCACCAGCGGTCAGGCTGGTCGCAATCGCGAAACCGGCAAGATGGGTGATATTCACGATCAAGCGCGCCGCTGCATTGGCAATATCGGAGCGATCCTCGAAGCAGCCGGATCATCCCTTGCGCATTTGGTCAAAGTGACCGTCTTCCTGCGGAACGCCGAAGACTGGAAGGGCTTCAACGAGGAATATGTGAAGCTCGTTCCCGAGCCATTGCCGGCACGAACATCGGCGATTGTCGATCTCAAGGGACCGGACATGCTGGTCGAGATGGAAGTCATCGCGTTCGTTCCGGAGGAACATGAAGATGGAAGCCGATGATGGCACAGATGACACTTCTCGACGTAATGCTGGCGCGCACGACGCCGAAGGAACTTGTTGCGCCTGCCCCCGACAGCAAGGCACTCAATATGGCGCTGGAGGCTGCGGTCGCGGCACCCGATCACGGCCGTCTGCGGCCCTGGCGCTTCATTCTGATCGAAAACAGTATGAGGCAAAATTTCGGTGCGATTCTGGCGCAGGCCTTGAAGCGCCGAAAGCCGGAAGCAACGGAGGCCGAACTTGAACGCGAAGCGGCCAAGCCCTTGCGTGCGCCTCTCGTGATCGCTGTGGGCGCGAAAATCGTGTCCCGGCCGGGCGTGCCTGAAGTTGAACAGATTCTCGCAGTGGGTGCGGCGATCCAGAACCTTTCACTGGCTTTATATGCGCAGGGTTACGCCGCCTCCTGGAAGACGGGAGAGCCTGCGTATGATGTCGGTGTCAAGGCCGCGTTGGGGCTCGGCGACAGCGATGCCATCGTCGGCTTCATCTACGTAGGAACGCCGGCTTCCGCGGCTTCGCCACGTCCACGCTCGCCGGCGAGCGAATTCCTACAGCATTGGAACGGGGCAATGACATGAGGCCATTGCCATGTTGAAGAGCGGTCAGCAATACACGCACGCGCTCCGGGATTGGCGCGCCGCACCAAGCTCGGAATTGATACGACCGTTCCTTTTCATTAGAGACCGATTTATGCGCTGTTCTTATACAGATGTATCGGTCGACCCCAAGGCTTTCGTATTTGGCAGTGATCACGTCCGCCGTCTGATCGGAGCGTGATCACGAGACCCGAATTCGCGTTTGATTTGACGCAACTGCATTGCGGAGAGCGCGCCCGCGGGGCCGCGCGCACTCTCTTCAATATGAAGCCGCTTAAACCAAACAAAACGGGGGTTAGAATGAGTACGAAGACATCGGTGGCATTCGCACGACATATTCTGCTTGCATCCGCCGCGACATTGGTCGTCGGGGGCAGCGTCCACGCGGCCGATCTGCCGTCGCGCAAGGCAGCGCCCGTTGAATATGTCCGTGTCTGCGACGTTTACGGCGCAGGCTTCTACTGGATTCCCGGCACCGATACCTGCTTAAAAGTCGGCGGCCGCGTTCGTGTTGACATGTGGTACACGCCAGCGAAAAACGCGGTTTCGCACCGCTCGAGCGGTGGCGGCACGGGAACGTTCATCAGCGCCAATGGCGTTGACCAGAACGGCTGGTATGCCCGCGGGCTTATCAACATGGATGCGCGCACCCAATCCGCTTGGGGAACGGTGCAGACGATTTTCTCTCTACGTCTGATGTCGGCGTCCGGCCTCGCCAACACCCCGCCGGGTTATGCCAGTGGTGTATTTGCGGCCGGCAATGCCTCTACGGCGACGATCGAAGCGGCCTATATCCGCTTCGCCGGATTTACGGTTGGCCAGGCGGCCTCGAACTTCAGCTTTCTGCCGCCTCTCCAATATCATTCGCTCGCCACCGCGGGCTTCCCGAACGGCATTCGTCAGCTTGCTTACACGGCAACCTTCGGGGGTGGCTTCTCGGCGACCATCGCCTTGGAAAACCGGGCTGAACTGACCAATTCGACGGCCGTCAATACGCTTGGGCCCAATCCGTTCACCGCAACGGCTGCGACCGCTGGCCCGGTGCCGCAGCGCCTGCCCTCTCTCGTCGGTAACATCCGTATCGATCAGCCGTGGGGCGCCGCGATGCTGTCGGCCGCGGTGCTTGAAAACAGCGTGACATTCGGCAATGCGCCGCTCGCGGTCGTCGGCAATGCCGGTCCACAGATACGCCGCACGGGCTGGGCCGTCAGCGGCGGTCTGCGCATCAACCTGCCGATGCTTGCGCAAGGCGACAGCATCCAGGCCTGGGTCGCATACAGCTCCGGCGCTCTCAGCTATGTGGTCAATTCCGGCATCAATGCCAATCCAGCGGTCAGCAGCAATTGGGTCGGCGGGTTCTTGCGCGTCGATCGCGATCTGACGCTTTACTGCGTTAATGCCGCCTGTTCGATCGGGGGCGTAGAGCAGACCAAGGCATGGTCAGCCGCAGCGATCTTTACTCACTATTGGACCCCGTCGTTGCGCTCTCATGTGATTGGATCCTACGCGCGGGTGATGCCGGGGTCGGTAACCCGCAACACGGCTTGGGCGAACGGCGGCTTGTCGAACGCCACCACATGGACTCTCATGGGCAGCTTGATCTGGTCGCCGGTGCGCAACTTCGACATCGGTATCGAGATGTCCTACTCGAAACTGAACCAGAGCCTGCCGCTCTCGGTGCCGGTCGGGCTCGGCACATTGGCTTCGGTCAATCCGAGCAATTGGACGAGCCGTGTGCGCGTCGAGCGCACGTTCTAATCCATCAATGAGGCTCCGCACGGCAGGATCGGGTGGGGCCTCGCATCGCTCGCGTTGTCGGGCCAGATCAACACAGCTCTGTTTTTTACCAGCGATTGCGTGGGATAGATTCGCCTGAATAATGCGCTTTCGCGGGAGTTTCAGGAGTCACTATCTCAAGCCCATAAGTGAGCAGGTTGTCGGTCATCCTCCTCGCTTTGTTACACTCTCGGCTGCCGGCTGGGGAAAGTGCTTTTCCTATGAAGCCATCCTGCCACTCGTGGCCGAGTTTCGCGCGCTGTTGCCTGAGCACCGCCTGTTGATCCTGACGGGCGCCGGCATCCGCGCCCGCCATCTCTATAGTGTCGGCCTCGATCTTGGGCTGCCGGTCGGATCGCTGGCTCCGTTGGCGGCGAGCGAGGCTGGCCAAAACGGTCATATCCTCGCCTGTCTGTTCGCCTCGGACGGCGTCTCCTATGTTGAGCATCCGACGATCGCGAGCCAGCTCGCCATTCATCTTTCCGCTGCGCGAGCCGTCGTCGGAAGTGCGTTTCCGCCTTATCACCATCACGAGTTTCCGACCTCGCGCATTCCGATACACCGTGCCGATATCGGCGCATTTCTGCTGGCCGACGCGCTCGGCGCAGCCGGCCTGACGATCGTCGAGGATGTGGATGGCGTGTACACCGCCGATCCCAACGGGCCAGATGGGAAGCAGGCGCAGTTGCCGCGGGAAACGAGTTTTGCAGAACTTGCGAAATTGAAAGGCACGCTGCCGTTTGACTCTGCGCTTCTCGAAGTGATGGCGAATGCCCGCCACATCGGGCGCGTACAGGTGGTGAATGGCCTCATCCCGGGCCGCCTCACCGCAGCGCTGCGCGGCCAGCATGTTGGGTCGATGATTCACACAGGCGCCCGCTCGGTTTAAGGAAGACGGCAAAGTCAGTTCGTTATCAGGCGACGTTTTGCGGGAGCCGGCTCCAAATCAGCTATGCTGCGGAGCTTGGCCGAAGAATTCGGCTCAATATAAATCATTGATATCAATGGAGAACTGGCGCACCCGAAGGGATTCGAACCCCTGGCCTCTGCCTTCGGAGGGCAGCGCTCTATCCAGCTGAGCTACGGGTGCAGGCGCGGGAGCCCGCGTCGGGCCAGGAATGGACCGTTCGTTGGTCATCGTCAAGCCAATTTGGGGGTAAATCAGGTTCTCCCTGGCGACAGACGGAGCGTCGGTGGGCACAGCGGCCGAAATAGGCTAAATCCCTTCCAAACAAGGAGAAGCCGGTTCAGTGCCGACGACGACGGAAATACGCGCCGGCGAGCGCCTGGGGCAATTGCCGGACAGGGGCGATGAAACCCTGTTTTTCATCGGCACGATCAGAACACCGTGGCCGAGCCGTCGGGATTGTCCGCGTAAGGGCGATCTGGACGGACCCCCCTGCCGGATCGAGGTCGATCCGCGCTGGCAGGACGCTTTGGCCGACATCGCCGGCCACGAATATCTGCAGATTCTTTATTGGATGCACGAGGCGCGCCGCGATCTCTTGCAGCAATCGCCCCGGTCGAACGGTCAGGCGACGGGCACTTTCGCGCTGCGTTCGCCCAACCGCCCCAATCCCATCGCGTCTTCGCTGGTCGTGCTGGAGAAAGTCGAGGGCAACGTGCTCACCGTGCGTGGCCTCGATTGTATCGATGGCACGCCGCTCATCGATATCAAGCCGGACACATGTCCGCATTGGCTCGGTCAAGAAGCTGGGCAGGATCAGAAAAAGGCGGAGGAAACGTGACGCCGCGTGTGACCATCAGGATCGATTTCAGCCCGCAGCGGCAGCTCGGTCACGGCAAGGTCAAACTGCTTGAAATGATCGACACGCACGGGTCGATCTCGTCGGCGGCGCGCGCGCTGGGCATGTCCTATCGGCGCGCGTGGCTGTTGATGGACGAGGTCAACAGCATGTTCGAAATGTCGGTTCTGGAGACGCAGCTTGGCGGCAAGGGCGGCGGCAATGCGAAGCTGACCGAGTTCGGCCACAAGCTCGTCGCCCTCTATCGCGAGATGGAGCGCGATACCAGCCGGCGGTTTAGCGATGAGATCTCCGATCTCACCGCGAAGCTGCGCCCGCTACCCGTCGAAAGCGACTGATGTCTGCGGATCGCGACGCCGCTCGATCTCCTGAATCTTGCCGTCGCGCAATTTGACGATTTCGTCGCCGAGCCGTTCCGCTTCGTCGGCGGAATGGGTGACATAGACGATCGGCATTTTGTAGCGGTCGCGCACGTTCTCGATATAGGGCAGCACTTCGGCGCGCCGCGCTTCGTCGAGCGAAGCCAGCGGTTCGTCCATCAAAAGCAGATCCGGCGAGGCGAGCAGGGCGCGGGCCAGCGCCACCCGCTGCCGCTCGCCGCCCGACAGATTGCGCGGACCGCGATCGAGCAGCGGCGTGATCCCCAGCAGATCGGTGACGTCGGTGAGCGCCGGCGATCGGCCGTTGGGTTTGCGAAACCAATGGCTGAAGGTGAGGTTGTGACGCACCGACAAATGCGGAAGCAGCCGTCCTTCCTGGAACACATAGCCGATGCGGCGGCGATGCGGTGGCACGAAGATTTTCTGGGCGGCGTCGAACCAGACCGTGCCGTCGAAGCTCAAGCGGCCGGATTGCGGCCGCACGAGCCCCGCGATGATGTTGAGCAGGGTGGTCTTGCCCGATCCGGAGACGCCCGAGAGCACGCTCACCGGACCATGCAGCTCGCCCTTGGCAGCCAATGAGAACTCGCCTTGCCGGTGATCGATATCGAAAGCAATACGGCTCATCGGCGGCCTTCGCTCTGGCTGCGGCGCGCCAAATATTCCGACAGGCCAAGCGCCGCGGCGGCAATGATGATGGCGATGACGGTCAGTCGCAGGGTTGCTGCTTCGGCGCCCGGTGTCTGCGTCGTCGTGTAGATGGCCGAAGCGATCGTCTGCGTTTCGCCGGGAATGTTGGAAACGAAGGTGATTGTCGCGCCGAACTCGCCGAGTGCTTTGGCGAAGCCGAGCACCGTGCCGGCGAGGACGCCGGGCAGGGCTAGCGGCAGGGTCACCGTCAGGAACACGAGCAGAGGGGCGGCACCGAGTGTGCCGGCCGCGTCCTCGAGTTTTGAATCGATGGCTTCCAGGGACAGGCGGATGGCCCGCACCGTCAGCGGAAAGGACATGACGGCGGCGGCCAGCGCCGCGCCGGTCCAGCGAAAGGCGAGGACCAGGCCAAGCCAGGATTCGAGGAATTCGCCCGCCGGTGCGCGTCGACCGAAGGTGATGAGCAGCAGATAGCCGGTGACGACGGGCGGCATCACCAGCGGCAGATGCACCAGGATGTTCAAAAGCCCTTTGCCGGGAAAACGGCAGCGGGCGAGCAGCCAAGCGACCACGATGGCCAGCGGCAAACTCGCCAGGGTCGCCACGAGAGCGACCTTCAAGCTGAGCCAGATAGCGGTGGTTTCGACGTCCGAAAGCTGAAACACAGGGAAAAGCTTCTATCTCCGATCTACTGCGCTGTATATCAAAGGATATAGCGGAGCAAGAGACAGTTGCGCGCAGGGGCTCAGCGCAAGCTTGACGCTTTTATGGCGTTGGCGGGCGCGGCGGAACAGTCTATCAGGCCGGTACGAAAGGTGATGCGCCGCCGACGCGGCGTCGGGACGAGATTTTGACTTCAACAACGCTACCGCCAGAGGAAACGTCAGGGGCTTTTCCAGCCGACACGCGCGGCATGTTTCTGCGTGTCTTTCCGTCCATCATGCTGCCGATGTTTCTGGCGATCGCCGACCAGACGATCGTCGCGACCGCTTTGCCGGCGATCGCCGCCTCGCTCGGCGATATCGAGCATATTTCCTGGATCATCGTCAGCTATCTGATCGCTTCGACCATTGCTGCGCCGCTTTATGGCTATCTCGGCGACCGCTTCGGCCGTCGTAAGCTGATGTTCGTGGCGCTGGGCATCTACATGCTCGGTGCCGTTCTCAATTCGCTGGCGCCGTCCGTTATGATCCTGGCGATCACCCGTTTCGTGCAGGGCCTGGGCGGCGGCGGCTTGATGAGTATGTCGCAGGCACTGATCGGCGAAGTGGTGCCGCCGCGCCAGCGTGGCAAATATCAGGGCTATCTCGCCGCCATTTCCGTCAGCGCCACGGCCATCGGCCCGCTGCTCGGCGCTTATCTCACGCTGACGTTCGGCTGGCGCTCGGTGTTCTTCATGAACATTCCGGCGGCTCTCATCGCCATCGTGCTGACCATGCGGTTGCGGGCGCGTTCCGGTAACAAGGGCGATTGGAATTTCGATTTCCTCGGCCTGATATTGTTTACCTGTGTCGTCATCCCGACCTTGCTCGCCTTGCAGAATGCTCGCACGTTCGAGGTTTCGGCACTGCCGCTGATCTTCGGCCTGTTCGCTTTCGCGGCTGCGGCGCTGTTTTTCCTGCTGCGGCAGGAGAGGAGCACGCCCTCGCCACTGTTGCCGATCGATCTCATGCGCCAGCGCGGTGTGTGGATGACGCAACTCGTCGCCGTTGCCCACGGCGCGACATTGACCGCGTTCATCGCCTTCATGCCGCTCTACCTGCACATTATGAACATCGCGCCGCTGCAGCAGGTCGGTTGGATTCTGCTCACTTCGACGGCCTCGATCGCCACGGCCTCGATGTTGACCGGCCGCTTCATCACGCGCACGGGCATGACCATGATCGCCCCGTCGGTGGGGCTCATCGTCGCTTGCCTCAGCATGATCAATTTCGCTTTCAACGCCGCGCATATGTCGTTTCTGGGCGTGGCGGTCGCCGTCTGCATCGCCGCGCTTGGCATGGGCACGGTGATGAGCGTCGTGCAGGTGACGATCCAGACGCTCGCCGGTCGGCGCCGGCTTGGCGCGGCCTCGGGGTCGATCCAGCTGGCGCGCACGGTCGGTGCGGCGCTTGGCACCACTTTGTTTGCCACCGTGCTCTTTGCGTCCTTGGCCTTGTCCGATGCGGATGCGGCGCAGATGTTCGCCGGCATTCTCAATCGTGGTCCTGAGGCCTTGCAGACATTGGCGGGCGACCGGCGCGAGATCGTCATGGGCGAGATCGCCGCCGCTTTCCGCAATGCTTATTTGCTGCTGGCCATTCTCAGCGGCTGCGGCGCGGTGCTCGCCTGGCTCAATCCTTCGCGGCGCGTTTAGGAATATGAAAAGCCCGGCTCTGGCGATCAGAACCGGGCTTGATATTTGAAAGAGCGTTTGCGGGCCGGCCTAGTTGGCCATGAACACCGGCATTTTCGCTTTCGCCAGAATATGCGCGGTCGCGCCGCCAAAAATCATCTGCCGCAACCGGCTTTGCGTATAGGCGCCCTTGATCAAGAGATCGCCGCCGAGCTTTTCCGTCTGATCGAGAATGTCTTCGCCGGAACTCTTGCCGCCGGGATGGCTCACCGCTTCGACGGCGACGCCATGACGGGCCAGCATTTCGGCGAGCTGCGCGCCAGTGGGGCCATCGACGACGAAATTCTCGACCGTCAGCACGATCACTTTCTTGGCCTTCTTCAGCAAAGGCATGGCGAAAGCGGTGGCGCGCGCCGTTTCCGTGCTCTGGTTCCAGGAGATGACGATGGTGTCACCGAAGCTCGCCGGCGTCTTCGGCGGCGCCAGCATGATCGGCCGGCCGCTTTCGAAAAGCGCCGCTTCGGCGGTGGCCATGCGCGGGTCGCCGCGCTCAGAGCCAGGACGGCCCAAGACGGTGATGTCGAAAACGCGCGCAAGGCTCGCCACCTGGCTGTCGCCAAGAGAATGATCGCCGGACCAGGCCTGGGAGGGGCCGCTGCCATCGGGCGACTTGCCGCCGATGCCGGCGGCCGACATGGTCGTGTCGAATTTGCGATGCGCTTCCTCGGCCAGCTCCTTCCACGAGTTCTGATCGTTGATCGTCCAGCTCACGGGCATGTCGAAGGCCACGAGGTCGGGAAGATCGGGCCCCAATGGCGTGCCTTCGATATAGCTGCCGAATTTGCGCGCCAGCACCAGAGCGGTCTGTAGAACAGAATCGACCGTCGAGTGCATCTCGATAGGCACCAGAATGTTTTTCATTGTATCCCCTTCCAGTGTCCGCTGCCGTCGGCCCCTTCACCGGGACAGCACATGTAAATTACACCCGCCGCGCGTTTGGCAAAAGGGTGTGTTCACAACGTCGGGGAGACCCGATTAGTTGCCGTGCTCTTTTAAAAATTTAGAAAAAGCGGCGAGCGATACGTCGGAGACGTGATGTTCGATCCCTTCGGCGTCAGCTTCCGCCGCCTCGAGGGGAACGCCGATGGCGAGAAGCACATCGACCACCAGACGATGGCGCGCGCGCACGCGGTCGGCGAGCTGATGGCCGGCATCGGTCAGGAAGACGCCACGATACGGCTTGGATGTCGCCAGCCCTTCGCGCTTCAAGCGTGAGATCGATTTGATCGCGGTCGCATGGGAGACGCCAAGCCGGCGCGCCACGTCGGTTGGCCGCGCCTCGCCCTGGTTGGCGAGCAGATCGGCGATCAGCTCGACATAATCTTCCATCAGCGCGGTCGACTGCGCCGTCCGCGTTTTGCCGAATCGACTCGCCTGGGTTGTCTCGGCGGGCATGGCAACCGGCGCCGCCGCAGGCTGCGGCTTTCCTTTCAATACCATACCCTTCAAAGCCATATCCATCTCCGGCCGATCCGGCCGCCGTCGGGGCAACAATGGCCAAATCCGCAGCGGCGTCAACTTTAGCGGATCGCGGGCGGGATGTCGTTCAGTCTGGCTGACATTGGAAATATTCTGAATCTGTCAGTTTGCCCGAACCTTTGCTCAGGCCACCCTCAAGGCAAAGGACTGGCCATCGGCGGGGCGGCCCCGTAAAAGGCACCCAGAATGTCCGTGGCCCGGGCGATGTGAACCGTGGCCGACACAAATGGAGCGGGTCGATGAATGACGTTTTCCTGTGCGCTGGTGTCCGCACGCCTGTCGGTCGCTATGGCGGCTCGCTCTCGCCCGTCCGTCCGGACGATCTGCTGGCGCATGTGCTCAAGACCCTGGTGGCCAAGGTGCCGCAGGTGCCGGTCACGGCCATCGAGGAAGTTTTCGCCGGCTGCGCCAATCAGGCGGGCGAGGATAACCGCAACGTCGCCCGCATGGGTCTCTTGCTCGCCGGCATTCCGCTCGATGTGCCGGGCGTCACCTTGAACCGGCTGTGCGGTTCGGGTCTCGATGCGGTGGGCTCGGCGGCGCGAGCCATCCGCGCGGGCGAAATGGAAATCGCCATCGCCAGCGGCGTCGAGAGCATGTCGCGCGCGCCCTTCGTGATGGGCAAGGCGACGGAAGCCTTCTCGCGGCAGGCCTCGGTCGAGGATACGACCATCGGCTGGCGTTTCATCAATCCGCAGATGCGCGCGCAATACGGCGTCGACGCCATGGGCGAGACGGCGGAAAATCTCGCCGCCGAACGGCAGATTTCCCGTGAAGACCAGGATGTTTTCGCTTTGCGCAGCCAGAACCGTGCCGCCAAGGCGATCGAGAACGGTCGTCTCGCCCGCGAGATCGTCGCCGTCGAGATCAAGGATCGCAAGGGCAACGTCACCGTCGTCGATCGCGATGAACATCCGCGTGCGACCACGATCGAGAAACTGGCGGCGTTGAAGGCAATCTTCCGCAAGGACGGTTCGGTGACCGCCGGCAATGCCTCGGGTGTCAACGATGGCGCCGCCGCCGTGCTCATCGCGTCGGGCAAGGCTGTGCAGAAATATGGCCTGCAGCCGCTGGCCAAGATCACCGGCCTCGCCACCGCCGGCGTGCCGCCGCGCATCATGGGCATCGGTCCCGCGCCGGCGACGCGCAAGCTGATGGAACGGCTTGGCCTGAAGATTTCCGATTTCGACGTCATCGAACTCAACGAAGCCTTCGCGGCGCAGGCGCTCGCCGTCACCCGCGATCTCGGCCTGCCTGACGACGCCGAACACATCAATCCGAACGGCGGCGCCATCGCCATCGGTCATCCGCTGGGGATGTCGGGCGTGCGCATCGCGCTGTCGGCCGCCATCGAGATGAACGATCGCAAGGCCAAGCGCGCGCTCGCCACCATGTGCATCGGCGTCGGCCAGGGCATTTCGCTGGGCCTGGAAAGCGTCAACTGATTTGAACTAAGGATCGCTCCATGAAGGTCGCTCTCATCCAGATGAACTCCGGCTCCGACAAGGCGGCCAATCTGGCGCAGGCGCAGAAGCTCATCGCGCAGGCCGTCGCCGAGGAGAAGCCGGATTGGATCTGCCTGCCTGAAGTCTTCGACTTCATGGGCGGTTCGCGGGCGCAGAAACGCGAGGCAGCGGAAAAGCTGCCTGGCGGTCCCGCCTATACGATGTTGCAGACCATGGCCAAAACCCATGGCGTGTTCATCCACGGCGGCTCGATCCTCGAAGCGATCGACGATGAAGAGCGCATCGGCAATACGACGGTGGCTTTCGATCGCGAGGGGCGCGAGCTGGCGCGCTATCGCAAGATCCATATGTTCGACATCACCGCGCCGGACGGCCAGCAATATAACGAGAGCGCGGCTTTCCGTCCGGGCGATGCGGTCGTCACCTATGAGTGCGAAGGCGTCACGATCGGTTGCGCCATCTGCTACGATCTGCGCTTTCCCTATCTCTTCCAGGCCTTGGCCGAGAAGGGCGCTGAAGTGATCGCGCTGCCGGCGGCTTTCACCTTGCAGACCGGCAAGGATCATTGGGACGTGCTGTGCCGGGCGCGCGCTATCGAGACGGAAACCTATTTCTGCGCGGCGGGCCAGACCGGCACGCATATGCAGGGCAACGAACCACGCATGACCTACGGCCATTCGCTCGTCGCCGATCCGTGGGGCCACGTGGTCGCCAAGGCGTCCGATGGTGTCGGCTATGTGGTGACGCGCATCGATGTGGAGCGCGTGAAGAAAGTGCGCGCGATGATTCCGGTGGCGCAGCATCGGCGCACATTAAGCTGAGCCTCACTGTCATTCCCGACGGCCGCGCAGCGGCCGAGCGGGAATCCAGAGCGTGTGGTGGATTGCTGCGTGGCTGACCTTGAAGCGTTTGCTCTGGATGCCCGCTCGCGCTTCGCGCGTCGGGCATGACACAGAGACCGCAGCCTTCGTGTCATCCCGGACGCGCTGAAAGCGCGATCCGGGAACCAGGGGCGAGTGGTAGATTGAAGCGGTTGCCCCTGGATACCGGATCGCCTTCGGCGTCCGGTATGACACAAAGGCTTCGGCTCTTATAGCAATGCGATGAGGCAAGGCTTGCGCCGCAGCCTCATCCCGCAATCTTCGAGAAATCCGCCACGCCATGCACGGCGCGCCGCAGCGCATTGAGCAGGCGCAGGCGGTTGAGGCGCTTGGCGGGATCGGGATCGTTCACGGTCACGTCGGTGAAGAACGCATCGACCGGTGCGCGCAGTTTCGACAGCGCGCCCATGGCGCCAGCATAATTTTCCTGCGCGATCGCTTGCGTCGCATCCTTGGCGGCCGCATCGATGCCGGCGGCCAGCGCCGCTTCCGGCGCGCTCGCTGAAGCATCGGCAGCATAGGCGCCTTCGAAGGCGCTTGCGTCCTTTTCCTTCTTCTCTTCCGCGCGGATGATGTTGGCGGCGCGCTTGTAGCCGGCGAGCAGGTTCTTGCCGTCTTCCGTGTCGAGGAACGAGCCGAGTGCTTCCACACGGCGCACGATCGTCAGTAGATCGTCATTGGCCGAGCCGTCGCCCATCGCCAACACAGCGTCGATGAGATCGTGCCGCGCGCCCTTGTCGCGCAGATAGACTTTCAGGCGATCGTGGAAGAAGGCGAGGAGATCGGCATGGGTCTTCTCCGCTCCGGCATTGCCGACGGAAAGATGCGAAGCCGCATCGGCGAAAGCCGACAGCAGTTTCAGGCGCACGTTGTTTTCAAGCACGAGCCGGATCACGCCCAGCGCCGCGCGGCGCAACGCGAATGGATCCTTGCTGCCAGTCGGCTTTTCGTCGATGGCCCAGAAGCCGACGAGCGTATCGATCTTGTCGGCGAGCGCGACGGCGATACTGGTCGGGCTGTTCGGCACGCGATCGGTGGGGCCTTGCGGCTTGTAGTGTTCTTCAAGGGCGGCACCAACATCGGCCGCTTCGCCTTGCAGTTCGGCATAGCGGCGGCCCATCAGGCCCTGCGTTTCGGGAAACTCGCCGACCACTTCGGTCATCAAATCGGCTTTGCACAACGCGGCTGCGCGCTGGACACGCGCGACATCGGCGCCGACGCGTGGCGCCAGTTCGCCGGACAGCGCCTTGATGCGTTCCACACGCGCGCCCTGCGTGCCGAGCTTCTCGTGGAACACCACGTTGAGATGGGCGAGCTTGCCCATGCGCTGGTCGAGCGGCTTGTCGAGATCGAGGCCCAGGGGCTGCGCGTCGCTGGTATAATCCTTCGCGTCGGGCAGGGGCTTACGATCCGTCTCCCAGAAATAGAGTGCGTCGGACAGACGTGCCCGCACCACGCGGCCATTGCCGGCGGCGATCTTGGTGCCACCGTCGGTCGCTTCGATGTTCGAGGTTAAAAGGAATTTATTGGCGAGCTTGCCGTCCGGCTTGCGCAGCACGAAACATTTCTGATTCGCGCGGATCGTCGCGCGGATCACTTCGCCGGGAATGTCGAGGAAAGCTTCCTCGAACGTGCCCATCAGCACCACAGGCCATTCGACGAGGCCGGCGACTTCCTCAAGCAGGCCTTCGTCCTCGACGAGTTCGAGCCCCTGCGCGAAAGCCAGTTCCTTGGCGTCGTTGAGGATGATCTGCTTGCGCCGCTCCGCATCGAGAACGACCTTGGCCTTTTCCAGCGCCGGCACGTAATCGTCGAAGCGCCGCACCTTGATGTCGCCAGGTGCCAGGAAGCGATGGCCCTTCGTCACATTACCGGCGCGGATGCCGTCGACTTCGAAGGGAACGATTTCCGGTTCCTCGGTCTCAAGGCCGAACGTCGCGAGGATCGAATGCAAGGGCCGCACCCAGCGCAGCGCGTCGCTGCGCACGGAGGCCGCGCCCCAGCGCATCGATTTCGGCCAGGGGAAAGTCTTGATGATGCCGGGCAGGATGTCGGCGAGCACGTCGATGGTGGCGCCGCCGCTACGCTCGATCACCGCCACGTAGAATTCGCCCTTGCCCTTCGGGTCCTTCTCGATCTTCGCCTGATCGAGCGAAGTGAGCCCGGCGCTTTTGAGGAAGCCCTGGACGGCGGCGTCGGGCGCGCCGACGCGCGGCCCCTTCTTTTCCTCGTGGGTGTCGGGCTGGCGCGCCGGCAGGCCGGCGATATGCAGAGCGAGACGGCGCGGCGTGGCGAAGGCGATGGCGCCCTCATAGGTCAGGCCGCGTTCGACCAGCGCATTGGTGACGAGGCGCTTGAGGTCGTCCGACGCCTGCTTTTGCATGCGGGCCGGAATTTCTTCGCTGAACAGTTCAAGAAGCAGATCGGGCATTGGACGCGGCGGACCGCGAGACCGCCCCTTTCACGAAATAACGGCCGGACCACGCCGACCAGATGTTGCGTTGCTGTTCGCAAACGCGCGCCGCCGGGTCAAGTGCGTGCGCGGCCTGTCGAAAAAGGGGAGGAAAATGCCCTTGCATGGGGTTGTTCCTCAGAATCGCGCGACACCCCCTCCCGAAGCGCCGAACGCCGCACCGTCATGGCGAGGAGCCATGCGACGAAGCCATCCAGGGGCGTGTGGATGCACGGTAACAAAGTGCTGTGACGCATGCGCATTTGTGCCCACAGAACCCGTCCGTGACCCCTGGATTGCTTCGCTGCGCTCGCAATGACGGTTGTGCCACTTGTCCAAAAGCTGTTCTCCCAATGTGTCGCCATGCCTGCCGCGTAAAATAAGATGCGTCGGCGGCGGAATTATGTTCTTGATTTGTTCTTTATGCTGAGAATCTACCGTGTCATTCCCGACAGCCGCGCAGCGGCTGAGCGGGAATCCAGAGCGCGTGGTAGGGTGCTGCGACGGGCATTGAAACGGTTGCTCTGGATGCCCGCTCGCGCTTTCAGCGCGTCGGGCATGACACAAAGGCTTCGGCGTTTGCCGCTAGGTGTTGAGGCTGTTTCAGCCGCCCCCTAAGCGCCGCCGCCTTCGGTCTTCAGCCAGGCCGCGCCGCAGGCCTTGGCCAGTTCGCGCACGCGCAGGATGTAGCTCTGCCGTTCCGTCACCGAGATCACGCCGCGTGCGTCGAGCAGGTTGAAGCGGTGCGAGGCCTTGATGCACTGGTCATAGGCCGGCAGCACCAGTTCGTGCCGATTGCCCTTGTCGCCCTTTTCCAAAAGCGCCTTGCACTCGGTCTCGGCGTCGCGGAAATGCTGAAACAGCAGCGCTGTGTCGGCATATTCGAAATTGTGCCGCGAATATTCCTGCTCGGCTTGCAGGAAAACGTCGCCATAGGTGACTTTCGCGTCGCCTTCGCCGCCATTGAAGTTGAGATCGTAGACGTTCTCGACGCCCTGCACATACATGGCGAGCCGTTCGAGGCCATAGGTCAACTCGCCGGAGACCGGCGCGCATTCGAAGCCGGCCACCTGCTGGAAGTAAGTGAACTGGCTCACTTCCATGCCGTCGCACCAGCATTCCCAGCCCAGGCCCCAGGCGCCCAGGGTCGGGCTTTCCCAGTCGTCCTCGACGAAGCGGATGTCATGCACTTTGGCATCGACGCCGATGGCGGCGAGCGAGCGCAGATACAGATCCTGCAAATCCGGCGGCGACGGCTTCAGGATCACCTGAAATTGATAGTAGTGCTGCAGCCGGTTGGGGTTCTCGCCATAGCGGCCGTCCTTCGGCCGGCGCGAGGGCTGCACATAGGCGGCTTTCCAGGATTTCGGGCCGAGCGACCGCAAGGTCGTGGCCGGATGGAACGTGCCGGCGCCCACTTCCATGTCATAGGGTTGCAGGATGACGCAGCCCTGTTCCGCCCAGAAGGTCTGCAAGGTCAAAATGAGCCCTTGGAAGGACTTGGACGGATCGAGAGAGGCGGACATGAGTTTCCTATAAATGCATTTTCAAGCGAAGTGGACACCGGTTCGCGTGAAGAAAATGCGTCCAGACGGAGCGTGAAATCGCGCGCAAACTAGTCGGCGATGCCCGCAGGGTCAAACAGGCTTCCGAGCCGGCCACATGAATGCCATATGAACAACTACATAAGTAGTTATTCAGGTGCGATGGCTCAGGTTTGTTGCATGGGCGTCTGAGGCCCTGTGAACACTCCGGGTGGAGGTGTGTCATGTCATCAATCAATCGTGTTGCGCGCGCTGGCGCGATCGCTGCGGTGGTCGCCTTGGGCGCATTGGCCTTCTCGGAACCGGCTGCCGCCAGGATGGGTGGTGGCCACGGCGGAGGTGGCTTCCACGGCGGCGGCTTCCATGGTGGCGGCTTTCATGGCGGTGGTTTCCATGGCGGTGGCTTCGGCGGTTTCCGAGGCGGTGGCTTTCGCCCGGGCTTCTATGGCGGCCCGCGCTTCTATCGCCCTTATCCGGCCTTCTACGGCTTCGGCTATCCGGCCTATTACGGCGGCTGCGTCATCCGCCGGCGCTGGGCACCGACCCCTTGGGGCTGGCGCTGGGTGAACCGTCGCGTCTGCTACTGAGCGTTGCGCCGAATGCTATACCGTCATTGCGAGAAGCGCAGCGACGAAGCAATCCAGGGGCGTGTGGTAGGGCGTCAGAAAATGCCTGTGGCACAGGCTGATTGCGTCTATAGCGCCACACCTTGACTCCTGGATTGCTTCGCTTCGCTCGCAATGACGGTTAGCCCGGCCATCCGATGGCAGCTTCGCCGCGATGGATGGCCTGCGCGCGCGCCGTGAACGTGCCGTCGGCCTCATGCAGAATGAGCGGCGGCGCCAGGCGCATAGGCGCGCGGCTGCCTTTGATGCCGCGCATCAGAATGCGGATCGCCGGTGCATCCGGCCGCGCGTGTACCGGCATGATCGTCACCGCGCCGAAGCGTCCTTCGCTGGCCGATAAAATATCGCCGAGACGCTCGACGCGATGGATCATCGTGAACGAGCCGTCTGGCCGCAGCACGGCGCTCGCCGCGCGCAGCCAAGGCGTAATGATGTCGCCGTCCGTTTCCACAGCGTGAGCCGCCGCCTTCTTCGCGTGGGGAGAGACGCGATGGCTGCGCCCGTCATACCAGGGCGGATTGCAGATCACGTCATCGAGGCTGTTGTCAGCGAGGCCGGCGGCATGCCGGGCGCGGGCGCTCAAAAGATCGCAAACCACCACCTGCGTGGGCACCGTCACATTCGCGGCGGCGTTCCGCGTCGCCAGTGCGGCGATCTCGGCATCCTGCTCCACCAGCACGAGCGCTTCGGGATGCAGGCGCAGCGCGGCGGCGAGGCCGGCCGTGCCGATGCCGGAGCCCAGATCGCCAAGCTTCCGGCCGACGGGCTCACAGGCGGCGGCCAGCAGAATGGCGTCGGTTCCCGCCCGATGCCCGGTGGCGGGCTGCTGCAACCGCAGGCGTCCGCCGAGCAGCGCATCTTCCGTTTCAGCCATGTTTGAGCTCTCCGCCATATCCGGCCTCGGTCAGGAGGCGGCGGGCCCGTTCGGCCTCGTCGCGGGATACAAGAATCCGGCGTGGCAGGAAGCCGATCGACCCTTCCAGCACGCTCATATGGCCGTCCGCAACGAAGTGATTGATATCAGCGGCGTTCAAAAGCGCTTCGATGGCTGAAATCAGCACCATGTCGTTGGTGCGCATAAGCTCGATCACGTCTTTGTCACCCGGACCGCCGCTTCGGCGGTTCCGCTCCGTTTGGGCGCATTTGGCGCGTTGCACACGACCCTTGGCCCGTGCGAAAAGTGCGCGAGCCTCGCACGTGGGTTGTGGCGCCGCAAGCGCTTCCCTGGTGGATTTGGCCAATGAATTTGGTCTGCGGGTTGATCGGAGTGAATGCTGTGGGTGTCGTCGTTCCCCTGGAAGAAAAGTCCACCGGTATCGAGCGTCTCAATGGCCTGGTGGCCGAGGCCATGGCCGGGGTCAACAAGACCATTCTGGCGCGCACCGGCTCCGACGTGGCGATGATTCCCGAGGTCGCCAATCATCTGATTTCCTCCGGCGGCAAGCGCCTGCGCCCGATGCTGACCCTCGCCACGGCGGGGCTGTGCGGCTACACCGGCGAAGGCCATATCAAGCTCGCCGCTTCCGTCGAATTCATGCACACGGCGACGCTGCTGCACGACGACGTGGTCGACGAGAGCGACATGCGTCGGGGCAAGCTCGCCGCCCGCATGCTGTGGGGCAACGAAGCCTCGGTTCTGGTCGGCGACTTCCTGCTCGGCCAGGCGTTCAAAATGATGGTCGAGGTCGGCTCGCTGCAATGCCTCGACGTGCTGTCGAGCGCCGCCGCCGTCATCGCCGAGGGCGAGGTGATGCAGCTCTCCGCTGCCAAGGATACCCAGACCTCGGAAGACGCCTATCTCGAAGTGATCCGCGCCAAGACGGCGGCACTGTTCGCCGCTGCCTGCGAAGTGGGTCCCATTCTCGCTGGACGCGCCAAGGCCGATGTCGAGGCCTGCCGTGGATATGGCGCCAATCTCGGCATCGCCTTCCAGCTCATCGACGATGCGCTCGACTACGGCGGCTCCGCCGCCAAGCTCGGCAAGAACGTCGGCGACGATTTCCGCGAAGGCAAGATCACTTTGCCGGTGGTGCTGTCGTTCCGCCGTGGCACGGAAGCCGAGCGCGATTTCTGGCGCCGCACCCTGGAGCGCGGCGAAATCGCCGATGGCGATCTTGAAACGGCACTGGCGACCATGAAGAAGCATCGCGCGCTGGAAGATACGGTCGAACGCGCCCGCCATTACGGCGCCATGGCGCGCGACGCGCTCGAACTCTTCCCGGCCTCGCAATGGAAGCGGGCTTTGTTCGACGTGGTCGACTTCTGCGTCAGCCGCGCGCACTGACGGCACTGCGAATCCTCGGTGTCATCCCCGACGCAGCGAAGCTGCGAGCGGGGATCCAGCGCCAGCGGTACAGCCTTGCGTGATTCCGCCGGCCACAGTTTCGATCAGCATTCTACCACTCGCCCCTGGATCCCCGCTCAGCCGCTGCGCGGCTGTCGGGGATGACACCGAGCGTTAAACCCGCACTTCGATATCTACCCGCTTGAGGTCACACGGCCGCGAGCTCGTGCCGACATGGATTTCGATGCGGCCGCTATCGAGACGTGGCGCCAAATCCATCCCTGGATAAGCAAGTTGAGAGGCATGCAGTTTGAAGGCGACGCGCTGGCGCGCGCCTGCGGCGAGCGCCACGTTCTGAAAGTCCTTCAGCTCCAGGGCCGGCCGCGTCACCTGCGCCACCGGATCGCGGATGAACAGAAAGATCGTGGTCTCGCCATCCATCTTGCCGGCATTGGTGATGTCGATGGACACATCGAGTGCACCATCCCGCTCGATCGTCGTGGCGCTCACCTGCGCGTCGCTCAGATCATAGCGCGTGTAGCTCAACCCCTCGCCAAAGCTCCAGCGCGGCGTGATCGGCGCGTCGAGGAAGCAGGTCGAGAACCCGTTCTTGGGATCGTTGGGACGGCCGGTGGTGCGCAGGCTGTAGTAGATCGGAATCTGGCCGACTTCGACCGGCCAGGAGATGGCTAATCGCGCAGAGGGATTCCATGCGCCCTTGATGATGTCGGCGATGGCATTGCCGGCTTCCGTGCCCGGAAACCAGGCGGCGATGATGGCCTGCGATCCGTCGATCAGCCATTGCGGCAGAACGAAGGGCCGGCCGCCGACCAATATGAGCAACAGCGGCTTGCCGGTGGCGACGATGGCGCGCGCCAGTTCGAGCTGGCTGTCGGGCGGCGCGGGCTTTGTGCGGCTCGCCGCTTCACCGGAGATGTGGCGGGATTCGCCAATGCACAACACCACCGCATCGGCGGCTTGCGTCACGTGCACGGCCTCGGCGATGGCTTGCGCGTCGCCGGTTTCGATATCGCCACCCGCCGCATGGGTGATGGTGCTGCCAGTGAAAGCCGTGCGCATCCCTGAGAGAATGCCGACGGTTTCGTCGATCTCGCCCGCCATGCACCAGGCGCCCATCAGTTCGCTCGGCGCATCCGCCAGCGGGCCGACGACGGCGATGTTCTGCGGCGCTTTCGTCCAGGGCAGAAACTGATCGCGGTTTTCGAGAAGCACGATCGATCGTCGTGCCGCATCGCGCGCCGAGGCGCGGCGCGAAGGATCGCTGTCGGGTGTTGGAGAAATGTCCTCGAGGCCGCGCAGCGGATTGTCGAACAGGCCAAGCGCGAATTTCAGTTTGAGCACACGCCGCACGGCACGGTCGATCTCGTCCATGCTGACGGCGCCGCGTTCGAGCGCGACGGGCAGGCCTTGCTCATAGGCGCCGGCCATCATGTCGATGTCGACGCCGGCCTTCAGCGCCAAGGTTGCGGCTTCCGTGAGATCGGCGGCGACGCCATGCGGGATCAGTTCGGCGATGGCATTATAATCGCTGATGATGACGCCCTCGAAGCCCCATTGTTGGCGCAGTAGATCGTCGAGCAGCGGCTTGTGCGCTGTCATCGCCACGCCGGCCACATCGGTGAACGAAGGCATGATGCCGAGCACGCCCGCTTCCACCGCCGCCTGGAACGGTGGCAGGTAGATTTCTTCAAGCGCGCGCTGCGAGACATCGACCTCCGCATAGTCGCGCCCGGCATTCACCGCGCCATAGGCGACGAAATGTTTGGCGACGGCGGCGAGCCGGCGCTCGGGTTGCGCCGGCGCATTCTGAAAGCCGATGACTTTCGCCTTGGCATATTCGGCATTGATGAACCCGTCTTCGCCGGCACATTCGCAGATGCGGCCCCAGCGCGGATCGCGGCTGACATCGAGCATCGGCGCGAAGGTCATCTGAATGCCGTCGCGCGTTGCTTCCTCGGCGGCCTCTTGCGCCGTGCGCTGCCACAGCGCGCGGTCGAAGGCGCAGGCTTCCGCCAGTGGGATCGGATAGATGGTGCGGTGGCCGTGCAGCACGTCGACGGCGAAGAACAGCGGAATCTTGAGCCGCGTCTCTTCCATCGCCACCCGCTGCGCCTCGCGGATTTCCTTGGCCCCCCAGGTGTTGAGAATGCTGCCGGCGCGGCCTTCGCGCACCATGGTCGCGGGATTGTGCGGGCCGGGCGGCCCGGTTTCGACCAGCGACGCCGCCAGCATGGTGAGCTGGCCAAGCTTTTCGCTGAGAGTCATCTGCGCGATGAGGCTTTCGATCCGTCGCGCGATCTCTGTCGTCATGGTCCCCGTCCTTCGTTTCCGCGCGTGTCTTGAAATGGATCGGCGTCGGAGGCAAGAGGCTCCGGATCAGCGGCTAGGGGTCAGCGCAACACCGTCGATTTGACCCGCCAGCCGGGATGATCGCGGCGGATCACCGCCGCCGCCCGCGCCGCCGCATGGCAATTCTCGAACAAACCGAAACAGGTGGCGCCGGAACCCGACATGCGCGCCAGCCGGCAGCCGCGTCCCGCCGCCAGTACAGCCAGCACATGACTGATCTGTGGCGCCACCACGCAGGCGGGATCTTCGAGATCATTGCGCGCCTTACGCAACTGGCCGAGGAGCGTCGCGGGCGAAGACGTATCGAGGACCGGATGCGCGCCATAGCCGAAGGACTCGCCGGGCTTCAACCCCAGTTCCGAGAACACCGCCGGCGTGGCGACAGGAACGCCGGGATTGACCAGAACGGCGAACAGACGGGGCAGCACCAGTTCCGGCCCGAGTTCGTCGCCACGTCCGCGCATCATGCGCGCGTGCTGCGCCAGACAGACGGGTACGTCCGAGCCCGTCGCGGCGGCGATCTCATGCCAGCGCGGATCGCTCAGCGGAATGTCGTTCAAGCGCGCCAGCAGGCGCAGCGCCGCCGCCGCATCGGACGAGCCGCCGCCCAGGCCCGCCGCCACGGGTAGCGTCTTGATGAGATGAAAAGCGCCGGCGCGCAGATTTGGAAAAGCTGCCGCAGCGTTCTTCGCAGCGCGCAGCACCAGATTGTCGTCATCGGGGCCGGCGGCGCCAGCGGTGGTGCCGCTTGTCGTCAGCGACAGGCCGCCGCCCGGTTCAAGCGACAGCCTGTCGCCGGTGCCGGAGAAGACGACAAGGCTTTCCAGATCGTGCCAACCGTCGGCGCGCCGTCCGCGCACATGCAGCGTCAGATTGATCTTGGCCGCAGCCTTTTCGACGAGCGCGGTCATAGGCCTCTATCAAATAGCTGCTGCGTGGCGGCTAGACCTAGCCGCCATCCGTCTTCGGCTTGTCGGAACCGACCGCTGGCGTGACCGTCGGGGCGGCATTGTCCTCGTCCATGCCCTTTTCGATCTTGCGCAGGATCTTCGGCATCTCTTCCGGCTCCGGGCCTAGATCGCGCGCATGATTCCATTGGAATTGCGCTTCGAGCCGGCGGCCGACCTTCCAATAGGCATCGCCCAGATGGTCGTTGATCACCGGATCGGACGGCTTCAGCTCGATGGCGCGTTCGAGTTCGCGCACCGCATCGTCATACTTGCCGAGGCGGTAGTAGGCCCAGCCGAGGCTGTCGACGATGTAGCCGTCGCGCGGCCGCAACTCGACGGCGCGCTTGAGCATGCGGAAGGCTTCGTCGAGATTGGTGCCCTGGTCGACCCAGGAATAGCCGAGATAGTTCAGCACCACCGGATTTTCCGGCACGGCTTCCAGCGCGCGCCGGAAATCGGCTTCCGCCTGCGGCCATTGCTTGGAACGTTCATAGCTCACGGCGCGATAGTAGTAGATCGTCCAGTCGCTCTTGCCGCGCTCGGCCGACGTATCGAGCGCGCGGGTGTAGGATTGCGCCGCTTCCGTATAGAGCTTGCGCGAGCGTTGCAGATTGGCCAGCGCGATCAACGCGTCGGGATCATTCGGCTGATCCTTGACGATGGCGTTGAGATGTTCGAGCGCTTCGTCCTTGCGGTCGAGCTTTTCGAGCACGAAGGCGATCTGCAGGTCGGCGCTGGAGCGCAGCGGCGAATTGGCCGGCATGCTCTCGAACACGTCGATGGCGCGCGCGTCCTGCTTGATGCGCTCATAGGCATCGCCCAGGCTGATGATGGCGAGCGCATGGTTCGGTTCGAGCCATAGCGCCAGGCGCAGATAGATGATGGCGGCGAGTTCGTCGCCGCCCTGGCCGCCACCGGCCGAGGCCAGTCCGTAGAGCACTTCGGCGGCGCCCTCGGTGGCGTTGGAAACGACGGAGTCGAGCGTCTTGCCGGCATTGATCTGTTGCATCGCCTGGGCGATCACCGGATGGCGCGGCAGTTGTTCGTCGAAGGCGCGATAGGCGCGCAGCGCCTCGTCCTTGCGGCCCTGTTTGGATTCGATGCGCGCATAGGCATCGACCAGACGCAAGGTGCCGTTCTCGACGTCATAGGCCGCTTTCATCCGGCGCGCCGCTTCCTGCGGCCGCTTGCCGACATCGGCGATCAGACCGGCGTGATAGTCGCGAAACAGCGACAGGCGGCGATCGGTGAGCTTGTCGGTGGTCTCGAGCGCACGGCCATATTCGCCGGCGCCCGCGAAGGCCCAGGCCGACAGGAGGATCGAGGTGATCTCGCCCTGGCGGAAGCCGCCGCCCTTGGCGAGATAAGTGCGCGCCGAGGCGAACTGCCGGGTTTTAATGGCGCGCACGCCGAGCGCCAGATTGGCGAGGCCGTTCTTGGGATCGATGCGCACCAGCCGTTCGGCCAAAGTCATCGCTTGCGGCATGTCGCCATTGGCGATCGAGGCGATGAAGGCGCGCTCGATCAGCGCCGGATTGCGCGGATCAAAGCGCAGCACTTCGCGGAAATAGGTCGCCGCCGCCAGCGTGTCCTTCTGCGAGGCGGCGGACAGGGCGGCCAGATAATTGCCGGCCGGACTCGCGCCGACTTCAAAGGGGGTCGCCACTGCCCGCGAGGGCCGCACATTGGCCGAACCGGCCGAGGCGAAGCAGAGGAGGGCCAAACCGGCCATGGCGGCGCGGCGAAGGGGGCGGCGGTGAGCGGACAGAGCTGTAAGGGGCACGCGCGTCTCTTGCTTGGTCAGGGGCGATGATTGCCGGCAAGGATCGAAAGCCGAGCAATTCCCGGAGAATCTTCCGCGAACATGGCCTTTTTAGGCAAAGGCGGCAAGGGCGGGGGAATGCGTGGGGCGGAAATCGGAGAGGCGTCGGAAAAGCGATTTCCCTTCGTCGGAAACCGCTCTAAAAGCCGGTCATCTTCCTATTTCAGGCCCCATTTCCAAAATGAACGACCCAGAAACCAAACCCGCCACGGTCAAAGCACGCCTGCCGCGCGGCCTCGCCGACCGGGCGCCGACGGATATCGCCGCCACCAACCGCATGATGGCAGCGATTCGCGAAATCTATGAATTGTACGGGTTCGAGGCCGTCGAGACGCCGTTCATCGAATATACCGAGGCGCTGGGCAAGTTTTTGCCCGATCTCGACCGGCCCAACGAAGGTGTTTTCTCGTTTCAGGACGATGACGATCAGTGGCTGAGCCTGCGTTATGACCTGACCGCGCCGCTGGCGCGCTATGTCGCTGAACATTTCGACCGGCTGCCGAAGCCCTATCGCAGCTATCGCGCCGGCTTCGTGTTCCGCAACGAGAAGCCGGGTCCGGGCCGTTTCCGCCAGTTCATGCAGTTCGACGCCGATACGGTGGGCTCCGCCTCCGTCGCGGCCGATGCGGAAATCTGCATGATGGCTGCCGATACGATCGAAAAGCTCGGCATCACGCGCGGCGATTACGTGATCAAGGTCAATAATCGCAAGGTGTTGGACGGCGTGCTCGAGGCTGCGGGTCTGGGTGCAAGTTCTGATGATAAAAGCCAGAATGCCCAAAAATTGATCGTGCTGCGCGCCATCGACAAGCTCGATCGTCTCGGCCCCGAGGGTGTGCGTCTGCTGCTCGGCGCCGGCCGCAAGGATGAGTCGGGCGACTTCACCAAGGGCGCGGAACTCGCCCCTGCGGCGATCCAGCGTATCCTCGATTTCACCGCCGCGCGCGCCAGCGACAATGCCGGCACCTTGGAACGGCTGCGCAAGACCGTCGGCGATTCCGCCCGGGGTCTCGAAGGCATCGCGGAACTCGCCACCATGGCCGATCTGTTCGGCACCGCCGGCTATGGCGATGGCCGTGTGGTGATCGATCCGGCCGTCGTGCGCGGCCTCGAATATTACACGGGCCCCGTCTACGAGGCGGAGCTGACCTTCGAGGTGAAGGATGAGAACGGCCGGCCGATGCGCTTCGGCTCGGTCGGCGGCGGTGGCCGCTATGACGGCCTGGTTGCGCGTTTCCGGGGCGAGCCGGTGCCGGCGACAGGCTTTTCCGTCGGCGTGTCGCGCCTGCTCGCAGCGCTGACGGCGATCCATTCGCCTATTGTCGCCGGCGAAGCGCAGCGCGGCCCCGTCGTCGTGCTGGTGCTCGATAAGGATCAGGTGGCGCGCTATCAGGGCTTCGTTTCAGCGCTGCGTGCCGAGGGCATCCGCGCCGAACTTTATCTTGGCTCCGCCGGCATGAATGCGCAGCTCAAATATGCCGACCGCCGCCGCAGTGTCTGCGCCATCATTCAAGGCTCGAACGAGCGCGAGAAGGGCGAGCTCATCGTCAAGGATCTGGTTCTTGGTGCGCAGGTCGCCAATGCCGCCAAGGATATGGACCGGGCCGAATATCTGGCGCTGAAGGAGCGGCAGCAGACGACGGTGGCGGAAGCCGACCTCGTGCGCGCCGTGCGCGAGACCCTGGCGCGGCATGCTTAGTAGTCGGTGAAAAGCCTTTGGTGTCATCCCCGACAGCCGCGCAGCGGCTGAGCGGGGATCCAGAGCAAGTGGTAGAATGCTGTAGAACGGTGATGCGCAGCAATCCGCGATTTACCGGTCGCTCTGGATTCCCGCTCGCGCTTCGCGCGTCGGGAATGACACGCAGAGTTTCTGAATGTCCCGCTAACGCTTGCGCCCGTCCAATGCGTCCTTGATCAGCGCCAATGTTTCCGGCGTTTGATCGAGCGCCGGACGCAGGCTCTTCAACACGTCATCGCCGATCAGCGGATCGACGGCGCGGCCGAGTTTGCCGGCTTCGCCGCGAAAGTCGGCATCGTCGAGCGCCCGGCGATAAGCGGTGCGTAACGCGTCCAACAGAGGCGCGGCGACGCCGGGCGGCGCGGCGGTGATCCGCGCCAGATCGGCCTGGGCTTGAACGAGCGCGACGATGTGGCGTCCGCGCGCCTCGCTGACGAGCGTGGCGAGCTGCGGCGCATCTTTTTCGCTGCCGCCGATTTGCGCGACGATGCGGGCGAGCCCATCACGCACGAAGGGCCCGTAAGCGGCGCGCGCTGCGACCGCGCCGGCGATGTCGCCGCGTCGCATCGCCTGTTGATCTTCAGTGCCCGTGAGGCCGGATTGCAAGCGGATCGGCAGATTGAGCGCGCTCGCCAGCAAATTGGTTTCCACATAGGACGCGCTGCCGACATGGGCGGTGCCGAAGGCGAGGGGCTGCGCCTGCGAGGTCAGCGCCTTCCAATCCATCACCTTCGATTGCGCCGAGAGCACCACGACGCGGGGATCGGACAGGGCATTGCCGATCCAGGAAAAGCGCAGGAGATCGAATTTCGCATCCGCGCGGCCGACGACCTGGTCATAGATCAGGCCGATGTTGAACGTGCCGATGGTGAGCCCGTCCGGCCGCGCGGCATAAAGCATATTGGCGCCGATGAGATGGCCGCCGCCGGGCACATTCTTCACCGCGACGGTCGCGCCGGGCAGAAATTTCTGCATCAGGCGTGCGACCAGGCGACCGTGAGCATCGTAACCACCGCCGGGGCCCGTGGCGACGATGTAGGTGAGGGTCTTGCCGCGAAAGGCCTCGGCCCCGTCCTGCGCCAGGGCGGGCGTGAGGAGGCTGGAAAATAGACAGGCGAGGAAAGCGAGAGGGCGCGCGCGGGTCATGCGCCATCTATACATATCTGGGCTTTGCGAAACAGAGCCTTGATCGTGTTTCGCGGGACGTCATTGCGAGCGCAGCGAAGCAATCCAGGGGCTAAGGATAGAATCATAAACGCCAAATGCCCGCATGCCGGCATTTCTTGACGTTCTACCGCTCGCTCCTGGATTGCTTTGTCGCTGCGCTCCTCGCAATGACGGTAGGCGTTTAGCGAAAAGCTTTATGCCCGCAGTGCCGTCAGCATCGCCTCGATGTAATCGGTGCCGCTGGCGATGACGAGCATGCGGGTGTAGGGCCGCAGATATTTCATCGATTCCGTCGTCGCCGCATCGCTGTCGTCTTTGCCCGGCACGATGAGGCCGACCAGCGATTTGTTGAACAAGGCGCAGGCATCGGCGATCACCGAGACGGCGCGTGCATCGGCACCCGTCGTGGTGATCACCACGACGAAATCGCTGTGCTCGACTTCCGCCACGAGATCCATCGTGCGGCCGGCGAGGTCCTTGAGCCAGGCCTTCAGATCGCCGCCGACGGCACCCGGATTGCCCTCACCCGTGAACGCCAGCGAGGTGAAGAAAGCCGCACCGTTCCAGGATTTCTGCGAAATCTCTTCGACGATGGCAGCGCTCGCCGGATCGAGGGCGATGACTTTCGCCGCCCTCTGTTTCGAGTTGGGATATTGCACGCGAAAACCGGCTTCGTGTGCAGTGGTCATCTTGGCCGATTCGCTTTGCATGGCACTCTCCACAACACTCAGACCGAAGTAGTCAGACCGAAGTCTGGCGCACGCCCTTCTTGGCCTTCAGAGCTTCCTTGGCGCCGTCCTTGTATTGAACGTCGCGCTTCAGCAGCAGCGCGGCCTGGCGCACCGTGTGATGCTCCGGATTGACGCCTGGCGGCTGAACACCCTTGTCGTTGAAGGCGCGGGCGGCGCGCAGCAGGCGGTGGCGGGCCATGATGATGCCGTTGTCGGTGCCAACAAGGTTTTCCTTGGTGCGATCGCAGATCGGCCCCATGCTTTCCTGCAAGGATGCATCCTGAATGCCGATGCCCTCGACACCGCTGAAGGTGCGGCCGGCCTTCTGGCCGGCGCGATCCATCAGATAGTCGTTGTCCTTGTTGGCGAGCGGACGATAGGTGCCGGGCACATATTTGACGTGCACGCCCTTGCCATCCTTCATCGCCGCCACTTCGCCGTCGGTGAGCGCGCGCGTCGGGTGATAGTCGTAAGACCAGGCCCAGCAGTTCTCGTCGTCGATCGGCACCCAGAAATGGCCGTGCATCGGGTGGTCGCCGCGCGGCGGCACGCCGGTGTAGTTGGGCATCACCCAAGGCGTGATGCGCCAGTAATACTGGTCGTCTTCGGCATTGCGGCGCGCGCCGATAAGGAGCCCGCCGTCGCTCTCCACCACTTCGAAGACCGGCGACAGATCCTGCATGTTGTATTTGTTGCCGCCGGCGCCCTTGAACAGCGGATCGTTGTGCAGGTCGCCGCGATGCAGGAAGGAGACGTGGCTGGAATCGATGCCGCCTTCCATCGCCTGCAGCCAGTTGCACTCCTGGATGCGCTTGGTCATGAACGTCTGGTTCAGCGGCACGGTGGAAAATTCGTACTGTGGCAGGGGCGGCTGCTGTTCCGGCGGGCCCATATAGGTCCACAACACGCCGCCCTGTTCGATCAGCGGATAGGACTTCAGCTTGATCTTCTTGGCATAGCCGGATTCTGTCGGCTCGGACGGCACCTCGGTGCATTGGCCGGTCACGTCGTATTTCCAGCCATGGTAAGGGCAGCGCAGGCCGCAATCCTCGTTGCGGCCGAACCACAGCGAGACGCCGCGATGGGCGCAGAACTCGTCGATCAGGCCGAGCTTGCCCTCGCTGTCGCGGAAGGCGAGCAGACGCTCGCCCAGAAGCTTGACCCGCACGGGCGGGCAATCGGGCTCCGGGAGCTCCTCGCTCAACAGGGCCGGCTGCCAGTAGCACCGGAAGAAATTGCCCATGGGCGTGCCGGGGCCGGTCTGGCAGAGATAGTCGTTTTGTTCTTTTTTCAGCACGTTAGCTTCCTCCGAACTGTTTCTTCTGGTTATCGCCGGCGATCCGCCTGCGCGCCCGGCCTCCCGTCATTCTAACCAATTTGTCGGTTGACCGGGATGCCGAGCCCTGTTAGAAAAATAATGTTCCCTTATGCGGAACAATGTTCCATTTTCATAAAGACCAATACCCCGCTGGGTCGATAAGGTCAATAACGAGAGAGGAAAGTCGGGAGCAATGGCGAGAGTCGATTTGTGCAAAACCTCCGAGGTCGACGAGGGTTCGGCGATCCGGATCGAGACCGGTGATTTGCTGGTGGCCGTGTTCAATCTCAACGGCGCTTTCTACGTGACGGACGATACCTGCACCCACGGGCCGGGCTCGCTCTCCGAAGGACCGATCGTCGGCGATACGGTCGAATGCGATTTTCACAACGGCGTCTTTAACATCAAGACCGGCGAAGTGGTCGAGCCGCCCTGCATGATCCCGATCAAGACCTATCCGACTGCTGTGGACGGCGACACGATCTATATCGAAGTCTGAACCTCGAAAGCTGGAGCAGCGATGGCACAGCGTATCAAGGTTCCCATCCTCATTCTCACCGGCTTCCTTGGCAGCGGCAAAACCAGCCTGCTGGCGCAATGGTTGCGGGCGCCGGAATTTGCAGGCGCTATGGTGATCGTCAACGAACTCGGCGAAGTCGGGCTCGACGATCGGCTGGTCGAGACATCGAGCGAAGCGCCTTTGCTGCTGGAGAACGGCTGCGCCTGCTGCGCGGCGAGCGAAGACCTCAACGCGACGCTTGAACGCCTGTTCTGGCAGCGTCTGCATCGCACCATTCCGCCGTTCTCCTGGGTGCTGATCGAAACCACCGGCATCGCCGATCCGCAGCCCATCATTGCGTCGCTGCAAGGTCATGCGCTGATCCATGAGCGCTACGAAGTGGCCGGCGTGATCACCACGTTCGATGCGCGCCGGGGTCCGTCGCAGTTGTTGCGCCATCCCGAATGCGAGAGCCAGCTCGCCCATGCCAGCGCCATCGTTCTCACCAAGGCCGATCTTGCGACGGCGCAGGAGATGGATCATGCTCGCGCCGCGATCCGCTCGGTGCGGCCGCAGGCTTCGGTCATGACGTCTGCGGCGGCTGCTTTGCCGGCGGCGGATATCGTCGCAGCCTTGCAAGAGGCCGTGCCCGAAGCGCATGTCTGCACGCCCGCCTGCCACGACGGGCATCACCACCACGATCATGATCACACCCACGATCATCACGATCACGCCCATCATTCGAGCGATGTGACGAGCGCCTTCGCGCCCTTGGTTGCACCGATCGCCTATGAGGCTTTGGCCGAAGCCCTGGATGCGGTTCTTATCCGCCATGAAGCGGCGCTCCTGCGCGTCAAAGGCACAGCGCGCAGCGCCGCTGACGGCGCCATCGAAATCATCCAGGCCATGCCGGGCGAAGCTCTGGCGCGTCTGCCCTTGGCGCGATTGTCCTTGGCGGCACGCAATGAGGAGCGCCCGGTGGGTATGACTTTTATTGCACAAGGCGTCTCGGCCAGCGCCATCGCCGCCGATTTTCTCAACCATCTCGGTCTGACCGCGACAGTGAGCGAAAATACGATTGGCAAAAATACGATTGGAGCGCATGCCCATGGCTGACGATCGCATTGCCGAAATGTCGCAATCGGAACCGTCGGCGAAAGGCGGTCGCCGCGAACCGCAAAGATTGTCCTCCGTCGCTATGTCGATGCGGCTGTTGAAGGCTTTTTCGGAAGGCGAATCCGAAATCGGCGTCACCGCTCTGTCGCGCAAGCTCGGCGTCGCCAAGAGCACGGTTTATCGGCTGGCCTCCACCCTCGTTGCCGAAGGCATGCTGGAACAAAACAGCGAGAATGAAAAATATCGCTTGGGGATAGCGCTTTTCGGCCTCGGCGCGCTGGTGCGCCAGCGCATGAATGTCTCGACCGAGGCGCGTCAGCACATCTTCGCCTTGCGTGAAGCCACCAACGAAACCGTCCATCTGGCCCTGCTCGATGGGTCAGAAGTTATCTATGTCTACGATTTGGAAAGCAGCCAGGCGATCCGCATGCGCGCCAATCTGGGCGAGCGCAAACCGGCCTTCTGCGCCTCGGAAGGGCGCGCCATGCTGGCTTTCGCGCCGGAAAACAAGGTCGAAGCCATCATCGCCGCCGGGCTCGTGCAGCGCACGCCACAAACCGATGTAGATCCGGATCATCTCAGTGCCGCGCTGGCGGAGATCCGGCGGATCGGCTATGCGGTCGAGGATGAACAATGCGAGCCGGGCATGCGCTCTCTGGCCGCGCCCGTCAGGGACGCTGAGAGCCGTGTCGTGGCGGCGGTGGGAATCGCCGGTCCGCGTCAACGCATGGACGACGAAGTGCTGGCGCGCTTTCTGCCGCTTCTGCTAGATACGGCGCACACGATCTCGTCGCGTCTGGGATACAAGGCCCCGGCGGCTTATTAAAAATATGGATACGGGGGGTACATGCCCAAGATTACGATCAGCAATGCCAATCTCGAATATATCTGCGAGGACGACACGCTGGCGCGTGCCGCGCTGCGTGAAGGGCTGGGTTTCCCCTATGAGTGCAATGTCGGCTCCTGCGGCAATTGCCGGTTTGAATTGCAGTCGGGCGAAGTGGTCCATCTGCGCGCCAATCCGCCGGGCCTGAACGAGCGCGATATTGCCCGCAACCGCTATCTCGGTTGCCAGGCGCAACCGAAAGGCGATTGCACCATCAAGGTCAATCTGCGCGATCATTACAAAAGCCAGCATCTGCCGCGCAAGACCGAGGCGGAACTTGCGGGGATCGACGATCTCACCCACGACATCAAGGAATTTCGCTTCAACCTGAAGAAGTCGAACCTGTTCCTGCCGGGCCAATATGCTTTGCTCTCGCTGCCGGGTGTCGAAGGCGCACGCGCCTATTCGATGAGCAACGTGACTAACCTGGGCGACGAATGGCATTTCCAGATCAAGCGCGTGCCGGGCGGCGAAGCGACGACCAGTCTGTTCGACAAGATCAAGCTCGGCGACACGATCACCATCGACGGTCCCTATGGCATGGCCTATCTGCGTGAAGATGCGCCACGCGACATTCTCTGCCTGGCGGGCGGTTCCGGCCTGTCGCCGATGATTTCCATCGCACGCGGCGCTGCTGCCAGCCCGGCCCTGCAGGGCCGCAACATCGAATTCATTTATGGCGGCCGCAGCCCGAAGGATATTTGCGGCGAGGGCATCCTCAGCACGCTTGAGGGCTATGGCTCGCGCATTCATTACCATCCGGCGATCTCGATGCCGGAAGGTGCGGAAGGTTGGACCGGCCATACCGGTTTCGTGCATGACATTGCCGAAATGCTCTTTGGCGCCAATCTGCCCAATTTCGAAGTTTATTTCGCCGGGCCGCCGGCCATGTCGCAGGCGGTGATGAAAATGCTCATCACGGCGAAAGTGCCTGTCGGTCAGCTCCATTTCGATCAGTTCTATTGATCGTCGTCCCAACACCGCAATAAGCAATCAGACGCCAGGGCTGCGGGCCGTGGCGCAGGGAGAACACCATGTCGAAACTAAAACTGACCCTGGGCTGCTGGAACTACGACCGCACCCGCGGCCTGCAAGACGGATCGGTGCAGCCCGATGGCATCGACATCAATTTCCTCGACATGCCAGTGGAGGAAACCTTCTTCCGGATGGCGCGCTATCGCGAGTTCGATGTCTCGGAAATGTCGCTGTCCTCCTACACGGTCTCCTGCCACCGTGATCCAAAACCCTTCATCGCCATTCCGGTGTTTCCGTCGCGTTTCTTCCGCCACTCGTCGATCTACATCAACGCCAAGTCCGGCATTCGCGAGCCGAAGGATCTGGTCGGCAAGCGCATCGGCGTGCCGGAATTTCAGATGACGGCGCCGGTCTGGATCCGCGGCATTCTCGCCGACCATTACGGCGTGCCGATGGACAGCGTCACCTATCACACCGGTGGCGAGGAAGAGCCGGGCCGCATCGAGAAGATCAAGCTCGACCTGCCGAAAAACATCAAGGTCACGCCGATCCCCGAGGACAAGACCTTGGCGCAGATGCTGCGCGACGGCGAGATCGATGCCTTCCACACGGCGCGCAAGCCCTCGACCTATGACGGCGTCAACGTCAAGCGCTTGTTCGAGGACTATCGGCCAGTCGAACTCGATTATTTCCGCAAGACCCGCATTTTCCCGATCATGCACACGGTCGCCATCCGTCGCGAGGTCTATGAGGCCAATCGCTGGATCGCCCAGTCGCTGTTCAAGGCGTTCGTCGAGTCACAGCGGCGCACCTATCACGACTTGCAGGAGACGGCGGCTCTGAAAGCCATGGTGCCGTGGCTGTCGCACGATATCGAGGAAGCGCGCCGCGAAATGGGCGAGGACTACTGGCCCTATGGCTTCGACAACAACTACAAGGTGCTCGAAACCTTCCTGCGCTATCACCACGAATGCGGGCTGTCGCCGCGTCTGTTGAAGCCGGAAGAGTTGTTCGCGCCGGAAACGCTCGAAGCGTTTAAGATTTAAAAATAAGGCCCGGTTCTCAGAACCGGGCCTTTTCCTATCAAGCAGCCTTGGGCGGCAGCGTTTCCAGTTCGGTCTTGTAGGCTTCGTCCATCTTCGGCGTCAGACCGTTCTTCGACAGCTCCTCAGCAAACATATCACGCACGATTGGTTGCTCGTCGGCGTAATCGATCTGGTCGCCACCGATGCGCCGGCTGATCCAGGCTTTCGGCACGCCCTGGCCGTTGCGGATCGACACCACCTCATGTTTGAAGGCGAGATAGCGCGCCGGCGTCGTGCCGGTGTTGAAATGCTGGTGGAACCACAGGTTCGGCGGCACGATCATCGTGCCGACTTCCCAATCGTAGCGGCGCGGCTCTTCGCCCTCCGGCCACATCAGCGAATAGCCTTCGCCCGACAGGATGATCACATGGGCACCCGGGCCATGGCAGTGGCCCTTCTTATAGGTGCCGATCGGGAACTGCGAGATATGGCTGTTCATCGATCCCTTGGCCATGTTGAAGCGGATATGGCCGCCGCCGGCGCCGCGCTCCTTGGCGGAAATCAGCGGCAGGTTCACCGCATCGGGCACGAAATTGGTTTCGAGCAACAGGCCCTTCTGTTCGCCTTTGGCACTGAAATAGTCGGGCTCGCCGGCGAAGCGGCTCTTGAAATCGTGCTTGGTGTTGAAGACGAAGTCGATGTCCTCATAGAGGTTGATTACCGGCGGCGCATTGGTGACCGAGACGAACCGCGCCGGCTCTTGGCCGGAGCCGTTGAAATGCTGATGCCAGGCATTGAGCGGAATGGCGAACAGCGCGCCGGCCTTCCATTCGAAGGTGATCTTTTGGCCGGCATCGTTCCACACGCTGGTCGAGCCGCGCCCGTCGAGCACCAGGATCATCTCTTCGAACAATTGCCGCTGCGGCTCAAGCTTCTTGCCCGGCGCGATCTCGCAGACATAGCAGTCGTTCGAGGTGCGCGAGGCCTCATGGTTGATGAAAATGCCTTTGCCGCCGCGCCGCGCCCAGGGCTTGAGTTCCACCGTGCGCAGATTGCGCACGTAGTGGGCGCCGATGATGTCGAGCCCCTCGTCGCGCACCCAGCGCAGATACGGCGTGTCCTTCTCGGTGGCGAATTTCTTCGCGAGATCGTCAGATACGACTGCGTCCTTGGCCATTTCCTACTCCATCCTTCTTGGTTGTGCCGTTAAACGGCATGTCTGCTGGGGTCATCAGCGATAGCGATGCATTTCTCCGGATCGATGCGCAGATAAAGCGGCGCGCCGTCGGGCGCACGCAGCGAGGGGTGCGAGCGCGATTGCAGCAGGGCGGTGCCGACACGCACTTGCACGTCAAGGAAATCGCCGAGAAACACCGTGGCATCGGCAGTGCCGGCAAGCCTGTTTCCATCCGCCGCGGCGAATGGCTGCTCCGACAGTTCGATATCTTCCGGGCGGATCGAGACCGAGGCCTTGGAACCGGCTTCCAGACCCGTTTCGCTCTTCACCAGAATGTCGCCGGCCGGCGTTTCGACCAGCCAGCGCTGGCTCGTCTGATCGAGACCCTTGACGCGCCCTTCGAGAAAATTGGTCGTGCCGATGAAATCGGCGACGAATTTCGTGCGCGGACGGTTGTAGATGTCGTGCGGCGAACCGATCTGGACGATCCGCCCCTCATTCATCACAGCGATCTCGTGCGACAGCGCCAACGCTTCGCCCTGGTCATGGGTGACATAGATGGTGGTCAGGCCATTGTCGCGCTGGATGCGCTTCAGTTCGAAGCGCATGCGGTCGCGCAGCTTGGCGTCGAGGTTGGACAGCGGCTCGTCGAGCAGCAGCAATTCCGGTTCCATGACCAGGGCGCGCGCCAGCGCCAGGCGCTGCTGCTGGCCGCCGGAGAGTTTGGTGGCATCGCGGTCCGCCAGATGATCGAGCGCCACCGCATGCAAAACGCCCATTACCTTGTCGCGGATCTTCTGTTTCGACGGGCGGTTGGAGCGCACCTCCAGCGGAAAGGCGGCATTGGCGAAGACGCTCATATGCGGCCAGATGGCATAGGACTGAAACACCATGCCGAAATTGCGTTTGTTGGGCGGAATGAAAATCTGGCCCTGCGAAGCGTAGACCAGTTTGCCGTTGACCTCGATCTCGCCGGAGGTCGGCCGCTCCAGGCCGGCGATGGAGCGCAAGGTCGTCGTCTTGCCGCAGCCGGAAGGGCCAAGGAGCGTGAAGAACTTGCCTTTCGGCACTTCGAAGGAAATGTCCTGCGCCGCGCGCACGGCAGGCCCCTGCGGGGTCTTATACTCCGTATTGAGCCGTCTGACGCTGAGCACCGTTTCCTCCTCGTCTGATTTTATGCGCCTGACAGGTGGTTCGTGCAAGCTGGCTGCCGGCGGCGGTCAGCCCTTGCGGTGAGGATGGTCGTGACTGTGATCATGATGGTGATGATCGTGGTGGTGATGGTGATCATGGTCGTGTGCGTGGCCATGGTCATGAGAATGCCCATGCGAGTGGCTGTGTGCATGTCCATGATGATGATGGTGATGCCCAGCCTCGTGCTCGCGGTGATGGATGATCTCCCGCGCGCGCGGGCCGCGCGGATCCTCGCTGAACACCAGGGATTTGATGGTCACGGGCACGGTGTAGGAGGGGATGCGCAGCTTGCCGAGGTCGATATAGTCGAAGTCGGCCAGCATCACGCCGTCGATGACCAGAATCTCGCTGGCGATGCCGCAATCCTCGCGCAGAACCGCGCCCAGCGTCTGCGCCACGTCGCCGTCGAGCATGAGATAGAGCGGCTTGCCGGCGGCGATCCGCTCAGTCAAAGCCAAAGCAACGCCCTTGGCGAAGCCGAGAATGCGTTCATAGGCCGGCGCGCCCGTCCAGCGCAGCGCCAGCGCCACGTCCTGCTCGATGTCCTCGAGATCGAAGGCCTTGAGATGCGCGGTGATCGCCTTGGCGAGCCCGGCGGAATCGACCTCTTCGCTCAGTTCGAACGGCGGCTGCACCACTTGCAGGTTGCGCCGAGGCAGCAGCACGCCGGGATTCGAAATATAGCTGGTGTTGCCGGAGAGCTGGACGCTGTATTCGGAGGCGCCGAGCGCCGTGGCACGAATGCATTCATGCGCCGGCAGCAGCGGCCATGGGAAGCGCCCGGCCTCGATCCGCTTGCGGATGGCGGCGCCGAGCCGGCGGCCCATGTCGTTAAAATCTTGCTGTTCGCGGTCATAGACATATTCACCGACGCCGCCCGAAAACATCATGCCGGCCACATCGCCGAAATCGACGATCGGGTCGGTGAGATAGAGATGTTCGACATCATGCGGGATCGGCCGCGTCGCCAGGGCCTGGAGCAGGGTTTCGGCCATCCCGTCGGCCACCTGATCGAGGTCCGCCTCGCTGGCGGCGTGGCCGAGCGACCAGTCGAAGCCGGCGCGGCGCGCATGGGTGCGCCCGGCCGGATCAAGCCGAACGATGCGGCCGCCTTCGGTGACTTGCAGACGGCCGCCGATATGGACGGCGGCGGTCGAGATCACCTTACCGCCTTCGAGCACGCCGATCTTGGTCGTGCCGCCGCCGATGTCGATGTTGAGCACCCGCTTGCCGAGATCGAGGGAGGCTTGCGCGGCGCCGGAGCCATAGGCCGCCAGCATGGATTCCATATGATGGCCGGCGGTGGCGCAGACGAATTCGCCGCCCTGCTGTGACAGCAGGGCTGAGATGGCTTGCGCATTCTCGCGTCGCAGAGCCTCGCCCGTTAGGATCACCGCGCCTGTATCCACCTCGGCGGCGGCAATGCCGGCCTGCTCATAGGCCTGCGTGATGATCTCGCGCAGCTTGTCGTCGTCGATCCGCGTTTCGCTGGCATAAGGCGTCAGCGCCACCGGCGAGAGATAGAGCGTTTCGCGTGAGACGACATAATAGCGGCTGGTCAGATCCTCGGCGAGGCGGCGCAGATGGATGCGCGAGAAGATCACCTGCGTGCCGGAGGAGCCGATATCGACGCCGACGCTGGTGAGATGGACATTGTCCTGAATCCAGAGTGGATTTTCTTCCAGGGGTCCGTCGAACTCAAAATCGTCGTGTTCGTGATCGGCATCGCCGTCGTGCTCATGATTATAATATTGACCCATGGCATGTTCGGCGAGGCTATGCGGCGCAGGCTTCTTGTCGCTCTCTCCCATATCGTTCCTCGCTCGGCACAAGCATTATAATTCAGCTTGCTGTGCACGCTTCATCTTACCGCCTTCCTCGCGCGCTATCATGTTTTCGTCAACTGCCTGCTGGCGGATCACGGTGTGTTGACAGGACCCGCCTCATGGTCGATCTAGCGCGCAGAGACCGGCCGACCGAACGAGCCGAAGCCACTTCACAGGAGGAACCCATGCCCCACGATTCCAAAGACGGCGTTCATTGGCACGAACCCTCTGGCGTGAAGAAGGCGGGTTTCGGCGAGTTCAAGAAACAACCGACCCCCTATGATGCCTGGATGGAAGCGGAAGGAATTCCTGTCTTCCGCGATATCGGCATTTCGAAAGTGCAGAACCTGCCGCTGATGCCGTGGAAGCGGCGCGGCGGCAAAGGCCATTTCATCCAGCTTTACGGCACCGAGACCAAATGGGGCTGCTATGTGGTGGAAGTGCCGCCGGGCGGCGCGCTCAATCCCGAAAAGCACATGTATGAGGAAATCTTCCTCGTCGTCGAAGGGCGCGGCACCACGGAAGTCTGGCAGGAAGGCGATACGAAGAAACATGTCTTCGAATGGCAGAAGGGCTCGATGTTCTCGATCCCGATGAACGCCTGGTATCGCGTCGTCAACGCCACCTCCGGCGGCGCGCTGCTGCTGGGCGGCACGACGGCGCCAAACGTCATGAACATGCTCAACAATGCCGACGCGGTGTTCAACAATCCTTACGTGTTCCGCGATCGCTTCAACGGCGCCGACGACTTCTTCAAGGCCAAGGACGATATCGAGCCCGATCCGGTGCGCGGCCTCGCCATGCGCCGCACCAATTTCATTCCCGACGTCATCAATTGCGATCTGCCGCTCGATAACCGCCGCTCGGTCGGCTATCGCCGCGTCGAACCCTTCATGACCAACAACCAGTTCTACTTCTGGATCGGCCAGCATGAGAACGGCCGCTATTCCAAGGCGCATGCGCATACGTCGGCCGCCATCCTGATTTGCCTGAAGGGCAAGGGCTACACCTATTCCTGGCCGGAACGTTGCGGCCCCACGCCCTGGAAGGATGGTCATGCGGAGGAAGTGCGTCGCCTCGATTACGAGCCGATCGGCATGGTGACGGCGGCACCTGGCGGCGCGCGCTGGTTCCATCAGCACTTCAGCGTGTCGAAGGATGACTTCCGCCTCACCGCCTGGTTCGGCCCGCACAATCCGGGCCGCGATCCCGGCGCGCCCGGCGAGAAACACACCGATTACACGGCCATCGATCTCGACAAGGGCGGCACGGCCATTCCCTACTGGCAGGAAGATCCGTATCTGCGTCAGGAATATGAGGCGACGCTTGCCAGCAATGGCGTGCCGAGCCGCATGGATGCCAAATGGTATGTGGCGCCGAACAACGCAAAGAGCGACGCCGAGAAGCGCGACACCGTCGTGTAAGTGAGCCAGAACACATGAGCGAGAGCGACGAGGCCCAGGGCGGTCGGGTTTTCTTTTCCAGCGTCCGCCGATCCCTGGAGGAAGAGGACGAGATCCGTCTCGTCAGTGTCGGTGTCGATATCGGCTCCTCGACCTCTCATCTGGTCTTTTCGCGTTTGGTGCTGGAGCGGCTCGACAATCGCTATCTCGTCTCCAAGCGCGAAGTGTTCCACGAATCCGATGTTCTGCTGACGCCTTATGCCGACGACATGACGATCGATGCCACCAAGCTAGGCGCTTTCATCGATCGTCAATATGAGGCGGCGGGGATCGATCCGGCCGCCATCGATACGGGCGCGTTGATTCTGACGGGCGTGGCCGTGCGTCGGTCGAATGCCCGCGCCATCGGAGAATTGTTTGCGGCACAAGCCGGCAAGTTCGTCTCCGTCAGCGCCGGCGACGCGCTGGAGACGACGCTGGCCGCCTTCGGCTCCGGCGCGGCGGCTCGTTCGATCCGCGAAAGCCGCCGGGTGATGAATGTCGATATCGGTGGCGGCACGTCGAAGATCGCCGTATGCAGCGCCGGCGAAGTGGTCGATATGACCGCGATCGACGTGGGCGCGCGGATCGTCTCTTTCGACGCGCAGGGCAAAGTGGTTCGCCTCGAAGAGGCCGGACGGCGGTTCGCGACTGAGGCCGGCTTTGACTTGGACATCGGCACCGTTCTGCCGGAAGCACAACGCGCCGCCATGGTCGAAGCCATGGCCGGGCGTCTGTTCGAAGCCATGACGAAGGCGGCTCTGTCGCCGGAAACCGCAGCGCTGCTACGGTTGGACCCGCTGCGCAACGATGTCGCGCCTGCTTGCATCACCTTCTCCGGCGGCGTGTCGGAATATGTCTATGGCGCGCAGGCCTCCGCCTTCGGCGATCTCGGGCCGCTGCTGGCGCAGGCGATCCTGCGGCGTGTTGAGGCTTTGGGCATTCCCGTCGAGCGGCCGGAGCAGGGCATTCGCGCCACCGTCGTCGGCGCCTCGCAATATACGATCCAGGTTAGCGGCGCGACGATCTTCGTGGCGCCGATGGAGACACTGCCTTTGCGCAATCTGCCCGTCATCGCGCCCGATCTGCCGCTGGATGACGAGGAGCTCGATCGTGCGGCGATTGCCGCTGCCATCAAGACCGCGCTGCGCCGGCTCGATCTGCACGACGGCGAACGGGCGGTGGCGTTGTGCTATCGCTGGCAGGGATCGGCAACCTTCCGCCGGCTCGATGATTTCTGTCTGGCGGTCATCGACGGTCTCGGCGCGGTGATCGGCCACAAGCATCCGGTGATTCTGGTCGGGGAAGGGGACATCGGCGGCCTCGTCGGCATTCACCTGCGCGAGGAACGCAAGCTCGCCAATCCGGTGGTGTCCATTGATGGTATCCAGCTCAAGGAATTCGATTTCATTGACATCGGCGCCATGCTGGAAACCTCGGGCGCCGTGCCTGTCGTCATCAAGTCCTTGGTTTTTCCGACATCAACCGCCTTGGGCCGCGCCAGCGCCCTTGAATGTGCCGTGTGACGCCTCATCTCTCAGCAATATTCTTGGCAATGCCGGGGTTCAGGCCGTAATCTGACGGCGAGACGAAGCGCCCCAGAAAGTCCAGATGAGCGTTGACGAACACATAGGCCATCGCACGGCCAGTTTTTACCCGTCGATCCAGCCCTATGACAGCGGCATGCTCGACGTGGGCGACGGCCATAGCGTGTATTGGGAAGTCTGCGGCAATCCCGACGGTAAGCCGGCTCTGTTCCTGCACGGCGGTCCTGGCGGCGGCTGCCATCCGGACTACCGGCGTCTGTTCGATCCGCTGACCTACAAGATCGTCCTGTTCGATCAACGGGGTTGCGGCCGCTCGACGCCCCATGCGGCCATCGAGGCCAATACCACCCAGCATCTCGTCGACGATATCGAGCGCCTGCGTCTCCTCCTCAAGGTCGACAATTGGCTGATCCTCGGTGGCTCCTGGGGCGTTGCCTTGGCGCTGGCCTATGCGCAGCAGCATCGTGAGCACGTCAGGGCCTTGGTGTTGCGCGGTGCCTTCACAGCGCGCCAGCTCGAATTCGATTGGCTTTACAAGCATGGCGCCTCCTCCATGTTTCCCGAAGGCTGGGAGCGTTTCATCGCGCCCATTCCGGAAGCGGAGCGCGACGATCTCATCACCGCCTATCATCGCCGGCTCGTCGGCGACGATACGGTCGTGCGTCTCGAAGCCGCCCGCACCTGGTGTTCCTGGGAAGGCGAATTGCTGACCTTGAAGCCGCGCACGCCGCGCACCGGCCCGGCGACACGCGGCGAGATCGCCTTGTCGCGCATCGAAGCGCATTATTTCGTCCACAAGGCTTTTCTGAGCGAAGGCCAATTGATCGCCAATATGGGCAAGATCGCCGATATTCCCGGCGTCATCGTGCAGGGGCGCTACGATGTGGTGACGCCGCCGCGCACGGCGCTCGAGCTGCATAAGGCCTGGCCGAAGTCGCTGTTGCACATCGTGCCCGATGCCGGCCATGCGACGAGCGAGCCAGGCATTCTGGCCGCGCTGGTCGAAGCGACGGATTCGTTCCGTAGTCTTTAGCGAGTGCCGCAACCTTAGTGTCATCCCCGACAGCCGCGTAGCGGCTGAGCGGGGATCCCGGGGCAAGTGGTAGAGCCTGCAGTCATGGCGGTGAAGCAGCGTTCAGAACCACCGAGATTCATCACGCGCCCCTGGATCCCGGATCACTTGCTGCGCAAGTGATCCGGGATGACACAGAGGCTTCTCAACATCCTGCCAATCGCGCATCAGGTGACGCGGCCGCGAATCTCCAGCGCCGATGTCGTCGCCTCCCGCACGATCTTGTCGACATCGAAGCCGACAGCCTTGCCGCCGCGGCTGACGATGCGCCCGTCGGCGATCACCGTGTCGATGTTGGAAGGCTGTGCCGAAAAGACCAGCGCATAATAGGCATCGAATACCGGCGCCATGTTGATGTCGGTCTTGCGCACCAGAAGAATATCGGCACGTTTGCCTGCTTCCAGCGATCCCGTGACATCGCCGAAGCCCAAGACCTTGGCACCCTCGATCGTCGCCAGTTCGACAGCCCGGCGCGGCTTCAGGCGCAGGGGCGCGCCGCTGCGCTGCCAGTCCGACCACAGCAGCGCCCGCATGACGTTGAAATAATCGGCATTGGCCGAAGCGCCGGAACTGTCGATCGACAGGCCCATGGGCACGTTCAACTGTTTGAGTTCTTCATATTGGATGTAGCCGCTGCGCACCGCCGAATAGGACATTTCGATCACCGGCGAGGTGCTATAGGGCGACTTCGAATTGACGACCTGCTGCCGCTCCTGTTCCGACAAACCTTGCGGATGGACGAGCAGCATGTCGGGCCCCAGTCCATCGACGCTGGCGACCGCATCGACGAGCCCCTTGGCGCCGCCATGCATGGTCATCGGCAGGCCGAGCTTGCGGATTCCAGTGATTTCTTGCTTCAGCACGTCGAGCGGGATCGCGCCGCGCGCACCAGGCGTGGGTGATCGCAAGGCGGCGCCAATGGTCAGCGATTTGCGATCCTGTCCCCATTGGCGCTGCACGCGGCCGAGATCCTCGACATTCATCGGCGATGTCAGCGGCAGCTCCTGGCCCCAGCCATAGGAAAAGCGGCCGCGCACGCCAGTGTCTTTCATCGCCTGGATTTCAGCGTCGGCATGTTCCGGCGTGCGGGTGTTGTGCGACCAGTTGTGAACCGTGGTGATGCCGGAGAGCAAAGCTTCCGCCACGCCGAGACGCACCGAGGCATAGGCATCCTTGGCGCTGCAATGCGGGCCGACGCGCAAAGTGGTCGGGAAATAACCGAACTTCGGATCGTCGGCGCGGATGACGCCGCGCAGCGCCGTGCTCCACAAATGCCAATGGGTGTCGACGAAGCCGGGCAGAACGATCATGTCCCGCGCATCGATGACCGCCACACCGGGCGCGGCGATCGCCTCGCCGACGGCGACGATCACGCCATCGCGGACATGGACATCGCCGGTTTCCAGGTCGCGGCCCGCGCCGTCCATGGTCAGCACATGGCCGCTACGGATGATGTATTCGCGCAGGTCGGTCGCCGGCGAAGCGGGAGGAGAGGTCTGCGCGCGGGCCGCGGCCGGGGCCAGAGCGCCGGCGGCCAAAGCCGCCTTCATGAAGTCGCGGCGGCGAAGATTACAGACCTGGCACATGAGCCCCTCCCCAAGAAGGTCGTGTAAGAATCAAAACGCGGACCGGGCAGAAGCCGTCGGTCCGCGTCAGATAATCAATCAGGGCGACACCCGTTTCGTCAACGGGTGCGCGGGAATCAGCGGGCGGCTTTCCAGGGCACGAGGTAACGCTCGACCTCATTGAGGATGAGCGAGAACAAGACGCCGAGCGCCGCGATCACGATCAAGCCGACATACATGGTTTCGACCGAGAGAATTTCCCAGGCGTTCCACATCATATAGCCGAGGCCGGATTTGGCGCCGACCATTTCCGACAGCGAGATCAGGATGAGGCCCATGCCGACGCCCAGTTTCACGCCGGTCATGATCAAAGGCAGTGCGCCGGGCAAAGCGACAGTGCGGAACACCTGCAATTTGCTGGCGCCGAAATTCTTCGACACGTCGAAATGAATTTTCGGAATTTCCAGCACGCCGGCCACGGTGTTGATCAGGATCGGATAGAACAGGCCGATGCCGACCATGACGATCTTCGAGGCTTCACCCAGGCCGAAGATCAACAGGATCAGCGGCAGGATGGCGCTTTTCGGGATCGGATAGGTGGCGGCGACCAGCGGATCGCAGATGGCGCGCAAGGTGCGTGACAGGCCCATGCTGATGCCGAGCACGAGGGCCGGAATGCCGCCCAGCAGGAAGCCCCAGAACAGGCGATACATGCTGGCCTTGAGGTGGATCCAGAGCTGGCCGTTCTCGATCAAGGTGAACATGGTCTGGAAGATTTTCGACGGCGCCGGGAAAAAGCGCACGTCGATCCAGCCCATGCGCGCCGCGACCTCCCAAAGCAGCAGCAGGAAGACGGGCGAGGCGATGTTCATGAGGCGATCGACATTGCCGGCGCCGATCGAGAAGGAAAAACCGCTGCCGCCGGCGGCCTTGGCCGCGGGCTTTTGAATGACGTCGGTCATGAGCTGCTCCCTTCGTCCTGCGCGCGGGCGCGATGCACTTCTTCGCGCAGGTAGCTCCAGATATTATAGACGAATTCGCCATACTCGGGCCGGGCGCGCAGCTCCAGCACCTTGCGCGGGCGCTCGAACGGCACGTCGAGGGTTGCCTTGTCGCGGCCGGGATGCGCGGTCATCACCATGATGCGGTCGCCCAAGGTCACCGCCTCGTCGACGCTATGGGTGATGAAGAGAACGGTTTTGCGGGTCTCCTCCCAGATGCGCAGCAGTTCTTCCTGCAACAGCAGTTTGTTCTGCTCGTCGAGCGCCGAGAAGGGTTCGTCCATCAGCAGAATGTCAGGGTCATTGGCGAAGGCGCGTGAAATCGACACGCGCTGGCGCATGCCACCGGAGAGCTGATGCGGATAAAGATCGGCGAAACGCGAGAGGCCGGTGCGGTTGAGATAATGGCCGACCCGGTCCTTGATCTCAGCCTTCGGCAGCCGCCGGATCGTCAAGCCATAGGCGGCATTGTCCCAGACCGTCATCCAGGGAAACAGCGAGTCGCCCTGGAAAATCATCGAATTCGAGGGCCGGTCGTCCGCCGGCTGGGAAATCTCCACCGTCCCGGTCGAATGGGTCTCGAGCCCGGCGAGAATGCGCAGCAAAGTGGTTTTGCCGCATCCCGACGGGCCGACGATCATGAAGAAACAGCCGGTGGGGATATCGAGGGTCAGATTGTCGAGGGCCAGAAAGGGCCCGCGCTTGGTATCGAACGTCTTGGTGAGATTGCGCAGCCGAATTTTCACCGGGTCAGCGGTGGTTGGCTGGGCTGTCGCCATGGCCATGGACATAGGTCCTGCATCCTCCCTGGGAAGCGGCTCCTGTTGATCTGGAGCGTATGTTTCTGTCTGTCCATCACCCGCCAGCCTCAAGAAATCAAGCCGGATAATGGACTTAAGCAGGCCTAGGGGCTCTTGTCGGCCAAGTTGTGGCGCCGCAGGATCACGGCGGTGTTTCAGCGGTTCCTTTAACTGTTTTGCCATCACAATGGGTTACGGGCTGCCATCCACCCGGCAAGCCACCCGGAATGAGCGCGACCATGACAATCCGTATTCTCTCGATCATCGGTACCAGGCCCGAGGCCATCAAAATGGCCCCCGTCATCCAGACCCTGGCGGCCTCGCCCGCCGTGGAGGGCGTGGTCTGCGCCACCGGCCAGCACCGCCAGATGCTCGACCAGGTGCTCGAGATTTTCGCCATCAAGCCCGACTACGATCTGGAGCTGATGCGCCCCGGCCATACGCTGAATTCGCTCTCGGCCCTGATCTTCGAAAAGATCGACGGCCTCTACGACAAGGTGGCGCCCGATGTGGTGCTGGTCCATGGCGACACCACCACGGCCATGGCGGCGGCGCTCGCGGCCTTTCACAAAGGCATTGCGGTGGGCCATGTCGAAGCGGGCCTGCGCACCTATGACATGCAGCGGCCTTATCCCGAAGAGATGAACCGCCGCGCCATCGATCTCGTCGCCAAACATCTCTATGCGCCGACGCAATCCTCGCGCCGCAACCTGCTGCAGGAGCATCTCACATCCGACCGCATCGTCGTCACCGGCAATACGGTGATCGATGCGCTGCTGCAGACGATCGACCGCATCCATAACGACACGGCTCTGCGCGCCAGGCTCGACAAGACCTTCGACTTCGTCGACCGCTCGCGCCGCCTGCTCTTGGTCACCGGCCACCGCCGCGAAAGTTTTGGCGGCGGCTTCGAGCGTATCTGCGAAGCGCTGGCGAAACTTGGCGCCCGCGGCGATCTCGAAATCGTCTATCCGGTGCACCTCAATCCGAATGTCGACACGGTGGTGCGCGAACGTCTGAGCGGCCTCAAGAACATCCACCTCATCGCGCCCGTCGACTATCTCTCCTTCATGTATCTGCTCGACCGCGCCGAAGGCATCCTCACCGATTCCGGCGGCGTGCAGGAAGAAGCCGCAGCTCTCGGCAAACGCGTCGTCATCATGCGCGAAGTCACCGAACGCCCCGAAGGCGTGGAAGCTGGCTTGGCCGAGCTGGTGGGCACGGATGTCGAGAAGATCTGCACGGCCGTCGAGCGCGCCATGGCGAACACCGGCGACCAGGCCAAGCTCCGCCTGATCGGGCAGGGGCTCTATGGCGATGGGAAGGCGGCAGGGCGGATATTGGCGGATTTGGTGGGGTGAGGGCCAAGCATATTGAGGCCTGTTAGCTGCCTTTGTTGCCGTTGATCAAGGCCTCTAAATGGATTAAGCTGCTGATATTAATGAATATATATGGGATTTCCGCTCTTTCGGAACAGCCCGGAACTACCAAATAACAGGGTGATTTCCTGCATTATCAGGGGCGGTTAAAGCGATAACAGGCGGCATTTCTTGCTGTTGCAGGGGGCGGATTTTTGCGGATTTCCATTCCGGTGGACGATGGGGCCGGCGCCGCAAGTGCCGTCGACGAAATTACAATTTGTGGGTAGACGTCGGCAATGACCGATCAATCCAAAAACGCGACCTATCGCTTAACACAAGTCGAAGCGGTCATCAGAGCTCTCTTTGAAGGACCTTATCGAGATGCTGCGGACAAAGTTATTTTAGATGCGAACTTAGATGCGAACTTGGATGCGAATTTAGATCCGAAGTTTTTTCATCGTGTTCGCCGCATGCTTCAGATTGATCGCCAGCATGGGATCAAGATCGGCTCCAAGCTCTCCGAACATCCGATGGCTTTCTTTGATGAAGTGCCCGAAGGGAAAGGGCATCCGGTTCGCTTTACGCCACACAAGGCTTTTAACTTGGTCATTGCCTGCGAACTCTTGAGGTTTGGTTTCGATCAAAGGGAGGCGGTTGAAGCAGTAGGCATCGTTGACGCTGGTTTGCATGAAGCTTTTGATCGTTCCATCGATTTCCTAGAAACTGCCGCTTGGATGAAGGGTTTCACTTTTCAAAACGGGGAAGAAGCCGCCGATTTGCGTTGGTTCCTTTTGATGACGGGCGTAATCATGCCGCCTGGTACCGCAGAAAAATCTGGAGGCATGTTTAGAGACGGCGAGCGGATCCCTAGCTTGGAAGTGGTGCAGGGCGAGAGGTATGCGATGAAGCGGCTGCTAGCCTTGTCCAACGAGCGTCTGCAAGCCATCGGCGTCCTTGAGTTGAGCCATCTGGCAGTCAGAGTTGCGGAACTGCTCCCTTTGCAGAGGGAAAAGCGGCCGGGTCGACCGCCAAAATAATCGTTCCGGTCTTAGAAAATCAAGCTATGGTAGGAGGATAGATGCCGCTGCGACTAGATGTGCTAAAATAAAATACTGGCGTATTTACTGACCTGTAGAAATGGGCTATAGAGAGGGGCGCTGGCATTTCAACAAGGCGAAGCTGTATCAAATTATAGCGACGCCAGTATCTATCAAGGAGTTACCCATGCAAACAAGCCAGCGATCCCCTCAAGGACGATTTGTGAAAGGCCATTCCGGAAACGCGAAAGGACGGCCCGCGCGCCCGACGGAATTAGAGCCTCTGCTGACCATGATTCTCAATGAGAAGGTCCCGATCAAAATAGGGAACAAGATTTTCTACGTAACAAGGCGCGAAGCCTTGCTCCGCATTCATTTCGACGAATGTATCCGCGCGAAGAAGCTGGATCATCGCACTCTCTCTCTTCTCACCTTTATCGCCTCTAACCCGAGCTTCGAACTGAAGCAGGGCGATAAAGAAGAGATCATGGCACTCTTTCGGCGGTTGCGGTCATGAAGAGGTCGGCGCTCGAAACAACCACTGCCAAATGGATCTATCGAAGCAAGTATTCGGGATTCTCTCGCATGCTGATGCGTGAGCTGGTGGGTGATCGCTACATTCATCTCGAGGACAATGAATGTTTCGATTTCATTTGGCACTATCTGGATTCGTGGGCCGACGGGCAGGTGCAGCAGAATCTTCTGCTTCATCTTCCGCCCGGTCATTTTCGGACCACCCTGGCACTTACGATGGCACTGCACCTCGCAGGGCGTTACGCGGGGCGGCGGATTGCCTATTTGGTAGCGGACCGCGAAGCTGTATCGGCGCTCATTGATTTGACCGAACGATTGCTATCACTGCGGCGGATGCGCTTTATTTTTCCGCGTCTGTCCTATCAAAGAAAATCTCGCCGCTTCCTGTTCCTTGAAGGCGGTACGCTGGATTTTCACGTCTTTGGAAGCCCGTTTAATGCCGAAGACGTTGATACGATTATTCTGGACGAACCCCAGAAGCCGGACAATGCGCGAGTTGATTGGAAAGCCGCAGCCGCGCAGCAGTATGTGCGACAGAATTTGCTTTCAACTCGTCGCAAAAAGCAGATTCTGCTTATAAACTCGCTGATGAGCATGAACGATATCGCGGTAGCTTTCGGTGTCGAGCATTCGTCCGTGCAGGTTCATAAAGGCCCCATGCGTTACGAAGAGAGCCTCCAGCTCGTCTGGCAATCCGTAACGACCCGCCCCATCACGTATTCGATGCCCAGAAAAACCTGGGATTGCCCTGAATATCATATTCTCTGCGAAGAGCTCTGTCCCTTCAGCGACCAAATCGACATCCTGCGCCAGGTCGGGAGTGTCGAGTTTATCAGTCGATATTTGCAGATGCCGTTAGGCAAGCCCGATCCATACCTTCCCGAATTACCGGCTCAAGTCCTGCGTAACCTAACGATCGCTCAGACGTTGGAATTCGTCTTTCAAATGCGGCCACAGTCTCCAAAGATCTATGAAGTCATCCACGACTACTTTGAAAAATATCCATCAGCGGAGATTTGAAATGTTACCTTCTGATCTTAAGAAATCGCACGCGGACAAGCAGACGAGACGCCGCAATATGGCGCATATGCGAGCCAAGGGATTACCTCCTCGAAATGATATCATGCCGCAGTGTCTGCCAGAGACACGTGCTATAGCGGACCTCTCGCCGCCAACGCGAACCCTTCGCAAAAATCAGAAGCATCAGATCGATCGGCTATGTGAACTGATACGGACGATGGGCTTCCGTGTGCCGATTCTCATCGATCCAGCAGGTAATATTATTGATGGCGTATCGAGATGGCACGCAGCCAAACGTCTCGGGATCAAACACATGCATTGTGTCGTTGTTTACGATGCAACCGCCGAAGAGCTGCGCCTTTTGCGCCTCGCTGCGAATAAACTACCTCAAGAAGCGGAATGGTCGATTGAGGAACTCAAGGTGGAATTCGAAGAGCTCATCAGCCTTGGCGCGCCGATCGAGGTGGCTGGGTTTTCTGAGATCGAAGTAGACCAGATTATGTTGGAGGATGAGGTTGATGGGATCGAGACAGGTCCCATAGAACCATCACCGGAGCAGCCAGCAATCGCTCAATTAGGGGATATCTTCCAATTGGGAGATCATCTGATCGGATGTGGAAATGCAACGGATGAGCAATTTGTATCTCTCCTGTTGAGCGGGAAAGATCTGCAACTCGCACTTCACGATCCACCCTATAATCTTCCGGCAAGCGAAATATCGACGACCCATACAAGAGATTTTCTCCAAGGATCGGGGGAGATGTCGAGCGATGAGTTCTTGGTCTTCGTTCAAAAGTGGCTCTGGTTGTCGCGCAATTTTATGGCGGACGGAGCCCTCGCTGCTGTGTTTTGTGATTGGCGCACATCCCATCAAATCACACGCGCCGCTTTACATAATGAATTTGCTCACCTGAATACGATCGTATGGGGCAAAACGGCGCCGGGTTTGGGAAGCTTCTATCGCTCGCAGCACGAGTTTCTGCAGCTCTATAGGAACGGCAGCAAGCCCCATATCAACAATATACGGCTAGGTAAAAACGGAAGATCACGTTCCAATCTCTGGACGCATCCAGGCGCATCAAGCATTGGCTCAGATGCCCGCAAAGGCTTGAAAGATCATCCGACGGTGAAGCCAGTCGCCATGTTGAAGGAATTTATCATCGACGTAACCCATCAAAGCGATTGGATATTTGATGCCTTCCTCGGCTCTGGATCGACATTGATGGCCGCGGAGCAAACAGGACGTCGCTGCGTCGGCCTCGATCTCGATCCCCGTTACATCGACGTTGTTATTCGGCGCTGGGAAACAGAGACAGGAGGCAAAGCGATCAAAAAGGTGAGTGAACCCGCTCCTATCGTAGTGCCCGCTACGCCGCCCCAGGCGCCTGGCAACTGGTCATAACGAGCAAATCATGCGGTTAGGCGCACACCGATGCCGGCCACTTTGGTTTGGGGCAAGAACCGAACCCCGGCATCGGTCAACGCCTTTGCGATCTTATCAAGGGACACTTGTGTGCCTTGCGCAGGCCCCGGGATGGCCTCCAGCCGGCGTAAGGTTGCTACGCCCAGACCGGCCCTTTTGGCTAATTCAACTTGATCCCAACCCAGTAACATACGCGCAGCCTTGATCTGCTCGGTCGTCATTTTCAGGCCCTTTCGGTGGGAATCGATATCGACTTCTACTGCTGTATGATATAAAAAATATCATACAGCAAGGTGAGGAGTAGCGTAAATGCTAGTGCAGCTTGAGTATGAGCAGGCAAAGCACGTCGAAATCAAGCGGCGTTTGCTCGATCTCTATCCCGACATCGATGAAAACACGCTAGCCGACACGTTAGAGGGTGCAACCGATCTCAACGAGATCCTGGTGGTCGTCGCCCGCTCCATTTTGGAGGACGAAGCCATGGCGAAAGCGCTGAAAGAGCGCATCGACGCCATGCGCCAGCGCTACACCCGGTTTGAAGAGCGGGTCGTGAGCAAGCGCCAGATGGTTTTGGACGTGATGCAAAGCTGCGCTTTGCCCAAGATCATGCAGCCGGATTTTACCGCGTCTTTGCGCAAAGCGCCGCCCAGCGTTGAAATCGACAATGAGACCGCGCTTCCGAGCGTGTTCCTGGTGGAGCAGGCGCCAAAACCGGATAAGCGGGCGATCCTTGCGGCGATCAGCAATGGTCAAGACGTTCCCGGTGCCCGTTTGGCGCCAGCGCGGACCACTCTTGCTTTGAGGAGCGCCTGATGAGTTTCACTGATGCCCAGGTCAAGGCTCTCAAGACTGCCGTCAAAGCCAAAGACATCAAACAGCGGGATGTAGACGGCAAGACCCTGAATTATCTGGAAGGCTGGCACGTCGTCGCGGAAGCCAACCGGATCTTTGGTTTTGACGGCTGGGATCGCGAGACGGTCTCGAGCCACTGCGTTCTGCAAAAAGCCGGCGATCAGCGTTTCCTGGCGGTTTATTCCGCGAAGGTGCGGGTCACGGTGCGGGCCGGGGGCCGTACAATCGTCCGGGAGGGACTTGGTATGGCGGAAGGTATAGCCTCTACAGTGGGGCAGGCGCATGAAAAGGCATCCAAAGCTGCAGAGACGGACGCCACCAAGAGAGCGCTTTGCACCTTTGGGAATTCTTTTGGGCTTTCGCTTTACGGCGAGAAACGCGAAGTACCACCGCGCGGGCGCAAGGCCAAAGATGTACCGGTAGAGGTTGAGGCCTCGTCGGTGCCGCCAGCGCCTGGCCGAACGGTCGCCTATCTGCCGGTGCATGTGCCGGGTCGTATCGATAAGAGCGAACTCACCCTTGGTGAGCCTAAGCGCATTCGCAACAAGGACCATCTCCGGTTCGTCGCAGGGCATGCTTGTCTAATCTGCGGGAGAGCCCCGTCCCAGGCACATCATATCCGTTTCTCGCAGCCACGTGCGCTGGGGCGGAAAGTCAGTGATGAATTTACCGTGCCGCTTTGCTCCATCCACCATAGCGAACTGCATATGGCAGGACATGAAGAGGGCTGGTGGGAGCGTCACAAGATCGACCCTTTGAGCCATGCTGCTGAGTTATGGACTGAAAGTAGGGGGCAGGAAAATTTGAATCGGAGCGTCGAGACGGAAAGCGCACAGATCGAAAGCACGTCGCCTCAGATGGAGCGGAACAATGCATAATTATCGGCCTGCGTTGTTATGCCGAGTTTCATGTTCTGCCTTATTGATCCTATATCGATAACGATGCCATCTCTTCCTACGTCGTAGCACCGTTAATTTCTGAACTGCGTTCCTTGGTGAGGGTGACTTCCTATTTGTAGTCGGTGCCGTTTGAGCTAAGTCTTTGGAGTATCGAGAGCTCAATCGGCATCGCCCCGAAAAGCCGCATTCGGTACACCTGCGCGTACGACACCGCTGCAGGCTCTTAAATTAGGCGTTAACTTCGAAGTTTGTGGCGCCAGGTTCAATATTGGTAGTCCGGTCGCGCTGGCTTTCATGCCACCGACACGCGAGAAGCACACCATAAATCGCCAACGCTCCAACCACCCATCCCGCCAGAATATCGACCAAGTAGTGGCTACCAACAAAGATGGTCGAAGCGGACATAAATAGGTTCCAAGCCACCAAAAAATATTTAATCACCGGCACTCGCCAGCCAGCCCAAGCGCAGATCAGCGCGGTGCCCGCATGGACCGATGGCATACTGATAATGCCGCCTGCGCGAGCAAGGTCGAACTCAAAAGTTTCCGCCGCCCGAACGGCCAAAAGCTTTGGAACCCAACTGTAAACGTCAGCGGCTCGGATGCTTGTAAGCTCACTAGGCTGCATTCCTGAAGAATCGAACGCGCCGCTGGCTGGCATCCAAATGAAGATAAAGCATGAAATCAGCACCATCAAAAGGAAGGATGCCAGCATGACATAGGCTCTCGGCGCCTGCCTGATAACTATTAGCAAAACCGGGATGAATAGAAGCTGCTTTGCCATAGAAGCATACGCATGGAAAAACCATTTTACCAAGAACGGCGAAGTATCAACCGCTTTTGCATAACTTACCCAATCAAATCCCAAGGCACGGTCAAGAACCTTCAGCAAATCATCCGCCATAGGCTGATTGAACGAGGCGACAACATAACTCAGCATGATAGCCATAATAGACGCCGCTATGCCGATCACCCAGCATTCGCAGATCAATTCTAGGGGGAGCATTCTACGTACGCGGCCATACATCATGGCGAGCAGAAAAATGACGAGAATGAACCCTATTGCTGAGAGATGGGACATATCAGTTTTAACCGAACTGATCGGTGTGCCCGCCATGAGCAAGAAGATCATCAGGCCGAATAGGGCGCGCAAAACACTACGTGCCGAAGCCAAATCCGGCATGCGCACTCGAGCATAATTATAACTGCTCAGCTGCACTGCATTTCTCCATCCTTCAAAACGAGCCATAGCGGAACGCCGCCCACAGTCTGGATGGAATACATACTATAGTTGATAAACTTAAAATGTGTAAACTGCGAAGCCTTTGTGCATGGATATGCGCAAATTGGTTGGCAGAAATTTCGCCCGGCTGCGTCAGAAGAAGGGCCTGACGCAGGAAGCGGTCGCGGAGCGCTCGGGAATAAGTCAGCAGTATCTAAGTGGGCTTGAGCGGGGCCAACGCAATCCAACAGTGATTACGCTATACGAACTCGCCCGTGCGTTAGGCGTCAGTCCCGTAGATCTGCTGAGATCTGATGGGAACACAGACTAAGGGACACGGCATGGCGAGCAAACCGCCTTTATTATGAAAAACAAATTTCCGAAATAATCCTGCTCAATTTACTGGTGCCGATAAGATTAGATCCGCTGGCACGCGAACAATGATTAGGCCGCGTTGTTTATTAATCGCGCAGCCGGTAGCAGAAGATTTCTCTCCGTATACTAGCGAGTCTCGCCGCCTCGCTCGACGGTGAAACCATGCTCCAAATACCGGGGTAAAAGGCGATAGACGTGAGGGCAGGGCAGTAGATCGATAACATTGTTATTCCTGCCCCAAACTCGCGCCGCCTTGATTGTAGGTAAACTATACCTACATACAAAGAAGCTGGCCAAGTAAGAGGATATGGATATGAGCGACTATGCAGCTCTGCTGGCCTGTCGTCTTTCGGGCCAGATATCGGATAGTTCTTGGAACGAGCATCTGAAAGATGATGTCTTCAAGAAGTGGCTTGGAAAGCGCGGCTACTTTACAAGAGATCAATCCACGGGCGAAAAAAATAAGCCCTTCGACCCGTCGAGAAAAGCCTCTTAGCTGACAATTGCACCTTGTTTAAATTTTCAAAAAAGCCCGCCTGATGGCGGGCTCTTTTCTTGGAAAGCATCGACGCATTGGGCCGGACAGGCTAGGCGATATGTCGTCCGACACTCATGTACGAAAAGCCATGGGGAATCATTTCTTCAGGGCGATAGACATTGCGTAGATCGACAATGACATTGCCAGCCATCGCGGTTTTGATGCGATGCAGATCGAGTGCGCGGAAGGAATTCCATTCCGTCATGAGAACCAGTGCATCCGCGCTCTGCGCGCATGCGTAGACATCCGAGGCATATTCGACGTCATCCAGAACGGCTCTCGCATTGGCCATGCCTTCAGGGTCAAAAGCGCAGATGCGAGCGCCGTTGTCTTGCAGGGCTCTAATGATGGCAATCGCTGGTGCCTCGCGCATATCGTCTGTATTGGGCTTGAACGTCAGGCCAAGGATTGCGATCAGCTTGCCACGCACGGAGCCGCCGCAGGCCGCGACAATCTTGCGGGCCATAACTACGCGACGTTGATCGTTGACAGCGACGACGGTTTCAACAAGGCGGAGCGGCGATCCGTTGTTCTGTGCTGTCTTGGCGAGCGCGACTGTATCTTTCGGAAAACATGAACCGCCGTAGCCGGGCCCAGGATGTAAAAACTTTCGGCCGATCCTGTTGTCGAGCCCGATTCCCAGTGCGATATCCTGAACGTCAGCTCCGACATGCTCGCACAGATCTGCCATTTCATTGATGAAAGTGATCTTCATTGCGAGGAATGCATTGGCAGCATATTTGGTCAGCTCGGCCGTTCGCCGCTTCGTTGTCAAAACGGGTGCTGCATTGAGATAGAGTGGCCGATAGAGCTCGGCAACGATGTGAGCACCACGCTCATCGTCGGCGCCGATGACAATTCTATCTGGCCGCTTGAAGTCTTCGATTGCAGCGCCTTCACGTAGAAACTCAGGATTGGAGACGACGGAGAACTCCGCCTCGGGGCGCAATTCTCGCATGATGCGCTCAACTTCGTCACCTGTTCCGACCGGGACCGTCGATTTTGTTATGACAACGGTATAACCGTCTATTGCGGCTGCAATTTCACGGGCTGCAGCATAGACATACGAAAGGTCGGCGAAGCCGTCACCACGACGTGAAGGTGTGCCAACTGCGATAAAGATAGCATCTGCTCCAGATACCGCTGTTGCTAGATCGGTTGAAAAGGAGAGACGACCTACGGCAGCATTGGCGGCCACAATTTCCTTAAGTCCGGGTTCGAAGATCGGAATATCGCCAGCTTCTAGAGCCTCAATTTTTTTCGAATCCTTATCGACGCAAACGACGTCATGGCCAAAGTCCGCAAAGCAAGCACCCGATACCAAGCCGACATAGCCAGCACCAACCATCGCTATCCGCACGCTTTGAGCTCCATATTGCGGCCGAAAGACAGGTGACAGCGGGCAAGTACTCTGGGCGCCACTGTTTTTCGGACATAGTGAGTGAGAAAGTACGTCAATGCTCCGTCAATAACTTTGCCAAGTAACGGCCATACCCCGAATTACCAAATCGAGTAGCAATTCTCGCGAGTTGTTCGCTATCGATCAGACCTTTGCGCCAAGCGATCTCTTCGGGACAGGCAATCTTTAGGCCCTGTCGTTTTTCCAGTACCTCGATGAATTGCGCGGCTTCTAACAAGCTATCGTGAGTGCCAGTATCAAGCCATGCAAAGCCACGTCCCATGACCTGGACATGTAAATTACCACGCTCAAGATAAGCGCGGTTGACGTCAGTGATTTCTATTTCGCCGCGCGGCGATGGCCTTACATTAGCAGCAATATCAAGAACTGAATTATCGTAGAAATAAAGTCCTGTTACGGCGAGATTCGATTTAGGTTTCTGAGGCTTTTCTTCGATCGAAACGACTGCGCCATTAGCGTCTAGTTCAACAACCCCGTATCGTGAGGGATCGTTTACAACATAACCAAATACGGTAGCACCTATCGATCTTGTGGTTGCTTTTGCCAGCTCACCAGCCAAACCGTGACCGTAGAAGATATTATCGCCAAGAACTAACGCGACCCTGTCGGTCCCGACAAAGTTGCGGCCAACAATGAAAGCATCAGCCAAACCGCGTGGTTTCGCTTGGATTGCGTAAGAGAATTGAAGCCCCAACTGAGAGCCGTCACCGAGTAAATTCTGAAAAGCTTTGCTATCCTCCGCCGTCGTAATCACTAAGATGTCGCGGATATCGGCAAGCATCAGAGTTGATAAGGGATAAAAGATCATAGGCTTATCGTAAACAGGCAGCAATTGCTTGCTAACGACCGTCGTAATCGGGTGCAATCGCGTACCCGTGCCCCCAGCCAGGATAATACCTTTCATCACATCCTCACCGTTTAACTAAAGCTGCCACTGTTTCGCGAACGCGCTTTTGCCATGGCTTGGATCGCAGGCCAAACACCTCTGCGAAGCGGTCTGAATCAAGCACCGAGTTTACAGGGCGACTTGCAAGAGTGGGATACTCGCTTGTTGTGATGGGCACCACTTGGGGCGCAGATCCTAAAATAGAAGCACGTTCTGCCATGATCACTTGCGCAAATTCGTACCAAGTTGCCTCGCCTTGCCCAGCAAAATGGTAAGTGCCCCATTGTATTCTTCCTTTGCAGATCTCATCACGAACTGCCATGGTTGCTTGCGCAAGATCAATCGTCGCGGTTGGAGAGCCACGTTGATCAGTGACAACCCGCAGGGAAGGATGCCCCTCCGCCAAGCGCAGCATAGTCTTCAAAAAATTGTTACCATGAATGCCGAAGATCCAGGCTGTGCGTAGAATAATGTGGTGCGCACAAACTTCACGTATCCGTCTCTCTCCTTCCTCTTTGCTCCGGCCATAGACTCCAAGTGGCGCAACTTGATCGCCTTCGTTATATGCTCCGTATTTTGTTCCATCGAAAACATAATCAGTTGAGAAGTGAAGTAGAGGGATATTTCTTTTAGCCGCGACTTCAGCAATGAAGCCCGCCCCCATTGTGTTGACCGCGTGAGCTAATTCCGGCTCGGATTCGGCCCGATCTACAGCAGTAAAAGCTGCGGCGTTGACAATAAGAGTGGGGCGATATGCGGCAACAGCAGCATCTATCGTTTCTCGGTCTATAATATTACACGAAGAATGTCCTAGCCCTTTGAGCCAGGCACCACGTGAGGCAGCGAGTGCTCGGATTTCTCGCCCCACCTGTCCTTCGGCACCGAGCAGTAGAATGCGTGAATTCACATCACGCCCAGCCGTTCACCGCGATAATAGCCGCCACGTATCTGTTGCCACCATTCTTGATTGTCGAGATACCAACGCACAGTTTTGGCAAGGCCACTCTCGAAGCTCTCTTGTGGTTGCCAGCTGAGTTCAGCTTCGATTTTAGCAGTGTCAATGGCGTATCGGCGATCATGTCCTGGTCTATCCTCGACGAAGCGGATAAGCCGTTCAGCAGGCCCTCTGACCGGATCATAAGCAAGCTCGTCAATAAGCGAACAAACCGTTTTCACCACTTCTAAATTTGTGCGTTCAGCTTTGCCGCCGATCGCATAAGTCTCGCCAGGACGTCCTCTTTGTATAACTGCTACAAGAGCTCGCGCATGATCCTCTACGTGTAGCCAATCGCGAACATTTCCTCCATCGCCATAGACGGGTAATTCACGTCCCTCCAGGGCGCTCAAAATCATTAGCGGGATTAGCTTTTCGGGGAATTGATAAGGGCCGTAATTGTTTGAGCAGTTCGTTATTAGCGTTGGCAAGCCATAGGTGTGTCCCCATGCGCGAACAAGATGATCAGAGGCAGCTTTTGATGCCGAGTAGGGGGAGCGCGGATCATAGGGGGTCGTCTCATTGAACAACCCTTCCGATTCTAAAGATCCGAATACTTCGTCCGTAGAAATGTGATGAAACCGGAAATGAGCTTGTCTGGAAACATTTAGCTTTCGCCAATAATCTAAGGATGCTTGCAGCAACGTGAAGGTACCAACCACGTTGGTTTGAACAAAGGTGCCGGGTCCGTCAATGGAACGATCAACATGACTTTCCGCAGCAAGATGCATCACGACATGAGGTTGAAATTTTGCGAATGCTCGCTGGATCGCTACCTCATGAGCGATGTTCGCTTCGAGAAAGTGGTAGTGTGTGTTGCTCGCGACTGGTGCCAAGTTCTCGAGATTGCCCGCGTACGTGAGTGCGTCGATAACAAGGACTTCAGCTTTCTGATTGAGGATGAGCTCGCGGACGACGGCTGAACCTATAAAACCCGCTCCGCCAGTTACAATAACACGCATCAAAATACTTCCTCAGTAAAGAACGGACTGACAACATGGGCTAACTGTGGGAGCGTAGCATCCTTTGATGAAACGATTGCTTCAGATGTTGTAACGGGCCAATCAATTCTAAGGTGCGGATCCGCCCAGAAGATTCCGCCTTCGTTTTCTGCAGAATACGGATTGTCGACCTTGTAGGCGACCTCCGTTCCCGCTTCTAAAGTGCAAAACCCATGCGCAAACCCCCGAGGCACAAAAAGCTGTTCTCCGTTGTCTGCGGTTAATGTTGCTGCACACCAGCAGCCATACGACGGGGAACCTACTCTGATATCGACTGCAACATCGTAGATTGCCCCTTTTAAAACGCGGACAAGTTTGGCCTGCGCCAAAGGTGGATGCTGGTAATGTAAACCTCGTACAATTCCACGCTGTTCTGACAGAGATTGGTTGTCCTGTAGGAAAACCGCGTCTATCCCGGCCGCAATGAAAGCGAGGGCGTTGTAAGTCTCTACAAAATAGCCTCGTGGGTCTCCAAAACGATGTGTCTTGATGAGTAATGGACCTTTTAAATCAAAGGGTTCAAAACGGAACTTGTCCATACTGAACGTCCAGCCGTCGAATGGAATAATATGGTTCTGTGAAACGAAGCACCCAGATAACTCAAGACTTATAAGTAAAAAATGTCAACCCCGCTCAATAGAGGTGCATTTGCTTTACAAATTTAAATATCAATATAAAGCAAGTACTTGGGGCGTTTTCGGAAGTTCTTACGATATTATGATAGTTAAGTCGAAATTCGAAGCGGCGCAGGAGGAAGTATTATCAATGTTGCAATGCTCGAAAAGCAGCTTTTGTCACTCTAGACGAACTTCTTTGATTTTAATATTTGCCAATATAGATTCATATTGACTCGTCAAAGTGGTGATCGTTTCGCATACTCCCTCAGTTTAGTGCGCTCGTATGGGACCAAATGATCCAACTCGATAACATATTTAAATTCTATAGAAACAGTGGCTACACAAAAATTGTGCTCGACCATGTTTCAGCAACATTCTTGAGCGGCCGATCTTATGCCCTTCTCGGCGTTAACGGCGCAGGTAAATCCACCACTATGCGTCTTATTGCAGGAACGGAACTTCCCAATTCTGGAAAGATAAGAAGGTCTGTCCGTGTGTCGTGGCCATTAGGGTTCTCGGGAGGATTTCACTCCTCCATGACCGGGAAAGAAAATGTGAAATTTGTTGCCCGTGCATATGGAGAAAATGTTAGGCGAATACTGGAATTTGTCGAAGATTTCGCAGAGCTTGGTGATTACATTGATGTTCCGGTTAAGACTTATTCGTCGGGGATGATGGCAAGGCTCGCATTTGGGTTGTCTATGGCGATTGAATTTGAGTGCTATTTAATTGATGAGATTACAGCTGTTGGAGATGCGCGTTTTCAAGCACGTTGTAAGGCGATATTTGAGCAAAGGCGGGCTAACGCTGATGTGATCGTGATTTCTCATTCTATGGAAATCGTCAAAACCTATTGTGACCAAGGAGCTGTTCTCGTAGACGGCCGTATGTTGATGTTTGATACGGTCGATAAGGCCATTGAAGCCTATATTCGTCTTAATCGGTGAGGGCTTCGAATGGATATCGATCACGACAAAGGAACAAACTTATCTCCCGCGGAACGCGCTAGGGCGATGTCTCAAGCTCTTGCTGACGCTGCTCGCCGTGTTCGTCTGGCTAGGTATAAGACATCTTTGAGTGGAGGAGGATTTCAGGCTCGTCGCGGCCAACGCGCTATGCGTATTTTCGTGATTGTTTCCTTCCTCCTCCTCGTTGCTATTCCGATAAGCTGTTCAGCTATCTATTATGGCATCTTAGCTTCTGATCAATATGCTGTTGAAGCCCAGTTCACAGTGATGGGCGGCGAAGTTCAAGCAACGAAAGATGGATTTGGTGCAGCTGCAGGAATCCCGTTGCTGGCCATTATTCAAGACACGCAGATCGTTGCAAACTATATAACGAGCCGAGCCATGGTTGAGGAACTGGAAAAAGCTGCGAATCTTCGCGCTGCTTACGAGAGTCCTTCAATAGATTGGTTTGCTCGGCTACGTCCGGGTCAACCGATTGAGAAAGTGGTACGTTATTGGAAGAAAATGGTATCGAGTTCGATCTCCATGCCATCGGGCATTGTTGAAGTCGAGGTCAAAGCTTTCACGCCAGAATCGGCCGCACGGATAGGAAAGGCAATCATCGGCATTAGTGAAAAGCTGGTGAACGATCTAAACGCCCGAACGACCGCCGATATGGTGAAAAGCACCCAGATTGAATTAGAGCGTGCGTCGGAGCGACTTGCTAAAGCCCGGATCAATTTGGAGCAAGCCAGAAACGATGAAGGTATTTTGGACGCAACCGGGGCTGCCAATCTACTCAATAAACTAATCACCGAGGCTAAAGCTTCACTTCTTTCTTTACAGCAGGAGCGAGCTACTCAACTCAAATATGTTCAGGAAACTTCACCACAGATGCGTGTGTTATCCAGTCGTATCGACGCTACAAGATCTCAGATACAGGAACTTGAAGCAAAACTCACAACTACGAAAACCACAAACAACGCGCAAGTAGCGTTATCGAGTTCGATGACCAAGTTCGCTGCTCTCGATCTTGAGAGACAGATTGCCGAGCGTTTATACGCTGGTTCTGCAGCAGCCTTGGAGATAGCTCGCATAGCAGCTGAGCGAAAAGCGATGTATCTGAACACATTTGTGTGGCCCGTTGAGCCGGAATATCCACTTTATCCTAAGCGCGCTCTTATGTTCGTGCTTATCGTTTTGGTGGTCACGGGAGTTTGGGGCATTTTGGTTGGTCTAGTCGCGTTAGCGCGAAATCACATGGCTTGATTCAGGATGTTGTTTAACATCGAACATGACGGTGGCACCCACATAATTGGCTATGTAGTTCCTGATGGCTATTCCGGTGAAGCAAAACTCAGAATCAGAGCAAATGGGCGGGTCCTTTTAGAAATTTCTACCGTTGATTTTCGACCTGCACTTGTCACAGCGGGACGCCATGAAACCGGTAGATGTGGTTTTTTACTGGACAACAATCTTCTTCCTGGCCTTGAAACAATACCAGATCTCGAAATAGTAGATGTTGCAAATAATGTACTTGTGTACAGAAGGCCCCAACCAACGCGCCTCCGAAAAAAAATATTGCGTTTAGAGACACATTTATTTCCTTTGAGAAAATTAGATTTATCCGTTGCTCCCTTTTTTCAATATAGTGCCTGTAGGGTGGAGCAGTATGGCAAGGAAACTGTTGATCAGATGTTCCTTCTCAATGGAGTAGATTCTGTTTTTTTGTCTGGTCGGATTATGTATAGAGGTTATCAGCATTATATTGATGGACAATTCTCGGTATTTCTTGTGATGCAAGATCCTTATGAGGAACTCGCGGAACGCATTCTTGTTTTGAAAGCTTTAAGTCAAAATGAGAAGAAATTACTGAATGAACGTGAGCGGATGCTTTTTAATCCAGTGATAGCTTATTTAGCAAATTTATCTTTGGCGGATACCGCGGCACTAAAGCGCTGTATTATTAATATGCCAAAAGAGGTTATTGCGACGCTCTCTAATCCAATCGTCCGCCAGCTAACCGTTTCAACTCCCGACGAAATGCCCCAGCGATTTTCGGTTGCTAGTGCTTTAGACATGCTCTCGTCCTGCCAGTTGGTTGGCTTTCGCCACGAACCCAACAGACTAAGCGAAGCAATTGCAGAGACATGGAACATTGATGCTGCGGAGATTAGTATTCCGGAACAAATACCGTCCATTCGCAAACTAGGCGCTATGTTAAAAGACATGGCTGCAGTACGGGCATTTCTAGAAAAGGACATTGAGCTTTATCAGAATGCTTCGGAAGCAGCCAAAGCTGTAGAACTGGGGCTCGGAAAGTTTGACGATGAAGGATGAAGATTTATCGCCGTCTTTGAAGCCTGATATTGCCGAGCCATCGAGGGTGTCACCAAATCGATTAAGGTTCGGCCGCGTTAGAAATTTTTTTCTAACGACACGAGTTCCAATTGGTCCGGTTCAGCGTAAGTTGCTCACTCCATCAACTGATGGAAAAGTGATTAGAAGCTTCATGCTTCTTCTGCGGAGGATATCAATATTTAAAGCTAGTTTTATTTGTTGTGTTGTTATTCCGGCACTGGTTGTTAGTTTGTATTTTGCTTTTATTGCATCAGATCAATTTGCAACCGAAGCACGATTTGCTGTTAGAACGGCCCAATTCGAAGGTGACCCTAGTGGAAACATTAAACCTGGGGTAGCGAGCGGAGGTAGCCCGGTCCGAGTACCGTCTCTTGCGGGTCAGGAAGCGTACGTCGTTGCTGCCTATATTCGAAGTGCTGCTATTTTCGATGACTTCCCGAAGAGCCTCGACTTGCGAGCTATATTCTCTCGGCCAGAAGCTGATTTCTGGGCGCGTTTAAAATCCAATGCTACACGCGAGGAACTTTTGCGCTACTGGCTTTCCATGGTGGATGTCAGGGTCAATAATTTGTCTGGCGTTGTTACAGTCTTTGTTAAAGCGTTTAGACCTGAAGATTCATATGAGGTCGCCCTTGGAATTATTCACGCAAGCGAAATCTTAGTAAATCGTCTATCGGAGCGTGCTCGCAATGATGCTGTTGGCCGCGCCGAGCAGGAGGTTCGTCGAAACGAACAATTGGTCCAGAGTGCTCTTCGGGATATGCAAGACTATCGCGATAGCCAGCAATTCATCGATCCCAGTAGTGAGGCGACGTCGACGTCGACGTTGTTAACGCGTGCGATGAATGACCGAATTCAGCTACAAAGCGATTATTTCGTCGCTACGCGTGCCATGTCGGTCAGTGCTCCGAGCGCTCTCGTTTTGAAATCCCGGCTGGACGCATTGGATCAGCAGATAGAGCAGCTTAAAGCGAGAATGACGGGACCAGCGGAACGACGCACTATTTCTGCTGCGATTGGTAAATTCGAGGAGTTGGAACTGAGGCGGCAGTTTGCAGAGCGACTCTACACAATGTCACAGGACGCGTTACAGCGTGCGAAACAGAAGGCTGAGTGGCAAAATATATACTTGTCGGTTTTTGTGCCGCCCGCTCTTGCGCAGCTAGCTTTGTTTCCTGAACGCATTAACATGACGCTATTGATATTTGCAGTATTGGCCATTGTATGGGGAATACTCAGCTTGATATCCGCAGCTATAAGAGATCACATGGTTTAAGCTATGGCCACATTATCATCGCTTCTGACTGCACAGGCAAATGTTCTAAACGCCTTAATGTTACGGGATATTCGAACACGCATGTTTGGCTCATCCCTGGGGTTTATTATAGTTATTGTCTGGCCGCTTTCACACATTCTTATCCTGGTCGCGATTCATAGTCTCTTGGGACATATGGCTCCGTATGGCAGTAGCACTCCGCTCTGGGTTGCAACAGGTACCGTTCCTTTTATGGTTTTTTCTTATATGTCGCGTTTTATGATGCTCAGCGTAGTCCAGAATAAGCCATTATTATATTTTCCAGTAATTTCTGTTACAGATATTTTATTCGCCCGTGCTATTGTCGAGATACTTAGTTCTTCAACCGTAATTATGTTTGTCATACTGATTTTAATTACTGTCGGAGTAGATGTTTATCCTATGGAATTGAGTACTGTAGTTACAGCTGTTCTCGTTTCTGCGCTTTTGGGTCTCGGTGTAGGCGTGCTTAACGGTGTTATAGCCGCTTTTGTGCCGGCCTGGGTTACAGGCTATACTTTGCTCGTAATTCTTTTGTGGGCTGCATCGGGAATCATGTTTGTTCCGAGCCATTTGCCTCAACAGGTGCAGACAGTGCTCTATTTTCATCCTGTGCTACACACAATCGAATGGGTAAGATCTGGCTACTATGACGGCTACAACTCAGATATTCTAGATAAATGGTATCCTATCATTTTTGGAACCTGTGCATTAATGTTAGGACTCGTCGCTGAGCGCGTGTTTAGAGGCAAAATAATTTAATAAAAATAGCCGCTTGATAACCTTAATTAGTTTCCAAACTATAACATATAGATTTAAAGACAAGCGTGGGAGCTACGCTAGGCAAAATGATATCGCCGAAATTATTTTCAGCAGCAAGAACTATTCGCGAAGATCAAGTCACTCTTATTTTAGAAGAATATAAATCTGTTGAATTTGAGATATTGTCATTGTCAAAAATGACGCGGCCTCAGGCACCTGTCGTTATTTCTGTAATTAAGAACGAGCTAAATATTATAGCCGAATTTCTCAGTCACTATAGAGAATTAGGTGTAGAAAAATTTGCCTTTATTGATAATGGGTCCGAAGATGGAACTGTAGAGTTTTTATCAAGTCAAGACGATGTGGATTTATATAAAGTAATAAAACCATTTTCTACGCTCAGAAAGCAAGCTTGGATCAATCTCTTAATTAAGACTTATGCCGAAAATTGGATTATTTACGTCGATGCTGACGAGCATATCGTATTTGATGATCTGCGCTTTGAATATAAATTACCTGACCTTGCGCGGTTTATGGACAGGCTTGGTGTAAGGCGCGTTCGTGGTTGTTTGGTCGACATGTATGGGTCATTTTTAATTCCTGAAGCGAGCGGCGAGCCACGTGCGCTGACGGAAGTTTGCCCATTCTTTGATAAGAGTGGATATAACGAATATCAGCTACTGCAATTTATCTCTCGCGAAGGTGGGATTCGTCAGCGCATTTTTAGAGATATCTCCGCAGAGTTTCGGCCCCAGCTCACCAAATATCCAATGTTTCGTCTGGACGACCGGGAGCTTTTCACCAACCCGCACTATCTCTGGCCTTACGAGCCAAACTTTAAAAGCGACTGCTTTTTAGGAATACTACATTTTAAATTTCTTCCTAATTTTATGTCAAAAACCGAAACGGCAATTATAGAGGGAGGATACTGGAAAAATAGTTTTGAATATCGTTGCTACAAAGAATTGCTCGTGAGAGACGGTAACATTCCATTATGCGAGAATATTACTGCAGTTTATGAGGGTCCGAGTTCTTTAACAGCGCACAATATTATCTCGCCAATTTTCAAAGATTGACAACCATCATTTTTTTCTAAGCACGACGATATTTTGATGGGCTGCCAAGAAAGGTACGATGTCGACGATTTCCATCTCATTTTGCCAGTGCTCGTAGATGTATTGAGATGAATGATAGACATTCACATAATAATTTTCGGAACCGTCACCTAAGTATAACTGATCATTATTATCTTCTAGAATGAACTTTTCGTGCTCGATTTTCCGTATAGCTTCTGAGCTACCTCCTTGAAGCGCAATCTGCGGTGCGCCCATCACTGATACCATCGCAAGGCCTCCCGGGCGAAGAAGTCGTGCAAGCTCTGTGAGCCAGGCGAATTGCACATCTTCACGAAGGTGAGTGAATACCGAAATGCCGATGATAAGGCCGAACGATTGATCCGGAAAAGGTAATGGAGGATTTAGCGGGCTTAGGCGTATGGGGAACCATGGTAAGTTTTGGCGACACCAATCTACGTTAGCTGGATCGACATCGACGCCATGAAGTGATCCCTCGCAGCCTAGCTTTCGTAAATAGCGGCTCACTCTTGCGCAACCACATCCCCAGTCTAAGACTGGTCCTAATTCTGCTACTGACTTGCCATAGGTCCGCAGGAGATAACTATTGATACGGTTCGCAACAGTGGCGCCTCCCAGTCGATAGTGAAGTGCATTGCGATTGCCGATCACTCGATAAATGTTATCGCCTTTCGGTAAAGGGTCGTCCTCTTGAGACGAGGCGAGCAACCACCAACCGTTATTCGTAATCCTATCATCGTCGAAATAGCCTGACGGCAAGAACTCAAGCGACACGAACGGTGTGTCATCGGTGTAAGCGAAACGTACAGAAAAGCGATAGGCCGAGGGCGGAAGATCTGGGACAATAGCACGCACATCACCGAAAGCTGGATGATATGAATTGGGAGCAAGAAAATGGCGGCTATTGACCAGAAATCTAGCACTGGCCACTGGGTGGAAAGGCGACAAGAACCAGCCATCGACAGCGATCTGCCCATCGGAAAGGTGAAAATCATCTACCATCCAACGAAGATTCTGGGCTAATGACATTTGGGCAGAAAAAAAAGGACCCTGCCAATTAGATATATTTGACTCCATTGTTCGTGGAAAAATGCTCCGTAGAAGCTGCATGCAAAAGCGATTTGCCATATTGAAACACTCTCGTGCCGCAGTGTTGTTGACTACGGCTCGCCTAACCGCGTCCAAGGATGCCGTAATGATATTAAATTAAACAACCGATCATAATTGCCTACTGTATCAGTGCGAAGCATGGAAGATTCATGAACTCGATACTTGCATAGAAGTTCCGGTACATAGCAGACCTGTGCATCTTGTTCGACTAGTTTGCACCAAAAATCATAATCCTCCCATCCTCCGTCGAGATGAGTATAACCTCCAACTTGGCGCCACATGCGTCGATGAACCATTGCCATTGCATCAATATACGGTCCATTAGATAGCAATGTTTGGGACCAATAATCTGCAAGGCCTACATCGCTGACATCGCCAAACATTACGAGCTGAGAATAGGCCGCATCAGCATTTGCTGCTGTCATGGCTCGCTTTAGTTTACGGATGCAAGCGGGAAAGATGACGTTGTCGGCATCCATCACAAACACTGAGTTACAGGTTGCGACTTCAAAGGCCGTATTGCGTGCTTCGGCGAGCCCGTAATTAATTTCGTGGCGAAGTAAAATGCCGCTTGCGAAGTGAACGCAATGCGCGCGCATCCAGGCCTCGGCTACGGCAGTCGAATTGTCTCGTTGAGAGCAGTCATCGACAACGATTAATTGGATATTTGGATAATCTTGCTGAGCAACCGAAGAGAGGCATTCTTCGATATGCCGTGCATAATTATATAGACTTATTGCTACAGACACACCCGTATCAGCATCGATATTTCCCCATTCCAGAACTACTTGTCTGGCATTTTTCATTTGCTTGTGCACTGTTATACCGTAAGAATTTTGAAAAAAGTTTGAGCTTTTAAAGCTTCAGTCCGAGTATCCTGAAGTGCTTGGGTAGTTGTTGTAACAACTGCTGATGCCTTATCCTTGCCATCCGGATCATTGAGGAGCCAATCTATCAGCTCAGGGAGCCTATGAGATTCTTCTGTCAGATAATGGATGCCTGATTGGAATTCAGGATCGTTGAAACAAGGTTCAGAAACGACAACGCAGCCATTCGCCATTCCCTGATAGGCAAGACGATGCCATTCAAAGTATGGAAATTCGTCACGATGGATATTAAGCAATATTCGAGAATTCCGAGCCACTAATTGAGCAACCTCGGGCAATAATGTCTCGTCGCTTGCTGCGTTCATAGGTACTCTGGCATTTCCCGATCGCAAGTAGATGAAGCTTTCATAATGGCTCAACTTTTCGGCGTGACGAGAAAAGAACCGCGCTCGATAAGGGCTGACTGTGCCAAGAAAGCAAAGGTCAAGTGGCCGATTGACCCAGTCGCCATTGTATTGGCCTTCGGTCCACCAACGCTGACCGTGTAACAGCGGGTGGGTTAAGGCTTTCGGGTCGATGGGCGTTGTTTTCCTGCCTACCGCGGGAGAAATGCAGGCCGAGGGCATTACTTCGGAGTAGGCTGCAGCTGTAACTGCTGAAACATCGACGACGGACTTCGCCATAAGAACAATAGGAAGTGATTGCCAAAACCATTTTGTCTGAATCTGTTCCGTACAGTACATACAAGCAGTGGCTAACACGTCATCACGGACCCACCGAGTGCCCTGACCAAGAAAAAAAAACTCGTGGGGAGCAATAAAAAGACAATGCTCTGGTCTTTCTTTTATATCAGAGTTCTCATCGCCCTTAATTACATTGTGCCCAGCCGCTCTTAAGAGCTCCTCGATCGCTGCGGCTATCTCGGTCATAAATGCGTTGCCAAGACTGCTGACAAAAACGCCAATATTGAGTGGTTGATCGAGCAGCTCCGATTTGAATTCTTTCGGATCGCGGTGAGGCAAAATATCGCGCGAAAGGCTCCCTAGTATGCGCGCAATGTGGGTGCGTCTTGCTGCGCGACGACCTTCAGTCGCACCGTGCCCAATGAAATGGATCACAGGATCCACCTTACCCACTATATCGGGGTGCATCTCTGCATAACTGATGTCGGAGAATAATCGGAAGCGCGAAAGGCGCTCGATGGCGATCTTCGAACGCTCTAAAGCCAAGCAGCCAGTGGCTGCAGTTTTCATATTACTTCGCAGCTTGAACAGAAACACTGAATTTCTTATCCCGTACGAGCGCAATGCTGAGTTCGTATATCGAATTGCCTCGGCAGACAACAGAATACCTGGCTTCGCTCACGAAGCCTTCTCCCTCAGCAGTTCGAACCGAAGGAATTTCATTGCTAAAAGGTCAATAGTTCCCCCATTTGGAAATAGTTTTTGAGAAGACTAGTTGCTGAATAGATTTCCGCTCGGGGCGAACCGTATAGATGCTAAAATTAAAGCGAGGGCATTTATTGCGTTGCGAAGATGATCTGGGCTGATTATCCTATTTTCGTGCCTGTTTCCTGTTGTCCTGTCTTGACAATAATGAAGTAAGTGTTTGCATTAATTGGGGAAATGCACGTATAAATAGGTTTTTGCAATATGAATTGGGCGGAGCGAAGTATAAATATGGGGCCAGTCGAAGTTTCCGTGCATTATGCTGGGCAGCCATTTGTTTTTCGCCATGCAGATGGTAACGATCATATATTTCAAATATTGAAAAACACCGGAGAGTTTTATGAGCAAGAATTTTTAAGCGCAGTTCGTAAGTTCCTGCGTGAGGGAGATAATGTTGTAGATGTGGGTGCTAATATTGGTACCCATACAGTATTCTTTGCAGGCGTATGCAAATGCAATGTGTTTTCATTTGAGCCGAATCCGGTTGCTGCTCACTTACTAGAACAGAATATCAAAGCAAATCATCTTACACGCCGAGTAAGGATCCGCCGCGTGGCAGTTGGAGCGGCTAACGGTTATGGAAAACTTGCGGCGAATGCAGATCACAATCTGGGTGCTACAAAGATAGTCAAAGACATAGAAGGGAACGAAAAAAGTCTCCGGATTGCCAAGCTGTCAGATTTGATTAGCGATGCCAAAATCCGGCTTATCAAGATAGATGTTGAAGGAATGGATCTCGATGTCTTGCTGGGAGCGGAAAATCTCATCGCGCGCGACAAGCCGATCATAACAACTGAAGCAGCCACTCGATCGGACTTTTCGCGCATATTCGAGGTTTTAGAGCGGCATGGATACCTGCCATTTGGATCGCTCAATTATACACCAACGCATATTTTCATTCACGCTGATGAATTAGCATCTTTTCAGATGTGGAGCGTAATCCAAAAGCAGATGGCTTTGGACTATATCGATAGAGCGATTTTACGCGATCAGATTTCGGACCTTCGTCGCAAGCTAAGTATACTTCCTAATGAGTTCTCATCTGGCTTCGCGAAGTTTGCGCATGAGTTGAAAGAAGTAGGTTCAGGGACAAATCAAAAATGGCTGGTTGACTTAGCGGAAGCGATTTCACCAGTTCATGTCGAATTGAAACACGCTGCGAAGTTGTTGTCAGAAGTAGAAGAAAAGTTGGGAGATGAAAATCTCAAGCGCGTTTTTGAAAGCGGTCAATCCCAAGTTGGCAAGCAATTGGCGTTCCTACAAAGCCAATATCAACAGCTAGAAACAAAGGTTGCAAATCTCGATCGACAAATTGCTTCCTCAATCAATGATCTGTCGCACACACTTCAGAGCGGAGTCGGAGAGCAACTAAAAAATATTGATGAAAGGATACGCGATGCGGCGCGCGTTATGCCCGACCAATTGCAGGCTCGTATTTTGGAGTTTGATCGTAAGGTCGACACTATAGCTGAAGCCGTGGTTGATCTGAAAGTTGAGCTCAGCGCCAACTATGCCTCCGTTAGCGAGGTATCAAAATCCATCCGCGAAAATCAGAGCCAAATTGAGGGCATTCCAGCATTGGTTGCAGGAGCGCTCGCGGGTGGCATGGAACTACTAACAGCTACCTCACGCAACTTTGCCATTTTAGCCAAAAGAATGGACGAACAAGCACAGAAAGAAACAGAGCGCGGAGAAAATTTTCAAAATCAGTTTAGCATTTTTGAAAGCCGGCTAGCTAGCATGACAGCCGAATTGTCATCTGTCGTATATACACTGAACCAAGCAGGAGGGACTTTATCTGAACTAAGTGCCGAAAATCGTAATTTGTCAAAAATGGTTAGTAATGCTGTTAGTGATTGGCAAGTCAATTTCAATCGCTTGCTGGAGCTTGCTGCAGATTGGGTTGCTGCAAGTGATCTAGCCCAAGCAGCGGCGGATCAAGACGCTGCATTATTACAGATACAATGGCATTCGCTTTACGAAGGCAAAAACAAAAGTCCTGTAGATGCTGACATGCAATCTTCGATCATAGCTCTTCGGGAAAAGGTAGCGAGTGAACATTTAGAAAAAAATGCAAGCCGCAACACTAAGAATACTGAGACATCTCCTGCAAAGGTAGCTTTGGTTGGCGGTCCGAGAGATGTCTGGCGTGTAGTTAGGCCAAATGAGAACAAGAAGGAAATATACATATCGCCACGAGATTCGAACTTCGCGAAACCACAGCCTGCTGCACAGTCCGGTGATGTTTCCACGATTGTTACTGCCCCTGGCGATCAAATAATTGCCATCGAGGAATTCGTCAGTGGCTGGCAGGGGAAAGGTTGGGCGCAAGGCAAAGCAGCACTTGAACAAGGCGGTGTCGTTCGTGCGACTATACCTGGCGATGCAGGAATGGTTAGCCGGCAAATCGATCTACCCGGCGGTGGTTTGGTGGAAATTGAAGTCGTAATCAAGGCGGTCAATGAGAATAACATACATCCCTTTCTACGAATTATAGCTGATGACAATGACGGTGTGGGTTACGACATGCCTCTTTCTATTGGCGTAAAGAAAGTGAAAGCATTCGCCTCTAACCGTACTCGTCGTATCAAATTTTATATTTTGGCTCACAATTGTAAAAGTGGCGACAGTTTTGCTATCCAGCGTTTAGTTGTGAAGCGAGTTGACGCTGATGCGCATCAGCGGATGATACGTCGGCACTTGGGCGAGCCAGTTCTTGCATCAATGGCTTCCATCCCATCACGTCGTGAGATGCTAGCTGATTGCGTCCATAGCTTGCTAGTTCAATGTGATCAGGTTCGTGTTTTTCTCAACAATTATCCGGACGTACCAGAATTCTTGATGCATCCACGCGTTGAGGTTCGGCGTTCGCAAGACTGGGATGATCGTGGGGATGCTGGCAAAGTTTTTTGGTTGGAACAAGATAAAACGCCAGGATTTCGTTTAATTGTTGATGATGATTTAATCTTCCCGCCTGACTTCGCTGAAGTGATGTGCGCCAAGGTTGCGGCGAAAGGAAAGAAGGCAATTTATGCGACCCACGGCGTTTTGATCCGCCAACCGATTACAAATTATTACGATCGTAGATCGCGCGCTGCGACGTTCCACTTTGGACATGGACTGGATAGTGACCGAAGCGTTCATATTGGCGCTACCAATGCTCTTTGTTTGCATAGTGAAGCGATTTCGATGCGCTGGGCTGATTTCAAATATTGCAATTCTGCAGATATTTGGCTCGCGTTGCATGCCCAAGAAAACGGTCTGGAAGTGTTAACGCCGGCCCGCCCTAGGAATTGGGTTCGAGAAAACCATCATACCGTTCCAGATGAGACTATCTACAAACACTCCGTAAATCGCACGCGAACGCGATTCGATAGTTCGTTAGTTCAGGATGCCGCCCTTAAACATAATTGGCCCCTTACTGTGCATGTTGGCAAAAAGTCCAAATACGGTTTGCTAGTGAATGTTGGGTCGACCGATAATCTAACAAGCTCCATCGAGAGTGCTGTCGAACATGCGGGTAACGAAGCGGAATGGGTGATCATGTTAGCATACGACCGCGGGCAACCTTTGCAGGAGAATGCGGTCTCTGAAGTTACAATTCAACGAGAGACGCATCTCCTAGATACAGGTTCCGATCCGGGAGGTTTGAAACAGGCGGCGGATCTCATCGTTCGTCTCAATCTTGGTGCTGTGTTGGGTCTCGATGGCAGTGCGTTAGTATCCGATAGTCGCCGTTCAGTTGCCTCATGTGTCCCAGAGACTAGGGGGGAAGTAACTTTGACTAAACTCAAGACGGATCAGGGACACATTGTTGGGGTGGTTGTTGCGCCGGGCGATGGCATTCCAGATGGAATGCTGCGGTTTGTTGAAAAGCTTAGCCTAGGTGAGCCGAGCTCATCTGATTTCGATTACATGTTGAATAAACACTGCGCTTTCAAGATTAATAAAACCGCTCTTTCAACGGCAAAGAGCTCAGAAGTGACGATTAATAAGATATTTAAGCAAGTTAAGGTACTTAATTTAGATAGACGGCCGGACCGCTGGGAGCGCGTGACGAAGAGCCTTACCATGGCCGATATAGAAGCACAGCGTTTTAGTGCGGTGGACGGTAGCGAGGAAAAAGTAGCGACGGAGTATCAACGGTACCTAGAGCAACCGCGTACGAAGATATCTGCAAATGTTCCAGAGATCCGTTATCAGCGTGATCTCTATATGAACTATGCTAGCCAAGCGGCGCGCGTTTCCTACCTAGAACGACAAGGAAAAAAGGCCATAGCTTCGCGTGGTGCTTGGGGCTATCTCAAGTCCTATGAGGCTGTATTAGAGGAAGCTTTGGCTGCCAACACGGAGAGCTTACTCGTTTTAGATGACGATGTCCTTCTACATAGGGAGATCAAGACGCTATTTGCCCAAGCTATGAAAGAGCTACCGGATGATTGGCTGATACTTCAACTTGGGACATTACAATATAATTGGTCTCCGCCTTGGGCCGATTGGCACTCACCAATGCTTTATCGGACGAATGGCTCAGCTGTTGGGTCTCACGCGGTTGGTATGCGCTTCGATATTATTCCTTATTTACTGGATCATGTCCGGCGTTTTGACATGCCTTATGATATCGGCGCACTGAGCGCAGCGACGCGCGCCTTCCCTGATCGCTGTTTTGTTATCTATCCAAATCTTGCCATTCAAAGCATGGTGGATAGCGATATCGGAACGTCTGATTTCCAGAAAGCCAAAAAGCGCGAAGATATCATGGCTACATATAGATGGAAGCTCGACGATTATCAGTAACGGGCATCACTTTGATTGCATATGTAACGATTAAGTTAGAGAATACTCAAATATAGAACTCAGGGTCGCTTCATGAGTCTTCGTTTCTCTATTATCGTTTCGGTTCGTAACAGTGGCGTAGGTCTTAAGAATTGCATCGAGAGCCTGAAGGCACTCGATTATCCACGGCAACATTTTGAGATAATTATAGTAAGCTACAATTCAACAGAAGTAGTTGTTGACGCTAAGATTTCCGACGGAATTTCCTATCTGAATGAGACTCAGTTTCAGAGTCTCTACGCAGCTCTCAATTTGGGCATTCAGACCGCAAAAGGCGAGTTCATCGCTTTCATTGATTCCGACTGTATTGTTGACCGGAATTGGTTAAAGGCACTTGACACTGCCAGCGGAGATGAAGCGGTGGGCTGTCTAGCCGGTGAAATTCTAACTTTATCGCACGAGACCGTTGTTGAACGTTTTTCCGAAGAGATCGCACTCTTGCGTCAAAGGGGTCCTTTATCAGGCTGGCATTTCAAACCTTATGCGCAGATAGGTAATGCTATTTACCGAAAGACGGTCTTCAATAGAGTTGGATTGTTTGATCCAAATATTAATTGTGGGGGCGATGCCGCTATTGCTTGGCGAATGCTCGATACGACAAAATTTACCATTCGATTCGTACCGCAGGCGATTGTCTACCATGCTCATCGAACTAGCCTAGCTGCTCTTTATGCACAATTTCAAGAGTACGGCATGGCAAACATGTATTGGGCTCTCGCACAACCTGACTATCAACCGCCAGCTATCAAACAGCTAGAAAGTGAAGTGATAAATGTATTTGCCAAACATTTGGATACGCTTCAAGCAGCTGGAGTCGATGATGCTATCTTATTTTCGGGGTTGAGAGCGGCAACGCAAGTTGCGCATTTGTCTGGCTATCTGCAGGATCTCTTGCGTTATACGACCGATGCCTGTCCGACGGAAAAAATTCCGGAGATAGCCCGCGAACGGGCGCCGGTTTGCGTTATTTGCGGCAGCCACAGTTTTGTTAGGGGACCTGGCGGGAGGCTTTTTCACGGTAAATTGCCGCAATGTTTCCGCTGCGGCTCGTTGGAACGGCACCGCATGCTCTATAGTTTTCTCGATGAAAAATGGAAGCAAAAGCACAGATTGAGCTGCTTGTGCGTGGGAGAAGGGCTGCCGATGGCGGCGGCCAAGAGTTTTGCATCCCTACGCAAAGTTTATCTTGCTGGCCTCGCAAAGGAAGCTCACGGCCACAAACACGATATTGTTTTGGCTATGAATGTTCTTGAAGCAGCAGCGAACATCGATCTAGCTGATATTTTGGAGCAGCTCGTTCCTGCTTTACATGAACATAGCGCTTTATTGATTTACGAGCCGATAAAACGTGTCCGTGCTATGCATCTGGATGCCAGGATTGCCGAGCTTCTTCCCAATGTTCACGTTTCCTCTGCGCCGCTTTTGGATAAAGTTACTAACGATAGCGGAATGCTGATTATTCTGCAGCCAGCCGCGGCAAGTAGTAAGTCTGCTCTAAAGGTGTCACATGCCCGAATTTGATCCGTTGCGTCTATTTTCGTCTGCTAACGCGCCGGATTATGTTGTGACCGTTATGCAGGAGTATATGACCGTCACATTCGAAACCTTGAAGGTTTCTAGTGGACATTCAGGTACGGACAACCCGATCGTAATTTCGGTCGTGCGTAACGAGAATGAGCGCCTGCCGGATTTTCTGCAGCACTATCGTCAAGCAGGCATTGAAAAATTTGTGTTTCTTGACAACGGATCAAAAGATGGAACACCAGAATATCTTGCTGCGCAGCCGGATGTAGATTTGTATCGCTGCCCCAGGCCTTTCAATTGGATGAAAAAACATGGTTGGATCAATTTACTTGTCACCATGTATGGTCGTAACCGCTGGTTCATTTATGCAGACGGAGACGAGCATTTAGTTTTTGATGGGATCGAGAATGGACGTACATTTGCAGATATTTCCCGCATCATGGACGGCAAAAAGATCCGGCGCGTTAGAGGTTTTTTGCTCGATATGTATGCTGATGGCCCTTTACTTAAGTCCGATTATAAGCGAGGCGAAAGACTTATAGAAGCCTATTCTTTATTTGACAGTGTAGGCTATAAAGAAGAAAAGTATAAAGAAATAATTTCGCGAAAAGGCGGACCGCGTCAACGCGCATTTTCCAAGGCGGATCAAAATTTTCGACCAGAAATGACTAAATATCCAATGTTTCGCCTTGAAGGGCACGATGTATTCGCTAATCCGCACCACATTTGGCCATATCAAGATAATTTTAAATCAGACTGCTATTTTGGTATTTTACATTTCAAGTTCCTTCCCGATGTAATACATCGGATTGAAGCTGCTATATCGGAAAAGAATTACTGGGGCGATAGCATTGAATACAAATGTTATCATAAAATACTTACCGATGCACCGAATCTGTCTTTACGAAATCAAGATAGTGCAGTTTTTAAGAATGCGGATATATTGATCGATAAGGGTCTCATAAACCGCTTATGATTGTTATTTATTTTTCACTACCATATAATTCTCATTATACTGATATCTTTTAAAGGTTTCTTCGACCGAGTAATCTAGTTCAGATATAAAATTTAGAAATAGGTCGCGGTTTCGATGATCGACCTCCACAAACATCTTTGGTGCATATCTTTTAATGGTCATAATTAAACCATTTAGCGCTGCGATTTCTAAGCCTTCTACATCCAATTTTATGAAGTCAATTCTTTGGCCAGAGAGAAGATCATCGCCCCGGGCCAATTGTATTCCGCCTTGTTCATCAGCAACTAATCGAGCCCCGCCAAGATTATCTGTTTGGCTTACAACCTTCGATTTTCCTGCTTTTTCAGAAAGTCCAATCCCAAGCAGATCGGTTCTAATTTTCGACTTTAATTCATTCAGCCTTAAATTTATATCAAGTATGTCTATAGCTTCCTGGTTGGGTTCTATCAGGATAATCTCATCGGGATGCAAATATTTTGCTGCAAATATTGCATGATTTCCGACGTTGGTGCCGACATCTAAAAATACACCACCCTCAAAGTATTTTTCGATGATAGATAGCTCTTCTATTTCATAGAATACTCCTGATGCATGACGTTTTTGGATGATATCGTTTTTATTTTGAATAAAAAAGCAAACTTCCTCAGAACGATATTCAAACTTTACTACTTCGCCTATTAACGTTTTCATGCTCAGCTACCTTTCCGATATAGTTCCGCTATTTTAAGTGAATATTGATAAGGATCATGTTCTTTTTTTATTCGCTCTATGGATTGAATAGCTTTGAGCTTCACTATTTCGGGATGTTGGACAATTTCAGCAATTTTCTCTGTTAGCGACTGCACCAACATGTCGCTATTTCGCAAAAAAGCAGCCTCATCTTTACTATTTATCTGACCGCATGAATCTTTTTCTGTAGGCAGTATCCAGCCGATGTCGTTTGAATTGAGCTCCGGAAAAGACCGCTGATCTGTACAGACTACAGGGCATCCTACACTTTGAGCTTCGATCACAGAAAATCCATATGTGTCATGAAAAGAGGGCAGCACATAAGCATGAGATCGCGACAGGAGGTCAAGGACTGCTTCATTATTTAAGGAGGGAAAATATTCTATATCTAAAGAATTTATTAGAACCTTTGTTTCGTTGAGTTTTTCTTCGGCTTTATCATTCCAGCGCGAATCATTATTAAATGTTATCAGCGGAGAGACTATAGTGGCGTCGAATTTGATATTTTTCTTGTTTAGTTTGTCGACGGACTTGATGAACTCGTATCCGCCTTTTCGCAGAAAATCTCTTCCAATAAATGTTATTTGAACCTTAGGATGTTCAAATTTGGCGAACTTGTGCCTTTTATAATCAATTTCTTGAGGAGGATGTACAATATAAATTTTCTTTTGAATTGCTTGTTTATCAGAGATGTCTGGAAACATTTTGTACAATTCTTCTTGGATAAGGGCGGCGTTTTGCGACATGGCTATTAATGCCCGACAATTAGGGCCAGCCAAGATATCAAATCCGCGCTGCCAAATTTGCTGCGAAGCACCCCACCATCTTGGAAGGGAGGATTCGAAGGTTGAAATAAATTTGACGTCCGAAACCGGTATACTGTTAAAATAGTGATATAAATCGATGTTATGATTTGGCGCAGGCGACGCAACATATCTGCTTGCCCAGCCCTTAGAATTCACAAAATCCAAAAATTCCGATGGGACATCCGCATTGGAATCCGGCGCAAGTTGATGTTTGATCCCTGGAAAAGCCAAGTTAGTAATATTACGCCGTTCCGGATAATCATCGCGTTGATATCCTACACATAAATTTGCCATATGGTGCACCATACAATAATTCTCATACGTTAGATGGCTCAAATCTTGGTGCCATAGTTGAATTCCGGGTTTGAAAGCAATAAATTTGTTGGCGTCCTATTGGCAATTGTCGGAAAGGATCAGAATTGGAAACTGAAAAATTCGATCAGGGCGCGTATTGGAAGAAGCGCCATCGCGATTTTCGTAATGATCCTCGTTCAGTCGGTAATGCAGCTGCATCGATCGAGCACAATTATGAAGGGGAGCGTGATCTTCAGGGAGCCGTTTCCGAATTGGCAGGTTTCTTGCGCCAACGAAAATATTCTTCTGTTCTTGACTTGGGATGTGGGTATGGGCGCGTAGCTGGGTCTCTTATATCGAAAGGATTTTCTTATACCGGAATCGATATTTCCGATGAGGCGATTAAGACAGCGAAAAAGAACCATCCTAAAGGTGTATTTTTGCAGGGTGATTTGCGAGAATTAAATATTGCGAAGAAGTTTGATGTGGTTTTGATTTTATATGTGCTGGTCCATTTTACCGAAGATGAGGACTGGAGGAAGTTTTTAGCTGCTGCGTGTCAGCGAGTTAAGCGGGATGGGTGCTTGCTGTTCGCTGACTATTTCCCGCCGGAAAGGATATCCCCGGTCCCGCACGTGGTTTCGCGGCCACTGGCCCAATACAACGAAGAACTGGCTAAGCTCGGGTTTACTGCAGATAGCAGGCTTCAGCAGCAAATTTCGTTGATACCTTATGACAGTGCTAAAGTTTTCAAAGCGGCTCGGGCACTATAACTAATAGCCGAGGCGTTGGAGACCGAAAGAGTTATGGCCGTTGGATTCTACGGTCAGGTAACTGTAACGCCAGCCATACTCGACGCAAAATTTATTACATGCTTCAATCACGCCGTAGGGCCACGGCGTGATAACGTTTCCCACACAGAAATCATGACCGCAGATATAGCCGTCTAGTCTGACTTTCTGCTCAGCAATGACTAGTTCAGCCCAGGTGGTCTCGTAGCTATGATCCGTATCAATGTATATCCAATCTAAGCTCTGGTCGGGCAAAGTAGGTAGAACTTCGATGGATAGACCATGATGAATCTGGACGCGTTTAGCCTGAATAGCCTCCGCGTGCTCTTCCTCAATCGCCGCAAGCCCTGACTTGTATCTGTCTGAACTCCAGGCGTCGATTAGATGAAGTGATGATGGTTGAGCACGCCGAACGATTTCACGGGTAAAATCGCCGAATGCGACGCCGACTTCTGCAACAACTGCATTTTTCGGCAACACGTCTAGAAGAGCAAGACGATCCGGTAACAAGCTTCCGCCTTTGAGATTTTCAATGGAAAGACTCACGTGTGGCGCGCGTCTCTTCATAGCTCGCCGATCGTCAGGGGTCATGCAACCTATTCCTTTTTATCTTTCGCGGTTAGTGTAGTTTTTATTCACTAATCAAAGGAATATGGCAAGTTGAGTGCGTTAACAGATTTCGTTGCCTATCCCTTTCAATGCGAACGACGTATAGAAGTGAAGTCCTAGCTAATAGCATTGGTGTGATTGGTCCTATTGTAGAAGTCTCAATCTATTAACACACTTCCTCTTGGAAATGGTAAGATTGGGATAATGCGAAATTGGCAGCCCAGCTTGGGTTAAGGAATTGCAGATGGCAACATTCAACAACATAAACCCTAGTTCACAGGGCAGCTTTGAACGTCTGCAAAAATTGCTGACGCAGAAGATCAATCATACACACGAACGCATCGAAGATACGAGAAAGCTCGTAAATGCACTGAATGCACAGCGTGAAAGTCAGCTTAATAGAACTGACCATGAAATAGTATCTCTGCAACGCGAGATTGCGGCTTGGCGGGTACAGCTTGACGACAAGAATAGTGAGCTGATCAAGGCGACAGATGAAATAAGAAAGTTGCGGGTGGAAGCGCGATCCCTCGATATCCATCTAAAGCGCCTGGAAGCTGAAAATGCCTCCTTGCGAGATCAGATTGATCAAATGAGTGCCGAACTAGATTTGAGCCGCAAGAGCTTAGCTAGGTTAGAACGAGACAAGCTAACGGCTGAAACTATGGGGGAAAATCTCAAACGACGTTTAATAAGTATGCACGAGACTGCAGCAGGAGAAATCGGTCGTGCGGTAAAGGCGCTTCTAACTTCGCAGAAAGGCATTCGATGGAAAGGCATAACCACTCAAGAACAGGCGACGTTGCTGATAAGATCGGGCGTTATCAATCCGCAAAAATATCTAGCGTACCATAAAGATGTTGCTGACGCGGGGATGGATGCTGGCCGACATTATGTGTTGCACGGAGCAAGTGAGGGTCGAGATCCTAACGGAATACTACGCGATCTATTGGATAATTTAGACGTTAAAATTGAATAACAAGATGTCGGGCGCTGTATATACAACACCATTTGAGCTAACGCCTTAGCGGACCAATTGTGAAACTATCGGAGATATTCATCAATGTTCAGTTTCCCAGGTGTTGGATCATCAAAACTTAGGCTGCTGCTTTCTGTTAGCGTCATTGGTTTCGCATACGCGGCTGTTGCGCAAGTTCCGGAATCTTGTCCTTATTTTCAGCCGGTTTCCAATGTTGCTGCGCCAGCGATCTATTCTGACAATAGAGGGTCCATTGTTGATGCCCAAGCGCTCGCGAAACGTACAGCGAGCGGAAAGCCAGTTAATGATTTTCTGTCATATCTCTCGTTTTCGATTGATGGCCCGCCACCTTGGAATAAGTTTACAGGCTTATCGCTCCAGTGCGCTAATTCTTTACTTGAAGAATGGGCTAAAGACGACGCGATGGCTACAACAGTCGATGACCATGGGAGCTTCAGCTCACAGGGCGCGATTGATAGGGCGGGCTACACGCGAGGCTTTGTAAATATTGCGATTAAATTACAGACTGCGGGAGCGAAGCTCGGTCCTCACGTGATTCCTTGGTTGAAAAAGCGAGTTGAGGAACGCATTCAAGTTGACCGCGCGTACATCGCTCATGGACAACGGGGAGGCAACTTACTTTATGAAGATGGAGCGACAGCTGCAGGTTTGGCGCTGCTCACACAAGACGAAAACGCTTTCAAGTTTCAAGGTGAGGTCTGGGCTTATTTTCTTCAACAGATTAATCCGGATGGCTCGCTAGCTTCAGAGCTGGCGCGAGGAAAGCGCGCACTTGTCTATCATAACCGAGCTCTGTCTATGCTTATGATTCTGCGAGCTCAGCGACGAGCGTTAGGCATTCCTGAAAAAGCTGTCGATCACGCGAAGATCAAAGCTTTGGCGGACTATGTCGGTCATTCCATGTGTTTCCCCGATGAATTGGCAACTAAGGTTGGTGTTGATCGTATTGAACCTATGGATGGAGATTACGCTTTCAGAGCAAGTGAAACTTTTGGCTCTGATCTCCTGAATGCGGATTGGCAGCGCTGTGGGAGACGACTATCAGGGTTTGCCTTTATAGACGCGACAGGTGGAGGCGATATGCGGAAGATGCATCAAGCGATTATCCAACTTGGTACACAAAGCAGAAGATAACGCGATTTGGATGCTCAAATTCCGTCGATGAGATAATTATCGTTCTATAGATATAAAATAGTCGTTGACCTACATTTTGCCGAAGTAATAAATAAACGTGGGCTTTTTTATTGAATTGGGGTGAAAGTATTTGCTTCAACAAGATGTTCAACACGGCAAACCGATATATAGAGCCGGAAGCGAGAAAGTCTGGCAGTCGTTGGGGCATCATGCTGCAGCCACGCCGGATCTTCTTCCTTTAATTGGTGTTGAACGATGCCCCTCTAGGGCAAATACTTGGCTTTCAAAATCTTCTCAGCCATGGCTCCAGCTAAACATCAATTTGGAAGATGTCGCGGGACGTTCGATAGAGCTAACCTATGAGGCTAGTTTACTTGATGTTTTAGCTCGACCAATTATTCGCCTAGTTCTTGAGGAAGAACGTATCGAAGACATGGTGCTCCCGGCTCCCATAGGAGGCAAAGGCGTTTGGATTGGCTATATCTCAGAAGGGATAAGGCAGATTCTAATTTCCCCAGTCGATGTATCCGGCTTATTTGGATTTAGGATTTTGAAATGTCATCCTATCGGAAAGTGGCGGAAGCTTCTGCAGGCAGTTCGATACCATCCTTTCAGTGCCAGTTGGTCTATATTGGTTTGGTTAGCGGGATATCGCCACAAAGCGCGACGTCGCATTCAACGTGCGTTAGGCACTATCCCACTGCGCGCCCATCATCATTGGTTAAAAAGTCGAACGAGAATTCCGGATTGGGTTGGGCTTGATGCCCCTCGTGTGCTAGCCGCTTCCCACCTTCGAATAATTCTACTTGATGCTGATAGTGAGCAAGAGCGCAAGATGGCCGCCGTTCTTGGTAGTCAGCCGCGATTAGAATGGTCCACGTTGCGTGCTTCATCTAATGCGAAGATAAGTCAATTGATCGAAGGGTTGCAGCCCAAAGACTTCATAATTGTTTTGAATGCGGGAGATCAGATAGCCCCTGAAGCCCCATCGATTCTCGCAGAGGCGGCCGCTCGCTTTCCAGCTGATATCTTCTATGCTGACGAGCTTGATTTGGCCAAAGGCTCGCCGCGCTTTAAGCCCGATTGGAGCCCTGTGCTCGCGCAGAGCATCGACGTTCTAGGTACGGCTTGTTTTTATCGAGTCAATTGGGTTCGAGATCACCTCTCAGGACGTTCCTGCGAAGCGTTGAAGAGCGTATTCTTATCCTTTGATGACACAGTCGTACATATTAAGCGATTGCTGATATCTTGTAGTGCTCTACCCACAAGGCGAACAGAAATCACACTGCCGTTGGTCAACTCGCAGACTTGTTCCATTATTATTCCAATTCGAGATCAGCATGAATTGTTACAACAATGCTTAGATAGCATTTTATCGAACGATAGCGATGTGACTTTCGAAATCATCATCGTCGATAACGACAGCACTGAGGCTGAAACGGCGAAGTACTTATCGGATATTTCGCGTGAAGCACGTATTCGGATTCTCCATTCACCAGGCACCTTTAATTTTTCCGCTTTATGCAATGCTGGCGCCAAAGCAGCTCGGTTTGATATGTTGGTGTTCCTCAACAATGACACCAAAGTTTTGAGTCCGGATTGGCTGCAAAAGCTTACAGCGTGGGCATGTCGTCCTGATATTGGTGCTGTTGGGGCCAAATTGCTTTTCCCTAATGATAAGGTTCAGCATGCTGGTGTTGCGCTCGGATTGCACGGAACTGCCGCGCATTTTGAGGCTGGGAGCCCTCCCGATAGCGTCGGATATTTTGGTAGGCTCGAAGTCCCGCATGAACTCTCCGCGGTCACTGGCGCCTGTCTTGTGATTGAAAGAAGCAAGTTCGATCTTGTGGGGGGCTTTGATGAGGTTAACTTGCCCGTTGAGTACGGCGATATTGACCTGTGTTTAAAACTGCAGGAGCGCGGCCTTCGTAACCTGATCGAGCCTAGGGCACGACTAGTTCATCTTGAGTCGGCCTCTCGTGGCAATATCGTTCCCTCGGAGATTCGTTATAAAGACGAGACAGCCTATTTTAAGCAGCGCTGGTTTTCCGTCATCCGCAACGATCCCTATCTGCATCCAGCACTTTCGATTGAGACGACTGAAGCCGCTCTTGGATAATGTGCTGCACAGCCGGCAGACGGAGCAGGTATAGGTCTGACTGCTATTCTATCTGATCGCCCCACGGATCTTCTCCGACCCACCATTCCATGCATTGAACACGCCAGTTTTGAGGAGCATTCAGGTAAATATTACTCGATGAAGCGCAATGGAACTCTGGGCTTTCCAAATGGAACCCGTGTTTTTCAAGACACAGTCGGTTGAGTTCAGTAGCTTGGAACTACTTTGGGATTGTCGCGTTATTATTTTGGCAATAATATCTGGGTACGAATATTTTTAAACTTGAGGGGTTAGGAGTATTACAATGATTCGCATTGCCCGAAATGCAGCGATTTTTCTGACACTTGCTGCGCCGACAGTCGCTATGGCGGCCGATTTGCCGCGCCGTACGGCGGCTCCGCCTCCGGCCCCGATCATTGCCGCCCCGATCTTCACGTGGACTGGCTTCTATGTCGGTGGCACCCTTGGCGTGGCTTTCGGCGGCAACAATTCCCCGGTGTTTACTGCTGGTGGTCTCTTCCCGACGCCGAACAGCAATCTGGTTCCGGGCAAGGGCGGCGGCAATGCGGCTTTCACCGGCGGCATCCAGGCTGGTTACAACTGGCAGGTCAATCAGTTCGTCTACGGTCTCGAAACGGACCTCAACTACCGCGCCGGCGGCAACCGTCTGAACGGAACCTATCCGACCAATCCGATCGGCTACGGCGCGGCTTACCCGAGCTATACGCTGAGCGGCTTTGATCGCGGCCGCTGGTACGGCACCCTGCGCGCCCGCGCCGGTGTCACCTTCGATCGCGCGCTCATCTACGCCACCGGTGGTTTGGCTTACGGTGAAGTCAATGGCGGCGGCGCTGTTGTCGTCAATGGTGCTGGTGGCTTCCCGCCGGTTCCCTTCGGCAACGTCGGCGGTGGCCGCGGCTGGCGCGCCGGCTGGGTGTTGGGTGGTGGTGTTGAATACGCCATCAACAACAACCTGACGGTCAAGGCGGAATATCTGCACGTCGACCTCGGCAAGACCACCTCGATCTATGCCTTCGGCGGTGGTGCATTGAACTATCGCCTGCGCAATACCAATACCGACAACATCGTGCGCGTCGGTCTCAACTATAAGTTCGGTGGTGCAGCAGGCCCGGTGTTTGCCCGTTACTGATCGATCGTAAGTCGAAGCTTTTAAGGCCCGGCATTGCCGGGCCTTTTTGTTGGCCATCGCCGGTCAGGTCTGCGTCAGGCATCGGCTTTAGATAAGCCTCCCCTCGGGCTGGGAGTGGGGGCTTTCGATGAACACCTATGAACTTCTTTTAGCTTGTTGGCTTTCTGGCCAGATATCGGATCAAAAATGGCTCGAACATTTGAAGGACGACGTGTTCCGCAAGTGGCTCGCGCGTCGTGATCGCCGCGCCAAGTTGGTCCAACAGAAGCGATAGACGCACTCTTTAAGCCGGTGCGGTTGTCTGTCTCGCGAACACGAGGAACGACGGGCCGTTCTGGTGGTTGGGCTCGTCCATCGTGATCCTAACATCGTCGAAGCCAAGATGTTTGAGATAAGCGATGATATCGTCCCTCTCGAGCCAGCGGTGGAGGTCATGCATGCCGCCGCAAAAAGACTTATCTTTCCAGGCGCCCCAATAGCTGCGGCGATACTGTCGCAATTTCATGCCGTTGCGCTCGATGATTTCCGGCTCGCCGACAAAGACCTCGCGGCGCGGATCGCCCTTGGGCATAGCTGCATCGCTCACATAATGCGTCCAGATGAGAACGGATTTCGTTCTCTTCGCCATGACCTCCAACAGGCTGGCGGGATCTTCCATGTGATAGAGAACGCCTGAGGCAACGATGAAATCATAAGTCTCAGGTCGCTCTTCAAGCCAGGTCATGAAGTCGCCGAGGAAGAACTTTGCGATGTGAAGGCCCAGCAGTTCTTTGACGACGAGGCAGCGCAGAAACGACAATCGGTTGGCCTCGATCGCATGCAGCACAGCGGGCTTTCGCTGCTCCAGCATGTAAGTGTGAGAGGCCTCTAGTGGCCCGAGCTCCAACACGCGCTTGCCTTCCAGGGAGCCCATCTGCTCGATGCCCCAGAGAATGCGGGGGTCGTTATAGAGAGCGACGTTTCCAGCAACGACACCGATATTGGGCGGCAGCGCCGTATTCCAACCTGCAAGGGCGTCGATCGCATGCTGCGCATGAGGCATGCCGCTGACATATTCATCGAGCAAATTCGCCGCAGATTTCTTTTCTGCGTCAAGCTGGTCTAAAGGCGCATGCTCATTGCGTTCGAAGGCACTCGCCATATTCCTCAGCCAGTTCGCGATTTTTTTCTTCATGGGCATGCTCATTATCTCGGGCGAGGAAGTTCAGGCAGCAGGACAGGGACGGGATGAGATCTGTCGGTTGAGTACCACGGATTGATCGCCCGATCGCGATAACGATCCGTGGCATGTGTTGTCCTGAGATTATTCTTCTCGCGTTCGAAACGCGCGACATTCTCAGGCTTTTCATCGCTGCCACGCGAGAGGGATTCGTGGTGGATCAACTGGGCGAAGGGGGTCCAGATGATACGATTGTTCGCCGCAACGGCGCGGATACACAGATCGACGTCATTATAGGCAACGGCAAAAAGTTCTTCATTGAGAGGGCCGACTTGCTCCATCAGCTTGCGAGATACCAGCATGCAGGCGCCGGTGACGCAGGACATCGATTGGCGCACCCAAAGCCGCCCCAAAGGGCCCGGAAAATTAGCTGGCTCCTGGATATACCAATGGCCCGCCAGCCCGCCAAAGCCGACGATGACGCCGGCATGTTGCAGCGTGCGATCGGGATAAAGCAGTTTCGCGCCAACGATGCCGACGCCATCATAGGCAAAGCAACTGACCATCTCGTCGAGCCAATAGGGATCAAGCGGCTCGATGTCGTTGTTGAGCAACAAGAAGAGATCGCCTTGCGCCAGTCCCATGCCTTTGTTGATCGCGCGGGAGAAATTGAAAGCCTCAGGCTGGATCTCGGCTCTGAACTTGAGCCCGGAATGGCGCATCCGTTCATACAGGTCCAGGACGTTTGGATCGATCGATCCATTGTCGATGACGATGATTTCGAAATTGCGGTAATGAACCTTGTCGCGCAGTTCATCGAAGAGCGCCTTGATCATCTCATATTGATCGCGGCTCGGGATGATGATTGAAACCAGCGGCTGCTTTCGATCGGTCAGATCGAATCTGACGCGATGCAAATTGCCATCGATCGCTTCGCTCACCTCGATGGACTGGTCTGCGGGGGCGTAGGCTTCGGCCAAGGCGCGCCGTGCATTGGCGGTCGCCTGTTCCATAAATTTAGCGCTGTAACTGCCGCCATCGCGCCGCCAGAGATAGGCGGGATAGGCCAGGTGCAGACACTGATGCGGCTTCAGATCCTTCGTATAGCGCAGCAGCAGATCGTAATCCTGCGAGCCATCAAATCCGAGACGCAAACCGCCGATGCCGAGAAGCCGCTCGCGACGATAAAGAGAGAGGTGGTTGATGTAGTTCACACCCGAGAGCAACACCGGATCAAAAGACGGCTTCAGGAACACATCGACCGGGTTGAGATCGCCATCGGCGATGATTTCGTCCGTATAGAGGAACTCGCATTCCGGTCTGGCTGCAAGCGCACGCAGAATGCGATCGACGGCATAAGGCGCAAGGGCATCATCGTGATCAATGAACCCGACCCAAGGTGCATGCGCCGCGGCAATGCCGGCATTGGTCGCCGCAGCAATGCCGCGATTGTCCTTGTTCCGTAGAACGGTGAGGCCTGGCGCGGTGCGGTGTTTGTCCAGCCAGGCGATCGTCGCGCGATGGGTCGAGCCGTCATCGGAAAGCACGAGTTCCCAGGCTTCGGGAATTTGCATCCGCAGGGAGCGCAGAAGGGCTTCCAGATAGTCGGGTGGCGTGTTGTACACCGGCACGACAAAGGAGAGCGCAGGTTTAGAAAATGATCTGTCCAGAGGTGTTTGCCTCTCCTCCTGAGCTGCCAAGCTAAAAATATGCTCCAGAAAGACCATCGATCCGGATGATGGTAAATGTCGCTTTGATCTAAGTATTTTTTTGAAAAAGAACAGTCTAAATTTGGTTGTTATTTCAAGAAGAGCTTTGTATTTGCTTCTTGATACGAGGGAATTCATAGAATCTGGCCTTTTGGGGATCAAAGCCCAGGAATCGATCATTCTCTGATAGCAGAAGAACTGACAAATGGGCAATTTATCTAAGAAATCTGCAAACGGCGGGTGCGCGAATACTCCGGTCATTTGTCAGGTGGACGCGCTATGTCGAATCTCAAGACCGTGACCATTAAGCCCATAATAGCAATTAGTTAATCCAATTCAGGGACAATCTCGGGTCGATGGGCTGGGCTGCGTCCGCGCGCAAGCGTGAGCGTGACTGGCCGATCGCGAAATCCAGACTTAGGATTTTTGTATGTCGCTGATCGTGATCGTCGACGACCGGATCACCAATCGCAATATCTTTGCGAAATTGGCGGCGTCTATCGAACCCAATGTTCAGGTCGAGACCTTCGGCGATCCGCTGCAGGCCTTGGATTGGCTCGTCGATCAACAGCCTGATCTGATCATCACCGATTTCAAAATGCCGACGATCGACGGCGCCGAGTTCATCCGGCGCTATCGGCAGTTTCCCGGCGCCGCTGAAATCCCGATCATCGTTCTGACGATTTATGAGGAACGCAGTTTCCGGCTGCGGGCACTGGAGGCCGGCGCGACCGACTTCCTGCATTCGCCTGTCGATCACCATGAGTTCGTCACCCGCGCCCGCAATCTCTTGAAGCTGCACAAGCATCAAAAGCTGCTCGCCGATCGCGCCACCACGCTCGAGCGTGAATTGGAGCGCAGCGAACGCTCGCGCGAACAGGCACTGCGGGATTCTTCGGAGCGGCTGGCGCAGGTGATCGACACGTTGCCGGTCATGATCAATGCCACCGCATCGGACGGCACGTTGATTTTCGCCAATGCCTATCAGGCGGCTTTTTCCGGCAAGGATCTGGCGAAGTTCGTCGGCAAGCCGATGAACTCCCTCTATGGCCCCGAACAGTCGGCGCGCAATCTCGCGCTCGATCGCCTGGTGTTGCAGACGGGCAAGGCCGTGCCGGCTTACGAAGAGGAAATGACCGATCTGACCGGCACCACCCGGCATTTCGTCACCACCAAATCGCCGCTCACCAACGATGAGCGGCAGGTGACGGCGGTTCTCACCAGTTCGCTCGACATTACCGCGCGCAAGCGCTCGGAAGCCTATCTGCGCCATGTGGCCCACCACGACGCATTGACGGATCTGCCCAATCGCATTTCGCTCATCGAGAGCATGCGCAAGATGATCACCCGTTCGCGGCGCGGCGATCACATGTTCGGCCTCTATGTGGTCGACCTCGACGGTTTCAAGAAGATCAACGATCTCCTCGGCCATGCGGCGGGCGATCGTTATCTGAAGGCGCTGGCGGAACATGTCAGCAAAGAGATTCGCGAAGGCGACGTCCTTGCCCGCCTCGGTGGTGACGAATTCGCTTTGCTGCAATCGGACATGCTTTCGACGACGGAAGCCGCCGATTACGCCAATCGCATTCTCGACACGATCTCCGGCTTCGAAATGCCGGGGCATAATCTGGCACCGATGAAGGCGTCGATCGGCGTGGCGCTTTATCCGTCCGATGCGACGGATGCCGACCAATTGCTGATCAATGCCAGCCTGGCGATGTATCGCGCCAAATCGGACAACGGCAACAGCTTTGCCTATTTTGCCTCCGACATGCAGACGCGGGCGCGCGTCGCCGCACAGCTCGACAATGAATTGCAATTGGCGCTCGAGCGCGGCGAATTCCAACTCTACTATCAGCCGCAGATCAATCTTGCGACCGGGCAGGTCGACGGCGCCGAAGCGCTGCTGCGTTGGGATCGCCCCGGCCAGGGCATCGTTTCGCCGGGTGTCTTCCTGCCGCGGGCGGAAGAAAACGGCATGATCCTGCCGATCAACGAATGGGTGTTGTTCGAGGCCTGCCGCGCGGCGCGGCGCTGGCAGGAAAAGGGCCATCAATATCTGCGGGTCGCCATCAATCTGTCGCCGATCCAGTTCCGCAAGCGCACCATTCCCTTACTGGTGACGCGTGCGCTGGGCGAAACCGGGCTCGATCCGCGTCGCCTCGAGCTGGAGCTCACCGAAAGCATCGTGATGCAAAACATCGATGCGGTGGCCGATGATCTGCGCCAGTTGATGGATATGGGCGTCCACATTTCCATCGACGACTTCGGCACCGGTTATTCCTCGCTCGGCTATGTGAAACAACTGCCGCTCGATCGCCTGAAAATCGATCAGAGCTTCGTGCGCACCGTCGCGACCGATCCCAACGATGCGGCGATCGTTCGGGCGATCACGACCTTGGGCAAGAGCCTCAACATGCAGGTGCTCGCCGAAGGTGTGGAGACCGAGGAGCAGTTGCAGCGTCTGCGGGCCGAAGGATGCGATCACGTCCAGGGGTTCTATTTCGCCAAGCCGATGCCGGAACATGAATTCTTGGCCTATCTCGTCGGTGAAACAGCCATTGCTTCCAGTGCGTGAGTAAAGTGTGAGTGCGCGTCAGTCGTTTGCTCGGAAAGTAAGTCCCGGCCCAATCCGGCGTTTATGCGCCTGGATTCGCCAGCGGCTGGCCGATCGGCCCGATACCGAACATGAGATGAGTTACAACCGCTATGCGGTGCATCTCGTGCTGATCGCCGCTCTGTTCGCCGGTGACAGCGCCGGTTACGTCGGCGCGCGGGAAATTCTGGAATCGTGGCAGCCGGCCCTCATCGCTTATCCCATCATCACGACGCTGATCTTCGTTCACATCCTGGCCTTTCCCGGCGTCTCGCATGTCCGGCGCAGCTTTGCCATCCTGTTCGACATCGGCAGTTTGACCTTGCTTGCCCATGTCGGCGGCGCATCGACGGCTCTGGTCTATCCGGTCTATCTCTGGATCATCTTCGGCAACGGCTTTCGCTTTGGCCTGTCTTATCTGTTCGGCACGACGGCGGCTTCCGTCGTCGGCTTCACCGCGGTGCTCTTCACCACGCCGTTCTGGATCTCCTATCCATCCTTCGGCATCAGTCTGCTCATCGGTTTGATCGCTCTGCCGGCTTACGTCTCCGTTCTGATCCGCCGCTTGTCGGCGGCGCGCATCCAGGCGGAAGAGGCCAACAAGGCCAAGAGCCTGTTCATGGCCAGCGTCAGCCATGAATTGCGCACGCCGCTGAATGCGGTCATCGGCTTCAGCAAGCTGCTGGCCAGCACCAAGCTCGATGCCGAACAGATGGACATGACGGTGTCGATCGGCGAGTCGGGCAGCACCTTGCTCGATCAGATCAATTCAATTCTGCAGTTCTCCCGTCTTGAGGCCGGCAAGACGCCGATGAACCGCGAGGCCTTCGATCTGTTCGCGCTGATCGCGCGCGTCGCGCATATGGTGTCGATCCAGGCGGCGGCCAAGGATGTCCCCGTGCGGCTGCGGATCGATCTCGCCGCGCCGCAGGTGATCGTATCGAGCGAACGGGCGATTGGCGATATTTTGACCAACCTGATGGCCAACGCCGTCAAATTCACCTCGTCCGGCTCGGTGACGATTGCGGTGGAAGAGGTGAACCGCAGCGACAGCCGCCCGACGCTCAGGATTGCGGTGACGGATACCGGCATCGGCATCGCGAAGGAGGCGCAGGCGCGCATCTTCGAAAGCTTTACCCAGGCGGATGAGACGATCATCGATCGCTTCGGCGGCACAGGCCTCGGTCTGGCGATCACCAAACAGCTTGTCGAGGCGTTGGGCGGCCGCATCGCCGTTGAAAGCGAGCCGGGGCAGGGCAGCACGTTTAGCTTCCAGTTCCCGACGGAAATTGCCGCCACCGCTGCCAGCGCCGATAAGTGCGACCTGCTTCTCCTGTCCCCCGATCTTGATCTGAGAGGGGCCTGCGTCGAAGCCGGGTTTAAATTGCATCCGGCTGGCAGTATCGCGACGGCGCAAAACATTTTTGCCGACGACATGAAGGATGCGCTCGCCGGCGCGGTCCTGATCGATTCGATGATGATGGATCTCGAAACACCGGAGGCTCTGGTCGCTTTGTCGATGCAGCTTGCCGAGCGGCGTATGCCGGTGTTTCTGCTGCGTCGCGAACAAGGCGATAAGGACAGCGAGGCGCTCGCGGGTACTTGCGTGGCGGTTCTAAGCGAGCCTGTGAAGCTGGCGCATTTGCAGCAGATCATGCGCATCGCGCATTCGACGGGACCTGGCCGTCACCGGCTTGGGGCCGGTGAGGAAAAGGCCGAGGAGACGACATTCTCCGGTGTCCGTATTCTGGTCGCCGAGGACAATCGGACCAATCAGAAGGTGATCGGGCGCCTGCTGGAACGCTCCGGCATCATCGTCGAATTCGCCGACGATGGCGAAGCCGCCATCAACAAGCTCTCGACCGCGCCTTTCGATCTGGCCTTCATGGACATCAACATGCCGGTAATGAACGGCATCGAGGCGACGAAGCTCTACCGCTTCGCCGGTCTGGAACCCTATGTCCCGATCGTCGCTCTGACGGCCGACGTGCGCGACGAAATCCGCGAAAAATGTCTTGAAGCCGGCATGGACGATTGCTTGCCCAAGCCTGTCGCGGTCGAGCAAATGCTGGCGGCCATTCGGCGCCTGGTCAAACTAAAACCGGCTTCGGAACAGGCACGAAGGAAAGAACCGTCGGAAGATATGCCGGTGGACGAAGACATGCCGGTTTCAGAAGTCGTCTCCGCAGCCGCGCCCATCGATCATGAAGCCATCGACGATCTGAGAAATCTCGGCGGCCAGGACTTCGTCAACGAAATCGTCGATCAGTTCGTCTCGGACTCGGTGGCCATCCTGCGCAGCCTCAGCGATGCCGTGGCTAAGGGCGACGAAGCGACGTTCCGCGATCAGGCTCATGCACTGCGCAGTTGCGCGGCCAATGTCGGTGCGCAACGCATGCGCAAACTCTGTCTGGATTGGCGGGAGATCGACGCGCACGAGCTGGCGGTCGATGGCGAACGCCATGTGCGGGAATTGGAAAACGAGCTGAACCGCGTCGTGATCGAACTGGCGGCGCTCAAAGCCGCCTAAAGTCTTTTACAACGCTCTAGCTGGCTTCCGACTGCCGCCGGGCATTCTGCGCATTGGCCAGATATTCCATGCGCCGCAGATCGATCGCATCGAGCGACAGCGTATGTTCGATCCAAAGATCGGTAATGTCCTTCAGATCGCTCAGCGACATCGGGAACATCTTCTTGTTGATGCTGGAGATCGTGTAACGCGCGGCGTGCTTGCGTTGGTTCTCTTTCATGAAGGTGCGCGCGGCTTCGATCGCCGTACCTTTGTCGACAAGAATGTCGACGAGACCCATTTCATAGCCTTCTTCGGCGCGATAGATGCGGCCGCTCAGCATCATGCGTTCGGCGAGGCGCGGACCGATCCGCCGCGCCAGGAAATTGAACGCGCCCATGCCCGGGAAAGAGCCGAACATGATTTCCGGCAAGCCGAGTTTGACGCCCTTTTCGGCGATGATGACATCGAAGCTCAAGGCGCATTCAAGCCCGCCGCCCAAGGCATCGCCTTCCAGGCAGACGAGGGAGATGACGGGCGCCTTGAAGCCGCAGGCATTATTGTACATGGCCTCGACGCAGGAATAGGCATATTCGCGCAACAGCGTGCGGTCGCGATGGCGGATGGCATCGAGAAACAGCGGCAGGTCGCCGCCGGCATTGAACGTGCCTGGATAGACCGAACCACCGACATAGAAACGGATGGGCTGCGCGGCGGGCTCAGGCGCCGCCGCATTGGCTTCATTGATCAGGTTATGCACCGCGTGCAGATCCTGCAGCAGTTGCGGCGTGAAGCTCGGCGATCGTTTCAGCCGCATGCGGCACCACAGCGCGCGCAGCAGCGGATCATAATCGACCTGCGTTTCCTCGAACGTCTGCGCCGCGAACCGCAGGCTGACGGGCAAAGGTGCAGTCGGCTTGAGCGTATGGATGCGAGCTGAATCTTGGCTGCTCCCCGGGGAGCCGCCGCCGTCTGGAAGGCTGGTTTGTGCCGTTCCTAAATCTGTTCCCAACTCACCGGCCTGCCGCGCCATGGCCATGTCCTCTGCGGCAAGTGAAGTCAGTGCCGCGCTGCCGCCCACCAAGCGGATTAAGGAAACTTTAACACAAATTTTATGCCTGTTTTTGGTTTGTTAAGAAGTGGTTAATGATGATTCGTACGCCATCCGATGCATCGGCCGGCTACGATCCCGTAGTCAATTTGGCACCGAGAATTGTCTTGTCTGCCAATAGCTTGACCATGTCCCCATTTTGTTAAGCTGGAGTAGGCGAACGGCCGCGCTGGGGCGGCCGGTTGGGACAAAAAAGGACGGGCGCGTCTACCGTGAGCGGCGACGAAGGGGCGAATTTTAAGAGATCGGTCCCACCCGAAAGCTTTTTTCAGCGCCAATGGCCGCCTCCGCAAATAATGCGTTGAAAATCCTCTGTCCGGATGTCACTGGGGCGTTGCATTACCCCGAGGAACTCGCTAAACGAGCCTCGCACACGGCGTCTGGTACAAGTTCAAGCTTGAGCCCGCCGAACGCAGGCGCCCGTAGCTCAGCTGGATAGAGCACCAGACTACGAATCTGGGGGTCAGAGGTTCGAATCCTTTCGGGCGCGCCATTCTTTTCAAAACTTAGCGATATCGCACCGTTTCAATCTCCAATTTGAAACGGTTTTGGCCGGCATATGCGGCAGGCGGCGAAGCCGATGCCAATTGCGCGCTGCAATACGCGCAGTGATTGCAAGTTGTTTGCTCAGTTCGGAAGCCTTGAACGAGTGGGCTTGAGTCGAGCTGTCGTTCGCGGCAGCGCTGAAATCGCCACGGGTCGGAGAACGGAACCTGCGGAATCGCGACCGCGGCTGAATTTGCGACGTTGCCATGTGTATGTTCTTCCACAAGGTCGCGCGCTTGCCCGAATGCATTCTTCACCATCGGTCATTAGAGCGGCGACCTTGCTGTCGCTATCCTGAACCCTCCAATAGATGCTGAGTGGTCCCATGGTGCGACGACGCACCCAGGTGATATACCGATTCCACTGAATCAGTGACTGAATGTTGGAGGAGCTCAACGTGACTGACGGTCCCGCTCGATATGCCGAGATTGATCCGAACACCCATTCGCCTTTGCTGCAGGATGTTTTGAAGCGTGCTGTCGCGGGAAGAGGTCGTGTTCCGACACCTTTCAAGGTTTGGCTGCACAGCGAAAAGCTATCGGATGCGATCGAGCATCTGGGCACGATGCTCAACACCCAGTCCAGCCTCTCGGAACGGGAATTCGAACTTGCCATCGTGCTGATCGCGCAGCACTGGGAATCGCCGTTCGTCATTGATGCTCATCTGCGTTTCGTATCGAAAGCGGGAATGCCGGCGCCGATCGTCGAAGAATTGAAGGCACGCCAGGTTCCGCATCTGGAAACGGAACGAGAGAAGGCGATCTACGCGATCTTTAAGGCGTTCGATCGTAAGGAAGTTGCGACCGACGAGGTGTTCGACCACGCGGTCAAACATCTCGGCCGCAACGGTTTGGCCGAACTGCTGGCATTCCTGGGATATTATACCGCCGTTGCAATGGCGATGAAGCTGCACCGTGAGCCCGTGCCCAATTGATGAGCGAGAACGAGACCAAAAATCTGATTTGACCGGAAGCTGGTCTTGTCAGTCGTTCGACGAGGCCTTGAAGACCGCCAATTGAGCGGCGAAGGCACGTTGAAAGGTGGGTCGCGCCTCGGCACAGGCAAGATAGGCTGAAAGGTTGGGATGTTCCTCCAGGAGGCCTGATCCTTTCAGCCTGAGCAGCACGCTCGCCATTACGTCATCACGGCTGGTGGATGATGCTCTCCAATGGCGCCAGGCTGTCGCGGATGACGGACGATTGGAACGATGCCGTGCCGTTCGGGCAGGCCTTTGTCGAGGCGGCGCCGGATAGCATGATTTGGGGATCGGATTGGCCGCATGTGCGCTGGCGCAAGAGCCGGATGCCGAATGACGCCGAACTGGTCGCATTGATGTATCGCTATGTCGATCACGATGCCGGCCTCATTCAAAAAATCCTGGTCGACAATCCAGCGCGGCTGCATGGATTTTCCGCGTAGTGAAAAGCAAGTCCGGTGGAATCGAGCACGGAGGATGAGAAGATCAACGTTCGACGACAATAACATCACCCTGGGGAGGAGCGGATGTATAGGGTCTTTCTGGCCGGAGTGTTGGTCGTGTTCGCATGGGGAAATGCCCCGCGAGCGGAGTCCGTTGAAGACTTTTATAAAGGCAAGCGGATTACGATTTATGTTGGTTCTTCACTAGGCGGAGGAACCGACACTTACGGTCGCGTGATCGGCCAGTTCCTCGGCAATCACCTGCCGGGCAAGCCCAGCATCGTCGTCGCTAATGTTCCCGGCGCCAATGGTCTGGTGGTCGCCAATCAATTGGCGAAATCCCTGCCAAAGGACGGAACGGCGCTCGGCACGTTCGACCGTAACGCGGCTCTTCATTCGATCTGGGGCAATCCGGCCGCACGTTTCGTCGCCGCCGATCTGGCGTGGATCGGCAGCGCCAATGTCGACACCAGCACCTGTGTCACCTGGCATACGACCGGGATCAACACGCTGGAAAAATTCATGACGCGTGAGGTCGTGCTCGGCTCATCGGCGGTCTATCACGCCAATCTCCTCAATGCGTTGTTCGGCGCGAAATTGAAGCAGGTCCTGGGCTATCAGGGCGGCAACGACGTCGTCCTCGCGTTGGAGCGGGGCGAGGTGCAGGGCCGTTGCAATTGGTCCTGGTCGTCGATCGTCGCGACACGCCCGGCTTGGGTGCGCGACAAGAAGATCAACATCATCCTGCAATTCGCCGAGGAAAAGCATCCGGAGTTGCAGGACGTCCCCTTGGTCGGCGATCTCGCCAAGACGCCCGAGCAGAAGCAGATCCTCGATCTCGTGCTCACCAGTCAGACCATGGCGCGCCCCTTCGCGGCACCGCCGGACGTGCCGCAAGAGCGGGTCGCGGCGCTGCGCGAAGCCTTTATGGCGGTGTCGAAAGACCCCGATTTTCTCGCGATGGCCCAGGCGCAGCAGCTTGAAATCTCCTTCGTCGATGGCGCGCGTATTCAAGACAGCATTCGGCGCATCTCCCATGCACCGAAAGGCCTCGTCAGGACGCTGCGGGATGTTATGTTGGGCCCCGAAGCCTCCGCCGAGATGGATCGCAAATAGATGCGATCCGATCGCCGCTTGAGGGCCTCACCACGAAAGACGACGCAGCTCGTCAGAGAAAAGATCAATCTGGAGGATCGATGCCCAAGCCGGTTGAATTGCAATCCAAAAGCTTGCCACGCCTGGCGGCGGAACTTGCCGCCGTTTCGCGCATGCTTGAGACCATGAATATCCTGAGTTACAGCGGCCATATCGCCGTACGCGTGCCGGATCGTGATGCCCTGATGATTCAGCGGCGCACCGATAGCCGCGCCGAACTGACGCCCGATCGCATGTTGCTCGTCGATTTCGATGGCAAGGTGATTCAAGGCGACGGCAAGCCACCTTCCGAAACCTCCATCCATATCGAAGCCTTCCGGGCGCGTCCGGACATCAATGCGTCGCTGCACAGCCATATGGACCTCGCCATCGCCTTCACCATGATGAAGGGCGTGCAATTGTTGCCGATGCGCGCCCGCGCCACGCGCTGGAAAAGCGGCATCCCGACCCACCCCGATCCGAGCCACATCAAATATCCGCAGCAGGGCCGCGAACTGGCGGCGACACTCGGGCCTCATCATGTCGCCTTGATGCGGGCACATGGTCTGTTGCTCGTGGCGGAATCGCTGCCGGCGCTGTTCAGCGATGCGGTGCATTTCCAGGAGAACGCCCAGGCGCAGATGGATGTGATGCAGGCCGGCGCTGCTCCCGAGCCACTGAGCGATGCGGAGATCGACAAGATCCTCGCTCTGGAAGATCGCCCGCATCACGTCGCGAAATTGTGGAACTACTACATCCGCAAGGGGCTCGCGGCGGGCTCGGTGGACAAGGGCTGGAACCTGCTCGCTGCGTGATGGTTACTGTCGCTGGCGCGAGGGGCGGGCCGTACGCTGATCCTCGCGCGGGCAGACGGGAAAGAGCGGCGCGGATTCAACCAGAAACGCAATCAAAGCCTCAACCCGCGCCGGGCGCGGGCCGCCCGGCGGCATCACCAGATGCAGGCCGGCCGGTGGCGAGGGCCAATCGGGCAGCAGCACTTCGAGCTTCTTCTGGTCGATGGCCTCATACAACAAAAAATCCGGCAGGGCGGCGATGCCGCAGCCGGCGATCGCGGCCTCCAACATCGCCTCTCCGCTATTACTGACGAGCGGGCCGTTGATGCGCACGCTGGCTTCCTCGCCACGCGTATTCTCGAAGCGCCAAGTGCGCGGGTTGGGGATGTTCGTGTAGACGAAACACTGATGCTCGGCCAATTGCAGCGGATGCGTCGGCCGGCCATACTTTTCGAGATAGCTCGGGGCCGCGACGATATAGCGATGCACGTCGGCGAGGCGGCGTGCGACCAGCGATGAATCCGGCAGCACGGCGATGCGCAAAGCGAGGTCGAAACCCTCGCCGATCAGATCGACCATCGTATCGCTGAGTTGTAGATCCACCGCGACATGCGGATAGGTTTCGAAGAATTTCGGCAGCAGCGGCGCGATGGTGCGCATGCCAAACGACATCGGCGCGGCCAGCCGCACCAGGCCGCGCGGCGAGGAGGATTCCGCCTGGGCGTCGCTTTCCGCCGCCTCGCCGGACACGAGGATATGCTCGGCCCGTTCCGCCAGCCGCCGCCCGGCGTCGGTAAGGGACAGGCGCCGCGAGGTGCGGTTGAGCAGGCGGGTGCCGAGCTTCTGTTCCAGCCGGCTGACGGCTTTTGATACCGTCGCTTTCGAGGCCCCCAGTTCGGCAGCGGCACCGGCGAAGGAGCGGCTCCGGACGACCAGGGCAAAGATGGCCAGGGCTTCAAGATCGGGGAGGCGCATGGGTCAATTCCGGAAACGATGAGTTTCATGAGTTTCTATTTTTATACCACACATTCTGGCTTAAGTCTTTGCTCAACGAGGGCGCCATTTCGGGGCCCGAAGGAAAGCCAAAATGATCGAGACCCGTCCGTTCGACCGCCTGATGAGCGCCGACCACGGTTGGCTCAAGGCAAGACATCACTTTTCTTTTGGGGATCATTACGACCCTGATCGCGTCCACCATGGCGCGCTGCGGGTTTGGAATGACGACGAGATTGCGCCGAATTCGGGCTTCCCGCCGCATCCCCACGCCAATATGGAAATCATCACTTATGTTCGCGAGGGCGCCATCACGCACCAGGACAATCTGGGCAATAAGGGCCGCACCCAAGCCGGTGACGTTCAGGTGATGAGCGCCGGCACGGGCATTCGCCACGCCGAATATAATCTCGAGCCGGAGACGACGAAGATCTTCCAGATCTGGATCATCCCGACGCGCGAAGGCGGCGAGCCTTCCTGGGGATCGAAGCGGTTCCCGAAGGGCGACAATGCCGGCAAGTTCGTCACTCTGGCGAGCGGCATCGCTGGTGACGCCGAAGCACTGCCGATCCGGGCCGATGCCCGCGTCCTCGGCGCGACGCTGAAGAAGGGCGAAAGCACCGAATACGATCTGCGCGGTCGCAACGGCTATCTCGTGCCCGCCAGCGGCGCGGTTGAAGTCAACGGCGTCAAGCTCGGCACCCGCGATGGTGCGGCGATCGCCAACGAGAACGTCGTGCGCGTCACCGCGCTCGAGGATGCTGAACTGGTCCTCGTCGACGCTGCCTAACACAAGGTCTGGTCATGCGCGGGTTATGCCCGCGCATGATGCTTGTCTGCTTACCTCTCACCCTCTGAATGTCAAAAGGAGCCTGTCATGGCGAAAGTTCTGGTGCTTTATTATTCGGCTTATGGCCATATCGAGAAGATGGCGGAAGCCGTCGCTGAAGGCGCGCGTGCAGCCGGCGCGACCGTCGACATCAAGCGCGTACCGGAACTGGTGCCGGAAGAGATCGCCAAGAAATCCTATTACAAGCTCGATCAGAAAGCGCCGATCGCCACCATCGACGATCTCGCCAATTACGATGCGATCATCGTCGGCACGGGCACGCGCTTCGGCCGCATGGCCTCGCAGATGGCGAACTTCCTCGATCAGGCCGGTGGCCTGTGGGCCAAGGGCGCGCTGAACGGCAAGGTTGGTGCGGCCTTCACCTCGACCGCCACGCAGCATGGCGGCCAGGAGACGACGCTGTTTTCCATCATCACCAATCTTCTGCACTTCGGTCTGGTGATCGTCGGTCTCAACTACGGCTATGCCGGCCAGATGAAGCTCGACGAAGTCGTCGGCGGCGCGCCTTACGGTGCCACCACGATCACCGGCGGCGACGGTTCGCGTCAGCCCTCCGACGTCGAACTGGAAGGCGCCCGTTATCAAGGCCGCCAGGTCGCCGAAGTGGCCAAGAAGCTGTTCGGCTGATTTTCGTTCACCGCGCATTTCGAGAAGCCCGGCTGGCTGGTCCCGCCGGGCTTCATTTTTGTTTGTCTGGAAAATTCGTCCTCAGACCATTTACACCGTTGCGCAAGTATGTAAGATTTTTTATGAAATATCACGTGCGGGAGCAGATGGCCGCCGCGGCATTCGCTGCCTGAGGCCGAAGGTGCGGGCAGGTAGGCTTGCCCGCCGCTGGACTCGCGCACGCCATCACTAAAGGGGCTTTCGTGCGGTCCAGCTCTCGCAATGGCATCACCCGGCGCACCGCCATGTCGCTTGCTCTGGCTGGCCTTGCGAGCAACTCTCTGCGCGCCGCCGACTATCCAACGCGCACCGTCACTTTGATCGTGCCCTATGCCGCAGGCGGTACAGCCGACATTCTGGCGCGCATTGCCGCCGAAGTGCTTGGCGAAAAACTTGGCAGAAGCTTCGTCGTCGAGAACAAGCCTGGAGCCTCCGGCATGATCGGTTGCAACGCCGTCGCCAAGGCCGCGCCAGATGGCTACACCTTGCTGTTCACCGCTGGCGGTCCCCTTACCATCGGCCCGCATCTGACCAAGAACGCGCAATACCGTACGGAAGTCGATTTCACGCCGCTGGCTTTGGTGACGGAAGTGCCGAGCTTCCTCGTCGTCAATCCGAACAATCCGGCGAAGACCGTTGCCGATCTTGTCGCCACAGGCAAAGCGCAGCCGAAGAAATTGAACTTCGCTTCGCCCGGCGTCGGCACATCCGTTCATCTCCTCGCCGAGCTGTTTCGCCTGGAAGCGGGCTTTGAAGCGACGCATGTGCCTTATCGCGGCGGCGCGCCGGCCGTGAGCGATCTCATCAGCGGCCATGTCGATTTTCTGTTCGAGAATGTGCCGCAACTCCTGCCGCAGGTGACGGGAGGAACCTTGCGCGCGCTGGCCTTGACGGCGCCGTCGCGGCTGCCCTCCGCACCCGATGTGCCGACGCTCGAGGAAGCGGGTTTGCGCAACATCGGTGTCGGTACCTGGTACGGCCTGCTCGGCCCGGCTGGGCTGCCGGCGGACATATCAACGCGTGTTGCCCAGGCGCTGCACAGCGGGCTCACGGACGCTTCGCAAGTGAAGCGCCTCGCCGACCTCGGCGTCACTGCCGATCTGAAAACCGGCAAGGATTTTGCGGCTTTTCTCGCGGGCGACGGTGCGCGGTGGAAATCCGTCATCGAACGGGCCCGGATTGAAGCACCATGATGCTGAACCGTATCTGCCTCTCACGAACATTCAGGGACCGGAGCACAATGATGATAAAGCGATTGCATGCGAGGCAGCAGCGAAACGGGACGATGCGGGCGCTGCGCGGGCTGGCATTCGTTGCGCTGGGTATCGTCGGCGCAAGCATGGCGCAGGCGCAGACCTTCCCGTCGCGCAGCGTCACCATCGTCTCGCCCTATCAAGCCGGCGGGACGAGCGATATCATCTCGCGTCTGCTGGCGCAGAAGCTCGGCGATCTCTGGAAGCAGTCGGTCATCGTCGAAAATCGCCCGGGCGCCAATGGCAGTGTCGGCGTTCTGGCGGTGGCGCGCGGGCCGGCGGATGGCCATACGCTGCTCGCGGTCGCTTCCAGCGCTTTGACGCTCAACCCATTGCTCTATCGTTCGCTGGGCTATGACGTCAGCCGCGATCTGGCGCCGGTGACGCGCACCGGCTCCGTGCCCAATGTGGTCGTCGTTCATCCCTCAGTTCCAGCCAAGACGATCGGCGAATTGGTGGCTTTGACGAAAGCCAAGCCCGGCAGCCTCAATTATGCCTCGCAAGGCAATGGCTCGAACGGCCATCTCAATGGCGAAATGTTTCGCCAATTGACAGGCGCCGACATGGTCCACGTACCGTATAAAGGCAGCGCGCCGGCGGTGGCCGATCTCATCAGCGGCCATGTGCAGGTGATGTTCGACAATCTGCCGTCGGTGCTTGAGCAGATTCGTGCCGGTCAATTGCGTGCGCTGGCGGTGACGACGGCGCAACGCGCCGAGACGCTGCCCGATGTGCCGACGATGGCTGAAGCCGGTGTCGCCGGTTTTGAAACCAGCGCCTGGTTCGCTGTTCTCGTCGCTAAGGGAACGCCCGAGCCGCTGCGCGCCGATTTGGAAAAGGCCATCGTGCAGGCGCTGGGCGATGCGGAACTGCGCGGCAAGCTGGCGCAGGTCGGCATCACCGCTTTGGGCGACGGTTCCGCGGCCATGGTTCAGCGCATCGATGGGGAAACGCGTGTGTGGCGCGAGGTCATTCAACGCGCCAAGATCAGTATTGAATGATTGAAAACAGCGTCGGGCAGGCGCTTCGGCAGATATTTCATCAGTTATTTTTAGTGATGACTAAGTCTTGCGCTCACGCTGCGTAAGGAATAGTCATCGGGCTATTTCCCGGCGGACGATTCCCGTCGCTGATGAGGAGCTGGGCCGATGGCCGCGACCCCGAAGCCGAAAAAAGCGGCCTCTGCGCCGAAACGACGATCCGCTCCGGCGACGGAGCGGAAGGTCGAGGCTCCGCTGGAAACCAAATCGGAAGCGAAGTCGCTCGTTCAGCAGGCTTATGAAAGCATCAAAGAGCGGATCATCAATCTGCACTTTCTGCCCGGTCAGTATTTGAACGAAGCAGCGATCTGCGCGCAGCTTAAATTGGGCCGCACGCCGGTCCATCAAGCCTTGCAGCGGTTGCAGATGGAAGGGCTCGTCGATGTCTTGCCGCGCAAGGGCATCATCGTTCAGCCTGATAGTCTCGCTGAAATCATGAAGATCCTGGATTCCCGGGTGACCGTGGAGCCGGAGCTGGCACGCTCCGCCGCGCGCCGGGTCGCCGCCGGTGAGATCACGGCCGATCAATTGAAGCGCGTGATGGAAATCGCCACGGCGACCGCCGATGAAGACCCGCCGGATATTGCGGCCTTCACGGCCAACGATCGCTGGTTCCATCGCGAAGTCGCGCAAATGTCGGGCAATGCGATCATGAGCGATTTCGCCCGCCTTCTGCATGAGCGCTCGACCCGCTTCTGGTATCTCAATCTGTGGCAGACGATCGACGTGCCGCTGACCAATCGCCAGCATGCCGAAATCGCCGCGGCGGTGATCGCCGGCGATGGCGAACTGGCAGCGCAGCGCATGCTCGATCACATCGCGGCGCTGCGCTCCCGTCTTGAAAAACTGCAGCGCATGTCGCCCAACGCTTTCCGTCAGCCGCCCTCCATCTGACGCGGTTTTCCAGGGCTTTCGCAGAAAGTGTGCCGCCAAGGCCATGTGGCTGATGGCGCGGCGTTTCCCTCGTGCGTCACACCGTTGCGCCTAAGGCGTTTCTGTGAGTGCCTAGGGATAAAGCACTTGCTTTTTAAATCACCTGAAATATCATCTAATCTGTTTAGTGATATTTGGATGACAAGATGACCAGCAAAGTGCCGCCGACTCCGCCGGGCATGCCCTCCTTGAGTGAAATTCTGATCCAGACAGCCGATGTGCCCTGGCGTGAAAAATCGCTGAAAGGCGTGCACGAAAAGATGCTGTGGCGCGATGAGGAAACGGGTGCCACCATCGCTCTGATCCGCTTCGACAAGGGCACGAGCATTCCGACGCCGCATCTGCATGCGTCCAATCAGTTCATGTTCTGCCTGGAAGGCCACTACGAATACACCAACACGGGTGTGACCCTGCGGGCCGGCTCCTTCTACTGCAATCCGAAGGGCAATGTGCATGGCCCGACGCTGGCGCATGAGGATACGATCGTCGTCGAAATGTACGACGGGCCGCATTATCCCGAGCGCCCGTCATGGTACACCAATGATGAGGACGCGCGCTGATGTCCAAGGGCGTTGACGGCGGAATTTCCGCTGCAGCCCTGACGGAAGCTGTCGCCAAGATCTTTATCGCTACAGGCGTTTTGCCTGCCGATGCGGCAATGGCCGCTGAAGATCTTGTTGCTGCCGATGTCGAGGGCGTCGCATCCCATGGCGTGATGCTGATTCCGATGTATGTCGATCGCTTGCGCGCCGGTTCGGTCTCGACCGCATCGGCGGGCAAGATCGTCTCCGATCGCGAGGCGGCGGTGGTGATCGATGCGCAGAACGTGCTGGGACAGTTGACCGCGCGCCAGGCCGTCTCGCTCGCCGTAGAGCGGGCCAAACGTTATGGCCTCGCGGCTGTCACCGTGCGCAATGCCTTCCACTTCGGCTCCGCCGGCCGCTATGCCCGCATGATGGCCGATCAAGGCTGCGTTGGCATGGTGATGGCCAATACGCGCCCGCTGATGCCGGCTCCCGGTGGCGCCGAACCTCTGACCGGCAATAATCCTTTGGCGATCGTTGCGCCCAGCAATGCGCCGTTCTCGCCTGAGATCGACATGGCGCTCAGCGCCGTGGCGATGGGCAAGATCCGCAATGCGGCGGCCGCCGGCCAGCCGATCCCCGAAGGCTGGGCCGCCGACAAAAGCGGCGCGGTGACGACCGATCCCAAGGCGGCGATCGAGGGCATGTTGTTGCCGGCCGCAGGCCCCAAGGGTTTTGGTCTGGCCTTCCTCATCGATCTGCTCTGCGGTGGCCTCTCCGGTGGCGGCATCGGTGCGCAAGTCGCGCCGCTCTATGGTCCGCCTGAGAAACCCTATGGCAGCGCCAGTTTCTTCCTGGCGATCGACGTCGGCCATTTCGTGCCGGCCGATACGTTTAAGGCCCGGACGCAAGCCGAGCTTGCCCGCGTCGCCGCGTCGCGTCGTGCGCCGGGGATCGAGCGCATCTACGCTCCTGGCGAACTGGCCTTTGCGGCACGCACGGCCGCCGATGGCCGCTGCAAGGTGTCGCCGGCCGCTCTGTCGAGCCTCATTGAGACGGCGCGTGGCCTTGGCGTCGATATCAGCTTTCTTCTCTCCAACTGAAAGTCAAAAAAATGAAACAGCAGATCACCAGCGATAAGCTCGCCAAGCCGAACGGCCATTTCTCGCAGGCCACCACCGTGGAAGCGAAGGGCAAGCTGGTTTTCATCTCCGGCATGACGGCCCGCCGCGCCGATGGCTCGATCGCTGGCGTTGGCGACATCGATGCGCAGACGCGCCAGGTTTGCGAGAACCTTAAGGCGGCGGCGGAAGCGGCCGGCGGTTCTCTCGATGATATCGTGCGCGTTGACGTTTATGTGCGCAACATCGAACATTTCGCTGCCATTCACAAAGTCCGCCAGGAATATTTCAAGGCGCCCGTGCCGGCCTCCACCATGGTCGAAGTCGCCAAAATGGTGTCGCCCGACTATCTGATCGAAATCAGCGCCATCGCCGTCCTGCCGAACGGCTGATCGATCATGCGTCTGTGTACGGTCAAAGTATCCGGTACGCCGCGTGTCGGCCTCATTGAGGCCGACCGTATCAGCCTGTTGCCGGCCGAGGCCGGCGACATGGTTGCTCTGATCGCGCAGGGGCGTGTCGCGATCGATCGCCTCGCCGCGCGCGGCGATCTCGAAGCCGTGCCCCTGGTGCAAGCCGATCTGATGGCGCCGATCCAGCGTTTTGGCCGCGACGTGTTGTGTACGGGCTGGAACTATTGGGATCACTTCGAGGAAAGCCGCGGCAAGCGCGAGGGCCAGGATGTCGATCGGCCGAAAGCGCCGACCTTCTTCACCAAAAGCCCAAGCACCATCGTCGGCCCCTATGATGACATCGGTCTCGACGGTCATATCTCGGCCAAATGGGACTATGAGGCGGAAGTTGCTCTGGTGATCGGCAAGCGCTGCCGCAGCGTGTCGCAGGCGGAAGCGCCCGATTGCGTCTTCGGCTATTTCCTCGCCAACGATGTCTCGCAGCGCGATCTGCAACGCCGTCACGGCGGCCAGTGGCTGAAGGGCAAGAGCATCGATCGCACCATGCCCATCGGCCCTTGGATCGTCACGCCGGACGAACTTGATCTGCCGGAAGCACAGCTCGAATTGCGGCTGAACGGTCAGGTCATGCAGAGCGCTTTTGTGAAGCAAATGGCTTTCCCGATCGCCGAACTGATCGCGGAATTGTCCTTCGGCATGACCCTTGAACCGGGCGACGTGCTGATCACGGGCACGCCGTCTGGCATCGGCAATGCAAGGGAGCCGCAGGTCTTTCTCAGGGCCGGTGACGAAATGGTCGTTTCGGCCACCGGCCTTGGCGAGTTGCGCAACCGCGTCGTGTCGGCGAACCTGCATGGCACGACCGACATTCCATCCATGAGCGAGGCTCTATGAAGGCGAGTTTCGATGCCACCGGCGATGTGATCGCCATCACTGGCGGCGCCAATGGAATCGGGCGCGCACTTGCTTTGGCTTGCGCCAAGGCTGGCGCGCGGGTCGTGGTCTGCGATGTGAACGAAGAGGCGCTGGCCAGCCTGCACACCGAGGCGCCATCGATAGCGGTGCGTCGCCTCGACGTCAGCGATCGCGCGGCGGTCGTGACCTGCTTTGCGGGGATCGCCCAGTCGATCGGCCCAATCGACGGTCTGGTCTGCGCGGCAGCGATCCAACCGCGTACTTTGATCCACGAGATGGACCCGGCCGAATGGCAGCGCGTCATTGGCATCAATCTCAATGGCGTCATGTGGTGCTATCAGGCGGTCATCGGTTCGATGATCGCGCGCCGGAAGGGGTCGATCATCGCCTTTTCGTCGGGGCTGGCCCATCAGGGCTGGCCGAAGGCTTCGGCCTATGCGGCGACCAAAGGCGCGCTGATCGCCTGGGCCAAGAGCGCCGCCAAGGAAGTTGCCGAACATCGCGTGCGCGTCAATCTGATCGCACCCGGTGTCATCGACACGCCGCAATATCGCGCCGCCAATGCCGGCGCCGATCACGCGAGCTGGAAAACATCGACAGGCGTCGGCAGTCCGGAGGATGTGATCGGCCCGCTGATGTTCCTCTTGTCGGACGCAGCGACCATGACGGCATCGCTGCTCAGCCGCGACATGGCTTACACGCGAGACGAAGACTAGGAGACGAGAGCGGATGAAACCGGTTCTTGTGGTAGGAGCCGGCCCGGTGGGGCTGATGACGGCTCTCGCCCTCAAATTTTATGGCGTGGATTTCCGCATCTTCGAGGAAGATCGCGAATTTTCGAGCGACACCAAGGCCGGGACGATCCTGACCCGCACCATCGAGGCCTTTCGCCGCTACGGTGTCGATCGCGCCGTGCTGTCGAAGGCGCTGCGGCTCGATGAGATTGGCGAGATCGAGCGCGCCACCAATGCGCGCCGTGCCTCGGTGTTGACGGAAACACTGATCGAGGAGACGCGTTTCCCCTTCGTCATCAACATGCCGCAGCATCATCTAGAGCCGATCCTGGCCGACAATCTGTCCGATTTGCCACCGGGCGTGGTCAATCTGCGCCATAAATTGCTGTCGTTTTCGCAAACCGAGGATGGCGTCGTCGCGCGCTTCGAGACGCCGGACGGTCCGCGCGACGTCGAGGGATCCTATCTCATCGCCTGCGATGGCGGCCGCAGCACGGTGCGCGGACAGCTTGGCATAGAGGTCGAAGGCACGTCGTTCGACGTGCGATACATGCTGGTCGACATCCTGGTCGATCTCGATAAATCCAATCCGCGCGATTATCCCTATCTGGCTTATTTCGCCGATCCGACCGAGTGGATGATCCTCGTGCGTCAGCCCCATTGCTGGCGCTTCCTGTTTCCGCTGGCGCCGGGCGCCGATGCGGCGACCCCGGCGGAACTCGAAAGCAAGGTCCGTCATTTCATCGGCGATGTCACGTCGCTCGAAGTCATCAACACGGTGACCTACCGGGTGCATCACCGTATCGCTTCGCAATGGCGCAAGGACCGCGTGTTCCTGGCCGGCGATGCGGCGCATCTCATCACGCCGATGTGGGCGCTTGGGTTGAACACCGGCGTGCTCGATGCCATCAATCTGCCTTGGCGTCTGGCCTGGGTCTTGCGTGGCTGGGCTGAAGACAGCCTGCTCGATGGCTATGAGCGGGAGCAGCGGCCCTTGGCGGCGCATGGATCAGGCGAAATGGCGGAAGCGGCGCGCAAACTGATGGGTGGCGAAAAAGAAGGCGCCCGCGCCATGTCCGGCTCCGATTGGGCCAATGCGATGACGCGTTCCATGCTGGGCGTGCGTCTCGATGTCGATGGCTCCGGCCTCTGGTCGATCGTCAAGACCGAGCGCGAGGCCCTTCGCGTCGGCGACCGCGTGCCCGATATGCCGCTGTTCAACGGGCAGGGCAGCCAGGTGCATCTGCATGATCTGTGCGACGACAGTTTTGTCGCACTTTACTTCACAGACGTGCGCCGCCGCCCGGCTCTGCCGCCGGACGATCAACCGGGCTTGAAGAGCTTTGTCGTTTCGCGTTGGGACGCACCGCTCGATTCCGGCCTGCGCGATCGCGCTCTGCTGGATATCGGCAACAGACTGCGCACGCGGCTTGGCTGTGCCGAGGATACGGTGGTGCTGTTGCGGCCGGACGATCACGTGGCCGCCATTCTGCCGATCGGCTCGCGCATGATCGCCGACATCTATCAGCGGATCAGAGGAAAGGCTCAATGAGCAAACAACTTATTCCGCTCGACGTTCACGCCCATCTGGCGCCCGTGGCGCCGGAGAAGCTTGCGGCGCTTGAAGGTGTCTCCTGGGACGCCGGCAAGGGCGTGATGGTGATCGACGGCCATGTCGTCGGCATGAAGCCGCTCTTCAATCCGCCGGCCCTACGCCAATGGATGAACGATCAAGGTGTCGCGCATGCCTGGATTTCCGCGCCGCCGCCGCTCTATCGCCAGCAATTGCGGGGAGAGCAGGCGCGGGCATGGGCAACCTATGTCAACGAGGGCCTGCGCGATCTGGCGGTTGCGTCCGAGGGGCAATTCTCGGCGCTCATGCATCTGCCGATCGAAGACCCGGCGGTGGCCACCGAGATTGCGCGAGAGTGGATCGGCCGTGGTCATGTGCTCTTCGCCATGCCGACGGGGACGGGCGACGATCGCACGCTCGGTGATGCGGAATTCGCGCCTTTATGGCAAGCGCTCGATCAGGCCGGGGCCTTCATCTTCTTTCATCCTGGCGAATGCGCCGATGGCCGCTTGCAGTCCTACTATCTCACCAATCTTCTCGGTAATCCTTACGAGAGCACGGTGGCGCTGGCCCATCTGATCTTTTCAGGCGTGCTGGAGCGCCATCCCAACATCACGCCATGCTTCGCCCATAGCGGCGGCCTGATGCCGATGGTCGCCCCCCGCTGGGATCGCGGCCATGGCACGGCGCGGCCCGATATCGATACCACATTGGCCCTGCCGTCGAAGCTGATGAAGCGTATCCTCGTCGATTGCATCTGCCACAGCGATGCGGCGGCCGAACTGGCCGATCAGACGTTTGGCCGCGACAATGTGGTCTTTGGATCCGACTGGCCGTTTCCGATGGGCGTGATCGAGCCGCAGCAGCAACTGGCGGATTTCTCGGCGGAGCGGCGTCAACGATATCTGACCGATAACCCGGCGCGCCTGCGGGCGCGCTTCAACTGCAAAGAGGTATGAGCATGAGCGAAGTTCGCATGCCGGAAGGCACCGTTCTTGGCGCCATTGGCGACGAGGTCATTTTCGAGAATGAGACCATCCGCGTGTGGCGGCTCAGCCTGCCGCCGGGCGGTATCCAGCCCTGGCACAAGCACGACATGCATTATTTGATCGTGCCGCTGACACTAGGTGAAAACATCATGCGTTTTTCCGATGGTCGCGTGCGCGAGACCAAGGAAACACCAGGCGAGGTGATGTGGCGCGAGCCTGGCATTCCCCATGAACTGGAGAACGCCAGCAAGGGTATCTATTCCAACATACTGATCGAATTCAAACAGGTTGTGAAAGCCTGAAAGGAAAATCCCCGGAGCAGGCTCCGGGGATTATTTTACGCGGCCTGCTGCGGAAAGCTGAATTACTTCTGTGTCGGCAGAATCGGTGTCTTCGGCAGGAAGCCCGGCACATAGGTCTGGTCCGCTTCCAGCTTGCCTCCGGCGACTTCGACATTCGAATTGATGAAGTCGAATGTCTTCGCCATTTTGGCAGGAATGATATGGCCGAACCCATTGGCTTTCACGTCGGCGTTGACGCCGATGCGCTCAAGCAGGTCGATTTCCTCCCGCACGATACCGCGATCGAGCGCAGGCACGCTCTTGACGATGATCGCGGTCGCTTCGTCGCGATTGGCCAAAGTATATTGCCAGCCGCGCAGCGCCGCGCGCACGAAGCCACGCACCGCCTCCGGGTTCTGGTCGAGGAAGCTCTTCTTCACGCCGATCGAATTGGCATAGAGATCGAGGCCATAGTCGGCGGCGAACAAGCATACCGGCTCCTTGCCGGGCGCGGCGCGCCGAATGGCGGGGGCGGCCATCAGAAACTGGTCGACGCCTCCCACCTGGCCGGCGGCGAGCATGGGCACGCGGGCAGCCGCATCCACATTGACGATTTCAAGCTTCGAACCGTCGAGGCCATTCATCTTCATGAAGGCGCGCCAGATCTGTGGCACGAAGGAGGCCGAGCTCGAACCGAACTTCAGGCCTTCCAATTGCGCCGGCTTGGTGACATTGGCGCCGGGATTAAGCGAATAGACGCAATAGGGCGCTTCCACATAGGAGGAGGCGACGATCTTGACCTCGCTGCCGGCCTTGCCTGAGGCGACCAGGCTCGGCACGTCGATGAAACCCATCTGCGCGATGCCGGTGACGACGCCGCGAATGGCATCGGCCGTGCCTTTCGACGGCATGATCTCGACGTTCAATCCTTCCTCTTTGAAGAAGCCCTTCTCCAGCGCGACATACCAGGGCGCATGGCGGCCGAGGCTGATGAAATCGAGCATGAATTTGACATTGGTATCGGCCGCAGCCGCGCCGGTGGGCACTGCAGCCAGGCACGAGAGCGTGGTGATGACGCCGGCCATTCTTTTCAACATCGAGAACTCCTCTGGTGTTTGCCGGGCTTGTGCCGCGCGGCTTACGGGTTTTCATTGACCACAGAGACATCATAAGATATTTCAGTAGACATTCAAGCTGATCGCGTTGTGCGAAAACATCGTGCCGTCCGCAGGTTGTCGTGGCGAGCAGGAACCAGCGGACAAATGGGCGTGTAGAAAGGAATGGGATGGGCTTCGTCGAGATCACGAACGTCCGCAAGGTTTTCGGGGGCAAGGGAAAAGAGGTCGTCGCCCTCGATGAGGCGAACCTGACGTTCAATGAAGGGGAATTCGTCGCCCTGATCGGGCCAAGCGGCTGCGGAAAAACGACACTTCTGACGATTGTCGCTGGCCTGGCGTCAAAAACATCGGGATCGGTGAAAGTCGGCGGCAAGGAAGTGACCGGCCCTTATCCCGACTACGGCTTCGTCTTCCAGCAGCCGAGCCTGATGCCGTGGCGCTCGGTGCTGCAGAACGTTCTCTTTCCCATGGAAATCCTTGGCCGCAACGATGCGCAGGCAAAAGCGCGCGCCGAACAGCTTCTCGAAATGACCGGCCTGCATGCGTTCGCCAATGCGCGCCCGCACGAACTTTCCGGCGGCATGCAGCAGCGCGTTTCGCTTTGTCGTGCTTTGATCCACAAGCCGAAACTTCTCTTGATGGATGAACCGTTCGGCGCCCTCGACGAATTCACGCGCCTCGACATGAACGACCTTCTGCTGAAGATCAAAGCCGAGACCGGTGCTTCTGTCTTGTTCGTCACCCATTCCATCTCGGAAGCGGTCTATCTGTCCGACAAGGTCGTCGTCTTTACCCGTCGCCCGGCGCGGGTCAGCGCCGAATTCCAGATCAACATTCCCGCTCCACGCACGCAGGCCTGCCGCTTTACGCCCGAATTCATCGAGGCGGAAAAGCGCGCCAGCGAAGCCCTCGGCCTTCTGGTCGGCGCGCACTGAGAGCATTGAGAGCAACGAGAATGAATAGCAATACGACGACCACCCAGATCGCTTATCCCCTGATTGGCGTGGCCATTCTAATCGCCATCTGGGGCGCTTACTGCTGGCTGTTCAATGTTCCCGAAGTGGTTCTGCCATCGCCGGGCCAAGTCGCCATCGCTTTCGTCGACAGTTTCGGCGTTTTAATGCGTGAAGGCTGGGTCACACTGGTGGAAACGGTGCTGGGCTTTGCGCTCGCCATGGCGGTCGGCCTGCCGCTTGCCGTGGCGATCGCCAATTCGCGGCCGCTGAATCTGATGTTCTATCCGCTGCTGGTGGCGCTGCAATCGGTGCCGAAAGTCGCTCTGGCGCCGATCGTTCTCGTCTGGCTCGGCACGGGCCTGGAGTCGAAACTCGCCATCGTCTGGCTGGTGGCCTTCTTTCCTATTATCATCGACACGGCGGCGGGCCTGCGTTCGACACCGCGCGAACTCATTCAATTGGCGCACAGCCTGAAAGCGTCGCCCTGGCAGATTTTCTACAAAGTGCAATTCCCGGCGGCGCTGCCCTTCGTGCTCACCGGCGCCAAGGTGGCGATCACGCTGGCGGTCATCGGCGCGGTGATCGGCGAGTTCATGGGTTCGAGCAGCGGTCTTGGCTATCTGCTGTTGAGCGCCACGTCGCAGCTCAACACGCCGCTCGCCTTTGCCGCGCTTTTCGCGCTCTCGTTCCTGGGCCTTGGCGTTTATGCGGTCGTGGAGCTTGTCGAAATCGCCATCGCCCGCTGGCTGCCGCCGCGCGCGACGGGACACTGAGAAGCGTTCCCCTCCAACAAGTCAAAAGGCCGGCTTAGCAGCCGGCCTTTCTATTTCAGTTTGTGCCCAGCGCATCCTTGATGAGAAGCGGGATGGTTTCGAATTCCCGTTCGAAAGCGGCGCGGAATTCCTCCGGCGTATTGGCGATCACGTCGAAGCCTTGTCCTTTGACGAAGGCGTTGAGTTCCGGATCGGCCATTGCTTCCCTGACGCTGCGCGCTGTCTGCTCGATGATGTTTTGCGGTGTCTTGGCAGGCGCGGCCATACCCAGCCAAGTCGGCGCCAGGAACACCGGATCGGCATATCCAAGCTCGGCGAAGGTCGGCACGTCGGGCAGCAGCGCCGAACGATTGGGCCCATTGGTGGCGATGGCGACGAGCTTCTTGGTCTCGACGAACGGCGCGGCCAGAATGGCACCCGTATAGGTGATCTCCACATTGCCGCTCAAAACATCCTGCACCGCCGGTGCCGAGCCCTGATAGGGCACGGTGTTCAACGAAATGCCGGTCTTCTTCGCCAGCGCGCGGGTGATCAGATTTTGCGGCGAAGCCGGGCCAGTGACGCCGACATTCCAGCCGGCGGGTGTCGAGCGCACCTTGGCGATCAGCTCGCTCAACGTATTCACGCCGAGTTGCGGGCCGACCAGCATCACATAGCCGGCAGAGCCGATCTGGCTGACCAAGGCGAAATCCTTTTTCGGATCGTAGGTCACCGATTTCATCGAAACCGCATTGGAGACCAGAGCATCGCCGGTGGAGACGAGAAAGGAATAGCCGTCGCCCGGAGAACGGGCGACATCGGCGGCGCCGATCGTGCCGGCCGCGCCGGTCTTGTTCTCGATGTAAATCTTCCAGCCGGTTTTCTTGGACATCACGTCGGCGAGCTTGCGCGCCACCGTATCGGTGGGCGCTCCGGCAGGATAAGGCACGACCCAACGGATCGGCCGGTCGGGATAGGTGTCGCTGGCATGGACGGTGCTGAGCTGTGTCAGCGCCGCCAAAGCAAAAGCCGAGGCCCCCAAGATACGCTTCATCGCATGTCTCCATCTATGCGCGGTGCGAAGCCGCGCTAGTTATTGCCTCTCGGGTCCTCTCCTGAGACGATTTTGGAAAGCTTCAAATCGTTATGACGCGGACATCTCGACCGGCGGCTTGATGTCGTCGGGCATCGGGCTGCGGTAGCGGGCCTTGCCGGCGCGCTTGGCATGGTCGGCCTTGGCCTGTTCGATGAGACTGCGATCCTTGAACAGATCGATGGCGGTGGCCGCCATCACTTTGGCGGCATGGACCATGCCCTTATGCGCGGCCGGGCTCTTCCCCTGCGCGACCATCTGCCAGGTGTGGAATTGCGTGCCCACTGCAAAGGTGGCGCCGAAGAGCTGTGCCGTCGGCACAACCCAACTCACGTCGGAAATATCGCCGGAGACGGTGAGGGGTGAAGCCGGTGCAAGGCCCTTGGGGATCAGGATATCGCCGAGCGGCCGATTGGCTTCCGGCTCGAGCCCATATTGCGCGCAGGTATTGGCGATATCCGTGTCTTCGAGTGTCGCCTGAATCTCGCGCGCGAAAGTCAGGTCGGCCTCGTCGAACTGCGGCGGCCCGATTTCATCGAGATTGCGGCGCATCACCTCATTGAGGCTGGCGGTGTGAACCAGATTGGCGACGCCGCTCAAAGCCTCAATGCTGACCTGCGTTTCCGTCATCAAGGCTGCGCCCTGTGCCACGGCTTTGACGCGTGCGATCAAGGGCAGCAGATCGGCCAGCGAACTGGCGCGAATGACATAGCGCACTTTGGCGCGCCGCTGCACCACATTGGGCGCGATGCCGCCACCGTCGATCATCGCGTAGTGAATGCGTGCGTCGCTTGGCATATGTTCGCGCATATAGTTGACGCCGACATTCATCAATTCCACCGCGTCAAGCGCGCTGCGGCCAAGATGCGGCGAGGCGCCGGCATGCGAGGCCTTGCCATGGAAGGTGAAGTCGAACCTCGCATTGGCGAGCCAACTGCGCGTCATGACATCGGCGAAGCAACCCGGATGCCAGGAGAGGGCAATATCGACATCGTCGAAGAGACCGGCCTTCACCATGAAGACTTTCGCGGCGCCGCCTTCCTCGGCCGGGCAGCCGTAATAACGCACCGTGCCAGGCAGGCCGTTGGTGGCGAGCCAGTCTTTCACCGCAGTCGCTGCCAGCATGGCGCCGGCGCCGAGCAGATTGTGGCCGCAGCCATGGCCTTTGCCACCATCGGCAAGCGGGATCGGCTTGGCGACACCGGCCTGCTGGCTGAGATCGGGCAAAGCATCGAATTCGCCGAGAAAGGCGATGATCGGGCCGCCTGATCCGGCTTCGCCCATCAAGGCGGTGGGCATTCCGGCGCAGCTCGCGGTCACGCGAAAGCCCTGCGCTTCCAGCTCCGCCACATGCGCGGCCGCCGATTGGACCTCGGCGAAACACAATTCCGGCGTGTCCCAGATCTGATCGGAGAGCGCGGTCAGGCGCTCTTGCTTCTCGTCCACTAGGGTCCAGATTTCGGGAATATTGCTCATCGTTCGCGCCACGCCATTCGTCATTCCGATGACTGGATATTGAGGCGGCAGTTGAACTTGCAGACAAGTGAATTATGCTGAGCTTAAATCAACCAATTAGTTAAGTCAGGATCATGAGCATTCGCGACCGGTTGACGCTCAGGCATTTGCGGCATGTGCTCGCCGTATCGGAGCTTGGCCGTCTCAATCTGGCGGCCGACCGCCTTCACATCAGCGAGGCCGCCGTCTCCAAATCCCTGGCGGAAGTGACGGCGATCGTCGGCGTGCCTGTCTTTCGGCGCGAGCGGACCCGCTGGGTGCCGACCGAACCCGGCGTTCGCCTGATCGCTTTCGCGCGGCGCGTCACTGCCGAATTCGATGCCTTCGATGGTGTCATGCGCGATTTGCGCAGCGGCGTACAGGGCACGGTGGTCATCGGTCTGCACGTCATCACCGGCCAATTGTTCATCGCCGAGACCCTTGCGAAGGCCAAACGCGATTATCCCGGCATATTCGTTCGCGTCATCGAAGGCGTGCTGCCTGATCTGATCGACGATCTCCGCAACGGCACGGTCGATCTCGTCTTCGGCCGGATCGGGCAGGTGGCTTTGGATCGGGACTTCGACAGTGTCGGCATTGCCAACGAGTCGGCGCTGGTTGTGGCGAGCCCCCATCATCCGTTGAGCAAAAAGCGCAAGCTCACCTGGGCCGATGTGGTGGAGGAGGGTTGGATCTTGCCGCCAACAGGCACGCCGACGCGCGAAGCGCTCGCCGACCATCTGTCGCGGCAAGGGTTCGATCTGCCAGCCAACAGGATCGACACGAAGTCGATATCCCTTATTCAATCGCTTTTGAGTGCGGGTTCCTTCGTTTCGATCGCGCCGCAATCCGTTGCACAGCATTGGGCGGAACGTTTGTCGATGCACGTTCTGCCTTTGCCGCCGATCGACGTCAGCACGCCCATTGGCTTGATCTGGTCGAAGACCAATCTGTTGCCGGCGGCTGAGATCGTGAAGGACTATGTCCTCGACAATCTCAAGGTGGATCGCCCGAAGCGCTCGGGACGGTCCTCGCGTTAAGCGCATTCAGGGCAGGCGATCGAGAAAATCCTTGATGGCCGAGATCGTCTCGCGCGGAGCTTCCCGATGCGGCGAATGATGAATGCCCGGCAGAATGACCCGCTCGAAATGGCCACCGCCCGTGCCGACGGCCGATTCCAGCACGTCAATTTGGGCCAGCGTGCCATATTGGTCGGCATCGCCCTGCATGCCCAGAATCGGCACGCGAAAGCCCTCCAGCTCTTCGCGCATCTCCAGCGCCGCGCCAAAATCGGGATTGAGCCAGACGTCGTTCCAGCCGCGAAAGGCGCCGTCGACGTCCTTGTGCCAGCGCGCGAGTTTCGCACGTAGGTCTGTCGTCTCGTAAGCGACTTTGGTTTGGGCGATCTCGCGAATTGAAAAGTCTTCGACGAAGAAGTGCGGCGCGATCAGCACCGCGCCACACACTCTGGGATCGGGCGCTGCCGTTGCATAGAGCGCGGCGATGGTTGCGCCATCGGAATGGCCGACGAGAAGAATACGCGCTGTATCGATCTGAGCGATGACTTCGGGCAGAACGTCGCGTGTGTGTTGACGCATATAGTCGAGCGGACGCGGCAGTTGAATGGGACTGGAGGCGCCATAGCCTTCGCGCGAATAAGCGAAGACGCCGGCGCCGGTGGCCTCGGCCAGAGCAGCTTTGAAACCACCCCAAAGCTGCGCGCAGCCAAGCCCTTCATGCAGCAGAAGAATGACAGGCGCGTCGGCGGAGGGCGGCGGCTCGAACGCATATTCGAGAGAATGGCCACCGGCTTGAACGAACCCGGCGCTCGTCATCGTCGTTGAATGGGTCACGCTTTCTGGCCCGTGAATTCGATTGCGCCTTCAGGCAGCAGATAAAGAATACAGGCTTTACCGCCTGTCACGGTGGGGAAATGCGACGAGCCCGGCGGATAGACATACCAGCCGCGCGGCTTGCCATCGAACAAGGGCTTCCCGGCGATCGGCATGATCATGCCGATTTCGCCGGTGGTGTGCACATGGTGCGGCCCGGCGATGTCTTCCATCACAACCACGTCGACGCTGAACGTGCCGGTGTCCTGTCCCGGTTTGACGGCGCGGCCATAAGCGATGCCGCCAGCCGTGCGCGCGCAGAGCCAGCCGTCCTTGACGCCCGTGAAGGCAAGTTTTTCCAGATCATCGAACGGCGCGTCGCCGGGCGGAAAGGTGCTCTGCAGAAAGGCTTCGAGATCGGCGTTGAGCGGCCGCGTGCCGATGGCTTCAGCGATCTGGCTAACGGCTCGGCGGAATTGATCTTCTCCGGTGGATGGCATGGCGCTCCTCCGATCTATGCAAAATAATGCACATTTCTTGTGTTGGAATTTCTCAAAGTCAAGAAGAAATGCATTATATGACATCTCGGGTTGCATCAGGAGCGATCAATGGCGGAACAACAGGAGCCCAGCATTCGCCTTCAAAAGGACGGGCCTGTCGGACGGATAATCCTGTCTCGTCCGCAACGTCTGAACGCTCTGACCGCCGACATGCTGGACGCCTTGCACGAGGCGTTGCGCGATCTCGATGCCGATGCAAGCATTCGTGCCATCGTGCTGACAGGGGCGGGCCGCGCGTTCTGCGCCGGTCAGGATTTGTCTGAACGCGATCCGCGCCAGCGCAGCGAACCTTTCGATCTCGAGGCGATCCAGCGTCGCAGCTATCATCCCATTCTGCGGCTCATGCGCTCGACACCCAAGCCCATCGTCACGGCGGTGAACGGTCTTGCTGCGGGCGCTGGCGTGGCGTTGGCGCTCGCCGGCGACATTGTTGTCACGCGCGAGAGCGCCCGCCTGGTTTTCTCCTTCGTCAAAGTCGGGCTGTCCGTCGATGCCGGATTGGGCTGGAGCCTGGTTAAGGCGTTAGGGCCGGCCAAAGCGAGTCTGTTGTTGATGCTGGGCGGCGAACTGACGGCGCGCGACGCCACGCATTCAGGCCTCGTCAGTGAATGCGTTGCCGACGACGCCTTCGATGCGCATGTCGAAACGATGGTCCAGGCGCTTGCGGCCGGTCCGGCGACGGCGTTGGCCGGATTGAAGCGAGCGGTGGAGGCGGCGTCGGGCGTATCAGGTTGGGAAAGCTATCTCGATACCGAAGCGAAGTGCCAGGGCGCGGCCGGTTTCGATCCCGATTATCCCGAAGGCGTGCTGGCATTCCTTGAAAAGCGTACGCCCAAATGGCGTGGTTTTGCTTGATTCAGGCCCGCATCAATGTCGCCGGCAGATCCAGAATGCGGTCGATCTCGTTCAGGCAAGCGTCCGGTGAGAGATCCGTGGTGTCGACGACGAATTCCGCGCGCGCATATTCGTCCTCGCGCGAGATCAGCAGATTGCGCACGTGTTCAAGGGCGCGTGGCGCAGCCTTGATCGGGCGCATGTCGCCTTGATTGATCACGCGCTGGAGATGCGCTTCCGGTGACGCTTTCAACCAGATGGTGCGGAATGATGAAATGATCGTTCCCATCGCTTCTTTGTTGGCGACGATGCCGCCGGCGGTTTCGACGACGATGAAGTCGCTGCGATTGAGAAGGGCGTTGATCGCTTCGTTCTCCATGGCGCGATAGGCGTCCGGGCCACCGAGATTGAACAGATCGTCGAGGGAAATGCCGGTGCGCCGTTCGATCTCGCGCGTGACGCTGACGAAAGGCACGTTGTGGCGCGCCGCAAGCTGACGGCCGAGAGTCGATTTGCCGGCGCCGCGTAGACCGAGCAGCGCCACACCGCGCTGGCCACGCCGCCGTTCGGCGAGCCAGGTTTGCAGCGTGGGAATGCAGCTCTGCTGCTCGGCGCGCGACATGCTGCGGATCAAGGCGCCGAGATTTTCATCGATCGCGGAATCGGTTGGGCGGGCGAGGAGGGTGGTGTCGCCGCCGTCAGTCAGCAATTGCGTCAGCTCGACATCGAGCGCGGTCGCGATGCGCGACAGGACCAGCAGGCTGACGTTCGATTCCGCCGCCTCGAGCTGGATGAGATAGCGTTCGGAGATTCCGGCGGCCTCCACCACCTCGCGACGGGAGAGCCCGCGCAGATCGCGCAGCGCCCGCACCTTCCGCCCGACGCGAACAGCCAAGTCTTCCGAATCGAAAGTTTCCGCAGATTTCATCGACATTCATGAACGATAGTTCAGAAAATAAGACTTAGCAAGAGCCAGCAGAGAGCTGGAACGAGAAAAATAACAATGTTTATTGACTCTCACGATCTCCGGTGCGTAGATAATATGCATTATACCACCTGTTTTAGGTCGGTGGGAGGGTCAATTCATGAACTATCGCGCAGATCGGCCGACGGCCGCCGCCCAGCCTTCCGAGACGACGATCGACTTCCTCACGTCGCCCGATCGCTATCGGCACTGGAAGCTCAAGGTGAACGGCGACATCGCGGAACTCGTCATGGACGTGAACGAGAACGCGCCCTTGATGCAGGGCTATCAGCTCAAGCTCAATTCCTATGACCTGGGTGTCGATATCGAACTGTCGGACGCGTTGCAGCGTCTGCGTTTCGAACATCCCGGCGTGAAAGTGGTGCTGCTCAAGTCGGGCAAGGACAAAGTGTTCTGCGCCGGCGCCAACATCCGCATGCTCGCGGCGGCCTCTCACGTGCATAAGGTGAACTTCTGTAAGTTCACAAATGAGACCCGCAACAGCATGGAGGATTCCTCTGAGAATACGGGGCTCAAATTCCTTTGCGCCATTCGCGGCACCGCCGCCGGCGGTGGATATGAGCTGGCGCTCTCCTGCGACCACATCATTCTGTCCGACGACGGCTCGTCCTCCGTGTCTCTGCCGGAAGTGCCGCTGCTGGCCGTTCTGCCGGGCACCGGCGGTCTCACCCGCGTCACCGACAAGCGCAAGGTGCGTCGCGACCGCGCCGACATTTTCTGCACGGTGGAAGAGGGCATCAAGGGCAAACGTGCCGTCGAATGGCGCCTCGTCGATGAAGTGGTGCCGAATTCCAAGTTTGAGGCTGCGGTGCAATCGGCGGCGGCGGCCTTGGCTGCCAAATCCGACCGTCCAGCCGGCGAGAAAGGCATCACACTGACGCCGCTTTCGCGCGACATCAGCGCTGACCGCATCGCTTATTCCCTCGTTACGGTCGATCTCGATCGTGCCGCGCGCCGCGCCACCATCAAAGTGTTGGGCCCGCAAGATCCAGCGCCCGCATCGGTCGCCGATGCCAAGGCGCTGGGCGCGCAGTTCTACAGCCTGCGCGTCGCACGCGAACTCGACGATGCGATCGTCCATCTGCGGCTCAACGAACCGGAGATCGGCACCTGGGTGTTTCGCACCGAAGGCGACGCCGATCTGGTCTGCGCCTATGACCGCTTCCTGGAGCAGAACAGCAAGGATTGGTTCATCCGCGAGACCCTGCATTTCTGGAAGCGGGTGCTCAAGCGCATCGACGTCACCTCGCGTTCGCTGGTGGCGCTGATCGAAAGCGGATCGTGCTTTGCTGGCTCGCTCGCCGAAATCGCCTTCGCCTGCGATCGCTCTTATATGTTTGCGGGCACGGTCACCGGCGGCAATCAATCCATGGCGCATATGACGCTGACGCCTTTGAACTTCGGACAATATCCGATGTCCAATGGTTTGACCCGTCTCGAAACCCGTTTCCTCGGTGAGCCGGAAACGGTGCAGAAGGTCAAGGAGAAGATCGGCGAATCCCTCGACTCGTCCGATGCCGAACTCCTCGGTCTCGTCACCGAATCCTTCGACGAGGTCGATTGGGACGACGAAGTCCGCATCTTCCTCGAAGAGCGCACCAGCTTTTCGCCCGATGGCCTTGTCGGCCTCGAAGCCAATCTGCGCTTCGCCGGCCCCGAGACCATGGAAACGAAAATCTTTGGTCGTCTCACCGCCTGGCAGAACTGGATCTTCCAGCGTCCCAATGCCGTCGGCGCCGATGGTGCGCTGAAACGCTACGGCACGGGCCTCAAAGCCGAATACGACATCAAACGCGTCTGACGCGTTAACGGCCTCATATTCAGGGAGCATATCATGTCGAGTTCCTCAGCAGCATTTGTCGAAGGCGCGGTGGATTATTCGACCCGGATTCCGAACAATGTCGGCCTCGTCAACGACGCGCGCGTCCTCAAGGCGATGGAGCAATGGTATCCAAGCTACATCGACTGGTGGATGAACATGGGGCCGGAGGGCTTCCAGACCTCCGACGTCTATCTGCGCACCGCCGTATCGATCGACCCGAAGGGCTGGGCGCAGTTCGGCTATGTCAAAATGCCGGACTATCGCTGGGGTATTCTGCTGGCACCACAGGAAGAGAACCGGCTCGTCAACTTCGGCTCCAACAAGGGGGAGAAAGCCTGGCAGGATATCCCCGGTGAACATCGCGCCAGCCTGCGCCGTCTCGTCGTGATCCAGGGCGACACCGAACCGGCCTCCGTCGAACAGCAGCGCCATCTCGGCGTGACCGCGCCATCGCTCTATGACATGCGCAACCTGTTCCAGGTCAACGTGGAAGAGGGCCGTCATCTGTGGGCGATGGTCTATCTGCTGCAGAAATATTTCGGCCGCGATGGTCGCGAGGAGGCCGAGGGTCTGCTGCAGCGCCGCTCCGGCGATCCTGACAAGCCGCGCATGCTCGGCGCCTTCAATGAGGCAACGCCCGACTGGCTGTCCTTCTTCATGTTCACTTTCTTCACCGATCGTGACGGCAAGATGCAGCTTGAAAGCCTGGCGCAATCGGGCTTCGATCCGTTGTCGCGCACTTGCCGCTTCATGCTGACGGAAGAAGCCCATCACATGTTCGTCGGCGAGACCGGCGTCGGTCGCGTGATCGAGCGTACCTGCGAAGCCATGAAGGCGGCGGGAATCGATGATCCCTATGACGTCGACCGGGTGCGTGCGCTCGGCGTCATCGATCTGCCGACCATTCAGAAGAAGGCCAATCTGCACTTCTCGCTGTCGCTCGATCTGTTCGGCTCGGAAATTTCGACCAACGCCGCCAATTTCTACAATGCGGGCTTGAAGGGCCGGTTCATGGAAACCAAGATCGACGACGATCACGTTCTGACCAATGCGACTTATTCGGTCCTGAAATATGTCGATGGCCAGATCCGCTATGTCGATGAGCCGGCACTGACCGCGCTCAACATGCGTCTGCGCGACGACTACGCCAAGGATTGCCAGGGCGGCGTCAATCGCTGGAACAAGGTCATCGAGAAATACGGCATCGATTTCAAGCTGACCTTGCCGTCCGTCGCCTTCAACCGGCACATCGGCGAATTCCGCAACATTCACACCTCGCCGGAAGCTCAGATTTTGAGCGAGGAGGAATGGGTGAAGAACCGCGGCAAATGGCTGCCGTCGTCCGATGACGGTGCCTTCATCAACACGCTGATGAAGCCGTGCTGGGAAAAGGGTCAATACGCCTCCTGGATTTCTGCGCCGAAGGTCGGTGTCGACGGCAAGCCAGGGGATTTCGAATACGTCGCGATCCATCGCGGCTGAACAGGGCTCCGCCAAGGCCGTGGGTTAAACCCGCGGCCGATCACGTGGAGGAGGAACGTGCATGCCAGAGGATGTGGTTTCGTCGGAGCTGCGCAAGCAGCACCTCATCGATCCTGAAATCTGCATCAGGTGCAACACCTGCGAGGCCACGTGCCCGGTGGGCGCCGTCACTCATGACGACAACAACTATGTCGTCGATGCGGAGAAGTGCAATTTCTGCCTCGATTGCATAGCGCCCTGTCCGACCGGCTCCATCGACAATTGGCGCGTGGTGCGCGCGGCCTGGTCGATCGAGGACCAGTTGGGCTGGAATGAACTGCCGGCGCAAGAAAACATTGCCGGCGATACCAGCCAGCTGAGCGGTGATGCGGTCGAGGACGAGATCGAGGCGCTGCTTGCCACCGCCCATGCCGGCGCTGGCGGCAAGGTCGGCCCGCCGGCATCGGCGGCAAAGCCTGCGGTCAATCTGTTCCGGCGTGCCAAACCCGCCATCGCGGTGGTGCAGGGCAATTATCGCATCACGGCGGCGGACACCGAAAGCGACGTCCGCCACATCGTGCTCGGCTTTGGCGATACGCCGTTTCCCGTGCTCGAAGGCCAGTCGATCGGCATCGTGCCACCGGGCACCCGCGCCGATGGCAAGCCGCACGACGTGCGTCTCTATTCCATTGCTTCGGCCCGCGACGGCGAAAAGCGCAGCGCCAACAATCTCGCACTCACGGTGAAGCGCGTTCCTGGCGGCGTCGGTTCCAATTACGTCTGCGATCTGAAGATCGGCGACAAAGTGCAGGTGACTGGACCGTTCGGGGCCACCTTCCTGATGCCCAATGCCCATGATGCCAATGTCATCATGATCTGCACGGGCACGGGATCTGCGCCGTTCCGCGCCTTCACCGAACAACGCCGCCGCACCGGCCAGAATGTGACCGGCAAATTCGTCCTGTTCTTTGGCGCGCGCACGCCGCAGGAGTTGCCTTACTTCGGTCCTCTGCAAAAGGTGCCGGATTCGCTCTTGGAAAAGCACCTTGTCTTTTCCCGCGTGCCGGGCAGCGACAAGGAATATGTGCAGGACCGCATCCGCCGGGAAGCGGTGGACATGGGCACGCTTCTGCAATCGCCGAAGACCCATATTTTCATCTGCGGCCTGAAAGGCATGGAAGCCGGCGTTGACGAGGCTTTGGCCGATGTCTGCCGCAAGCACAGGCTCGATTGGACCGCATTGAAACCCGATATGCGCGCGCAAGGCAGGTTCCATGTTGAAACCTATTGAGCAAGACGCGCCGCCGCGCCCCTTCGTCCACGCCATCGCGCCTTATTGGGCTGACGCTGATCCCGCTGGCATCGTCTATACGGCGCGCTTCACCGATTATGCGCTCCGTGCGATCGATGCCTGGATGATCGATCGCATTGGCGCCGGCTTCTATGTGATGAACACCACATGGGGCATCGGCACGCCTTTCGTCCATACGGAATGCGATCTGCGTGCGCCGGCGCGGCCGGGTGAAAATCTCAATATTTCGGTTTCCGTCGAACGCGTCGGCAAGACGTCGATCACGTTCGCGGTGCAAGGCCATGGTGCCCAACGTGGTCTGTTGCATTTCGAAGGGCGTTTCATCTGCGTATGCGTGAGTTCACTGGAGGAGGATGTCGAGGTGCAACCGATCGCGCTCGATGCGCGCATTCGATCGGCTGCCGAGGCGGAACTGAGGGCTACCTGAAACGGACCATGTAACGATCAATCGAGGAGGGGAAAGCATGCTCAATCACGGGTCTATCAATCGTCGCCGCCTGCTTCGCGTCGGTGGCGGTTCACTTGTCGCGGCCACGATTCCGACGACCTGGGCCATCGCGCAGGCGAAGCCCGTCAAAGTCGGCCTGATGCTGCCCTATTCGGGCACGTTCGCGCAGCTTGGCGAAAATATCACCCATGCGGTGGAAATGCTGATTGCCGAAAAGGGCGGCACTTTGGGCGGCCGTCCCGTTCAGTTTGTGCGCCTCGACGATGAATCAAAGCCCGAAGCCGGGCCGCAGAATGCCGAGCGCCTGGTCAAGAAGGACAATGTCGATGTGTTGATCGGCACGGTCCATTCCGGCGTGCAGATGGGCATCCACAAAGTGGTGCGCGAAAGCGGCACGCTGACGATCATTCCCAATGCCGGCAATAATGACGTAACGCGCAGCCTGTGCGCCCGCAACGTCTTCCGCACGTCCTTCACCAACTGGCAGCCAGCCTATGGCATGGGCGTGGCGCTGGCGAAGAAGGGAGCCAAGCGCGCCGCCTTCATCACCTGGGATTATGCCGCCGGTCAGGAATCTGGCGCAGCCTTCAAGGAAGGTTTTGAAAAGGGCGGCGGCACCTTCGTGCGCATGTTGACCCTGAACTTCCCTGAAACCAATTTCCAGCCGCTGCTGGCGCAGGTTCCGGGCCTCGATGTCGATGCGGTCGGTGCTTTCTTTGCCGGCGGCGGCGCGGTGCAGTTCGTCAAGGAATATGCGGCGGCGCAGCTCAAGCCGGCTCTGTGCGGCGCGGGCTTCCTCACCGAAGGTACGCTGCCGGCGCAAGGCAAGGCGGCCGAGGGAATCGAGACGGCGCTGCATTATGGTGACAGCCTCACCGGCGCCAAGAACGAGGCCTTCATGAAGGCCTTCCGTGCCAAGGCGGGCCGCGATGCTGACGTGTATGCGGTGCAGGGCTATGATGCCGCGCAACTGCTCGCCGTCGGTCTCGATGCCGTGAAAGGCGACCTTGATAACGAGGCTGGTCTTTATAAAGCGATGCGCGGCGCGAAGCTTGAGAGCCCACGCGGGCCGATTTCCTTCTCGGATTCGCAGAACGTCATCCAGAACATCTATCTGCGCCGCGTCGAGAACGGACTGAACAAAGTTGTCGGTGTCGCCGTCGAAGCGCTCGCCGATCCCGGTACCGGCTGCAAAATGTGAATGAAACGACCGGCTGCGGGTCACCGCAGCCGGTCTTGTCCTCGCTCGAATGAAGGACTGTCATGAGCGCCGCTTTGCTCTCGCAGCTTTTGAACGGCCTGCAATATGGGCTGTTGCTCTTTTTGATCGCCAGCGGTCTGACGCTGGTTTTTGGCGTGCTGGGGATCATCAATCTCGCGCACGGCAGCCTGTTCATGATCGGGGCCTATATCGTCTTCTTCGTCGTCAGCAAGGTCGGCTCATTGTGGATCGCCATTCCGGTGGCGGTGATCTGCGGTCTGGCGCTTGGCGCACTTCTGGAACGATTCCTGTTCCGTCATTTCTATGATCGCGAACATCTCGATCAGGTGCTGCTCACCTTCGCGCTGATCCTGATCTTCGAGGAAGTGCGCTCGCTGCTCGTCGGCAACGATTTTCATTCCGTGCCTGTGCCGGCCATTCTCGATTTCTCCGTGCCGATCACCGGCACGTTCAGCTATGCGGCCTATAGGCTCTTCGTCATCGCCGTGTGCCTCGCCGTGGCTGCCGTCCTTTTCTACTGGATCGAGCGCACCAAAATGGGCGCGATCATCCGGGCGGCAGCGGAAAAGCCGGAAATCGTCGACATCCTCGGCATCGATGCACGCCGCGTCCATCTCGTCGTTTTCGCGGTCGGCGCCGCCTTGGCAGTGATGGCCGGCGGCCTGGCCGCGCCGCTCACCTCGGTTTATCCCAACATGGGCTCGGGCCTGCTCATCATCTCCTTCGTCGTCGTCGTGGTCGGCGGTCTGGGGTCCGTCAGCGGGGCCTTCTGGGCGGCTTTGCTCATCGGCCTCATCGACACATTAGGCAAAGCTTATGGCTCGTCCCTCGTCAGCCTGCCCCTTGGTCAGGTTCTTGCGGCGCTCGCCTCCATGTCGGTCTATATTGTGATGGTCGCCATTCTTCTGTTCCGGCCCACGGGGCTGTTCGGGAGGCGGGCATGAGCTCATCGCATATGTTGCCGCAGTCCTGGATCGGCTGGTGCGCGCTCGCCGTGGGCGCGCTCGTGCTCGCTATTCTGCCGTTTTATGTACCGTCCTATTACGTCGGCCTGACCACCGTTGCGATGATCGCCGCCATGCTGGCGCTGAGCGTGCATCTGTTGGTGGGCGGCGCCGGCATGGTCAGCCTGTGCCATGGCGCTTTCTATGGCGTCGGTGCCTATACGGTCTTCTTTCTCTCACCGGAGGGCTCGCCCCAGCCGGCATGGCTCACCTTGCCGGTCGCTATGCTCGTTTCCGGCCTCTGCGCTTTAGTCGTCGGTGCGCTGTCGATCCGCACAAAAGGCTTCTTCTTTCTGATGGTGACCTTGGCTTTCGGCCAGATGCTGTTCACCGTCCTGCATGACACCAAGCTCGGCGGCGGCACCGACGGCGCCTATCTCGCCAAGCCGATTCTCTCGCTGTTCGGTTACACGTTCGATCCGATGTCGCTGCCGCGCAGCCAGCGCTCTTTTCCGGCCTATTATGTGGCGTTCGGCCAGCTCGTCGTGACCTATCTGGTGCTGGCTTTCCTGTTGCGCTCGCTGTTCGGCCGCGTGTTGCATGGCATCAAGTTGAACGAACATCGCATGGAGGCGCTGGGTTATAATACCGGCTTCTACAAGCTCGGCGCCTTCGTTATCGCCGGCGTGTTCGCGGGCGCGGCCGGCCACATGTGGAGCTTGCAGTCGGGCTTCGTTAATCCGGAACTGCTGGCCTGGCACAAGTCGGCCGAAGCCTTGCTGATGATTTTGCTCGGCGGCATCAATTCGCTCGCCGGCGCCATCATCGGCGCTTTCGCCTTCACCGCTCTGGGCGAGGCGGCGCTGAGTCTCACCGATCGCAAACTGTTGGTGCAAGGCCTGGTCGTTCTGCTGGCGGTGATCGTCCTGCGCCATGGCATCGCCGGCATTCGCCTGCGCGATCCCCGCCGATGGCTGCAAGCCCTCAGATCACCGGGTAAGTGGCCGAACCTGAGCGTCCGCAAGCCCGTGCAGGAGGCGCGTCAAAATGATTGATCAGCCGATCCTGCAAACGGAAGACGTCTCGCGCCGCTTCGGCGGTCTGTTCGCCGTTCGCAACGTCACCTTCGCGCTCGCCGCGCGCGGCCTGCATGCGGTGATCGGGCCGAACGGCGCCGGCAAGTCGACCTTCGTCAATCTGCTCTCCGGTCAGGTGCAGCCCTCGGCCGGGCGCATTCTGCTGCGCGGGCAGGATGTCTCGGGCCTGCCGGCCTGGCGGTTTCCGCATTTGGGCGTGACGCGGTCGTTTCAACGCACCAATATTTTCAAATCCTTCACCGTTCACGAGAACGTCCGCCTCGCGGCTCAGGCGACACGGGTCTTCGGCAAGGACATGTTTTCGACCGTGCGTCGCACGGCGCATTTGAACGATGTCGCCGATCGGGCGATCGAGCGCGTCGGCCTGGCCGATCAGCGTCAGACGATCGCCGGCATTTTGAGCCACGGCGCGCAACGCCAACTCGAGATCGCCATGACGTTGGCCATCGAACCCCAGGTTATCCTGCTCGACGAACCCTTGGCCGGCATGGGGCAGGACGAGAGCGAGCGCATGGCGGCGCTGATGGGCGGTCTGGCGACAGACCATGCGGTTCTTTTGATCGAACATGACATGGATTTCGTCTTTCAGGTTGCTGATCGCATGACGGTTTTGGTCGAGGGCAAAATCCTCGCGACCGGAACGCCTGAGGAAATCCGGCGCAATGCGGCGGTGCAAGCCGCTTATCTGGGGGACAGTGATGTCCACTAAGCCGCTTATCGCCGTGCACGGCTTGAACACATTTTACGACGCGAGCCATATCCTGCGCGACGTCACGCTGGAACTCCGCGAAGGTGAAACCCTGGGCCTCATGGGCCGCAACGGCATGGGCAAGACGACCTTGTTGCGCACGATCATGGGGCTGGTGAATCCGCGCTCGGGCCGCGTCAGCGTGGCCGGCCGAGACGTCACAGGCGAAGCGAGCTTCCGCATCGCCCAACAGGGCCTCGCTTATGTGCCCGAAGGGCGCGGCATCTTTGCGACGCTCAGCGTTTTGGAGCATTTGCAGATCGCCGAACGAACTGGCGTCGATGGCAGCCGGGATTGGACATTGCAGCGCGTGCTCGATCTCTTCCCGCGCCTGCGCGAACGGCTCGGCCATCGCGGCGATCAATTGTCTGGTGGCGAGCAACAAATGGTGGCGATCGCCCGCGCGCTGCTGACCAATCCACGCGTGCTCATTCTCGACGAGGCGACGGAAGGTTTGGCACCGCTGATTCGCGAGGAAATCTGGAAGATCATTCGCCTGGTGAAGGGCGCCGGCCTTTCGAGTTTGATCGTCGACAAGACGGTTTCGGAAGTGGCGGCGGTGTCCGACCGTATCGCCATCCTGGTGAAAGGCGAGGTGGCGTTCAATGCGACGCCGGATGTGTTGAAGGCCGATCCGGATCTCATGCACCAGTATCTGGGCGTGTGAGAGGCGAGGCCAGAGGGAGGACTTGCAGATGAATGCGATGACGATGGATCTGACTTGGGCGCCCCCGGCGGGCGAATATAACGCGGCAAGCGATCTGGTCGATCGCACCGTGGCGGCGGGCTTCGCCAACAAAGCCGCCTTCATCGATCCGACGCGGCAGATCACCTATCGCGAGCTGCAACAGCGCTGCAATCGATTCGCCAACGGTTTGCACCGCCTCGGCATCCGCCGCGAAGAGCGCATTGCGCTGATCACGTTGGATACGGTGGACATGCCGGTGATCTTCTGGGGCGCGATCAAGGCCGGCATCGTACCGATCCCGATCAACACGCTGCTGACGCCGGAATTCTGGACCTACATGATCGAGGATTCCCGTGCGAGCGCCGTTGTCGTCTCCGCCGAATTGCTCGATCGCGTCGGCCCGGTACTCGAGGCGATCCGCCGACAGCGGCCACTGCATGTGATCGTTAGCGGTAAGGGGGACTTTCCCGGCGCGGTCAGTCTGGAAACATTCCTGGGCGAAGGTTCCGATGAAGCTTTGGCGGCGCCGACCCGCGCCGATGAGGTGGCCTTCTGGCTCTATTCGTCGGGCTCCACTGGAGCGCCGAAGGGCACGCGTCATTTACATGCGAGCCCCATGTACACAGCACGGCTCTTTGCCCAGAACGTCTTGAAATTTTCGTCCGAGGATGTGGTGTTCTCGGCGGCGAAACTGTTCTTCGCCTATGGGTTGGGCAACAGCATGTCTTTTCCCATGTCGGTGGGCGCGACCGCGATCCTGCTGCCGGATCGTCCGACCCCCGACAGCGTCATGAAAGTGATGCGCGATCATCAGCCGACGATCTTCTGCGGCGTACCGACCCTGTTTGCCTCCATGCTGGCGAACAAGGACGTCGGCAAGGGCGCCGGTTCCGATCGTCTGCGCCTGACGACGTCGGCTGGCGAAGCCTTGCCGGAGGAAATCGGTCTGCGCTGGCAGGAGAAGGTCGGCACCGAAGTGATCGACGGCATCGGCTCGACGGAGATGTTGCACATCTTCGTCTCCAATCGTCCCGGCATGGTGCGTTACGGTTCATCGGGCACGCCCGTTCCCGGCTATGAGGCGAAGCTCATCGACGATGCCGGCAATCTCGTGCCGCAGGGCGAGATCGGCGAACTCATCATCAAGGGGCCGTCGTCGGCCGAGGGCTATTGGCTGCAACGCGCCAAAACCCGCCGCACCTTCTGTGGCGAATGGACCTATACCGGCGACAAATATCGGATCGGCGAGGACGGCTTCTATTATTACTGTGGCCGCACCGACGACATGTTCAAAGTCTCTGGCATCTGGGTCTCGCCCTTCGAGATCGAGAGCGTCCTGCTGACCCACGCGTCCGTTCTCGAAGCGGCAGTTGTAGGCAAGGAAGACACGGACGGGCTCGTCAAGCCGAAGGCTTTCGTCGTCTTGAAGCCCGGCGCAGCCAACAGCGAGACGTTGTTCGAAGATCTCAAGGCGCACGTCAAGAACAATGCCGGCGCCTGGAAATATCCGCGCTGGATGGAAGTGCGGGACGACCTGCCCAAGACGGCGACGGGCAAAATTCAGCGTTTTAAATTGCGTGAGGAATCATGATCGAGCTTTCCAGTCATGTGTTGGGACGTTGGCTGTCGCCGGCATCAGGTGGTGCGGAGATCCATAGCGCCGTCACGGGTGAGCCCGTCGCGCGGGTGGCGTCAGGGCCGGCGGCCATGGCGGACGTGCTGGCCTATGCGCGCAAGGTTGGTGGCCCGGCCTTACGCAAGGCGACGTTTCGCGAACGGGCGGAACAGCTCAAGAAGCTTGCCGAATATCTGAATGCCCACAAGGAGCAGCTCTACGAGCTTTCGCGCCATGCCGGCGCCACCAAGATGGACGCCATGCTCGATGTCGATGGCGGCATCGGCGTGCTGTTCGTCTATGCGTCGAAAGGGCGCCGGGAATTGCCGGCGTCGAACCTGTTACTCGACGGCGATATCGAGCCCTTGACGAAAAGCGGCAATTTCATCGGCCGCCATGTGCGCACGCCATTGCAAGGCGCCGCGGTTCATATCAACGCTTTCAACTTTCCATGTTGGGGTCTGCTGGAAAAATTCGCGCCGGCCTTTCTCGCTGGCGTTCCTGTCATCACCAAGCCGGCGACGGTCACAGCCTATGTGGCCGAACGGCTTGTGCGTCTCATCGAGGCCTCCGGTGTATTGCCCGCCGGCGCCTTGCAGACGGTGATCGGATCGACGGGCGATCTCTTCGATCATCTCACCGGTCAGGATGTGGTCTCCTTCACGGGCTCGGCCGAGACGGCGCAGATCCTGCAACGCCATCCGGTCATCGCGCGTGAAGCCGTGCGCTTTATCGCCGAGCGCGATTCCGTCAATGCCGCACTGCTGGCGCCTGATGCTGTGCCCGGCACACCGGAGTTCGATCTTTTCGTCAAGGAAGTGGCGCGCGAGATGACGGTGAAAGCCGGCCAGAAATGCACGGCCATCCGCCGTGCTTTCGTGCCGCGCGGTGCCCTGGCGGCGGCGACGGAGGCCCTGCGGGCACGCCTCGCCAAAGTGGCGGTTGGCGATCCCGCGCTTGAGAATGTCCGCATGGGGCCATTGGTGGGCCTTTCCCAGCGCGGGCAGGTGCTCGATCTCGTCGGCAAGCTCAGGCAAGAATGCGAACTCGCTTTCGGCGATCCGCAAGCCTTCGAAGTCCTCGGCGCCAATGCGCAGACCGGCGCTTTCCTGCCGCCGCTTCTGCTGAGCTGCGCGTCGCCCATGTCCGCCAAATACGTTCACGACGTGGAAGCCTTCGGCCCCGTTTCGACGCTCATGCCTTATGACGATCTCGATCAGGCGATGGACCTCGTTAATCGTGGCCAAGGCAGCCTCGTCGCTTCCGTCTACACGTATGACGGAGCGACGGCCGCGCGCATCGTGCAGGACATCGCTTCCTTCCATGGTCGTCTCTTGTTCATCGATCGTGACTGCGGCGCTGAGCAGACTGGGCATGGATCGCCGATGCCGCATCTCTTGCATGGCGGCCCGGGCCGCGCCGGCGGCGGCGAAGAACTCGGAGGCCTGCGCGGCATGATGCATTATTTGCAGCGTACGGCTTTGCAGGGATCGACGGCGCGCATCGCATCGATCACCGGAGAAAACTTGGTCGGCGCGACTTCGTAAGCGAACCTCCCGAGATCAGGCCAAGCCAGCCGGTTTTGCCGCCGCTGGCTTGGCTTTTAGTCCACAAAACCGCAGTTTAGATTTTCCAAAAATGTAAAAAGTATATTATTGACATAAAGGCCCTCGCTTCCTAGTTTGCCGGCGTTTTTGCCGGGGTTCGAGAAAAGCCTGGCCGGACTTGAAGGTCCGGACCGCTGGTTGGCTTTCCGAAGGGGATTGGACTCGCCCCCGGTCTAACCAGTGGAGGGATGTCTATGAAATCCATACGCCTATTCGCTTTGGCTGCCGTTTCGGGCTTAGCGATGTCTGCCCTGGCTTTGGGAGCGGGCACGGCCAAGGCCGATCCGGTGAAGGTCGCCTATCTGACCCCGAAGACCGGACCGCTGGCGTTCATCGGCGCGATGTACGAGCCGACCGTGGATTTCGTCGCCAAACCGTTCAATGCCGCCGGCGGCTGGAACGGTAATCCGCTGCAAGTGACCATCTATGACGATGCCGGCACCACCCAGGGCGCGGCCGATCGCTTCAAACAGGCCATTGCCGATGGCGCCCGCATTTTCATCGGCGCCGGCACGTCGCCCTTGGCCTCGCAGAACCTCGCCGACATTCAGCGCTGGAACCAGCGCAATCCCGATGATCCGGCCGTGCTGCTCATCGTCGGTGCCGAAGGCCTCAACTTCACCGGCAAGGACTGCAACTACTATTCCTTCCGCTTCACCACGACGCCCTACATCCGCCAGAACGCACTGGCGAAGGTGATGAAGGACAAGGGCATGCTCGGCGAGCGTATCTATTCTTTGCAGCCCGATTATACGATGGGCCGCGAGATGGAAGCGGCTTCCGATGAAAACGCCAAGACCTACGGTTATGAAGTGGTCGGCAAGGCGCGTCACGACGTCTTCAAGATCCGCGATTTCTCGCCCTTCATCGAAAAGGCCCGCGGCGCCAAGCCCGACACGGTGTTCACAGCCAGCAGCGGCAGCGATCTTCTGTTGATCCTGCAAGCAGCCGCGGCCTCCGGCCTCAAGACCAAATTCGCCGGCATGTTCCTTGACGAGCCGGGCAATCTGGCGAGCGCCGGCGCCGCCGCTCTTGGCGGCTACAGCGCGCAGATCTTCAATGCCGAAGCGGGCGGCGAAGCGGGCGACGCCTATCGCGCCGCGTTCAACACGGCGACCGGTCGCGATCCGGTGGCCTTCATGAGCAACGGCCTGATCACCATGACCATGCTGACCAGCGCCGTGAAGTCGCTGCCGGCGGGAAGCAAGATCAACATCAAGCAGCTCATCACCGCGCTGGAAAACAACAAGGTGGAATGGCCGATGGGCACGTTGTCGATGCGCGCGCAGGACCATCAGCTGCAGTTGCCGCTGGTCGTCTCCATCGTGTCGAAGGATGCCAAACACAAGCTCGACGGCACCGACATGGGCTTCCAACCGGTGAAACTGCTGAGCGCCGAGGAAACCTCGGTGCCCGTCAGCGCCGAATGCAAAATGGTTCGCCCCTGACCGAAGCGACAGCGGCTGGGCATCCTTGGCGATGCCCAGCCTGAGCGCTCCCGGAGCTTGAAAATATGGAAACTGTTGTTGTCGCGTTGCTGAACGGGGTGATCTACGGGCTCTTGCTCTTCATGATCAGCTCCGGTCTCACGCTGATCTTTGGCATGATGGGCATTTTGAACTTCGCCCATGCGTCGTTCTATATGTTGGGTGCCTATCTCGCCTTCACGGCAGTGACGATTTTCGGTTTTTGGGGCGGCATTCTGATCGGCACGCTCGGCGTGGCGCTGATCGGCTTTGTCTGCGAGCGCTATCTGCTGCGCCATGTGCGCTCCTTCGGCCACGTGCAGGAATTGCTGCTCACTTTCGGCCTGTTCTTCGCTTTCGAAGAGCTGGTGAAACTGTTCTACGGACCCTATGCGGTCGCCTATTCGGTGCCGGAAAGCCTGCGTTTTGCCGCTTTCACCATTGGCGATGCCTCCTATCCGTTCTTCCGTGTGCTCATCGGCGCCACGGCGATCGTGATGTTCGCGGCGATCTTCTGTCTGCTGCGTTTCACGCGCATCGGCCTCGTTGTGCGCGCGGCGGTTCTCAATCCGGATATGGTGCGGGCGCTCGGTTATAATGTCTCCGCCATTTTCTCGGCCATGTTCGCCGTTGGTGCCGGCCTTGCCGGTCTTGCGGGCGCCATGGGCGGCGCCTACTACACCACGAGCCCGAATATGGCGACGGAACTCGGCGTCATCGTCTTCGTCGTGGTGGTGGTTGGCGGCCTGGGTTCCGTCGGCGGGGCACTCATCGCCTCATTGCTGATCGGCATCTTGGTCAACGCCGTCGTCTATTTGGACATCACCTTCGGCCAGATCCTGGCGACGATCGGGCTCGTCTCGCAAAAGACCGCCAGCGATCTCCTCGCCGTGCCACTGTCCAGCACGGCCGGCGTTCTGCCCTTCCTGCTCATGCTGTTGGTGTTGATGTTCCGTCCGCAAGGCATTGCGGGCGACGATAGAGCTTAAGTCATGAAGAGCATCTTCTATATCCTCATAGCCGCCTTGGCCGGTTTTCTGATCGTATTGCCCTATGTCGGCGATCTCGCCAGCCAGAATCTGGCGATCAAGGTGATGATCGCGGCGATCTTCGCGCTCGGCTTCAATCTTCTGTGGGGGCAGGCGGGTCTGCCGTCCTTCGGCCACGCCGCTTACTATGGCATCGGCACCTTCGCGACGATCTATGCGATGGAAGCCATCGACAAGGGTGGGTTTCTGCCGACGCCCTTGCTGCCGCTTGTTGGCGCCGCGGCGGGATTTGCTTTCGGCCTCATCGCCGGCTGGTTCGCCACCATTCGCACCGGCGTCTATTTCGCCATGATCACAGTGGCACTGGCTGAGCTCGTCAGTGCCATCGCGGTGAAATGGGAAAGCGTGTTCGGTGGTGAGTCGGGCCTGCGCTCGATCCGCTCCGATTGGGGGCCTTTCGCCTTTCAGACCACCACGTCAGTCTATTACCTGACCTTGGTGTGGGCGATTTTGGTGATGTTGTTTCTCTATTGGTTGCAAGGCAGCCCCTTCGGTCTCATCGTTCGCGGCATTCGCGAGCGTGAGCTGCGCGTGAAGTTTTTGGGTTACGATGCCCGCAAGGTGAAGACATTGGTCTTCGCCGTCTCGGCCGCCGTGTCGGGCCTCGCCGGCGCGCTGCTCGCCATCTCCGATGAATCCGCCAACATGGTTCTGTTCCAGGGCGCCGGTTCGGCCTTCGTCGTTCTCAACACGGTCATCGGCGGTGCCAATGTCTTCTTCGGTCCGGTGATCGGCGCGGCGCTGACGACCTGCTTTGGCTATTTCGGCGCCAACCTCTCGCATTTCTGGATGTTCTATCTCGGCGTCGCCTTCGTCGCCACGGTGCTGTTCGCGCCGGAAGGCATCGGTGGCGCCATTGTCGAGCGGGTGCGCCAGGTGCGCGCGGGCGAACGTGCGCCGCTCGATCTTTCCGATGTCGTCAATCTGGCGGCTTTGATCCTCGCCATCGTCGGTCTGATCATTCTCGTCGAAGTCACCGGCACGATCTGTTCCGAGTCTTATCGTGCGGCCGTGGCATCGGGCCAAGGCGTCTGGCCGGCGGTGAGACTGATGGGGCTCTCGTTCAATCCGTTTTCGCCGCTGACGTGGATCGCCGGTGTCGGTGGCTTGCTGCTTGGCACATGGGTGCTGCTGAAACAGGGGCTGGCGAAATGGCCGTCGTTCCTACGTCGCGCCGAACTTGCCCACCCTGTCGGCACGGGAGAGACGAAATGACCGACGTCACCCTGAGCCTCGCCTCCGTCGCCAAGAGCTTCGGCATCGTCCGTGTTCTGGAGGCGATCGATCTAGAGATCGCGCGTGGCGAGCGCCACGCCCTGATCGGCCCCAATGGTGCCGGCAAGTCGACCCTGTTCAACTTGATTTCGGGAGCCTTCGCGCCGACATCGGGCACGATCACCTTGAACGGATCGACCATCGGCGGTCTGGTGCCCCACAAGATCAATCGGGCGGGTCTCGGCCGTTCGTTTCAGATCACCCATGTGTTCGACAAGCTGACGGTGCGCGAGAACATCATGCTGAGCGTGATGGGGCGTTTCGGCAAACGCTGGAGCCTGCTGCGCCGTGGTCCGGTCTGGACCGATATCGGCCGCGAAACCGACGCCATCCTCGAAGGCGCCAATCTCACAGCGCGCGCCCATAAGCGCGCCGGCGATCTCGCCTATTCGGAACAGCGCGCGGTCGAAATCTGCATGACCGTCGGCACGGGTGCCGATCTCATTCTTCTCGACGAGCCGACCGCCGGCATGTCGCGCGAGGAAACCGAACATGTCATCACCTTCATCCGCCGCATGACCGAAGGCCGCACTTTGGTGATGGTCGAGCACGATATGGACGTGGTCTTCAATCTCGCCGATCGCGTGTCGGTTCTGGTGAACGGCCGCATTCTGATGACGGGAACGCCCGCCGAAATTCGCGCCGATGCGCGCGTCAGGGAAGCCTATCTGGGCGAGGGGGCGCACTGATGCTCGATATTGCCAATCTGCACGCCGCCTATGGCCATATCAAAGTGCTGAACGGCGTCACCTTCCAGGTGCCGGGCGGTTCGATCGCCACCATTCTGGGGCGCAACGGCTCCGGCCGCTCCTCCACCTGTAAGGCGGTGATGGGGCTCTTGCCGCCGTCACGCGGCACGGTGAAACTCAGCGGCCGCGAACTTGCCGGCATGCCGGCCCACGAGATTGCTCATGCCGGCATCGGCTATGTGCCCGAGGATCGGCAGATTTTCCGCAATCTCACGGTCGATGAGAATATGACCATCGGCGTGAAGGCCGGTGTATCGCCGCGTCCGGCTTGGACGCGGGATGAACTTTACGATGTGTTTCCGCGCCTGCGCGAACGGCGCAACATCAAGGCCGGTTTCCTGTCCGGCGGCGAACAGCAGATGCTGACCCTTTTCCGCTCCCTGCTCGGCAATCCCGATGTCATGCTGATCGACGAGCCGACCGAAGGTCTGGCGCCGAAAGTGATCGACGCGCTGGCGGAAGCCATTCTGGAGATGAAACGGCGCGGCCTGGCGATTCTTCTGCTCGAACAGAAACTCTCCATGGTCATGCGATTGACCGACAAGGTTTTCGTCATGGGCCGGGGCGAAATCGTCTTCTCCGGTTCCGTTAGCGAGTTCCAAGCGAATGATGTCGTGCGAAGCACCTGGCTGGAAGTAAGCTGAAACCCGGCGGAGATTCGTCGAACCGTTTTCGTTATACATTCGAAGGGCAAATCGTGATCACCTGGGCTCGGACGGAAGACATCGCCGTCGTCACCATCGACAATCCGCCGGTGAACGCCGGTTCCCATGCGGTGCGCCAGGGTTTGTTGCGGGCGCTCACCGAGATCGCTGCGACACAGGGACTTGTAGGCGTTGTCCTCATCGGCGCGGGCAAGACTTTTATTGCCGGCTCCGACATCAAGGAATTCGGCGCGCCGCTCAGCGAGCCGCAACTGCCGGCAGTGATTGCCGCCATTGAGGCTCTACCGCTTCCCGTTGCTGCCGCTATTCATGGCGCGGCGCTTGGCGGCGGTTATGAACTGACCTTGGGATGTGATCTGCGCGTCGCCAACCGCAAAGCCGTCGTCGGCCTGCCGGAAGTCAGCCTCGGCATGTTTCCAGGCGCCGGCGGCACGCAGCGCTTGCCGCGCCTCACCGGCGTCGCCAAGGCGATCGAGGTCATCTGCGATTCCCGTCGCGTGCCGGCGCAAGAAGCCTTGAAAATCGGCATGATCGACGCGATCAGCGACGGTGACTTGTCGCAGGACACGATCGCCGAACTGCGCAAGTTCAATCGCAAGCGGCGTCTGGGCGACGAACCGGTGCCGTCCTTTGATGACGCGCAGGTCAAGGAAGTCGCCAGAAAGGCCATCGCCAAGGCCAAAGGCCGCCCCGCCGCCGTGCAGGCCGCCGACCTCGTTCTCATGGCGTCGCAAAAGCCTTTCGGCGAAGCACTGGCGATCGAGCGCGCGGCTTTCCAGGAGATTCGCGTGTCGCCGGAAGCCTTCGCGATCCGGCATCTGTTCTTTGCCGAGCGTAAAGCCAGCAAGATCGATCATGTAACCGACAGCAAGCTGATGCTTGAACGTTGCGCCGTTATCGGGGCCGGCACGATGGGTGCCGGCATTGCTTACGCCCTATTGAATGCGGGGCTTGCCGTCACCGTGGTCGAGCAGGGGCAGGACGCTCTTGCCGCCGGTAAGGAGCGGTTGAATGGATTGCTGGACGGCGATCTCGAGCGCAAGCGCCTGACGACCGAGCGGGCGGAACAATTGCGTGCTCACTTGACGTTCTCCGACGATCTAACGGCGGTGGCGACGGCCGATCTGGTCATCGAGGCCGTTTACGAGGACATGGCCGTCAAGAAGCAATTGATCGGCCGCCTCGGCGAGATCGTCAAATCCGATGCGATCGTCGCCACCAATACGTCCTATCTCGATATCGACGAACTGGCTGCGGTCCTGCCGCATCCCGAGCGTTTCCTGGGCCTGCACTTCTTCAGTCCGGCGCACATCATGAAACTGCTGGAAGTGGTGCGCGGTAAAGCCACCAGCGACGTCACTTTGGCCACCGGTTTGGCGCTGGCCAAACGGCTCGGCAAACAGGCTGTGGTTGCCGGAAACGCCTATGGCTTCATCGGCAACCGCATCTACAATGCCTATCGCCGACATTCAGAATTCTTGATCCAGGACGGCGCGACGCCCGAGGCTGTCGATCTCGCCATGACGGCATTTGGCATGGCGATGGGCCCGTTCGCCGTCACCGATCTTTCCGGCCTCGATATCGCCTATCGGATGCGCAAGGCCACCGTCGCTTCACGCGATCCCAAGGCGCGGTATGTCGATATCGCCGATCGCCTGTGTGAATCGGGGCGCATCGGCCGCAAGAGCGGGGCCGGCTATTACACCTATGTCGATGGCAAACCGATGAGCGATCCGGTCGTGGCGGAAATCATCGCGACATCACGGAAAGAAGCCGGCGTGACGCCGCGTGCCATCGATGACGACGAGATTCGCGCCCGCTGCCTGGGCGCCATGGTCAATGAAGCGGCGCTGCTGTTGGCGGAAGGCGTGGCGCAACGTGCGTCCGATATCGATGTGACGCTCGTACATGGCTATGGTTTTCCGCGCTGGACGGGTGGGCCACTATGGTGGGCCGCGCATGTGCCGCAAGACGTCTTGGCGGATGCTTTGGCGAAGACGGTCAAAGCCGAAGGGGCGACATTTCGTGCGGGCGACATCGCGTCCGCGCTCAAGGACCTGGCGCCGACGAGCGCCGGTCGCGTTAAGGAGACCGTGTGATGGCTTTGATCGTCGACAAGAAGGACAAGGTGGCAACGGTGACGATCGACCGGCCGCCGGTGAATGCCATCACCTTGGCGATCTATGAAGAAATCGCCGAGACGTTCGAAGCATCCGCCAATTGGCAGGACATCAATTGCATCGTCTTTACCGCTGCCGGCAGCAAGGCATTCTGCGCCGGGCTTGATCTCAACGAGTTTCTGGCTGCGAAGGTGGAAGATGATCCGGCGCGGGCCAAAATCATTCGCCGCTGTTTCAGCGCCGTGCGGCACGCCGCCGTGCCGGTGATCGGCGCCATCAATGGACCGGCGCTGGGCGCGGGCTGCGTGCTGGCATCGGTCTGCGATGTGCGCATCGCCTCGGAGAATGCCACCTTCGGCATGCCCGAGATCAATGTCGGCCGCTGCGGCGGCGCGGCTCACATGGCCCGCCATCTGCCGCAAGGCTTGCTGCGCAAAATGTATTTCACCGGCCGGCCGATCGATGCGCGCGAAGCCTGGCGCGTCGGTTTCGTCCAGGATGTCGTGCCGTTCGATGATCTCGCGCGCACCGCGCAGGAACTGGCCGCGCTCATCGGCTCGAAGGCGCCGATCGGCCTGCGCATGGCGAAGGATGCGCTGAATAAGGTCGAGTTCATGCAGACCGAAGAAGGCTATGAACTCGAACAAAGCTATTCGACCAAGCTGATGGCGACGGAAGATGCGCGCGAGGCGACACGCGCCGTCGTGGAAAAGCGCGCGCCGGTGTGGGTGGGACGCTGATGCTTAATCATCGCATCGAACGCGCCGCGCCCGAACACGGCGGTGATACCGCGCCCTGGATCGTCTTCGGCAATTCGTTGATGACCGATCTGAGCCTTTGGGACGCGCAAGTCGCGGCCCTTGCGGGTCGCTTCAATATTCTGCGTTACGATCAGCGCGGGCATGGCGCTTCAGCCGTGCCGGACGAAGTGCAGACGATCGAGCAATTGTCGGATGATCTGATCGCTCTGCTGGATCACTGCAAGATCGCCGCCTGTACCTATGTCGGCCTCTCCATGGGCGTGCCGACGGGCCTAGCTGCTTATCGCAAGGCGCCGGCGCGGTTCGAGCGTCTTATTCTGGTCGACGGGCAGGCGAGCAGTTCCGCTGCTAGCAAGGCGGCTTGGGAAGAACGCATCGCCTTCGGCACGGCCAATGGCATGGTGGCGATGGCCGATCAGACGGTGCGGCGTTGGCTGCGGCCGGAGCGGGTCGCTCTGCTGCTCGGCGAGCGTCTGCATGCGATGATCGCCGCGACGCCGCTCAAGGGTTTCATCGCCTGCGCCACAGCTTTGCAGAACTATGACGAAGTGGCGGTGCTCGCGCGTGTGGCCGTGCCGACCCTGCTGCTGGTGGGCCAGGAAGACGGCGCCATGCCGGCGACCATGCGGGCGATGGCGGCGGCGATCCCTGGCGCCAACATCCAGGAGATCGCCGATGCTGGTCATCTCCCCAATTATGAGCGTCCAGATCTGTTCAACGAGATTCTTCTGTCATTTCTGAAAGTTAGCTGATCGCAGCTTAAAAATCATAAACATAACTTATTGACTATTTGGCGGCGCTGTTTCTACAGTGCCCAGGTTCACCAGGCGGTACGCCCAACCAGTTCGGATTCGTCGGTTTGAAACTTTATTGGTCCCCCAAATCGCCCTTCGTTCGGAAGGTCATGATCGTGCTTCATGAGCTGGGCTTGGCGGACCAGGTCACGCTGGTGCGCACCGTGGCGACGCCGCGTGGGACACCCAATCCGGTCATTCTCGCCGAGAATCCGCTGGGCAAGATTCCGGTCCTGTTCGTCGATGGCTTGCCGCCGCTGTTCGATTCCGCTGTCATCTCCGAATATATTGTGGGTCTCGTGCGCGAAGGCGTGCGCCTTCTGCCTGAGGCGGGGCCGGAACGCTATGCGCAATTGCGTTGGCAGGCTTTGGGCGATGGCCTCACCGACAATCTGTTGCTGTGGCGGATCGAGCGGCAGAGCGCGTCGGGCGGCGATCTTGAAACCATCTTGTCCTATCGGGCCAAAGTCTATGCCGCGATGCGAGCGCTTGAGGCCGAAGCGCCGCGCCTGCGTGAGTCTTTCGGACTTGGCCAGATCGCTATTCTCTGCGCCTTGGGCCAGCTCGATTTCCGCTTCGCGCAGTGTGGCTGGCGTCGAGCGCATCCGGCGCTGGCGCAATGGGAAGCCAGCGTCGCCAAGCGGCCGTCGCTTCAGGCTTTGCCTATTGTCAATGACCAAGAGGCCGATGCCGGCCCCGACATGCATTTGAATTTTGGGGAGGACTGATTTTGGCGGGACCGCTTTCGCACGTCAGGGTGCTCGATCTGAGCCGTATCATGGCGGGGCCATGGTCGGGCCAGATTCTGGCGGACCTTGGCGCTGATGTCATCAAGGTGGAACGCACCGGTGAAGGCGACGACACTCGCCGCTGGGGGCCGCCGTATCTCAAGGGTGCCGATGGCAACCCGACGAAAGAGTCCGGCTATTATCTTTCGGTCAACCGCGGCAAGCGCTCGGTCGAGGTCGATATCTCGACACCAGCGGGCCAGGAGGTCATTCGCGCCCTGGCGAAGACCTCCGATATTCTGCTCGAAAATTTCAAGTCCGGCACTTTGGCGCGCTATGGCCTCGGCTATGAGGATTTGAAGGCGCTCAATCCAGGCCTCATCTATTGTTCGATCACTGGCTTTGGCACGACGGGGCCGAAACAGGCCGATGTCGCTTATGATTTCATGATCCAGGCCATGGGCGGCCTGATGAGCGTCACCGGAGAGCGCGATGGCGTTCCCGGCGGTGGTCCGCAGAAGGTCGGCGTGCCGATCGTCGACATTATGACCGGCATGTATGCGACCATAGCGGTGCTCGCCGCTTTGGCGCGTCGCAGCCAGAGCGGCGTTGGCGATTTCGTCGACATCGCCATGCTCGATGTTTCGGTGGCGATGCTCGCCAATCAGGCGATGAACTATCAGGTGTCGGGTGAGACGCCGATCCGGCGTGGCAACAAACATCCCAACATCCAGCCGCAGGATGTTTTCCCGGTGGCCGATGGCCATATCGTTCTTGCCGTCGGCAATGACGAACAATTCCGTCGCTTCGCCGAAGTGCAGGGCCGGCCCGAATGGGCCGACGATCCTAGATTCTCCACCAATGCGGCGCGCGTCACCCATCTCGATATTCTGCATCCGATGATCTGCGAGCGTTTCGCCACCCAGCCGTTGTCATATTGGCTGGAGCATCTGGGTGCCGCGAAAGTGCCGTGCGGTCCGATCAACACCATTCCGATGGTGTTCGAGGAGCCGCAGGTGAAACATCGCGAGATGCTGCGTCATCTGCCGCATCCGCTTGCCGGCACCGTGCCGCAGGTGGTGAGCCCGATGCGTTTCACCAATGCACCGCTTGAATTTGAAAAAGCACCGCCGCTGCTGGGGCAGCATACCGCTGAGATTCTGAAAGAGCTCGGTCTCGCGACAAAGATGGATGAAGTAGGCCGCGCATGAAAACCGGAGCACGCATTTCCCTGCCCGACACCGACGGCATGAACGAAGCACAACGTCGGGTGTTCGATGGCATCGTCAACGGCAAGCGCGGCGAACTTGTGGGGCCGCTGCGCGCCGCGCTGCATAATCCGGAATTGGCGGAGCGCTGGAGCAAGCTCGGCGAGAGCCTGCGCTTTCAGACGCGCATTCCGCCGCGCTTGAGTGAACTCGCCGTGCTGATGACGGCGCGCGCCTGGAACAGCGATCTCGAATGGGGCGTGCATCGCCGCGCCGCCGAAGGCCACGGGCTTGAGGTCGAGATCATCGACGCGCTGCGCGATGGCCGTGTTCCGCCCTTCAAGGACGAGGCGGATCGGGAAGTCTATCGCTTTGTCAGCGAGCTTTTGACGCGCGCCTATGTGGAAGACGCGGCTTATGGCGCCGTCGTCGCGCGCTGGGGCGAGGGCGGCGTCATGGAACTCACCGCACTCGTTGGCTACTATTGCATGGTGGCGATGACGTTGAACGTCCATCGCATTCCCTTGCCGGCAGGCGTGAACGCGGAATTGCTGCCGTCAGGCCGTTTTCCCGCGGGCTTTACGGTTTTACCACCCTTAGCGGAGTGAGTGCTGCACGTTCACTCCGACTTTTTGAATGCAAAAACAGCATATGCTATACAATTGCTGTTTAGCCATGGCCGCCGTTTTGAGTATCGGATAGGTGCGGGCCATCAAGGAGGAACGTTTGTCCAGCACCGCAATTCGATCCGCCTCGACCGTCGAAGCGCTGAAAAAAAGCGCGGTTGCCCGCTATATTCAGCTCGCCACCCTGTTTCGCCGCCGGATTGAGACCGGCGAATGGAGTGTCGGCTCGAAAATGCCGACCGTCGAGGAGCTCGCCCAGGAGTGCGGCGTCGCCACCATGACGATTCGCCAGGCGCTGGACATTTTGGAGAACGACGGTCTCATCGAGCGCTACCGCGCCAAGGGCACGTTCGTGCGCGAGCGGCCGGCGCAGGATCTGTGGTGCCAGGTTCAGACCGATTGGAGCGGCATGCTGATCGCGCGCGACAATGCGCGCATCGAAGTGCTCTCCGACGAGCGCAATGTGAAATTGCCGCCGGGCCACCGCCAGCTTGGCCGCCCGGCCGAGGCCTATCGCCATCTGCGCCGCCGCCACACCCGCGATGGCGAAGCTTTTCTCCTCGCCGATGTCTATGTCTCCGAGCGGGTCTGCCCGCTGATTCCGGAAGAGGCCTATACCTCCAAGACCGCGATGCGCCTCGTGGCGGACATTCCCGGTATCGAGATCACTGATGCCACCCAGACATTGACCATCGGCAGCGCCGATCTGATGACCTCCGATCTCCTCAACATTCCCTTGAGCCATCCGATCGCCAAGGTGGAGCGCTGCGCCGTCGATGGCGAGGGCGAGTTGGTGATCGTCGCCGATGGCATCTATCGTGGCGACAAGGTGCGCGTCGATCTGAAGTTGCGCTGAGCGACTGGCTTTGGAAGCTCTGCCTTGACGTGTCTTTGAGGCGCTGACCAAGCCCAGCCACTGGCTGGGACAACATCCCTGAAAATGCCCTTGCATGGGGTTGTTCCTCAGAATCTCGCGACATCCCCCTTTCCGGGCTCGATCATGGGCGCGGCGACGTCCGTGCAACGCCGCGCTGTCGACCGCGATTGCCCCCTTCGATGTCCGTGTTGCGCGATCCAACACCCTCTCCCCAGCATGACCCGCGACGCTCGCCACGGTGAAACCATGCGCAAAATACGAAGGGAGGGCGGCGGAATTTTGTTCTTGATTTGTTCTTATTATCGGCACCTCCATCCGCATTGACGCTCGTCCAAGGACGTGTATTATTTTTCATAGAAGACAGCCTAATCATAGCAATTATTCTGCACTATTATGCAGAATTGGCGTGAGTGGCGTTTCCGAAGGCCGAGGGAGGGCCGCCGGCGATGACTCTGTCCGTGGAAGCAGGCGACAGCCCAGTTCGACATCTCTTCGCTCGGCCGCGCATCACCACTCGCCAGACTGTCGATGGCAGCATCATATTGGCCTCTGCCGAACCCTTGAAGGATTACGCGCGTTGCGCCGGCGACTGGCTTGAGCAAGCGGCGGCACGTGTGCCGGACCGCATCTTTCTGGCGGAAAGAGCGCGCGCAGATGCGCCCTGGCGGCAATTGACCTATGGCGATGCCCTTAGTCAGGTGCGCACGGTCGGCGGCTGGCTTTTGGATAATGGCCTCGACGCCACGCGGCCTGTCGCGATCCTCTCTGAGAATTCCGTCGATCATGCGGTGCTGATGCTGGCCGCCATGCATGTCGGCATTCCCGTCGCCTCCATCTCGCCGGCCTATGCGCTGATTTCGAAAAGCTGCGACAAGCTGAAGGACATGATCGCGCTGCTCGACCCGGGCGTGATTTTCGTTTCGAACGGCAGCGCTTATCAGCCGGCGCTCGCAGCCATCGAGGACTTGCATCGCGCGCCGGTGCTGGCCAGCGTTCCGGCGGGGCCAAATCAACAGCCGTTTTCGTCGCTCAGTTCGAACAGTCGCGATGCTGTCGAACGGGCCTTTCGAAGCGTGACGCCGGATACGATTGCGAAATTGCTGTTTACGTCCGGCTCGACGGGCTCGCCCAAGGCGGTGATCAACACGCAACGTATGATGACGTCCAATCAGGCGGCGAAGGCGCAAGTCTGGCCGTTTCTGGAAGAGACGGACGATCTCGTCATCCTGGATTGGCTGCCGTGGAGCCACACGTTCGGCGCCAATCACAATTTCAATTGCGTGCTGCGCAATCGCGGCACGCTTTACATTGATGGCGGCAAGCCTGTGCCGGCGCTGTTCGAACTCTCGCTGGCCAATCTGCGCGATGTCAGCCCCACTATTTACTTCAACGTCCCTCTCGGCTTTGAAATGCTGGTGCAGGCGCTTTCTCGGGATTCGGCACTGCGACAACGCTTTTTCGAGAAAACCCGGCTCATTTTCTATGCCGGCGCTGCGTTGCCGCAGAACATTTGGGAAGCGCTTGAAACCATGTCGCGCGACACGGTCGGCTATGTCGTGCCGCTGGTGTCCGCTTGGGGCTCCACCGAGACCGCGCCGATGGCGACCGACTGTCATTTCCAATCGCCGCGTTCAGGCAATATCGGCGTGCCCGTCCCAGGCACGGAGCTGAAACTGGTTCCCGCCGGTGATAAACTTGAAGTGAGGGTTCGCGGTCCCAACGTCACGCCCGGCTATTGGAAGTCGCCCGAGCAGACACGGAAGTCCTTCGATGACGAGGGCTTCTATATGATCGGCGATGCGGTGGCGTTCGCCAGTCCGACGGAGCCCGAGAAGGGCCTGTTCTTCAATGGCCGCGTCTCCGAAGACTTCAAGCTTTTGTCGGGCACGTGGGTCAGCGTAGGACGGCTGCGCATCGATGGCGTCGCGGCGCTTGCGCCCATCGCGCAGGATATCGTCGTCACCGGGCATGACAGGAAGGACATTGGCTTCCTCGTCTTCCCCAATCTTGCCGCCTGCCGCGCCATCGGCGCATTCGCTGCCGATGTTCCCGCCGAAGACATTCTGAAATCACCGGCGATCCGTGATCGGATTGCGCAAGGACTGGCGGCGCTCAAAGCGCGCGGTGGCGGGTCATCGACCTTCGCGCGCTATGCCGTGCTGCTGTCCGAACCGCCCTCGGTCGATCAGGGCGAGATCACCGACAAGGGCTATATCAATCAGCGGGCGGTGCTCGCGCGGCGCGCGCAAGCGCTGGCGAAGCTCTATGATGATGACTATCCGGAGCGGATCGAATGCCCGGAACGGTAGCGACCGGATTGCGAGTGCTTTCAAATGCTTCCGGCTATTGCTTCTTTGGAATTAAGCAAAAAGGTATATTATTGACTTTTAGAAGGGTGCATGCGATCACCGCGCCATAGAGCGTTTTCGAGCGAAGTGGATTCCGGTTCGCGTGAAGAAAACGCGTCAAAACAGAAGCCTGAAGTCTTTCACCGTTTCAAAGAAACGGTGAAAGACTCTGGGTAGGTGACGCGAGTGGTCGGGCCCCATCGACACTTGCTGCGTGGGTCGAAACGGCCTCTCGGAGTCGAGTTTTGAAATTCGTACAGCTTGGACGGACAGGAACCCGGGTTTCCAACATCTGCTTCGGCACGATGTCCTTCGGCTCCTACAGCGACGCGAAGACGGCGCGCGCCATGTATGATGCCTGTCGCGACAAGGGCATCAACTTCTTCGACTGCGCTAATTCCTATGCCGGCGGCGGCAAGGCCGAAGCCATTCTCGGCGAATGCATGGCGGCCGATCGCCAAGACGTGGTGATCACCACAAAAGTCTGCCGGCCGATGTCGAAAGATCCCAACGGCTCGGGTCTGTCACGCCGCCATATCATGCAGGAGGTCGAGAATAGCCTGCGGCGGTTGAAGACCGACTATATCGACGTCTACTTCGCCCATCACTACGACCCGTTCACGCCGCCCGAAGAAACCTTGCGCGCTTTCGACGACCTGCGGCGCCAGGGCAAGATCCTTTATGCCGGCGTTTCGAACTGGGCGGCCTGGCGGATCGCGCAGGCGCTTGGCATCTCGCAGCGGGAAGGGCTCGCCCGCTTCGATGTCGTGCAGCCCATGTACAATTTGGTCAAACGCCAGGCCGAAGATGAGCTGTTTCCGCTGGCGCAGGAGATGGGCCTTGCCGTCATGGTCTTCTCGCCTTTGGCGAGCGGCCTGTTGACCAAGGCCAATGCGGATGTGAACGGGCCGCGCACCGGCCGCCTCGCCGAAGCACGCTATCTGAAGCGCTATGAGGATCAGCGCAATTTCGAGATCGCCGCCGCATTCTGCCAGATCGCCGCCGAGATCGCTGTCGATCCGGCCATGCTGGCGGTCGCCTGGGCGGCCTCGCATCCGGCGGTGACGACGCCGATCATCGGCGCCGAAACGGTTGAGCAGATCGACAATTACGTCGATGCCGTTGCCTTCGACATGACGCCGGAGCTGCGCGCGCGCATTGCCGCGCTGGCGCCCAGGTCAGACTACGAGATCGAGCGCACCATCGACTGACAGCAAGACGGCGTTTTCCCGCCGCCTGCCGTTGCGCACGCACGTCAAAATTCATCTCCAAATTCAAGTTCAAAACAAGTTCGAAGGAAAATAACGACCATGGCAGCCCTTGAACTCGATCATCTCATCGACAATCAGGACGTCGCTTCGCCCGCGCGCGATGATCTCCGTGATCCCGGTCGTCTCGATGATGTCGTGGCGCGCGTTGCGCGCGGCGGTGCTGCTGAAGTCGATGCGGCGGTCAAGTCCGCCCATCGCGCCTTTCAGAGCTGGAAGAAAACCACTTATGCCGAGCGCGCCGAACTGCTGCGCAAAGCGGCCGACCTGTTGGATGCCGAGGCGGATTCCGTGGTCGAACTCATGGCGCGCGAATCCGGCATGCTGGTGCCCACCAACAAGGCCGAGATCGGCATGGCCGCCAATATTGTGCGCGACAATGCCGAGGCGGCCGAGACGTTCCTCAATGCCAAACAGGTTGAGGACAACGAGAGCTGGGTCAGCGTCGAGAAGCGACCGATCGGCGTGATCGCCGCGATCATTCCCTGGAATGCGCCAATCATCCTGGCCATGCGCAAAGTCTCGCCGGCTTTGGTGTGCGGCAACACGATCGTCGTCAAACCGGCGCCGACGGCGCCTTTGGGTTTGTCGATCTTGCTCAAGAAAATGGCGGCGCTGTTTCCGCCCGGTGTCATCAACATCGTGCATGGCGGCGGCGATGTCGGCCATGCATTGACCGTCCATCCGCTGGTCGGCAAGGTCTCCTTCACCGGCGGTGGCGCCGTGGCCCGCATGATCATGAAGGATGCGGCCGACGGCATCAAAGGCGTGCAGTTCGAACTCGGCGGCAACGATCCGGCGATCCTGCTGGAAGATGCCGATCTCGACGATGCCCTGCCGAAACTGCTTGGCGGCGCCTTCCGGCGCTCCGGCCAATTCTGTTTCGCGGTCAAGCGCGTCTATGTGCCGGCGTCGATCTATGAAGAGGTCGTCAAGCGTATCGAGGCCGAAGTCGATAAGTTCAAGGTCGGCCATCCGCTGACCAAGGGCGTCAACTTCGGTCCGATCAACAACAAGGGCCAGTTCGATTTTCTGAAAGGCCTGCTCGAGCGCACCCACAAAGATGGCTACACGGTCAAGGAGCTCGGCAGCGTCGTCGCGCCGGAAACCTGGGAGCAGGGCTATTACATGCGCCCGGTCGTTGTTTCCGACATCGATCTCGAAGCCGAGCTCGTTCAGGTCGAACAGTTCGGCCCGCTGCTGCCGGTCGTGCGTTACGACGACCTCGATCAGGTGGTCGACAGCATCAACGATTCGGAACTGGGCCTTGGCTCCAGCATCTGGACGCGCGATTTCGACAAGGCGCTGAAGCTCGCGCAGCGGCTCGAAGTCGGCATGACCTTCATCAACAATTCCGGCACGTCACGGCTCGGCCAGAAGAACATTCCCTTCGGCGGCGTGAAGCAGAGCGGCATCGGCCGCGAAAGCTCGCCCATCGGCCTGCGTGAATATGTCGAATATCACGCGATCAATTTCCATAAGTGAGGCATCCGTCATGACCATTCTCGTTACGCCGGCCACACTGACGGTCGACAATTTCATCGATGGCGCCTGGGTCGGATCAACCGAACGTTTCGACGTCAGAGATCCTGGCCGGCGCGATGACGTCATCGCGCGCGTCGCCGTTGCCGATCAAGCGCAGGTCGACCGGGCGGTTGAAGCCGCTCATAAGGCACTGAAGCCCTGGGGCGCCATATCGATCGACGATCGTGCCGCGGCCGTCTTGCGCGCCGCTGATTTGATTGAAGAAGAGGCGGAAAAGGGCATCGAGGGCCTGGCCGGCGTCGTCGTGCGCGAAACCGGCATGCTGCCGGTCGAGATCATCATGGAGCTGCGTGGCGCGGCCTATGCGGCCCGCGATAATGTCGAAGCCGCCAAAGTGGCGCTCGAACCGGTGATCGTCGAAGACAAGACGAGCATCGTGCGCATCGAACATCGCCCGATCGGCGTCGTCGCCGCCATCGTGCCGTGGAATGCGCCGATCGTCCTTCTCATCCGCAAATTCGCCCCGGCACTGGTGGCCGGCGACACCTTGGTGATCAAGACGCCGCCGACGGCTCCTGTTGGTGTCGCCATTCTGATGGAAAAGCTGGCCGGCCTCTTCCCGCAAGGCGTCATCAACGTGGTGCATGGCGGCGCCGAGACGGGTGCCGCGCTCTCCGCGCATCCGAAAGTCCGCCTGATTTCCTTCACCGGCGGTGGTGCCGCGGCCAAGCAGATCATGAAGACGGCGGCCGATACGTTGAAGAACGTGCAGTTTGAACTCGGCGGCAATGATGCGGCCATTGTGCTCGACGATGTCGATATGGACAAGACGATCCCGACCCTGATCGCCGGCGCTTTCCATCGCTCGGGACAGTTCTGCTTCGCCATCAAGCGGCTCTATGTGCATGAGAGAATCTACGACGCCTTCTTCGAAAAGCTGGCGGCTCAGATTGATGCCTTCCGTGTCGGCCATCCTCTTGACCCTCGCACGACCTTCGGCCCGATCAACAACCCGGGGCAGCTCGCTTTTCTCAAAAGCCTGGTCGAAAAGACCCGTGCGGCCGGCGGTGAATTGATTGAGCTGGGCCACAAGGTCGATCCGGAGAGCTGGGACGAGGGCAATTACATGTTGCCCGTTCTGGTCAAAAAGCCGGCCGGTGATTTCGATATCGTCACCTGCGAACAGTTTGGTCCCGTCCTGCCGGTGATGAGCTACAAGAGCGAGGACGAAGTCGTCGCTCTGGCCAATGGCACCGAATATGGTTTGGGCTCCAGCATCTGGACCAGCGATTTCGAGCGCGGCGTCGCCCTGGCCCGTCGTCTCGAAGCGGGCATGACCTATATCAATAAGAACGCGCAATCGCGTCTCGGTCGTCGCCACATGCCCTTCGGCGGCATCAAGCAGAGCGGCATCGGCACCGAGAATTCGGAGCTTGGTCTCGCCGAATTCACTGAAATTCACGCGATGAACTTCCATAAGGTGTGACCATGGCGCTTCCCGCATTTCCCACCGACGAAACCCCTGGCCTGTTGCGCGGCAAGACCGCTCTGGTGACGGGCGGTGCCTCGGGCATCGGCCGCGCCACCGCCGCGCTGTTTCAGGCGAGCGGCGCCAAAATCATCGTCGCCGACATCGGCGCAAAGGATAGCGATCAGGCGGTTGAAGGCGAATTCGGCCCGCTGTGGCATGCGGATGTCGCCGACGAGAACAGCGTCGCGCGCTTGGCCTCGCGCATTGGGGCAGGGCAGAGCACGCTCGATATTCTGGTGAATTGCGCCGGCGTGCCGCAATCCTACACGCCGATCGAGACCATGACGGTCGAGGCGTGGGATCGCATCATGAATGTCAACGCCCGTTCGCTGTTCCTGATGGCCAAACATTTTTTGCCGCTGCTGCGCGCCAGCGGTCATGCGTCGATCGTCAACATCTGTTCGGTGATCGCCGTGCGGGCGAAGCCCGGTCTTGCTGCTTATGGGGCGTCCAAGGCCGCCGCCGTCGCGACCACGCAATCCCTGGCGCTGGAACTGGCGAAAGATGGCATTCGCGTCAACGGCATCAATCCCGGCGCCACTGAAACACCGATGTTGAGCGGCTTTACGGGCGGCAAAGAAGTGCAAGAGGTGGTCGGTTCTTTCGCAAGCCAGATTCCGATGGGCGAGATCATCCGTCCTGACGATATCGCCGGCGCCGCGCTTTATCTCGCCTCCGATCTCGCGCGTCTGGTGACGGGCGCGACGCTCAACGTCGATGGCGGCCGCACCGTCTGATTTTCGAACGAAATTTGAGCTTTCGCTGGTCGTCGGCATAGGCCAGCGGCCAGCGGGCTGTTGCGCGCTGCCGCGGGAGGACTTACCAAAGGGCATTCGTTCATTTGGAGAGGAAAGCCCGCATGTCGATCACCGTCCGCCGCGTCGTGACAGGCCACACCAAGGAAGGCAAAGCCACCGTCATGATTGACGAGGTGGTGACGAGCTCAGCGGAAAGTCGGCCGGGCGCCAACCCGACGGTGATCTGGACCTCCGAAGGCTTTCCGGTCAGCAACGACGGCGATGCCGACGAATCCAAGCGCAAGACCGCGACGGCGCATCCCAATGGCACGGTGTTCCGCGTCATCAGCTTCGCGCCCGGCGTTCATCCGCGTAACCATCGCACCGATTCCATCGATTACGCCGTGGTCATCTCCGGGGAGATCATCATGGACCTCGACGGTGAAGAAGTGCTTCTGCGTGCCGGCGATGTGCTGGTGCAGCGCGGCACCATTCACAATTGGTTCAATCGCGGCACCGAACCCTGCGTGATCGCCTTCGTCCTCATTGACGCCAAGCCCGTAACCGTCGACGGCAAGGCCTTGACTGCCCAGGGGTGATGGCGTGTAGGGCTGAGACCCCGGTGTCATCCCGGACGCGCCAAAGGCGCGATCCGGGATCCAGGGGCGAGCGACGGTCGCTCGCGTTGCATCTTATCCCTGTGTTGCAGGCGCTTTTTTAAGTTCTATCGGACGCCCTGGTTCCCGGATCGCCTGCGGCGTCCGGGATGACCAGAACTGTTATTGCGCGGCCTGCTGATTTGACTTGCCGTCGCTGCTGGCCGTCTTAGGCGCCTTTGGGCGCTTCGCCGGCGGCGTCGGTTTGATGGTTGCGTCGCCGTTTTTGAGGGCGGGGGCCGCCTGTTCGATCGTGAAGGCCACTTTGTCGGTCTTCGCGTCGAAGGTGCAGACGACGCGATTGCCTTCCTTGACGTCGCCTTTCAGCATGGATTTCGCCAATTCGGTCTCGAGCTGTTGGCGGATCTGCCGGCGCAGCTCGCGCGCACCGAATTCGGGCTGATAGCCTTCCTTGGCGAAGTGGTCGACCAGGCTTTCGTCGAACACCAGTTCGATGTCCTGTCCTTGCGCGACCTTCTGCACCCGCTGCAATTGCAGCCGGACGATCTGCTTGATCTGCTCCTGATCGAGCGACTGGAAGATGATGATCTCGTCGATCCGGTTGATGAATTCCGGCCGGAAATGCGAGCGCAGGACACTCATCACGTCGTCGCGTATGGAACTTGACGAGGACGGCGGATGAAAACCAAGCTGTCCACGGCGGCCCATCACCACGTCGGAAGCGAGATTGCTGGTCGCAATGATCAGCGTGTTGGAAAAATCGACGACCCGGCCTTTGCCGTCTGTCAAGCGGCCATCATCGAAGACCTGCAGAAGCACGTTATAGACGTCCGCATGCGCCTTCTCGATCTCATCGAGCAGGATGACGCAATAGGGCCGGCGGCGCACACGCTCGGTGAGCTGGCCGCCTTCGTCATAGCCGACATAGCCCGGAGGCGCGCCGATCAGGCGGGCCACCGCATGGCGCTCCATATACTCGCTCATGTCGATGCGCACGACGGCATCCTCGTCGCCGAAGACCACCTCGGCCAAAGCCTTGGCCAGTTCCGTCTTGCCGACGCCGGTGGGGCCGAGGAACAGGAAGGTGGCAATCGGGCGATGTCCTTGTTGCAAGCCGGCGCGCGACAGGCGGACCGCATCGCTCACCGCGCGGATCGCCTCTTCCTGGCCGATCACGCGTTGGTGCAGCCGCTCTTCCATGCGCAGCAGTTTGGCCTTTTCTTCTTCCGTGAGTTCGGTGACGGGAATGCCGGTCAGTTTCGAGACGATTTCCGCCACTTGTTCAGGCGTGACGCCCGCCGTGCTGGAGCCGACTTTTCGCGTCCACGCATCTGTCGCCTCGGTCAGCGCCTTTTCCTTGGTCGCAAGCTGGGCATCAAAGTCCTTCACCCGATCGAATTGCTTGCGCGAGGCCGCGTAATCATGTTCGCGCTTCAATTGCGCGATCTCGGCTTCAAGCTCATGAATGTCAGCCGGCCGCGATGTGGTCGAGAGGCGCACGCGCGCCGCCGCCTGATCAATCAGGTCGATGGCTTTGTCCGGCAGGAAGCGTCCGGTGATATAGCGGTCGGACAGTTCCGCTGCCGCGACAAAAGCCTCATCCTGGATCGTCACCTTGTGATGCGCTTCCAGGCGGTCGCGCAGGCCGCGCAGGATGGCGATGGTCTGTTCCACCGTCGGCTCGGCGACAAGCACAGGCTGGAAGCGTCGTTCCAGCGCCGCATCCTTCTCGATATATTTTTGATATTCGCTGAGCGTCGTCGCACCGATCAGATTCATTTCGCCGCGCGCCATCGCCGGCTTGAACACATTGGCGATGTCGAGCCCGCCCTCGCCACCGCCTTGACCGGCGCCGACGATGGTGTGGACCTCGTCGATAAAAAGCAGCAATTCGTCGCGTTTGCCTGCGATCTCATCCATCACCTGCTTGACGCGCTCCTCGAACTCGCCGCGATATTTCGAGCCCGCGACGAGCGAGTTCACGTTGAGCTCGACGAGCCGCTTGTCGCGCAAAACTTCGGGAATATCGCCATTGACGATGCGCTGCGCCAGGCCTTCGACGATGGCGGTTTTGCCGACGCCTGGCTCGCCGATGAGAACGGGATTGTTCTTCTTGCGGCGCGCCAGAATTTCGATCGTCGTCTCGACCTCCTTGGAGCGGCCAATCACCGGATCGAGCTTGCCCTCGCGCGCCATTTTGGTCAGGTCGCGGCTATATTTGTCGAGCTGCGGCGTGTTGGTGGGCGTGTCGACATGGCCCTTCTCGGCGCCTTTGCCGACCACTTTCACCGTCTGCTGCCGCAGAGCCTGGGGCGTCAGGCCATAGCGTTGCAACAGGTTGCCGGCGAAACTGTCGGGGATTTCGGCGAGGCCCAGCAGAATATGCTCCGGCCCCACATAGGAATGACCCAGCTCGCGCGACGCGATGAAGGCGCGATCGAGCGCGCTCTTGACGCGCGGTGAAACGCCGATGCCGCCTTCGCGCGGCTGTGCCGGAGCCTCGCTCTTGGGCGCATGGGTCTCGATTTGATGGCGCAGTTCGTCGACCGAAATCTTAAACTGTTTGAGCAGCGTCTGCACCACGTCGCTTTCCGGCAGTTCGTAGAGCAGGTCTTCCGTGTCGACGAGTTGTCGACCCGATTGCACGGCGCGCTCGGCGGCGCGTTGCAAAATCTCTTTCGCTTGTTCGCTGAAATGATCCTGGAGATTGACTGAATCCGTGCCGGGAGTGCCCCGCCGCCCGCCCATGCGCGGCGCGTTGCTTCCCCCGCCTTGCATGAAGCCGTCGAGCAGGCCGCCCTGAAACAGGGATTCCAGCGGCGACAAAGTCCGCTGATGGCGCATCAATTGCGCATAGTGATAGTCACAGATATCGAGCTCGCGTTCTTGATTGTTTTGAAGGACCGCGACCCGAATGGCGGCGGGGCGAACCCCGCATATGTCACACATGCGCTGCGCCATACTCGCCTCCCTTTCGACTCCAACTTTCGCCTGCCGGCGACTGAATAACGAAAAGTCTAGCCTGGATGTTCCCCGAAGGCGTGTTTCATTGTCAAGGCGAATACTGTCCGCATGGTCGCGCGCGTGACAGCGCCAATCAGAAAAATTCGTCCAAGAGCCGATAGAAACTCAACAAATCGGGATCTACCTGCATGCCGTATCGGTGCAGGAAGGGCGCAACCCAATTCTCACCCAGATTATAGTGAATGCTCCAGCTCGTCAGCGCCAAATCCTGATGGCGGTCCGCCACGCCCAGGCGCGCGCAATCGATGAAGCCGCTGAAGTGACCGGCGGTAGCCATCAGATTAGGCAAGCAAGCATCGCCGTGGGTCACCACCAGATCCTCGCGGGCGGGACGGCGCCGCACAAGCTCGTCGAACACTTTCGAGACTGGCCAGCCCGAACGCTCGTCATCGAAATCGCTCTCGTCGACCGCACCGGCTTTCATCCGCGCTTCGGCGTCCGCGATACGGCTTTCGAGCCGCTGATCGAACGGACAGGTTGAGCGATCAAGACGATGCAGACCGCGCAAGGCGTCGGCAGCGATTGTGACAATCTGTTGTGCGGTCAACTGCGGCGATGATGCGAGGTCCCGGCCGGGGAGGGCCTGCATCAGCAACCAATTGCGGGTGTCGTCATGGCTTTCCCTCAGGACAGCCGGGCAGGCGATGCCGCTGGTTGTCAGCCAGCGCAGGCGCATCGCCTCGTCAGGCAGTTCGCTGAATGCATCTGTCAGCTCGGTTTTGACGAAAAGTGTCGGCTTCCCTTCGGCCTCAAGCCGATAAACAGCGGCCGTGGAGCGACCGATGGTTTGCGCTGTCCAGCGATAGCCGGCAAGGTCGCTGCGCCAATGGGGCGGCATGTCAGGCGGGGCGGGCGCGGAATCCATGGTCTGCAATCACATTCACGAAATCGGTCTGCTGCCGCAGCCGCAAAACCATACCAACGTATAGGTTCGCTACACCCTGGTGCCATTGACGGTCCTTGTCCTGGCGTTCACAAGGATTATGTCATGACGGCGTTAAGGCCTCGATTTATCGAGGCAATCGACTGGAAAGGCAAATGGACAACGACCCGAGTAGTCGTCCGGCCGCGCCTTCAGGCCCAGGTCGGACTCAAAAACCCATTCCGACTGCTGCTGGCGCCGCCCGCCGGTTGAGCCTCGGTCAGGCCTAGTCCTGCCGGCTCACATCCGGGCCCGTGAGACGCGGTCAAGGAGGTGAGCCATGAACAACATCATTTTCTTCCCCCGCAAGGTTGCGGCCCCCGTGCACACCCTTGGCCCCAAAGAGACCGCGCGGCCGATGCTGGTCGCCGTCTGGCATCGCAATCCGGTCAACGGTCGGCTGGAATGCCATTGGGTCGCTGATCATGCGCCCGGCCATGGCGAAGGGCTTCGCCATGGCACGTCGGATCGTCACGCGGCTTAAATCCATACTGATATCTGGCCGCGCGTCCGCGCGGTCAGATTTCCCTCTGCTTCTTTCTGTTTCTGGCCTGAGGTCGGTCCATGGCTCTGCTGTCCGATGATCGTCGCCGCCCGAGCGCTGTCATTGCGCTGGCGCGCGCTCGTATTCTCCCCAATGGTTATGACCTCATCGCCTTCGCGCTGATCCTGGCACTGGCGGTGCTCGCCGCCCATGGCATGCAGGCGATGCGTGCGCCGCTGGCCGTTCTCGATGTTCAGCCGGTGACGCTCGATCCCTGGCTGCTGCCCGAATATGCCCTGCGTTCGACCTTGCGCATGTTCGCGGCGATCATCGCTTCGCTGCTCTTCACCTTCGTTGTCGCGACGCTCGCCGCCAAGAGCCGCCGCGCTGAAATGGTGATCATTCCGGCGCTCGACATTCTGCAATCGGTGCCGGTGCTGGGCTTCCTCACCTTCACGGTGACTTTTTTCATGGGGCTCTTCCAGGGCAACCAGCTCGGCGCGGAATGCGCCGCGATCTTCGCCATTTTCACCAGCCAGGCCTGGAACATGGCATTCTCCTTCTATCAATCGCTGCGCACGGTGCCGCGCGATCTCGATGAAGTGAGCCGTTCCTTTGGCTTGTCCGCCTGGCAGCGGTTCTGGCGGCTCGAGGCGCCTTTCGCCACGCCGGGGCTGATCTGGAACACGATGATGTCCATGTCAGGCGGCTGGTTCTTCGTCGTCGCCTCGGAAGCGATCACCGTCGGCGATACCACTGTGCGTCTGCCGGGGCTCGGTTCCTGGTTGTCTCTGGCCATCGAGAAACAAGATTTCGCGGCGGTGGGCTGGGCGGTTCTCGCCATGGGCATCGTGATTGCTTTGTACGACCAACTGCTGTTCCGCCCCATCGTCGCCTGGGCCGATAAATTCCGCTTCGAACAGACGGCGAGCCAGGAAAAGCCGGAGTCCTGGGTCTATGCGCTGCTCACGCGCGCCCATGCCCTGCGCCGCGTGCTGAAGCCCGTCGCTTACCTGTGGGGCCGGCTGATGTTGCTGCGCCTTTCGAACAAGCCGCTGCTCGCCTTGAGCAAACGGCGCGAAAACAAGACGGCGAGCACGTTTATCGATTATCTTTGGCTGGCCTTTATTGCTGCCGTCGGCGCCTGGGGCGTGTGGAGCGTGATCGGCTATCTCGGGCAGACCCTGTCTTGGGGCGATGTCGGCGAAGCGGTTGCCGGCGGTTTCGCGACCTTGTTCCGCGTCGTGGTGTTGATCGCGCTGGCAAGTCTGATCTGGGTGCCGCTCGGCGTGTGGATCGGTCTGCGTCCGGCGCTGGCCGAGCGGGTGCAGCCGCTGGCGCAGTTCCTGGCCGCCTTTCCGGCCAATGTCCTGTTTCCCTTCGCCGTGGTGGCCATTGTCGCTACGGGCGCCAGCCCGAATGTCTGGCTGTCGCCGCTGATGATCTTAGGGACACAATGGTACATTCTGTTCAATGTCATTGCCGGCGCCAGCGCTTTTCCGACGGATCTGCGCGAAGCCGCATCGGTCTATCGGCTGCGCTCGTGGACATGGTGGCGCCGCGCCATTCTGCCGGGGATTTTCCCTTATTACGTCACCGGCGCGCTCACCGCCTCGGGTGGTTCGTGGAATGCCAGCATCGTCGCTGAAGTCGCGAGCTGGGGCGATACCAAGCTCGAAGCCTTCGGTCTTGGCTCCTACATCGCCAAGGCGACGGAAGGCGGCGACTTTCCCCGTGTTGTTCTCGGCATCGCCGTGATGTCGCTCTTCGTCACTCTGTTTAATCGCACCTTGTGGCGGCCGCTCTATGTCTTTGCCGAGCGTCGCCTGCGTCTTGATTGACCGTCTTGCTGGAGAATTGAACATGAGCACCGTCGTCACCCGCAAGCCTGATACGGCCACGCCGCTTGTCTCTGTCGCGCAGGTCTCGCAGATCTACGACAAGGGCGCGGCCGGCTCCCTGGCTGTTCTGGAAAATGTCGATCTCGACCTGCGCGCCGGCGAAATCGTCGGGCTGCTCGGCCGCTCGGGCTCGGGCAAATCCACTCTACTGCGCGCTATCGCCGGCCTCGTCCGCCCCAGCAAAGGCACGATTTCTTTCGCCGGCACGCCGCTCGTCGGCCCCACCGCCGGCATTGCCGTGGTGTTTCAGAGCTTCGCTCTGTTCCCCTGGCTCACTGTTTTGCAGAACGTCGAATTGGGGCTTGAGGCGCAGGGCGTTCTGCCGGCCGAGCGGCGCAAAAGCGCTTTGGCCGCGATCGACTTGATCGGTCTCGACGGTTTCGAAAGCGCCTATCCGAAGGAACTGTCCGGCGGCATGCGCCAGCGTGTCGGTCTCGCGCGAGCCCTCGTGGTTCATCCGCGCGTCCTGTTGATGGACGAGCCATTTTCAGCGCTCGATGTGCTGACCGCCGAAACCCTGCGCACCGATCTCATCGATCTGTGGACCGAAGGGCGGATGCCGATCGAGTCCATTCTCATGGTGACGCACAACATCGAGGAAGCAGTGTTGATGTGCGATCGCATTCTGATCTTCGGTTCCAATCCGGGCCGCATCATCGCGGAAATTCGGGTCGACATGCCGCAGCCGCGAAATCGCCTCGATCCGGCGTTCCGCACTCTGGTGGAAGATATTTATGCGCGGATGACGGCAAGAACCGGCGCGCCGACGCGCGATGGTCATTTCCCCGGCACGGGCATCGGCATTTCGCTGCCGGATATTTCCACCAACCTGCTTGCCGGTCTGATCGAAGCGGTGGCGGCCGAGCCGTATCGCGGCAAGGCCGACCTGCCGCCGCTGGCGGCCGAACTGCATCTGGAGATCGACGATCTCTTCCCCGTGGCGGAAACCTTGCAGCTCCTGCGCTTCGCCGAGCTTGAAGGTGGCGACATCAAGCTGACGGCGCCGGGCCTGCGCTTCGCCGGCGGCGACGTCGATGAGCGCAAGCGGCTCTTCGCCCAGCATCTGGCGATCTACGTACCGCTCGCCGCCCATATCCGGCGCGTGCTCGACGAGCGGCCCAGTCACCAGGCGCCGGCGCGTCGCTTTCGCGACGAGCTGGAGGATCACATGTCCGAAGACTATGCCGACACCACGCTGAAGGCGGTGATCACCTGGGCGCGTTATGCCGAATATTTCGCCTATGACGAGAACGCCGATCTTTTCACGCTCGAAAATCCGAGCTGAACGATCGCGACCTGCTCGGCGGCACAACCGCAAGAGAGGCTGCCATGTTGAAAGATAAAGAAATCCCTTGTCGTGATCCTGTCATGTTCGTGCCTTTGCGTGGGACGAAGGACGAACGCGCGGATCGAAAAGCTGCAGCACGGCTTTTGACCGACCTGCCTCCTCAGGAGGCACGTGCGTCATGGCTTGCGATGCGGACGTTCGTGCGAACGGGGGACCAATTGCTGCGCGTGACGGCGAAACTGTTTTTTCTCGGCGTTCTGTCCAAACCGCAGGCCTATCGGTTGATGCGCATTGCGGGACGTTTCACCGAGGCAGGTCTGGCGATTTCGCCACGCCGCCGGCAGAACCGCTCTCATTCCGGACGTTAAAGATGTTGATGGGACTTGAACAAGCAACGCTAAATCTTGCTGTGGCCTTTGCCTTAGGCGCGTTGATCGGTTTCGAGCGCCAATGGCGTCAGCGCCTTGCGGGCTTGCGCACCAATACGTTGGTATCGCTGGGTGCCGCGACCTTTGTCATGTTCGCCAGCCTGATTCCGGGCGAGGGCAGTCCGACCCGTGTCGCCGCGCAGGTGGTATCCGGCATCGGCTTTCTGGGGGCCGGCGTCATCTTCAAGGAAGGGCTCAATGTTCGCGGGCTCAACACGGCCGCGACCTTGTGGTGTTCCGCTGCGGTCGGTCTCGTCGCCGGCGCCGGTTATCCCTTGCATGCCTTGTTGGCGACGGCTTTCGTCATCATGGTCAACTTGGCCTTGCGGCCGCTGACCTGGTTTCTCTCACGTCATACGATGGAAATGACGGAGCTGTCGGTGCGCTACACCATCACGGCGATCTGCCGCAATGATGGAGAGGCGAATATCCGCGCGCTCATGCTGCAAGGCTTCACTTCCGCCAAGCTGCATCTGCATCAACTCCGGAGCAGCGATATCGAGGATTCCGATCGGGTGGAAGTCACCGCGATCGTCACCGCCGACCGCCGGGAAGATACTGCTCTCGAACATATCGTCGGCCGATTGAGCCTGGAGCCCAGCGTCACCGCCGCGCGTTGGCGCGCTGAAGCTGTCGATATGGATATGGCCAACGCTGAAGCGGTTGGCTGATCGAGCGATCGGGCGTAAGTAGGGACGCATGAGGCGCTGGCTGGCCCGATATTCCGTTGACATGCCCCTGCTGTGGCTGGGGATTGTGCTTTCGTCGGCGCTCATTTTCGTCGCGGATACTCTGACGAATTTCGAGATCGCCTTCGCGGTGCTTTACGTTGCGGTCATTCTGCTGTCGGCGCGCGCCGGCCGGCCTCGCGCGATCATTGCTGTCGGTATCTCTTGCGGACTTTTGACCGGCCTGAGTTATGCTCTGACGCGCTACGGCAATCCGGAGTCCGGATTGACAAATGGCGCCTTGAGCCTGCTCGCCATCGTCACGACGACCTATCTTGCCTACAAGAGCGAGACGGCGGAAGCGTCGACCCGCGAGACCCAGGCCGATCTCGCCCGCATGGCACGCATCACCTCGATCGGCGAACTGGCGACCTCGATTGCCCATGAAGTGAGCCAGCCTCTGACCGCCATCGTTGCCAATGCCAATGCGGCCATGCGCTGGCTGGCGGCCGAACCGCCGAGCCAGGATGAAGCCAAGCAAGCTCTCAATCGCGTGGTGGCCGATGCGGCACGCGCCGGCGAAGTGATCGGCCGCGTACGCCAGCTTGTTGCCCGCGTTCCGCCCTCCAAGGTCGAGGTCGACATGATCGACGTGATCGAGGAGACCTTGGCGCTCACCCGTGGCGAGATGGTTCGCAACGGTATTGTTCTACGCACTGATCTGGCCGATCATCTCCCGGCTGTCGTCGGCGACCGCGTTCAGCTCCAGCAGGTCATCCTGAATTTCGTGGTCAACGCCATGGAGGCGACCCATAAAAGCGAGGAGAAGGAAGTCCTCGTCAGCGCAGCGGCGGATGAAAGCAAGATCACGGTGAGCGTGCGCGATACTGGCATCGGTGTGCCCTCCGATGTGGCCGACCAAGTCTTCGAGGCTTTCTACACAACCAAATCGACAGGCATCGGCATGGGGCTTGCCATCAGCCGATCGATCATCGAGGCTCATGGCGGCGCCATTTATGTCGCGCCGAACTATCCCCATGGCGCCGCGTTCGGCTTTACCTTGCCGATCAAGTCTGGGGCGGGGGATAAACCGCGTGTTGAATGAGACCGTCTATATCGTCGATGACGATCCGTCCGTGCGTGAAGGGCTCGACAGCCTTCTACGCTCGGCTGGCTATGCGACCCACTGCTTCGCTTCGCCGCGCGAGTTTCAGCTTCATCGTCGCGCCGATATGCCAAGTTGTCTCGTGCTGGACGTGCGCATGCCGGGCGCCAGCGGTCTCGATTTCCAGGTCGAGCTGGCCAACGCCGATGACGCCATACCGATCATCTTTCTGACTGGCCATGGCGATGTGCCGATGTCGGTGCGGGCAATGCGGGCCGGCGCGGTCGAGTTTCTGCTCAAGCCATTCCGCGAGCAGGATCTGCTTGATGCGATCCGCCTGGCGATCGAGCGTGATAGGGCTCGTCGTCAGAACGAGACTGTCGACAGCGAGCTTCATCAGCGTTTAAACACGCTGACGGCGCGAGAACGCGAAGTGATGGCGCTCGTCTCCACCGGGCTGCTCAACAAGCAGATCGCCGGAGAACTCGGCCTGAGCGAAGTGACCGTCAAGGTCCATCGCGGCCAAGTGATGCGCAAGATGCAGGCGGCTACATTAGCCGATCTGATCCGGATGTCGGATCGTCTCGGGTTGTCGGCGAAGTAAGCGTCATCTTTTTTTGGCGGCGATAGTGCCGATCATATCGCGCATCCAGCGGTGCGCGGGATCGTGCGTGCGGCGCTTGTGCCAGATCAGGCGATAATGAACGACCGGCGTCGGCTCCGATATTTCGAGAATAACGGCCGCGCCCATGTCCTCGAACTTGCGGGCCGCGAGACGCCCCATCACGCCGATACAGTCGTTGTCCTGCAACATCGACGGCACGATCAGGAATTGCGGCACGCTGACCATCGGCGACCATTTATGCCCGAGCGCTTCCTGTTCCTCAAAAAAAGGTCGCATGATGGTGGTCGCGATCGACACTTCGATCAACGGATAGGCCGTCAGGCGCGAGAAAGCTTGCGCGCGCTTGCGGCGCAAGGGATGCGTCTTGGACGCAACGAAGATCAGTTCATCGTCGAACAGATGTTCGGATTCGTAGAGCCCTTCATCGGCGCTATAGACGACAACGGCGGCATCGATCATATCGTTGCGGAACCAGTCATAGAGACGTGAGCGATCCAGCGCGATGAATTCCGCCGCGGCGGACGGCGCTTTATGGCGCAGGTCCTGGACGATGTCGGAGCCGAGGGTGAAGCTGGCGATATCGGTCATCGCCAGACGAAAGCGGCCGTCGAACGCCTCCGGCCTAAAACTGTCCTGGGCTTCAAGCGCCTGCGCCACGGCGCGCAGCGCATCCTTGATCGGTTGACGCAACGCACTGGCGCGCTCGGTCAAAAACATTTCGCCACGGCTGCGAATGAGCAATTGATCGTTGAAACTGGCGCGCAATCGCGCCAGAGCGGCGCTGGTCGCCGGCTGGCTGAGTGACAGGCGCGCGGCGGCGCGCGTCACGCTTCTTTCATCGAGCAGGATGTCGAAAGCGATCAGCAGATTGAGATCGAGCCGCTTTAGAATATCCATCATATCGATAATTAAACATTCAAAATATCAGTTTGACAACTGTTCGGGGTCGCCGGACGCTTGGGGTCTCTTCAAGTGGAAGGTGCCGTCATGGTTCAAGATCGCAGAAAGCCGCCGTTCAGGGCCGATCATGTCGGCAGTCTCAAGCGCCCTGCGCATTTGCAGCAACAGCGCGAACGGCTTCTCGGCGCCCATACGCCCAACAGCAATCTTGGCCGTCATGACAATGCCGAGCTAAAGGCGATCGAGGATCAGGCCATCATCGAGGTGATCCGCCTACAGGAAGACTGCGGCCTCCTTTCTGCAACGGACGGCGAGTTTCGCCGCCGCAGTTGGTGGACGGATTTCATGCTCGGCTTCGAGGGGATCGCGCAAAGCGCGCAGAAATCCAAACTCGAATTCCGTGACAGCCAGGGCCAGGTGCGCTCCAATTCAAGCATCGAGCTGACCGGGCCCATCCGCTGGGCCGGCGATATCTTCTCCGATCAGTTTCGCTTCGTCGCCGAGCACACGCGCGTGACGCCGAAACTCACCGTGCCGGCTCCGACCAACTTGCTTTATTTTCTCGGCGGCGAGATCGCCAAGGCCGTGCCTGATTATCGCGACCCATCCCTGTTCTGGAGCGATCTGGCGCAAGCCTATCGGCAGGAGGTCGCCGCGCTCCATACCAGCGGCTGCCGCTATCTGCAGCTCGACGACATCACCCTGGCTTTCCTCTGCGACGCCGAGCGCCGGCAAGAGGTTGCCTCCTGGGGCTATGATCCCGATCGTCTCCTGGCGGATTACATCCGCTCCGTGAATATCGCCGTGGCCGATCGGCCCGCCGACATGGTGGTGACCATGCACATCTGCCGTGGCAATTTTAGCGGCGCTTTTGGTGCGCAGGGCGGCTATGAGGCGATCTCCGACAGACTGTTCAACGAAACGGCAGTGGACGGCTTCTTTCTCGAATATGACTCACCGCGCGCCGGCTCTTTCGAGCCGCTGCGCCATCTGCCGCGCGACAAGTCTGTCGTGCTGGGTCTGATCACATCCAAGACCAACGTGCTTGAGGAGCCGGATGCGGTGCGCCGCCGCATCGATGAAGCATCGCGCTATGCCGATCTCGATCAGCTTTGCCTGAGCCCGCAGTGCGGCTTCGCCAGTAACTATCTCGGTAATCCGGTGACAATCGACGACCAGCGGCGCAAGCTCGAATTGGTGGTCCAGATCGCGGAATCCGTCTGGGGCAAGATCGGCGCCGATGCGGGAGGGGTGTCATGAAACATTCGGCCTGGCTCACGGCTGGCGTCGGCCTTCTCGCTTTGCTGGCGCAGCCCTTATCGGCGTCCGCCGCTGACAAAGTGTCTCTTCGCTTCGGTTTCGTCGCGACGGGTATCGATTCGCCCTGGACCTATGGCATCGAGAAAGGCTTCTTCCGCGACAATGGCATCGAGCTGGAGCTGCGCGAGGGCAAGGGCTCGGCTATCACGGCGCAAACCGTAGCGGCTGGAACCGACGATTTCGGCGTCGATATCGATGGCGGCACCTTTCTCAATCTTGCCGCCAAAGGACTGCCGGCAACGGCCGTCCTCGTCAATGCCGCCAAAAGCCCGCTGGTGATCTTTTCCGCCGCCGATAAGCCCCTCAAGACGCCGGCCGATCTGATCGGGGCTCGGATTTCGATTACGGCAGGCGACGGGCCGTCGGCGCTTCTGCCGGCTTTGCTGAAGCGCAATAACATCGATGCCGGCAAGGTGACGCAGATCAACATGCAGCCCGGGCCAAAACTGACCAGCCTTCTGACGGGTCGCGTCGAAGGCGTGGCGACCAATTATGCCTTGAAGGCGACGCTCGAAGCGAAGGGCCTGAAAGTTCACTCGCTGATGTATGCGGATTTCGGCGTGGTGACGCCGGGCATGTATATGATCGTCTCAAACACGCTTCTGAACAGTAAGCCGGATTTGGTGCAGCGCTTCGTCAGTGCCGCGCAGAAATCGCTCCAGGCGGCAGCGGAAAATCCGCAGGCGGCGGCGGAGTCCTTTAGCCGCATGTATCCGAGCTATGACCGGCAGGGTGCGGCGGGCGAAACGCAGCTTTTGCTACAGCTTCTCTACTCGGAGAACACCAAGGGTAAGCCGGTCGGCACGGTTTCCTTGGCCGATGCTACCGCGGGCGCTGATGTCCTGATGGCCTCAGGGCTGATGGAGCCCGGTGCCGACGTCTCGAAATTCGTCACCAACCGCTTCATCGAAGCGCAAAGCAAATAGCTCCAGGTGCGCCATGGCTAATCTCGATATCGAACATCTGACGCCGGCGATCGGGTCTGTCATCCACGGCATCGATCTGGCGGATAAAGCGGCGATCGATCGTTATGGCGAAGAGCTGCGCCGCGTCTTTGTCGAGCGTCAGGTCATTTTCTTTCGCGATCAGAAGCTCGATCCCCATGCGCAAGTGGCTTTTTCGCGCCTGTTCGGCGATGTCCGGCCGGTCTCGTCGACCTTTCCCTCTCATCCCGACAATCCGCATCTGGAAATTTTGCAGAGCAAGGGCACGCGAACGGGTACGGACGTGTGGCACGCCGACCTGACCTGGCAAAAGGATCCGCCCATCGGCGCCTGCCTTTATGCCGTCAACGTTCCTCCCGCCGGCGGCGATACGATGTGGGCGAGCATGACCGCCGCCTATGATGCGCTGGATGAAAAATTCCGCGCCTATATCGACGATATGACGGCCATTCACGATTGGGAAGGGCCCGAACTCATGGCCGGCGTGCGCGCATCGCCCGATGCGCAACAGCGCTACAACGACATGCGCAAGCGCTTTCCTCCCATCGAGCAGCCGGTCGTCAAGGTCCATCCGGAAAGCGGGCGGCGGCTGATCTATGTGAACACGCTCTACACGACCCGGATCGTCGGCGTGACCCGCGCCGAAAGCAGCGCTCTGACGAACTTTCTGTCCGGCTTGTCGTCGGTGCCGGAATGGCAGGTGCGTTTCCGTTGGCAGCCGGGCTCGGTCGCGGTGTGGGACAATCGTGCGGTTCAGCACTATGCTGTCAATGATTATCATCCCTATCCGCGCCTGATGCATCGGGTGACGGTCTACTGAGGTTCCGAACGGATAGAGCGAGCTAGCGGAGAAGCAACGTGTCTGTAGCTTTGGTTGTTCCCGACGCGACGTCCGGCCTCGATCGGCGCGACACGTTGATCTCTCTGAAGGACGCCGGGAAAACCTACGACACCCGCAGCGGTCCGGTGGTGGCGGTCGAGGCCGTCAGTCTGGATTTGGCGCGTGGCGAAACCCTGGCGCTCTTGGGGCCAAGCGGTTGCGGCAAGAGCACGCTGTTGATGATGATCGCCGGTCTGCTCGAGCCGAGCTGTGGCCGCATCGTCGTCAATGGCGCTCCGTTGAGCGGACCGATCCCGGAGCTGGGCTTCGTCTTTCAGCGCGATCTGCTGCTCGATTGGCGAACGGTTCTCGACAATGTCCTCTTGCCCTTTGCGCTTATCGGACAAGATCCGAGACGGCATGAACAGCGCGCGCGGCTGCTTCTCGAGCGCGTCGGCCTGGCCGGGTTCGAAAACAAGCGGCCTTACGAATTGTCCGGCGGCATGCGTCAGCGCGTGGCGATCTGCCGGGCCTTGATTGGCGATCCTGATATCTTTCTGCTCGATGAGCCTTTCGCCGCCCTCGACGCGTTCACGCGCGAGCAGATGCAGCTCGATATGCAGCGTCTGTCTCTCGACAAGCCGCGCACGACCATTCTCGTCACCCATGAGATCAGCGAAGCCGTTTTCATGGCCGATAAAGTCGCGGTGATGACGGCGCGGCCAAGCCGCATTCAGCAGATCATCGACATCGATCTGCCGCGACCCCGCAATATGAAGACGCGCGAGACCGAAGCCTTCGCGCGTTATATCACCAAGATCCATGGCCTTTTCGCTAGCCTGGGGGTGATCCATGGCTGATGCAGGCATCATGCTTTCGCATCGCTCCGAGCGTTCATTCGGCGGCGCGGCGCGCTTCAAAGGGCTGCTCTGGCCTCTGGCTTCCGCAGCTTTGGCGTTGGGGATCTGGGCGCTGGTCGTCATCCTGGCCAAGCCAGCGCCTTACATTCTCCCGGCGCCGTGGGATGTCCTGGCCCGCATCTGGACCGATCGTTCTCTGCTCGCCAGTCATGGTCTGGTGACGATGGCTGAGATTCTGGCGGGCTTACTCATCAGCATCGTCATCGCGATCCCGCTGGGCATCGCCATTGTCGCGGTTCCCACGGCCGAGAAATTGCTTTATCCGATCGTCGTCGCATTCAATGCGATCCCGAAGGTTGCCTTGGCGCCGCTCTTCGTCGTCTGGTTTGGCTATGGCTTTCTGCCGCGCGTCTTGATCACCAGTTCGATCGCCTTCTTTCCCATCCTGGTGTCGACCATTTCCGGCCTCGTCGGAATCGAGCCCGATCTGCTGCGCCTGGCGCGTGTACTGCGCGCGCACAAGTTTCAGGTGTTCTTACGCATGCGCCTGCCGCACGCGCTGCCGTCGATCTTTGCCGGTATCAAAGTCGGCACCAGTCTTGCGGTTATCGGCGGGATCATCGGCGAATTCGTCGCTTCCGACAGCGGCTGGGGTTATCTTCTGGTGCAGGCGAGCGGCACGCTCGACACGACGATCATGTTTGCCGTCGTGATCATTCTCGCGGTCGTGGCAAGCTGCTTGTTTTCCGCCGTCGGTCTGATCGAGCGGATGATGGTGTCCTGGCATGCGTCTCAGCGCAGTTAGTCTAGGACATTGTCTGAAACTTCTTCCGACCCATGGTTCAGGCCGGTGCCTGCATTGCAGTAGTCGTCTGGCTTCTCGCAATACGGGTCTTTTCGTACCATCTGCAGAAGCTCAGCACCGCGTAAATTACAAGAGCTGCCACAGCCCAACCTGCGAAAATGTCGACCAGATAGTGGCCACCAAGGATGATTGCTGCAATCGACATCACAATATTTAATGTGCTCACTACATATTTGAGCACAGGAACACGCCAAGTCGCCCACGCGCAGATTAGCGCGGCCCCCGCGTGGACCGACGGCATGCTGATTAAACCTGACATCTTTTCTAACAGAAGTGGGTACACGATCGCCTTTCGCACTTCCATCAGGTCGGGCATAAAGTTAGCTGTGTTCATCCTTGCGTTCGCAAAATCGGCAATACGCAGACCTGAAGTCGGAAAAGCGCCCATAGCCGGCGTCCAGATAAACACGATGCAGGAAACCATTGCTAACGTAAGAAACGATGCCAGCATTACGTAGGCGCGCGGCGCTTGCTTGATGGTGATCAAAAGCGCAGGGATCAACAGCAATTGGAAAATCATGCTGCCGTAAGCATGCGTCAGCACCTTCATCGTGAGCGCGGAGCTGTCAAGCAGGCGAACAAACCACGGCCAGTCAAATCCAAGGGCCTTGTCCAGGCTCCATAGTACATCGTCGATCAGGGGCTGATTAAACGAGGCTGCGATATAGCTGAGAATCATAAGCAGAAATATTCCAGCGATAACCACAGCCGCGCATTCGCAGAACATCTCCAATTTGGGTATGTTTCGATACCAACCGTATATCGCTAAAAATGCAAATACGGAGATCAGCCACGTCATCGGGATGACATCATCCAAATCGAGCCGGATCGAACTAATTGGTAGCAACAGCACCAATAATAACAGGAGCGCGCTATATGCGACTCGCAACGCCACTTTCGTTGAAATCAGCTCTGGCATGCCCGCCCCCAAGGCCACACACCAAAATGTATCGTACTTCACCTTAACAAATTCGGAAGGCGATATAATTCGCTTCTTCAATAATTCTTCATAAAGATGACAATAAATTGGTAGCCTCAACGGCCCAAATGCGTTGTAAATTTCATCGGTAGCGAGCTGACCCTCAAGAATGCCTCGACATTGGGCATGTCGTTCGCTTAATTGCGTTCCTGAGAGTTCGTAGGCTAGCTGTTAGCTTGGCAAATCTCGTAGCGTTCTGGCTAAACATCCTTCCTGTCCTGATGTATCCGGCCGTTGTCTCCATCTTCGAATGGCGCAGATGACGTTGAATAACGGTTGACGGCGCACCGCCGGCGGCCGCAGCCGTCGCCAATCTCGATCTTAAAGAATGCCCTCCAAAATGCGTTGCCTACGCTAGTCGAGAATATTCAACCTTCGACGATGGAATCGACCTTGCTCGGATAAAAGGCCAGGTGATCCTTGATCTTGTCGACGGCCGGATAGGGCGCTTCGTAACTCCAGACCGCATTGGCACCAGCCGGACCGCTTTCGCTGATGCTGAAATAGGAGCAATCGCCCTTATAGGGGCAATAGGTCGTATGATCCGTGCGTCGCAGGGCGTTCATGTCGACATCGCTGCGTGGAATATAGTGGACGGGCGGAATGCTGGCTTCCACCAGCGTGAGCGTGCGCGTGCTGTCGGCAACCACCTTGCCGCCTACCGTGACGACGATCCGCTTGGGATTGGCGGTGATGGTAATGGGATGATCAGGTCCAGGTACTTTCATCATGAGGCTCCGGTTTTATCGCTTCAGGGGGATAGTCCGATGCTTTTTGCCAGCCCGGCCGCCGCCTGAGCCGGGCTCATTTTGCCGACTTCCTTATCGACCTCGTAATTGGCGGCCCGCATGTTCTCGACAGATAGGGCGCCGATCAGCGGTTGCAAGGCGCGGCGTAAGACCGGATCGTCGGCCCGTTTCGGGGCAATCAGCACGACGGCGTCATAATTGGGCACGGCATGATGCGGATCTGCCAAAACCGTCAGATCGTCCGCCGCTATACGTCCGTCGCTGGAATAAGCGGAGATGACGTCGACAGTCCCATCCGCCAGCGCGCGATACATGAAGGTCGGATTATAGGAAAACTGCTGCCTGAATTGCAGCCCATAGCTTTGCTTGAGTGCCGCCCATTCCGGCCGGTCGAGAAATTCGATGTCCGATCCCAGCGACAGCTCGCCAGCGCGCCGCGCCAGATCGTCGATCCGGGTGATGCCCAATTCGCTGGCGCGTGGCTTGCGCATGGCCAGCACATAGGCATTCTCGAAGCCGAGCCGCCCCAGAAGCGTGACGCCGTACTCGGCTTTCGTCCACCCCGTGAGCTCTTTGAGCATCTGGTCGCGTGGCGGCATGTCGCTGCGGCCCATCGCATTGGTCCACAACGTCCCTGTATAATCGACATAGGCATCGAGTTCGCTGTTGGCCAAAGCCCGGAAAGCGACGGCCGAACCCAGGCCTTCCTTGATCGTCACGGTGGCGCCGGCCTGACGCAAGCGGGCAGCGATCAATTCGGCGAGAATGAACTGCTCGCTAAAATTTTTGGCGCCGATCACATAGGTGCTGGTTTGGCTGCGGGCCAGGGGCACGAGGGAGATGCCGATCAGCGCCACCAGGCCTGCGATACCCGCAAACAGGCGTCGCTTGTCGCGCAGCGCCGTCGCCTTCTCGACCAAGGCCAGCAACAGATCGACGAGAATGGCGAGGATCGCGGCGGCCGCACAGCCAAACAGAACGAACACCCAGTTCTCGGTCTGCAAGCCGGAGAAGATATAATTGCCGAGGCTCGTCTGTCCTACAGGCGTCGCCAATGTCGCCGCGCCGATCGTCCAAACGGCGGCCATCCGCACGCCAGCCATGATCACGGGGGCGGCGAGCGGCAAATCGACCTGCAGCAATTGCTGACGCCGCGTCATGCCGACGCCTTGCGCGGCTTCCGAGATCGTCGGGTCGATGCCGGTGAGGCCGGTCACCGTATTCCGCAGGATCGGCAGAATGGCATAGAGCGTCAGCGCCGCGACCGAAGGCAGAAAACCCAGAGCTGGAACGGAAAAGCCGAAACTGTCCTGCGTCAATTCCGAAACGGCGAGCAACACTGGATAGAAGAGGGCCAGCATCGCCAGGCCCGGGATGGTCTGGATCACGCTGGCAACAGCCAAGAGCCCACCGCGCAGGCGCGGAAAGTGCAAAGCGGCGGCGGCCAGCGGAATGCTGATCAGTCCACCCAAGACCAGCGCGGCGAGGGACAGCAGAATATGCTGCGACAGATATTGCGGCAGAAGGGCAAAGGCTTCGGCGATACGGCTGTTCATCGCGCCGAGCCCGTATTGCCGACCATGGCTTGAATGCGCTCCGCCTGTCGCCGCGGCAGATTCAACAGGTCGAAGACCATTGGGTTGCTGGTATCGTTCAACAGGTCGCCTGGCGTGCCGTCGCAGACGATCTGCCCGCCATGCATGACGACGATGCGATCGCTCAACAAAGCCGCTTCCTGCATGTCATGGGTGACCATGACAGTGGTGAGGCCGAATTTGTCGTGGAGATCGCGATAACCTCGCGCAAGGGCGTCGCGGGTCAGGGGATCGAGCGCGCCGAACGGTTCGTCCATTAAAACGATATCGGGCTCGGCGGCGAGCGCCCGAGCGATCCCCACCCGTTGCTTCTGTCCGCCCGAGAGCATGTTGACGGAACGATCGAGATAGTCGGTCGGCAGATCGACCAGTTCCATCAGTTCGACGAGACGTGAAGCGATGCGTGGCTCAGGCCAATGCAGCAGGCGTGGCGTGACAGCAATGTTTTCGGCCACGTTCATATGCGGAAACAGGCCGACATTCTGAATGACATAGCCGATGTTACGGCGCAGACCGATCGCATTGTCTTTTGACAGGATATGGCCGTCGATCGTGACCGAACCACGATCCGGCGTGTTCAGACCGTTGATCGTTTTGAGCAGGGAAGTTTTGCCTGAGCCGGATGCGCCGACCAGGGAGACGAAGGTTCCAGCGTCAATGTTCAAAGAAACATCGTTGACGGCGAGCGACTGCCCGCCATCGAAGGAAATGCTGATGTCGGTCAGCTCAATCAGAGGCTTGGACGTACCGTCCTCCTGCCGCATTCAATGCCCGCTTTGTCTTTGGCCGTGCATCGCCGCAGACTAACGCGGATTGAAGCGCAGGTCATGCACGCTGAAGAGCGAGTTCGCATCCGTCCAGCACTCGAGCGTCTCAAAACCGGCTTTTCGTGCCAGTTCACTGAAGCCATCGAGTGAATATTTATGTGAATTCTCGGTATGAATCCGCTCGCCGGCGGCAAAATCGAATGTCCGGTCGAGCACCTGCACTGTCTGTTGGCGGCGGCTCTCCAGATGCATCTCGATGCGGGATTGCGCCGCGTTCCAGATCGCACGATGCTCGAAAGCGTCGACGTCGAACGTGCCAGACAGCTCGCGATTGATGCGCTCGAGGACGTTGAGATTGAACTCGGCGGTGACGCCGGCGGCATCGTCATAAGCCGGCACGAGAACGGCTGGATCCTTGATGAGATCGACGCCGACGATCAACCGCGAGTGCGGGCCGAGCCGTTCGCCCATGGTGCGCAGCAGACCTTGCGCCGCATCGCGCGTCAAATTGCCGATGGTGGAACCGGGGAAGAAGCCGAGGCGCGGTTTCTGTCGCAATGATGCTGGCAGATCGATCTCGGCGAGGAAGTCGCCGATGACGGGGAAGATGCGCAGCCCTGGTATTTTGGCGGAGAGGCGTGCGCGAGCGTCTTCAAGTGCCGCTTCCGATACGTCGATGGGCACATAGGCTGCAAGTTTATTCAAGGCCGAGAGTAAAATCTCGGTCTTGCGGCTGGAGCCCGAGCCATATTCGACCAGCACCGAGCCTGCCTCGGTCCGCGCGACGATTGCCGGCACGCAGTCCTGCAGAATGCGCGTTTCGGTGCGGGTCGGATAATATTCTGGCAGTTCGGTGATCTGTTCGAACAGATCGCTGCCCTTGGCGTCATAGAACCAGCGGCATGACAGGCTCTTGCTCGGTTGCGAGAGGCCGTGAATGACGTCGGCGGCGAATTCCATCTTGTCCGGAGAGGTCGCGATGGCGGAGCGGTGTTTGAGAGAGGAGGTCATCATGCATCTTCCACGAGGCGCAGGCCCATGAATTGCCAGCGCTGCCAGGGATAAAAGAAATTGCGATAGGTGGAGCGCGAATGATCGCGCGGCGTCGCGCAAGAGGCGCCGCGCAGAACCATCTGGCTCACCATGAACTTGCCATTGTATTCACCGATGGCGCCGGCCGGCGGCACATAGCCCGGATATTGCAGATAGGCGCTCTGCGTCCATTCCCAGCAATCGCCGAACATTTGCCGCAGGCCCTGCTGTTGGCGTGCCGGCGTGGGTCGCAATAGATCGCTGCCGAGATCGTTGCAGTCGCGCGCCGCTTGCGCCGAGGCGACTTCCCATTCGAATTCCGTCGGCAGGCGTTTGCCGGCGAAGCGGGCATAGGCGTCCGCTTCATAGTATGAGACATGGCTGACCGGCGCTTCGCGATCGATCGCTTGCAGGCCACCCAGTCCCATTTGCAGCCATTGGCCATCCTGCTCCACGTAGTAGAGCGGCGCACGCCAGCCTTCGCGCTGCGCCATGGCCCAGCCATCGGCCAGCCAGAGATTGGCCGTGCGATAGCCGTCGGCCTGCATGAAATCCAACCATTCGCCGTTCGTCACCAGGCGATCGGCCATTTTGAACGGATGGATCAAGGCGCGATGGCGTGGCAATTCATTGTCGAAGGAGAAGGACCCGCCAGCATGGCCTATTTCGGCGATGCCACCGTCAAAAGCCATCCATTGCGTGGTGGGAGACGCATCGGCCAGCTTCGGATCGGCGAGCGTGCGATAGGCTGGACGTAAGGGGCTCTGGGCGAACAGCGCCAGAATATCGGTCAACAACAATTCCTGATGTTGTTGCTCGTGATTGAGACCGATCTCCAGAAGAGTGGCGATCGGCTTCTCTTGCGCCTTGCCGCTGGCGTAGAGCCTTGTCAGGCTCTCGTCGACATAGGCGCGATAGTCCATCACTTCGTCGTGCGTGGGGCGCGTCAGCATACCGCGACGCGCGCGCGGATGCCGTTCGCCTTCAGCCTCGTAATAGGAATTGAAGCAATAGGGGAAGCGCTCATCAAACAGCCGGTATCCGTCGAGATGCGGCTTCAGCACGAAGGTTTCGAAGAACCAGGTGGTGTGGGCGAGATGCCATTTCGTCGGGCTCGCATCATCCATGGCCTGGACGCATTGATCCTCCGCCGAGAGCGGATCGGCGAGAGCCACCGATTGCTGTCGTGTCGCGAATATCCGGGCATCCAGTCCAGTTGGCGGCGAAAGAGGGGTATCGGGCGGGCGATGAAAGTTCATGAGTTCGCTTCCTCCGACTTCAGTCGCTCATCGTTCGGTCCAGTGTGATTAACGGAGACTCGGACGATTAGTTGCCTGAAAATGCACTAAATGACGGCACTGAGCCCGATAATCGGGCCAGTTTCGGTCTGCGGTCAGATAGGGGCCGGGCAGCGCCGGCACAATGTTTGTCGGCCAGCGCTCCTGACAGGAAATGTCAGGAGACTGGCATGAGCAGACTTAAGCAGAAAATGGGGCGAGATGCCAAATTTCGTACACAAGCCTGTCGCATTCGCGAAGGCTTCGATGATTTCGTCGCCCGCCTCAAAGAAAAACGCCGCGGTCGTGGGCCGCGGCGTCAAGAACCCTGTCGATAGAGATCAGCGATATTTTTTCGCCGCCGCCAGGAAGGCGTCATAGTCTTCCTTGGTCTTCGGTGAAGCACCGACGATCTTGGGAATGACCGATGTCACCTGATCGAGATAGCGCTTCGTCTCGTCCGGCGAGAAGGTGATCAGCTCGCCGCCACCTTTCTTCCAGGCGGCTTCGAGCTCAGTCTGGAATTTCGGCGCCATGCTGGTGAACAAGGTTTCGTGCTTGCGCGCTTCATCGCGCACGATCGCTTCCAGCTCTGGCCCCAGCGATTTCAAGAAACGCCGATTGGTGAGGCCCGACACGATGGTGAACGAGCCGGGCAGGTAAGTGGCATATTTCGTGATGTCGAAATATTTGAAGGCGGCGATCACAGCCATATTGGCCATGGCACCGTCGATGGCTTTGTTTTGCAGATTGGGCAGAACCTCGCCCAAAGGCAGCGAGAGAGGCGAGGCGCCGAGCTTCAGGAAAGGCTCGTTATACATGGGCGAGCCGCCGGTGGTGCGCAGCTTCAGGCCCTTGAAGTCATCAATCGTCCGGATCGGCTTATGCGTCGCGAGAACGATCTGGCCGCTGAGAAAGGTGACCAGCGGTTCGACGCCCTGCGCCTCGCCGAAGCTCGCCAGCCTCTTGCGAATCTCGGGATCGGCGAGAACCTTCTGGCCATGTTCGGTGCTGTCGAACAGGCCGTTGGCATCGAGCGTCTGGAAGCGCGGTTCGAGACCTATATAGAAGCCGATCGCCGGGAAGGTCATCTCGATCGTTCCCATGGCGACGCCTTCGACGGTCGCAGGGATCTGGCCGAGTTGGTTGGCCGGATAGATTTCGACCTTGATTTTGCCCTTCGAGCGTTCCTCTACGCCGGCTTTGAAGGCCTTCATCCATTCATGCGTCACGTCATTGATGGTCGGCGACGACAGTTTCATTGTGAACTGTTGCGCTTGCGCGGTCTGCGCCATAACGCAGACCGCGAGCCCCCCCAAAAGCCCCCTCAGCCATGTTTTCATGCGTTCCCTCCCTTAGCGGCTATGCGATCAAGCTTCGTAATTGTGGATGAAATCCTCCGGCAGATTGGGGCCCCAGACGTAGAGCGAATCTTCCGGCGGATGGTCGCCAGCCTGCCAATCATGGTCGACCGGCACGAAGTCTATGTCGGCGGAATATTCGCTGTAGCTGCCCCAGGGATCGCGGATGTAGTGGAAATAATTGGAGCCGAGCACGTGGCGGCCTAGGCCCCAGCCACGGTCGTAACCCTTTTCCAGCATCAGCATCGCGCCGAGGCCCACATCCATGATCGAGCCGACATCCCAGCTAAAATGGTGATGGCCGGGGGCGTTCGATTTGGCGAAGGCGACAAGATGATGGTCGCTGCCGTGAATGCCATGCATGAAGGCGATGCCTTCGCCGGATCGGTCGGAGAGGCGCAGCCCCATCACGCGGCTGTAGAAATCGATGGCGCGCGACACGTCGGGTGTGAACAGCAAGGTATGCGACAGGCGGCGCGGATGCACGCGGCCGGCGTCGCGGCGATAGGGTGCGCCGCGCTGGCCGCCAGGCACGGAAACCGCGGTGAATTCCGACTTGGCGGCGGGCGAAGATTTCTCGGCGATCTTCGCTTCCAAGAGATTGCCGTCGGGGTCGCGAAACCAGATGCCGTTCGATTCCAGATCCTTCGGCGGATCGATGCGCGCCACGCCCTGGTCTTGCAACCGTTTGGCGAAGGGGGCGAAATCCTCTTCGAACAGGCCGAAGGAGAAATAGCCGAATTTCTTGCGCGGTCCCTCGCCAATGCTCACCCATTTGTGCGGCGAGCCATAGGTATAGAGGCCGAGACTGTTGCCCTCTTCGCGCACGTCGAGGCCAAAGCCGCTGTAAAAATCCTGCGCGGTTTTCAGATCGGGCACCACGATGTGACAGCGGTCGAGCGAATGAATGCCGAGTTCTCCCGGCCGGCGCGACGGTTGGATGAAACCATGGTTGGCAGTCATTTCACGTCCTCCTTCGTGTGTTCGTTATGCTGCCCCTATAGCGTTTTGCAGTTTGGCTTGGCCAAACGCCACAAAGACGCGTCACAACAAAAGTGCTGGGCAAATTGCGTTCCTGTCGAAACGCAATTCGCCCTAAGTCCCCTCAGACTTCGTCGACAACCGGGTTGCTGAGAACACCGATCTTGTCGATTTCGATTTCGACGACGTCGCCAGCCTTCATATAGAGCGGCGGCTTGCGCGCCATGCCGACGCCAGAGGGTGTGCCGGTGACGATCAGGTCGCCGGCTTCCAGCGTCATCGCTTCGCTGATCGTCGCAATCAAAGTCGCGACATCAAACACCATTTCGTCGATCATGGCACTCTGTACCACGGTGCGGTTGAGGCGCGTTTGGAGGCGCAAACCTTTGCATCCGGGCGGCAGTTCGTCGGCGGTGACGAACCAGGGTCCGAAAGCGCCGGTGCCGTCGAAGTTCTTGCCCACGGTCCATTGCGGCGTCTTCATCTGATAGTCGCGGATCGAACCGTCGTTGAAGATCGAATAGCCGATGACATGATCGAGCGCCGCGGCTTTGGCGATGTGCCGGCCGCCCTTGCCGATGACGGCGACGAGCTCGCCTTCATAGTCGAGCTGGGTTGAAACCTTCGGTCGCACCATCGCTTCGTTGTGGCCGATGAAGCCCGTGGCGAAACGCGAAAAGAGCGTCGGATAATCGGGCTGCTTGAAACCGCTCTCGGCCGAGTGATCGGCATAGTTGAGGCCGACGCAGATGATTTTGCCGGAGCGCAGCAGAGGCGGCTTGATGGCCACCTTGGTCAGATCGACGGGTGCGCCGCCGAGCAGGGCCTCATGCGCGGCGCGCAGAGCGCTCGGGCCTTTGGCGATCAGGTCGTCGAGAGGGCCGGGATAAAGCGGGTCGCCGGCCTTGCGCCCAATCCAGGCGCCATCCGCGCGCAGCGTTGCTAATCCTTCGGTGGTGCCGTCCTGATAGGCCGTAAAGCGCATGGGCTCTCCCTTTCTTTTTCTGCGAGTCCTATCCCACGGGCGAGCAAGCTTGTCAAAAATAATATATTATCCATTATGTCATCTATTTTGAATGGAAGGAGAGTTCGGCTACGAACAAGACCTTGCCAAGGAAGCTACTTGGAGAATTGCTTGAGCGGACCGACCGGAAACGAGACCAATCTGACCAAGGGGGCCTATGCCACCTTGCGGGCCGACCTTTTGGCCTGTCGTCTGCGGCCCAATGAAAAGCTCAATATCGCGGCGCTGTCAGCGCAGCTCGGCGTCAGCCTGGGAGCTGTGCGCGAGGCTTTGTCCCGGCTCACCTCGGATGGTTTGGTGACGGCGGAAACCAATCGTGGTTTTCGCGTCGCGGGCGTGTCGGAAGCGGATCTGCTCGATCTCACCAGCACGCGGATCGAATTGGAAACGGCGTGTCTGCGCCGCGCCATTCGGGCTGGTGGCGTCGATTGGGAGGCGCAGGTCGTCGCCGCCCATCACCGGCTTTCACGCACGCCGGAGCGGATCGCCGATGATCTTGAACGGGTCAGCGAGGATTGGGCGGCCGCGCACAAGGACTTCCATGGGGCCTTGATCGCCGCTTGCGAAAGCCCCTGGCGGATGCGCCTGCGCGACTTTCTCTTCGATCAGACCGAACGCTATCGTCGCCTGTCGGTTCTAGCACCGCGTCAGGAGCGCGATCTCCCGGCGGAGCACCGGGCCTTGATGGAAGCCACGCTCGATCGCGCCGAGGAAAACGCAGTGGCGCTGCTTACGGCGCACTTGGACGCGACCGCCAGCCGAGTGCGTGCGCTGGTCGAGGAAGAAAGCAAAGGCAAATTGCCTCTGGCGGGCTAACCGACCGCCAGCTTTCAATATCCCCCAAGCCCGACGACGGCGCGCTTTTGGATTGTGGGCGACGGCATCATCGGAAACAGGGCCCCGAGCTGATACGGGAAAGTGCCGCTCAGATCGTAGTTCAAGATCACGTGAAAAGCTGGCGAGGGCGCCAGGCTGACCTGGGTCGTCATCGTCATGCGCTGCGAACTGAGCAGCCCATAATTGGGCATCGCCCGGTTCACATAGCTGGAGGCCAGAGATTGGCGCTCGGCATTGGAAAGACCGGCGACTGAGGCGCGGGCCGCCTCGGAGGCGATCTGCCGCAATTCGTGATGGACGCCGAAGATATAGCCTAGGCAGACAATGCCCAGGAGGATCATGAAGAAAATCGGCGCGACGAGAGCAAATTCGACGGCCGTAACTCCCGATTGGTTCGACCAGAGATCTTTGCGCATGGCGATTCTCTGCGATTGAAAACGGAACACCTATGGACTCAGCAGTATCCCATTGAGCCACGGCGTGACTAACAAGTCGCTAATCGAATCCGGAAGAGCGGCGCAGCGGTTAAGTCTGGGTGTGACCGACCTGCAGGAAGAGGTTAACGTCCGTCAACCAACAGCCGTAGCCGTGCGAGCCTCCAGCCCACCTGCGAAGGCGCCGTGGTTGTTCCGTCCGTTAGACTTTGCTTCTGGATCGGCTCGGACAAGGCCGCGCGACTTTGTCGGGCAGGTAGTTGTGTGTCACGCCGCAGTTGCTGCACATCATTTTGATGCGCCACGGTCGGCCCATGATGATCATGTGGCTGGGATCGGCGGGAAGATTATTTTTCCATCCGCACGAGTCGCAAGCGATGAAAGCGTTCATCCAAGTCGCGTGTAGAGAATGCGTTGCCAGTCGCATCTTGAAAGCCTCCGGGCTTCCGATCTGACGGGTAACTATATGACGCTGACTGTTATTTTTACGTGAAGAGATCGTGCAGGCAAGTTAGCATAAGGATGCATACGCACGTTATCACCTTCTTGTGTTGGCAGGCATGCGTCTGAAACGTATCGGTAGAAATACGCTATGTCCGGAGCACTGATAACGCGGCTCCGATCAGCTTTTCACCACGTCCTTCAGCTTGGCTAGGCCCGCTTCGAAGTCTTTGCCGACCATCCTGTCCATATTGATGAAGCTACCGATCAGCTTGGTCATGAATGACGCGGGGCCACGCATGGCCCAGGTGACGTTCGTGCCGCCGGCAACCGGCTGCAGCGTGAACTCGGCCACGTTATGCGCCTCGAACGGTTGCTCGAAATCAAGCTTGATCGTGATGGCGGAGGGCGATTGCGAGTCGAGTATCTCCATGCGCCCCTTGCCGACGTTCTTATTGCCTTCCCAGGCATAAGTGGCGCCCTTGCCATAGGGCGCGCCGCCGATCGTCCGCTTCATATTGGGATCGCGGTGCTCATAGGGCGACCAATCCGGCCATTTATTGAAGTCATTGATGAAGGGAAACAGTTTTTCCGGCGAAGCGGCGATGGTCAGCGAACGCTGCACCGCGAACGTATCGGGACGGGTCCAGGCGTAGGCGAGGATCGCGACGAACACCACCAGGATGAGCAGGATGATCGCTGAAAGGCTCATTGTCGTCTCCTGATCGCGCAGGATCTATGTGGGAAGCGGAGCCTTGAGCAATGACGCCTTGGGCTTCCTCTCGATCGATTGTGCTACAGTTTAAGCTCTGTGGCGCAGGATCATAATGGATTTTTCCATCGGATGCCTCGCCCATCCGACGAACGGCTGGAAGTGGTGAGGCGGCAGTCAGCTCGGGCCGGCCTTGGGCAGTGCGGAGCGCGGAGTCGCCGGATGCACACCGCAGCCAATGAATGCAAGTCGAAGTGCCGATCTTGTGCCGGTTGTTCCTTCCACCATGCCTTTGTGTTAAAATGCCAAGATCACGCTGATCTGATGGCTCTGTCCGTGGACGGACCTCCCGTTTGGCGTTAGATGACGGCAAAGGCCCCGGATAACAGGGGCTGGTTCTTGGACGGAAACATCAGGGTCACTGTCATGCACATTATCGATTCCCATTTTCATTGGTGGCCGCGCTCCGTCTTCGAGAAGCTGTGCAAGCGCACAGGCTTCCCTTCCGCTCATGTGAACGAACGCGGCGGCTACACCGTGCGCCGCCATGCCGACGAGGCGCATCCGCTGCCGAGCTGGAAGGAATGGCACGATCTCGACGATCAGCTCGCCCATATGGATGGGCTCGGCCATCAGGTCGACGTCGTCTGCTCCATCGGTCCGATGTCGGTTTTCTTCTCGCAGCTTCCAGCCGAAGAAGGCCGCGACCTCGCCATGCACTGGAACGAGGAAATGGCCGGCGCGCAGCGCCGCTATCCCGGCCGTGTCTGGGCCAGCGCCGCTATTCCGCTGGTCGATACGAAGATCGCGCTCGACGTTCTGGAACATGCGGTCGGCAAGCTCGGCCTGATGGGCGTCAATATTCCCGGCAGTATCGGCAGCGATGCACGCATCGATGCAGAACGGCTCGAGCCCTTCTACGCGCGGGTCGCCGAACTCGGCTTGCCGATGTTCCTGCATCCGACCGACGCCATCTTCGCCGATATGCTCGACGGCTATAACGGCGCTCTGCATCTGAGCCTCGGCCGGGTGATCGAGGTCAGCGTGGCGGCGTCGCGTCTCGTTCTGTCCGGCCTGATGGAGCGTCATCCCGGCCTCAAAGTGGTGATGTCGCACACGGGCGGCGCGCTGCCCTACCAGTCCGGCCGTATGGACAAGAACACCAAGGCCGCCAAGCTGCCGCGCCCGGCCAGCGAATATCTGCACCGCATGTACACCGATACGGTGTCGCCCCATTCGGCGGGCATGAAATTCGCGATCGAATATTATGGCATCGACAATGTCATGTACGGCACGGACTATCCGTGCTGGGATCCGGCCACCTGCCTGGCACTGTTGGAAGAGCTCAATCTGTCGGCGGAAGACAAACAGAAGCTGTTCTACGACAACGCCCGTCGCATCCTGGGCCTCAAAGACCCGGTGGCGGACAAGAAACTGGCCGCCGCCGAATAGGTTGCAACCGTCATTGCGAGAAGCGTAGCGACGAAGCAATCCAGGGGCGTGTGGTAAAGTCTCAAGAAACGCCTGTGACGCAGGCACATTCGCGTCCAGATCTGCACCTTGAATCCTGGATTGCTTCGCTTCGCTCGCAATGACGGGCGCGCGCCGTCATCGACGGCGCGGCTTTTTCATCAGGCGCCGCGCGCCACGCCCAGCGGCGTCATCGGTCGTTCGTCCAGAGTGGCCGGCGCTTCCGAAGACGCCGGCCGTTCGATCAAAAAGTCCTTTGGCGGCTCCGGTGGCACATCACCGAATTGACCCGAGATCGTCGTATCGGGGAATTCAGCCTGCAAACGCGGATAGACCTCGCGGGCGAAGTTGCGGATGCCTTCCACCGTATCGTCGTGATCGAGGAAGCCGGCCTGGCCCATGATCAGCAGATGTCCATAGCCGCCGACATATTGATAGTGACGCTTGATCTGCTGGTAGACCTGTTCCGGCGTGCCAGCCATCAGAAAGCCGGCCTTAATAGCCGCTTCGACGCTGGCGCTCTTGGCGAATTCGCTTAAAGGGTGAGTGGCGCCGCGCAGCATCGCCACATTGGCGGCTACTGGCACATAGCCGGGCGGATTGACGAATTGCGGCGCGACCTTGTTGGCAGTGACATACCAGAGCAGTTTCTCGGCGCCGCGATAGGCTTCCTCCTCGGTCTTGCCGACATAGACGATGGCGCAATAGGCCAGGCGATCGATGGGCACGTCCTGGCCACGGCCGGCGGCGCGCCAGCCAGCGCGATAGGCTTCGTAGATCTTGCGGGTTTCGCCAAAGCCGGTGAGGAAGGTCGCCTGCACATAGCCTTTCTCGCCCACTTGCCGCGCACCGCTCGCACTGGTCGTGCTGATCCACATCGGCGGATGCGGTGTCTGATAGACGCGCGGCCAGATATTGATGTTGCGATGATGGAAGAAGCGGCCCTCGTGGCTGACGGGACCGTCATGGTTGGTCCACGCCTTGACGACCAGATTGATTGCCTCCCAGAAGCGCTCGTTCATGCGCACCGGATTGCTGTTGGCCGGAGAGATTTCATAAGGCACGCCGCGCACGAAGCCGACTTCCAGCCGGCCTTTCGAGAGAATGTCGATCATCGCCATCTCCTCGGCGATGCGTACCGGCTGGCGCCGGTTGGCCGCCGGATTGCCAAGGATCAGCAGGCGCGCTTTGGATGTCAGTCGCGCCAAGGCGGCGAGCATCAGTGGGGCCGCAGGATCGACGCAGGTGGCGGTCTGATGATGCTCGTTGAGCATGAGGTTCAGACCTTCCTCCTCGGCGATCTGCCATTCCATGAGGAAGCGGTCGTAGAGTGCCGCGCCTTTGTGCGGATCATAGTGCTTGTTGGGCAAGGTGACGCGGATCGACGGATAGCTGTCGGGCGGCGGCAGATAGGGATAAGCGGTTTCGGTGAAATGCCAGGCTTGCATGGATGAGCTCCCGAGATCGGAGGGCCGGCGATGCCGGGCGCAAGTTAGGACAGGAATGCGAGAACGGTTTTGGCGAAAGCCGCCGGTTGTTCCACATGCGGCACATGCCCGGCATCGGGAATGGTGATGACCTTCGCGCCTTTGATCAGCTTGGCATAGCCGTCGACGTAATCGGCGCTGACGAGACCATCGCTGGCGCCGCGGACGAACAGAGTGGGGCTGCTGACGCGATAGAGCCGATGCGTCAGTTTGGGATTGTGCATATAGGGCTCCCAAACATAGAGCGCCGTGCTCTCCCTATTACGCATGAGGATCGACAGTTCTTCGTCGGAGAGCGCCGCCGGATCGAAAGGAAAGCGCGACGGATCGTGATAGATGAGCTTCGGCACATCGCTGGGCGGCATCACATAGATGTCGGGGATGTCGAGCTTGTCCTCCGGTCCGATCTTGATGCCGACGGGGCCGACGAGCACGGCCTTGCCGAACCGCTCCGGCGCCTTGGTCAGCATTTCGGCGGCGATCCAGCCACCCATCGAACAGCCGATGATGTCGACGGTGGCGAAGCCGCAGCGATCCATCAGATCGAGATAGAGATGGGCGACGTCATCGACATTGTCGATCCAGTCGGGCAGGGCCGAGCGGCCGAAGCCCGGATGGGACGGGCAGAGCAGGCGCCGGCTTTCGGCGATCAGCGGCACATGCGGCTCGGCGGGATTGAAGCCGCTCGCCCCATGCAGAAACAGAATGGGTTTTCCGGAACCCTGCTCGTGAACCTCGACCTCGACCGTTCCGAGCGTCATGACGGAGCGCTGCACGTTGATCCTCCCACTGTCCTTCCGCCTGTGCTCCCTCCCCAGGGATCGTGGCGGGTCGCTGCCTGAGGCGCGAATGGGCGCAGGATCGACGTGGTTTCAGGCGTTTCCAATCGAAATCTGCCGCCTGGATTCGATTTACACATATGTGTAATTTGCTGGAAACGGGAGGAACAGGGTGGGAGAGCGCCTGGTCAAATCGGCGTCGCGCGCCTTCGCTGTGATCGAGCTGTTCGCGCGTGTGCGGGCGCCGTTGCGGCTGAAGGATGTGGCGGCCGGGCTCGGCCATCCTGTCTCCAGCGCCGCCGCTCTGCTGAAAACCATGACCCAGCAGGGCTATCTCGCCTTCGATCCGAAATCGCGCGCCTATATGCCGACAGCCCGCCTGCCGCGCCTGGTCAATTGGATCTCCTACGATGATTTCGAGGAAGGCGTCGTCGCTGAAGCGATGCAGCAGCTTTGGGCGCAATCGCACGAAGGCGTGGTGTTGGGCACACCCGTCGGCATTCATCTGGAATATGTCCGCTCCCTGCGCGGCGTCAGCGAGGGGGTGCAGTTTTCCATCCCGACCGGCACGCGACGCGTGCTGATCCAGACGGGCATGGGCTGGCAGTTTCTCAGTCTGCGTCCCCAGGCTGAAGCGCTCGATGTCTATCGGCAGACCATCGCCGCCGGTGCGTTGGATCGCGCTTCGTTTCCCGTCGAGCGTTTCTTGCAGCAGCTCGAAAGTCATCGTCATCTCGAAATCACGCTCTCCCGGGCGCGGGACTTGGTAGCGCCCACGGCCCATTGGGACGGAGCCATGGCTTCCATTCTCATCGACACACCCCCCGGCCATCGGCCGCTCGCGTTGGGCATTCCCGGTCCCACTGACCGGCTGGAGCGTCATCTGCCGGACATATCGGCGCATCTGCGGGCTGCCGCGCAGCACATTCGCGTTGCTATCCGGGCAAGCTAGGCTGATCCCCGTTGCGTCCGACAGGCAGGCTGATACGGTGACGGCCGCAAAAAAATGGAGAGGTTGCGCCTAATGACCCGCGTTGCAGTCACCACGCCCTATTTCGATTTCTACCCGCATCTCGTCGAGGAGATGAAACAGAAATATCCGGACGTGAAATTCCGTTCCGATCGCAAGGTGCTCAGCGAAAGCGCGTTGATCGAGTATCTGCAGGGCTATGACGCGGCGATCATCGGCCTCGACCGCTTCACCGATAAAGTCTGCGCCGCCTTGCCGGACCTGAAGGTGATCTCGCTGATGTCGGCGGGCGCTGATCACATCGATCCGGTGATCTTGAAGAAGTACGGCAAGAGGATGTGGTGGGCGCCGGGCATCAACCGCATCTCCGTGTCGGAATTGGCCGTCAGCTACATGGTGCTGACGCTCCGGCGCATCCATTACTTCTCGTCGATCCTGCGGCGCGGCGAATGGAAGGGACCGATCGGTTTTGGTGCCGACTTGCGCGGTCACACCGTCGGCGTGCACGGCTGCGGCTTCATCGGCAAGGAAGTGGTGAAACTGCTGCAGCCCTATGGCGTCAAGATCCTGGCGTCCGACCGGGTCGACATCTCCGACTTCTGCAAGGAGTGGAATGTCGAGAATGTCAGCGCCGATGAACTTTGGGCCCGTTCCGACGTGGTGACGATCCATCTGTCGCGCAATGCGCAAACCATCGGCATGTATTCGGCCGCCGTGCTCGACAAGATGAAGAAGGGCGCCGTGCTCATCAATTGCGCACGTGGCGGCATGGTCGACGAAGTGGCCTTGAAGGAGCGGCTGGAAAACGGCCAGATTTCCGGCGCCGCCTTCGACGTTTTCGCCATCGAACCGGCCAACGGCAACCCGTTGCTGGACGTGCCGAATTTCTTCGCTTCCCCGCATATTGGCGCCACCACCCGGGATTCCTGGGAAGCCATGCTGCGCTCCGGCATCAGGGGGCTTGAGGAAGCCCGGATCTGGGAGCCTGGAACCTATCCGTTCGATTGAGGAAACGGCCGGCGTCTACGACTTTTAGACAACTGGCTTGTTGCCCGTTTCAAGGCGTTAATCCATTGAGACGCCCGGTGCAGGAGGGTGCACCGGGCGTCTTTTCTTTAGGGTGAACAAAGCAGCCTGAAGAGAGCGGATCGTGTATAGTTGCGACACGCCGGGTTTGCTCGTGGAGGGGACAGAGTGACCGCGTCGACCGCCGGTGCGCGATCCGCACCTGAGGCTGATACGTTTCCAAAACTCCTGCGCCGCAATGCGCGGCTGCGCGGCGCACGGCCGGCCATGCGGTTCAAGGATCGCGGCATCTGGCAGACCTGGGATTGGGCCGCCGTTTACGACAACGTGCTGTTGCTGGCCCATGGGCTGAAAAAGCTTGGCGTCAATCGCGGCGATAAGATCGCCATTGTCGGCGCTAACAGGCCGCGTCTCTACTGGGCGATCTGTGCGGCGCAGACCCTCGGCGCGGTGCCTGTGCCCGTCTATGCCGATGCGGTGGCGACCGAACTGGCGCATGTTATCGACAATGCCGATGTCGTCGTCGCCGTCGTGCAGGACCAGGAACAAGTCGATAAACTGATCGAACAGCGCGCGCGCCTGCCGAAACTGCGCCACGTCATCTACGACGAAGAGCGTGGCCTGCGCGATTATGATCACGGTCGCTTACATGCGCTGGCCGCGCTGCTGGAGGTGGCACGGCAAGAGTTCGATCGGGATGCGACAGTCCGCGCCGCGATCGAAAGCGAGGTGGATGCCGGCGCCGGTGCCGACATTTCCATCATGCTCTATACGTCAGGCACGACGGGCCGCTCCAAAGGCGTGATGCTGACGGGCAAAGGCTCGATCGACGCGGCCAGCGACACGGCGGCTTTCGACAATCTGACCGATCGTGACGAAACCCTCGCTTATCTGCCGCTCGCTTGGGTCGGTGATCACTATCTCAACTACGCCCAGTCCTTTGTCGCCGGCTTCTGCATGGCCTGCCCGGAGAACAGCGAAACGGCGCAGCAGGATTCCCGCGAGATAGGCCCAACTTTCTATTTCGCGCCGCCACGCGTCTTTGAATCGCTTCTGACGCGCGTGATGATCCGCATGGAGGATGCCGGCGCTCTGAAACGGGGGCTGTTCCACCATTTCATCGGCGTCGCACGCCGCTGGGGCGAGAAGATCCTCAACGGCGAAAAAGTGCCGCTTTGGGCACGCCTGCATTACGGGCTCGGCGAGATCCTGATCTATGGGCCGTTGAAGAACGTGCTCGGTTTCTCGCGCATCCGCGTCGCCTATACGGCGGGCGAGGCCATCGGCTCGGACCTGTTTTCCTTCTATCGCTCGCTGGGCCTCAATCTGAAACAGCTCTATGGCCAGACGGAAGCCTTCCTTTACGTGACTTGCCAGAAGGACGGCGACATTCGCGCCGACAGCGTCGGGCCGCCGGCGCCCAATGTCGATATTCGCATCGCCGAAAATGGTGAAGTACAGTTCCGCTCGCCGGGCATGTTCGTTGCTTATTACAAGGAAGCGGCCAAGACAGCCGAGGCGATGACGGACGATGGCTATGTGAAAACCGGCGACGCCGGCATTTTCGATCCCGACGGCCACCTGCGCATCATCGATCGGGCCGCGGATGTCGGCAAGCTTGTCGATGGTTCATTGTTCGCGCCGAAATATATCGAGAACAAGCTGAAATTCTTTCCCAACATCAAGGAAGCGGTGGCGTTCGGCGATGGCCGCGATCACGTCGCCGTCATGCTCAACATCGATCTGACGGCGGTCGGCAATTGGGCCGAGCGCAACAACATTTCCTATGGCTCCTATCAGGAGCTTGCCGGCCATAAGCAGGTCTCCGACATCATCGCCGGTCACGTCGCCAGCGTGAACGAAGCGCTGGCGAAAGAGCCGATCATGGCCGGTGCGCAGATCCGCCGCTTCCTGATCCTGCACAAGGAATTAGACGCGGATGATGGCGAGCTGACGCGGACGCAGAAGGTGCGGCGCGGCTTCATCGCCGAGCGCTACGGCCCTCTGGTGACGGCGCTCTACGATGGCTCGCAGGAAGCAGACATTTCCACCGAAGTGACTTTTGAAGATGGGCGCAAGGGCATGATTTCGGCGCGCGTCGCCATTCGCGATGCCGTCGTCGCGCCTCCAACCGAACGACGGGCCGCATGAACGAAACGATGGAGCAGCTCCAGCCGGTTGTCGCGTCGGCCTCGGCGCCGGAAAAACTGCTGACCGTCGAGAATGTGACGCTCTCCTTTGGTGGTGTCCGGGCGTTGAGCGATGTGTCGTTTGACATCCGCAAAGGTGAAATCCGTGCCATCATCGGTCCCAACGGCGCCGGCAAGACCTCGATGCTCAACTGCATCAACGGCTTCTATCACCCGCAGGCCGGCCGCATCACCTTCAAGGGCAAGACGCGCCAACGCATGCGTCCCTATGATGCGGCTCGGCAGGGCATCGCCCGCACGTTCCAGAACGTCGCTCTGTTCAAAGGGATGACGACGCTGGACAACATTCTCACCGGCCGCACCCTGAAGATGCAGCGCAGCTTCTTCTGGCATCTCTTCCGCCACGGACCGGCGATGAACGAGGAGATCGAGCACCGCAAATATTGCGAGGAGATCATCGACTTCCTCGAGATCGAACATATCCGCAAGACGCCGGTCGGGCGGCTGCCTTACGGTTTGCAGAAGCGGGTTGAGTTGGGGCGAGCGCTGGCCATGCAACCCGACCTTCTCCTGCTCGACGAACCGATGGCCGGCATGAACCTCGAGGAGAAAGAGGATATGTGCCGCTTCATTCTCGACGTGAACCGCCATTTCGGCACGACGATCGCTTTGATCGAACATGACATGGGCGTGGTCATGGATATTTCCGATCGCGTCGTCGTTCTCGAATATGGCCATAAAATCGCTGATGGGTCGCCGGACGAAGTCAAGGCGGATCAGCGCGTGATCGATGCTTATCTTGGCGTGTTGCACTGATGGACATTCTCTACAGCATCTTCGTCGATCCGTTCGTGCAGATGGGCAGCGCGCCCGATCTGCTTGCCCAGACGCTTTGGGAAGGATTCGTTGGCGGCATTCTCTATGCGCTGATCGCGCTCGGCTTCGTGCTCATCTTCAAGGCTTCGGGCGTCTTCAATTTCGCTCAAGGCATCATGGTGGTTTTCGCCGCCCTCACCCTCGTCGGCCTCTATGAAAAAGGCGTGCCGGCTTTTCTGGCGCTGGCGCTCACCATCGGCGTCATGTTCGTACTCGCCTATGCGATCGAACGTGCCGTCTTGCGTCCCCTGGTCAACCAGCCCGACATCATTCTCTTCATGGCGACTTTCGGCCTGACTTATCTGCTGATCGGTCTGGGCGAGGCGATTTTCGGCGGCAATCCCAAGGTTATGATCGCCGAACAGCTCTATCTGCCGAAGGGCGCGATCGATCTGAAGATTCTGGGCGGCGTCGTCACCTTGCAGAAGATCGACATCGCCGCCGCGATCATCGCTATTGCCATGATCGCGGCTCTGTCGCTCTTCTTCCAATATACCCGCATCGGCCGCGCGCTGCGCGCCGTCGCCGACAGCCACAAGGCGGCGCTGTCCGTCGGCATATCTTTGAACCAGATCTGGGTCATCGTCTGGTTCATCGCCGGCGTCGTGGCTCTGATCACCGGCATTATGTGGGGCGCGCGCTCCGACGTGTCCTTTGCTTTGCAGGTCGTGGCGCTCAAGGCGCTACCCGTGTTGATCCTCGGCGGTTTCACGTCGGTGCCTGGCGCCATTGTCGGCGGTCTGATCATCGGTATTGGCGAGAAAATTGGCGAATTCTATTGGGGGCCTTTGGTCGGCGGTGCCACGGAAAGCTGGCTCGCCTACTGCATTGCCCTCGTCTTTCTCATGTTCCGACCACAGGGCCTGTTTGGCGAGCGCATTATCGAACGTATTTGAGGTATCTGGTGTTCTATCGGGAAGCAGGACAGTTCAAGACCAGTTATGCCGCCGATATGGCGATCTTTCCGATCCTGCAGGATCGGATCGGCCTCGCCGTCGTTCTCGCCATTGCGTTCATCGCCATTCCGCTCTTCGGTAGCAATTTTCTCATCCAGACGGTGATGATCCCCTTCCTGGTGTTTTCGCTCGCCGCCATCGGGCTGAACATCCTCACCGGCTATACGGGGCTTATTTCACTCGGTTCCGGCGCCTTCATGGGCGTGGGCGCCTATGCCTGCTACAAATTGACGACGATTTTCCCGGGCGTGAACATCATCGTCTGGATTCTCTTCTCAGGTTTCTTCGCAGCGGCCATCGGCGTCGTCTTCGGTCTGCCGTCGCTGCGCATCAAGGGCTTCTATCTGACGGTCGCGACCTTGGCCGCTCAGTTTTTCCTGCAATGGAGCTTCGTGCGGATCCCCTGGCTCTATAACTACAATGCCTCGGGCGCCATCGAGGTGCCGCAACGTATGCTCGCCGGCATCACGGTGACAGGCGCCAATGCCACGCCGGTGACGCGCTATCTGGTGTTGCTGTCCATTGTCATTCTTCTCACCTGGATTGCCTCCAATCTCGTTCATGGCCGGATCGGTCGCAGTTGGATGGCGGTGCGTGACATGGACATTGCCGCTGAACTGATGGGTATCCGTCTGCTGCCGGCAAAACTTCTGTCCTTCGCCGTGTCGTCTTTCTATTGCGGCGTCGCCGGCGCCTGCATGATGTTCCTGTGGTATGGCGGCGGCGAAGCCAATGACGCCTTCAACATCAACCAGAGTTTCACCATCCTGTTCATGGTGATCATCGGCGGCCTGGGCAGCATCATCGGCTCATACTTCGGCGCGGCTTTCATCTCGATCCTGCCGACGGCGCTGAAATTCGGCCTGCCGGCGATGGGCATCGCCTTGAGCGGGCCTGTCGCGGAGCATCTCAACTATATCATTCTGGGTGTCTTGATCCTTTTCTTCCTGATCGTCGAGCCGCACGGATTGGCGCGGTTGTGGCAGATCGGAAAACAGAAACTGCGCGTCTGGCCGTTTCCTTATTGACGGCGCGGCCGGATGCAAAGGGTGTAGCGAGGAGGGAATGCAATGAAAAAATCAGCATTGGCATTGGGTCTCGTGGTCGGCGCCCTGGTTGGGATGCCGGCATTTCACGAGGCATCGGCGCAAGAATCGGTCTATGTGCCGCTTTTTACTTACCGTACCGGCCCCTTTGCCGGTTCCGGTATTCCGATCGCCGACGGCATGCGCGACTATCTGGAGATGCTCAACCAGCGCGATGGCGGCATCGGCGGTGTGAAGATCGTCATCGAGGAATGCGAAACCGGTTACGACACCAAGAAAGGTGTCGAATGCTACGAGGCGGTGAAGGACAAGAAGCCGGTGATGACGAACCCGTATTCAACGGGCATCACCCTGCAGCTTATCCCGCGCGCTTCGGTCGATAATATCCCCATGCTGTCCATGGCCTATGGTCTGTCCGCCTCCGCTGATGGGTCGGTCTTTCCGTGGATCTTCAATCCGCCGGCGACCTATTGGGACGGCGCCTCGGTCATGGTGACTTATATGGCGCAGCAATTGGGTGGCTTCGACAAGCTGAGGGGCAAGAAGCTCGGCCTCATTCACCTCGACGCGCCGTTCGGCAAGGAACCGATCCCGCTGCTCGAAAACCTTGCCAAGGAGTATGGCTTCGAGCTGAAGCTCTATCCCATTGCCGCCGCCGACATGCAGAACCAAGGGGGCACCTGGTTGGCGATCCGCCGCGACAGGCCTGATTTTATCTATAATCAGGGCTTCGGTGCCATGAACCCGACGGCGGTGAAGGAGGCGATTCGCAACAACTATCCCATCGGCAAGATGGTCGGCGTGTGGTGGGCCGGCGGTGACGACGATGCCCGTGGCGGTGCCGCCGAAGCCAAGGGCTATAAGGCCCTGAGCTTCAACCAGACCGGCACCGACTATCCGATCATGCAGGACATCATCAAACATGTCTTCGACAAGAAACTGTCGAAGGTGGAGAACCGCAATCGTATCGGCGAAGCTCTTTACAATCGTGGTGTCTATAACTCCGTGCTCATAGCCGAAGCCATCCGTACGGCTCAGCAAATCACGGGCAAGAAAGTGGTGGATGGCAACGATGTGCGCCGCGGCCTGGAAAGCCTCAACATTACCGAAGCTCGCCTGAAAGAGCTGGGCATGGAGGGCTTTGCCGCGCCGGTGCGCGTCACCTGCGCCGATCACAACGGCCATAACAAGGCTTTTGTGGCCGAATGGGATGGCACCAAATATGTGAAGGCGTCGGACTGGATATCACCGATCAAGGATAAGGTGCGCCCGCTGATCGAGAGCGCCGCGAAGGAATATGCCTCGGGCAATACGGGTTGGCCGAAACGCACGGAAGCTTGCGATAGCCCGAGCTGATCGATCATCGACCCTCTCGGCGAAAGTCGGGAGGGTTTTATCCGGCGAGGTAGGAACTGTGACGGGCGACACCCAGAGAGACGCCATTCTGGCGGTCAACAATATCGAGGTCATTTATGACCATGTGATCCTCGTGCTCAAAGGGGTGTCCCTGGTCGTGCCGCGCGGCGGCATCGTCGCGCTGCTGGGCGCCAATGGCGCCGGAAAGACCACGACGCTGAAAGCCATTTCCAATCTGCTGCGTGCCGAACGCGGCGAGGTGACGAAAGGCTCGATCGAATTCGAAGGCACACGTGTCGATCGCCTGTCGGCGAACGAACTGGTGCGCCGCGGCTGCATCCAGGTGATGGAAGGCCGTCATTGTTTCGGCCATTTGTCCATCGAGGAGAATTTGCTCACCGGTGCTTTTACCCGGAGGGATGGGCGAGCGGCCATCGCCCGCGATCTCGAAGCCATTTACGACTATTTTCCGCGTCTCAAACAGCGCCGAGGTTCCATGGCCGGCTATACGTCGGGTGGGGAACAACAAATGTGCGCGATTGGCCGCGCGATGATGTCGCGGCCGAAAATGATCCTGCTCGACGAGCCGTCCATGGGACTGGCGCCGCAGATCGTCGAGGAGATTTTTGAGATTGTAAAAAGTCTCAATGCGAAAGAGGGCGTGTCGTTTCTCTTGGCGGAACAAAACACCAGCATCGCGCTGCGTTACGCGAGTTGGGGCTACATCCTTGAAAATGGCCGTGTTGTTCTTGACGGTGATGCGCAACAATTGCGTGACAACGAAGACGTAAAAGAATTCTACCTCGGAATCTCAGGCGCCGAGCGCAAGAGCTTCCGGGACGTCAAGCATTACAAACGTCGCAAACGCTGGCTTGCATGATACAGCACGCGGTGGAAGACTTGCTAGTCTTTTTACTTTGGTCTTAATGGCCGCGTATTGAGTTGATGGGTTGGGATAATGAATTTTGATCGTTTCGAAATAAGAGCGCCCGATGTGCGCGAACGGGCGTTGATGCGCGATCTCCGCGCGATCATGACCCACGCTCGGGCACGCGCGCCTGGTTTGCGGGCACAGCTCAAGGGCGTCGTGATCGAAAGGATCAAGACGCCTGCCGATCTCGCCACCATTCCGGTGATGCGCAAATCAAACCTCATCGAGCTTCAGGGCGATGACCCGCCGTTCGGTGGATTGGCGGTGACGAAGGCGGCGGGGTTCGAACGGCTGTTTGCCTCACCCGGACCGATTTTCGAACCGCAAGGCAATGGCAAGGATTGGTGGGGTGGCGCGCGGGCACTCTTTGCCGCAGGCGCCAAGAAGGGCGATATCGTCCTCAATTGCTTTTCCTATCATCTGACGCCTGGCGGACACATGATGGAGAGCGCGGCGCGTGCGCTGGGCTGCGCGGTCATTCCGGCGGGGCCGGGCAATACGGAAGCCGTGGTCGCTGCCATCGCGCATTATCGGCCCCGGGTTTATTGCGGCACGCCGGACTATCTGAAAATTCTGCTCGATAAAGGCGCCGAGCTGAAACGCGACACGGCGTCGGTCCAGCGCGGTCTGGTGTCCGGCGCCGCCTTGCCGCCCTCCCTGCGTGAGGAATTGGTCAAGCGCGGCATCAATGTGCGCCAGTGCTATGCTACCGCCGATCTGGGCGTCGTGGCCTTCGAGACCAGCGCCGGCAAGGGCCGCATCGTCGAAGGCATGATGGTCAACGAAAACGTCATCGTCGAAATCGTCAAGCCGGGCACCGGCGAGCCGGTGGCCGAGGGAGAGGTTGGCGAAGTGGTGGTGACGCGCCTGTGTGGCGACTATCCGCTGTTGCGCTTCGCCACCGGGGATCTCTCGGCCGTGTTGCCGGGCAAATCGCCTTGCGGACGCACCAATACGCGTATTCGCGGCTGGCTCGGCCGGGCCGATCAGACGACGAAGATCAAAGGCATGTTCGTCCACCCCGGGCAGATTGCCGAGATCGGCCGGCGTTTTCCGCAGCTTGGCCGTTTGCGCCTGGTGGTCCAGCGCAACAATGAGCAGGACAGCATGCAATTGCATGTGGAGGCCGATGGCGAAGAGACGGCCGACGGCATTGCCTCGGTGCTGGCGGAAGTGACCAAATTGCGCGGCACGGTCAAACTGGTGAAACGCGGCCAGTTGCCGAATGACGGGAAAGTCATCGCCGACGAGCGGCCGGCGCCCTGATCGGAAAGGCATCGCCATGGACGGTACGTCACAGACTGGCGAAGCGCCGACAGCGCAATTCGCGCTCGATGAGCAGCAGACGGCCATTCGCGATATGGCGCTCGCCTTCGCCCGCGACGAGATCGCGCCGCATGCGGCGCGCTGGGATGAAGAAAAGCATTTCCCCGTCGAAGTCTTTCGCGCCGCCGCCGGCCTCGGCATGGCCTCCATTTATGTGCGTGCCGACCATGGCGGCAGCGGCCTGTCTCGTCTCGATGCCGCGCTGATCTTCGAGGCTTTGGCCACGGGGTGTCCGTCGAGCGCTGCCTATCTGTCGATCCACAATATGGTCGCCGGCATGATCGATCGTTTCGGCAGCGACGCGCAGCGAAAGCAGTGGCTGCCGCCGCTGATCGAGGCCAGCCTGCTGTCGAGCTATTGCCTGACGGAGCCGTCCTGCGGGTCGGATGCGGCGGCTTTGCGCAGCAGCGCCCGCAAGGATGGCGGCGATTACATTCTCAACGGCGTCAAGCAATTTATCTCTGGCGCCGGCGCGACCGATCTTTATCTCGTCATGGCGCGCACTGGCGCGTCCGGCCCGAGCGGCATTTCCTGCTTCATTATCGAGAAGGGTACGAAGGGACTGTCCTTCGGCGCCAATGAAAAGAAAATGGGCTGGCATACCCAGCCGACCCGACAAGTGATCATGGAGGATGTACGGGTGCCCGCCGCCCAGATGCTGGGTCAGGAAGGCATGGGCTTTCGCATCGCCATGACGGGGCTCGACGGCGGCCGTCTCAATATCGGTGCCTGTTCCCTGGGCGGTGCCCAGAGCGCGCTCGACAAGGCCTGCGCCTATGTCAAGGAACGCCAGGCCTTCGGCAAGCGCCTGGAGGAGTTTCAGGCGCTGCAGTTTCGCCTCGCCGATATGGAAATCGATCTCGAGGCGGCGCGCACCTTGCTGTGGCGGGCGGCGGCTGCGCTCGATGCGCACGATCCACAGGCGACGCGGCTTTGTGCCAGCGCCAAGAAATTTGCCACCGATACCGGCTTCAATGTCGCCAACGATGCCCTGCAATTGCATGGCGGCTATGGCTATCTGGCCGATTACGGCATCGAGAAAATCGTGCGAGATCTGCGTGTGCATCAAATTCTGGAAGGAACGAACGAGATCATGCGGCTGATCGTGTCGCGCGCGCTGCTCGGGCGTGGGCAATGAACGATATCGTGGTGGCGCGGCAGGGGCATATCGGCCGCCTAACGTTGAATCGACCGAAGGCGCTCAACGCGCTCAACGGTGACATGGTGCGGGAGATGGGCAAGGCGCTCGATATTTGGGCGCATGATCCGGCCATCACCGCCGTCCTGGTTGATGGAGCGGGCGAACGCGGCCTTTGCGCCGGCGGCGATATCCGCTCGATCTATGACGAGGCGAAAGCCGGCCGCTATGTGGCCGACGACTTCTGGCGCGAGGAATATATCGTCAACGCCGCCATCAGCACCTATCCGAAGCCCTACATCGCTTTAATGGATGGCATCGTCATGGGCGGCGGGGTCGGCATTTCCGCCCACGGCTCTCATCGTTTCGTCACCGAGCGCACGCGGCTGGCCATGCCGGAAGTGGCGATTGGCTTTTCGCCCGATGTCGGCGGCAGCTATCTGCTGGCTCGTGCGCCGGGCGAACTTGGCACCTGGGCCGGTCTCACTGCCATTCCCATGTCGGGCGCCGATGCGATCGTCTGCGGCATGGCCGATTATTATTGTCCGAGCGCCGCGCTGCCGGGTCTGATCGAGGCCTTGGCGCAGGCAACGACGAGGGCTGACGTTGAAAGCGCCATTCGTGCCGTGTCTATTCAGCCGCCGGATAGCGCTTTGGCGGTTCATCGCGGCGCCATCGATGCCTGCTTTTCCAAAAATACTGTCGAGGAAATCCTCGCGGCGCTCGACAAAGCGAACGATGCTTTCCTGACGGAAGCTGCCGTTCGCATGCGCCGCCATTCGCCGACCTCGCTGAAGGTGACCTTGCGTGCGCTGCGCGAAGCGCGGGCCGCCAATGATCTCAAAGCAAGCCTGCGCATGGAATTTCGCGTCGCCACCGCCTGCATTCGCCGGCACGATATGATCGAAGGCATTCGCGCTGTCGTCGTCGACAAGGATCAAAAGCCGCAGTGGCAGCCGGGCACGTTGGCCGACGTCAGCGATGCCGACGTGGCGGCCTTTTTCGCACCGCCCGTGGCGGGCGATCTCGTTTTCAGTTCTTAAAGGTCCGGAGGGGCGAATGGCGACGATCGGTTTCATCGGCTTGGGAAATATGGGCGCCCCCATGCTCGCCAATCTGGTCAAGGCCGGGCATAGGGTGTCGGCTTTCGACCTATCGGAACAGGCGCAGAAGGCGGGGGCCAACGCAGGCGGCCAGATCGTCAAGAGCGCCGGCGATGTGGCAGCGGGTGCGGATGTCATCATCACCATGTTGCCGGCCGGCAAGCACGTGCTCTCCGTCTACAACGATCCGCAAGGGCCGCTCGCCAGGGCCAAAGCCGGCACGCTCTTCGTCGATTGCTCGACGATCGACGTGGCGAGTTCGCGCACGGCGCATGCGAGCGCGCAGAAAGCCGGCATGCTGTCGCTCGATGCACCCGTGTCGGGCGGTGTCGGTGGCGCGACGGCTGGCACGCTGACCTTCATGGTCGGCGGATCGGACAAGGCTTTCGGCGTCGGTCAGCCCGTGCTGGCGCATATGGGCAAGAAGATCGTTCACTGCGGCGGCGATGGCGCCGGGCAGGCAGCGAAAATCTGTAACAATATGGTGCTCGGCATATCGATGATCGCCGTCGGCGAGGCTTTCGTCCTTGGCGAAAAGCTCGGTCTTTCGCATCAGGCTCTGTTCGATGTGGTCTCGACGGCATCCGGCCAGTGCTGGTCGATGAACAGCTATTGCCCGGTGCCGGGCCCCGTGCCGACGAGCCCCGCCAATAACGACTATAAGCCGGGCTTCGCCGCCGAACTGATGCTCAAGGACCTGTCCCTGGCTATGGAAGCGGCACACACGGCTCACGCTGACTGCGCCCTTGGCGCCCATGCCAGAGATATTTACGACACGTTTAAAGCCGAAGGTCATGCTGACCAAGATTTTTCGGCTATCATCAACGCCATTCGTGCCCGTTCCGGAGAATGAATATGTCCGCCTCGAAAACCTATGAAACCATTCTCGTCGAGCGCCGCGATCGCGTCGGCCTGATCACGCTCAACCGGCCCGATGCGCTGAATGCCTTGAACCGCCAGATCATGCTCGATGTCACCGATGCGGTCAGCATTTTCGAGGCTGACGATGGCATTGGCGCGATGGTCATCACCGGTTCGGCCAAGGCTTTTGCGGCTGGCGCCGACATCAAGGAAATGCAGGTGCTCGACTACATGGATGTCTTCAAGACCGATAAGTTCGGTCCATGGGACATTCTGGTGCGGGCGCGCAAGCCCGTCATCGCCGCGGTGGCCGGTTTCGCGCTCGGCGGCGGTTGCGAACTGGCGATGATGTGCGATTTCATTCTCGCAGCCGACACGGCGAAATTCGGCCAGCCGGAAATCAAGCTCGGCGTCGTTCCCGGCATGGGCGGCACGCAGCGCTTCACCCGCGCGGTCGGCAAAGCCAAGGCGATGGACATGTGCCTCACCGGCCGCATGATGGATGCGGCCGAAGCCGAGCGGTCCGGCCTCGTGGCGCGGATCATCCCGGCCGACAAATTGCTCGATGAAGCCATCGCCACGGCCCAAACCATCGCCTCCATGTCCATGCCGGTGGCGATGATGGTCAAGGAATGCGTCAACATCGCTCAAGAAGTGCCCTTGGCGGATGGTCTGCGCTTCGAGAAGCGCGTCTTCCACTCGACCTTCTCATTGGCCGATCAGAAGGAGGGCATGACCGCCTTCGTCGAGAAGCGGAAGCCGAATTTCAAGAACGCCTGAGCCATCAGGCGACGCCGCTGATCAGGTTGATGGCCCGCAGCAGGCCTTCGGGATCGGCGACGCCTTGGCCGGCGATGTCGAAGGCACTGCCGTGGCCCGTGCTGGAAAAGAGCGCCTTGCCGCCGATCGATAAAGCGGAGGCATGGCGCCCGGCGACCAGCTTCACCGGCACATGGCCTTGGTCGTGATACATGGCGACGAAACAGTCGATGTCCTTGCGCCCGAGCATCAGGTCGGCGCCAACCGGTCCTTCCGCTTGAAGTCCCTCGGCCTGAAGACGCGCGACGGCTGGTTTGGTGATGCGCTCGTCGTCATCACCGAACAATCCATCTTCGCCCGCATGGGGATTGATGCCGAAAACGCCGATGCGCGGCTTGGCGATGCCGAGTTGACGTAAGGCCGCATCGGCAGTTTTGGCAGCGGCCACGACGAGATCGGGTGTCAGGCGGCCTAAGGATTTGGAGAGCTGTTCGTGCAAGGTCACATGGACGATGCGCAAGCCGCCGCCGATCAGCATCAGGAACACCTCGTCCTCAGTCAGGCCTGAGAGTTCGGCGATGAGGCCGGGATAGCCGGAAAAGGTGATGCCGGCGGCATTGATGGCGGTTTCATTGTGCGGACAGCCGATGATGCCGCGTGCTTGTCCCGCGCTGACCGCGTCCATCGCGGCGCGGAGATAGGCAACGGTCGCGCGACCGGCCTCGGGATCGACGCGTCCTGGCGCAAAATGCTTGGGCGGCAGCGCTTCGACAGCGAGCAGGCGAATGCCGGCCTTGTTCGACGACGCATCCACGATCGACAGCGTCGGCGCGACGAGTTTGCCGTAATGTTCGACCACGTAACGGTCGCCGACCAGAACGACGGGCGTACCGTTGGTCTCAAGCGCGTGAGCGGCGGCTTTGACGGCGATTTCAGGGCCGATGCCGTTGGGATCGCCGAGGGTGACGGCTATGGGCAACTGGGCATTCATAGCGGGATCGCCAGCAGGGTATCGAAACGGGAACTGTCGCAGACGACGATGCGCTCGACGATTTTCGGTGTCTCGCCCTTGGTGTTCCAGATGTCGAGATAGCGGCCCGTCGCATAAAGATCGGTCGTGCCGTCCTGCATGATGCGCGCCACCATGAACGACGTTTCCGTGCGCAGCCCATTCGCGGCCTGTCCCAAAAGAGCCGGCATGCCCAGCAGATGCCGATAAGCCTGCCGTTCATAGATATTGGCTTCGCGCAGCGCCGAAATCCGGTCCGTCAACATGCCGCGCGAATTGGCGAAGACGACGGAGGCTTCATAGCCATCGCGATGGCTGGCGGCCGAGGTGATGCGATACAGGCAGGCTTCCTCGAAGAACGACGGCCATTCTTCGAGCCGGTCGTCATCGATGCAGCGCGCATAGTCCGATTGGGCGCGCGCGATGGCGAAGAAATGATCGTTGATGCTGGGCATGTGAAATTCAGATTCCAGTATGGGCGCGCCAGGCTTTCCAGAAGCCGCGGATCGAGGCTTCGGTGACGCGGCTTTCGCTGCTTTCGGCGGTCGAACCGCCCATTTGCAAGATGGCCTGTTCGCGCGAGGCCGCACGCACGCCACGCTGCACGAAGCCGCCGACGCAACCGTCTTCCATCGAGATGAAGCCGGCCGGCCCGATCAGATTGGCCTGTTTCAGCCGCGTCAGCCGCTGTTCCGGCGTATCGGTCTCGAAGCCGAGCAAGGTCCAGTGTAGATCCGTGCGATCGGGTCCGCGCGGCACCACCTGACGGATGGCGATGCTGTTCTGGATCTGCTGCAGGACGAAGGTCGGGAAGACCGACAGGATCTGCAAGGTCACATCGTCGTTGAATTCGTCGAAGCCCTGCAACAGGGAGGGATCGGCGAGGCGATATTTGCTGTCGGAGCGAATTTTCTGCTGCGCATAGTCCGCGCTGGCGGTGTTCGTCTTCCGGTCGATGGCCGAATAGCTGATGTGGTGGCCGCCGGTTTCGTCGACGACGATGGCGCCTTTCTGCGACAGGCGGTTCAGTTCGAATGTGGTGAAGAACAGATGCAGGATGCTGGCGTGGTAGGAGTCCTTGACGTTCTCCACATAGAGCTTCCAGTTGTTGGGCAGCACCTGGGTATAGCGCCCCAGCACGACCGGCTTGCGGCCGGCGAGCACGCGGCCAATCTTCGGTTCGATCTCGGGCCCGAGCCAGCTCTTGAAATCGGGCGCATCGGCGCTGAATGAACCGAAGACGAGCCCGTGCAGAGCCGTGATCTTCAGGCGGCGCGGCCCGTGCTCGGAGATTTTGAACTCCGGTGGCATGCCGCCTTTGCCCTTCACGCCCTTCTGGAAGGCAACGCCGGTGAGCTTGCCGGTGAGGTCATAGGTCCAGGCATGGTAGACGCAGGCGAAATCCTTTTTGCCTTTGCCCTTGGCGTCGAGGCAGATCAATGCGCCGCGATGGGCGCAGCGGTTCTCGAAGGCATGGATTGCGCCCTCGCTGTCGCGCGTGACGACCACAGGCGCATCGCCGACGAAAGTGGTGACAAAGTCGCCGCCTTCGGCAATGTCCGCTTCCAGGCAGAGATAGTGCCACACAGGACCTTGGAAAATCGCTTCCTGTTCGCGCGCGTAAACATCATCGCGCTGGAAAACCCAATAGGGAACGCGGGTGAGCCCGTCTCCCGGCCAATTGGGCATTCCCTCCACGGTGCGTTCGAGCTCGGCTTGTTGGCTCATTGTTTTTCCTTGCCTTGGCGTTGCCGCCCCACCGCATATAAGCCTTTGCCATGCTGCCAAGTCAATGTTGGCCGGCGGCCTCAAGGTCATGTTGACAAGGTGGAAACCCTGACTTCATGTCTTGGCGGAAGCCGGCCTGTAAAACGACCGGAAACAATCGGGAGGATGCGTGATGACCCAGCCACAGCCCTCGCGTGCCGTTCCCACCGACGCGCGCGCCGCCATGGAAGCGCTCAACGCCGAGGCCGGCAAGCTGAATATCTGGCTGCGCACCCAGGCCAATGCACCGGCGCAGCGACCTTGGTTTAAGGAGACGGAATTGGTTCCCTCGGGCAAGCTGGCGCAGGGCCGTGTTGCCGCCGCACAGATGAAAGCCTTGCCGCATCTGTGGAGGTGGCGCGAAATTTCGCCCTATCTCGACCGCATCGCCGACGTCGCCCGCACGGCCAATATTTCGCCGATCGAATTCGCCGACCGGCAACAGTTCCTCCTCACCAATCCGGGTCTTGCCGGCCGGTTGCAGGTGACGGCGACATTGCGCTGCGCTGTTTCCATCTACAATTCCGGCGATCTGGCGCCGGCGCATATGCATTCGCCCAATGCCAGCCGCACGATCCTGTCCCGCAGGGGTGGTTATACCACCGTGGAAGGCGAGCGTTGCGAGGCCGAGCGCGGCGACATCATTCTCACGCCCAACGGCACATGGCATGATCACGGCAACGATTCGAACGAACCGGTCACCTGGATCGACACGCTCGATTGGCCCGTCCTCGAATTTCTCGATCTTATCTGGCTTGACGAGGATATGCCGGACGCGCCAGCCAATGCGCGGGTGCAGAAGCAGAGCCTGCCGGCCGGCCATTCGCAGCGCCTCTATGGCCAAGGCGGCCTGGTGCCGCGTTTCGCCACCACCGCACGCGGCATCGGCCATGAAACCAGTCCGCATATTCAGTATCGTGGCAAGGATATTGTGGCCGCATTGACGGCGCTGCGCGGCGAAGCGGGCGATCCCTATGAAGGCGTCTATCTCGACATCGTCAATCCGGTGAACGGCGCTTCCTTGTTTCCGACGGTCGGCTATGGCGCGCAATTGCTGCGTGCCGGCGAGGAAACGCGCTTCAAGCGCGAAACGGCCAGCACGGTTTACGTGGTCATGCAGGGGCGGGGCCAGACGGAAATTGCCGGCACCATCTATGACTGGGAAGAAAACGACATTTTCGTTGTGCCGAACTTCCTGTGGCGCCGTCATGTCAACGCCGGTAGCTCCGACGCGGTGCTCTACACCATGTCGGATGCGCCCTTGATCCAGAAGATCGGGCAATATCGCGCCCAGGGCAAGAACGAGAAGAATGAGACGATACAAATCGTCGCGTGAGGGAGGGAAATATGGATCGTCGCCAATTCAACAGGGCGTTGTTGGCTTCAAGCACCGCCGCTCTATTGCCGGCTTCAGTGCGAGCGCAAGGCGCCGGTAACTGGCCAGCCCAGAGCGTGCGCATCATCGTGCCGTTTCCGGCTGGCGGCACGGCCGACGCACTGCCGCGCTTGCTGGCGGAAGTGCTGACCAATGTCTGGAAACAGCCTGTCTTGATTGAGAACCGCACGGGTGCTGCCGGCAATGTCGGTGCCGAAGCCGTGGCCTTTGCCGAACCCGATGGCTACACGCTGCTCGCCGCGCCGCCGCCGCCGATCGCCATCAATCAGAGCCTCTATCCAAAGCTTGCTTATGACGCGAGCAAGTTCAAGCCGATCACCATCATCGGTTCCGCCACCAATGTGGTTGACGTCAGCAACAAGCTCGGTGTTTCCACCATCGCCGAACTGATCGCCAAGGCGAAAGCCAATCCAGGCAAGATCAATTGCGCCAATCAAGGCAATGGCAGCACGTCGCACCTAACGGCGGCCCTGTTCGAGAGTATGGCCGGCGTCAAATTCAATCATATTCCCTATCGCGGCACGGCCCCGGCGCTGAACGATCTGGTCGCCGGTCATGTCGACGTTTTCTTCGACAATATTTCGCAATCGCTGCCGCAGCATCGCGGCGGCAGTCTGAAGATTATCGGCGTCTGTTCCCTCGAGCGTACGCCGGAACTGCCTGATGTGCCGACGGTTTCGGAATCCGGCTTGAAAGGCTTTTCTGCCATCGCCTGGTTCGCCATGATGGCACCGCCAGCAACGCCTGATGCGATCATCGACAAGATCAATAAAGATGCGGTAGCAGTGATCCGCTCGCCTGAAATTCGCAAAAAATTCCTCGATCAGGCGGCGCAACCCATCGGCAATACGCCGCAAGAGGCGGCGGCTTTCATTGCCAGCGAGGTCAAACTTTGGGCCGGCGTCATCAAACAGGCCGGCGTCAAATTGGGGGATTGAGTGACGGTATTGTCTATGAGCCGGCGGGCTTTTCTGGTCGGAACGTCCGCTGTGGCTCTGGCGCCCGCCATGGCGCAGGAACGGTTCCCCGATCGTCCGATTACGGTGATCGTACCTTATCCGGGCGGCGGTTCGGTCGATCTCGTCGCCCGTGCGCTGGGCGAGCAGATGACTCAGTACCTGGGCCAATCGATCGTCATCGAAAACCGGGGCGGTGGCGGTGGGGCGATCGGCGCTTTGGCCGTCGCCCAGGCCGATCCCGATGGCTATCGCATCGTGCTGGGCACCCAGCAGACCCACGGCACCAACGACGCGCTGATCCCCAATCTGGCTTACAAGACCATCGAAAGCTTCGCGCCGATCTGTGGCATCTGCACCGTGCCGCACGCGCTCGTCGTCAAGCGTGGGCTGAAGGCGCAGACGGCGAAGGAGCTGGTCGATCTGCTGCGCGCTGAGCCTGGCAAATTGAATTACGGTTCGACGGGCAATGGGTCGTCTTCTCATCTGGCCGCTGAATTGTTCAAGCTGAAGACGGGTACGCAGGCCGCGCATGTGCCCTATCGTGGCGGTGCGCCGCTGGTGCAGGACCTCGTCAATGGCATCGTCGATTTCGGCTTTGTCGCCGTCGCCAATATCTTGGGCCAGATCGATGGCGGTCTTGTGCGGGCGATCGCCATTGCCTCCTCCACGCGCATGCCGCAACTGCCTGATGTACCGACTTTGGCGGAAGCCGGCGTCGCGGACGTGGATGCGGACGCCTGGTTCGCCTATTTCGCGCCGGCGCGTACGCCGTCAGAGCGGATCACACGGCTGGCAGGCAGCATCGAGAAAGCTCTGTCGGCGCCATCGGTGCAGGAGACGTTCAAGCGCAACGCCGTGATCACCCATTGGCGGCCGCCCGAAGCGATGCCAGCTTTCGTCGCCACCGAAGTGACCAAATGGGCCGATGTCGTGCGTGCTTCGGCCGCCAAGCCCGATCCATGAAAGCCGGACCTTTGAAAGCTGGCCCCTTGAAAGGAGAATGGCGTGCGGTGGATCAGAGCGTCGCGTGACGGCAAAACATTCTATGGCATCCTGGAAGGCGACCGGCTCGTCGAGATCGACGGAACGCCTTTTGGCGATCATCAGAAAACCACGCGCCGGCACGATCTGTCCACGGTGAAGATCGAAGTACCGGTGATCCCGCCCACCTTCTACGCCGTCGGCTTCAATTACACCGAACACATTCTGAAAGTCGCAGCGCGCACCGGCCAGTCACCGACTCTGCCGACGCAGCCTGATGTCGGCCAAAGAACCAACAATGGTCTGATCGCCCATGGCGAAGCCGTGGTCATTCCCCATGATGCGACCGATGCGGTCCAATACGAAGGCGAACTGGTCGTCGTCATCGGCAAACAGGCCAAGCATCTGTCGGAGGCGGAGGCGCTGTCCTGCGTCCTTGGCTACACCGTCGGCAATGACGTGAGCGAACGGAGCTGGCAGAAATCGGATCGCACGCTCTGGCGGGCCAAGGGGCCGGACACCTGGAAGCCGATGGGGCCTTGGATCGAGACCGACGTCGACCTCGACGCGCTTGAAACCATCGTCAAGGTCAACGGCCAGGAAACGACGCGCTTTCGCACCAATGCCATGCTGTTTGGCGTCGCACGCTATATCAGCACCATCACCCGTTACATCACTCTCTATCCTGGTGACGTAATTTGGATGGGCACCGACGGCACCTCACCCAATCTCAAGGCCGGCGACGAGGTGGATATCGAGATCACCGGCATCGGCCATCTCGTCAATCCATTCGTCGCCGAGCGCGTTTGATCAATTGGCCTTCTTGTAGGGGCCGATCTCTTTAAGCACGTCATCTAGGAAAGATGTGTCGATCGGTTTCAGTGGATCGACGGTGCCTTCGAGCAGGCCCGCTTCCTTATAAACTTGAAAGTCGTTTTTCAGGCTGTCGAGATGGATCGTGCCGTCCGGGTTGCAGAAAGCGAGGGGGAAAGAGCGATAGAAGGCGGGGTCCTTGATCGTCGTATATTCATTGAGAATGGCGATGATCGCTTCCCCCTTCGGCCCGGTGAAATTGCCCTTCGCGTCCAGCGCGTCATTGTGGTCGCGCACGCCGTGCAGGAAGGCCTTGAGAAATTTGCGGGCAACCTCCGGCCGTTCCTTGGCGAATTTGCCGCTGTAAAACAGCACGGCGATCTGATGATAGGGATAGGCCTCGTCGTCGGTGATCACCTTCACGCCATAGCCTTTGGTGACGGCTTCGGTCGTCATCGGCTCGGCCGGCAGCGCCAGATCGATGGCGCCGCTGGACAGTGCCAGCACCTGCTGTGGAAAGCCGAGGCTGACGAGTTCGACGTCGCTGATTTTCAGTCCCGCCCGCTCGACCATTTTATAGAGCGAGGCCATCGCCGCAGTGCCCGGCGCGGAATTGGCGACCTTCAGCCCCTTGATGTCGGCCAGGGTCTTGAAGCGCCCGGAATCGACCAGCGCCTTGCGCACGATCAGGGTCTGGCTGGTCCGGCCGGGCGGGGTTGAAACCTTGTCGGCGACGACGCGCAGATCGATGCCGCGCGCCACCGCATTGTAGAAACCGGCGGAGGTCGCGCCCGCCACCACATCGAGATCGCCGGTCGCCGCCGGCGTGATCATTCGCGCGGCGGAATCAAACAGCACGAAATTGACGTCGAGCCCTTCGGCTTTGAAATAGCCGCGTTTGTCGGCGACATAGAGGCCGATGTCGGTGGCAAGCCGCGTGTAGCCAAGATTGACCTTGTTCTGCGCCAGGGCGGTCTGTACCAAGCCAGTCTGCGCCGCCAGAAGTGCAAGAATGCCAGCCATCAGGCGGCCGGTCGTGCGTATCCACGCCATTGAATTCCCTCCCATCGTTTTGTCCGTTGGGAGGCAGCTTAAAGCATTTTTGGCGCGAAGGGGATGCCGGTCGGCGGCTTTTCTAGATGGCAAGCCACCGTGCGCCTCGGGTTACTCCGGATATTCGATCAGTGGAGATACGTTGTCGCACATACGTTGCAGCAGCCGTCGCGCCATATAGACCTCATCTTCGGAGAAGCCGGCCAGAGTATCTTTCTCCATCACCGCGACTTGAGGCAAAAGGGATCGTACCGTCTGTTGCCCGGCCCGTGTGATGGAGAGCAGAACGCCGCGCGCGTCGGTCTTGGACTTTTTTTTCGCGATAAGGCCGCGTTGCAGCAGTTCGTTGATGAAGCGAGAGGCGGTCGAAGGCTCCATGGAGCTGAGCGTGAACAGCGCGCTGAAACGCAGCGGCGATTGCGCATAAAGCAAAGCCAGAATGCGCCACATGCCGAGCGATAGATCCTGCTGCTTGAGGACTTCGGTGAGGCGGCCCAGCAATCCATTGGCGGCACGGCCAAGGAGATAGGGCACGTTCAGACGGACGTCGAACTCGACGGGCGGTTCCTGTTTTGGGGAGTTCAACGCAACGTCCTTTCCGGTCGTCGGGCCTGGCTGCCGTCCGGGCACGGGATTGAAGGGCAAATTTAATTCCATATTGGAAATAAATATCAGGAAGACGCCGCAATATATGCCGATACAGCCCATAAAATGGAAAATCAGCTTGACTTATATTTTCCATATGGAAATAAAAATGCAACTTAAAAAGCAACGGTCGGGGAGAGAACGCATGCCAGGGTCTTCCCCCGAACATCGGATTTCAAAAGCGGGAAAGCCGCTTAGGCGGCTTTCGGAAAGAGCCGATCGTCCGGTCGGCGATGTGTGGGAAGGCCCTTTTCGCCGAAATCCCTGCGTAGGATGAGGGAAATGTCATGAGTGAACCGAAGATCTATTTCGAGACGGTGGAGGGCTGCAAGACCAGCATCATGCGGGCTGGCTCCGGCGCGCCGCTGTTGTTTCTCCATGGCGCCAATGGCGCCAGCCGCTGGGCGCCGTTCATGGCCGAACTGGCGAAGTCCTTCGACGTGATCGTGCCCGAACATCCAGGTTTCGGCCGCTCCGACATGCCCGACTGGCTCGACAATGTCGGCGACATGGCCAATTTCTATCTGAGCTTCATGAAGCAGTTCGATCTGAAGGACGTCACCCTCGTCGGCACCTCGATGGGCGGCTGGATCGCTTCGGAGATCGCCGTGCGCGATCAGAGCCGGCTGCGCAAGCTCGTCCTCGTCGCCTCCGCCGGCCTGCGCCTCAAGGGCGTGCCGCCGGCCGATCTGTTCCTGTGGTCGCAGGAAGAACTCACCCGCAATCTGTTCCACGATAAGGCGCTGGCCGAGCGCCTGCTCGCCATGCCGGTGAGCCCTGAGGACAGCGACATCGCCGTGCGCAACCGGGTGACGACCGCGCGGCTCGCTTGGAATCCGCGTCTCTACAATCCCGATCTCGAAAAATGGATTCATCGTCTCGATCTGCCGACCCTGGTGTTGTGGGGGCGGCAGGATGCTCTTCTTCCCGTCGCCTATGCCGAACGCTTCCGCGAGGCGATCAAGGGCGCCAAGGTGCAGATTTTTGAAGACTGCGGACACCTGCCGCATTCGGAAAAGTCGCCTGAGTTTGTTGCCGCAATCCGCCAGTTCGCAGGAGAGGCATGATGCAATTCTTTCTCTTCCATCTCATGCCCTATGCCGACCTCGATCTAGCGGCCTCGGACAAATACAAATCGGCCTGGGTGACCTTGCCCAACAGCTACTATGATCCGCGCAAGGGTCACGAGCTGTACAACCGCTATCTCGACGAGCTCGAAATGGCCGAACCGCTCGGCTTCGACGGTATCTGCGTCAACGAGCATCATTCCAATGCCTATGGCCTGATGCCGCAGCCGGGCGTTCTGGCCGGCGCTTTATCGCGGCGCACCAAGAAGGTGAAGATCGCGCTGCTCGGCCGTGCCTTGCCGCTGGTCAACAATCCGGTGACCATCGCCGAAGAGTTCGCGATCCTCGACAACATCACCGGTGGTCGTTTCATCGCCGGCTTCGTGCGCGGCATCGGCGCCGAATATTTCTCCTGGAACGTCAATCCGGCCTTCTCGCACGAACGCTTCCACGAGGCGCATGATCTGATCATCCAGGCCTGGACCAAGACCGGTCCCTTCGCCTTCGAAGGCAAGCACTACAACTTCAACTATGTGAATCTGTGGCCAAGGCCGTTCCAGAACCCGCACCCGCCGGTTTGGATTCCTTCGCAGGGCTCCACCGAGACGATCGAATGGGCAGCACATCCGAGCCGGCGCTACACCTATCTACAGACGTTCTCCCCCGTCGCCGCGCTCGCCAAATATATGCAGCAATATCGCGACTCCGCCGAACGCCAGGGCTGGCAGGCGACCTCCGATCATCTCGGTTGGTCGGTGCCGTGCTATGTCGCCGAAACCGACGAGATCGCCATGCGCGAAGCCCGCCCGCATGCGGAAGCCTTCTATCAAAAATTCCTGCGCATGCCGCCGGAAATGCTGCTGCCGCCGGGCTATCTGTCGCTGCAGTCCATGCAGGGGGTCTTGCGTGCCAAGGCGCAAATGCAGTCAGGTGAAAAATCCCTGGAAGCGGTGATGGAAAGCGGCATGTTCCTGTGCGGCAGTGCGGCCACGGTGCGCGACAAGATCCTGCATTTCCAGAAGGAGATCGGCTTCGGCAAATTGCTCACCATGTTGCAGTTCGCCACCTTGCCGCATGAGCTGGCCGTCAAGAACATGACGATCTATGCCAATGAGGTGATGGAGCCGATCCGCAAGGCGCAGCCGGCCCTGGCCGCGGCGAAATAATCCGCTCTCAAATGGTCGCGAGCTTCACGTTCGCGACCGTGAAATCGATGAAGGCGGGCGCCAGTAGCGGCTGCGCAGCCCGCCAAGGCGAAGCTCGCCCATGGCGTGAGTAAGTCTCGGTTTTGTTACCTGGTAACAACGTACAACCGACCGGTCCCGGCGGCGATCTTGCGATGGCATCGTCGATGCCGTGTCGGTGTCCGCCGCCGCCTGATCACTACAGAAAGCGAAGTTGCGGTTGCGTGGCCGCAACTTTTTGCATCGCCCACTCACATCATGAGAGACCAAATCATCGTAATGATCCCACTGCACAAATCGTCTTGTCAGTGCTAACGGGAATAGTTCTAATGAAAGAAGAGCCATTCTCGGAGGGGATACGATGGCAACCTACCAACTTTCCATCAACGGACAGTCGACAACGGTCGACGTGCAGCCAGACACACCATTGCTGTGGGTGGTGCGCGAACATGTCGGGCTGACGGGTACGAAATTCGGCTGCGGCGCGGGACTGTGCGGCGCCTGCACCGTGCATGTCGATGGCGAAGCCGTGCGCTCCTGCCAGACGCAAGTGTCGCAACTTGCCGGCAAGAAAGTGACGACCATCGAAGGGCTTTCGGCCAACGGTCTTCATCCCATGCAGAAGGCCTGGATTGCCGAACAGACGCCGCAATGCGGCTACTGTCAGTCCGGTCAGATCATGCAGGCGGCCGCTTTGCTCGCCAAGACGCCGAAACCGACGCGCGATCAGATCGTCGAACATATGGACGGCAATATCTGCCGCTGCGGCACCTATTCGCGCATCATCAGCGCCGTCGAACGCGCATCGCGGGAGGGCTGAACCAATGCACGATAATCTCAATCTCTCTCGTCGCGGCGTTCTGGCCGGTGCCGCTGGCCTGTCCTTCGGCTTTGCCTTCAAGCTCGCGCCGCAAGAGGCGGCCGCACAGGCCGGCCCCGCCGCGCTCAACGCCTTCGTGCGCATCGCCGCCGACGGCACGGTCACCATCGTTTCGCCAGCGATCGAAATGGGGCAGGGCGTCAGCACCGCTTTGCCGCTGATACTAGCTGAAGAACTCGACGCCGATTGGTCGAAAGTGGTAATCGAGACCGCGCCGGTGGCGGAGGTCTACAATCATCCGATCCTGCGCACCCAGATGGTCGTCGGCAGCACCACTCTGCGCGGCTATTGGATGGCGGCGCGCACGGCGGGCGCGCAGGCACGTCAGGTGTTGATCGACGCGGCCGCGGCACGCCTCAATGTGCCGGCAAGCGAGCTCACCACCGAGCCCAATACCGTCGTCCATGCGGGTAGCGGGCGCAAACTCTCCTATGGCGAGATTGCCGCCAGCGCCAAAGCGCCGGAGAAGCTGCCGGAAATCAAGCCGGAACAGCTCAAGCCCGTCGCCAATTTCCGTCTCATCGGCAAGGACGTGCCGCGCCGCGACGTGGAAGCGAAGTCGACCGGCCGGATGACCTATGCCATCGACGTGCGCGTGCCAGGCCTGCTCTACGGCACGATTGCGCGTGCGCCGGTGCGCGGCTCCGGTCCCACATCGTTCAATCGCGATGAATTGAAAGCGGTGACGGGGATCGTCGATGCCATCGCGCTCGACCATGGTGTCGGCATCGTCGGCTCGACGGTGGAAGCGGTCTTCGTCGCACGCAACAAGCTGAAAGCGCAGTGGCGCGACGCGCCGGGCTCGAAGACGGATTCGGCCGCTGCCATGCGGACGGCGTTGGAGCACGTGCGCGATGCCAAGACGCAAGGCGTGATCGGACGTTCGGTCGGCGATGCCAACGCGGCTTTCGCGGGCGCCGCCAAAGTGCATTCCAGCGAATATATGACCGACTATGTCTATCATGCGCAGATGGAGCCCCACACCAGCACCGCTTCGGTGACGGCGGAGGGCGTCGAAATCTGGTGCGGCACGCAATGGCCGACCCGGGCGCGCGACGATGCGGCGAAGGCGGCGGGCGTGGCGCCCGACAAGGTGAAATTCCACCTCATGACCATGGGCGGCGGTTTCGGCCGGCGCGCCTTCGTCGAATATGCTGTCGATGCCGTGCTGCTGTCGAAAGCCGTCGGCAAGCCGGTGAAAATGCTGTTGAGCCGCGAGGACGACATTGCTTCCGGTCGTCTGCGGCCGATGACAGCGCAGAAGATCGATGTTGCCCTTGATGGGACGGGCAAGATCACCGGCTGGCGTCATCGCATCGCCGCCGACACGGTGGTGCCTTATCTCTACGGTCAGGCCCGTATGGAGGCGCAGAAAGGCGTCGACCATATCGTCATGGCCGGTTCGGAAATGCCGCATTACGATATCCCGGCGATGACCGCCGAGCATATCTATGAAGAGCGTGGCATTCGCACGGCCGCCTGGCGCGGCATCGGTTCGGGGCACAACAACTTTGCCATCGAAGCCGTAATCGACGAACTGGCTCAGTTGGCCGGTAAGGATCCGGTCGAATATCGCCTGGCGGTGTTGAAAGACCCGCGCGCCAAGAAGGTCATCGAACGCGTTGCCGAAATGGCCGAGTGGAAGCGCAAGCGCGAGGGACGGGCGCTCGGCATCGCCTTCGCCAAGCTGGGCTTGCCGCCGATCGGCTTTTCGGTGGCCGGCACCGTGGCCGAAGTCTCCGTCGATGCGGCGAGCGGCAAAGTGAAGGTGCATCAACTGTGGTGCGCTGTTGACGTCGGCCTGCCGGTGCAGCCGCAAAACGTCGTGGCGCAGATTGAGGGCTCGTTGCTCTATGCGCTGGGCAGCGCGGTCAAGGAGCGCGTGTCGATCAAGGATGGCGCCGTGGAACAGAGCAATTTCCACGACTACGAACTGATCCGCATGTCGGACGTGCCGCAGATGCATGTGGAGATCATCCGCAGCGGCGACATTCCGCTGCCGGTCGGCGAATTGTCGATCTCCGGCACAATCCCGGCGATCTCCAATGCCATCTTCACGCTCACTGGCAAGAGACTGCGCCATGCGCCGTTCACGCCGGATCGCGTCAAGGCGGGCTTGGCGTAAAGTTCCAGACAAAAAGAAACCGGCGGTCGAAAGGCCGCCGGTTTCTCTTTTGGTTTTTCCTGGCGCCTAGCGCGCCTGAACGCTTGCTGCCGTCTGGCCGAAGAGAATCTTCTTGGCCTCTTCCGTCATCGTATTGTCTGAGCGATAGAGTGGTCCTTTGGCATAAGCGGCAACGACAGCCGGGCGTTTCGCCATGACGTCGAACCAACGCTTCAGATGCGGAAAATCTTCGATCTTCTGGTGGTGCCGCTCATAGGGCACGATCCACGGATAGCTCGCCATGTCGGCGATGGAATAGGCGCTGCCGGCCACCCATTCATTCCCGGAGAGTTGCTTGTCGAGCACGCCATAGAGACGATTGGTCTCCTTGGTATAGCGCTCTTGCGCATAGGGAATCTTTTCCGGCGCGTAATTGTTGAAATGGCCGTTCTGCCCGGCCATCGGACCAAGGCCGCCCATCTGCCAGAACAGCCATTCCAACGCTTTGGTGCGCGAGCGCAGATCCGTGCCGATGAATTGGCCGGTCTTTTCGGCGAGATAGACGAGAATGGCGCCGGATTCGAACACGCTGATCGGTGCGCCACCGCCCTTGGGATCGTGATCGACCATCGCCGGCATGCGGTTGTTGGGCGAAATCGCCAGGAATTCAGCCTTGAATTGTTCGCCCGTGCCGATGTTCACCGGCGTGATCTTATAGGGCAGGCCGGTCTCTTCGAGAAAGATCGTGATCTTGTGGCCGTTGGGCGTTGGCCAATAATGCAGTTCGATCATGCGGCACCTCTCGCAAGGAAGATGAACCGATCTTCCTTGCGCGGCTTGAGCGCGGCAAGCAAATTGTGCGTGAGGTTCAGTCGAGCTTGATGCCGGCGTCCTGCACCACTTTGCCCCAGCGCTTCACCTCGGCGCTGACGAACGTGCCGAATTCGGCGCCGTAGAGATTGGGGATTTCGGAGCCGTTGCGCCCCCAGGCGTCCTTGATCATCGGCGTCGCGAAAGCGGTGCGTAGTTCCTTGGTCATATGCGTGATCACATCCGGCGGCGTGCCTTTTGGGGCGAACATGCCGTACCAGGTCGAGACCTCATAGCCGGGCACGCCGGCTTCGGCTGCCGTCGGAACATCAGGAAAGGCCGGCGAGCGTTGCGGCGCGGCCACCGCCAGGGCGCGCAGCGCGCCCGATGCGATATGCGGTGCCGATGAGCCAAGCCCGTCGAACTCCAGTTCGATATGACCGGCCACGAGATCCTGCATGGCCGGGCCCGCGCCGCGATAGGGCACATGGGTGATGCGCGTCTTGGTCAGCGCCTTGAACAGCTCGCCCGCCAGATGATGGGTGGTGCCGCCGCCCGCCGAGGCATAATTCATCTTGTCGGGATTGGCGCGCGCATAGTCGATCAGCTCTTGCAGGGTCTTGGCTGAAACCCGGCCTGGATGCACCACGACCACTTGCGGCGGCTGTGACACCAGACCAACGGGGATCAGGTCTTTCTCGATGTCGTAATCGAGTTTCGGATAAAGGGCCGGGGCGATGGCGTGATGCGCCGCGCCGATGAAGAAGGTGTAGCCATCAGGCGGCGCCTTCGCCGCCGCCGAAGCGCCAACCGTGCCGCCGGCGCCCGCGCGATTCTCGATGATCACGCGCTGTCCCAGTTGCGTGTCGAGCTGGGTCGCGAGCGGGCGCGCGAAAGCGTCGGTGCCGCCGCCAGGCGCGAAGGGAACGATGAAGGTGATTTGCCGGCTCGGCCAGGATTGAGCGTGGGCCATGGAAACGGCGAGGCCCATCGCCAACCCGGCCCAAACAAATTTTTGCACACTCCGAAGCATGAAACGCCCTCCCCCGCGCTCTCCCAGTCCGAGCAAAGCATAGAGTGGAGACCAATGCATGCGAAATTCGACTTTTGACATGATCCGGCGACAAGGTGATACCAGCGCAGAGCAGCAGGTAGTACGATGACGCAAGAGTCTGATCGGAAGTCGGAACCGTCCGGGAATATCCTGGGCTCGCTTTGGCTGCGGGTACCGATCGCCCTGGCGATCGGCCTGGGCGCCGTCGCCATCACCGTCTGGCAATTCAGTTATCTGAACCCAGACCCGGTGCCGCTGACCGAGGCGCAGGTGCCGCAACCCTTGCCCTATGCCTGTCCGATCGCCGGCGACTGCAAATTGCCTGGCGATGACAAACGCAGTGCCGACACGCCGCATTCCGAAACCTCTTCGACGGGCAGCGATCGGATCATGCCCGACAGCAAACCTTGAACGCAGTTCCCATGGCGCAAAACATCTACGATCAACCGCAGTTTTTCGAGGGCTATAGCCGGCTCGCCCGCTCGACCGGCGGACTGGACGCGGCACCCGAATGGCCGGTTCTGCGCGCCATGCTGCCACCGATGAAAGGCCTGCGCGTCGTCGATCTCGGCTGCGGCTACGGCTGGTTCTGCCGTTGGGCGCAAGAGCAGGGCGCAGCCCACGTGTTGGGTCTCGACCTGTCCGAGAAAATGCTGGCGCGGGCGCGGGAGATGTCGCGGGACGATGCCATTGGCGAGACCATTGTCTATGAGCGCGCCGATCTCGAACAACTGGCTCTGTCAGCGGCCGCTTTCGATCTCGTCTATTCTTCTCTGGCCCTGCATTATCTTAAAGATGCCGGCCGCCTGTTTGCCACCGTGCATCAGGCGCTCGTTCCTGGTGGGCGGTTCGTGTTCTCGACGGAGCATCCGGTCTTCATGGCGCCCAGCCGGCAGGGCTGGACGCAGGATGCGGAAGGACGGCGCATCTGGCCCCTCGATCGCTATGCCATGGAAGGCCCGCGCGTCACCGATTGGCTGGCCAAGGGGGTGTTGAAATATCATCGCACCCTCGCCACCACGCTCAACCTTCTGATCGGCGCCGCCTTCACCATCGATCGCGTCGAGGAATTCGCGCCGACACCGGCGCAGATCGAAGCGCAGCCCGCTTTGCAGGAAGAACTTGACCGGCCGATGTTTCTACTGGTTTCCGCGAAGCGCTGAAATTCACCTGCGCTTGCGCGAGGCGGTTCGCGTCAGCTCTTGCGCCGTATCGATGAAAGCGCGCAGTTTAGGCGCCAGGGCGGCACGGCGCGGAAAATAGAGAAACAGCCCAGGCTCCTCGACGGCATGGTGGGCCAGCACCTGCACCAGCCGCCCGGCGGCGATGTCCTCGCGCGCCAACGGTTCGAACAGATAGGCCAGGCCGACGCCGGCCCGCGCCAGCTCCAAGGCTGAGTGGGATTCGGTGACGATGGCGCTGCCGCGCGTTTCGATCGAGATGTCCTTGCCGTTTTCCATCAGATCCCAGCGATAGAACCCCTGGGAGCGGATCAGGCGATAGCCGATGCAATTATGGCTGGCGAGATCGGCCGGGGTGCGCGGCCGTCCGTGCCGGCCGATATAGTCGGGCGAGGCGACGATGATGGCCCGGAACGGCGGCGTGAGGCGCACCGTCACCATGTCCTGCGCGATCATTTCGCCGAGACGGACGCCGGCATCGAAGCCTTCGCCGACAATGTCGGTCATGCGCTCGTCCGAGAAAATCTCGACGCTCACGTCAGGATAGCGTGGCGCCATGGCTGCCAGGATCGGGGTGAGGGCCAGCGGCAGCGCCAAGCGTGGCGCATTGATACGTAGCAGGCCGCTCGGCCGGCCTTTGGCGGCGCGGATGCGCTCCAGCCGGTCACCGATGTCTTGCAACGCGGGTCCTGCGGTGGCGACGAGCGCTTCGCCGGCTTCAGTCAGCGAGACGCTGCGGGTGGTGCGCGCGAACAGGGGCTGGCCGATGCGCTCCTCGACGAAGCGAATGGCATGGCTCACTGCCGAAGGGGTGAGACCCAGTTCGCTAGCCGCGGCGGCGAAACTGCGGCGCCGGGCGACGGCGATGATCACCGGCAAGTGACTGATGAGGTCGCGATCCATTCATGAATATTACTACATAGTGAGTAGAAATAATACAATCTAATCGATGAGCCGAAACAGGGCCATTGTCCAAGCCGTGAACGCCGAGTGGCGGAACCAACGCAATGGAGCCTTGAAATGACCATGACCTATTACACGCTGGGCAACAGCGGCCTGCGGGTGAGCCAATTGGCGCTGGGCACGATGACCTTCGGCACCGAATGGGGCTGGGGCGCCGACAAGGAGACGGCACGCGGTCTGGTCGATACCTATGTCGAAGCTGGCGGCAATTTCTTCGACACCGCCGATGCCTATACGGGCGGTACGTCGGAAACCTGGCTCGGCGAGTTCATCGCCGAACGTGGCCTGCGTGATAAAGCGGTGATCTCGACCAAGTTCACGATGAATTTCACGCCGGGCAATCCCAATGCCGGCGGCAATGGCCGCAAGAACATTCTGCGCGCCGTCGAAGGCTCACTGAAACGCCTCGGCACCGACTATATCGATCTCTACATCCTGCATTGCTGGGATCGGCTGACCCAGCCCGAAGAAGTGATGCGCACGATGGACGATCTGGTGCGCAGCGGCAAAGTCCGTCATGTCGGTCTCTCCGACGTGCCGGCCTGGTATGCGAGCCGGGCGCAGACCATTGCCGAAGGGCGCGGCTATGAACCTGTCTCGGCCTTGCAGCTCGAATATTCCCTGGTCGAGCGCAACATCGAACACGAATTCGTGCCCTTCGGCACGCGCCATGGCGCGGGCATCATGGTGTGGAGCCCGCTGGCGAGCGGACTGTTGAGCGGCAAATACCAGCCGAGTGCCACCGGAGCGGGGCGTCTCGACAATCTCCGCGACAGCGCCAACCCCGGCTTTCAGAAGTTCACTGAACGGAACTGGAAAATCGTCGCCGAACTGGAACAGGTCGCTCAGGCACTTGGCCGCAGCATGGCGCAGGTGGCGGTGAATTGGACGATGACACAACCCGGCATCGCTTCGGTGATCGTCGGCGCCACCAAGCGCGAGCAACTCGTCGATAATTTGGGAGCGCTTGATTTCGAAATCCCGGCCGAACTGCGTACGCGTCTCGACGCGGTGAGCGCGCCGCTTGTGCCATTTCCCTATTCCTTCTTTGGGTCGGAAATTCAGGGCGGCATCACCGGCGGCGAGACAATCGGCGACAAGCCGTCGACCTATCGGCCGGATTTGCTGATGCGCGGTTCCTTCGCGGGCGTGTGATTTACAGCAAGAAACTCACCGATCCCATATGGCCGAGTTCCTCGGCATCGAGAATGGCGCGCCGCTCGGCAATCTTGAGCGCGCCGTTCTCGCGACGCAGCCGATAGCGATATTCGCCGCTGAAGGTGCGAAGGTCGCCGCCGCGCCGGTGGCGGTTGAGGGTGAAATTGGCACGCACCGTAATCTCGCCATCCGCTTCGCTGGCCTTCACATTGCCGATGATCCGCCGCGTGCGGGACGGCGGCCATTCCGCATGGCAGCTCGGGTCCTTCAGGCGGATGATGCGTTCGCGAAGGCGCACGCTATCGTCGGCGACGATGAACAAAGTGGTGTTGTGATTGCCATCGGGCTTGTCGTTAGGCGGTACGAAATAGGCGGCATCGTCGGTGAGCAGAGCAAGCCAATCGTCGAGCTGCCAGCGGTCGAGCAGATCGGCTTCATGAAACAAAAAATCTTCCACTTCCATGCGCAGCGCACTCATGCCGCCGTCTCCATCAAGTCCTTCCAGCGCCGCCAAAACGTGCGGATATGGCCTTCGTCCGTATCAAGCTGATCGTCCTCGCTCTTGTACATGCCACGCGACAGATCGTTCCATGGCGCCTCGCGCCAGGCGGCATAGCCTTCCTGCGCAGCTTCGAGCGCTGCCACGTCATCGGGTGTGGCGAAGCCGCCGGGGCCGTAGAAGGTGAGAAAGGCATGCAGGCGGCGGGCGCGCTGCGCCTCCGTTTCTTCCACCGGCCCCAACGCCCAGGACGTTACCTTCATCAGCCCGGGCGAGACCGGCGTGAAATTGCGGACGGTCACCGACGAGCCGTCGTTGATGACGAGATTGGGGAAGATGACCAGATTGCGGTTGGTGTCGGCGACGCGCGCCGCCCGGGCTTCGCCAAGCCGCGCCACCAGTTCGGCGCGGATATTGTCGATGTCTTCCTTGGCCTCCTCGCCATAAACGGAAATCCAGCGCGCCACCGGCCGGCCGCGATAGTTCGGATTGTCGGTCGTCAGATGACCATTGCCGAGATTCTTGCCGGCACCCAGCGAAGGCAGAAGCGAGCCTTTCGGCCGGCGCATGTCGACGCCGGAATTGCTCATGTAATTGATCCAGGTCGAGTGGGTGGTGATAATGTGATAATCGTCGACCGAATTCTCGACCAGAAGCTTCCAATTGGCCTTGATGTCATATTCCTGCGTGCCCGAGACGATCTCCATCTGGCCGCTCGGCGATTGGTCGACGACGATGTCGATATATTCTTTGGCACCGGCAAGATAATCGCTGAGGGAGACGGCGTTCGGATCGAAATTGATGAAATAGAAATCCCGATAGTGTTCGAGCCGCGGCGCCTGCACGAGGCCGTGCGACGCCTTGTCGAACTTCGGTCCATAGGCATCAAGGCCCGGTCCTGAACGTAGGCTGCCGTCGGTCTGGAAGGTCCAGCCGTGATACATGCAGAAGAAGCCGCGCGCATTGCCCTCCCGTTCGCGGCACACCAGCGCGCCGCGATGCGGACAGACATTGAGCATGGCGCGCACCGCACCATCCTTGTCGCGACAGAAGATCATCTGCCGGCCGGCCACCTTGCGCGTGCGAAAATCGCCGGGATTGCGGATTTCCGATCCATGGCCGATGTAGATCCAGCAGGTGCGGAAGATGACATCCCACTCCTTCTGCAGAATGTCGTCGGAGATGAACACCTGGCGGTTGACAAGAAACTGATCGGCACCGCGATCTTCGAGAACCCACTCGGAGCTGTTGCGCATTGTCTCGCCCTTGGTCCTGCCCTTGTTTTCCGCCATTATCGCTTCCATCAACTCCTCCTGCCAGAACTTTTCGCCGCTAGATTTTTTCGATTTTGGCAATCTCGACGAATGTCTTCCATTGCGCGGCCGTGGCGGCGAGAAGGCCGGCGGCCTCTTCCGGCGAGGCTGAATAGACGTCATTGCCTGACGCTTTCAAAAACTCCGCCGTATCGGGCGATTGGATCGCTTTGTCGAACCAGCCTCTGATCGTCTCGACGATGGGCTGCGGCGTCGTGCTCGGCACCAGCGCTCCCCACCAGGAAACGACGTCGATGCCAGAATAGCCGCTCTCGGCGAATGTCGGTAGATCGGGCGTTGACGCCATCCGCGTGCCGGAACCGATGGCGATGAGCCGCCAGGTGCCTTGCCGCGCGACACCGAGGCCGGCGATGGAATCGGTGATGGCGAAATCGAGCGCGCCGCTGTTGAGATCGTTGATCCAATCGGCCGACGTCCGGTAGTTCACGTTGACGACCTTGAGATTGGCCTTCTGCTTGTAGAGTTCGCCAATCAAGAAGGACGATGTGTTTGATGTGCCATAGGTCGCTTTGTCGCCTTTGGTGCGCAGCGCAGCCGTCAGCTCTTGCAGGTTCTTGTAGGGCGCATCCTTGCCGACAACCAGAATATAGGAGTGGCGGCTCAGGGTTGCCGCGACCTTGAGATCCTTGGTGACGTCGAATGGCGGATTCTTGAACACATGCATGTTGCCGGCGATGCTGGTGCCGGCATGCACGAAAATGGTGCGGCCATCGGGCTTGGAGCGCGCGGTATATTCGGCCGCCAAAAAGCCCATGGCGCCGGGCTTGTTGGCCACCACGATCGGGCCGGGAACGATGGGCGTGAGTTTCTGCGACCAGAAGCGCACCAGCACGTCCGCACCGCTGCCGGGCGGAAACGCGCTGACGAAATTAATGATGTCGCGGCTGTCCTGAGCCCAGGCCGGATGAGACAGCGCCGCAGCGGCCGTGCAAGTGAGAGTCGTAAGAACCTTACGTCGATCGATCAACATCATCCCCTCCCATCGTTGATGTCTTTGTCGGTGCGCACCGGGCAGCGTGCTGGCCCGGCGTCGATATATGTCCATCTAACGGACATAATATCCATTCTAAGCTAGCGAGCTGGAAGCAGGCCGTCAAATTTCGGTCGACTTGTCCGTACTATGGACATAAGCTCATTTCGATTGACCGAACGGAAACGGGAGAGACACGTGGCGCGTGGCGAGGGTGATGCAAACATGCAGGGCGTGCGCGCCGTCGATCGCGCTATCGAGATTCTGCAATGTTTCACGCCGGACAAACCGATGATGAGCGTGCTGGAAATTCAGCAGCGTGTGCCGCTCAGCCGTCCGACGCTTTATCGCTTGCTGCATACGCTTGCGCAGAAAGGCATGGTCCGCGCATTCGGCGAGCCGCAGCGCTTCTCGCTCGACTATGGTGTTGGCCGGTTGGCTTATAATTGGACGGCCGGCATCGATCCCATCGTCATCGGCCGATCCATCGTCGAGAATCTGCGCGCCAAAACGAATGAGACGGCGGCACTGTTCATGCTGCGCGGTGAACAGCGTCTCTGCGTGCTTGAAATGGCGGCGCCCCATATTCTTCGAATTTCCTGGGGCATCGGCGAGGCTCAACCCGTCACGAGCGGAGCGAGCGGCAAGGCCATTCTCGCGTTCACCAACCCGGACAATCTCGAGGAGCTTCTAAAAGGCACGTCGAAGACTGCCGCGCGCAAAAGCCTGCTCGCGAGCCTCGATCTCATTCGCCAACAGGGCTATGCGATCAGTCGTGGCGAGGTCTTTGCCGGCGCCATCGCGATCGCGGCACCCTATTTCGATCACAACCATCGCGTGATCGGTTCCATTGGCGTGTTCGGGCCGTCCGCGCGCTTGGATCAGGCCTGGGAAAAGCAGGCCATACGTGCGGTCACCGAGAGCGCGCGAGAATTATCGAGTTCCCTGGGCCATTTCGAAGATCTGCAAGGGGCGCGCGAAGAGGAGAAGAAACAACGAAGCAAATCTTCCCATCGTTCCCCCTGAATTGCGGTACCTTTTCTAGCGGGAATTTGATCGCCCGTGGTTGTCGCGTCGCTTTCGGGCGTTAAAGTCGTTGCCACGCAAGATCGAGGCTCGCCATGTCCGCTGGAAAATTTGCTGTCGTCGGTCGATTTATGTCGCTGACTTTTGTTTCCGCCCTCTGCATGGCGGCCATCTCAGTGAATGGCGCATCGGCGCAATCGCGGCCGCCGATCGATCGCCTGCAAGTGCCGCCGGGTTTCAAAGTCGAGGTCTGGCAGGCGGGTCTGCCCGGCGCGCGAACGCTGCTGCTCGGTCCCAAGGGCACGGTCTTCGTCGGCACGACGGGCGCGGGCCGTGTCTATGCGGTCACCAGCCAGAACGGCGAACATCAGGTACGCACCATCGCGCAGGCGCTCACCAGTCCCAATGGCCTCGCCATGAAGGATGGGGCACTCTATGTGGCCGCAATCAATCGCGTCTATCGCTTCGATGACATCGAGAATCGGCTCGATGGCGCGCAGCGGGTCGATATTTCCCAGCAGTTCAATCTGCCGTCCGATCGTCATCACGGCTGGCGCTACACCGCCTTCGGTCCCGACGGCAAGCTCTACATCGCCGTCGGCGCGCCCTGCAATGTCTGCGAGGTCGATCCGAACGTCTACGGCAATATCCGCCGCTATGATCTCGCCAGTGGCCGCATGGAAGTGGTCGCGCGCGGCGTGCGCAATTCCGTCGGCTTTGACTGGCACCCGGTCACCGGGGAGTTCTGGTTCACCGACAATGGCCGCGACAATCTGGGTGACGATATCCCCGAAGACGAGTTCAATCGGCTGCCGCGCGGCAAGGAGGGCGCCAATTTCGGTTTTCCCTATTGTCACGCCAACGGCATCGCCGATCCGCAATTCCGCAAGCCCGATCCCTGCGCCGATGTGATCCTGCCGGTTGCAACGACGGGGCCGCATTCGGCTTCGCTGGGCATCAAATGGTACACGGGCTCGATGTTCCCACCGGAATATCGCAATGCCGCCTTCATTGCCCGCCACGGCTCATGGAACCGTTCGCGCAAGTTCGGCTCCGATCTCGCCGTGGTTCAGTTCGACAGCGCCGGCAAGGCGACCGTGCGTCCCTTCATGACGGGGCTGCTCGATGAGCGGCGCGACGAACACCTCGCGCGCCTGGTCGGCATTCTGCCGATGCCTGATGGCGCGCTGCTCGTCTCAGACGATCTCAACGGCGCCATCTATCGCATTTCCTATAGCAAGTGAGGCGGCGCGGGTTACTGCGCCAGTTTGGTCACATCGGCGCCGGCCTGCGCCCGCGCCTTGCTGTCCACATTGGCGGGCCCGGCCTTCTTGGCATAAGCGATGATGGCATCGAACGACTGCTCTGAGCAGCCTTCGCCGTCAAGGCCGGCTACTTTCTCCTGCTTCGCGGCGGCGAGCACAGCATCGCAGGCACCGGGCGCGAACATCATATGTTGGCCGATCTCCGTGAGCATCGACAAATCCTGCAAGCGCGGATCGTCCCGCACGGTGGTGAGGAAGGCTGCGCCAAAAGCCCTGCCGCGATCCTGCTTATACATGGCCGTCAGATCGAAAATGAATTCGAAACTGGCTTTCGGCGCCTGATCCGGCTTCACCACCAGGATGTCGAGACTGTAGCGGGTCAATTCCGCTGGCGAGACCACCTGCCGCACCAGGCTCGATTGATGATAATTGCTCATCATCAGCCAGCGGGAATGGAGATCGCCGAGACGTGCGAGTGCGTTGAACATGCGCAACGCCGCGAGACGATCGGCGTCGGTTTTGATCGACTGCGAGCGTTGCAGTGCTTTCTCGCGCACGCTGTCGACGACGCTGCGGGCGATCTGTGGCTGTGCCGCAGCGCCCGGTTGAGGAGACTCGACAGGCTTAGTGGGCTGAAGCGCCGCTTGCCGCCAGGGGCCGCGTGCTTCGACGAGGGCGCGCAGGCCGGCGCGCGCCTCGGGGCCGAAATAGCCATTGGCATCGCCGGAGAATTTGCCTTCGGCCTTGAGCACTTTTTCGATTTCGGCGCGCACGTCCTGCGGCATGGCCTTGCCGAGGACGACCAGCTTGTCTTCGGTGGCGCCGGCTGGCGCCATTTGCAGGCCGTCGATGATAGCCGCCGCGATGGCTTTGCGGGGGAAGTCGCTGATCCGTCCGCCGGAGAACAGGCTGGACATCCGCGTGTTGGCGATGGAGAAGCCGCCGAGATTGGTCTGATCGCCGTAGCGCCGTCCGGCACCGTCGCCGTAAAGTGCCACCGCATAAGCAATGCCTTCGTTGAGATTCATCAGCCGCGAGCCAAAATCGAAGGTGAAGGCGGATGACAATGTTTCCTTCGCCTCGATCGATCCCGTATCCGCCGCCATGCGCCAGAAACGCAGCCGCTCGCGCGGATTCTTTGGCACGCCAAGGCCATCGTCATAGGCTTTGCCCGCAGCCAGCATCGCATCCACGTTGCCGAGTTCGGCGGCTTTGACGATCAGCTTGGTGGCCGCCTGGTCATCCTGCGGATAGAACACGCCCTTGCGCGTCAACTGCCCTTGCAGCAGCAGCGCATCGGCCTGTCCGCTGGCCACGCCATCGGCGATCACTTTGCGAAGCTGCGCTTCGTCCAGCGGGCTTTTGGCCACGAAAGTAGAGCTGGTCGAATCCAGATTGGTGAAATGGGCGCGGGCGAGCAGCACTTGCATGGTTGGATCGCCGTCGCGCGTCATGAGCGCCAGAATTTCGCGCGCCCCCGCTTCGTCGCGGAAGTCGGGGTTTTGCGAAAGTTTCAGTTTGGCGAGCGCCAGGCCGGCGCCCGGCTCGCCAACGACGGCGGCAAGCGACAGCAGTTTCAACAGGCGTTCCTTGTCGACCTTCATTTGATAGTCGCGCAGCAGACCAGCGAGCGTGATTGCATTGTTGAGATCGCCAAAACCGTTCTGCAATGCCGCCATGGCGCGGCGCGGATCGCGTCCGATCAGCTCGCCTTTCAGATAGGTATCAGCGAGAAGGCGGGCGCGTTCGCTAAAATATTGCAGATTCTTCTCATCGAGCATGGCCAGCGCCCGCTTGACGTCGCGTGGGCCGCCTTCGCCGGCGAGAAGCATGTCTGCCAGCGCCATTTTTGCATTGCCGTCATTGGCCGGGGCCTTCTCAAGAAGGGCCCGTGCCGCCGCCGGCTGTTTGTCGGTGCCGGCCCCAAGCCGCAAGGCGTTCGCGTAGGGCATGAGCGCCATGTCGTCGCCGGCTTCGTGGCTTTGCTTGAGCAGCGCGAAAGCCTTGGCTTTGTCGGCCGCGGATAGATCCGGCAGGCGCAGGCGCAAAGCCGCGCCCTGAATGCGCCCGACCGCTTCGAGTTCTGGCTTCTCTTTCCAATCGCCGGCCGGCCCCTGAACCGGCAGATTGGCCATGCGATCGGCCCAGCGCACGGCTTCCGTGAGATCGCGTTTCAAGACGCCGCCAAAGCGGCGCAGAGAATACATCTCAAAGACCGCTTCGGCATGACCCGCCTCGGCCGCATTGCGTAGATAATTCAGCATGCGATTGGCTTCGAGGGGATTGCGCAGGGGATCGATCTTGGTCGAATGCATCCGCCACATCAGATATTGCGCTTCGATGTGACCGTTGTCGGCGAAACGCCGCACGGTCGGCAGGATTACTTCGTCCTGCGGCTTGGCCTCCATGAACATCGCGCGGGCGAGCTGAATGGCGAAGCGCTGTTCGTCAGGAAAGGCCACGGCCGCCGTCCGACAGGCTGCGACGAGGCGTTCGGTGACGTCGGTTTGGAACGTCGGATTGATGTCGCCGAGCGGCACCGGCGGTGCTCTGCCTTGCGGGTCGAGCGGCGAAGTCGCGCCCTTGTCGCAGGCTTCAGCGGCGGCGATCTTGTCCGGATCACTCGTCGCTTGCGCCCGTGAAACGCCGGGCAGGCTCGCCGCCAGGAGCAGCGCGAGTGCTGAGGTGAGGCTGAGATGTTTGCGAAGCGGTTGGCGAAGCGAGGGAGGACTCATCAACAGCTCACCTTTCTGGCGCCCGGTCAGGAAGCCGGCCGCTGGCGATCGTAAGGAACCTCGCTTTCATCAAATGTGCGATTTCGCACGCCGTCAAATGTTGCGTGCAGAAGCTTAAGCGTTCGAGGGCGGCAACGGCTCGGCGCCTTTGATCATGTCCGCCGCCTTATCGGCCATCATGATGACGCAGGCGTTGATATGGGCGCCCACCATATCCGGCATGGCCGACGCATCGACCACGCGCAGGTTCTCGATGCCGCGCACGTGCAATTGCGGGTCGAGCACGCAATCGCTGCTCGTTCCCATTTTGCAGGTGCCGGCCGGGTGATGGGCGGTCAAGGCCGCGCGTCGGATGAAGGCATCGATCTCGTCGTCGCTTTGCACCTTGGGGCCGGGCGAATCCTCCGCACCGCGATAGGGGGCCAGCGCCGGCTGGGAGGCGACATCGCGCGCCAGTTTGAAACCCTCGCGCAGACGCGGCAGATCGTTCGGCGCGGAGAAGAAATTGTAGAAAATCCGGGGTGATTGTGTCGGGTCGGTGCTGCGTAACGTCACTTCGCCACGGCTCTCGGGATGCAGCAGGCAGGGGCGTACGCCATAGCCGTCGAGATAGGGCTTCTTGATGCCCGGAAACCAGATGCCGGCATCCCCAGGCAGACCGCGGAACATGAATTCGATATCGGGCACGTCGAGCTCGCGCTTTGTCTTGAAGAAGGCATGCAGTCCGCCCGGCACCACGGTGCCGGCGCCCGTGCCGGTGAGATAGGCTTGCACCATGGCGACGGCGATACGGTCGAAACGCATCGTGTCGCGGAACGGCGAGGCGTTCTGCGGCCGGGTGAAACTGATCATCACCGCCAGATGGTCTTGCAGGTTGCGACCGACAGGCAGATCAACCACCGGCTTGATGCCAAGTTCGGTCAGATGTGTCGCCGGCCCGATGCCGGAAAGCATCAGAAGCTGTGGCGTGTTGAATGTGCCGGCGCTGAGAATGACCTCGCGGCCGGCTTGCGCCCGCACCGTTATACCGTTGTTGACATATTCGATGCCGCGCGCCCGCGTGCCGTCCATGATGATGCGCGTCGTCAGCGCATGGGTCTCCACGCGCAGATTGCGGCGACCGCGCGCCGGCTTGAGATAGGCGTTGGCGGTTGAAGAACGCCGGCCATTGCGAATGGTATATTGGCTGCGGCCGATGCCTTCGCCTTGGGCACCGTTGTAATCCTCGGTGAACGGCAGGCCGCGCTGCTTGGCCGCCTCGATCCAGGCTTCGAACAGAGGATCTTTCGTGCGCGCGAATTCGGTTCCGAGCGGACCTTCGCCACCGCGCCACGGATCGGCGCCGCCGTTCCAGGTTTCGCTGCGTTTGAAATAGGGCAGGCATTCGGCATAAGACCAGCCGGTCGCGCCATGGCGCGCCCAGCGGTCATAGTCGCCGCGATGACCGCGCGTATAGGCCATGACATTGATGGAGGATGATCCACCCAAAACCTTGCCGCGCATGGCTTCGATGCGACGGCCGTTCAACTGCGGCTCGGGCTCGGTGTGATAGCCCCAATCGAACATTTCATACTCATGCATCTTGCCCATGCCGAGCGGAATGTGGATCAGCGGATGTCGATCGGCTGGTCCGGCTTCCAGCAGCAAGACCGAGACGGCCGGATCGGCCGTCAGCCTGTTGGCCAGCACGCAGCCGGCGGATCCCGCACCAACGATGATGTAATCGTAAATATTGCTCGCGGCCATTTCCGTCCCTAGGTCTGTTTTTTGTCGACTGTTCTGCTTAAGCCCTACCGCGTGTGGCGCCGCGCGTCCAGAACTCAGCCCTTTGGCGCATTGACGGGGGCTGTGATAGGCGTAGCAAGACGTGAAATCTGGGATGAAACTCGCTGGGAGAGGAACCTGATGCGATCGATTGCCGTTACTTTCGCGGCTCTACTTGCGCTTGTCGCGCCGTCGAGCCTGTCCGCTCAGACGGAAAGCTGGCCCACCGGCACGGTGAAATTCATCGTGCCTTTCGCCGCTGGCGCCTCGCCTGACATCATCGCCCGCATTCTCGGCGAAAAGCTACAGCAGCGCACCGGCAAGCCCTTCATCATTGAAAATCGCCCCGGCGCCAGCGGCAACACCGGCACCGACGCGGTGGCCAAGGCACCGGGCGACGGCCTGACCATCGGCATCAGCCTGTTCGGCCCCATGGGCATGAACACGGTGCTGATGAAGAACATGACTTACGATCCGTTCAAGGATATCGCGCCGGTGACCATGCTCACCTCGCAGCCAAGCGTGTTGGCCGTGTCCAATGCGTTGGGTGTGAACACTGTTGGCGAGTTGATCGCGCTGCTGAAAAAGAATCCCGGCAAATATAATTACGCCTCGATCGGTCGTGGCTCCCTGTCCCATCTGTCGATGGAGCTGATCGCGGCCAAGAGCGGCACCGAGGTCGTTCACGTGGTGTTCGGCGGTTCGCCCCAGGCGGCCCAAGCCGTGATGCAGAACGACGTGCAGATGACCGTACTGCCGGCTGTCTCGGTGGTGCCGCTCGCCACGGACGGGAAGATGAAAATCCTCGCCGTGACCGAGCCGAAGCGTTCGAAATTCCTGCCCAACGTGCCGACCTTCGCTGAAGCCGGTATCGATGGGGTGGAGGCCAGCGCCTGGAATGCCTTGATCGCGCCGCCGGGCACGCCGCCGGCCATGCTCGACGAAATCTACAAGCAGGCCGCCGCTGCCATGAACGAGCCGGATGTGGTCGGCAAACTGGCCGCCCAGATGATCGAGGTGCGGACGTCCACGCCGAAGGAACTCGGCCAATATATACGCGACGAAATGGTGCGCTGGGGCGTGGTGGTGAAGGCGGCGAAGATCGAGCCGCAATAGGGCACGCAGAGATCCACAAAAAGGAAGGCCCGGTTAAAGCCGGGCCTTTTTCTTGAGATCAGCTCGTGACGCTGGCGCCGCCGAAGCGTTCTTTCCAGCGGGGTATGACTTCCTTGTTGTAGACATTGTCGGGAATGCCGCCGGACAGCGCGGTCAGGACGGAGCGCAAAGCCCATTGCATGCCGGGGCGCAGTTCGCCACCTTCGTTGAAAGAGGCTGAGTGGGGCGACAGCAGCACTTTGGTGCCGAGCTGGCGCAGCGGCGATTCCACCGGAAGCGGCTCTTCCTCGAAGGCATCGATCGCCGCGCCCTGCAGGCGTCCCTCGGCGATGGCGCGTGCCACGGCGGCTTCCTCGATAACCTTGCCGCGGGCCGTATTGACCACGATGGCATTGGGTTTCATCAGCGCGATTTGTTCGTCGCGCAGCATGAAGCGCGTTTCCTTGGTCAGCACCACATGGAAGGAGACGACATCGGCTTCTTTCAGCAGGGTTTCGTAGCTGACACTCTGCGCATTGGCGAGCAGGAAATTGGCCGGCGGAATATAAGGATCGTAGGCGATCAGCCGCACGCGCCAGGGCGCCAGCAATTGCGCCACGCGCGTGGCGATGCGCCCCAAGCCGACAAGGCCAATGGTGATGCCAGCATAGCCATCGGCGCGCGCGCCAAGAAAAGTCGTACCGAGATGCGGCTCGCGCCACAGGCCGGCTCGGACGGCCGCGTCGCGCTCCATCGCCTTCTTCAGGCTGGCCAGGATCATCATCACGGTCGTTTCGGCGACGCCGAAGCAATTGGCTTCCGTCGGCGCATGACAGACGAGAATGCCAAGATCCGTGGCAGCGTCCGTATCGACGTCATCGACACCCACAGTGTATTTCGCGACGATGCGTAGCCGCTGCGAGCCTTCCATCACGCGTCGGGAAATGGGCGTGTGGCGGATCGACGTGCCCATGAGCGCCACGGCATCGCGGGCCGCATCCATCAGATCCTGTTCATGGTCGCCACGCGGCAGTTGCCAGGCTTTGTCGCCGAACGCCACGTCGTAGCCGGCGCCCGTCAGACGCTCGAGAAAATCCGCGGGCTCCTCGCGCGGCGCATGAATGAAGACCTTCGGCTTGGACATCGTTCCTCCGTTTCTATTTTTTACGTTTCTGTTTTGATTTGCCGGCAACTGTGGGCGAGGCGTCCGAAGAGGTCAAGCCAAAGCCAAAAAAGAACAAGGCGCGGAGACCGCGCCCTGTGTTGAAAGGATTCTGGATATCCGAAGACCTATTGGTTCGGCTTGGCCTCACTGTTGGGCTGCGGTGCCGGATCCGTCTTGGCTTCTGGCTTGGTTTCCTGGGTGAAGTCTTTCAAGCCCCAGGCGAGCATGTCGGAATCGTTCTTCGACAGTTTGAATTCGAAACCGTCGATTTTCGGCTTCAAAGTTTCCGCCTGCTTGTTCGACTCCTCGTTCGTGCCTTCGGCCGCGATGCGCACCCAGCCATCGGCGAGGTCGCCGACACTGGTGACGGTGAGCTTCAATCCGTTGTGGCCGTAAGCCGTCAGCGTGCGGCCGCCGGCTTTCACCTCACCCGCCGGTTTGCGCACGTCCTGGAAGCTGATCGGGTCGACCATGAAGGAGAGGCGCATCAGCTTGCCGGCTTCCGCTTCGCGGCCGGCCGGGGGCGCTTGCAGCGTCAGGTCGGCGCCTTTGGTCGCCGACACCAGCGTGACGTCGTCGAGGCCGCCGCCGCGCAATTCCAGCTTCGCCAGCGCATCCTTGTTGAGGTTGAGCAGATTGATCTCGAACCAGGCGGTGTTGGGCACCGGCACGCGCACTTCGCCGCGCACCAGCCAGGTCTGCGGCTCCTTCGGGAAGCGCACGAAGGTGCCGCCGCGCGCGCCACCCACGGTCATGTCGCGATTGCCGACGATGATGTCGGCCAGTGTCGCGCCCTTGCTGTCGGTCAGGGTCACCTGGCGACCGGTTTTCTCGGCCTGGCCGGCATCGGCAAGGCCGAGGTCGGCATAGCGTTGCGGGTCGGAGGTTTTGCTCTCCTCGTAGGCCAAGCTGATCATGCCGGCGACGATGTCGCGGAAGGCCTCCGGCTTCGCCGGATAGCCCGACGCTTTGTCGAAGAAGCCGTTGTCTCGCCGCTCCACCGTGAACGGCTTGTCATTGTCGCGGATGGTGATCGCCGCGACAGTGTTGGCTTGGTTGATCAGTTGCGGAAACACCGGCTCGCCGCGCCGGTCGGCGGCGATACCTTGCGGCGCCGTCCGCAGGGCTGCCCAGGTGCCGGCGACGCACAGCGCCGCGACCACGCCCAGAAGGGTGACGGATTTTAAATTCATCTGTGCGTCCTCAAGCCGAGGGTTTCGGGGGCTCGCGCCGCGTGCGGCGCAGGGCGAAGAACAGCGCGATCAGACCGGCAATGATCGGCACGCCGGCCACGTTCAGCGCCGTCAGCGACGACTTGAGACGATCGACGTCGCTGCGCAGGGCGAACTGGGTCGAGCGCAATTCCTCGCGCGTCGCCAGCACTTCCGTCTTGAACTTCTCGATCGTCTCGATCTGTTGCGGCGTCAGTACTTCATTGCCTTGCTGGCCGCCGCGCCCGAGTTCCTGCAGTTTGGTTTCGGCCTCTTTCAGGCGCGCCTGCAACTGCTGTTCCTTGGCGCTGTAGCGCCGGCTCGCTTCGGCTTCCATCTGCTGGATGCGTTCGAACGGCCGCCAGGAGACGCCGCGTCCGCGCAGATCCGCCAGGGCCACGCCGCCCGACATCTGCTCGATGGCGTTGATGACGAAGTCGCCATTGTTGGCGAAGGCCTGTGCCACTTCAGTGCCAAGCAGATTGCGCCGCTGCACCCAGTTGCGGTCCATCACCATGTCGGCATCGCCGACCAGGATGATATTGGCCGGCTTGGTCGCCTTGGCGACATGCTCTTCCTTGCGGGTCGAGCCTTCGGGCTTGGCGGTGAAGGCACTTTCGAGCGTGCCGGTCAAGCGGCCGGCGATCACCGGCGGCGTCTTGCCCTTCTCGATCTCGCCGGCGAGCTTGCGCATGTCGGCGGTGCGTTCCTTGGTCTCGGCCACCGGCAGCAGGCCACCCTCCGCGGAGGCGGTCATCAGCGGCCGCAGCGTCACACCCTCTTTGGTGGTGTCAAACGCGCCGGCCGTGGTGACGACGATGGCGGAAAGCTGCGCCAGAATGGCTTCATCCTTGCGCAGGGATTCGTTGCGCAAGGCGAGCCACGGCAGGTTCAGCATCGGCGTCGGACGACCGTCGATATTGCGCTCGGTCTGCAGCGCCAGGCTCGGATCGGCGACCGTCTTCTTGACGTCGTAGCCGACGCCCCAGGCCTTGAACAGTTTCGGCAGGTCGGAGGAGGCGTCGGGCGGCGGCGCGCCGCGCGGGCCGATCTGATTTTCCGCATTGGGGTCGACGAAGATCAGCATGGCGCCGCCGTTCATCGCCCATTGGTCAAGCGTGTATTGTGTCTTGTCGCTCAGGTTCTGCGGATGAACGACCATGACGACGCGGGTGTTATTGGGCAGTTCCTCGACGTCGCCTTCCACCGGCTTGACGTCGAAGAACTGTTTCATCTGCGTCAGCACCTGCGCTTCGCGCAGGCCCATTTGCGGATTGGCGGAGAGGCCAAGTCCGTCGAACAGAGCGACGACCGGCTTGCCGCGCTTGCCGAGTTCAGCGACGAGGCGCGTCAGATCATATTCGAGAAACGCCTCGCGCTCCGGCGAGAAGGAGGCGATGACCGATTTGCCGTCGGTGGAATTGGTGGCGGCGAGGCCGAAGAACAGCCGGTCGCCGGTCGACGAGCGGATCGGGCTGATGCCGAAGGCAACGGCACGATCTTCATCTTCCGAATAGGGCTTGGCGTCGATCGTCTCCAGGCTGATGCGGCCCTTCGAGCCGGCCACATAGGCGTCGAGCATCGAGCGCACGCGGCTGGCGAAGGCGGCGAGCTGCGGCGCTTCCTTGGTCAGTCCCGACGACATGAAGAAGCGGAAGCGGACCGGCTCGTTGAGATCGCCGATCAGGTTGCGCGTGCCTTGCGACAGGGAGAACAGATGTTGGTCGGTCAGATCGATGCGGGTGCTGCGGAAGAGCTGGCCCGAAACGATATTGATGCAACCGAAGATGATCGCGCCCAGAATGGCGGCGATGAGGACGAGGCGGCCGGTGCCGAAGGATTTGTTGCCGGTCATGGTCTCACGCGGCTTTCTTGACTTCGAGGATGCGCACGTTGAGCCACAGCGCAAACACGATGAGAGTGACGAAGAAGATGAGGGCCGGGATTTCCAACACGCCATCGGTGATGCGCTGGAAATGGCCGATGAAGGACATCGACGAAATCGCCTGCACGATCACCTGCGGCGCCCACGGCTTGACGGCCGCCAGCACCAGATCGAAGCCGGCCATGACGAACAGGAAGCCGACGACCACCGCGCCGATGAAGGCCAGCACCTGGTTCTTGGTCAGCGCCGAGACGGCGGCGGAAATCGCGAGGAATGCGCCAGCCATCAGCCAGGAGCCGATATAGGAGGCGAGGATCACGCCATTGTCGGGCGTGCCGAGATAATTGACGGTGATCCACAGCGGCATGGTCAGCACCAGCGCGAGGCCGGCGAAAACCCAGGCGGCGAGCCATTTGCCGACGACGATCTGCCACGGCTGCACCGGCAAGGTCATCAAGAGTTCGATGGTGCCGGCCCGGCGTTCTTCCGCCCACAGGCGCATGCCGATGGCCGGCATTAGGATCAGATAAAGCCAGGGATGCCACAGGAAGAAGGCCGAAAGGTCGGCCTGGCCGCGATCGAAGAAGCTGGCGACGAAGAAGGTGAGGCCGGTCGCCATGCCGAGAAAGACCACCAGGAACACACCCGCGATGGGTGTAGCGAAATAGCCGGCGAATTCGCGACGGAAAACGAGCAGGATTGTTTTCATGAAGTCAGGCTCCGGCCTGTTCCAGGGTGATGGCGCGGAACGCGTCTTCGAGCTTCGTCGTCTTGACGAGTTGCGATCGGCTGGGATCGGCGGCGGGGGCCTTGGCAAGCAGATCGGCCGGCGTGCCGTCGGCGAGAATGCTGCCGCGCGCGATGATCAGGGCGCGCGTGCAGATCGCTTCGACTTCTTCGAGAATGTGGGTCGAAACGACGATCGCCTTTTCTGGCGCCAGTTCGCGGATCAGCTCGCGCATCTCATGCTTCTGGTTCGGGTCGAGGCCGTCGGTCGGCTCGTCGAGAATGAGAATGGCGGGGTCATGCACCAGCGCTTGCGCGATGCCGACGCGCCGTTTGAAGCCTTTCGACAGCGCTTCGATGCGCCTGTTCCACACTTCCGAGAGATCGATCCGATCGACCAGGAAGCCGAGGCGCTGGCGCGCCGTTGCCGCATCGAGGCCGCGCATGCCGGCGACGAATTCGAGGAAGGCGCCAACCGTCATGTCCGGATAGGCGGGGGCACCTTCCGGCAGATAGCCGAGGATTTTGCGCGCCGCCATCGGGTCGGTACGGGTATTGTGGCCATCGAGAAAGGCTTCACCCGCATTGGGCTCCAGGAAGCCGGCGATGATTTTCATGGTTGTGGATTTGCCGGCACCATTGGGACCGAGAAAGCCGACGACTTCGCCGCGCTGCACCGAAAACGACACGTCGTTCACCGCAGTGAACGAACCAAAGCGTTTCACGAGACCGCGGGCCTCGACGAGCGACATATGATTTCCCCCTTGGACTGGCCTGTTGTGGGACCGGATGCAGGACATCCGACAGCGGGACACGGATAGCCATCCTGCCGCCGCGCGGCAAGATGGCCGCAAGATTACGGGGATTCAAGGGCAGAATGTTACGGATAGGGCTGTCTCAGCGTCGCATGGCTGCACCACGGGCAGTCCCCTTGCCCTGTTGCGCCCACCCTGCCATTTTGCCGACAAAGGCGATGGCCTTTTGCGACAATACACTCTCTGGGAGATAAAGAATGGCCAAGGCCTATTGGATCGCTGCCTATCATTCGGTCACCGACGCCGAGAAGCTCGCCGCCTATGCGAAGCTCGCGGGTCCCGCGATCGAGGCCGGCGGCGGCCGTTTCCTGGCGCGCGGTCAGGCCGCGAAAGCCTATGAGGCGGGCCTGCTTCAGCGCACCGTGCTGATCGAATTCGACAGCGTGGCGGCTGCCGAAAAGACCCATGACAGCCCCGGCTATAAGGCGGCGCTGGCGGCGCTCGACGGCGGTTGCATCCGCGACATGCGGATTGTCGAAGGCGTCTGATCCGGATTTCGACGGTTTTTTGAGCGGGGCCTAAGGCAAATCGCGTTTCGAAAGAAACGCGATTTTGCTTTGAATCTCATATCAGGACGCGTCTTCGTCGCGTTTGATGTTCCATCAAACGCCGAAACGCTTTCGCAAGGTCCCGCTTTTCATTTTATCGGCTTGTCCTTCCCCGCTGCCCTTGCGATGCTGGCCTGTCTGGCGAATGCCGGGCCTGCCTCTGGGGAGGATGATCGTGGCGAAGGCTTATTGGGTCAGCCTGTATCATTCGGTGTCCGACGCCGGCAAAGTCGCGGCCTATGCCCGGCTCGCGGTGCCCGTGATCAAGGCAGGCGGCGGCCACGTCCTGGCCGGCAACATGCCTGCCAAAGTCTATGAGGCCGGCATCAGGCAGAATGTCGTGATCGTCGAATTCAATTCGCTCGCCGATGCGCAGGCGACTTACGACAGCCCAGCCTATCAGGCGGCACTCGAAATCCTCGCTGGCGCCTGCGTGCGCGATCTGCGGATCGTCGAAGGCCTCTAGGCCGTGACGCGCTATGGTTGACGATCTCTTGCTTCAGATGACGCTCATGGACGCCCAGAATGGGAATGGCGCGCCAAACGCGGTACAGAACCGGCACGAATCGCTGTTGGCGCGATGTTCTCATTTGTTCGCCTAAAGAAATCCGGGAGAGAGCCAGCTTATGTCGATTGAGATCCGCGAGATCACCACGCCGGAAGAGGTCGAAGCCTGCTATCCGGTCATGTATGCGCTGCGGCCGCAGTTGGAGAATGCCGAGAAATTCGTCCAGTTGTGGCAAGAGCTGTCAGCCACCGGGTATCGGCTCGTGGCTTTGTCCGACTATGGCGAGGTGCGTGCGCTCGCCGGCTTCCGCATCAATCACAACATCGTCCACGGCAAGCATATCTATGTGGACGATCTGGTGACGGCCGAAAGCGAGCGTTCCAGCGGGTTCGGCGGCAAGCTGATGGATTATCTGCGCGAGGAATGCCGCAAGCAGGGCTGCGGCAAACTGTTGCTCGATACGCCGATGTCGAATTTCCTGGGCCACCGCTTCTATTATCGGCAGGGCATGTTCGCGACGGCGCTGCGTTTCACCCAAGAAATTAAATAGGCGTCGCTTTCGCGACGCCTGGTCTTGTTATCGCGGCGCCATGCGCAGCGAGCCGTCGAGGCGCACCACTTCGCCGTTGAGATAGGGGTTTTCCACCATCTGCAGGGCGAGCGAGGAATATTCTTCCGGCCAGCCCAGGCGATGCGGGAAGGGAATGGCGGAGGCAAGCGAGTCCTGCGCTTCCTGCGGCAGTTGCGCCAACAGCGGCGTGCGGAACAGGCCCGGTGCGATCGCCAACGCGCGCACGCCGAATTGCGCCATCTCGCGCGCGATCGGCAAAGTCAGCGCCACGATGCCGCCCTTCGAGGCCGCATAGGCGGTCTGGCCGATCTGGCCGTCGAAAGCCGCCACCGAAGCGGTCGAGATCATCACGCCGCGTTCGCTGGTGTCGAGCGGCTCAAGCTTGCACATGGCCGCGCCCGCCAGGCGCATCATGTTGTAGGAACCGTTGAGATTGACCGAAATCACCTTGGCGAATTCGTCGAGCGGATGCGGACCGTCGCGACCGACCATGCGTTTGGCGACGGCGATGCCGGCGCAATTGACGAGGATGCGAGGGTCGCCGAGCTCCTTCGGCAGAGCCGCGAAAAAAGCCTCGGCCTCGCTGGCGCTCGACACGTCGACGCGGAACGCTTTGCCGCCGATTTCTCCCGCGACCTTGTTGCCGCGATCCAGATCGCGATCGACGATGGCGACCTTGGCGCCGCTGGCGGCGAGCCGCCGGGCGGTGGCTTCGCCAAGCCCCGACGCACCGCCGGTGACGACGGCAACCAGACCTTTCGGATTCATTCCTGCTCTCCTCACGCGCCGCACAAAGGGGCGGCGGCTCCGGCGGCATTCAACCCAGCGAGGGGCAGGGCGTCAAGAGTATCAGTGAGCCTTAGATTGCCGTATGGGGGATTTTTATTTGGACTTCCAAGTCACCATGGCCACGGCAATGACGACCAGGGCCATGCCGACGAAAGCCGGCGGGCCGAGCGTCTCGTGGAAGAGAAAATAGGCCATCAGCGCCGTTGTTGGCGGGACCAGGAAGAACAGGCTTGCCACGGTCGCCGCCGCACCGCGCCGGATCAGGATGAACAGCAAGGTGACGGTGCCCACCGACAGCATGACGCAAAGCCACGCCAAGGAAATGATCAGTTCCGGCGTCCAGGTGTGGCGGAAATCTTCCATCGCCGCCAAAGGCAGCGTGACGAGCGCGGAAGCTGCGAATTGCACCACCGATCCCGTGCGTAAGTCCATTTGGCCGCCGAATTTCTTCTGCCACAGCGTGCCGCCGGTGATGAACACCGCCGACATGAAGGCGAAGAACATGCCGAGCGGCGTACCGAGGCCGAGCCCCAGCTTGTTCCACACCACGAGGCCGGTGCCGGCGAGACCGATCAAAAGTCCGGCCCATTGCCGACCGGTCGTGCGCTCGCCAAGCAGGGGCGCCGCCAGCACGGCGGTAAGCAGCGGTTGCAGGCCAGCCATCAGCGATGAGACGCCGGCTTCCACGCCGACAGAAATGGCGGCGAACGTCGCGCCGAGATAGCCGGCATGAACGAAAATGCCGCCGATGGCGATCGTCAGCAGATCCTGTCGGCGCGGCCAGGGCGCGCGCATCACCAGCGCGACGATGGTCAAAAGCACCACCACGATGACGAAGCGGAAGAGCAGGATGGTGAACGGTGCCGCCGAAGCAAGACCGAGCTTGCCGGCGATGAAGCCCGTCGACCAGAAGACGACGAACAGCGCTGGCATGGAGGCGAACCACAGCGCCATCGTCCGCGACGAGGCGTCCGAGCCGCCTTGCGGCGGCTCCGCCTTCTCGTCACTTGGCGTGTTCATGCAATCATGCCGCGTGCTTCATCGGCGCGGCCGAGTACGTCGAGAACCTTGGTGACGATGGCCTGGGCATCGAGCCCGGCACGCGCATACATGCGGTCGGGCTTGTCCTGCTCCAGATAGGCGTCGGGCAGCACCATGGCGCGGACTTTGAGCTGGCCGCTGTCGAGCAGGCCGTCGTCGCTCAAGGCTTGCAGCACATGCGAGCCGAAACCGCCGACCGAACCCTCTTCGATGGTGATCAGCACATCGTGCTGGGTGGCGAGCTGGCGCAGCAGGTCCATGTCGAGCGGCTTGGCGAAGCGCGCATCGGCGACGGTGGTCGAAAGCCCGTGGGCGGCGAGATCCTCGGCCGCTTTCAGCGCTTCCTTGAGCCGCGTGCCAAGCGACAGGAGCGCGATCTGCGTGCCTTGGCGCAGGATGCGGCCCTTGCCAATTTCCAACACTTGGCCGCGCGCCGGCATGTCGACACCGACGCCTTCGCCGCGCGGATAGCGCAGCGCGATCGGACCGGAATTATGCGCAGCGGCGGTCGCCACCATATGGACGAGTTCGGCTTCATCGGCCGCCGCCATCACCACCATATTGGGCAGGCAGGCGAGATAAGCGACGTCGAAGGCGCCCGCATGGGTCGGGCCATCGGCGCCGACCAGACCGGCGCGATCAAGCGCGAAGCGCACGGGCAGATTCTGGATCGCCACGTCATGCACCACCTGATCGTAGCCGCGCTGCAGGAAGGTGGAATAGATGGCGCAGAACGGTTTGTAACCCTCGGTGGCAAGACCGGCGGCGAAAGTCACCGCATGTTGTTCGGCAATGCCGACATCGAAGGTGCGCGTCGGGAAGGCCTGGCCGAACAGATCGAGCCCGGTGCCGGAAGGCATGGCGGCGGTGATGGCGACGATCTTGTCGTCGTGCTGTGCCTCGGTGATCAGGCTTTCGGCGAAGACCTTGGTATAGGACGGCGCGTTGGCCTTGGGCTTCGATTGCGCGCCGGTGACGACATCGAACGTGTTGACGCCATGATATTTGTCGTCGGACGCTTCGGCGGGCGGATAGCCTTTGCCCTTCTTCGTCACCACATGCACCAGCACCGGGCCGTGGGCATTGTCGCGCACGTTCTTGAGTACCGGCAGCAGATGATCGAGGTTATGTCCGTCGATCGGGCCGACATAATAGAAGCCGAGTTCCTCGAATAGCGTGCCGCCCATCCAATAGCCGCGCGAGAACGCTTCTGCCTTCTTGGCCTTCTTGTAGATGAAATTCGGCAGGTGGGTGGCGAGCTGCTTGGCGGCTTCGCGAATGCTGCGATAGGCGCCGCCCGAGACGAGCCGCGCCAGATAAGCCGACATGGCACCGGTCGGCGGTGCGATCGACATGTCGTTGTCGTTGAGGATGACGACCAGGCGCGAATGCAGATGGCCGGCGTTGTTCATCGCCTCATAGGCCATGCCAGCCGACATGGCGCCGTCGCCGATTACGCAGATGACTTTGTTGTCGCCTTCGGACAGATCGCGCGCCACGGCCATGCCGAGGCCGGCGGAAATCGATGTCGAGGAATGGGCGGCACCGAACGGGTCGTATTCGCTTTCGGCCCGACGGGTGAAACCGGAAAGGCCGCCCGCCTGACGCAGCGTGCGGATGCGGTCCCGCCGGCCGGTGAGGATTTTGTGCGGATAGGCCTGGTGGCCGACGTCCCAGATCAGCCGATCCTGCGGTGTGTTGAAAACATAATGCAGGGCGACCGTGAGTTCGACGACGCCCAGGCCGGCGCCGAGATGGCCGCCGGTCACCGAAACCGCGTCGATTGTCTCCTGGCGCAGCTCGTCCGCCAGTTGCGGCAGATCGCTGGAAGGAAGTTCCCGCAACTTGTCAGGGGTCGGAACCCGGTCGAGAAGCGGCGTTTTCGAAGTATTTGTCACTGCGGACCCGAATGTCGCGCCGAATAAGGCCAAGGTGGCGTCGTGTACCGCCGACTTACACCAGTTCGAGCCCCCATGCCATCCGCCATGTTGTCTAAGGTCGCATGACCAGGGCGGGGCGGTTTTGCGTCGGGTTTGAGCCGGTTAGCCGTCGCTCCAACGCGTGGACGAACAGGCCTCGGCCGCCTGTATTCGCCGTACCCGATCAAAACATTACGGTTCTGTAAGGTTCATGTAATGCGACGCATGCATTTTCTTTGGGCAGGCCGTCGTGCCGCCGATCCGGGCGGCGCTTCGGCCGGCTGAGCCGGATGATGATTGTCCGTCTCTTGGTCTAGGTTAAGTAATGCATAGCATCGCCATGATGGCGATTCTCCCGGACCTGTCAGGTAGTTGTCAGTCGATCACGTTTTTGTGATGGCGGCGCGCTGCGCCATGGGTCGGGGAGGGGCATGAAGGGTTTCGTCGTGTTGTCCAGTCAATCGTTAGGGCAGAATCTGACCGTGGCTGACATTGCCACCCATTTCCGCGCTTTGCTCGGGGGGCGGTTTACCAAGGCGGAGAGGATGTGGCTGGTGCGCGCGCCCCTGGCGCCGCATTCGGCTCTGCTGTGGAGCGCGTTCATCTGCCGCTATTTCCGCCGCTATGCCGGCGGTTTGCCGCCGACCCGGGTGCTCAACAAGCCGCTGCGCAATTACGGGCGCAATGGCCTGACGCCGCGCCGCAGGGTCAAGCTCATGCTGGCCCATTACCGGCTCCTGGCCGAACTGGCCGACGATCGCCTGGTCGGCGCCGCCTGTGCCTTTCAGCCGCAGGTTGTGACGGCTCTGCGCGGCAAACGGGCCGGCTATCGCCTGATCATTTGCAACACCACCCGCCTTGCCATGACGCGGGAGGGCGAACTCGGTCTGATGCTGGAGCGGGACGACGGTTTGCTGCTCGCCAAGATCGCGCTCCTTTTCGGGGAAATGGACGGCAAGCCCGTGATCGCCATCGGCGGCCTGCAAGGCAACAAGGATGGCAAGCAGGCCGTCGTGACAGCGACGCGGGATATGTATGGCCTGCGTCCGAAGGACGCTTTGCTGTTGGCCGTGCGCAGCCTCGCTACCGCCTTCGGCATCGAAACCATTCATGCGATCAGCAATGCCCAGCACGTGATCGACCGCCGCAGCAGCAACTATGATGCCTATTGGCTGGAACGTGGCGCCACCCCAGGTGGCCCCTTTGGTTTCGTCATGCCGGCGCAAATGGCTGTCACCGAGCCAACCACCGGCCGCGATGTGATCAAGGCGCAGCTCGTGCAGGGGGCCTCCGCCTATTTCGTTGCTCATCTGAGAAACAAGCGACTTCCGGCCGAATTGTCGCCGGATCTTGTCGCGTGCCAACGCAAACCAAGCCTCGCGGTCTGCTGAACCTGCCTCTCGGTCTTTTCGAGTTTCAGAAAGCGCCCCGGTCGTGGACAGCGGCCCGTCGAACGCCTATGGGAACGTGGTCGTCGACGGAGCCTTCGCGCATGGTTCGACGACCGGGAGGATCATGCAAAATACGTTACGGGAAAAATACACGGCTAGAATTGCGGAGTTGCAGGCGTGAGCGATAAGTCCGCCGATGCAGCTGAACGCGACGCCTTCCGTGCCTATCTCGTGACGGCCGTGGCCCGTCTCGTGCCACGTGCCCGCGCGCTCATTATCACTGGGGTCATCATCGTCCTGTTGGGTGTGGCCTTGGTCGCCGTCGTCACTCAATCGCGTGTGGTTTCCTTGATACCCGCGGGCATATTGATGACACTGGCGAGCTTTTTTGAGCTCGGCATTGGCCATAGCGCGCGCGGCGACGATGCCCGCACCACGCCCTGGGCGCGGGCCGCCGTATTGAACATGTTTGCCGGCCTGTTCGTCATCGCCGCTCCGTTCCTGTCGATCGCTTGGCTGTCGGGACTGGCGGGCATGTGTATCCTGGCCGCCGGCATCGTCCGCTTGCGCTGCGACTTTGCTTTGCCGCTCGTCCATCGCAGTGCCATCATGCCGATCTCGGCCGTCGTCACCGCGTTGATCGGGGTGCTGATCGTCACCCGTTGGCCGGGCGAGAATCTGGTGCTGATCGGCCTTCTGTTCGGCGTCGAGATGATCGTACGCGGTTGGGCTTGGGTTGGCTTTGGCGTGACCTTGCGCCGCGCTTTGAACCGCGTTGTCCGTCAATAATATCGTAACTGGCTAGATTCATTGGCCTTTTACTCAAATTGACGATTGTGGGCACAGCCGCCATGCGGTCGATTGCGCATTTTGCTGCTTTGCGTCAAACATCGGCCCCGCGTAGGCCGCGCCGCTGGATTGGGACGCGAGGCCGTGGTGAGCTCTTAAGAGGCCAGAATCTATGAGCAAATGGGTCTATACATTCGGCGACGGTAAGGCTGAAGGCACCGGCGAGATGCGCAATCTGCTGGGTGGCAAGGGCGCGAACCTCGCTGAAATGGCTAACCTGGGCCTTCCGGTCCCTCCCGGTTTCACCATTACCACCGAACTCTGCACCTGGTTTTACGCCAACGGCAAAACCTATCCGGCGGAACTGAAGCCGGCGGTCGAGGACGCGCTGGCCCATATCGGCAAGATCGCCGGCCGCACGTTCGGCGACAACACCAACCCGCTGCTCGTGTCGGTGCGTTCGGGCGCGCGTGCGTCCATGCCCGGCATGATGGACACGGTGCTCAATCTCGGCCTCAACGATGTCACCGTCGATGCCATTGCCAAGAATGCCGGCGACACGCGTTTTGCCTGGGATTCCTATCGCCGCTTCATTCAGATGTATTCGAACGTGGTGCTCGATATCGATCACCACAATTTCGAAGACCTGCTCGACGAATATAAAGACCGCAAGGGCTTCACCCTCGATACCGATCTGGGCGAAGCGGATTGGCGCGTGCTCGTTGGTCAATATAAAGAGGTCGTCGCCCGCGAAAGCGGCAACCCTTTCCCGCAGGATCCGCGCGAACAATTGTGGGGCGCTATCGGCGCCGTCTTCTCCTCGTGGATGAACCAGCGCGCCATCACTTATCGCCGTCTCAATTCGATTCCCGAAAGCTGGGGCACTGCGGTCAACGTGCAGGCCATGGTCTTCGGCAATATGGGCGATACATCGGCCACCGGCGTTGCATTCACTCGTAACCCGTCGACCGGCGAGAACGAACTCTACGGCGAGTTCCTGATCAACGCCCAGGGCGAGGATGTGGTCGCTGGCATCCGCACGCCGCAGAACATCACCGAAGTGGCGCGCAAGGCGGCCGGCTCCGACAAGCCGTCGATGGAGACGGCACTGCCGGAGTGCTACAACGAATTCGTCCGCGTCACGCAATTGCTGGAAAAGCATTATCGCGACATGCAGGACATGGAATTCACCGTCGAGCGCGGCAAGCTGTGGATGCTGCAGACGCGCAACGGCAAGCGCACCGCCAAGGCGGCCCTGCGCATCGCCGTCGACATGGCCAACGAAGGTCTGATCACCCGCGATGAAGCGGTCGGCAAGGTCGAGCCCGCGGCGCTCGATCAATTGCTGCATCCGACCATCGATCCGAAGGCCAAGCGCGACATTCTCGCCACCGGCCTGCCGGCTTCGCCTGGCGCGGCGTCCGGCGAGATCGTCTTCAATTCCGATGAAGCCGAAACGCTCAAGGCGGCGGGCCATAAGGTCATTCTCGTGCGCGTCGAGACCTCGCCGGAAGACATTCACGGCATGCATGCGTCCCAAGGCATTCTCACCACCCGTGGTGGGATGACCTCGCACGCCGCCGTCGTGGCGCGCGGCATGGGCAAGCCCTGCGTGTCCGGCGCGGGCTCGATCCGTGTCGACTATAACAAGGGCGAACTGGTCGCCGCCGGCAAGGTTCTGCGCAAGGGCGACATCATCACCATCGATGGCTCGACCGGTCAGGTGCTCAACGGCGCCGTGCCGATGCTGGAGCCGGAACTGTCAGGCGAATTCGCCACTTTGATGGGCTGGGCCGACAAGGTCCGCCGCATGAAGGTGCGCACCAATGCGGAGACGCCGGCCGATGCGCGCGTGGCGCGCAACTTCGGCGCCGATGGCATTGGCCTGTGCCGTACCGAACACATGTTCTTCGAAGGCGATCGTATCGTCGCCGTGCGCGAAATGATTCTCGCCGACGACGAAAAGGGCCGTCGCGCCGCGCTCGCCAAGCTTCTGCCGATGCAGCGCCAGGACTTCGCCGAACTGTTCGAAATCATGTCGGGCCTGCCGGTGACGATCCGTCTGCTCGATCCGCCGCTGCACGAATTCCTGCCTCATACGGAGGAAGAGATCGACGAAGTGGCCAAGGCGATGAACACCAGCGCTGAAAAGCTCAAGCGCCGCGCCGTCGAGCTGCACGAGTTCAACCCGATGCTCGGCTTCCGCGGCGTGCGTATTGCCATCGCTTATCCGGAAATCGCTGAAATGCAGGCGCGCGCCATTTTCGAGGGCGCGGTGGAAGCGAGCAAGAAGACCGGCCAGCCGGTGACCGCCGAAGTCATGGTGCCGCTGGTGATGACCAAGGCCGAGCTCGATCTCACCAAGGCGCGTATCGATGCCATGGCGGAAGCGGTTGAAAAGGAAACCGGCGTCAAAGTGCCTTATATCGTCGGCACTATGATCGAACTGCCGCGCGCCGCTCTGCGCGCCGGCGAGATTGCTGAAAGCGCCGAATTCTTCTCCTTCGGCACCAACGACCTGACGCAGACGGCGCTCGGCATTTCCCGTGACGACGCAGCGTCCTTCCTCGGCCCCTATACAACCAAGGGCATTCTGGCAGCCGATCCTTTCGTCACCATCGATCAGGAAGGTGTCGGCGAACTGGTGCAGATCGCGGCTGAACGCGGCAACAAGACCCGCCCGGGCATCAAGCTGGGTATCTGCGGCGAGCATGGCGGCGATCCGGCTTCGATCCAGTTCTGCGAGAAGGTCGGTCTCGATTACGTTTCCTGCTCGCCCTATCGCGTGCCGATCGCCCGTCTTGCGGCGGCGCAAGCGGCGCTCGGCAAGGCAGCGGCCAGCACGGCCTGAGAACGCAGGCACGCGACTTTTCCGGCCTCTTCCTGCGATCGCAGGGAGAGGCCGCGTCATTTTGAGCGGGCGTTCACTAAAAACCCCAGACAAAATGCCGTTTTGGTCGAAACCCAATTTGCTCTGGCGCGTCGAACAGATAAATCCTTTCTAATGTGAAATAGATGGTTTACATATAAACCATCAGGGGAAGATGGGATCGAGGAACCATGGCTGAGACCGATGCTGCCGAACTGCCCGAACGCGAGGGCATGGATTACGACGTTGTCGTGGTCGGCGGTGGTCCGGCGGGTCTCGCCGCCGCCATTCATCTCAAACAGATAGCGCCCGATGCCAGCGTCGTGGTCGTGGAGAAGGGCTCCGAGGTCGGCGCCCACATCCTGTCCGGCGCGGTGATCGATCCGATCGGCCTCGACCGGCTGTTGCCCGATTGGCGCGAGGATGAAGCGCGCCCGCTGACCACTGAGGTCCAAGCCGATCGCTTCTACCTGCTCGGTCATTCAGGCGGCGTGCGTCTGCCCAATATCCTGATGCCGCGCCTGATGAACAATCACGGCAATTTCGTCGGCTCGCTCGCCAATGTGACGCGCTATCTCGCCACGCGTGCCGAGGCGCTGGGCGTTGAAATCTATCCCGGCTTTGCCGCTGCCGAACTGCTTTACGACGACAATGGTGCGGTGCGCGGCATCGCCACCGGCGACATGGGCGTCGACCGCGAGGGCAAGCCCAAGGACGGTTTTACCCGCGGCATGGAGCTGCGCGGCAAATATACGTTGCTGGCGGAAGGCGCGCGCGGTTCGCTGAGCAAACAGGCCATCGCCCGTTTCGAGCTGGCGGCCGATCGTGAGCCGCAAAAGTTTGGCATCGGCTTGAAGGAGCTGTGGCAGATCGATCCGGCGAAACATCAGCCGGGCCTCGTGCAGCATTCCTTCGGCTGGCCTCTTTCGAACGATACGGGCGGTGGCTCCTTCCTCTATCATTTCGAGGATGGCCTGGTGTCCGTCGGTTTCGTCGTGCATCTGAATTACTCGAACCCAACGCTGTCGCCGTTCGATGAATTCCAGCGCTTCAAGACCCATCCGATGATCGCGCCGACCTTCGAGGGCGGCAAGCGCATTGCCTATGGCGCGCGCGCCATCACCGAGGGCGGTTATCAGAGCGTGCCGAAACTGTGTTTTCCCGGCGGCGCGCTCATTGGCTGTGCCGCAGGCTTCGTCAACGTGCCGCGCATCAAGGGCTCGCACAACGCCATTCTCTCCGGCATGCTCGCCGCCGAACATGTGGCGAAGGCGCTGGAAGCCGGCCGCAGCCATGACGAGCTGTTGGGCTATGAAGAGGCATGGCGCAGCTCCGATATCGGCCGCGATCTCTACAAGGTGCGCAACGTAAAGCCGTTGTGGTCGAAGCTCGGCACGATGATCGGCATCGGCCTTGGCGGCATCGATATGTGGATGAACGAACTGTTCGGCTTCTCGCCGTTCGGCACGCTGAAGCATGGCAAGCCTGATTTCGCGACGTTGAAGCCGCTGTCGCAGGTCAAGCCCATCGTCTATCCGCGACCGGACGGCAAGGTGTCGTTCGACAAACTGTCGTCGGTGTTCCTGTCGAGCACCAATCATGAGGAGGACCAGCCGGTCCATCTCAAGCTCGCCGATCCGTCGATTCCCATTCGCGAAAACCTGCCCGAATATGGCGAGCCGGCGCGGCTCTATTGCCCGGCCGGCGTCTATGAAGTGCTCTATGCGGACGATGTGAAGAAGACCGATCCGCGTTTCGTCATCAACGCGCAGAACTGCGTCCACTGCAAAACCTGCGATATCAAGGATCCGGCTCAGAACATCAATTGGGTTGTGCCGGAAGGCGGCGGTGGCCCCAATTATCCAAACATGTAACGCGTGATGACGCAGATCGGTTTTTCGCTCGCGATCTATCTGGCGGCGGCTTTGGCCGAGATCGCTGGCTGTTTCGCCTTCTGGATGTGGTTGCGCCGTGCGGCTTCCGTCATCTGGCTGCTACCCGCCTTGGTGGCGCTCGCCGCCTTTGCTTATCTGCTGACGCGCATTGAAAGCGATACGGCGGGCCGCGCTTATGCCGCCTATGGCGGCGTCTATATTGCCGCCTCCATCGCCTGGATCTGGCTCGTCGAAGGTCAGCGCCCCGATCGCTGGGATATGACCGGCGGCGTCATCTGTCTTGTCGGCGCGTCGATCATTCTGCTCGCGCCGCGCAGTTGAAGGGCATTACAGCCGATTGAAGAGATCCGGCTCGCTCTTGAACACGCTCTCGATCGCCAGCAGCTTGCGCTTGGTGTGAATGCTGCCGAAAGCCGAGAAACCGCCAACCTTGCCGCCCGCCGCCAGCACGCGATGGCATGGCACGATGATCGTCACCGGATTGCGCCCCAGCGCTTGGCCCACCGCCTGGGCCAAGAGAGGATCGCCGCCGATCTGTTTGGCGATGTCGCCATAGGACCGCGTTTCGCCGGGCGGGATGGCGCGCGCGATGTCGTAGACGGCGCGATTGAGCTCCGGCACGCCGGTGAGATCGAGGCGGATCGTCGAAAGATCGACTTTCTCGCCGCGCAGCAGTTTCTGCACGGCGGCGATGGCCGCCGCGGCCTCCGGCGACGGCTCCTTTTCCTCGATATCGGGAAAGCTTTTGCGGATATGCGTCCGCGCCACCTCTGGGCTTGCCTCCGGCAAACGCAAGGCCGCGATGCCGTTTGGCGTCCAAACGATCAGGCACACGCCAACCGGTGTGTCGAATTGCGCGAAACCTTGATTCTCGGCACTTCCAGGCATGCCCCATGATAGCCTGCAAGGCGCCGTTCTCCAATTGATAGGACGGCAATTGACCTCATCGCCTTCGGCTGTATCTTGCGCCGCAATCCCGCCCAAGCGGGGCAATCCGTTCCGTATTGCGGGAGGTTCTATGAAACTCATCGGCTATTTCAGAAGCGGCGCGTCCTATCGCGTGCGCATCGCGCTCAACCTCAAAGGCATTCAGGTGGAACATGAGTTCCGTCACCTGCGCAAGGGCGAGCAGAAGGCCGAGGACTATCTCAAGATCAATCCGCAGGGCCTCGTGCCGGCGCTGGTGCTCGATGACGGTACCGTGCTCACCCAGTCTCTCGCCATCATGGAATGGCTCGAGGAAACCGTGCCGCAGCCGCCGCTGCTGCCGAAGGACCCAATCGCCCGCGCCAAAGTGCGCGCCTTCGCCGAGGCCATCGCCTGCGACGTTCATCCGGTGCAGAATTTGGGGCCGCTCAATAAACTTGCCGCCTTCGGTGTCGAACAGGCGGAAGTGACGCGCTGGGCCAAGGAAGTGAACTATGAGGGCTTGAAGGCCTGCGAGGCGCTGATCGCCAAGGAGAAGGGACCGTTCTGCTTCGGCGATCAGCCGACGATGGCGGACATCTGCCTCGTGCCGCAGCTCGTCAACGCGCGTCGCTTCGGTGCCGACATTTCCGCCTTCAAGCGCATCCTTGAAGCCGAGGCCGCCAGCCTGAAACATCCGGCCTTCGCCGCCGCCGTGCCGGAAAAGCAGCCCGACGCGGAATAGTTATTTCAGCATCTGCCGCGCGCGCTCCAAATCGTGCGGCGTGTCGACGCCGAGCGGCACCGTATCTACGATCATCGCGTCGATACGCATGCCGGCTTCCAGCGCCCGCAATTGCTCCAGCCGCTCGCGCTGTTCCAGCGGCGAGGGCGGCAGGCCGACGAAACGACCGAGCGCCCGGCGGCGATAGGCATAGAGCCCGATGTGATGGAACAGCGGGCCCTCGCCCCAGGGGGCGGTGGCGCGGCTGAAATACAGCGCCCGTTGGCGCCTGGGGCCGATCGCCGTGCCGATCAGCTTCACCACGTTGGAATCGGTGCGTTCTTCCTCGCGGCGGATTTCGGCCGCCAAGGTCGAGATATCCACCGCTGAATCGGCGAGCGGTTCCAGGGCGGCACGGATCAGTGCGGGCTCGATCGTCGGCAGGTCGCCCTGCACATTGACGATGATGTCGTGGCGCCCGTCCGGATCGCCGGCATTGATCGCCTCGAAAATCCGGTCCGACCCGGACGGGTGGTCAGGATTGGTCAAAACCGCCTTTCCGCCGGCTGATTCGACCGCCGAGACGATTTCCGGGGCGTCGGCGGCCACGATAACCGGCCCCACCTCGGCCTCCATGGCCCGCCGCCAGACCTGAACGATCATCGGCACGCCGCCAATATCGGCCAAAGGCTTGCCGGGCAGGCGGGTGGAAGACATGCGGGCGGGAATGAGAACGACGGGGGAGGGCATCGGCTGTCGCGCTTTTCTTGAGCTTGGCCGCGAGTCGGGCGGCAAAAAGTAGCAAGGAAGTGCGCTTATACGAGTTGCCAAACCGACGGCAAAGCGGCTATCCAGCGCAGCAACCGCGCCGGTTCCCCGGCGGCGGACCTTATTCAATTGCGACCCTGGCGGAGCCTTCAGCCCATGGATTCCTTCGAGCTCAACAAGATCGCCGGTGCTGTCCTGGGCACTTTGCTGTTCCTGATGGGTTTGGGCATCGTTTCCAACGCCATTTATCACGCTCCGGCGCCCAAGACGGCAGGTTACGACCTGCCGGCCGATGAACCGGCCGCCCCCGCCGGTGGTGCCCCGGCCGCGGCCCAGCTGCCGGCGATCGCCGACCTCCTGGCCAAGGCCGATCCGGTCAAGGGCGAACAAGTGGCCAAGGCCCAGTGCGGCGTCTGCCACTCCTTCGAGAAGGGCGGTCCGGTGAAGCAGGGGCCGAGCCTCTATGGCATCGTCCATCGTCCGATGGCCGCCGCGCCGGGCTTCGCCTATTCCAACGCCATTCTCGACAAGGCCAAGGCTGAGGGGAAATGGTCCTTCGAGGATCTGAACCACTTCATCTTCAATCCGCGCGGCTTCGCCAATGGCACGAAGATGACCTTCGGCGGCCTGAAGAGCGACACGCAGCGCGCCGACCTGATCGACTATCTGCACACGCTCACCGACAGCCCGGTTGATCTGCCGAAGCCGGGTGAGAAGTAAGCGTTTCAAGCAAGAGCATCAGCTCTTTCATCAAACTGTTCTGAAAAGGCCGGCCTTTGTCCGGCCTTTTTCTTTGATGGCGGCTTTGCGGCGAGAGAAAGCTAGCCCTGCCTCGAAAAACCGACATAATCGGCGCGAATCATCGCTTCTCCCCGCGTTTCTCACAGGGTTGAATCTGCATGAAATTGACGCGCCGTAGAACGCTTGAATTGGGCGCCGCTTCTCTCGCCGCCGCCACCGTGCCGGCAACCTTCACAGGCAAGGCTTTTGCCGCCGACGGCTGGACCGAGACCCACGGTCTGTCGTCCTTTGGCGAACTCGCGCAGCCGGCGGACTTTCCCTATTTTTCCTACGTCAATCCGAAAGCCCCGAAAGGCGGCATTCTGCGCCTGCAAATTCGCAGCGCCAGCGGCAACCAGAATTTCGAGACCTTCGACACGCTGAACATCTTTGTCCTGCGTGGTGCGGGCGCCGCCGGCATGGATGGCACGTTCGATACGCTCATGTCTGGCACGGCGGACGAGCCGAGCACGCTCTATGGCCTCGTCGCCCAGCGCGTGCGCATCGCCGATGACAAGCTCACCTATAAATTCCTGCTGCGGCCGGAAGCGCGTTTCCACGATGGTTCGCGGCTGACGGCGAAAGACGTCGCCTTCTCCTTCAATATCCTGAAAGAGAAAGGCCATCCGCTTTATCGCACGCTCTTGCGCGAGTTCGTCGGCGCCACCGCCGAGGACGATGCGACGGTGGTGGTGAAATTCACGCCGCAGCGCAGTCGCGATCTGCATCTGCTCATCGGCGGCCTGCCGATCTTTTCCGAGGCCTGGTGGAAGGGCCGCGACTTCGAGGGTACGACCCTGGAAGCGCCGCTTGGGTCCGGCGCCTATAAAGTGGCGCGTTTCGAACAGGGCCGCTTCATCGAATTCGATCGGGTGAAGGATTATTGGGGCGCCAATCTGCCGGTGAACATCGGCACCAATAATTTCGATCGCATCCGCTACGAATATTATCGCGAGCGCCAGATCGGTTTCGAAGGCTTCAAGACCGGCGAGACCAATTACAACGAGGAATTCACAGCGCGCTTCTGGGCCACGGCCTATGATTTTCCCGCCGTAAAGGACGGGCGCATCAAGCGCATCGAACTGCCGAGCGGCGCACCCGTGGGCACGCAGGGCTGGTACTTCAACACGCGCCGCCCGAAGTTCGCCGATCCGCGTATCCGCGAAGCCATCGGCCTCGCCTTCGATTTCGAATGGACCAACCGCACCATCATGTACGAGGCCTATACGCGGCTGACCTCCTTCTTCGAAAACTCCGACATGAAAGCCACCGGCAAGCCGGGGCCGGAAGAGTTGAAATTGCTGGAACCGTTCCGCGGCTCCGTGCCCGAGGAAGTCTTCGGCGAGCCGTGGGTGCCGCCGAAGTCCGATGGCTCGGGCTCCGATCGCGCTCTGCTGCGCCAGGCCAATGATTTGCTGCTGGCCGCCGGCTGCAAGCGCGACGGCAGCCGTTTGCGATTGCCGAACGGCGAGCCGCTCGAGTTCGAGTTTCTCGACTCGTCCGGCGCCCTGAAGCCGCACACCGAGCCCTTCCAAGCCAATCTGCGTCGCCTTGGCATTGAGACCAGTTTCCGTCAGGTCGATGCAGCGCAATACAAGCGCCGGCTCGATGATTTCGATTTCGATGTGATGATCATCGCGCTCGGCGGCTCGTTCACGCCGGGCGACGGGCTCTACAATGTCTATTCGTCCAAGGCCGCGCAGACGCCGGGCTCGCGCAACATGGCCGGCATTTCGAGCCCTGCCATCGACGCCATGGTCGATCGTATCGCGCGCGCCCACTCGCGCGACGAGCTGAACATCGCCGCGCGCGCGCTCGATCGATTGCTGCGCGCCGGCCGTTACTGGATTCCGCAGTGGTACAAGGAAAACTCGCTCATCGCCCATTGGGATGTCTTCGGCCGACCGGAGAACACGCCCAAATACGGCACCGGCGCGCCGGGCCTGTGGTGGTGGGATGATGAAAAAGCCAAGAAGATCGGGGTGACGGGTTGATGGCGCGACGTTCAGAACGCAGCAGCGGTTAAGGAGCCTCCATGCTGGCTTACATCGCTCGCCGTCTTCTTCTGATGATCCCGACCCTGTTCGGCATCCTGCTTATTTCCTTCGTCATCGTGCAATTCGCGCCCGGCGGTCCCGTCGAGCGCATCATGGCGCAGTTGCAGGGGCTCGATTCGGGAGCCACCGGCCGTTTCAGCGGTGGTGGCGGTGATATGGCGTCGCAAATGCAGGCCTCCGACACGGGCTATCGTGGCGCCCAGGGGCTCGATGCCAAATTGATCGAGGACCTCAATCGGCAGTTTGGCTTCGACAAGCCGGCCTATGAGCGCTTCTTCAAAATGGTGAAGGACTTCATGCTGTTCGATTTCGGCAGGAGTTTCTTCCGCGATACGCCGGTGCTGCAACTGATCAAGGAAAAGCTGCCGGTCTCCATGTCGCTTGGCATCTGGATGACGCTGCTCTCCTATGCCATCTCCATTCCGCTCGGCATCCGCAAGGCGGTTCGCGACGGCAGTCGGTTCGATATCTGGACATCGGCGGTGGTGATCGTCGGCTACGCCATTCCGAGCTTTCTCTTCGCCGTTCTCCTGGTCGTGCTCTTTGCCGGCGGCTCGTTCTGGCAAATCTTCCCGCTGCGCGGACTGACGTCGGAAAATTTCGATCAGCTTTCGATGCTGGGCAAGGTCGCCGATTATTTCTGGCATCTGGTGCTGCCTGTCACCGCGATGGCCATCGGCGCTTTCGCCACATCGACCTTTCTCACCAAGAACTCGTTCCTGGATGAGATCCGCAAGCAATATGTGCAGACGGCGCGCATGAAAGGCTTGAGCGAGAACCAAGTGCTCTACGGCCATGTGTTCCGCAACGCCATGCTGATCGTTATCGCCGGTTTTCCGGCCGCCTTCGTCAGCGCCTTCTTCACCGGCTCGCTGCTGATCGAAAATATCTTCACCCTTGATGGCTTGGGGCTTCTGTCCTTCGAGTCGATCGTGAACCGCGACTATCCGGTGGTCTTTGCCAATCTGTTCATCTTCTCGCTGCTCGGCCTCGTGGTGAATCTTATCTCGGATTTGATCTACACATGGATCGATCCGCGTATCGATTTCGAAACGCGGCAGGTCTGAGATGAACCAGGCCTCGCCAGCTCTCGCCACTCTACCGCGCCAGACCGAGACAGCCGGCACGCGTCGCTGGTCGCTGACGCCGATCAATCGGCGCCGCCTCGACAATTTCCGCGCCAATCGTCGCGGCTATTGGTCATTCTGGATTTTCCTCGTTCTGTTCGTCCTGTCGCTCTTTGCCGAATTCATCGCTAATGACCGGCCGATCCTCGCCTCCTACAAGGGTGAGCTGCTGACGCCGGTCTTCGTCGATTATCCGGAAGAGAAGTTCGGCGGCTTCCTGGCGCAGACCGACTATCGCGACCCGGCAATCGCCGATGAGATCAACAAGAACGGCTGGATGATCTGGCCGCCGGTGCGTTTCTCCTACAACACCCGCAATCTCGATCTGCCGCAAGGCACGCCGGACAAGAAACTCGGCGCCCCGGCCGCGCCCACCTGGCTGCTCAGCGATGAGGATTGCCGCACGGTTCGCAATGGCGCCGAGCGCGGCATCAAGGGCTGTCGCGATCTCGAATGGAATTGGTTCGGCACGGACGATCAGGGCCGCGATGTGCTGTCGCGATTGATTTACGGCTTCCGCATTTCGGTTCTGTTCGGCCTGGCGCTGGCAGTCGTGTCGTCGGTGATCGGCATCGCGGCGGGCGCGGTGCAGGGCTATTTCGGCGGCTGGGTCGATCTGATCTTCCAGCGCTTCATCGAAATCTGGTCATCCCTGCCGCATCTCTATCTCCTGATCATCGTCTCGTCGTTCATCGTGCCGAGCTTCTGGATTCTGTTGGGCATTCTCCTGCTGTTTTCCTGGGTGTCGCTCGTCCACGTCGTGCGCGCGGAATTCCTGCGCGCCCGCAATTTCGAGTATGTCAATGCGGCGCGGGCGCTGGGGCTGTCCAACGTCAAGATCATGTATCGGCACGTTCTGCCCAATGCCATGGTGGCGACGCTGACCTTCCTGCCGTTCGTGCTCAACTCGTCCATCACTACGCTTACCTCTCTTGACTTCCTCGGCTTCGGCCTGCCGCCCGGTTCGCCGTCGCTGGGTGAAGTGCTGTTGCAGGGCAAGTCGCATTTGCAGGCGCCCTGGCTCGGCCTCACCGGCTTTGCCGTGATCGCGCTGATGCTGTCGCTGTTGATCTTCATCGGCGAAGCGGTGCGTGATGCCTTCGATCCGAGAAAGACTTTCGCATGAGGCCCGCGCGATGAACGCTCCAGCACCCTTGCTTGACGTCCGCGGCCTCCGCGTCGACTTTCACCAGGGCGGCAATGTGATGCATGCCGTCGACGGCGTGTCGTTCACCTTGGCCGAAGGCAAGACGCTCGCCATTGTCGGTGAATCCGGTTCCGGCAAATCGGTCACCGCCATGTCGATCGTGCGCCTGCTTGGCGCCACGTCGGCGACCTTTCCCGGCGGCGAGATTCTATTCCGTGGCAAGGATCTCTTGAAAGCCGACGAAGACCAGCTCCGGAAAATCCGTGGTGCTGAAATCACCATGGTGTTTCAGGAGCCGATGACCTCGCTCAATCCACTGCATACGATCGAGATGCAGATCAGCGAGATCCTGCAAATGCACGGCGCGCGCGGCAAGGAGAAAATCCGCGCCCGCATCGTCGAACTCTTGACCGAGGTCGGCATTCCCGAGCCGGCTTCGCGGCTCGGCGCCTATCCGCACCAATTGTCCGGCGGCCAGCGTCAGCGCGTGATGATCGCCATGGCGTTGGCCAACCGTCCGTCCCTGCTCATCGCCGACGAGCCGACGACGGCGCTCGATGTCACCGTGCAGGCGCAGATACTCAAATTGCTAAAGGAGCTGCAAACCCGCCACGGCATGGCGATGCTGTTTATCACCCATGATCTCGGCATCGTTCGCCGGATTGCCGACGATGTCTGTGTCATGCAGAAGGGCAAGGTGGTCGAGAGCGGTTCCGTCACTGATGTTTTCGAGCGGCCGCAGCACGCCTATACCAAGATGCTACTGGCCGCCGAGCCGAAAGGCGCGCCGCCAGCGCGCTCGACCGATGCGCCGGTGGTGGTCAAGGGCGATGACATCAAGGTGTGGTTTCCGATCAAGCAGGGTTTCCTGCGCCGTACTGTCGGCCATGTTAAGGCGGTGGATGGCATTTCGCTGGAAGTGCGCGAGGGCCAGACGCTCGGCGTCGTCGGCGAATCCGGCTCCGGCAAGACGACGCTGGGGCTCGCCCTGCTGCGTCTCATCCGCTCAGAAGGCCCGATCGTTTTCTTGGGGCAGCGCATCGATGGTCTGGGCAATGCCGAAATGCGGCCGTTGCGGCGGAACATGCAGGTGGTCTTCCAAGATCCCTATGGCTCGCTGTCGCCGCGCATGTCTGTTGGCGATATCGTCGCCGAGGGCCTGACCATCCAGCATCCGCAGATGAAAGCGGCTCAGCGGCGTGCCATCGTTGCCCGGGCGCTTGCCGATACAGGCCTCGATCCTGTGACCATGGACCGCTATCCGCATGAATTCTCCGGCGGTCAGCGCCAGCGCATTGCCATTGCCCGCGCCATGGCACTGGAACCGCAATTCGTCGTGCTCGACGAGCCGACTTCCGCGCTTGACATGTCCGTGCAGGCGCAGATCGTTGAACTGCTGCGCGAGCTGCAATCGCGCCGCAAGCTCGCCTATATGTTCATCAGCCATGACTTGAAGGTGGTGCGGGCGCTGGCTTCCGACATCATCGTCATGCGCCATGGCAAGGTAGTGGAGCAGGGGCCGGCGGCGGATGTGTTCGCTGCGCCGCAGAGCGACTATACGCGCACGCTCTTCGCTGCCGCTTTTCTTCACACGACAGGCGCCGCCGCGTCGTCTTGAGGCCCGTGTTTCCGAGGCTCTTATGGCCCGTGCCTTCATTCTCGTGCTCGATTCCTTCGGTTGCGGTGGCGCGGCCGATGCGGCGGCGTTCGGCGACGCTGGCGCCGATACGCTGGGGCATATCGCGCGCGCCTGCGCCGAAGGTCGCGCGGACTTGAAGGGATTGCGGCAAGGGCCTTTGCGCCTGCCGATGATGAATGCGCTGGGTCTCGGCCATATCGCGCAAGCGTCGACCGGCCAGTGTCCGCCGGGGCTCGATGTGGCTCTGCGCCCGGAAGGTGCCTGGGGCTATGGCGTCGAAACCTCCAAGGGCAAGGATACGCCCTCGGGCCATTGGGAGATCGCCGGCGCGCCGGCCGCCTTCGCCTTCGGCTATTTCCCGCCGACCGATCCGGCCTTTCCGCCTGAGCTCGTCGCCGACATCGTCAAGCGCGGCAAGCTGCCCGGCATTCTCGGCGACACCCATGCCTCGGGCATCGCCATCATCGACGAATTAGGCGAGGAGCATCAGCGCAGCGGCAAGCCGATCCTCTACACGTCGGTCGATTCCGTGTTGCAGATCGCAGCGCATGAAGAAACGTTTGGGCGTGAGCGGCTTTACGATCTCTGCGTACTGGTGCGCGAACTGGTCGATCCGCTGCACATTGCCCGCGTCATCGCGCGCCCCTTCGTCGGTACGCCTGGCCACTTCCATCGCACGCCTTATCGGCGCGATTATTCCATTCAACCGCCGCATGGCAATATTCTCGATCGTGCGGCAGAGGCCGAGCGCGGGATCGTCTCCATCGGCAAGATCGGCGACATCTTCGCCCATCGCAACAGCGGCGAGATGATCAAGGGCGCTGACGACCAGGCGCTTCTCGATGCGACGCTGACGACAATCAACACTTTGCCCGACGGCGGGCTGGTCTTCGCCAATTACGTCGATCTCGACACGGATTTCGGCCATCGCCGCAATGTCGCCGGCTATGCGCACGGGCTTGAGATTTTCGACCGCCGGCTCGGCGAGATCAGCGGGCGCCTGCGTCCCGGCGATCTCTGCATCGTCACGGCCGATCACGGCAATGATCCGACTTGGCCGGGCACAGACCATACGCGCGAGCACGTGCCGATCCTGGCCTTCGGCCCGGATATCGCACCGCGCCCGATCGGCCGCCGCGAAACCTTTGCCGACATCGGCGCGAGCGTTGCCCGGCATCTCGGTTTGACGCCGACCGCCAGCGGCATCTCCTGGCTATAAAAAAGGAGGGCCGATGAGGGCCCTCCTGACGAATGCTGCCTCACGGGAAGCTTAGTTCGACGGATCCTTCGCGTTCGGGATGGTGGTGAATTCCACATTGTAGAGTTCACCGTCGGCCTGGCGTTCGACCTTGCGCATATAGACGTTCTGCACGATCTCGCGGGTTTGCGGGTCAATCGAGATCGGGCCGCGCGGGCTCTCAAACGAAAGGCCCTTGGCGGCTTCGACCAATTGCGCGCCGGCACCTTTGCCTTCGGTCTTGGCGAGTGCGCGGTAGAGCACGTCCATGCCATCCCAACCGCCGACGGCCATGAAGTTTGGCCGCATGCCCGGATTGGCCTTCTTGAAGGCTTCGACGAACGTCTTGTTGATGCCTGAGTCATGCGCGGCCGAATAGTGATAACCGCTGATCGCGCCGAGCGCTGCATCGCCCATCTGGTTCAAGATATCGTCGTCGGTGACGCCACCTTCGACGATCATCCGGATGCCTTTCTTGTCGAGACCGCGCTCTGAGAACTGCTTCATGAACACGGCGCCAGCGCCCGACGGCATGAAGGCATAGACGGCGTCGGCGCCTTCATCCGCCACCCGTTGCAGGAACGGCGAAAAGTCGGGGTTCATCAGCGGGACGCGCAGCGCCGAGAGCACCTTGCCGCCGCTTTGCTCAAAACTCGCCTTGAAGGCGTTCTCCGCATCGACGCCCGGACCATAGTCGGTGACGATGGTCATCGGTCGCTTGACGCCTTCCTTCGCTGCCCAGGCGGCGATCGGCGTGGTCACTTGCGGCGTCGTATAGCTGGTGCGCAGAACCAGCGGCGAGGACTTGATGATCGCCGACGTGGCCGCGGCCATCACGACCAGCGGCACCTGCGCCTTGCTGGCGATCGGCGCCACGGCGAAAGCGATCGGCGTCAGGCCCATGCCGACGAGCGCACTCACTTTGTCGTTGACGATCATCTCCTGGGCGATGCGCTTGGCGCCATCGGCCGAGCCCGCGTCGTCCTTGAGGATCACTTCGATCTTGCGGCCGGCGACCGTGCTGCCCTTCTGGGCGATATAGAGCTTGATCGCTGCATCGATCTGGCGGCCGGTGGAGGCAAACGGGCCGCTCATCGGTAGAATGACGCCGATCTTGAACGGCTCTTGCGCTTGCGCCGGCACGAAGCTGAACAGAGCCATGCCGATGCCCGCACCCACCACGGTGCGTCTTGTCTTCGAACCCATATACCCTCTCCTCTACTATGGACTGCTACGAAAACGGATTGTGTTATTTGCCCCGCTTTCCCTTCGGGGCTTGCTCGTCGCGTTCGAGCTCGCGCGCATTGACGGCGGGTAGATTCTCGCGGATGCGCCCGAGAAGACGCGCGAGCAGCAATACCTCCTCCTGGGAAAGCCCATCCAGCAGACGCTTCTGTCGTTCGAGCGCGACAGAGACCACGCGATCGTGCAGGGCATAGCCCTTCTTGGTCAGCGTCAGCGATGTCTTGCGGGCGTCGTCCTTATCCTGTGTCGCGCTGATCAAGCCTTGCGATTCCATCTCCTTGACGGCGCGGCTGACGATGCCCTTGTCGACGGAGGTGAGAAAGCCCGCCCGCTGCGCCGATACACCAGGCTCGACCGCGACCATGGAAATGATCCGCCATTCGTTCACGCCGATGCCGAACCGCTTCAGATAGATTCTGGAGGAGCCGCGCGACCATCGGTTCGCGATCACCGTGAGGTGATGCGGAACGTAGATATTGAGGTCGAGCGCAGTCGTTCCCATTTCACGCGCCTCCCCGAGAGGGAAAGCCTCGTGCTGATCGTCCTTTGCGGTCGCGGCCTTGGCCATCTCAGGCGGCCGCGACCGTATCCGAAGTTTCTTCTTCGTGCAGCGATTTGAGCAGGCGCTTGGTTAGATTGCTGCCGGCGTCCGAAGCGATATTGACGAACTTGCCGTTCGGCGTCTCGTTGATGCGCTTCTGCTGGGCTTCCAGAACGACCTGGTCTTCCTTGAAGGTGAAGGCGGTCTGTTCAAACACGACCTCCGGCACGCCACGATCAAGGCCGACATTGGTGGCGATCGACCAGAAATAATGGGTTGTGGTGTCCGTTTCCGGCGTAATGCCGTGGAAGCCCATCATCGAGAAACCATGCTCGCGTTTGCCTTCGTAAGCGCCGGTCCCGGCGTCGCAGGCACCCGTGTGAATGCGAATGACCATCGGCTCGAATTCGATTTCCTGCCAGCGATCGATCGGGCCCTTGAAGCCGGCCGCATCGACATAGGTTGGCGGCGCAACGGAGTTCGGCATGTGACGCGTCACGGTGACCTTGTTATCGATCCGCTTGGCTTCCGTCTTAGTGCGGAAATGCATGTTGGCATTGCCGCCGATGGTGCGCGCATGGACATAGCCAAGATGCGAGAGATCCATCAGATTCTCGACCAGCAGCTCCCAATTGCCGTTCACGTCGAAATGCGCGCTCTTCCAGCCCCATTTCGGGTCGACGTGATAGGGATGTGCGGGAATTTTCGCTTCATCGGCCTTTGCCGGGTCGCCCATCCAGATCCACATCACCGCATCGCGCTCGACGAGCGGATAGGAGCGGATGATGGCGCCTGAAGGCACGCGATCCTGGCCCGGCACTTTGGTGCAGGCGCCGGAGGCATCGAATTCGAGGCCGTGATAGCAGCAGCGCAGGATGTCGTTGTCGACATGGCCTTCGCTCAACGGCATGGCGCGATGGCAGCAGCGATCCTCAAGGGCGCCGACCTTTCCGGATGCGCCGCGAAACAGGACGATGGATTCGTTCAGAAACTTGCGGCCGATATGCTGGCCGGGCTGCAGATCGTTCGAAAAGCCGGCGACATACCAAACATTGCGCAGAAACATCGGCGCTCTCCCTCAGTGCTTGGCAAATTTGTAATTCAAATTAGTTGCTATAGCAACAGAAAAGGTTGCTATAGCAACTAATGGTCAAGCGTAAGCTTTCTGGGCGTCCAGGCGTGGGGGAGAGGCAGGGCTCGGAGCTATGACTTCACGTCACAAATGCTATTCCCGACCGTCGACTGGCCGTTGCCCGTTGAGGGCATATCTCGCAATCGCATCGTCATTCGCGATTTAAGGGGTTGTCATGGACTATCGGGCGTTGGGTCGGTCGGGATTGAAAGTCCCGGTCCTGAGTTTTGGGGCAGGCACGTTCGGAGGGACGGGACCGCTCTTCAGCGCCTGGGGTACGACCGATGCGGCGGAAGCCCGCCGCCTGATCGACATCTGCCTGGAGGCCGGCGTCAATCTCTTCGATACGGCCGATGTCTATTCCAACGGCGCCTCCGAGGAGATTCTCGGCGCGGCAATCAAGGGCCGCCGCGATGCGGTTCTGCTGTCCACCAAGACCAGCCTGCCGATGGGCGAGGGTGCCAATGAGGCGGGCTCCTCGCGCTACCGCCTGATCCGCGCTGTCGATGATGCGCTGCGCCGGCTCGGCACCGACTATATCGATCTTCTGCAATTGCATGCCTTCGACGCGGGGACGCCGGTGGAAGAAGTGCTCTCCACGCTCGATGCCTTGGTGCGCTCAGGCAAATTGCGTTACGTCGGCGTGTCCAATTTCTCCGGCTGGCAGGTGATGAAATCGCTCGCAATAGCCGATCGCTATGGCTGGCCGCGCTATGTCGCCCACCAGGTTTATTACTCGCTCGTCGGGCGCGATTACGAATGGGATCTGATGCCGCTCGGGGCCGATCAAGGGCTTGGCGCCTTGGTCTGGAGCCCGCTCGGCTGGGGCCGGCTCACCGGCAAGATCAGGCGCGGCACGCCGCTACCGGAAGGCAGCCGTTTGCACGACACAGCCGATTTCGGGCCGCCCATCGCCGACGACTATCTGTTTCGCGTCGTCGATGCCTTGGACGAGATCGCTCGGGAGACGGGCAAGACCGTGCCGCAGATCGCGTTGAACTGGCTGCTGCAACGTCCGACCGTCTCTTCGGTCATCATCGGCGCCCGCAATGAGCCGCAGTTGCGGCAAAACCTCGGCGCCGTCGGTTGGAACCTCACCGCCGAACAGGTGCAGAAGCTGGATAAGGCCAGTGCTGTCACCGCGCCCTATCCGCATTTTCCCTATCGCCGGCAGGAGGGCTTTGCGCGCCTTAATCCGCCGATGACGTAGACGGAGCAAAATCGCGTTTCTAACGAACCGCGATTTGCTCTTAATATCCAACCGCGCCCGCGCCGCGCTGGCGCGTATCGCTGGCGCCCATCAACACCCCGTCGGCCCGGTAGATCGTCTGGGCCGAGCCGAAGACCGAACCGATGCGCACATTGTGTCCCTTGGCTTCGAGCAGTTTGATCGTATCGATGGAGAGGCCGCGTTCGACGCGCAGTTCGTCCGGCTGCCATTGATGATGTACGCGCACGGCTTCCGTCGCTTCCGCCGCATTCATGCGATGGTCGATGAGGTTCATGATGATCTGCAAGACGATGGTGATGATGCGCGAGCCTCCGGGCGAGCCGGTGACGATTTCCAACTGACCATCCTTGAACACGAAGGTCGGCGTCATTGATGACAGTGGCCGTTTGTTGGGCGCCGGCGCATTCGCGGCACCGCCGAGCAGCCCATACGCATTCATCGCGCCGGCCTTGGCGGCAAAATCGTCGAGTTCGTTGTTCAGCAGTACGCCTGTGCCTTCAGCGACGAGCCCGAGGCCGTAGGAGAAGTTGAGCGTATAGGTGTTGGAAACCGCATTGCCGTCCTTGTCGACGACGGAATAATGGGTGGTCTGATCGCTCTCATAAGGGAGCGGGTCGGCGGCCTTGATCTCGATCGAGGGCTTCGCCTTATCAGGCGAGATCTGGTCGCGTATCTTCTTGGCATAGGCCTTGGACACGAGGCCCTTCACCGGCATTTTGACGAAATCGGGATCGCCCATGAATTGTGTGCGGTCGGCGTACACATGCTTCATGGCTTCGGCCATGAGATGCAGCGTTTGCGCCGAGTTGTGACCGTAGTCGCCGATCGGCCAGCCTTCGAGAATGTTCAGAAGTTCGATCAGATGCACACCGCCTGAGGAGGGCGGCGGCATCGAGACGATCTCGCGGCCGCGATAGGTGCCGCGCACCGGTTCGCGTTCGACGACGCGATAGGATTTCAGATCGTCGAGCGTCATGCGCCCGCCATGGCCCTGAACGCTGGCGACCAACTTCCGTGCCGTCTCGCCCTGATAGAAGCCGGCTTCGCCGCGCCGCGCGATGCGCTCCAGCGTGCGCGCCAGGTCGCTCTGCACCAGCCGATCGCCACGGCCAAGCGCCGTGCCGTTGGGATGCAGGAAGATGGCGCGGCTCGACGGATAGCGGTTGAGCCGGCGAACGGCCTGCGGCAGGGAATCCGCCAGATCGTCGTCGACGACGAGGCCCTGGCGCGCCAGCGCGATGGCCGGCGCGATCAGTTGCGCCAGCGTCAGCTTGCCGGAGCCATATTTGCGATGCGCCAGCGCCAGGCCGGCAACGGTGCCGGGAACACCGACACCGAGCCCGGAGGATTGCGATCGCTCCGGCACGAATTCGCCGCTCTTGTCGAGAAACACGTCGGTTGGCGTGTCCGCCGGCGCGGTCTCGCGATAGTCGATGGCGATCGTCTTCTTCTCTTTGGCGAGATAGACCATCATGAAACCACCGCCGCCGAGATTGCCGGCGCGGGGCAAGGTCACGGCCAATGCAAAGCCGACAGCCACGGCCGCATCGACCGCATTGCCGCCACGCCGCATTACCTCGACGCCGATGCGCGAGGCTTTCACCTCCTGGCTCGCCACCATGCCATGGGTGGAGAGAGCCGGCAGAATGCGGGCATCATTGGCGATGATCGGCGGTGGCGCAGGGGCGGCCGCCGGATCAGCAGGCTTCGGATCGAGGGTTCTGACTTGCGCTGGCGCTTGCGTCGTCGCGATCAGGAGCGCCGCGACAAACACCCAACCCGTCGTTCTTTTCATGCCTTCAATTGCCCCAACGGTTACGCCACATGGATTCGCCGACCAGGCAATTGACGCGCGGTTCGCGGGCCTGCGCCGCAATGATGGCGCCGTTCTTGAACAGCGGTTGGGGCAGGATTGAGGCGATTTCCATTACCAGCTTGGTGCGCGTCGCTTCGATGAAATTGGCCCGGTCCTTGATCGGAATGGAAAAGGCGCCGGGGCCGCCGATCACGCAATCCTCATAATATTCATCAAGATTGGCGATATCGTTGAAATAGCCATAGTTGGACGGGCGGATCAATAACGGTAGACCGTTGATCACGATGCCCTGCTGGAGGGCGTCGTCCCGCGCCTGGGTCACCGGCCGGCCGTTGTTGTTGGTGCCATCGCCCGAGACGTCGATCACCTGCCGCTCGCCGTTATAACCGTTGTTGGCGAATTGCTGGGCGGCGAAATCGATGGCACCGGAAATCGAGGTGCGTTGCGCCCGCCGATAGGGCGCTTCCGTCAGCTTGTCGGCGAAGGCCTGCGCCGCCCCTGCGCTGTCGATCATCGTCCACGGCACGAGCACGTCCTGGTCGAGGGCCGAGGCCCATTGCACATAGATGACCGCGATGCGCTGGTGGGTGCCCGACTTCAGAGCGTTGAGGAATTGCGGCGAGGTCAGTGCCTGCACATAGCCGTCACGCTGGATGCGCTGTTCCTCCGGATCCATCGAATAGGAAACATCGACAGCAAGGACGAGTTCGACATCGACGGCGGTGGCGCCGTCTTTCGCCTGGGCCGGCAGCCCGAGGAAGACAGTGCCGGCAAGAACCAGCGCTGACAGTTTGGTGGCTGCTATCCGGGCAAAGCCCCGACTCACTCGCGTCGTCATGCGATCGCCTCCAGTTGCCACAGTTTGACAGGTCTGCCGCCTGGGGCAAGGCAACAATCATTCCTATTTGCATTCCTAATTGGCGATTGTGGTATTTCGCTGTATTCGGATGGTGCTCCCAAGTCGATTGCCACGAGTCGCTTCGCGGCGGGCATCCGAGCCTGCGAGCACCATTTTCCGACTATTTGCACTTTGGGGGCGGGGCGTGGACGGCAAGCTAGAGGCGGCAGCCGATCGGATTAGGGACATCGGCGGGTCGGAGCCGCTGACGATGGCAATATTGCTCGACCGTGGCATGGAAGGCCTGCTCGAAGGCATTCAGGATGCCGTGACGCTCCATTTCCGCGATTTGCCCGGCTTTCCTGCTGCCGCGGATGATGCCAGCAACGACGGCACGTTGACGATCGGCACGCTGGAAGGCGCGCGCATTGCCTGCTTGTCCGGTTATGGCACCTATGCCGATACGGGCGATCTCAACGCCATGGCCTTTCCCTTCGAAACCCTCACCTTGCTTGGCTGCACGGTCCTGATCATGGCCAATGGCGTGACGTCGGTGAAGGCGGATTTCCTGACCGGGCATCTCGTCAATATCGTCGATCACATCAATCTCAGCGGGCTCAATCCGCTGATCGGCGCTGCCAGCGCCGGAGGCTATATGTCGCTGGCCGAGGCCTATGACGGGCGCCTGCAGCGGCGCCTACGGCGCGCCACCGTGAGCGCGGGCGTGACGTTTCAGGATGCGGTGCAAATGTGGTTTCCAGGCCCCGTATTCGCCACGCCGGCGGAAGCCCGCGTCGCCCGCAGCCTCGGCGCGGACGTGATCGGCCATTCGTTCATTCCCGAATTGATCGTGGCGCGTCGCATCGGCCTGCGCGTTCTGGCGCTTGGCGCCGTGGCCGGCTTCAGCGCCGGGTTTCAGAACGGCAACCCCACCCATGCCAGTTTTCGCGCCGGCTGTTTGCAAGGCGTGATTTCCATGCGCCGTCTGTGGCGGGCCTTCCTGCGCGTCAAGGAAGCTTGAGCCGCCGCACGGCGGTGATTTCGCCGCCGCCGCTGGCGCGGATGCGGGCGACGGCGCCGCCCAAGGGCTCTTCGATCACTTGCATGTGATGACCATTGGCGTGCAACAGGTGCCCTTGATCGCTGACGAAGCCGACATGCCCTTTCCAGCAGATGACATCGCCGCGCTGGCAATCGGCACCGTCTGCCTGGGTCGTGGCCGCCGTGCCGAGATCGCGGGCAATCATGTCGCTGTCGCGCGGGCAGGAAAAGCCGCAGGCCTGCAGGGAAACCTGCACAAGACCTGAGCAATCGATGCCGTCAGATGTTTTGCCGCCCCACAGATAGGGCGCCTGTAGAAAGCGGCGGGCGACGGCGATGAAATCCGTTTCCGTGTCGGTCAGCGTCGCGACATGATCGCGCCAGATATAGCCCAAGCCTGCCACCTCGACGAACTTCTCCGTCCCACGCGCAACGGCGATGCGGGCCTGCATGGGCAATGCCATCACGATCGGCCGTTTGATGTCGGCCATGGGATAAACCAGCGTGCGCGGCACGCTGACCCGGTGGGTGGCTTGAACGGGAGAGAGCAGAGCCGTGGCTGGCAGATAGCCGACATAGTGGTCGGCTTTGAGTTGCACCCAGGCCCAGCCCTGGCTTTCGTCGTAGACCGTGACCTCTTCGCCGAAGAGCGCTTGCGTGTCCAAGGCTGTCTCGGATGAAGGCGATGCCCGTAATGCTTCGGCTTCGACACCGACACGCATCGGCCGTCCCTGCGTATAACGGGCGCTGCTGATGCGATCACGCAGGCTCTGTGCCGCAAGATCGGCGCGCGCCGGCGTCGTGCGTCGATCGAATCCCGCGGGCAAGGTCCAACGCGCGTCACTCATCGCAGAGCCTGCATTTTGCGGATGACGAGATCGCCGATCGATTCCACATAAAGCGCACCCTTGACGGTGCGCTGTACGATGACGTTGCGCCCATCGGCCGGATCACGGCGGCGACTGACAAGCCCGATCTTGCCGAGACTGTCGAGTGCGCGCGTGATTACCGGTTTGGTCACATCGAGCTTGGCGGCGAGGCCGCGCACCGTATGCGGCGGCGGCTCGAGATAGACGGTCAGCAGCACGGTCAATTGACGCAACGTGAAGTCAGGCGCGCCGTCCGGCCGGCATTCGAGCGCGAAGCCGAGCGAAACGTCGTGCAGAAGCTGCAACGATTGAGAAGCTTTCAAGGCAGATGACATCACCAATAACCGTTTCGGCTCCGGATCATATCAGACCGGAGCGAAAGCAAGTCAAGACCGAAGCAGTCCCTGGGTGAGGGGTGCTGCGCCGGTCAGTTTTTTCGGCGCGGATTGCCGTAGCGTGCCTTGAGCAAGGCGAACAGCATACGTGCCGTCTGCGGCTCGCCACCTTCCGGCCGGCCAGGCTTGGTCGAAGGTGTCCAGCCATAAATATCGAAATGCGCCCAGGAGATGCCGGTTTCGATGAAGCGGCGCAGATAAAGCGCGGCGGTGATGGAACCGGCGAATGGGCCGCTCGACACATTGTTGAGCGAGGCGATCTTGCTGTCGAGCATCGTATCGTAAGCGTCCCACAGCGGCAGACGCCACACCGGATCTTGTTCCGCGAAAGCCGTCGTGGTGATCGCGTCGGCCAGCGCGTCATCATTGCAGTAGAACGGCGGCAGATCGGGGCCGAGCGCCACTCGGGCGGCGCCCGTCAACGTGGCGAAGTCGAACAGCACTTGCGGTTTTTCCTCGCAGGCGAGCGCCAGTGCATCGCACAGGATCAAACGCCCTTCGGCATCCGTATTGCCGATCTCGACCGTCAGTCCCTTGCGGCTCTTGTAGACGTCACCCGGGCGGAAGGCATTGCCGGAGATGGAATTCTCGACGATCGGCAGCAGCACACGCAGGCGCACGTCGAGCTTGGCGCCCATGATCATCTCCCCGAGCGCCAGCGCCGTGGCCGCGCCCGCCATGTCCTTCTTCATCAAGAGCATGGCGCTCGACGGTTTGATGTCGAGGCCGCCGGTATCGAAGCAAACGCCTTTGCCGACGAGCGTGATTTTCGGCGCGCGGGCCGGTCCCCAAGTGATGTCGACCAGACGCGGTGGATCATCGGAGGCGCGACCGACCGCATGGATCAGCGGAAAATTCTGCCGTAGCAAGGCGTCACCCTTGATGACCCGCACTTTCGCCTTGTGGCGGGTAGCAACCTGCCGTGCCGCCGCCTCGAGCGCGCTCGGCCCCATGTCGTTGGTCGGCGTATTGATCAGATCGCGGGCTGCGTGGATCGCCGCTACCGTGCGGGCAAGGCCTGAGGCGTCCGACTGGGCCGGCGGCACCAGCCGCGCGAAGGGCTGGCCGTTTTTACCGTAGCGGCCGAAACGATAGGACGAAAGACCCCAGGACAAGGCTGCCTGTTCGCTGCTCTGCGCCGTGGCTCCGGGCGCATTGGCAAAATGATAGTCGCCGGGCGGCAGCAGGCTCGCCAGGCGACCGGGCGCCAGTCCGTCGCGGCCCGGCTTGTCGAAGGCTTCGACGCCAAACAGCACGCAGCCGATCGCACCCGAGGGGCCGGGGCAGACCAGATGACGGCCTGGCGTCGGCGAGAAACCGCTGGCGGCGGCAAAGGCGACCGCCTCCTTGGGCAAATCTCCTTGCAGGCCTTTCCAGGTCTCGGTCGTCACGAACCAGACGGGAATCGATTTCGGCGAGGCGGCAGCAAACAGAGTGGGCATTCTTGATTCCCATGCGGTGGAGAGGTCTGGGACGTTAACACCTCATTAGGGTTAACGCTTTATTGATGCCTCTTTGACGGCCCGAAGCAACCCCAGATGGCGAGTTTGGTATGAATGTTCCCGTCCAAACCGCGGTTATGATCCGCGCCTTGAAACAGACCGTCAGCGCCCAAGTCTCGGCCCATGTCCTGACGATCGCGACGGTGCTGGCGGCCGGAACCCTGTTGGCCGGTTGCCAGAAAATATCAGACGTCACCGGATCGATCACCCGCAGCAGCGAACCGACACCCAACGATCCCATGGCCATGCGCCGTTATGCGGAAGATCTCGGGCGCCGTTACGATGCTGCGCCCAACGACAAGGGCACGGCGCTGCGCTATGCCCGCGCGCTTCGTGCCACGGGCCAGGCGGAACAAGCCACCGCCGTTCTGCAGCGGGCGGCCGCCGCCATGCCCAACGACCTGGATGTCCTGGGCGCCTACGGCAAATCCCTGTCCGATGTCGGGCGTCTGCAGGAAGCCGCCAGCATCCTCGAAAAGGCGCATACGCCGGAGCGGCCGAACTGGTCGATCTATTCGGCGCAGGGCTCTGTCGCCGATAAGCTCGGCGAGCATCAGGCCGCGCAGAACTATTATCGGGCTGCCTTGCAGATCGCGCCGGAAGAGCCCTCGGTCATGTCCAATCTCGGCTTGTCCTATGCGCTTACCCGCCAGCTCCCGTTGGCCGAGGATACGCTGCGGCGGGCGTCGGCCAACCCGCGCGCCGACGGCCGCGTGCGCCAGAATCTCGCGCTCATCCTGGCCCTGCAGGGCAAGTTCACCGAAGCCGAAGAGGTCGAGCGGCAGGTGCTGTCACCGCAGGAAGCTGCGACCAATATTGCGCAGATCCGCCAGATGATCGCCCAGTCCAATACCTGGCGCGATATTCAAAACTATGATCGCAAGCCCCAGGGCAAGCCCACGGTGCGTTCGCGCCAGCCGCAGCGTTCCCCTGTCAGCCCCGATCCGCAGCTTTCAGCGCTCGACCTGCCGTCGCGTTGACGGCGGCGAAGCCGCAAGCGCGATCATCTCGGGCTATACCGAAACGTGATTTGCTTCAGGTTCGGCTTATTGGATCGCCATGATCTGAATGATCGCCGGCGTCATGATGACGGCGAACAGAACCGGCAGAAAGAACAGGATCATCGGCACGGTCAGTTTCGGCGGCAGGGCGGCGGCTTTCTTTTCCGCTTCCGTCATGCGGCTCTCACGGCTTTCCTGTGAGACGACCCGCAGGGCTTGTCCGAGCGGCGTGCCATACTTTTCCGATTGAATGAGCACGGTGACGATCTGCTGGATCGATTCAAGGCCGGTGCGCTTGCCGAGATTGTCAAAAGCGACACGCCTGTCTTGCAGATAGGAAAGTTCCGCGGTCGCCAGAGTGAATTCCTCGGCCAGCGGCACGCTCTGCACACCGATTTCCTGCGATACGCGCCGAAAGGCTTGTTCGATCGACGATCCTGATTCGACGCAGATCAGCAGCAAATCGAGCGCGTCGGGGAACGCGCGGCGCATCGACTGCTGGCGCTTCTGAATCGTGTTCCTGATGTAAAGTTCGGGTCCCTTGATGCCGATATAGGCCATGGCAAGGGCTGCGCCGAGCTTGATGATCGGCGGCGCTTCCCAATTGATGATCAAGAACACGTAGATCAGCGTGAGAAAGAAGGTCAGGAGCGGCGCGACGAGACGGAAGAACAGGAAGGCGGTTTCCGCTTGCGGGCCGCGAAAGCCTGCCATGGCCATCTGCTCTTTGGCGCTGTCGGTGCCCAGCCATTTCGACAGATTGAACTGGTCGACAATCTGCTTCATGTAGGCCTTCGGCTGCTGCCGAAGAGTGACCTTTTGGCTGTTCTTCATGCGCTCGCGCTCGCGCGCGCGAATGCGCTCGCGTTCGGTACCGACGGCTTTCATGCGGCGATTGAGCGTATCGGTTTCAAGTAGCGGCAAGCCGATCGTGATGACGGCAGCGGCGCAGGCGACCGCGATCACCAAGGTCAACAAGACCTGCGGATCATTGAGTCTCTCCACGATGGTGCCGATCATCCTCGCCGCACCTACATATCGAAGTTGATCATTTTGCGCATCGACAGCACGCCGACGAGCATCCAAAGCGCACAAACACCCATGACGATGCGCCCAGTGGGATTGGTCCACAGCAGAGAGATGTAACCAGGCGCGGTCGCATAAACGAGGCCGCCGACGGCGAAGGGCAAAGAGGCGATAATGCTGGCGGACGCCTTGGCTTCGGCGGAAACGGCCTTGATCTTCGCTTTCATCTTTTTCCGATCGCGCAAGACGCGGGACAGATTTCCGAGCGCTTCAGAAAGATTACCGCCTGACTTTTGCTGAATGCCGATCACAAGCGCGAAGAAATTGGCTTCGGGCACAGGCACGCGCACGGCAAGTTTCTCAATCGCTTCACCGAGGGGCATGCCGACGCTTTGCGTTTCGACAATATAGCGGAATTCGCCGCGCACCGGCTCGGCGGCTTCCGATGCGATCACGCGCAGACAATCGGCAAGCGGCAAGCCTGCCTTGACGCCGCGAATGATGACATCGATGGCATTGGGAAATTCGTCGATGAATTTGTTGATGCGCCGCTTGCGCTTGTAGTTGATAAACCAGTTTGGCAAGCCGAGCCCGCCGATGATCAGGCAGGCGAGGCCATAGAAGGGATTGCCCGTCAGAAGGAACGACCCGGCGCCAAAGATGATGCCAATGATGGCCGAGATCATGTAGAATTTGCTTTTTGACCAATCCAAGCCGGCCTGGGCGATGCGGTCTTCCAGTGCCGCCTTTTTGCGGGTGGACTTTTCTTCCAGTTCCTTAAGGCTTTCGGCGATTTTTTGCCGCCGAGCCGCGATATCCGTGTTGCGCTCGTTACTCGCTTGGCCACCACGACCCTTGGTCGTCAAACTGCGCTGGCGCCGCTCGGCTTTGATGCTGCCGGACAGATAGGGATAGACCAGTGCGTAGAAGACACAGCCGGCGGCCAACAGCACCAGGCCCGGAACTATGAGCGTTGTCTGATCCATCACGCGGTGGCCTCGCCGGTATCGGATGCGTCGAGGGCGGCGGCGAGGCGTTGTTCTTCGCCGAAATAGCGGGCGCGATCCCAGAAGCGCGGTCGGCCGATGCCGGTCGAGCGATGCCGTCCCAGGAGACGTCCGGCGGCATCCTCGCCGACGATGTCGTAGACAAAGAGGTCCTGGGTGATGATCACTTCGCCTTCCATGCCGAGCACTTCGGTGATGTGGGTGATGCGGCGTGAACCGTCGCGCAGGCGGGCTGCCTGGATGATCACGTCGACCGAAGACACGATCATGTCGCGGATCGTCCGCGCCGGCAGGGAAAAGCCGCCCATGGTGATCATCGATTCGAGACGTCCGAGCGCTTCGCGCGGAGAGTTAGCGTGCAACGTGCCCATCGAGCCATCGTGACCGGTGTTCATCGCCTGCAACAGGTCGAAGGCTTCGGGTCCGCGGACTTCGCCGACGATGATGCGTTCAGGGCGCATACGCAGACAGTTGCGCACCAGATCGCGCATATGAACGGCGCCATTGCCTTCGAGATTGGGCGGGCGGGTTTCCAGCCGCACCACATGGGGCTGCTGCAGTTGCAGTTCCGCCGCGTCCTCGCAGGTGACCACGCGCTCGTCGGCATCGATGTAATTGGTCAGGCAGTTGAGAAGCGTCGTCTTGCCGGAGCCCGTACCGCCGGAGATCAGCACGTTGCAGCGGACGCGGCCGATGATCTTGAGGATTTCGGCGCCTTCCGGCGAGATCGAGCCGTAGCGCGTGAGCTGGTCGAGGGTGAGTTTGTCCTTGCGGAATTTGCGGATCGTCAGGGCCGGGCCGTCCAGGGCCAGAGGCGGAGCGATGACGTTGACGCGGGAGCCGTCAGGCAGACGAGCGTCGCAGATGGGCGAGGCTTCATCGACACGCCGGCCCACCTGGCTGACGATACGCTGGCAGATATTCATTAATTGCGCATTGTCGCGGAAGCGAATGCTGGTGAGCTGAATCTTGCCGCCCACTTCGATATAGGTGCTGGTGGCTCCGTTCACCATGATGTCGGCGATGTCGTCGCGGCCGAGCAGCGGCTCAAGGGGGCCATAGCCAAGAACGTCGTTACAAATGTCGTCGAGCAGATCTTCCTGCTCGGAAATCGACATGACGATGTTCTTGATGGAGATGATCTCGTTGACGATGTCGCGAATTTCTTCGCGCGCGCTCTCGGCATCGAGTTTGGAAAGCTGCGACAGATCGATGGCTTCGATCAGTGCGCCGAAGATCATGCTTTTGGTAAGATAATACTCCTCCGACCGGCGAACCTCGGTCTGCACCGGCGCGGTTTCGACGCTCGGCATGGCGGCGGGCATGGGCGTGCGCGAGGGGCGCGGCGCTGCCGCCGCGGGCTTGGCCTCGGGGATCGCGCGCACCGGCGCTGCCGTTCCAGTGGATGATCGCTTGCCGAACATCGTTTACGCCTTGCTCTTCAACGCGGGCGGAGAGGCCGCCGTTAGGACCGCTTGCGTGCCAGAAGGGCACTGAGCGGGTTAGAGAATCGTTTCTTCGTCAGCTTCATTTCTGCCCTTCCGGTCAGAATCCGTGCGATTTCCTCGATTGTGCCGGTCACATTATGGGAGGAATCGATCTCGGCGATCATCTGGCCGTTATTGGCGGCGGTCCCGAACAATTTCGGATCGAACGCAATGCTGCTCAGTGGCTCGAGGTCGATGGCCTTGGCGAAGTCGGCCACGGAAATTTCCGGCCGTTTCGGCACGCCGACGAAATTCATCACCAGTTTAGGGGGCGTATCGTTCGGACGGGCGGCCCGCAAAGTATCGAGCAGGCTTTTCGTATTGCGCAGGCTGGCGAGATCGGGCGAGGCGACGACGAGGATTTCGTCGGCGGAAACCAGAATGCGCCGGCTCCAGGCCGTCCAGATGTGCGGGACGTCGAGGACGATATTGGGAATCGTCGAACGCAATATGTCGATCAGGCCGTCGAAGGCATGCTCCTGAAGATCGTAGTTGCGCTCCAGGGTCGCGGGCGCCGCCAGCAGGCTGAGGTTTTCGGTGCATTTCGACAGCAAGCGATCGACGAAATTGGCGTCCAGGCGCTCCGGCGCGAAGACGATTTCGGCAATGCCTTGTGGCGGATCCTGATTGAAATCGAGGCCGGCCGTTCCGAAGCCCAGATCCATGTCGACGAGAACCGTCGATGAATCGAATTCGCGCGAAATGGCCCAGGCCACGTTATGGGCGATGCTGGAGGCGCCGACACCGCCTTTGACGCCCGTAACAGCCAGAAGCCGGCCAACGGGCGTGGCGCCCACCGACGAATAAAGATCGGAAATGATGCGAACGAACGACAGCACCTCGAAAGGCGAGACGATATATTCGCTGACCCCGCGTCCCATCAGTTCGCGATAGAGACTGATATCGTTGGAACGGCCGATGACGACGACGCGCGTTCCGGCATCGCAATAGTCGGCGAGCTCATCGAGATGCGACAGCAGCACATGGCGCGGCTGATTGCATTCGATGACGATGACGTTGGGGGTCGGCGCGGTGCGATAGGCTTCGATGGCGGCGGCCGCCCCGCCCATGTGGATCTTCACATGCGCCTTCAACATGCGTCGATCGTTCATCGACGCGGTGATCGTATCGGCGGTGTCGGGCATTTCGCAAAACGCCTGGATCGAGACGCGTGGCACAGGGGCGATCTGCCCCTGCGTGGCCTCCGTCTGATCGCCGAAAGCGTCGAGCGTACCGTCGGCGTCCATTAATTGCCTCCTGCCGAACCGATGGAACTGTTGCGCACCTGCCATTTGACGGAAGGATCGTCGCCCATTCGCACCCTGCCGATGGCGCGTGTCCGCATGGAAACGTCACCCGGCGTTTCGCCGCGCGGTGCTGCGAGATCGCGCGGATCAGCCACCTGCTTGGCAAAATTGGACTGCGTTGCGCAACCGAAGTTCCAGTAGGCCTTGTTTTCCCAGCCTTCCATGCTGCTACCCGAAGCCAGATCACGGGGCCACTCGCCGCAGGGTCGTGCGGTGCGGGCATTGAGGCCGACGTAGCTCAGGCGAATGGGGGAAGCTTGCACGGGATCGTTGGGGAGATAGGTGCCGACCTGCACATATCCCTTGACGCCGGAGGCGTGCAGTTGCTGGCGGATCTGATCGACGGCCGAGCGTCCGATAGAATAGCCGCCGCCCCCGTTGTTCGGCATTTGAATGACGATCGGGCCTTGGCCGTTGACGAGGTAATCGGCGGCGAAGGAGCGGATACGTTGCACGTTGCTTTTATCGAGCCCACGCGCCGACGGAAAAATGTCGAGCGCGGTCGGCGATTCCGTCAGCACGATCGGATAGCGGGCGCGGAAATCTTCGGGATAGGCGGTCGCCGTCGCAAGTCGATCGGGTGTGGCGCATCCCGCCAGGGATGCCGCCATGGTGGCAACGAGGAGACAGCCGGCGACGGATCGCGATACAAGCTGGCCCGGAGGGAAGGTAGGCAACATGAATCTCTGTCCCATACAAGAAAAGCGGTGAGCACTCAGTCCGCGATGAAGCCGAAACTGCCTCTGAAACCTTTGATGGCCTGCGGGTTGGACGTGGTCGAATACAGCCGATTGACGCGGCCCAGGAACCAGCTTTGCGGATCGCTCGCGTCGGCATAGCCTTCGTCTGGCCGCTTCAGATCGTTCGGATTGCTGACCTTGGCGATATAGGGCGTGACGATGATCATCAGCTCGGTCTCGCGCCGCTGGTAGTCGCGCGAGCGAAACAGGCTGCCAAGCACCGGCAGGTTCATGAGCCCAGGCAGGCCGTTGATGATCTGCATGCTGGTGGATTGCAGCAGACCCGCCGAAGCGATCGAACCGCCGGAGGGCAGTTCGACGCTGGTTTCATTCTTGCGCGTGCGGAAGCCCGGAACGCTGATGCCGTTAAAGGCATAGGATTGGGTCGGATCGACTTCGGTCACTTCCGTGGCGACACGCAGCAGAATGCGTCCCTCCGCCAGCACGACCGGCGTGAAGTTGAGCGTTACGCCGTAATTTTTGAAGGAGATGCCGGTCGTACACAGCGTCGTGCCCGTGGTGGTGGGCGTACAAGTCTGGCTCTGCGGAACGGGTATTTCGCCGCCGGCCGTGAATTTCGCCGTTTCGCCAGAGATGGCCGTCACCGTGGGTTCGGCAAGCACGCGGGCGACGCCGTAGCGTTCATAGGCTTGCAACTGCGCCCCAATCGCATTGCTGGTGGCCAATTTGCCGAGCGTCACTCCGTTTTGGTTGAAGCTTTGCAGGCCGAAGGGATTGGTCATCGAAAAATTGCCCCAGCTTCCGTTGGCTGTTGCCGTGCTGACGCCCAATTGCTTCATCACCTGGCGCTGGATTTCGGCGACGCTGACTTTCAGCATCACTTGGTCGCGCCCGCGGATTGCCAGAGAGTTGATGAGCTTGCCGCCACCGCCGACACCGGATGCCGCAGTGGCGGCATTCGCCACCGCCTGACCGCTGCCCAGAAAGCCGTTGGCGATATCCATGGCCTTCTGCGCGTCACCGGCGGAATCGACTTCGCCGGTCAGAATGATGGTCTCATCGACCGTGCGTGCGGTGATATTGGCCGTGGGGATGGCGGTGCGCAGAATGCGCTGCAGCTCGCCGACATCGCGCCCCACCGAAATTTCGATGACCGCGATTTGCCGGCCTTGCGCGTCCATGGCGAAGATCGACGTCTGGCCGCCTTCCGCGGCGATGATATAGAGTTTGCGCGCCGAGCGAACGATCGCATTGGCCACTTTCGGGTTGGCGACGAAGATTTCCGACGCATCCCGCGGCAGGTCGAGAATGATCGATTTGCCGACACCAAGATTGAGGCGGCGCGCCACCACACCTTCGTTCTCGATGGCTTGCGATTGAATGGTCTGGGCCATCGTGCCCTGCGGCAATAGCCCACAAGTGCCGAGCAGCGCCGCGCCGAGAAGGGCCGCGCGTGACCCGTGCTTGGAAAGACCGAATGTCATGAACCTACTCCGCATGCCCACGGCTTCAGAGACAATCGGCTTCATTTTTTGCTCACAGTGCTGGGGATGCCGAAGCGGACGATCGTCAGGCCGCCGTCGTCCCGATTGTCGGATTCGTCTTCGGTTTTGCTGGCGTCAAACATCGAGCGCAGCACCAGCGAGAGCTGCCCGACCCGCTGGGCCAGGATGAGCTTTTCCGCCTGGGCTTGCGAAACTTCCAAGGTTGCGTTGGAGCCGACGACGACCTTTTCGCCGTTCTTCTCCTGGATGTTCTGGCCAATGGCCAGAACGCGCATGTTCTTCAAGATCGTTTCGCTGGTATAGGCATCGCCGCCCTGTTCATCGCGGACAATACGCACGATATCGACCCGATCATTGGGCAGGATGAAGCCACCGGCGGAAGTGGCACCCGTCGCGTCGATGTTGATTGCGACGGCGCGTTGGCCGGTCGAGAGAATGGCGGACAGAAAACCGGCATTCGCAGCTTTGACGACCTTCTCGCGACGGATCGGCTCGCCTTGCAGGAAACTGGATCGGGCGACGGCACCTTTCAGGTCGGTGATGCTGTTCGGATCGGCCGACTTGCGGATAGCGCCTTCGCTGATGGACGACTTCGGCCACACCGCCCAGGTGAGATCACCTTCGGCGATAACCGTGCCCATCGGCATTTCCTTGCTGCTGACAAGGACCTCGTCGGTTTCGATCTGCGGCGGAGGCGGCGGTGCCTGGATGATGGTGGGCACGCTCTTTTGCCCGCCCATCAACATGGCGGCCACGCCACCGGCCGCGAGCGCGACGCCGAGAACTGCGAGACGAGCAACGTTCATGATTGTCTGATCCGTACGGCCCCACCGAGTCCGGGACCGACTGAATACAAACAAGGAAACGTCAAATTAAGGTTAACTGGTTGTATCCATATGTACTGATCGGCTGTCCCGAACGGTTACATATTGCTCGTCGCGAGCCAGATCTGCGATTGCGGATAGATGTACAGGCCAGCCAGGGCGAGTGCGATGCCGTAAGGGATGCCTTCCCGCTGGTCGTGCAGGCGCAGGACCCAATCGTAGCGGGTGAGGAAAGCCGGCAGTGGCCAGCGACGGATCGCGATGATGGCCAGCGTCAGCACGGCGCCGAACACGGAGGCGACGAGGCCGTAGTTCATAATATGCGCCCATCCAAGCCAGATCGCCGATGCGGCCGCGAGTTTTGCGTCGCCGCCACCCATCCAGCCGGCACAGAACATGCCGAAAGTGATGATGAGAACCAGTGCGCCGCAGGCGAAGGCCCAGGCCATGTCCTGCCAGGAGAGGCCAAGCGCAAAGGCGAGAATGAGATAAGCGACCACCAGCAGCAGCGAGATCCAGTTCGAGATGGTCATCGTGAACAGATCGGAGAAAGCCGCATAGGTCATCGCCAGGGGAAATATGAGCAGTGCGGCAATATCGATCATGGAGGAACCCGTCGGTTAAAGCGGCAAGGTAAATCGACAGGATTGACGAGAGCTTAACCTGCCGGTGATGGCGGCACACATGTGATCCAAGCCCGGGGCGAGGGAAATCAGCGGGCAATTCTCTCAATGAGAGCGATCCGAGGTCGCACCAAGCTCCCATGGCGTTTCACAGCTCGATCTAGTCGAGCGCCATGAAGACGCGTCCAAAATAAGAGAATCTAAGCAAAATCACGTTTCTACCGAAACGTGATTTGCTCCAGGTCTTTATCGTTCCTTCACCATTTTCATTTGTAATGTCTTGGAAATATTCCCCTTCCACGAGAGCGGACAATGCCTGTTTCGATAAGAGCCGTCCTGCCGTCGGGACTGAGATGCCTGACGATCGCCGCGGTTCTTGCCGTTTGCGCGGCTGCCCCGGCCAAAGCCGCCGAGCAGATCACGGTCGTCCTTGATGAGGCGAAAGTCCTGCTGCTGCCGCCCAATACATCGACGATCATTCTTGGCAATCCTGCCATCGCCGACGTGTCGATGTTGAAGCGCAATAACCAAATGATTTTGACTGGTAAAAGCTTCGGCAGGACCAATCTGATCGCGCTTGATGTGGACGGAAAGTCGGTCGGCGAGTCGACGGTGGTGGTGATCAATCCGGCTGGGGGCGGCGGCCTCGTGGTGCAGCGCGGTCTGCAACGGGAAACTTACAATTGTTCGCCGATCTGCAATCCTACGGTCACCCTTGGCGATGATTCGAAGTTCATGGCCGAAGCCTCGGGCCAAGCACAGCAACGTCTCTCCACCGCATCGCCGGGCGGCAAGAAGTAAACAAAACGTTAAAGTCCACCGCCGGCTTTCCCGTGCACATGAAGGGTTTGGGAAAGCGGCTGCGATTATGAACATTTCCCAGGACATTTGAATTACGTGCTGAATGTTTTCGCACGCCGGAGTTCTTCATGCTTCGCCAGACAGCCGCACGGATCAGTCACAGGCTTCTCAGCCGGCGATTGAGAAGGATTCTGAAGCGATTCCGAAAGGACACTGACGGTGTCACCGCGGTCGAATTCGCCTTTATCGCCGTTCCCTTCTTTTCGCTCCTGCTCGTGATCTTCGAATCGGCGCTGACGTTCTTCACCCAGCAAGGTCTCGAGGCGGCGACGGCGGAAGCGGCGCGCGTGATCATGACGGGGCAACGCGTATCGGGCATGCCAATCAATGGAACGACGCTGTCGAGTTCCGATGCCTTTCGCACGCAGGTGATGTGCACCCTGAGGAGCCTGCCCAGCTTCATAGATTGCACCAAGCTGATTATCGACGCGCGTAACCAGTCGGGCTTCGCCGGGGTGAACCTGAGTGGCAGCTTCTATACGGGCAATACGGTCTTCCAGACCGGCGGCGCCAATTGCGTCGTCGTTTTGCGCGTCGTCTACCCTATGCCGGTCTTTCTGAACTTTCTGACCACGGCCGATGGCATCTCGCCGACCGGCGTCAATCGAACCGGCCAGACCAACTATGGCGGCGGTTGGAAACATATGTTGCTCGCCACTCAGGTTTTTCGGAACGAACCGTTCGGCGCTTCCACAGCGCCTTCGTGCTGAGCGCCGCATGACCCTCCGCTCTCGCACGCTCTCTGGCGGTTTTCTGCGGCGCTTGCATCGCGACAAGCGGGGTGTCGCAGCGGTCGAATTCGCCCTCATCCTGCCGTTCATGCTGCTGCTTTACCTTGGCACGGCCGAATTGACACAGGGCCTTATGGCCAGTCGCAAATCGACTTTGGTGGCGCGCGCGCTGTCCGACCTTGTCGCCCAGTTGGCCGCTGGCTCCAACATGACCGACACCGAGACCACGAACGTTTTCAATGCGGCGACGGCGATCATGTCGCCGTTTCCCACCACCACTTTGAAGATGACGATAACCAGTGTCGAATTCGTCGCCAACAGCGCGAGGACCAATGGCTATGACGCCAAGCCACGCTGGACGATTACGCGCAATGGCGGCACGGCACGGCAATGTGCCGTTCTCACCCCGGTGGCCAATACGGCCGCGCCGGCGAGCAACAACATGCCCAATGGTATGTATGGCGCCGGTTCGATCATCGTCGCCGATGTTTCTTATGCCTACCAGCCGCCGTTCGGCACAGCGGTGCTGCAATGGAGCACCACGGATGCCGCGATCAACATGCGGCAGACGACTTATATGCGTCCGCGCAATCAGACGCTCATCGCCATGCCGACCGCTGTGACCGGCGGCACGGTCTGCGCCGCATATTGAATTATTACTTCCCGGCGATCGCGCGCCAGCCAATGTCGTTGCGGTGGAAGCCTTGCGGCCAGTCGATCTCGGCGATCGCCGCATAGGCTTTGCGCTGGGCTTCGGCGACATCCTGGCCGAGGGCCGTCACATTCAGCACGCGCCCGCCATTGGCCAGCAGTTTGTCGCCTTCACGCTTCGTGCCCGCGTGATAGACCGTGACATCGGGAAGGCTGGCGGCTTTCTCGACGTTGCGGATTTCACTGCCGCGTTGCGGCGCGTCCGGATAGCCTTGCGCCGCAAAGACGACGGTGAGCGCCGCGCGCGGCGACAGGGCCACAGGCTTGTCGCGTAACGTTCCTTTCGCGCATTCCAGCAGTAGCGGCAGCAGATCCTCGTCGAGCCGTGGCAGGATGACCTGGGTCTCAGGGTCGCCGAAACGCGCGTTGAACTCGATGAGCTTCGGCCCGTTCTTGCCAATCATCAGGCCGGCAAACAGCACGCCGCGATAGGGCGCACCACGCGCTTTCATGCCGGCGAGCGTCGGCTTGATGAAGGCGTCCATCACTTCAGCGTTCATGGCGTCGGTCATGATCGGCGCAGGCGAATAGGCGCCCATGCCGCCGGTGTTCGGCCCGGTATCGCGGTCGCCCACGCGCTTGTGATCTTGGGCCGATCCGAAAGCGAGCGCGCGCTCGCCATCGCACAAGGCAAAGAACGACGCTTCCTCGCCGTCCAAAAACTCTTCCACGACGACTTCCGCGCCGGCCGCGCCAAAAGCGCCGCCGAAAATCATGTCGATGGCAGCGATGGCTTCATCAAGCGTGGTGGCGACGATGACGCCTTTGCCGGCGGCCAGACCGTCGGCTTTCACCACGATCGGGGCGCCTCGGGCCTGGATATAGGCTTTGGCGGCCGCCGCATCGGTGAAGCGCTCATAGGCGGCAGTGGGAATGTTGAAGTCGCGGCACAGATCCTTGGTGAAGCCCTTCGAGCCTTCCAATTGCGCGGCGGCTTTCGTCGGACCGAAAGCCAGGATGCCGGCTTTCGCCAGCTCATCGACGAGACCGGCGACGAGAGGTGCCTCGGGCCCGACGACGACGAAGTCGATGTGCATCAGCTTGCAGAAGTCGATCACCGCGCCGTGGTCGGTCACATCGATTGCCACGTTGCGGGCGATGGCTTCCGTGCCAGGATTACCCGGGGCCACGAAAAGCTGGCTGAGCAGGGGCGACTTTGAAAGGGCGAGGGCGAGGGCGTGCTCGCGGCCGCCCGAGCCGATCAGAAGGATATTCAAGGAATACTCCGGGTCACGTTTGGCGCCTGTTTAACGCGTCACGCGCCCGGAGGGAAATTGTTGCCGGCCGGAATTTAAGCCTTTTGCGTCGCTGCCTCCTGCGGCGTCGTCGGCATGACGAAGACCAGCAGATTGGCCAGGATGATGGTCACGGCCAGGAACCAGAAAGTCGACAGCAGGCCGTAGGAATCGGCGATGGCGCCACAAATCAGCGGGCCGACCGCCGATCCCAGGGCCTGAATGCCGAACATGGCGCCGATGGCACTGCCGCCGAGATTCTTCGGCGTGGCATCGAGTAACCAGGCCTGCAGCACCGGGCGGATGGCGAAGAGGAAGAAGCCGAGCAGGGCGATGAAGCCGACGAACATCGGCGAACGGCCAGCGAAGACCATGAAGGCCAGGACCGCGCCGGTCATGATCATTGAACTCATGATGACATTGCGGCGGCCGACCTTGTCCGACATATGGCCGGCGATCGGCGCGGCGATGAAACCGGCGGCCTGCAGCGAGAACATGCTCAGGCCCACAAGCCAGGGCGAATAGCCCATTTCCTTGGCCAGATAGAGCGGCAGAAAGGTCATGATGCCGTTCTGCGTCATCGAGCGGAAAGCCGAGCTGGTGGACAGGAACACCAAGGTGCGATTGCGGAACAGCGAGGGCAGGGCTTTCAGCACTTCCTTGGCCGAAAGCTGTGGCGCGACCGGGTCTTTCTTCGGGGCGGCAGTTGTTTTGCCCAGATACCAGAGGATCATGATGGCCATCACCACGCCGGGCAGGATGTTGACGATCATCACGTGCCGCCAGGAGAAGGTGAGATAGGTGACGAGCGCGCCGGCGGCGATCGGCGCCAGGGCATCGCCGACATTGCCGCCCATGCCGTGCCAGGCCATGACGAGACCCTTACGTTCGGGATAGCGCTGGCCGAGCCAGGGAATGGCGGTGGGGTGCCAAAGATTGTTGCCGATGCCGATCAGCGCCGAACACGTCACCATCACCCAATAGGCATTCGAAAAACCCATGATCAGATAGGGCACGCCGATCCAGAACAGCGAGGTCGCCATCAAGAGGCCCTTGCGGCCGACCGAATCGACGAACATGCCGCCGGGTAGATTGGAAATGGCGCCGGCCAGATATTGCGCCGTCAGGATCATGCCGATCTGGCCGTAGCTGAGCCCCATTTCATTGCCGATGAGCGGCAAAAGAACGTAAAAAGTGGCCGGATACCAATGAGTTAAAGCGTGCCCGATGGTGATGACCCAAACTTCGCTCATCGAGCGCGCGGCGGGAGCTTCCGAGGGGCTGACAACCGCTGACATGAAGCGCTTCCTCCGTATTTTTGCTGCGACAATTTTGCCGCAAACTCTTCCTTTTGTTTGATCCGGTCAAGCTGACACCAGGCTGATCGCGGTGTCTCATTGCTGGCATGCTCTTGCCACAGACTGTTAGGACCCTGGTCACCATGTTGGGGGACAGTCATTGCACTGCGTATCTGCGTGAACCGACATGATTCTCTTTGCTTCTCCATGGCGTCAGACCCTTTTCGCGGGCTTCGCGTTTGTCTGCCTGGCTGACACGCCACAGGCCCAGACGTCACAGGCGCCCGCTGCGCCGGCGCCTGTGACATCGGCGCCGTCAGCCGGCCCGTCGTCGGGTTTTTCCACCAATCCGCCGTTGGCGACGACCCTGGGGCCGGCGCCTCTGGTCGATCCGCGTGCCGCGCCCCAGGCCGGCGCCTCGTCCGCCGCACCCGCGCCCGTGGCGGCGAAGCCGAAGCCCAAACCGGCGCCGCCGCGTGAAACCGCCTTGTCGCGCGATCCACGCCCCTCGCTCCAGCCCGAGACCTTCTACACCACGGCTAAGGCCGCCGAACGCTATCGCGTCATCGCCGAAAATGGTGGTTGGCCCAATGTCACGGCGGTTGCGCCGGGCGCGAACGGCCGGGCCGTGACGCTCTTGCGCCAGCGCCTTGCCATCGAAGGCGATCTGCCGGCGGGGCAGGAGAGCGGCGAACAATGGGACGACGCGCTCACGGCAGCCGTCAAATCCTATCAGGCCCGGCTCGGTCTGCGCCAAAGCGGCATCGTCGGTGGCGCCACTTTGAAGGCCTTGAACGTGCCTGCCGCCACGCGCCATCGCCAGCTCGCCTCGAGTGCCGAGCGGATCGCGGCCTCTACTTTCGCCTTCGGACCGAAATATATCGTCGTCAACATTCCTTCCGCCTCGGTTGAGGCGGTCGAGGATGATCGCGTGGTGCGCCGCTATGTGGCGGTTGTCGGTGACGTGAAGAACCCGTCGCCGGAAGTGACGACACGCGTTGTCGCCGTCAATCTCAATCCCACCTGGACCGTACCGACCTCGATCATCAAGAAGGAAATCATTCCGAAGATGCGCAAGGATCCGGGCTATCTGTCGCGCGCCAAGATCAGGATTCTCGACAGCGCCGGCCAGGAAATCGATCCGGCGACGATCGACTGGAACACCGAGCGCGCGGCAGGGTTCACCCTGCGCCAGGATTCAGGCGCGCACAACGCTTTGGGCGCGATCCGCATCAACATGCCCAATGCCCATGCGGTCTATATGCATGACACGCCGACGAAACATTCCTTCGCGCGCGACTATCGCTTTCTCTCGCACGGCTGCGTGCGGGTCGAAGGCGTGTATGATCTGGCAGCCTGGATTCTCGATGGCAGCAACAGCCGCGTCACCAAGGATATGTTGCTCGAAAACCAGAAGTCCGGCGAGCGTGTCGATCTGCGCCCGCCGCAGCCGGTGCCGGTCGTGTGGATCTACATGACCGGCTGGGCCAGCGCCGACGGCATCGTGCATTTCCGCGACGACGTCTATGGCCTCGACAAGATGACTTACGCCTCGGCCAACGAGCTTATTCCGCCAGCACCCGCGTCGACGGGAAGGTAACTTCCACCAGCGTGCCTTCGCCCGGCTTGCTCTTGATCGAGAAGGCGGCGCGATTGGCTTCGACGAGCGCCTTGGTGAGCGGCAGGCCGAGGCCCGTGCCGCTCGTTTGCCGCGCGGTCTGGATCTGGCGGAACGGTTCCAGCGCCACTTCCAGGTCCTTCTCGCTCATGCCGATGCCGGTGTCGCGCACGCGCACCACCGCCTGACCGCTGTCGGTGAGCGCCGTCGAGACGATCACTTGGCCGCCCGGCTGATTGAACTTCACCGCATTCGACAGAATGTTGAGCACGATCTGACGCAACGAGCGTTCATCGGCGACGATATTGGGCAGATGCGGCGCCAAGGCCAGCCGCATGATCACCCGCTCCCGCACCGATTGCGGCTGCATGATCGACACGCATTCGTTGACGATCTTGTTGGCGTCCACGGCGCCGAAATTGAGGTCCAGCTTACCGGCCTCGATTTTCGACAGGTCGAGCAGATCGTTGACCAGGCTCATCACATGCGTGCCGGACGCGTGGATGTCGCGCAGATATTCCTTGTAGCGATCGTTGCCGACCGGGCCGAAGCGCTCGTCGATGATCACTTCGGCGAAGCCGAGAATGGCGTTGAGCGGCGTGCGGATTTCATGGCTGATCTTGGCCAGGAAGTCCGATTTCAGCGCGCTGGCCTGTTCGGCCTCGCGGCGGGCGTCCTTCAACTCGCGTTCGGCGTTCTTCCAATCGCTCATGTCGCGCATGACGGCGCAGAATTTTTCCGCTGTCTCGGAGCCGATACGTCCGATGGTCATGAAGATCGGAATCTGGCCGCCCATGCGCGCACGGCCGATGACTTCGCGACCGTCGTTGAGCACGCTGCGCACGCCATGGCTCTTGAGGCCTTCGAGATAATCGAGCGCCGCCTTCTGGCTGTCCTTGACGAATAAAGTGGTGAGCGACTGGCCGGTGATCTCGCCGCGCTCGTAGCCGAAGAGCGCTTCCGCCGAGCGGTTGATCGAGAGGATGGCACCGGAGCCGTCGAGAATGGCGACACCGTCGGTTGCCGTATCGAGAATGGCATGCAGTTCGCGGATTTCCGCGTCCTGCGCCCGCGCGTCGCTTTCCAGTTTGGCGATCTGCTCGCCAGCGACAACGGGCTTGACCTCAGCGGGCTTGCTCTCGACAGGCTCCGGTGTCTCGACCGGGCGGAAGGTCATCAGCGTTGCCGGCTGGCCGTTCCATTCGGTCTTCTGCATGCGGCCGTCGAGTTTCACCAACTCGCCCGAACGGGTCTCGACTTGCAACGGCGTGCCGTCGCTGCCTTGCTCGTTCAGCGCTTGCCCGTGGATCATCCGTTCGGGGCCGCCCCAATCGTGGAAGGCGTCGATGTCGGCGAAGCCGAGCGTGTCGAGGAGATGACGATTGATGAAGGCCGGCACGCCGCCGTGCATCACCAGAATGCCCATGTTGAGCCGATCGAGGATCGCCGCCGCATTGGCCGGCATCGTGTCTTCGAGCGGCTTCGCTGCCTCGGCAGCCGGGACGGCGACCGGTCCGGCGACGCCCAGCGCAGCGGCGATCTCGCGCATCTGTTCGGCGGAAGCCTGCACGGGCGTGGCCGGGACATCGTCATGGGGCGATGCGGAATTGTCGTGCGCGACGATCTGCTGCGCGACAGTCTCGTGTTGGATCGTCTCAGGTTCGCTCGCGGTCGGTGCGATCGGCACCGGAACGTCGTGCGAAGTCGCGGGGGCAGCCTCACTCGGGCGCTTCCCGTCGGCGTGATCCTGCGGTGTCTCGTTGTCCGATGCCGCTGACAGTGAGACAGGCCTTGGCTTTTCGCCGCGCTCGATGTCAGCGACGATGCTGCGCGCGATGTCGCGAAAGGCCTGGCGTTCGCTGGCCGACAAGGCAATCAGGTTGTCGTTGTCGGGTTCCGGCTTGTCTTGTGCAGGCTCGTCTTCTGCAGAATTCTGCGCTTCCGGAGCGTCGCTCGGCGGTGTCTCGGCCGCAACCAGCGGCGCATCGGAGGCAGGCGGCGCGGGTGTCTCGCCACCAGTCGTTTCCACGGGCGATGCTTCAGCCGGTGGTTCCGATGCGCCGTTGGTTGCGTCCGTGTTCGCCGCTTGGCGATCTCGCCAGTCGCGCAACGGCACGACGTTCGGCGCGTAATTCTGATAATCCGGTTCCGGCAGCGGCGGCGCGAACATTTTTTCACGCGCATCGTCGAGCGCGTCATGCTCATCATCGTCGCTTGATGAGGCAGCGACGCCCCGGTCTTCCGAGACTTGTGTTTCTGTGCCCTGGGTTTCTGTGCCCTGGCTTTCGCTGCTCTCTGTCTCTTCGGTCTTTGCCTCTTGGCGCTCGGCTTCCGTCTTGACGATCGGCTGTATGGGCTCAACAGGTGTTGGGCGCGCGACGATCTTGTCGAGATTGATGACGCCGAATCCGCTGAAGCCGCTGAAGGCATGGTCTTCGTCGAACGTCGGCAGGCCGCCCAGCGTGACGGGGGCCGCCTCTTGCGTGCCGTTGATCGGCCACAGCACACGCAGGCCGCTCCAAGTCTCGTGACGGGCAAAGGCGGTGCGGAGATCGTCCATCCGGTCGACGCCAAAGCGCTCCGCCACGGCGATGAAATCCTGGCCGATGAGATCCGCCGTCTGGCAACCCATGGTTTCGCACAGCGCGCCGGTGAGCTTGACGAAGCGGCGCTCGCCATCGGTCTGCCAGAGGAAACGCACCGGGCTGGTCGATGGCGGACGGGTCGCAGGCGCTACTGGAGTTGTGGCTGCGACGGGTTCGACAGGAGCGGCTTCTTCGGCGGTCGCCGTCTCGATTTCCGGCTGCTCCGGTGAGGTGTCCGCCGCGCTCGTAGCAGTCGGTTCTTCGATCGCCACCTGCTTCGGCAGCTCGACGGTGACGGGCGTTGGTGCGGCCGGCTCGGCGGGGGCTGTGGCTTCAACCTTGGTGCCGTCGCTCTTGATCGGCATCGGGGTCAGCAGGGCCGCTGGCGCATCGAGAGCGCCGGCGACGAAAAATGGCGTCGCACCGGCCAGCCGCCGGCAGGCGAAGGTCACGGTATGTGTGGCGCGACCGAAGAAGAAGCGCAGGCGTTCCAGCCGCGTCGCCGTGCCTGGAACGAGGCTACGGGAAAGATCGGCGAGCCGGCGGCTGCCTGGCTCCTGGCCGGCGAACAGGCGCTTTTCGAGCCCGGCGAGATCGGCGGCCCGGAAAAGTGCCAGCGCGGTATCGCTCGCATGGATGATTCGCGACCCGGCGACGATGAAATAGGGGGCGTTGCCGGCTTGCAGGCCAGCCAGCGGCGGCTCGGCCAGAACATGAGCCAAGGTTTCCGCATCAATCGGATTTTGCTCGGGTATGAGCGGCATGCGCGGTCAAAATCCTTCCGTCGCCGGCTTCCCGAGCATGTTCCATTCTGAACCTTTGCCCCAGAAGCGCAGTTAAGTGAGCATTAACTTGGGGCATCAGGGGGGTCCATGCAAAGGGGTGCGTCGCCCACCGGAGATTCAAAACAAGCTTAATTTTGATTTTTGCATTGCAAAATATGTGACGGGAATATGTTGCGATGCAGCAAAATTTGTGTTAGCCCAAATTTCGCAGGGGCACGCGTGTAAGATCGCTTTGTGAGACGATCTCCGCGACTGCGCACATTTTTCGGAGGTTCAAAGTGGCAAATCCGTATGAAATTCCCACCGAGATGAAAGACTTCGCGGAGCGCAGCGTTGCGCAGGCCCGCAAAGCATTCGAAGGTTTCATGGGCGCCGTGCATAAGACCCACGGTTCGGCTGACGATGCAGCAGCCAATGCGACCGCCAGCGTCAAGGACGTGACCGACAAGGCGCTCGGCTACGCCGAGAAGAATGTGTCGGCGGCTTTCGATCTGGCCGAGCAACTCCTGAAGGCCAAGGATCCGAAGGAAGTGCTGACGCTGCAAGGCGAGTATTTGAAGAACCAAATGGCAGCTCTGCAAGAGCAGACCCGCGAATTGGGCGAGACGTTCCAAAAGGCCACTGGGCTGAAGAAATAACCTCGAACGAAGGGGACGTTGTCATGGCCGTTTCGCGCAAGCCCGCTAAACCCGCTTCCGTTGCGTCCAAGCCTGTGGGGGCAAAGCCTGTGGAGGTAAAGTCCATGGAAGCCAAGCCTGAACCTAAGCCTGAAGCCAAAGTGGAAGTTAAGCCTGTGGCAGCGAAGCCCGCACCAGAAACGGTCGCTGTCCCATCGTCCGCTACCAAGTCGTCCAAGCCTGAGACGCCGCCCGAAGCAGCGTCCGACATCCTGCATGCGGCGGCGGCTCCCGTCGCCAATCTGCAGGAGATGTTGCGCCTCGCCGCCGAAAGCAGCGTCGAGCGTTCGAAGCTTGCTTACGAGCGCCTGCGCAGCTCCGCCGAAGAAACGACGGAAACCCTCGAGAGCGCCTTCAAGGTGGCTTCCGATGGACAGACCGCGATCAGCAACAAGGCGATCGACCTGTGGCGTCTCAATGCCAATTCCTTCTTCGATCTGGCCAAGTCGCTCACCGAAGCGAAGAGCCTGTCGGAAGTGGTGGTGCTGCAGACGCAGTTCGCTCGCTCGCAGTTCGAGACCCTGAGCGCGCAAGCCAAGGAAATGTCCGGCCTGGTGCAAAAGGTCGCGACGGACACCGCCGCACCGCTCAATGCCGCCGCCGTGCGGACCTTCGGTTCCAAGCCCGATCTCGCCGCCTGAGGGCAGCGATTTTGGTCGTTAAGGTTGCAACGGGCCGCCTTGGGTGGCCCGTTTGCTTGTGAAGCCCCAGAGACAGGCAGGATCACTTGTGCGCGGGGACACTTTGCCCGCTTTCTGTGGCTTGCAATCCCGGCGGGCCGAGTCTAGGTTCCGCGCGCTTTAGAGCGTTTCACAGTTCGGCTGAGCCGAGCGCCATGAAGACGCGTCAAAGTAAGGGAATCCAAGCAAAATCACGTTTCTATCGAAAGGTGATCTGCTTCAGGGCCACCATAGCTCAGTTGGTTAGAGCGCCGGATTGTGGATCCGGAGGTCCCCCGTTCGAGCCGGGGTGGTGGTACCATTCAAATGCCCCCGCCGGCCCTGAAGTCCAGCTTTCGAAAAAATTGCTGTCACATTGACTCCGCAGGCGGTTTTGACCTTGCCGTTGTGTCGCGGTGTGAGATGATTCTTGTCCAGTGATTCGCGCGTAAAATCAGCAGCGATTCGGGGACATCATCCATGCAGTCGGCCGAAGTCGGTCATGCCAGCCGCGACCTCCTCGAGTGGGGCGCCCCCATTATTATCGATCGGATCAACGAGCACTATTTCACGCTGCTCCGGGCGCATCCGGACGTGGCGCGCCCGTTGGCGCAATATCACTATCGCATGTGGAAATTTCTGCTCGACGGTCACGCCGACGAGGCGGCAAGTCTGCGCCGTGAGCTTGTCAATCTCGCCCGACTGGCCGGCTGCGCTGAAAGCGATCTCGACGATGCCGACCGGCTGGTCCTGGTCGAGCTGATGCAGGTGGTGATGGCGCGCTTCAACCGCTCGCCCACGGTCGCCTGCGATTACAGCCTTACCCTGGTCGATGCCGCCTCCGGCCTCGCCCATGCGCGCCTCGTCGCCGCCTGATTCTTGATTTTCCCTTCCCGCCGCTCGCCCTGCTATACCCGTGCGCCGCATTGAGCGGGCGAGGATTCGTGAAGGGATTTGTCACGTGAGCAGTCGCTGGTCGCCGCAACAGGACCAGGCCTTGAAGGATGTCGGACGCTGGCTCCAGGGCCGTGATGGCCGCCAGGTCTTTCGCCTGTTCGGCTTCGCAGGCACCGGCAAGACGACATTGGCCCGGCATCTCGCCGAAGGCGTCGATGGCAACGTGGTCTTCGCCGCTTTCACCGGCAAGGCGGCGCTCGTCATGCGGGCCCGCGGCTGCACCGATGCGCGCACCATTCACTCGCTAATCTACCGGCCGAAGGACGTCGACAGCGAGGAACCGTCCTTCGTTATCAACGAAGACAGCGACGCCGCCGAAGCCAAACTGATCATCGTCGACGAATGTTCGATGGTCGACGAAGAGCTTGGCCGCGATCTCCTGTCGTTCAACCGTCCGGTTCTGGTGCTGGGCGATCCGGCGCAGTTGCCGCCGGTGAAGGGCGGCGGCTATTTCACCGAGGCTGAGCCTGACATCATGCTTACCGAGGTGCATCGCCAGGCCGCCGACAATCCGATCATCCGCCTGTCCATGCAGGTGCGCGAAGGCGAGCGTCTGTCGCCGGGTGACTATGGCGATACGCGCGTCATCCGCCGCGATGCCATCGATGCCATGGCTGTCACCAAGGCCGATCAGGTGCTCGTCGGCCTCAACCGCACGCGCCGGCTTTACAACAAGCGCATCCGCGAGCTGTTTGGCCACACCAGCACTATGCCCGAACCCGGCGACAAGCTTGTCTGTTTGCGTAACGATCGCACCAAGGGCCTGCTCAACGGCGGTATCTGGCGGGTGAAAACATCGGCTGGCATCAGCCGCAAGAAGCTGCGCATGACCGTGACGCCGGAAGACGATAGCGTGCGCAAGCCGCAGCGCATTGGCGTCGCGCCGGAATTCTTCCTGAACGAAGATGAAGTGCCCTTCGCCATTCGCAAGGGCAGCGACGAATTCGATTTCGGCTATGCGCTCACCGTTCACAAGGCGCAGGGCTCGCAATGGGACGATGTGGTGCTGTTTGACGAGTCCTACGCCTTTCGTGAACATCGCAGCCGCTGGCTCTACACCGCCATCACCCGTGCTGCGCAACGTCTGACCGTCGTAGTGTAAACGTCTCGTCCCTTTCAAGAAGGAACAGTGAATGCCGGAATGGGTGCAGGCGGTTCTCGACTTCGTGCGGCACAATCAGCAATGGGCGGCGCCGATCGTCTTTGCCCTGGCCTTCGCCGAATCCCTGGCCTTCGTTTCGTTGATCGCGCCGGCGACGGTGCTGCTGTGGGGCATTGGCGGCCTTGTCGGCCTGGCCGGTTTATCGTTCTGGCCGATCTGGTTTGCCGCCGCCATCGGTGCGGCTCTCGGCGACTGGCTGTCCTATTGGCTCGGTTTTCACTTTCACGATCGCATCGTCAAACTCTGGCCCTTGTCGCGCCATCCCGATCTGGTGAAGCGCACACACGAGCTGTTCGAGAAATGGGGCGTTGCGGGTGTCTTCATCGGCCGCTTTTTCGGGCCCTTGCGCGCCATCGTGCCTTTGATCGCCGGTGCCGTGCGGATGCCGCGCCTGCAATTCCAACTCGCCAACTGGTCGTCGGCGGTCGTCTGGGCGACGCTGACCCTCACGCCCGGCATGGTCGGCATGGAATGGCTGGGCAAGTATTTCGGCAAATGATCAGAAGAGACCTTGCACCAGCCCGTGCGCGTCGAGGTTGATATGCTCGGCCGCCGGTTCGCGCGGCAGGCCGGGCATGGTCATGATGTCGCCGCAGATCGCCACGACGAAACCGGCACCGGCTGAGAGGCGCACTTCGCGCACCGGCACCATATGGCTGCTCGGCGCGCCGCGCAGAGTGGGATCGGTCGAGAAGGAATATTGCGTCTTGGCGATGCAGACGGGCAGGCTGCCGAAGCCCATCATTTCATAGGCTTTCAAATCGTCCGCCACTTTGGCATCGATCACGATGTCGGCGGCACCATAGATCTTGCGCGCGATGGTGCGGATCTTTTCGACGAGCGGCATATTGTCGGGATAGAGCGGATGGAAATCGGCGGCGCCGCTGTCGCACAGGGCCACCACCGCGCGTGCTACCGCCTCGCTGCCGCGCGAACCATCGGCGAAATGGGTGGCGATCTCCGCATCCACAGCCAATCGCTCCCGGCATGCGGCGACGAGGAATTGCAGTTCGGCGTCGGTGTCGGTGGCGAAGCGATTGATCGAGACGACGGGCGGCACGCCGAAGGCTCTGAGATTGGTGATGTGGCGGGCGAGATTGGCAAAGCCACGATCGATGGCGCCGATATTCTCATGGGCGAGATCGGCGCGCGCCACGCCGCCGTGCATTTTCAGCGCCCGCACCGTGGCAACGACGACGGCGGCGGCCGGTTTCAATCCGGCCGAGCGGCATTTGATGTCGAAAAATTTCTCCGCGCCGAGATCGGCGCCAAATCCAGCTTCCGTCACCACATAGTCGGCATGGCGCAGCGCCGTCGTCGTCGCCATCACCGAATTGCAGCCATGGGCGATATTGGCGAAAGGGCCGCCATGCACGAAGGCCGGCGTGCCCTCGAGCGACTGCACCAGATTGGGCGCCAAGGCATCCTTGAGCAGCACGGCCATCGCGCCTGCGGCCTTGAGCGCGGAGGAGGTGATCGGCGTGCGCTCGCGCGTATAGGCAACGATCATCCGCGCCAGCCGCGCTTCCAGATCGTGAATATTCTTGGCGAGGCAGAAGATCGCCATCACTTCCGAGGCGACGGTGATGTCGAAACCGTCCTCGCGCGGAAATCCGTTGGCGACGCCGCCGAGCGACGACACGATCTGCCGCAAGGCGCGGTCGTTCATGTCCATCACCCGGCGCAGCACGACGCGACGCTGGTCGATGCCCAGGCCGTTGCCCCAATAGATGTGATTGTCGAGCAGCGCCGCGAGCAGGTTATGCGCGGCGCCGATGGCGTGGAAATCGCCAGTGAAATGCAGATTGATGCTTTCCATAGGCACCACTTGCGCGAAGCCGCCGCCGGCGGCGCCGCCCTTCATGCCGAAGCAAGGGCCGAGCGAGGGCTCGCGCAGACAGATGGCGGCCTTCTTGCCGAGGCGCGACAAGCCGTCGCCGAGGCCGACGGTGGTGGTCGTCTTGCCTTCGCCGGCCGGCGTCGGCGAAATCGCGGTGACGAGCACGAGTTTGCCGAGCGGCCGCGTTTCCGTCTTGCCGAGATAATCGAGATCGATCTTGGCGATATATTTGCCGTAAGGATGAAGATCGGCTTCGTCGATACCCAGTTTGGCCGCGATGTCGGCGATGGGCGCAAGCCGGGCATCGCGCGCGATCTCGATGTCAGGCTTCATCGCTCAGCTCCCATCACGATCAGCAACGAAAACGAAATCGCCGCCACCGTCAATGCGGAACGCCCACCGTCTTGCCCATTGTCCACGATGTGCGTTGGCGCACATCGCGGTGGGCAGGCGCTGGTTAGAACATGAGGGTCGGCGAATGGGATTGGCCCCCCTGATCCCGCCGAGAGTGTCCGGCTCGTCGACAGACCTCCGAAACCTAAGACCCTTCGGTCTCCCCGGCCGAAGGGTTTTTTTTAGCCTTTGTTGCGCGGTGCCTGACGGGCGAGGCCGCCGTGCAGATCGAGCATGCGCTCACGCCAGGCGTAGGTCGGATCGTCGCTGTCGAGCAGTTCGATGGGGGAGGCGCTGCGCGCCCACATGAACACGCCGAAGACGATGTAATCGGCGAAAGCCGGCTGCGAGCCGCAGAAGAACGGCTGTTGTTTCAGAACGTCCCGTGCCGGCGTCAGCACGGGTTTCAGCGCCGCGCGGCCTTCTTCCACCGGGACGGCGAATTTTTCCAGCGGCATGCCGAAGCGCTGTTCGCGCGAGGTACGGAAATAATCCTTGTCCTTTTCCGCAAGGCCGTTGAACAGATCGAGGATAATGATCTTGAACACCGGAATGGTCAGACTCGTCTGCGCCCAGGAGCGCACAAAATTGGTCACGCCCATTCCCGGAATATCGATCAGGCGCGGACGGTCCGGATAGGCGCGGTCGAGATAAAGCGCGATATCCCAGCTATCGTGCACCACCGTATCGCCGTCGCGCAGCACCGGCACCAGCTTCTGGCCGGAAAAGGCGATCTTGTCTTTTTCAGTGAAGCGCACCGGCACCATGTTCACATCGAGCCCCTTATGCGCGAGCGCCATGCGGATGCGCCAGCAATAGGGCGAGAAGCGAACGGTATCGTCCCCGGCGGCCAGATCGAATAATTCGCGTGCCATTCATCCCTCCAAGTTGCACGTTTCATAGCAAACGATCCGGACCAAGGAACAGTCCGGATCGTGGGAGGTCAGCTATTCAAAATGTGGACGGCAGGTCAGGCGCCGTTCGCCTTGAAGAAGTCGAGCGCCCGTTTGAACGCCAGTTCGGCATCGGCCTTGCGATAGCTGGGGCGATAATCGGCATGGAAGCCGTGCGGCGCGTCGGGATAGACGTAGATGACCGACTTGCTGCCGGCTTTCTTCAATTCTTCCTGCACGGTTTCGACCTGTTCGAGCGGAATGCCAGGGTCCTTGCCGCCATAGGCGCCAATGACGGGCACTTTGAGGTCGCCGGCGAAATCCAGCACCTGCTGCGGTTGCAGGTCGTTTTTCGGATTGGTCAGCGGGCCGTAGAAAGCCGCCGCTGCCTTCACGCTCGGATTGTTCTTGGCATAGAGCCAGGTCTGGCGGCCGCCCCAGCAGAAGCCGATCACCGCCAAGCGGTCGGTGTTGGCGCTGCCGCTGGCCTTGGCGAAGGTGACGCAGGCGTCGAGATCGCCCTTCACCTGGGCATCCGGCACTTTCGAGACGATTTCGGCGATGAGCTTCGGCACTTCCGTATAGGTCGCCGGATTGCCCTGACGGGCATAAAGCTCGGGCGCGATGGCGTAATAGCCCGCCTTGGCGAGGCGCCGGCAGACGTCCTTGATATGTTCGTGGACGCCGAAGATTTCCTGGATCACCAGAACGGTCGGGAAGGGGCCGCCGGAGGCCGGAAAGGCGCGATAGGCCGGGATTTCGACACCGCCGGACGGCACTTTCACTTCGCCTGCGGTCAGGCCGTCGGCCAGGGTGGTGATCGTCTGGGCATTGAGCGGGCCCGTCGCCAGGGTGAAGCCGGCGACACAGCTCGTCATGAAGACAAAGCCGCGCCGGTGAACATCGAGCGGTGTCGGCGCGGTGAGCGAAAGCTTATGGGCGTCGTCCATGGGGGTCTCCCTGCTGCGGCAAAATCAACCCGGCCAGATTATGTGAATGGGCCAGTATTCCAATGACATATCGGCGGCTTTCGTTGCAGGAACAACACAATTTTGTGAGCGGATGACGCTAGGACGGCTGGCCGATCTGTACAGCGGCGGCGTGCTCGACTAATCATCCCGCCGACGCCCCTGCGCGGGCTGCACAGGACGGAAATGACATGACAAATCCCCTCGATAGGACGACCCGGCTGGTCACCGTTTTTGGCGGTTCGGGCTTCGTTGGGCGCCATGTCGTGCGTGCGCTGGCCGAGCGCGGCTGGCGCGTGCGGGTTGCCTGCCGGCGGCCGGATCTCGCCTTCCATCTGCAGCCGCTCGGCCGCGTCGGTCAGATCAACGCCGTTCAGGCCAATCTTCGTTATCCGGCTTCCGTGACAGCAGCGCTCCATGGCGCCGAGGCGGCGGTCAATCTGGTGGGCATCATGCACCAGAGCGGCCGTCAGCAGTTCGATTCGGTCAATGCTTTCGGCGCGGGTGTCGTGGCGCAGGCCGTGAAGAACGCCGGCATCAAGCAATTCGTCCATATGTCGGCGCTGGGCGCCGATGCGGACTCGGAATCAGCCTACGCCCGTTCGAAAGCGCAGGGCGAAGCCCATGTGCGCGAACTGGTTCCCAATGCGTCGATCCTGCGCCCGTCGGTGATTTTTGGGCCGGAGGATGATTTCTTCAATCGCTTCGCCGCCCTGGCGCGCATGTCGCCGGTGCTGCCGCTCATCGGCGGTGGCGACACCAAGTTTCAGCCGGTTTATGTCGGCGACGTGGCGCAGGCTTTCGCCCGTCTGCTCGACAGTGAAGTGCCGGATGGGCGCACCTGGGAACTCGGCGGCCCGGAAGTGAAGACCTATCGCGAACTCATGCAGACGGTCTGCACGACGATCGGTCGCAAGCGTCTGCTCGTGCCCGTGCCTTTCGCGCTCGCCAATCTCAAGGCTTTCGGCATCGAACTCGTCAATTCGCTCAGCCTCGGTCTTTATCCCAAGACGCTGCTGCTGACGCGCGATCAGGTGAAACTGCTCAAAACCGACAATGTTGTCTCCGAAGCGGCCAAATCAGCGGGTACGACGATCGAGGCGATGGGCATCGCGCCTGACACGATCGAGACCATCGTGCCGAGCTATCTCTATCGCTTCCGCCGCACCGGCCAGTTCGAAAGCAAGATCACGGCTTGATTTCGTAGCTGCGCATCAGCCGTTTGTGCACGCGCACCATATAGGCCGTGCCGAACAGCGGCGTCAGCAGGTTGACGATCGGCACCGCCAGGAACATGGCGATCGGGAAGCCGCAGATGAAGAGGTAGACCGCGTGGCGGCTGCGCAGCGCGCGCACCTCTTCCAGCGGGTGATAGCGCAGCGCCGCCAGCTCGAAATATTCCCGCCCCGCCAGATAGGAATTGGCGACAAAAAACGCGATCACATTGACGCCCGGCACGAGCAGCAGCAACAGCGCGCACAGGTTGACCACCAGCGAGACGAGAGCAAATTTCGACGCCAGCCAGATCGACTGGCCGGCGGGCAGGGCAATGCCGGGCGGTCCCTTGGGATCGCTCTCCCGTTCCGCCCGTTCGGCCAATTCGTCGAGAAAGAAGCCGGCGACCAGCGACGAGACCGGCGCCACCAGAAACGCCATGCCGACGAACAGGCCGATGCCGGTGAGCACCGAAAGCACGGTCGCCACCCACGGCCAGGGCACGGCGATATAGCCGACGATGAGATGGTCGAGCCCGTACCAGACCAGCGCCAGCAGAACCAGGGTCAGGGCCAGCACCTTGGCCAACACCCGGCGATAGGGCGGCGAAAAAATCTGCGGTAGCGCCAATGCGGCGGCTTCGAACATGGGCAAATCCCTGGGGCAAATCTCCGGCGCCTCAAAATGGGGCGCCGGCCGGTGGGACGCAAGGTCGAGGTCGGTGGAATGAAGCCGTGATGACGGTTTCACAACCATGTGCGGCGATCGCCATAAATCCGACTTTGCGCCCATATTGTTTGGCGGAGAGGCCGGCTATGCTGGCAAGACACCGGGCAGGATATTGAGCTGTCCGACGATCGGGATGAATGATGAGCAACGCGTTTTTCTCCGACCTCATGACCACGATTGCCGACCGCGGCCGCACCTTGTTGCGGCTGGAAAGTGCTCCCATCGATCCGCAGGCGCAGGCTCTCGATCTGGTCGGTCTGTGCGAGCAGCTTCTGTCCGGTCGCGGCGAAGCGTCCGGCACGGCGCTGGCGCGCGAAGTGCTCGATCGCTACGCGCGGCTCGACGATGCCGGTCGCGAAACCTTCTTCCTGCATCTCGCCCGTGATTTTGGTCCTGATCCGGCGCGGCTGACGCCCGCCGTCGAAAAATGGGAAAAAGAGCAAAGCGATGCAGCGGCGACGGATTTGCACTATGCCTCCGAACCGCGCCGGCAGGAGCTGCTGCGCCGGCTCAACCGTGCGCCGGGCGGCACCGCCGCGTTGGTCGTCATGCGCGAACATCTCCTGGCGTTGCGCCGCAATCCCGAGATGAAGGTGATCGACAAGGATCTCGTTCACCTGCTCGGCTCCTGGTTCAATCGCGGCTTCCTGGTGCTGCGGCGGATCGACTGGTCATCGACGCCGGCTAATGTGCTGGACAAGATCATCCGCTACGAAGCCGTGCATGCGATCCATGATTGGAACGACCTGCGCCGCCGCATCGATCCGATCGATCGGCGCTGCTACGCCTTCTTCCATCCGGCGATGATCGATGAACCGCTGATTTTCGTCGAAGTCGCGCTGACGGCCGACATTCCCGGCGCGGTGCAGCCGCTGCTGGCGGAGAAGCGCGATATCGTGCCTCTGAAAAAGGCGCGCACGGCGGTCTTTTATTCGATCTCCAACTGCCAGCAGGGCCTGGCCGGCATTTCCTTCGGCAATTTCCTCATCAAACAGGTGGTCGAGGAATTGCGCCGCGAACTGGCGAAGATCGAGAATTTCGTCACCCTGTCGCCGGTGCCGGGCTTCATGAGCTGGCTGACGAGCAAGGGGAAGGAGCATTTGTCGGAGGATGATCGGCTCATCGTCGACACCCTGCACGATCTCGACTGGCCGCAGCATGGCCCCTTCAATACCAGGGCCAAGGCCGTGCTTGAGCAGCTTGCGGCGCAGTATTTCCTGGAGGAAAAGGCGGCCAACAACCGTCCCCTCGATCCGGTCGCCCGGTTTCACCTGGGCAATGGCGCCCGGCTCGAGCGGATCAACTGGTTGGGCGACCGCTCGACCAAAGGAATGCTTGAATCCGCCGGCCTGATGGTGAATTACCTCTATGATCTCGACGATATCGAGAAAAATCATGAGGCTTATGCCAATCAGGGTGAAATCGCGGCTTCCTCGGCGGTGCGGAAATTACTGAAATCCTCATCGTCCCGGCGCTGGCTGGCGAACGTCACCTCTGCAAAAGGCTGAAAGCCAGCGGAAACGAACCGGGAAGACATATGGCGTCCTATCTTTACGATCTGATCGCGCGCCGCGCGCCATCGGCTGACAAGGTTTTTCTCGAAACGCCGGAAGGCCGCAAACTGACCTATGGCGATCTCGCCGCGGGGTCCGCGCGCTTCGCCCAGGCGCTCGCCAAACTTGGCGTGGTGGCGGGCGACCGCGTTGCCGTGCAGGTCGAGAAATCGCCGGAAGCCATTTTGCTCTATCTCGCCTGCCTGCGGGCGGGCGCCGTCTTCCTGCCGCTCAATACCGCCTATACGCCAGCCGAGATCGACTATTTTCTGGGCGACGCCAAGCCGCGCGTCTTCGTCTGTGATCCCGCGAGCCGCGACAAGCTGGCGGCCGTCGCCGAAAAGGCCGGCGCGCGTATCGAGACCTTAGGCGTCAAGGAAGACGGTTCGCTGCTCGATTTGGCGCGCCAGCAGGCGGCGACCTTCGCCGATGTCGAACGCGGCAAGGATGATCTGGCCGCCATTCTCTACACGTCGGGCACGACGGGCCGCTCCAAGGGCGCCATGCTCAGCCACGACAATCTGGCTTCGAACGCGCTGACGCTGGTCGATTATTGGCGCTTCAGCAAGGATGACGTGCTCATCCATGCATTGCCGATCTATCACACCCACGGCCTGTTCGTGGCGATGAACACGCTACTCCTCGCCGGCGGTTCGATGTTCTTCCTGCCCAAGCTCGATGCCGAGCTGATCATGAAGCTGATGCCGCGCGCCACCTCGATGATGGGCGTGCCGACCTTCTACGTTCGCTTGTTGCAGCATGCCGGCCTTACGAAGGAGGCGACGAAACACATGCGCCTGTTCGTCTCGGGCTCGGCACCGCTGTTGGCCGAAACCCATCGCGAATGGCGCGACCGCACCGGCCACGCCATTCTCGAACGTTACGGCATGACCGAGACCAATATGAACACGTCGAACCCGTATGCCGGCGATCGTGTCGCCGGCACGGTCGGCTTCCCGCTGCCGGGCGTCAGCGCCCGCGTCACCGATCCCGACACTGGCAAGCCATTGCCGCGCGGCGAGATCGGCATGATCGAGGTCAAGGGCCCCAATGTGTTCAAGGGCTATTGGCAGATGCCCGAGAAGACCAAGGCGGAATTCCGCGAGGACGGCTTCTTCATCACCGGCGATCTCGGCAAGATCGACGATAAGGGCTATGTCCACATCGTCGGTCGCGGCAAGGATCTCGTCATCACCGGCGGTTTCAACGTCTATCCGATCGAAGTCGAGACCGAGATCGACGGCATGCCGGGTGTCGTCGAAAGCGCCGTCGTCGGTTTGCCCCATGCCGATTTCGGCGAGGGCGTCACCGCGGTCGTTGTGCCGCAAAAGGGCGCCGAGCTCGACGAGAAAGAGATCATCTCCGCGCTGGAGCAGCGCCTGGCGAAGTTCAAACTGCCCAAGCGCGTGCTTTTCGTCGACGAATTGCCGCGCAACACCATGGGCAAGGTGCAGAAGGCGGCGCTGCGCCAGACCTACAACGATCTCTATAAATAGTTGGGTGAAAGGACAGCGAAGGCCTGCACCGCTGTCCTTTCTCTCAAGGCGTTGCAAATTTGAGCAGGCCATTCGCCGTGCTTCAAGCAACGCAGAAATGCCCAATCCATACATATCAGCACTCTCACTCGTCGGCTGCCAAGCAGTCGGCGGATGAAGTCATCTGTTGCTATTGCGCAACATCGCCTTGCAGTTTCGCGCTGGATAAAGATTTGCGCTTGTGATTGCGCATGAAGGCGATTAAACGCGCCCTCCCGGTCGTCAACTCGATGTGGATGTCAACGGATGGAGTTCAAAACCTCCTCCCGTGCAGTCGGTTCTACCGTTCTGTATGCGGACGCTGCGTCGAAGGTCGGAATGCGGATCTAGCTCAGGGGTAGAGCGCCGGCGTTGAGCCGGAGGCATGGGTTCGAGTCCCATGATTTGCACCATTGGATAGCTCAGTGGGTAGAGCATCAGACTACGGATCTGAAGTCGAAGGTTCGAATCCTTCTCCCAGGCACCCTTTCACGGTGTTCGATCTTGACGGTTCGGGAGCCGGCATGCCGAAGAGCGGACTGAGGCCGAAGGGTCTCCGGCTGTTCTGAAGCCTGAGGCGCAAGCTTGAAACGCGGTGACGATCAAGCCGCATGCTGGTCGGCAGGAGGAGCTCGCTCCGAATGCCCGCTTGCATGCTGCAACGTCCGCTCCCGTGGGTCCGCGAACGTTCTCTGCCACCGGCTCCCGGATCACTGCCGGAACGCATGAACGTAAACAACGAAAGGAACATTCGGTCGATGACTTAGCGCACCGATGGAGTAACGAAAATGGCAAAGCTTCTTGATATGATCCTGGGACGCAAGCGTGTCCTGGTGAAAGAAAACGAACGGATCACCGCTCTGCATAAGGGCGAGCTGCTCGGCATTTATGGTCCCGGCATTCATCGCCTCCCGAACCGCCAGAAAAGCCTGGAGTTCGTGCGATATGACTTGACCAACCCTACGTTCGTTTCGGTCTATGAGCACGCCCTTTTCGAAAAACTCTCGGATGTCGCAAACCAGCATCTGACGGTCTTCCGAACGGCGGCGGCCGAAGTCGCGGTGGTCGAGCGTGACGGGGCTATCTTCTCGGTGATGAAGCCGAACGAGAAGCTCATTGTCTGGAAGGATGCAGGACCGTGGACGGAAACGCGGGTCGATGTGTCGGACAACCTCGCGGTTGATCTCGCACTGATGCGTCGTCTCGTTCAGGTCCGGAAGGCAGAGGCGGTCGCCATGCATTTCGTCAATGATGGGCAGGTTGGTCTGCTCTTCATCGACGGGAAGCAGGTTGGCCCGCTCAATGCCGGCATGCATGGCTTCTGGAACGTCGGCAAGACCGTGCAGGTGAAGGTGGTCGACCAGAAGTGGCAGGCGCTTGATGTCACGGGACAGGAACTCCTGACGCGTGACCGTGTGACGATCCGCATCAACATCGCGGCCGAATACCGTGTCGCTGACCCGGTCAAGGCGGTGAATGAGGTGAAGGACTTCACCGACGCGCTCTACCGCGCACTGCAGGTCGTCTTCCGTCGTACGCTTGGCAACCTGACGCTCGATCAGATCCTTGAGAGCAAGGTGACGATCAACGAAGAGGCTGCCGGCAAGGTTCGCGAGAACATGGCGGCGATCGGGATCGAGATCGCGAACATCGAACTCAAGGACGTGATCCTGCCGGGTGAGATGCGCGAGATTCTCAACCAGGTCGTGACGGCGGAAAAGCAGGCCGAAGCCAATGTCATTCGCCGCCGCGAGGAGACGAACGCGACCCGTTCGCTGCTCAACACGGCGAAGGTCATGGCCGAAAACCCGGTCATGCTGCGGCTGAAGGAGCTCGAGGCTCTTGAAGCCATTGCTGGCAAGGTGGAGCGTCTGACCATCCACAACGGGACGGGCGGGTTGATGAACGATCTCGTCAAGCTGCGCGACTGACAAAATAGAGCGCCGCCCGGCACCGGGCGGCGCTTTTTTCTAAATCGTCAAAACGATCTTGCCGATGTGGCTGTTGGCGCGCATGTAGTCCTGCGCCGCCAGCGCTTCATCGAGCGGAAAGGTCCTGTCGACGATCGGCTTCATCGCGCCGCTTTCGATGGCGGGGCCAAGGTCGGCCCAGGCGCGCCGCGAAATCTCGATTTTTTCCTCTGCCGAGCGCGTGCGGAAGGTGACGCCGATGAGCTTCAGCCGCTTGAGCGCGATCTTGTCGAGATCGATCTGATCGATCTTGCCACCCAGGCGGCCGATGCTGACGATGCGTCCCTTGATGGCGGCGGCGTCCATCAAGTCGCCCAACATGCCGGCACCGACATTGTCGGCCGCCACATCAATGCCTTTCTTGCCCGTCGCGCCCATGCAGGCCTCGGCGAGATTGTCGCGACCGGCAAGGATGCCGAGATCGAGACCGACGGCCTTCAGGCGTGCCAATTTGTCGGCGTCGCGCGAAGTGCCTGCGACCACGCTGGCACCGAGCGCCCGCGCAATCTGGATCATGGCGGTGCCGACACCGGCAGTGACGCCGGTGATGAGAACATTGTCGCCGCGCTTCAATTCGCCATTGCTGACCAAAGCGTCATGGCCGGTGGACAGAAACACAGGGATTGCGGCGGCCTCGGTAAAACTCAGATGCGCCGGCACGCGAAAGGCGATGCGCCAGTCGGCCACGGCCAGTTCGGCATAGGCCTTCGTCGTCATCGACATCACGCGATCGCCAAGCGCGAAACCTTTCACCGCCGCGCCGATGCCGATCACTTCGCCTGCGACTTCCATGCCGGCGATATTGGCTTGCGGTACGTCGGGATTGCCAACCGGCCGGCTGAGATCGGCGCGGTTGAGGCCGATGGCTTTCACGGCGATCAGCAGATCGTTGTCGCCGGCTTTGGGTTCGGGCACGTCATGGATGGCGAGTGAAGCGCCATTCAGGCCCTTCACGTTGAGAGCGGCTTTCATGCAAACCTTTCCGATTATTGCGGGGTGAGATTGGCGAGTTTGGTGATGTTGCGCCAATAGTCCATGTCGCTGACGAGGCGCTTGCGCACATATTCGCGATCGCCGATCAGAGGATCGCCGCCCTGCGATTTCAGGAATTCTTTGGTTTCAGGCATGGCGGTGATCTTGTCGAACCATGCCGCCAGTTGGTCGTTGATTTCGCGCGGCACGCCTGTTGGCACGAAGACGGCCCACCATGGGGCGACGACCACGCTTTGGTAGCCAGATTCCTGCATGGTCGGAATATCGGGCGCGGCCGACGGACGGCGCGTTCCTGTTGTAGCGAGAATCCTGACCTTGCCTGCGTGCTGCTGGCCCAAGACATACATCACATCGCCGAAGGCGAAGTCGACCTGCTGCGCCGCCACGTCGGAAATTGCCTGGCCTGTCGCCTTATAGGTGACTTGCGTGACGTCGAGATTGGCTTCCTTGAGATAAAGCACCGTCGAGGCGATGGCTGACGTCACCGCCCAGCCATAGGTCGCCTTCGGCCCTTTGTTACGCAGATAGGCGGTGAGGTCGGCGACACTTTTGACCGGCAATTGCGGATGGACGCTGAGCGCGAAGACGAGTTCGGCGACTGCCGTCACTGGCTCGATATCCTTGAGCGTGTCGAAGCGCAGGTTTTTATAGATGGCGGGGCTCGCGGCCAGCCCGGCCGCGCCGCCGAAGAGAATGGAATAGCCGTCCGGTTTGGCCGTGGCGATGGCTTCCGAAGCGATATTGCCGGCCGCCCCCGGCTTGTTCTCGATGACGACGGTGGCGCCGGACACTTCCGAAAGCTTCTGGCTGAACCAGCGGCACATGATGTCGGCGCCGCTGCCGGCGGGAAAGCCGAGAATGATGCGGATGGGTCGTTCGGGATAAGCGGCGAAGACGGGTGTCGCCGCAAGCACCAAGCCTGTCAGCGTCAAGCCCACCAGCCCAAGTTGCAGCATTGCGCGCAGACGGCCCATAGTTTCCTCCCTCCGGTCTTGTTGACGGCTGTGCGCCGTCTTGGCCGGATGATAGGCAGTAAACCTGTCATTCGTCTACACAGCGCGTTTCCAGCGCTATAGCGTTTTGCAGTTTGACTTAGTCAAACGCCACAAAGACGCGTCAAAACAAAGATCCTAGGCAAAATTGCGTTTCTGTCGAAACGCAATTTGCTCTAGCGCACCACGATGAGGGCATCGAGGGCCAATGCGCCTTCTCCTTCGCCGTGGACGATCACCGGATTGACGTCGACTTCCGCCACTTCCGGATGGGCCATGATGAAGGCGCCGAGCTTCGCCGCGATCGCCGCCGCCGCATCGACATCGCGCGCCGGCGATCCGCGAAAGGCGCCGAGCAACGCCGCTCCTTTGAGGCGGCGTAACTCCGTTGCGATTGCCTCCGCGCCAAGGTCAGGCGCCAAAGTCACCACGTCATGCAGCGCTTCGGTGAACACGCCGCCGAGGCCGACCACCAGCACTGGCCCCCAGTCCTTGTCGTTGCGGGCGCCGAAAATCAGCTCGACGCCACGTGGCGCCATTTTCTCGACGAGCACGCCATCGAGCACCAGATCGGGTTTGCCCAGCGCGACGTTGGAATAAAGCCGCGACCAGCCGTCGGCGAGGTCCTTGTCGCTGTTCAACCCCAGGATGACGCCGCCGACATCGCTCTTGTGCGCCAGTTCGCTCGCCTGGGCTTTGAGCGCCACGGGATAGCCCATGCGCCGCGCGGCGGCTTGGGCATCCTCGATCGTCGTCACGAATTCCGCCGGGGGCACCGGAATGCCTTCGGCTTCGAGAATCTTCTTGGCGACATGTTCAGGAATGATGCCGGCGAGCAGCTTGTGCTTGTAGGGTTTGCGCGCCACGGGAGCGATCGGCGCCTGTTTGCGTCGATAGTAGCGTTGCAGAAAGGCTAGCGCGCGCAGGCAGCGCTCGGGCGAACGGAAGAACGGGATGTTCAAGGCGCGCAGTTCGCTCAGCGTTTCACGCGGCATGTCGCCGTCGTCGCCCAGCATGGCGATCATGACTGGCTTTTCGAACCGTGCTTCCTTGGCGGCATCGACCACGGGCTTGAATTTGCGCGGCGCCATCGCGCCCGAAGAGACGATACTGGCGTAAATGACGCTGCCGAACGCATCGTCGACGAGCAGCGGATCCAGCGCCTTGCGATAGAGCAGGGGATCGACCAGCGCCTGGGCGGTGAGGTCGAGCGGATTGGTGCCGTGAATGAGACCTGGCGCCAGTCCGTCGAGAATAGCGTGCGCTGCTGGCGAGGGTTGCGGCAGATCGAGGCCGATCTGCTGGCAATAGTCGAGCGACATGCCTTTATAGGCGCCGGAGTCGGTAATGATAGCCGGACCGCCGATGATGGGCTCGGGAAAACGGATGAACAGTTCGGCGACGTCGATGAGCTGTTCCAGTGTTTCGACCACGGCGACGCCTTCACGTTCGGTCAAGGCGCGCATCACATCCCAATCGCCGCTCATGGCACCGGTGTGGGTCTGCGCCGATTCACGTGCCGCTGCGCTGCGGCCGGGATGCAGCAGCACGACCGGCTTGTGCAGCTCGCGCGCCCGGCGCATCAGCGCCCGGAAACGAGGTGGGTCGCGGAATTGTTCGGCAACGAGGGCCAGCACATGGGTCGTCTCGTCCTCGATCATCAGATCGAGAAAATCCTCAAGCCCGTTCAACGCTTCGTTGCCGGTCGAGACGAAGAGCGATACGGCGATGTCATGTGCGTGCAGCGCCGTGCGCAGCACCGTCGCCATCGCGCCCGATTGCGAGACGATGCCGACCGCTCGGCGGCCTGCCAGCGGCACATTGTCGGTCGGCGCGAAGGTCATCGGCACGCCATCGACATAGTTGATATAGCCCAGGCAATTGGGGCCTTCGATCGCCATGCCGGCGTCGCGCGCGATCCGCGCCAGATGTTCCTGCGCCTGCCGGCCTTCGGCATTGAGCTCGGCGAAGCCGGCACCGAAAATCACCACGCCGCCGACGCCGCGTTCGATACAGCCTTGCACCGCATCCATCGCGGCGGCTTGCGGCACCGCGAGCACGGCGCAATCGACGCCTTCGGGCAGATCGCGTGTCGATTTCAGACAAGGCCGCCCGTTGATTTCGGTCCGGTTCGGATTGATGAGATGAATAGCGCCTTGATAGCCGAAGCGATCGAGGTTGCCCAAAACGCTGTTGCCGAGCGCACCTGGCGTCGGCGAAGCGCCGACGATGGCGATCGATCGCGGTCGCAACAGTCGTTGGATGGCATGCTGCGAAGTGGTTTCGGCGCTCATGGAAACGGCTCTTGTTATGTGCGACCGCGCGGATGGGCACGGTCTTCCTCCGTCCATGCACCCTAGACAATCTCAGGAATGCTGATCAAGAGCCGTCGTCAAATGCCGCGTGGCGGCAGCATGATGCGGAATGTCGCGCCGGGGCCGTCGTCTTGCGGCAGCAAAATGATATCGCCGCCATGCGCATGAACGATCTCGGCGGCGATGGCGAGGCCGAGGCCCGTGCCGCCCGAACGCGCCGAGCCGCGAAAGGCCTCGAACATTGCTGCCCGTGCCCGGGCTGGTACGCCAGGACCATTGTCGGTGATTTCAATGATGATTTTATTGTCCTCGCGCCGCGAGGTGACGGTGACGCGGGGGTCCTCGCCGTTAAAGGCGCCCGCCGCTTCCAGCGCTTCGATCGAATTGCGGCACATGTTGAGGAGAACGCGCAACATCTGTTCGCCGTCGGCGACGATTTTGGCATTGCCGTCGACACTATTCTCAAGCGCGACACGCTGATGACTGTGTGGTGCGACAGTTTCGAAAGCCTCGTCGACCAGAGCGCGCAGGCCGAGCTGGCCAAACTGCGGCGCGCTTTCCACGGCGCGGCCATAGGTCAGGGTCGATTGGCAATAGCTGATGGCGCGGTCGAGCGTGGCGATCAGTTTCGGGCCGATGGAACGCACAAGCGGATCGGAGGACGTCGCCAGTCTGTCCGACAGGAGCTGCGCCGTCGACAGCATGTTGCGCAAGTCGTGATTGATCTTGGCGACGGCGAGGCCGAGTGCCGCCAGATGTTTCTTCTGCCGCAATTCGTCGACGAGCGTCGTCTGCATGCTGGCCAGCGCCGTTTCCGCATCGCCGATCTCATGCAGGCGGCCCGAGGGTTCGATGATGCGCGTGGGATCTTCCGGGTCTTCGCCGAAGCGCTTCAGATTGTCGGTGAGCCGGCGCACCGGTCGCAGCACGAAGATATGCAAGGTCGCGACGGCGAGCGCCGCGAGCAGAACCGACAAGGTCAGCGACACCAGGAGCACGTTGATCGAACGCGTCCACATGGCATTGCGCAGCGCCGTTTCGTCGATGGTGATGTCGATATACTCGGCGCCCATCGGCGCGTCGCCGACAACGCTGATCGTGCGCCCCTGATGGCCGAACAGAGTACGCAACGCCGACATCATCGATTCGATCGGCGTGGCCGTGCGCAGATCATAGCGTTCGTCGACGCTAGGCGGCATATCGGTGGAAGCCAGCAGCCGGCGTGACGACGGCAATTTCAGCGCGATGGATTGGGCGCCGACGCTGGTGAGCAGATCGTTCTTCAGCGGCTCCGGCACCATTTCATCGGGCGCGGCGTCGAGCACGAGAGCGGCGATGTAAGCGGCGCTCAATTGATCGCGCAGCCGATAATTGCGGAAGGTCGCCATCCACGGCACGAACACCACGACCTGCACCAGCAGGATGAAGGCCAAAGTGCCCAGAAGGACGCGCGAAATCAGACCAACCCGCACGGTGCGCCGGCGCTCCCGGGCGAGGGGAGCCTCCAGCGGCAGGGTTTCTGTCGCAGCGCCAGGTCCGACTTTGGCGTCCATACCACCCCTTTTATCGCATCCGCGGCGGTTTGTATTCCGCGCCGCCTCTATCCGAGCTTGCGCAATAGTCCAATCAGGCTCTGAACCGAGGGACTGCGAAACTTTGCCGAAAAATGTTGCAGTGCTGTCCGCCGCGAGGCGTCCGCCAGACTCATGGCGGGAATCGGCATCGCCGCCATATCCTCGATCCGCAGCCTTTTCATGGCGGCGAGTTGCCACGGTGCGATCAGTTCCTGGGCCTGGGGCCCGACGATCGAGGCGCCAAGCACCGTGCCGTCGCGGCCAACCATGGCCTTGACCAGGCCATGCGCGGGCAGGCCGGTATGGGCGGCATCGGCCTCGCTCAGGGGAAGGCGATAGATGCGCAGGGCCGCATCCTTCGCGCGGGCTTCCGTTTCGCTCAGGCCGGCGGTGGCGATGGCAGGATCGGTCTGGATGACGCGTGCCGCGCTGGCCGGCGTGAAGGCAACCGGCTGGCGGAACAGAAGGTGACGCAACAACAGGCTGGCTTGCACTTGCGCGGCCTGAGCCGATCCGGCGCCGATGACATCGCCGATTGCATGGACGCGCCAATTGCTGCTGCGGAAGTTGCGTTTCACCTTGATGCCGTCGTGGTCGAAGGCGATGCCGGCCTGTTCCAGACCAATGCCGTGAACGTTTGGCGCGCGATGTCCGGCGATCAGCACATGGCTTGCGACGCAGGTTTCGTCCCGTCCTTGATGCCGGTAAGAGGCGCGCAGACCAGCGCTATCGGGATCGATGCGGATGGCTTCGACAGGCGCTTGCAGAACGACGCCTTCGCGCGCGAGCGTATCGAACAACGGCTGCCGCAATTCATCGTCGATCTCGGGCAGCAATGCGCTGTCCGCGATCACCGTGACGCGGCTGCCCAGGCGCTGATAGGCCTGTGCCAGTTCAAGTCCATGCACTGAAGCACCGATGACGAGCAGATGCGTCGGCAGTTCCATCAGCTCGAAAATCGTTTCGCTGGTGAGGGCGCGAACATATTCGAGGCCGGGAATCGGCGGCAGTGCGGGCGCGGCGCCGGTGGCGATCACGAAGCGTCGCGCTTCCACTTTTACATCGCCGATCTGAATGCTTTTCGCGGAGACGAAATGGGCATTGCCGCGCAGCACGCGCAGGTTCATCGCCTGCAGCCGCGCTTCGCTTAGCGAAGGGGCGATGGCGGTGATCGCTGTCTGGATATGCGCCCGCACGGCACCATAATCGACGCGCGGTTCGCTTGCGGCCAACCCGAGTTGACCGGCGTTGCGCATGTCATGCGCGGCTTGCGCCACTTCCGCCAGGCTGCGCGTGGCGACGCTGCCGTGATGGAGGTGTGTGCCGCCCATCTCGCTCTTTTCGATGACGACGGTAGGCACGCCGAAGGCGGCGGCGCCCATGGCGAGCGCGAGCCCGCCGGCGCCAGCCCCGATGATGCAGATGTCGGGCGTCAGAGTTTCGCTCATGGGCCGGCGATCTCACGGAAAGGCCGCAACCGCCGCAGGACAACCGGGGCGAGCGCCAAAAGGCCGAGACAGATGAGGGCGGTCACCATCTGCGGGGTCACGAGCTGGTGCAGTTCCACGTGCATGCGACAATCGGTCTGACCGGCGGCAAGGCAGGCGGCGAAGGCCTGCTTCTGCTGCGCCAGCACCGCATCGATGCCGTCCCCGGCGAGGCCATAGGTCAAGGTCGCGGGCAGCACCCCCAGAAAGGTGACCCACATGAAGGTGAATGGTCTGAGGTTCGTCAGAGCCATGGCCAAGTTGACGACGAAAAAGGGAAAGGCGGGCGTGAGTCGCAGAAACAACAGGTAAGATACGGCGTTTTCGTGGAAGCCATCGCGCAGCCTGCGTACCAGCGGCCAGGGGCGGTGGGCGTAGCCATATCCAAAGGAAGAGCGGGCGAAGAGGAAGAATATCGTTCCGCCTAAAGTGACGGCGCAGGCCGAGATAGCCGCGCCGATCAACCCGCCGAACAGGAAGCCGCCGCTCATGGTGAGAATTGGGCCGCCGGGAATGCCAACCGCGGCTGTTGCGACAAAAACTAGAAAAAACAGAATGATAGATGCGAAATAATGGCGCCCGACGAAGTCGGCTAGCATGTCACGATGCTCCACCAGCATGTCGAGGGACAAAAACCGGCTGAATCCCGTGGCAAACAGCAAGCCGACGGCGACAATGGGCAGAAGCAGCGGCAGAAAACGCCGCAACCGGCGGCCAGGGCCGCCCGTCGGGTTGAATGTCGTGTCCTGATCCCTCGCCATCGTTTTCCGATAGCGGATCAGGAGCGGCAAATCACTGGTCGGGGGACAAATTTGCCGCCTGAAAGAGCGCCTTGTGGGCTTACGGATCAGTCAATACTGATTGACTCGGCCAGAGGCTTCCACCTATAAGGCCGCACTCGATTTCGGCCGCGCCGACTTCGCGTGCAGGCGTGCGTCGGCATGCCGGCCGCCGGCAGCGGCATTCACAACCTTTGAGGGGCTATGGTCAAGGCCATGGCAGCCCCCGCAGAATTTGGAGTTCGACGGTGAAACGGACCTATCAACCCAGCAAGATCGTGCGCAAGCGCCGTCACGGCTTCCGCGCCCGTATGGCGACCGTGGGTGGACGCAAGGTTCTTGCCGCTCGCCGCGCGCAGGGCCGCAAGAAGCTTTCGGCCTGATCCGGACGCTTCTCGCCTCGCAAGGCAATCAAAGGTAGTCACCATGAGCGTTTCCCTCACCGACGGCGCGGGAAACCACGACGGATCGCGCCCGGCCGGTTCTCCGATCGGGCGTTTGCGTAAGCGGCCGGAATTTCAGCGGGTTGCCAAAGGGCGCCGCTACCATGTGTCCGGCTTTACGGTGCAATGCGCGCCGCGCGACGACACCGAAACCACCGCTCGCTTCGGATTGACGATCACCCGCAAGGTCGGCACCGCCGTCGAGCGTAACCGTATCCGCCGGCGTTTGCGGGCGGCCCTTGTGACCAGCAGCGACATTCCGTCAAAGCCAGGACATGATTATGTGCTGGTTGCGCGCCGCGAGGCGCTGTATCTGCCTTTCCCGGAATTGATCCGCGACATGCAGACAGCCATATCCGCGGTTGGCGGTAAGTCGCGGCGCAAAACGCCGGATAAAAAACCGGACTAGCTCAACCCGATCGCAAACCCCCGTTCGCAAACCCGTTGGAATGCGAACACAGGCCGGCCAAGAAGCAGCTTGGTGAAGGATCAGCAGGCGAAGAATGCGCGAAGACCAGAAAAACCTCCTGTTGGCCATGGCCCTGTCGCTCGTGGTTATCCTCGGCTGGAACTATTTCTACGCCAAGCCACAGCTGGACGCGACGCGCCAGACCAATACGCAGGTGCAGAACAACAGCGGCGCCGCGCAGCCGCCGAGCGCTCAGCCCGCGCCGCAGCAACAGCAGGGCGCAGCGCCCGTGCCGGGCGCCAGCACCGCGCCGAATGCGCCGCAGGCTCCCGCTGTCGCCGTCACGCTTGATCGCAATGCCGCGCTCGCTGCTTCGCCGCGCGTCAAGATCGACACGCCGAGCCTGTCGGGCTCGATCGCGCTGCGCGGTGCGCGCATCGATGACATCCATCTGAAGAAGTATCACGAGACGACGGACCCGAAGAGCCCGACCATCGAACTGCTCTCGCCGTCGGGTTCCGCTCATCCCTATTATGCCGAGACCGGCTTCGTCGCGGCTGCCAACAGCAATGTCGCGCTGCCCAAGCCCGACACTCTGTGGACCGCCGACAGCGATGTGCTGACGTCCTCCAAGCCTCTGACGCTGACCTATGACAACGGCCAAGGCCTGGTGTTCCGCCGCGTGCTCAGCGTCGACGACAATTTCATGTTCACCATCAAGGATTCGGTGGAGAACAAATCGGCCGCGCCGGTGACGGTCTATCCCTATGGCCTGCTGACCCGCGTCGGTAAGCCCAAGACCGATGGCTATGCGGTGCTGCACGAGGGCTTTGTCGGCGTCGTCGGCGATTCCCGCGTTCAGGAATACACCTACGATTCGATTGAGAAGGAACCGAAGGCCACCAAGCTCTTGAAGGGCACCGGCGGCTGGCTCGGCATGACCGACAAATATTGGGCGGCCGCTGTCATTCCCGATCAGAACCTGGCCATCGAAGGCCGTTTCTCCTCGACCGGCACCACCACCAAGATCTATCAGTCCGATTATCTGGGCGCCGAAAAGGTCGTCGCACCCGGCGCCAGCGCCGAAGCCGATCATCGCTTCTTCGCCGGCGCCAAGGAAACCCAGGTCATCGACGGCTATCAGGCGAGCCTCGGCATCAAGAACTTCGATCTGATGATCGACTGGGGCTGGTTCTATTTTATCACCAAGCCGCTGTTCTGGCTGATCGACTTCATCTACCGCTACGTCGGCAACTTCGGCGTCGCCATTCTCATCACCACGGTTCTCATCAAGCTGCTGTTCTTCCCGCTCGCCAACCGCTCCTACGAGTCGATGGCGAAGATGAAGGCGGTACAGCCGCAGATGAAGGAGCTGCAGGAGCGCTTCGCCAACGACAAGCAGAAGCAGCAGCAGGAGCTGATGGAGCTTTACAAGCGCGAGAAGATCAATCCGGTCGCCGGCTGTTTGCCGGTCATCATCCAGATCCCGGTGTTCTTCGCGCTCTATAAGGTCATCTTCATCACCATCGAAATGCGGCACGCGCCGTTCTTCGGCTGGATCAAGGACCTGTCGGCGCCCGATCCGACCAATCTGTTCAATCTGTTCGGCTTGATTCCCTTCGACCCGACGCAGCTTCCCGGCATCGGCCACTTCCTGTGGATCGGCATCTGGCCGCTCATCATGGGCGTCAGCATGTTCGTCCAGATGAAGATGAATCCGGAACCGACCGATCCGATCCAGAAGCAGATGTTCGCCTGGATGCCGGTGATCTTCACCTTCATGCTCGGTTCGTTCCCGGCCGGTCTGGTGATCTACTGGACCTGGAACAACGCGCTGTCCGTTGCCCAGCAGTATTTCATCATGAAGAAGCAGGGCGTGAAGATCGAGCTTTGGGATAACCTGCTCGGCATCTTTGGTAAGAAGGCGAGCTGACGCGCTGCCGCGACGTCAGAGAAGCAATGACCGAGAGTGAACGCGACGAGGAATTCGTAGAAAAGGGCCGCAAGCTGTTTGCTGGCCCGTGCGACTTCTTCTTCGCGTCGGCGGCGATCGACGATCTGCCGCCGATGGGGGCACCGGAGATCGCTTTCGCTGGCCGTTCCAACGTCGGCAAGTCCTCGCTGCTCAACGCATTGACCAACCGCAAGACCCTGGCGCGCACGTCGAACACGCCCGGTCGCACGCAGCAGCTCAATTTCTTCGCTTTGGGCGGCGAGCCGGGTTCCGAGACCCTGCGCCTCGTCGATATGCCCGGATATGGCTATGCCGCGGTGTCGAAGCAAAAGATCGACGGCTGGACCAAACTGATGCACGGCTATCTGCGGGGTCGCGCCCCCCTGATCCGTGTCTTCGTCCTGGTCGACGGCCGCCATGGGTTGAAAGACACCGACGACGCGATGCTGAAACTGCTCGACACGTCGGCGGTTTCCTACCAGATCGTGCTGACCAAGCGCGACGAAGTGAAGAAGTCCGAGATCGAAAGCCGGATCGAGGCGACGCGCCAGGCCCTTGCGCGCCATCCCGCCGCCCATCCGGAGGTTGTCTTCACCTCGTCGCAAACCGGCGATGGAATTCCCGATCTGCGCGCCGGCATTGCCCGCCTGCTCGCCGAACGCGGCGCGTGAGCAAAATTGCGTTTCTATTGAAGCGTAATTTGCTCTAGAACTCCGCTTAAGACAGAGCCGGAACGACCATCGATGACCGATAAAGCCAGCCCGCAAGAACAAGCCGAAATCCTGATGCAGGCGCTGCCGCACATGCTGCGCTATGACGAGGCGATCGTCGTTGTGAAATACGGCGGCCATGCCATGGGCGACGAGAAGGTGGCGCGCGAATTCGCCCGCGACATGGTGTTGCTCGAGCAGTCGGGTGTGAACCCCGTGGTCGTGCACGGCGGCGGCCCGCAGATCGGCGCCATGCTGTCGAAGCTGGGCATCAAGTCGGAGTTCGCCGCCGGCTTGCGCATCACCGACAAGGCCACCGTCGAGATCGTCGAAATGGTGCTCGCCGGCTCGATCAACAAGCAGATCGTCGGCTTCATCAACAGCGAGGGCGGTCGCGCCATTGGCCTGTGCGGCAAGGACGGCAATATGGTCCTCGCCGAGAAAATGACGCGCACGGTGGTCGATCCCGATTCCAATATCGAGAAGATCGTCGATCTCGGGTTCGTCGGCGAACCGAAGAAGGTCGACACCACCGTTCTCGACCAGGTGCTGGGACGCGAATTGATTCCCGTGCTGGCACCCGTGGCGCAGGGGGCGGATGGCGAGACCTATAACGTCAACGCCGACACCTTCGCTGGTGCCATCGCCGGTGCGTTGAAGGCCAAGCGTCTTCTGTTCCTGACCGACGTGCCCGGTGTGCTCGACAAGAACAAGCAGCTCATCAAGGAGCTGACGGTGGCGCAGATCCACGATCTCATTGCTGACGGTACGATCACCGGCGGCATGATCCCCAAGGTGGAAACCTGCATTTACGCCATTGAAATGGGCGTCGAAGGCGTCGTCATTCTCGACGGCAAGACGCCGCATGCGGTGCTGGTCGAACTGTTGACCGATCACGGCGCCGGCACGCTGATCAAGCGCTGATGGCGGCGGCGGAAGGCCTGTCCGAGCGTTTCACCCATGTCGATACATGGGTGTTCGACCTCGACAACACGCTCTATCCGCCGCACTGCGATCTGTGGCCGCGCATCGACGATCGCATGACGGCCTTTATGGCCGACATGCTCGGCCTCGATGGCATGTCGACGCGCGCGTTACAGAAATTCTATTACCGCCAGCACGGCACCACCTTGCGCGGGCTGATCGACGAGTACGGCATCGACCCGGCCGAGTTCCTGCGCTTCGTCCATGATATCGACCGGACTTCGGTCGAGCCCGACGTGGCGCTCGCCGCCGGCATTGCGGCGCTGCCTGGCCGCAAGCTCATTTTCACCAATGGCTCGCGCGACCATGCGCTGCGCACCTGCGAGCGGCTCGGCATTGGCGACTATTTCGACGACGTCTTCGACATCGTCGCCGCCGATCTGGTGCCCAAGCCCGATCCACGCGCCTATGACCGCTTTTTCGACCGCCACGGCATCGCGCCGGAGCGCACCGCCATGTTCGAGGACATCGCCCGCAATCTCGTCGTGCCCAAGGAGCGGCAGATGACGACGGTTCTGGTGGTGCCCAAGCCCGGCGCGCACGATTTCCGCGACGGCTGGGAGGTCGAGCGGGAGCGGCCGGTCCATGTGGATTTTCTCACCCATGATCTCAGCGGCTTCCTGACCGATATCGTCGGGGCGCCGGCGCTGTCCACGGGCCTGCCGGACCGGTCTTGACATCGCTGGGGGGAGCGTCGAAACCTCCGGCCAAATCTCTTATCGTACCGGGAGCCGTCATGTCGCACGCCCAGCTTGAAAAGATCATCGATGCCGCCTTCGCCGACGCCGCGTCGGTCAATGCGAGCACCAAGGGCGAGGTGCGTGACGCCGTCAACGAAGCCCTGGCCCTGCTCGACGGCGGCAAGGCCCGCGTCGCCGAGAAAATCGCCGGTGAGAGCGGCCCGCAGAGCTGGAAGGTCAATCAGTGGCTGAAAAAGGCGGTGCTGCTGTCCTTCCGCCTCAACGACATGACGACCATTTCCGGCGGCCCTGGCGGCTCGTCCTGGTGGGATAAGGTGCCTTCCAAGTTCGACGGCTGGACGGCCAAGGAACATGCGGCCGCCGGTTTCCGCTCGGTGCCGAACTGCGTCGTCCGCCGCTCCGCTTATATCGCGCCGGGCGTGGTGCTGATGCCGTCCTTCGTCAATCTCGGCGCTTATGTCGATAGCGGCACCATGGTCGACACCTGGGCCACGGTCGGCTCCTGCGCCCAGATCGGCAAGAACGTCCATCTGTCAGGTGGCGTCGGCATCGGTGGCGTGCTTGAGCCGTTGCAGGCCGGCCCGACCATCATCGAGGACAATTGCTTCATCGGCGCCCGCTCCGAAGTGGTCGAGGGCGTGGTGGTCGGCGAGGGCTCGGTGCTCGCCATGGGCGTGTTCATCAGCTCGTCGACCAAGATCGTCGATCGCCAGACCGGCAAGATTCACATCGGTTACGTGCCGCCGTATTCCGTCGTCGTGCCGGGCTCGCTGCCCAGCAAGACGATGATTGGCAACGAGCCCGGTCCGTCGCTCTACTGCGCCGTGATCGTCAAGACGGTCGATGCGCAGACGCGCTCGAAGACCGGCATCAACGAACTGCTGAGGGATTGATGGCTTCCGTTCTGTCGGCGCAAGGATTCAGATTCCTGTTTCGCACCGACGAGGGGCGGATCGGCCGGCAGGTGTGGTGGCTCGGCACGATCCTGCTCGTCAGCATCGTCATCGTTCTGGCTTTGGGCTGGCTGGCTCTGTCGCCCTATGCCCATCGCACGCTCGATGAGCGCAAGCTCCTCGATACGATGACCTTGGTCAGCTACACCTATCTCATGGTGTATGCCTTTGCGGTGCTGCTGATCGCGGTGTGCTACGTCAATCTGTCGGCGAAGCGCCTGCGCGATGGCGGCGTGCTGCCGGGGTTGGCGGGCGCGGCGCCGCTGGCGATCTTCCTGGCTCTCGCGGCGCATTGGCTGCAGCCGCGCGTCGCCGAAGTGTTTCCCTACGCGCTGCTGGTCGTCATCGATCTGTTGGCGCTTGGCGTTATTCTTTGGCAGGTCTATCTGCTCGGTGTTCGAGCGAGCGAGGCGCCGTGAACTGGAAGGCGATCTTCTTCACTCTTGAAGGTCGCCTGCCTCGACTGCCGTTTTGGCTTGCTTCGCTGGCGGTGTTGGCCGCCACCCTGTTGATCCTGGTGCCCGCCGGGTTTTTCCGCTGGGATCCGGCCACCGATCCAGCGCCGTTGTATTATCGCGTGCTCGAACTCGTCGTCACCGTAGTGTTCGCCTATCCAACCTATGCGATCATGCTGAAGCGGCTTTATGATCGCGACCACCCCGGCACCGCCGCCTTCGTCTTCATTGTGCTCGACATCGTCGCTGAATGCGTCAATGTGGTGTCGCCTATCGAAACCGACAGCGGTTTCACGCCGCTCGGATGGGTTCTCATGATCCCGCTGATCATTCTCCTCTTCGCGCTCGTGATCGAACTTGGTTTGCGGCGTGGCACGCGCGGGCCGAACCGCTTCGGCCCTGATCCCTTGGTGACCAGTTCATGACCGTTTCCGCCGTCACTTTATTGCGCGATCTGATCCGCTGTCCGTCGGTGACGCCGGAGGACGCGGGCGCGTTGGGCCTCATCGAACGCGCTTTGAAGGGGGCGGGCTTCGAAACGCATCGCGTCGTCTTCAGTGAGCCGGGCTATCCCGACACCGACAATCTCTATGCCCGCATCGGCAGCGGCACGCCGTCCTTGGTGTTTGCCGGGCACACCGATGTGGTGCCGACGGGCGATGCCGCCAAGTGGCGCTTTGATCCGTTCTCCGCCGAAGTGGCCGACGGCATGATCTGGGGCAGGGGCGCGGTCGACATGAAGGGTGGCATCGCCGCCTCGATCGCCGCAACGCTCAATCATATCGCAACCCACGGCGTGCCGAAGGGATCGATCGCCTTTCTCATCACCGGCGACGAGGAAGGCCCCGCCGTCAACGGCACGGTAAAACTGCTGCAATGGGCGCATGAGCGCGGCGAGCGGTTCGACCACTGTATCCTGGGCGAGCCAACCAATCCCGATGCGTTGGGTGACATGATCAAGATCGGCCGGCGCGGGTCGCTCTCCGGTACTTTGGTGGTGCATGGACGCCAGGGCCATGTCGGCTATCCGCATCTGGCCGACAATCCCGTGCATCACATTCTGCGCATCGGCGCGGCACTGCGGGCCGAGCCGCTCGACAAGGGCACGCCGCATTTCGATGCCTCCAATTTGGAAATCACTTCGATCGACACCGGCAATCCGGCGGTCAATGTAATCCCCGATGAAGCGCGCGCCGCCTTCAACATCCGCTTCAACGATCTCTGGCAGCCCGACACCCTGGCCGCCGAAGTCCGCCGCCGTGTCGAAGGCGCGGCGCAAGGCGCGCGCGTCACGCTCGATTTCAAGCCGACGAATGCGCTGGCTTTCGTCACCCAGCCTGGACCGTTCGTCGAAGCGGTGTCGAAGGCGATCGAGGAAGAGACCGGCCGGCGGCCGGTCCTGTCGACCACCGGCGGCACGTCCGATGCGCGTTTCATCTGCAATTATGCGCAGGTGGTCGAATTCGGCCTCGTTGGCCAGACCATGCATGCCATCGATGAGCGCACGTCGGTCGCCGATGTCGAGAAGCTGCAGGCGATCTATGCGCGCGTGCTGGCGAGCTATTTCGCCTGATCAATAATCGACGCGCAGCAGATAGAGCCCGTTCGGCGGCGCAACCATGCCGCAGCGGGCACGATCCTTCGCCTCTAGCGCGTCCTTCAAATCCTGCTTGGTCCATTTGCCCGAGCCGACATGTTCGAGCGAGCCGGTGATCGAGCGCACCTGGTGATGCAGGAACGAACGCGCCGAGGCGAAGATTTCGATCATATCGCCGTTGCGCACGACGTCGAGTTTGTCGAGCGTGCGCAGCGGTGAATTGGCCTGGCATTCGGCGGCGCGGAACGTGCTAAAATCGTGTTTGCCGATCAGTACCTGCGCCGCGTCGTGCATGGCCTCGGCATCCACGCGCCGCATCACGTGCCACACGCCATCGCGCATCACCGTCGGCGGCGCGCGGCGATTCAAGATGCGATAGACATAGTGCCGGGACGTGGCGGAAAAGCGCGCTTCGAACGTGTCATCCACGGCTTCCGCTTTCAGCACGGCGACCGGCTGCGGCTTCAGATGCGCATTCATCGCATCGCGGATCTTGTCGGTCCGCCATTCGCGCGACAGATCAATATGCGCCACTTGTGCGATGGCATGAACCCCCGCATCGGTCCGCCCGGCGCCATGCACGACGATGGTTTCGCTGCTCATGGCGAAGACCGCTTCTTCCAGCGCCTGCTGCACCGAAGGCGCATTGGCCTGCCGCTGCCAGCCCGCGAAAGGCGTGCCGTCATATTCGATGGTGAGCTTGTAGCGCGGCATCAGGTGAGCCGCGTGCCGGATGGCAAAGCCGCGCCGCGCAAAAAGTCCTTGGCGCTCATCGGCGATTTGCCGGCGCGCTGCACTTCGATCAGACGCACGGCGCCATCGCCGCAAGCGATCGTCAGGTCATCGCCAACAACCGTGCCGGCCTCGCCTTTTCCGGTCGCCAAAATGCTGCGCAGCACTTTCACCCGTTCCGGTCCCTTGCCGAAATCGGCTTCGAAGAAAGCGCCGGGGAAGGGTGAGAGACCGCGGATATGATTGTGAACGGCCTGTGTGGGTTTCGCCCAATCGATCCGGCACTCGGCCTTTTCTATCTTATTGGCATAGACGGCGCCATCGTCGGCCTGCGGATGAAACTGCAACGAACCGCGCGACAGAGCCGCGAGCGCGCGCACCATCAGATCGGCGCCGACGCCCATCAGCGCATCGTGCAATTCGCCGGCCGTGGTGTTCTCGCCGATGGCGACGCGCTCCGCCATGGCGACGGGGCCGGTGTCGAGCCCTTCGTCCATGCGCATCACCATGACGCCGGTCTCGTGATCGCCGGCCATGATGGAACGCTGGATCGGTGCGGCGCCGCGCCAGCGCGGCAGGAGCGACGCATGCAGGTTGAGGCAGCCTTCGACAGGCGTTTCCAAGATCGGCGCCGGCAGGATGAGCCCGTAAGCGACGACGACGGCGACATCGGCATCGAAGGCGGCAAAGGCTTGTGTCTCGGCCTCGCTGCGCAGAGACTTCGGCGTCAGCACCGGAATGCCGAAGCGATCGGCCGTCTCATGAACCGGCGAACGTGTCAGCTCCAAACCGCGCCGGCCGGCGGGCTTCGGCGCGCGCGTATAGCAGGCGACGACTTCATGGCCCTGGCCGATGATTTCGGTGAGAACCGGCACCGAGAAATCGGGCGTTCCCATGAAGACGACACGCATGCGCTCAACCTGAAATGCCGGCAAGCCGGATAGGAGTTTATTCGGTGCCGGTCTCGTCGACGCGGCGCTTGGCATCCTTGGCGAATTTCTTCACCACCCGGTCGCGCTTCAGCCGCGAGATATGGTCGATGAACAGCACGCCGTTGAGATGGTCGATCTCGTGCTGCAGGCAGGTGGCGAGCAGGCCGTCGGCGTCAAGCTCTTGGGCGATGCCCATGCGGTCGAGATAACGCACCCGCACCCGCGCCGGCCGTTCCACCTCGGCATAGAATTCTGGGATCGACAGGCAGCCTTCCTCGTAGATCGAGGTCTCTTCGGAGGCGAGCACGATCTCCGGATTGATCAGGAAGATCGGGTTCTTCTTCTCCGGGTTTTCCTCGCCTTCTTCCTCGCGTTTGGCCACGTCGACCACGATGACGCGCTTCGGCACGGCGATCTGAATGGCGGCCAGGCCGATGCCGGGCGCGTCGTACATGGTCTCCAGCATGTCGTCGAGCAGGGTGCGCACGCCATCGTCCACAGCCGTCACGGGGGCGGAAACCGCGCGCAACCGCGTATCGGGCAGAATGATGATGGGCTTCAGCGACATGGAAACAGGCACCATTTGAATATGAAAACGCCCGCCTGAGATATGCATCCCGGCGGGCGAGGTCAATTTTAAGGCGTCAGCGGCTGTGAAATTCTCAGGCCGGCTGGCGGGTCAGATCGAAAGTGCGCACGCGCGGGGCGAGCTGGATGCGCGGGCGGGTCCGCTCGACGACCACGGCGCCCGTGGGGCGGCTGCGCGGCTCAAGCTTGATGGCCGGGCGGGCGGTGCCGGTCGGGATGACGGTGCGGGTACGGGCGCGTTCGACGACCACGGCACGCTCGGCGCCATTGCGGCTGGCGACCACGCGGGTCTCCTTCGAGGCGGCCTCAGCCGCAGCCTTGGCCACGAGGGGGCGCACATCGTCGACGGAAACGTCCATGAAGCCGGCAGCGATTTCGGCCTGATGGTCGAGGTCGTCGGTGAGGCCCTGGGCAGCCAGGATGGCCTCTTCGATGGTCGGCAGGCACTTCTTGATCCGGATCGGCGGGAGCGTCTTCGGATCGACGATTTTCTTCTTCGCAGGGGCGCGCTTCATGGGGGCAGCCTCATTCTGGTTCATATCTATACGACTCAGTATACAGGGAATGTGCAGCGCAGCAAGATGTTTTTGTGCAACGCACACTATTCCAATTCAAAAGGCAAGAATGCCGGGTTTCGAGGGCCAATCGCCCTGTTGTTCTTATTCTGTTCGGAACCGGGGACGAATCGCGGTATGCATATAGGATGACGCACCCGCTTTTTCTATTGTTCGGATACCCGATCGGCCTGCTCGAAATTGCCGCAGGCGGCGTGGCTTTTTGTGCCCTCGTTCTCTTCATCATGGCCATTGGCCTGATCCGCGCCGGCGGCGCCCGCCGGCTAGAAGCCGAGCTCGCGGCCGAGCGTCAGCGTGAGATCGATGACAAGATGGCGGCGCTAAGCCAGATCAATGCCGAGCTCTCCGGCCGCTTGCGCGGCATGGGCGATGCGCTGACCAGCCGCCAGGGGGAACTGGCGCGGCTGCTGACCGATCGGTTGGATGCTGTCGGCCATCGGGTCGGGCAGGGGCTCGAGTCGAGCGGCCGCTTCACCGCCGATCAATTGACCAAACTGTCCGAACGCCTCGCCGTCATCGACAAGGCCCAGGAGAAGCTGACCGGCATGACCCAGGAAGTGGTCAGCCTGAAAGACATTCTCGCCAACAAGCAGTCGCGCGGCGCCTTCGGCCAGGGCCGCATGGAGGCCATCGTCCGCGACGGTCTGCACGCCTCGGCCTATGAGTTTCAGGCGACGCTTTCCAATGGCAGCCGGCCGGACTGCCTCATCCGCCTGCCGGGCGACGAGCGCGCCATGGCCGTTGACGCCAAGTTTCCGCTGGAAGCCTTCACGGCGCTGAAGGACGCGACCAACGATATGGAGCGGGAACATGCCGGCCGTCGTGTCCGCACCGATCTAGCCAAGCACATCAAGGATATCGCCGACAAATACCTGCTGTCCGGCGAGACGCAGGATCTTGCGTTGCTGTTTGTGCCCTCGGAATCGATCTATGCCGATCTGAACAGCCACTTTGACGATGTGATCCAGCGCGCTCACCGCGCCCGCGTCATCATCGTCTCGCCGTCGCTGCTGATGATGGCGATCCAGGTGATGCAGAGCCTGGTGCGCGACCGGCGCATGCAGGAACAGACCCATCTCATCCAGCGCGAAGTGCGCAGCCTGCTCGACGATCTGCGCCGCCTTGGCGACCGTGTTGCCAAGCTCGACGCCCATTTCCGTCAAGCCCAGGAAGACGTGGCGCAGATCACCACCTCGACCGAGAAACTGGTGCGCCGCGGTTCCCGCATCGATCAGCTCGAACTGGATCCCCAGTCCGCGCCCCAGTCCACGCCCTCGGCTGCACCATCGCTGCGCAATGCGGCCGAATAGGTTCCGCTGTGTCCTTCATGCGGTGATATCGAGACGGCCTTGATCACCATCGTGGCTCACGGTGGCGGTAGAAAATGAATATTGTACTGAGCTGACAAGGCAATAACCTCTTCTGGCTTTTGCTCCTTCATGTTGTGAAGAGCCCAGAACAGATCATAGAGCCGCTGCGCGGGCGAAACCCAAAAGAGCGTTTTAACGGTCTGCCCTGACTTGTTGAAAATGCCGTGCGGTTTGCCTCTGGGCAGGCGAACGGTGTCGCCTGGCGTGGCGGATTCATCGCGACCGTCCAGCATGAAATCAAGCCGTCCTTCGAGAATATAAAGATACTCGTCTTGATCGGGATGAATGTGCGGTGGCACGAAAGTGCCGTCGGGAAACGTCGCATGCCAGGAGAAGGAATCCTGCGTGTAGGACTTTGGAACATAAGTCTGGCCGAGAATATGCCAGTTGATGTTTTGGAGACCTTCATTGGCGCGCGTGATATCCGCGGTTTCGATTGGAAACGTCACAATCATATCTCCCTGCTGCGAGGCGTTGAAGACCTTATTGATGTGAAGCCGAGGATGCCGATGGATCAGCAAAACATCGCCGTCGGAATCTCCTTTATCAACCCGAAAACGGCTGCCCAGTCCCTTCTTTCGCGAATGCCCATTTTCGTGCGGCATCAGGATTCTATCCGCGTTAGGTGGATAGAGATCGGCCCTGAAGTGGATTTCAATGGAATTGTCGAGCTGCGTTGATCGAGCAGGGATCGCGCGAGGCATCGCGGCCGGGCGCGGTGTGAATAAGATTTGAGAGAGGAGAAGCTCGTGAAAGCCATCATCGTTGGCGGCGGAATAGGAGGTCTGTCCACGGCGTTGATGCTGCATGCACGCGGCATCGCTTGTGAGGTCTACGAGCAGTCCGAAAAAATCCAGGAGCTCGGGGTCGGTATCAACACCTTGCCGCACGCCATCAAGGAATTGGCGGGCTTGGGATTGCTTGAACAATTGGATGCCGTCGCGATCAGGACCGAGGAATTATTTTATCTCACCCAGCACGGTCAGCAGGTCTGGTACGAGAAGCGCGGTCTGAGCGCCGGTCACGACGTGCCGCAATTCTCCATTCATCGCGGTCGATTGCAGAGCGTTATCCATCATGCTGTGATCGACCGGCTTGGGGCGGACGCGGTGCAGACCGGTTGCCGCCTGGGTGCCTTCCATCAGGATGAAGGCGGCGTCCGGGCTTACTTCTTCGATCGCTCGGGGGCTCATGTGGCCAGCGCCCGTGGCGATATCCTGATCGGCGCCGACGGCATTCATTCCAAGGTGCGCCAAACTTTTTTCCCGGCTGAAGGTCCGCCGCAATGGAACGGATTGATGCTTTGGCGCGGCGCCACCGATTGGCCGGCGTTTCTGACCGGCCGGTCGATGATTATCGCGGGTGGGTTGAGGGCGAAGGCGGTCATCTATCCGATCGCGCCGGGTGAAGGCGGACAACAGCTCACCAATTGGGCGATCTTGGCGCGCGTTGGCGATGGGTCCAAACCGCCGCCGCGACGCGAAGATTGGTCGCGCATCGGGCGGCGTGATGAGTTGGCACCCTATGTGGCGGGCTTTGATATCCCGCAGGTCGACTTCGCCGCTTTGATCGCGGCCACGCTGGAGTTCTGGGAATATCCATGCTGCGATCGCGATCCGCTCCCCTATTGGTCGAGTGGGCGTGTCACTTTGCTCGGTGATGCGGCGCATCCGATGTATCCTGTCGGCTCCAATGGCGCATCGCAGGCGATCCTGGATGCACGCGCGCTCGCTGACTGTCTCGTCCAGGCAGAGCATCCGTGCCAGGCCCTGGCCGACTATGAACGGCAGCGCTTGCAGTTGACCGCCGATATCGTCGCCTCGAACCGCCGTGGCGGTCCCGAAGGGGTGATCGATGTCGTGGAGGAACTAGCTCCGCAGGGATTTTCCGATATCGACACCGTTCTCGATTTCGAGGCGCGGCAAGCGATCGTCCGAGGCTATGCGGCGAAGGCAGGTTTTGCCGTTCCTCAATCATAGAGCCGTTCTTTTCTCCTTATCTCAAATGCGAACACGTAGGAAAAGCGATGCAGAATGATGTTATCGAGACCGCTGACGCGCCTCCGGCGATTGGTCCGTATGTCCAAGCCAAACGCGTAGCCGGGTTTGTTTTCGTATCGGGCCAACTGCCCATCAATCCGGGGACGGGTGCTTTCCCCGATGGTGTGGAAGCGCAAACCCAACAATCCCTTGATAACCTTGCAGCCATTCTGCGGGCGAGTGGGGGCTCGTTGTCATCCGTCGTCAAGACAACGGTGTTCCTGAAAAATATGGAGGACTTTGCCAGAATGAACGAGGTCTATGCGACGTCGTTCAAAGATGGTGCGCCCGCCCGATCAACGGTTGAGGTGGCTCGCCTGCCGCGGGATGCCTTGGTCGAAATCGAAGCGGTCGCTTATATCGGAAATCAATGAGCGTCGCACAGCTGGGCAAGAATGGGAGCCGGTTAGAGTCGGCTCCCGAATTCAAATCAGACGATCTTAGTTTCGCAATGTTTCAGAAGGCAGTTCGCCGAAGCGGTTGCGATAGGACCGGGCAAACCTTCCCAGGTGAACGACACCCCATTTGCCAGCAATGTCCGTGACATTCGTCCCGGGGCTCGCTGCTTTCAGTTCGGCGTGTATTTTCTCGAGGCGAACGGCTTTCAGCATGGCGAAAGGAGTCGTTCCCCGGAAGCGTTGAAATCCTTCGAACAAGGTTCGCGCTTTCACGCCTGCCGCTTCGGCCAAGTCGCCAATGGTAATGGCCTGGTCGGCATGGGCCCGAATATAGTCTTCCGCCCGAATAACATGGCGCGGCGCCGCCGGGCTTTCCGGTGTGGAGAGTGCGGCGCTGTAGTTGTTGGGCTGCTGGGTCAGGAGTGTCGTCATGAGCATTTGCTCGATATGGCCGATGCCCAAGCGCGAGGTGACTAAGGAATCGTCTCGATCAAGCTCCGTCGCCATAAAATCGAGAAAGCGGCAATAGCTCGCGCCATAGCCGCTCTCCATCGCGACTTCCGGCTGAAACTCGATTGGCTGCGTGATGCTTTCGCCCAAGAGCTCGGTCAGGTGCCGCTCGAGCATGGCGCGATCCACTTTCAGCACCAGATGCGCGCAATTCTCACTCCACTGCATCCGTAGCGTTCGAGAGGGGGAGCTGATGGATCCCATATCGCGGTTATTTTCGAGGGATCGGCTTCCAACCTGAATGCGGGAGCGCCCGGTTTGAACGCGATGAATGAGAAAGCACGATCCCGGCTCGCCGGCATCGATATCAATACGTTCGCCATAGGTGATATAACTGAGCGCCAAACGCCCCAACTTGGCTAAATTCTGACGTGCGGAAAGTTTGCGACCTCGCCCAGCGTAACTGAGTTTGTGGTCACAGAAGATCCGCGCAACGCGCTCCCGCGTCTCCTCCAGCTCTTGCGAAGCGAACAAAAGATGTCGGGCTAGCGGCACGGCTGTCACGTCAGCTTCCTCTCCAAGTCATCTCCGGTGGCAACGACCCGAACAAAGGCTTAGCAAAAAGCAGGCCATATACGGATGTAACTGCCTTCGCCAATGCTGAGAATATGATGAAGCCGAACGGTTACAACCGAATTGTTTAGACGCGGGCCGCCGCACGACCTCTCTAGCTTGACCAAAACAGTTTCGGCCGGAGGGAGCATCGCTTGGCTTGGATGATCAGGAATGATCAAGACCAGGGCATCGAAAGTTCGATTTGAACTCGATCACCTCACAACGCGCGGAGCCTCTTTTGAGAAAGGGGTCTTGGCTGAGAAGCTCATCCAACTGTGCGCGCGAAATGTTGTCTATGATCATCATGCCACCGGTGCGGGGGATTTTGGGACCGGCTGCGATGATCACGCCCGCTGCGGCATGCTTGGCCAAGAATGCACGGTGTTCATCGAGGTTCTCGTCGACCTCTTCATTCGGTTTCAGATTATGAAACTCAACCACGTACACGGCGTCTTCTCCCTATCAATGATAAGTCAACGGAATATCGTTCCTGCTAATTTGCCGACAGATTGAGCGCTTTGGCGGCGAGCGAATTCTGCGTGGTGTCACGTTTAACGCGCTCGAAGGCCTGTTCGGGTGTGTCGGTCAGCGCTTCGGCTCCAATCTTGGTGAGGAGATCCCGGGCGTCGCTCTGGCCAACGATCTTCTTGATCATCTCGTTCAATCGCGTGACGATGGCGGGGTTTGTTCCCGCCGGCGCGAACAAGCCGACCCAGGCGTCAAAGTCGAAATTGGCAAGCGATGGGGTTTCGGCCAGGGCGGGAATATTGGGCATCATTTTCAATCGATCGCGGCTCGTGACGGCCAGAATATCGATCGCTCCACCGCCTTGATGCGCGATCAAGGCGGTTGCGTCCGATATGACCATCTGGACGTCATTCGCCAGAAGAGCCTGCGCACTGGCGGCGCTTCCTTTGTAGGGTACCCGATGAACTACGATGCCTGATTGCTTCGCAAAAATTTCCGTTGCCAAACGGGTGGGGGGTGCGGCGTCCCCGTAGTTGATTTTATCGGGATTGGCTTTGGCATAGGCGATCAAATCCGCCGTGGTTTTTGCCTTGATCGACGTATTAACGGCGAGCACATAAGCAAATCTCGCCACCGTGCCAACCGCGATGAAATCCTTCAGGGGATCATATGTGACACGATCGCCGTATATGGTCGGCGTGATGGTAAAACCGCCCATGCCGGTGACGAGAAGAGTGTGGCCATCGGCTTCCGATTTCGCGACATAACTGGTTGCGACAATCGTATCCGCGCCGACCTTATTCTCAACCACGAACGGCTGTCCGGTTTCTTCCTGGAATTTCTTGGCGATGAGACGGGCAATGACGTCGTTTCCACCGCCAGGCGCATATCCCACGATGATGCGTACCGGCTTGGCTGGATACGGTTGCGCGAAAGAAGGCGTTGAAACTACAGCGAGCAGAGTGGCTGCCAACAATACACTTCGCATCAATCCGTCCTTCGCCCAGAAGCTGCGGTTCAGTTGGGATTGAAGTGTAGATGCGATCCGCCGGCCGGCAATCCGCTGAGCGCGCCCCGCATCCGTTTGATGCGGCGAAACATATGGCGTCTTAAATCCGGGGCGTGCCGGTCTGATCTCTTATTTGCCAAGTTGAAGTTGAACGCGAGGTCCCACGCTGGCCCTGTTCCGGGGCCAGCGGCAATGAAGCCGCCTCACGCCTGCCGTCTCTCAGACTTCCACGACGACATAATCGTCTTCGACGCGCACCGAGAAGACCTCGGCCGCTTTCGGTGGAGCATCGAGGTCGATCTCGCCGCCTTGCACGACCGCCGTTTCATAGTGGCGGACGCGCACGCGGCTGGGGTCGCATTGCGCGCGGCCCGTGCGTAGATCGAATTCCCAGCCATGCCACGGGCATTTCACCAGTTCATCCTTGCGCGAATAGCAATATTCGCCGGGCATTTTCGACTGCACCAGACCGACAAGCTTGCCGTCGATGAGATGGCCACCCTCATGCGGGCAGCGATTGCCGAGCGCATGGAATTCGCCGTTGACGTTGAACACGGCGATCTGGCGATTGTTGACCTCGACCAGTTTGCGGCTGCCCGGCGGCAGGTCCTTCACGGCGGCGACGATATGTTTGGCCATGGTCAGAGCCCCAACCGCGGGTAGGTGGCCAGCGGATTGTCGACGAGAATGCGCCGATGCAGGCTAGCGGGAATGCCAGGCGGCATGATCTCATCGCCGTCGAATTGCCAATGCGGATAGTCGGACGAATAGAGCAGCATGTCGTCGGACTGAAAATGTTCGATCGCGCGTGCCACGATGTCGGGGTTGTCGGGTGTATCGAGCGGTTGGATCGTCAGGCGGAAGTGATCGCGCACGATCTCATTGGGCGAGCGGTCGATCCACGGAATTTCGGCGCGCACGCCGCGCCAGAATTTCGACAATCGCCAGACGAAACCCGGCAGCCAGGTGACGCCGGATTCGATCAGCACGGCTTTCAGTTTCGGAAATTTGACGAAGACGCCTTCACAGACAAGGCTGGCGAGCTGCGACTGAAAGCCGAGCGACTGCGCCGCATAATCCTCGACGTAATAGGTCGGCCAGCCGAGCGACGTCACCGGATAGCGATAGGCGCTGCCGGCATGGATGCCGAGCGGCAGGTTGTGGCGCTCGGCCGCCGCATAGATCGGCCAGAATTGCCGGCGGCCCAGCGGCGTCTCGCCCATGCACAGCACGAGGATTTGCACGAAACGTTTGTCGGCGGCGCAGCGCTCGATCTCATCGACCGCATGTTCGACATTCTGCAGCGGCACGACGATGGAGGCACGCAGGCGCGGATCGCGATCGAGCCATTCCTTCACCACCCAGTCGTTCACCGCGCGCGCGAACGCCTGCGCCATGTCCTCGTTGAAGACGAGCTGCACGCCATAAAGGCAGTTCAGAATGGCGATATCCGCCTGCCATTTGTCGAGCGCCTGCTGGCCGACCTCACCGGCATCGAGCCCGGCGCGTCCCCTTTCATCGCGAAAGTCGGCCCGTGCCGTGAGGGGCGCCAGGGGTGGATAGCTGATCGTATCGAGCGTGGTGATCTCGCGTTCGATCACCGTTTCGCGCCAATGGTCGTTGAGATAAGGCAGCAGTGTCTGCATGCTCGGCACGGTGGGATGCACGTCGCAATCAATGGCGCGGATATCGGACAGGTTCACCTGAATGGGCTCCGGAAGGGCAATAAGTCAGAGGCGAAACACGCTCATGGCGTTTTCCGAGCGCAGCTTGCGGCGGCGTTCTTCGCTCCAGTTCGGCGGTACGGCGAAAACCGGATCGTCGAAGTCCCAATGGGCGTAGTCGCTGGCGAACATCACCCGGTCCCAGCCGATCCAATCGATCAGATCGACGAGATATTCCGGCTTCTCGGGTTCTTCGATCGGTTGCGTCGTCACATAGACGTTCTGCTTCAGATATTCGGACGGCGGCCGCTTCAGATGCGGGACCTCGCCTCTCATCTTCTGCCAATGCTTGTCGAGCCGCCAGCCAAGCGATGGCACCCAGCCGAAACCGGCTTCGATCATCACCACTTTCAACGTCGGGAAACGCTCGAACAGCCCTTCCATGATCATCGAGGAAATCAGTGCCGAACAGGCGGTGCCATGCTCGGCCATTTCCTCGATATAGAAGGATGGCCAGCCAGAGTTGGAAATCGGAATGCCGGAATAGCCGAACACGTGAATGCCAATCGGCAGATTATGTTCGACGGCCGCTTCATAGATCGGCCAGTATTTGCGGCGCCCCAGAGCCTCGTTGGTGCGGCTCAAGAGGAATACCTGGCAGAAAGCCTTGTTGGCTGCGCGCTTATGAATCTCCGCCACCGAGGCCTCGATATGTTCGTAGGGCACGACGATGGAGGGGCGCAGGCGCGGCTCCTTGGCATGCCACAGATCGAGCTGCCAATCGTTGTGCGCTGAGGCCAGCGCGGCGGACAGATCGAGATTCTGGTCGCCGGACCCGGGCCAGAGCGGGTTCATGATGCCGATGTCGACGCCGTGATAATCGAGATGCTGCTCCTGCATCAGCGGCAGCGAGCTGCCGGCCGGATCGCCATTGGTGGGCCAGGCATCGCGCCGTGCGCCATCGCCCGGTTGCGATTTTGGATAGGGGTGGCCTTTGACGAAACCGTGCCGCTTGCGCAGGCCATAGGTCTGCCACGTGTCCCACCAGCGCGACGACAGATAGGGCTTCAGGTCCTCCGGCTTGCGCAGGCGCGGATGGATGTCGCAATCGACCAGTGCAAGCTTGTTGTTGGGCCTGAACTGCGCTTTCGGCGCATTCACATTCATGGCGCATTCCTCCGGGCGCGACGCGGCACCTGCTTTTTTATACTTTTAGCGCGTTCGCGCTCGAATTGCATCCCGCTAACGTTTCGGCCAGGGCCGGGCGCGCAGCGCCTCCTCGTTCACCTCCGTGCCCCAGCCGGGCCCGGTGGGCAGGACGAACTCGCCCTTTTCCAGCGTGGGCGGTACGGTGACGAATTCATCCCGCCACGGCACGTCGTCCACTTCAAGTTCCATGATGCGGAAATTCGGGATGGCGGCGCAGAAATGCGCGCTCATGATGCTGGCGAGCGTGCCATAAAAATTATGCGGCGCGCAGTTCACTTCATAGGCATCGGCCAAAGTGGCGATGCGCACGGATTCCCACAAGCCATTCCATGGCACGTCGACCACGGCGACATCCGCCGCGCCTTCTTCGAAATAGGGTCGATATCCCCTTAAGCCATGGATCGATTCCAGCGAGGCGATGGGCACCCGGCTCGAACGGCGCACATGCGCCAGCGCCTGCGGATCGTGCATGTCGATCTCGAACCAGGTGAGATCGAACGGTTCGAGTGCGCGCGCGATGCGCAGGAAACCCTCCGTACGCTGGCTGAAATTGATGTCGAGCATCAGTCCGGTTTGTGGGCCAAGGCCTTCGCGGAAGGCCGCGAGCATGTCAGTGATCGCACCGATGAAAGCGCCGTCGATGTTGCGTTCCAGCAGTTTCGGATAGAGACGGAAGCCGCCTTCGAACATTTTCAGGCGGCCGTTTTCGACAAACAGCGGATTGGTCTTGATGGCGCTGAAGCCGCGCGCCACCGCTTCTTGCCCAAGCGTCTTGAGATCGTCCAGGGTTTCGACCCGTGGCTTGCCCCATTTTTCGAAGAGGTCCGCGAAGCGGACGCGAAAACTGCCGCAATGAGACCAATAGACCGGCAGGCGCGTGCGGAACGGTCCGCCGAACAGCGCATAGACAGGCACGCCAAGCGCCTTCGCCTTGATGTCGAGACAGGCATTCTCGATGGCGGCGATGGCCTGATTGTTCAGGCCACCGGCCGCCAGTCGCGTGATCGCCTGCAGCGAAGCGGTGATCTTGCCCACTTCTCTTGGATCAAGACCCTGGATGATCGGCTCGAAGCGTCGCAGCAGATCGCTGACGCCGCCGGCTCCGAAATTCTCCGCATATTCGGCCCAGCCGACGAGGCCTTCGTCGGTGGTGATCTTGAGAAAGGAAGCCGGCCGCCATCCCATGTCGGCGTGGAACTGCTCCAGTTTGACGATCTTCACGTTTCCCCCCGATGTTGTTTTAATCAGCTTGTCCCAGCAGCAGGCCGCCGTCGATGACGATATGAATGCCGGTAATGTAATCGGAGGCGCGCGAGGCGAGGAACAGCGCGGCGCCCTGCATGTCCTCCGGCGTCGCCACCCGATGCATCGGATTGACCTTTTCGAACGGCGCACGCGCCGCCGCGTCTTTCAACCGGCCGCCGCCGATATTGGTGATGGCCGGGCCTGGCGCTATCGCGTTGACGTTGATGTTATAGCCTGCCAGTTCGATTGCGACCTGGCGCACGATCTGCCCGACGGCCGCTTTCGACACCACGTAGCTCGAGCCGACATATTGCTCGATCTTCATCGAGGAGATGGAACTCGTCACGACGATCTTGCCGCCGCCCTGTTTCTTCATCTGCGGGATGGCCGCCCGCAGGGTGCGGATGACGCCGTGAACATTGGTATCGATCACCCGGTCCCACAGCTCATCGGCGATCGCCTCGAAAGCCGTGTCGGGATTGCGCGAATTGTCGGTGCGTAGGAAACCCGGACCACCGCTGATGCCGGCATTGGCGAAAACCACGTCGAGCCGCCCTTCGCGGGCGATCACGCTGTCGAACAGGCGGCGAACATCGGCGTCTTGGGTGATGTCGGCGGTCATGGCGCTCGTCGCATATCCGGCATCGCGCAGGCGCATGGCTTCCCGGTTCACCGCCGCCTCGTCGCGGTCGGCCATCGTCACCTTGGCGCCGTTCGTCGCCATGGCTTCGGCGATCGCCAGCCCAATACCGCTGGCCGCGCCCGTCACAACGATGGATTTGCCCTCTACCGCAAAGAGATTTTCAACTCTGGCCATCTCGCCTCCCATGAATTCGGCGGCAGGATGGCGGCGGCCTCGCCGTAAAGCAAGCGCCCGCCAATCGCCGGTTTGGCCTCAGCATCAACCATTTGTCGGGGCTGCCATCCATTGACAAGGTCACGGCGGCGTGGCGACAGTATTGCCCAACAAAGAAAGCCAGCGCATTGGGCACTGGCCAAATGGGTGGAAACGATACGCATGGCGCCACGCAACATCAAAAATGTCGCGGTGATCGGCCTGGGCAAGATGGGCAATCCAATTTCACGCCACTTGCTCAATGGCGGATTCGTCGTCTCTGGCTTCGATGTGGATCCCAAGGCCTGCAAGTCGGCAGCCTGCAAAGGGATCGCCATCGCGCCCACACCCGGACAGGCTGTCGTCGAGGCCGATCTCGTCATCGTTCTGGTCGCGGAAGAGAGCGATGTCGAAAGGGTTCTGTTCGGACCCGATGGCGTAGTCGCGCGGGCGAAACCCGAAACGATCGTCGGTATCGCCACGACCACGTCTCCCGTGAGCATGATCCACTTCGCCGTGCGGTTGCGCGACAGCGGATTGATCCCCATCGATATCCCCATCTGCCGTGGTGAGCGTCCGGCCGAGGCCGGCAAACTGCTGATCACCGGCGGCGGCGAAAAAGCCGTCTTCGACGCCTGCCGGAAAGCCTTCTCCACCTTCGCCAGTTCGATCTACCGCCTGGGTGACGTCGGCGCCGGTCAGGTCGGCAAGATGGTCAACAATCTCATCCTGTGGAGCTGCGTCTCCGCCAATCACGAAGGCTTCAAACTGGGCGACCAGTATGGCGTCGATGGTGTGATCATGCGCGAGATGCTGCTCGACAGCAGCGCCTCGAATTGGGCGCTGGAGACGCAGGCGCAGCGCTACGGCATGCCCTCGGCCGAACGCGACATGATGATTGCCTTGGCCGAGGCCGATCGGCTGCGCGTCAGCCTGCCGCTCACCGGCACGGCCAAGGAAGTGATCAAGGGCATCAAGATCGAACGCGAGGAGCATTTCCCGTTCGAGGAGAAGAAAAGCGCCAACGGTAACTAAACGCTGGGCTTCACCGCATATTGCTCGTCGGTGACATGTTCGAGCCAGTCGACATGCTTGCCGTTCTTGGCTTCCTGCATGGCGATATGTTCCATGCGGATCGTGGGCGAAGCGCCGTGCCAATGTTTCTCTTCCGGCGCGAAATAGATGACATCGCCGGCGCGCACTTCGCGCACCACGCCGCCCCACACCTGCACCAGGCCGAAGCCTGAGGTGATGAACAAGGTCTGGCCAAGCGGATGGGTGTGCCAGGCGGTGCGCGCGCCTGGCTCGAAGCCGACGCGCACGGCCCGCTGCGCCGCCGGCTCCGGTGCCTCGATGATCGGATCCTGCCACACCGTGCCGGTGAAATAGGAAGCCGGGGCGCGGACGGAGGGGATGGAACCGAGCGGGCGGATGATCATGGGGTGGTGTCCTTCTGTTAGGGACACGCTAACACGATCATCGCCAAGGATGACAGGCCGATCAGCTATCCATCTTCAAGGCGGCGATGAAGGCTTCCTGCGGAATCTCCACTTTGCCGAACTGGCGCATGCGCTTCTTGCCCTCTTTCTGCTTTTCGAGCAGCTTGCGCTTGCGGGTGACGTCGCCGCCGTAACACTTCGCCGTCACGTCCTTGCGCAGCGCGCGCACGGTTTCGCGGGCGATGATCTTGCCGCCGATGGCCGCCTGGATCGGAATCTGGAACATGTGCGGCGGGATCAGCTCCTTCAGCTTCTCCACCATCACGCGTCCGCGCATTTCGGCGCGGCTGCGGTGCACCAGCATCGAGAGCGCATCGACCGGTTCGGCATTGACCAGGATCGACATTTTCACGAGGTCGCCCTCGCGATAGTCGGTGATCTGGTAGTCGAAGCTGGCATAGCCCTTCGAGATCGATTTCAGCCGATCGTAGAAGTCGAACACCACTTCGTTGAGCGGCAGCTCATAGACGACCATGGCGCGCTTGCCGACATAAGACAGGTCGACCTGCACGCCGCGCCGCTCCTGGCACAGTTTCAGCACGGAGCCGAGATAATCATCGGGCGTCAGGATCGTCGCCTTGATCCACGGCTCATGGATGGTGTCGATCTTCACCACGTCGGGCATGTCGACGGGGTTGTGCAGTTCGATCACTTCACCGTCGTTCATATGGATCTTGTAGATGACGCTTGGCGCCGTCGCGATCAGATCGAGATTGAACTCGCGGTGCAGCCGCTCCTGGATGATCTCCAGATGCAAGAGGCCCAGGAAGCCGCAGCGAAAGCCGAAGCCGAGCGCGGCGGAGGATTCCATTTCGAAGGAGAAGCTGGCGTCGTTGAGCCGCAGGCGGCCCATGGCGGCACGCAGATCTTCGAAGTCGGCCGCATCGACCGGGAACAGACCGCAGAACACCACCGGTTGCGCCGGCTTGAAGCCGGGCAGGGCTTCCGCCGTCTCGCGCCGTTCTTCGGTGATCGTGTCGCCGACACGCGTGTCGGCGACCTGTTTGATCTGCGCCGTGATGAAGCCGATCTCACCCGGGCCGAGCTGGGCCACGTCCTGCATCTTCGGCCTGAAGACGCCGATCTTCTCGACTTCGTAATGGGCGTCGGTGCCCATCATCTTGATCTTCTGATGGCGCTTCATCACGCCATCGATGATGCGAACCAGCACGACGACGCCGAGATAGGGGTCATACCAGCTGTCGACGAGCAAAGCTTTCAGCGGCGCCTTGTCGTCGCCTTTGGGCGGCGGCAGGCGGGTGACAATGGCTTCCAGCACCAGATCGATGTTGAGGCCGGTCTTGGCTGAAATAGGCACCGCGTCGGACGCATCGAGGCCGATGACATCCTCGATCTGCTCCTTGATCCGATCGGGTTCCGCCGCCGGCAGATCGACCTTGTTGAGCACCGGCACGATTTCATGGCCGGCATCAAGCGCGTGATAGACATTGGCAAGCGTCTGCGCCTCGACGCCCTGGGAGGCGTCGACCACTAGCAGAGATCCCTCGCAGGCGGCGAGCGAACGTGACACTTCGTAGGCGAAGTCGACGTGGCCCGGCGTGTCCATCAGATTGAGGACGTAATCCTTGCCGTCCTTGGCCCGATATTCGAGCCGCACGGTCTGCGCCTTGATGGTGATGCCGCGTTCGCGCTCGATATCCATGGAATCGAGCACCTGTTCGACCATGTCGCGCTCGGCCATCGTCCCGGTGGTCTGAATCAGCCGGTCGGCGAGGGTCGATTTGCCATGGTCGATGTGCGCGACAATCGAGAAGTTGCGGATATTTTCGATTCTATGGGTGGTCATGGGGCGGGGGATACCACCCGTTAACCAGCCGGGAAAGAGGCTGCGGCGTGCAGTTGGCGCGGGAGCGCGAATTCCGTGCGAATCGAGACTTGACCTTTACTTTAAGAGCCGATTTTTTGGGCTGAATCGCGCATAAGGGCGAAATTTTTTCCGCCGCTGCGACAATCGCGATTTGGACAGGCAGGGTATGGATGCCGCGCGTGACCCACGGCGATCATTTCCCGATCGCGGCATCGTGTATACACGGCAGATGAAAATACCCTCCCCATTTTGCACCGACGTCTGTGCCGCAGGCCGTTCTCGTGTGTGCCTGCCTTGCAAAAGTCGAACCGATTCGCTACCGGCAGCACATCGGCGCCGGGTCTTGCAGGCCGTGACGCGCCTATTCGGGAAAGAGCGAAACCATGAAAATCTGCCGTTTTGACAATGGCCGCCTGGGTGTCGTCGAGGGCGACACCGTTCGTGACGTGACGAGCGTGCTGGAGGCTTTGCCGCCGCTGCGCTGGCCGGTTCCGATCGGCGATCAGTTCATCGCCAATCTCGACAAGCTGCTGCCCGCCATGCGCGAAGCGGCGAAGACGGCGAAGTCGATCCCGCTGAAATCCATCAAGCTTGACGCGCCCGTGGCCAATCCGCCGCGTGTCATTGCCGCGCCAGTCAACTATCTGCTGCATGCGAAGGAAGCGCACGACCCGGCGATCCATCACGGCGTCCACATGCCGACCTTTGAAGGCTTTGCCACGCCAATCGATAAAATGGGCCTCTTCCTCAAGTCGCAAACCGGCCTCATCGGTGCTGGCCAAAAGGTCGAATTGCATTGGCCTGATCGGCGCAACGACCACGAGATCGAACTGACCTTGATCATCGGCAAGGGCGGCAAGAACATTTCGCGCGACAAGGCGCTCGATCATGTTGCTGGCTATGCCATTGGCCTCGACATGGTGGTGCGCGGCACGGAAGACCGCAGTTGGCGTAAGTCCGCAGACACCTATTCGGTGCTCGGCCCCTGGCTCGTGACATCAGATGAAATTCCCGATCCCGATGCGCTGGAGTTTGGCATCGAGGTGGATGGCGAAGTGCGCCAGCGCGCCAATACCAAGGACCTGGTCGTCGACGTCCGCGATCTGATCGTCCGAGCCTCGGCCATCTACTCGCTCTATCCCGGCGACATCATCATGACCGGCACGCCCGAAGGCGTGAGCGAGGTCAAGTCTGGCAACGTCATGCATTGCTGGATCGAGAAGATCGGCGAGATGAACGTCGCTGTTAAGTAACTCGCTTTGTTGGTGTCAGGCGGCGGGTGCCGCCTGACGAACCAAAAAGCTTTCGCCGCGATCGAGGAAGTCGAGAACGATCGCGCTGGTGCGCTGCGGCTGATCGAATTCGATCGCATGTGCTGCGCCCCAGATATAAGTCAGATGTGACTGCGGCAGCCCAGCCTTGAGGATATGGCCGGTTTCGCGCGGGATAATCTTGTCGAGGGCGCCCATCAGAATGAGCGCGCGGGATTTGATCTCGCCGAGCCGCTGCACCAAGGCCTCGTCGAAATCGACGCCCTGGATATAATCCTGCAGCACCTTGCGATTGTCCTGCAGCATCTGCGGTGCGCGCGTCTCCGCTGGAATATTGGCGGTGACGGCATGAAGGAGCTTCAATCGCTCGTCGATATTGGCCGGGAGAGCGATCAGATCGGTGCGGCGTAGTCCGGCCGGAGCTTCGAGCACCAATTGGCCGATGAGGCCAGGGTGGCGCACCGCGACCCACAGCCCGACCCAACCGCCGAGGCCTTCGCCGACAATATCGGCTTCGCCATCGCATTCTTTTTCGATGAACTCGGCGACGAGATTGGCGAGGTCGGCGATCGTCGTCACCGAATCATGTTTCGCCGTGCCGTCAAAGCCCGGCAGGGTGGGCGCATGAACCAGATGATGATCGGCAAGCGCTTCGATCACGCCTGATACGCGCGGCCCGGCCGCGCTGTGCAAATGAACGAGCGGACGGCCTTTGCCGGCGGTGCGCACGTGCAGCGAGCCGCTCGAAAGGGCGACATCGCGTTCGGTGAAGGAAATATCGGTCACTTCGAAATCCTGTTCCAAATTCTGTTTACTGTCAAAATCATGGGTTCAGAGTGCACGGACTTCCGGCAAAACTTTGTCACGGAAGAGTTCCATGCCCTTGATGACGGCCGTGTCGGGCATGTTGCCGAGCTTCATGTTCATATTGATGTGCGCGGCGCCGAGATGCTGCCGCAGGCGTTTGATCTGTTTCACGACGGTTTGCGGGCTGCCGCAGAGAATCGAACCCGCCTCAATCTGCTCCTTGATGGTGCGGCCTTTCAAGGTCTGCAGACGCTTCATGAAATAGTCGCCGGCGCCTTCCTGGCCGAAGAAGCGGGTTTTCTGAATGACGATGCGCTGCGCATCCTGCTGCGGGCGCATCAGCACGCCATGGAAATAGGCGAGCGCTTTCGCCATGATCTCTTCGGCTTCTTCGTCCGTTTCGGCGATGCAGGTCTGCTGGCCGACGAGAATATCTTCTGGGCTAGGTGTGCGGCCATGGGCGCGGGCGCTTTCAAGAAAGCCGTCGATGATGGAACGGGCGACATCGAGATCGCTGACCAGCGTGAGGCCCACCATGGAAGGGAACTCGCCGACGAATTGCGCCGATTCGAGATTGCTCGCCGACATCAGAATGCGGGGATGTGGCGTCTGCCGTGGCTTAGGCCAGATGGAAATGGCGCGATACTGATAGAACTCGCCCTCCCAACCGAAAGGCTCGGGTTCCGTCCAGGCGCGCAGAATGATGTTGAGCGCTTCGCGCATGCGGCCGCGTGATTCATCGGGCGCGACATTGTAGGCGATATATTCATGCGGAATGCCGCGCACGAAGCCAGCCACCAGACGGCCGCCGCTCATCACGTCGAGCATCGCATACTCTTCGGCGACGCGGACCGGATTGAGCAAAGGCAGGAGATTGCCCAGCATGGCGAGCTTGATCGACTTGGTGCGCTGGGTCATCGCCGCGCCGACGAGATTGCAGTTCGCCATCAGGCTGTAGGGCGAGAAATGATGCTCGTTGGCGCCGACCCAGTCGAAGCCGCAGGCTTCCGCATGCGCCATGGTGCCGAGATAGGTGTCGTAGAGCTCAGTGCCCCGCTCCGGACGGAACGGCGCATTGCGTGCCGGCCATTGTGTCGGCGCTTCGTCGAGTTCGGTCCAGGGCATGAGATGAAAGAAGGAGAAATGCATCGTCGGGTCCGTTGTTGAAAGAGTGCGGGTTTCAGCTCTGTTTCGGGGCTTGTTCTTCGTTGACGATGCCTTCTTCGTCCATCCACGCTTGCGTATCGTCGAAAGCCCGTAGCACCCGATCGTGGCGCGCTTGGATCAGTTCGCGCGGCCACAGATGGGTGAAGATGAAGAATTCGCCCTTGCGGATGGCGCGCAACACGCGCCGGCCAACCACGTCGGGCTCGAAACCTTCGTTGAGGAGATGCGAGAACTGTTCGCTCTCCTGCCGCTTGAATGAGCCGCCCATGCGGTCGGGGCGGGCGCGGCCGGAGAGAAAGATGCCGGTCTTGACCGCGGCGGGGCAAAGCACGGAGACGCCGATATTGCTGCCGTCGAGATCCTGCTCCAGCGCCTCCGACAAAGCCACGACCGCATATTTCGTCATCGAATAGGGGCCTGTGTCCCAGCCCGGCTGGATGCGGAAGCCGCCGATCGAGGCGGTGTTGACGATATGGCACTCCTCGCCATGGTCGCGCATGTGCGGGATGAAATTCTGGAAGCCGTGGATGACGCCATTGATGTTGACGCCCATCACCCATTCCCAGTCGCGAACGGGGAGTTTTTCGATTGGCACGCCATGCATGGAAATGCCGGCGTTGTTGCACAGGATATGCACCTTGCCGAACGCGTCGATGGCTTGTTGCGTGGCGGCATCGACGGAGGCACGCACGGAGGTATCGACTTCGATGGCGATGGCTTGCGCCCCAAGCTTGTTTACTTGCGCCAAGGCATCGTCGAGCGCATCACGGCGGATGTCGCACAAAACGATGTTCATGCCGTTGCGGGCAAAGGCGCGCGCCATGCCAAGGCCGATGCCTGATCCCGCACCCGTGATGAAAGCCGTCTTGCCCTGGAAATTCTGCATACGTCCTCCCGCCGCCAGCCTTTTTCAGTCTGGCTGATATTGACGGACTTATGGTCAATCGGGCGGCGCTTGTCCATGCCGCTGGACCATAGCGCGCATGAGGACATCGCAGATGAACGGGGCAGGCGCCCACTCTGATCTGAAAGATGTTCGAAATTGCAGCCGCTCAGGCTTCCTTTTCAAGCTCGATCGAGTCGTAGCCGCCGAGCTTGTAGACGAGCGCTGAAATCGCCCAGATGGCGATGAAGAGGCCGACGATGATGAAGCCCAGAATGTCGAAGTGATCGCGCAGGGCCGCCAGATCGCTCCAGAAGGCGCCGCTCAATTCCAGCTTTTCGGCGATCAGTCCGACGCCCTGCACCAGGCCGATCACCAGAGCGATGAAGACTGAGAGGCCGGTGATCACCAGATTGTAGAACAGTTTGCGGATCGGATTGACGTAAGCCCATTCATAGGCGCCGAGCATCAGCGCGCCATCGGTGGCATCGGCCAGCGCCATGCCCACCGCGAACAGCACCGGAAACACCATCACCGTCGAGAGCGATACGCCATTGGCGGCATTGGCCGCGGCCAAGGAGAACAGGCCTATTTCGGTCGCCGTATCGAAGCCCAGGCCAAACAGAAAGCCGAGCGGGTACATGTGCCAGCTTTTGGAAATGCGCGAGAACAGCGGCCGCAGCAGACGCGACAGGAAACCGTGCCGGCCAACGATGGCGTCGAGATCCTCTTCGCGGTATCGACCCGTCCGCTTGGCATTGCGGAAGGTCCGCCACACGCCGATGAAAATGGCAAGATTGGCGATGCCGATGACGAGCAGGAACAGCGACGAGACCGTGGTGCCGATCAGCGAGCCGATGTCGCGGAATTCGTCCATCAGCCCGTTGGCGCCCGATGCCAGGAAGGCGATGACGAGACAGGCGAGGATGACGACGGTCGAATGGCCGAGCGCGAACCAGAAGCCGACGGTGGCCGGCCGCCCGCCCTCTTGCAGCAGTTTGCGGGTGACATTGTCGATGGCGGCGATGTGGTCGGGGTCCACTGCGTGGCGCAGGCCCAGCACATAGGCCAGGAAGGCCGTGCCGAGCATGACAGGCTGATCGCGGAAAACCGCGAAGGCCCAGAGCCAGGCGGCGACATTGGCGGTCAGGAGTACGCTGTAGAGAAGAATGAGGCGCTGGCGCAGCCCGTGCTTGGGCTCGCTTGCCAGCCGGCTGGCTATCCCTTTGGTCGGGCTCGTCGCCAACGTCATCTTCCGTGGTCTCCATCCCAGGACCGGGCCGCCCGATGTTATGAGGAACGGCCAAAAACTGCGTAACAGGGCTATAGGGAGGACATTTGGCCCCGTCAATCTGCATGAAAGTTCATGCAGGAACCATGCAAGCAAGAAGCATCGAGGCCAGAGGCTAGGCAGGCTTGCCAGCGGCAGCGGCGCTCATTAAGCGGGGCGGAACCCACAATAACCGGAGGAAACAGTGTCTGAACCGAATTTGGTGTTGCTGTGCCGGCAGGATGAATTGGCGCCGGGCGAAAAGAAGCAGGTGGCCGGCGAAGACGGCGATATCTGCGTCTACAACCTCAATGGGCAGTTTTACGCGACCTCGGATCGCTGCACCCATGGCCTCTCCAGCCTTTCGGAGGGCGAGATCGTCGATGATGAGATCGAATGCGCCATGCATTTCGGTACGTTCCACATTCCCACCGGCGAACCCCGGCAGGCCCCTTGCAGCGTCGCGCTGAAGACCTATGAAGTGAAGATCGTCGGCGATGAGGTGTTCGCCGTTTTGGCCTGATCAGCAGAGGAGTGGGCCTGGCATGATCCGCGTCACCCGCTCCATCGTTCTCGAAGACAGCGAGATCGAGCTGAATTTCGTCCGTGCCTCCGGCCCGGGTGGGCAGAACGTCAACAAGGTGGCGAGCGCCGTCCAATTGCGCTTCAATGTCGCCCAGTCGCCAAGCCTGAGCGACGACGTTAGGGAACGCCTTGTGACCCTCGGCGGGCGCCGGATCACCCGTGATGGCGTGCTGGTGCTCAGTGCCGATCGGTTCCGCACCCAGGAACTCAATCGTGCCGATGCGTTGGAGCGGCTATGCGCTCTGATCAGGGAAGCCTCCATCGCGCCCATCCCGCGGCGGCCGACCCGTCCTACTTTGGCGTCCAAGCGCCGCCGGCTTGACGGCAAAAAACTGGATTCGCGGCGAAAATCGCTGCGCCGCACGCCAGTTAAGGACGATTGACAGAAGTCACGGATCACGTTGCGCTTTTGCCACGACTGTTGCCGCAATCGCACAGTGCCCGGCCACCAAGCTGTGTAAAGTCATCCATGTGACGTTTCGGCGTCGCGAAACTGCAGTTTATTCCGAACACGGTCCGACAGTCGACGTCATGCCCGCCACAGCCCGCCCCCAGCAGGCCGATTTTGCCGCCGAAGCCGCGCAATTGATGCTGAGGCTTGGGTTGGCGATCATTCTCATCGTCGTGCCGACGGGGGCCATCTATTCGCGTCGTCTGCTGTTCACGCTGGTGCCGGTCGGCGTCGCGATGATTCTGCTCGGCGCGCTGCTGGCGCCCGGCCGCCATGCCCTCCTGCCGTCCCGGCAGGTGATGTTCTCCCCCGTGGTCCAGGCGCTGGTGCTGCTGCTGGCCTGGGCCGCCCTTTCGCTGCTCTGGACGCCGTTCCAAGCCCTGGCGCTCGAACGCTATGGCAAGACGGCGGCGACGGTGGCGCTCGCCGTGGCGGCCATTTTCATGCTGCCGGGCCGCACCCGCACCTCCAACCTCAATCTGATGCCGATCGGCGTTGGTATCGCCGCGCTGGCGACCATCGCCGTCGCCATCGCGCTGCCGCCGGAGCTGCGGGAACTGCCCGATCCGGAAGGCACGTCCATCGAGCGGGCGGCGCTCGGCCTGGTCGTCCTGGTCTGGCCGGCGCTGGGCGCCCTGGCGGTGCGTGAGCGCTGGGCCTCGGCCGGTGCGCTCGCTGTGGCCACCGCGGGCGCGGCCACGGTCGTATGGGTGCCGGCGGCCCTAACCGCCATGGTGGTGTCGGCGCTGGTTTTCTCGATCGGCTCGTCCAATCCGCGCCGCGTCTCGAAAATTCTCGTCGTCATCTGCGCCGGCCTGATCCTATTGGCGCCGGCTTTGGCGCTGTTCGCCCAGCATTTCCTGGCCGGCCGCCTGCCGCCGGCCGTTGCCATCTGGGCGCAGCCCTATTTCCTGTGGGCGGAGCTGATCCGCATGGAAGGCTGGCGGGTGCTAACCGGTCATGGCTTCGACATGACGGTGCGTGGCCTGGCGTCGGGCTATCTGCCGGTGTTCACGCCGCGCAGCCTGCTGTTCGAAGTCTGGTACGACCTCGGCATCGTCGGCGCGGTCGCCACGGCGCTGTTCGTCTCGCTCGGCCTCTTGGCTGCCGGCCGTTTGCCGGTGCCGGCCGCGTCCTTCATGCTGGCGGGCATCGTCTGCATTCTGGTCGTCGCCTTCTCAGGCCTGGCGACCATGCAGATCTGGTGGATCACCCTGATCTGCATTTCGACGATCAGCTTCACCTGCGTGATCAATGCCCATCCGCGTTTGGCGCGGCCGGCGGCGCGCGTGATGCCGGACGCACCGGGGCGGCCGCGCGTTTAAGCCTTCGATTAGACAGACAGTTTTATCTGGATCGTTGTTTGGACGTGGCGTCGTCACGCGAGACGGCACCCGCTTCGCTGGAAAACGCCTTGAAGCTTTCGACACCTTCACCGAACTGCGAGGCGAAGAAGGCGCGATAGGTGCCATTGGCGTTGATGAGCTGGCTGTGGGTGCCCGACTCCACCGCCTGGCCCTTTTCGATCACATAGATGCGGTCGGCATTGATGATCGTTTGCAGGCGATGCGCCACCACCAAGGTGGTGCGGCCTATGCGCATTTCCTCCAGCGCCTTTTGCACTTCGCGTTCCGACTCGGAGTCGAGTGCCGCCGTCGGCTCGTCGAGCAGGATGATCGGCGCGTTCTTGAGAATGGCCCGCGCGATGGCGATGCGTTGCTTTTGGCCGCCCGACAATTGCGCGCCATGCTCGCCGACATTGGTTTGATAGCCGCTGCTGAAGCCCATGATGAAATCATGCGCATGGGCTTTCCTGGCGGCCGCGATGATCTCGTCTTCGGTCGCGCCGATGCGGCCCAGCGCGATATTCTCGTGGATCGTGCCGCGGAACAGGAAGACATCCTGCGAGACGAAAGCGATCTGCGCGCGCAGCGACGCGAGATCGACCTTGTCGATGTCCTGGCCGTCGATGAGGATGCGGCCTGAATTCGGCGTGTAGAACCGTTGCAGCAAGGCAATGATCGTCGACTTGCCGCCGCCGGACGGACCAACCAGTGCCGTGGTGGCATTGGGTTCGACGGTCAAAGTGAGGCCGCTCAGCACGTCCTCGTCTTCGCGATAGCTGAAGCGCACGTCCTCGCTTTCGATGCGTCCGGCACCGACCTGCAGTTTCGGCAGGCCCGGTTGCGGCGCTTCGTTCGCCGGCCGGTCGAGCACTTCATAAACGAGCTTGGCACCGACCAGGCCGTTCTGAATTTCGAGCTTCAGGCGCGCCAGCCGTTTCGCCGGCTCATAGGCCATCAGAAGAGCGGCGACGAAGGAAAAGAAGGAGCCGGCATCGGCGCCTTGCACGGTCACTTTCCAACTGCCGTAGAAAATCACCGCGCCGATGGCAAAGCCCGCCAGCGCATCGGCGATCGGGCTCGATGCGGCCATGCCGGCGGCGACGCGGTTCATCGAGCGCTCGACCTCGCGGATCGATTTTGCCATGCGGCCGCGCATCGTGTCTTCGAGATTGAACGATTTGACGATGCGGCTGCCTTGCACGGTCTCCTGCATCGTCTCGAGAATTTGCGAATTGCCCATGAAGGAGCGGCGGGCGAATTTGCGCACCTTGCCGATCATCCGCCCGAGCAGCAACGCCGCGGCCGGCAAGGTCAAAAGCGACAACGCGGCCAGCATCGGATCCTGCACGAACATCACGCAGATCAGGCCGATCAAAGTCAGAAGCTCGCGGCCAAAAGCGGTGATCAGCGCTTGCAGCGTGTCGCGCACGGAATTCGGCGCCTGTGCGATGCGCGTCATGAAATCCGACGAATGCCGGTCATGGAAGAAGCGCATGTCTTGCAACAGCAGGTGGTTGAACAGGCGCGCCTGCACTTCGGCGATGATGCGATTGCCGGTGCGTGACAGAACGATGAGCGAGAGATAGGTGGCGAGGCCGCGCGCGGCGAACAGGCCGAACACCGCCCAGGCGAGCAGCCGCAGCTCATGGAATTTCTCGCCATCGACGATGCCATTCAGCACCGGCTTCAACAGATAGGCGGAGAGCGCGGTGGCACCGGCGCCGACCGACAGCAGGACCGCCGCTAGCAGATAGGAGCCGATATGCTGGCGTCCGTGATCGCGGAACAGCCGCGTCAGCATGCTCGTGGTGTCGGAATGGAGCCAGGGATCCACGGCGGATTTCGTCGGGCCGGTCGAAGACATGGGCGTGGGTTACCGGCTGGGGGTTGAGGGAGCAAGTGTTTTGGCAAGTGCTTCCCGTCGGGAACAGGCCGGGTAGGATGTCGCACAAATCATATTGGAGGAAACCATGGCAGGGCCGAAAACGGTGGACAGAGAGCCGCTTGTGATCGCCAAACAAGGCTATTTTTATGCCGGCGGCGCCTATCGTGATGGCTCTGCCGGCGCCCCTTTCGTCGGCCAGATGTATGTCGAATACCAGATTCCTCAAGAGCTTAAGGCGCCTCATCCGATTGTGATGGTGCATGGTGGCCAGCAGAACGGCACCAATTGGACCGGCACGCCCGATGGCCGCGAGGGCTGGGCGCAGTATTTCCTGCGCCGGGGCCATGCGGTTTACGTGGTCGATCAGGTGGCGCGGGGACGTTCGCCCTGGCACCCCGATGTGCAGGGGCCGTTGGCGCCTCTCGACAGGGAATTCGCCGACCGGCGTTTTGCCGCACCCAGTCGATTCGAACATTGGCCGCAGGCGCGTCTGCACAGCCAGTGGCCGGGCGAGGCGGCGGCGGGCGAGACGCATTATGACGCCTTCATCGCCACGCAGACGCCCTCGCTTGCCGACTATGCCGAGCAGCAGCGTCTCAACAGCGCCGCGCTGATCGCTCTGTTCGAGCGCATCGGCCCGGCCGTCCTCATGGTGCATTCCCAGTCCGGCGCCTTCGGCTGGGTGGTTGCCGACCGCCGGCCTGATCTCGTCGCCGCGTTGGTGGCGCTCGAGCCGAACGGCCCGCCGCTGCGCGACGTCGCCAATCTCGGTGCGCCCCATTGGTTCGCCGATGAAGGGCGTTACAAGATTTCCGGGCTTGGCGACGTGCAACTCACCTGGGAGCCGCCGTTGGGCGACGACGAGCGATTGGACTATGTGCAGGAGGCCGCGCCGTCACGGCCCGATTGCGTGCGCTGCTGGAGCCAGCAGGAACCGGCGCGGCAATTGCCTCATCTGGCGAAAGTGAAAATCCTCATGCTGACGGCGGAGGCGTCCTATCACGCGCCTTACGATCACTGCACGACGATCTTTCTGCGCCAGGCCGGCGTGAAGCTCGATCACATTTACCTTGCCGACCGTGGCATCAAGGGCAACGGCCACATGTTCATGATCGAGAAGAATTCCGATGAGATTGCCGGCGTGGTGGCGGAGTGGCTGGAAAAAAGCTGACAATAGCGTTTCACAGCTCGACTTAGTCGAGCGCCATGAAGACGCGTCCAAATATAAGAGAATCTAGGCAAAATCACGTTTCTATCGAAACGTGATTTGCTCTAGCCCTCGATCTCCTCGCGCAGCATTTCCAGCTCCAACCATTCGTCTTCCATCGCCGCCAGTTCTTCGCCCGCTTTGGCGAAGGCCTGTGACGCCTGGTCGAAGCGTTTCGGATCGCGCGCATAGAGCGAGGGATCGTCGAGTTCCTTTTGCAGCTTCGCTTGCAAAGCACGGTTTTCGTCCATGCGTTTGGGCAAAGTGTCCAGCGCATGTTTTTGCTTGAAGGAAAGGCGCTTCTTCGAAGCCGATGGCGCAGCGGCTGCCGCAACTTCGGCTTTCGGCTTGGCTTCCTTCGCCACCGGCGCTTCGCCGCCAACGCCATAGCCGCGTTGCGCGATCATGTCGGAATAGCCGCCCGCATATTCGAGCCAACGGCCGTCGCCTTCGCTCACCACCACCGACGTGGCGACACGATCGAGAAAATCGCGATCGTGGCTGACGACGATGACCGTGCCGGGATAATCGGCAACCAGCTCTTCCAGCAGGTCGAGTGTTTCGAGATCGAGATCGTTGGTCGGTTCGTCTAACACCAGCAGGTTTGAGGGCAGCGACAAGGCGCGTGCCAGCATCAGGCGGCCGCGTTCGCCGCCGGACAGACGCGTCACGGGCGTGCGCGCCTGTTCCGGCTGGAACAGAAAGTCCTTCATATAGCCGGCGAAATGCTTGCGCTGGCCGTTGACGTCGACCCAATCGCCGCCACCGCCCGTCAACGCATCCTTCACCGTCCAGTCCGGTTGCAGCATGACGCGGCGCTGGTCGAGCGTGGCGATTTCGAGATTAGCGCCGAGTGTCACTTTGCCTTCGTCGGGAGGCAGTTCGCCGATCAGCATTTTGATCAGCGTCGTCTTGCCCGCACCATTGGCACCGACGACGCCGAGCCGGTCGCCGCGCATGATGCGCGTGGAAAAGTCGCGCACGATGGCGCGTTCGCCAAAACTCTTGCCGATGCGCTCAGCCTCGATGACGAGCTTGCCGGAAAGCTGCGCCTGGGTGACTTCCATCTTCACCGTGCCGACGACCTTGCGGGCGTCGCGCCGTTCCTGCCGCAGATCTTGCAGGCGGCCCATGCGGCGTACGTTGCGCTTGCGCCGCGCCGATACGCCGTGGCGCACCCAATGTTCTTCGTTCTCGATGCGTCGGTCGAGTTTGTGCAGTTCGAGCTCTTCCTGTTCGAGCATTTCGTCGCGCCAGGCTTCGAAAGCGCCGAACCCTTTTTCGAGCCGGCGCGTGCGCCCGCGATCGAGCCAGACGGTGGCGCGCGTCAGGGTTTCGAGAAAGCGGCGATCATGGCTGATGAGCACGAGCGCGGAGCGGGAGGTGCGCAGGGTCTTTTCCAGCCATTCGATCGCCGGAAGGTCGAGATGGTTGGTCGGCTCGTCGAGCAGCAGAATGTCTGGTTCGGCGGCGATCACCCGCGCCAGGGCGGCGCGGCGGGCTTCGCCGCCGGAGAGATGTGCCGGGTTTTCGTCACCCGTCAGGCCCAGCTCGTTGAGAAGATAGCGGGCGCGGTAGGGATCGTCGGCCGGGCCAAGGCCCGCTTCCGCATAGGCCAGCACCGTGTCGAAGGCCGACAGGTCCGGCTCCTGCGGCAAATAGCGCACCGTGGCGTCCGGCTGGAAGAACCTGTTGCCGCCATCGGGCTCCAATTCGCCGGCGGCGATGCGGAGCAAAGTCGATTTGCCCGAGCCGTTACGCCCCACCAGGGCCAGCCGCTCGCCCGGCGCCACCGACAGTTCGGCCCCCTCGATCAGCGGTTTGCCGCTGATCGTCAGGCGGATGTCTTGCAGGAGGAGAAGCGGGGGCGCGGCCATAATTTCATCTGCTGGATTGAATTCCGCGCAGTCCGTAGCGCGCTTTCGCCTGGGATGAAACCCTTCCATTATCTTTGGGAACCCTGGCGCCCTCTGGCCGGTTCCTCGTTCATCAATTGTTGCGGCGGTAGTCTCTACTCTGCCGCGATTCGCCGCAGAAGCGTGTCTGGAGAAGAGTTTATGGCCGAGCAGTCAACCGCCGCCGCTTTCGCCGCCCTCAAGGCGCATAAAAGTGGGATGGAGAACGTCCATATCGCCGACCTGTTCAAGGACGCGGGGCGCTTCCAGAATTTCCACGCGCGGCTCGACGACCTGCTGTTCGATTATTCCAAGCACCGGGTCTCGGGCGAGACCATGGAAAAGCTGTTCGCTCTGGCGCGCGCCGCCGATGTGGAGGGACGTCGCAAGGCGCTCTTTGCCGGTGAGCATGTCAATCTCACCGAGGACCGTGCCGCCATGCATATGGCGCTGCGCAACGTCTCGGGCCGACCGGTGATGATCGATGGCCGCGATGTCATGGGCGACGTGGTCGCCGAACGCGAGAAACTTCTCAATTTCGCCGAACAGATCCGCAGCGGCGCGATCCGTGCCGCCAACGGGAAACCGTTCACCGATGTGGTGAACATCGGCATTGGCGGTTCCGATCTTGGTCCCGCTATGGCGGCGCGCGCTTTGTCGCCCTTTCGCGGCCAAGGCCCGCGCACGCATTTCGTTTCCAACGTCGACGGCGCCGATCTTGCCGATACGTTGAAGACGCTCGATCCCGCGCGCACGCTCTTCATCGTCTCTTCAAAAACCTTCACCACCCAGGAGACGATGACCAATGCCGCTTCGGCGCGTGCCGTCATCGCGCAGTCGCTCGGTGAAGCCGCCGTCGGCGATCACTTCGCCGCCGTGTCCACAAAGCTCGATCTCGTCGCCAAATTCGGCATCAAGCCGGAGCGCGTGTTCGGTTTCTGGGATTGGGTCGGCGGCCGCTATTCGATCTGGGCGGCCATCGGCCTGTCGCTGGCCATCGCCATCGGCCGCGATCACTTTGAAGCTTTCCTGCGTGGCGCCCATGACGTCGATACGCATTTCGTCGAGACGCCGCTGGAGCGCAACATTCCCGTGCTGATGGCGCTCATCGGCATCTGGTATCGCGATCTGTGGGGCTATGGCTCGCAGGCGGTCATTCCCTACGATCAGCGCCTGGGGCGTTTTTCCGCTTATCTGCAACAGCTCGATATGGAATCGAACGGCAAGTCGGTGACGCGCTCCGGGGCGCCGGTGGCGCATCCGACGGCGCCAGTCATCTGGGGCGAGCCCGGCACCAATGGCCAGCATGCCTTCTTCCAGATGCTGCATCAGGGCACCGACATCATTCCCGTCGATTTCATGGTCGCGGCCGAACCCATCGATGCCGATGCGCATCATCACGATCTGCTGGTCGCCAATTGTCTGGCGCAGAGCGAGGCGATGATGCGCGGGCGCTCGCGTGCCGAGGTCGAAGCCATTTTGCAGAAACAGGGGCTCGATGCGGCTCATATCGCGAAACTGGCACCGCACAAGGTCTTCGCCGGCAATCGTCCGACCACGACCATCATGTACAAGCGTCTTGATCCGCGCACTTTGGGCCGTCTGATCGCGCTCTACGAGCACAAGATCTTCGTGCAATCGGTGGTGTGGGACATCAACGCCTTCGACCAATGGGGCGTCGAGCTCGGCAAGGAATTGTGCAATCGCCTAGCGCCCATCGTCGCCGATCCGTCGAAATCGACTGATGGCCTCGATGCTTCGACGGAGGGCTTGATCGGTTATCGCCGCGCGCTGGCCAAGGGATAGATCAGCGCCGTTCCATCATCCGCGACACGACTTTCGCGGTGTAATCGACCATCGGCACGATGCGCGCATAATTGAGCCGCGTCGGGCCGATGACGCCGACCACGCCGACGATCTTCTGCGATCCGTCGCGGAAGGGGGCGGCGATCATCGAGGAGCCCGAGAGCGAGAACAGCTTGTTCTCCGAGCCGATGAAAATGCGCACGCCTTCGCCGGTTTCGGCCCGCGCCAGAAGGTCGATCACGTCCTTCTTGGTCTCGAGATCGGAGAACAGAAGACGGATGCGCTCCAGGTCTTCCACCGCTTTCAGATCTTCGAGCAGATTGGCCTGGCCGCGCACGATCAATTGCTGGTTCGTGCCGCCGGGGCCGGTCCAGCTCGCAAGGCCCGCGTCGATCAGGCGCGCGGTGAGTTGATCGAGCTCGGCTTCCGCTGCCTGCCGCGATGCGTCGATTTCCGCCCGCAGGTCGGCGAGCGTGCGCCCGCGCAGGCGCGCATTGAGATAATTGCCGGCTTCGACAAGAGCAGAGTTCGGCAGGTCGCGTGGGATCGGCAGGATGCGGTTTTCCACCGATCCGTCCTCGGCGACGAGCACCGCCAGCGCCCGGTCCGGATCGAGGCGGACGAATTCGATCTGGCGCAGCCGCGCATTGTCCTTGGACGTCAGCACGACGGCGGCGCCGCGCGACAGGCCGGAGAGCAGCGAGGAGGCCTCCGTCAGCACGCCCTCAAGCGTCTGGCCGGTGGAGGCCGCCCGCACCTGCGCCTCGATACTGCTGCGATCCTCGTTCGAGAGATCGCCGACTTCGAGCATGGCGTCGACGAAGAAGCGCAGACCGAGTTCGGTCGGCAGCCGGCCGGCGCTGGTGTGCGGCGAATAGACGAGGCCCGCGTCCTCCAGGTCCTGCATGACGTTGCGGACGGAGGCCGGCGACAGGGTGATCGGCAGGATACGCGATAGATGACGCGATCCCACCGGGTCGCCGGTTTCCAGGTAGCTGTCGACGATATGCCGGAAAATCTCGCGCGAACGGGCATTCAGCTTCGCGAGCGAGGCGTTGTCGGCGGACGGGCGGTCAAAAGATGCCATAGCCCTAAAATGACCAAGCGGGGCTCTGGGTTCAAGTGTCAGCCGCGTGCGCGGCTCTGCAATCGTTCGAAGACGTAAACGGCGATCGCTCCGTAGATCACGTGGCCGGCCCAGCTCATGAAGGAGAGTGCCGGATAATCGGTCAAAAGCAGGAAGGGCTGGCCGGCGAGCGGCGCCATGATGCCCAGCGCATTGAACCAGGTGAACGAGCCCCAGCTCAATGCGTTGGCGCTCAGGGCATGGGGATTGAACAGGCGGGTGGCCGACAGAACCGTCACCAGCAGCCAGAACAGCCCGATGAACAAGGTTGCCTTGCTGGAAGCGGCGAGCCAGGCCACCGCCAGGGTGAAGAGCACCCAGACGAAGATATCGAAGGTGGCGGCCCAGGCGCGAAACCCGCGCGAGATCACCCAATAGGCGATCGGATAGCCGATGATGCCGACCGCATAATGGAGCGCGGTGGCCGTGGTGGACGACACTTCTATGCCGGTCCAGCGGGCAATGAGCGTGGCGACGAGGGCGGGGGGCTCGAGCGGAAAACCAGCGACCGGCGGGGTGAGCACCTTGGCCCAGATTTCCCAGACGATGAGACCGGCCAGGCCGCCGGTAAAAAGCCGCCCCAGCGTGGCGGCGCCGGGAAGCGGCGGGTTTGAGAAGGTTGCGGTGCTCGTGGTCATGGCCTGCCTCCCAAAACTCTGTTTTCAGGAGCCTATGCCCGATGGCCCTCGCATGCACATCACAAGCTTTCAGGGTGACGTGAAGGGGCTGTGAAGATTATGATCGAAAAGATCCTGGGGTCTGACCGTGGGAAGCCGGGCCCAAGGCGCTAACCCATCGGAATGACTACCTGATCATGTAATATATTGCATCTTTCTGCCTCCCGGCGTTGCATTGGCAAAGGCCGTGCGAGAGTGGCAAAAGAAACGCAGCATAGGGATGAATTGATCAAACGGGCCCGCCCGGCATATTGCCAGACCATGTAATATAATACATGGTGCGCCGCCCAACGCACTTATCCGCCCAAACGGCCATACAGGGACTGTATGGGAAACTGAACTGGAGACTGTCGTGTCCTCAACCGCATCCGCCGCCGCCGCGACCTCGCACACCCATCGTGCCGCGTTCGCCTGGGAAGATCCGTTCCTGCTCGAAGACCAATTGCAGGAAGAGGAGCGGATGATCCGCGACACGGCCCGCGCCTATGCCCAGGAAAAACTGCTGCCGCGCGTGGTGGAAGCCTATGCGAAAGAGAAGATCGACCACGACCTGATCCCCGAAATGGGCGAACTCGGCCTGCTCGGCGTGACGATCCCGGAAGAATATGGCGCGGCTGGCGCCAACTACGTCTCCTACGGTCTCGTGGCGCGCGAAATCGAGCGGGTCGACTCCGGCTACCGTTCGACCTTGAGCGTCCAGTCCTCGCTCGTCATGCACCCGATCTATGCCTATGGCGATGCGCAGCAGAAGCAGAAATACCTGCCCAAGCTCGCCAGCGGCAAAATGATCGGCTGTTTCGGCCTGACCGAGCCCGACGCCGGTTCTGATCCGGGCGGCATGAAGACGCGCGCCGAAAAGGTCTCCGACGGCTATCGCCTCACCGGCACGAAGATGTGGATTTCCAACGCGCCGGTCGCCGATCTGTTCGTCGTCTGGGCGAAGTCGGACGCGCATAAGGGCCAGATCAAGGGCTTCCTGATCGAGAAGGGCACCAAGGGCCTCTCAGCCCCGAAGATCGACGGCAAGCTGTCGCTACGCACCTCGGTCACCGGTGAAGTCGTCATGGACGGCGTCGTCATTCCGGAAGAAAACCTGCTGCCGAATGTCTCCGGCCTGAGCGGTCCGTTCGGCTGCCTCAACCGCGCCCGTTACGGCATTGCCTGGGGCGCCATGGGCGCTGCGGAAGATTGCTGGCTGCGCGCGCGCCAATACACGCTCGACCGCAAGCAGTTCGGCCGTCCGCTCGCCGCCACCCAGCTCGTGCAGAAGAAGCTCGCCGACATGCAGACGGAAATCGCGCTCGGCCTGCAGGCCTGCCTGCGCGTCGGTCGTCTCTTCGACGAAGGCCGTGCTGCGCCGGAAGCCATCTCGATCATCAAGCGCAACAACGCCGGCAAGGCTTTGGACATCGCCCGCGTCGCGCGCGACATGCACGGCGGTAACGGCATCCATGGCGAATTCCACGTCATGCGCCATCTCCAGAATCTGGAGACGGTCAACACCTATGAAGGCGCGCATGACGTGCACGCGCTGATCCTTGGCCGCGCGCAGACGGGTTTGCAGGCGTTTTTCTGAGCATCTCTGGTGTGGAAAGCTCCAGTCGCATTTATTGCGACTGGAGTTGAGGCTGCGTTAGCTGTCTTCAGCGACTACGTCACCGCCGGTTCTGAAAATGCATCTCGTCCCGTGCTGCCTGAAGATCAATTTTTGCCTTTGTGCCGTGCTTTTCCAGCAGGTGCAGGAGGTTTTGTCCCGTTAAAAGCGTGATCGGTTTGCCGGATGCAAATTTGTGAGCATCGGGACCATAGTCGGTCGTCGTAACCAGTATCCCCTTTGAAGCACTTTCATGCTGCATGGTGCCAAATAAATCTCGAACGGCGGAAACACCAACTGTGCGAGTATAACGTTTCGCTTGGATGACTATCTTTCCGCCGGTAATCGGGTCTGGGTCGAATGCAACTGCATCGACACCGCCATCGCCGCTTGATTGAGTGACTTTCACCTCGCCGCCTCGAGCGGCGAATTCCTTTTCGAATAGTTCGCGAACCAAATGCTCGAAATCTTGCCAATCCATGGCGGCAAGGTTCGTTCCCTCGTTCAATTGATCAACTATGTTCCGTGCATCGATAAAGCGACTGTCTTCTCTGTCCATTTCCATGATGGGGGGAATTGGAGCGAGCACGGACAGGGTTGATGCAGAAACCCCTTTTAGATTTTTGAAGCAGATTTTTGGGTCAACCATTCTCAGATTGATCGCTGCAAAGTCGGGACGATTGGCCAGGATGGACATTATGCACGACGTGACATAGTGGCCAGTAGAGCGGTCAATCGACGTAACAAATCCATTGAAAAGAATGTTCTCGACGTTGCCAAACTCATCGGCGTTGAAAACTTCGTGGATCGTTCGAAGGCAGATTTGATAGCATGCTGAATCAAAGGTCGCCTTTTGATCGCGTTCGGAAAAATACGTCTCTTTGATTTCTTGAGAGGCATTTATGAACCGCGCCGATTTTAACTTTGGCATGCCGTCTGGGGCAGGGAGTTCATATTTGATCATCGCCAGTTTATCTTCCGCCTTGTAGTCGACGATAAATGACGGATAGAAAATCTCGCTGTAATCGGACCGCTCTAAGACAAGGGTGATATGTTCGATGACCGCTTGAGAGTCGCCGCTTTGAACACCAGCCATGAATTCCTCGGCACGCGCATTCTTGGTGGCTTTCTCCGCTTCAAATAGGGAGCGCTTGTCGTCAATCTCCTTCTGCCAAGTGTCGGCTTTTATCTTATAGTCGGCGTCAACTTGTTCCCATTCGCCAAGCTGTTGCATAAAAAAATGCTGGGCTTGTTGTTGCTTTTTCCTTCGCTGCCCAAAAAGGGCTGCCCAGATTGAAATCTCTGGCTCTATGTATTGTGGAGCTTTTGCCGGGGGCCTTGGTTTCCTTGCAAGCAGAGCTGCCTCGACCGCTTCGAACTTTGAAAAATCTTTCAGAGAATTCCAATCAAACTGGCCGCGCCGCTCTAAAGCTGTGCTTAGAATGTTTGCGAGAGCGTCCATTTTCGCTCTGGCTTGCGCTGTCAAGCGCTCGGCAAGTTCCCGGCCGCTTTCCATGGTTAAGTTTCGCTGGTGCTCTGCGAGCCTCTTGTCCCAAGCCAACATGAGAGCGTCGACTTTATCTTGCAGGAGATAGAGTTCTGGCGCCCCGAGTTCCTTATGAAGCCCCAATTCTTTGTGCCAAAAATCGATATGGTACCGGATGATCCGGTCGCCTTTGACACTGTACTTCGCCAGTAGCTTGCCAATCTCTATTTGAGAAAGGTTTTTGCTCTTGATTTCAATGTCCATCGGTCATTTGCCCCCGCCAGCTAATTCACCCGAAATGCCAGGGGACCTGCAAGCAAAATCCTTCTCTTGGATGGGGACGTAATACGAAAAGGCCCGGAGCGATGCTCCGGGCCTTCTGCTTTGAATGGATCGCGTCGCTTATTCGGCGGCGATGCGCGAGAAGGGCGCGGCTTCGCGCACCTTGGCGTCGACGTGGCTTTCGAAGGTGACGAAGTTCTTGCGGAACATTTCGACAAGGTGCTTCGCGGTCGAGGCGAACTCGGCCTTGTTCGACCAGGTCTTCACCGGCTCGAGGATATGCGGCTCGACGCCAGGCACCGAAGTCGGCACGGCGAGGCCGAAATAGGGATCGGTGCGGAAGGTCGCCTTGCTCAGCGAACCGTCGAGGGCGGCGGTCAGCAGACGGCGGGTGACGCGGATCGGCATGCGACGGCCGACGCCTTCCTTGCCGCCGGTCCAGCCGGTGTTGACCAACCAGCAGTCGACCGAGTGCTTGGCGATCAGGTCACGCAGCATGTTGCCGTAGACGGAGGGGTGCAGCGGCAAGAACGGATGGCCGAAGCAGGTGGAGAAGGTCGCTTCCGGACCGGTCACGCCCTTTTCGGTGCCGGCCACTTTCGCGGTGTAGCCCGAGAGGAAGTGATACATGGCCTGGGCCGGATCGAGCTTGGCGATCGGCGGCAGCACGCCGAAGGCGTCGCAGGTCAGCATGATGATGTTCTTGGGCTGACCGGCGCGGCCGGTGCGCGACGCATTCGAGATGAAGTCGAGCGGATAGGCGACGCGGGTGTTTTCGGTCTTGGCTTCGCTGTCGAAATCGGGCTCGCGGGTCAGCGGGTCGAAGACGACGTTTTCCAGCACCGTGCCGAAACGCTCGGTCGTGGCGTAGATTTCAGGCTCGGCCTCGCGCGACAGGCGGATCGCCTTGGCGTAGCAGCCACCTTCGAAGTTGAAGACGCCGTCCTTGCCCCAGCCGTGCTCGTCGTCGCCGATGAGGATGCGGTCCGGGTCCTGCGACAGGGTGGTCTTGCCGGTGCCCGACAGGCCAAAGAAGATCGCTACGTCGCCATCGTCGCCGACATTGGCGGAGGCGTGCATCGGCATGACGTTCTGAGCGGGTAGGGTCCAGTTCAGCCAGGTGAAAACCGACTTCTTCATCTCGCCGGCATAGTTGGTGCCGCCGATGAGGACGATCTTGCGGGTGAAGTCGAGGGCGATGACGGTTTCGCTCTTGCAGCCGTGACGCTTCGGATCAGCTTTGAAGGTCGGCAGGTCGATGATCGTCAGATCAGGGACGTAAGCGGCGAGTTCGGTCTTGTCGGGGCGGATCAGCAGATTGCGGATGAACAGCGAGTGCCAGGCGAATTCGGTGATGACGCGCGATTTGACCCGGAAGGAGGGATCGGCGCCGCCGTAGAGGTCCTGGACGAACAGGTCCTTGCCTTCGGCATGTTTGAGGAAATCTTTGAGGAGAACGTCGAACTGATCGGGCGTGATCGAATTATTGTTGCCCCACCATACCTTGTTCTCGGTGAGGGCATCGCGGACCGTGTGTTTGTCTTTCGGCGAGCGGCCCGTGTGAATGCCGGTTTCGGCATTGATCGGCCCACCCGGCATGATCACCGCTTCATCGCGGCGGATCGACTCTTCGTACAGCATCGGCGCGTGCAGATTGTAGAAAACCGTGCCGAGATTTTTGAGGCCAAATTTATCAACCCCGTAGGAGGTGTTGAACGCGCCCACCTGTTTCATTGCTGTCTCCGAACTGATCCGACAAATTCACCCGGCACTTGCCGTGCCGGCGTTTCCGATGCCCGTATCGCGGGCTCTGCCGAAAATTGAGGGCCGCACCTTTAGTCGCCCCAGCCTCCCTGAGCAAGGTTCAGCGTGACCTCATATGACGTTGGGATTAACGATTTTTGGCAGAAGACGCACGCAATAACCCATTGTGCGGCGCATCAATTCTGGCTCCGCGCCGCAACGGCGAGCGCAACCAAGGTATGGTGAAGGGCGTCCGCGGTCAGGACAGGGCTTTGAAACGTCACTCGTTCTGTGCTTTCGCCCCAAGCAAGATCGACGCCTTCGGGATCGATGCCGGTGATCCGCCAGGGGCCATCGGCGGCACGGCAAAGCTTTGTGGCGTAGAGTCGCACCGCCTCGGCGTGATCGCTGTTCATATGCGCGATGGCCGAGGCCTCGGCAGCGATCATCGATTCGGCGCCGTCGAGCGGCGTGCGCAGGGCCGCGCCGTCGAAATCGGCGGCCCGTGCGAAACCGCCGTTGAGATGGATCTTAACCATGTCGAGCCGGTAGAAACCGAAATCGCCGAAATCGGCATAGAGCGCCGACTTCGGATGACGGCTCAGGAAGCGCTGCTTCAATCGGTCGCGCTCGCTGTCCGCACATTTGCGCACCTGGCCGCTGACGGTGAGGCGCGGGTAGGCGAGCGGATCGCCCTTGCCGGTCTCGGCGAGGAGAAGCGAGGCGCGCGCGTCGGCGGCGAGATTGCGCGTGTGAAGCGCCAGCCCCGAGAGCAGCAGGATCGGCGTACCGTCATGATCGGTCGCGACATTGACGAGCGTCGAGAACGGAGCGCCGTCCTGACCCAGCGTCGCCAGGGCGCCGGCACGGATGCTGCGCAGAAGCCCCTTCGACACGGCGATGGCATCGTAGACTTCCGGCACGTTCGGGCGCGGTTCGGCGACCGGATTGGCAAGTGGATCGGTAAGTGGATCGACAGGCGTCAAGGCTTCGGTCCTCCGTTGGCTTTCAAAAACGTTTCCGCTGCTGTGTCGGTGCCTACGAAACCGTCTGTCTCTTGTAAGCGCGGCATAAGGTCCGCGGACGCGTGCACGGGCTTTTCGAGAGAATCCGCTGCTGGCGATTGCGCCGAAACGGCGGCGATCCGGCCGGGCAAGACCGCCGCGACGGCCGCATGACGAATCATTAATGTCATCGGCGTTCGCTTATCCACCCTCGGGAAATGGTCCGAAAACCGCTCATTTTGGCGGAAAATTAGCGGCAAACCGCGCGATTGTCGCCTGTCTGCACAGGCTTTCCCGCTGTAATGCCAGTTGGATGGGTGATTTTTGCCAATAATGGCCTATATTGTGGCGATGAGTTTCCGCGCGGGCCGTCTGCCCCCTACTGCGGGCAGCACTGAAGGTAACGTCACAATTCTGCCCGCAATCGTGCGGAGTTTGCCGCCGCGTCAAGAAGATGCACTGCCGTACGGCCTTTCGCCGTTGGTACGGCGCCACCACCAGAGGATTCTATGCCGACCATCGCGCTTGTAGACGACGATCGCAACATTCTGACCTCCGTGTCCATCGCCCTGGAAGGCGAAGGCTACCGGGTCCAGACCTACAACGACGGCGCCAGCGCGCTCGACGGCCTGCGCACCAACCCGCCTGATCTGGCCATCTTCGATATCAAGATGCCACGCATGGACGGGATGGAGCTGCTGCGCCGCCTGCGCCAGAAGTCCGATCTGCCGGTAATCTTCCTCACCTCGAAGGACGAGGAGATCGACGAGCTGTTTGGCCTGAAGATGGGCGCCGACGATTTCATCCGTAAGCCGTTTTCCCAGCGCCTGCTGGTCGAGCGCGTCAAGGCGATCCTGCGCCGCTTCAATCCGAAGGAAGCCGCGACCGCCAAGGAGACCGAAGCCCGTATTCTCGAGCGCGGCCAGCTCAAGATGGATCCGGAACGCCACACCTGCACCTGGAACAACGAGCAGGTGACGCTGACGGTGACCGAATTCCTCATCCTGCAGGCGCTGGCTCAGCGCCCGGGTGTGGTGAAGAGCCGCAATGCCCTGATGGACGCGGCCTATGACGATCAGGTCTATGTGGACGACCGGACGATCGACAGCCACATCAAGCGCCTGCGCAAGAAGTTCAAGGTTGTGGACGACAACTTTGAGATGATCGAAACGCTTTACGGCGTTGGCTACCGCTTCAAGGAAGCGTAAGGACGCAGTCAGATCGCTGGTTCAGGATCGATCTGATTTGATCTGATCCTGTCAGCGCGCTGCGGACAAGGACTGCCGGACAAGATGCGATGAGCGTCGAAGCACAGGATGGCCAGATTCCGGCAACGGCCTCTGAGCCGGCCCCGCGCCGACGCAGCCTGGCGGGGCGTACCCGGCTGCTGCGCCGGACCTTGGCTGCGCCTTTCGCCTCGTCGCTTACCCGCCGTATCGTCGCCCTCAATCTGGGCGGCCTCGTCGCCCTGCTGATCGGCTTTCTCTATCTCAATCAATTCCGCGAAGGCTTGATCGATGCCCGCATCGAAACCCTGAAGACCCAGGGCGAGATCATCGCCGCGGCGATCTCGGCTTCGGCCACGGTCGAGACCGACAGCATCACCGTCGACCCGGAAAAGCTGCTGCAATTGGCGCCCGGCCAGAGCACGGGCCCGGGCGAGGACAGCGACGCGCTGGAATTCTCCATCAATCCCGACAGCGTCGGTCCGGTGTTGCGCCGTCTCGTCGGGCCAACCCGCACCCGCGCCCGCATCTACGACCGCGACGGCTATCTGCTGCTCGACTCCCGTTCGATGACCGATCGCTCGACGATCCTGCGCTTCGATCTGCCCGATGGCGGCAAGGAAGAGGCGACGGTCAGTTTCCTCAAACGCGCCTGGGCGACGGTGCTGGGATGGTTCGGCGAGCCGAGCCTGCCGCTCTATGAAGACATCGGCCTCAACAACGGTCGCGCCTATCCCGAGGTGCAATCGGCGTTGCGTGGGTCGAGCCGTTCGATCGTGCGCGTCAATTCGGCGGGCGAGACCATCGTCTCGGTGGCTATTCCCGTGCAGCGTTTCCGCGTGGTGCGCGGCGCTCTGCTGCTCTCCACCCAAGGCGGTGACATCGACAAGGTGATCACGGCGGAACGCTGGACGATGATCCGTCTGTTCATCGTCTTCTTCGCCGTCATGCTGGTGCTGTCGTTGTTTCTCGCGCGACAGATTGCCGAGCCCATGCGGCGGCTGGCCGAAGCGGCTCAGCGCGTCCGGCGCGGCATCAAATCTCGACAGGAAATTCCCGACTTCACCGAACGCGCCGACGAAATCGGCCATTTGTCGGGTTCGCTGCGCGATATGACCACGGCGCTCTACGCCCGCCTCGATGCGATCGAGAGCTTTGCCGCCGACGTGGCGCATGAATTGAAGAATCCATTGACCTCGCTGCGCAGCGCCGTCGAGACCTTGCCGATCGCCAAGACCGATGAATCGCGTGCGCGCCTGCTCGACGTCATCAAGCACGACGTGCGGCGGCTCGACCGGCTGATCAGCGATATTTCCGATGCCTCGCGTCTGGATGCCGAACTGGCACGCGCCGACATGGCGGATGTCGATCTTGTCCAGCTCGTGCGTGCGGTCGTTAGCGTCGCCAACGAAGTCAATCGTGCCGACAAAGTGAAGTTCACTATCGACGTGGCGCCAAGCGACGAGGCGAATGCCTATCACATCCTCGGCCATGACTCGCGCCTGGGGCAGGTGGTCACCAATCTCATCGACAATGCGCGTTCCTTCTCGCCGCCCGGCGGCAACGTGCGCATCGCCTTGCGTCGCGTCCGCGACATGGGTCGCGCCAAGGCGCTGGAAGACGGTGTCGAAATCATCGTCGATGATGACGGACCTGGCATTCCCGCCCATGCGTTCGAACGCATTTTCGAGCGCTTCTATACCGACCGTCCGAACCAGGGCTTCGGTCAGAACTCCGGTCTCGGCCTGTCGATCTCGCGTCAGATCGTTGAAGCGCATGGCGGCCATATCCGCGCGCTCAATCGCACCGCCTCCAGCGACGGCGAGGTGCGCGGCGCCCGGTTCGTCGTCTGGGTGCCGGTCGGCAAATGAGCGGCGCGGCGCCGGCCTATCATCATGCCACCGCGGTGATCGTCGGCGAGCGCGCCGTGGTGATCCGTGGCGAGTCCGGCTCAGGCAAATCGACTCTCGCCCATATGCTGTTGGATCAGGGCGCGCTGGCCGGTCTTTTCGTGCGTCTCGTTGGCGATGATCGGGTCGCTCTGGCTGCGGCCGGCGGGCGATTGGTCGTGCGCGGTCATCCGGCGATCGCCGGATTGGTCGAGCAGCGCGGCGAAGGGCTTCACGCCGTGGCCGCGGAACCGGCCGCCGTGGTAACGGCCGTGGTTGATTTGTGCACAGCAAAACCGGCCCGGATTCCATCGGAGACAGAACTGGTTACCGACATCTGTGGGGTGCGGGTGCCCCGTTTGGCCCTGTTAAGCCACAGTTTTGGGCCCGAAACGGCCTCGCAAGTGATATCCTTCGTCCAGCGGCAAAATGTCAGGGGGGCGAACAAGAATGGCTAGAATTTGCCACTTGATAAAATCGCTGCAATGCACATTATTGCCCGCTTTCCGCCGGCCGGCCCTCAGGTCTGGCTGGTTTGTGCCAGGATTGGCGGGAATTTTTATGGACGGTCAGTCCCAATGATCGGAATGGTCCTGGTGACGCATGGTCACCTTGCGACGGAGTTCCGTGCTGCACTTGAGCACGTGGTCGGTCCGCAAAAGCAGCTCGAAACGATTACCATTGGTCCCGACGACGACATGGAGCGTCGGCGCAAGGACATCGTGTCCGCCGTCGAAGGCGTGAACACCGGTGACGGTGTCGTGGTTCTGACCGATATGTTCGGTGGCACGCCCTCCAATCTGGCGATTTCGATCATGGACGGCGCCAAGGTCGACGTCGTGGCGGGCATCAACCTGCCGATGCTGATCAAGCTCGCGTCCGTTCGTGACGATGCCCGGCTTGAGGATGCGGTGATTCAGGCGCAGGATGCAGGACGCAAATATATCTCCGTCGCCAGCCGGATATTGAACGGGAAATGACAGACGACATCCTGGAAGATTGTCCGCCGACCCCAGATTTCCCCGGCTGCATCGTTCGGGAAATGCCCATCATCAATCGCAAGGGCCTGCACGCCCGCGCCACGGCCAAGTTCGTCCAATGTGTCGAGCAGTTCGATGCGACCGTCTCGGTCTATCGCTGCGGCGAGACGGTCGGCGGCACATCGATCATGGGCATTCTGACGCTGGGTGCGGGTATAGGCACCACGATCACCGTCGCCGCCCAGGGCCATGAAGCTCGCGAAGCCATCGATGCTTTGTCCGAACTGGTGGCCAATCGCTTCGGCGAAGACGAATAAGCTCGCACCTATAAATCAGTTCCCCAGTTTGACTTCTTCCCGGTTTGACTTGGCCACGCGCATGATTAGTCTGCGCGCCAATCAATAAGGGGCCTGCACGAGCAGGACCCATTCTGGAGGAAATACTCATGTCGACACGGCTTTGGCTGGGAGCCGCCGGTCTTGCAGCGCTCATGTCGGTGTCGCCGGCGTTGGCCCAAAAGGCGAAGGGCACGCTGCGTATCGCTTTCACCGATCCGATCAGTTCGGCGCTGCTTCACGACGATCCCAAGCCCGAAACGGGTCTCACCTCGGTGGCGGTGTTCGACACGCTGATCTGCTTCGATCGGACCAATGGCGAATTGAAGCCGATGCTGGCGTCATCGTGGAAACAGATCGACGACCGCACCATCGAAATGAAACTGCGTGAAGACGTGAAGTTTCATGACGGCTCGCCTTTCGACGCCGATGACGCCGTCTACACGCTCAACTGGCTCGTCGATCCGCGCAACAACATCCGTTTCGGCAGCAATTTCGACTGGCTGGAAAAGGCCGAGAAAATCGACCGCTTCACCATTCGCATCATCGAGAAATTCCCCAGCCCCTTGGCCATGCTGCGGCTCTCCTCCGGCGCGCCCATGCTGCCGTCGGACAGGCACAGCGGCTTTGGCGAGAGTGGTGATTTCGGTCGCAAGTCGCCGATCGGCACTGGCGGCTATCGCGTCGAATATATCGATTCCACCCGCGGCATCATGTTGGTGCGCAATCCCGACTATCCGCAGGGTGGCGCCTGCACGCCAAAGCCGACGATCGAGCGTGTGCAGTTGATGCCGATCCCCGATGCGCAAACTCAGATCGCGCAATTGATGACCGGTGGCGTCGATCTCATTCGCATCACCACCCGCGATCAGGCGGAGATGCTGGCCAGCAATCCAGCCTTCGCCGTCACCGCCAATCAAGCGATCACCTTCCATTACATGGCGATGGATGCGGTGGGGCGCGCGGGCAATGCCGCTTTGCAGAAGTTCGAGGTCCGCAAAGCGCTGATCCAGGCGCTCGATCGCGCCCGGATTGCCGCCAGCGTCGTGCCGGGCGGCGAGGCGGTGAAGCCGGTCGACTCTTTCTGCTTTCCCATCCAGCGCGGCTGCGGCTTCACCAACAAGCCCTACGCTTACGATCTTGAGGCGGCGAAAAAGCTGCTCGCTGGCGCCGGCTATCCCAATGGTTTCGAGGTCGAGATCAACGCCACGCCGGGCTCGCATGATTTGGGCGAAGCCATTGCCGGCGAGCTGCGGCGCATCGGCGTGCGCGCCACGGTCGCCCGGCTGACCTTCGGCGCCTATCGCCAGCGCCAGCGCGACGGCAAACAGCAAATCCTCGTCGGCCAGTGGACCAACGGCGGCTTTCCGGACGTTTCGGGCACCGCCGATTTCTATTTCAACAATGGCGACCGGGACTATTGGCGCGATCCGGAGATCGTCAAATGGGCCAAAGCGGCGTTGTCGACCCTGGATGAAACGACCCGCCGCAGCCTCTATGCCCAGATTTTCGACCGGGCCAACACCCAAGCCTATGTCCTGCCGATTTCGACCAAGCCGGATGTCTTTGTCCACAGCCAGGATCTGGAGATTGCCACCGGCTCCCTCAACGTCTTCGGCAGCGAACTGTCGCTGATGCGCTGGAAATAGACTTAAGACGGAGACCGCCGGTAAACGGTTGAGCTTGCGCCACTTTGGCACGGGAAAAAGGGACCGATTCTGGTCAAAACGGCGCGAGGTGAGACCATCTGTCCCTCGCGCCTCGACGGCAAAACATATATGTGATCAAATAATAGACGTTCTAAACTGCAGGCCTCGGTTGGTGCGACCGAGACCGGGCCGGACGCCGCAAGTCGTGGACGGGCGAGGACTGTTCTGAAATGGATTACAGGCGTTTTTTCGGGGCCGCGATCGGCAGATTGAGAGACGAGGCCCGCTATCGCGTTTTTGCCGATTTGGAGCGTGACGCGAGCCGTTTTCCCCACGCAACCTGGTATCCCAATGTTGGCGATCTGAGCGGTACCGCCCGCGATATCGTCATCTGGTGCTCCAACGACTATCTCGGCATGGGCCAACACCCGGTCGTGGTCGCCGCCACCACCGAAGCGGTGTTGCAACATGGCGCTGGCGCCGGCGGCACCCGCAACATTTCCGGCAACAATCATCCGCTGGTGCGGCTTGAAGCGGAGCTCGCTGGCCTGCACGGCAAGCAGGCGGCGCTCGCCTTCACCTCCGGTTGGATTTCCAATCTGGCTGCCATCGGCACCATCGCGCCGCTGCTGCCGAACTGCCTGATCATTTCCGACGCGCTGAACCACAATTCGATGATTGAGGGCATCAAGCGTTCGGGCTGCGAGAAGCAGATTTTCCGCCACAACGATCTCGTGCATCTGGAAGAGCTTCTTGACGAAGCAGGTCCCGATCGGCCCAAGCTGATCATCTTCGAGAGCCTCTACTCGATGGATGGCGACATCGCCCCGGTCGGCCGCATTGCCGAACTGGCGAAGAAATATGGCGCCATGACCTATGTGGACGAAGTCCATGCGGTCGGCATGTACGGCGACCACGGCGGCGGCATCTGCGAGCGCGAAGGCGTGATGAACCAGATCGACGTGATCGAGGGCACGCTGGCCAAGGGCTTTGGCACGCTTGGCGGTTATATCGCTTCCGACAGCATCATCATCGACGCCGTGCGCAGCTATGCGCCGTCCTTCATCTTCACCACCGCGCTGCCGCCGGCGGTGGCTGCGGGCGCCCATGCCGCCGTGCGTCATCTGAAGGCGTCCAGCGACGAGCGTCATCGCCAGCAGCGCCAGGTCGGTCTCACCAAAGCGGCGCTGCGCGCTGCCAATCTGCCGCTGATGGAGAACACGTCGCACATCGTGCCGCTGTTCGTCGGCGACGCCGAACTGTGCAAGACGGCGAGCGACATGCTGCTGGAGCGCCACAACATCTATATCCAGCCGATCAACTACCCGACTGTGGCGCGCGGCACCGAGCGTCTGCGCATCACGCCAACGCCGCTGCACACGGAAGCGCATATCGAACACCTGGTCGAAGCCCTGCGCGACGTCTGGCAGCGCCTCGGCCTGCCGCGCAAGGTGCCGCACAACGTTTCGGCCACCGGCTTCGGCAATGTCGTGGCGGCCGAGTGATCGGCAGTTGCGAGTGATCAGAGGCTGAAAGCGGAATGAAAAAGGGCTCCCGAGGGAGCCCTTTTATTTTGCTTATTTCTTGGTCAGCGCATCGCGGATTTCTTCAAGCAGAACTTCCGAGCGGGGCGGGCCCGCGGGCGCGGCTTCCGGCTCCGGGCCCTTCAGTTTGTTCACCAGCTTGATGAAGAGGAAGATTACGAAGGCGAGCAGGATGAAGTTGATGCCGATGGTGATGAAATTGCCGACGGCGAGGACCGGCCCCTGTTTGCGCGCTTCCTCGAGGGCCGTGGCCGTCACGGCCTTGGACAAGGGGACGAACAGGTTCGAAAAATCGACCCCGCCGCCCGTCAGCACGGCGATAATCGGCATGAAAATGTCGGCGACCAGCGAGTCGACGATTTTGCTGAAAGCCGCGCCAATGATGACACCGACCGCCAAGTCGATGACATTGCCGCGCATAATGAATTTTTTGAATTCCTCAAACATCTGAAATCCCCGTCTCTGCCCATACGGATTCGCAGCCTGTCCCGGCAGCGAAGGTTGCAGGCTACCACCGGTCGTCACCCTCGCAAACCCATGCGCCGCCGCTGCCTGTGTTAAACTTGGGCTCAAACGCCGAGAAAAGCCGTCCCTGTAAGAGGTTCTCGGCAAAATCACGTTTCTAACCAAACCCGATTTGCTCTAGATTTCCGGCTGGGCTTGGGGTGGGAGCACAAAGGGAACCATGAGCGCGGGCGGCGCAGCCATTCTGACGGGGCTGCTTTATCTTTGCGGCCTCTTTGCCGTGGCTCACTATGGCGACACCTCCGGGCGCCATTTCATTTCCTCTCGCGCCCGTCCAATCATTTATGCGCTGACATTAGCGGTCTATTGCACCTCCTGGACCTTCTTCGGCTCCGTCGGTCTGGCGTCGCAAAGCGGGCTGGAATTCCTGCCCATCTACATCGGCCCGTTCATCGTCATCGGCCTGCTGTCGCCCCTGGTGCTGCGCATCGTCCGTCTGGCCAAGGCCCAGAACATCACCTCGGTCGCCGACTTCGTCGCCTCCCGCTACGGCAAGTCCGATCAGGTGGCCCGGGTGGTGACGATCATCTGCGTCATCGGCGCGGTGCCTTATATCGCCCTGCAATTGAAAGCCATCTCCAGCTCCGTCGTCATGGTGCTCGACTCGCTCGATGCCGGACATGTAATGGCGTCGGGCGCAACCGCCGGTCCGCTGGCTTTGATCGTCGCGCTCTTGCTCGCCTGTTTCGCCATGGCCTTCGGCACGCGCAACATCGATGCGACCGAGCACCAGGACGGTCTGGTGCTCGCCATCGCCATGGAATCCCTGGTCAAGCTGATCGCCTTCCTTCTGGTCGGCATTTATGTGACCTGGTGGATGTTCGACGGTCTGGCCGATCTCAGCATGAGGGCGGCGGAGAATGTCGCCATCAAAACCGATCTCGGCAAACAGCCCGATGCGCCGGTGTGGATCATCACCACTTTGCTGTCGGCCTGCGTGATCATTCTGCTGCCGCGCCAGTTTCATGTCACCGTGGTCGAGAACCGCGACGAGAAAGACGTTAAGACAGCGGCCTGGCTTTTTCCGCTCTATCTCGTTCTGATCAATCTTTTCGTCATTCCGCTCGCCATCGCCGGCCGATTGATCTTTGCCGACGGTTCGATCGACCGCGACATGACGGTTCTGGCTTTGCCGCTGCATTCTGGCGCCAGCACCATCGCCGTCATCACCATGGTGGGGGGCCTGTCGGCCGCCACCGCGATGGTGATCGTCGCCTCCATCGCCCTGTCGATCATGATCTCCAACGATCTGGTGATGCCGCTCCTGTTGCGCGGTCGCTCGACGCGCGAACGCATCGAGGCGGGCGATCCGGTGTCGCTCATTCTGGTGATAAGGCGCAGCGCCATCGTCGTCATCACGCTGCTGGCCTATATCTATTTCATCTATTCGGCGCCATCGGCATTGGCATCGATCGGTCTGCTCTCCTTCGCTGCGATCAGCCAGATAGCACCGGCCTTTTTCGGTGGTCTGTTTTGGACGCGGGCGACGGCGCGTGGCGCGCTCGCGGGCCTGCTGACCGGCATTTTCATCTGGGCCTACACGCTGCTTCTGCCATCGCTCGCCACCGAAACCTCGTGGCTTGCCAGCATCGTCGCCAACGGCCCGCTCGGCCTCGTGCCGCTGAAGCCGACGGCGCTCTTTGGCGTCGAACTACCGCAGCTCGTACATGGCGTGGTGTGGAGTTTGGCCGCCAATATCGTGGCCTTCGTCTTCTTTTCCCTGTCGCGGCATACGACGACGATCGAACGATTGCAGGCCAATATCTTTGTCGGTGCTTCGCCGGCCGCGCCGATGTCGCAAACCTTGCGGCTCTGGGGCGCCAATGTCACGGTCAGCGAGTTGGAAGACGCGGTCGCCCGCTATCTCGGTGGCCCGCAGACCCGCCGCTCGTTCGAAGAGTTCATGGTGGGGCGCGGCGCGACCCTCACGCCGACGCAGGAAGCCGACATCCATCTCTTGCGCTATGCGGAACATCTGCTGGCGTCGGCAATCGGTGCATCCTCGTCGCGTCTCGTTTTGTCATTGCTGTTGCGCCGGCGCAATCTGTCGCGTGATGCCGCGCTCAAACTGATCGACGAAGCGTCCGCCACGCTGCAATACAATCGCGATCTGTTGCAGCATGCGCTCGATTTCGCGCGCCAGGGCATTACGGTGTTCGACCGCGATCTCAGGCTGATCTGCTGGAATCGTGAATTCCGCGACATCTTCGACATCCCGCCTGAACGGATGCGCACCGGAATGGGTCTGGAAGAAGTCGTCCGTTTCAATGCCGAGCGCGGCATTTATGGCGAAGGCCCCATCGATAGCCATGTCGCCACGCGCATCGAACTGCTCGTCAACGAAGCCGATCCCGTGCGCCTGCGTTTGTATCATTCCGGCGACACGATCGAGGTCCGTTCCGCCCGAATGCCCGACGGCGGCATTGTCACGACCTACACCGATGTCACCCAGGCGGTGGCGGCGGAAGAGGCGTTGGAGCGCACCAATGAAACGCTCGAACAGCGCGTCCGCCAGCGGACGGAAGAACTGGTGCGGTTGAACCGTGAGTTGGAACGCGCGAAACTCCTGGCCGACGAAGCCAATCTGTCGAAGACACGCTTTCTCGCCGCCGCCAGCCACGATATTTTGCAGCCGCTGAATGCGGCGCGTCTCTATGCGACTTCGCTGCTGGAGCGCACACGCGGTGTCGAAGTGGCGGGCGAGAATGGCGCGGCGGCTTTGGCCTCCAATCTCGATCTGTCGCTGGAGGCGGTCGAGGAAATTCTGACGGCGCTGCTCGACATTTCACGCCTCGATGCGGGCGCGATGAAAGCGGAACGGTCGGTCTTTTCGATCGAGGAGCTGCTGTCGCAACTGCGTGTCGAATTCGCACCGCTGGCGGCGGAAAAAGGTTTGAAGCTGACCTTCATGCCGTGCGCGCTCAGCGTTCTCTCCGATCGCCGCTTGTTGCGCCGCCTGCTGCAAAACCTGATCTCCAATGCGATCAAATATACGCCGAAGGGCAGGGTGATCGTCGGCTGCCGCCGGCGCGGCGGCGAATTGCGGATCGAGGTTTGGGACACGGGCATCGGCATCCCTGAAAGCAAGCAGGGCGATATTTTCCGCGAATTCGAGCGGTTGGATGCCGCCGCCCGCACGGCGCGCGGCTTGGGCCTCGGGCTTTCCATCGTTGAGCGCATCAGCCGCGTTCTCGATCATCCCATCTCCTTGGCCTCGCGGCCGGGCATAGGATCGGTGTTTCGTGTGCCGGTGCCCGTTGCCGTGGGTGCGCCGGTTCTGCATCGCGCCGAGCCGTCATCGCAAGCGCCAAGCCCGCATCTGCCTCTACATGGCATGAAAGTGCTGGCGATCGACAACGAGCCGCGCATTCTCGACGGTCTGCAAATCCTGCTGTCGGGCTGGGGCTGCACGGTGATGACGGCCGCCGATGCCAAGGAAGCCATGCAGGCTTTGGCATACGGCGAGGCGCCGGATGTGGTGCTGGCCGATTATCACCTCGATGAAGGCGATGGCCTGGCCTGCGTCGCGGCGGTCCGCAAGCGCCTCGGCAAATATGTGCCTGCAGTCTTGATCACCGCCGATCGCTCGCCGGAGGTGCGCGATCTCTGCACCGAGCAAAACGTGCGTCTGCTCAACAAGCCCGTGCGCCCGGCGGCGTTGCGGGCCCTTCTCAGCCAATGGCGCGTTCTCCAGCAGGCGGCGGAATAGGGGGCGGATCGGCGAAATGTCGCATTTGACTTTCCGCCGTGAATATCCAAGTCTTCAGACATCATGTTGAAGTTCGCAGCTCTTCGCGCAGGTCTTCTGCGCTCCGGCAATCTCATCGCAGGTTTCTAGCCTCGGGTTCGGGTGTGCGTCGTCGCTCCGAGCTCGGGGTTTGACACGCGCCAAGCTGCTGAAATCGACTTCATGAATTTCAGCCTTCTGGGCCTCTGACACGACGCGTTTCCAACATTTTCATTCTTTGCCGCCGCTGGCCGCTGAACGGCCCGCAGCGCGCTGACGCGTCGCTTTATGCGAAGAGGACATCATTATGACGAGTGAACGTAAACCCCGTATCGTGTTGACGGCGCAGGACCATGAACGCCTGTCGATTTTAGCCCGCACGGCGAATGGTACGGTGCAGGATGCTGCCGCGGTTCTCACCAGCGAGCTGGATCGCGCCCATGTTCTCGCCAAAGGGCGTCATCCCGAGCACACGGTTTTCATGGGATGCGAAGTGGAGTTTCGGGACGACACGACCGACAAGGTACAGACGGTGACATTGGTCTATCCCGGCGAGGCCGATATTTCGCAGGGCAAGATCTCGGTGCTCACGCCGATTGGTGCCGCCTTGATCGGCATGCGCGCGGGACACTCGATCACCTGGGAAACGCGCGCCGGCGATCTCAAACGGCTGACGGTCATCGACGTGCGCGAGCCGAAGCCGGTTTGACGTCGTCCGGCTACTGTTTGACGAACATCAACACGAAGCGGTCGCTTTCGCCGATGGCGGCATATTTGTCGCGATTCTTGTCGCCTTCGCGATAGGTGGGTGGGAGCGACCAGACACCTTCCGGATAGTCCTTGGTGTCCTTCGGATTGGCCTTTACTTCCGATGTGCCGATCAGTTTGAAGCCCGCCTTCTCGATCAAGGCGATGGCGAAATCCTGGCGCACATAGCCGGTGCGCATCTGCGCCTCCTGCGACAGGTCGGTGCGGCCGCGATGGTCGGCAACGCCAAGGATGCCGCCGGGCTTCAAAGCCTTATGGAAAGCCTTCAACGCGCCATCGATCTCGTTGCGGTCGAGCCAGTTGTGCAGATTGCGGAAGGTGAGGACGAGATCGGCGCTCTGAGGCGGCGCGATGTCGTAGCGATCGGAAAAGAACTTCGTCACCTGCACTTTGCCGAACGTCGCGGGATCGTCGGCATATTTCTTCAGCATGCGGGCATGATCTTGCTGATAGCCGGGCGGCGCGCTCTCGTCGCGACCGGCCGTGACGTAGAGGCCCTTGTCGCGCACGTAAGGCGCGATGATCTCGGTCCAATAGCCGGCGCTGCCGGGCAAGACTTCCACCACGATACTGTCTGGCCGCAGCCCGAAGAACTTCAGCACTTCATAGGGCTTGCGATATGGGTCGCGCGCCGTATTGGCGGGGCTGCGCTGCGGCCCGGCGATGAGTTCAGCCAAACGGTCGGTGGATTGCGCCATGGCCGCGGGCGAGGCGAGCAAGGCCAGCAGGCAAACGACGAGGCCAGCCAGCCAGCCGTTTGATTTCTTACGGAGTGTCTGGGCTTGCATGGCATCCTCCAGCTTGATCGCGGCGTGTGTTGAGCTCAGTGAAGCCCGTGCGCGGAAAAATTGCAAAGCTGGAGGCAGGTGACGTCAGTGTTTGGGCGGCGACATCAGCGGCAAAGCAGCGAACTGTGCCCGCACCTGTGCCGCTTCGTCCCGTGCATGGCGCGCGTCACTGCGCGCTTTCTTGGCCGCGCGGCGATGCTTGCCCTGGCCAAACCATGTGGCGCAGCCGCCAAGCACCACGCCGATCATGACCGAGACGAAGACGATCAGGAACAAGGGTGCTTGGATCTGCATAGCCCAGTCGCCGAGCAGACCGGTTGGATCAAGGACGAAGGGGACACTGTGCCGATTGGCCACCGCGAAGACGACGGCGATGGCGGCAACAGGAAGAAAAACGAGCCATCGCAGCGCGCGCTTCATGACCCGTACTCCGTGCGCAGCAAGCTCTAGTGTCCGTCAGTGTTGAGACGCTCGCGCATTTCCTTGCCCGTCTTGAAGAAGGGCACCGACTTCTGTTCGACGGACACGTGTTCACCAGTGCGCGGATTGCGGCCGACGCGGGCGTCGCGACGCTTCACCGAGAAGGCTCCGAAGCCACGCAGTTCGACACGATCACCGCGCGACAGCGCATTGGTGATCTCGCCGAGGATCGCATTGACGATATTCTCCACGTCCCGGTGATAGAGATGCGGGTTCTTATCGGCAATTCGTTGGACCAGTTCGGACTTGATCATGGGCGCCTTTCCCTCGGTCTAGCTTGAGCTTGCAAATTGGCAATAATTGCAATCATTTCAATCGTCAATACAGGTCCGAAGAATGCCAGACGGCCACCAAACCGTCAAGCATACGCACTTCGGCCGTATTGCCGACCGAACGCATGGCCTGAGCGATGCCGCCAAAGCCGAGCGCTTCGGCCATATCGGCGGCCGATCCGAACAGGCCGAGATAGTTCGTGGCCGAGGAGCGGCGCCAGTCACGCACCGGCAAGTCCTTGGCGACATGGCGTTCACGCTCCATCCAGGCGATCGCTTCACGCTCGCCGCCGATCTCGTCGACCAGTTTCAGCGGCAGGCCCTGACGCGCGGTGAACACGCGCCCATCGGCCACGGTCGTGAGTTCCTGATCGCTCAGATGGCGGCGATCTTTCACCAGTCCTTTGAACCAATCGTACGAATCACTGACGATGGAGGCGATGGCGGCGCGCGCTTCCGGGCTCGTCGGTTCAAACCCGTCGGGCGAGGCCTTGAGCGGCGAGGATTTGATCGTCTCCATTTTGACGCCGACCGTGTCGAGCACTTTGGCGACGTTCGGGAATTGGAAGAGCACGCCGATCGAGCCCACCAGGGAAGTTCCCCGCGCAAAAATACGGTCTGTGCCTAAAGCGGCGATATAGCCGCCCGAGGCGGCCATCGTGCCGACGACGGCGACGGTCGGCTTCTTCTGCGACAGACGGCGCAGCTCGTCATAGATGCGTTCGGCGCCGGTCGTCGTGCCGCCGGGGCTTTCGATCGAGACGATGACGCCGGCGGCGTTGGATTTGCCGATGTCGTCGATGAGCTTCAGTGTGTCTTGATTGCCGGTCAGCACGCCGCCCAGGGTCAGCCGCGCGATATGGCTGCTGCCGGTGGTCGGCAGGCCGTTGCTCCAGCGGTAGGCGCCGACAGCGGCGGCGACCAGGAACAGGGCGACGGTGGCGATGCGCCAGAAGGACAGCTTGCGGCGCAGCCGGCTGCGGTCGATCAGATAGTCGGCGGGATATTCGGTAGCCATGCAACTCTCCGTGCGGCGCGCGCCAGATGAGGCGTCTCAATGGAGCCCCTAAGATGCTCCTCGACTGGCGGTAAAATACGGCAAATCGTAGGACGAAGCCGGACAAACAAAAAGCCCGCACAGGAGATCCTGGCGGGTTCAGACCAAATAAAAGGCCCGCGCGGATGTTTCCGCGCGGGCCTCGATTACCGGGATAACCCGATTATTTCTTCTGCGCGTTCTCGCGAGCCTTGAGCGCGGTGCCCAAGATGTCGCCAAGCGTCGCACCCGAGTCGGCCGAACCGAACTGGGCGATGGCTTCCTTCTCTTCGGCCATTTCCAGGGCCTTGATCGAGACGGTCACCTTGCGCGCCTTGCGGTCGAACACGGTCACGCGGGCATCGAACTTCTGGCCGACCGTGAAGCGGTCCGGACGCTGATCGCCGCGATCGCGGGCGAGTTCGTTGCGCTTGATGAAGGTCTGCAGATCAGTACCGACGATCTGCACTTCCAGACCGCCTTCCTTCACTTCCAGCACTTCACAGGTGACGACGGCGTTCTTGCGCAGTTCACCACCCTCTTCCGAGGCGCTGGTGGCGGCGACGAACGGGTCGGTGCCGAGCTGCTTGATGCCGAGCGAGATGCGTTCCTTCTCGATGTCGACGTCGAGCACCTGGGCTTTGACCACATCGCCCTTCTTGTACTCTTCGATGACCTGCTCGCCCGGGCGCTTCCAGTCGAGGTCGGAGAGGTGGACCATGCCGTCCACATCGCCTTCGAGGCCGACGAACAGACCGAACTCGGTCTTGTTCTTGACTTCGCCTTCGACGATCGAGCCCTTCGGGAACTTCTCAGCGAAGGCTTCCCACGGGTTCTGCAGGGTCTGCTTGAGGCCGAGCGAGATACGGCGCTTGACCGGATCGACTTCGAGCACCTGCACATCGACTTCCTGGCTCGACGCGACGATCTTGCCTGGATGCACGTTCTTCTTCGTCCACGACATTTCGGAGACGTGGATGAGGCCTTCGATGCCCGGCTCCAGTTCGACGAACGCACCGTAGTCGGTGATGTTGGTGACGCGGCCGTGGAAGCGGGCGTTGAGCGGGTATTTCGCTTCGATGCCCTGCCACGGATCGTCGAGGAGCTGCTTCATGCCCAGCGAGATGCGGTGCGTTTCGTGATTGATCTTCACGATACGTACGCGAACCGTCTGGCCGATGTTGAGCACTTCGCTCGGATGGTTGACGCGGCGCCAGGCAATGTCGGTGACATGCAGCAGACCGTCGATGCCACCGAGGTCAACGAACGCACCGTAATCGGTGATGTTCTTGACGGTGCCTTCGATGATCTGGCCTTCCTCGAGCTTGCCGACGATTTCGTGGCGCTGTTCGGCGCGGCTCTCTTCGAGGACCGTGCGGCGCGACACGACGATGTTGCCGCGGCGACGATCCATCTTGAGGATTTCGAACGGCTGCGGCTGGCCCATGAGGGGCGAGACGTCGCGGATCGGACGGATGTCCACCTGCGAGCGCGGCAGGAAGGCCACGGCGCCGTCGAGGTCGACGGTGAAGCCGCCCTTGACCTGGTTGAAGATGATGCCTTCGACCTTTTCCTTGGCCTCGAAAGCCTTTTCGAGCTTGACCCAGCTCTCTTCGCGGCGCGCCTTGTCGCGCGAGATGACCGCTTCGCCGAGCGCGTTTTCGATACGCTCGAGATAGACTTCGACCTCGTCGCCGACCTTCAGTTCCTGGTCGCGGCCGGGGCCGGTGAATTCCTTGATAGCCACACGGCCTTCAGTCTTGAGGCCGATATCGATGACCGCCACATCCTTTTCGAGGGCGACCACGATTCCCTTGATGACCGAACCTTCAAGGGCATCGCTCTCGCCAAAGCTCGAGTCGAGCATGGCGGCGAAATCTTCGCGCGACGGCGCAAAGCTAGACGACGTATTTGCCATTGTTTCTCCTGGGAGGTCCGGATCGCGTCTTGATTTTGGCGGATGAGCGGACCGAATTCGCCGGCTTGGGTTTGTGTTGCGGTTTGCTGTCTTGCGCCGGAGATCGCCCGTTTCCGGGTGAACCTCCGCCTGTCAGGCGGGCCGGCGAGGTGCCAGCGCAAAAGAGCGGTTCCGTTTCCGGGGCCAAGCCTCAAAAGAGCCCAACCTCGAAAACGTGGCTTATCTAACAGTTCGCCCAGGCTTTCGCAAGGAAGCCTGCGGCAAAAATGACCTGATTTCGGGCCAAAATGGCCCTCAAGGCTTCAAAATCGTCCGCAGCCTGTCGACCACCGGTTCCGGGGTGGCATAGATGCTCTCCAGCAGCTTCTGCATGTCCTCGCCCTTGGTCGGGGTCGGCGCCTCGCCCATGATCTTGGTGTATTCGGCCTGGTAATCCTTGTCCTGCATGACAGACCAGAAGGCGGCCCGCACCTCCCGTGCCCGCTCCGGTGGTAGGCCCGGCGGGGCGAGATAGGGCCGGGTGACCTCTTGCGGCGTCACCAGGATGCGCATCATCTGGCGATCCTCGTCGGTGCGCATCAGATCGAGCGCCAGCGGCACATCCTGGGCGTCGGGGTGCTTTTGCAGGGACAGTTGCACCAGGAAATTGATCTTTTTCTCGCGCAGCCAGTCCGGTTTGGAGGATTTCAGGCTCGAATAGCCCCAGCCGCAGCGCCCGTCGGTTTCGCCGCGTTCGATCGCCATGATGGTTTCCTGGGTGCCGACATAACCGGTGATGACCCGGAATTTCGTGCCGAGCGTGGCATTCAGCGCCAGCGGATAGATGTCGGTCGAAGAGGCCGCACCTGTGCCGGCCATGGTCGTCTCGCGCTTCTTGGCGTCCTCCAGCGTTTTCGTCTGCGACGTGTGGAAGGTGGCGCAGAAATTGACGTCGTGTTCCAGCGCGCCGACGGCGGTGAAGTCGCTCATTTTATAGGCGACCTTGCGGGTGGAGATCAGCGGCTCGATCAACGGCCCGGTGGCGAAAGCGCCGATCGTCGTGCCATCTCGGGGGGCGACCGAGAACAATTGCTCGACCAGCCGTACGCCGCCGGCGCCCGGCACGAGCTGGACCAGTACGCTCGGATGCCCCGGCAGATATTGCGCGATGTAGCGCGAGACCATCCGCGCGCCCAGATCGATGCCACCGCCCGCCGTGCCGCCGACATTGATGGTGAAGGTCTTGCCTTTGAAATAGCCGTCGCTTTGCGCCGCGGCGGGCAGGGCGGCGAGGCCCCAACCGATCGTAACAGCGGCAATGGCACACGTGCGCCCCCTCGAGCCCATGGTTTCCTCCTGTTTTGTTATAGTGCCGCGATTGTGCACGCCGGGCGGCGCGCGCCAAGCCCATAACCCCAGCTCTGCACAGACGCGGCCAAATCGGCTAAGCTTGCTGGATAGGAGGTTCGCCATGACCGTCGATCGCAGAGGACTACTCGGTCTGCTCGCTCTCGGCCTACTGCCGGCACAGGCGCTGGCGCAGGAGTTCAGCCGCATGACCGCCTATGCCTTTTCCTTTGCCGGTCTCAACGGCGGCGAAGTGCGGCTCGTAGACTATGCGGGCAAACCAGTGCTGGTGGTGAATACGGCGAGCTTCTGTGGCTACACCAACCAATACACGGCGCTGGAGGCGCTCTACGAACGCTATCGCGATCGCGGCCTCACGGTGATCGGCGTGCCGTCCAATGACTTCGGCGGGCAGGAACCAGGTGGCGCGCCGGAGATCACCGCCACGGTGGAAAGCTTCAAGGTGCAGTTCCCGATGACGGAAAAGTCCGTCGTCAAAGGGCCATCGGCGCATCGCTTCTACAGATGGGCGGCGAGCGAACGGCCGAAGGAAACGCCAGCCTGGAATTTCCACAAATTCCTTATCGGCCGCGACGGACATATCGTGGCGGCCTTTGCCAGCAACGTCGCGCCCGATGATCCGCAGATCATCGCCGCCATCGAACGCGAGCTGGCGGAGCCCGCCTCGAATTAGGCGCGCTCCGAGCGGCGTTCTGACTGAGAACATGATTGAGTTGAGCGCACATGGCAGGCGGCCTGAACAATAACACATGCGCACACCGCTTGCGCCGCTGGGAGAGGCTGATGTAGCTAATTCCGGAGCAGATAACTGCAAAGCAAAAATGATGGGAGGTTAACGCATGGCCCAGAAGGGACCGGCACTGAAGGACGTCGCCAAGGCGGGATCGCATAAGAGCGGCGTTGCCCTTGCGACGGCGCGCTTCGACGATAAAGACACATTGGTGCGCCCTTCAAATGCGCAGATGGGCTGGGCCTCGGATGCGATGGCCGAGATGCTGCGGCGTCTCGACCTGCGTTATATTGCATTGACGCCGGGCGCTTCCTATCGCGGTTTGCACGACAGTCTCGTCAACTATCTCGGCAATCGCGATCCGCAAATGCTCGTGTGCCTGCATGAGGAACATGCGGTCGGCATCGCTCAGGGCTATGCCAAGGTCACCGAGAAGCCGATGGCGGTCGCGGTCCACTCCAATGTCGGCCTGATGCACGCGACCATGGCGATCTTCAACGCCTGGTGCGCGCGCAATCCGATCGTCATTCTCGGCGCGACGGGACCGGGCGACGCCGACGAGCGGCGGCCGTGGATCGATTGGATTCATACGGCGAAGGATCAGGGCGCGCTGATCCGGCACTATACGAAATGGGACGACGAGCCGCGCTCGGCTGTTGCCAGCGTGGAATCGCTGACGCGCGCCTGGCAAATCGCCGCGACGCCGCCGTATGGCCCGACCTATGTCTGCCTCGACGTTGGCCTTCAGGAATCGAAGCTCGAGAAGGAGATGCAATTTCCCGATCTCGAACGCTTCGCGCCCGGCGAGCCGCCCGCACCTTCGGCTGAGGCGATCGAACGCGCCGCTAAACTGCTCGCCGAAGCCAAGCGCCCCCTCATCCTGATGGGGCGCGTGTCGCGCACCCTCGACGATTGGCAGGCCCGCATCGATCTTGCCGAGGCCATCGGCGGCGTCGTGCTCACCGACATGAAGACGTCAGCGGCCTTTCCGACCGAACATCCGTTGCACGTCATGGAGCCGCGGCACCGGCCCTCGCCCGAGAGCGCACGCTACGTCAAAGAGGCTGACGTCATCCTGTCGCTCGACTGGATCGACCTGCGCGGTTATTTCGTTCTCACCCTCGGCAAGGACGCGCCGGTGGAAGCGAAGGTCATCCATTGCAGTGTCGACGACTATCTGCACAACGGCTGGAGCATGGATCACTTCGGCCTGCCGCCGGTGGACCTGAAAATCCTGTCGACACCGGATCAGATGATCCGGCCGCTCACCGAGGCGGTGCGCAGACTGCGCGGAAACAGCGCCAAGACCGAACCGAAATGGCCGGTGCGGCAGGCCAAGCCGCTGTCGGCGCCGCGCACTGAGGGCATGATGAGCCTGCGCGACCTGGCGCTGGTGGTGCGCGAATTCTGCGATACCCGCGAGGTGACGATGGCCGGCTATTCGCTGGGATGGCCGGCGGATACGGTCAACTTCCGTCATCCGCTCGATTACATGGGGATCGATGGTGGCGGGGGTGTCGGCGCTGGTCCTTCCAATGCGATCGGCACGGCGTTGGCGATCAAGAATTCCGGACGTTTTCCCATGGCCGTCATGGGCGATGGCGACTTCGCCATGGGCTGCAACGCCTTCTGGACGGCGGCGCATATGGGCATTCCGCTGCTCGTGGTGATCGCCAACAACCGCGTCTACTACAACGACGTGGCGCATCAGGAACGGATGGCGGTGGTCCGTGACCGTCCAGTCGAGAACAAATTCGTCGGCCAGGAGATGGTGCATCCGGCCATCGATCTCGTCGGCTTGGCCAAGGCACAGGGGCTTCAGGGTGAAGGGCCAGTGGAATCGGCTGCCGCCTTCCGCGAAGCGCTTAAACGTGGCGAGGCGATCGTGAACGCGGGCGGCCTCTACGTCATTGACGCGCGTGTCGACGTCGGCGCGCCGGGCGAGGGTAATCGCGGCCACACGAGCGGACGCAAGGATTAGGAGCCAAGCGAATTCATCAAACAGTGGGAGGGGAGATGAAAGTTGCTCGCGGAATTTCGCGCAGGATCGTGATGGCGTGCGCGCTCTGTGTCTGGGTGTCGATCCCAGCCAAGGCCGATGCGATGCTGGAATTTTACAAGGGCAAGACGGTTCGTCTGGTCAACGGCGGTGCGGCGGGGTCCGGCTACGATCTCTATTCGCGCATGCTGGCGCCCTATCTCGAGCAGAAGCTTGGGGCAAAAGTCCTCGTCGATTCACGACCTGGTGCCGGCATGATGATCGCGATGAACCACGTGTGGATCCAGCCGCCCGACGGGCTGACGATCATGCTGGCGCCGGGCGAAGGCGCCGTTCTCGGCAAGCTCATCGACGACGTGGCCTTGCGCTTCGATCTGATGAAATACGGGCTGCTGGCGCGGGTGAACACGGCGCCGCGTGTGCTGATCGTCTATCCCAAGTCCAGCTATTACACCGTCGACGATCTGTTGAAGCAGTCGAAACCTTTGGAGATCGGCGCCAATGGCAAAACGGATGCGGCTTCCGACACGTCGGCGGTGATGTGCCATGCGTTGAAGCTGCAATGCAAGATCACGATCGGCTACAAGTCATCGGCCGATTTTGCGCTCGCCGCCGTGCGGGGCGAAGTCGACGGCACGGTGCTGGTGGAGGATTCGTCTGCCCGTTATGCCCAAGGCGGGCAATTGCGCGGCGTCTTGGTGACCGCGCGTGAGCGCTCGCGGCTGATGCCCGATGTGCCGACCATCTACGAAGCCGCCAAGCTCGATCAGGAGGCGCAATGGTGGCTCGATTTCCGCGAAGACATTCGCAAGATCGGCCGCATCCTGATCGTGCCGCCGGGCATGGATCAGGAAAAGCTCGCGTTTCTGCGCAAGGTCACGAAGGAAGTTCTGACCGATCCGGAAGCGCTGAAGGAATTCGAGAAACAGCAGCAGCCGGCGTTTTTCGGCGAGCCCGAGGAAATCTCCGAATTGATGCGCCGCAGTCTTGTCGGCCTCACGCCCGAGCGCCAGAAGGAAGTGAAGTACGTCATCGCGGATAAATATTATTAGCTTACATACCGAGCGCGTGCTGCATCACCTTGTGCATGACGCTCGGGAGCGCTTCGCCGGCGAGTTCGCCTTCGTCCATCCATTGCGCGCCGTCCGGCGCTGCCGTCTGGCGCGGCACTTCGCCGGTGTAAACCGTCAGCGCCAGGGAGAAATGAGTGAACACATGGTCGGCGCTGCCGATCTTGCGGCGCCATTTTGTCTCGATCGGCGCATGGGCCAGCGCCTCACTCTGTGCGAAGTCGGTACGCCATTCGCTGCCGGGAAATTCCAGCATGCCGCCGAGCAGACCTTTCGGTGGACGGCGGCGCACCAGCACTTTGCCGTCAGCCCGCCGCACATAAAAAATCGCGCCGGTACGATGCGGCCGTTCCACCTTCGGCGCTTTCACGGGAAAGCGCTGTTGCGTCCCCTCGGCACGGGCGATGCAGTGAATAGCTAATGGACAGAGCACGCAGGCCGGCGTCTTCGGCGTACAGATCGTCGCGCCAAGATCCATCATCGCCTGCGCAAAGTCGCCGGCCCGCGCATCGGGCGTGATCGTGTCGGCTCTGGCGCGAATGAGCGGTTTGGCTGAAGGCATCGGCGTGTCGATGGTGAAGAGCCGCGTCACCACGCGTTCGACATTGCCGTCGACGACAACAGCGCGTTGGCCGAAGGCGATCGCGGCAATGGCGGCTGCCGTATAAGGGCCGATACCGGGCAGGGCGCGCAGCGCTTCTTCGCTGTCGGGAAAGACGCCCGCATGCCGTTCGGCCACGGCGATCGCGCAGGCGTGCAGATTGCGCGCGCGACTGTAATAGCCCAGGCCTGCCCAGGCTTTCATCACCTCTTCGATGGGTGCGGCCGCGAGTGCCTTGACCGTAGGCCAAAGGCCTAAAAAGCGCTCGTAATAGGGCTTAACTGCCGTCACGGTGGTCTGTTGCAGCATGATTTCCGACAGCCAGACCGCATAGGGATCAGGCTTTTGGCCGGGCAGTGCGCGCCAAGGCAAGCGCCGACGATGCACGTCATACCAAGTGAGCAGATCAGCCGCGATGCTGGCGCTGCCTTTTTTCGATGGGCTTGCTGGAGGAACCATGCCATTGTTTAGAGCATTTCCAGGCACAGTGGCTAGTCGACCATACGCGCAATCCAGCGGAGAAAGAAAAATCATGCACAAGATCGACATCCCACAATCCGTGATCGACCGTGTGATCAAGCGGCGGGGGAAGGAACATATTCACGACGATCTGATCCCGTCGAAGACGGCACTCATCGTCATCGACATGCAGAACGCCTTCATGCCGCTGCCGGTGGCCCATGCGCCCTGCCAGATGGCGCCGAAAATCGTTCCCGCCATCAACAAGCTGGCGCAAGCCGTGCGCGAAACCGGCGGTATCGTCGTGTGGATTCAGACCGCCTGCACGGCCGGCGACAAGATCACCTGGTCCAATGCGCACAAGATGGTGACGCACGAGCGCGCCCTGATGCGCTTTTCGGCTCTCGAGCGCGGCTCGGAAGGCTATGCGCTGTGGCCGGAAATGGACGCCAAGCCCGAAGATCTTTATGTCGAGAAGCATCGTTTCAGCGCCTTCATCCACAATTCGTCCGATCTCGATGCGATTTTGCGCGAACAGGGCGTCGATACGGTGTTGATCACCGGAACGGTGACGAATGTCTGCTGCGAGTCGAGTGCGCGCGACGCGATGATGATGAACTACAAGGTCGTCATGGTGTCCGACGGCAATGCCGCCGACAACGATGACGAACACAATGCCACTTTGCGATCGATCTATCTGACCTTTGGCGACGTGATGGATACGGCCATGTTGGTCGATCTGTTGAAACAACGCAGCAACATCCGCACCGCCGCCGAATAAGAGGCGGTGCGACAACGCATGGGAGGCGGCAATGGCGGTCAATCCGGTGCCCGAGGACTATGCGGGGGGCGTGCCCGGTCTGTGCGTCGATAGAGGCGCGCAGGCCGTCGAAGTTTACAAGCAGGCATTTGGCGCTGATGTGACCATGCGCTTCGACGAGCCGGACGGCCGTCTCGGCCATGCCGAACTTCTGATCGGCAAGGCCCGTTTCTCGGTCTCCGACGAATTTCCCGAATACGGCGTGGTCAGCCCGAAAACGCTCGGCGGCTCGCCCGTTTCGCTGCACATTTACGTGCCCGATGTCGATCAGGTGGCCGAGCGCGCGGTGGCCGCCGGCATGACGCTGCTGCGGCCGGTGGCCAACGAATTCTATGGCGATCGGGTTGCCCGATTACAGGATCCTTTCGGTCATCGCTGGATCATCGCCAGCCGCATTGAAAACCTCACCGTCGACGATATGTATCGCCGCGCCGGCAGGTCCGACTAGAGCGTTTTCAAGCGAAGTGGGCACCGGTTCGGGTGAAGAAAACGCATCAAAACAAGAGTCCGAAGTCTTTCACCGTTTCAGGGAAACGGTGAAAGACCTTAGGGGGCGGGCGGGGCGGCCGCATCATTGGCAAGTGCGGCCTTGAAAGCGTCGGCGAAGCGGGTGAGTTCTTGTCGCTCGGCGTCGGTGACCATCAAGAACGTAAAGGCCGCATGGCGCCAGGGCAGAACGTGAAAGCCGGCATCATCATCCGCCTGGCGTGAAGTAACGTCGCCGGGAAGGGCGGTCACGCTCACCACATGGGCGCCGACGCGATAGACCAGGACGGGCGCCGGGGCGCTATTCACCACGTCGATGCGGGCACCGAGAAGAGGGAAGCCTTGGGTCGCAAGGTCCGGCGTCGGTGGCGAAATGGCGATCCGCGTATCGAACCAGGGGCGGACGTTGTGCCGGTCGTTCGAGGCGACGTCGACGGGCGTTCCGGCGAGAAGGGCACGCCGATGGTTGGCGATGAGGGCTTCATCGACGCCCGGCGCGCGGCGCTGAAGGATGAGATAAGTAGCGCTGCCACCGAGGCCAATGCCGATGGCCAAGGCCGCCGCCATCTTCATAAAATCGCGTCGCTGCGCCCGCGCGGGTGTCGCGATCGCTGCGCCTGTGGCCGCCTGCAATCGGGCACGCAGCGCGGGCGGCGCCGATGTGCGGGGCATCCGCGTTTGCAGTGCGCGGCGCAGCGCGAGGTGACGTTCATAGGTCGCGGCGAGCGCGGGGTCCCCCGCAAGCTGGTGTTCGAAGGCGGCTTGGCTGGCCGCATCGAGCTCGCCGTCGAGAGCGGCCTGCAACGTCAGGTGCGGATCAAGAGGCCTGTCGTTCATGACATCTCCTTCCCGATCCGCTCGATCAACAGAGCGCGGGCGCGGGCCAAACGCGACATCACCGTGCCGACGGGAATGTCGACGATGCTGGCGATTTCGCGATAGCTGAGGCCGTTGAATTCGCGCATGACCAGCGCCTCTCGAAAGGGCGCGGGCAGGGCGTCAATGGAGGCCTGGAGAAGCGCTGCATCGGCTTGGGCGATCATCTGGGCCTCCGGTGTCAGGGTTTCCATCACTGTGGATGCGTCACGCGCGGCGCTTTCCAGATCATCGGTGAGCACCAAAGTTTTTGGGCGATTGCGCGCCAGCCAAGTGAATGTCGTGTTGCGCACGATCGAGAATAGCCAGGCGCGTGCATTGCCGCCGCTATAGTGCTCGATGCCGTTCAAGGCGCGCAGACAAGCGTCTTGCACCACATCCTCGGCATCCGTCGGATTGCCGGTCAACCAACGCGCGAACACGAAGGCATCGTCGAGATGGGGCATCACCACCTCGCGGAACAAGCGGCTGCGGGTCTCGTCGGTCAAGCGCGCACAGGAGGCATGCGAACCTCTCACGGTGTCACGATGATCCTCCCCTTCATATGGGGATGCAACCCGCAAAAGTAATCGTAGGTGCCAGGCGTTGCGAAGGTGAAACGGAACGTGTCCGTGGTGTCGAGGGCGCGGGAATGCACCTTGCCATCGGTGGTCACCACCGAATGGGGAATGTCGTCGTCATTGCTCCAGATCACCACGGTGCCGGCTTTGACGTTGAGCGTGTCCGGCGTGAAGGAAAAGTTTTCGATCTTCACGGTGGCCTCATCGGCCCGAACGCGTTGCGTCAGCAAGGGCAAAAGAACGGCGGCCGCGCACAAGCGGCGGCGATCCAAATCGATGGTCATGAGATGTCTCCAATATCCGGATCGATCAGGCTTTCAGCGCGCTGTCGATGATGGCGAGCGGCTCGCTGCCGCGTTTGACCGTGATCGCCGTGGTGCCGAGCACGCTGCCCAGCCGCTCATCCGCCACTTTCATCGGGCCGGGCGAGGGCGCCGTTCCGGGTGCGGGTTGCGGAAAGGCGGTGGAGCGCGCGGTATGGAACGTCACCGCGCCTTCGACCTTCTGCATGATCTGGTGAATATGGCCGTTGAGCACGGTCACCGAACCGAAGCGTTTGACGAGGGCGAGAACCTGCGCCGCGTCATCGGTGCCCCAACCCCAATCCGCATAGACGGTCCACAGTGGAATATGCGCGAAGATCACCAGCGGCGTGGAAGCGCTTCTGTCCTTCAAATCCTCCGTCAGCCAGGCGATCTGGGCCGCGCCAAGCGAGCCCATGCCGCCCGCCTTGAGATCGGCGACATTGACGAGGCCGACGAAATGCACGCCGTCGTGATCGAAGGCATACCAGCCGCTGCCTTGCGCTTTCTGCCTTCGGCCGAAGCGGTTCATATAGTCTGCGCCGCGTCCTTCATCGACGATATCGTGCTCGCCGGGCACGTAATGAACATCGAGCCGTGCGCCAGCGATGATCTTTTCGGCGTCGTCGAATTCTTCCGGTTTCGACAGATGGGAAATGTCGCCGGTGTGGATCATGAAGGCGGGTTTCGTCGCCATGCCGCCGACCTTGCCGATGGCCTCCTGTAAGGTCGCGAGCGGATTGGGATTGGCCGCCTGTTTGAAACCGATATGGCTGTCGGAGATTTGCAGGAAGCTGAAGCCGGTCGCCGCCTGCGCCTGGGCGGTTTCCATTCCCAGCACGGCGGAGGTCTGCGGCACGCCGCCGACCAGGGTCCACAACACGCCGCTGCCCGCCCACACCATGCATTCGAGCGTGCGGCGCCGATCGATGGAACTGTTATCCTGCGCCATGGTGATCTCCTTCACATCAGGGGCGACGTGAAGGAGACTCGCGGGAGGGTAAGTTTATTCCCGCGCTCTCTCGAATTTTTTGATGAACAGCGGGAATGACGGCGATGGGACGGTGGCTCGGCCCACGACTTTGCGTGGCCGGCATGTTAGGATAGGGCCATGGTTTCCGCCCCTCGCAAACGCAATTTTCCCCGATCGCTCGGCGAGTTCGTGCCGCAGGCGATCAATCCGGTCGTCGCCAAACAGGGGTTTGGCGAGGCGGACATCTTGTTGCATTGGCCTGAGATCGCTGGCGCGCGCCTGGCGGCGGTGAGCGAGCCGCTGCGGCTGCAATGGCCGGTCCGCCCGCCTGGGCGCTCGCCCGATGCTCCGCCTGAGCCGGCCAGCCTGATTCTGCGGGTGGAGGGGGCTTTCGCCCTCGAATTCCAGCACGTCGGCCCGCTTCTGGTCGAACGGGTCAATGCCCGCCTCGGTTGGCGCTGCGTCGGCCGGGTGGTGCTGAAACAGGGGCCTGTCCGGCGGGAAGGCGCCGGGCGTCGCAAGGTCCTCCCGCCTGGGCCAGTGGAACAGCAGCGGGCGGCCGCGGTAACGCAAGGCATTGATGACGATGATCTGCGCGGGGCGCTGAATCGGCTTGGCGCCCGGGTTTTTCAACCGCAACGCGCGAAAACGTGAGAAAAAGTCTATAAGTTTGCCTTGCTGGCCCGTCGCCAGCTTGCCACATTCGGCACTTAGCCCATCTCGGCTCCTCCTTTCTCACAGGAATGGTTCAGTTCATGTCTGTCACACTTCGCAAAACCCGCCGTCAGGTTCTTGAGGGCGCCGCTGTTGGTTCGGCCGCGCTCCTCGCCGCGAGCCTGCTCCCCTCGGCGGCCTTCGCGCAAAATGTGCCGTCGGCTGAGCTGATGAAGCCCGGCGCGCTGCCCGACATCTGGCAAGGCGACGAAAAGGCCCCGGTCACCATTATCGAATATGCGTCGGCGACCTGCTCGCATTGCGCGCATTTCCATGAGACGACATATAAAGAGTTGAAAACCAAATATATCGACACGGGCAAGGTGCGTTTCACCATGCGCGAATTCCCGTTCGATCCGCTGGCCCAGGCGGGTTTCATGCTGGCGCGCTGCTCGGGCGACGATAAGCGCGATGCGGTCGTCGGTCTGCTGCTGGCGCAGCAGAAGAACTGGGCGATGTCGGACAAGCCGTTGCAGGGCCTGATGACCTTGATGCGCCAGACCGGCATGTCGCAGGAGACGTTCGAGAGCTGCCTGAAGGACCAAGCGCTCTATGACAATATCGGCAAGGTGCGCGATCAGGGCGCGGAGAAATTCTCCGTCAATTCGACGCCGACCTTCTTCATCAACGGCACTCGCCTAGTCGGCGCGGTCTCCCTGGAGGAGATGGAAAAGCTCATTCTGCCCTCCCTGAAGAGCTGAGAATCGCATAAGTTCCTGCACCGCAGCCTCCAAACGGCCTTTTCTCACAGGAAAATTGGCCAGAATCAGAGGCTGCGTCTTGCCTGTTACGAGCCTTTATGACGGCTTAGAGGCAGGGATGCGCCCTGCGGCCGAATCGTTCAACGGACAGGCAGGGGGTGATCCGACCCTGGTGATGCCGCCCTCGCGGAGGGTGGCCGAACCGGGAGGAAGACCCGGATTTGCGTAAGGAACGAGGCGTATGAAGTTCAATCGGCTGCGGCTCACAGGCTTCAAGAGCTTTTGTGAGCCGACGGATTTCATCATCGAGCCAGGTCTGACCGGCGTGGTCGGACCGAACGGTTGCGGCAAGTCCAACCTTGTCGAAGCCCTGCGCTGGGTGATGGGTGAAAACTCCTACAAATCCATGCGCGCCTCGGGCATGGACGACGTCATTTTCTCGGGCTCCGGCAACCGACCGTCGCGCAATGCGGCCGAAGTCATGCTGGTGCTCGACAACGCCGACCGCTCGGCGCCCGCCGCCTTCAACGACGCCGATCTCCTTGAAATCTCGCGCCGTATCGAGCGCGAAGCCGGTTCGACCTACCGCTTCAACGGCAAGGAAGTGCGCGCCCGCGACGTGCAACTGCTGTTCGCCGATGCCGCCACCGGTGCCCGTTCGCCCGCCATGGTGCGCCAGGGCATGATCGGCGAAATCATTTCCGCCAAGCCGCAGCAGCGCCGCCGCATTCTCGAAGATGCCGCCGGTGTCGCCGGTCTGCATTCCCGCCGCCACGAGGCGGAACTGCGCCTGAAGGGCGCCGAGGACAATCTCAATCGCCTTGAAGACGTGATGAAGCAGCTCGACTCGCAGGTCGACAGCCTCAAGCGCCAGGCGCGTCAGGCGACCCGTTACAAGGGGCTGGCCGCTGAAATCCGCAAGGCCGAGGCGCTGCTCCTGCACATCGCCTATCGCGACGTCACCCGGCAGATGGCTGAAGCCGAAAGCAAGCTCGACACCGATACCCGCGAAGTCGAAGAGCGCACCCGTCAGCAGGCGGAATCGGCGCGCTTGCAGGCCATCGCCGCTTACGAACTGCCGCCGCTGCGTGACGAGGAAGCCAAGGCCGGCGCGGCTTTGCAGCGCCTCATCCTGGCACGCGAACAGCTCGAGGGCGAGGAAGAGCGCGCCAAGCAGCGCGTCGTCGAACTCGAGCGCCGTCAGGCCCAGCTCGAAAAGGACATGGCGCGCGAGAAGGCATTGATCGACGATGCCGCCAGCGTGCTGAATCGTCTCGATGCGGAAGTCGCCGATCTCGATCAGGCGACGGAAGCCGCCGGTGATCTCGAATACGAGGCGAAGGAAAAGCTCGCCGACGCCGAAGGCCGTCTGGCCGAGACGGAAGCGACGCTGGCCGAAGCCCAGGCGGCGCTGTCCGACATCAACGCCCGCCGCAATGCCTTGCAGCAGGCTTTGAACGACGAGACGCAGCGCTTGCAGCGCTTCGAGAACGAACTGACGCAGGTCGCCGCCGAACTCGAAAATCTGCGCGCCGCTGGCGTCGCCGAGGATGAATTCGCCGCGCTGGCGGAAGCGCTCGAAGCCGCGCAGGAAGCCCTGTCGGCCGCTGAAGAGGCCGCGCTCGAAGCTGAAGGCGCGCATGGTGAAGCGCGCGCCGCTGAAAGCGAAGCGCGCACGCCGCTCGCCGATGCCGATCGCAAGGCGCACCGGCTCGAGACCGAAGTGCGCACCCTGTCGAAACTGCTGGCCACCGCCGAGAGCGATCTGTGGCCGCCGGTGGTCGATGAAATCAATGTCGAGAAGGGCTATGAGGCCGCGCTTGGCGCCGCGCTCGGCGACGATCTCGACGCCTCCGTCAATGCCTCGGCGCCCGCCCATTGGTCGCTGCTTGGCGATCATGCCGAAGACGCGCCGCTGCCGCCGGGTGTCGAGCCGCTGGCGAAACTGGTCACCGCGCCGCAGCAGCTGGCCCGCCGCCTCAATCAGATCGGCGTCGTCGTGCGCACCGAAGGCGCGCATCTGCAGAAGCTGTTGAAGCCCGGCCAGCGCCTGGTTTCGAAGGAAGGCGACCTGTGGCGTTGGGACGGTTTCGTTGCCGCCGCCGAAGCGCCGACACCGGCCGCCCGACGTCTGGCCGAGCGCAATCGCCTGGGCGATCTCACCCGTGAGGCCGAGGAAGCCCGCCGCGTCGCCGACGCGTTGAAGGTGCAGGCCGAGCAGATGGTCGAACGGGTGCGTGTCGCGGCCATGGCCGAGACGCAGACCCGCAATGACGCCCGTAACGCCCAGCGGTTGCTTGGCGAAGCGCGCGAGGCTTTGAATGCGGCCGAACGCAAGCGCGCCCAGTCGGGCGCCCGCGTATCGGCGCTGGAAGAAGCCTCCAACCGGCTGACCCAGAACCGCGACGAAGCCCGCGCCAAACATGGCGAAGCGCAGAACGCGCTCGAAACCCTGGCACCGACCGCGCAGCTTACCGGCAAGCTCGATCGTGCCCGCGCTTCGGCCGCCCACGCCCGCGCCGAGACGTCGGAAGCCCGCGCCGCCGTGCAGTCGCTTGGCCGCGAAGCTCAGGTGCGCCAGCAGCGCCTGATGGCGATCAACAATGAGCGCCAATCCTGGGACGAGCGGCGCGGCCGCGCCACCGGCCAGATCGCCGATTACGAAGAGCGTATCGCCGAAGCGCGCGAGGAGCTGGAGCGTTTGGCGGAAGCGCCGGAATTGTTCCTCGAACGCCGTCGCGCCCTGATCGGCGAAGTCGACAAGGCGGAAGAGGCCCGCAAGCTCGCCTCCGACAAGCGGACGGAAGCCGAGACGCGCCTCGCCGAAAGCGATCGCGTCGCGCGCATGACGCTCGATGCCATGTCGGCGGTGCGTGAAGAACGGGCGCGTTCGGAAGCGCGCGTCGAAGCTCTGCGCCAGCGCAACCAGGACATCATCCACAGCATCGCCACCGACCTCGAATGCGAACCCCACGCGGTGGCGGCTCTGGCCGGCGTCGAACCCGACGATGAACTGCCCGAGGGGGCCGATGTTGAGCGCAGGCTCGAAGAGCTCAAGCAGGATCGCGAACGTCTCGGCGCCGTCAATCTGCGCGCCGACGACGAATTGGGCGACATCGAAGGCCGTCGCGATGCGCTGACCACCGAGCGCGACGATCTGACGGAAGCGATCCGCAAACTGCGCACCGCCATCCAGAGCTTGAACAAGGAAGGCCGTGAGCGTCTGGTCGCCGCCTTCGATGTGGTCAACAATCACTTCAAGGAGCTGTTCACTAGCCTGTTCGGCGGTGGTTCAGCCGAATTGCAGTTGATCGAATCCGACGATCCACTGGAAGCTGGCCTCGAAATCATGGCCCGTCCGCCGGGCAAGAAGCCCTCGACCATGACCCTGCTGTCGGGCGGTGAGCAGGCGCTGACGGCGATGTCGCTGATCTTCGCGGTGTTCTTGACCAACCCGTCGCCGATCTGCGTGCTCGACGAAGTGGATGCGCCGCTCGACGATTCCAACGTCGAACGCTTCTGCAACCTGCTCGCCGAAATGCGCGGCAAGACCGACACGCGCTTCATCACCATCACCCACAACCCGATCACCATGGCCCGCATGGATCGGCTGTTCGGTGTGACGATGGCCGAGCGCGGCGTGTCGCAGCTCGTCAGCGTCGACCTGGCGCAGGCCGAAGTGATGGTGGCGGCGGAATAATCAACGCCGTCCGACACAGATAAAAATAAAGCCGTCGCTTTTGGGCGACGGCTTTTTTCGTTGTCTATCTTGCGGCGTCTACGGTGTGATACGGCCGTCCGCATTGCTGACCAGGAATTTGTCGCGGCGGGCGAGAAAATCCCGCGCCACTTTCGCCAGCGCTTCCGGCCGTTCGATATCCATGTCTTTGCTCGTGTCGAAAACATAGACGAGATGGCAGGAGGGCAGGGCCTGCTTGATCGCGGTGGCGGCCGCGCCACTCTTCGCGTCGAGCGTGCCCGCCAGGGCCAGAACCTGTGCCTGGCATTCGGCGCCGATTTCTCCGGCGCGTTTCGCCGTGGCTTCATCGGGCGCGATCAGGATGAGCGATTCGACGATACCGGCATATTGCGCGGCGAAGGACAGGGCCTCGCCGCAGGCCGCACCCTTGGCGATGATCGCCGAAGTCGCCGCCTGATCGGCGCCCGAAACGACGGCGCGTCCGGCGGCGATCAGTTTCAAGGCGGGGGAAGCATCGGCGTCGGCAAAGCCGAAGCAGAGCAGCGGCGCGGTGGATGAAGTCGCGTTCACGGTGGTGTTCATCGTCAGTTCCTTGCCCAATTTCTCACCAATGCCGGATGCGCGGCAGCACTTTTTCGCCGAGCAGTTCGATGCTGCGGACGGTCTTGTCGCCCATCTGATGCGCGACGGTGAAATCGATGACGCCGGCGCCGAGTTCGCGCTTGATGTTCTCGATCTGCTTCAACACGGTGTCGGGGCCGCCGAGCAGGATCTGGCCTTGATCGATACGCTCCTGCAGGCTGCGCGGCATCAGGCGTTGGCGTTGCATGTCGGCATCGCGGCCATAGTAGCCGGTTTCGGCGATGGCGCTTTCGAGGCCCCGATTGGCCATGGTGAGGCCCGTGCGTGCGCCGGTCTTCGTCGCTTCGACGAAATCTTCCAGGGCCTGATCGTCGTTTTCGCCGACATGCACGGCGACGCGATAGATCACATCCTCCGGTTCCGGCTCCCAGCCGAAGCGATCAGCCTGAGTGCGGTAATGTGCGGCGGCCTTTGCAGCCAGCGGCACGGTGGTGACGGCGAAGCCGAGGCCGACTTTGTTCTTGGCGGCGAATTCGCCGGCTTCCGGGCTCGATCCGGACATATAGATTTTCGGATGCGGCTCCTGCACGCAACGCGGCCAGATCGAAACGGTGCGGTATTCGTAATAGCGGCCTTGCCAGCCGAACGGTTCGGTCTGCGTCCAGGCCATCTTGATCAGATGCAGCGCTTCTTCGAAGCGCGCGCGCGATTCCGCCGGATTGATATTGTAGGTGACATATTCGTTCGGCGTGCCGCGCAGCATGCCGGCGACGACGCGGCCGCCCGTCATCGTATCGAGCATGGCGAATTCTTCCGCCACGCGCACCGGATTGAGGATCGGAATGTCGGCGCCGAGCAACGCGATCTTGGCGCGCTTGATGACTTGCGTCAGCGCGCCGGCCATCACCATTGGATTGGGCGTCAGCGAGAACGGCGCATAGTGATGCTCGGCCACCGTCACCCAGTCGAAGCCGAGTTCATCGGCCAACTGAAACTGGTCGAGGCTTTGCTGCATCGAATCTTGCGCGGCTTGGCGCGAATAGACGGCGCCGGATACGGGCCAGCCTTTGTCGAGCGCCGGCCCGTTATATTTGCAGGTGGAGAAGAGGGCAGCTTTCATGGGCTTTTCGTGCTTTCTTGACGTGTGATGAGCATGAGAAGGGCGTAGACGATGATCGACAAGACGGTGAGAATGCCGACGACGGTCGAGAGGGAATAGGCAATGGCGAGCGGCCCGGCGTGGCCGTAAACCGTGTCGGCCACCACCGCATAAAGCGTCGTGCCGACGAGCGTGCCGATCAGGCCCATCCAAAGGAAATGCAGCGAAGTGATCTTGCCGGCCATTTCCGGCGGGGCGAGGCGCGTGACGAAGGCTGTGCCGATCGTGAAGAGCGACGTGGCGATCAGCATGTAGAGCGCTTGCAGCACCCAGGCGACCGTCACATTAGGCGCAAGCGGCATGTAAACGCCAGGCAGAAAGGCCAGCACGCAGACGATGATACCAAAGAGCGGCACAGGATTGGCAATACCGGCACGCTCCAACCGATCGAGCACGGTGCCGGCGATGAATTGGCTCGACGCCCCGAACACCAAGGTCATGATACCCAGCGTGAAAGCGATCTCCGGTCGCGACAGTTTCCAAACGCGCTCGAACATGGCCGGCGCCCATATGCCATGCGGCACGGTCATGATGATGGTGAGCCCGTTGACCAGGAAGACCAGAGCGAAGACCTTCCAGCGCCGCGCCATGAAAGCGAGCGCCGACTTCATGCCACTGTGCTCGGGCGCCCGTGTGCCGGTGCGTGCTGGCTCGCGGAACGTCAGCACCAGCAGCGCGACAGGCAGAGTGATCAACGCGCATCCGAACAGCACCACCTGCCAGGAGCGCACGGTGCCAAACAGCGGCACGGTCGTGGAGGGCGCGTCGCCGACGGCACGCAGGATGAGGCCGCCAAGCAAGAGAGCGGCGGCGGCGCCGATATTGGCGCCCATCGCCCAGATGGCGACGGCGCGGCCGCGTTGATCGGGCGCGAAGGCATCGCGAATGATCGAGGCCGCACCGGGCCCGACCACGGATTCGCCCGCGCCGATGCCGAGGCGGCCGACGAACATCATCCAGTAATTCGTGGCGAAGGCGCAGAACATCGTGGAGGCCGACCAGAAGCCGATGCCGGCTGACAGCACGGCGCGGCGGCTGAACCGGTCGACCAGTATGCCGGCGGGAATCGACAGGCCCGCATAGGTAAGAATGAAAGCGAAGCCGACGAGCAGGCTCACCTGCGTGTCGTTGATCTGAAAATCGCCTTTGATCTGGTTGATCAGCAACGGCAGCGACTGGCGATCGACGAAAGAGACCGCATTGGTCAGGCAGAGGATCCCCGCCATGTACCAAAGACGAAACGATGAAGCGGGCGCAGTTGGGCGTGCGGCGATGCGCCCTGCTTCAAGGTCCATCCTGTCCTCCCCGGACTTGGTCGTTATGGAGGCGGACTGTGCCGGCTCCGCACCGACCTGTCAATAATTAGTATGCTTATTTTTGTAGGTCGACGTTCCGATAGGCGTTTTCGACCCCGGTTATTTCCGACAGGAGCTGCAAAAACAGCGTGCGCTTCTCCGGCGACAGACGTTCCACCAAGCGTTCCTGGACGCGGGCGATGGCCGGTTCCATCTCCTTGAGCTTCTCGGCACCGGCCGTCGTGAGGTGCAGCGAGTTTCCGCGTCGCGAACGGCTGCCTTTGTCGCGGCGCAGCAGGTTCATGGCCTCGAGCTTGCGGATCATATGGCTGGCGGTCACCGAATCGTAGCCGGCCGCCTCCGCGATTTCCCGCTGTTCGAGCCCCGGCGCCAGATGCACGGTTTGCAGGATGGCGAATTGTGCATGGGTGACGCCAAAGGATTTGGCCTCGCTCTCGTAAATTCCTTGCGTGAGCTGAACCAGCCGCCGAACCAGATGGCCGGGCAAGTCATAGAGCGGTCGCATCGTCTTCGATTCCAAGCTGTTTCATCCCCTCACGCGCCTGGGCTGGGCAACGCGTTCGTTTGGCTGCCTTAAGCTATCGGTCGCGTCTTTTCATCCGAACAGAAACGAGGGCCGGGGAAAAGCTCTTTTTGTGGGTTTCAAGTATATGAAAATATTTGGATTTTTTGTTTTCCAGCGGAGGCGTTGACGCATTGACAGTCCATACCCGCGTCAATATGTTGCGCCCGGCTCGCAAGGGATTCCTTCATTTTTTCTGGCGTCGCACTTGCGCGAGCGCAGGCCGCGCCGCATGAGACCGCAGATGTCCGGGCACGAAAGTGACGAGGATCGTCGGAGCCGCGAGGATCTTGAACTTCGGGCGCGTCTCGACCGTTTGTCGGGGGCGTTGAAGGAACAGAATCTCGATGCGCGCGAGCGCAAGGCCGGGGCGAATACGGATATCCCGGGGGCTGAAACCGGGCGGGCGCTGAGTTTAGGCTTTCGCGTCCTGTCTGAGTTTGTGGCGGGGGTTGTGGTCGGTTTTCTGATCGGCTGGCAGCTCGATGTGTGGCTTTCTACGACGCCGTTGTTTCTCATCCTCTTTCTGGGGCTAGGGACAGCGGCGGGTTTCTATAACGTCTATCGCATTGCCGCGCGTCCGATGGGACCGGCAAAACCGAAAGACAAGGCCTGATGCGCGTCTTGCGCGGATGAGAAGGGTGACGAAGTGGCGGCTGAAGCAAACGCGATCGATCCGATCCATCAGTTCGAGATTCAGCCGATCGTGAAGATCGGCCTCGGCAACATCGATGCCTCCTTCACCAATTCCTCTTTGTTCATGGTCATCATCCTGGCCTGCATCTCGCTCCTGATGATCTGGGGCACGAGCGGCAGGGCCCTAGTGCCGGGCCGCCTGCAAGCCGCCGCCGAAATGGCCTATGAATTCGTCGCCTCGACGGTGCGCTCCACCACCGGCGATCACGGCATGAAGTTCTTCCCGCTGGTCTTCTCGCTGTTCATGTTCGTCGTCTTCTCGAACGTGCTCGGCCTCATCCCCTACACCTATACGGTGACCAGCCAGATCATCGTGACCTTCGCGCTCGCCGCGCTCGTCATCCTTACGGTCCTCATCTACGGCTTCTACAAGCACGGCACGCATTTCTTGCGTCTGTTCGTTCCGTCCGGCGTTCCGATGGTGCTGTTGCCGGTCATCGTCATGATCGAAGTGATCTCCTTCGTTTCGCGGCCGATCTCGCTGTCGGTTCGTCTTTTCGCCAACATGCTCGCCGGTCACATCACCCTGAAGGTGTTTGCCGGCTTCGTGACCATGCTGCTGGGTGCAGGTGCCGCTTCCATTCTGGCGCCGCTGCCGCTTCTCGCCATCGTTGGCCTGACGGCGTTCGAGCTCTTGGTCGCTGTCCTTCAGGCGTATGTTTTCGCCATCCTCACTTGCGTCTATCTGAACGACGCAATTCACCCGGGCCACTGATAAATATTTGAACAACAGATAGTCGCCCTTACACACGAACAGGAGTTCGATATGGATCCCGTAGCAGCAAAATGGATCGGCGCAGGTCTCGCGGCGATTGGCATGGGCGTCGCCGCCGTCGGCGTCGGCACCATTTTTGGTAATTTCCTCTCCGGCGCTCTGCGCAACCCGTCGGCTGCCGACGGTCAGTTCGGCCGCGCCTTCATCGGCGCCGCGCTCGCGGAAGGTCTCGGCATTTTCGCGTTCCTCGTCGCGATTATCCTGCTGTTCGTGGTCTAATAAATTTGATGCCGCGCGCGCAGGGGCGTGCGCGGCATTTTCACTCGTTTCGCTCAACAAAGTTTTCGGGATAGCAGCATGCTCATCTCCAGCGCCTATGCAGCCACGCCAGCGGCCGGTGCCGCCAAAGGCGTATTTCCGCCGTTCGATCCGACATGGTTCGCCTCGCAACTCATCTGGCTCGCGATCACTTTCGGTCTGCTCTATTGGCTGATGTCGCGGGTGGCGCTGCCGCGCGTCGCGGAAATCCTCAAGACCCGCGAAGACCGTATTGCCGGCGACCTCAAGTCCGCTTCCGACATGCAGAAGCAGGCCGATGACGCCGCTGTCGCCTATGAGAAAGCGCTCTCCGACGCCAAGGGCAATGCACAGACCACCGTGCAGCAGATGCGCGACAAGCTGAACGCTCAGATCGAGAGCGATCGCAAGACGCTCGAAGCCGGCCTGAACGACAAGCTCGCGGCGGCCGAAGCGCAGATCGCGTCCACCAAGGCGCAGGCCATGGGCTCGGTTGCGGGCATCGCCACCGACACGGCCGGCGAGATCATCAAGCACATCACCGGCAAGGGTGCCGACGCGGCGGCTATCGCCCGCGCGGTCGCCGCCGAGAAGATCGGCTAGGAGTTCGTCCATGCATTTCGATGCCGAATTTTTCGTCGCCGTTGGTTTCGTTCTCTTCGTGCTGCTACTCGGCTATCTCGGCGTGCACCGCACGATCCTGAGCGCCCTCGACGGCCGCAGCAAAATGATCGCCGACGAACTCGATCAGGCCCGTCGCCTGCGGGAGGAAGCGGAAGCCGTGCTCGCCTCTTTCAAGAAGAAGGCGGTCGAAGCCGAGGCCGAGGCGCAAGCAATCGTGGCGCAGGCCAAGACCGAAGCCGAAGCCATGGCCAAGGAAACCGCCGAGCGCATGCAGGACTTCGTCGCCCGGCGCACCAAACAGGCCGAGGCGAAGATCGCCATGGCCGAAGCCCAGGCCGCCAATGACGTGCGTGCCATCGTCGCCGACGTCGCCGCCAAGGCCGCTGAGACGGTTTTGAAGGCCGAAACCAAGGGCCAGGCCGCGGCCGATCTCATCACCAAGGGCATCGGCGAGCTGAAGAGCCGTCTGGTTCACTGAACCCACCCAAACACAAGCTTCTGATGAAACCCCGGGGAACGCTCCGGGGTTTTTTCTTTGCAATTGGCCGCGGTCAAGGTATGTGCGCTCAGTTACAGGTCGGCGCTTGACCAAAACCGCCGCCGGCGGGAGTGAAGGTTGTCGAGGGCAAGGCCGTAATGCGTATCGCTTTCTTTTCCGATATCCATGGCAATCGCGAGGCCTTCGATGCCTGCTTTGCCCATGCGGTGCGCCAGAACATCGATCAATTCGTCTTCCTTGGGGACCTCGTCGGCTATGGCGCCGACCCCGCCTATATCGTCGAGCGCGTGGCTGATCTCTGCGCCGATGGCGCCGTCGCCCTGATGGGCAATCACGACTATGCCGCCGCCAAGGGCCTCACCGATGGCATGAACGACTATGCCAAGGCCGCCATCGAATGGACCTATAACCAGCTCGATCAAGCCCGGCGCTCCTTTCTCGAAAGCCTGCTGATGAAGGTCGAGGACGAGGATCGCCTCTACGTCCACTCCGACGCATCGGCGCCCACCCGCTGGCTCTATGTCGGCGATGAGGAAAGCGCCGAGCGCAGCCTGCAGGCCACCCGTCAGCGGATCACCTTTTGCGGTCACATCCACATTCCGCAGCTCTATCACATGACGCCGACTAAGCCGGCGAAGTTCTTCGCGCCAAAACCGGGCGCGCCCATCCCCCTGGTCGGTCAGCGCCAATGGCTGGCGGTGCAAGGCTCCGTCGGCCAGCCGCGCGATAAAAATCCCTCGGCCGCCTATAGCATTCTCGACACGACCAAGAATGAACTGACATATTGGCGCGTGCCCTACGACGTCGAGGAGGCAGCCCGAAAGATCCATGCCGCCGAACTGCCGAGAATTCTGGCCGCGCGCTTGTTCATTGGTAAATAAGCCGCGGGTTGAACGATGAGCCAGATCAACGTCCGCATCGGCGAGGTCATCGACGGCTTCACGATCGAGGAAAAGATCCATGTCGGCGGCATGGCGATCATCTATCGCGCCAGCCATCCCGACATCGAAGGCCGCGTCATCTTCAAAGTGCCGAAGATCGTCGATGCCGACGACGCCACGGTGATCGTCGGTTTCGAGATGGAGATGATGATCCTGCCGCGCCTGTCGGGCATCCACGTCCCGAAAGTTTATGCGGTCGGTGACTACGCACGGCGCCCCTATATCGCGATGGAATATATCGACGGCGAGACGCTCTATCCGCTGTTCGAAAAATCGCCGATCCCGCCGGAACAGGTCGCGGCCATCGGTGAGAAGGTGGCGACCGCGCTCGTCGATCTGCACCGGCAGAAGGTCATCCATCACGACATCAAGCCGTCGAACATCATGATACGGAAGACTGGCGAAGCGGTCTTCATCGATTTCGGCCTGTCGCGCCATCTCGAAATGCCGGATCTGCTGGAGGCGGAGTTCCGCCTGCCGATGGGCACGGCGCCTTATATTTCGCCCGAGCAGGTGCGGCAGAACCGCGGCGATCCGCGCTCCGACATCTTCTCGCTTGGCGTATTGCTCTATCATCTAGCGACCGGCGAACGGCCGTTCGGTCTGCCGCAGTCGCGCCAAGCTTTGCGCACGCGGCTGTGGCGCGATCCCGTGCCTCCACGCAAGATCAGGCCCGACATTCCGCCGTGGTTGCAGGAAATCATCCTGCGCTGCGTCGAACCCAATCCGGCCAAGCGCTATCAGACGGCGGCGCGCCTCGCCTTCAATCTGCAACATCCCGATGCGGTGAAACTGACCGAGCGCGCCGAACGGCTGAAGCGCTCGAACCTGTTTCTGCAGTTGCGCGCCTGGCTCAAGGCCCGCGCTCTGCCGCCGGCCGAACCGCAGCCCTATTCGGCGACATCGGACCCGATCATCGTCGTCTGCGTCGATCTTTCCGAAGGCTTCGAATATCTCGCCGAAGCGCTGTTCACCGAGACGCAACGGGTGGTGGGATCGGTGGCCGATGCGCGGCTCGCCTGCATCAACGTGATGAAACTGTCAGCGGTCTTCATGCACGAAGCCTTCGATTCCGAAGGGCGCAACAAACACGTGCAACGCTTGGTCGAATTGAAGGAATGGGCGCGCCCGCTCGGTCTTGATCAGGGCAAGCTGTCATTCCACGTGCTGGAAGCGATGGACATCGCCGAGTCTTTGTTGGACTTCGCCCGCACCAGCCACGCCGATCAGATTCTCATCTGCGCCCGTGGCCGTTCCAATCTGCGTCGTTATCTTGGCTCCGTATCATCGGAAGTGGTTGCCCGCGCCCATTGCACGGTGACGGTGGTACGCGCACCGGAACCGACTGCGACATCGAGTTAGAGCGAAGCCTTGGTGTCATTCCCGACGACCGCGAAGCGGTCGAGCGGGAATCCAGGGTCGTGTGACGAAAGCTGCTTGAGCATCGACGCTGAAGGCGCGCTGAAGGCTCTACCGTTTGCCCCTGGATACCCGATCATGCTGCGCATGTCGGGTATGACACGAAGGCTTCGGCGACGCTTCATTGTCCTCACATCTGCGCGGCGTCAACGCTGGCCAGTTTGCTTCCACGGCGGCTGCCAGCCTGGCTTCAACCGATGACCGAGATAAAGTTCGGCCTGCAACGAAGGTTTGCCGGCGCGTGTGATGTCGACGGTACCGAGCGGTTCGATCCGCTCGAAGTTTTTGCCGATCAGTGACTCGACGCTCTGAATATCGGGCAACGGCCGCACGATCACCGCATCCTGGCCGACAAACGGTTCGGCCGGCGCCAGCATGCCATAGCCGCGCGGATCGTCGCACAGACAAAGCACCGGCATCTGGCCGCGCAGGCCGTAGTCGATCTTCGCCGCATGCAGCCAGCGCAGGCCGGTGACGAATGTGTTGGGCTTGCCGAGCAGGCCACGCTGCGCCAGCGCCGCCGACAGGTCATGCCAGTCGGTCGTTTCGATCAGTGGATCGCGCATCTTCTCCAAAGCGGCGATGGCCACCGGCGGCCAGCCGATGCGCGCGAAGACGGACGCCAGAATGATCGCCGCGCCTGTGACGATGGCGGTTGCCTTCGCCCATCCCCGCATATGCGAACCCGCTTTGTCCCAGCGTGCCGACACCGCCGCGCCGAGCAGCGGGAACAGCATCAGATAGCCAGACGCCGCCCAATGCGGAAACACGCGCGTCGAAGACCAGGCGGCCACGAGGGTGAAGACGAGAATGGGGCCGACGCCCAAACACAGCAGCAGCCAGGAACGACCATCGGCCGGCCCGCGTCGCAGCGCACCGATGCCGGTCGCCACCAGACCGAACCAGATCCACGGCAGGAGGAACAAGGCCTGGCCGCCCAGCACGGTGAGCGGCGCAAGCGGCCGCAAGCGAGCTTCGCCGCCGCGCCCGCCCTGGAACAGGAAGGACACCCAGCCATGTTCCGCGTTCCAGACGAGGACCGGGAGGAAGATCGCCACGGCGATCAAAAAGCCGAGATAGGGCCAGGGCGATAGAAACCAACGCCGTTGGCTGGCACTGGTCAAAAGGAACAGGCCGGCGCCGGCAAACAGGAAAATGCCGTGATATTTCGACAGCAGCGCCAGGCCGCCGCAGATGCCCGCCGCGATCCACCAGCGGCCGGCTTCGCCGGTGGGCCCAAACAGCGCCCGCGCCAGCGCGTAGGCGCCTGCCACCATGGCCAGCATCAGCGGTGCATCCGGCACGACGAACGTGCCGGCGGTGACGCCGGTCACCGGCGCGCAGACATAGGCCAGGACGGCCAGAAAGCCGGCTCGAGCATCAAACAGCAGGCGCGTGAGCAGGAACAGCATCCAGCCCGTGAGGCAGCCGAGCAGGATGAAGGGCAGCCGCACCACCGGCGCCCACTCGGTGCCCGCCAGCCGCTCCGTCAGGCCGGCAATCCACCAGGCCAGCGGCGGGTGGTCGAAATAGCTCCACTCCAGATGGCGGGCAGTGACCACCGTATAGGTCTCGTCGATGCCGAGCCCCAGATTGGCGGCCAGGATCAGCCGGAAGACCGCCGCAACGGCGAGGACAACCAGAACGAGCCGGGCAAAATCAGTCGTTTGGCGGTTGAGGGGCTGGGAGTCCGACACGGGGCGTCCTTGGAATAAATCGCGCGCTGATCCCCACACGCTGCACGCGGCGAAGTCAACGGCGCAAAAGCCGGGCGATTTGCCGGTTGCCCCGCCGGGACGCAACCGCTAATCGATCCCCCATGTCCTCCCCCCGCCTGACCATCGTCGTGCCGACGTTCAATGAGCGCGGCAACATCGCCGAACTCGTGCGTCGGGTTGACGCAGCTTTCGGCCCGGCCGGCGGCTGGGAGATGGTGTTCGTCGACGACAACAGTCCCGATGCCACGGCGGAACTCGTCAAGCAGTTGGCCCAGAGCGATCCGCGCGTGCGCTGCCTGCGCCGGGTGCATCGGCGCGGTCTTTCGGGGGCCTGTATCGAGGGCATGCTGTCGTCATCGGCGCCTTACGTAGCCGTGATGGATGCGGATCTGCAGCATGACGAAACTGTTCTGCCGCGCATGCTGGAGCGATTGGAAGCGGGTAATCTCGATCTGATCGTCGGTTCGCGCCTTTCGAGCGATGGCAGCGCTGGCGGCGGCCTGTCGGCCAAGCGTGAAGCTTCAAGCCGCATTGTCGCGGCCATCGTGGCGCGCTTCTTTCCGCGCGGCGTCAACGACGTATTGAGCGGCTTCTTCATGATGCGCCGCGACGCCTTCGATCGGCTGGCGCCGGAGCTTGAACAGTCGGGCTTCAAGATTCTCGCCGACATTCTCATCACCGCCGGCGACAGCCTGCGCACGGAAGAAATCGGCTTCGATTTCCGTCCTCGTCACGCCGGCGAGTCAAAATTGGATTCGCGTGTGGTGCTCGATTTCGCTGGTCTGCTGCTCAACAAATTGTCACGCGGTCTGCTGCCGGTGCGTTTCGTGTTCTTCGCCACGGTTGGCGCCAGCGGCGTGATCGTGCATCTGATCGTGCTGCGGTTGGCATTGATCACCATGGGCCTGTCGTTCGCGGTGGCGCAATCACTGGCGACCTTGATCGCCATGACGTGGAATTTTTACATCAACAATCTGATCACCTATCGCGACAGCCGGCTGCGCGGCGGCGCCTTCATCTCCGGCCTGTTGCTGTTCTACGTGGTGTGCGGTGTTGGCGCGGTGGCCAATGTCGGCATGGCCAATTGGCTGTTCATGCGAGAGCCGACCTGGTGGCTGGCCGGCATTGCCGGTGCGGCGGTGGGAGCGATCTGGAATTACGCGCTGAGCTCAAGCATCGTCTGGCGCAAGAAGTGATCTCCATCTGGGGTTGCTTGGTGTTTCCCGGCCAAGCGATTATGTAGTGTAGACGCAGTCAAACCGAAGCCATGCCGATGAACCGAATGGAACGTTTCCCGCAGCCCGGTGTCGAAGCGGAAGTCCGCTATCTCGACGGTGATTTTCGCGTGCTGCGCCCCGGCACGTTCGTGCGCTGCAAAGTGACGGGCGAACCGATTCCCATCGAAGAACTGCGCTACTGGGACGTCGATCTTCAAGAAGCCTATGCCACGCCTCAGGCCAAGCTTGAGCGCATGGGTCTCAAGGTCAAGCTTTAAGCAGCTCAAAGTCAAGCTTTAAGCAGATCGTCGAGCAGCGGCTCGAAAGCCTCGCGCTGCCGGGTTTCCAAGGTCACCGCCAACGTATCGATGGGCGGCAGATCCTTGAGATGCTGCAAGCGCACAAAATCCTTTTCCGTCGTCACCAGCATGGCCCCGGCCTGACGCGCGGCGGATTTCAGCATCGAAATGTCGGCGCTGCCGTAAGGGTGGTGATCGGGAAACGGCAGCGCCTGCGCCACGTTGGCGCCAAGCTCCCGCAAGGTGCGGAAAAATTTCTCCGGCCGGCCGATGCCGGCGAAAGCCACGACCTTTTGGCGCGCCAACCGCGCGCGGCCGGCAGCATCAGGCTCCAGCACAGCCTCAATCACAGGCAGAGCCCGTTCACGCGCCATCAGGCTCGGTTCCTTGGCCCGGGCGCCGTCTCCGATCGTCACCAGGGCATCGACGCCGATGAACTGATCGGCGAGGGGCGCGCGCAGCGGTCCAGCCGGAATGCACAGGCCATTGCCGATGCCCATATCGCTGTCGACGACGGCGATCGACAGGTCCTTATGCAAAGCCGGATTCTGCAAACCATCGTCCATCACCAGCACGCTGGCGCCTGCCTTGATCGCGGTGCGTGCCGCCGCCACGCGGTCGGCCGCGACGATGGTGGGGGCATGGCGGGCGAGCAGCAGCGGTTCGTCGCCGACTTCGCGGGCGCTGTGCTTGGCCGGATCGACGCGAATCGGGCCGCCTTGCGGCCGCGCCGTCGCGCCATAGCCGCGCGACAGGAAAAAGGGCGCTTCGCCGCGCTCGTCGAGCTGCCGGGCAACGGCGATGGCGGTCGGCGTCTTGCCGGCACCGCCGGCCACGAAATTGCCGATGCAAATCACCGGCACGCTGAGGCGCGTGCCAGGCCGCTGCATGCGCCGCCGGGTGATGGCGCCGAAGGCTTGGCCGAGAGGGGAAAGAGCACGGGCCAGCGCACTGGGGCGCTCCAGCCACCAGAATTCCGGGGCACGCATCAGTCCGCTATCCGACTCTGCGAGATCCGATGCGGAACTGGGTCGGTCGTCAAATCGGGGTGGGAAACAGTCCGCAGCCGAGTCGCCATCTGCAAATCATGCCTTAGCGCCGGCCGACCCGCAATTGCAGAAGATAGGGCTCGAGCGCCACCATGATTCGGTCCGACGCACCGCCGAGCTGGGCCACCGTCTCGCCGGCACGCCGCACCATGGTGCGCAGGCGCTGGCCGTCGGCCATCAGCGCCAGGAGCGTGCGGGCCAGCGTGTCGCGATCGCCCACTTCCAGCGCGCCGCCGGAGCGATCGAGTTCGTCATAGACCTCGACGAAATTGCCGACATGGGGACCGTGCAGGATTGCGCCGCCGAGCTTCGCGGGCTCGATCGGATTCTGTCCGCCGGTCGCGGCGAGCGACTTGCCGACGAAGACGATGCTGGCGAGCCGGTAGAGCAGGCCGAGTTCGCCCATCGTGTCGGCGACATAGACTTGTGCGCCTGGCGGAATGTCGTCGCCACGCGAGCGTTGATAGGGCGTCAGACCTTCCTGCAAGGCCAGATTGGCGATCTGTCCGCCACGCTCCGCATGGCGCGGCGCGATAATGGTGACGAGATCATGCATGCGCTGGCTGAGTTCGTGGTGCACGGCGAGCGCGATCCGCTCTTCGCCCTCATGGGTCGAAGCGGCGAGCCACAGCGGCCGCGAGCCGATCATCGCCTGCATCCGCGCCACTTCGGCGGGATCGGCGGGCAAAGCGGCGACGTCATATTTGAGATTGCCGCCGACGAGCACGCGCGGCGCGCCGAGATCGGAAAACCGCGCCGCATCGGCATTCGATTGCGCCAAGCACAGATCAATGTGCGACAAGAGCTGCATCGCCGTATGCGGCAATCGCTTCCAGCGTTCAAACGAGCGCTGCGACAGACGCGCATTGACCAGGATGACGGGGATGCGCCGGGCATGCGCTTCGCCCAGCGCATTGGGCCACAATTCCGATTCCGCGAAGAGAACGAGATCGGGCCGCCAATGATCGAGAAAGCGGCGGACGAAACGGCAGACGTCGAGCGGGATATATTGATGAATGGCGCCAGCCGGCAGCCGTTCGTCGAGAATGCGGGCAGAGGTGACCGTGCCTGTCGTCACCAGCACCTGCAGGCCTTGCTGGCGCAGTTTGGCGACCAGTGGCAGCAAAGCGATCGCTTCGCCGACGCTGGCGCCATGCAGCCAGGCGAGCCGTCCCGGCGGCCGCGCCATCCGCGCGATACCGCTGCGCTCGCCGACGCGTCCGGCCTCCTCCTTGCCTTGGCGCTGGCGCCAGGCGAGCAGGGCGGGGGCCAGGGGCAGCAGGGCGGTCGTCGCGCCGCGATAGAGGCCAAGCAGGGAGAGGGACGCAAAACTCATCGCGGTTCTCTGCCTGCCGGTTGCGGCGAAGACGTGACGTTGGCGAGGGATTTTGCACCGGGATCGCGTCCGCCCACCATGGCATAAGCCTGGGTGTGAACGCGGTCGAGTTCGGCTTCCACCTGCTGGCGGATGCGCTCCATGTCCTCTTCTGAGGCATCGGGGGGAACCCAGATCGCCGGCGCCACGACGATGGCGCCTCGGGTGAAGGGCAGGCCAAGGCTCGCCCGGTCCCAGGACGAGAAATCGATTTTGCGCCGGTTGACCACGGCGAAGGGATAGATCGGCCGGCCGGACAGGCGTGCCAGCGTCACCACGCCCTTGCCGGTGATGCGCGACACTTTTGGCACGTCGGCCGTCAGCACCAGCGAGACATTCTCTTCGAGCAGGCGCAGCATTTCGCGCAGCGCCAGCGCCCCGCCGCGCTTGCGCACTTTTTCGGCACCCTTGCCACCGGAACCACGAATGGGAATGACGCCGAGATGTTCGAGCAGCTTGGCGTTGATCTCCGCATCGGCATTGCGCGAGATGAGGGCGGCCACGCGCAGGCCCGGTGGCCAGGCGAAATGCGCCATCATGTGCTGGCCGTGCCAGATCGTGCCGATCACCGGCTGGTCGGCGAGGGCGCGCTGCACGAGATCGGGCGGATCGATCTGGTAGCGGGTCGTCGCGTACACCAGCCGCAGATAGCGCGCCGCGAGCCATGCGGCGGCGCTCTGTACCGGGCCTGAGCGACCGAGCTTTTTAATCAGCGACATGATCGGCCCGTTGCTTTTGGGCGTTCTGGATCAGGACGGATCGAGGAAGCGGTGCATATGCACGATGTAATAGCGCATATGCGCATTATCGACGGTCTGCTGCGCCTTGGCGCGCCAAGCCTTCTCGGCGCTGGCATAGTTCGGATAGATGCCGACGATATCGAGCGCGTTGACGTCCTTGAAATTGGTGCTGTTGAGGCTTTCAAGCTCGCCGCCGAAGACGAGATGCAGCAATTGCTGGGATTCGCGGGCGCTGGAAGGTTTGTCGGTCATGGGTCCCATCTCTGATTGGAAGGTGGATAGCAAATCGGCGATTGTTTGGCGTGCAAAAACTATGCTGCCAAGGACTATGCTGCCCTGGCGGCAACGATATGACTGGCTAACTTGGTTTTTGCGGTAGGGCGGCACGCATGGCTTCGAGAAGTTGGCGCTGCAACACCGGGGGACCGGCGGCGAGAATGCCATGCCGGGGCCGCTCGCGATTGTAAAGCGGCACCTGCCCGTCGAGGCTCGTGAAAAGCCCGCCGGCCTCGCTGACGATGAGATCGGCGGCGGCGACGTCCCAATCCCAGGAATCGGCCGAGGCCATGCCGGCATCGACATCCCCGCTCGCCACCCGCGCCATGCGATAGGCGAGGGAGGGCACGCGCGGTTCGCGCACCAGGTCGATATGATTTTTGGCCAAAGCATCGAGGAAGCCGAGGGGGCCGCCGACGGTGCTGCCGATCAGGGTCTCGCGGCCCGAGGTCGTGAGCCGGGCGCTGGCGCCGGCGCGGCAGCGGAATGCGCCTTGGCCCTTGGCCGCGGCGAAGGTGTCGCCGATGGCCGGCAGATGCAGGATGGCCAGCACGGGCCGCTGGTTTTCCACCAGAGCGATGGAAATCGACCAGCGCTCGTCGCCCCGGATGAAGGCGCGCGTGCCGTCGATCGGATCGACGATGAAAAGCTTGCTGTTGTTCAGGCGGTCGGCATTGTCGGCGGTTTCTTCCGACAGCCAGGCGGCGTCCGGCACCAGAGCGCGCAACCGTTCGCGCAACAGCCTGTCGACGGCGAAATCGGCCTCGCTCACCGGCGAACCGCCGTTCTTGTAATCGACGCGCGCCGAGGTTTCGGAACCTGCGGCGAAATAGGTCATGGCGATCGCCCCCGCATCGCGCGCGATGTCGCTCATCGCGGCAAGGAGGGGGTGGGCAAGCAGGCGATGGGCTTGGGAAAAATCGGCCAACGGGGCTCCTGATCGGCTGCTGGCTCGGGCGCGGCAGCCACTGTCCCGTTCCCTTAAGACATGCCCAGCATTCGGTGCAACTCCTGTCGGGCGGTCATTGCGACCATAACTTCACCTTCACCTTGTCAGGCCTGTTTCGCCAACGACCCGGGTGAAAAACCGCGCAAAGTGCCGCCGTTCACGAAATCTTGTGCATCGCAGCAAGATTCTTGACATTTACAAAACTCAATAGTTTGGTAATTCGGCTTCCCTTGGTGCGTCGCCCGATCGGCACCGCTGCCCGCTATCGACAGGTTCCCAGAATGCGTTCTCAACGAATGATCCGAAATTCCGGCATTGGCTTGGTCTTGGCTGCGGCGACGGTGCTGGCCGGCTGCAACGACAAAAATGCGGGTGGGGCCGGGCCGCAGCCGGGCGGCGCGCCGCAAGTTGGCGTCATGACGGTCAAGCGGGAGCGGATCGCCATCTCCAACGAACTGCCGGGTCGCACGAATGCTTACCTGATCGCCGAGGTGCGGCCGCAGGTTGGCGGGCTCATCAAGAGCCGCGTCTTCAAGGAAGGAGCCGAGGTCAAGACCGGCGACCTGCTCTACCAGATCGACCCGGCGATCTATCAGGCCTCCTATGACAGCGCCAAGGCGGCGCTGGAAAAAGCGGAAGCCAATGTGATGAGCTCGCAGCTCAAGGCGAAACGCTACGGCGATCTCGCCAAGCAGAAGGCCGTCAGCCAGCAGGATGCCGACGACGCCGCCGCGACCTTGAAGCAAAATATCGCCGACGTCGCCTCGGCCAAGGCGGCGCTCGAAAGCGCGCAGATCAATCTGACCTATACCAAGCTGACGTCACCGATCTCCGGCCGCATCGGCAAATCGTCCGTCACTGCCGGCGCCCTGGTGACGGCGAGCCAGACCAACAGCCTGGCCACCGTGCAGCAGCTCGATCCGATCTATGTCGACGTGACGCAATCGAGCACCGAACTGCTGCGGCTCAAGCGTCAATTCGCCGATGGAACGTTACAGAATCCCGGCACCGCCGGCACCAAGGTGAAACTGCTCTTGCCCGATGGCACGGTCTATCCGCTCGAAGGCCGGTTGGAATTTTCCGACGTGACGGTCTCGACCACCACCGGCGCCGTCACCTTGCGGGCCGTGTTCCCCAATCCCCATGAACAGCTTCTGCCCGGCATGTATGTGCGCGCCGTGGTCGAGGAAGGCATCGACGAGAAAGGCATTCTCGTGCCGCAGCAAGGCGTGAGCCGTGATCAGCAGGGCAATGCCACGGTCTTCGTCGTCAACAGCGACAACAAGGTTGAGGTGCGTCCCGTCGGCATCCATCGCGCCATCGGCAACAATTGGTGGATATCGAAGGGGCTCGAAGCCGGCGACCGCCTGATCCTCGACGGCGTGCAGCGCATTCGCCCTGGCGCCACCGTGCAAACGGTCGCGCTTGAAGGGGCAGGCAAGCAAGCCTCCGCATCCGACACTCCTGTCGTCGCCCGATAATCGCGCCCTTCATCGAGATCAATCATGGCTCGTTTCTTCATCGACAGGCCCATTTTCGCATGGGTCATAGCGATCATCATCATGGTGGCTGGCGCGCTCGCCATCCGCAGCCTGCCGATCGCACAATATCCGGCGATTGCACCGCCCGCAGTTGCGATCACCGCGGTCTATCCGGGTGCCTCGGCGCAGACGTTGCAGGATACGGTGACGCAGGTCATCGAGCAGAAGATGCAGGGCATCGACAATCTGCTCTACATGTCCTCGACGAGCGATTCGACCGGCAGCCTGACGCTCACGCTCACCTTCGCCAACGGCACCAATCCCGACATCGCCCAGGTGCAGGTGCAGAACAAGCTGCAACTGGCGACGCCGCTGCTGCCACAGGTCGTGCAGCAGCAAGGCATTCGCGTCGCGAAATCCTCGGCGAACTTTTTGGTGATCCTCGGTTTCGTTTCGCAAGACGGCAGCATGGATGCCTATGACATCGCCGACTATGTGGCCTCGAACATTCAGGACCCGTTGAGCCGCGTCGCCGGTGTCGGCGATACCCAGCTCTTCGGTGCCCAATATGCCATGCGCATCTGGCTCGATCCGAGCAAACTCAACAACTATGCGATGACGCCGGCTGACGTGTCGGCAGCCATCACCGCGCAGAACGCTCAGATCTCGGCCGGCCAGCTCGGCGGCACGCCCGCCGTCGATGGCCAGCAGCTCAACGCCACGGTGCTCGCGCAAAGCCGCCTGAAGACGCCGGCGGAATTCGAGAACGTCATCCTGCGCACCAATAGCGACGGCTCGATGGTCCATCTGCGCGATGTCGCCCGCGTCGAACTCGGCGGCGAAAGCTACACCGCCGTCTCCCGCTACAACGGGCAACCTTCGGCGGCTTTCGCCGTCAAATTGGCCACCGGCGCCAATGCTTTGAACACCGCCGATGCGGTGCGCGCCCGCATCGCCGAGTTGGAACAGTTTTATCCGCGCGGCTTGAAGACCGTTTATCCCTATGACACCACGCCCTTCGTTCGTATTTCCATCGAAGAGGTGATCAAGACGCTGCTCGAAGCCATCGTTCTCGTCTTCGTGGTGATGTATGTCTTCCTGCAGAATTTCCGCGCCACGCTCATTCCAACCATCGCGGTCCCCGTGGTTCTGCTCGGCACATTCGGCGTGCTGGCCGCCTTCGGCTATTCCATCAACACCTTGACCATGTTCGCCATGGTGCTGGCGATCGGCCTACTGGTCGACGATGCCATCGTCGTGGTCGAGAACGTCGAACGGGTGATGAGCGAGGAAAAGCTCGGGCCGGTCGAAGCAACGCGCAAATCGATGGACCAGATCACCGGCGCCTTGATCGGCATCGCCATGGTGCTGTCGGCGGTGTTCGTGCCGATGGCCTTCTTCGGTGGTTCCACCGGCATCATCTATCGGCAATTCTCGATCACCATCGTCTCCGCCATGGTGCTGTCGGTGCTGGTGGCGGTGGTGCTCACGCCCGCGCTGTGCGCCACTCTGTTGAAACCTGCCGCGCACGGCCATGCGCCACGCCGGGGTTTCTTTGGCTGGTTCAATCGCAATTTCGATCGCGCCAGCCATGGCTATGAATCTTCCGTCCAGGGCATTCTCAAGCGCGGGCTGCGCTTCGGCGCCATCTATCTGCTGCTCGTTGGCGGCATGGCGGTTCTGTTCCTGCGCCTGCCGGGCGGTTTTCTGCCGGATGAAGATCAGGGCGTTCTGTTCACGCAGGTCGTGGCACCGACAGGCGCCACCCAGGAACGTACGCTCAACATTCTGAAGGAAGTCGAGAACCACTACCTCAAGAATGAGAAGGATGCGGTCGAGTCCGTTTTGACCGTCGCCGGTTTCAGCTTCGCCGGCTCCGGCCAGAACATGGGCCTCGCCTTCGTCAAACTGAAGGATTGGAACGAACGCAAGAGCGAAGCGCTCAAGGTGAAGGCCATTGCCGGGCGGGCGATGGGTGCCTTCTCGCGCATCCGCGACGCCATGGTCTTCGCCTTCGCGCCACCGGCCGTCGTCGAACTCGGCAATGCCACGGGCTTTGAAGTGCAATTGCAGGATCGCGGCGGTCTTGGTCATGACAAGCTGATGGCCGCGCGCAATCAGTTCCTCGGCATGGCGGCGCAGGACCCGCGCCTCATCGCCGTTCGTCCCAACGGCCAGGAAGATGCGCCGCAATTCCAGATCGATGTCGATCGCGGCCGCGCCGGCGCACTCGGCCTGACGCTCGCCGACATCAACAGCACCCTGTCGACGGCTTGGGGTTCATCCTATGTCGACGATTTCATCGACCGCGGCCGCGTCAAGAAGGTCTATATGCAGGCCGATGCCGAGACGCGCATGCAGCCGGAAGACCTCTATCGTTGGTATGTCCGCAATGCCAGCGGCGAGATGGTGCCGTTCTCCTCCTTCTCCCAGGCCCATTGGACCTACGGCTCGCCGCGTCTTGAGCGCTATAACGGCCTGCCGTCGGTGCAGATTCTCGGCCAGCCGCGCCCTGGTTTGTCCTCGGGTGAAGCGATGAATGCAGTGGCGGAGATCGCCGCCAAACTGCCGCCGGGCATCGGCTATGAGTGGAGCGGTCTTTCCTATCAGGAACGCCAATCAGGCTCGCAGGCGCCGGCGCTCTACGCGCTCTCCATGCTGGTCATCTTTCTCTGTCTGGCGGCGCTCTATGAGAGCTGGTCGATCCCGTTCTCGGTCATGCTGGTGGTGCCGCTGGGCATTATCGGTGCGCTCGCAGCGGCGGGCTGGGCCAAGCTTTCCAACGACGTCTATTTCCAGGTCGGCCTGCTCACCACGATCGGCCTTGCCGCGAAAAACGCGATTCTCATCGTCGAATTCGCCAAGGAATTGCAGGAGCAGGGGATCGAGCTGATGGAAGCGACCTTGATCGCCGCCCGGCAGCGCCTGCGGCCGATCCTGATGACGTCGCTTGCCTTCATTCTCGGCGTCTTGCCGCTGGCGATCAGCAATGGCGCGGGCTCGGGCGCGCAGAATGCCATCGGCATCGGCGTCATGGGCGGCATGATCTCGGCCACCGTGCTCGGCATTTTCTTCGTGCCGCTGTTCTTCGTGCTCGTGCGCCGGGTCTTCAAGATGAAACCCCGCCGCGATGCGTCTTCCGCAACTCCCAATTCGGCTCCTTCAGAGGCCCACTGACATGTTGACCAAATCCACCACCGCGGCTTCGCTCGCCGCGCTGCTCACGGCTGTGTCGCTTGGCGGCTGCCAGACCTTGGCGCCCGACTATGTGCAGCCCGCCATGGCCGCACCCTCGGCCTGGCCGCAAGGACCTGCCTTCGCCAACGCCAAGGTTGCGTCCGCGACCACCGCATCCGACATCGGCTGGGCGGAGTTTTTCACCGACGCGAAACTGAAGAAACTCATCGCCCTCGCGATCGACAACAATCGCGATCTGCGCGTCTCCGCCCTCAATATCGCCAAGGCGCGCGCCACCTATCAGGCGCAGAATGCGCAATTGCTGCCGCACGTCGATCTCTCCGGCTCGATGACTGCCCAGCGCCAGCCGGGCACCAGCGGCGGAACGCAGAACGTGATCTCGCGCTCCGGCAGTTTCGGCGTCGGCACGAGTTCGTTCGAGATCGATTTCTTCGGCCGCCTGCAGAGCCTGTCGCAGCAGCAGCTCGAAAACTACCTCGCTTCCGACGAGGCGCAGCGCACCACCTATCTGACGCTGGTCTCCGATGTCGCCAATGCCTATGCGACTTTGGCCGCCGACAAGGATCGCCTGCGCCTGGCCGAGAACACCTTGAAAAGCCAGCAGACCTCGCTCGATCTGACGCGACGCAGCCTGAACGCCGGCACGTCCACCGATCTGGCCGTGGCGCAAGCCCAGACCAGCGTCGAGAGCGCGCGGGGGGATGTTTCCACCTACACCGCCCAGGTGGCGCAGGACGTCAATGCACTGGCGCTCTATTTGGGCGCTTCGGTGCCGCCGGAACTCATGCCAAGCTCGCTGTCGGCCATCGCCGCGCCGCGTCCGGTTCCCGTCGGCCTGCCGTCGGACGTGCTGCTACGCCGGCCGGATATTCTGGAGGCGGAACATAAGCTGAAAGGCGCCAACGCCAATATCGGCGCCGCCCGCGCGGCCTTCTTCCCCAGCATCACCCTGACCGCCAATACGGGAACCAGCCAGGCGTTGAGCCGTTTGTTCAAAGCCGGCAGTGGTGCCTGGGTGTTTTCACCCAACGTCAATCTGCCGATTTTTGATGGCGGCATGAACCTCGCCAATCTGCGCGGCGCGGAGACCGATCGCGAAATATATGTCGCGCAATACGAGAAGGCCGTCCAATCGGCCTTCCGAGAGGTTGTGGACGCGCTGGCCACGCGTGGCACCATCGGGCCAAGGGTGTCTTCGCAAACCGCTTTGGTTGACGCCTATCAGCGCAGCTACGATCTTTCCATGACGCGGTTTCGCGAAGGCATCGACAATTATCTGTCGGTTCTGCAATCGCAGCAGTCGCTTTACGCCGCCCAGCAAAATCTCATTACTCTGCGTCTGTCGCGCATGACCAATGCCGCCACTTTGTATAAAGTGCTCGGTGGCGGCTGGATGCCGGGCTCTACAGGGAGCAAGGTAGCCGGTCTATGAACGAGGGGGAAACAACAGCTCGCCATGGAGCATCGGCCGACGACGGAAGCGAGTGAAACGGCGAGAGAGACGGAGCGTCGCAAACGCGGCCGCCCGGTGAGCGTGCCCAGCGACGAGCGCCGCGAGATGATCATCGAGGCCGCCGAGAGCATCTTTCTCGAAGTGGGCTTCGCCGCCGCCAATATGGACGATATCGCGCGGCGTGCCGGCATGTCGAAGCGCACCGTCTACGAACTCTTCGGCAACAAGCAGGCGCTGTTCGACGAACTGCTCGATCTGCGCCGCGCCGGTCTGCCGACCAGCCTCGACGATACCGATGCACCTGACGAAGAGCTGATCGACTACCTCACCAAGCTGACGCAGCACATCATGGCGCCCAAGCAGATCGCGCTCCAGCGGGTGGTCTTCGCCGAACACATGCGTGATCCGGAACGCTCGCAAAATCTCTTCAACGAAGCCGAGAAGCGGGGCCGTGGCATTCTATCGCGCTGGATGGCCCGCCAGATCGCCGGCGGACGCATCGCCGTGGCTGACCCGGATCAGGCGGCCGACATGCTGTTTGGCATGACGGTCGGCACCATTCATTTCAAGAAGCTGCTGCTGGGGCGCGAAGAACATCTGTCGGCGGACGAGATCCGCCAGCGCATTGCCCGCGCCGTGGCGATCTTCCTCAAGGGCGCGGCGGCCTGACGGCGCCGCGCCTCTCCTAAATTACTCCCCAGGCGTCGGCGCGCTCAACGGGCTGTGCGGGCTCGCCGGTTCGCTGCCGGTCCTGCGGGCGCGGCCACGCTGCGAGAAGGTGTAGATCAGCACCGGCAGGATGAAGAGGATCAGCAACGGCGCCAAGGCCATGCCGCCGACGACGACGAGCGCCAGCGGCTTTTGCACTTGCGAGCCGACGCCGGTCGACCAGGCGGCGGGGAGCAGGCCGACGCCGGCGACGACGCACGTCATCACGACGGGACGCATCTGCGTGTGGCAGGTCTCGCGGATCGCCGTGAACCGTTCGTGGCCCTGCGCGATGAGATGGTTGAAATGGGTGATGACGAGAATGCCATCCATCACCGCGATGCCGAACAGCGCGATGAAACCAATCGCCGCCGAAACGCTGAACGCCGTTCCGGTGACCGCCAGGGCCGCGACACCGCCGACCAGCGCCAGGGGAATGACGGTGAGCGCCAGCAGCGTGTCGGTCAGCGAACCGAAGTTGAAATAGAGCAGGGCGGCCATCAGCAGCAGGCTCAACGGCACGACGACCGCGAGACGCGCGATCGCGTCTTGCAGATTGCCGAACTCGCCCACCCATTCGAGCCGATAGCCTGGCGGCAACACCACTTCCTTGGCGATGCGCTGCTGCGCTTCGAGGATGGTGCTGCCGAGGTCGCGGTCGCGGACGCTGAATTTCACCGGCAGGTAGCGGGTCTGCTGTTCGCGATAGATATAGGCGGCGCCCGACATCAGCGACACTTTCGCCACTTCGCTCAGCGGAATCTGCGTGACCGAGCCCGACGGCGTGCTGACGCCGATGCGCAGATTGTTGATCGCCTCGATGCTTTGGCGGAACTGCGGTGCCAGACGCACGACGATCGGGAAATGCCGGTCGCCGCCGGATTCGAAGAGATCGCCGGCCGATTGGCCACCCACGGCGATCTGCACCGTGGTGTTGATGTCGCCCGGTGCCAGTCCATAGCGTGCCGCCTTGGCGCGATCGACTTCGATCTGCACGGTCGGCTGGCCGAGCGAGACGAAGACCGCGAGATCCTCGACGCCCTGCACCTTGCTCAGCGTGGCTTTGATCTTCTGGGCGAGGTCGGCCAGCGTGTTGAGATCGCTGCCGTAGATCTTGATCGAATTCTCACCCTTCACGCCCGACACCGCTTCCGCGACATTGTCTTGCAGATATTGCGAGAAGTTGAATTCGACGCCGGGGAATTTGGCTTGCAGTTTGGCCAGCACTTCGTCGGTCAAGGAGTCCTTGGTGACACCTGGCCGCCATTGCGAAACCGGCCGCAGCGGCGCGAAAAATTCCGCATTGAAGAAGCCGGTGGCGTCGGTGCCGTCGTCGGGACGGCCGTGTTGCGACAGCACGGTCTGGAACTCCGGCAGTTCGGAGATCGTCTGGCGCATTTTGTTGACGTATTGATTGCCTTCCTCAAGCGAGATCGTCGCCGGCAACGTGGCGCGGATCCACATGTTGCCTTCTTCGAGCTTGGGCAGGAATTCCAGGCCCAGCATGCGCACGACGATGAAGGTGGTGGCGACGATGACGAGCGCCGCCGCGATGACAGCGCCACGCCAAAGCAGAATGCGCGCGAGGATCGGTTCGTAGACGCGGCTCAGGAAGCGGACGAGCGGCGTTTCCGTCTCCTTCACCTGCCGGGGCAGGATGAGGGCGCTGAGCGCCGGCGTCACCGTGAAGGTGGCGAGCAGGCCGCCGGCCAACGCGTAAGCATAAGTCTTGGCCATCGGTCCGAAGATATGGCCCTCGACGCCGCTCATGGTGAACAGCGGAATGAAGGCGGCAACGATGATACAGGCCGCAAAGAAGATCGAGCGGTTGACGCCGGCTGCGGCGGCGGCAATTTCCTTCAAGCGGCCGGTGAGCCCCGTATAGGCCATCGTATCGGCAGGGTCGTCGCCTTCCTCGCCGCCATGGGCGAGACGTCGGTAGATCGCCTCCACCATGATGACCGTGGCATCGACGATCAATCCGAAATCGATGGCGCCGACAGAGAGCAGATTGGCCGATTCTCCACGCGCCACCATCAATCCTATGGCGAAGAAAAGCGCGAAGGGAATTGTCGTGGCGATGATGAGCGCGCTGCGCAGGTCGCCGAGGAAGAGCCACTGGATCAACACGATCAGCAGAATGCCGACCACCATATTGTGCAGCACCGTATGGGTGGTCGTATTGATCAGTTCTTCCCGGTCATAGATGCGTTCGATGTGTACGCCGGGCGGCAGGACATTCTCCCGCTCGATCCGCTGCACTTCGTCATGGACCGCATTGAGCACGGGCATACTACGTTCGCCGCGCCGCATCAGCACGATGCCTTGCACCACGTCGTCATCGTCGAGAAGGCCGGCGATGCCGAGGCGCGGCTGGTGGCCGATCTCGACGGTGGCGACGTCACGCACCAGCACCGGCGAGCCGTTGACCTGCGTCAGCATGGTCGATTCGATATCGCCGGCGCTGCGGATCAGGCCGACGCCGCGCACCACAGCCGACTGGCTGCCGATATTGACCGTGTTGCCGCCGACGTTGAGGTTGGAATTGTTGAGGCTCTGCACCACCTGCGGCAGGGTAAGGCCGTAGGCGACCAGGCGATCCAGGTCGACCTTGATCTCATAGGTCTTGGTCTTGCCGCCCCAGCTCGTCACGTCGATGACGCCGGGCACGGCGCGGAAACGGCGCTTCAACACCCAATCGTTCAGGGTCTTGAGATCCATCACGCTGTAGCCGGGCGGACCGACGAGGCGATAGCGATAGATTTCGCCGATCGGGCTCACCGGCGAAATGCCGGGCTGGGCGCCATTGGGCAGCGACTGCAATTGCGCCAGGCGATTGAGCACCTGCTGTTCGGCTTCGCGATAGGTGAAGTCGAAAGTGAATTGCAGCTTCACCGACGACAGGCCGTAGAGCGAAATGCTGCGCACGGTCTTGAGATTGGGCAGACCGGACGTCGCCACCTCGATTGGGATGGTGATGTAGCGCTCGACTTCCTCGGCGGAAAGGCCCGCGACCTGCGTCACGACTTCCACCGATGGCGGTGTCGGATCGGGATAGGCTTCGATGTTGAGCTGCCGAAAGGCCAGCAAGCCACCAATCATCATCGTGATGAACATCAAGAGGATGATGGTGCGCTGGCGCAGCGCGAAGGAAACGACGTTGTTCATATTCGTTCAAGCCGTCCGCGAATCGCGCATACGAAGGTCTAGCTCCCAGCCAGTGTTGCGGCTCTGTCGATGAAAAGGGCGCCGCGTGTTACGATCCGCTCGCCGGGTTTGAGGCCATCGACGACCTGGATGCGTTTGCCCGCGATCAGCCCCGGCTGGATTTGCCGCAGTTCGAGTTTGTCGTTCTGGCCGACCACCCAGACGCGGGTCTTGTCGCCCTCATAGATGAGCGCTTCGCGCGGCACGCTGGGCGAGGCGCCTTCGTTGTGTCCGATCAGCCGTACGCTGGTGAACATTTCCGGGCGCAGCAGGCCGGCGGCGTTGTCGATATTGGCGCGCACGGGAATGCGTCGGCTCGTCGGGTCGATGGACGAGCCGATCAAGGCGATCTCGCCGCGGAACACGCGATCGGGATAAGCGACGACGCGGAATTCCAGCTTCTGACCGACGAAGACTTGCGCCACATCGGATTCGCGCACGCTGGCGATGAGCCACACCTTCGACAGATCGCCCAGGACGAAAGCTGGATCGGACGACGATGTAGAAAGGAATTGGCCGGGGCCAATCTTGCGCTGAATGATGATGCCGTCGAGCGGGGAGGTGACGACGGTTTCGGTGCTGATCTTGCCGGTCTGCTCGAAATTGGTGATTTCGGCATCGCTCTTGCCCATGATGCGCAGGCGATTGCGCACCGCTTCCAGCGCGATTTCGGCGGCTCGCACATCATTCTGCGCGGAGTTGAGGTCATTCTGCGCTTGTTGGAACTCGCGTTGCGCCACCGCATTGGCGGCGACGAGATCGCGCAGGCGTTTCTCCGCCGTCTGCGCCAGGCGCAGGGATGAGCGCGACTTGTTGAGCGTGCTCACAGCGCTCATCAAATCGTTTTCGCTCTGGATGACGTCGACGGCTTCCAGAGTGAAGAGCGGTTCGCCCTGCTTCACCTGTTGGCCCGGTCGGGCGAAAATTTTAGTCACCCGTCCGGCGAATTGCGAAAAGACCGGCGTGACCCGCTCTTCATCGGTGCTGATCTTGCCTTCGGTGACGGTCTCGGCGGCGAAATGCGCCTCGCCGACCGTTTCGATGGTGATCGTGGCCAATTGTTCCGCGGACAGTTGCAGGCCAGATTTGACCGCCGGCGGCCGGGCGGCACCGACCGGAGGCGCTGAATTGGCGAGCGGACGCCAATACCATCCCGCGACCCCAATGATGCCCACGACGGCCACTGCCGCCACGATGCCCCTAGGCAAGGGGCGTCGGGCCGTCGATGAGCCGTCCACAGGGTTTCCTGAACCGTTCATAACTGAATTCCCCTCCAGCCACACCGCAGCTTTTCTGCGGGCGGCGGCCGTATGGCGGTCCGCCAACGGGTATCAACAGATAAAGGACCGTCTCATTCCGGGGGCGCTATCAGTCTTTTAGAAGCCGCAGCTTACACTGAGCTTACATATAGCTGACGAAGCGCTGACTCCCGGCTGACTGGGCACTTACGTTAATCTGACAAAGCCGATCAAAATGTCAGGGTCGTTCGTAGACCGAAGGTCCAGGCGTCACGCAGATTACGTTGTTGATTGTACGTCGCCGGCAGCGGCAGGCCGGCCCCTGGATTGACCGTGTATTGCAAGGACGGTTGGACGGTCAGCATATCCGAATAGACATAGCGGTAAGACAACTCCACGGATAGTTCATAAGGCTTGATCGGGATCTGTCCCATCCCGGCGACGAAACCGTCATTATAGAACGCGCGCAGGCCCTTGCCGGTTTTCAAGAAGCTGAAGCCCAGACCGAATTGGTCGTCGGGCCGGCTTTCAAACGGGCCTTTGATGCTAGCGCCCCATTCGGCATAGAGATCCGACAGGTTGCGGTCGCTGGGCGCGCGCATGATCAGGGCATAGATGCCCAGTCCCTGATCCGACGTGCCCGGTCGTTTCCAGATCATCTGATCGAAGAGCGCGTAGAAGGCTGTATTGCCGTGATGGATATGCGGCGTGCCGCCCGTCACGGCCAATAGTCCGCCTTGCGCATCGAAACGCTGGCCAGTGAAAATGCCAGTGTGATGCCAGACGCCGAGCTTGAGCGTGCCGGGCAACCCCGTATCCGCCAGCCCTTGATTGCGGTCGATCCACAGTTCGAGGAAGTAGAGCGGGTTGTCGCGCACGCGGAAGGATGTGCCGGTGCGGTTGCGGCGCTGCGGGTCGCCGTCGCCGCGGCCGGCCGGATCGCCGTTGAAAACGGCGCCGACCAGCGAAATGTTGTCCGTCACTTTCAGATTGGCGCGCGCCATCGGCGTCGAGAGCGGATAGTTAGCACCGCCCGATGGCAGATTGAGTGCTGCCAGCGCCGGATAACCGAAACTCGAATTGAGGAAGAAGCCGCTGTATTTGGAGGTCATGAACTCTTCATTGGCGCCCTGTTGGCCAATGCGTAGTGACAGACGCTCGTTGAACAGCAAGGTCTCGAACCAGGCCGCATAGAGACGCGTAGCACCGGTCGCCTCGATATTGCTGACCGGCTGCAAGGTGCCGACCATGTCGAGCGACGGCTGCCGCCCGTGAATTTGAAACATGCTGGCGTAGAAACGGGTGTTCGGAATGTTTGCCAATTTCGCGAGGTCGAGTTCGACGGAGCCGGTCAGCAGTCCGTTGAACCTGACGCCGCGCCGCACGCCGCCGGCAAAGTTGGTCCAGATTTCGGCCTGTTCGCTCAGCCCGAGGGTAATGCCCTTGTCCTCGAGACTCTTGCGCCAATCTTCCGCGTGAGCCGCGGCGGCGGAGAGAAATGCGCCGGCTGTGAGGCAGACCTTCAGCAGCGCACGAATCCTGAGGCAAGTCACGGTGAACTCTTTACTTAGTCAGATGCACGTCAGGTCGCTGGGATAAGGCCTTCGTGTGTCAATCGCGTAACGATTGCGGCAATTGCGCGCCGGTAGTTCCTCTTGACGCATCAGTTACTTGACTCCGCCTCCCCGGCGGGCAAGTTGACCCCGGGTTGGTGGCAGATTCACAAGCAATTGCAACAAAGCGTCGGGATGTTCATGCGTTTTGGGAGAGACAACCGTCTGCGCCGCTCCATGCTGGTCGTGACGGCACTGACCACGTCGGGCCTATTGGCGGCCTGCACGGTGGGACCGGACTTCGTGACGCCGCCGTCGCCGGATGTCAGCCGCTATCTGCCCGATGAACGCCCGGCCCGTGACGGTCGCGCCGGCGCGGCCGCGGGTGTGGTCTGGGGTGCCGATGTCTCGGCGCAGTGGTGGCGCCATTTCGGCTCGCCTCAGCTCAACAGCCTCATCGAGGCCGGCATCGCCAACAATCCCGATCTGGAA